>NZ_JAIVKY010000007.1 GCF_020524325.1 Sutcliffiella horikoshii
TTAAAAGAAAAAGAAGTAGAATCGGCTTCTCTTCTTAGAGTTGCACAAAAACAAAACAAAAACACCTAGAAGAGTGGGGGCCTTGACAGTTTCGTTCATATCAGGAGGCTCAAGCACCGTCCCGCGGAAAGCGAACACCTGGAGCGAAAGGCAACAGGGAGTTTAACATACGACATAACATTTGATTGTAATAGAATCTTAAGGATAAACTATACATATTGTGTAACTAAGCGTTCTTGGAGGTTTATACTTATGAAGGAAACAAAACATATTACAGAAGGTGCGGCATTGCTCGGTATCTATGTCCTGCTTCTTCTCATGACACTCTTCATTCCTTTTATAGGGCTCATCACCTTTCTCGCCCTTGTTGTCCCATTTGTCGTCTATACAGCAAGAAACGGGTGGAAATCAGGAATTTGGCTAGTGGTAGTTGCCGGAGTGCTTAGTGTTCTGATTGGATCACCGGTAGCCCTTGCCCTAAGCATACCAGCTAGTACCGCCGGAGTGGTCATCGGACATCTTGTCCAGAAGAATACTAGCCGTTACGCCATTTTAGGCGCTGCTACAGGAGTATTTTTACTTAACTATATATTGGCGTATGTGGTGGCAATTGTCCTATTTGATATTGATTTTATAGAAGTAATGCAAGAGATGATCAGGGAGTCCATACAGGCATCAGAAGCAATAGCTACCTCGCTTGGTCAAGAAAATGCAAAAGAAGCGGTGGCGATATTAGAAGAGTCGCTAGGCTATACAAGTTATCTACTACCGACCATGTTGGTATTAACCTCTTTTGTACATGCCTACTTCTCGCAGCTCATCACTTTCTTTATCATAAAAAGGTTAAAAATGAAGATCAGTCCTTTCCCTCCATTCAGGGAGTTGGTGCTACCAAAGAGCTTGTTGTGGTATTACTTAATTGTCCTTATCTTATCGCTTATGGCACCAGAAGAAGGGACAACTTTATTTATGGTAGTCCTTAACCTTTCCTTCATATTAATGCTATTAATGACGGTCCAAGGATTCTCATTTATCTTCTATTTCTGTCATATAAAAAAGATCTCCAAAGCCATTCCGATTACGCTTGTCATTTTATCCTTCCTAATCACTCCTTTGGTCTATATAATAAGAATGATAGGAATAATAGATATCGGTTTTCAACTTAGAGAGAGAATACAGGGAAAGAATCAAGGAAAATAATGAGCTAAACTATTAATTAGGAGCTGAACATACATGCCTAATTATTTTGAAAAACTGAATCTGCGTTATCCCGTTTATTTATTGTTTGTCATCGCACTGATTCAACTTGGGATAATTGTGTTTTTCCAATGGCAAATAGGGATTGTCAGCTTTCTGCTCCTAGGCTTGGTTGTATATCTTTACATCAAAGTGGAACAAAAGGCTAAAAAAGAAATGGAAACGTACATTTCCACGCTTTCCTACCGGTTAAAAAAGGTCGGAGAAGAAGCGTTAATGGAAATGCCAATCGGTATTATGCTATATAATGATGATTATCAAATCGAATGGACGAATCCTTTTCTCGCTTCCTGTTTTCATGAAGAAACACTGGTGGGCAGGTCGTTATATGACGTAGGAGAAAACTTGATTCCACTATTGAAACAGGATATTGAAACAGAAACGATTCCCCTGCACGATAGGAAATATAAAGTGGTCATTAAGAAAGCAGAGCGCCTTATCTACTTTTTTGACATTACCGAACAGACGCATATTGAGAAGTTATATGAAGACGAGCGCACGGTTCTCGGCATTATTTTCTTAGACAATTATGATGAAGTGACACAGGGGATGGATGATCAAACGAAAAGCGCCATTAACAGCCAGGTGACCTCCATTATTAATAAATGGTCCACAGAAAACGGCGTATTCTTGAAAAGAACATCGATGGAACGTTTTATTGTCGTGTTAAATGAACATATCCTTGTACAATTGGAAAAGAACAAGTTTTCCATACTGGATGAAGTTCGTGAACAGACATCCAAACAGAGCATGCCCCTTACATTAAGTGTTGGTATTGGTACAGGAGTTCCTTCTCTTCCTGAGCTAGGTCACCTTGCCCAATCAAGCCTGGACCTTGCATTGGGTCGTGGAGGCGACCAGGTAGCCATCAAGCAAACGAATGGAAAGGTACGCTTCTATGGAGGAAAAACTAATCCGATGGAGAAACGGACACGTGTACGTGCACGCGTTATCTCTCACGCATTGAAGGAACTGATTCACGAAAGTGACAAAGTGATCATCATGGGGCATCGATACCCGGACATGGACGCACTTGGAGCGGCCATCGGGATTGCAAAAGTAGCGGAACTCAACCATAAAGATGCATATATAGTTTTAAATAATCAGGAAATAGATGCAGGCATTCACCGCCTGTTGGAAGAATTAAAAGGCCATAATGAGCTGTGGGAAAAATTCATCTCACCGGAAGATGCCTTTGAGATAGCGACAGGCGATACGTTGCTGGTTGTGGTCGATACACATAAGCCTTCCCTAGTGATTGAGGAAAAGCTGTTAAATAAAATCGATAATGTGGTCGTGATCGATCATCACAGACGTGGAGAGGACTTTATTGAGGATCCGTTGCTTGTTTATATGGAACCTTATGCTTCCTCAACTGCAGAGCTTGTCACAGAGCTCCTGCAATACCAGCCAAAACGAATCAAAATCACAATGCTTGAAGCGACCGCCCTGTTAGCTGGTATAATAGTAGATACGAAAAGCTTCACGGTCCGTACTGGGTCCCGTACATTTGATGCAGCATCCTATCTGCGTTCACAAGGGGCTGATACCATTCTTGTGCAAAAGCTATTAAAAGAAAACTTAGACCGCTTTGTGAAACGCGCCAAATTGATAGAGAGTGCTTATCTGTTTCAAGAAGGCATCGTTATTGCCAAAGGAGTCCCGGAAGAATCCTTTGATCAGGTGATGATTGCACAGGCTGCAGACACGCTGCTTGCGATGAGCGACATCAATACTTCTTTTGTCATTGCGCACCGAAACGGCGAGCAGGTGAGCATCAGTGCAAGATCGCTCGGGGATGTCAACGTACAGGTTGTCATGGAGAAACTTGGCGGCGGCGGACACCTAACAAATGCAGCCACACAGATGAATACGACCATTGATGAAGCAGAAGAACAATTGAAACAAGCAATAACTGAGTACTTAGAAGGAGGTTCCAAGGAATGAGGGTAATATTTTTAAAAGATGTAAAAGGTAAAGGCAAAAAAGGCGAAGTGAAAAACGTGGCAGATGGTTATGCCCATAATTTTCTACTAAAACAAGGGTTGGCGATGGAAGCTTCAAATGGTAACCTTAAATCATTGGAAGCTCAAAAGAACAAAGAAGCTAAAGAAGCGGAACAAGAGGTAGAAAACGCGAAGAAGTTAAAAGAGACGTTGGAAAAGCTTACGCTTGAGTTCCAAACTAAAGCAGGTGAAGGCGGCCGTTTATTTGGCAGCATCACAACGAAACAAATAGCAGAAGAGCTTCAAAAGAAGCATAAAATAAAGATTGATAAGCGTAAAATGGAGCTAAATGATGCCATCCGCGCTTTAGGTTATACAAATGTACCTGTAAAGTTGCATACAGATGTTACAGCCACCTTGAAGGTTCATGTAACAGAACAAAAGTAAGAAAAATGCTCGGCAATTGCCGAGTTTTCTTTATGAGAGCTCTTTTCTAGTCGGCATTTGGACTTTTTACCGTCTTTCTACTCTAGATATTAGCCCGGCCTTTATATCGATTAACTAGAAAAGAGCACGACAGCAACAATTAATACGGTTATTACAAAAATACGTAAGAGCAATCAATTTTTAAGAAAATTCATTTTTGAGGAATCGCTTTCTGGGAGGAGGAACAGGGATGAGTGATATTTTTGAAGATAGAATACCACCGCAAAATATAGAAGCGGAACAGGCGGTCATCGGGGCTATTTTCTTAGAACCGTCCGCATTGACATTGGCGTCTGAGCTTGTCATGCCAGATGATTTTTACCGCGCTGCCCATCAAAAGATATATGACTGCATGCTGAATCTTTCCGACCGGGGCGAACCGGTCGATCTGGTTACAGTCACATCCGAGCTTGCAAACTTGAAGCTTTTAGAAGAAGTTGGAGGGGTATCTTACCTGAGTGATATAGCAGGGTCGGTGCCAACTGCAGCAAATATAGAGTACTATGCAAAGATTGTAGAAGAGAAGTCCATTCTTCGCCGCCTGATTCGTACCGCAACTAACATCGCCCAAGAAGGTTACAGCAGGGAAGATGAAGTAGCAGGATTATTGAACGAAGCGGAAAAGCAAATTCTTGAAGTTTCACAACGTAAAAATTCCGGTGTGTTCCAAAACATCAAAGACGTGCTGGTTAAAACCTATGATAACATCGAAACTCTGCACAACCGTAAAGGGGAAGTGACGGGGATTGAGACAGGCTTTACCGAATTGGACAAAATGACGGCAGGATTCCAGCGAAACGATTTAATTATTATCGCTGCACGTCCTTCTGTTGGTAAAACGGCATTCGCTTTAAATATCGCACAAAACGTTGCAACAAAGGCTCGTGAGAATGTCGCCATCTTCAGTCTGGAGATGGGAGCAGAGCAGCTTGTAATGAGGATGCTTTGTGCAGAAGGAAACATCAATGCACAAAATCTTAGGACAGGCCAATTGACCGCAGAGGATTGGAGCAAGCTGACGATGGCAATGGGAAGCTTGTCCAATGCGGGTATCTATATCGATGATACGCCAGGTATCCGTGTCAGCGAAATCCGTTCCAAATGCCGACGTCTAAGACAAGAGAGCGGCCTTGGAATGATTCTTATTGACTACCTGCAATTGATTCAAGGTAGTGGTCGCGGCGGCGGAGAGAACCGTCAGCAGGAAGTTTCCGAGATTTCCCGTTCCCTAAAAGCATTGGCAAGGGAATTGGAAGTCCCTGTTATCGCACTTTCTCAGCTGTCCCGTGGCGTAGAGCAACGTCAAGACAAGCGTCCGATGATGTCGGATATACGTGAATCCGGAAGTATCGAGCAGGATGCCGATATCGTAGGTTTCTTATATCGTGATGACTATTACGATAAAGAAAGTGAAAACAAGAACATCATCGAAATCATCCTGGCAAAACAGCGTAATGGTCCTGTTGGAACAGTTTCTTTGGCTTTCGTAAAAGAATATAATAAATTTGTTAACTTGGAGCGGCGATTTGATGATGAATCTGTCCCTCCAGGGGCATAATAAAAGGCATCTACGTCATGTAGGTGCCTTTTTAAACTTTATGGGCCATATATTTAAGCAATCCGCCTTATTTACGAACAAATATAATATTAAATTTATGCAACGTTCGTGTTTTGGTTGACTTTCTAGTGAGCAGCTGATAAACTTACTTTTGTTGAAAAATGATTTGAAAAAAGTTACATATTTAGTGGAGGTGTACGCTCTATGGCATCAGTAGTCGTAGTAGGAACACAATGGGGAGACGAAGGAAAAGGAAAAATTACCGATTTTCTTTCTGAGAATGCAGAGCTTATTGCACGTTACCAAGGCGGTAACAATGCAGGACACACAATTAAATTTAACGGTGAAACTTATAAATTACACTTAATACCTTCTGGAATTTTCTATAATGACAAGACTTGTGTTATCGGGAACGGAATGGTTGTAGATCCTAAAGCATTAATCCAAGAATTAAAATATCTACATGACCGCGGAGTTAGCACAGACAATCTGCGCATTTCAGACCGTGCACACGTGATTCTTCCTTACCACTTGAAGCTTGACGAAGTGGAAGAAGAGCGCAAAGGCGCAAACAAGATCGGTACAACGAAAAAAGGAATCGGACCAGCTTACATGGATAAAGCTGCTCGTGTTGGTATTCGTATTGCTGACTTGCTTGACCGCGAACTTTTTGAAGCAAAGCTTGCACACAACTTAGCGGAGAAAAACCGTTTATTAGAAAGAATGTATGAAACGGAAGGCTTCAAGCTAGAAGATATCCTTGATGAGTACTACGAGTACGGGCAGCAATTTGCAAAGTACGTAACGGATACTTCTGTTGTGTTAAACGATGCGCTTGATGATGGCCGTCGCGTTCTTTTTGAAGGCGCACAAGGGGTTATGCTTGATATCGACCAAGGAACATACCCATTCGTAACATCTTCCAATCCTGTTGCGGGTGGAGTTACAATCGGTTCTGGCGTTGGTCCTTCAAAAATTGACCATGTGGTAGGAGTTGCAAAAGCTTACACTACTCGTGTTGGGGACGGTCCTTTCCCTACAGAATTAGACAACGAAATTGGTCATCAAATCCGTGAAGTGGGAAGAGAGTATGGTACAACAACTGGACGCCCTCGCCGTGTAGGTTGGTTTGACAGTGTAGTTGTACGTCACGCTCGCCGCGTAAGTGGAATGACAGACCTTTCCTTGAACTCCATCGACGTTTTAACTGGTATTGAAACGCTGAAAATTTGCGTAGCTTACAAATACAAAGGCGAAGTGATGGAAGCATTCCCAGCGAGTTTGAAAGTACTTGCTGAATGTGAACCAGTATACGAAGAAATGCCCGGCTGGAAAGAAGACATTACAGGCGTAAGAAGCTTAAGTGAACTTCCAGAGAACGCTCGTCACTACATTGAGCGCGTATCTCAGTTAACAGGCATTCCATTGTCCATCTTCTCTGTTGGGCCAGATCGCTCTCAGACGAATGTGGTACGCAGTGTGTATGCGAAGTAATATTTAAAGTGTTAGGTTAGCCTCTTCTCCTTGGTTTAGGATGAAGGGGCTTTATTATGGTGAGGTGGTTGTAGGTGATGTTGAGCCTAATGACTTCTTTGCTCCATGGAGATTGCTTAATGAAGACACTTTTATTTGGGAAATTAGTGGCAAAGTGTCTTCAGTGAGTGCATGAAGACACTTATGATAAAAAAATTCCCACCAAAGTGTCATCATAACTCAGATGAAGACACTTTCAAGGTGATTTTCTGCTTCAAAGTGTCTTCATTACACTCAGTAAGTCCCCTTTCTGTTTTTTTACCGATTGGGTTTTAGTAAGTTTTAGAGAAGTTAATATTTTTTCAAAAAAAGTTATTGCAATATTTATTGATAGTATGATATTATTAAAAACGTCGTCAAAAGAGATTCAAAGTTACATAAGGCGAAGTTGTACTTAGGTGCCATTAGCTCAGTCGGTAGAGCATCTGACTTTTAATCAGAGGGTCGAAGGTTCGAGTCCTTCATGGCACACCATTTTCTTTCAAAAGTAAGGCCCATTGGTCAAGCGGTTAAGACACCGCCCTTTCACGGCGGTAACACGGGTTCGAATCCCGTATGGGTCACCATTTTTTTTCTTTTAACTTAGGTCCCGTGGTGTAGCGGTTAACATGCCTGCCTGTCACGCAGGAGATCGCCGGTTCGATCCCGGTCGGGACCGCCATTTACATATTCAAGTTTTGTTAGGCTCGGTAGCTCAGTTGGTAGAGCAATGGACTGAAAATCCATGTGTCGGCGGTTCGATTCCGTCCCGAGCCATCTCAAAGCAGCACGTTCATTCATTGATGAACGTGCTGTTTTTTTGTATATAAAGTTTTTGCTGGGTTTTTACTTTATAAAGTTTCTATAAGCCCGAAGCCCAGCTCAACCAGTCCGCTCGGTCAAATAGAAGCGTTCTATACGCCCGAAGCCCAGCTCAAATAGGTAGAATGATCAAATTAGCAGCACTATTAAGCTCGGAGCGGTACTGAACCTCCACCGATTGATTAACAAAAACAACAAAAAACCCCATCAAAACGCCTCTACCACCAAAACCCAACCGCACCCTGTTACCCCTCTGTAACAAAACAGGGTAATTTCCCCTCTACTTCCAACCAATACGTCAAAACTATGTAAAATTACCCATGTTTTATACCTAATTAAGGAAAAATCCCTATAAATCGCCTAAATATGACAACAATAATACAGTTTTATTACATCTTTTGTTCTAGTATTCTATTTGTTTGTAAACCTATGGTATGGTAAAAGAGTCGAAAAATTTAAATGGGTATCATTAGTCCTAAGTCGAGGAAGCTAGTTTACCTAAATAAAACTGTTTAAAGAACGGGAAGAAATCAGGGGGAAAGAAAGACCATGATGAACCGATTAAAGCGTATATATAGTACATACACCGAAAAACAAAATAGTAAACATAAATCTCCAAAAAATCGCCTTTCTACTTTTACAAAAAGAGTAATGGTGACGACTATTGCTGCTTCTACTATTACACTTGGCGCAGTTGCTGTTCATGCTAGTGAGAATTCACTGCTTGGTACGGTATACCACGTGTATTTGAATGGTGAGCGTGTTGGTGCAGTCGATAACAAGGAACAGTTAGACAAAGCGTTAGAGGCTAAAGTGGAATCTGTTCAGAAAGATCATAAAGAATTAGAACTTACAGTAGGAGAGCAAGTATCAGTTGTGCCTGAGAAAGTTTTCCGACCTTCTGCAAAGAACAAAGAGACGATTGACACGGTAATTAAGCAGGTTGAAGTGAAGGCCAGCGCTTCTGCATTATCAATCGAAGGAGAAGAAGTAGTACTCCTGAAAAACAAAGAAGAAGCGGAAAAGGTTATGGAGATTTTAAAGTTAGACTTTGTTTCTGAAGAAGACCTAAAAGCTTTTGAAGAAAGACAAAAGAACCAAGAGGCTAAACTTCCTGAGCTGAAAGTAAATGAGTCTCGAGTTTTAGACGTATCTGTTGCGGAAAAAGTTTCGTATAGTGATAAAGATGTAGACCCTAAAAATGTTCTTTCTGTAAAAGAAGCAGTGGAATTAATTAAAAAAGGCAAAAAGCAAGCAGATAAGTATGAAGTACAAGCGGGAGACTCCCTAGGAGATATCGCTGAGAAACATGACCTATCTTCAGAAGAACTTTTGGAAATGAATCCTGACATCGCGATGGACACTCTACTGAAGGTTGGTAAAGTGTTAAATGTTTCAGCGAAAAAACCTTACTTGAATATTGTTGTAAAACAAGAAGTTTCTAAAAATGAAGAAGTTCCTTATGAACAGGAAGTTGTGGAAGATAAAGAGCTTCCTAAGGGAGAAACAAAAGTAAAGCAACAGGGTGAGTATGGAGAGAAAAACGTTCGCACCATCACTACGAAAGAAAATGGTATGACCATCAAGACAGAAGTAACTCATGAAGAAACGTTGAAAGAACCTGTTAATCATATTGTTGTTAAAGGAACGAAAGTGATTCCTTCTCGTGGTAGCGGATCTCTTGCGTGGCCAGCAGTTGGCGGTTATATTTCCAGCAAAATGGGTCACCGTTGGGGTAAGATGCATAAAGGAATCGACATCGCTCGTCCAAGCGACCGTACAATTAAGGCAGCGGACAATGGAGTTGTTGAATCTGCTGGTTGGGACGGCGGTTATGGAAACAAAGTTGTCATCAATCACCAAAACGGGATGAAGACAACATATGCCCATCTTGATTCTATTAGCGTTTCCGTAGGACAAACTGTTTCTCGCGGCAGCAAGATTGGTGTCATGGGAACAACAGGACAATCAACAGGCGTTCATTTACATTTTGAAGTGTATCAAGATGGCAAGTTAAAAGATCCAATGCAGTATTTAAATAACTAAACACATACATGAAACCTCTAGCAAATGAAAAGTGAGCTAGAGGTTTTTATGTTTCGAAACACTTTTAGGAGCTTTCTCTTAATAGATGCGCTCCCCCGCTCTACATGGTAAAGTAAGTAGTAGAGTGTCTTGATTATAATTACGGTTAAACGCCGTTTTTTTCTAGCAAGATGGCAACAATCTTTGGAAAAGAGCCATACTAACGGATAAGAGTAGATAGATGCTGAGAAGGAGCGAAACCATATGGAAAAGAAAATACTTGTAGTAGACGATGAAAAACCGATTGCAGATATATTGAAATTTAACCTTCAAAAAGAAGGGTACGAAGTGTATTGCGCCTATGACGGCGAAGAGGCGGTCAATAAGGTGGAGGAGGTGCGCCCTGATCTCATCCTTTTAGATATTATGTTGCCTCAGCGAGACGGTATGGAAGTGTGCAGGGAAGTACGTAAGAAGTATGAAATGCCAATCATCATGCTGACTGCCAAGGATTCGGAGATAGATAAAGTGCTTGGTTTAGAACTAGGTGCAGATGACTATGTAACAAAGCCTTTCAGCACGCGTGAACTGATTGCGAGGGTAAAAGCCAATTTGCGACGTCATCAACAGAAAGCGGCAGATACGGAAGAGCCTTCTGAGATTACGATAGGTTCGCTTGTTATCCACCCAGATGCATACATGGTAACCAAAAGAGGAGATATGATCGAACTTACTCACCGTGAATTCGAATTGTTGCATTATCTTGCCAAGCATATCGGTCAGGTAATGACACGTGAGCACCTCCTGCAGACGGTATGGGGTTATGATTATTATGGGGATGTACGAACAGTTGATGTTACGGTTCGTCGCCTTCGTGAGAAAATTGAAGACAACCCAAGTCATCCGACATGGATTGTAACAAGAAGAGGAGTTGGCTATTACCTGCGACAAACTGAGCAGGAATAATTTACATGAAAAAGGTAGGTTTTTTTCGGTCCATTCATCTTAAATTTGTGTTGATTTATGTATTGCTTATCCTTATTGCGATTCAAATAATCGGAGTCTATTTTGTCAGTAAGCTCGAAACTCAGCTGACGAACAATTTTAACGAATCATTAGAAGAAAGAATTCATTTACTCGCTTATAGCATTGAGCAGGAAATAAAAAAACAACGTGATGATACTACACCAACCATTGAAGAAGATATCCGGACGGTGTTACAGGATGTCACGATGGAAGATATAGAAGAAATTCGCATAACCAATAACCAAAGCAAGGTCCTTGGAACGTCCAATCCTTACAAACAGTCAAGTGTAGGGAAAAGGACGACAGAATTGCTGGTTAAACGAGCGTTGGTAGTAGGACAGATGTCGAGGAAGACCGTCATCGAAAAGCAAACCCAGAATCGTCTCAGGCTAATTGCAGCACCTGTTAAATCGAACAATCAAGATATCATTGGCGCTATTTACTTGGAAGCATCCATGGAAAAGGTCTATGCCCAAATGCGTCAGATCAACAGCATCTTTGCAACTGGGACCACCATATCACTTGCGGTCACAGCGGTGCTTGGTGTGTTGCTTGCCCAAACCATTACAAGGCCGATGTCAGATATGAGAAAACAAGCGCTTGAAATGGCAAGAGGTAACTTTTCGAGGAAAGTAAATATTTATGGAAATGATGAAATAGGTCAGTTGGCCCTATCCTTTAATAACCTTACGAAAAAGCTTCAAGAAGCACAGGCGACTACGGAAGGCGAGAGAAGGAAATTGAGCTCTGTCTTATCCCATATGACGGATGGTGTTCTTGCGACAGATAGAAAAGGCAGGATAATTCTAATCAATGAGCCTGCCCTTGGAATGTTGAACGTTTCACGTGAAACAGTACTGAATAAACCTGTTGTAGAAGTGCTTGGGATTGAAGAAACACATTCCTTTGATCAACTTGTATCGGAACAAGAGTCCCTAATTTTGGACTTTAGTACCGAAAAAGAGCCATACATCTTGCGTGCAAGTAACTCGATCATTCAAAAGGAAACGGGATTCATCAATGGTCTAATTACTGTTTTACACGATATTACCGAGCAAGAGAAAATAGATCTTGAACGCAGAGAGTTTGTTGCAAATGTGTCGCATGAGCTCAGAACGCCATTAACCACGATGAGAAGCTATTTAGAAGCATTGGCAGACGGTGCATGGCAGGATGACGAGATTGCTCCAAGGTTTTTAGATGTTACACAAACCGAAACGGAGCGAATGATTCGTTTAGTAAATGATCTGTTGCAGCTATCCAAAATGGATTCAAGAGATTATAACTTTTATAAAAATGGCGTCGATTTTGTTGAGTTTTTCAGTAAAATCATTGACCGTTTTGAAATGTCAAAATCTCAAAAAGTGGACTTTGTCAGAAGTATGCCGGATCAAGAGATCTTTGTCTCCATTGACACAGATAAAATAACGCAGGTGTTAGATAACATTATCTCCAATGCGTTGAAGTATTCTCCTGAAGGTGGCACAGTCACGTTTACTGTGGATATTGAAGAAGCTGCTAATCAAATTTTGGTAAGTATCAGTGACCAAGGGGTAGGAATACCAAAATCGGATATTAATAAAATATTTGAACGGTTTTACCGAGTGGATAAAGCAAGAACAAGAATGCTTGGAGGGACCGGTCTGGGTCTTGCTATAGCAAAAGAAATGATTCAAGCACATGATGGAGACATTTGGGCTTCCAGTGTGGAAGGGAAAGGCACAACTATTTACTTTACACTTCCAATTTCCGAGGAAGAGCAAGAAGGTGACTGGGAATGAAATATGAAAATATTAAATCGCTTGTATTAACCATTCTTGTCCTGACAAGCTTGATTCTTACCTGGAATTTATGGACCTATCAGCCGGATTTTGATTATATAGATGAAGGCGATAGCACCATTAGTGAAGTGGAGATTAATGAAAAGCAAGAAATTGGCCAGCTCATTCAACCTAGCAAACTGTTATACCATTTTGATGGTGTCCATCATGGAACAGAGGAACTCGAAGATCTTAATTTATTTATGGAAGAGTTGGAAAGATGGAGCCTTTTTGATATTAAAATATCTAATTACTTAGAGGAAGATTTCTATTCTTTTATGCATGGTAGCGGAAAAATGGAGGTTGTTTTTCCGACTAACATCCCTTTACAGACCTTTAGATATATAACAGGTTTTAGCGATAGTGGGGAAATCCCTAATATTTCCTTCAATCGAATACTGATTGATTTTTCCAGAGAAACGTTTGGAAGTGAGCCAATCATTTATTTGGTTCAATATGAAGAAAAGAAAGTATACCAAGCAAAGGTTCGTAATCTTTCTACCAATGATTTATCTCGAACGTTTTATCAAACGGCAAAAATCTTACCAACATTTATTTATGAAGAAGTTGATGAAAATAGGTATGTGTTCTTTCCAGAACAGGCGCCAAAAGTTCGCACTGGGTACTATTATGCTAAGCAGTTGAATCCGGAAGAATTTAAGAATGCCTTATTCAGCAACCCTAGTATCGTGACTCGAGATCAAGTTACAGATGGGATAGTATTCCGGGATGATTCCAGTCTGATGAGTGTATCCCGTCCCTATAACAATTTACACTATGTTAATCCAGGGAATACAGGACCTGGTAACTCCATGGACTTTAATGTGATTGAACGGGGAATTGAGTTCGTGAATGAACATAGCGGTTGGACAGGACAACCGGAGCGATTTAAACTTGATAATTGGACGAGCAGCACAAATGAGCACAATGTTGTCTACAGGATGTTCATTGGAGATTACCCAATCTTTTATTTTGCTGAAAAAGGTGTGGCGGATATCTCCCAGTCATGGAAGAATAACGAGATTTATGAATACGTGAGGCCTGTTTTTGAATTTTTGTCTTGGAAATCAATCGGGACAAGCATTCCATCAGGAAGAGAAGTTCAGCAGGAACTCGCCAACTTCAGTGACCTTCGAAATATTCAGGACATACGAGTAGGATATGAATTGAAGAGAGAATCGGATGTATACATCATTGATCCAATCTGGGTGTACAAGGAAAACAATGCATGGAACAAATTAAATTTCACCGGTAGCGATGATTTAGAAGGAGGGATGTAGAATGGATTGGAGGAGAACCAAAACCATTTTCATCATTACCTTTCTGATCCTAAATGTATTCCTTGTTTTTCAAATCCTTGAAAAAAGGAAGAACAATCAGCTGGAAATCTTGGCAGAAGCTTCGATGGAAGAGCAGTTCAAAGTAGATGAAATATCGTATGGCCAACTGCCAAAGGCACCGGACAAAGCAAGTTATATAAGTGGAAACAGCTATGTATTTACAGAAGAGGATACAAAGAAGTTAACGGAAAAAGGGCAGAGGGTAGAAATTGCAGAAGATATCAACCTTATTGCAACATGGGAAGAGCCAATTCCTTTACCTGAAATGAATATGATCACTAGATTAGAAACCATCTTTAAAGAAGAATTATTATTTGGGGAGAAATATGAATTCTGGGGATTCAATCCACAAAACAGGAGCCTTGTTTTCTTTCAACAATATGATGGAAAAAATATTTATAGCAATGACAGTGCGATGGTGGTAGCGTATCTCAACGAGTTGAACGAGTTAATATCTTATGAACAAACCTATATTGTGGATACGGAAAAGATGGATGTAGAACAGGACGTCATTTCAGTTCTAGATGCTCTATATAATCTGTATAACACAGGGGATTTAAAGCCGGGGAGCGAAGTTGGAAACGTCCAGCTTGGATATTACACACTTGTAGACTATACAAATTCCCATGTGCTAATCCCGACTTGGCATATAGTCGTCAATGAAGAAGAGGATTTTTACGTTAACGCCTTTGAAGGATCTGTGATAAAAAAAGATAAACGAACAACATTGGAGTGAGTGACATGAGCCTGCATTTTAGCGTGCTTGCAAGCGGCAGCACAGGAAATGCAATTTATGTCGCAACAGAGGAGCATTCTTTACTAATAGATGCTGGTTTGAGCGGCAAAAAAATGCAAGAACTGTTTGACGGGATAGGCAAAAAAATAGAAGACCTATCGGGAATTTTGGTAACACATGAGCATAGCGATCACATTAAGGGGCTTGGTGTGCTTGCGAGAAAGTACAAGCTTCCGATCTATGCCAACGAAAAGACCTGGAAGGCGATGGATGGCCTAGTTGGAGTCATCCCGACCGAACAAAAGTTCAATTTTGAAATCGAACAGGTGAAAACATTCGGTGGACTGGATGTTCAGTCATTTGGCGTTTCTCACGATGCAGCAGAGCCGATGTTCTATTCCTTCCATGATGGCGATAAAAAAGTCGTGGTCATCACCGACACAGGATACGTCAGCGACAGAATGAAAGGCATCATTTCCAACGCCGACGCCTATGTCTTTGAAAGCAATCACGACGTACAGATGTTGCAGATGGGACACTATCCATGGAGCATCAAACGCCGTATTTTAAGTGATGTCGGCCACGTATCCAATGAGGATGCAGCCCTTGCCATGGCAGATGTCATGGGTGACAAAACGAAGCGTATTTATTTGGCGCATTTAAGTAAAGATAATAACATGAAAGATCTCGCGAGGATGTCTGTCCAGCAAACACTTGCCACAAGAGGAGTTATGGTGGGAGAACAAGTAGAGCTGTATGACACAGACCCTAACAAACCAACCGCGCTTGCTTTCGTGTAAAAATCTTAGGCTTATAGCGCCTTTCTTTTTGCCTTTTTTACACGATGCAGCGTGTGTATTGGTTGTGACGTGAAAAGAAAGGAAGGACAACATGGGATATTACGACAAACAAGATCCATTTGATCACTCAAAACAAAAAGGAAACAGGGGGAAATATTTTCTCCCTGGAATTGTAGCATTTTCGCTTGGTGTATTACTACTGGTTGTGGCGTTCCCTGGGCTAACTGGACGCGTGATGCCAGATGGAAGCGAGCGTCAGGCCGTAGAGCAACGCGAGCAGCTGCCAGAACAGCCTGAATCCGGCGGAACGGCAGCGGAAATCCGCAATGTCTCCGTCAACGTAACGTCAGGTGTTACTGAAGCGGTAGATAATGTTGCAGAAGCAGTTGTTGGTGTCATTAACCTGCAAAACGCCTCTTTCTGGAACGACACGGAAGCTGAAACAGACGAGGAAGGCGAAGCAGGAACAGGCTCTGGAGTCATCTATAAAAAAGAAAATGGTAAAGCTTATGTAGTAACGAACTACCATGTTATCGAAGGTGCAACCCAGGTGGAACTTAGCTTGATAGATGGGACAAGGGTGCCGGCAGAGGTGCTTGGAGAAGATCCGCTCACAGACCTTGCTGTGTTGTCCATGGAAGATGAAATGGTTACAAAGGTTGCGGACTTTGGCGACTCTGACAGCGTCCGAACAGGAGAGCCTGTCATTGCCATCGGAAACCCTCTAGGTTTGCAATTTTCCGGCTCCGTTACACAAGGAATCATCTCTGGAACTGACCGAAGCATTCCGGTGGATGTGAACAGGGACGGCACACCAGATTGGCATGCAGATGTTATGCAGACGGATGCGGCCATCAACCCTGGGAACAGCGGAGGAGCTCTAATTAATATTCAAGGAAAAGTTATCGGCATCAACTCGATGAAAATTGCCCAGTCTGCAGTAGAAGGAATCGGGTTGGCCATTCCGGTGAACTCAGCAATTCCAATTATTAAAGATTTGGAGCAATATGGTCAGGTGAAACGTCCATATTTCGGTGTCAGCATCGGCTCTTTATCGGATGTATCCAGTTATCATTGGCAACAGACGTTGAAGCTTCCGAAAGATGTTAGTGCAGGCGTATATATCACAGGTGTAGCACCAGGTTCACCTGCTGCTAGCGCAGGTTTGCAGGAATATGATGTGATCGTGGAGCTGGACGGGGAACAAGTTCGTGATGTTATCGAGTTGCGTAAACATCTCTACAATGAAAAGCAAGTCGGCGATAAGATGGAGGTAACATTTTATAGAGGCAAGGAACAGAAAACAGCGACAGTCGATTTGACTGAAGACACCACCGGCGAATAGCAGAAATGGGGAGGGATAAAAGAAATCTCTCCTCTTTTTGTTTCCACACATGTGGATAAATGGTATCCTAGTGAAGTTAATGAAGGAATGGAAAGGATTGTGGATAAAATGAAATGCTGTTTGGAGCATATTGAATTAGCAATGGAAATGTACATAGATGAGCACGAAGAAGCACCGATATTAGAGATGTTACCGGAAGAAGAGAAGTTATCAACAACCTGTGAATTTTGTAAAGAATCTGCAATATATATGGTGGGGAACTGATATTCGCCTACTAAATGTGGATAGAAATTGTTGATATGTGGATAACTTTTGTGGATAAACTGTTTGCAAGGTGGTATGACATGTGAATATCTCAATAATCACAATTGGAAAACTAAAAGAGAAGTATTTGAAACAAGGAATAAATGAGTACTTGAAACGTTTAAGTGCCTACGCAAAAATAGAAATTGTGGAGCTTCCGGACGAAAAAGCACCAGAGCAACTAAGCGACGCCGAAATGGAACAAGTGAAAAATAAAGAAGGCGAACGGATCCTCGGCAAGATTTCCGATGACACGCATGTAATTGCCTTGGCGATTGAAGGAAAGCAGCGTTCTTCTGAAGAATTGGCGAAAGAAATGGACAAGCTTGCGACATATGGGAAGAGTAAAGTGGCGTTTGTTATTGGCGGGTCGCTTGGATTGAGCGGGGACGTGATGAAGAGAGCAAATGATACCCTGTCTTTTTCGAAGATGACGTTTCCGCATCAATTGATGAAGTTGATATTGTTGGAACAGGTTTATCGGGGATTTAGGATAAATCGGGGTGAACCGTACCATAAGTAAATGAGTTTTTTCTAAGGAAAACAACCATTCTAGTTCCAATTGATATATAGGCAGTTATAATAAACACAATCATTAAGCCTTATAAACGCTTACACAATAATAAAGGTAAAATTTTTTACCTATTGATAAAATGAAAATTTCTAATTAGGAGGTATATAGTGATGAAAGCTGCAAAATTTTATAAAGCAAAAGACTTTAGAATGGAAGAGGTTTCTGCCCCTGCAGTAAAACCAGGACATGCCGTTGTGAACGTGGAATGGATCGGTATTTGTGGTAGTGATATCCATGAGTATGTTGCAGGACCATTAAACGCAGTACCTGGAACAATTATGGGACACGAATTCTCTGGTGTTGTAGCAGAAGTGGGAGAAGGCGTTACAAATGTTAAAATGGGCGACCGTGTAGCTTGTATTAACTTAGATGTTTGTGGAGAGTGCAAATATTGTAAAGCTGGGCAACGTAATTTATGTGCAAAAATGGGCATAGATGGTTATGGTTTACTAGGATTCACTGCTGACGGGGCATTCGCTGAACAAGTATTACTTGAAGCGGAAAACTGTATAAAAATTCCTGATACCTTATCTCTAGAGCATGCAGCTATGGTAGAACCTGGGGCCGTAACATTACATGCTGTTAACAAATCAAGATTAACGGAAGGAAAAACTGCGGCAGTATTCGGTGCAGGTCCTATTGGACTTTTACTGGTTATCATGGCAAAGGCGAAAAAAGCTAGCCAAATTATCGTTATAGATGTAGCAGAAGACCGTTTGGAAATGGCAAAAAAATTAGGTGCAACAACCGTGATTAACCCAATGAAGGAAAACACGGTTGAAAGCATCAAAGAATTAACAGACGGAGGAGTAGACGTTGCATTTGAAGCCGCTGGTGTACAACCTACATTCTCTGCTGCAACGAAATGTTTGGCTAAAAATGGAGAATTGATGATTGTCGCGTTATATGAGAAAGAAGTCAGCTTATTTCCATTAGACTTAACAATGGGCGAAGCAATTATTTCTAACTCATTTTGCTACTCAGAAGAATTTCCAGAAGTGATTGATATTTATGCAAGTAACATCGTAGATTTAGATTTATTAATCACGAAAAAAATTCTGTTAGATGATTTAGTGGAAGAAGGTTTTGAAACAAACCTTAATGATAAAACACACATTAAAATTTTGGTTACACCAAAACAAAGCAATCTATAAAAACGAAGGGCATATGCTCTTCGTTTTTTTGTGTGTCCTGTCAAGGTGTAGGCTCTAGAATACAAATCTCAATGGGGCAAAGTCCATACTGCCAGTGATTTTACAAGGTAAATAAGGCGGACAAATGGATCGAACGTCTGAGTGAACAACCGTATATAGTTGCATCACAGGAACAGTACCATTTAAAGAGGTTGATTATTAGAGAAAATATTTAACAAGTTTAGAGATTCAAATTGTAGATAAGTTCCTTGCTACCCCCATATTATATTTTTGTTTGCTCGTACTCTATTAGTATGAATACAAAGAATATGAGGGGATTAATATGAAAAAATTATCTAAAGGGGCATTCGCCATGGTGCTAGCGGGTGCTGTTACGTTTTCTGTCACTAATGCCCTATTAGCTGAATACATAGCAGGAGATCATGCTTTAAACATATTAGGGAACCAAGTAAAAGCGGATGTAACTAGTGAAAAAACAGAGAAAAAACAACCTCCGGCAACGAAAGGAAAAGAAGAGCAAAACAAGGAAAAGCCTGCCGATACTACTGCTGCTCCCCAACCGGCTTCAGATAATAATGTGGCCGTAGTAGCCACTCAAAAAGAAACAAAAAAAACCACGGTGGAAGTTGCGGAAAAACCCGCTAAAAAGGATGTAACTACTAGCACTTCCGATTCAGCTGGGACAAGTACGAAAGCTCCAACGACGCCTCCACCTGTACCAGCTAAACCCCCTGTACCAGCTAAACCAGCCGAACCAGCTAAACCGGTTGAAACGACGAAACCCAAGACGCCAGGCAATAGTCAAAACAATGCAACCAAACCGATAACCAACAATGGGCAAGACGTTTCACAAGCTGCAAAAGAAAAGGCTGAGAGACGTCAGGAGGATAAAGAAAGTAAAGGAAAGGGACAATAGTGCTGTCAACGAGGGTCACCAAAACAAAAGGTGATCTTTTTTTATAGATAAAAAAACAGGTTTTCCCAAAAAGAGAAAGACCTGTTCAAAGGTGCGATTATTTAGTTTCCTCTACCTTCACAATAGAGGTTTCTTTCGTTACATTTCCTTTTCGTTTTAGTTTATTCCAGCCCACTGTTCCACCTTTTATAGCAGAGAGAATGGATTTTATGACTACATAAGTCATAAGCTGTTTATACAAAATTCGTTGTATAAACAATGATGTAAGTGGTCTAGGACTTTCTTTCTCTAATCGGAACGCATATAGAGCAGCAAAGAAATCCATTAAATAGAAAAGAATAAATCCGATGGCTGCTTTTTCAGCGTGGGGGGTGAAAAGTGCCATGATAAGTAAAACATCTGCAATAGGTGATATGATTTGATAAAAATATTGGAATAGCCACATGTTAGGAAGAGCGACATATCCCAATGAGTTATTTTTTTTATCGAACAAAGCCCCACGGTGTTTCCATAAACATTGTAGGGTACCATAAACCCATCGGTACCGTTGTTTTGCCAAACTTTTAATATCTTCCGGTACTTCTGTAAAGGCATAAGCCTTTTCTTCAAATTCGACCTTCTTCCCATTACGTAGAAGAGAAAGCGTGATATCGGTATCTTCAGCAAGTGTATCTTCTTTAAAATATCCTGCTTCTTCGACTGCTTTCTTTCTCCATGCACCAATTGCACCAGGTACAACTGTAATGCAATTGAGAGTTGCAAAAGCCCTTCTCTCTAGGTTGAAGCCTGTCACATATTCAATATGCTGCCAGTTTGTAAGGAGGTTCCCCTTATTGCCGACTTTGACATTACCTGAAACTGCTGCAACATTTTCATTTTTAAAATGGTTAACCAATAAGGAAATAGCATTTTCAGCTATCAGTGTATCAGCATCAAGAGAAACGATAATTTCTCCTTTGGCTTCTTTAATACCGAGATTGACAGCGGAAGATTTCCCCCCATTCCTTTTCTTGATCAGCCGGACGAGCGGGTGATTTGAATATGAATCATGAACCACAACCGCAGTATTATCCTTAGACCCATCGTCGACAATGAGTATCTCAAAAGCAGGGTAATCACTTGATAAAATAGAGTTCACTGTTTTGCCTATTACTTTTTCCTCGTTATAGGCAGCAATAACAACACTCACAAAAGGTGTGAACTCCGGGTCTACCTGGGTCTCTTTGCCCTGTTTTACCTGTTTTCTGGAAAGGTAAACTAATACAATCAACCGCAAGACACCTAAAAGGATAGCTGAGTAAAAAAGAAAAGTTAATCCAAAGGTCCAGCCTTGAATAACCTTAAATACAGCTTGGACATAGACTAGGTAAGGGCTGTCCGGATCAGCAGGAGGCATAATTTCACTATCACTTTTTCCAATTAGACCACCGGTGGTTGTAAAGGTGTATCCTCTATTTTTTAGTTCTTCAATGAGAGTCGGCAGGGCTTCCACAGTGATGGACCGATCACCGCCTGCATCGTGAAGCAAAATGACATTTCCTTCTTTCAGCTGTTTCAATGTTTGATTCACAAGTTCTTCTTCCGATGTATTATACCAATCGCCAGAGTCAATTGTTTCACCTACCATGGTATAGCCCATATCCTGTGCCGTCATTATTGGCAACTGCTCGTTTCTTGAACTTAGTATCGTATCCGATATATATGGAGGCCGGAAGAGGGTCATCGAATGTCCTGTTATTCCTTGAACTAAACGCTGAGTTGCATTTAATTCCATTCTTAAACGAGAAGGTGTAATGGTTGTAACATCAGGGTGAGTAAAAGTATGATTACCGATTTCATGTCCCTCATCATACATTCTTTTTACTAGCTGAGGATGCATCATTGCATTCTTCCCTAATATAAAGAAGGTTCCTTTGACGTTATACTCTTCCAAAATGTCCAATATTTCAGTTGTATATGCTGGATCTGGACCGTCGTCAAAGGAAAGAACCACTTCTTTCTTTTTAGATTTTCCGTATCGGGTCACCTCAATGGATTGTGGTAATTGGACATAGATTTCAGCTTGTATCATCCCGTTGGAATCCAATTGAATCGTTCTTTTACCTTCTTCAGGTTTAGATGTAACTTTTAGAATATCGCCTTCTCCTGTATGGAGATCTGGATTAGAAATTTCAAAAGTGCTCAGGGCCTTTTGCGGATTAAGGATTTCCTTTGGTGCATTCAAATAATTCCAGATTGAGGGATCTTCTGAACCAAGGCGCCAAAGTGCTATTCCCTTTGCTCCGCTATCGCTCGCGAGATTCATTTGATTAAATAATGTAGCAGCGTCCAAAAACCAAACAGTATGATCTTTCCCTTTTCGTTTGTAACGTAAATAAGGATTGCCAGCTTCCTTACTCCAATTGATTGTAAGGTCCGTATCCCTGCCTAATTTCATGATATCCTCGAATGTCATCTCTGTTGCTGGCTTATTCGAGTTTTCTTCCCAGTCATAACCGTAAGTCCCTAAGCCGGCAATCATTTTTTCAGAAGGAATATCCGGTTGATTCAAGTTTTCCTTAACCCAATCTGTTTGGGCCACAGGGCCAGATTGGCTCATCGCGTAATGCTGGTCGTAGAGCATGACGATCACACGATCAGCGCTTTTTGCTAGAGAGGCGTAATCATAGCTACTGTCATTCGGCGGGACGTCCAATGTGACCATAAGACCATGAGGGTGGAATGCTTTATAGACCTTATCCATGAATTGAGTGAAACGGTCTTTGTCCTTTGAATTGATATTTTCAAAGTCAATATTAATTCCGTCGAAGCCGTTTTTTTTGACATATTCCAGCATTTCTTTAATGAAACGTTCCTCCGTACCAGGAGTAGTGAATAATCGGTGGAGCACCTTGTCATTCCAATTATTGTCTATAAAATTATTTACTAATGGCAGAATTTTAATATTATGTCTTTTTGCTTCTCTAACAATTATATGGTCCGTATCGGATTTCAGGGTAAGGTCAGGCGTAATTTGCAGCCACTCCGGGACCAGTGTTGTAATGGAATCTTTATTCTTTCTGAAAGAAGCTTTGCTGTTTTCGTCCCAATTGACATAAAACCCATACACTTCTTGTTCTTTCGAAATTTGTGCTTTGTTTAACCCAGTGTTTTTCGTAGAAAGATTTGTGTTTTGTATCAGTGAAGCAAGCTCTTTTTCACTGAAGGGCTTATTAATCGGCTCTATGTCGCTAGTTGCTTCGCTTTTATTCAATTGTAGCTCAGGAAACGTTGAATTCGTATTTAGGCTTTCTATAAAAAAGGTGGATACTACAACAATTAATATAGTGAAACCGACGCTCATTCTTATAAAAATTTTCCAGCGACTTTTGGCAGGATCAAGAAAAACAGAATCTGGGTTTAGCTCCTTTTCTTTCAATCCTAAGTTGTAAAACCAGTGAAAGAAGAAATAGCAGACAAGCCCAACAAATCCTCCAAAGACTCCTGCTACAAGGGATTGGGAAGTCAATATTTTATTTTTCAGCATGGAAACGAACCAATAATCTTCCAATGAACCAAAATCCGTTAAAGGTAAATCGGATACATTAGGAATAAAAACGGTAATCAACGTTCCGAGGAATAGGGCGATGATATTAAGACGGAACAAGAGTGAAAAAGCAAGCAATAATGGAATTCTTATACTATCTAAAGGTAGAAATGCCAGAAAAAAACCAAGTGTACTCGCTACCGCTCCGGCATTCCCACGGACAGGTGCGAACAATGATCTGACAATCCACCAAAAAACACGATTCACTAAGACTCCCCCTCTAGATGTAGTGTCAAAAATATTTATATATTATAGAAGAATTATTTTATAGTTATAAAAAATAAGCAGATTTTTTCTCTTAGAAAAAATGACTAACAAAATAAATTTAGGTAAGTCTACCAAGATTCTGGGGGTAAGTTTAAAAAGTTTTCCACCACATGATTTAGTACGTGTCCCTAAATGCTTGCTTCTTAAAAATGAACAGGGACGGTTATCTGCTGCAAAGAGTAGCAAAACCGTCCCTGTGTGTCTAAACTTTAGTGTAAATCATCGATCACAAGTAACAACAACGAATTCGCCTGTTCTCATTGAAATCATTTGAGCTGGCGGGCCGCTTACTCTTGTTTCACAGTAGACATCAAGTGTGGTTAGGCCGCAAAAAATTCTAACATACTGGTTTCCTCTTAAGTTGACGTCTGGTAATCTTCTCGTCGGCGCTCCAAAAATAGGCAAACAAAACACGACACCAATCTCTCCTGGTCTTAAAATTTCTTCACTTGCTAGGGATGTTCTACTTCTGCCTTCTGCATCGACGATGGTAATTAAATGTGTGCCGATGTGAGGGATATTGCAGATATTCCCCAAGCCATGTCTGATAGACTTTAGGATACTTTCCTCCATTTTTTAACACCCTTTATTTTCATAGATTCATAGATATCATATTCAGTTTGATAGAATCTGACAGGGCGTGTAGATCTTTTTTAAAAAATGGCCGGTGGTGTACTGCTACCAAACAGAGAACCCATGATATTGATACATATAAGATTAAAGCAGAGGAATGATTATCCTCTGCTCATCTAATGTATAAATTATAGTTTAGTTCTTCATGTGTAACTTACCCAACATCTTGCAAGGGAACTACTTTAATTAAGAAGGTTTATGTTTCATGAATTCGTTTTGCTTAAAAAGCTCGTTTAAAGTTTTCTGAGTAGCCATGCCATTAACGGACACCGTCCCATCAGGGTAAAGTCTAATTTCCATTTTGTTAGGAATGGAGGTGAGTTGGTCTTTTAGGTGCTGGTAAGCGTTTGTAAGAAAATGATATCGTTGGTTGGAAGAGCCAACCCAAGGCCTGCTTAAATCAAGGTTGTCTTTTTCAAAAGGTCCGTCAATTAATAGATCTGTAGCTTCTATAAGCTGTCTAGCATCCGTTCTCATTGCCAGGTCTTCAAGGTGGTAGCCGGAAAACGTCATTACCGTAAGATCGAGTTCCTTTACTCTTGCTGCCAGTGTTCCTAGGGCTTTGGCTTGGTCAAATGGCTCTCCACCTAGAAAAGTCACACCCTCTATGTTGTTGGCTTCTTTACTATTTGAGATTTCATGAAGCAGGGTATCAACGGAAACTATTTTTCCATTCTCCTTATTCCATGTCCACGGGATTCCGCAGCCTTCACAGCGAATCGAGCATCCCTGTACCCATAGGCAGAAACGCTTTCCTGGACCTTCAACGGTTGTATGTGGGAGGTAACGATGGATGTATAATTCCATTAATAATCGATGACCCTTCCTTGTGTCTTTGGCTGCTCAGGACTAGAAACAGATTGATTCTCCATATCGAAAGTAATCCTATTTTCAAGCTTCATCCGTACATGTGGTTTGATTTGGAGCTTATCGATAAAGTGGTCAAGAGATTGGAAACCGCCAGCTTCGTTGCGAGCAGCCACGACTTTTTGGGCAAAGATAGCTCCAATTCCTTGGATGCTTGCAATTTCTTTTTCTGTTGCAGTATTAATGTTTATACGCTCAGTAGAAGCCACATTATGTGAGATGGTTTTCGTAGGGAATGAAGGAGTTGTTTCTTGAATGCCGTACTCTTTTGAAACCTCGCTGCGAATTCTAGAAAACTCTTTTTCCCTTAGCCCTGAATCTAACCATGTCTCTAATCGAATTAGGTACTCCGATCTTGCTTTAATAGCGTGGAAGATTGAAATGACCCACAAGGTTAGTAGAGTAGAATAAATCACATCTTCCATCCAATGCCCGTCTGGTACACTATCAGGTGCAACCATTGCCCCAATGAATGGAATAGTGTAAATGAAAGCTGCTAGAATCCATTTCCATTGTTTCATGCGAATGCCAATATAATAGAATGCAATAAAGTTTGTAAATCCAAATGGCACTAAAGTCCAAAGTATCCAAATAGAATTACCTAACTCCCACTTTCTCCCTTTGTTTGTTATCGATGCCATTTTTACTTCTCCTTTAACTCTTGTTTACTTTTCATCTCTATGTGGATTTCTGTTTCAAGATATTCTACCGTATAGTTGGAGTCCACTGTTTGAGCTTCTAACAGTTCCTCTAGAAGACTTATGTATTCAAGGCATTCATTACCCTTTATACCTAGTGTTTCTGCGTGAATAATACCTTCTTCCGTAATTTTAATTTGGATCTTTTTCTGACTCACAGTTTTTCCTCCATCAGTTTGATGTGACTTGATAGGTTAGAAGGATAGATCGGTCTTCTTGGACTTGCTCAGACTCTAGTAAAAGCCCCTTTGACTCTGCCTGCTCCCTTAAACGTTGATATGTTTCCTGTTGAATCAAATATTTGTATTCAGTATGGAGGTTTTCAATGAATTCAAGTGCATCTTCCGTACTGACATCCTTATCAAAAACTGCCTCAAATTGACCTTGTTCATTTTTCTGAAATACAATTTTAATTTCACCTATAATTGCTTCGTAGTTTTCTTGAGTCAACTCTTGTGCATGGCACCCATATTGTTCAATTGCTTTTTGCAGGAGATGCTGCTTTTTCATAACTGTCTTTACGCTATATGTTTCTCCTTCTTTCCTATAGTCCGTTATCATCTCACCAATCGAGGTTGCGACTGTAATACCAATAGGAATTAGTAGTAATTCAATGCTCATTTGGTTCCGACTCCTTCTATACAAAAATTAAAAGTCAATTGTACGACCACCTCTTGATGAAAGAACACCTGCTTCGCACTCTTCCATATTAGACTTATATTCCCTTCTATCCTCGCGTGGAGTTGCAGCTACAGCACGGACATTCGCCCAGTCACGTATACGCTTAATTTGCTCCTGTTGTGTTACTGAAAGAGGAATTAACTGACTACAGACTTTTTCAAAATCTTTCATGGTGACACTGCGGTTTTCATAAAAGGCATCAAATAATCCATCGATAACTACCTGTTCAATTTCTGCTCCAACAAATCCTTCTGTTATTTGGGCCAGGGTATTCAGGTTATAATCAGATATTTGGAATGTTCCCTTTATCTCTTCATTTTGCAACCTTTTATGAAGATGCACTTTAAAAATTTCTACACGTTCTCTGTGGGTGGGGAGATCAACGAAGAATATCTCATCAAATCTACCTTTGCGAAGCATTTCAGGAGGAAGAGCTGATATGTTATTTGCAGTCGCAATAACAAAAACCGGCTTTTCTTTTTCCTGCATCCATGTGAGAAAGTGTCCAAATATGCGGGAGGTCGTTCCACTATCCCCATTAGTATTAAGACCACTAAAGCCCTTTTCAATTTCATCAATCCAAAGTATGGCCGGGGCAATTGCTTCAGCAGTTTGAAGGGCTTTACGCATATTTTCTTCACTACTTCCAACTAAACCGCTAAAAATTTTACCAATATCCAGCCTTAAAAGGGGAAGTTGCCACATTTCACTGATTGCTTTACTTATTAAGCTTTTTCCACAGCCAGGAACTCCTGTCAAAAGAACACCTTTTGGAGCGGGTAGTCCATACTCTCTTGCAGACTCAAGCCATGATTTATCTCTTTTTCTAAGCCATCGCTTCAAATTTTCAAGCCCCCCGACATCCTCCATCTTCAATTTACTAGGAATAAATTCCAGTATTCCAGTTTTCTTTATAATTTGTTCTTTTTCTTCCAAAATGACCTCCACATCTTTCACTGATAGTTTCCCATCCTCCACCATCGCTCTTGCGAAAGCATTTTCGGCTTCAGCCAGTGTCAGTCCGAGTGCGGCATTTACAAGTACTTCTCTTCCTTGTTCATCAAGATTCATTTCAATGCGTCCATGCTCTTGGTTTACTAGTATCATTTCATTCAAGCTTTGACGTATTTCTTTAGCAGAAGGCAACTGAAAGTCCACTATTGTAATGTCCTTTTCTAACTCTACTGGTAACCTTAAGACTGGAGAAATAAATACGACATTCTTGGGATTGGCACTTTGCTTCAGGCTAGAAATTACATCTCTTAGCTTCCTGATAATTTGAAAGTCTGGTAATCTTCCATCTTCTCCAAAGTAAACATGAAAATCATGGAGCACAAAGATTGCCGGTTTCTCGTATTTTTCTATATAATCCAAAGCTTGAATGGGTGCTTTTGTATCTTTTTTTGTAATGCCTTCTCCTGTCAAACCGTTTGTTACTGTCCA
This sequence comes from Sutcliffiella horikoshii, assembly GCF_020524325.1. Classification (GTDB taxonomy): domain Bacteria; phylum Bacillota; class Bacilli; order Bacillales; family Bacillaceae_I; genus Sutcliffiella_A; species Sutcliffiella_A horikoshii_D. The sequence goes on from NZ_JAIVKY010000007.1 coordinate 27,796, forward strand.
GGTAATCACCTCTCGTGGAGTTTTTATCCACTCGGCATTTGTGGCAATCGACCTTATCATTTCAAGGGCCCGATCCTCTTCCCAAGTTGAAATATATAAAAACGGAAATCTCGCTCTAAATAGATTCCCCATTAGTATTTTTTTTTCTATTAACGCGTCCACAAATTCATCCCCTTAATAGGTAGCATGTTTTTACTATCATTGTACAACAACTGTGACATAAAGCGACAAATATGAGAAAAAAATCCTCGAGATCGGAAATCTAAGCATAAAGATCAGAGTAGAAAAATTTTGTGCATAAAAATTTTTTCCTTAGGGTATTTCCCCATTAAAAAGGGGGGACAGCCATGGCTTTCGATTATGACTTAGATTTTGAGAAGATAGATTTTCGTAAGAATCCTGAACTGTATAGGGTTGGCAGGGGAGAACAGGGTGTCTTACTGGTGGAACCTTATAAAAGTGAAATCCTGCAGCATTGGCGCTTTAAGACTCCGGAAATTGCAAAGGAGTCATCAGAGAAAATCTATCAGATGTTTCTTGATTATAAGGAAAACGAGGATTTTGTCGGCATGGATATGGCAAGAAAATTTCTGCAGATGGGCTATACGCGAGCCCGCCGGTACACCAATTATAAAGGTGGGAAGAAATATGATGAGAAAGGAGAGGTAAATGAAAGGCAGATTGATCCTGTGAAAGCTGAATCAGCGGCTATCTTTAAGGAAAAATGGAAGCTTGCCAGGGAGGATAAGGATTATCTGAAGCGGAAGAAGAATCATCAGAAAGAATATGGGTAAAGGGATAGTAGCAATCCCGGACAGGGAAGAGTTTTTGCTCATATGCTTTTAAAAAAGAAAGCGAGTGAGTCTATTTAATAAGACTTTACTCGCTTTCAATATCCATTATTATTTATTTTGGTTGTAAAACTAGCATCTTAGCTTCCTCACGATACTCATCACTCATAGATGTCTGATGGTATTTGCCTTCCGTCCAATCAACCATTTGATCATGGTACCAAGGGCTCATTACATGTCCAGACTGACCTGGACCGACGACATTATAGCTCTCTAATGGGTTTTTCATGTCCACAATTGTTCTCCAGGCGGCGCCGTGGTTTACTTTTCCTGTTTCACTGTTCCAGCCGGCAGCTCCCACTGTCACCCTACTTCCTCTCATTGGAATAGACCCTTTTCTATTGAAAAGAAGGTGTAAAGGATTCACGGCTGACAATGGGTGAGAGAACTCGGCTGCATGCACTTCTCCCCACTTCCAATCAGCTGGATTTTCACCTTGGAAATCACTCGCTCGGTTAACGGCATTTGTGAGAGATTCCTGTAGAACGTTCTGTAAACCACCTTTTTCACTAATCCAGATACCTTCCTCTCCTTGATAAGCTTTCCGTATCAGTTGATCTACCACGTTGCCTTTTCCTGCAAAGAGCTTTAGTACGTCTTCATTAATCTGATCATGAAACAAAAAGTTAGAAATCTCTTCCATCCAAAAGTGGAAGAGTAAGGGGGCAGCTGAATCGGTACTGTCTGTAAAATCCCAACTTTCAAATGTCTCTAATGCTTCTCTATCAATCCCTCGAAGATTAGATACATCTGTATTTTTTAATAGGATTGGGACAAACTCTTCTGCTTGGAGATTGTAATGGTCGAATTGAAGCTTCATCATATCATCTACGTTTAATTTCTCTTTTGATTCTAAAACGTCTTGAATTCTTTGCTGTCGATAGGGTTGAGCCCAAATATTGGATATGTGGTATGGATACTCCTCTCCTGCCACTTTATAATTTGCTGTTGCGATATAACCTTCTGTGGGGTTTACAACGGTTGGAAGCTCATCCCATGGAATATATCCTTCCCATTCATATTCATCTGTCCAACCTGGTACCGGAAGTAAGCTATCTCCTTTCTTTCGAATAGGGATAAGTCCATTCGCGCGGTACGCAATCGTGCCATCTGTAGAAGCAAAGACGAAATTCTGAGCTGGTGTATGAAAGTATGTTAAGGCTTCTTTAAACTCCTCCCAGTTTGCTGCTTTGCTGAACTTCAATACAGCTTCGAGCTCCGTGGAAGGTTCTAGTGCCGTCCATTTCATGGCAAGTGCGGTATCCGCTTCTTCGTAATGTGCGAACTCAGACATGATTGGGCCGTGTCTAGTTTCTACCACCTCATAATCTAATGGTTTCTCGTCTTTAATAAAAATCTTTTCCTCTATTATTTCAGCAGTCTCCCATTTATCGTTATACAGGAACTCATGTTTGTTATCAGGGTTGCGCTTTTCTATGTAAAGATCCTGTACGTCAGGTCCAACGTTCGTCACACCCCAAGAAATGGTTTCATTTCGGCCAAGTATAATACCAGGAATCCCTGCAAAAATAACACCACTAACGTTAACCTCCGGGGATTTCAGGTGTGTTTCATACCATATTGCAGGAGTTGCCAACCCAAGATGCGGGTCATCCGCTAGTAACGGAAAACCAGATTCAGATTTTTCCCCGCTTACTACCCAATTATTACTTCCGTTAAATTCGTGGGGGATAACGGCTCCTGAAAAGCTTTTTCCAATATCAATCGTAGAGTCTTTTACAGCTTGAATAATGGCAAGATCATCTTCTGGATAGCTTGGAAAAAGTTCTAAGGCCTTTTCCTCCGGGAAGTTTTGAATTAGATGATGACGAAACGCCTGTCCTTCCCAATGCCCTCCAAGGTCAAAGGCCATGTATTTTCCAATCGTAATGGAATCCAAGTCAGTCCACTCTTCGGGTTCATACCCCATGATTGTAAATTCAATAGGAAGGGTATTGGCTGTTTTAGCCTGTTTCATATATTGATTTACTCCTTCAGCATAGGAAGTTAATGCGTTCCTTGCTTCTTCAGAATAAAGATCGAGCGACTTTTCTGCAGCCCTTCTTAATCCTAACGTTCTAAAAAACTTATCCCGGTCAAGCGCTTGTTTTCCTACAACCTCACTTAGCATACCGGATGCTTGTCTTCTACTTAAATCCATTTGGAAAATGCGATCTTGTGCTGTTACATAGCCTTGTGCGAAAAAAAGATCATGCTGATTTTTTGCTTCAATATGAGGAGTACCTGCCTCATCTCGGTAGACACTTACAACATCTGTTAGTCCAGTTACTTCAATCGTTCCTTCTGTTTGCGGTACGCTCTTATTTATTAGCCAGAACAAGTAACCAACTGCAACCATCGCAAGAAATAGAATAGCCAATGCTACCGATACAGTGACCTGCCATCGTCTTTTTCTAGGCCATAATCGAAACCCTTTCTTTATAACAACCTCCACACCATAACGCCCCCTTATAATGACAACGCTTACAACTACCCAAATATTATTTTTATATTTATGAATAGTCAGAATTATTATACCACGGTAAGCAGGATCCTAGGTACATTAGGAGGTGTATTCTGTTATTAGTCAGAAAATATGAATAATTTTTCTCATCTCTCTAGTCTATAAGATTCATCTTTCGAAACCCGAAAGGAATTTAGCGAGGAATATAGAAATCCTCTATTGCAACTACATAAAAGCATGGAGGGATGTAGAATGAATAAAGTTTGGAAAATTTTAAGTTCAACAGCTTTGGCAGCTTCTTTATTGGCTGTACCGACCATGGGTTCAGCTGATCCAGGGCCGAGTCCGCAGCAGGGAGAAACCCTGCCCATTAACGGCTATATTAATTACGAGGAGCTTGGACGTAAATTAGAGCAGATTCAACAAACAAGCCAGGGAAAAGTAAACGTGGAAACTGCCGGCTATACAAATCAAGGACGTGGCATTTATAAGGCTTCTGTAGGTCATGGCGATAAGGTAGTGCTTATTCAAAGTGAAATCCACGGGAATGAGAAAACAGGTACAGTGGCACTTCTGAACATTTTGCAAAACCTTGGTTCCAGCAACTCACCTGAAGTAAAAAGAATTTTGGAGGAGCTTACGATTGTAGTTATTCCTATGCTGAACGTGGATGGTTCCGAATTGAGCCGCCGTGGAAATGAGATGGAATGGGCAGAGGTTGTGGCAGCATTCCCTCAGCTTGCGGAAGTCTCGCCTGCTTGGAATTACTATACGTACTCTGGAGGGGGGTGGAACTACGATCAGAACCCAGGATTTGATGTGAACCGTGACTTCAACCCTGATCTAAACTATGTTCCACAGCCGGAAGATTTTCCTGGGGCATCCAATGCCTATGGGTGGTATATTACGCCTGAAGCACAAACGGTTAGAAACGTATATAAGGACTTAAAAGCGGAGTTTGGAAATGTGGATGTATTCGTGGACCTTCATCACCAAGGATTCCCGTATATCGAAGGGACAGATGACAGGGTGACCATGTCAATCTCCGGTAAGTTCGTCACTGATCCAAACAGTCCTGGTGGTGAAAAGTATGATGCTTATGCAGATAATTATGACTACGACTTCTCACGACAATTAAACCTGGCACTCTATGATGCTCTGCAGGCAAAAGGGGAATCGGGCTTCACGAATATTTCTTTATACAATCAAGATATTGACCTCCCTGGAACGGCCCTTGGTTCCTTTGCATTAAATGGTAGCGGGACTGTTCTATTTGAAGTAAGCGGACAAACACAGAATTTCGGGCAGAAGAAAAAAGGTCAGCTGGTGAAAACAGTAGAAACTGGCCTGATGGGTATCATTAACGGTGTAGCCGATGGCTCTGTAAACGAACTAGATCCTGAAAGATATGAGAATATTCCTTTAAGTTCAAGGACTCCGGGGTTTTAATCATTCGTTAGTAAAGGGGACACTGAATCCAAACTAGCTCCTCGGTGTCTATGAAGCATCTGTTAACATAACAGATGCTTTTATTTGGCTCCAAATAACATTTTTACAAAGCTAGAGCGTTTAATGAAAAGGTAATATAATATACCGATGGAGATGAACGTGAGTATGTTAATCAATATGAATTGAAACCACATAAATATAGAAGTCTGCTGCAAGTAATACCCAATTACCACGATTAATGTTTGGTGAAGTATATATATGGTGAATGCCATTTTATTTACAGCTGTAATCCATTCAATCTTTTTGTTCATATATGTTTTGAAGTAACCAATAATTGCAAAAATCCATGCAAAGGTGGTGATGGCATTTAGCAAGGTGAATAGTATCAGCGGAGTTGTAAAGCCATTTGTAATATGCAGCCAATATAAGCATAGCACAGCACCCATGCTCACAATAGCAAGTATTAATAAGCGTGTTCGTTCTACCGCTATCATCCGCTCTATTTCCGATTCCTTTACGATGTATGCTCCGTAAAGAAAAAAAGTGAAAAAATAAAATGGGTTAAATTCCATACCTAAAAAGGTAATGTCAGTAATAAAAATAGGGACAATTAACAAATACAGAAACCACGAATGGGTAGAAGGGGTCACCATTCTCTTCTTATGCTGAATAAATCGGAAAACAGCGATGCTTACTAACGAGAACACAACTAAAAATAGTATGAACCACATGTGGGCTGGAGTAAATGTGCCAGTAAATCCGTCAATTTGTGAAAGGTCAAAAGTGAAAAATGTAGGATAATACTCCCAATAACTTGTATTAGCTGGAATGATTCCTTTACTTAAGGATGCATAATATCCTTGCGGGGGTACAATCACTAAAACAGCAAAAATAAAGGGGATGAGCAATCGTTTAAGTCGATCGCGAATGAAGGCTCTATTGCTCCTGGACAGAAGGATAAAGTACGTACCTACACCAGAAACCAAGAAAAGAATTGGCATCCGCCATTGTGACAAAAAAATAGCAAACAGTTGTAATATCATGCTTTCATCATCTTTAATGTAGAATGGATAATAATCATAAATCCTTGCAGAATGAAACGGGATTAACAACATTATAGCTATAACTCTTATCACATCTATATAGTGTTTCCTCATTAAATTACCCTCGCTCGCAACTAATTTTCAAACAATTTGCACAAACGTATTATACATGAATTAATTGGAGAGGAATACACAAATATATATAATATTTAGTTCTTTTGTACTATTAGTTTCTCTTTCCTCTACTTTAGGATGGTATACTGATGCTAGAGGGATTTCAATTTAATATCTCTATAAAAAACATGGTATTGGTAGCTTGCTAAAGGCGTTTATTGTAAGAGTTAGAGAGAGAAAAGTATGGTGCAAATGTAAAATAATTCATAATGATATAGTATAGTAGAGTGTGAAAGACGTTTTTAATGAAATCCATCTGAAGCGATGTTTCAACGGATAAAAGGGATGTGTCGAGTTGTTATCTTTATTAAGTGATTTATTCATAAATCTTTGTGTACTAGTTGCTTTAATTTTTATCTATTTGCAATTAAGATGGAAAATAAAGTTAGAGGAAAAATCTAGCATTAGCTCGATTATTATTGATGGGTTTGCGGGAGGAATATTAGGTTATATTTTAATGAATTTTTCTATACAGGTAACATCTGAAACAATTGTAGATTTACGCTTCATCCCAGTCATGTTGATAATATTGTTTATTGGAATACCGCATGCGATAATAAGCGCATTTTTGATTATACTCAGCAGATTTATTTTTGGTGTAACTGTTTCCGCGGTGGCAGCAATGATCTTAATGGTAATTTTAATTATAGGTTTTATCTTCATTAATAGAATATATAAGAAATATAAGTTTGACCCGAATTCATATAAACATAGCCTATTTATGATCATTTTCTCAAATATCGTATTTTGTATTATTATTTCATTTCTTGTTGAAGATATGGAACTGTTGAAAAGTCTGATACCTTCTTATTGGATTATCTCTATAATAGGTGGCCTTACTTCTGTTTTCTTTGTTGAGTATATAAGGAAAACACAATACCTTTTAATGAAATATGAAAAAGAATCAACAACAGATTTTCTTACTGGTTTAAATAATGTACGTCAATTCGATGCTATTTGGAATTCGCTCACAAGTAATGCTACTTCTAAAAATGAAAGGTTATCGTTGTTAATCATTGACATTGACCATTTTAAACAGGTCAATGACACATTCGGGCATCCGATCGGTGATATGATTTTAATAGAGTTAGGAAAGATCTTAAAAAGTAGTACTCGTTCTTTTGATGTTGTGTCACGAAATGGGGGAGAAGAGTTTTCCGTTATTTTACCTGATTGTCCACATCATCTAGCGAAAGAAATAGCAGAGCGTATAAGGAAGGCAGTAGAAATACATAACTTTCACGTATCACCAAAGGAAACAGTTAAGTTAACTATTTCAATAGGAGTTGCCACCTATCCAGAAACAGTGAGTGATACTAATCAAATTGTGGATATGGCAGATGAGTGTTTATACAAGGCAAAACGTTCAGGTAGGAATAGAGTCTGTGCAAATTATGATGGAGAATAAGGTGGCCGGAGAACAGGGGGAGTGCTGGTGGAGCCTTATAAAAATTAAATCTTGCAGTATTGGCGATTCAAGACCCCTGAAATCGCAGAGGAGTCATCCAGCAACTATCTTTAAGGAAACATGGAAGCTTGCCAGAGAGGATAAGTATTATCTAAAGGGAAAAAAAGAACACCAGGAGAAGTATGGGTAAAAGATTGAGGGACAAATTCGTTTCCGTCTGCGCATAAAAGCGTAAGTCGGGTCGACGAATTTCTCCCTTTTTGTTACTAATAAATAAAAAAATCTTCGTAATCGACAGTTGAATACAAATTATGACAAAAAAACTATTGGATTATAAGTCTTATTTACTAGTATAATATACCTATTAATAAACTGATACTTACGTACTTCGGAATAAATCTAACCATTGTAAAAGCATCTTTGTCAACATTCCGTTCTCAAGGTTAATCTAATAACACTTTAGAGGAGGAAGAAAATTGAAAAAGATAATTGTATCGTTAGTAATGTTATGCTTGCTTTTTAGTGTGGTAGGATCGCCGGTTTTCGCATCAGAATCAAACACGAAGAAGGCTCTAGAGTTGATTGAAAAGACAAATCAAGAGATTGATATTAAGATTGAAAAGGCTGTAACAAAAGCAGACAAGCTTCATTCTGACTTTCTTCAGGAATTGAGAGTTATTGAAGAAGGAAAAGAATTGGTAAAGTTAAAGAATGAACAAAATAAAGTGATTCAGGAATTAAAAGAAGCTTCACAAGCTGAAAAAAATGATGAGAAAAAAATAGAGAAGCTTAATGAGAAAAACGCAAAATTAGAAGAGAATATGAAAAAAGAACTTGCAAAAATTGATGCTAAACTTCAAGCTATCGAAGCAGATATGAATGAAATTAGGGTATCCCTTTTAACTGCTGATGATAAAGATAAGAAAAAACTAAAAGAAAAAATGGATAAGTTAAAAGAAAAGCTAACTAAAAAAGATCAAATGTTTCAAGAAAATACGGAAAAGTACACAAAAGAGTTAGACAAGGTTATCACAGATGTTTTTGATGAAACATTGGAGATGTCTTCAAAGACAATCGGAAAAGCTGCTGAATTGGGAGTAGAAGCGGAATGTAGTTGGAAATTAGTTCGTTTTGCAGATCAGTGGGTATGGATTGATCCGATCAAAATAGTGGGATGGTAGGGCTTAGCTTTAATTAACAATATATAGTAAAGTTAATAAAAGCGAGTTCTAGTATAGGACTCGCTTTTTATTAGGCGTAAAGGTGGGATTTAGATGGAGTTCTTTAAGGTTGGTTTGAAGGGGTCTGCTATTGAAAAAGCTATGTTTAATTACACCGAGTTTAGCCTGTTATCCAGAGGTGATGGAGTAGAAATATTTCTTCAAACGATTGAAGAAGGGAAGTTTTTTTACTTATACCCCAGTGATAATCCGGAAGCTATAGAATTTTATTTTATTGTTTCAGGTCAAGTGTTGTGTGAGCAGGAGGATAAACAATTAAATTTAGGGCCAGAGGAATACTTTACCGCAAGAGGATTAAAAGAACCTATCTATTTTTCAACCCTTTCAAAAGTTACTTTACTCTGTGTAGTTACAGAACAAACTTTTTTTCAAATAAGTGAAGAAGTTTCATCTTTATTTAAAATAATTAAGCAAGTGGAAGAGAAGGATAGATATACATATAACCATAGTGATCGAGTAGCTAGATATTCAATAAAAGTAGCGAAGAAATTAAAATTAAGAAAAGAAAGGTTGGAGAATTTAAGGGTTGCTTCTAGCCTCCATGATATAGGAAAAATCCATGTACCCATAGAAGTATTAAATAAACCAAGTAGTTTAACAGATGAAGAATTTGCGATAATAAAAAAACACCCTATAGATGGCGCAAATATGATTAGAGATACCTATTATTCAGAACTTGCGCCCATCATAGAGCAACACCACGAACGACTTAATGGAACAGGGTATCCTTATGGGTTAAAAGGTGAAGAAATATCAATTGAAGCCCAAATCATTGCGGTTTGTGATACATATGATGCGATGACAGAGGACCGAGCCTACAGAAAAGCTTATACCGCAGAATACGCTTTGGATGAGTTGAAACGATTAGTAGACACGCATTATGATAGAAATATAGTAGAAGCATTTGAGAGAGTATTGTTGGAAGAAGGGGCATTATAGTGTCCCCTCCCCCCCGTTCAACCCCTTTAGGAGGAAATCATGGATATTTTCGACATTGCAAAGCTTGCGAGCGTCTCGAGAAAAACGGTTCAGCGAGTGTTAAATGATTCGCCCCAGGTAAAGAAAGAAACGCGTGAGCGTATTCTTACTATTATGGCGGAGCATAATTATCATCCTAACGTCTCTGCTAGGCGCTTAACAAAAAAGAAAACGAAGACCCTCGGTTTATTTATCATTCAGGACCCAGAGAAAAATAATATATACGCAGATGACCTCTTTTACAGTACGGTCATCAGCAGTATGATCAGCTCCTGTTCGTATCGTGGTTATAATGTACTTGTAACCACCTCAACGCTTGACGACAGTGCTCCTATTCTGAAGCTCTACAGGGAGAAAAGCATTGATGCTGGGATGATTATCAGTTGGTCATGCGTACAAAAAATTGTAGATGAAATCAGGGAAGCAGGATTCTTAGTAGGTGTATTTGATCAAAATAATATTGCCCCAAACCAGCAGCATGTGCCTATTCCTATGCTGTTAAATAAAGAATCTGCCCTTCTTGCGACGGAATACCTGATTGAGCTTGGTCACCAAGAAATCGGAATCATCACTGGAGAACTGGAAAATCGTGCTGCTATGGAACGGCTTCAAGGATATCAAGAGGCTCTTCAACAGGCCGGGCTTAAAGTTGGCCCTGTATTTGAAGGAAGCTTTGTTGAGAAGTCAGGCTATGAAGCGATTTCAGATTGGATTGAAAAAGGAACGCTTCCAAAAGCTGTCGTCTGCTCCAATGATTTGATTGCTATCGGTGCATTAAAGGCCTTAGGGGAACATGAAATTTCAGTTCCAAAGCAGATCTCTTTAATCGGTTTTGATAATGTTCGACTGACCGAATATACAAATCCCTCTCTGACTACCATGCATTTACCTAGAATGGAAATGGCGGAATATTTGGTGGAGCAATTGATTAGTCAGGTTGAGCTTGGATACCCTGCACCGGAACGATTTTTCAAAGCCTCACTGGTGGAACGTCATTCCTGCGCACCAACTGTATCAAAGTGAAAAGCACTTTTTAACTAAATCCAACACCATCAAAAGCATTCATTATTGTAAAAAAATGTTGTAATAAATAATGAATGCTTTTATAGTTATATACAAATGTCCCACGTAGGACAAAAAACAAAAGGGAGACAATTTTATTTTTCAGGTCAATGTTTATAAGTATTTTGAAAGCGCTAACACAACCAGTTGTGTCAGAAGTCATGAGATTAGTCTTGTCACGGGAAGATTTTCAAAGGGGAAGAAAAATAGACAGGAGATGTGTAACTATTGAGCAAATCAAATGCTAAGAGAATGAAAATGCTGAGTATTATTTTAGTGATGAATATGCTGTTAATCAATTTAGGGGTTCTAAATAGTCAAGCTGAAGGGGTAAATCCTACTTCCCAAGTCATTACTTCGATGGCTGCAGTTGGTGCTACAACCATTCAAGTAGGGATGGATGGGGGCGTCGGTTTTCAGTTCCCGAATTTTAATAATGGGGCATCATTTCATGAGGTGAAGAATGATATTGCTCTATTTGTTAAGGAAGGGAGTAATGACTGGGTTTCTATTGACAATAATGCTGATAGCGGATGGATTTATGATGTGAATTTTGGAAACTGGTGGGAAGGTCCGGGTGGCTATTGGTTTAATCCGGTAGAAGAAACGACCAAAGTAAAAGTAGCATCCAAAACAAATACGAATATTTTTGTTGAGTATACGTTAAATGTAACGCCAGCAAATTCTCAAGTTATCACGGCCATGGCTCCTGCGGGTCCGACATTATTTGATGTTTCTCCATCTGGTGGTACCGGATTTGAATTTCCACGATTTAATAACGGTGGTGCAACTTTTAAGGACGTAAAGGATGATGTTGCACTTTTCGTGCAGCAAGGTGATGAGTGGGTTTCTATTGACAATAATGCTGCGAGTGGCTGGATTTATGACAATAATTTTGGAAACTGGTGGGAAGGTCCGGGTGGCTACTGGTTTAATCCGGTAGAAGAAACGACGGTTGTCAAAGTAGCATCCAAAACAAACCCTGATGTATATGTGGAGTATACGTTAAAGGTTACTCTGCCGGTGAGAAATTCCCATGTCATTACAAATTATGACAGGAGAGCTACTTTCGAAGCGGATGATAATGGGGCAATTGGCATGCCTATCCCGAGGATTGATGGTGGTTACGCTACAAAAAGTGAGATTGATAACTTCGTTTATGAAGTGAAGGTAGATGGTGAGTGGATCAATATTTTAGATTCAAATTTTAGATATTCATCTAATGGCTACAACAGAAGCTCGTCTGCCAATCAATGGGGATACTGGACCGATTACATCTTTGGACTTTGGTTCCAACCTATTCAAGAGGACATGGACCTTCGGATAGGTTATCCTTTGAATGGTGAAAAGGGTGGGGACATTGGAAATAATTATGTGGAATATAAGTTTATTGGTAACCCTGATGCCTTCCGTCCGGATGAAGTAGTATTAGATGATATTCAAATTGGGACGTCTACAGATTCAGAAATTGCAGGCTGGGAATTAGTCTTTAATGATGAGTTTGAAGGGACGGAATTGGATACTAGCAAATGGAACTATGAAACTGGTTACTATCTGAATGATGACCCAGGCACATGGGGCTGGGGGAATAATGAACTTCAGCATTACACGGATAGTGAAGACAATGTTTTTGTAGAAGGTGGAAACTTAAATATTAAGGCACTTGATGATCCTGCTACATTCCCTCAAGATCCAGAGCGTGTAGCACCATATTCTTCAGGAAAAATTACGACACAAGACAAGTTTACTTTTAGATATGGAAGAATTGATTTCAGCGCGAAGCTTCCTGCAGTTTCTGGAGCTTGGCCTGCACTTTGGATGATGCCAAATGATGATGTGTACGGAAGTTGGGCATCTTCAGGTGAAATAGATGTAATGGAAGCAAGAGGGCGTGTTCCTGAATCCACAAGCGGCGCAATCCACTTTGGTGGAGAATGGCCTTCCAATCAGTATCTTTCTGGTGAACAAACCTTTGAGGATGGAGGAAGAATCGATACAGACTTCCATGTTTATAGTGTCATTTGGGAGGAAGATACCATCAGTTGGTATGTGGATGGTAAATTCTTTTACAAAGTCACTAAAGAGCAGTGGTTCTCTGCAGCGGTCAGAGACAATCCGCTTGCACCTTTTGATCAAGACTTTTACGTAATAATGAACCTTGCACTTGGTGGCTGGTTTGATGGTGGAAGAGAACCATCTATAGAAGATTTCCCAATTACGATGCAAGTAGATTATGTTCGTGTATATGAGGAAGAAGGGCGCGAGGAAGAAGAACCGGTTATTGTCCCTGTAACGGGAGTGAAAATGAACAAAAGCGAAGTGACACTAACAGCAGAAGGTCAAAAAACTACACTTACAGCTGCGGTTACTCCTTCCAATGCTACAAACAAGAAGGTAACATGGTCATCAAGTGATCCAAGTGTAGCGACTGTAAGTGCAACGGGTGTTGTAACGGCACTTAAAAATGGGACAACCACCATTACTGTAACGACAGATGATGGCAATATGGTGGATACCTCTACAGTTACGGTGGATATCATTCCACAATTAACTCTAGATCAAATCTTCCCATTAAAAAATGGGTCATTCAGTCAAGAGCTTACGAACTGGTCTGCTTGGAGCTGGAAAAATGAAAGCTTTATCGATGAGATCCAAGTCGTAGATGGAAAAGCAAAAATTACTGTTCCACAGTTTGATGCAAGTGGTACTGGCGCGGAAAAATGGGCGGTACAATTCAAACAAACAGAACTTCAGCTTTTAGAGAACAAGGAATATCTAGTTTCTTTTGATGCTAGTTCTAGTGTCGATCGTGAAATGGAATTGGTCGTTCAAAATAATGCTTATAATAGAGTTTTTGAAAAGACTATTTCGTTAACGGAAGAAAGGAAACGATATACCTATTCCTTTAAAGCAACCGCAGAAGAGCTAGTGGAACTGAATTTCTTATTAGGTAAATACGCAGATTATGACCAACATGAAGTGACAATTGATAATGTCGTCCTAGAAGTGAAAAACCCGCCTACTAGTAAAATTAAAAACTATACGTTTAATGAAGGCAGCACTTCATGGGAGTTGTGGTCGGATGTTGGAGCAACTTCAAAGATTACTAATGAAAAGAAAGAAATTACGATTCCATCATTGGGAAATGAATTCTGGAGCATCCAATTTAGTCAACTTGGTCTTCCATTAGAAAATTCCAAGTCATATAGACTAGTATTCGATATGTCATCTACCATTGATAGAAAGATAGATGCCATATTAGAAAGTGCAAGCTATGACAAATATTTATGGGAAACAGTGGAGATAAACGAAGAGTTAAATACCTATGCAATTGAATTTACCCACGATAAGAGCTCAGACTCTGCTGCAAAGCTTGTGCTTGCATTAGGTAAAGTGGCTGGGCAAGAAGCGATAGGAGAGCATGTCGTGACGATGGATAATGTCTATCTGTACGAGATTCCTGCTATATCAGCTGAAGACCCAGAGGATCCAGAAGTTCCAGATAGAGAAGGGTACGGGGTTGGAACGATAAAAGAAGATTCCGTGGAGTTCTATGTGGGGGATGTCCCTTGGGCGATTATTAGTTACATTAAAAATGGTACGACTCAACAAAATATCATGATGAATAAAAGTGGTGAAGATGTAACGTACACATTAAATGGCGTCAAAGAGGGCGATGAAATCAGATATTGGTTTACTTATGGGTTAGAAGCTGGAGGACAAGCAGAATATCCTGAGCAAGTTTATACGCATAAACTTGAGACTGATCCAGAGCCGGAACCAGAACCAGAACCAAATCCAAAGCCAACAGCACCAACAGTTGATACAATATCAAACCTTACCAAGAAAGTAACGGGTACTGCAGAAACAGGCAATGTGGTAACCGTTCAGATTGGAGAAAAGAAGTATACGGAAACTGCCGATAATAAAGGTGATTTCAAAATAAAAATCCCTGTGCAAAAAGAGGGAACCATCATTACTATTACGTCAACTGATGCAGATGGGAATGTCAGCGACGCGGTAACAGTTGAAGTCGTGGATGAAATACCCCCTTCGGCTCCAAAAGTAGACAAAGTAGACAGCAACACTACTTCTGTGACAGGAAAAGCAGAGGCACATACTACCATCACGATTACAGTAGGCAAAGAGGTCATCGGCACCTATGAAGCAGACAAGAACGGCAATTTTGAACTTACTATTGCCAAACAAAAGAAATCTACCGACCTTATCATCACAGCAACCGATGCAGCAGGGAATATCAGTAAAGCGAAGAAAGTGAAAGTGAAGAAGTAAGGGGAGTCAAGGGGACAGGTTCATCGACCCGTTTATCCTTTAAAGGATAGATGAGATGGGCCACGGAATCTGTCCCCACAACCCAAATGAAATGGTAATATAGGTGTAATGGAGATACTGTTTGATAACGGTATCTCTTTTTTATAAAGAAGGCGGGTCGTCGTGCCTGTCCCTTCAACCCTAAAGGAGTGAGAAGATGGAAGTAATTTATTTTGCAGGCGGTTGTCTCTGGGGTGTGCAGGCTTTTATCAAAACGTTGCCTGGTGTTACGTTTACGGGAGCGGGGAGAGCGAATGGCAAAAGTCATACACTTGAGGGAGAGTACGATGGTTATGCGGAATGTGTAAAAACTGAGTTTGATCCTGATGTTGTAACTGTAACGAGATTAATTGAATATTTCTTTGAAATAATCGACCCATATAGTTTGAATCAACAAGGTGAGGATATTGGGGAGAAATATAGAACGGGAGTGTATAGTGAATACGGTAAACATTTAGAAGAAGCGAAGGCTTTTATTAATAATAGAGCTGATTGTGACCGTATTGTTGTAGAAGTACTACCACTTACAAACTATGTGAGAAGTGCAGAAGAACATCAAGATAGATTAACTAGATGTCCAGATGATTATTGTCATATTCCAAAAGAGTTATTGAGTAAATATAAGAAGAGCTGAAGGGGGAGGTCTGTCAGCCCGTTTACATGTTTAAGCACAGACGGGTCGAGGAACCTGTCTATTCTACTCTAATATTGCATCTATTCTAAAGCAATATTCGGAAGGGAATTTATCAATCTCGCGGGAAATCTCTGCCCGTAAGCTATTTCTACCTTTAATAATGATTTCATTTTTCTTGATTTGTATTTTACCTAAACTATATGGAGCATAGTACGTAGTTAACTTATCTATGGAGACAATCCCCGTTCTTTTCGTACTGATTTCGGTGAGTCTAAGCTTGTATTCCGCTTTTGTGAGAGGACTTAGTGGAACCTGATAGATGACTTCCACAAGATAATTTTTATTTTGGGTTGTGGCATACGTAAGTTCCATATCCGTTCCATTAGCGGCAATCTCACCTATAACAACCTCAATTTTATCTGTTTCTAAATGGTCAAATTTAGTTATTAGCCTTAATCCTTCACACATAGAATGAAAAACCATATTCTCTCTATCTTTTTCGTTAGCATGAAGGTATTTATTTAAATCTATTGTGGAGTACGTGTACTTGAAAAATTCATCTAGAGCAATTTCTTGTTTTGCTTGATGCATGGTTGCGCCGATACTGAAGTAAATTTCTTCATAATCTGGTAACTTCACTTCGGCATTTCTCAATAGATTACTAAATATTTCGGAGTAGATATAATCATAAGGAGATAGGGTGTTTCGTTCAAAATGATTATATATCCGAACACCTATTATTCGTTTCACCAGCGGTTTCGGATTGATTTTGCAGGAGTATATCAAGCTGTCCACCCGTTTAACATTATTCAAGTAGCTAATCTCTTTTTGTTTCTTTTCGTAATCCTTTAGATCATCGTCCGTTTCAGGAGCAGCGTTTATTATACTTTTTAAGCTAGTTAATAGTCTATCTATGTCAAAATCCACTTCTTCTTTCATCTCTATCTCAGGAGCCAACTTTATTGCCTGTTCCACCTTCGACAACCCTTGTTGGAAATCAGCTATGTTTATTTTCTTGTTATCGGAAAAATGTCCTTCAATTTCAACTTCTGCAATTATTTTATAGAGTGATTTTAATTTATATTTCTTTTTTGGCGGGGCATGGTTGATAAAGCGAATTAAAATGCATTCAAAAGTTTTACCATGAAATTCGCCAATTAGATGCTCGTTTAGAAAAGTATCCAGTAGACTTAGAGACTTATTATGCTCTTCCTTGGAATGGAAATCTTTATATTCAATCATAAAACGCATAGGCCACTCCCCTGTATTCAAAATCCTTAATAAAATTATCTTATCAATTTAACTTGTGAAACTAAACAACATTTAATTATGTAAGCAGATAGGAATGTTATGTTAGACAGATAAAGATATAATAAATAGTAAAGATGTAAACGTGGAGAATGTGATAATAAAACCGTTTGCACATTAGAGCACAGACGGGTTATGGAACCTGTCTCTTCAATCCAAAAGGAGGCAGCAGCATGTTGAGGTTTTTCAGGCGTTTAAAGTTTATTTTCACTTTTTGGAGGTTCATTCCTTTCCTTATAGATTATTTTAGATCAGGTGAAGTATCGGTGGCGAAAAAATTAGTTGGTGTGGTGCTTCTGCTCGCTTATTTGATTTTCCCTTTTGACTTCATTCCGGATTATCTTCTGTTTTTTGGTGTGTTGGATGACGTGATGGTCGTGACGTTTGTGTTGGAGCGGATTGTGAAGTTGGCGCCTGCTTCATTGAAGGAGAAGTACAAGCTTTTGGATAAATAAAAAGTATTTTTGGGGTGAGAGCTTTGAACGAAAGATTAGCTCCTTTTCTTATTATATTTGCCGCTGTCCTTTGGGGGACCACTGGCACTGCGCAGACTTTTGCACCTGAAACAGCACACCCGGTTGCCATTGGAGCTGCCCGCTTAGCGGTTGGGGGCGTTTTTTTATTGCTTCTTGTTTTTCTGACTGGCGGGTTAAGTTTGAAGAACTGGCCGGTCCAGTCGACGTTTCTTGCTGCGTTAAGCATGGCGTTGTTTCAGCCGTTGTTTTTTACTGCTGTGAATGTAACGGGTGTGGCGATTGGTACAGTGGTTGCAATAGGGAGTGCCCCGGTGTTATCGGGGTTTCTCGAATGGCTCTTTCTTAAAAGGCGTCCAAGTAGAATTTGGTGGAGTTCGACTTTTTTATCTATTTTGGGCTGTCTGATGCTTTTCCTCAATAAGGATTCTGTTGTGGTAGATCCTGTAGGGGTGTTGATGGCGTTGGGGGCAGGGCTATCGTTTGCCGTTTATGCCATAGTTAGTCGGGACTTGGTAGGTAAATTTCCGTCTCTTTCAATTGTAGCGGTTGTGTTCACGTTAAGTGCCGTTTTTTTAGCGCCGTTTTTGTTTGTATTTGATATGTCCTGGATGGCCGAAGTGCGTGGCTGGAGCATTGTTCTTTATCTTGGGGTGATGACAACAGGGGTAGCTTATTTTCTTTTTGGAAAGGGCCTTACTTTTGTTTCCTCTTCCACAGCGGTTACACTTGCTTTGGCTGAGCCCTTGACCGCGGCTTTATTTGGGGTGTTTCTGTTAGGAGAAAACTTGAATGCTACTTCATTGATTGGTATGGTTCTTTTAATGGTTGGAATTGGGTTATTAATAGGGAGATCTGAAACAAAGGGGACAGATTCGTCAGCCCGTTTGTCCTTTAAAGGGTAAACGGGTCGGCGTGCCTGTCCTTTAAAGGGTAAACGGGTCGGCGTGCCTGTCCCCGCAACCCACCTTCCACCCAAAATCGTTCCCTTCAACCCGAATTTCCTTTATAATGAAAAGGTATAAGTTTTTTACAGGATGTGGACGTTATGAATGGTTTTTTAAAGAATGCTTACCAGTCGCATCATGCACTGGAGATTATTTTTTCTTCTTTGCGTTGGTTTTTTCTTGTCCTATCAATCGTGGTCTTTGCCATTCAAAACATGGGAAATCCAGTTGAATGGAAGATTACTTTATTTGTATTGTTAGTCATTTTTGGTTTTCTATATATGGGTATATCAGATTACTATTTACATAAAACACCTGAAGGGTCAAAAATGTACGTTATGATGACAAAGGGTGGCCCGTTTTTTGATTTTGTGGCGTTTTCAGCCTTGGTACCGTTAACTGGAGGCCTAGAGAGTCCGCTTTTTCCGTTAGCTTACTTAATTATTTTACATGTGACAGTTTACTGGCGTTTTCTTGGAGGTATGACAGCAGCCGGTTGTTTTACGCTTGTCTACTCTACTATTTTTTTCATACAGGCGCAAAACGCCACTTCTGTACAAAGCATGATTGACTATTTTAGTGCCGTTTTCTTTTTACTCATGATAGGTGGACTGGGAGGCATCATTGTTTCTAGAGAACGGAGACATCATTGGGAGAATAGTTTGCTGGTGGAGGCTGCAAATCGTGATTACCTTACGAATCTAGCAAATCACCGTTCCTTTCAAGAATGCCTGCGAAATGACTTGGAAAAAGAAAAAGAGTTTTATCTTGCTCTAACGGACATTGATAAATTTAAATGTGTTAATGATCAATATGGACATGTTACGGGAGACAAAGTCCTGCAACAGATTGGAGAAATTCTCACCTCTGTGCTATCTAACAAGAATGGAAAAGCTTTCCGTTATGGGGGAGAGGAATTTGCACTCATCCTCTATTACAAAAACAAATTCGAGGTAAAAGAAATTCTTGATGAGATTAAACAAGCAGTAGCAAGCCATGTTTTCTATGATAAAGATGGGACTTTTTCTGTCACCATGAGCTTTGGTTCTGGTAAACAAAACGGAGAACGTCCAGACCTATTAGTGGAAAAGGTAGACAAGCTGCTTTATACAGCAAAAAATGGCGGGAGAAACCAGATTGTTTTGGCAGAGGTAGGGTGAAAAAGAGGTGATTGGAAGTGTGGATATTACAAAGAATATTTAAGAGCGTCATAAAAACAAATAATTTTGCATTGGTGTTAATTTCTATTATTGTTATTGCAGGAAGTGCATTGGTCATGCATCTATTAGAGCCGGCTACGTTTCCAACTGTTTTTGAGGGACTATGGTGGACGATGACGACGGTGACTACAGTTGGTTACGGGGATGTCTCTCCTGAAACTGTTTCCGGTAAGATTTTCGCCATGTTTTTATTCATCTTTGGTATTGGCCTTATTGGTGTATTGATTGGAAAAGTTGTTAATCTATTATCACTGTATAGCAAATGGAAGGAGCATGGGAAATTGACTAGTAAAAAGACCAATCATTTTATCTTTGTTGGCTGGACAGAGAAGACGGAAAGAGCGATGTCAGAAATCCTGGAAGAAAACCCGAACGCGCAGATCGTATTAATAGATTCTAAAAAAACAAACCCATGTGAGTTGGAAATTGATTACGTCCAAGGGGATGCGAGTGAGGACGCGGTATTATTAAAGGCGAACGTTCTGGAAGCTAAATCTGTGACCATTTTTTCAGATGACTTGATTGAAGATGCCTCACTTTCTGATGGAAAAACCTTGCTTGTGGCATCATCTGTAGAACGACTTTCCAAGTTACATAACAAAAACATCTACACAATTGTAGAGCTCAGAAAAGAAAAAAGTATCCCTAATTTCTCTCATGCTAATGTAGACGAATTCGTTATATCAGGTGAAACTGCATCTCGTTTGATGGCAAAAGCAACCTTGTATAATGGATCGACGCATCTTTTTAGTCAGTTGACGAGCAGAATGCATGGCGATAATATTTATGAAATTGCTGCTGATCCCGCTTGGAGCACGTATAGGCAAGCATTCCATGAAATCCTAGATAAAGGAGCCACTCTTTTATCAAACGGAAAAGATCTCGATATCAATCGAAAGTTAGATCAGAAAATTCCAAGTGACGCGAAACTCTATATCATCTGTGATAAGAATACCTATGAGTCAACGTTTAAAGCAGGATAAATAGAAAAAGCACAAAGCGACGAATAAGTTGCTTTGTGCCTTTTTTTCTTAGTACGTTAACGAACTGGCAATGATCCAGCCAATGGACAAGGAAAACATCATCAATAAGATCCCTACAGATACGCGGTCTTCATTGATTGCGTCCTTAATGCTGTAATTGATTGTAACAACTTCAGCTAGGATGTAGAAGACAATTTGCGCCACAATCCCAATAACTCCCCAGATAACCATATCCAAGAAAGAAACAGAATGTGCGATGGCAGAGCCGATGACAAATGCCAAACCAAGTAGTTTTCCTCCCATCACAAGTGCTGCCGTTGTATTTCCTTGTGAAACGAGCTTTATTTTCTCATTCCTAGAAGTTAAATCAAACAAAAATAAACCAACAAACAAAAGAACAAACGCTGTTCCTGCATATAAACCAAAAGCTGCTAAATAACTTCCCATTCACAATCACTCCTTAATCTGTTTTAACCCTACAGGCATAAAATAAGATAAATTATCGATGATTTGTTTACCTAAACGATAACCAAATGCACTTGCTTGTTCATTCACCAGGAAAGCACCAATCATCATATGGCCATTTTTCCATCCAGTTTCTGTTTGAAACGAAATCTCCGGCAAATCCACATACTCTTGATAGACCTGAACATAGTCAACGTAACTGTTGTTTGGATCTTCCTCTACCTTTTCCCCAGAAGGTGCATATATTTTGACAGAATCGCCTTCTCGTCCAAATGTAGGCTTTTCTACATATTTTTTGCCTGCTGACAGGAAAGGGGTGGGTTCTAAGTAAGTTGCCAGAAAATACTCACTAATCCACTCATGCTCCTCTTCTGTAAAAAACGCACTTTCTTGTTCATGAAGCCCCCAAATGACCGCTTGCACGGCCTTTGATTGTAAAAGGAAAGCACTTAATGGATTGACGATAGCCAGCTTCTTCAAGCGGACCAATTCTAGTAACTGCAGACCTACACTCGCACCAGTCTCCTGATCCTTATCCATAATGAGCGATTCTATTGGAAATGTCTGACGATACAGAACATCAATTTTTCTTCCCTCTTCATCAAGCAACGCTTCCCCTTTAATAATTTGCAGCTTGTGCAGGGGAACATATTGGGATGGCAGTTTACAAATATTTTTTAAATATAATACGGTTTGTTTATCCTCAAAATTTTCATCATGGGAAGTAAAAACAATGTTCGGGAACTCCTTATTACCCAAAACCTGATAGCTCTCAAAAATTGCATTTTTTACCGCTCTTCCTAAGCGTTCTTCTTCATGGGCATTGGGGTCAACCCGACCAAACTCTTTACATACTTCTCCATTGATTTGAAATAATTCTTTAATAAAAGTTGGCGTATCACTATTAATCTCCAATACTTTATATGTATCTTTCGTTTTAACCAAATCCACTCGGGATATTATGGACTCAGCCAAAATCTCCTTCATTGATAGAAATGGAATGGTTTCTTTTGGATACCCAAGTTCGAGAAGCGTTTCTTCTTCCAGTCCTCTCAGTAGCTTCGCCATCTTCGAGAAAATATGTCCAACCCTATTGGCCACAACTCGGATTTTCACTGTCTCTTCTGGTTCAATTTCATATACGGAATAGAGGGCGTACTCTTGACCGTATAAATTGCTCCAGAAGGAAGGGAACTTTGCATAATACGCTTCACGTGTTGTTTGATACACTTGCTCATTCATCTAAATCATCCTCCACTATAGGAAGAACCACTACCAAACCCTTTATTAGGCGTTGTGTTGGACTGAAAAGCGGAGCTGTTTCGATAGTTTTTATAGGATGAATCCTTTTTTAAGGAAGATTTATTGCCAAAAAAGCTTCCTCCGTGATAATAGTGGCGGTAATAGCTGGATGAATCATCATCACATTGATAAACGCCTTCTTCATTATCCCATTCATACTCATTGCAACGATCATCGAATGGCTCTGGCGGAAGGGAGCTGGATTCATCATAATCGGAACCACAACCGGTCATGCCTAATGCGAATACGGTGGCAGAGACACTTGTTAAAACTTTCTTTGTTTTTGTCATGGGGACTACTCCTTTCTTACATAATCAACTAAACTAATAGTAACAAAAATAGGAAATAATGAGGAGATAAATTTTTGTTGATATGGAGAAAGTAGCACGGGAATTTTGCTATGATGAAAGTATATGAAAATAGAGACAGGTAGGTGTACCACAGATGGAACTAATCTATTACTTACACGACAGAGGAAGCTATGACCCAATATATGAATATAAAAAAGGAAAAATAAGCGAGGATGAAATATTTGCTAGGCAGCTTTGTACTTTTTTCATAAAAGAAGGAATTCAATATAAATTAATATGTAATGAAGGGACCTTGGATGACAGCGCCGAAACCATTACAGTAGAAAAGGATGAGATAGCAAGGAACTTCTACAAGGAAAAATCATACCCTTCCGGTATACACATCGAATTCCGCGAATATAAATACCTTCAGGACATGCCGGTCCTTCATACGCAACCATTAGAAAGTCACTGGGAAGCCATCAAATTTCTGTTAAAGGATATTGTTCACCTCCCGGGAATCGGGGAATGCCATGTTGACTCAACGGAAATTGATGAAGACAGGCAATGCTATGTTTTTTATATAGGTAAGATTGTAAAAGAAACTTAGAAAAATTTACAAATTCCCTACTCTTTTACTGTAAAAAATTGCTATAATAAACCTTATATGATGTGTCACCAAAGGGGAGAAACGAATGGCTGAAATGAATGATAACCCGCTATTAAAAAGTGATGATAAACCGAAAATCAAGGTAGAAAGAAAAGAAGGGGAACCAACCGCCGCCTTTAAAGGAGCAAGTTGGGCAGCGCTTGTGGTAGGGGTTTCCGCGTACTTGATTGGACTGTTCAATGCCACAATGGAATTGAATGAGAAAGGATATTATTTTGCAGTATTGGTATTCGGCCTTTATGCAGCCGTATCCTTGCAAAAAGCAGTTCGAGATAAGGAAGAAGATATTCCTGTTTCCGGCATCTACTATGGATTAAGTTGGTTTGCCCTTGTTGTATCCATTTCCTTAATGGCAATTGGCCTCTATAATGCCGGAAGTATCATTTTAAGTGAAAAAGGATTTTACGGCATGTCATTTGTGCTCAGCTTATTTGCAGCTATCACCATTCAGAAGAATATTCGAGACACGCAAAACGCAAGAGAAAGAGATTAATAGCGGAGGCGGTACTGTAGACTTGTTGTGGAGTCAGGCAGTACCGTTTTCTTTTTTGCTCCAGATAGTTTAAAATAATCAGATAATAGGGTGTAATCTGGTGAAAAGTTAACCTGAATTATGATATGATAGAAATTAAGATGGACATAGTATGTTTCTTGGTAGCGTTATGCCTTTAGGATGCTAGAAGCAATAGCGCCTGCTCTTTTTTATAAATTTAGGGGATGTGTAATGATGAGCAACATGCAGAATAAAACAGACGTTATCTTAATTGGTGCCGGTGTCATGAGCGCAACTTTGGGTTCGTTATTAAAGGAAGTTCAACCGGATTGGGAAATTAAAGTGTTCGAAAAGCTTGCAAGTGCAGGGGAAGAAAGCTCGAACGAGTGGAACAATGCCGGGACGGGACATGCAGCATTATGCGAGCTTAACTATACGTCATTAAAAGCGGACGGAACGATGGACATCAGCAAGGCGGTAAAAGTGAACGAACAGTTCCAACTTTCACGTCAATACTGGTCCTATTTAGTCAAACAAAATCTTATCAGCAATGCAAAGGACTTTATCATGCCAATTCCACATATTAGCTTTGTGGAAGGGAAAGAAAATGTTAGGTTTTTGAAAAAACGTATGGAAGCGCTATCAGCAAATCCGCTGTTTAAAGGAATGGAATACTCCGAAGATCCGAAGAAGCTGAAAGAATGGATGCCCCTTATGATGGAAGGCCGTACCTCAAAAGAGCCGATTGCAGCAACGAAGATCGACTCTGGTACAGATGTAAATTTCGGTGCGTTGACCCGCATGTTGTTTGACCACTTAGAGAAAAACAACGTAGAAGTTCATTATGAGCATAGTGTAGAGAATCTTAAGCGTGCAAGCGACGGTTCTTGGGAGCTGAAAATTCGCAATGCTAAAACTGGTCAAGTGGAATATCACCATGCCAAGTTCGTATTCATCGGCGGGGGTGGCGGAAGTCTGCCATTATTGCAGAAAACCGGTATACCGGAGTCGAAGAATATCGGCGGATTCCCGGTTAGCGGACTGTTCCTAGTCTGCAACAATCCGGAGGTCGTGGAAAAGCATCACGCAAAAGTATACGGAAAAGCAAAGGTCGGCGCGCCGCCAATGTCTGTGCCGCATCTAGATACTAGATATATCAACAACAAAAAGAGCCTACTGTTTGGACCGTTCGCAGGATTCTCACCAAAGTTCTTGAAAACCGGCTCCAACCTGGACTTGATCGGCTCCGTAAAGCCATACAATGTCATGACCATGCTTTCTGCAGGTTTCAAAGAAATGGGTCTGACAAAGTACTTGATTCAACAAGTGATGTTATCAAATGAAAAACGCATTGATGAGCTGCGCGAGTTCATCCCGAACGCCAAAAGCGAAGATTGGGAGATTGTCGTTGCAGGTCAACGCGTTCAAGTCATAAAAGATACAGAAGCCGGCGGCAAAGGGACCCTTCAATTTGGTACGGAAGTGGTTAGTGCATCCGACGGTTCCATAGCGGCGTTGCTTGGCGCATCTCCAGGTGCTTCCACAGCCGTTCACGTCATGCTCGAAGTATTTGAAAAATGCTTCCCTGAGCACATGTTTGAATGGAAAGAGAAAATCCAAGAAATGATCCCGAGCTACGGCATATGTTTAGTCGATAACCCTGAGCTATTTGATGAGCTTTTCGCCTCCACGGCGGAAACCCTCTTTCTTAGTGAAGGGAAGGAGCAAAAGGCGCTTTCCTTTCACTAAAATAAGAATAAATGGGAAAACCTTTGATCCTTTTGGGGATTGAGGTTTTTTTGTTTTGTGGAAGGATTCCTTTAATAGCATGCCAACGTTTTACGGAGCGGAAAACTTGAGTTAGAGATTCCAACTTCTGTATGCTAGAGATATTAATGTACGAGAGGATGTTCTTTTATGAAACTGATCAGAGACCACTGGAAGGTGCAATATAAAAATCCCGGCTACCCGCATGTTCAACAAGGTTGGGTTCTTCCTCCTGATAGAATGCGTGATTACGACCCATTCATCCTGATGGCGGACGATTGGTTTAAACGCGGTACCTTCTCTGACCACCCTCATCGCGGTTTCCAGACTATCACTTATGTGATAGATGGCAGGCTTGAGCATACTGATAACCAGGGCGGGCATTCTGTTTTGCACGCAGGAGATGTCCAGTACATGAATGCGGGGAGTGGCGCCCGCCATGCAGAGGAAGCGGTCGATGAGGACGTCATCCATACGTTGCAGCTCTGGCTCAATTTGCCGAAGAGCTTGAAAAATACGGAGTCCTCTTATCAAAATGTACTTTTGGAGGATGCTCCTTTGGTGGAGTTGGATGGTGGCTCTGTACGAGTTTACTCGGGAAGTGCAGAGGGAGTGACAGGTCCGATGAATTCATTGGTTCCCATTAATATGTTTGAGCTTTATTTACGCGCGGGTGAGAGCTACTCTCTTGAATTACCGGCGAACCATAACGGCCATGTGTTTATGCTGCAAGGTGAGATGACTTTTGGTGGTGAGGGGGCTGTAACCTTGGGGAAAACCGAGGTGGGGCTGCTGACTTATGATGAGGCCACTGAAGATGGTGCGGTGGAATTGCTTGAGATCACGGCGGCAGCTCAGGAGCGGTCCCGGGTGCTTATTCAGACGGGTAAACCTATTGGGGAGCCAATTGTAGCGAGAGGCCCTTTTGTGATGAATACAGAAGATGAGATTGTGAAGGCGTTTGAGGATTTTAGGGCAGGGAGGTTTGGTGGTAGGGTGTAATTATTTAAGTAATGGAAGGCCCTCTCAAGGCCCGAAAGCGGAGCAGGAGCAGCGAAACGGTAACAGAGAGATCCTCTCAATGCCCGAACGTGGGGCAGGAGTAGCGAAACGGTAACAGAGAGCGCTTCTCAAGGCCCGAAAGCGGAGGAGGAGTAGCGAAACGGTAACAGAGAGCGCTTCTCAAGGCCCGAAAGCGGAGCAGGAGCAGCGAAACGGTAACAGAGAGCGCCTCTCAATGCCCGAACGTGGGGCAGGAGTAGCGAAATGGTAACAGAGAGCGCTTCTCAAGGCCCGAACAGCGAGCAACGGCATAGAAACGGTAATAGAGACCGCTCTCCCACCCACCGAAGCATCACCCCAGAATAAAAATAGGTAACAAAATCAAATCACTCAAAATAACTCCATCTATTACTTCCTTTATTGTTCATATGTTTATCCAGTATACGTCTTATAGTTTTAAGAGATATTATTTGCCTGCACCATTCGTGAATATTCTTTGTAGAAACAGGCTTCTCCGGAAACAACAACCGAAACTCCCCCACATGCCTCAATACAACCTCCTCCAGCGTCTCCACCCTATCACACCGCACACACCTCACCGACCGCCCCTCAACCACCACAGACAAGGAAGAACACCTCGCACACACCAATCCTTTCCCAACCTGATCATAAGAATACTCTGGTAAATTCTTAAAAGGAGAATCCACGATATGAAGGGAAGTTAGTTTCTCGGCAAGCGAGGTATGCATGTTAGTCAATTTAAAAGAAGAATCTTTCTGCAAGCCTTTCAGGTATCTGTTTATTTGGGTAGGGTGAATAAAGGGTTTATCAGGAGGTGAATGGTACAGAGTGAATTCGGAGTTGATAAAAACCACAGAAGCGATAATTGGTAAGTTAAAGCCGTAACTACTCAGTAGTTGGCGGAGCAGAGAGTTGCATCGATTCAGCTGATTCAAGGGGTTGGTGACTTCGAAATTTTTGGAGTTTGCTTTTAAGTGCAGTTGATCGGTTCGTGAATCATAGATGTAATCTCCTTCAAAGTTCTTCACTTCAAAAAGATAAGCATTCCGAGGGGTAATAATTAGCGAGTCAATTTGAAAAGTAGTGTTATTATGTTTCAGCAAGAGGTCATTTAAAATCAGGTGATTAGAGCCTTCCAACTTCTCCGTTAAGGCATCAAACATGCACTCTCCTTCATAACCTTTCTCCATATTCCACAAGTATTGCTTTTCTTTCTCAAGAAGCGTCATCCGTGCGTTCAGAGCTAAATAGAGCTGCATTTCCATTGACACAGTACGCGATTTAACTAGCATATCCCACATCCTTTTCTAAGAGTCTACTTAACTATACCAGTTCAACACAACAAATTAAAAGAATTTTCTAAAAATAAATCAAAACCCTCTTTCCTTATTTTACCCTCACCCTTTTTACCTAAATTAGATAGTCTATTAAAGCCCTTTCAGTTATGATATATGAAGTATGTTTTATTGGAGGAACGGAATGATTAAGTTAATGGCAGATTCAACTTGTGATTTATCAAATGAAGTGTTAGAGATGTATGACATCAGTCTGGCGCCATTGAGCATTAATATTGAGGGAAAAACCTATAAAGATAGAGTAGACATTCAACCTGACGAATTTTACGGAATGATGGAGGCGCTTTCGGAGTTTCCGACAACCGGAATGCCTAGTCCTGTGGAGTATTTGGCGATTATGAACGAGGCCGTTGAAAGTGGTTATAAAGAGATCCTGTGTATTTGCATGTCTAGTGGAACAAGTGGCTCCCACCAGTCGGCTGAGTTGGCGAAAGGTTACTTCTTTGAGGAAAATCCGGATTCACCTGTGAAAATCCATGTGGTAGATTCCAAGTGTATGAGTCATGGTAGCGGTTGGCTTGTGTTAAAGAGTGCGATGATGAGAGAGAGCGGCGCAACTTTTCAAGAGTTAGTTGATTTTAACGAAAGCCACAAAACCAATGTGAAACATTTTCTCTCCGTAGATGACCTTGACCATTTAATCAAAAGCGGCAGGCTGACGAATGCGAGCGCATTTCTTGGAAAGCTATTAATGTTAAAGCCAATCATGACGATGAAAAATGGTAAAGGGGCCATTGTTGCGAAAGAGAGAGGTTTAAAGCGGGTCCTCAAGCATTATGTGGAAGAGTTTATTAAGCGAAACGACCCAAAAATGATCGACTTTATCATAATCGGGTATACGTCAGATATCAAGATTGCAGAAAACCTAAAAATAAAGATAGAAAATGAAACAGATTTCACCGGGACTACCCACATTATGCAGATGGGAGTATCTGTTGGTACCCATGTTGGACTTGGAGCGCTTTCCCTGTTCTTTATGGAAAAAAAATAATCTAGAAACTAAACCACCTACCATAAAGGTGGTTTTTTCGCGTGGATTTTTATCCTTAGAGATTTTATGGTAGTGTTAGTATATCGATATAATAGTTAGAATTTTATAAAAGGGGGTTTTTCCATTGTCGTCAAAACAGAAGAACACGTACACGGATTTACAAAAGCCTACGAAGAGTAATTGGAGTGTCTTGCTTGGTGCAGCTTTTTTGATGGGGGCATCTGCAATCGGACCAGGATTTTTGACGCAGACGGCTGTATTTACTGAGCAACTATTAGCTAGTTTCGGTTTTGTTATTTTAATGTCGATTATCTTAGACATCGGGGTACAGGTGAATGTGTGGAGAATCATTGCCGTTTCTAAGAAAAGAGGGCAGGATATAGCGAACATGGTCTTGCCTGGACTGGGGTATTTCCTAGCTTTTGCGGTCGCCTTGGGCGGTCTGGCATTCAATGTCGGTAATATTGGCGGAGCGGGCCTTGGAATGAACGTAATTTTCGGTATCGATGTGCGAGTTGGAGCTGCCATCACGGCTGCCATCGCTATAGGCATTTTCTTATCCAAAGAAGCAGGAGTGGCAATGGATAAGATTGCTCGTTACTTGGGATTGATGATGGTGTTGCTCACGCTTTACGTAGCATTCCAAAGTAACCCGCCTGTTGGAGAGGCTGTTTTCCGTACGTTTGCGCCGGAGAAAATTGATGTGTTTGCGATCATTACCCTTGTTGGGGGTACGGTCGGTGGTTATATCACGTTCGCTGGTGGACATAGACTGTTGGATGCAGGAATTAGCGGTAAGGAAAATTTGCACCAAGTGACGAAGAGTTCGGTATCGGGGATTGTTATTGCATCTATCATGCGGATTTTCTTATTCCTTGCTGTGCTTGGTGTTGTTGCAACGGGCTTCAAATTAGATCCAAACAACCCGCCGGCATCTGTCTTTATGGAAGCTGCGGGAATGGTCGGTTATAAAATGTTTGGCCTTGTGCTTTGGGCTGCGGGGATCACCTCAGTTGTCGGGGCAGCTTATACGTCTGTTTCATTTTTACGGACTTTGTCGACAAAAATTGATCAGAATAACTCAAAAGTCATCATCGGATTCATTGTTGTTTCGACTATCATTTTTGCTTTTATCGGCGAGCCGGTTCTATTGTTGATCTTGGCTGGTGCGTTTAACGGACTTATATTACCTGTCGCACTTGGCACGTTATTAATTGCGGCGTATAAAAAAGAGATTGTCGGGGATTACAAACATCCGCTATGGTTGACAATCTTTGGAGCGATTGTGTTTATCGCAACAGCTTACTTGGCAGCGGTCACGTTGATTAATCAGGTGCCGAAGCTATTTTCATAAAATAGATAGAACTTGAGGAGGGGAGCCGGATTGAAAATTCAATTTTATCCTTTAGGGGATACAGGAATACAGGTTCTATTTGGGTCCGACATATCAGAAGAAACGAATCAGCTGATACGGATGTTTGCGGATTACCTTAAGCAGCAAGCTATCGAAGGCATTATAGAGTGGGTGCCGGCTTATACGACGCTCACTATTTTCTATCAACCAGATAAAATCATATATAAGGATTTGTGCAAAAAACTCGAGGATATACAGGAGTCGCTGCAAAAGGCAGACTATCCATCCGACTCTACTGTTTATGAAATCCCCGTCTTGTATGGGGGAGAAGTTGGTCCTGACCTTAATGAAGTTGCAACCCACAATGGATTAAACGAAGACGAGGTCATCTCTATCCATTCTGCCAAGCCTTATCTCATTTACATGATGGGTTTTGTCCCTGGCTTTCCTTACCTGGGTGGAATGCCATCGCAAATAGCTACCCCAAGACGTGAGAATCCGCGTGCGAAAATTGAGGCAGGTTCTGTTGGGATAGCAGGGGAACAAACAGGGGTGTATCCATTGGAAACTCCAGGTGGTTGGCAAATTATCGGGAGGACGCCCGTAAAGCTTTATGATCCGGAAAGGGAGGAGCCAATCCTTTTATCTGCCGGTTCTTATATCCGCTTTGTTCCTGTTGATCAAAAAGGATATGAAGATATAGAAGAAGCCGTTACACGTGGAGAATACAACGTGAAAAGTTATGCAAAAGGGGGAGCAAACAATGAAGACCGTTGATTTAAACAGTGATTTAGGGGAAAGCTTTGGTGCCTATACGATTGGAAATGACGAAGAAGTACTTAAATATATTTCTTCAGCTAATATCGCATGCGGTTTTCACGCTGGGGATTACAACGTTTTAATGAGCACGGTAAAAAAAGCTGCGGAGCTTGGCGTCTCCATTGGAGCTCACCCAGGTTTTCCTGACCTTGCCGGATTTGGCCGCCGGGATATGCATATGAGCAAAAAGGAAATCTTCAACCTTGTAGTCTATCAAATCGGGGCAATCCAAGCGGCTGCGACGGTTGCTGGTACATATGTGAACCATGTTAAACCCCATGGCGCTCTGTATAATCTTGCGTCCAAAGATGAAATGGTAGCTACAGCAATAGCGGAAGCAGTTCACGCGGTCGATCCTGATTTAGTTTTATTCGGCTTGGCTGGAAGTGAACTTGTTCGGGCAGGGGAAAAAGTTGGATTAAAAGTGGCACAGGAAGTTTTCGCTGACAGGACCTATCAACCAGACGGCACGCTTACTCCAAGGTCGCAAGCTAACGCGATGATTCATGATGCAAACCTTGCTGTCGAGCGTGTATTAAGGATGGTCACAGATGGGAAAGTGCGGGCGGTTAATGGAGAAGATATTTTTATCCAAGCAGATACCATCTGTGTGCACGGAGATGAGCCGGAGGCGTTGGAATTTGTGAGAAAACTTAGAGTGAAACTTGAGGAAAACAAAGTGGCGATTCAAGCTTTTAAGGCGGTGGATCATTCATGAGCCTTCCTCTTTTTCAAGTTATGAAACCCGGCTTACTTACAACTCTCCAGGATTTAGGCCGGACAGGCTATCAGGAGTTCGGGATGGTAGTTGCCGGTGCGATGGATCATTATGCTCTTCAGATCGGGAATCTTTTAGTTGGTAACGAAAAGGGAGAAGCTGCGCTCGAAGTCACCATCATGGGTCCGGAATTAAAGGCGCTAGAGGACGGAGTGATAGCCATTTGCGGTGGCAATCTATCCCCGAAAGTTAATGGCAAGCAAGCTCCTATGTGGAAAAGTTTCAAGGTGAAAAAAGGGGAGCTTATAGAGTTTGGGAGGCCAGTGGAAGGAGCCCGTGCCTATATTTGTGTGGCAGGTGGCTTAGATGTACCAGTCGTGATGGGAAGTAAGTCGACATACTTGAAGGCACAAATAGGCGGATTTCAGGGCAGGGCATTGGAAAAAGATGATGTATTATACGGAGAACCTTCGCTTGAAGCATCAACCGGTCGTTCCATCCATCCTGACGCAATCCCATCTTATAAAAAAGAGATGGAAATTAGAGTATGCCTTGGACCGCATCTCGATGCCTTTCGTGAATCTTCTGTGGAAACGTTTTTGTCTGCGACCTACGAAGTTACTCCACAATCAGATCGTATGGGATACAGATTGAAAGGACCAAAAATCGAGCATAAAACCTCTGCTGATATCATTTCAGAAGCGATTCCTTTAGGTGGAATCCAAGTGCCTGCCGATGGAAGCCCGATCCTTTTAATGGCAGACCGCCAGACGACTGGAGGATATACAAGGATTGCAACGGTCATATCCTATGACATTCCTCTTTTAGCTCAGGCTCAGCCAGGCACTTCTATCCGATTCAAGGAAGTGTCTGTGGAAGAGGCACAAAACTTGTACCAAAAAAGAGCCAAGCTTTTCAGCGTTCTCGGAAAAGTGACCTGATAAATATAATTATAAAAAAATCCTGTCTCCATAATTGGAGACAGGATTTTTTCTATAAATTAGTTTGCTTCTCTTAGAGTGTTTCCTGCACCTTTGCCAGTATTCCCGCGCTTCCAGAAGATCTGTAACGCTAGCATAATACCAAATGCGATGAATCCGAAGATATCTGTATTGGCTTCAGGATAGATTAACAATAAACCTGTAGAAACAGTAAGGATACGCTCGATCCAATGAAGTTTTCTATACCAGAAACCGATAAGGCCTGCACCGATGGAGATCATACCAACAATAGAGGTCACAAGGATCCAAGCAACTTCAGGAATGGACGTATCAATCATAAGCAACTGCGGCTGGAACACAAACATATACGGAATGATGAACGCAGCAATCGCAAGTTTAGATGCATTAATACCTGTGCGTATCGGTTCCCCTTTGGATATCCCTGTAGCAGCAAATGCGGCTAAGGCAACCGGCGGGGTGATATCGGCTACAATTCCGAAGTAGAATACAAACATGTGAGCTGCGAGAACCGGGATAGCAACTTCCAATTGGTCGTTAAGCGCTAAAATTGCAGGAAGTGCAATCGTAGACGTAATGATATAGTTTGCAGTCGTCGGTGAACCCATTCCCAAGATGATAGACGCGATCATCGTAAAGAATAGAGTCAGTAATAATAGTAACGTTGGCGTGGATGTAATGGCAGCAGCCATACTTACAAGGCTGTTTCCAAGTTTAAGTCCAAGACCAGTTTTCGTTACAACCCCAACGATAATACCGGCACATGCCGTTGCGGCTGCAACACCAAGAGCTGTACGTGCTCCATTTGTCAGAGCAAGGATAAATTTAGCTGGCGTAATTCTTGTATCTTTTCTAAATAAACTCACAATAATTGTACTTAAAATACCTAATAAAGCCGTTCTCTCAATACTGAAACCTTGGAATAATAGAACAACAATCACGATGATTGGAAGTAAGAGATGAATCTTTTTTAGTACTTCCATTTTCTTTGGAATTTCTTCCTTAGGCAAACCGAGTAACCCTTGTTTCTTTGCTTCTAAGTGGGTCATGATCCAAATTCCGGAGAAGTAGAGAATCGCAGGAATTGTTGCAGCTTTAGCAATTTCCCAATAAGGAACACCTGCAAATTCGATCATCAAGAAGGCTGCGGCGCCCATTATTGGCGGCATGATTTGTCCACCAGTGGACGAGGCTGCTTCTACTGCTCCAGCGAAGTTACGGTGATACCCTAGTCGTTTCATCAGCGGGATCGTATAAGACCCAGTCGTCACAGTGTTAGCAACAGAACTACCAGAGATGGTTCCTTGCAAAGCACTGGAGAAAATAGCAACTTTTGCAGGTCCGCCTGTACGTCTTCCTGCTAGTGAAATCGCCAAATCATTAAAATAGTTCCCAACTCCAGTTTGAACCAAGAACGCACCAAATAATAAGAATAAGAAAATATAGGTAGATGATACCTGTAACGGCGTACCTAGGATTCCATCTGTTGTAAAGAACATAGATTGAATCAATTGTTCGAGACTAAGCCCTCTATGAATAAGCATTCCCGGCATGTATGGACCGAAAAGCGCGTAAACCATAAATACGACGGCGATAATGGTAATTGGTAAGCCAATTGCACGTCTTGTTGCTTCAATAACTAAGAGGATGGCCAAGCCACCAATAACAGCTTGGGCGGAAGTGATGCTTCCAATCTGTTGAACTAACGTATCATAGTAAACAGGCCAATACCCGCATACAACAACAGTCAATCCAACTAAAATATAATCATACCAAGCAATTTTTGTTTTATTTCCACCTTTTCTGGCTGGAAATAGCAAGAATATCAAGGTCAAAGCAAAACCTAAGTGAACAGTACGTTGTAGGTATGCGGTAAGCTGACCAAATATTCCTGTATATAGTTGAAAAAGGGAAAAGGCAATCAACATAAAGAAGACAACTTTTGCTGCGTAACCGGTAAGGTTTCTTGTTTGTGCATCCGGATCGTACTTCTCAAGCAACTTTTCTTGTTCTTCAGCCGTTAATTCCAGACGGTCGTTTTTTTCACTCATGAATTTTCATTCCTTTCATATACTGCCATAATGTCAACTGTTTTACTCTTACATTATACCAGTCTCCTGGAGTAAAGTATTCGTTGAACCATACCATCTTTTCTCCATTCTCGCCCCAGGCAAGGCGGTTCTTGGAAACGGTTTTTCCGTTTCGGACATTCATGGAGGAGAATACATTATTTAAATCTCTTATATGATATTTTCCATCTTCATATACAAATTCTTCTCCCTCTTCCGCATTTGATGGCATGCCTATCCCGAATTCTTCATAAATTATTTCTGTTTGCACGATGTCGTGATCATCTCGCACCTTATACTTTTCCACCACATCTGTTAAATGGATGGAGTGGGTAAAGATGATTTGAAATGTCTCTTCTTCATCTATGGGGAGGAATGCTTGTATTTGTTCGGTGTTTTGTACATGGAAAACTAGCGCGGTTCGAAATGGGACCAAAAAAAGGCCCAATAAGAGTAATACGGTTGTAGAGGATAAAATAATAGCAATAACTTTCTTTTTCATGGTAACCCACCTAAAAATGGCTAATAGCCGCTCATAAATAAAAAAGAAGGACCGACAGCATAATGAAAATTAAGTGTCGGCCAAATTGGTCCTGTTAACTATAATTAATCTAATAGACCTTCTTCTTTAAAGTACTTCTCAGCACCAGGGTGGAAGTCGATACCAATTCCATCTGTTGCTGTTTCAAGTGTGATGAATTCACCCTTAGCGTGGGAAATTGCATCTGTATTTTCATAGATTGCTTTTGTGATTTTGTAAACTAGATCTTCAGAAAGATCTTTGGATACTGCCAACATCGCAAGTACCGCTACTGTGTTTACTTCATTGTCCATGCCGTAAGTTCCAGCTGGAATTGTATTTGCAGCATAGTAAGGGTATTTTTCTACCAACTCATCTACTTTTTCTTGAGCAATTGGGACAATGCTTACAGGGTTAGTAGCGGACAAACCGTCAACTGCACCTGTTGGAGTACCAGAAGTGATGAAAGCTGCATCGATGTTACCATCTTGGATTCCACCAGTAGACTCACCAAAGTCTAGGTTTTGAGCATCGATATCATCCATTGTCATGCCGTGGATTTCAAGGATTTGCTCTGCATTGATGTAAGTACCTGAACCAGGAGCACCTACAGAAACTTTTTTCCCTTTCAAATCTTCTACACTAGTAATTCCAGAGTCAGCAAGTGTTACAATTTGAACGGTTTCTGGATATAGAGATCCAAGTGCCAAGACATTGTCAACTGCTTTCCCTTCAAATGCGTTCGTACCTTCTACAGCATTAGCCATAACGTCTGTTTGTACGAAAGCGATTTCTGCTTCACCCTCAGCTAGAGCTACTACATTATCAGCAGAAGCATTGGAAGAAACAGCGTCCGTTTGGATACCAGTTTCATCAGTAATTACCTTAGCCATTGCGCCACCAAGCGGATAGTATGTACCACTCGTTCCACCTGTCAGCATGCTCATCAATTTCGGATCTTCACTGCCGCCTTCTCCGCTAGAATCATTATCTCCGCCGCCACATGCAGCTAAGAATAATGATAAAACTAGAACCATAGATAAGGCTAAGAAACTATTCTTTTTCATCGAACTCCCCCTAAATAATAATTTAACATCTCTTATTTTACAGATGTTACG
Source organism: Sutcliffiella horikoshii (assembly GCF_020524325.1). Taxonomy (GTDB): domain Bacteria; phylum Bacillota; class Bacilli; order Bacillales; family Bacillaceae_I; genus Sutcliffiella_A; species Sutcliffiella_A horikoshii_D. Next base: position 64,276 of record NZ_JAIVKY010000007.1, read on the forward strand.
GCGATTTATCAAATATTAACCCAGTATTTAGGGGATTTACTGTTATAATCACGGGTTATTGTACATGTGTGTGCTACTACACTTTGACTCTATCGTGATAAAATAAAGCAAATAGTAAAGAGTGGAGCGTGCGCGATTTATGAGAATTACAAATATCCTTTTTACAGGTAGATTGGTTAAGGAGTTAGAGAGGTTATTGAATGCGGAGGATAAGTTAGTGGAACGTAATCTGCGCTTTATTGCTGAGGATGATGTTTCGGTGGAGGATTTAGATTGGGCGGATGCTTATGTGGGATTTCAGCCAGTCGAGAGTTTTCACTTTGGAAGTGTTAAGTGGGTACATTCGCTCGGGGCTGGGGTCGATCGTTACATGGCGCTGAACGGCGATTGGCCGGCGGTTGTTCTTTTAACCAGAACGATTACTTCATTTGGACGAAAAATTGGGGAGTATACGCTAAGTTATATGTTGAAAGAATTACAACATCACGATACGTTTCGTAATCAGCAGAAGCGTGGAGATTGGAAAATGGTTGCCCCTCGTGCCTTGGATGAAATGAAGGTAGTCATTTTCGGCACAGGAGAGATTGGCCTAGAGCTGGCTAGAATTCTAGCGTTTTTTGGCGTGCAGGTGATTGGTGTATCCCGCAGTGGGGCAGACAAGGATCACTTTTGTAAGGTGATGTCATTGAAAGAGGTTAGTTTAACGAAGGCGGACTTTATCATAAATACTTTGCCGTTGACCAAGGAGACGAAGGGTTTGTTTGATGAGCGTTTTTTTGGTCAGATGAATCAAGCGGTGTTTATCAATGTGGGAAGAGGGGCGACCGTCGATCATGGAGCCTTGTTGAATGCATTGGAAAGTGGTGGGCTTAAAGCCGCAGTTCTAGATGTATTTGAAGAGGAACCGTTACCTGCTTGGAGTCCCTTGTGGAGCCACCCAGGCGTGACGATTACCCCGCATATTTCTGCAATAACGACGCCTGAAGAAGCGGTGGTGTGTTTTTTGGAGACGTTGGAGGCTGTGGAGAGCGGAGTGAAGTTAAGGAATCGTGTGGATGTTGGGCGGGGGTATTGAGTGGGAGGAATGAGAGCTTCTATATGCCAGAAAGCTCGAGGAAACCAGGCGTTCGGTAAAATAGAAGGCCTCTATATGCCCGAAGGCCCGAGGAAACAGAGTGTTCGGTAAAATAGGAGGCTTCTATATGCCCGAAGGCTCGAGGAAACCAAGTATTCGGTAGAATAGAAAGCTAATAGATGCCCCAACACCCGCCAAATCCATTCATAAAGTCTAATAGCCCCCCTCTTCCGCCACATAAAACCAAAAATCCAGGTTTCATTTTCCAAATAATGTGCTATTTAATAAGTAGTGCTTTTCGTCCGGTAGGGTGTAAATCGACTTACATAGGACATTCAAACTCAAATATCACAAATTAGTATAAATTACCCATCTGTACCAATGTAAAAATAAATAGTTTTCACCATTTTGGTATTTTTCTTCCATGTTATAGTAAAAGGTGTTGAGAAATAAACAAAGCCCAATCAGCCTCCACTATAGAGGCTCACTATAAAATAAATACATTCTTTATGAGGTGATGAACTTGTCTATCGCATATTACAATGCCCTGCTCAGGGAAAAGCAGCAGCATCTTCAGCGTCTCCAAGACTGTGAAGGTAAACTGAGGGGAAAACAACAGGAGTTTGCTAGTTTTAGAGCTTCTGTCACACGGCCGGAACTTTCCTCGTTCACTTGGCAGGGGACACTTGCCAACCGATTTGAAGACATCCGGACAAATGGAATGCTTCATTATTATTCAGAAATGGAGCAAAGCCAATTCAGTCAAATCTTCTCAGGTATTGAAAATAAAATTCAACAACTTCTTCGTGACATCAATTCACTTAAACAGACCATCGCTTCATTAGAGTTGCAACTAGCAGAAGAACGAGCTGCCAATCGATACAATTAAACCAATGGAGGTCTCCAAATGAGTACAGAAATAAAAATAAAGAAAAGTGAGATAGAGCAGGCCTTAGCACAAATGAAATCCTCCTCAGAAGCTCTAACATCCCCTTTTCCCTCTTCAATAGGTAGCGGCAACCGGTTAGATGTCGTTAATAAGTTAAATGAAATAAACCGCACATTAGAACAACTGACAGAAAACTATAAGGCCCTCTTGCTTCATAATGAAGAGATGACGAGACAGTCTGTAGAACAGATGGTGGAAAAGGACCAAGAGCTGTCCTCCAAAATGCTGATTCGGTAGCTAGACAAACAAAATTTTTATACGAAACAAAAACAGAAAAAGCAAGGTCCCTCTTGGGCCTCGCTTTTTGAGACTCTATGAAACCCTCTCCCGCCTAACCAACCGCTTCCTTTTCCCTCTAAACCAGTTATAAAACTCCCCGGCTTCCTCTTTTGACACACCGTTCAGTTCACTAATATGAAGTGGGTTTGCACGGTTTTGAAAATGTAGAGTGGCAATCCCGAACTTGCGTTGCAGCCAGGAATGTTCGACAGATACTTCTTGAATCCGGTTATAGTTGGTGATGAATGTTTCGTTTGTGATCCCGCCTTTTCGAATCTGGACGGTGTTTCCTTGTCGAAGGTAGCTGGTGAAAAAGTAATCCAGCACACGTGTGATCAGTGAGATAGCAAAGACAATGCCAGCAGCCCAAAGCCATTCTTTTTTGAAAAAGAAAAGACCGACAGCTGTAATGATTGTAACGTAGTACGGCACTAAGAGTTTGTACCATAGCACTTTGATTGGAAAACGTTCCATTTCCTCTTGAATCGGATAGTGAGGTAATAGTGTTTCCAGCAGTAAGTAAGCTTCGTGTTTTGGCATGAAAGGATAGAGGGAGCTTGTTTCTTGCTCCTCTGTTTTCATTTCCCCAACACTGATGAGCTTGATGGATGCAAGCCCAAGCACACGTTTTAGCAGTGATTGTTCGACCACAATGGCTTGTACTTTCTCTTTGGAAATAGTAAAGCTACTTGTGCTGCCAACCCCTTTTTTTATATAAATACGCTCAGCGTCATCGCTGATTTCGTAGTTTCCATATTTGATGGTTGTCTGCAAATAGCCGATGCCGACTGAGAGTAACATGGCCAGCACAAAAAGGATGATCAACATCCACCAATGGAGAAGCAAGTAGTCAAATGCGCCTTCAGCGGTGTCCTCGATATCGAAAAAATCGGCTAGGTTGAAATAGATGGTGGTTAGCAACGGAAAGATCGCCAAAAAGCTTAACGATGTGAAGGAGGCTTTAAATAACTCCTTTTTATTCGAGCGGAAGTGGACCGTTTTCTCGTCACCATATTCTATCTCATTTTGGTCAACTTCACCCTCTGAAGGGGCTTTATCTAACAATCTTGATAGGATTCGTTCTTTTTCAGAGACGGTCAATACCGGAAAACTTACAGCGGAACCTTCTACTGTTGTCCCTGTTTCCAAGGTCAAAGAAGTCAGGCCAAACCATTTATGGATAAAGGTTGTCTTTGAATAATGGTTCTGAATTTTGCCAAAGGAAACAGTGCGCTGTTCTTTAACGAACACTCCTTCTTTTAGCACAAAAGAATCCCCGACAACTTCATAACGGTAAAGAAACCACTTCAGTACGATGACAATCAACGTCCACGCAATACCTATCAAGAATAGGTAACGTCCCCATACGATCCACTCGGAAGTAGAATTGATTTTCAACACAAAAAGAAAGAGGAAGATGGCGATGGAATTTTTCAGTAGAGCAAAAACTTCAACGGCTATCCAAGCAGGATGGAACCTTTTGACCTCTTGTGACATCATTCTTCCTCCCTTTCTGTCAGGTCACTCTCTTTAACTTTGGCTAGGTGGGCAATCTCTGCTTTTAACCGCTTTGCCTTTTCTTCAGGGATTGCAGGTATGGTGTGTTGGGTCGTAGTGGTGCCTATTATCAGGTTGAAAAGTCCAAATTTCCTCATGATGGGACCTTGCTCTGTTCGAACAAACTCCACTTTTTCCATTGGGACCAATGTATGACTTTCATTCCACTTGCCGTTTTTCATTTGGACAAAGTCTTCATCGATCTCATAACGCCAAGTTTTTTGAAGAAAAACCGGTTCTATAAAAATAGAATAAATTGCTGATAGGATGATAATGCCAAGGAATATATAAAGGGGAATTTGGATCCAGCCATACCACTGAAAGATCTCGCTGCAGTAAAGTAAGATGCCTAAAACGATAATGGCGATACCGTGGCCAATAGTATAGGAGATACGCCAGACTTGTACAGCTTGATTTGCTATTTTCTCGCTTGGTTCTTTAATGGTTATATACATTATTTTCACGCTCCTATCCTATATACGAAACAGGCATAAAGATAGTTTCAGGAAAATAAGTTACCTGGTTAGGGAGAACCTTTAAAGGGAATAAAAAGCAAAACGGCTAAATAGGAGGAGAAAGAATGTTACTGAAGTATTTTTATGACGAAGGTTTGGCGCAAGCTTCTTACATGATTGGATGCCAAGCGTCCAAGGAAGCATTCATCATTGATCCGGCGAGGAATATCCTGCCCTACATAGATGCCTCAACAAAAGAGGGGCTTCGTATTGTGGGAGCGTTGGAAACCCATATTCACGCTGATTTTGTGGCAGGGTCAAGGGAATTAGCCAAGCGCTTAGGTGCGAAAATGTATCTCTCAGATGAAGGAGATAAGGATTGGAAATATGAAAATATAAGTGACCTTCCTCATCAATTAGTGAAGGATGGGGATGAAATAAAGCTTGGGAATATTTTGTTTCAAGTGTTGCATACGCCAGGTCATACACCGGAAAGCCTTTCTTTTTTAGTAACAGATGGCGGAGCGAAAACAGAACATCCTATGGGTATCTTTACAGGTGATTTCGTATTTGTCGGCGATGTCGGCAGACCGGATCTTTTGGAAAAATCCGCCCAAAAGAAAGGTACAGCTGATAAGGGGGCAAAAGATATGTATGCCTCTTTAGCTAAATTTAAGGATCTCCCGGATTATGTACAAGTGTGGCCAGGTCATGGGGCTGGAAGTGCTTGTGGAAAAGCTTTAGGGGCCATTCCTTCTTCCACTGTTGGCTATGAAAAACAAGTGAATTGGGCATTTCAGCATGATGATTTTGAGAGCTTTGCGTCTGAGCTGTTGGAAGGCCAGCCGGAACCTCCCAAATATTTTGGCGTCATGAAGCAAGTAAATAAAGTTGGGCCAAACTTCACTTTAGATCTACGAAGGCCAGAACGATTGGATGACATAAATGTTTTAACGAAGAAAATAAAAGAAGGCGCACAGGTCATTGATACTCGGGAAGCGGCCCTCTTTTCAAAAGAACATATTGAGGGAACAATCAACATCCCATTTAACCAGGCTTTTACTAATTGGGCTGGCTGGATTATTAACTATGAAGAACCTCTCTACTTGTTGGCTGATCCTGACAAGTTTGATGAAATACAGAGAGCGCTTCAATCCATAGGAATCGATAATCTCCACTTTTACATGGAAGTGGACCTTGCCATTCGAATGACATCCCAACTTGAATCCTATCATGATATTACACCACTAGAGGCGAAAGAATTGCTTTCGGAAGGAGCGCAAGTTATTGATGTAAGGCATGATTCAGAGTGGAAGAGTGGGCATATTGAAGGCGCAAAACATATGATGCTGGGCACCTTGCTTGATAGGCTAGATGAGGTGCCGGAAAATCGTCCGCTTATTATTCAGTGTGGTTCTGGAGTAAGGTCCGCGATTGCAACTAGTCTGTTGCAGGCAAAAGGGGTGAAGGATGTCCGTAATATGCTTGGTGGCTATGCAAGATGGCAGAAGGATATCCAATGAAATGGATGAAGGTGTAGTCAGTAAAACTGGTTGCGCCTTTTTTTACGTTTCACGTGGAACACAAATAAATTTTGAGAAAATGTTCAAAATAGTATTGACTTGAAAATGATTATCATTACAATAGTTAATGAGATTGATTATCATTTCTAATGAATTACATACATAAGGAGTGTACATAGTGAAAAAGTTTACTGTCATTTTAAGCATGATGCTAGCTTTAATGTTAGCTTTAACAGGCTGTGTGAGCAGCACGAATAACAATGGAAATAGCTCTAGTCAGAACAATGATGGGGCTGAGAACAAGGAAGAAGTTAACTTATATACAAGCCGTCACTATGAAGCGGACCAAGAGCTTTACAAGAAGTTCGAAGAAGAAACTGGCATTAAAGTGAACGTGGTAGAAGGTAAAGGCGACGAGCTAATGGAGCGCTTAAACATTGAAGGGGAAGATACAAAAGCAGATGTATTTATTACTTCAGATGCGGGTAACCTTCATCAGGCAAAAGAAGCTGAATTACTTCAAGCGGTTGAAAGTGACGTACTAGTTGAAAATATTCCAGAAAAATTACGAGATGTTGACAATCAATGGTTTGGATTAACAAAGCGTGCACGTGTTATCGTATATCATAAAGAGCGTGTAAACCCAGAAGAACTTTCCACTTATGAGGCTTTGGCTGAACCGGAATGGAAAGACCGTGTAGTTATCAGAACTTCTGAAAACATGTACAATATGTCTCTTTTAGCATCTTTCATTGACATCATGGGTAAAGACGAAGCAAAAGCATGGGCACAAGGAATTGCAGATAACATGGCTCGTGACCCTGAAGGTGGAGACCGCGACCAAGCGAAGGCTGTTGCGGCAGGAGAAGCGGATGTTGCGATCATGAATACGTACTATCTTGGAGGTATGTTAAACGGTACCGATGAAGAAGAGAAGAAAGTAGCAGAAAGCGTTGGCGTATTCTTCCCCAACCAAGAAACAACTGGTGCACACATCAACATCAGTGGTGCCGGTGTGACAAAGCATGCTAAAAATAAAGAAAATGCCGTTAAATTCATTGAGTTCTTAAGTAGCGAAGAAGCACAAGGCCAATTTGCAGAAGCAAACTCTGAATATCCGGTAAATGAGAAAGTCGAGCCTTCTGAGTTATTAAAATCTTGGGGTGAGTTTAAAGAACAAGATATCAACCTTTCTAAGTTAGGCGAAAACCAACAAGAAGCGATTCGCATCTTTAACGAGGTTGGCTGGAAATAATTAAATATGAACAAACCATGAACCGAAGCACACCAGATAGTGCTTCGGTTCTATTTATTTGGAATCTTCTGTTCCATTTGAGAATGATTTTCGTTATAATTTAGAATGGAGAAACAAAGAGGCAACGAAGGATGTGTCATCTGTGAATCGGTTTCATTGGTCAAGGGTACATCATAAAGGATGGGCGCTTGCAAGTATTCTTTTTATAACGATTATCTTAATTCCTAATTTACTAATTGGCGTGGAATTCTTTACAGAAGGAAACGACAACTGGCTTCATATACAAAAATACTTACTGAAGGACTACCTTCAAAATTCGGCCGTCATCATTATTTTTACGGCATTAGCAACTATGTTGATTGGCACAAGTCTTGCGTGGTTGATCACCATTTATCAGTTTCCGATGCGAAACTTTTTAAAATGGGCGTTGATTCTTCCATTGGCCATACCTCCATACATTGCAGCTTATACGTTTCACGGTATTTTAAATTATACCGGTGTCATACAGTCCACTTTGCGTAACTCGTTTGATATGCAAGTGAACCAGGCTTACTTCGATATTATGAGTATTCAGGGGGCTATTTTTATTTTTACGGTCACCTTGTTTCCATACGTTTATGCAATTACGAGAAGCTTTTTTCAGAACCTATCAGCTTCTGTCTTGGAAAATGCGAGATTACTAGGCGGAAATGACGTGGATACGTTCTTCCGTGTAGCCTTGCCGATTTCAAGAGCTGCAATTGTAGGAAGCGTGACCCTCGTTATTTTAGAAGTGTTGAATGATTATGGAGTTACAAGTTATTTTGGCATTCAGACAGTTAGTACAGCCATATTTCGTACCTGGTATGGAATGATGGATTTAGATTCAGCTTTGAAGCTGGCAGGTACCCTGATGGTGCTGGTAATGGTTGTCCTCATGTTTGAGAGGATTGTGAGAGGGAGAAAAAAGTTCTTTGATCCTTCCTCCAAAGTTCGCCCTATTCAGCCGAAGAAACTTACAGGAATTAAGGGTTGGGGCGTGTTTGCATACTGTTTTGGGATTTTTACGATTGCATTCATCATACCTTTGCTTCAGCTGTTACGCTGGGCATTCATGACTTATGAAAAAGTATTTAATGCAGAATTTATTACGTTGGCAAAAAATTCAGTGTTGGTAGCGTCTATTGCGTCTCTTATCATTATTTTTGTGGCGCTGATTATCTCTAATTACACAAGACTGCAGTCAGGTCTTTTGACGAAGTTCATCTCCAGGGTGACAACACTTGGATATTCCATTCCTGGAGCAGCCATCGCCATTGCAGTCATCACTATATTTATTTCATTAGATCAGTATATTGTGACGTTCCTCGCGCAATTTAACTTAAAACCGGAATTTGTGCTGCGAACGACCTTAATCATGTTGATTTTTGCTTATGTAATACGTTTCCTTGCCATTGGTTTTAATAATATTGAGGCGGGCTTCGAAAAGATAGGTAACAGGTATTCAGAAACGTCAAGGATGCTTGGTGCGTCGACATTGAGGACGTTCTTTATGGTCGACCTTCCGCTGCTGCGCGGGGCAATCGCAAGTGGGTTCATCTTAGTGTTTGTGGATATTCTAAAAGAATTACCGTTAACTCTGTTCTTACAACCTTTTAACTTTTCAACGCTTGCGACTCAAGCTTTTAAATATGCAAATGATGAACGCGTGCAGGAGGCATCCATCGCTTCCCTAATGATTATCTTGATAAGTGCGTTGTGTATCTTTATTTTTCACCGAGTACTTGATAAGGAGGCAAACTAATGTTTATCCAGATCAGAGATTTACAGTTCCAATATAAAAATACGAAAAAGAATACACTCGATCATATTCAAGTGGATATCAATCGTGGAGAGATTATTTCCATTCTTGGTAAAAGCGGCAGCGGAAAGAGTACTTTACTTCGCATTATCGCGGGACTTGAAAATCCAACATCCGGTAGCATGAAGATAAATGGGGACGTGATGTTTGATCCAAGAACCTTCATTGTGCCTGAAAAACGCGGCATTGGGGTCGTGTTCCAGGATTATGCGTTGTTCCCACATATGACAGTTGCGCAAAACATCAAGTATGGGTTGCGGAGAATGAACCGTAAGCAGAAACAGGAGCGGCTGGAGGAAATGCTAAACTTAATCAACTTGGCTGAGTACGGACAACGTTATCCGTATGAACTCAGTGGAGGACAACAGCAACGTGTAGCCTTGGCTCGTGCGTTAGCACCTGCACCGTCTTTATTGTTGCTTGATGAGCCATTCAGTAACTTGGACGCTCACTTGCAGGAAAAAATTCGTGACGAGTTAAAAGAGATCCTGAAGAAAACAGGCATCACCTCCATCTTCGTCACCCATGACTTTGCAGACGCAAAAGCCATTGCCGACCGGATTCTTTACATAGATGAGGGGCAACTGGTGAATAGAGCTTGTGACTTGGTGATGAGTTAGAGGGGTAAAGAGTTAAAGAGGGGTCTGACCCTCAGCGCTTTAATGCGCTGAAGGTCAGACCCCTTTTTTACCGTCTTAAAGCCCGAATTGACTCCGATGGAAGCTCAAACAGTAATAGAGAGGGCGTCTCAGTGCCCGAAACGCTTTCGCAGAAGGTGAAACGGTAGCAGATAGGGCGTCTCAATGCCCGAAACGCCTCCACAGAAGGTGAAACGGTAACAGAGAGGGCGTCTCAGTGCCCGAAACGCTTCCACGGAAGCTGAAACGGTAACAGAGAAGGCGTCTCAGTGCCCGAAACGCCTCCACGGAAGGTGAAACGGTAACAGAGAGGGCGTCTCAGTGCCCGAAACGCCTCCGCAGAAGGTGAAACGGTAACAGATAGGGCGTCTCAAAGCCCGAAACGCCTCCACGGAAGCTCAAACGGTAACAGAGGAGCCTTCTCAAAGCCCGAAACGCCTCCACGGAAGCTCAAACGGTAACAGACACCGCCCTATTAATTCCTCCCCTCACTTCCTCAACAACAAAAACATAAAATAAGGTGCTCCAATCAACGCGACCATGATCCCTGCTGGAATCCCGGTATCAATCAAGTTACGTCCCACGGTGTCCGCAAACAATAACAGCCAGCCGCCAATCAAGATCGCGACAGGCAGGAACAATTGGTTTCTAGGTCCTACTAACGATTTCGCGATATGAGGGGCCATCAAGCCGACAAAAGCAATACCACCTGTCACCGAGACTGCAGAAGCCGCCAAAGCTACAGCCGTCAACAGCAAAACCATGCGCTCTTTTTCAAGAGAGACCCCAACCCCAATCGCCACAGGCTCACTCATGCCAAGCAGATTTAAACGGTTGGCTTTATACAGAGCAAATGGAACCAACACAAGCAACCAAGGCAATAAAGCCAGTATAAACGGCCAATCAGTGCCCCAATTGTTACCCGCTAGCCATTTGGCGATGAAATCTACTTTTACACGTTCTGCAGAGGAAATTAAGAGAATCATCATACCTGAAAGCGCCATTGAAAACCCGACTCCGACCAATACAAGTCGTACAGGCTGAAGCCCTCCATTCCGCTGATAAGAGAACAAATAAATCAACATGGCTGTGATAAGCGCCCCAAAAAATGCAACAGCCGGTAACATATATACAAACGAACCAACGTTTATAGGAACATATAAAAAGAAAACAGAGATAGCCACACCTGCGCCAGCATTGATCCCAATAATCCCGGGGTCCGCCAAATCATTACGTGTCACCCCTTGAAGAATCGCACCAGATAATGCAAGCGCCATGCCGGCAAGTATGGTGATGACAATGCGCGGAAGCCTGATGGAAAATAAAACAAATTCCTCTTTAAAGCTTCCTTGACCCAAGATAGTCGGGATTAACCGGTCAAACGACAAAGATGCCGGTCCAATGCCAATACCAACAACAATGGTAGTCAAAATTAGTGAAGCTAAAACCGCTACAATCATACGTTGTTTTCTTATAATAGATGGATGAATCATGAGAATGCTTTCCCTCCTTTACGGACAATTACAAGGAAGAAGGGGAGACCGACCATTGCTACGATTGCAGCGACAGGTGTTTCAAAAGGAGCGTTGATGGTACGTCCTAGCGTGTCAGCAAAAAGCATGAAGGTAGCTCCAACTATCGCGGACATCGGCAGGATGAAGCGGTAATCCGTCCCCACAATGGCACGTACAATATGAGGAACCATCAGTCCGATAAAGGCCATATTTCCGACGAGTGCGACAGAGGCACCCGTCAACAAAATAATGACAACAAACAATACGGCTTTTACAAAAGCAATCTTCTGCCCCAACCCAACCGCAACTTCCTCGCTGAGACTAAGAATGGTCAGTTGTCTAGAAAGATAAAGAGCCACAAGCAAGCCAACCGTGATTAACGGAATAATCAACTGCAACTGGCCCCATGTTGTGCCAATAATCCCACCGGCTGTCCACATAGAGACATCTCTTGAAAGTTTAAAGGTAAGTGCAACCCCTTCCGCAATCGCAAAAAGAAAAGCAGAAACAGCTGCACCAGCAAGGACAATCCGAAGAGGGGAAAATCCACCTTTCCGGACTGCCCCTAAACCAAACACCATCATTGCCCCTACAGCTGCACCTATAAAACAAGCAATGGTAATGCCGTAGTAGTTAATAGATGGCAAGAATGCCAGCGTGATTGCAAGTGCAGCGTTCGCTCCAGCCGTTAACCCGAGGAGTCCTGGATCTGCAAGAGGATTCCTTGTCATCCCTTGCATAATGGCGCCAGCAACCGATAACCCAGCTCCAACAAAAATGGCAGCAACCTCACGGGGCAGCCTTATTTCACGGATGATCAGGATTTTATTTCCGCTCGTTCCTGGAGAAGTTAAGGCCAACAATACATCCCTAATGGTAGTATCAGCTGCACCAAGCACCATTGCAGCAAAAAACACCGCCACAAAGACGATTATTGCCCCAATAAATTTAATTGTAAACGGAATGCTTCGTTCCAATGCAATCTTCATTTGCCTCATCTTTTCTTTATTAGAATGGAAGTTTAATATCATGTAAAACATTGTTGATCGCAGTGAAAGGCGCGCAGACTTCCACGGGAGGAAGGGACAGGGGAGATCCCGCAACGAAGTGAGGAGGCTCCCGGACCGCCCGCGAAAAGCGAAGCGCCTGGAACGGAGATCAACTTGCTCAAACAAGAACAACTGTGTTAACAATAGAATAAGAGGGACCTTCTTATAAAAGAAGTATCCCTCCAACAAAGTCTTAGTTTCCTAAAAAGCTATCTTTAAAGAACTCCAACTGGAAATCAAGGGAGATCGGATCGTTAAAATAGAATTCTTTTGCATCCGCTTCAAAAACCTGGCCATTCTTCACAGCAGGTATATTCTTGTACGTATCTGTTTCCTGGAAGGATGTATCACCTTCAGAATTCTTACTGAAAACCACATAATCACCTGCAAACTCAGGCAGTACTTCAAAGGAAAGCGTATAATATCCAGCTTTTAAAGCTTCTTCTTTTACTCTATCAGGCATCTTCAGCTTCATTTCCTGATATAGAATCTCAGTGCCGCGTCCCCAGTTGTCGCCGAAAACGTATAGCTCTTTATCAAAGTTTTCAATAACAGAGACAGTAGTATCTTCGCCAATTTTAGCGCGGATCTCTTCTCCAGCTTCTTGAGCACGTGTCTTGAAGTCATCCACCCATTTTTGAGCTTCTTCTTCTTTGTTCAATAGTTTTCCAACTTCCACATGCTGTGTAAGATAGTCCACTTTCCCGTACGTGTACGCCACAGTTGGTGCGATTTCGCCTAATTGCTCCAGATTATTCGTGTTGGAGGCAGCAATAATTAGGTCTGGGTTTAATTCGATAATTTTTTCTAGATCTTGATCGGTAACTTCCACTGCATCTGTCAAATATTCTTCATAACGCGGATTGGCCATTGCCCAAGAATCCGTTCCCACAATATTTGTTCCAAGAGCCATAACATTTCCAGCTACAAAAGAGTTCAATACTACGACTCTTTGTGGATCTGCTGGGACTTCAATTGGACCTGTTTCTGCTTCGTATGTGATGGTATCAGAAGAGGAAGCAGTTCCTTCATTAGAACTATCAGCATTGTTATTATTGGTATTTCCGCAAGCACTAACGACCAGCAATAGCAGGAATACGAATGGAATCATTAATTTTTTCATCTTGGTTGTCTCCTTTAAGTAGGTTGTAGGTTAAGCACATAGGCTTATTTGTTCTTGGGTCTCGGCCAATCTGGGCGTCGATTTGAAATACTTCTCTTAAAACTTCCGGAGTGATTACTTCTTCGCAATTCCCTGATTTGACGATGGTTCCTTCCTTTAAAGCAATAAGATAATCGGCAAATCTGGCAGCTTGGTTTAAATCGTGCAGAACCATAATAATGGTTCGGTCTTGTTCTCTATTAAGCTTTTGCAGAAGTTCTAGCACTTCCAACTGGTGGGCCATGTCCAAGTAGGTGGTAGGTTCATCTAGGAAAATAATTTCCGTTTCCTGTGCCAAGGCCATTGCAATCCAAACGCGTTGGCGTTGACCGCCGGATAGTGCGTCAACCGAGCGGTATTTAAATTCCGTTGTTCCTGTTACCTCAAGTGCCCAGTCTATGACCTCATAATCCTTTTTAGTCAAACTTCCAAAGCCCTTTTGATAAGGGAAACGACCATAGGATACGAGCTCGCCGACTGTTAATCCACTTACACTTTCAGGGGTTTGAGGCAGAATGGCCATTTTTTTTGCCAGTGATTTTGTGTTTTCTTTGGCAATTTCTTGCCCATCTAGCAGGATAGTTCCAGATTGGTGGGAGATTATTCTAGTGATGGCTTTTAATAGCGTGGATTTTCCGCAGCCGTTAGAGCCAATAATCGTCGTAATCTGTTTATCGGGTATTTCAATGGATAAGTCTTTTATGATTAAGCGTTCACCATAGCCAATATTCAGGTCTTTTGTGTATAGGCGAACCATTATGTAACCCCCAATTTAAATTATGTTTACAATAATGATAATGATTATCAGTGTCGCTACAACTATTACTATAAGACTATCAATAATGGAAGTCAATGAGTAATTGAGAAATAATATCAATGAAATTATTATTCTTCTCTACGCTAATGCAAGAAAGAGTTTTTAGTCGTCATTCGGGTGGAAAATCATTATAATGAATAAGTCAAAAGAACTAGTCATATTTTCAGAGAGATTCTTTTTTAATAAATAGCACGATGTAATAGGGAGTTGAGTAGGTTGTTGCCAATAATATCAGTTGTAATCCCCACTTATAACCGATTAACAATGCTTTCAGAGTTGATGGAAGCCCTCGTACAGCAAACAAGGAAAGAATTTGAAGTAATCGTTGTAAATGATGGAGGCGAAAGAGTGGATAGTCTAAAAGAATACTATCCAGAGTTAGATCTCATCATCATAGATTTGACGGAGAATGTAAAGCATGTTCAAGCAAGGAATATTGGCGTTTCTTTTGCAAAAGGGGAATTTATCATGCTCATTGATGATGACGACCTGATTGTCCCCACTCATATTGAAACGATGTTAGAAAAGATAAAGGACGTTGATTTAGTCTATTCAGATGTGGAAATTGTTCAGTATGTAAAAAAGAATGGGGTTCGGGAAGCAAAATCGAGGCATCTGTTTGCATATGAACTTGATTTAGCTGCAATGCGAAAGTTTTCTACGTTTGTTCCATCGGGCTGTCTCTATAGAAGTGATCTACATGATCGAATCGGAAAGTTCGATCATGATATGAAAAATTATTGGGATTGGGACTTTTTCTTGAGGGTATCTGAAAGATTTACAGTTGCTAGGTCAGAGGTGGCGGGGGTACTTTATGATTTTTCAGAAGAAAATAGCAACCAGTCAAAGGATTTAAATAGCATGAGATTTTACTTGGATCGCTTATCGGAAAAACATAAATTAGGTGTGCTGCCGACAAAAAATTTTTGGCTGCTACTAGAAGAACCGGAAGTGAAAAAGAGGGAGGCCCCAAGCAAGATCGTTTGGAACGGAATGCCGATAGTCTCAAGGCTGCAAACATTAGGAATGCTTGAAGAGGCATAAAAAAGAGGAAAGGGAGGAATCCCTTTCCTACAATGTTATTTACCATGCATCTTAAACTCTAAAAACAATTCATTATAATAAGCAAGGTTTCTTTTTCCAAGGTTTTCATAAACCTCAAGCTTTTCTGTCAGCTCTGGTGGCGGATAGAATCGCGCGTCACCTGTAAGCTCTTCATCTAAAAGCGGCATTGCGGCCTTGTTTGGCGTGGAGTAACTTACATATTCTGTGTTTTCCGCTGCAACTTCAGCCTCTAACATAAAGTTGATAAACTGATGTGCGGCTTCCACGTTCTTGGCCGTCTTCGGGATGACCATGTTGTCAAACCATAGGTTAGATCCTTCAACAGGTACTACATATTCAAGGTCTTCGTTTTCCCACATCAATTCAGCAGCAACCCCTGACCAAACGAGTCCAATTGCTGCTTCTTCATTTTCAATCAGCATTCGGTTCTCGTCCCCGACAATGGCTTTAATGTTAGGAGTAAGTGTATCCAGCTTTTTTTTCGCTTCAAGCAGGTGGTCTTTTTCCGTATCATTTAAAGAATAGCCTAAACTGTTTAGGGCCATCCCCATCACTTCACGGGCACCGTCTATCAAAAGAATTTCATTTTTTAAATCTTCGTCCCAAAGGTCATTCCAGCTTGTGATCTCTTTTCCATCTAACATGGAAGGGTTATAGACGATCCCCACTGTTCCCCAGAAGTAAGGAACAGAGTATTTATTCTCCGGATCAAACGGAAGGTCCATAAAACGTTCGTCAATGTTCCCAAGATTCGGCAGCTTCGAATGATCTAGAGGGATTAGTAGATCTTCTTGAATCATTTTATCAATCATATATTCAGAGGGAACCGCAATATCATAAGTGGTTCCACCTTGTTCTATCTTTGTTTTCATCGCTTCGTTCGAGTCAAAGGTTTCATAGATGACCTTCACACCAGTTTCCTCTTCAAACTGCTCGACCACATCCATATTGATATAGTCGCCCCAGTTGTAAATGGTCAATGTGTTTCCGCCGGAGTATCCTTGAGCGGAATTCAATTCGCTGATTGCATACCAAAGGAATGCAGACGCTAAAACGACTGCTACAGTAAATTGTACAAGCTTCTTCATCGTCTAACCCCCATTCCTGTAGGCTTGTTGCGAACCGTGATGAAGTAGTAAACAATCACAAGGACAATGGTGAACAGGAACAGTAACGTGGAAAGCGCATTGATGTTCAGTGAGATTCCACGGCGTGCAAGGGAGTAAATTTCCACAGAAAGGGTAGTGAATCCGTTTCCTGTCACAAAGAATGTAACCGCGAAATCATCCAAGGAATAAGTCAGCGCCATAAAGAAACCGGCAAATATTCCTGGTGTGATATATGGCAGAATCACCTTTCTCATCACATCCCAGCGGCTTGCCCCCAAATCATGGGCCGCATCAATCAAGGTTGGGCTCATTTCTAATAGCTTTGGCAGTACCATCAACACGACAATCGGTACGCAAAAGGCAATATGGGATAACAGAACAGAGAACATGCCAAGCTTGATTCCTGCCATCGTAAAGAGAATAAGGAAGGAAGCACCGATAATAACGTCAGGACTAACAATTAAAACATTATTTAAAGATAATAAAGTGTTCTTTGTTTTCCGGTTTTTAAAAGAATAGATGGCGATTGCCCCCATCACCCCGATAACGGTTGAGATTAAGGCAGAAAGTAAGGCAATCAAAAGTGTGTTCAAAACAATAATTAGCAGTCGCGTATCAGCAAACAGCTCTTTGTACCAATCCAATGTGAAGCTCTCAAAGTCATACATCGTTCCTCCGCTGTTAAATGAGTAAAACACGAGGAAGAAAATTGGTAAATATAGAATCGCAAAAATTAAGACGAGAAATAACGTTGATAACGGAGATGCTTTTCTATTACCCATGTTAAATTCCTCGCTTTCTACTGCTTGTCATTTTCATGAAAAGGAACATAATGATAATTAAAAATACGGCAATAGTCGAACCCATTCCCCAGTCTTGAGTGACAAGGAAATGTTGTTCGATTGCTGTTCCAAGGGTGATGACCCTGTTACCGGCAATCAGTCTTGTTAGCATGAACAGTGATAATGCCGGGATGAAAACAATCTGACATCCGACCTTTACTCCGTCCAAGGTAAGTGGCAATGTGACTCTCCAAAACGTTGTAAGGCGTGATGCCCCTAAATCATTTGCGGCATCAATTAGTGTCGCGTTCAGTTCATTCAATGCGTTAAAGATAGGCAGAATCATAAATGGAATGAAAATATAAACAGAAACAAACACAAAACTGAAGTCTGTAAATAATATCTGCTGGGAACCTATCCCAATTACTTCTAAAAAGCTGTTGGCCATTCCGTAAGTACCGAAAATACCTAAAAAGGCATAAGCTTTCAGAAGCAGGTTGATCCAGGAAGGAACAATAAGCAATAGCAACCATAAATATTTGTGACGGGTTTTCGTTAACAATAACGCCGTCGGATAAGCAATCAAAAGGGTGATGGCCGTTATGAGGAATGCATACCAAAACGAACTCAACGTCATTTTTAAATAAACGGTAGTAAAGAATTTTTGATAGTTTTCTAGTGATAACACGCCATCTATATTAAAAAAGGAATAATAGAGAACCAGTAATATCGGCGCTATGACAAACAGCGCAATCCAAAGAGCATAAGGGATAAGATAAAGATTTTTCGTTAATCTATTTTCCATGGCTCGCTCCGGCTGTATGGGAATAGCCTTCTAGACGTCTGTCAAAATCTTCTTCCGATTCTCCAAGACGCATGACATGAATAGCCTCTGGGTCAAAATATAGTCCAATTTGATCTCCGACAGAAGCCTTCTTTGTAGAATGAACAAGCCATTCGTTGCCTTCTTGGTCATAGCTGCTTATCTCATAATGAACGCCACGGAACAGCTGGGAGTCCACTCGTACCTGCAGCTTTCCTTCTGCTGGTGTGGTGATTGCCAAATCCTCAGGTCGGATAACAATGTCCACCTTTTCGTCGTCCTTTAACCCCTTATCCACACATTCAAATTGTTTGCCGGCAAATTCCACAAGGAAATCCTTGATCATACGACCTTCTACTATATTGGACTCCCCGATAAAGTCGGCCACAAAACGGTTGATCGGCTCGTCATAAATATCTGTTGGCGTTCCACTTTGGATAATTTGTCCTTCATTAAGGACGAAGATCTCATCTGACATTGCAAGAGCTTCTTCCTGATCATGGGTAACGAAAATAAAGGTAATGCCAAGGCGTTGTTGAAGCTCTCTTAATTCATACTGCATTTCTGTACGAAGTTTCAGGTCTAGTGCAGATAGTGGTTCATCTAGCAAAATAACTTCCGGTTCATTAACGATGGCACGAGCAATAGCTACACGCTGGCGCTGCCCTCCTGACATCTCCCTGATTTCACGAGATTCAAAGCCATTAAGGTTAACGAAACTAAGGGCTTCCGTTACCTTCTTTTCAATATCAGCCTTTTTCATCTTTTTAATTTTCAGCCCAAAAGCAACATTTTCGAATACATTTAAGTGAGGAAAAAGAGCGTAATCTTGAAAGACCGTGTTCACCTGGCGTTTGTTGGCAGGTACATCATTAATTTTTTTACCGTTAAAATAAATGTCCCCCGCAGTAGCCTCGGTAAAGCCGGCAATCAGGCGAAGGATCGTCGTTTTCCCGCAACCGGATGGGCCAAGCAGGGTATAAAACTTTCCGCGTTCTATCTCAAAACTAACATTGTTAAGCACAGCAGGATCATTATCAAACTGCTTGCGTACATCTTTAAACTGAATAATTGCGTTAGTCATAGCAACCTCCCTATATATAAGATTCTATCAATTGATTACTGTAATGTAGGACCTAGCTGGTGGTTGAAGCGAAAGGCTGGCGCTTCAACCACCAGTGGTGATTAACAGAATCCAAAATGTATTTTGTAAGTATAATAATTCATGATTCGGGACAATTATACAGGAATTACCTGAAAAAACAATATAAAAAAATGCTTGTCTCACAACCAATTTATGGTCGGTAAGACAAGCATTTTTATTACCATTCTTTTGGCTCATAATTCAACTCAGCAAACAACTGGCGTTTCTCCTTTTTGCTAAGGTCGCGCCACTGTCCCATCGGCAAGTTTCCAAGCTCGATATTCATGATCCGGGTGCGCTGGAGGCGAAGGACCTCATACCCAAGCTCTGCACACATGCGTCGAATCTGACGATTTAACCCTTGAGTCAAAATAATCTTGAAATCAAATTTAGATAGTTGTTCCACTTCGCAAGGTAGTGTCTTGGTTCCTAGTATCTTCACACCTTCAGACATCTGCTTCACAAAGTCCGGAGTAATAGGTTTATCAACAGAGACGATGTACTCTTTTTCATGTCTGTTTTCCGGGCGCAAAATTTCATTGATGATGTCTCCGTCGTTTGTTAATAGAATCAGACCTTCCGATTCCTTATCAAGACGCCCGATATGGGAAAGACGCAGAGGATGATTTACCAGGTCAATGATATTTCCCTTTACTTTCTTTTCCGTGGTGCTGGTGATGCCGATTGGCTTGTTCAAAGCGATATAAACATTGTCTCTGGCAATTCGGATAAGTTGACCGTTGACCAATACCTCGTCTCCAGGGTTTACCTGACCGCCTATCTTGGCAACCTTGCCATTGATTTTTACTCTGCCTTCTTCGATCAATTTATCGGCCCCACGCCTTGAAGCAACACCAGAGTCACTTATAAATTTATTGATTCTCATTCTAGTACACGTCCTTATATGAAAAATGAACTCACTCTTATATAGGAAGAGGAGAGGAATATTCCTGTATATGTACCCTATCATACAATAAACAAAGGACCGCTTACAAATGGCGGCGGAACAAATAGAAGCGTGGAAGATGGGAGTGTTGCTTTAACGCTTTAACGGGGAGCGGGTCAGACCCCTTAAAATATTTTCATGTAATTTCTACCATTGAAAATGCTAGAAACCTAGTATTTATCTGCAAATTTTCGACAATTTTCTTTTCTAGGTATATTTATTCATGAAAATATATTCATCTTTGGAAAACATATATTGAAAAAATGGAAGTTTACGAATATAGTTATGATAGTAAGGGTTTTCACTTTACTATAAATTTATAATTTTGGGGGAATTACAAAATGAAAAAGGGTTTAATTGCAACGATCATCACTGTTCTAACAACGATGATCTTTCTAGTAGGTTGCGGTACAGACAACAACAACAGTGGTTCTGACTCTGCTTCTGGCGATGGTAGCGGTTCTGACTTAATGGTCGGAATGGTAACGGACGCTGGAACAATTGATGACAAATCTTTTAACGAAGGAACTTGGAATGGAATCCTTCAAGCTAAAGAAGACTTCGGCATTAAAGAGAAATACTTAAAGCCTGCTGGTACTACAGAAGCTGATTACATGCAAGAAATTACTAACTTATATGATGCAGACTTTAAATTTATTGTTACTCCTGGATTTAAATTTGAAACAGCGGTATTCCAAGCACAAAGCCAATATGAAGATGCAAAGTTCGTCTTAATCGACGGATCTCCACATAATGGCGATTTCAACCCTGTAGTAGGTGAAAACACAGTATCTATCTTCTTCGCAGAGCACGAAGCTGGATTCTTGGCTGGTGTTGCTACAGCTCTTGAGTTAAAAGAAGGCGAAGCTGGATTCATTGGTGGTATGGAAATTCCTCCAGTTCAAAAGTTCAACTGGGGCTTCCAACAAGGTATTGCATACGCTAACGAAAACTTAGATACAAATGTAAGCATTAAAGAAGAAAACGTAGTGTACCAAGGTACATTCGATGATGTAGCTGCAGGTCAGCAAATTGCTGGAGCAATGTTTGACCGTGGCGTAAATGTAATCTTCGCAGCAGCGGGTGGAGTTGGCGTTGGGGCAATCAACGAAGCGAAAACTCGTGTTGAAGACGGAGACGATGTATGGATGGTTGGAGTAGACGTTGACCAGTATGAACAAGGGAAAATGGATAACGGTGAATCTGTAATCCTAACTTCTGCAATGAAGAAAATCGACACAGCTGCAGCTGATATGATCAAAGCAGAAATCGATGGAGAATTCCCAGGTGGCGAAACTCTTACATTTAATGCGAAAAACGATGGTGTAGGACTTCCTGAAGAAAATCCAAACTTAAGTGATGAAACATCTACTAAAGTTGATGAGATCTTTGAACTAATCAAATCCGGTGATGTAGAAGTATCTGCTGAGCAAGGCGATTTGATCAAGTAATACGTGCAGTGCCTAGCATAATCTTCTACAGCAAACTCGTTTGCTAGATTCAGATTGATAAAGAAAAGGCGGGGTGACCCGCCTTTTTTAATGCAAATGTAAGAGGTTAGTTGTCTGTCCTCTTGGGATAAATAAACAAAAAAGGGAGAATCACTCTATGGACTATGTAGTGGAGATGCTCAATATCCGGAAAGAATTTACTGGAATAGTTGCCAATGATGATATTACACTTCGTCTGAAGCAAGGGGAAATTCACGCCCTTCTTGGAGAAAATGGTGCCGGGAAATCAACACTGATGGCTATTTTGTTCGGTATGTATCAACCGGATAGAGGATCTATAAAAATAAATGGCAAGGAAACGAAAATTGCCAACCCTAATGTCGCGACAAAACTCGGTATCGGGATGGTCCACCAACACTTCAAGCTGGTCAGTAACTTTACGGTAACAGAAAACATCATGCTTGGTTCCGAATTGCATAAAATGTATGTGCTTGATAAAAAAACGGCCAGTAAAAGAATTGAAGAATTGTCGAAAAAGTATGGCTTAAATGTGGATCCACATGCGAAAATTGAAGACATTTCCGTCGGCATGCAACAGCGTGTTGAAATTCTGAAGATGCTTTATCGTCAAGCTGACGTACTTATTTTGGACGAGCCTACCGCGGTTCTTACCCCTCAGGAAATTGAGGAACTGGGTAAGATTATGAAGAACCTTATCGCAGAAGGTAAATCGATCATTATTATCACGCACAAACTGAAAGAAATTAAGGCAATGGCGGACAGGTGTACGGTTATCAGAAGAGGAAAGACAATTGGCACGGTAAATGTTGCGGAAACGTCCAAAGAACAAATGGCTGAAATGATGGTAGGACGTGAAGTTAACTTTAAAGTCGACAAAACTGAAGCGACTCCAAGTGACGTTGTGTTAAAGATGGACAATGTTTCAGTGAAAAAGGGCAAAGACGTAGTTGCCCTTAAGAATATGTCCCTAGAACTGAAAAAAGGGGAAATCCTTGGCATTGCAGGGGTAGACGGAAACGGACAGGCTGAAATTGTGGAAAGTATTACGGGCTTGAAGCAAGCCGACTCCGGAACCATCCTTTTTGAAGGAAAAGACATTACCAAAATGCCGGTCCGTTCTAGAATTGCAAGCGGTATCGCTCATATTCCTGAAGACCGCCATAAACATGGACTTGTCTTAGATTATACAATTGAAGAAAATATGGTTTTAGAATTGTACCATAAAGAACCTTACTCCAAGCGTGGCGTGCTCAATTTTGCTGCGATTAAAAAGCATGCAGATAACATCATTAAAAGCTTTGATGTCCGTTCTGGGGAAGGCGGAAAGTCTATTGCAAGGTCCCTCTCAGGTGGTAACCAGCAAAAGGCGGTAATCGGGCGGGAGATTGAACTGGACCCGACTTTGTTAATTGCGGTTCAGCCTACTCGTGGACTGGATGTTGGTTCTATCGAGTACATCCACAAAAGACTTGTGGAACAGCGCGACAAAGGGAAAGCGGTATTGCTTGTGTCCTTGGAATTAGATGAAGTATTAAATGTTTCAGATCGCATCGCTGTTGTCAATAATGGCCAACTTGTCGGAATCGTGAATGCAAAGGAAACAAACGAGAACGAACTTGGTCTGATGATGGCAGGCGTGATGAAGGGGGAAGAAGAATGAGAAATGGCATAATCTCGTTACTTGCTGTCCTTTTCGGTTTGATTGCAGGTGCGATATTGATGGCAGTCACAGGTAATAATCCTGTGGAAGGATATAAATATTTATTTGAAGGCGGTTTGAAAAACCTGTCTAGAATGGGAAATACACTTGCAACAGCGACACCGCTAATCTTTACGGGTCTATCGGTTGCATTTGCTTTCCGTACCGGTTTATTTAATATCGGAGCCGCAGGACAAATGCTCATTGGTGGTTTTTGTGCGGTAGCTGTCGGACTGACGTTTGATTTGTCCAGACCGTTACTTTTAGTAATGATGGTCGTGGCAGGATTTATCGGAGGAGCACTTTGGGCTTTTATCCCAGGACTATTAAAAGCAAAGTTTAACGTACATGAAGTAGTATCCACCATTATGATGAACTGGATTGCCTACTGGACGGTATACTATGCGGTTCCTGCCTACTTTAAGGGCGAGTTTTTGGAAACAGAATCTAAAAAACTACCAGAATCTGCATCTTTACGTACACCAATTTTAACGGAAATGTTTGATGGGTCTTATATTAACCTTGGTTTATTTATTGCTGCCATTGCAGTGATTATCTTCTCCTTCATCATCAATAAAACCACACTAGGTTATGAGTTGAAGGCGGTTGGATTTAACCGTGATTCAGCGGAATATGCAGGTATTGCAGTTAACCGAAGTATCGTTACTTCCATGGTTATTGCCGGTGGTCTGGCTGGTCTAGGCGGAGTTGCATTCTACGCTGGAAATGCGACAAGCATTCAAATAGGTATTTTACCTACTCAAGGCTTTGATGGAATTGCTGTGGCACTTTTAGGTGCAAACACAGGTATCGGGGTATTATTGGCTGCTATTTTCTTCGGTCTTCTTTATTCAGGTCGCGGATTTATGAACGCGATGACAGAGATCCCACCAGAAATTGCGGACTCTATCATTGCAATCATCATCTATTTTGCTGCTACAAGCATCTTGATAGATCGCATGATTCGATATTTTATTAACAAAAAGAAAAATAGAAAACAACCAGCGATTGTTCAAAACACAACTGAGAAAAAGGAGGAGGTATAAGGTATGTGGACAGTGATTCAACAAATAGCACCGTACGCAATCATCTTCACTATCCCTCTTTTGATCACAGCGCTAGGAGCTTTATTTAGTGAGCGAAGTGGAGTTGTAAACATTGGTCTAGAAGGATTAATGGTAATTGGGGCATTCACTGGAGCGCTTGTTATTTTGAACATGCAGAAAATGATGCCTGGGCAACAAACAGCAATCTGGATTGGTCTGGCACTTGCTACCTTGATGGGATTATTGTTCTCCCTTCTTCATGCATTTGCAAGTATTAACCTTCACGCCAATCAGATCATCAGTGGAACAGCCATCAATATGATTGCTGCAGCTATCACGGTGTTCTTGGCTCGTAACATTACAGGTAGCGGAAACATCCAAATCAGCACATTAAAACCTTTCAATGTTCCATTTTTATCAGATATTCCAGTGATTGGCAGCTTGCTATTCACTAGAACTTACGCAACGACTTGGCTCGTTCTAGCTATTTTGCTAGTAAGTGCATTTATGCTGTATAAAACTCCATTCGGGCTGCGTCTTCGTTCATGTGGGGAGCATCCACATGCAGCAGAAGCAGCAGGAATCAGCGTAAGTAAAATGCGTTATATTGGCGTTATGATCTCAGGAGCTTTCTCTGGACTGGGTGGAGCGGTTTTCATCGTTACAACTGGTGGAGAATTTAACGGAACGGTTGCGGGACTAGGTTTCTTGGCACTTGCTTCCTTGATCTTCGGACAGTGGAAACCACTTGGAATCCTTGCGGCAACTTTGTTCTTCGGATTCGCCACTACGGTTGCGAACGTTTCACAGGTAATTCCTTCTTTAGCTGTCATTCCGCCAGTATTCTTGAAGGTATTCCCATATGTTGTAACATTAATTGCGTTAATCGTGTTCTCTAAGTCTTCTCAAGCACCAAAAGCGGTGGGAGAACCGTTTGATTCTGGGAAACGATGAGACATCAAAAACACGCTCTCTTTATGGAGGGCGTGTTTTTTTAGGCATATTATTTGTCGATTTGCATATATTCTTATCGGTTTAAACAGTATTCCCTTTATTCCGGTCAGTAAGGTACCATGTAAAATAATTGTTCCGAGAGGCTCTAGAGTTGAATTTGCTGGGTTTTCATCCCAGCTTCTTTATTATTTTAGTTATAATAAAAGAAAGAACATCCAAATGAGGAGAAAAACAATGCATACTTCCGAACAAGAAAAACTGATAAATAAAGTCGAGGAATATATAGAAAATAACCTAGAGATCCCACTTAGCCTTGAAAAGCTAGCCTCCATTTCTACTTACTCTCCTTTTCATTTTCAACGCATTTTTAAAGCGCAGGTAGGTGAAACTCCAGCTAATTATGTGAAACGCCTTAGAATGGAAAAAGCTGCCCATCTATTAATATATGAACATAGCATACCCATTACGCAAATTGCGTTCATGTGTGGCTTTACTTCTCTTTCTTACTTCACCACTTCCTTTCATACCTTTTTCCAATGCAGTCCTTCTTATTGGAGAGAAGGTGCCTATCTAGAGAGGTTTCCACGAGAATATGCTGATAATAGCAAGAAATCTAAACATCATCGCAATATGAAGCAAGAACAGCAGTTCAACAACGGATATAATAAATACCAGTGGCTCAATCTTGAAAAAGTGAAGGTCATGGAATTTCCAGTGTATACAACTGTGAAAAAGCAAAATGTCGGTCCGTACACACAAGGGATACCGGATGTTTGGGAGACTGTGTACCATTGGGGAAAGGCTCGAGATATTATTGCGGAAAACACGTTCATGTTTGGGGTGCCTAAAAATAATCCATTTATAACTCCTGCGAAAATGAGCAGATATGATTGTCATCTAGCTGTAGAAGGGTTGATGGACGATAGTCTAGTGACCTATAGTTTCAAAGGAGGAAAGCATGTAGTCTATGAGTTCGATGAGCCTGTAGATTATATTGAAAGGAATAAACTAATAGAGTGCTACTCGGAGCTATACAGCTTTTGGCTTCCTAAAAGCGGATTTAAATACTTGGATAACCCAATGGAACTTATAACCATAAAACCAAAAAAAGGTAGCTTGGAAGTAGATGTTAGAGTGAAGGCCATTGCATTAGCCATTGAGCCTAAATAAAAGTCGAATTAAAAGTAAAAGCCAAAAAGAGGAGAAAAGATAAAATGATGAATTGGTCTGAAATGGATGTTGTTGCAATACTTATAGGTGCCTTTTTGTATGCAGTTTATGGAGGAATCTATTACACGATTATGCTCGGAAAAAAGAAAGACACGCAATTCAAACAGACGGAAGGCCCGCTTAAATATGTGATGTCTATCATGATTGCATTTGTCAGCTCTTTTATTGTAGCATCTTTCGTGCAGGTAGCAGGAGCAGAAGGCATCCTGAGCGGTCTAATAGTAGGATCGTTAATAGGGATAATAATTACTCTAGTCTATTTAAAAAATACATTGTTTGGACTGGTAACAAAAAAAGCATTCTATATTGCTGTGGGTGACCATCTCATCATATTCACAATGCTAGGTATGGTTCATGGAGTCATAAATGGAATATAAGGTTAAATAAGCACTATGGCGGATTCATTTCCGGTGTAGTGCTTTTTTATTTTGTGTTGCCAATCTTTCCCTAGTACTTAACATTTATAGACCAAAAGTCCTGTGAAACAAAACTACAAAATAGTAATTGATTTATGAAACTTTATTTAATAAAATAAAAAGTAAGAAATATCTGAAAATAGAGGAAGCCTATATGAATAGAGAATTAATTTTTATCCAGGAAAGTTTGCATACTTTCAAGCCATCAGAACGAAAAGTAGCAGAATTCATTTTGGAAAAACCTGCAGACGTGATAAACATATCCATTCAAAAGCTTGCTGAAAATACTCAAGTCAGCGAAGCGACCATCATCCGACTATCCCGATCGCTTCAATGCAAGGGGTTTAAAGAGCTAAAATTAAAAATTGCCTATGACTTGGCAAAGGCGAAAGCTGAAAAAAATCTAGAAGGTTATGAGGATATACCCAGAGATGACTCGGTGTCATCGATGATTCACTCTGTTTCTCAAAACAATATTCAGGCAATCCATAACACGGTGGGAGTGTTGGATGAAGCAGAGTTAGAGAGAGCCATTGAGCTGATTTCCAAAGCAAGAATTGTTGCCGTATATGGGATTGGAGCATCCGGCCTTATTGCCATGGATTTTAAACAGAAGCTCACCCGGATTAACAGATGGTGTGAAGCGGCTTATGACAAAGACACCCAAGTAACCATTGCTGCCAATCTATCGGAAGCCGATGTTGCTTTTGGCATTTCCTATAGCGGCCATACGGAGGATATCATTGAATCGCTCAAAGTAGCAAAAGAAAACGGGGCTTGTGTCATTACACTGACAAGGTCAGGAGAAAATCCGACTTCTGCTATTGCAGATGTGAAATTAAACACCACAAGCTTAGAGAGGAATGTACGAAGTGGTGCAACGAGCTCGAGGATTGCACAGTTGAATGTCATCGATATATTGTTTTTCGGTGTAATGAAACTGAATCAAGAACGGAATATCAAAGCGTTGGATAAAACGCGTAAAGCAGTGGAGGCGTCCAAGCGGCATGTATGAAAATTATATCGATAGCTTAATTGAAAACAAGGAGCTGCCGGGAGCAGTTCTTTATGTGAAGAAGAAAAGGCAAATGCAGTGTTACAAAGCTGTCGGTAGCTTCATTGCGGCGGATGAGCAGAACTATCCCATAACGAAAAATACTTTATTTGATGTTGCCTCCTTGACCAAAGTGGTGGCGACGCTTCCTGCAAGTCTACTGTTATTGAGCACAGGAGACTTGCACCTTGAAAAGCAAGTGCAGCATTATTTGCCGGATTTCAGATATAAAAAAGTGAAGGTGGAGGACCTGCTCACTCACCGCTCCGGGTTGCCGCCAGACCTTCCGTATGTGGCAAGGGATGGGCAAAGGGATGTGATGGGGGACATTTATAAGACGGAGCTTCGGCATGATCCTGGGATATCCGTTGCTTATAGTGATCTTGGCATGATTCTATTAGGGAAAATCATTGAAAAAATTGCTGGTCAGCCACTGGATACCTTTACGAAGGAACATATTTTTACACCTTGGGGATTACATAATACAGGCTATAAACTTCCCTCAAATATGAAAGCGTTTACTGCCTCGACAGAGAAATTTGGCGCTCACTACATACAAGGAGAAGTGCATGATGAAAAAGCTTTACACCTGGGAGGAGTGAGTGGCAGTGCCGGGTTGTTTTCCACTGCCAAAGATATTGCCAAGTTCGCTGAGCACTTTTTATATCCAGATGAACAAAATGTTATTCCACCAGAGATGATGCGACTGGCAACGCTCCATAAGCAATCCAACCGTGGACTTGGATTTGAAGTATGGAACAGGGAAGGGGACCCGTTGTCATGCGGGCCAAACTGGCCTAAAGGTTCATTTGGCCATACAGGTTTCACCGGCACCAGTGTTTGGGTCGATTCACATAATGAGCTGATTGTTGCATTCCTTACCAATGCCGTTCATTACGGCAGATCTACCAAGATACGAACTATCAGGAAAACATTGCACTCGATGATTTACTCCTCCATCCAAGGGGAGACTTCATAAATATTCTTTTAAAACAAGGGGGATTCACGGTGAAAGGTAAAGGGAGAATTTGGTTATTAAGTATAATGGCGCTAATGCTAGTCGTTTCCGCAGCTTGCTCCAACCAATCTGGAGGATCAAACAGCGACAACAATGACGATGACAGCGTCACACTGACTATCGGAAGCTGGAGAACAGAGGATTCAGAGAACTACCAAAAAGTAATTGAGGCATTCAACGAAAAACACCCAGACATCAAAGTGGAATTCAAACCGTCCAAAAATACGGAGTATAACACAATCTTAAACACTTCCCTGCAAGCAGGAGAAGGCCCAGACATCATTCACCTGCGTCCATATGCCCCAGGTCGTGAATTAGCAAAAGCAGGCTATGTAGAGCCAATTGATGGCTTAAACGGATTAGATACTTTTCCTGATGAAACACTACAGGCATCAAGAGGGGAAGATGGCAAACAATACGGTGTTCCATTGAACTTAAGTACCACACAAGTATTTTACAATAAAGCTATTTTCAAAGAGCACGGGCTTGAAGAGCCAAAAACGTGGGATGAGTTTATTGCCATTAATGAAAAGTTAAAGACTGAAGGTGTTACACCACTTGCGTTCGGAACAAAAGAAGGCTGGTTGTTATCCCTTGCACACGGAATTTTTGGCCCTGCACACTGGGGTGGAAATGAATTTGTAGAAAAAATTTCAAAAGGGGAAACAGACTTTACAAGCCCTGAGTTCGTAAAATCTATTCAAGTGATGGAGGATCTTAAAGAATATTTCCCTAACAACTCAGAAGGACTTGGTATGGAAGATATTCGTACACTTTTCTTCACAGGTCAAGCAGCTATGTTTCCTCTAGGAAGCTGGGAAATCGAAGTATTGCGTGAAATGAATCCAGACTTAGAACTTGGTTTCTTCCCAATGCCATCAGCAGTTGGTGGAGAGCCAACCCTTACAACATGGGTGGATGGTTCATTCGGAATTAACGCAAACTCCGAGCATAAGGAAGAAGCAAAAAAATTCCTGGAATTCTTAACAACAGAAGAGTTTGGTAAACTTTTCACAACAAACTTTAAGATGATCAGTGCTATTCCAGGCGTTCAATCCGACAATGAATTGGTGAACGACCTTAGCAAGGCAGTAAGCGACTATTCTACTCCATACATGATGCTTGTTTACTTCGCAGGTGGGAATCCATCTTCCAAAGTAACCATTGAAACCGAACTTCAAGGAATGTATATCGGTGAACAAGACGTAGACGGAGTCGTAAAAACATTGCAAGAAAACACAGAGGCTTGGTTTGAGCCGTTTCAATAAGTAGTGATTGTTTTAAAGCTGTTGATTGGAGCAAAAGGCGTAGACTCCTGCGGGGGAGTAGCGACAATGTTGAGACCCCTGAAGCGTTGTGAGGAGGCTCAAGGTCGCCCCGCGGAAAGCGTAGCCGTTTGCGGAAATCAAAAGCGGTGTTCAAGCAATACAGCACATTAATAAGTAAGGTGGCGGAGAATATGCAAATCGAAACCAATACACCCATTGTGAAACAAAAGAAAACGAGAAACTGGAAAAGATGGGCCATCCATCTTTTCCCTATTCCCGCCCTGCTTATTTTCAGCATCTTCATCGTCTATCCACTAGTAGCGGCCTTATCATACAGCTTTTACGACTGGAATGGCATAACAAGAGGGGCATTTGTAGGCTTATCAAACTTCATCGACCTCTTTACCCTGCAACCATTCAGTAACATGTTCTGGAATGCAGCCAAAAATAATGTAGTTTATTTCGCCGTGCAGATGGTTGTTCAAAATGGAATAGCTTTCGTATTGGCATTTATTATTTACAAAAGGATCAAAGGGTCGGAATTCTTAAAGGTTGCTTATTTCCTACCTCGATTATTGTCTGTCATCGTAGTAGGTTTCCTTTGGAAGCTCATATTAAATCCAAACTTTGGTGCCCTTAACGTTATCTTAGGGGAGTTTGGTATGGAATCCCTGCAGAAAGCATGGCTTGGTGACCCTAAAACAGCACTTATAGCCATCATTTTGGTGAACTGCTGGTTTGGTATTGGATTTGCGATGTTAATATTTCTGGCAGGACTACAATCCATCCCTAAGGAGCTAGTGGAAGCTGCAAAATTGGACGGAGCAAACGGAGCGAATGTTATTACTAAAATCATTCTGCCGTTGATGGTACCTTCCATCATGATCATGACCGTTTTAACATTTATTCAATCTTTCGAGGCATTTGAACTTGTCTATGCTATGCAAGGGTCACAAGGAGAGCCTTATTACTCCACAGACTTATTGGCAGTATTCTTTTATCGTTTAGCATTTGGCGGTTCAGCAGCTGGAGACTCAACAGCAGTCGGACTTGGTTCAGCACTGGCTGTCGTACTGTTTTTGTTTATCGCAACATGCACAGCACTATTACTTAAATACATGCAGAAAAAACAAGTGGAAATGTAGGTGGGAAAAGGTGAAACAGACATTATGGACGAGACCAATATACTATATCATTGCCTTTGCATTCGCCACAATCAGCCTGTATCCCATTGTGTTAATGGTATTGTCATCCTTTAAGCCGAGTGCCGAGATATTTATGAATCCTCTTTCTTTTCCAAAGAGCTTCAGCTTGGATACTTATAGAAAGTTGTTAGAAGAAGTGCCATTTGGTACCTACTTTTTCAATAGTGTGTTTGTCAGTGTCGTATCTGTGCTTCTCATATTGGTTACCACATCATTGGCAGCATTCTATATTGCTAGATATACGTTTTGGTGGAATAATATCTTATTCTTCTTTTTCCTGATGGGGATGATGATTCCTATCAAACTTGGGATTGTGCCATTATTTATTTTAATGAAAGACCTAGGTTTATTGAATTCGCTTTGGTCCCTTATTTTCATGTATACAGCAGGAGGAATTCCATTATCCATCCTCATATTGACCGGATTCTTCCGGACGATGCCGGTGGAGTTGGAGGAAGCAGCCAGAATGGACGGCGCGAGTGATCTTAGAATCCTTTGGAGCGTCTTGATTCCATTAATAAGACCGGCATTGGGGACCGTTATGATCATCAATTTCATTTCCTCATGGAATGATTTCTTTTTCCCTCTGATTTTCATTACCGATGAAATGAAAAAAACGATTCCCGTCGGCATGCTTTCCCTGTTTGGGGAATATTCAGCGGACTGGGGGACACTTTTCGCCGGGTTGACCTTATCCTCCCTTCCAATGATCATCTTATTTTTTATCGCATCTAAGCAATTTATGGATGGGCTGACAGCTGGTGCTGTTAAATAGCCTGGAATGATATATTAAAATGTATTAAAAATATGGAAATAGTTGGTTGGCATGCAATCCTAGCCGGGGGTGTATGCCTTTTTAGGTGAGTTTTGCAGAGATGGCCTTGTTTGTAAGGGCTAACCATTGGTTTTATAGCCAAGTTTTGAATTTATACTTTTTGATTTATAATCCATTTTGCTTCATATAAACTCCATTCGACACACGAACTAACAAAAACCGACACCCTCATTCCCAGCGGGTACCCTCCTACTCCCTGTTAAGGGAAGAAGGTCCTGGTAAAATTTATCCATTTCCCCTAACTTTTACTTTCATACAGTTTGCACCACTTTTTAACGGGGTACGTAAAAAAGGTATGTCCTTTTTTACATAATCTAATTTAAGGAGTGGAGCAGCGAATTGAGTAAAAAGGTGGACCAGCAAAGCAAACATGACCAATTAGATAAGTACCGTGTTGAGGATGAAGGGAAGACCATGACGACCAACCAAGGAGTCAAGGTCTCAGAGGATGAATTCTCCTTAAAAGCAGGCGAACGCGGACCTACCTTGATGGAGGACTTTCATTTTAGAGAAAAGATGACACACTTTGACCATGAGCGCATCCCGGAGAGGATTGTCCATGCAAGGGGATTTGCAGCCCATGGCGAGTTTGAATTATATCAATCAATGGTGAAATATACAAAAGCGAAATTCTTGCAGGATACTTCTGTAAAAACGCCTGTGTTTGTGCGCTTCTCAACGGTTGCGGGGTCTCGTGGTTCAGCTGAAACGGTTCGTGATGCGCGAGGTTTTGCAACGAAATTTTATACAGAAGAGGGGAACTACGATCTTGTCGGAAACAATATCCCAGTGTTTTTCATTCAGGATGCGATAAAGTTCCCTGATCTTGTACATGCACTGAAACCTGAACCGCATAATGAAATGCCGCAAGCAGCCTCTGCCCACGACACTTTTTGGGATTTTATCGCAAATAACCAGGAGTCTGCACATATGGTCATGTGGGCGATGTCTGACCGCGCCATTCCGAGAAGTCTTCGAATGATGGAGGGCTTTGGCGTCCATACTTTCCGCTTTGTAAATGCAGAAGGAAAAGCTCATTTTGTTAAATTCCACTGGAAGCCGGTACTTGGGACGCATTCACTTGTTTGGGACGAAGCACAAAAAATTAACGGAAAAGATCCTGATTTTCATCGTCGTGATCTTTGGGAGTCGATTGAAAACGGGGACTATCCTGAATACGAATTTGGCGTACAGCTTCTTGCAGAAGAAGATGAGTTTAAGTTCGATTTTGATATTCTAGATCCAACGAAGCTTTGGCCGGAAGAAGATGTACCTGTGAAGATTATTGGAAAATTAACACTCAATCGCAATGTTGACAATGTGTTTGCCGAAACGGAACAGGCGGCATTCCACCCGGGGCATGTCATACCCGGCATTGATTTTTCCAACGACCCGTTATTACAAGGTCGTCTGTTTTCCTATACAGATACCCAGCTTATCCGATTAGGTGGGCCCAATTTCCACGAGCTTCCTATCAACAGGCCAGTATGTCCGTTCCATAATAATCAGCGTGATGGTTACGGCCGTCATACAATCAATAAGGGCCCGGTAAGCTATCATAAGAATTCATTAGCTTCTAATACCCCGAGGCCGGCAAGTGAAGCAGAAGGCGGTTATGTCCATTATCAAGAAAAGGTTGAAGGCAGAAAAGTGAGAACGAGAAGTAACAGCTTCAAGGACCATTTTTCCCAAGCAACTTTATTTTGGAACAGCATGTCAAAGCCGGAAAAAGACCATATCAAGCAGGCATTCAGCTTTGAGCTTGGAAAAGTAAAGAGCAAAGACGTGAGGCAACAGGTTGTGGACATGTTTGCCAATGTGAACATGGAACTTGCTGTGGCCGTGGCGGAAGCTGTTGGTGCTACTAAGCCGAGTGGGTCAGGGTCTTCTGTTACAAAATCATCGCCTGCACTCAGTCAGGAAAATACGGTCAAAAAGCCTGCCACACGTAAAGTGGGAGTTATTATTTCTAATGACTTCCAAGGTAAGGAAGTAGCATCTGTTCTAGAATCACTGAAAGGGCAAGGCATGCAGCCGGAACTTATCAGTGCCAAGCTTGGAATGGTGAAGGGTAGTGGCGGTGTCGAGTTAGAGGTGGACCATACGTTCCTGACATGTGATTCGGTCTTGTTTGATGCGCTTTATGTGGTGGGCGGCAAAAATGTCGACAAGAAATTTGACCGTGAAACCACCTATTTTGTGGAGGAAGCCTATGATCATTTTAAACCGATTGGCGCTACCCATGATGGTAAGCAGTGGCTGGAGAAACTAGAGATTTCTGGCGCTCCGGGTGTGGTGCTCGCTGATGAAGCAAGTCAGTTTGTGTCTAGGTTTGTCGATGCAGTTTCGGCGCATCGACATTGGAATAGGGAAGAAATTTAAAATTTATTAAAAGTAAAAAAGCAGCCTGAATTGTAAAGTTTGGGCTGCTTTTATTTTTCTTCCCCACATTCCCCAGTCCCCCATTTACACAGTGACTTCATAGTTGGTTGGAGGGTTAGCGCTTCTTCTGTAAGCTCATATTCCACATGCAACACTTTCCCTGGAAATTCTGTTCTTTTAACCATGCCCAATTGTTCAAGCTCACGAAGCTGATCGGTCAGTACTTTTCGATTAATTTCTGGAATTTCTCTTTCCAGCTCAGAAAAGCGTTTAGGACCATTTTCAAGGGCACAATATACTTGCGGTCGCCATTTACCACCGATTACAGTTAGCGCACGGTTGACGGGGAATTCTGTCGGTTCCACATTAAGCAGTCCTTTCTATTTCAAGGTCAGTTACCTTAAAGTGCGTACTTTTTTATTTATGCATTATATTTTACCCTATCATTATTAGCAAATTATTTTATTTGAGGAGGAGAAGTTTTGAGATATCCAAGAACTTTTTCACATATAGGATTATCCGTTCCAAACTTGGAACAAGCAGTTAAATTTTATACAGATGTGATGGGTTGGTACGTCATCATGGAACCAGCTGAAGTAGTGGAGGACGACTCTGCGATTGGTGTAATGTGCACAGATGTCTTTGGAAAAGGATGGGGCAAATTCCGCATTGCGCATCTGGCGACTGGAGACAAAATTGGAATTGAACTATTTGAATTTCCGCAAAATGAAAAGCCGGAAAACAACTTTGAATACTGGAAGACAGGTATTTTCCATTACTGCGTTCAAGATCCTGATGTAGAAGGACTTGTAGAGAAAATTGTTGAGCATGGTGGCAAACAACGTATGCCGATCCGTGAGTACTATCCTGGAGAAAAGCCATATCGCATGGTTTACTGTGAAGATCCATTCGGAAATTTGGTAGAAATCTACTCACATTCATACGAGCTTACTTACTCAGAAGGTGCTTACTAATATTAAACGAATTTTCTAGCTGTTAATTGGAGCATAGGACGAAGACTCCTTTGGGAGGTAGCGCTTAGAGGAGACCCCGCAGGCTTGCTGAGGAGGCTCCGCAAGCGCCCCGAGGAAAGCGAAGTCCGGTGCGCAAATTAACAGCGGTGTTTATAGAATATATATCCAATCTAGGAGGGGAAACGAAATGAAAGCATGGTTATTAAAAGAAGCAGGCAGTCTTGATCATATGGAGTGGGGAGAGATTGCAGACCCTAAAGAAGGAAACGGCGAGCTGCTAGTAAGAGTTAAAGCAGTGGCTTTGAATCCTGTTGACTACAAAGTAGCTACGAACGGCAACCCGGCTTGGAGCTATCCGCACATTGTCGGTGTGGACCTTGCAGGTGAGGTGGTATCAGTAGGCGATGGAGTGACAGGCTTTGTAGCTGGCGACCGCGTTGCTATTCACACAAACCTTGGAAAAAAAGGTGCGTTTGCTGAATTGGCAGTGGTGGATGCACGCGCAGCTGGACGTATTCCTGATGAAGTTTCTTTTGAAGATGCAGCAGCTATTTTGTGTGCTGGAATGACAGCATATGAAGCAGTGGTTCAAAAATTGAATGCTACCCATAAAAAGAACATTCTTATTCATGCAGGTGCCGGTGGAGTTGGTGGTTTTGCCATTCAACTGGCGAAAATGCAGGGGCTGAAAGTGTTCACGACTGCTTCTAAATCCAATCATGACTGGGTGAAGAATCTTGGTGCGGATGTGGCTATTGATTACAAAGAAGAAAATGTGACTGATCGCATTATGGAAGAAACAAACGGACGAGGAGCAGACTTAATTCTAAATACAGTTGGCCGCGATGTAGCAACAGAAGATTTAGAACGTCTCGCATTCTCAGGCCATCTGGCGTACATTGCAGGCGGTCCAGACCTTTCTGGTGTAAAACCATTCTCCTTGTCTCCATCGATCCATGAGGTGGCTCTGGGAGCTGCACACGCAAGCGGAGAAGATCGAGCGGTCAGCAACCTAGGCTTCATGGCAGAAGAGCTCATGAGCATGGTGAAAGATGGACGGTTGGAGTCACTTGTAACAAAGGTTCTTACGAGGGAAGAATTGGTGGAAGGATTAAAGGAGCTGCAAGGGCGTCATGTAAGAGGGAAGATTATTGTGAAGATGTAGGTTGCTTTAATTAGAACGAAAAGTCGGGATGCTGATCTCGGCTTTTTCTTTTTGCGGAATTTGTCGGATTTATGGAATCGCCCGATTACTCCTGAAAATCGCCCGTATTTTGAAATTATCGCCAGATTGCTGTCCAGAATCGCCCGTAAGTTTTTATTTTCGCCCGTAATTCCAACTTATCGCCCGATAACCGCTAAAAATCGCCCGATAAGTTTTTTCTCGCATTCAGACCGCGCTCCTCTTTAATAAGATAAAATAAAATATATTTGCCTAAATGACATATATATGTTGCATAAAGTAATATAAAATGTATAATAATAAGTATAATCCAAATTTTACAAAGAGGTGAAGGGGAATGAGTTTTTTTGGCGGATCAACAAAGGTGGAAGATGAGCGGATTGTAACTGCTCAGAACAAGATTTATCGGGAAATCTATTTTCTCGTAATGGCAATCTGTCTTATTTCCATGGGGTTTAAGTTTTACCAATACGGCTTTGGTGTCAGCTCCATTTACACAGAGCTAGCGATACTTTTTCTGCAAGGTGTCTATTACACGTCAAGGGGTGCAAGTATGGGGGTATTATCAGATGAGGTAGAAATGCATGATCGAAAGAGTAAGGTGCCAATGAAGTGGAAGACTCTTCTATGGGGTGGTGTCTTTGGTGTCATCATAGCAATATTCTTCGGATTAAACAGCGCCCTTAATTATGCCGACACGACTGCACAGGCATACTCCTATTTTTTCATGGTGTTCTTTGTTTCTTTGATAATCTATATACCGTTTTTAGTATTGTTATCAGGAAGTACGTTCCTGGCTGCGATGAATCGTAGCAAAAAGGCGGCAGAAAAAGAACTAGATGAAGACGAAATAGAGCGGTGATCAACATGAAAAACTTAAAAATGAAAATGGCGAGAGTCGAGAAAGATTTGTCTCAAGACGAACTGGCCAAAATTGTAGGGGTGTCTAGGCAAACAATTGGCCTAATCGAACTCGGAAAATACAATCCAAGCCTCAGCCTTTGTCTTTCTATATGTAAAGCCTTATCGAAAACCTTAGATCAGTTATTTTGGGAAGAGTAAAAACAAATTTCAATTGGAGATAATTCCCCCACTATGAAAATATACTTTAGTATAACTTTTTATAGGGGGGGATTTTTTTGCCTAAAATTGAAATAGATTCTGGTGTGGAGCTGTATTATGACGACCAAGGAGAGGGCACGCCTGTCATCTTTATTCATGGAGTGTGGATGAGCAGAAAATTCTTCAAGGGTCAGCTGCCCTACTTTAGCCAAGAACACCGTGCCATCACTATCGATTTAAGGGGGCATGGCGACTCTGCCCAAGTTACGGAAGGCCACACCATTTCCACCTATGCAAAAGACTTAAAAGAGTTCATTACAAGGCTAGACCTCAAGGATGTCGTGCTGGTTGGCTGGTCGATGGGAGCATTCGTAATTTGGGAATATCTTCAACAATTCGGGCAGGAGAACGTTAAAGGAACGGTCATAGTGGATGAACTTGCCTCGGACTTCAAGTGGCCTGATTTCCCTATTGGCGCCTTTGACCTGGCAACCTTGACCCACTTTATGAGAGAGGTACAGGATAACAGGGAAGAGTTCTTGAAGGGCTTTATTCCTCTCATGTTTAAAGAGGACGTTTCCCTAGAAGAGATGGGCTGGATGCTTGAGGAGACGATGAAACCAACGTCAGGAGTGGCAAGCGCCATATTATTTGATCAATCTGTGGTGGACTATCGTTCTACTTTCCCGTCGTTAACCAAACCAACTTTGCTCTGTTTTGGAAAAGCCGAGAAACTGATTCCGGTTGCTGCAGGAGAGCATCTGAAGGAAACGATAGCTAACAGTGAGCTTGTTCTCTTTGAGGAGAGCTGTCATTGTCCATTCCTTGAAGAGACGGACCTGTTTAATAGAGTAGTATCCAACTTTATAAAATCACTCTAAGAAGGGCCTGGCCAAAGTTGAAATTTTGGCTAGGCCCTACGTCTTGATGAACCAGTTTTTTTTCCTTAGAATAAAAGTATAGAAATATTCTGAAAAAAGGAGTGGGAGATATGAAGCTAACCGAAGAATTAAAGAGTTTTCCCTATCCGTTTAAAGGTGACACCTACCGTTACTCCAATAACTCAACCCTTCTGACACCTCCCAGAAGCATCGACATTACAGAGGGCTATCTAAAGGAAATCCAACTAAAAAGATCCTTACTATCAGACCACCATTCTCGTTGTTTTCAATCCTTTCCTCATACAAACAAGGCCCAGTGGGAAGCGATGGAGTTTGTCATGACAGACCTGGCTAACTATTTTCCAGAAAGTTTTTCCCTCAAAAAAGAAGGGCGAAAACACATTTTCATCAACCACATTCTTCAAGAAGAGTGTGAATTTACGATGGGGGATAGCTCCACTCTACAATATGAGCCTTTAGACTTCATTGGCAGGCATGTGCAGGAAGACTTAATCTTAATGATGCAGCGAGATGGCGATCTTTACCTCGATGCAGGCCAGCTCTGTTTTCCTGCCAATTGGTCACTGGCCTTTAACCATGGTATGAGCTTCAAAAACATTCACTTTCCGATTCCGGGATTTAAGGAAGAAGGCTTGGACGAGCGAATTTTGCAATTTCTTTTAAGACTGGAAGCAGGTAACCCATGGGGAAGGAAAAATTGGTCTCTTATGGCTGGCAATAGGCTGGATACTTCCTTAGAAACTTTTGATGTATGGGGAAAGGACAGAAAGAATGTAACGGTTGAAAATGCAGGTGAGTTCGTACATTTACGGGTAGAGGTTCAAAAGCTCTTTCGTTTGCCACGTTCAAATGCCATCCTGTTTACCATACATACACACCTGTTACCGCTTGAAAAGCTGATCGAAGTTCCTGAATGGATGCAGCAATTCTATCAAATTTTAGTAGAGCTTCCGTCTCATATTGCAGAGTATAAAGGGATTTCATTATATAAGGATAAGGTTTTGGCATATATCGAAAAGAGAAGGGAGGGCGTTCTGTGAACGATATAAAGAACGAACCGATCTTCCAACCGGGAAAACGGCACTACGTTCTTTGTGGGGATGAGGAAGGCTTAGATAGCTTGAATTCCATTAAGCAAACCTTAATAAACGAGCAGATGTCTTTTGAAGAAATACACCTGATTTCAGAGTGTTCTTCTGAGGTGGACAAAAAGCTTGGAATGCAGAAGATAGGGGCTTTTCTTTATGTTGCAGCAGAAGTTAAAATGCTGAGAAAAGTCATATATACAGCTAAAAAACTAGGATATTCCTCAGAAGAGGCTCAATACATTATTGTAGGAGAGGAAAATAAGAGGATTTTTTGTTGTAGATGCTATTTCATTTCAATAGTTAACAACACAGTGAATATAGGTGAACTCGTGAACTGTACTGCATGCAGCTTGCAGCTGGAATTATCCGATCATTATTCGCCTGTTAAAGAGGCTTATTTAGGCTATGTTGCTCAAATTTAGAAAGAAGAGGGGGATTACATTGATCTCAGAAAATAGAATAAAGGTAAGGATAGAGGCAATAGCAAGCGAGACGAAGACTATTAAGCGATTTACTTTCGTGGACGTTGATAATAATGCGTTACCTGCATTTAGCCCAGGTTCGCACATAATTTTATATTTGAACGGAAGGGGAGGGGAGCTGGAACGAAGATATTCGTTAATTGGCAGTCCGGATAGCACATATACTTACCAAATTGCAGTAAAACTTCATGAAAAATCCTCTGGAGGATCATCTTATTTACATAATAAAGCCCAAATAGGAGATGTTTTCCAAATTAGCTTCCCGAAAAACTATTTTCCTCTTAGTTTTCAAGCCCGACACCATGTTTTCATTGCTGCTGGCATCGGTATTACTCCCTTTTTATCTATGATGAGTGATTTAAAAGAACAGGGTGCTTCCTTTGAACTTCACTATTCTACAAAAACTAAAGAAGACTGTGCCTTCTATTCCTATTTAACGAAAACATACCCAGAGCAAACACATTTTTATTTCACCAAACACGAAAATCGAATAGAAACTAACATTCTAGTAGATCAGTACATTGGCACCCATATATATTTATGTGGTCCAGAAGGGTTTACTTCCTCTTTTTCACGTGCTGCTACATCTCTTGGCTATTCTCCTGCAAGCATTCATTACGAATATTTTTCTCCACCTAACATACATAAGCCTCGGCCATTCATTTTAGAGCTCACAAATGGCAGCTTTTTGTCTGTTCCTGACGAAAAGTCCACTTTGGATGTTTTATTGGAAGCAGGATACCCTGTTTCGCATTCTTGTAAGGTTGGCCGTTGTGGAACGTGTGAGCTTCCCATCCTGGAAGGGGAGGCGGAACACTATGATTCCTTCTTATCAACGAAGCAAAAAGAATCTCAAGCTTGTTTTTTACCATGTGTATCCCGAAGTAAAACGGATACTTTAAAGGTTGAATACAGTAAAAAATAGAAATAAAAATGGGATATTGTAGAAGTTTACAAATATCGTGTACAAGTATACAAAATGTATACAAACGTAGACAAATAAGTAAACTTGTATACAAACACGTAAACACGTTGATATAAAAGGATGTGTACAATAAAAGAATACAAGTAAACAATAAGTGTATACACGTATACATTTGTACACATAATCGTATACAATTTTTACACTTTCATTACTTTTCTTGAGAATGATTGAATAGTAGAGTAACTTTCTGTACGCTTAACATATACTTACTAGTTTTATTTTCTTCTACAGGAAACAAATATTGTATTGAGGAAAAGAAAGGAAGATGAAGAATGAGTTATTCAAGAATTGCAGCAGTCGACGTAGGTAATGATTCTATTAAAGCTATTTTTGGAAAATTGGATTCAGAATTAAACATTCCAAATGTTATCGCTAGAGATATTGAAGATCGCCCAGTTATCGGGATTGAAGAGTTAGACAGCAAGGATCCACTAGATGGTATCCATGTACGCGTTCACTCCCCTGCCTTAATGGACAATAACGCAATCTATCGAATTGGAAATCTGGCAACAAAGAGCAATAATGCAACAGAACTAGATCCAGGTAGCAGCAAATCCGAAGAAGACCAAACATTAGTTATGTTATTTGCTACTTTAGCTTTGGATGCAGTTAGTGCGCAAAATGAAAAAACATTCCCTCGCAATAAAAATGTAGTGGATGCAAACTACACATTAGGAACAGGTCTTCCACTAAGAGAAGTGAAAGAAGGCAAGGATGCGGGCTACCGTTCCAAACTTCTAGGTTCTGTTCATCAGGTAGAATTTTTGATTACACCTAAATACCAAGGCATCAAAGTTAATATTAAATTTGATGAAATCAAGGTTTATCCAGAGGGCTTCGCGGCTTACATTAACCTTGTATTAGATAACAACGGCAACATCATTAATAAGGACCTAATCGATAAGCGCATCCTTATTCAAGATATCGGCGGCCTTTCAACGGATATCGCAGTCATCAAAAATCGTAATGTCGATGACGACAAAGCACAAGGCTTCAATCTTGGAGTGTCTGAAGCACTTGAGCAAATTCGTGAAGAAATCCGTTCCAAGCATGGCATCGAGCTTGATAGCAGAAGAGATGTGGTAGAAATCATTACGAAAAAGAATGACCGCAACCACATCATGGTACGCGGGAGCAGAACGAGCGTTCATGATATCACGGACCGCATTCTTTTAGACTTAGCTAAAAAACAATACCGTCTGTTGAGAAATATTTGGCAGAAGAATTCCCAAACAGAGATTTGCTATTTCGTTGGCGGTGGTTCTACTGTCCTTAAAGAATATCTAAAAACACTAAATAACAATTTGGACGGCTACAACATTGACTTCTTTGAAGATGAAAAGGAAAGCATCTGGATGATGGCAAATGCCTATTACAAATTGATTGCTGACTATGTAAAGAAAACAGGCAAGGATAAAGAGCCCAAAGAACAACAAAAACCTGTGAAAGCGTAAATAAGGTGATTGGATGAAGAATTCCAGTTCAAGTCAGGGAATTCAGAGGGGACAAGCTATTTCGTTCCGTATCCCTTCTGATACGCCTGACCATCTAATTAAGCATTTACAGCGTCTAAAAGAGACCGAAAGAAGGAATTTCTCTAGTAAAATAGCGGAGTTTGTTCTCCAAGGTGTGACAAGTTCACATGCACGGGAAAAAGAGACAATCTCTATCCCACTTCCAAAATCTTTATCTAAAACCCAAAGAGATTGGCTGAAGCATCAGCATTCGGAAGCATTGCTCGGCAATATCGTCTTTCAATTGCTTTCAGATCCTGTTCGTGCAACAAGTATTCTCGCGGCCATGAACAGCAATTCCACGGATATTGACCAAGCTCTGTACCTTCAGGAGGATAAGCCATACAAATCTGATGAAGAGACAGATAAAAAAGTCAATGCTAACGTATTAAACGATGACGATTTAGACTCTTTTGACTGGGATACAGCTCTACAAGAGCAGGCGTCCACAGAAGAAGAGGAAGAATTGGATGTGGAAGATGTCGATAAGATATTGGGAGATTTTCTTTCGCATATGAATAAGTGATTAACCTAAAGGGTCGCTATGAAATTAGCGGCCTTTTTGTCTATGTTTTTTCCTCTAATAAGAATAGATTCCCTCTTAAGTGACCATAACTGATAAAAAGAAAAAAGACGGGAGCAGGAGTCTATGTACTTATTATTGGTTATTGTGGTTTGGATTTTATTTGCGTATCGGTTCATTGATTGGGCCAACTGGAGGAAACACTATCCCACAGTACTTTTTTTTATCGTTGTAAATATGACACATAATATGGTCTATTTCAACCATACATTATGGGCTTTCAGGGGTGTGACATTGGATTGGTTAAACCATACGTTTATCAATCTTGCTTTTACATTTATCATCGTACCGGCGGGGCTTTTCATCTTTTTACAGCGTTTCCCAAAGCAAAAACGCAATCAGTTCATCTATTTAGCTGTTTGGGTAGCCTTCTACACTGCATTAGAGTGGTTGTTTTCTTTAAAAGGGATGTATGTGTACGATAATGGGTGGAATAACTGGTACAACATCCTTTTAAACTTGGTTTTATTTATCATCTTAAGAATGCATGACAAAAATCCTGTGAGAGCCTTATTAGTTTCCATTGTATTGGGAATACTATTCGTATTCATGTTCCCTGTGCCATGGGAAAGTCTCAAATAATAAGAGGTGTTTAATAAGTGGTTATACGTGATGTATTGTCTGTACCAGTATTTCTACTCTTACTGTTTTCCACCTATATTATCATGTGGGTTTATATTGAAAATGAAATAAGAAAAGAGCGTCAAAAGTAGGAAGGGCCTAACCATTTAGGCTCTCAGATTGTCTACAAACTATAAACTAGTTAGGTTATCTGTTGGAAGAGTTGAT
This sequence comes from Sutcliffiella horikoshii, assembly GCF_020524325.1. Lineage (GTDB taxonomy): Bacteria > Bacillota > Bacilli > Bacillales > Bacillaceae_I > Sutcliffiella_A > Sutcliffiella_A horikoshii_D. The sequence goes on from NZ_JAIVKY010000007.1 coordinate 108,399, forward strand.
CTTCGTTGCAGGAGCTTCGCTTTCCGCGGGCAGTCCGGAAGCCTCCTCGGGCTACGCCCTGCGGGGTCTTCCATGTCCTTTCCTCCCGCAGGAGTCTTCGCTCCTTCCACTCCGATCAACTGGAGAATTTTATTATTTTAAGCTTTGTCTATAGACTGAGAGCCTAACCATTTAGGCTCTTTTTCTATTCCCGGGAAATATGGTAGTATGAGGTCAATATTTGTTAGCAAATTAGTTATAGCTTGGGTAAAAAGGGTATAGAATAGAATGGTCCTAAAATCCAAAAGACATTCGAACTATATAGCAGAATAACTATTTTTGTAGCAAGAGACGATGTTACTAGATCATTTTAATTACGAAAATAATGTGAAATGATTGGTGGAGGGTAAAATGACACAGGAAAACAAATTCATTAGCAAGACGTATTTTGAAACATTTATGCTGGATGTAGAGACGAAGCATCCCGTGCAAGTGCTTGGAGAAGCATTCATGGCAGAGCAGAACAACGAGGTGTCAGATCTCTCGTTTATTCGGTATGCCCAAGGAGAAGTCTATTTTCATAGCAAAGATTACGAGAGTGCCATTTACAAATGGGAAAATGTTCACAATGAACTAGAACCATGGGCGAAGAAAAATATTGCAGATGCTTACTACGACCTTGGCATGCTAGTAGAGGCGGAAGATATTTACGCTAAAATTAATACAGATAATAAAACACTTAAGATAGAAGTGGCCCTTCAGCTATTCACGTTATACATTCAGCGCGAAAAACTGGAGAATGCCTATAAAAATATTAAAAAAGCAATTGCAATCGATCCAGATTATCCGCATGTTACACAAACGGCCCGAACTTTCTATGAAGAGCAAGAAGACAGTCAGCATGCAGTGGAGTTGGCTGTAAATGAGGCAATGAGAACCGGTTCAGAAGCTTGGTACGATTGCTTGAAAAATTATATAGAAGCTGGTTATACAAGAGATTTCACTCCAGATTATTTTCAAGAGGTCCTGTTAAGATTGCTTGAGATTAATCAACGAAAATTTGAAGAAATCACTGCAGCGTTATGGAACAGTTATGAAAATCATCCAATGTATTTAGAGTGGGTGAAGACGGCAAACCATTTATTCATGGCTTTAGACAGAGATTCGGAGGCCTCTTGGACAAAAGTAGAGGAACTGCATCAACGAACCTATTTATCTCTTATCGAGGGAGAATACTTAATTAAAGAACTGCAAGGAATTGTACCGGATCTACTTGGAAACTGGTTGAAGGTATCCAACCGATCTAAATCCCTGTTTGCTTCTGCAGCAGTAATGTCCTGGAATGAAGTGTTCCCAACAGCATTACCTGCACATGTATTAGCGGATGCCGAAAACAGAATTTTCCATTACGAGCATGATAGCATCCAGTTGAATTATACGGTCGAGTTGTTCAAGACACTAATCAATTGGGCGAAGGATAACCACCTTGAACTGGCACATCAAAAGAAATGGCTATTCTCTCACCTTAGCAATTTAAACAGAAAGAATTTAGTTGTGACAGGTACCGTTCAAAATGGGAAGACTTCCTTCATCAATTCGCTTATTGGCGAGAAGCTACTTGGAGATGAAACGGTCCCGGTATTTGTTTCATCCAACGGAGATATTGCGGAAATGAATGAGATTTCCACTGCGGGCACTTCTGCTCTAGGAGACATCAGTGAGCACCGAGCAGGGTCCTTGATCGATCTTAAATGGCCATCTCAGTTCCTAGAAGATGAGGAGTACTCCTTGATTAGCACACCGGAATTCAGTGTGGATGAGATTGAAAACAACGAAACGATGAAATATATCCCGTTATCAGACGGACTATTATATATTCTAGACGCGCAAACACCTTTTACAGAAGATGAACTGAAAGTATTGGTGAAAATTAAAGAACGTGCGCCGGAAGTTCCGGTACACTTTGTCATCAACAAAATGGATACTGCCTTCCACGAAGCAGAAGCAGCGCAGATTGTGGAAGAAGCAAAACACCGCATCAACGAGTTTTTCCCGGATGCGAGAGTATTCCCATACTCTTCCCTTCGTTCTGCAAACAAGCAGCACCAAGGGTTGGCAACATTCATGGAAGCCAATTTCAAACTGCGTGCAAAAGCAGTGGAAGAACGCCGCGCAACCAAGCTGTTACAACTGATTCGTTCTACCTTAACAGAATTGCTGGACAGCCGCATTGCGATGGAAGATAACCTGACCAACACAGTGGAGTTCAATGAAGATATTCTAAGCAGACTAAGTGGATTCATCAACCACTTGCATGATGCGGAATCAGAAAAGATTCGCAGTATCACGGAAAATTACCGTGCAGTGACGATTGAAATGAAACGAGAAGCAACGAAAACCATCCCTCGTTTGTTGAGAGAATGCTCTAGCTATGTAAAGGAAGACAGCAACTTTAAAACATTGCATCTCGAGTTGAATGAGCGCATGAATGAGACAATCCGTACCTATATGCATTCCGACCTGCTGCCTCGTTTGCGTCAAGAGCTTCAATTGTGGCTTGATACATCTAACCGTGAACTGATTGACAGCCAAGAGTACTTGCATGAAATGAGTGGCACCTTTAATGGTCTCTATAAAGAAGAGAAGATGCACTTGAACTGCGATTTCAAGGTCATGGAAGACTGGCGTCGTGACATCAACAGAATTCTAAGCAGAGTGGAAGTGGAAAAGGAAAACATCCTAAACCGCCCGAACACCACTCAATACTTGCTAAAAGGTGCAGGCCGCCTGTTTGGATCCTTGCAGCAAAGCAATCAACTGCTGTTCACTCAATATAAAAAGTATATTGAAAACGAACGCTTCACAGACGTGGCACAGTCGGTCGTGGATAAGTTCTTCCTAGAATTCGACCTGTTTGAAAAGGCGCTTAAAGCCGACATCAACATGTTCTACGAAGCACCATTCACAGAACTCAACAAAACCGTGGAAGACACAGAACATGCCATCCACAACGCCAACAAAAAACTAGAACAAATGAAAGCAAGCCCAGAACGCTACTACGACCCACTGAAACTATTCGAAGCACGCCTGCTCCAATACGAATTCATGGTCAAAGCATGCGAAGAAAACGAAATGATCTCCACGCACTAAAACAACAAAGATTAATGGAGATCAACTTTAAAGCTTGGTTACAGCAACTAAAATTCGTTAGTAAATAAAAAAAGGTAACGCAAGGGGTCTGGCACCTAAAACAATAAACTAAAGCACCACAGCCAAACAATGCAGGTGCCTGACCCCACCCGCTCTTACCAAAATTGCAAGCTAACCCATTCAACTAACCAAGCCCCGACGTGAGTGGAACTATATAAAAAACATGAAAAAGCAGGTCTAATTCGCATAATTAGACCTGCTTTTTGTCGTTAATGGCTTGAGGTCCTAATAGTCGCGCGTATGAAGACCCCAGTGACGAAGACTCACCCCCGCTGATATGAAAATCTCACTGACAAGGGTTATAATTTGAAACATTTCTTCTTGATAATATTGCACAAAAAAACTTCCCTATTGGCATTAATCAACCAATAGGGAAGTATCCAATCTCGATTATTTTTTAGATGTACTAGTTTTATCCGTAAACTTTAACAAATCAATCAGTACAGTAGAAAAAGTAGATAATCTCTCTTCTAACCTACCAGGATATTCCTGTTGAATGAACTCCAGAGTGTCATTATCAGTATGCCAAATACCGCCATGCTCCTCAGTCTGCTCATATCCATCCAGTTCCCCAATCTCCCAGTTTGTTGATTCAAAATAAGCATATGGAATTCCTACTTCTTTAAAAGGTGCATGGTCACTCCAATCACCAGTTGTACCAGTAGGGTAATCAGGGTTTAATCCTTGGTTGATGCGAAGATCTAACTTTTTCTTATCAGCAATCGCAAGGGCTTGATTACGCAAAAACCCTTCCTCCCCAAGACTACCATGAACATACATATAATCCCCGACTGCCAAGCTGTCCAAATTTATCATTCCGACTGTATTTTCAATATCTTCTGTACTCATTTGACTCACAAAGTACTTGGACCCTTGCAGCCCAACTTCCTCTGCTCCAAATGCCACAAACACGATACTATATGGCGTTGGAATATTCTTCAGTACTTCAGCCGCCTCAAGCATTACCGCGACACCAGAAGCGTTATCATCTGAACCTTTTCCTGCCGCCACTGAGTCATAGTGAGCACCAACCACTAAAACTTTCTCGCTTTTTCCCGGTTTAAATGCCACCACATTGGCAGAATCGTACGAATACCCTCTGCGTGCATAAGAAAAATCCTGAACATTCGTTTCATACCCTATCTTTTCGAATTGACCTTTAATATACTCCTTTGCCTCAGCTTCTTCCTCTGAAGCAGCTACACGTGCTCCGATCTCTTCAGACAAGTATTGTGTATGCTTGTAGGAAAGTGATCCAGTCTTATGTACCAAAGAAGCTCCATTGGCAGCTGAAACCGCAGACACTGCCACCATCCATATCATTGTTGTTATTAAAAATATCTTCTTCATATTAATGCCTCCGTACTTATAATTATTAATTACAATGAATAATTATAAGTTTAAAGATTCATAGTTTCAACAATTAATTAATCTAAATGAGCAAAATAGTCCTTAGTATCTATTTCGCCTCTATTTTACCCAAATTCGGCTTTTCTCCTCATTTGCGTTATAATACAACCACACTAAAAACCCAAAAAGATTGGATGAAAGCATGCGACAGCAACTAACACTTAAAGTGAAAAATAAATTCGCCAAACCATATAAAAATGGCTACCCGCTTATTTCGAAGCAATCCCTCATCAACGGTAATGACCTAAAAGAAGAGGGCACACTCGTAAAACTGGTAGACGAACAGAACAACTTTCTCGGCAAAGGCTACTACGGTAACCAAAACAAAGGATACGGTTGGATTGTCAGTAAAGATCTTAACGAAGAAATGGACATCCCTTTCTTCAAGCGTGCCCTTCAAAAAGCAATGAACAAACGTTCCGCCCTTATGAAATCTGAAGACACCACTGCTTTCCGCCTTTTTAATGGAGAAGGCGACGGAATTGGCGGCTTTACAATTGAGTACTTTGACGGCTACCTAGTGATCAACTGGTACAGCAAAGGTATCTACTCCTTCAGCGAGGAAATTTTGGAAGCCATTGAAGGCGTCATCGAGTACAAAGGAATTTACGAAAAGAAACGCTTCAACACAGACGGACAATATGTAGAAGACGATGATTTTGTAAAAGGGGAACGCGCACCTGCACCCCTTATTATTAAAGAAAACGGCGTCAATTTTGCCGTGCATTTAAACGATGGCGCGATGGTCGGTGTATTCCTAGACCAGCGTGAAGTAAGAAAAACCATCCGCGATAAATACGCCAGTGGGAAAACTGTTCTTAACACATTTTCCTATACAGGAGCATTTTCTGTATATGCGGCGTTAGGCGGTGCGATCAAAACGACAAGCGTAGACTTGGCCAAACGCAGCCTGCCAAAAACAACCGAACAATTTAACGTAAATAATATAGACGAAAAAACCCAATCCATTCTTGTAGAAGAGGTATTCCACTACTTCAAATATGCAAAAAAGAAAAACCTGAAATTCGATGTCGTCATCATGGATCCACCAAGCTTTGCGCGGTCTAAAAAGGTGACATTTCGAGCAGAGAAAGACTATACAAGCTTAGTATCTGATGCCATTGCCATTACCGAAAAGAACGGCCTGATTGTCGCTTCCACCAACGCCGCTACATTCGGCATGGACAAGTTCAAAGGCTTTATCGACCAAGCTTTTAAAGAAAACAAAGTGAAATACAAAATAGTAGAAGAGTTCTCCTTGCCAAGCGACTTTGCGACCATCAAGGAGTTTAAGGAAGGAAACTATTTGAAGGTATTGTTTATAAAAAGAATAGGGTAAAGAAAAGGAGTCAGCACCTTAGCTGGCTCCTTTCATCTTTGTACTGGATTCCTCTAGGAAAATCTCTTCAAGTGAAGGTTCTTCCACATTTATTCTATAAACATCGACATGTTCTTTCGTAAATGCCCTAACAATAGCCGCAATCTTCTCTTCTGAATCTACCGTAAACGACGTATATTGCTCTGCTGCAGAAATTTGTGTGGCAAAGCGCTTCAAGGTCTGGCCAACACTATTCGGGTTCTTTAAAGCAGAATGTTTTATTCTCACCTCGATGGAAGAAGTATAATGTGCACGCAACTCTTCCAATGTACCTTCATTAATGATTGCACCATCCTTCATAATCGCAATCCGCGTACAAATCTTCTCCACTTCATTCAAGTTATGAGAGGTCATGAAAATCGTTTTTCCTTCTGCTTGTAGATCCCGTATCAGCTGCTGAATGCTCAACCCTGACTCTGCATCAATACCGGATGTCGGTTCATCCAAGAAAATTAGTTCCGGATTATGAGCGATTGCCTGCGCAATCCCCAATTTCTTTTTCATCCCAAACGAAAATTTCCCAACCTTCTTTTTGGCATGCTCCAACAAACCAACCCGATCCAAGACAGCATTTGCCTCCGTGGTAGATAATTTACAATCATTTATTTTCCCGAAAAACTTAATATGGTCAATAGCAGACATGCTATCGTAAAACTGAGAATAATCAGGAAGGACTCCAATTCGGTTCTGAACCTTCTGAAGGTCAGACTCCCCCAACAACTTAAACGTACCGGAAGAGGGAAGGATGATCCCGGTAATCATATTGATAAAAGTCGATTTCCCGGCCCCGTTCCGACCGAGAAACCCATATATTTCTCCTTTTGCAACGGTAAGGTCCACCTTGTTTACAACCGTTTTTCCTCCAAAAGCCTTCGTTAAACCACCAGCCTCGATCACACTCATCAAAAGTCCCTCCTTTTAAACAACCAATAAGCAAGTAATAGCAATAAGAACGCATAGAGTCCATTTATCAAAATGTAATAGTCTGCTAGAGAAGAATAGTAATACGGGGTGAGGAATTTAAACCACGTAATATACACCTTCCCCGAAAATATCGCCCAAAAGCTTAAAGCTGGAAACACTAAAGCAAAAGTAATCCCGACAAACATTGTAACGCCGGGCTTTGGTATCACAACGGAAAACACCAGGTTTAATGCCAACGCTACAGAAAGAAAGAGCATAGTATCTACTAAACCGAGCCACAAAAAGTCATTTGACTTAATGGTGATTAATAGAAAACAGATAATCATACAGAAAAGCCAAAAGAACCATACGCCTAAATATTTTCCCATTAATACATTCAATCTAGAAGTCTTCGTCACTAGAAACCGCATCGTTCGCTCGCTGACTTCCCGGTTTATGATGTCGTGAGAAAGACCGGTAATAAAGAAAAAACCAAGCACAAAGATTAAAATAATAATCCCCGTGGCATATCCGTCCGTCCCCAGCTCTGCCGCCTCTTCTGGGAAACTTGCCATCAGATTACTCATCAAATCAGCGGTTAGATACGTAACACCAAAAATAATCGCAATCACCACAATTGATTTGAAACTCTTAAAATGACCTTTAAATTCATTTATACAAATTGCCCACATTTCATCTCGCTCCCTTCATAGTTTAGTATAATAATGGTAGTTTATTAGAAAATTAAGGGAACCTTAACATTACCTTAAAAAAGGAGTTCACAAATGGAACACGCAAGGATATTAATGGTCGATGACGAACAATCCATAATAGATATGATGAAATTAGTGTTAATAAAAGAGGGATTTCAACAGGTAGATACATGCAGTACGGGTGAAATGGCCTTAAATAAATTGAAGCAACAGTCTTATGACCTGATTTTGCTCGACATCATGCTTCCTGATATGACAGGTTATGAGATTTGCCAGGCAATCAGGAAAACGACAGAGGCACCAATCTTTTTCCTCTCAGCCAAAACCTCAGACCTTGATAAATTGACCGGCTTTGCACACGGTGGAGATGATTATATAACCAAGCCGTTCAATCCGTTGGAAGTAGTGGCCAGAATAAAAGTGCAATTAAATCGATATTTAAAAAGCGCTCCAATCAAAGAGGAAGATGTCCTCGAATTTGGCAGATTCAAATTGAACCTCCAATCAGCAGAACTTACCGTGCTTGGGGAGAGCGTCGTATTAAGCGGACAGCTTTATCACTTGCTAGTGTTCTTCTGTAAAAATCCAAATAGAATCTTTACGAAAGAACAGCTTTATTACCACGTATGGGGAGATCATATCCTGGTTGATGAGAACACCGTCATGGTTCATATCCGCAAGCTCAGAGAAAAAATAGAAGAAAACCCAAGCAAACCCGAATATATTAAAACGATTAGAGGAATCGGGTATAAACTAGTACCTGCTACAGGTAATTAGAGATGAATGTTAGTAAAAAACTTGCTTTTCATTTTGTTAAACAACTGTTTGTCCTCTTGATAGTCATTATTATCGCTTTGACCTCTGCATTATTTTTTTTCGCCTCCCACTTAACAGAGTCGGAAATGAAAGCAAGTTTTACAAGGACGGACCCATATTTCCTCGAGCTTGAAATGGATGTGAAGTCAGAAGAGGATATTCAAATTAGTGAGGCCGTTAAAACAGCAGTCCGCCAAAATGACGGCTGGCTCCAACTGATCAATAAAGATGGAGTGGTATTGAAAGAGATAAATGCTCCTGAAGACTTAAAGGATGCCTACACCTTTCAAGAGCTTGCAGATTTTGAAGTACCCGGTTATCGGATTTCACACTGGAGGGTATTCAAGGATGACAGTGACCTTGCCGTATTGTACGGGGAGAAGAACCTGAGCGAAGGAATACTTACTGAGCTGCAAAAACTAGGCGAGTTATCAGCTATTACAGAGGAAAGTAGAAAGTTCCTTGAGGACCAAGAGGCATGGATACAAGTATATGATTCCAACGGGGAGAAAATCGAGCATTGGAATGCCCCGGAAGATCTTACACTTACAGCCAGGGACTTCCTTTCCATTAAGGAAAGCCCGTGGAACTACGCATATGATATATCCACCTTAACAGAAGGGGACAAGGTCTATGTTGTTGGAATGGAAAATGCCTATTATGCGCCGGATCACGTACTGGACGGTTTGGTAGGAGCCTCTTTGGTTAAAAGTTTCCTACTTGTCCTTGTAGTGCTTCTTGTGATCATCATCGCGCTCTCCATCTGGTACGGCAGGACGTTTGGGGTGCCTTTGCTTTACATGATGAACTGGATTAAAAGAATGTCTAAGGGTGACTTATCTGTACCAAGGAACAAAAAGGGTAAAATCCCATTCCGGAAAAAGAACGGCAAGCTTCACAAACGCTTCCGGATTTTTCGCGACATCCTTTTTTCCATACGAAAGCTTGCCAACACGCTGGAAAAGAACAAGCAATACCAAAAACGAGTTGATCAGACAAGGGAAGAGTGGATTACCGGCTTAAGCCATGACCTTAAAACGCCCTTAAGCTCCATCTATGGCTACGCAAAAATACTGGAAACAGGGTCATATAAATGGACAGACGAAGAGATTCAGTCGATGGGAAGCACCATGACAGAAAAAGCTTCCTATATGAGTGATTTGATTGAGGATTTGAATCTTACTTACCGTTTGAAAAATAATGCACTACCTATTGAAAAAAGCATACAAAACATTGTTCCACTTATGAAGGACGTCATCAAGTCGCTGAACAATACAGACTCGACCATCCTCATGGAAAACGTGGAACCGGAAATGCAGGTGGCGGTTGATGCTAAATGGTTCACCCGCATTCTCACCAATCTGCTTGCCAATGCACAAAAGCACAACCCTAAAGGAACAGACATTACGCTGAGTGTCTCTACAAATCCTGACCATACTTTCATCACAATAAAGGATAACGGAGTGGGGATGGATGAAGAAACCCAAAGTAAACTGTTTGACCGTTACTACAGAGGCGGCAGCACAACCGATAAATTAAACGGAACAGGCTTGGGTATGGCCATCGCTCATCAGCTGGTCTTGGCACACGGAGGAAATGTCTTTGTAGAAAGTGAAAAAGGAAAAGGGACGACCATCACCATAACATTGCCTAACGGATTGAGAGAACGTACTTCTTAAAAATAAGGGGTCTGCCTGTATAAGCTGGCAGACCCTCTGTTATTATTCAGCTGCCATCCCTCAACATATATTGATACGACTTGGATTCCTCCACCATGCCCATTTCCAGATAGAGCTTCGACAACCATTTTATCGACCGTGTATTGGAAGGATCTAGCTCCAGCTCCCAGTTAAAGCACTCCACCGCTTCTGACAGCTGTTTAAACTCATAATATAGTTCGCCGAGTGCATACATCTGGTCCGGGTCGTCCTTGAGGGCAGCCATCTTCTTTACCTTCATCAGGATTGGGATGCCTGGATATCTTGAGTTATAAGGAGAGATCCACTGCTCCGTATAATCCAGCCCCTTTAACTGAAGCAAATTTGGGACAAAGGATTGAAAGAGTGTCTGAACTTGTTTGGGTGAAATGTCTTCATCAAAATGGAAGGTGAGGTCGCTGAGCCAACCGGAATTCTCCACCCAGTTTATATGCAGCAATGCCTCATGCACGTATGGTAGGTCTTTTTCAGTGATAAGGGCTTTGTTTTTTGTAAGAAGAATCAAAAGATCTTCATATCGGTTGGATCTTTTCAATAAACCGAGCAAATCTTGGTACAGCCCTTCATGATGAGTGGCGCGCTTCCTTAAGATATAGCTGAGAAGATTCACTTTATCATCGTTTGTGAAATCAACAGGTAAGTTGGCTATCATTTGTTCATAGTAGGTGTGGGCCTTGTTTGAGTTGGTGACAAGTAAGTGTGTATATAGGCAGAGTTCTTCCATTTTCCTGCCTTCTTTTTGCAGCAGCTGCAGCAGGAGGGCGATCGAACCGTCTTTTTCTAGATGCTGGTAGCAGTATTTCTCTACATATAGCGAATCCTTGGAAACCAAGGAGGATGGATGGGACGTATAGAGTGATTGATAGGACTGATATTGAAGACTTTTGGACATTTCCTGTGCCCATTTGTTTGCTGGGTAAATGTCGGTTATTAGTCGCAGAAGTTGGTAGGTGTTCAGGAGTTGACCTTCCCTGCGGTATTGCAGCGCAAACTCTTTCATCACTTTGGTGATTTTTTCTTTTTTCATATAGTTATCGAAGATGGTAAGAATGTTGGAAGCTTCAAGCGGCGAGTATCTTTTCTGTATTTTTTCCCACAGCGGAGTCAGACCGGGAAATGTATGGATTCGGTTATGGTTGAGTAGATGGGCTAATAGCGGATGTTCTGGTGAGAAGCGGATACCTTTTTGAAGAATGGTGCTTAGCTGAGATTTACGTTTGATTTTTGATGTGGATTTTCCGGTGAGGTAAGATGCTTTATAGAAAAATAAATAATAACATTCTGTGTGCTCTTGGTTATAAGCTTCTATGACTTGAAATGCCTGATACATGTAAAGGTCAGTAGGTGTGAGGTGTAAGTGCTTTTTTTCATGCTGCATTTTTATGCTGTTCGATTTGTTTGTCATATGATTCCCTCCTAATTGGTCGTACGCCTTTATGAGAGATTGCTTATATAGAGTGTAACACGAAAAGGAAAAAAAGAAAAAACGAAGAAGCGGACGACCAATGGCCATCCGCTTCTCTATATTTTAAGGGGGGGGGGAGTCAAACTTTGTTCAGTTCTTATAACATGCTGCTTGCTGTTTTATCTTTTACAACTAGAATTACTTTACCTTGATCAAGTTTTTCCTCTAATTGTTCCGCTTCTGGAGCTGTAAAACCTAACTCCTCGAATTGAGCGCGAAGCTCATCGCCTTTTTTGCGGAAAATATTTTTTACATAAGTATCCATACCAACTTCACCGGCGCCAACAGTATTAGCATCAGCGTTATCAGCTACACGTTTCGTACGGTCATCATCATGAGTAATGACATAAATATCATCCTCGTGAACACCTCTTGTTTTTAGCTCTTGTACTGCTCCTACTACTTGTTCATCATTTTGAAACTCTTTATAAGTGGGTTTCATTTTTTATCGCCTCCTTGGTTATGTAATAAAAATACCCGGCTGACTGAAAATGAAACATGCTCTTTAAAATTTTTATTTTGTCTACATAACTTGTTTGATAATACGCAGAAAAATTCAAATACTAGTAAGCATCTGATGAAAGAATGGGGAGTTTTCTGTGGTTTATGACTGCATTATTATAGGGGGAGGCATTGCAGGTCTTCAGGCAGCCATCCAGCTTGGACGGTACCAACATAAAGTGCTTGTGTTGGATGAAGGAAAAGGGCGTTCGAGTATATGTCATTGCTATCACAACCTTCTAGGGTGGCCGGATGGGGTTAGCGGGATGAAACTTCGGAGCCTTGGGAAGGATCATGCGCTGAGATTGGGTGTGGAGTTTGAGGAAGAGCGTGTGGAAACGGTACGTGGGTTGGAGGGGCAATTTTGTGTAATTACTGCTAACTCTCATGAATTTTTTAGTAAGAAGCTTTTGCTGGCTACAGGTATCAAGGATAATATTCCGCCTTTTGAAGGTCTGTTGCCGTGTCTTGGAAAAAGTATATTTGTTTGTCCGGATTGTGATGGGTATGAAATTTTAGATAAGTCAGCCCTAGTGATCGGCTCAGGTAATGCAGGTGCTTCTATGGCGCTGACCCTGACCTATTGGACAGATGCGCTCACCCTTATCAATCATGGAAAAGGGAAAATTGATGCTGATTTAAAGGGAAAATTAGTTGCTAAGGGGATCAATCTTGTTTCTGATGAGCTTTCGAAAATTCTTGTGGATGGTTCGGAGCTTAAAGGGGTAACGCTTGCGAATGGCGAACGGATTAATTGTGGTTATGCATTTTTAGCACTCGGTGGCAATAAACCAAATGCGGAACTTGCTCTCCAATTGGGAGTGGAAGTGGAAGATAATAAACATATCCTTGTAGATCCCCGAACAAAAATGACCTCTGTAGAAAATGTTTGGGCTGCGGGTGACATTACGGTCCATTCGGAACAAGCAGCCATTGCCATGGGGGACGGCATACAAGCGGCCATCTGGATTCATAAAAGCTTGCTGGAAAGTTGACTTGGAGCTTGACAGTTATTTGTCCAAGTGCGTAACATAAATGTAAGGGTTTACATAAACGTGTGAATGGAAGATAGAAGATATTAGTTGCTAGCGGCATTCCATTTATCCGGTATTTGGAGGAGAAGAAATGGAAGAGAGAAAAGTGACAGATTATGAAAAGTATATTCGTACGGAAGAACTGTTGGGCTTACAAAAGGGGGATGGGGAACTCTCTTGTGATGACGAACTGACATTCCAGATGATTCATCAAATCGCTGAGCTGCATTTCAAGCTCATCATTCAGTACATTCACTTAGCGGATGCCAATATGAAGCATGGGGAAGTGTTGGGGGCTACACAACAACTTCAAAGAGTGAACATGCACCTGAAGCATTTGCCGCCAGTGTTTGACATGGTAAAAGTGATTACTCCAAGAGACTACCATACTATCAGACTAGCACTTGGACGTGGAAGCGGCCAGGACTCACCGGGATTCAATGAAATTTTAAGACTTGGACCGACACTGTGGGGGCCGTTTGAACAGCTGCTGAATGACAAACAACTGACACCGTTCATGCTGCACAAGGCTGCCGGTGACAACTATGAGCTTTACTTGCTGATGCAAGAATTGATTGCGTTTGATGAAAACTTCCAGACGTTCCGTAAGCATCATATTCAATTGGTGCGAAGAATGATTGGCTTGAATACGAAGAGTTTAAAAGGAATACCTGCTCAGGCTTTGGAAAGAGGAGCAAAGTTTGAGTTTTATCCGAAGCTTTGGGAAGCAGTTTGTGAATTGACGGACTGGACGGGTTCGAGTTACGATCCGAAGCCGTTGTAATAAGGGATTTTGGGGCTGTTCTGGAGGGCATGTGTTGTTGCTGCCTTTTGGGGCGGTCTTTTTTTGGTTGGTGTGGGGAGTGAGGGTCTGGGGTAGACGGAGGCGCGTTGTAAATGCCCGGAGAGAGTGTGGAAACAGAGGAAAGGTCGTATAGGAGCGCTCTAAATGCCCGAAGCGTGCGTGGAAATAGTGTAAAGGTCGTATAGGAGCGTTCTAAATGCCTGAAGCGAGTATTGAAACAGAGGAAAGGGCAAATAGAGGGCATCTCAAGTCCCGAAGCGCCCAGGCAAACGGCAAAACGGTAACAGAGAAGCCATCTCAAGTCCCGAAGCGCCCAGGCAAACGGCAAAACGGTAACAGAGAAGCCGCCTCAACGCCCGAAGCGCCCAGGCAAACGGCAAAACGGTAACAGAGAAGCCGCCTCAACGCCCGAAGCGCCGCCGCAAACAGCAAAACGGTAACAGAGGAGAAGCCGCCACCACCCCCTAACTCCCTCAAAACAACAAAAAGCAGCACGGGGCTCATCCCCCATGCTGCTCGAAGTAACATCTCTTACTGTTTCTGCTCCGCCCACTCTTCCACATTCCAAACCTTCGTCACCCAGTCCTCATAGAAGCTAGGTTCGTGGCAAACAAGAAGAATAGTACCCTTATAGGCTTTAATAGCACGCTTCAATTCCTCTTTCGCTACTACATCCAAGTGGTTTGTCGGCTCGTCAAATAGCAGCCAGTTACTCTCATGCATCATTAACTTACATAAACGCACCTTGGCTTGCTCTCCACCGCTCAACTGACTCAACGGACGGGAGATATGCTCGTTCTTCAACCCGCAGCGCGCCAAGATTGCACGAACTTGGTGCTGATCAAGGGAAGGAAACTCGTTCCAGACATCATCAATCGGCGTGATATCCTTCGCTTTAACCTCTTGTTCAAAATAAGAAGGGAACAAGAAGTCACCGCGAATTACAGAACCGCCAAGAGGATCTATTTTACCCAGGATTGTTTTCAATAAGGTCGACTTCCCGACACCGTTGCATCCGACAATCGCAATCTTATCTCCTCGCTCGATTTCCATCGTAAGCTTTGGTAATAATGGCTCAGCGTACCCAATCTCAAGATCTTTCGCTTCCACCACATAACGGCTGCTTGCGCGGGACTCTTTAAATTCAAAAGTCGGCTTAGCTGCTGTTTCTGGGCGGTCAATTCGATCCATGCGGTCCAGTTGCTTTTGACGGCTTTTCGCTCGGCCAGTTGTGGAGTAACGCGCTTTATTTTTCGCAATAAAATCTTCTTGCTTCTTAATGAATTCTTTTTGCTTCTCATAAGCGTTAATATGTTGATTTTTGTTAATTTCCGCAAGCTCTAAGAATTTTTCATAAGACGCTGTGTAGCGAGTCAGCTTGGAGAATTCCAGATGGAAAATAACATCCACCACACCGTTCATGAACTCGGTATCATGCGAGATCAATAGGAATGCATGCGGGTACTCTTTCAAATACGAGCTTAACCAACGGATATGCTCCACATCCAGGTAGTTCGTCGGCTCATCCAGTAACAACACTTGCGGCTGCTCAAGCAACAGTTTCGCCAAAAGAACCTTTGTACGCTGTCCACCACTTAGTGCAGCAACGTCTCGTTCAAGGCCGATTGCGTCCAAACCAAGACCGCGCGCAGCTTCCTCGACCTTTATATCCAAGTTGTAAAATCCGCCGGCATCCAGATGGTCTTGGATTTCGCCCATTTGTTCCAACAGCTCTTCCAATTCTTCTGGAGTAGCCGTTCCCATTTTATCGGTAATGGCATTCAGTTCTTTTTCTTTTTCATATAAGGGCAAGAATGCATCGCGCAGGATGTCTCTGATCGTTCTTCCAGGCGTCAGCACTGTATGCTGGTCCAAGTATCCGTAATGCACACCTGGTGTCCACTCAACGCGCCCTGTGTCGTACACGATCTCCCCAGTAATAATATTCATTAACGTCGATTTACCGACTCCATTTGCCCCTACAAGGCCAACATGCTCGCCTGCCAATAGGCGAAGGGAAACATCTTTAAATAACGTGCGGTCGCCAAAGCTATGGCTTAAACCATCTATGCTCAATAAACTCATGTTTGTATCCATCCTATCTAAAAAAATATCTACTTTTCATCATACTAAAATTTTCTAGGAATGGCTATGTGGGAAATGAAAGAAGTTTCTTCCTCCTTGCCTAGAATATCTATACTAAATTCTACCAATCTACTATAAAATAAAAAGTAGATAAAAAGGAATGGTGGGGGAACCTGATGAAGAGACGGGCACCGTGGATTGTTTTAGTAGTTTTGTTAATGATTATAGGGAGCGGATTTATACCGACTGGGTATGATGTATTATTTGCAGGGAACCCGTTTAATCTGGACGAATTTGTTCAGTATGAGGGGGGCTCTGAACTTGACGGTGATTTGGGGATGACCTATGTGGCCAGCCTTCAAAACAGTAAATGGCCAATAATGATACTTACGCATTTTTCCAAGAAGGGGGTAGAGATTGTCCCATCCGTCACTGGGCAACAAGACTTGGGATTTGAGGAGCTTGACTACCAAAATAAAATAATGATGGAGCAATCAAAAATCAAGGCGGAATACATAGCACGCGGTCTATTAGGAGAAGAACCCAAGCTTGAGCTGCAAGGATTCTATCCCGTGTATTATTTTCCAGATTGGAAAAACAAAGATGCGGTGAAAGTAACAGACATTCTGGTAGGCATTGACGGAGAAAAGCTGGAATCATATGAACAATTAGATCAACTAATTGTAGAAAAAGAACCGGGAGAAATGCTCACGTTGTCGTTGGTACGAGAAGGTAAGGAAATAGAGGTCGATGTTACGACATATCCGTACAAGGATTACTACGGGAACACCTTGCTTGGAGTATTTTTCGAGGAAGTATTTGAGACATCAAAGGACGAAAACATTGAGTGGCAGAACATAGAGAACTTGGGAGGGCCAAGTGCCGGGCTCATGATTACGCTCACTCTTCTAGATAAAATGATGGAAGAATCTCTGCTCAAAGGAAATGCGGTAGCAGGTACGGGAACCATCACGATTGACGGGGAGGTGGGTCCAATCGGAGGCGTGAAACAAAAGGTGATTGGAGCTGCTAATGCAGGCTTTGATTACTTCATCGTTCCATTGGATGGCGAGTGGGACAAAAATGAATCCATTGCGAGAAAGACCATAAGCGAAGAAGGTTTAGATATTGAACTTATACCGGTAGGGACGATAGAGGACGCTGTGGATGCGTTGGAGAAGCTTCCGGAGAAGAAGGGAAGAGAATAGAGGGAGATACATGCTTATCGTTCAAATTGGAGTGATTTTATGGATTGCATTATTAGGCTGTATATATGCAAGAAGAGAATACAAAAACCTTACAAAAGAGGGAAAAGAGCAGTTGAAAAAGGAACTGAAAAATCCTATTTTGGTCTTCCACATACTACCTAACATCGGATATATCTTCTTTTTTATAGGGTTGGTACTTAATATCAGCACATTAAAATATATCGCCTTTTTGTTAATGGGTTTAGGGTGGATAATTGATGGAGCTGAGATATGGGAAGCGGATAGTAAAAGGGGTCTAATTGTTGTATTACTCGGTTCAATAACACTTTTAATCACAACATTTTTAGCCTTAAAATTCCTTTTTGAGTTTCCTCTTTTTTAGCTTAGTCTTCTCTTTTTGACTCCCCTCACACAATATGTAAAGATTAGAAGACAAGAAGCTTGAAAGGATTGTTACTATGCCAAAAACTGTCGTCCTTGCAGAGAAACCCTCTGTAGGTAGAGATATAGCAAGAGTATTGAAATGTACGAAAAAAGGAAATGGATTTTTTGAAGGGGACAAGTACATCGTAACGTGGGCGCTTGGTCACCTCGTCACCCTTGCAGATCCAGAAGCCTACGACGCAAAATTTAAAGCGTGGAAGCTGGAAGATTTGCCGATGCTTCCGAACGAAACGAAGCTTGTCGTCATCAAGAATACGAGCAAACAGTATAGCGCGGTAAAAGCTCAGCTCACCCGCAAGGATGTAAAGGATATTGTCATCGCTACTGATGCAGGTCGTGAGGGAGAGCTTGTTGCCAGATGGATTTTGGAGAAAGCCCGCATTCAAAAACCAGTAAAGCGACTTTGGATTTCCTCTGTCACAGACCGCGCTATAAAAGAGGGCTTTGCAAAGCTTCGTGATGGAAAAGAATACGAAAACCTCTATTACTCTGCCGTTGCCCGCGCCGAAGCGGATTGGGTAGTGGGGATGAACGCGACTCGCGCGCTTACCACTAAGCACAATGCCCAGCTGTCATGCGGAAGAGTCCAGACTCCTACCCTTGCCATGATTGCCAAACGGGAAGAAGAAATCAGAAGCTTTGTTCCAAAAGAATACTACGGAATGAAAGCCATCACAGAAAAAGGATTCCAGCTGGTGTGGCAGGACGCTAAAACGAAAGAACGAAGAAACTTCAACAAAACTGCAATGGAAAGCTTGCACAGCAAGGTAAAGAACCAGGATGCAAAGATAACCGACATAAATAAAACAGAGAAGAAAAGCTATGCTCCTGCACTTTACGACCTGACCGAATTACAGCGCGATGCCAACCGCATTTTTGGCTATTCTGCAAAAGAGACGTTATCAATCTTGCAGCGCCTATACGAACAACACAAAATCGTTACGTATCCAAGAACGGATTCCAGATACATTTCCACTGATATGGTGGATACATTAAAAGAGCGTGTGGAAGCGATTCGTGCACACTCTTACAAGCCAATTGCTTCTAAGCTGCTAACGAAACCGATCAAAGCGAACAAGTCGTTTGTGAATAATGAAAAAGTGACGGATCACCATGCGATCATACCGACAGAGGAAGCGGTCTTGTTAAGCAAGCTTTCCGACAAGGAGTACAAAATTTACGACCTGATTGTGAAACGTTTCTTGGCCGTTCTTTTACCGCCTTTCCTATATGAACAGACAAATATCACTGCTGCAATTGGAACAGAACAGTTTGTGGCAAAAGGGAAAACGGTCATCTCCCAAGGCTGGAAGGAAGTTTTCAGTTCCATGGAGGAACAGGAGGATGGAAGTGACAGTCTTACAGATCAGCTGTTGCCAAGCTTAAATAAAGGCGACGTTTTGCCGGTCAAAAAAGTTGAACTGACATCTGGTAAAACAAAACCACCTGAACCTTTTAACGAAGGTACATTGCTTTCTGCGATGGAGAACCCTGCAAAGTACATGGAACAAACGGATCAGAAGCTTGTGAAAACACTGGGTGAAACAGGCGGGATTGGCACGGTTGCCACAAGAGCGGATATTATTGAGAAGCTTTTCAACAGTTTTCTGATGGAAAAGCGCGGTAAAGGGCTGCATATTACCTCTAAAGGGAAACAGTTGCTGAACCTTGCTCCAGAGGATTTAAAGTCCCCAGCCTTGACCGGTGAATGGGAGCAAAAGCTTGGCATGATTGCAAAAGGACAGCTGAAAAAAGCAGCCTTCATCAATGAAATGAAAGCTTATGCGAAACAGATTGTTCATGAAATAAAAAATACCGATCAAAAGTTCAAGCATGACAATATCACAGGTAAACGTTGCCCGGACTGCGACAAGCCGATGCTTGAAGTGAACGGAAAAAAAGGCAAGATGCTCGTTTGTCAAGACAGAGAATGCGGTCATCGTAAAAATGTCTCTAAAGTGACCAATGCGCGTTGCCCGAAATGCCGT
Organism: Sutcliffiella horikoshii; assembly: GCF_020524325.1. Taxonomy (GTDB): domain Bacteria; phylum Bacillota; class Bacilli; order Bacillales; family Bacillaceae_I; genus Sutcliffiella_A; species Sutcliffiella_A horikoshii_D. The sequence continues at coordinate 128,056 of NZ_JAIVKY010000007.1, forward strand.
AAGAAGCTGGAGTTGCGCGGAGAAGGAGAAGGGCAAATGTTCGCTTGCGTTTGCGGACACCGCGAGAAATTAAGCACCTTCCAGGAACGCCGCAAGAACAACTCTAACCAGAAAGCATCCAAGCGCGATGTGAATCAGTATTTGAAAAAGCAGAATAATGATGAACCGGTGAATACCGCACTTGCGGATGCATTGGCGAAATTGAAGTTGAAATAATGGTTAAGGCCGCACTCTCTGGATGGGAGTGCGGCTCTTTTTCAAGTTTAAAGCAGGATATCGAGAAAAACCGGAATATATCAAGAAAAATTTCAGGATATCAAGAAATCTAAAAATATATCAAGAAATTTCAAGTTTTATCGAGAAAAATTGAGTTATATCAAGAAATGGCACCTCTCGCGCCTTCGCCAGGCTAGGCTTTCACCCATACAACCCCTGCCGCATAGGCTAAATGGAATTGCAATTGTAAGATAACCTACCATTGAAAGGGTGTTAGATCTTGGCAGGGAAAATTTTAAACTATTATGCTGGTGGAAATACAGCGCGTGGATTTTATAGTCTTTATGAATCGAACATAGAAGGATTGGACCGCATCTTTATTTTAAAAGGCGGGCCAGGGACAGGGAAATCATCGCTAATCAAAAAGATCGGGAAAGTCTGGAACGAAAAAGGGTATGACATTGAACTGCTTCATTGTTCATCTGACACAAGCTCGGTGGACGGGGTGGTCATCCGTGCGCTTGGCATTGGAATTGTGGATGGAACGGCGCCGCATGTTATTGAACCGAAAGCACCGGGGGCAGTGGAGGAATACGTGAACTTAGGAGAGGCGTGGGACTCCAAGTTACTTGCGGAACAAAAAGCAGAAATACAACAATTAGCGACCAAAAAGAAGGAAGCATTCCAGACTGCTTACCAAACCTTTGCGAGAGCCCTGAAAATACATGACGATTGGGAAAGATACTATATTCATAATATGAATTTTGAAGCGGCAAATAAGCTGACACAGGACCTTGTGGAGCAATTGTTCCAAGGTAAGACTTTAGATAAAAAAGCGGATGTCAGACATCGTTTCCTTGGTGCAGCGACTCCTGCAGGAGCAAAAGATTTCGTTCCAAACCTGACAGAAGGGCTCACAAATCGTTATTTTATAAAAGGCCGTCCTGGATCAGGGAAATCCACCATGCTGAAAAAGCTCGCTAAAGCTTCTGAAGAAAAAGGATTTGACGTAGAAGTATATCATTGCGGATTTGATCCATATAGTCTTGATATGATTATTTGCAGAGAGCTTGGTTTTGCCATTTTTGACAGCACAGCACCACATGAATATTTCCCAGAACGCGAAGGAGATTCCATCGTGGATATGTACGATATTACGATTCGCACCGGGACAGATGAACGGTATGAAAGAGAAATTGCTCTTGTAAAAGACCGCTATACAGAAGCGATGCAGGAGGCCATTGGGAAATTGGCAGAAGCAAAAAGCTGGCACGGCAGCCTAGAAGAGATCTATGTGAAGGCAATGGATTACAAGGTAGTGGATGAGTGGACAAAGAAAATCCAAGCAGAAATTGAAGCCATTGCTGCTACGAAATAATCACACAAAAAAGGTGAACAGCACCTAAATGCCGTTCACCTTTTTACATTTTCCCAGGAAATACGTCAAAACTCGACTATATTTCCACAGTTACTTCTACTCCATAATGGTCTGAGACAACTTCTCTATTTTGCCCGTTAAAGACCACTTTAGAAGAAGTCGCCGAAACAGGGGAGCTTGCTAGGATCAAATCAATCCGCAAATCCTGTTTGTTTTCATCCCAACCAGCAATCTTTCCTTCCACCGTCACTCCTGAATCCTTTTCAGAAGCCAGTAAATACGTATCGTGCAGCCTTGCTGTAGAAGTCAGATATTCATAACCTTCTCCTTTAATATGGGCGCTATTATTAAAATCCCCCATTAGGAAGTAAGGGTCTTTGCCCTGTACCTTTTCAAGAAGCTGTTCCATCTGATACTTTGCAGGTTCCTCTTCATCACTCCACCAACCTAGGTGACATGTATAAAAGGACATCTCCTCACCATGCACTTCAGCGGTCACACCGACAATTTTTCGTGTTTTCCAAAAGTCAGTGTCCGTACTTTTAGAAACAAAGAAGGAATGTGTCTTTTTGATAGGATGGCGAGTCAAGATGGCAAGGCCTTCCTCGTACGTATCATATCCCATATGGGCGAAGTCCCAGACCAACTCGTAGTCTGACACTCCAAGCTTCTCAAGCTCTTGCTGTAAAACAAGGCCGAAGTTGTTTTGCTTAACGTTCCCTTTGACTACTTCGGCATCGATGCTTTGACTAACCTCTTGAAGAGCGATGACATCGTATGCTTGTTCCTTAATGGCTCTCGCGATATGCTGTATCTTTTCCATTTGGTTCTCTTCCTGCCAAGAGTGGCAGTTAAGGGTTAGTAGATTCATCGTTTATTACGCTCCCAACAAGTCTTGAATATCAGATTTGATTACATCTGCTTTTGGTCCGTAGATTGCCTGTACACCGCGGTCTTTCACGATTAGTCCAAGCGCACCTTTTTCTTTCCAAGCAGCTTCATTTGCAACTTTTTCTCTATCTTTTACTGTAACACGCAGACGAGTCATACATGCATCCACGTCTTCGATATTTTGTGCTCCACCAAGTAAGTCGATGATTGCAGGTGCCAAAGAATCTGCTTGTACACTTGCAGCTGCACCGTTACCAGCGCCTTCTTCTTGCTCGATATAGTTTCCGTTACGACCCGGAGTAGGGAAGTTGAATTTCTTGATCATGAAGTTCGCTACCGCAAAGTTCAATCCGAAGAATACTAAACATGCAATCACAAAGTTCACTAGATCTAACCATAAACCAGCTTTTACAATCATCGGTGTACGAGTCAATAACTCAATTACCCCAAATGCATGAACACGGATATCAATAATATCAACAATGGCGAAAGCAAGTCCTGTCATAATCGCATAGATTACATATAACACAGGAGCAGCAAACATAAACATGAATTCGATTGGCTCTGTAACACCAGTTAAGAATACTGCAAGTCCAGCAGAGAAGAACATAGACTTATACTTTTTACGCTTATCCTTGTCCACATTGCGATACATTGCATAAGCAATACCAATTAGTGCCGCACAAGAAAGAATCATTTGTCCTACTTTAAAACGGGCAGGTACTACTTCACGTAGAAGTGCTTCATAAGACTCAGTGTCACCAGCTGCCAAGAAGTTGTTCAAGTCAGCAATCCAAGCTAACCATAATGGATCTTGTCCTGCTACAACGGATCCAGCGCTGCCGCCAGTTAAAATAGTGTAAGTTCCACCAAGAGACGTGTAGTTCATTGGTACCGTTAACATATGATGCAATCCGAAAGGCAATAATAGACGCTCTAACGCACCGAAAATGAATGGTGCAACGATTGGCGCACTGTCTCTAGAAGAAGCTATCCATACACCGAAATCGTTTAACAATCCTTGAATGAACGGCCAAATAACACTAAGCGCAATACCTGCGATAACAGAACCACCAATTACAACGAATGGTACAAAACGTTTACCGTTAAAGAATGATAAGGAATCCGGTAATTTACTATAGTTATAAAATTTATTGAAAAGGTTAGCACCAAGGAAACCGGCAATGATACCAACGAATACTCCCATGTTTAATGCAGGAGCACCCAACACAGTAGTAAAGTAGTCACCTACAACAAGTTCTTGTCCAAAAAGAGTGGTGAAAGTAGCTTCAGGGTCTGCCACCATAGCGTTGTTAACACCGAAGATTGCACCAGTGATACGGTTAATAAGAACGAATGCGATCAATGCTGCAAAAGCACCTCCTGCACGCTCTTTCGCCCAAGATCCACCAATGGCAACTGCGAATAATACATGCAAGTTGGTGATGATTCCCCAACCGATATCTTCCATTACTCTTGCAATCGTTTGCACAAGAGCGATGTCTCCACCAGTCATGCCGACCAACTTACCAAGAGAAATCATAATACCAGCAGCAGGCATAACTGCAACCACTACTAATAAAGCTTTACCGAATTTCTGCCAGAAATCAAAAGACAAAAAGTTCTTCATTTTTAACAGCCTTCTTTCTATAAAAGTTCTATTTTTTGTTGAAAACGAATTCATTTTAATGTAAAACTGTGCACGCTTGGTGCAACCGTTTGCATTTTCCTATTGTATGGGATGTTAAGAAACAATGCAAGTAGAAAATATTATTTTAATAAATTTTTAACAAACAAAAAAGAGATGTAAGAATAAATAGAAGAATGCAACTTTAGGTGGAGGTATATACAGGTTATGTAAAAACGAGTACACTGTTTTCGTAATGTTTGAAGAAAAGGAGACTTAATATGAAAAAGTGGATTTTCTCTATGGTACTTGTTTTAGTGGTTGTGCTATCTGCATGCACAGAAGAAGCGAACAATGTGAACACTTCTGATTCCAAACAGGTTCCTGCTGACCAGAGTGGGGAGACGGTAACCGTCCTTATGAATATACAGATGGAAATGATTCAAACCATCCGCAAGCACCTTGAACCTGTCACATCTTATGAAATGTCAGAAGGCGCAGGAGATCTTGAGGCAGCGGTAGAAGCTAGCAATCGTATTGCTAACGAACTTCGTGGGATTGAGATCCCGGAGAACTTGGATTCTAGCCTTCAGGCTGACATAAAAGATTCCATCGAATTATTGGCTTTATATTTTGAAGAACGTGCGGCAGCAATGTCTGAGGGTTCGAATGGTGAAGAAGTGGCAACTGCTTTGGAGAACTTTCATCAGAAAATAGGAGAGACGTTTGAAGCAGAAGGTCTGCATGCTCCTAATTTTGAAAAGGATGTACAATAATAGATTTAAGTAGACGCCTTCCTGGTTTTGGGGGGCGTTTTTTCTATGCGTTTTTTCTATGGGGTAATTACGGGGACTTTGGGTAAATGGAGGAGTTATGGTCGGGATGAAGACCTCAGTGGGAGGATTCCATGCTCGGGAGTGTCTTCATAAGGCGGATGAAGACCTCAGTGGGAGGATTTCCGGCTGGGAAGTGTCTTCATAAGGTGTATGAAGACCTCAGTGGGAGGATTTCAGGTTTGGAAGTGTCTTCATAGTGCGGATGAAGACCTCAGTGGGAGGATTTCCGGCTGGGAAGTGTCTTCATAAGGCGAATGAAGACCTCAGTGGGAGGATTTCAGGTTCGGAAGTGTCTTCATAGTGCGGATGAAGACCTCAGTGGGAGGATTTCCGGCTGGGAAGTGTCTTCATAAGGCGAATGAAGACCACCGTGAAAAGTTTTTACGCTCGAAAGTGTCTTCATCCCCACCCCATCCACCCCAATCTCCCGAATAAATCCATAACCATCAGTTCATTATTCCTCCACCAGCTAATAAGCTAATAATACAACAAGAGTATTTAGCCATCCGAAACACTTGTCCATTCCCAAGTTTCGTGATAGGATTAGTGCAAATAATAATAATTGAATAGTAAGTTTTCTTATCAAGAGAGGTGGAGGGACTGGCCCTGCGAAGCCCGGCAACCATACAGGACAGATTAACTGTATAGGTGCTAATTCCAGCAAGACAAACGTTCTTGGAAGATAAGTGGATGTTACGGGCTTGTACTCAAACTTCTTCTTATCGAAGGAGTTTTTTTGTTTGTCTACATACACAAACATTGAAGGGGGAAGCGTGAGATGAAGTTTGGATTTTGGTTGCCGATATTCGGCGGTTGGTTGCGAAATGTGGAGGACGAACAAATGCCCCCGACTTTTGAGTATGCAAAAAAAGTGATTCAGCAGGCGGAAAAGCTTGGGTATGACACAACTTTGATTGCAGAGCTATTCTTAAATGATATTAAAGGACCGAAAGAGGATACTCTTGAGGCTTGGTCTACTGCTGCAGCTTTGGCAGCCGTAACCGAAAAAATAGAAATTATGACGGCGATTCGGCCTGGATTTCATAACCCTGCTATTGCGGCAAAAGCAACCGCAAACATCGATCATATCAGCAACGGCCGTTTCACCCTCAATGTCGTATCGGCGTGGTGGGAAGAGGAGGCCCGTCAATATGGCGGGATCTTTACCGAACATGACGAACGATATGACCGCACGAAGGAGTTTATCGATGTTCTTAAAGGCTTATGGACAGAGGACTCTTTTAGCTATGACGGGAAGTACTACCAGCAGAAAGAGACAAAACTCCATCCTAAACCGGTGCAACGGCCAAACCCTATCCTTTATGCAGGAGGCGAGAGTCCGAAAGGTAAGGAAGTTATCTCCTCGCACTGTGATGCCTATGTCATGCACGGGGGCACAGTGGAGGAAGTGGCGGCTAAGATCAACGATATGAAACAAAAGCGAGCCAAGACTTCCAATCCTCCTTTTCAATCCTTTGGGATGGCTGCTTATGTCATTTGCAGGGATACAGAAGAGGAAGCGCAAGCGGAACTTGCCCGGATCACAGCTGTTAAAGAATCCGATGCGTATGCTGGGTTTAAGGACTTCACTAGCAAATCACAACTCGAACAACAAATACAATTACAGGACTACTCTGTATCAAATAGGGGATTGCGTCCCAATTTGATAGGCACGCCAGAGCAAATTGCTACAAGAATACAAGAATTTGAGAAAGCGGGAGTGGACTTATTGTTATTACAATTTTCTCCGCAGCTTGAAGAAATGGAGCGCTTCGCCAAAAAGGTGATGCCGCTTGTAAACACACAGACAGAAGAGCTTGCCCAATCATAAGATTAAGCAGCGAATACATTAGCATATATGCACAAACTGGAGGCAAACAACGTGGAAAAAATCTATATTATTCATGAAAATAAAGAGTGGACAACACATTTAACTACTAGATTGGAAGAGTTGGGATTGCCATATGAAGAATGGCATTTAGACGAAGGAGTAGTGCCTTTGACAGAAGAACCACCAGAAGGCGTATTTTATAACAGAATGAGCGCGTCCTCCCATACGCGGGACCACCGCTTTGCACCTGAGCTAACAGGAGCGGTACTGGCATGGCTCGAACATCATGGACGGAAAGTGCTCAATGGAAGTCGCGCTCTTCAGTTGGAATTAAGCAAGGTTAATCAGTATACTGCCCTTGAAAAAGCTGGAGTAAAGACACCAAAAACCATTGCGGCTGTAGGTAAGGAACATATTTTGCAGGCGGCAAAAAGGATAGGCTCCACATCCTTCATTACTAAACATAATCGTGCTGGAAAAGGACTTGGTGTCCAACTATTTCACTCCACTGCTTCCCTTGAAGAATATCTCTATGGACCTGATTTTGAAGAGCCGGTAGATGGAATCACGCTTATCCAAGATTACATTCAGGCCCCGGAACCGTTTATTACTCGTTGTGAGTTCATTGGTGGGAAATTCATGTATGCCGTTCAGGTTGATACGTCAGAAGGCTTTGAGCTGTGCCCGGCCGATGCCTGCCAAATCGGTGACCTATTTTGCCCGGTAGGAGAAGAAGTTGAGGAAAAGCCGAAGTTCCGTATCGTGGAGGGCTTTGCGGACCCAATCATCGAAAAATATGAAAAGTTCCTACAAGAAAACGAAATCCAAGTGGCCGGTATTGAATTTATCCGCAACAGTCAAGGAGAAATCTTCACCTATGATGTCAACACCAACACGAATTATAACGCAGATGCTGAAAAAGTTGCCGGGAAATACGGCATGCTGGAGCTTGCGCATCTATTAGGAAAAGAGCTAGAAGCTGTAACAGAAAAACAAGAAGTTTACTAAAGTGGTTTTGTTAATAAAATGAGTGAATTGGAGCGGAAGGCACTCGACTCCAGCGGGGGGAACGGTAGGTTGAGACCCCTGAAGCGTTGTGAGGAGGCTCAAGCACCGTCCCGCGGAAAGCGAGTGCCTGCAGCGAAAAGGAACGGCATTAGTAAGTAAATACATTAAACAAAAAAAGCTATCCATAAGTCCCCACAGGACCCAATGGATAGCTTTTTACATTCTAATATTAAAAGAAAAATACATGCGCCATCAGCGCAATAACTGGTAACGTAATCAACGTACGTAAAAGGTAAATCACGAACATCTCCCAAAGCGATACAGGAACTTTAGAACCTAAGATAACGCCCCCAACCTCAGAAAGATAGATCAGCTGTGTTACAGATACTGCCGCAACCACAAAACGAGTTAACTCACTCTGAATATCTGAAGCTAAAAGAGCTGGCAGGAACATGTCCGCAAAACCAACAATAAGGGATTCAGATGCTTTAGCCGCTTCTGGAATTTGCAATAACTCTAACAACGGAATGAACGGCATTCCAAGATACACGAAAAGGTCTGTGTTTTCAGCAAGGATTAAGGCAATAGTACCGAATGCCATAACTATCGGCGCTACACCCATCCACATATCAAGGACATTTTTTCCACCGTCACGGAAGAACTTTCCTGCGCTCTTATTTTTAGCGGCACGTTCTACTGCTTGAGTATAACCCCACTTTAACGGAGAATAGCCGGAAGGAATCAATTCTTTTTCATCCTGCTCTTCGCCGTTATAATACGTATCTGCCTTTCTGGATAAAGGAGGGATACGTGGCATGATGATGGCTGCTACAAGACCAGCCACCCCAATCGTGATGTAAAATGGAATGAACATGGACCCAAGCTTTACCTGAGTAATAACAACAAGGCTAAATGTAATCGAAACGATAGAGAAAGTAGTAGCAATAACCGCTGCTTCTCTTTTCGTATAATAACCGTCTTCATACTGTTTACTAGTTAGTAGGACCCCGATGGTTCCATCCCCAAGCCATGATGCTAAGGCATCGATGGAAGATCGACCTGGAAGTTTAAATAACGGACGCATGATTTTTGTCAATAATGCGCCAAATAACTCCAACAGTCCAAAGTTTAATAACAACGGCAAAAATAATCCGGCAAAAAGGAATACGGTAAATAGCACGGGTAGCAAATCGTACAGAATAACAGAACCTGTAACGTCACTCCATACTGCCTCTGGACCAAGTTCAAATAGGGTCATAATGGCCAGTACCATCGCTAGCACTCTTACAACCGTCCAGAAAATAGATACGTTCAATAACGTGTTAAAGAATCCTGGCTCTTTTGTAAACGCGGGCTTTATTAGTTTTGTCACTACCGTTGCGATGGCAGTGACGGTGATGACACCTGTCATAATGTAGGGGATGCTATTACCTAAAAGGTCTCCTAGTAACCCAGCTAATATGGCAATGGGTATCGTTAACTCGTCATTGTACATGACGGGAAACATGAATAATAAAATACCAATAATAGAAGGTATGATGAATTTTAATTTATCTGCTGTTCTAAAAGATGAATGGTTTTTCAATATAATAATCTCCTTATGCGTAAATATGCAACGTTAGTTATTTTAATACATTTCTCGAACTTTTCAAAGGTAGTTACTGGAATTATGTATGATCTTTCACTTGGATACCCCGAAAAAAGTATTGTCAAACCTGCATAATAGGCTTAATTAGCAAAATCCAGAATCTCTAATTCTTTATTTTTTCTAAGGTCAATAAAGTGGTCATCTACTTTAATAATAGGTAGATGCGGTTCATCGGCATGTATGAAAATAATTTCCGCAAGCTTGCCGTTATTAAGCACCACTTCCTCGCGAAGATGATTGGAAAGAACATATCGGACAAACGGATAGACGATGGCTGGATTCAATCTATTGTAATTTGCCTCTTGAATAAGGATTTTAGTAGTAGTAAAGATATTTTGCTTTGGTCGATAGCTTCTTTCTGAGGAGAGGGCATCATACATATCCGCAACAGATAGAATCTGAACAAAGTAGGGTATCTTCGAATGCTTGATTCCTGTTGGATAACCGCTTCCATCAAGTCGTTCATGATGGAGCAACGCACCTTGCAATATATGTGGATCTATCGTCCGATTCTTTTTAAGCAAATCATATCCGTAGGTGGTATGCTTTTGTATTTCCAACCATTCTTTTTCCGTTAAGCGGCCTGGCTTTTGCAAAATACCTTTGTCGATAAGTAGCTTTCCGACGTCGTGGAACACTCCCATTTGACCGAGCAAGCTGATGCTGCTTTTATCGAGTCCTTGGAGCTTACCGATTAAAGAGGAGTAGATTCCGACATTTAAACTGTGGGTATAGGTGTAATTGTCATAGCTTTTTACTTGTTCTATGTATCGGGTGAAAACCGGATCGTCCACAAGCTTATCAATTAGAGGCGTCAACATTCCTTGTATTTCCTCTATTGGAGGCAAGGGTTCCCCTTCAAGACTGGCGAATATGGATTGGAAAGTATGGATGCTCGATTCGTACATATTTTTAACATGCTGAAAATACTCTTTGGACAAATGGTGGGGCTCGTCTAAAATAAAGGCCTGGTCAAAGTAGTAGGCATGCTTTTGCAGGCTTTCCACATGATTTGCATTCAGGACCGTCCCTTTTTTTAATAAAAGATTCCCCGACAAAGAGTAAATATCATTTTTTAGAATTTTGCCAATATGATTGGAGGAAATTTTCATAAAGTTCAACCTCACCTGATCGCGTTTAATACCTTTATTATAAGGGATTTAGCGGTTATAAAACAGGATTAATTATACTTTTCAAAATTTTTAGCAAAAAGCTTTTGCAGTATAATGTTTGTAATGCGAAGAAAGATTAACTAGGATAGGGTATATACAAAAAATCATACATATAAGAAGGTGAATTCACTTGGTAAAATGTATTGCCATAGATATGGACGGAACATTATTAAACAATAACCATGTAGTTAGTGAAGAGAACGCGGATGCCATTCAGCTTGCAAGGAACAATGGAGTGGAAGTGGTGATTGCGACTGGTAGAGCTTACTCTGAGGCCAAGGATGTATTGGCAGAGGCGGGTATCCATACTCCGATTATTTGTGTAAATGGAGCGGAAGCGCGCACGTCTGAAGGGGAAATCGTAGCAACAAATCCGATTAATTTGGATCTTGGCAGAGAGCTGGCGCGTATTTTGGACAAGCATGATATTTATTTTGAGATCTATACGCAGAACGGAACATTCTCAAAGGATTATGATAAGGCGATTGCCACGATTATGGATGTATTCATGTCAGCAAGTAACGATAATGACTATGATAAAGTCTTAAAGGCGGCACAAGAAAGAATGGAAGACGGAAATGTGAAAATGGTGGATAGCTTTGAACCTATCTTACAAGATGAGTCAAAGGTAATATACAAGCTTCTTGCTTTTTCCATGGATAAAGAAAATCTGGAAGCGGCACGTGCTGAACTGCTGGAACTTGGAACGGTTGCAGTGAGTTCATCTGGTAAGGACAACTTGGAGATCACAAGTGTGGATGCTCAGAAGGGAATCGCTTTGACTACATTCACTGAAGAGCGAGGTATTTCGATGGAAGACACGATGGCGATTGGGGACAATTACAATGACGTGTCGATGTTGGTGCGTGTTGGCAGAGCCGTTGCGATGGGGAATGCACCGGATGGTGTTAAGGAAAAGGCGCATATGGTAACAGATACAAATGTAAATAGCGGTGTTGCGAAGGCGATTGTTGAGGCAATGGCGAAGAGTGAGGTTGGATAAGTGAAACCGGGCGGCTTTAGTGCTACCCGGTTTTTTTATAAAAGAAAGGAAAATTAATAGAACTGTTGATTTCCGTTCCAGGCGCTTCGCTTGCCTGCGGGCGGTCCGTGAGCCTCCTCACTCCGTTGCGGGGTCTCACCTGTCCCTTCCTCCCGCGGCGTCTGCGCGCCTTCCACTCCAAAACTTTTCTACTTATTCAAATTCTCCAGTTCTGTGACGACTTTTTGGAATTTTGATTCTGTTTCACGGATTAGTTTTTGCAGGTCGTCGGTAATGTGGTTTACTCTTAGGGCTTCTTCTCGAATGTTTTCTACATTTTCGTTTACTTGATTGATGGATTTGGCTACACTTGCAGCCAATTTGCGAACTTCTTCCGCAACTACACTGAAGCCTCTTCCATGTTCTCCTGCACGAGCTGCTTCAATCGCCGCATTTAAGGCAAGGATATTTGTTTGAGAGGATATATTCTTAATAAGTTTGGAAACGTCGCTGATTAAATCTGTTTGTGTATTCAACGCTTGTAATGCTTCCAACTTTTCTTTGGAGTTATCGACCACTATATTCACTAATTCAACTGGCATTTCTTTTAACTCAGTCAATATTTTCAGGGAGTTTCTCTCGCGCTCTGTGATGTCGGTGGCTATTTTCAGGACAGCTTCTACTTGCCCTTCATCATTTACAATTGGGATATATGTTGCTTCTAACCAGAGGATATTGCCGCGTCTGTCCACTCTCTCAATTTTCTCTTGGAATTTGACCCCGTTACTCAAATTTGCCCACAGTTCTTCGTAAGCTCTACTATTTTTATATTCTGACGTACAAAACTTTGGATGTGACATATTCTTCATCTCATAAGCGGAATAGCCCATTGCCTTCGCAAAATTATCGTTTACCCAAACAACCTCTTTATTTAAATTAAACTCTATCATTGCTAGATTTCTTTCGAGTGCGGATAAAACGGAGTTCTCTTCTAGTATTTGCGTACTCACGTTAAAACTCATTGTACTGCTTAACATGTACCAAGCCCCTCTGCAAAAAATTGCTTACTTTTCTATTCTAGAGTAAATTCTTTCCTTTTACTAGGTAATAATAACTACAGACTTTTAAGTTTGTTGATTCCATAATATCCCACAAAACTAACGTTGAGACTCTTGGATCCAATCCCTTATAATAGACTAGTTGCAACAAAAGAATTTCGACTTTCTAACTAATAGAGTTACATATATAAGGGGGCCTGTTGTCATGAAGTTTCGTGCTTCTGCCGTGCAATATCCATTGCACACGATCTCAAGCTTTGATGAGTTTGCGAATCAAGTCATTCATTATGTGAAAACCGCTGCTGAATTTGAAGCGGATTTTGTCCTGTTCCCAGAGTTTTTGACGACCCAACTAATTTCTTTTCCAGTGGATGGGAGAGAGCAGACCATTCATGATCTGCCAAAATACACCGAACACTACCAACAACTGTTCAGCGGTATTGCCATACAAACCGGCATGCATATCATAGGCGGCACACACATTATTGAAAAAGAAGGAAAACTTTACAACGCAGCCCACCTTTTTTACCCTGATGGTCGCATCGCTACACAATCAAAGCTGCATTTAACACCAACAGAAGTGTATGAGTGGGGTCTGACCCCTGGTGAGGACTTACAGATTTTCCATACCGACTTTGGCACCATTTCGATGCTGACATGCTATGATATTGAGTTTCCGGAAGCGGTAAGGCTTGTGAAGGCGATGGGTGCGGATGTGGTGTTTTGTCCTTCCTGCACAGATGACCGTCACGGTTTTCACCGCGTACGATATTCTTGCCATGCGCGCACGATTGAAAACCAAATCTACGTGGTGACGACCGGAACCATTGGTTCCCTTCCTACGGTTGACTTTATGCGTGGCAACTTTGGGCAGGCTGCCATCATTTCACCAAACGACGTTCCTTTTCCTCCTCGAGGCATTGTAGCGGAGGGAGAGTTAAATACGGATATGATTGTTACAGGTGACCTAGATCTAACCCTTTTACACAAAGTAAGAGAAGCAGGATCTGTCACTACTTGGAGAGATCGCCGTAACGACCTATACCCGGACTGGGAAAAGATAGTTAAAGGCACCCTCACGTATTAATTGACAAACGGGTAGAGATGTCATACCTTTATAAGATAATAGATCCGTTAAATGAATCCATAGCTGTAGCTTGGAGCATTGGGCGAAGACTCCGGCGGGAGGTAGCGGTAGGTTGAGACCCCGCAGGTTTGCCGAGGAGGCTCAAGCATCGCTCCGCGGAAAGCGAAGCCCAATGCGGAAATTAGCAGCGTTGTTTAACAGAGCCAAACATAATAAAATACACACACATATATAGGATTGTGACTGGTAATGCAGGCAAGACCTAATACGTTTACTCCCCTAAAGAGTAGCGTATTGGGTCTTTTTCTATTTCCGCACAATTCCGACAATAGGAGGAAACACATATGTCATTTTTCAAAAAACTATTCGGCGGTAAAGAAGAAACCAAAACTGAAGAGATTCTAGTAGCACCTATTACAGGAAAAATCGTTCCACTTGAAGAAGTTCCAGACCCTGTATTCGCGCAAAAAATGATGGGTGATGGCATCGCAATTGAACCCACAGAAGGAACAGTTGTATCTCCAGTAAACGGAGAAATCGTTCAATTTTTCCCAACAAAACACGCGATCGGCATCAAGTCAGAAACTGGTGTGGAAGTACTGATCCACGTTGGTCTTGAAACAGTTGGCATGAAAGGGGAAGGTTTTGAAGGACTTGTGGAAGTCGGAGACAAAGTAAAAGTCGGCACGCCACTTTTAACATTTGATATCGACCTTATTAATGAAAAAGCAAAAAGCATCGTCACACCTGTTATCCTGACAAACGGGGATATCATTGATACAGTGACAAAACATGCTGTAAAAACAGCAACAAAAGGTGAAACAGCATTATTGGATTGGAATATTAAAGCGTAAATTCCCCGTCGTCTCCGTGCTTTCTATTCGTGAAGCATGTAACTGCTTTGTATAGCCCCTTTGATTGGTTATAATAAGAAGTAAAATAGGGCGGTTTGTAAATGGGGAGAGACAAGATTGAGAATAAGTAAAGTGTTAAACAATAACTCGGTTGTCGTCAAAGAGGATAATCAGGAAAAAATCGTGATGGGCCTTGGTGTCGGCTTCCAAAAGCGGAAGAACGATTTGGTAGACCGCAGTAAAATAGAAAAGATCTTTGTGATGAAAGAGGAAAGCGACAAGTTTCAAGAGTTGCTTTCCACTCTTCCTGTTGAGCATATAGATGTGGCAGAGGAAATTATCAGCTATGCAGAAGGTAAGCTGATGGTTCCTTTGAGCAATCACATCCACATTTCCTTAACAGACCATCTTTCTTTTGCAATTGAACGTTTGGAAAAAGGTTACACCATCCAGAATAAATTGCTCAACGAAATAAGAGTCCTCTATAGGCCAGAATTTGAGATCGGCCAATGGGCGCAAGGTTTGATCAAAGACCGGTTGGGCGTGAGCATCCCTGATGATGAAGTGGGACATATTGCCCTTCATCTTCACACGGCGAAAATTGGCTCCAAAAGCATGGCAAACACGATGCAGCTGGCTTCCATTATCCGTGATGCGATTGAGATTATCGAAAAGGAATTTGGTATAACGATTGAGGAAACATCCATCAATTATCAACGCTTGTTGACGCATTTAAGGTTTGCGATTAACCGTGTGGAAGAAGGGGAACCCTTTCACTCCATGGACCCTGAAATGCTAGAATTACTTCAGATGAAATTTGGGAAGGCATTTGGAACGGCGCAAAAAATCGCCGACTTTCTGGATGCAGAATATAACATTCATTTTCCTTTATCAGAAGTAGGATACATCACGCTCCATATCCAAAGGTTAACAGGGAAATAAGAAGCGTTGGACTGTTGACGAATTATGGCCGACTGGTTAAAATGAAAACGTATTCGCTAACAAGTATATACAGGATTGTGACTGGTAATGCAGGCAAGACCTAAAACAGGCAAGGACGTAGGGACCACTCTACCTTCTTGCAGGTTTTAGGTCTTTTGTTTTTGGTTTTGAAGTTAGGTTGCGGAGGGGCTGTATTTCCAATAATGGATAAATGGTCGGTTAGGGTGGATAAAACAATTTTACAATGGATAAATGGGTCTTTAGCGTGGATAAATCCCACTTACAATGGATAAATCCCACTTACAATGGATAAATCACATTTACAATGGATATGTCAAAATTCACCCTGATTCTTCTGCCGAAGCTAGCGAAAAAAGGTAAAAATCAACCTGATTTCACTTAAATGAATAAAACAAATAGGAAAAAGAGGTGCTCATAATGAATTATAACAAGATAGCGAAAGACTTGATTCCGCTCCTTGGTGGAGCAGACAATGTCATCAGTGCCACACACTGCGCGACTCGTCTAAGACTTGTTTTAAAAGATGATGAACTAGCAACAGCAAATCGTGACCAAATAGAGGAGCTTGATGGAGTGAAAGGGGCATTTGCCAGGTCCGGACAGTTCCAAGTTATTTTCGGCACAGGAATTGTAAATAAAGTATACGGCGAATTTGCAGAAGAAGTTGGACTTAAGGAAAAGGACACTCAAGACCATGCAGAAGCAGCGAAAAAGAAGATGAACCCGTTCGCGCGTTTCGCGAGAACACTGTCTAACATTTTCGTTCCAATCATCCCTGCCATCGTGGCAAGCGGTCTACTAATGGGGCTGCTGGGAATGGTGACAACATTCGGCTGGGTCGCGGATGACAGCTCCCTTGTGAAAATGCTGAATATGTTCTCCAGCGCAGCTTTCATCATTCTCCCGATTTTGCTAGGTTATAGTGCGGCAAAAGAATTCGGAGGAAACTCGTTCCTTGGGGCAGTTGTCGGCGGAATCATGACACACCCTGATCTGCTGAATCCTTGGGGACTTGCGGAAGCTAACCCGGAATACATGGATTTCATGGGACTTGATGTCGCACTGATTGGCTATCAAGGTACTGTTGTTCCGGTTCTTTTAGCAGTATTTGTAATGAGCATCATTGAGAAAAATTTACGAAAAATCGTACCAAGCGCAGTAGATTTACTTGTAACGCCATTTGTGACCGTTATCTTGACTGGTTTTATCACGCTACTTGCAATCGGGCCATTAGGAAATGCCATCGGTTCAGGTATCACAGTTGTGCTTAACTTTGTTTATGACTACGGAAGTGTCTTTGCCGGTCTTATTTTTGGCGGATTGTACTCCCTGATTGTAATCACAGGTGTCCACCACAGTTTCCATGCTATTGAAGCAGGACTTTTAGCAGAACTGGGCTTCAACTATCTCTTACCGATCTGGTCCATGGCAAATGTAGCTCAAGGTGGAGCGGGACTAGCTGTTTACTTTTTAGCAAAACGGGCGAAAACGAAAGAACTTGCATTGCCGGCAGCACTTTCAGCTTTCCTTGGTATTACAGAACCGGTAATCTTCGGGGTTAACTTAAGATATCGTAAGCCATTTATCGGAGCGGCCATTGGTGGCGCGTTAGGTGGAGCATATGTCGTGTTTACCAATGTTGTTGCGAACGCATACGGTTTGACAGGTATTCCGATGATCGCCATCCTTGTGGAGTTTGGAACTGTCAATGTCGTGAACTATCTGATTGGTTTCGCCATCGCGGTAGTAGGTGCCTTCATCGCAACATGGTTCATGGGCATTAAGGAAGACGAGGTAAAGTAAGATTCGGTTTAACACCGCTGTTGCTTTCCGCAAATGGCTTCGCTTTCCGCGGGGCGTGTGCTTGAGCCTCCTCACTTCGTTGCGGGGTCTCAACCTACCGCTACCTCCCGCCGGAGTCTCCGCCTTTTGCTCCAAGCAACAGCTATAAAATTTTCGATGACAGTAACCATTTTAAAATAAAGGAGGAACCATCCCATGAAAAAAGGAATCATCTCACTGGGTGAAGCACTGATAGATTTCATCCCACTAGATGCAGACAATATCACCTATCAAAAAAGTCCAGGCGGAGCACCGGCAAACGTAGCAGTCGGGGTTGCACGACTTCAGGCTAAATCCACTTTTATCGGGAAAGTTGGAAACGACGTACTCGGAAGGTTCTTGCAAAAGACGCTGGCAGACTACGGAGTCAACACAAGCTCGATGTTGTTAACAGACGACATCCGCACAGGAGTTGTATTCGTCACATTAGAAAATGGAGAACGCAGTTTTGACTTCTATATCAAACCAAGTGCAGACCGCTTTTTAACAGAAGAAGAGATCGACGAGAAACTTTTTGATGAAAATAAAATATTGCATTTCGGTTCCATTTCCCTAATAAGCGAGCCAACAAGAAGTGCCACCATCAAAGCGGTGAAGCTCGCAAAAGATAAAGGCATGACAGTCTCCTACGATCCGAATTTACGCCTTGGCCTGTGGGACAGTGAGGAAGCGGCAAAAGACCAGATTATTTCCATGCTTCCATATGTCGATATTTTAAAAATATCCGAGGAAGAACTAGAGTTCATTACTGGTGAAAAGGATATTGAAAAAGGAGCAGAAAAGCTTGCTGCCTACGAGGTCCCTCTTTTACTTGTAACACTTGGTTCAGAAGGCAGTTACGTTTTCACTCGTGAAGGCCATCAGCATGTGCCGGCACGAAAGGTGACAACAGTGGATACAACAGGAGCTGGGGATGCATTTGTCTCTGGAATTCTATATATGGCAAACGAGTGGAATGGAGATATCTCCACCATTACACTTGTAAAAGCCGTCGAAATGGCGACTTTCGCTAGTGTTTCTGGATCTCTAGCTGCCTCTGAAAAAGGTGCGATGACAGCCCTCCCTTCATTAGAGCAGGTTCAATTAATCTTAAGTAAATAAAGGAGTTTTTCTTTTATGACAGAAAGAGAGCAAGAGCTTATTAGACTTGCAAAGGAAGAAGTGGAGAAAAATAAAGAGGTCGTCGAAAGCGCCCCTTACCGTTTACGCTATCACCTCATGCCACCTGTCGGCTTGTTGAATGATCCAAACGGCTTTATCCAGTGGAACGGCACGTACCATCTTTTCTATCAATGGATGCCATTCAAAACAGGTCATGGAGCTAAATTTTGGGGGCATTATTCCTCTAAAGATCTCGTTAATTGGAAGCATGAGCCGATTGCCTTGGCTCCTAGCGAATGGTTTGAGAAGAATGGATGCTACTCTGGAAGTGCCATCGAGCATGACGGGAAGATGGTCCTCTTTTACACAGGAAATGTAAAGGATGCCGATGGGAACCGTGAAACATACCAATGCATGGCCGTTTCAGAAGATGGGGTGACATTTGATAAAAGAGGTCCAGTAGTGGAGCTGCCAGAAGAATATACTGCCCATTTCCGCGATCCCAAGGTGTGGAAGAAGGGTGCGGACTGGTACATGGTTGTTGGAGCGCAAAGTAAGGATTTGACAGGGAAAGTGGCTCTGCTGCGGTCATCTGATTTACAAGAATGGGAGCATCTTGGTGCTATTGCCGGTTCTAGTATGAATGGTTTAGGAGAATTCGGTTATATGTGGGAGTGCCCTGATTTGTTTGAACTTGGTGATGTGGACGTACTTATCGCTTCCCCTCAAGGCTTGGAAGCGGAAGGTATGAAATATCAAAATGTATACCAGGCGGGCTATTTTAGCGGAAAGCTTGATTACGAGACTGCTTCGTTTAAACACGATGATTTTGTCGAACTGGATCGTGGATTTGAGTTCTATGCTCCCCAAACCACTTTGGATGAGAAGGGCCGCCGCTTAATGGTCGGCTGGATGGGCGTACCAGAGCAAGACGAGGACAAGCATCCGACCATTGCCCACATGTGGATACATGCGTTAACTTTGCCGCGTGAATTGAAGTGGATTGATGGGAAGTTGTTGCAGGTGCCGGCGGAAGAGTTGGCTCTTCTGAGAAAAGAACAGCTTGTTGAAAAAAGTGAGTTGTTGCTTTCTGATGACGGAGTTGTATTGGATATTAGGGAGAGTAAAGCATTCGAGATGAGCTTTTCTTTTGAAAAGGGTGTATCATCATTTGAGCTGGAGCTGAGCGATACTGTCAAGTTGAATTTTGACGCTTCTTCTCGTGTGTTTTCCCTTCGACGTAAGAGTTTTGTTACAGAAGAATGGGAAAGTAGGAGCTGTAGTTTGCAAGTCTTAACTGAGCTGCAAGCATACGTAGATACATCCTCCATAGAAGTGTTCTTGAACGGTGGGGAAGAGGTATTTACTGCACGGATATTCCCGGATGGAGCTGTTCCCGAGATGGTAACCGTGGCTGGTAATGGTACGATTGGAGAGTTGAGAGTTTGGGAGTTATCAGGTTAAATTAGTCCGTTTTAACGGATTGGTGAAAGATGAAGACATTTTCAAGAGAAAAAGCGGTCTGAGAGTGTCTTCATATATTGGATGAAGACACTTTCATCCGAAAAACCAACATGAGAGTGTCTTCATAGGTCGAATGAAGACACTTTCCCCCAAAAAACTAGCGTGAGATTGTCTTCATCACCTCCAGTAGTCGTCAAACTCGTATTTCCACTGCATCTAAATTCTTAAGTTCTCCAATGTATTAGATAAAAACTATATGGAATGCTAAAGAGAAGCCTAGATATAAAATAGGGCTTCTCTATTTGCTTTTCAAATAGGCAAAAGGTCCCGCAATCCCCACATTGAAAAAAGGAGGCGCCAACCATGGAATTAGTGATTTATCTCATACTCACTTGGTTCATTGCGACCTATTTCTTCTTCCAAAAGAAGCGTCTACTATTCATAGAGAACCTTATGCTCTTTCTGTTATTCCTTTTTATCAACAAATGCGTACTGACGATGATCAGCATGAATTTAAGTCTTATTATGTACAGCAAGGAACCGCATTTGTTTCTGTGCTTTTGGCTGCAACGGAATATTATTTTCCCAGTGATTCTTCTCATTTTCGTAAATGGTGTGTTCACGAAGTCGATTGGCAAAAAGGTTACGGGAGGCTTGTTCACAATAATCGTTATTTTGTTGACCGAGGCGTTGGCTATTCATTTCTCCATCATACTCTACCATATGTGGTCATTTTTTATCTCATTTGTGGTCGCTGCCTGTTACCTCCTTATTGCCTTGGGAATTTCGACGTTTTACCGCCGATTGTTAACAAAAGAAGGGATAGTGAACTTTTAAAATGGAACCAACACCCACTATCAACTATGATTTTTATTTTAACTCTAATGAATGGTTCATCCTTGCATCCCTGCTAGCTGGCTATGTACTCATTTTCTTTTTGCCAAAAAGATTTCCTTTACCATTATCTCTCCTGTTTATCATAATTGGGATCAACAGCGGCATTGTGTTCGATCATACCATCAGCATCCCGCCTTTTGATTTTTACGATGTAAATGACAGTTCGTATTTTGAGTTGTTCGATTTTCTCTCCTATATCCAGTATGGACCGTATGGTTACCTGTTCTTCTACTTGCACAGCTACCTCAAAATCAAGGGGTATTTTAATATGCTTTATATTGTCATGTGGTCGATTATTGCGATGTTCACGGAGGCAATCGCTACATATTTTGGAGTCTTTCATTATAAAGAGGGGTATGTGTTTATCTTTTCATATCCGTTCTATTTTTACATTCAAACAATCACCCTCGCCCTTTATCTTTACATCATGAAAATCACTAAGCTTCCAGAAAAATACCCTCCACACCAATGACAAGTGTAGAGGGTGATTTTTTGTGCCCGGCATAGACCCGGTCAATTAGAGAAGCAGGAAGGCCAAGGAGATAATGGTGCCGCTGACGAACAGCACAATCACACAGAAGCCCATGATGTCTTTCGCTTTTAAGCCTGCAATGGCAAGTGCCGGCAAAGCCCAGAACGGTTGAATGAGGTTCGTCCATGCATCTCCCCAAGCGACTGCAAGAGCTGTTCTTGCGACGGAAACATCCATAGTTTGCGCTGCATCTAACATGACAGGAGCTTGAACCGCCCATTGTCCGCCACCGGATGGAACAAAGAAGTTCACAATTCCGGCACTAAGGAAAGCGAAGAAATGGAAGGTGTGTTCATTCGAAATGTTCACGAATGCTTCCGACATGACTGCAGCAAGGCCGGACAAGGTCATCATTCCCATTATTCCTGCATAGAAAGGGAATTGAATGATAATGCCGCTTGCTCCTTTGACCGCATTTGTAACAGCCTCCAGGAAATACTTTGGACGCCAGTGGAACAAAATCCCCAAGAACAGGAATAGGAAATTGACGATGTCCAAATTTAATTTAAACCCGTTTCCAGCAAAATAGTAAAACAAGAATACTAGCCCGAGAACAGATACTATCAAAGAGAGAACCCAACTATTTTCAAGACGTTCAGCTGGTGTCATTGCAGACTTTTCGAGAGTGGCTGCCTGAAGGCTTGATGCATCTTCCAATATCGCAGGATCAACCGTAATTGTTTCGTCCTTTGAAGGCATCATGAAACGGTTTAATATTGGCAAAGTCACAAAAAGTGCAGCAAGAATAATTAGGTTAAATGGTGCAAAAATGGTCTGATTGGTGGAAATGACCCCAATCATATCTTCAGTAAAATGTCCTTCTGTCGCAATGGTAAGTGGAATGGAACCAGAGAAACCACCGTGCCAAACAATAAATCCGCTGTAAGC
Organism: Sutcliffiella horikoshii; assembly: GCF_020524325.1. Classification (GTDB taxonomy): domain Bacteria; phylum Bacillota; class Bacilli; order Bacillales; family Bacillaceae_I; genus Sutcliffiella_A; species Sutcliffiella_A horikoshii_D. The sequence goes on from NZ_JAIVKY010000007.1 coordinate 150,331, forward strand.
GCTTGCAATTAAGAGTCTATAATCCACGTTCTGAACCCTTTTTGCAAGCTCTTTTGCAAACAAAGCCCCAATAACCAATCCGAAGCCCCAGTTAATCCAGCTGGCAATAATGGAAACAACCGTAACGATAATGATGGCACTTCCAGGAGATTTAGCTGTGGAAGCCAAAGCACCAAGAAGCTTTTTGAAAATAGGGCTGCTTGCCAATACATGTCCTGTTACCAAAACAAGTACCATTTGCATAGAGAAGGCTAGTAATCCCCAGAATCCGCCGCCCCAATGCTGTACCATATCAGCAGGACTGCTGTCAGTAAAAATAAGTCCAAGTCCGAAAACCACAAGCGTTAGGATAATAACGAATAAGAACGGATCCGGCAAATAACGTTGCATTAATCGATTAAAAAATGAAATCACGCATATCCCCCCAATAAGTTTTTTGTCGAAATTTAATCCCATCCCTCCTTTACATTTCTCTACTTATAGATATATTCCTTCTTTTTTTGTGGTAGTCCAATGTACAGTTTTTCTTGACAGAAAGGTTGTACTTCCAGTATGTTTTAATAAAAAGTGAGTAATCACTCACTTTTTAGAGAGGAGTAATACAATGACAACTCAAATTTGCAAAGTATCTAATTTATCTATTTCATTCGGTAAACAAGAAGTATTGAAAGATATCAATTTATCCATTAATAAAGGGGAAGTCTTTGGTTTTTTAGGCCCATCAGGAGCGGGAAAAACAACTCTTGTGAAAGCAATCGCTGGGCTTCAGCCCATTCATAATGGGGAGGTAGAGGTGCTTGCACGTAAAATGCCTACTTTATCACTCTCTGAGAAAATAGGTTACATGGCGCAATCAGATGCCTTGTATCAAGATTTGACTGCCCAAGAGAACCTCCATTTTTTTTCATCACTGTATAAATTAAACAGGAGTGATAGAAAGAAGAGAATTGGCAAAGTGATGGAGCTTGTAAATCTCAGTGAGCATCTCCACAAACCTGTGCAGCAATTCTCAGGCGGAATGAAACGTAGACTCTCACTTGCAATCTCCCTTCTCCACAACCCGGAGATTCTCATTTTAGATGAACCTACTGTAGGTATTGATCCTCTCCTTAGGAAATCAATATGGCAGGAACTGAAGGCACTAAGCAAAGAAGGTACCACCGTACTTGTTACGACACATGTAATGGATGAAGCCCAAAAATGTGATCGCCTTGCAATGATAAGAGAGGGAAGCCTGCTCGCGGTAGGAAGTACAGAGGAACTACAAAGAAAGACAGGTACAACTAACATGGAAGATGCATTTTTGACTTTTGGGGGTGCGACCGTATGAGAGTAACTGCTGTGATCATAAGAATTTTACGTCAGTTTTTCCGAGATAAAAGAACACTAGGTTTAATGATAATTGCACCTATGCTCATCTTGGCTCTCATGAATGTGGTATTTGCAGACCAGGAATCGAATATTGAAATCGGAGTGGTGGAAGAGGTTCAAACACTAGTGCAACATCTTGAAGATGAAAATTTGGAATTAATTTTAGTCGGCAGTGAAGAGGAGGGATTGGGAAAGATAGCAGAGTCGGAAATCGATGCCCTTTTTACACAGGAAAAATTAGTGTTAGAGGGAAGCGATCCATCTGTAAATAAAGGAATCCTGCTTAAGCTGCAAAAGTTGAGTCAGCCTGACGAAAACAAGGAACTACCATTTGAAGTAGAGTATGCATATGGATCAGAGTCAATGGAGATGTTTGATAATATTGGTCCCTTTCTTATCGTCTTCTTCGTTTTCTTTTTTGTCTTTTTAATTGCGGGTGTATCTTTTCTTCGCGAACGGACCAGTGGAACATTGGAAAGGCTGATGGCAACACCAATCAAAAGGTGGGAGCTTGTAATGGGGTATGTAGCGGGGTTTGGAATTTTTACGCTCATTCAGTCTAGCATCATTGTCTTTTTTACTATCTATATTCTAGATATTCAAATGGAAGGAAATATACTATCCATTCTTTTTGTTACCTTTACTGTCGCCATCACGGCGTTGACACTCGGAACCTTGTTATCTGCATTTGCCAAGAATGAGTTACAAATGATTCAATTCATTCCGTTGGTTGTTGTTCCGCAAGTGTTCTTTTCCGGCTTGTTTTCGATTGAAGCTATGCCTTCCTGGCTTCAAAAAGTAAGTTTATTGATGCCTTTAACCTATGCAGGAGAAGCAATGAAAGATATTATGATTAGAGGGAAAGGGATAGAAGAGATTTATAGCTATATTCTATTGCTATTTGGATTTTCACTTTTATTTATCTTATTAAACATTAGAGCTTTAAAAAAATATCGACCGACATAAGGCTAAATACGGAAAGGAGCAAGCATGGGCAATCAAGAAGAGAAAAAAATGAGCGAAAAACACCAAAAAATACTGGAGGCAGCCATCGATACTTTTGCAGAGAAAGGGTATGCGGCTACTTCTACCAATGAAATAGCAAAAAAAGCCGGAGTTGCTGAGGGGACCATATTTAGACATTATAAAACGAAAAAGGAATTGCTCCTCTCTATTGTTTCTCCAACGGTTGCCAAGTTTGTTGCACCACATTTTGTAAAATCCTTCTCAAAGGAAGTATTGGAGGGTGAGTATCACAGCTATGAGGAGTTCCTCAGAAAACTAGCATACAATCGCTATGATTTTATTAAGCAGAATTTCCCGATTTTAAAAATTTTCATTCAGGAAGTCGCGTTCCATGAAGAGTTTCAAAAACCATATTTCACACTCTTCAAAGACGTTATCCTGCCTAACTTTACAAATGTAGTCGTGCATTTCCAAGATAAGGGGGAGTTGAAAAAGCTTCCTCCTGAAACCATTATCCGTTTTACTATATCAACTATCGCTGGAACGATCTTTACTCAACGGCTTCTAGATGAAAAACAGGATTTTAATCATGAACTAGAAGCCGCCATTTCCTTTTTAATGGACGGTTTAAGTCCGGGGCAAAAATAAACGGAGCGGTGAAAGTGGAAAAGGGAGATCCTCCATGTGTACAATGGAGAAAAGACCACAGGAGGGGACATCTTGAATAAGACTATTGAAACCTTACTTTCGCATCGCTCCGTTCGAAAATTTGAAGATAAATGCTTAACGGAGGAACAAATAAAAACGATCGTAAAAAGCGCTCAAGCTGCTTCCACGTCAAGTTTTGTTCAAGCCTATTCTATTATAGGAGTAAAAGATAAGGCGAAGAAAAAACGCTTGGCTGAGCTTGCCGGAAATCAATCATATGTAGAAGATAATGGACATTTCTTCGTGTTCTGCGCGGATTTCCGACGCCATGCACTAATTGGTGAAATGGAAGGAACAGATGTTACCTCTTCCATCGAGAGCACGGAAAAGTTTATGGTGGCGGTCATTGATGCATCGCTTGCCGCACAGAATGCAGCTGTTGCTGCAGAATCCATGGGCCTTGGCATCTGTTATATTGGGGGACTTCGTACGAATATATATGAAGTGGCAGAGCTTTTAAAAATGCCGGCCAATACGATTCCTTTATTCGGCCTCGCAGTAGGCTATCCCGCTCAGGATACAGGAGTGAAACCTCGTTTACCGATGGGGAATGTGTACCACGAAGAGGAATATCAACAGGATGAAAAGGTCTTTAAAGCGCAATTGGAAGACTACGACCGGGAGATTTCTTCTTATTATCATGACCGTACGCAGGGGAAACGTTCCGACACATGGACTAGTCAAATGGCAGGGATGTTGAAAGAGCCGAAGCGTATGCATATGAAGGGGTTTGTGGAGAAGCAGGGATTTGCGAAAAAATAATATTACACAAATAAGAAGGCAGCCTCGTTATCGTTAATGGGGATGCCTTTTTCAAATTTATTTTACCGTTGATTTCCGTTCAAGGCGCTTCGCTTGCCTGCGGGCGGTCCGTGAGCCTCCTCACTCCGTTGGAAGCCACTGATAAACTGAAATCTCATGTACTTAAATGATTTCTAGCTGGTGATTGGAGAAAAAGGCGGAGACTCCTGAGGGAGATAGTGCTAGGTGGAGACCCCGCAGGCGAAGCCGAGGAAGCTCCAGCAGCGCCCCTAGGAAAGCGAAGCCTTTTTCGGAAATCAACAGCGGTGTCAATACAACATCTTAATTAATAGACTTTTTCAGTGGCGTCCTCTGTTGCGGGGTCTCACCTGTCCCTTCCTCCCGCGGGCGTCTGCGCGCCTTCCACTCCAATCAACAAGGTTACTTCATTCACTTTATTAGTACAATCTTTCTCACGAAAGGAACCAATGCATATCCTATATAAAACCCTAGTACATTCAAAATCAAATCGTCAATATCCAGGCTGCCTCTATTGGTAAGCAACTGGGAGATTTCAATACAAAAAATTAGTGCAAAAGGAAGGAACGCTCTGATTAAAAAGCTTCTAGTCCAAAATGCCAGTAAAACCCCAAAGGGTACAAATAATCCTACATTAGCAGCCAAGTTGTAGAAAGAAACAAACCAACCAGCATTACCAGAAAGGTAAAGTGAAATGGTTTCAAAAGGAACAAGATTGCTGTTATCATAGGCCGGCTCGCTAGGCCTCATGAATAGAAGAACCAGCAGGGAAAGGGTGTATAGAATAAAGGCGCCGATTAGGTAGGGGCGTCTTACCATCACTTGTTGATTCGTTAGAAATAAATAGATGGCTAGGTTAACAACTAGCAAGCAAAAAAAGAGCACTACCAAAACAACAGGATGCAAGTAAGTAGTGAGAGTAGTTGTGATGGGAATGAAAATAGTAAAAATTATGAAGCTCAATATGAAGGGAATAAATATTTTCTTCAAAAAGTTGCAACCTCCGCTCAAAGAAAAAACCGGGTCGTATACCGCCCGGTTACTCTTTTGTTTCCGTTTCTTCTTCCTCGGCAGTTCCTTCTAACAGTTTCTTTAATTGGGAAAGATGGTCGCCGTCTTCTTTTTTCAAGATCTTTCGGATAATAGGCTTGGTGAGCTTCATGACGATGCCTGAAGTATGGATGTCCCCTTGGAAGTGAACCTTCGTGCCACCCTCCACGGTTGGCTTAAAGTCATAGTGGTAAATAACCTTCAGCCCATTTGCTTCACTTTGGACCACATAACGTTCATTCGGTAAGAATTCGATAAATTCAATGATAGATGATGCTTGACGCCCACGAATTTCACGGGTTTCTTTAAACTTGGTACCAACCTGTACTGGTCCTTCTGTTAACTTCTCAATAGCCACAACATTTTGCATTATTTTTGAAGAGTTGTCCATATTGGCCGCATAAGAAAATACCTCTTCCAAGGGCTTGGAAATAATGACGGAATCCTGAATATCTGGCAAGGTGATTGCTCCTCTCATAAACCATGTCTTTTGATTTAATAATAGCACAGAAAAAGGAAGGACTAGCGAGAATTTGAAACAAGGAAGTTTAAAAAGTTCACGAGACGGAAATATACACAGTAACAAGTTGAACTTATTAAAATTCGAGGAGGAAATTATTATGTTAGGATTATTAATTACCCTTATAATAGCAATTGTTATCGGTATGATTGGAAGTGCCATCGCACCTGGTGGCATGCCTGGTGGAATATTGGGAGCTATGCTTGCAGGACTTGTAGGGGCTTGGATTGGTCACGGCTTATTCGGAACTTGGGGACCTGTCATTGCTGACTTTGCCATCGTCCCAGCCATCATTGGTGCCGCAATCTTCGTATTCTTGTTAACATTGATTTCAAGAGGTATGAGAAGCGCAACATAATAGTAGGATAATAAAAAAAGGCAACCATCCGGCTGCCTCTTTTTATTGCTTATTTTGCTTCTAAACGACGGATACGTTCATTTAAATCAGGGTGAGTAGAGAATAAAGAACTCTTTCTCTTCCCGTTGATTTTAAGAGATGCAATCGCAGTATCTTTCTCTTCTGTCACACGGTTTGTGTAAGCTTGAAGGGAACGTAATGCATGCACCATTTTGTCTTTACCTGCAAGATCTGCGCCTCCACGGTCAGCGTGGAACTCACGGTAACGGGAGAAGGCAAATACGACGATGCTTCCAAGGATTGAGAATGCGATTTGGAATACGATAATGGCAATGAAATGTACGATCGGTGCCATTTCTTCTTTTACAAAACGAGACGCGATGAAAGCTGCGATACGAGCCAAGAATACAACGAATGTATTCACAACACCTTGTAATAACGTCATGGTTACCATATCACCATTGGCGATGTGGGCAACCTCATGGGCGATAACCCCTTCAACAGCGGCTTCGTCCATTTCATCTAAAAGGCCAGAAGAAACAGCTACTAATGAACGGTTCTTGGAAGGACCTGTAGCAAATGCGTTAACCTCTGGAGAGTAATAAATTCCAACTTCTGGCATTTTCGTGATACCAGCAGCACGGGACATGCGGTGAACCATTTCAACAATTTGACGCTCTTGTGAGTTCATCGGACCATCTGGATCGATGACTTTCACGTTCATCATTTTCTTAGCCATCCAACGGGACATCAATAAGGAAATGAAGGAACCTGTGAAACCAACAATGGCACTAAATACTAGAAGTGCTCCGAAATTTATTCCGCCATCTTCAATATAGTTTCCAGCACCAGTCACCATAAAGATGATGGAAATCGTTGTTAAGACAAGTACGTTCGTAAGGATAAAAAAGAATATACGTTTTGCCATGTTTCTCCTCCTGAAAAGTTTTGAGGTCTTTTGAACCTCTATCTCTAATGTCTCTATTATAGATGGAATGGCCTAACTTTTCAACGAAAGTGTCTGACATTATTTGACGAAACCGGCTGGCCATTTTACTATAAATGCAGGAATGTCGGATGAAGAGGGTGTGTTAGGGTATGAGTAAAGAGTGGACCAGATTGGAGTTGGCCGAGTTTTTAGTCAAGATGGAACAAGGGACGCTTTCTGTTGAAAAGGGGAAGGACATGCCGAAAAGTTTCCAAAATCTTTCTTCTAAAAAAGAGAAAGAGGAAGTGGGCTTAACAATGTCCAATATTGTGTGGCTCGGTAATCAGTTGGAAAGCGCCCATTATACAGAACCGGCTTTGAAAAATTGGGTGAAACGTGAAATAAAAGAATACATAGGTGCCCCTCAAGTAGGACGGAAATATTCTATCCAGCAGGCCGCATTGCTTTTTATTGTTAAAGACCTTAAAGTGCTGCTAGATTTTGAAGCAATCAGGAAGGTGCTTGGCTCTATTTTCAATAATCCTGTGGATAGGGAAGATGATATCATCAGTCCTTTGAAGTTTTATCAAGGCTATGCTTGTTTGTATGAGCAGTTGATGAAAAAGACAAATTTACTGACAGAGAGCAACATTAAAAGTGAAATTGAACAATTTTTAATAACGGAAAATGGATTTTCAGTAGAAGATAAAGGTAAGATTTTTGATGCGATGATGGTGGCAACGCTGGCTGTTAGAACTAATTTTTTGAAAGCGTGGGCACAACGGTATGTGATGGGGAAAAACGGAAAAGAATAAGTTTATTGCATGTAAACGCTTCACTTTCAGAAGTTAGGTTATAATAGGTTTAAAGCTTGATTTGACTGGGCTTAATATGGTATTTTCAATGCGGACTATCGCGAAATAAATTACCTTGAAGAAGGGAAGTTTTTATATTATGGCAAAGCAACAAATCGGCGTAATCGGTTTAGCAGTTATGGGTAAAAACCTGGCAATGAACATTGAGAGCAGAGGTTATTCCGTTTCCGTATTCAACCGTTCCCCGGAAAAAACAGAAGAATTCCTTCAAGAAACAGAAGGAAGAAACTTCAAAGGTACATACAGCATCGAAGAATTCGTTCAATCTCTAGAGTCCCCTCGTAAAATTTTACTGATGGTAAAAGCAGGCGGACCGACAGATGCTACTATTGACTCTTTAAAACCTTATCTTGATAAAGGTGATATCCTGATTGACGGTGGTAACACACTTTACACAGATACTATTCGTCGTAACAAGGAACTTGGCGAGCTTGGTTTGAACTTCATCGGTACAGGTGTATCAGGTGGGGAAGAGGGAGCGTTAAAAGGTCCTTCCATCATGCCTGGTGGACAGAAAGAAGCCTACGAGCTAGTAGAAGATATCTTGAAGAGCATTTCTGCAAAAGTAGAAGGCGATGCTTGCTGCACATACATCGGTCCAGACGGTGCCGGACACTATGTAAAAATGGTGCATAACGGTATCGAATACGGCGACATGCAATTAATCAGTGAAGCATATTTCTTATTGAAGAATGTACTTGGTCTTTCTGCACAAGAGCTTCACGAAGTGTTTGCAGAGTGGAACAAAGGTGAATTGGACAGCTACTTGATCGAGATCACAGCAGACATCTTTACAAAAGTGGATGACGAAACAGGCAAGCCACTTGTAGATGTTATTCTTGATACAGCTGGACAAAAAGGTACTGGTAAATGGACAAGTAAGAGCGCATTAGACTTGGGCGTTCCACTTCCAATCATCACTGAATCTGTATTCGCACGCTTCATCTCTGCAATGAAAGAAGAGCGCGTAAAAGCAAGCGGAATCCTGCGCGGACCAGAAGCGGTCGCTTTTACTGGTGACAAGGAAGCATTCATCGAGAGCGTGCGCAAAGCACTTTACATGAGCAAAATCTGCTCTTACGCTCAAGGATTTGCACAATTGCGTGCAGCATCTGAAGAGTACGGTTGGGACCTGAAATACGGCGAGATCGCCATGATCTTCCGCGGCGGTTGTATCATCCGTGCCCAATTCTTGCAAAAAATCAAAGAAGCATACGACCGTGAAGCTGGTCTTGCAAACCTATTGCTTGACCCATACTTCAAAGAAATCGTGGAAAGCTACCAAGGTGGCCTTCGCGAAATCCTTGGCGTTGCGATCCAGCACGGCGTACCTGTACCATCCTTCTCAAGCGCGCTTGCATACTATGACAGCTACCGCTCTGAGACGTTGCCTGCAAACTTGATCCAAGCGCAGCGAGACTACTTCGGTGCTCACACGTATCAACGTGTGGACAAGGAAGGGATCTTCCATACGGAGTGGATGAAGTAAGTTTTAGTTTTTGATAAATTGGACCAATCTGTGGTTCCTGCTTGATGCGGGGGCTGTGGGTTGGTTTTTTTGTGGGGTGGTGGTGTTGGTTGATATATCAGGTGCGTGGTCACAGATTCCGTTCGGTTTTTATTGATTTACTTATTTTTCTAGTTATTTCTTGATATATTTGTTTTTTTCTCGATATCCACCCGAGTTTTCTTGATATATCTCAAAATTTCTTGATATATCCCGAAATTTCTCGATATAATCCCAGAATTATTGATATCCCAAATATCACCTCTTTCAAATGGCCCGCACACCTCCAATACACACAAAAAACCACCCCGCCCCCAAAACCCGGGGACAGAGTGGCAAATCTACTCAAATCTTATTTCATATCCATCAATACAATACGTGCCGGTGATGCATCCACACCGCTCAGCTTCAATGGCGCTGCACACATGATGTACTCGCCTTCTGCGATATCCTTCAAGCGCAATCCTTCAATGATGATAACACCATTTGCGAAAAGCGTTTTGTGTGTAGGGTGGCCTTCTTGGCTGCGCTCAATGCCAAGTGCATCGACGCCAACGCCGCTCACGCCGATTTCAGCCAAGTACGCCGCAGCATCCTCTGCTACAAACACAAAGTCAAAGTTGAAATCTTCATCAAAGGAATTTTTCGTTTTGAATAAAAGGAAATCGTCTTTGCCAATATCAAGCCCTTCAATATCCTTCACCGTAATGCGGTCCTCAACTGCTGTTAAATCGAAAACTTTACAAGGACCTACAAGCTTGTCCAATGGCAAGGTTTCGATTGTTTCTCCGTCTACCACCATATGAAGCGGGGCATCGACGTGCGTTCCTGTGTGGACATCCAGCTCCAGGCGGGTTTCAGTTACATAACCGTTTGTGTTGGTCGTTTGTTTTGGTTGCTTTTCGGGTTTGTTTTTATATACTGGCATTCCCGTGTAAATTGGGGATGATACGTCGTAAACTTTCATATGTTAAAGTCTCCCTTCTATTATTCAAGTACTTACAATGGCCACCAATGGAAGCCGTCTTTTTCTAATAATCCGTCGGCCTGTTTTGGACCCATGGAACCTGATTCGTAGTTCGGGAAATCAAATGCCCTCGTGTTTTCCCACGCTTTGGAGATCTCATCGATAAAGCTCCAAGAAAGGGCCACTTCATCCCAGTGAGTGAAGTTTGTCATATCGCCTCGCATCGCGTCATAGATCAAACGCTCATAAGCTTCAGGCGTGTTAATGCCGTCGATGCAGTTGTTTGTATAATCAAGTCTGATAGGAGTGGTTGTTACATCCTTACCCGATTTTTTCGCATTTAAATGCAAGGTAATCCCTTCTTCCGGTTGAATGTTAATGACCAGTAGGTTAGGATCTACCTTTTCCCCACGATTATAGTATAAATTCATCGGAATATCCTTGAACTGAACGATAATCTTCGTGGATTTTTCACTCATTCTCTTTCCAGTACGAATATAGATGGGAACACCAGCCCAACGGAAATTATCAATCAATAATTTACCTGCCACATACGTTTCCGTATTGGAGTTAGGATCCACTGAATTTTCCTCGCGATAGCCTTGTACCTGGTCACCGTCCACAATCCCGGCGCCATACTGTCCGCGAACGAAATAGTCCTCGACGTCATCTTGCTCAATCTTTCTCATCGCACGCAAGACTTTCACTTTTTCACTGCGAATCTCTTCTGGATTCAGTTTGATAGGCGGCTCCATCGCAAGAAGCGCAACCATTTGAAGCATATGATTTTGCACCATGTCACGCAGTGCACCAGAGTTTTCATAATAACGTCCGCGATCCTCGACTCCAAGCACTTCACTTGAGGTAATTTGGATGTTAGAGATGTAACGGTTATTCCAGAGCGGCTCGAAAAGAGCGTTGGCAAAACGGATTACTTCTATATTTTGGACCATTTCTTTTCCAAGATAATGATCAATACGATAGATTTCCGATTCATCAAATGCTTGACGAATTTCAGCATTCAAATCTTTTGCAGATGGAAGATTGTGACCGAACGGCTTTTCTATGACAAGGCGCTTCCAACCGTCTGTTTCAGTAAGGCCTTCTGACTTCAGGTTCGTGGCAATCGTGCCGAAGAACTCAGGAGCCATGGCAAGATAGAAAATTCTATTCCCATTCGTTTCGTAGTCGGAATCCAGTTCACCGCACAATCCTTTTAGCTGTTGGTAAGATTCGCTGCTTGTCACATCAAAAGGATGATAATAGAAGTGAGAGCTGAATTCTTCAACATTTCCGTCGCCATTGGCCACGTTGCTGACAGAATTAGACACATTAGAACGGAACTCCTCATTTGTGAGCGGACGTCTTGCAACGCCGACAACAGCAAAGTTTTTAGAGATGCTACCATTTTTATAAAGACGATAGATGGAAGGATACAGCTTTCGTTTCGCTAGATCTCCTGTTGCACCAAAAATGACAATTAAAGATGTCGGATTTTCTTTTTTACTCACCTTAAGAACCTCGCTTTATGTACTATTCTTCAAAATATGTGTTATAACATTACCGTTGATTAGGCTGATTAATTATGTAAAAATGTAGCAATTACAAAAATAAGTATGAAACATTGAAAAAATAACCTACCCAAGTATTTTATTTTATCTGTTACTGGGAAGGATTTCAATCTTTATTAAGCCTTATTTACTTACCAATCACTATATCACATCTGAGGTTAAATCTCAGAATGATAGGACTTGTCTTAGTATGAAAAATTAAGGGCAAAACCATTCATATGAAAACTTCGGAAACCAATTAATTCATCTATATGATAAAGTAAGAATGACAGGTATGAACGGAGGTACAAGCAATGGAGAATGTTAGTGGAACGTGGAAGGATTTGTTGGAAAAAGAGGCGTCCCAAAAGTATTTTAAGGATCTGATGACTTTCCTTGAAGAGGAATATGCAACGCAAACCGTCTATCCAGAAAAGGAAGCCATCTTCTCAGCATTCCAAGCTACAAGTTTTGAAGATGTAAAAGTCGTTATATTAGGGCAAGACCCTTACCACGGGAAAGGACAGGCGCACGGCATGAGTTTCTCTGTCCAAAGAGGAGTGCGAGTCCCACCTTCGCTAAAAAATATTTACCGTGAGCTTTATGAAGACCAAGGCTTAGAGCCTGTAAATCATGGCTTTTTGATGGAGTGGGCAAAGCAAGGTGTGTTATTATTAAATACGGTTTTGACGGTCAGAGAAAGCAATCCGAATTCCCATAAAGGAAAGGGTTGGGAGCTATTTACCGATGAAGTCATCCGAGCGTTAAATGAGCGCGAAAAGCCAGTCATTTTTATCCTTTGGGGCAAACATGCGGAACAAAAGGAAGCGCTGATTACGAATGATCATCATTTTATCCTGAAAAGCGCGCACCCGAGCCCTTTCTCCGCGCGAAAAGGATTTTTTGGCAGCAGGCCTTTCTCAAAGGTAAATGCCATCTTGGAAGAAACCGGTCAAGATACAATCGATTGGCGATTAACGCCTTAAAAAATATAAGGAAGTGCACGAATTGAAAAAGACGATCCAACATATAGTCCGACACCGTTATTTTATGAATACTGTGATGTTTGTTATCCTCTTAAACGCCATCTTAATCGGGGTCGAGACTTATCCTGATTTAAGAGCGGAATATGCGGGGCTGATTTATGGCTTTGAAGTGTTTTTCTTATGGTTTTTTACCATTGAGATTATTTTAAGAATGCTTGCTGAAAAGAAACTTCACCATTTCTTCAAAAGCAGATGGAATGTTTTTGACTTTGTCATTGTCGCAGGGGTTCTGTTCTTCAGCGGAACTTATTTTATATCAGCCATCCGAATCTTACGTGTGCTAAGGGTTTTGCGCGCCATTACGGTCGTTCCATCCTTAAATCGACTTGTGACGGCATTCCTTAAAACCATACCGTCGCTCGGAACCATTATGATGTTACTATCTCTAGTCTTTTACGTGTACGCAGTATTGGGCGTCCTGCTTTATGGAGATATTTCACCAGAGTATTTCGGGTCACTGCATTTAGCGCTTGTCTCACTGTTCCAAGTCATTACATTGGAGTCTTGGGCAAGTGGTATTTTTCGTCCCATATTCGCTGAGAGCTCGCTTTCATGGGTATACTTCGTTTCCTTCATCCTAGTTGGAACGTTTATCGTCTTGAACCTGATTGTCGGGGAGATCTTGAACAATATTCAGGAAGCAAAGGAAGAGGAATTGAAAGAAGATAAAATAGAAGTTAGCAAAAAAGAGCTGGCGAAAATTACGAATGAAATTGCAGAGCTGAAGCAACTTTTACAAAACAAAGAAAAGATATAAGTCAAAGGACGCGCAGGAGTGTTAGTACTCTTGGCGTCTTTTTTAAAGTATATAATACCCGTTGATCCCCGTTCTAGGCCCTTTGCTTGCCTGCGGGCGGTCCGTGAGCCCTCACTTCGTTGGAAGCCACTGAAAATTGAAATCTCATGTGCTTAAATGATTTCTAGCTGGTGATTGGAGAAAAAGGCGGAGGCTCCAGCAGTGCCCCTAGGAAAGCGAAGCCTTTTTAGGAAATCAACAGCGGTGTCTATACAACGTTTAAAAAAAAAGACTTTTTCAGTGGCGTCCTTCGTTGCTGGGTCTCACCTGTCCCTTCCTCCCGCGGGCGTCTGCGCGCCTTCCACTACAATCAACATGGATATATCATTCAACTTTTATCAAAAGATAAAATAATTTAGAAATGATACTTAAGACCCAGCTGTTTTGTGCCGAAAATAAATAAAAGAGATAAAACAATTATGAGCATTTGTGCAAACGGTTTCATCTTCGAGGGTGAGTTTATTTGTGGGGGGAAGAAAAATGGGGAGTATGAGAAAGAGGCTGTTAGTTTTGACTCTATTAATCGGGAGTATCGGCCTGGCAGCGTCCCTTGTCATTTGGGTGAACAGCATGCAGGTGCAAAAAGGGGTCAAGGAGTTAGACGAGATTACGAAAATCAATGAGAGTTATTTTGAGCTGGTGCAATCCTATCAAAGTACATTGGCAGATATGTATTTTGTCGTATCAAGTGGGTATTCCAAAACACATGTACAAAAAATAGAAGAAAATTTAACGCAAACCGAAAAGAAGCTCCAAGATTTCGAGCCTTATTTTGAGGAATTTGAGGAATTTGGTCAGCTGAAACAGTATTTTGTTGTTTCACATGAAACATTGTCAAAACAATTCGACATCATTAGCGATGTTTCGAATGCCGCCAACATGGATCGTGTTCGAATCACGACATCGGAAGACCTAGCCAAAGCGCGGAATCAAATCGAGCGCGCAAATGATAGTGGCATGGAGTTCTTACAGGCATTTAATGATGAAAACAGACAGGTCATCCAAGATAAAGTAGTCTCTACCGAACGATGGACTTTGATAACATTGGCTATCCTTGTATTGGTTCCAATCCTTGCTCTTCTATTGTTCAGAACGGCATTTAACAAAGGAGTCAACCAGGTTCTTAGTCGCGTGAACGCCTATCAGGAGGGCGACTTCTTATATGAAGCAGAGCAATCTTCTTTGAGAAAAGATGAGTTTGGACAGATCGAGACGTCTCTCACCACCATGGGACAAAATATTGAGCAACTTATGCAAGGAAGTCTTGGGGCAAATCAACGCCTTCAGCATGTCATGAAAGAGCTCTTGGTGGCAGCAGAACAGAACTTAGAAGAGTCTGCAGGGATCAAACAGCGGTCAGAACAAGTAACCGAAAAAGTGTCCATGCAGTATGAAGGGACAGCTGCCATTTCAGCGGTTACGGAGCAGGCATCTGCTAGCACGCAAGAGATTTACAGCATTGTGGATGAGATGAAACGCAACCTGGAAGGAATGGAGAGCCTTTCGAAAAGAGGCGCGCAGTCATTGCAGCAGATGGTTGCCGACATGCATCAATCTTCCAAGGAGACGGAAACGATTGTAGATCGATTTACAAAAATAAAAGTAGATATTGATGAAGCGAACAGTTTCCTCAAGGGAATTACCGAAATTACCACACAGACAAACTTGCTTGCCCTTAATGCCTCCATTGAAGCTGCACGGGCAGGGGAGGCTGGCAAAGGGTTTGCAGTCGTGGCAGATGAAATCAGGAAGCTATCCGGCCAGACAGATCTCTTTTCCAAACAAATTAACGGCATCACGGGTCGCATTCAGGAAGATACAAATGAAGTGCTGAAAGAGTTTCAACTCTTTAAAGAAACGATCGAGCAGACGAACGAAAAAAATGAAGCTTCCGCGAAGTTGTTCCAGGAAATTGCCACGAACAGCGGAGCACTGCTTGAACAGGGAACTCATATCACGGTGACAATGGAAGAAATCAGCCAGGGAGTAAATGAGATTGTCCACTCTGTAAATGACTTGGTTGCATCGTCTTCCGAGCTTACTGAGGAGATGGGTGAGGTCGTAAAGGCTGCAGATCACCAGGTGGACTTATCCAATAACATGAGACGTACGGTTGATACAGTAAAAGAGACCGCGGAAGACTTGGCGGCCAACATTGCATCCATAAACATGAATAAATCGTGAACATGAAGCCTGCGGGGGTGATTCTCCGCAGGTTTTTTATTTTATGGGAAGTTGGAAGATGGTAGAATGAAGGATGGACAAAGAAGGATTCAAAAGGAAAGGGTGGGGAGCATGGCAAAACGGATTAATTGCTTGAAATGCAAGCATTACTATGTCACCTGGGATGCTAAGTTCCCAAAAGGATGCCGGGCTTTCGGTTTTAAAACAAACCAGATGCCTTCCAATGCTGTCCTGCGCTCTTCAGGAAGTCCTTGTTTGAAGTTCGACGGAAAAGATTCGCCAATAAAACCTGGCGAGAACGGGTATTATGTGTAAAAGGAGATTAACTATGAAAAAAATAAATTATTTACCATGGATTATCGGAATTTCGATTGCGGTAAATGCCCTGGTTGTCGTGCTGTTTTTCCTTCCTCAGTATGAAGGTTTGGCGCATGTCGACTTAACGTTTTTGCCGATGATGAACGCAATTTTCAATAGCTTTACTTTTGTCTTTTTGGTGTGTGCCTTAATTGCTATTAAGAAGAAAAACATTACGGTCCATCGCCGCTTCATCTTTGCTGCATTTTCATCTACCACCTTGTTTTTAGTTACATATGTGACGTATCATTCCTTAACAGAGTCCACTCCATTTGGAGGAGAAGGAATTATCCGGTCCATCTATTTCTTTATTTTACTGACTCATATCGTGTTGGCCGTAGTTATAGTGCCATTGGCGTTATATTCCTTGGCAACCGGACTAAGCATGCATAAGGAACGTCACAGAAAGATTGCGCGCTGGACGATGCCATTATGGTTATATGTCAGTCTTACAGGTGTTATTGTGTACTTAATGATTTCACCGTATTACTAGGATTTTTCAAGGAGGGAAGAAGGATGAGTATCACAATCGATAAGGTTCTTGCTCGCTTAGAGTCTGAATTGGAGCGTGCCATAGACACTGGAAATGTGCAAAAGAAGCGGGAGCACCTTGCTGCGATAAAATCCCTGTGTGAGTTGGCGTTGGAGACGGATTCGGAAGGAGATGGGTTTGCTTCCTCAAGAGCGGCATCACAACCAGCTGCTGCTAAAACGACTCGCAGCATTCAAAGAGCGCCCGTATCATTCGAACAAGCGGCACCCATCTACACGCCGCCCACCCAACCACCAACCATCACAAACGCCCCATCCAAACCCATCAAAGAAGACGACGCGAACGGGGACTCTTTGTTTGACTTTTAAGAGGAGGGGTCAGACCCCTTGTTACTTCTCTAAAGGGTTAAAGTGTTTTTCTTATTGTTATCTGCAGGTGGTTTCTCCCCACAACTTACCATACTAAAAACGGCGTGGTAACTTAAACTATAAACACCCCAGTAAGTAATGGAGGTGTTTTACATGCCTGGTGGTACAGACGGATCGATGTATGGTTTGATGGCGGCGTACGTAAGCACTAATTTTGACTCGTCGACAAAACTTTCCCACGATCGTTATGAAGTGTATGTAAATGGTGACTTTGTTGGGCAGAAAAATTTGCTCTCCACAAGAGAAGACGTTACAAGTGTCAATGAATTCTTACATTCACATGGATATAATGACTTTTTGTCTAACATAGATGGTGATCATTATCATATACAAACGGAAAAAAAAGAACGGGAGCTTAAACAGGCTCTGCAAATTTATCTTCATTCAAGATGATTTCGACGAAATGCTCTTACTGCTTTCATGAACGAGGCGGTGGGGGCGTTTTTTTATGATAGGAGGGAGTAAGTGAACATTATGTGTACTCAGGTTAAATAACGGAGGGCAGCTTAGGTATCCCGCTTGGTCCGGGGAAGCTAATACTATATAATTCATTATATTGAAGAAATTAAACAGACCTTTTGAAAGGTGGAAAATGGACATGAATTTATTTATCATCATTGCAGCAATAAACGCATTTTTGGCAGTGGCTCTCGGGGCATTTGGAGCCCACGGACTGGAAGGAAAAGTATCCGAGAGAATGATTGAGATCTGGAAAACCGGTGTTACATACCAAATGTTCCATGCAGGCGGACTTTTCGTCGTGGCGCTACTCATGGAACGCTTCAACAGCACAGGCCTATTAAACGGAGCAGGCTGGTCCTTCCTCATCGGAATCATCCTATTCTCCGGAAGCCTGTACATCCTCACCCTCTCCGGCGTAAAAAT
Source organism: Sutcliffiella horikoshii (assembly GCF_020524325.1). GTDB lineage: Bacteria > Bacillota > Bacilli > Bacillales > Bacillaceae_I > Sutcliffiella_A > Sutcliffiella_A horikoshii_D. The sequence continues at coordinate 168,100 of NZ_JAIVKY010000007.1, forward strand.
ACTCGGAGCCATCACCCCACTAGGCGGCGTAGCCTTCCTCATCGGATGGGTGCTCATCATTGTGGCAGCGGTGAAAGGGTAAAAGGGTTTTAGATAGTTTGGTTTATTGCGTTTGAGTTGTAAAGAGGTAAAGGAATAAAGAGGGGTCTGACCCGCTGTGCGTTAATGCGTTAACACACAACATCGTCAGCCCCTCTTTTTTATTTGTTTTCTAAAGCTTTTCTTTAGTTTGTTTTTACCTTGGTTGGTATTGGGTCAGGCCTCCGCCGTTGAATGGGTATTCGTAGTCGAGCTCTTCGTCGAATGTGATGTAGTCTAGGTAAACCATCAGGAGTAGGTAGCGTTTGCCGGTTTGTGGGTCACTCAGGATAATGTGATCGCGTCCTGCCGCTTCTATGATTCCTTTAAATATTTTTGCATTCCATTCCCGGTTGTTCTCGAATGTCATGTACACGGTTGCCAGTTTCCCACGATTTAAGCGAAGAATATTTTCAATATAGGATTGCTCTAGCGGAAGCATGCCTGGAACATCCTGCCCACCTTGCTGGCCGCCAGGTTGAAATTGAGTTGGATAAGATGGTATTCCTGTTTGCTGTCCTGCCACTTGCTGTTGTTGAGGTTGCTGCTGTTGCATTTGCTGCATCGGAAAACCGCCTCCACCGCCACCATACCACTGTTGCCCATAGTTTCTGTAATAGGATGAGTAAGGATCTGCTCCGTACCCCGTAGAAAAAGGGGTACCTGCTGCCTGAGAAAACTGTTGATTCATCTGTCATTCCCTCCTCAAAAACTTTTATCTGCTTCGTTGTGAGAAATAACTCCCATCTCCATGCCCAAACCCACCTCGCTCGGGCTGAAAAGGGTGCTATGGTTCAAAAGATTAAGTCGCACTACTTGATTGTATGAGTTTTTAAGAAGGAATATGACAGGGGTGGAGAGGGGGGAGGAGTAATAAGAAAGTTAGAGTACGAAATTGTTTCAACAAATGTAACAGGGAAGACGTCTCAAGGCCCGAAGCTCGAAAACCCAAAGAGGTTCGGTAACAGAAAAGACGTCTCAAGGCCCGAAGCTCGAAAACCCAAAGGTGTTCGGTAACAGAAAAGACGTCTCAAGGCGCGAAGCTTCAAAAACCAAAAGCGTTCGGTAACAGAAGAGACGTCTCAAGGCCCGAAGCTCGAAAACTCAAAGGCGTTCGGTAACAGAAAAGACGTCTCGAGGCCCGAAGCTTCAAAAACCAAAAGCGTTCGGTAACAGAGAAGGCGTCTCAAAGCCCGAAGCTCGAAAACCCAAAGAGGTTCGGTAACAGAGAGGACATCTCAACTCCCAAAGCTCCCCCAAAAATAGTGTTCGATAATAGAAAAATAGACAAGTCGTCTCAGATCCGAAACATCACAAAAAAACGCCAAGCCACCAAACTGGGAATCCAACTGGGCGGCTTGACGTCAGCAAATCAATCTTTATTTTACACGTGCAAGAAAGAATAAACGCGATCTTCTTCCAACAGGTTACCTACATAGAATGCACCAAACTCACCGAAACGCGCACTAACTTCGTCAAAGCGCATTTCATATACAAGCTTCTTGAACTGAAGTGCTTCGTCCGCAAACAATGTTACGCCCCACTCGTAGTCGTCAAAACCGACAGAACCAGTGATGACCTGCTTCACTTTTCCAGCATACTGACGGCCAATCATCCCGTGGCTGCGCATCATACGGCGACGGTCTTCCATCGGCAGCATATACCAGTTGTCTTCCCCGTTACGGCGCTTGTCCATCGGGTAGAAGCAGACATGCTTTGCTTTTGGCAATTCAGGGTATAGTCTAGCAAGGATTTGCGGATTCTGATAAGGATCCTCGCCTTCAGGTAAGTAGTTGCTAAGCTCTACAATCGACACATAAGAGTGTACAGGAACTGTGTATTGAGCTAAAGTTGTTTTATTAAATTCGTTTTCGATTTCATTCAATTCTTCTAACGTCGGACGAAGAAGCATCATCATGAAGTCCGCTTTCTGCCCCACGATGGAGTACAACGCGTGACTTCCGTTCTTTTCTAATTGAACCGTGTTCCATTTCTCCACAAGTCCAAGGAATTCATTAATAGCCGTTTGGCGTTCTTCGCTTGAAAGCGTCTTCCAAAGGGCCCAATCTACCGTACGAAAATCATGGAGGCAATACCAGCCATCCAATGTTTGAGCTGCTTCACTCATTACAATCACTCCTTAAAAAGATTGTGTATGTATCCTTCCTTACTATATCACAGTTTCCCCATGACTTCCTGTAAGTAAAACTCCAAAATTGTGAAAGCTTCATGAATAGGAAAAGGCAGCACAGATACAATAGTAGGGCATAGACGGAGGACTTTTTTTAGAAAATAAAGACTTTTTTCTGTAAGCGATAACAATAGAAGGTATCGGTTGCTTTTCCATGTTGAAGGAGTATCCTAAACAATAGAAGCGAAAATAAAGCGGATTAAGGAGTGACCTTTGTGAGCGATTTATTTCAAACATTAAAAGACAAAGTGGCAGGAAAAGATATCAAAATTGTATTCCCAGAAGGAAATGATGAGCGTGTATTAACGGCTGTTGCACGTTTGGCTGCAGAAAATATGGTGAAGCCAATTGTGGTTGGAGATTTGGACGAGATCAACGGACTTGCTTCCGAGTTAAAGCTGACTCTGGACGGCGTAGAAATTTACGATCCAAAGACATACGAAAACATGGACGAGCTTGTCGCTTCTTTCGTGGAGCGTCGTAAAGGTAAAGCGACGGAAGAGGATGCACGTAAAATCTTATTGAACCCGAACTACTTCGGCACCATGCTTGTACACGTGGACCGTGCGCAAGGACTTGTAAGTGGAGCGGCGCATTCTACAGCCGACACAGTGCGTCCGGCATTACAAATTATCAAAACAAAAGAAGGCGTACGCAAAACTTCTGGTGTTTTCATCATGGTTCGTAACGACGAGAAGTATGTATTCGCAGACTGCGCAATCAACATTTCTCCTGACAGCAATGACCTTGCAGAAATCGCAGTTGAGAGTGCGGCAACAGCGAACATGTTCGGTATTGAGCCGAAAGTGGCAATGCTAAGCTTCTCTACAAAAGGATCTGCAAAATCACCGGAAACAGAGCGTGTGGTAGAAGCGGCACGCATTGCATCAGAACGTGCACCTGAACTTGTGGTGGACGGAGAGTTCCAATTTGATGCAGCATTCGTACCATCTGTTGCGGAAAAGAAAGCACCAGGTTCGAAAATCCAAGGTGACGCAAACGTATTCGTATTCCCAAGCTTGGAAGCAGGAAACATCGGCTACAAAATTGCTCAACGCCTAGGAAACTTCGAAGCAGTAGGACCAATCCTACAAGGACTCAACAAACCAGTAAACGACCTATCCCGCGGCTGCAGCGTAGAAGACGTCTACAAACTGGCCCTCATCACAGCAGGCCAAGCGGTTAACTAACTTACTTAATAGAAATAACATAAAAAGAGGTATGTGCCACCAAGCACATACCTCTTTTAAGTATTCGACACGGAGAGGGAAAACCCTTTGGGGGTCTGACCCCCAAAGGGTATTTTTTTTCTCGAAAACCATGTATTATAATGCTAAGTAACCTATAAGTACGGTATTTAAGAGGAGCATTCAAGATTATGACAGAACCAACAGGATCAACAGAATCAACATCAATTCACACGCCTGCGCTTCAGTTGTTGAAGCAGCCGAGTTGGCGAATTATAGATCAGTCATCCTTAGGGACAAATTTTCATGCGCTGCAATCTTTTGCGATGGATGACACATTATGCACCGCTGTTGGCAAAGGAGACAGCGGAGCGACATGTCGGACGTGGGTGCACCATAACACGGTGGTGTTAGGCATTCAGGATACCCGTCTTCCGCACTTACAAGCAGGAATTGATTATCTGAACAGTCAAGGCTATGAGGTAATCGTCAGGAACTCGGGTGGACTTGCAGTCGTCCTGGACCAAGGCGTCCTGAACATTTCCCTTGTTTTTCCGGAAGGAGAGAAGGCAATCGATATCAATCGTGGGTATGATGCGATGTGGGAGCTCACAAAGCATATGTTTCGTGATATGCCTTACAACATGGAGGCGAAGGAAATTGTCGGTTCCTATTGCCCTGGTAGTTACGACCTCAGCATTGAAGATAAAAAGTTTGCAGGCATCTCTCAGCGTCGTATTCGCGGAGGAGTGGCTGTTCAAATTTATTTATGCATTGACGGAAGTGGATCGGAGCGGGCAAAGATGATCGGAGAGTTCTACAAACGCTCCCTTCAAGGTGAAACGACCAAGTTCGCATTTCCGACTATTGTGCCAAACGTGATGGCATCCCTAACAGAGCTTACTGGTCAGAATCTAACAGTGCAAGACGTGATGCTGCGCCTTCTCACCTCACTGAAAGAAATTAGCGGCACCATCTTCTCCAACACCTTACAGGGCCATGAGCTGGACTTGTACGAGCAATACTACGCAAGAATTGTGGAACGAAACGAAAAAGTTCTGGGAGAAAAATAAAAAGGGTCTGACCCCACTTTAACGCATTAACGTAAGTGGGGTCAGACCCCTTTTATCTTTTTATCTCTATTCCGCCAGTTTCTCCAGATTGCCGTTGCGGTCCATCATGAATTTGGATGGGACGTGTTCTTCTTCGTCGAAGAGGACTAGTTTGCGGGCACGGTTCATGATTTTCATGAGTGTTTCGTAGTCTTCTTGGACGGTGACTTGTTCGTCTTGTAGTTTTTGCACGCGTTTTTCCAGTTCGTTGTTAGCGCGCGCAAGTTCTGCGTTTTCTTTTACTAATCTCTCATTTTCTTGTTGTAGAGCACTAGTATGAACGTTTGAGTGTTTCATGGTTTGTAAGAAACTTATTACTTGCTCCATCGATAAAGAAGATCCCATGCCCATTCCCATGCTGCCACTTCCATAGCCTGCAAAAGATGGTTGTGCTTTCAGTTCGGCAGCTCTTCTTTCCACTCTTGTTTGTGGAGCGGTAAAAGATTGCTTTTCTTCCAGAGCTTCCATTGGTCTTTCCTCCATCTGCTCCAACACAAACGGCAACTCTTCATTCACCACAGTCTCAGGCGGCGTGTACAATAGCTTCTTCGTAGGCTGCCCTAGTGCACGCTGACGTTGTTTTCGTTGCTTTTTCGCAAGCTGTAGCGCCTTTTCATAGTCATGTCTCACGACCGCGTTCCAGCGGAATCCACATGCAGCAGACGTACGGTTCAGCTTGTCGCCGACCTCTTCAAATGCATTCAACTGGGTGCTTCCTTCACGGACATGGCGCAGAACGGTTTCTGCTAGCAATAAATCATTCTCTTCGGACCAAGCATCTTGACGATCTTTCATATATAATCCAACTCCCTTATTTAATCATCGTTCTGTCTATATTTTTGACGGAGAAAAAAATATTTATACATATTCATAGAAAAAATTACTAGATTGTTATCTGTCAGTATTTCGCCCAGAATCTCCTAGAAATGAACTTGCATTGTCCATGGATTCCCTGTAAAATACCTTTTAGTTAACGAACGATAAAGTGACTCCAATCACTTTTTTATAAGAAAGGGCTGTGTAAAACCATGGCAAATGAGTTTCGCATTTGTGATGACTGCGACGCAACCAACGTGAAAACTCTCATTCCGAAACTAAAAAAAGTGGACGAGGGAGCATGTGTGGAAGTGGGCTGTCAATCCTATTGCGGGCCGGGAAGAAAGAAGTCGTTTGCATTCGTAAACAACCGTCCTGTCTCCGCCCCAACAGAAGATGAACTAATTGAAAAAATAGAGAAAAAGCTAAAGAAATAAAAATCGCCTCTGTATCCTGCATAGGTGATTTTTTATTCGCTTTTCTAGAAAAAAAGACTAATTGGCAACGAAGTAGGGTAAACCCTTAAGGGAGTTGAGTTTCCCCTGGTTGTCGAAGTGCAGGGTGTTCGACTCCGGAGGGAGATAGCGATAGACTTGAGACCCCACAGGCGAAGCCGAGGAGGCTCAAGCACCGCCCCTCGGAAAGCGAACACCCGGAACGAAGACTACCAGGAGTTATATTATTCACCCAATATCCATCCTTTTCTTGTAAAATATTTGCGATATAATAGAGTTAGATAATATTATGCCGAAAATAAAGAGGTCAACGAAATGAGTTATGCAACCGAAAAACTGAGTGAAGAAAAGGTATTTAAGGATCCTGTACACCGTTACGTCCATGTGCGCGACAGGGTTGTTTGGGATTTAATTGGGACTAGGGAATTTCAGCGTTTGCGCCGAATTCGCCAGCTAGGTACCACCTATTTGACGTTCCATGGAGCGGAGCATAGCCGACTTAACCATTCATTGGGAGTATACGAGATTGTCCGACGCATCATTGATGACGGATTTGATGGAAGACAAGACTGGAATCCGGATGATCGCTTGTTATGCCTTTGTGCTGCCTTGCTGCACGATTTGGGACATGGTCCATTTTCGCATTCCTTTGAAAAGGTGTTCCACTTAGATCATGAAGATTTTACCCAAGCCATCATTCTAGGCGACACAGAAGTTAACGCGGTGCTACGAAAAGTCCATAAGAATTTTCCAAAAGATGTAGCCGAAGTCATCGCGAAAACATATAAAAATAAATTAGTGGTTAGCATGATTTCTAGTCAGATAGATGCTGACAGAATGGACTACTTGCAGCGTGACGCTTATTTTACCGGAGTCAGTTACGGGCATTTCGATATGGAGCGAATCCTGCGCGTCATGCGCCCTCGAGAAGATCAGGTTGTCATTAAATCGAGCGGGATGCATGCGGTGGAAGATTATATTATGAGCCGCTACCAAATGTATTGGCAGGTTTATTTTCACCCTGTAACGAGAAGTGCAGAAGTTATTTTGACGAAGATTTTGCACCGTGCAAAACAATTACACCAAGAATATTACACATTTAAATATCATCCTGTTCATTTTTACTCACTATTTGAGGAAGAAATTTCAGTTGAGGATTACATAAAGCTTGATGAAGCAGTGATTATGTATTACTTCCAATCCTGGCAGGAAGAAGAAGATTCGATATTAAGTGACTTATGTCGACGATTTATGAACAGGAATTTGTTTAAATACGTCGAATTTAATCCTAATAAGCAAATGATGGACTTGATGGAATTGACAAGTCTCTTTAAGAAAGCGGGCATCGACCCTGCATACTATCTAGTGGTGGACTCCTCGTCCGACCTGCCGTACGACTTTTACCGTCCGGGAGAAGAAGAGGAGCGCCTTCCGATTCACCTGCTTATGCCAAACGGGGATGTGCGTGAGCTTTCAAGGGAATCTGAAATTGTGGATGCCATTTCCGGCAAAAGAAGAACCGATCACAAGCTTTATTTTCCACAAGACATGCTAGAAGATTTATCGACGAAAAAATCGGCAAAGAAAAAAATCAGAGAGATACTAGGGATATAGGCAACGGATAAGGTTAGGAGATGAAAGGGTTTGTTGACAGATCACGCAAAATTAATGAAGGTGTTTGCATCTGCAGGTGAAGTCATCGGGAGAAAGAAGCTGCAGAAAATGGTGTATATTGCGAAAAAGCTAAATTACCCATTTTACGAAAAGTACAATTTTCATTTTTACGGACCATATTCCGAAGAAGTGACATTGAGAGTGGAAGAACTCTGCAATCTCGGCTTTTTAAGCGAGCTAAAAGAGAACAAAGGGGGCTACTCCCAATATCGGTATACTCTGACGGAAAACGGGGAAGAATTCTTGACGCACTACGACTTGGAAATGCCGCACCTGAACGAGTGCATGACCAAGATGAACGAACAGAGCTCCCGCTTTTTAGAGCTTGTTTCCACGGTGCTGTTCTTTGAGAACCTGCCAAAAGAAGAGGTCCAGGAAAAAGTCTTTACACTGAAAAGCAAGCAGCGCTATACAGAGGAAGAAGTGAACGAAGCCTACGACTATATCGGAAGCCTTCGTGCATGCATCAAACAATAAATCATAGAAGCCCAAGAGGATGGTTGGATCCTTTTGGGTTTTTTGCTTTCTGAAGGCTTACCTCCACCCAAAAACGGGAATGCTACCTTATAAAAAGCCGATAAAAAAGAGGAGCAACATACATATGGAAAAGTGGACCTTACGAGCAAGAAAGGAAATCTGGTTTGTGCCGAGCCTATACGCATTGGCAAGTATTATACTTACAGCGATTGTCATTTCAATAGATACCGTTTTTGCCGATTCTGTACAAAACAATCTTCCCAAGATATTTTTCACAAACGTGGACTTAAGCACCACCATCCTAAGTTCCATTGCGACCGCCATTCTCACCATGACCACCATTTCCTTTTCCACCATCATGGTCGTCTTGACCACCTATTCCAGCCAGTTTTCTCCTAGGACGCTTCAAGATTTTATGACAGAAAAGACAACGCTGCGAGTGCTTGGTGTGTTTGTCGGGTCCTTTATTTATACGGTGTTGTCCTTACTGTTCATGAAAGATTGGCTAGATGAACAGCGGGTGTTAGCCTCAGGTGTTGGTGTCATTCTCGCGGTGATTTGTGTAGGATATTTTGTCTTTTTCATTCACCATGTAGCACGCTCCATTCAGGTCAGCAAACTTATTGAACGTCTCATGAAAGAGGGCCTTGCTACGGTAAAAAAGAAAAAGCTACTCTATAAAGCGGAAAAAATTCTTTTCGAAAAAATGGATATTCCCTTATCAACTCAGGATAAAGTGGAACTTACTCCAAAGGCAACAGGCTATGTTCAAGTAATTGATGCAGAAGGGTTGGCAGCCAAGGCGAAAGAACATGGCTTTCATATTGTTTTTAATAAACGCATCGGTGACTTTGTAACCGAACGAAGCGTGATAGCCATCGTTTATTTTACAAAAGAAAAACCAGAAGACGTGGACCTAACCGCATTTATTGAAGTGGGGGAGGAACGTACGCCGCTGCAAGACGGGGAGTTTGCTTTGCAAAAACTCGCGGAAGTCGCCCTGCGTGCAATATCTCCGGGCATCAACGATCCCAATACTGCCAACAACTGTATTCGGTACATGAGCAGGTTGTTGATGGAATTCGGAGAAGTCGATTCGGACGCTATTACCTACCTAGATGAAGAGAAAGAGAAGCGGGTAACAATTCCGCAACGGACATTTGAGGAGATATTATACACAGGATTCTTTCAGATTCGAATTTATGGGGAACGGGATATTTCGGTTGTACTAACAATATTGGAGTGTTTGTTGCTCATCGCCGAGGGTAGTAATCAGGAAATCAAGGACAAGATCAACGATATGTGGGAGTTTTTGGTGGACAGCATCAAGGAAGAATACTTTGAGCCCCTTGATATAAAAATGGTGGAAGAAAAGAAGAGGAAGTTAAGCGAATTACTAAATTAAATAGGGATTCGGCAGCCTGTCCTTTCCGAATCCCTCTGAACAATTATTGATCGCTTAATCGCTTACCGCCAACTGCATAGTGGCCTTTTGTCATCTCTTCAATAAACACAACGATTTTCTCTTCCGGGGCACCTGTTGTTTCGCTGACAGCAGCTGTCACTTTTTCCACCAATGCTTTTTTCTGTTCTTCATTTCGACCTTCAAGCATTTTCACGGTTACATAAGGCATTTTTCATTCGCTCCTTTGATTGTTTTTAACTCTCCCGTAAATTATTGTATAATGAAAAGAAAAGCGCAAGCGGCAGGATCGGATTTGCCGCCGCAGCTAGACAAATGGCAAGGGGGCTAGAAAATGGATCAGGAAAAAAAGAAGAAACCAATTGGCTTTAATATTATAAAAAATGACCCGACAGACGGGCACGGTGGGTTCGGAATCGGGGCGCTCAGCCTTGATAATGTGTCACCTGTATTTGTTGATGTGGAGGGTGGAGAAGCGTTCGTTGATATCGGCGCGATGCATGCCCGCAGTACGGTAGAGCGTGGGATTAAGTTTCTTCCCAACAAAGAAGATGTACCGAACGGAAAACCTTTCTGGCTTGTGTGGGTAACAATTGACCGCAAACAGGAAGGTCCGTACTATGCCGGAGTGACAGCATGTGAAATGACGGTAGACAGAGAAATTCGCCGCGGATACAAGTCCTTGCCGGAGCATGTTAATAAAATGGATAAATCCATGAAACGCCATATCATGGTGGAGCACATGGATGACCGTTCTAAAGCTATTTTGCAAAACTATCTCGAGGCTCACGACAGCGGAATGTGGGAACGAGCAACTGATGATCTCAAAAAACAATTAGCAACAAACTAGTTTGTCAAGAGGTTATCAAAAATAAAGATGTGACATTTTTTTGAATGTTCGACTCTACCCACTTGAGTTATTACGACAAAAAAAGTAAAATTAAACTCACATGTGTAGAACACATGGAAAGCTAGGACACCTAAAACCCCCGGGAGACATCCCGGGGGTTTTAACTTTTTTAGGATACTATTATAATAATCTCACTAAACTCCCTTATGATTTCCGTTCCAGGTGTTCGCTTTCCTAGGGGCGGTGCTTGAGCCTCCTCACTTCGTTGAGGGGTCTCAAGCTACCGCTATCTCCCTCAGGAGTCTCACACCTTGCACTACAATCATAAGGGGGAATTTTATAACACTACATCCAAGGAACAAATCGTTTCCACCATTTTTTGTTTTCTTCTTTTGGCTTGTCTTCAGGAATTGTTTCTTCCTCTTTTACATCCTCTAAATGCGCCATGCAGTATTCAGTTGGTTCAGTTCCTTTTATATAATAGCTTAGTCTGGAAACCGGACAGTCGCTTGTGGCAAGAAGTCCGCTCTCCGGATTGACCTGCACACCGACAACTCCTTCCGTTGGCGCAAATGCCATCACCGATTTATTATCAAGCGCGCGCTCCATAAATCCTGCCCATAAATTTTTTGCATAATGCTTCTCCGCCCAGAGCGTAATCGATTGATCGCGGTCATAGCCTGTCCAGACAGCACTCACTAGCTGCGGAGTGTAACCAATCATCCAACTGTCCGTTTCGGTGGATCCTGACTTTCCGGCATAAGGCCTTGTCAGTTTGTCGAGAATCGCATTTCCTGTTACGGCCATATAGCCGTTCAACGCCGGATCAAACATTCCCGTCATCATATGATTTAGGATAAATGTTACATCAGGATCCAACAGTTGCTTTGTTTCTTTTTCCCGCTCAAAGAGGATTTCTCCCTTGTAATTCACTACTTTCTCAATAAAAACAGGCTTCACTTCTTTACCGCCATTTGCAAATACACTGTAGGCATTGGCCATGTCAATCACTCGAACAGGGGACGTACCAAGTGCAAGAGAAGGGACATCTTTAATTTGTGAATGAATGCCAAGTTTTTTTGCCTGTTTGGTCAATTCTTCTTCACCAAGCAGCAGATGTGTTTTTACCGCATATACATTATCGGATAATGGCAGGGCTTGCATCATCGTCAACACATCATTTGCATAGTAGTTGTTAAAGTTGTGCGGCGTGTAGGTGGAACGCCCGTTATCCACTTGGAAGGTCGTCACTTCACTCCGGAAACCGGTGGACGGCGTGAATCCCTGCTCAAGCGCACGGTAATACAACAGTGGCTTGAAGGTTGAACCTGGCTGCCTTTCTGCCTGCGTCACCCGGTTATACGGGCTCTCTTCGTAATCTCTTCCACCGACAAGCGCGAGCACTCTTCCTGTTTTCGGTTCCATTGAGACGAAGCCGACCTGCATTTCAGAGGCTGGGTCGAACGTTTTCTCTACTTCCTCTTCCGCAATTGCCTGGAGAGTAGGGTCCAAAGTGGTATAAATGTGAAGTCCGCCCATTTCTAATTCTTTTTGCAGACCCAAAACATTTCTAATCTCCGCACGGACAGCATCTTGGAAATATGGCGCCATGAACTCTTTCGGAAGATGCTCACGGTTCCCGTAAGTCAGCGGTTGTGCAAGCGCGTCTTCCACTTCTTTTTTCGTAAGGGAGCCGTTTTCCACCATTGAATAAAGCACAATCTCTTGCCTTTGGCGTGCCCGGTCACTATCTGCATACGGCGAGAAGACGCTAGGACCTTTGGGAATGCCCGCAAGCATGCTGGCTTCCGCTAATGTCAGGTCTTTCGCAGGCTTGTTAAAATAATAATAGGACGCCGACTCAATTCCATAAGCGCCATGACCATAATAAATTGTATTTAAATAGCCTTCGAGAATCTCTTCCTTGGAGTAATTCGCCTCAATCCTGATAGTATATAAGGCTTCATCCCACTTTCGCTTCCACGTCTTATCGTGAACTAGAAAAAGATTACGCGCGTACTGCTGGGAAATGGTACTTGCTCCTTGCACTTTTGCCCGGGCCTTGATGTCGGCAAGGATGGCACCGCCGATTCGCTTCGGATCAAACCCGTGATGAGTGAAAAAACGCCTATCCTCCACCGCCACCGTCGCATCAATTAAATAAGGGGAGATGTCCTCGAGCCCGACCCAGTACCGCTTCTCACCACTATGAGCTTCTCCAATAATCGCTCCGTCCTTGCTGTAAATAATTGACGACTGCGTGACAGAAAGGGGAGGAGCACCCTTGGACTTTGCATAAATCCAAACTCCGCCAACTAAAAGAAAGAAAGAGATTGATAGGATGATTCCAATAAAAAACATCGCACGAATATATTTAATAACCTGCTGAAACCGGTCGTTTGTAATTAATTCCACTTGTATCGTTCCCCCTTTCACCTTGCTACAAAAGTTCCTATATATAAAAACAGTTTTTACTCCTAGTATGAAATTCTTTGAACCTTTTTAAACATTTGCAGAAAAATAAATTTTTTACTTGAATTTTTGCTAGATTCATCTATACTTTTTTCTTGGTGATTAGAAAAGTGAAAGTGGTTGTTCGTTGGCCACTGAAACAAGAAATCCCGAGAAATCAATGTTTCATTTTTCATCGATAGGGAACGATAAAAACGAGCATTTAACGATAGAAACTAACGCTTATGGTCGCAAGATAGATAGAACAATTTATTTTTGGAAGGGAATGTTGTACAAAATGGAATTATGGTACACAGAATATCAAACAAAAAACTTCGGAATCACAGCGAAAATCAAACGCACTTTACATACAGAGCAGACGGAATTCCAAAAGCTAGATATGGTAGAAACAGAAGAGTTCGGCAACATGCTTATTTTGGACGGAATGGTTATGACAACACAAAAGGACGAGTTCGTATATCACGAAATGGTGGCACACGTGCCATTGTTCACACACCCGAACCCTGAAAATGTGTTGGTAGTAGGCGGAGGAGACGGCGGGGTTATCCGCGAAGTCCTGAAGCACCCAAGCGTGAAAAAAGCGACACTTGTTGAAATCGACGGAAAAGTAATCGAGTACTCTAAAAAGTACCTTCCTGAAATTGCAGGAGAACTTGAAAACGAACGTGTAGAAGTGAAAGTCGGCGACGGCTTCATGCACATTGCAGAAAGCGAAAACGTATATGATGTCATCATGGTAGACTCCACGGAGCCTGTTGGACCAGCTGTAAACCTGTTCACTAAAGGTTTCTACGCAGGAATTTCCAAAGCATTAAAAGAAGACGGCGTATTCGTAGCGCAAACGGACAACCCATGGTTCACACCAGAGTTAATCACAAATGTACAACGCGACGTACGTGAAATCTTCCCGATTACACGCCTTTACATTGCAAACATCCCAACATACCCAAGCGGCATGTGGACATTCACAATCGGATCCAAAAAACATGACCCACTGGAAGTAAGCGAAGACCGCTTCCACGAAATCGACACAAAATACTACACAAAAGAACTGCACAAAGCAGCATTCGCCCTACCTAAATTCGTAGCAGATTTAGTGAAGTAATAAGGTAGAGTGATAAAGGGGTGAAGAGGGGTCTGACCCTCAGCCCGATACAGCGTTGAAGTTATAAAGAACTAAAGAGGGGTCTGACCCTCAGCGCGTTAAAGCGCTAAGGGTCAGACCCCTTTAAAAAAATGAATGACATTACGAGGGACGAAAATGAGATACTTCATATTTTTATCTGTCTCTCCTGTTGATTGAAGTGCAGGGTGTGAGACTCCTACGGGAGGAAGGGACAGGGGAGACCCCCAAGCGTTGTGAGGAGGCTCCCGGACCGCCCGTGGAAAGCGAACACCCGGAACGGAAATCGACAGGAAGTTGATTAGTACACATCATTTTCATGAAACCATTCCCTCACTCCAAGGAGGAAACCACCCATGCGTTTTGATGAAGCATATTCAGGCAACGTATTTATTAAAAGCCACCCAAGCTTTGAAGATAGCCAAGCAGTAATTTACGGCATGCCGATGGACTGGACAGTGAGCTACCGACCGGGATCCCGTTTTGGCCCATCCCGTATTCGTGAAGTATCCATCGGACTAGAAGAGTACAGCCCGTACCTAGACCGCGAACTGGAAGAAGTAAAATACTTTGATGCAGGCGACATCCCATTGCCTTTCGGTAACCCGCAAAAAAGCATCGAAATGATTGAAGAATACATCGACGGTCTTTTAGAAAAAGACAAGTTCCCACTTGGAATGGGAGGGGAGCACCTTGTATCATGGCCTGTCATCAAGGCAATGTACAAAAAGTATCCGGACCTTGCCATCATCCACATGGACGCACACACAGACCTGCGTGACGACTACGAAGGGGAGCCGCTTTCCCACTCCACACCTATCAAGAAAGCAGCAAACCTTATCGGCCCTACGAATGTATACTCATTCGGAATCCGTTCCGGCATGAAGGAAGAGTTCCAATGGGCGAAGGAAGTCGGCATGCACATCTCTAAATTCGAGGTGCTTGAACCGCTAAAAGAAATCCTTCCGACACTTGCTGGCCGTCCTGTATACGTAACCATCGACATCGACGTTCTTGACCCTGCACATGCACCAGGTACAGGTACAGTGGATTGCGGCGGCATCACATCCCGTGAATTGCTAGCATCCATTCATGCGATTGCTGGTTCCGATGTAAACGTGGTTGGAGCGGATTTGGTTGAGGTTGCGCCAATCTATGACACATCCGAACAGACTACCAACACCGCGAGCAAGCTGATCCGTGAAATGATTTTAGGTTGGGTAAAATAAACGTTTGAAATTCAGCTCTGTTTTCTAAGTGCTTGCTGCTTAAGGGACAGGGCTTTTTTTATAAAAAAGGATTCTATATGCCCGAAGGCTAAGGAAACTCGTGTGAAAGGTCGAATAGAACGCTTCTATATGCCCGAAGGCTAAAGAAACTCGTGTGAAAGGTCAAATAGAACGCTTCTATATGCCCGAAGGCCAAGGAAACTCGTGTGAAAGGTCGAATAGAACGCTTCTATATGCCCGAAAGCCAAGGATACCCATGCAAACTGTCTAATAGACCGACTCTATTCACCCGAACCCTAACCAACATCAATCCAAATGTCCAACAGAACTCCCAATCGCCACCAAACCACCTCAAAAACCACCAATTTCTCCTAACCTCCCGACATCCTCTATTGAACTCCACACCCTACTTGTTTTATACTATGAAGGTTATAGAAAAATCGACGCGAACCAATAAGCGTTAAAGATAAAAGGATGTGGGGCCAGATGGCAGACAATCAAAATCACTTAAAGATGCCGATAAAGGTGACGTTCCAGTCGGAAATAATTAATGCGGATAATGACAGAGAGTTTGTTGTGTTTGGAGCAGATGGTCAATACTACATAAAAGGTGAATCAGAATACATCGTCTTCTCAGAGGAATTAGAAGGCAAGGAGAAGGTCGATTGTTTTTATAAAATTACGGACAAAGAAGTGCGTCTGAAGCGTTCAGGTGACATCAATATGCTGCAATCTTTCCGTGCCGGTGAAACGACAGATGGTAGCTACCAGGGCGGTGGAGCAAGGTTTCAGTTTGAAACGGAAACCGAAAAAGTGGTCATGATGAAGGATCCAGATAAGAAACGAGGCTGTTTGCAGCTTGACTATAAATTGAAGGTTCAAGATCAAATAACCGGTCAATACTTGATAACAATCAACTACGAGGAGGAACAGGCAAGATGAATATAGTAGAACAAGTACAAGAACGCCTGAAGGAAGAGATTAAAGCTTCCGTTCTTAAAGCAGGCTTGGCGACAGAGGAGCAAATTCCAGCTGTTGTCTTAGAAACACCAAAGGACAAAGCAAACGGGGACTATTCTACAAACATGGCGATGCAGCTAGCACGTGTAGCGAAAAAAGCACCTCGCATGATTGCAGAAGAAATCGTGAAAAATTTTGATCAGTCGAAAGCATCCATCGAAAAGATCGATATCGCTGGTCCTGGATTCATTAACTTTTACATGGACAATGCGTACCTGACAGACTTAATCCCGACAATTCTAAAAGCAGGGTCGGATTACGGACGTTCGAACGTTGGTAAAGGTGAAAAAATTAATGTCGAGTTTGTTTCCGCAAACCCTACAGGTGACCTTCACTTAGGACATGCTCGTGGTGCGGCAGTGGGGGATTCCCTATGTAACGTGCTAGATAAGACAGGCTATGAGGTAACACGTGAATACTACATCAATGATGCAGGTAACCAAATCAACAACTTGGCACTTTCCGTTGAGGCACGCTATTTCCAAGCGCTTGGCCAAGACAAAGAAATGCCAGAAGACGGGTACCATGGCAAAGACATCATCGGAATTGGACAAGCAATCGCAGATGAGTTCGGCGACCGTTTCGTCAACGAATCAGAAGAAGACCGCCGCAGCTTTTTCCGTGAATACGGTTTAAAATACGAAATGAAAAAATTACAACAAGATCTAGAAGAGTTCCGTGTCCGCTTTGACGTTTGGTACTCCGAGACTTCCCTGTACAACAACGGAAAAATCGACGAGGCGTTGTCAACCCTTCGTGAACAGGGCCACATTTACGAAGAAGAGGGAGCAACTTGGTTCCGCTCCACAGAATTTGGCGATGACAAAAACCGTGTACTCATCAAAAATGACGGCTCTTACACATATCTGACACCAGATATCGCGTACCACCAAGACAAACTGAAACGCGGTCATGACAAGCTGATCAACATCTGGGGAGCAGACCACCACGGTTATATCCCTCGTATGAAAGCTGCCATTGAAGCGCTTGGTTACGGAGACGCACTAGAAGTGGAAATCATCCAACTTGTCCACCTTTTCCAAAACGGCGAAAAGATGAAAATGAGCAAGCGTACAGGTAAAGCAGTGACGATGCGCGACTTGATGGAAGAAGTGGGCTTGGATGCCGTACGTTACTTCTTCGCTATGCGTTCAGGTGATACGCATCTAGATTTCGATATGGATCTGGCAGTATCCCAGTCCAACGAAAACCCGGTGTTCTATGCACAATACGCACACGCTCGTATTTGCAGCATGCTTCGCCAAGGAGAAGAGCAAGGCCTTAGCCTAGAAGGAAACTTCGCGCTTGAGCACATCTCCTCTGAGAAAGAAATCGACCTTTTGAAAGTGCTTGGAGAATATCCACTTGCGGTAGCGGAAGCGGCAGAAAAACGCATTCCACACCGTATCACGAACTACACATTTGAACTGGCATCTGCGCTGCACAGTTTCTACAATGCGGAAAAAGTGCTAGATGCAGAAAACCATGAAAAATCTAGAGCACGTCTTGGATTGATGAAAGCTGTTCAAATAACGTTGCAAGATGCTTTGAAACTAATCGGAGTTTCAGCGCCAGAGAAAATGTAATACGAAAAAGCTCTCTACTAGAATTAAGAGTAGAGAGCTTTCTTTTGGCTAAAATAAACAACATAAGATAAAACAACAAGGGAGTTTTCCACGATGAAAGAAAGCTTATTAGCACTAGCAACAGGCATGGTTGTAGGGTTCCTCTTCGCCCTGTTTCGCCTGCCAATCCCAGCACCACCCGTATTCTCCGGCATCGTAGGAATCGTCGGGATCTACCTCGGCTACCGCCTATTTACCTGGATCGCACCCATCTTCCAATCAAGCAACTAACATGTCACCAACGACAATTTAAAATCACAAAAGAGGGGTCTGATCCTTCACCGCTTTAGAGCGGTGAGGGTCAGACCCCTCTTTACTTCTTTATCTCTTCACCACTCCACCGCACCGCCGCTAATCCGTTTCACACCTCGAATTTTCGCGATATCCTCACACAGTTGCAGTGCCGCTTCGTCTTTCCGTTTCGCTTCAACCATAAAGTCAACATCTTGTCCAAGTCCAACGACCGCTTTTAAAAACTCCATTATAAACTGCAGGTCCACAAAGTCCGCATGGTGGCGCAATTTCTTTTCCGAAATAGGGGAGGAGATATGTATCTTTGGGATGATTCCGATATCCTTCCATGTCGCATACACCCGTGGTAGTAACTCTTCCCAGGACACAGAACTTGGATTGGCAAACTCATGATGGTAATCAAACGCAAGAGGAATCCCGAGTTCCTCGCACAACACCAATGTTTCCTCTGTTGTGTATGTCTTATCATCATTCTCCAATGTCATCCTGGCTCGGACCTCATCCGGCAAATGCTTCAAATTCTCACGGAACCGCTCCACGGCAAGCTCCTTGTTCCCATAAGCACCACCAACATGAATGTTGATCGTTCCCTGATCCTCAAGCCCCATCGCCTTCAACATGTCATAATGGTAAACCATATCAATTACCGCATTCTCTGTAATATGCGCTTTATCACTCGTAAATAAAGTAAACTGATTAGGATGAAAGCTCGAACGCATGCCATACCGTTTTACCAAATCGCCAATCTCCTTAAACTCATCACCAAACTCCTTAACAAAGTCCCACTTTACATCAGGATGGGTGGCAAGCGGAACGATAGAGGAGGAGAAGCGGAATACTTTGATTTCGTGAGCGATGCAAAAGTAAATCGTCCGGAGCGTGTTCAGTAAATTCTCACGAGTCACAGAGAGTAATTTTTCTCGTCCTTCCTCAGCAGTCATCTTCTTATATCGTGTATAGGTCAGGGCCCTGGCAGGGGAGGCCTCCCAGAGTGTCCAAGATTGCGATACAAATCCAAAGCGAATTCTCATACAAACAGACTCCTTTTCAAAGCTTTCCAGCAGTCTCTACATTCATGATTTACAACAATGGCGCAATGACCTTGGAAAGCTTTTCTTTTCCCTTGTCGAATAACGTTCGGTTTCGGATAAACTCAAGCGTCAACTTTTCCGAATTATGAATGTCCTTGTGAATTTCCTGAACCGTCTTGTGCACAAATTCCTTATCAAAAATTAAACAATTAATCTCGTTGTTCAAGAAGAGGCTGCGCTTATCAAAATTGGCGGTTCCGACATCACAAGTGTGATCATCAATTACCATGACTTTTGCATGATAAAAACCTAGATAGAATCGATAAACTTCTGCACCTGCTTGAATGATTGTTGCAAAGTATGGGAAAGCAGCATCCATCACAAGCGCATGATCGGCCTTCGCTGGGACAAGCACGGTAACCTTCACACCTCGATTTAAAGCGGAAAGCAGTTCATCTAGCAAAGGCTCACTCGGAATAAAATAAGGAGTGCAAATGATGATGGACTTCTCTGCTTTTTGAATCAGCTTTAAAAATGTATCCGTCAAATGTCCACCATTCGTAGGTACCAGCTTGTGCGTGATAGGGCCTTTCACCAACTCCGGATAATACATTTCGCCCCACTCACCAGGTGGAAAATCACCGGCTTGCTCCCAGTTCTGAATAAACTGTGACTGAAGGTCCTGCACGCCTTCACCTTCAAGCTTGAGATGATAATCCCGCCAAACGCCAAACTCCGGATCTTGTCCTAAATATTCTTTTCCAATATTAAATCCTCCAACATAGCCTATTTTCCCGTCAATCACGGTGATTTTTCGGTGATTTCGCTGATTAATGCTGAAAAAAAAGAAGGGGAATGCAGGCTTATGATAAACTTCCACTTTAATGCCGTGCTGCTCGAGTTCTTTGATGGTCTCTTTTTTTACATCAAAGGATCCAAAGTAATCAAGAAGGAGACGAACTTCTAATCCCTGATCTGCCTTATCCTTTAATATGTTTAGAAATTCCTTGCTCGCATGATCGTCACGTACCATGTAAAAGAGGGAGTGAATGTGGCTGGTGGCGTGGCGCATATCGTGAAACAAATCTTTGTAAAGCAAGTTTCCGTCCGCATAAAGCTGAATATCACTCTGCCTTTTCGGGAACTTCAACCTTTTGCATTCTTTTAAATGCTTTTTTCTTCCAAAGTGTAAATCCACTGCCAACCAAGCAAAAATAAGTCCAATCGCCCCAATAATGTATAATGCAATTTCCATCCTTTTCCCTCCCGAAAACGCGTCCATTTAGTTTTTACGTATCTAATCGTTCTTATCCTATAACTAATTACCCATACCCTCTTTTATATAAAAATAAAGCATATATTTATAACTAAATATGTTGACTGAATGCTCATTCAGTTATAAGATATAGTTAAATTACTAAAGTTCTGAAAATTATATTCTTTCCAAACATTGAGGCTCTTTCGTTAGAAAAAACACGTAAACGGCCGACAGGAAAAAGGGGACACGAAAGGAGTGGGAGATGTGAGTAACGGTTTGTTAATTGCCAATTGGATTTTAACGATAATTGTAACCGCTTACGCATTATCGCTATTTGTTTACTTGATCAGAACAAGAATTCAGTTCATTAAACTAGGGAAAAAAGTTGAATTCGACAACAAAGTGAAAGAACGATTAGACAAAGTTTGGGTCAATGTTTTTGGCCAGAAAAAATTATTGAAGGATAAGAAAAGTGGAATAATCCACGTCATGTTCTTCTATGGATTTCTTATGGTTCAGCTTGGGGCGCTGGACTTAATTATCAAAGGGCTTGCACCAAACGCGCATTTGCCGCTTGGACCATTATATCCAGCCTTTACGTTTTTCCAAGAGCTAGTAACACTAATGATTTTAGTTGCGGTTGTTTGGGCTTTCTACCGCCGCTATGTAGAGAAGTTAGTTCGTTTAAAAAGAGGCTTCAAATCTGGTCTTGTTCTATTATTCATCGGCGGATTGATGCTTTCTGTATTATTTTCAAACGGGATGGGGCTTATCTGGCATGATCATGATTTAACATGGAGCGAGCCGGTGGCATCACTATTCGCACTCATGTTCAGTTGGATCAATGAAACGGCAGCCATCGCATTATTTTATGTCGGCTGGTGGATTCACCTCTTATTCTTATTAACATTCTTGGTGTACGTACCGCAATCCAAACACGCGCATTTAATTGCTGGACCTGCGAATGTATTTTTCCATCGTACAACCAACCCAGGAAAGCTTGAAAAAATTGATTTTGAAGACGAGACGCAAGAAACATTCGGTGTCGGGAAAGTGGAAGACTTCACCCAATACCAATTAATCGATATGTACGCCTGTGTCGAGTGTGGACGCTGTACCAACATGTGTCCGGCAACTGGAACAGGAAAAATGCTTTCACCGATGGATTTGATCATTAAAATCCGTGACCACTTAACAGACAAGGGAGCGGCCATCACGTCCAAATCCCCTTGGGTACCGACGTACGCGTTCAATAACACCCATGGAAATCAGCTTGCCATGATGGGGGCTGCCGGAAAAGGTGCACAAGAAAGCGCGGCAACGATTGAATATAGCCCGAGCCTGATCGGCGATGTCATTACAGAAGAAGAGATTTGGGCATGTACAACCTGTCGTAACTGTGAGGACCAATGTCCGGTAATGAACGAGCATGTGGATAAAATTATCGACCTTCGCCGTTACCTAGTTCTTACAGAAGGAAAAATGGATGCCGATGCGCAACGTGCAATGACCAACATCGAGCGCCAAGGAAATCCTTGGGGTCTTAACCGTAAAGAGCGCGAAAACTGGCGCGATGCAGCACCAGAAGTTAGCATTCCAACGGTAAAAGAAATGAAGAAGGCAGGAGAAGAGTTTGAGTATCTGTTCTGGGTAGGATCCATGGGATCTTTCGATAATCGCTCCCAGAAAATCGCCATCTCTTTTGCAAAATTAATGAACGAAGCTGGCGTGAAATTCGCGATTCTTGGCAACAAGGAGAAAAACTCTGGAGATACGCCGCGCCGTTTAGGAAACGAATTTCTTTTCCAAGAGCTTGCAACAAGCAATATTGCGGAATTCGAGAAAAACGAAGTCAAGAAAATCGTCACCATCGACCCGCATGCTTATAATATTTTCAAAAACGAGTACCCTGATTTCGGCTTAGAAGCGGAAGTCTATCACCATACAGAAGTATTGGCAGAGCTTGTGAAAGAAGGCAAACTGACTCCAGTACACGAGGTAAAAGAGACGATCACGTATCACGATTCTTGCTACCTCGGAAGATACAACGAAGTTTACGAGCCGCCTCGTGACATCCTAAAAGCCATTCCAGGCGTCAAAGTGGTCGAAATGAACCGCAGCCGCGAAACAGGAATGTGCTGTGGAGCCGGCGGAGGACTCATGTGGATGGAAGAAGACACAGGCACACGCGTCAACGTCGCCCGTACTGAACAAGCACTAGAAGTCGCACCAAGCGTCATCAGCTCCGGCTGTCCTTACTGCCTGACGATGCTATCTGACGGCACGAAAGCGAAGGAAGTAGAAGAAAACGTCGGCACCTATGACGTAGCAGAACTCTTAGAACGCTCCGTTATCGGCGAAAAACAAGAATTAGTATCTTAATAGAATAATAGAATCACGTCTCAAGGTGTACGTAGTTTACTGCGTGCACCATATGCTTTTCACCAAAACTGAGCGACCGTTCAGTTTTTAAAACACAACAATTGTAAGCGGTAACAAAGCATTTAGAGATTCTCCCCTTATTGATTGGAGTGAAGGGGGTGAGACTCCTACGGGAGGAAGGGACAGGGAAGACCCCGCAATGAAGTGAGGAGGCTTCCGGACCGCCCGTGGAAAGCGAACCCCCGAAACGGAAATCAATACGGGAGTTAACCCAACAATATATTTTTTTCACATAAAAAGGAGGAAATACAAATGGGAAAAACAGTAATCGTTAGTGGAGTCCGCACACCAATCGGCCGTTTCGCAGGAGGCCTAAGTACACTATCCGCCTCAGACCTTGGAGCAGTAGCCATCAAAGAAGCACTAAATCGAGCAAACCTATCAGGCGACCAAGTAGGAGAAGTCATCATGGGTACAGTCCTACAAGGCGGCCAAGGTCAACTTCCATCCCGCCAAGCCTCCCAAAAAGCAGGCCTGCCATGGGAAGTACGCACCGAAACCATTAACAAAGTATGCGCATCCGGCATGCGCAGCGTCACACTCGGCGACATCCTCATCCGCTCCGGTGAAGAAGAAGTCATCGTAGCAGGCGGAATGGAATCCATGAGCAACGCACCATACATGCTGCCAAAGGCAAGATGGGGCCTTCGCATGGGAGACAGCACCGTGCAAGACTTGATGGTCCATGACGGCCTAACTTGTACGTTTACAGGTGTGCACATGGGCACTTACGGAAACAGTGTCGCAAAAGAAATGGAAATCACCCGTGAAGACCAAGATGCATGGGCATTCAGAAGTCACCAACGCGCGATCGAAGCAACAGAAAAAGGTACATTTGATGCAGAAATCGTCCCAGTTTCCGTTCCGCAGCGAAAAGGCGACCCGATTATCGTGAGCAAGGATGAGTCACCACGAAAAGATACGTCTCTTGAGAAACTTGCGAGCTTGCGACCGGCATTTGACCATGACGGGACTATCACGGCAGGGAACGCACCAGGCGTGAATGACGGAGCAAGTGCGCTTGTGTTGATGAGTGAAGACCGTGCAGAAAAAGAAGGGAAAGAAGTGCTGGCAACCATCCTTGGGCACGCATCCATCGCAGTGGAAGCAAAGGATTTCCCGAAAACTCCAGGACTTGTCATCACAGAACTTTTACAGAAAACAGGCACAAAGCTTGAAGAAATTGATCTTTTTGAAATAAATGAAGCATTCGCTGCAGTTGCGCTGGCATCGGCAAACCTTGCTGGACTTGATTTGGAAAAAGTGAATGTAAACGGCGGGGCAGTTGCGTTAGGACATCCAATCGGGGCAAGTGGCGCACGTATCATCGTATCGTTAATTCATGAGTTGAAGCGCCGCGGCGGCGGGCTTGGCATTGCTTCTATCTGCTCAGGTGGCGGACAGGGCGATGCAATTTTGATCCAAGTATAAGTGACAGAAACTTTTTAGGAGGTATCAGAACATGACAATTCAAAAAGTAATGGTGATCGGCGCAGGACAAATGGGTTCAGGTATCGCGCAGGTTTGTGCAATGGCAGGCTATGACGTATATATGAACGACTTGAAACAAGAATTTTTAGATCGCGGGCTTATGGGTATTACGAAAAACTTGAGCAGATCCGTGGAAAAAGGCCGCATGACAGAGGACAAGAAATCTGCTGTACTGGGTCGCTTGCAAACGACCACAACACTTGAAGACGCTAAACACGTCGACATCGTCATTGAAGCGGCAGTGGAAAACATGGACATCAAAAAGAAAATATTCGCAGAGCTTGATCAACACGCTCCGGCTCACACCATTTTAGCGACCAATACATCTTCGCTTCCTATTACAGAAATCGCGGCAGCAACAGGGAGACCTGAAAAGGTAATCGGGATGCACTTTATGAATCCTGTGCCTGTTATGAAACTTGTAGAAATCATTCGCGGCTTGCAAACGGCAGACGAAGTGTACGGTGCGATTGAAGATATGACGAAAAAGCTTTCCAAAGTGCCGGTGGAAGTGAACGACTTCCCAGGATTCGTATCTAACCGCGTGTTGATGCCAATGATCAACGAAGCAATTTTCACGGTATACGAGGGCGTTGCAACGCCGGAAGCGATCGATGAAGTCATGAAGCTTGGCATGAACCATCCAATGGGGCCGTTGACACTTGCAGATTTTATCGGACTTGATACATGCCTGTACATTATGGAAACGTTGCATGAAGGCTTTGGCGATGATAAATATCGTCCATGTCCGTTGCTTAGAAAATATGTAAAAGCAGGCTGGCTGGGACGCAAAACGGGACGCGGATTTTATACGTACGAGACATAAGAGGCGCATGAGGGGAATTTTTTCTAGACAGCAGGAGAGGGGTAGAATGGCATGAATTTACGTTTTACAGAAGAGCAGGAAATGGTCCGGAAAATGGTGCGTGATTTCGCAGAAACGGAAATTGCACCTTTTGTGGAAAAAATGGAAGAGGGCGAGTTCCCTCGTGAGATCTTGCGGAAAATGGCCGACCTTGGCCTGATGGGGATGACCATTCCGGAAGAGTATGGTGGAGCGGGAATGGACTTTCCTTCCTACATCATCGCGATTAATGAACTTTCCCGCGTGAGCGCGACAGTCGGGGTAATCCTGTCTGTACACACCTCCGTGGGGACCAATCCAATTCTTTATTTTGGCACAGAAGAGCAGAAACAGAAATATGTGACGAAGCTTGCGTCTGGCGAGTATCTTGGCGCATTCTGTTTGACGGAGCCAAGTGCGGGATCTGATGCAGGAAGCTTGAAAACGCGTGCCGTGAAACAAGGTGACCACTATGTGCTGAACGGTGCGAAGGTGTTCATCACAAACGGCGGGGAAGCAGACACATACATCGTCTTTGCATCCACCAATCCGGAGCTAGGAGCGAAGGGAGTTTCCGCATTCATCGTGGAAAAAGATACTCCTGGATTTGTGATTGGAAAAGATGAGCACAAAATGGGCTTGCACGGCTCGAAAACCGTCCAGCTGACGTTTGAAGACGCGAAGGTTCCTGCAGAGAACTTACTTGGAGTTGAGGGGGAAGGCTTTAAAATTGCAATGGCGAACCTTGATGTCGGCCGAATCGGCATCGCGGCGCAGTCCTTAGGTATTGCAGAAGCGGCAGTGCAAGCGGCAACAGCCTATGCAAAAGAGCGCGTCCAATTCGGCAAGCCAATCGCGGCACAACAGGGTGTTTCTTTTAAACTAGCAGACATGGCGACCGCAGTGGAAGGTGCAAGATTATTGACGTATCGCGCGGCAAACCTTCGTGCTTTAGGCAAACCTTGCGGAAAAGAAGCGTCCATGGCGAAGCTTTTTGCATCTCAAACGGCGATGAACGTGGCAATTGAGGCGGTTCAGGTGTTCGGCGGCTACGGCTATACGAAGGACTATCCGGTCGAGCGCTACTTCCGTGACGCGAAGGTTTGTGAGATTTACGAGGGGACGAGTGAGATTCAGAGATTGGTGATCGGAAAGCATTTGATGAACTAGGGGACGGCGTTTGCGAGTGTTGGTCAATGATTGTTGCTTTTTCACAATCTGTTCGCGGACAAATGTCCAAAGATTTTCGAAAGTTGTCCAAAGTTTTTGAGAAGTTGACCGAAGTTTCAACGAAAGTGTCCAAACCAATTTTTAAAATGACCGAACACCCCAACCAAGTTGTCCAAAGGTGTTCCTCAATTGTCCTAACCACCAGGGAAAGAGCGTAAAAAGTGTCCGAAAACACTTCTAAAATGACCGAACGTATTTCGAGGGCACTGAAAAGAGCAAAAAAACGATAAAAGTTGTGAAACTTTTAATAAAACCGGAAC
This sequence comes from Sutcliffiella horikoshii, assembly GCF_020524325.1. Classification (GTDB taxonomy): domain Bacteria; phylum Bacillota; class Bacilli; order Bacillales; family Bacillaceae_I; genus Sutcliffiella_A; species Sutcliffiella_A horikoshii_D. The sequence goes on from NZ_JAIVKY010000007.1 coordinate 194,640, forward strand.
AAAACGCCGCGCCAGCGCCTGGTTCCCGCCAAAAGCGAAGCCCGGACCCTTAGTGTGGCATCCAAAAAATCTAACTCATCGGGGGATGAAAAATATGAACTTTCAACTATCAGAAGAGCATGAAATGATTCGCAAAATGGTACGGGATTTTGCCAAGAATGAAGTGGAACCTACTGCAGCGGAGCGTGACGAGGAAGAGCGCTTTGATATGGATATTTTCAAAAAGATGGCGGACCTTGGCTTAACGGGTATTCCTTTTCCAGAAGAGTACGGCGGGATCGGCAGTGATTACTTGGCGTATTGCATCGCGGTCGAGGAATTGTCACGTGTATGTGCATCCACTGGGGTAACTCTTTCTGCGCACACATCCTTAGCGAGCTGGCCGATCTACAAATACGGAACAGAAGAGCAAAAGCAAAAGTACCTTGTGCCACTTGCGCAAGGAACAAGCATTGGCGGTTACGGTCTGACAGAACCAGGTTCCGGATCTGATGCGGGCGGCATGCGTACGACGGCGAAATTAGACGGGGACCATTACGTCCTAAACGGTTCTAAAATTTTTATCACAAACGGTGGAATTGCGGACATCTATGTGGTTTTCGCGGTGACAGATCCGTCCAGCAAGCATAAGGGCACGAGCGCGTTTATCGTGGAGGCGGACTTCCCTGGATTCAGTGTTGGGAAAAAAGAGAAGAAATTAGGCATTCGTTCTTCACCAACAACGGAAATCATTTTTGAAGACTGCCGTGTACCGGTAGAAAACATGTTAGGTGCAGAGGGTGAAGGCTTTAAAGTGGCGATGACGACACTTGATGGCGGGCGTAACGGAATTGCAGCACAGGCTGTTGGGATTGCGCAAGGTGCACTTGACGCGGCTGTTGCTTATGCAAAAGAGCGCGTTCAGTTCGGGAAGCCTATCGCGGCGCAGCAGGGTGTTTCTTTTAAACTGGCAGATATGGCGACTACGGTGGAAGCTTCAAGACTATTAACGTACCAGGCTGCTTGGAGAGAGTCCGAAGGCTTGAGCTATGGCTTGGAGTCTGCGATGTCCAAACTTTTGGCTGGTGACACGGCGATGAAGGTGACAACAGAAGCGGTTCAAGTGTTCGGCGGTTATGGTTACACGAAGGATTATCCGGTGGAGCGCTATATGAGGGATGCGAAAATTACGCAAATCTATGAAGGAACACAAGAAATTCAACGTCTCGTAATCTCCAGAATGCTTACTAAGTAAGTAGGTGACGGACAGGATGATGAAAAAACGTCAAGTACATGCATCCGTAAAAGACGAGCGGCTGATCGAAAAGCGCCGCGATCAGATGATTAAAGGGGCGGTGAGCCTTTTTAAAGAAAAGGGCTTCCACCGCACAACAACAAGGGAAATTGCCAAAGAGGCCGGTTTCAGCATCGGCACACTTTATGAATATATCAGAACAAAGGAAGATGTCCTTTACCTCGTCTGTGACCGGATTTATGACCAGGTCGGCGAGCGGCTTCAGGAGGAACTCGACATGAAGCGGGGGAATCTGGAGAGCTTGAAGTCCGCGATAAGATACTACTTCCGGGTGATGGATGAAATGCAGGATGAGGTTCTTGTCATGTATCAGGAGGCAAAGTCTTTATCAAAAGATGCGCTTCCTTACGTGTTGAACAAGGAAATCGCGATGGTGGCTATGTTCGAACAGGTGGTCCGAAACTGCATGACAGCGGAGGGCATCTCCATGAAAGAACAGCAGATTCAATTGATGGCACATAACATTTTTGTGCAAGGTCAGATGTGGGGATTCCGGCGCTGGGTGCTGCACGGGCACTTTGAGCTGGATGCCTATATCGAGGGCCAGATTGAACTTTTAGTGCACGGACTTACAAAGGGGGAGAATGTGAAAAATGGAAGTTTATCGTCCAACTAACCATATTCGTTTTGTAACAGCTTCAAGTCTATTTGACGGGCACGACGCCTCGATCAACATCATGCGCCGCATCATTCAGGCGAGCGGTGCCGAGGTCATTCACCTTGGCCACAACCGTTCCGTTGAGGAAATTGTGAACGCAGCGATCCAGGAGGATGTCCAGGGGATCGCGATTTCCTCCTATCAAGGCGGACATGTCGAATATTTTAAATATATGTATGACTTGCTGAAGGAGAATGGTGCCTCACACATCCGCATTTACGGCGGTGGCGGCGGGGTCATCATTCCTAGTGAAATAAAAGAATTGCATGCATACGGGATCGCTCGTATTTTTTCGCCTGAAGATGGTCGTGAACACGGGTTGCAAGGCATGATCAACTCGATGCTCAAGGAATGTGACTTTGTGACGGTCAAATCCCTTGGCGACGAGGTGGAACGTCTAGATGCCGACAACCATCAGGCAATCGCCAAACTGATTACTCTGTCCGAACTACAGGTGACTTCCGATGAAGAGGTGGCGGCAACGGCTCAAACGGCCTTGGCTAAGGTAAAAGAAAAGCAGAAAACCGTGCCGGTCCTTGGGATCACGGGGACAGGTGGGGCTGGGAAGAGTTCTCTAACGGATGAACTAATCCGGCGGTTTATAAACGAAGTACCGGATAAAAAGGTAGCAATACTTTCAATAGACCCGACGAAGCAGAAGACAGGTGGGGCATTGCTTGGGGACAGAATTCGCATGAACGCGATTTTCAACCCGCGTGTGTATATGCGTTCGCTTGCAACTCGCGGATCCCGTTCCGAGCTTTCCTTGGCGATCCAAGATGCGATTGCTGTAACGAAGGCTGCTGGTTTTGATTTGATTATCGTTGAGACGAGTGGGATCGGGCAGGGAGATGCTGGAATCACAGAAATTTGTGATATTTCCATGTATGTGATGACAAGCGAGTTCGGGGCACCGTCTCAATTGGAAAAAATCGATATGATTGATTATGCTGATTTGATTGTTATAAACAAGTATGAACGCAAAGGCTCTGAGGATGCGAAGCGCCAGGTGCAAAAGCAGTATCAGCGTAGCCGTCTTTTATGGGATAAGGATCTGGATGAAATGCCGGTTTACGGCACGATTGCGAGCCAGTTCAACGACCTCGGGACAAACACGCTTTTTGCAGCGTTGCTTGAGTTGATGAATGAGAAGACAGGTTCTACTTATGCTAGTAGCCTGCCGACTTCCAAGGATGTAGAGAAGCAGAATGTGATCATTCCGAATGACCGCCGTTATTATTTGCGCGAGATCAGTGAGACTGTCCGCAATTATCATAAGATGGCTGCTGAGCAGGTCGAGTTGGCACGGAAATTGTTCCAGTTGGATGGGGCGATGGAGGCAGCTGGTGCGTCTGGCGGAGGTTCTTCAAGCGAGGAGCTCGTGGCGGCACTTGCCGAGCTTCGCCGTGAATACGAGGAAAAACTGACTAGTGACTCCCGTAAAATTTTAGCAGGCTGGGAAGAGAAGAAGGAGAAATACTCCGGTGACCAGTTTGTCACAAAGATTCGCGACAAGGAAATCATCACAAAGCTAACGACGAAAACCTTGTCGGGCTTGAAAATTCCAAAAGTGGTCCTGCCCAAGTATGTGGACTATGGGGAGATTTTGAAGTGGGTGTATCGTGAGAACGTGCCTGGTGAATTCCCTTATACGGCAGGTGTGTTCCCGTTCAAGCGCGAGGGTGAAGATCCGAAGCGCCAGTTCGCTGGGGAAGGGACGCCTGAGCGCACAAACCGCCGCTTCCACTATTTGAGTAAGGATGACGATGCAAAGCGCTTGAGTACGGCATTTGACTCGGTTACTTTGTACGGGGAAGATCCGGCTGAACGTCCGGACATTTATGGAAAAGTCGGGAACAGCGGCGTGAGCATCTGTACCCTTGATGACATGAAAAAGCTGTATGCAGGCTTTGACCTGTGTGCGCCAAGTACGTCTGTTTCCATGACGATCAACGGTCCGGCACCTGTTATTTTGGCGATGTTCATGAATACGGCAATTGATCAGCAGGTGCAAAAGCGTGAAGAAGAGCTTGGCCGTGTGTTAACGGTAGAAGAGTTTGCTGAAGTGCGTGCTATTACGATGCAAACTGTTCGTGGAACGGTGCAGGCAGATATTTTAAAAGAAGATCAAGGGCAGAATACGTGCATTTTCTCAACAGAGTTTGCTTTGAGAGTGATGGGGGATATCCAGCAATACTTCATCGATAAAAAAGTGCGTAATTACTACTCGGTTTCAATTTCCGGATACCATATTGCCGAAGCTGGCGCGAATCCGATTACACAATTAGCGTTCACACTGGCTAATGGCTTTACTTATGTTGAGTACTACTTAAGCCGCGGTATGAAAATAGATGATTTTGCTCCGAACTTGTCGTTCTTCTTCAGTAACGGACTGGATGCAGAGTACACGGTGATCGGCCGTGTGGCACGCCGAATTTGGGCAACGGTCATGAAAAATAAATATGGAGCCAATGAGCGCAGTCAAAAGCTGAAGTATCATATTCAGACGTCCGGCCGTTCCTTGCACGCACAGGAAATCGACTTTAACGATATCCGTACGACGCTGCAAGCTTTGATGGCACTCCAGGACAACTGTAACTCATTGCATACGAATGCCTATGATGAGGCGATTACGACTCCGACAGAAGAATCTGTGCGTCGTGCGATGGCAATCCAGATGATCATCACAAAAGAGCATGGCTTGGCGAAAAATGAGAATCCATTGCAGGGAGCGTTTGTGGTGGAGGAGCTGACAGACCTTGTGGAAGAAATGGTCTTGCAGGAGTTTGAACGCTTAAACGACCGCGGTGGCGTGCTTGGTGCGATGGAAACGCAGTATCAGCGCGGGAAAATCCAGGATGAGTCCATGTATTATGAAATGAAAAAACATACAGGTGAGCTTCCGATCATCGGAGTGAACACGTATAAAAATCCGAATCCACCTTCTGAAGATGATTTGAATGACATCGAGCTCGCTCGTTCGACGGAAGAGGAAAAGCAAACGCAGATTCGCAATCTTTCAGCGTTCCAAGAGCGGAATGCCTCGGAAGTGGAAGAGGCGTTAGGCAGGTTGAAGCAAGTGGCAATCAGCGGCGGCAACATCTTCGAAGAATTAATGGAAACCGTCCGTGTCGCAAGCCTCGGTCAAATCACCACAGCCCTCTACGAAGTCGGCGGCCAATTCAGACGGAATATGTAAACAAGAATCCGTGGGGACCCCGGCGAACCGGGGTTTCTTGGCTAACTATATAGAGTTCGACACGGAGAGGGAAATACCTTTGGGGGTCTGACCCCCTTTTTTTAATTTTTTAGTTTTTTTCTCCTTTTCACCCGTTTTTCATTTTTTTGAGGGAAAGATTTATTTTATGCTGGATTAAACATTGGTATTTTGTTTATAATGAGTGGTATGGATTTTTCTAGGAATTGCTATGAATATTGTCTTTTTACATATATAGAAAGGATGTGCAGACATTGGCATTAAACCATTTAACGGCAGAAGAAGTGCAAGAGATGTCATTGATTGAAATCGCTACTGCTTTATTTAACGAACAAAAGCAGTCTGTGACTTTTGGCGAATTAATTACGGAGATCAAGAAAATCACCGGTTTTACAGATGAAGACCTTAAAGGCAAGTTGTCTCAGTTCTATACGGACTTGAACATTGACGGCCGTTTCATTTGTATTGGAGAAAACCAATGGGGACTTCGTGCATGGTATCCTTATGATCAAATAGAAGAAGAAACAACTCCTCAGGTTAAGACTAAGGCTAAGAAGAAGAAGAAGGCTGTTGACGAGGACGATATCGACGCTGACGAATTCGATGAGTTGGACGAAGAAGAATTAGAATTCGACGACCTGGATGATTATGAAGAGGATGAAGTTGAAGAGGAAGACTTTGACGATGCCGATGATGATGCAGACGAAGATGATGACGAAGAGTTTGAGGAAGACTTGATTGAAGACGACGAGTACGAACTCGAAGACGATGAAGAAGACGAAGAATTGGACGAGGAAGAGGAAGAAGACCTCTAATCGGCACTACTAAACACTCCCTGGAACGATAAACAGGGAGTGTTTTTTATTTTGGTGAAAACCAAAAAAAGTGAAAATTCGTACGTTAATTCAATCCTTGACTTTTCCCCCTGTACTAGGTAGAATCTTTTTTGGGCTCCTTAAAAAAGGACACGTATAATTTGTTGAACATATACACGCTCCCCTTGCTGCAAATGCTGGCAAGTGGGGCGTTTTTTATTTTATTAGTGAATAGACATTCATATGCTGAACCTGAGAAATTGGGGGCAGCTTCATTTTTTAGTAAATGAATTTCGTGTTTTTGACTAATGATAAAAATGTTAAATGCCTCTTAAAAAGCATATTCGTTACTTATTATTATTTTCAAATAAACTTATTTCGAGGGGGAGACAGCATGACAAAGTATATTTTCGTTACAGGTGGCGTAGTTTCGTCTTTAGGTAAAGGGATTACAGCTGCATCTTTAGGGAGATTGTTAAAAAATCGCGGATTAAATGTAACAATTCAAAAGTTTGATCCATATATCAATGTGGACCCGGGTACGATGAGTCCTTATCAACATGGTGAGGTATTCGTAACAGGTGACGGTGCGGAAACGGATTTGGACTTAGGTCACTATGAGCGTTTCATCGACATCAACCTGAACAAATATTCCAACGTGACAACAGGGAAAATCTACTCTACTGTTCTTAAAAAAGAGCGCCGTGGCGACTACTTGGGTGGAACGGTACAGGTTATCCCGCACATCACAAACGAAATTAAAGAGCGTGTTTTCCGTGCTGGCCGTGAGACAAATGCAGACGTAGTCATCACAGAAATCGGCGGAACAGTAGGGGATATCGAGTCCCTTCCATACCTTGAGGCGATCCGTCAAATCAAGAGTGATATCGGTCGCGACAACGTGATGTACATCCACTGTACGTTAGTTCCTTACATCCGCGTGGCAGGCGAACTAAAAACAAAGCCAACACAGCATAGTGTAAAAGAACTTCGCGGTCTTGGGATTCAACCTAACATCATCGTGCTGCGTTCTGAAATGCCGATCTCCCAAGATATGAAAGACAAGATTGCCTTGTTCTGTGATATCGACGAGAAGGCAGTTATCGAATCCATCGATGCTGACACGCTTTACGAAGTGCCACTAGCTTATCAAGCGCAAAACATGGACAACATCGTCGTAGATCACCTGAAGCTTGAGACAAAAGGCGAGGCGGACATGACAGAATGGACGGCACTTGTAAACAAGGTGAAAAACCTTTCCAAGAAAACGACAATTGCCCTTGTCGGAAAATATGTGGAGCTTCAAGATGCCTACCTTTCTGTTGCGGAAGCATTGCGTCATGCTGGATACGAGTACGATGCAGATGTAAAAATTAACTGGATCAACTCCGAAGAAGTAACAGCCGAAAACGTGGACGAGCTACTGCAAAGTGCAGACGGAATCCTTGTGCCTGGCGGATTCGGTGATCGCGGAGTAGAAGGGAAAATCGAAGCGATTCGCTATGCACGTGAGAAGAAGGTACCATTCTTTGGTATCTGCCTTGGCATGCAGCTTGCTTCTGTTGAGTTCGCACGTAACGTTCTTGGATTTGAAGGAGCGCACTCTGCTGAACTTAACCCAGAAACGCCATACCCAATCATCGACCTTTTACCAGAGCAAAAAGACATCGAGGACCTTGGTGGAACATTGCGTCTTGGACTATACCCTTGTAAGCTGAACGACGATTCCTTGGCACAAAAAGCTTACGCAGACGAAGTGGTCTACGAGCGCCACCGTCACCGTTATGAATTCAACAACCAATATCGTCAACAGATGGAAGACCACGGATTCATCTTCTCCGGTACAAGCCCTGACGGCCGCCTGGTAGAAGTTATTGAGATCAAAGACCACCCTTGGTTCCTTGCATCACAATTCCACCCAGAATTCACTTCCAGACCAAACCGCCCACAACCGTTATTCCGCGACTTTGTGGCAGCATCTTTGAAAAATGCTGAGGTAATGGCTTAATTTTATAGACATACAAAAAGCTCAGAGTTTATGATTCGCTCTGAGCTTTTTACATGTTATTTATCTCGATTAGTGGTTTTGTATTTTTCGCCTTTGCTATCATAGGTGATCCATTCCCCAACAGGTTCACCATTTTCGAAATAACCGGACCTCTTGATGGTCCCATCGGTGCGATACCATTCCCAGTAACCACCGGGTTGGTCACCTGACATTTTTCCCTTAGACCACATGGTCTTGCCGTTTGCATGGTACTTTATCGTGTATCCGTCAATTACTTCTAGCGGTTTCTCTTTTACGCCCCTTTTTATATCACAATTTTCGTTTTTCATCCTGAACCTCCTACTTCGCTTTTAGATGCCTATCCGTCCAAACAGTGTTCACCTAATAAATTTTGAGTTCAATGAAAATGAGTGAAACCCTCTATATTTACTTAAGAATAACTGAACTTGACTTTTACTCTAGCCTGAACGACGCCAAAATAGGAGGAAATCCTAGAAATCTGTCATCGTTAAGGTAGAACGGTGCCAAAACAGCGGGAGAAACAAGAAATCTGTCATCGTACAAGACATATTACCCCAAATAAATAATGTGTTCTTCTACTCCTGCTCTTCCAAAATCTCTTTCAGTGTAAAAGCTAACCCATGATAAACATACAAAGCGACCATGCTGGAAGGAAAACCGAAACGTTCCCCGTCATCACCGGGAATCAATGGTTTCTTTAACTTTAAGTCGATGTGTACATCAGATAAGGACTCAAGTGTTTCTGCCCCCTCAGCTGATCCCTCAGGCAAAGGTTCCACTTCCGTAGAAATCCCCACAATTTCGATTCCAAGTTCCTTCAATGCCTTCGCCGTACCAATCGCTTCTTCATCTGTAGAAAAGCGGGACACAATCAATGCCCGATCGGTATCGGTTAAATCGTGATAGCTGTCCAGGTCAGATAAAAGTGTAGCGCTCATAAGCGGCTCCGCTCCAGAAGTGGCCTCCGCCTCCACTGCTTTCATCTCCTTCACACCATGCACATAAATTCGTCCGTCCCCGACAGCAGCCTGCGCCAATAGCCTTGCCGCATCCTCAAAAGCAAACTCCTCACTCGATCCAATCCTATTAAACACACCCTGCAACTGAGTCGTAAAAATCTTCAACATCCCAAATCACACTCCTATAAAATAAATTATTCAACAAAACCCCAACCCTCATTCCACCAAAACTCAAGTATAATAAAAAGCAGTATGACATAAGTAGCAAAAATCCTAGGGGGGTCTGACCCCTTTTCGTTCGTGTTATTCCTACATAATCCGACATTCGCCCATTTGTGGCTAGAGCCTACTACCTCAAGGGAGAAAGTCCTGCTGGGGTCTGACCCCTTATCAAATATTTTTTTATTTCCTACCTTCCTCAAAAAATTTCCCGGTCGAAAAAGGAGGAAATAAGACTATTATAGTAGAATTAGGTGGGTGGATGGAAACGGATTGATTATTTTTAGAGATGGGGTGTAATGGTGGGTCAAAAATTACTGATTGTGGATGACCAGTATGGGATACGGATTTTGTTGAATGAAGTATTCCAAAAAGAGGGCTATCAGACGTTTCAGGCAGCAAACGGGTACCAAGCATTAGATATCGTAGAAAAGCATTCACCGGACTTAGTATTGTTAGACATGAAGATCCCCGGTATGGACGGAATTGAGATTTTAAAGAGGCTAAAAGCAATTAATTCTGATATCCAGGTAATCATTATGACAGCTTACGGTGAATTGGATATGATCCAGGAATCGAAAGACCTTGGAGCAATCACGCACTTTGCCAAACCATTCGATATTGATGAAATAAGGGATGCTGTCCGTAAAAACATGCCGCGCCAATCGGTGTAAAACGTCAATTTTAAAACTGAATATTAAAACATTTTATGTGTTATCGCTTACATTGAAAAACGGCATACTTCAGTAGTTGCCGTTTTTCTACATAGTTGATATGCTAAGTACTGGATAAAAATCATCCGTCAAGTTTTTGCACTTTTTTACCTAATATACATAACTGGTTTCCCGATTGGTCAAGCTAGTTTTGATATGGGTGAAATTTTTTACAAAAGGTGTGCACGAACCGCGAACCCCTTCACTGAAAGGACGAGCCCTAGTGTTTACCGCCATGTAAGAACGGGAAAAACTTTTCGGAGTGAATATAATACGAAGGAGGATGTTATTATGCCTTTAGTTTCCATGACAGAAATGCTGAAAAAAGCAAATGCAGAAGGCTATGCAGTAGGTCAGTTCAACCTGAACAACCTAGAGTTCACACAAGCAATTCTACAAGCAGCACAAGAGGAGAATTCACCAGTTATCCTTGGTGTTTCTGAAGGTGCGGCTCGTTATATGGGTGGCTTCAAAACAATCGTAGCATTAGTAAAAGCGTTAATGGAAGAGTACGGTGTTACTGTACCTGTAGCGATTCACTTAGACCACGGTTCAAGCTATGAGTCTTGTGCAAAAGCGATCCACGCTGGATTTACTTCTGTAATGATCGATGCTTCTCACCATCCATTCGAGGAGAACATTGAAACAACTTCTAAAGTTGTAGAATTAGCACACTTCCACGGAGTTTCTGTTGAGGCAGAGCTTGGTGTAGTAGGTGGACAAGAAGACGACGTTATCGCTGATGGCGTAATTTATGCTGATCCACAAGAGTGTGAAGAGCTTGTAAAACGCACAGGTATTGATTGCCTAGCTCCGGCTTTAGGTTCCGTACACGGTCCTTACAAAGGCGAACCGAACCTTGGCTTCAAAGAGATGGAAGATATCAACAACCGTGCTGGCGTTCCTCTAGTATTACACGGTGGAACTGGAATTCCTACGCATGACATCCAAAAAGCAATCTCTTTTGGAACAGCGAAAATCAATGTTAACACAGAAAACCAAATTGCATCTGCAAAAGCAGTTCGTGAAACACTTGCTGCTAAAACAGAAGAGTACGATCCTCGTAAATACCTAGGACCTGCTCGTGACGCAATCAAAGATACAGTTAAAGGCAAAATGCGCGAATTTGGATCTTCCAACAAAGCGTAAATAATAGTTTCCCCTGTTGACTGAAGAGCAAGGTGTGAGACTCCTGAGGGAGATAACGGTAGGTTGAGACCCCGCAGGCATAGCCGAGGAGGCTCAAGCACCGTCCCTAGGAAAGCGAACACCTGGAACGAAGGAAACAGGGAGTTTACTAATACCTTATTTTTAATAAAACAAGACAACAACACCATTCAACCAACAACAAGGCAACGATATGCAAAACCGCCACACCCGGCGGTTTTGTTTCATTTGCAAATGAAAGCGCAAACATAAATTTTCAAAACAAGGGAGAGAATGGCATGAAATTTTTCATCGACACTGCAAACCTGGAAGAAATTAAAGAAGCCCATGCACTGGGATTACTTGCAGGAGTTACAACAAACCCAAGCCTTGTGGCAAAAGAAAACATTACATTCGAAGACCGCCTACGTGAAATCACCTCATTTGTAGAAGGATCTGTCAGTGCGGAAGTTATTGCACTTAACGCAGAAGGCATGATCGAAGAGGGGAAAGCACTCGCGGCCATTGCGCCAAACATTACCGTAAAAGTGCCGATGACTCCAGATGGCTTGAAAGCAGTAAAAGCATTCAGTGACCTCAACATCAAAACAAATGTCACACTTATTTTCAACGCCAACCAAGCACTGATGGCAGCGAGAGCAGGTGCTACATACGTTTCTCCTTTCCTTGGACGTCTTGATGATATTGGTCAAAACGGTATGGACCTAGTCGCGACCATTGCAGACATTTTCGCCGTTCATGATATCCCAACTGAAATCATCGCAGCATCCATCCGCCATCCGATGCACATCACAGAAGCTGCGCTAAAAGGAGCACACATTGCTACCGTTCCTTACAAAGTGCTCATGCAACTTTTCCACCACCCACTAACAGACCAAGGAATCGAAAAATTCCTAGCTGATTGGAATAACCGCAAGCAATAACCTAGTTGTTCGCAGTGAAAGGCGCACAGACTCCTGCGGGAGGAAGGGACAAGGGAGACCCCTGAAGCGTTGTGAGGAGGCTCCCGGACCGCCCGCGGCAAGGCGAAGTGCCTGGAACGGAGAACAACGGTGCAATAATATATGCCAACATTTACCCCTGCTGAAAAAATAAGCAGGGGGTTTTTGTTAATTTCAGCTATTTTTCGACAAAATCATTGTGTCGAATATAGGCGGATGGTATCAAATATTACGATTTGATAAAGTTTCATGCATTTTCATATATGAAAAGAAAGTTTTCGTGTAAACTAATAGCTAACGAAAATTTTTATGATTGGTAATAATTGTGTATAATAGACAATAGCACTTTTGGAAACCAACCTCGCCTTGAAGGGAGAACTATATGGAAAAGTTAAAAATCCTTGGTGGTAACAAGTTAAATGGAACCGTACGCGTTAGTGGAGCGAAAAATAGTGCGGTGGCTTTGATCCCTGCAACCATTCTAGCGGACTCGCCCGTCACGATTGAAGGGTTACCGCAAATATCAGATGTAGAGATCTTGAGCAGCCTGCTTGAGGAAATTGGCGGCAGCGTATCGCTTGAGGGTGAAGACCTAACCGTTGATCCTTCTAAAATGATCGCAATGCCTCTACCAAGCGGAAAAGTGAAAAAGCTTCGCGCATCCTATTACTTAATGGGAGCGATGCTTGGACGTTTCAAAAAAGCAGTAGTTGGATTGCCTGGTGGCTGTCATTTGGGCCCAAGACCAATTGATCAGCACATCAAAGGCTTTGAAGCGCTTGGAGCAGAAGTAACAAATGAGCAAGGCGCTATCTACCTGCGAGCAGAAGAGCTAAGAGGGGCGCGCATTTACCTTGATGTGGTAAGTGTCGGCGCAACGATCAACATCATGCTTGCGGCAGTGAAAGCAAAAGGCAGAACAATCATCGAAAACGCGGCAAAAGAGCCGGAAATTATTGATGTAGCGACCCTTTTAAGCAGCATGGGAGCAAAAATAAAGGGTGCGGGTACAGATGTCATCCGTATTGATGGAGTGGAGAGCCTTCACGGGTGCAAACACACCATCATTCCTGACCGAATCGAAGCAGGTACATACATGATCATGGCTGCTGCAACAGGCGGCGAAATGATCATTGACAATGTTATCCCAACCCACTTGGAGCCACTTATCGCGAAGCTTCGTGAAATGGGCGTACGCATCGATATCAACAATGACCAAGATCAAGTACTTGTCGTACCTGGCGAAAAACTGAAAGCCGTCGACGTGAAAACCCTTGTTCATCCAGGGTTCCCGACTGACCTTCAGCAGCCTATGACGACCCTTTTAACGAAGGCGGAAGGTACGAGCATCGTAACAGACACCATCTACTCAGCCCGCTTCAAGCACGTCGATGAACTGCGTCGCATGAACGGACAGATTAAAGTAGAAGGCCGTTCAGCTATTATCAACGGTCCGGTTCAACTGCAAGGTGCCAAGGTAAAAGCAAGCGACCTCCGTGCAGGAGCAGCTCTTGTCATCGCTGGCCTGCTGGCTGACGGCTTGACAGAAGTTACAGGTCTTGAGCACATCGACCGCGGCTACAGTCATCTGGAAGAAAAACTAGAAGGACTTGGTGCTACTATTTGGCGCGAGAAGCTGACAGAAGAAGAAATCGAACAAATGCAAAACTCATAAATAAAAAAGAAGGAATCCGCTGAGAAAATAGCGGGTTCCTTCTTTTTTGTAGATACCGCTTTCAAAAACCGACAAATGTGATATACTATTAACGAAAAGTATAGCACAATGCCGCAGGTTGCACAGATAGCCTAATGGCCTACCATAAAAAATAACTAGATTCATAGAATGCAAAGGGAGTGGAAGGAATGGAAAGAAGTTTATCCATGGAATTGATTCGAGTAACAGAGGCGGCGGCTTTATCTTCAGCGCGCTGGATGGGACGCGGAGATAAAGACAGCGCGGACGGAGCGGCTACTTCCGCCATGCGTGATGTGTTTGATACGGTTCCGATGAAAGGGACTGTTGTCATCGGAGAAGGAGAAATGGACGAAGCACCTATGCTTTATATCGGCGAAAAGCTTGGAACAGGCTACGGACCTCGCGTGGACGTTGCGGTTGATCCACTTGAAGGAACAAGCATCGTAGCATCTGGAGGCTGGAACGCACTGGCGGTACTTGCCATTGCCGACCACGGAAATCTGCTCCATGCGCCTGATATGTATATGGATAAAATAGCAGTCGGTCCCGCAGCAGTAGGGAAAATTGACATAAATGCGTCTGTCACAGACAACCTGAGAGCCGTGGCAGAAGCCAAAAATAAAGATATCGAAGACGTTGTGGCGGTTATTTTGAACAGACCTCGTCATGAAAAGATTATTGCAGAGCTGCGTGAAGCTGGTGCCCGTATCAAGTTAATTGATGACGGAGACGTTGCCGCAGCCATCAACACAGCCTTTGACCACACGGGTGTAGACATCCTGTTCGGTTCCGGTGGTGCACCAGAAGGCGTAATTGCTGCAGTGGCACTGAAATGCCTTGGAGGCGAGATCCAAGGGAAACTCCTTCCGCAAAATGAAGAAGAACTAATCCGCTGCCGCAAAATGGGTATCGAAGACATCGACGCAGTACTAAGAATGGAAGACCTTGTTCGCGGAGATGACGCCATCTTCGCCGCAACAGGCGTAACCGACGGCGAGTTGCTGCGAGGCGTGCAATTCAAAGGCACCAACGCCACCACCCACTCCGTCGTCATGCGTGCAAAATCCGGCACCGTCCGCTTCATCGACGGCCAACACAACATCAAGAAAAAACCAAACCTAGTATTCAAGCCTTAATTGAATACTAGGAAATATAGTAGCCCACCCAGTTGATTGAAGTGCAAGGTGAGAGACTCCAGCGGGGGGGAAAGGTAGCTTGAGACCCCACAGGCGAAGCCGAGGAGGCTCAAGCACCTTCCCGCGGAAAGCGAACACCTGGAACGCAAATCAACAGGGAGTCCAAGCTAAACCATAAATAAAACCGTAAATGGAATCTCCCCATTTACGGTTTTCCTATATACCAACGTCAAAAAAAACAAACACCTTCCGAATATTGTAATAGACAACAAGTCCCATTCGACACAAATAGGGGAAATACAAGAATATTCCCCAGAAAATAAATGAAATACTCAAAGCTTGTCTACAGAAAATAGTTGCTTAAAAGACCATTTTGTGGGTAAAATAAACAATACTACGAGTATTTATGCAAAATCTACCTTATATCTTCCTAGCGATTCTTCTACAATTTCTTCATAAGGAGAGTTTATCCCACAAACACGAGGGAAACGTCCTCACTTCCATTTCATTATCCTTAAAAAGTGCAGCGACTATTAAAATATTTCCCATCCTTCGAACTTAATTCGGCTTGAATCAGTGTTGGAAGACAAACAAACATTTATCCTTGGATCATAATCGTACTAAACAATTAAATGAATAGAGTGGTGTTTTCTTTTTATGGATTTAACTATTTCTCACTTAGAAACTTTAAAATTAAAAGAACTATATGAATTTGCCCGTCAGCATAAAGTATCTTACTACAGCAAACTGACGAAAAAAGAACTTATTTTTGCTATTTTAAAAGCTCAGGCTGAAAAAGACGGTCTATTGTTTATGGAAGGGGTACTAGAGGTCATTCAATCGGAAGGCTTTGGTTTCCTGCGTCCGATCAACTATTCTCCAAGCTCAGAAGATATCTATATTTCCGCATCCCAAATCCGTCGTTTTGATTTAAGAAACGGGGACAAGGTTTCCGGTAAAGTGCGCCCTCCAAAAGAGAATGAGCGTTATTATGGACTACTTCACGTGGAAGCAGTCAATGGTGATGACCCGGAATCTGCAAAAGAGCGTGTCCATTTCCCGGCATTGACTCCTTTATATCCAGACCGTCAAATTGTGCTAGAAACAAAGCCAAAAGGCCTTTCTACGCGCATCATGGACTTAATTGCTCCGGTAGGTTTTGGACAGCGTGGTCTAATCGTTGCTCCACCTAAGGCTGGTAAAACGATGCTGATCAAGGAAATTGCGAACAGCATCACAACGAACCATCCTGAAGCTGAGCTTATCGTCCTATTAATCGACGAGCGACCAGAGGAAGTAACAGACATCGAGCGTTCCGTTGCTGGAGACGTTGTAAGCTCCACGTTTGACGAAGTGCCTGAAAACCACATTAAAGTTGCAGAACTAGTTCTAGAGCGTGCCCTGCGCCTTGTAGAGCACAAACGTGACGTTATCATCTTGATGGACAGCATCACACGTCTGGCGCGTGCTTACAACCTCGTTATCCCGCCAAGTGGACGTACACTTTCCGGTGGTATCGACCCGGCGGCATTCCACCGTCCAAAACGTTTCTTCGGTGCTGCACGTAACATTGAAGAGGGTGGAAGCTTGACTATTCTTGCGACTGCACTAGTCGATACAGGTTCCCGTATGGATGATGTTATCTATGAGGAATTCAAAGGTACAGGTAACATGGAGCTTCACCTTGACCGTCAACTTGCAGAACGTCGCATCTTCCCGGCTATCGACATCCGTCGTTCCGGTACGCGTAAAGAAGAATTACTTATCCCGAAAGACCACCTGGACAAGCTATGGGCGATCCGTAAAACGATGTCAGATTCTCCAGACTTTGCAGAGAAACTATTGCGCAGACTTCGCCAATCCAAAACAAATCAAGAATTCTTTGAAATCCTCGAAGAAGACCAAAAAGCAGGAACGGCAAAACGCTAATAAAATAAAACTCAAACGTACCCTTGCCATTATGGGGTGCGTTTTTATATAATGTTTTCGAATTAAAGGTAAAAGTTTAATTGGTGGCAAGGGATGAAGACACTTGGAGTTGAGAAAAACCCTTAAGAGTGTCTTCATAAGGTGAATGAAGACATTTTCAGTCAAAAATATAGTTCCAAAGTGTCTTCATGAGTTGGATGAAGACACTTTCAGCCCAAAATGTGACTTTTAATTGTCTTCATCTGCATTTTTCATCCACTTCTCTATTCGGAAGAAATTCCCTATGCAACACTTAAATATAACTCCAAAAGTAATCTTGCAAAACGTGTCATTAGTTGATATAATTTCATCAGTGTGTTTTTAAGATAAGTGATGGCGGCTAAACATGGCTGGTATCATTTGAATGATAACTCTGTTTCGAAAGACTCAGGGCGAAAAGGAGATGACAAGAATGAAAGCTGGAATTCATCCGGATTACCGTAAAGTTGTATTCATGGACATCAACACTAGTTTCAAATTCATCACAGGTTCTACGATGAAAACAAACGAAACTATTGAATGGGAAGACGGTACTACTTACCCTCTAATCAAAGTTGAGATCTCTTCTGATTCTCACCCATTCTACACTGGACGTCAGAAGCATGCTGCTGCTGATGGACGTGTTGAGCGTTTCAACAAAAAATACGGCCTTAAGTAATAAAGTAAAACAGGCAGGTTATCCTATATCTTGCCTGTTTTTTTACTTCCATTTACATAAACTAGTGCTTAGAATTCGTTTTTTTACGACCGCTAAGCACTTTTTATACGTAAAATTATCAAAAAGGAGAGGCCGTATATGTATGTAATGAAGCATTCCGGTTGGGTGGAAGCGATCTGTGGCAGCATGTTTTCAGGCAAGTCTGAAGAGCTGATTCGCCGCATGAGACGTTCCCAATTTGCCAAACAGGAAATTCAAGTATTTAAGCCAGCCATCGATAATCGTTATAGTGATGAATCGGTTGTATCTCACAACGGGACATCCATTATCGCACTGCCTATTCCGAGTTCTCAAGCAATCCTTGATAAGGTGCAACCTGAGACGGAAGTTGTCGGCATCGATGAAGTGCAATTTTTCGATGATCAGATCGTAGAAGTGGTGCAGGAGTTGGCGAACAGAGGCTATTGTGTGATTGTAGCTGGACTGGATCAGGACTTCCGTGGAGAGCCGTTCGGGAAAATGCCGGAGCTATTGGCGATCGCAGAATCCGTCACAAAGCTGCAAGCGGTATGTGCTGTCTGTGGATCCCCTGCAAGTCGAACGCAACGTTTGATCAATGGAGAACCGGCTTGCTACGATGACCCAATAATTTTAGTGGGCGCTTCGGAATCATACGAACCTCGCTGTCGTCATCATCATGAAGTTCCTCACAAAGTATCTGTACTGCAAGAATTGAAAAAATAAATATTTCCTAAATTTAGTCCGTAAATTAAAAAAGAAAGAGGATACGCTAAGAAACAGGAGGTGTTTGCATGAAACATGCAGTCCTGTTATTGGTGATATGCTCTTTTTTTATTAGTGGATGTAGTGGCGAACAACGCTTCGGGGCAAACGAGGATTTTGACGGAGAACGCTTGATTGGTGTCAAAAACGATGAACAAGACGGTTTCTATAAACGAGACCTCGACACAGAAGACTACAACACCAATCAAAATCCGAACTTCCTTGATCTCTCGGAAAACCGGCCTGACTACGGAGACGACGAAAGTAAATTCGCTGAAGTGATTGAGCTGAATAGCGACCTCAAACCGGGTCCCGTCTACATTACTGGTGACACAGCCAGAGTCACTGCTTATGCTCCAAGCGGCATTTCAAAAAAAGAAAAGAAGCGTGTGCAAAGAGAGCTCAAAGAAAAATTCCTTGAGGTCACTCCCCGCTATCACGTGAAACTGACCATTAAAGAAAGATAAGCTCAGCTCGTTCTGATTTTTCGGGACGGGTTTTCTTTTTGGGGCAGTGGCAGGATTTCCATCATGTTGATTTTGACGCACCACCTAACCTATACTATAATTAGAATGTTGTAGATATAAAAATAATTGCAGATTTTTCTGTATACATTTATAGAGGTGAATGCACGTGTTTGATCGTTTGCAGGCAGTAGAAATGCGTTACGAGAAATTGACGGAGCTATTGAGTGATCCGGAAGTCATCAGCGATACGAAAAAGCTGCGCGAGTACTCCAAGGAGCAGTCTGATATTCAGGAGACTGTCGAGGCTTACCGTGAATACAAGGCTGTCAAAGAACAGTTGGATGATGCAAAAGCGATGCTTGAGGATAAATTGGATGCCGATATGCGCGAGATGGTAAAAGAAGAGATCTCTGAGCTTGAAGAGCAACAGGAAAGCTTGGCAGATCGCCTACATATTCTTCTTTTACCGAAGGACCCGAACGACGACAAGAACGTAATCATGGAAATCCGCGGAGCTGCGGGTGGAGATGAAGCGGCGCTGTTTGCAGGCGATCTATACCGCATGTACAGCCGATATGCCGAGGCTCAAGGCTGGAAAACAGAAGTGATGGAAGCTGCGTCCACAGGCGTTGGCGGATACAAGGAAATTATTTTCATGATTACAGGGAAGGGTGCATACTCCAAGCTGAAATTTGAAAATGGTGCCCACCGCGTGCAACGTGTTCCTGAGACGGAATCAGGCGGACGCATCCATACTTCCACAGCGACGGTAGCGGTATTGCCTGAAGCGGAAGAGGTAGAAATCGAGATTCATGACAAGGATATCCGTGTGGATACATTCGCATCTAGTGGTCCGGGTGGACAATCCGTTAACACCACGATGTCCGCGGTACGATTGACGCATATCCCGACCAACACGGTTGTTTCCTGTCAGGATGAGAAGTCACAGATTAAAAATAAAGAAAAAGCGATGAAAGTTCTTCGTGCCCGCGTGTACGATAAGTTCCAACGTGAAGTACAAGCTGAATATGATGCGAACCGTAAGCAGGCGGTAGGTACAGGTGACCGCTCCGAGCGTATTCGTACGTACAACTTCCCGCAAAATCGTGTAACCGACCACCGCATCGGCCTAACCATTCAAAAACTTGACCAAATCCTTCAAGGAAAGCTTCAAGAAGTTATTGATGCTTTAATCATGGAAGATCAAGCGCTAAGAATGGAACAGATGGAAAAATGATGAAGGCCATGAAGGTGTACGAAGCCCTGAACTGGGCTTCTTCTTTTTTAAAAAAGAATGATCGCGACGAAAATGCGGGAGAATTGTTGTTGCGACACCATATGAAACTGGATCGGGCTCAGCTTTTTAGTAGAATGCAAGAAATGATGCCGATGGAGACGCAAAGTTCTTTCATCTTCAACGTTCATAAACATGTTGCCGGAATCCCGGTGCAGTACTTGATGGGGAAAGAAGAATTCTACGGCCGCAGCTTTTTTGTCAGTGAAGAGGTGTTAATTCCAAGACCTGAAACGGAAGAGTTGGTCGTTGGGGTGTTGGACCGCGTGAAAAACCATTTTGCCGGGCGTTTAGGTTCTGCTGATGAAAAATTGAGCGTCGTGGACGTGGGAACAGGCAGCGGTGCAATTGCGATTACACTTGCTTTGGAAAATAGCTTACTAAATGTGCATGCAACGGATATTGCAGGTGAATCGCTGGAAGTTGCAATGGACAATGCAGAAGCATTAGGAGCGGAAGTAGCGTTTCTACAAGGTGACTTACTGCTACCATTCATTGAGCAAGATATCAAAGTCGATGTGGTTGTCTCCAATCCTCCTTATATTCCTCAGAAGGAGTATGAAGGGTTGTCAACGGTGGTGAAAGATTTTGAACCGTATCGTGCATTGGTTGGTGGTGTTTCCGGTTTGGAGTTTTATGAGCGGTTTATGGACGAGCTTCCAAAAGTGCTGAAGGAACGGGCCATTGTGGCGTTTGAAGTAGGCATGGGACAAGGAGAAGCCGTAAAAGTGTTGCTGGAAAAGACATTTCCTCAAAGTACGGTGGAGGTTGTATTGGACATCAACGGCAAAGATCGCATGGTTTTTGCACTGATTGGGTGATGTTTTCTTTTAAATAGGAGGAGGGAGCTGCACCTTGCTTCTGTTTGGTGGGTAGGGCAAGGTGGTACTGTTTTTCAGAGTATGGAAGTTGATTTTAAGCTTCCATTATTGCTCCGTCTTCCTGTTGAGGTCTGGCAAGTGTCAGGCCTCTATTTGTTTTTTCTTCCACAAATTTCACAAATGCTTGACGGATTTCTTCTATCTTTTCCGCGGTGCACAAATTAATTAATTGAGACAGATTCGAATCATAAGAAATGGTGCGATGGTAATGGTGGTAAAATGCTTTACCGCTCATCCATCGGCCGCCTACCAAAATTTCAAACACGATAGGAATGCTGATGTGATTGAATGCACTCTGCATTTCACCAATGCGGAATGCCTCAATATTGCAAGTGAACGATCTCATAAAGCCTATCTCCCTTTCATAAAAATTACGCAACTTAAAGTAACGCGTCCTGTACATATACCCGTCTCAAACAGACCTCAAACCCGTAAACTAGCAAACTACCAAAAGTGAGCATATCGGGTTCGGAGGGGTTTCGCCGTGGAGAGCGAAAAACCTTTAGGGGTCTGACCCCATATTTTTCGACAAATCAACGCAAACACTCCACGCACACGGGCTTTCGACAGGAGGGGGGATTCTCCTGCTGGGGTCTGACCCCTTTTTTAAATTTTAATTTTCTTTTCTCTCTCAATTTTTTTGCATTTTAGTAGTTTAGGATTTTTATTTTTTGCCTAGACTGGTTGCTAGAGGGGAGCTGGGGGAAATGTTGAAGAAAAATATAATTACTTTATATATAGTGTTACTTTTTGTGGGGGCTTATCTTTCGCTTTTGGGAGAGCAGGCGACGGCTGGTGCGAATGTGAAAAATGGTGCGATGGTAATTCCGGATGAGGCAATCAGGCTTCGAATTCTAGCAAATAGCGATAGTGAACAGGATCAGGAGCTAAAGCGAAAGATTCGTGATCGTGTAAATGAAGAAATCACAGTATGGGTAGAAGGATTGACTTCCATGGAGAATGCCCGCGAAGTGATTACTGGAAACATGGATCAAATCGAAGAAATCGTAGAAGAGGTAATGGCAGAAGAGGGTGTTGTTCAATCGTATAACGTGGATTTCGGCAGAGTGGATTTCCCGACAAAAATGTACGGCAAATTCATTTACCCTGCGGGAGATTATGAAGCAATCCTTATCACCCTTGGAGAAGGTACTGGAGCGAACTGGTGGTGCGTATTGTTCCCGCCATTATGTTTCTTGGATTTTTCAAACGGAGAAGCAACGGCAAGTCCTTTTGAGCAAGCGGAAGAGAAAACAGCCGAAGAGACAGCTGCAGTTACTGCATCAACTGCGAAGACGGATACAAAAGAGGACACACAGGACTTTCTGGTGGATGAAGAGCCAGAAGAAGTGGAAGTGGAATTCTTTCTAGTAGAGATCCTATCATCCCTATGGAATAAAATTACGGCTTAAGGTTCTACTTTTTCATCTCTCTTAATAGAGTAGTATTAGAAAACTACTAGATGAGGTGAAAAAAAATGAAAGTATTGCGGTCAGCAACACAGGACGATCTTTGGGCATTGCAAGTATTTTTAAGAAGAGCAAATATCAGTATCGTGGATCTAGAAGATAAAATAGAGGATTTTATCATTCTTGAAGAAGAGAATGAGGGAATTTGCGGAACCATCGGAATAGAAGAGTACGGAAATGCGGGGCTTTTGCGCTCGCTTGTAATTGGTCCGTCCGTCAAACAGTTTCAGTTATTGCAAATGTTTGAACATACACAGCAGCATGCACGAAAAAAAGGATTAGAGCAGCTCTACCTAGTTACCAACAAAAATAACTTCATCGAATTTTTTGAACTGCTCAACTTTTATCCACAACCTATCCACACCGCACCGCAAACCATGCTCGCATCCGACTTCTTCCAAGAAATCACCCAACAAGAAGGCTGCACACTGATGGTGTGTGAGTTAAGGGGTCAGACCCCTTAGCAGTAAGGTAACGCATTAACGCGGAGCGGGTCAGACCCCTTATTAACAAGGTAACGCATCACCGCGGTGATGTTCAGACCCCTTTTTGGTTCTTTTTTGTGTTAAATCCACATTACCCACAGAGTTATCCACGGTTTGGTGAGGCTTTATCCACAGTTTGTGGATAAGGCTTGTGTTATTTGTGGAAGTTATTTATACTTTCAGGAGAAATGCTTACATATTCACATGTTAATAGATTTTAGAATGAGGGATTGTAAATGAATACGAAATTATGGGCTGTGGATAAGGGAGATCCAATTAAATATAGTTATCCACAGATTATGGAAGCAGCCAGCTTACTTAAAGAAAATGAAGTAGTGGCTTTTCCGACGGAGACGGTTTATGGTCTTGGCGCCAATGCCTTGTCAGATCAGGCTGTATTGAAGATTTTTGAAGCGAAGGGACGTCCCAGTGACAACCCTCTTATTGTGCATATATCGAAGATGGAACAACTAACAGAGCTTGTGGATAACGTTAATGTACCGGAGTCTGCACATCAACTAATGAATGCTTTTTGGCCTGGTCCGCTTACACTTGTCCTTCCAAAGAAAGAAGGAGTGTCGCAATATGTGACGGCAGGACTTGAAACGCTTGCTATCCGTATGCCTGATCATGCGGTGGCGCGTGCGCTTATAGAGACTTCGGGGTTGCCACTGGCCGCTCCGAGCGCCAATTTATCAGGTAAGCCAAGTCCGACAACGGCGCAACATGTGGAGGAAGATTTAATCCACAGGATTGCCGGAATTGTGGATGGCGGGGCAACAGGTGTTGGCCTTGAGTCTACAGTTGTGGATTGCACGACAGAGACACCGATGATTCTAAGGCCGGGCGGTGTGACGAAGGAAGAACTGGAAAGAGTTGTGGGTAATGTGGACGTAGACCCTGCTTTATTTTCCCAAGAAGAACTGCATAAACCTAAATCGCCAGGGATGAAATACACCCATTATGCGCCAATTGCACCCGTATATCTGGTGGAGGGAAGTGCAAGTTTCATGGAGCAAACGATCAAGGAAGCTCGACTTAAAGGCCGGAAGGTAGGGGTTCTGGCAACAGAAGAAACCATCGGCCAAATTCAAACCACAGAGATCATCGCTATTTCCTGTGGCACTCAAAAAGACCTTGCAACAGTAGCAAGCCAGTTATATGATGGCCTTCGCGCTTTCAATGCGACCGAGGTGGACGTCATTTTCAGCGAAACCTTCCCGAGAACGGGAGTGGGTGCGGCGATTATGAACCGACTCGAGAAAGCCGCTGGACATAAGTTTATTAAATAATCAAAGGACCTCTAACGCAAGGGGTTCTTTTTTGTTCTTCTATTCCCGAGGGCTTGTGCATATCTTGAAGTAGACAAGTCCTAAGGGGAGGCAGAGCATGGGGATTACGTTTGGGGAATTTATGACGCTATTATTGATGGCCATTGCGCTTGGGATGGATGCTTTTTCGGTTGGGCTTGGGATGGGCATGATCAAGCTGAGATTGCGCCAGATCTTTTACATAGGAGTTACGATTGGAGTTTTTCATATTTTTATGCCGCTCGGTGGTATGGCGGTCGGCAAGCTACTGTCACAGGAATTCGGGTCGATTGCGACGCTCATTGGTGGGCTGCTCCTTGTGTTCCTTGGCTTGCAGATGATGTTTTCTTCTTTTAAAAAGGAGGACGGGCCGATGATTTCACCGGTCGGTGCGGGGTTATTCGTTTTTGCGCTGAGTGTGAGTTTGGATAGTTTTTCGGTGGGCCTTAGCCTTGGGATATACGGGGCAAGAACATTGTTAACCATCTTGCTGTTTGGTGCGGTTAGCATGCTGTTAACGTGGATGGGTCTTATTTTCGGGAGGAAATTGCAGGGGTGGCTCGGGTCTTATAGTGAGGCACTTGGAGGCAGTATTTTACTGGGGTTCGGCATTAAACTATTGTTTTTTGTGTGAAAAGAAAAGGCCTCCATGGGTCTTTTTTTATTTTATCCTCTTTAAAAGTCTTTCGTTATGCCGACATAACTAGAGAGAGGGTCTTTATGACTAGTTTTGAATGGAGTACACCAAGTTATGATGACTATTTCTGCCTTCTTTTCGTTTATAATAAAAAGAAAAAGGAGGAGTCAGGAATGAATGTATTATTTGTGTGTACGGGGAATACGTGTCGAAGTCCAATGGCTGCCGCAATCTTGGCAGGCCGTGATATAAAGGATGTCGAGGTGAAGTCTGCTGGTGTATTTGCGATGCCGGGCAGTGAAGCTTCAAGCCAGGCGCAAGCGGTCTTAAAGGAAAAGGGACTGCCGGTTGAGCATCAATCTTCCCAGGTGTCAGACGAGTTGATTGAGTGGGCGGACTATATTTTCACCATGACGGCACAGCATAAAATGTTGCTGGAAAACAGCTACCCGGAAAGCTTGGGGAAAACCTATACCTTAAAGGGGTTTGCAGAGCAGAGTGGGGAAGTAATGGATCCGTACGGTGGCTCAGTGGAGACGTATCGCGCGACATTCGAAGAGCTTCAAAACGTCATAGAGTCCATAGTGGAAAAAATAAAATAGCACTCATGCAGGCTGGCATAAAGAAGCGAGATTTCTGTGCGGACCATGCATGGAGGAGGAAGTACGATGGGGGAAAACGGGAAATATAAGTTTGGCTTACGCTACAAGCTCGTGTTGTTTACCACGATTTTAGCGGTCATCACGTATACGGTCAGTGGCTTTTTCATCTATTTTTTAGTAGATTATGTGGAAGGATTTATGGGGGCTGGCCTCTTTACCATCCTTACATTGGTTCTTGGGATTGTATGGTCTGGGATTCTTGCTTTTTTTGCAGCAAAATATATCACCAAACCGTTGCATCAGCTGGAAGAGGTTGCACAAAAGGCGGCAAATGGGGACTTGTCGGAGGATGTACCGGTTTCCAATTCGCGCGATGAGATCAGTGCGGTCGGGGATGCGTTCAACCTCATGTTATATAACCTGCGCGACATGGTAAAAACCATTAACGAAACGTTTGAGAAAACGAATGAAAAAGTGGAAGAAATAAGCGAGGTGTCCATGCAGGCTTCTGAACAGGCAGAAAACATCTCTTATACGATTGAAGAGATTGCCAGAGGTGCAGAGAGTTCCGCTGCTTCCATTCAAGATACGGCAGAATCGGTAGAAGAAGTCATTAAAATTGCCGATGAGGTCCACTTAAAAGCAACGTCCTCGCAGCAGCTTTCAGAAGAAATGGTGAAGGATCTGGATGAAAGCAAGGAAGTTATTCATTCTTTAGTTTCTGGAATTCAGAAGCTGGCTAACGAAAACCAGACGTCCTTAAAAACGGTGGAACGACTTGAAAAGAATGCAAAAGAAGTAGAAAATATCATCTCACTTGTTGGTGATATTGCCGGTCAGACGAATCTTTTAGCTCTAAATGCATCGATTGAAGCGGCGCGGGCCGGAGAGCATGGACGCGGATTTGCGGTCGTGGCCGAAGAGGTTCGTTCCTTGGCAGATGAAAGCGCCAAAGCGGTGCAAGGAATCTCTGAACTAATCAAAAACATTCAAGAAGAAGTGAAAAACGTTGTTACGCAAATCACTGGTCAGGTGAAGGCTGCGAATGTGGAAGCGGAAAAAGGTACTGCGACAAACACGGTCATTGCGGAAATGACCAACTCCGTATTGGAAGTTGCAGCGTCCGTTAAGCAAATCGCAAGCCTTGTGGACCGCCAGATGGACAGCATCCAAACGACGGCGCGTCAATCTCAAGAGGTGGCGGCAATTGCCGAAGAAACCTCTGCGGGAGCGGAAGAAGTAACGGCGACCACGCAAGAACAGGCAAGCATGATCGCTGATGTCGAGAAGATATCCCAGGAGCTTGCTGGTCAGGCGAGCAACTTGAAGCGCATGATTTCGAGGTTTAAGGTGTAATAAGGTTTTTGGGGTAAAAATTAGCTTGGGCACTTAGTTGCCCAAGCTTTTTTACATATTGGAGCTAAGTAAGGAAGTCGTGAACAACCTAATGGATTTTTTCGCAATAGACGGGTAAGATGTAAATAGGAAAAAATCATTCGAACAGGGGATGAAATTATGAGAGTAGCAATTGCATCAGATCACGGTGGCATCAACATTCGTGAGGAAATTAAAGGATTAATGAAAGAGTTGAATATAGAGTTTGAAGACTTCGGGTGTGAATGTGAAACGTCTGTCGATTACCCGGATTATGCACAACCTGTAGCGACAAAGGTTGCAGCGGGCGAGTTTGACCGCGGAATTTTAATTTGCGGGACAGGAATTGGCATGTCCATTGCAGCCAATAAAGTGAAGGGCATTCGTTGTGCACTTGTGCATGATATGTTCAGTGCGAAGGCGACGCGCGAACACAATGACAGCAATGTGTTGGCAATGGGAGAACGTGTAATCGGCCCTGGACTTGCCCGTGAAATTGCAAAGATTTGGCTGACCACTGAGTTTGAAGGCGGACGCCATGAGAACCGCGTAAATAAGATTCATCAGCTGGAGAAGTAAGAGCTGGTTTGAGGAAGGCGGGGGAAGAGTATAATGATGCAAAATGACTGGAAAGAACAGTTGCAACAGGTGCTGAACGACCTGCAGGACCAGGCCGAATTGAAAAAAGGACAGCTTCTAGTTGTAGGCTGCAGCACAAGTGAAGTGATTGGGGAAAAGATAGGAACAGCAGGAACGGAAGGTGTGGCAGAAACACTTTTTGCCGTTTTGAAAGAGTTCCGTGAGCGGACAGGAGTGGAGCTTGCTTTTCAATGCTGTGAACATTTGAACCGAGCGCTGGTTGTTGAGCGGGAAACGGCTTTGAGGCGGGGGTTAGATGAAGTAATGGTTATACCTGTCCGACAAGCAGGCGGTGCAATGGCATCACACGCTTTTCACCACATGGAAGATGCGGTCATGGTCGAACACATCAAAGCCGACGCGGGCATCGATATCGGAGACACGCTAATTGGGATGCACCTCAAACACGTCGCAGTCCCAGTCCGCAGCGCCGTCAAATCCGTCGGCAACGCCCACATCACCATCGCCCGCACACGCCCTAAACTCATCGGCGGCGCAAGAGCAACCTACGAAATCCCCACTAAAGAAACAAGATAAAAAACGCGGGTCCGGCCCCTTCGACATGGATGATGAAAATCCTGCGGGGGTCTGACCCCTTTTCGTTCTTTTTTTCTCAACCTTTTTTCTCATTTCACGAAAGTTTTTTGAGGTAAGCGCTATCAATCTTCCTTTTCTGTTTCTATCTATTGTCCATCGTGATAAAATGGAGGAGGTAAAGGTTGAAAAGCCGAATGAAGTTGTTTTTAAAATTTGATGTTCATACTTAAAGGGGGATTCCGAAAGTGAAATTAGCACAACAGGATCAGCAATTGTTTCAATCCATCCAGGATGAGTTAGCAAGACAACGCACGAAAATTGAGTTGATTGCTTCTGAGAACTTTGTGAGTGAAGCGGTTATGGAGGCTCAAGGATCTGTACTGACGAATAAATACGCAGAAGGGTATCCAGGTCGTCGCTATTACGGTGGTTGTGAACACGTAGATGTAGCGGAGAACATTGCCCGTGACCGTGCGAAGGAAATTTTCGGAGCCGAGCATGTAAATGTTCAACCACACTCTGGTGCCCAAGCGAATATGGCAGTTTATTTTACCATTCTAGAACAGGGCGACACGGTCCTTGGGATGAACCTTTCCCATGGCGGCCATTTAACGCACGGCAGTCCGGTTAACTTTAGTGGTATTCAATATAATTTTGTGGAGTACGGAGTGGACAAAGACTCTCATACTATCAATTATGAAGACGTTGCTGAAAAAGCAAGACTGCACAAGCCAAAGTTGATTGTTGCAGGTGCAAGTGCTTATCCGCGCGCCATTGATTTCGCGAAGTTCCGTGAAATCGCTGACGAAGTGGGAGCTTACTTGATGGTCGATATGGCGCATATTGCCGGCCTTGTTGCTGCTGGACTTCACCAAAATCCGGTACCTTATGCGGATTTCGTTACGACAACAACCCATAAAACATTGCGTGGACCTCGCGGTGGGATGATCCTTTGCAAGGAAGAATGGGCGAAGAAAATCGATAAGTCCATTTTCCCTGGCCTTCAAGGCGGTCCGTTAATGCATGTTATCGCAGCTAAAGCGGTTGCGTTTGGAGAAGCATTGCAACCGTACTTTAAAGACTACGCACAAAAAATCATCGACAATGCACACCGTTTGGCAGAAGCGTTGAAAAACGAAGGTCTTTCTCTTGTTTCAGACGGAACGGACAACCACCTTTTACTTGTGGACGTACGCTCTCTTTCCATCACAGGAAAAATTGCGGAGAAAGTGTTGGATGAAGTGGGCATCACAGTGAACAAAAACACGATTCCTTTCGATCCGGAAAGCCCATTTGTAACGAGTGGAATCCGTATCGGTACGGCAGCTGTCACAAGCCGTGGCTTCTCATTGGAAGATATGGATGAAATTGCGTCTATCATTGCCTTCACGTTGAAGAATCATGAAGACGAGGCGAAACTTGAAGAAGCAAAAGCTCGTGTGGAAGCAGTTTCTGGAAAATATGAATTGTATCCTTCTTTAGGATAAAGGTGTACGGGGGAGAGGTCTGAGGTTAGACCTCTCTTTTTTGTGGAAAATAACTTGAATCAATCCCGCTTTTTCTGTAGAATCAATGGAAGTGTGATTTGAGAGCCGGATAAGACTATTTTAAAAACGCCGGCTAGACATGATAAAAGGAGAGATTTCGAATGGCAAAAGTGTACGTATTTGATCACCCGTTAATTCAGCACAAACTTACATACATCCGCGACAAAAATACAGGTACGAAAGAGTTTCGTGAACTAGTTGATGAAGTGGCAAGTTTAATGGCATTCGAGATTACCCGCGACCTTCCGCTTGAAGAAGTGGACGTGGAAACACCAGTTTCAGTTTCAAAATCAAACGTTCTAGCAGGGAAAAAGCTAGGTATCGTTCCAATCCTACGTGCTGGTCTTGGCATGGTAGAAGGAATGCTGAAATTGATTCCTGCGGCAAAAGTTGGACATGTCGGCTTATACCGCGATCCAGAAACGCTTCAACCTGTTGAATATTATGTGAAATTACCATCCGATGTGGAAGAGCGTGAGTTGATTGTTGTAGATCCAATGCTTGCAACAGGCGGATCTGCAATCGAAGCAATTCACTCCCTGAAAAAACGTGGCGCGAAAAACATCAAATTCATGTGCTTAATCGCTGCCCCTGAAGGTGTGGAATTACTTAAAGAAGCGCACCCAGACGTAGATATCTACATCGCAGCACTTGATGAAAAACTTAACGAAAAAGGCTACATCGTCCCAGGTTTAGGTGACGCTGGCGACAGACTATACGGAACGAAATAAGTGACTGGCTGTTTGGAGATGGATGTGATCTCTAAGCAGCCTTTTTACTGTTATTTAGTGGGAATATATGGATTCTCGATAATTTGACAGGTTTTTTTGTATACATCTCCGGTTTATTTGACTATTTCCCCTGTTTATTTGACTAATTGAGCCGCTTATTTGACTAATTCACCTCAACTCTCCACCTATGCATAATCCCTCACCAATAACAAATGCTACATATCAGAGGTGAAGGACGTGAAATCAAGGAAATTATTATTTTGTATCGTACTTACTGTGCTGCTACTGACATCAACACTAGTGCAACCGCTAAAAAATACAACAGCCGCCATGAACACTCGCACAAGCGACACATTACATACAACCAACGAAACTCAAACACCCAAATACCCAAAACGGCCGCCACTTCCGGTAAGCAAAGGTAACGAACTGGAGGAACAGACGGTTATATTAATCGTGGAGGAGAACAGCCAAAACGCCATTCAAAACTTAATCCAACAACAATATCCTAATTTGAAAATAAAACGGACATACACGGCCGTATTTAAAGGATTTGCCGTCCACGGACCGCTCAAAGATCTGGAAAAGCTCCAAAAGGAAAAAGGAATTTTAGAAGTTTCTCCTGTCACCAACTACACCCCAAATCTTGACGAAAGTGTGCCATTTATCGGCGGCGGAGAGAAGATGCAACGTCTCTATGACAAAGATGGAGAACGTCTCACCGGAAAAGGCGTGAAGGTCGGAATCATCGACACTGGAATAGATTACACCCACCCAGACCTCCGGGACAATTATGCAGGTGGCTATGATTTTGTGGATGAGGATAAAGATCCGATGGAAACAAAGCGGTCGCAAGGAATGCCAACTCTGCACGGAACACATGTCGCCGGGATCGTCGGGGCGAACGGGCATCTACATGGAGTGGCGCCAGAAGCGGAACTAATTGCGTATCGGGTCCTTGGTCCAGGCGGGCACGGTTCAAGTGAGCACGTCATCGCCGCTATCGAAATGGCCATTCATGACAAAGTGGACGTGCTGAATTTATCGCTTGGAAACACCATTAATGGGCCGGATTGGCCTACAAGCCTTGCGCTCAATAAAGCGGTAGAACATGGTGTCGTTGCAGTCACTTCAAGTGGCAACTCCGGTCCAAACCTTTGGACGGTCGGATCCCCCGGGACCTCGTCTGAGGCAATCTCGGTCGGTGCTTCCACACCGCCGCTTCACATTCCACATCTGTCTCCTATTTTTTCAAAAAGAGAGATAGAAATGCTTCCGCTGCAGGGATCTCTGCCATGGGACTTTCCAACCAAGCCGATGGGTATGGTGTATGCAGGACTTGGGGAAGAAGAAGATTGGGAAGACAAGAAGATAGAGGGAAAAATAGTGCTCCTCGAACGCGGCAAGATTCCTTTTTCGGAAAAAGCACATCATGCAAAGATGCGCGGTGCGGCTGGTGTAGTCATCTACAATAACCTCGAGGGCAATTTTACAGGTACATTAGAAGTGGAGATGGACATCCCGGTTGTTTCCATTTCTAAAGAGGACGGCCAATTTTTAAAAAAGCATTTGAAAAGAAATTTCTCCATGGTGAAGACGAAATTCAAATGGCATAAGGACGACATTGCTAGCTTCAGCTCTCGCGGGCCGGTGACACATACGTGGGAGATCAAGCCGGATGTGGTTGCACCAGGTGTGGCGATTGACAGTACAATTCCTAACGGTTACCTCGCCCTTCAAGGGACAAGCATGGCCGCACCGCATGTGGCAGGGGCAAGTGCACTCATCATCCAGGCCCATCCCGATTGGACGCCAGCTCAGGTGAAGGCAGCACTGATGAATACGACAA
Organism: Sutcliffiella horikoshii; assembly: GCF_020524325.1. Classification (GTDB taxonomy): domain Bacteria; phylum Bacillota; class Bacilli; order Bacillales; family Bacillaceae_I; genus Sutcliffiella_A; species Sutcliffiella_A horikoshii_D. The sequence continues at coordinate 226,715 of NZ_JAIVKY010000007.1, forward strand.
AACCTCTCGTAAAAGAAGACGGCACAGGTTATTCCGTTCTAGAACAAGGAGCAGGACGCATTCAGCTGGAAGAAGCCATCAAGACGAACAGCCTTGTGTATCCCGGTTCCCTTAACTTCGGAATGCTGGAAAAGAAAGATACCCGTACGCAAAAAGAAATTCTGATTACGATTGAAAACGTCTCTGATAAAGAGGTCACTTACTCCATAGAAGCACCTAAACAACAAAAAGGTGTCCAATGGAAGACGCCAATCACCTTCACGCTAAAACCAAAAGAAAAACGCGAAACCAATATCACGCTCGACATCACCCCGACCCAGCAGAAGGCAGGGATGCACGAGGGAGAGGTCATTGTCAACGCGGACAGCCAGAAGATTCGTCTACCTTACCTCTATATAATAGAAGAACCGGATTACCCTCGGATCATGGGCTTCCAGTTTGGTTATGGAGATAAGGAAGGGGAGTACCAATACGAGGTGTATTTGCCGGAAGGTGCCGAGGAGCTGGGCATAGCCCTTTACGAAGCAGACACTCTCCACTTCATCGACTATCTTGACTGGGAACGGGACCTGCCGCGCGGGTTATTTAAAAATCAAATCCCAGCAGATCGGGTGAAAGTGAAGGGACTGGTCAAAGCAGTTGTCTTTGCGAAGAAGCTGGACAAGGAAGACACGGTGGTAGCGGATCTCTACTTTGAGTAAGAAGGGCCTAAGCGAACAGACACTAAGACCGAATGAGCCGCCGTGCCTGTCCCCTCAACCCCCCAAGGGACATTTTTGTCGAACCCTGTCAAGCAACACAACCTGAAACTACCGAATAGTCACATAATGTTCACAATCGACAAACTTAACCTATATGTCATCTGTGATAAAATAATGTTATACAACAGCCGAATGAGGAAACCTGTTCATCATTTGGCTGTTTTTTTCTGGAAAAATACATAGCAAAAAAGCTGGTTCAAAGAGAAATCTTACCAACGAAAAGAATGTCGATTTTTCCTTAGAACACATTGACATTGATAAAGTGCTATTGTATGCTTACAAAGGGTATAAAATGATAGGGTTTTCATAGGTTTTTAAAAACCAATTTTATACATATTTAGCATCGATTTATCAGCAAGACCTCAAGTTTTTTACCGCATGTAAAACGGGGTGTTTTCTATGGAAGATAAACGCCGCCCATTCCAAGCAATGGCTTTGATGTCCGGAATCCTTTCCTACTTAGTTGGTCCCACCTTAGTTGGATTATTTGCAGGGAGATGGCTGGATGGAAAAATTGGTACTGAACCATTGTTCCTTATTATTGGACTTCTTTTAGGACTAGCAGCAGGTGTGATGGCAGTATTATACTTGGTCCAAAAATTCTTCTCAGGAGAGTCATAAATATGCCTGAATCAACCGAACAGTTTATGAGGCATATGAAGTATTTCTTATTTTTTCTTGCCTTTTTTGTATTAGGATGGGGATTCACCTCCCATCAAGAATGGTTCCTGGGCTTAATCCTTGGGACAGTGATAAGCATGTACAGCCACTGGTTACTGCATAAGAAAGTGAAGAAGTTCACGGAAGCGGTTGCCGAAGGGCGAAAAGCTGTCACATTAGGTTCTTTTTCAAGAATGGCCGCCGCAATACTCGGTGTGGTCATCGCTATGAGATATCCAGAAACTCTGAATCTCTACGGCGTTATCATAGGGATTATGACATCCTATATTGTCATTATCATAGATTCATTTGTAACACTCTTTAAAGCAGTGGGGAAGAGAGGTGAGTAGTGTTGGGTCACAGTGCTCCTATAGCGACACTTGATTTGTTTGGTTATGACCTTCATTTCAACTTGTCGAATATTATGATGACTATTATAACAGCCTTAATCGTGTTTCTTATCGCAATACTTTGCACAAGAACACTTGCTTTGAGACCTACCGGAGCCCAGAACTTTATGGAATGGTTGGTTGACTTTGCAAAAGGTATCATTAACAGTACCATGGATTGGCAGACAGGAGGCAGATTCCTTTCATTAGCTCTGACCATACTTATGTATGTGTTTGTAGCAAATATGCTAGGGTTGCCATTTGCGATCATCCTTGGTGATGAACACACTTTATGGTGGAAATCGCCGACAGCAGATCCTGTTATTACGCTTAGTCTCGCGGCAATGGTAGTAGCATTGACGCATTATTATGGGATTAAGATGAAAGGCTTTAAGGAATACGGGAAGGACTTCTTCAAACCGATGGCGTTCTTATTCCCACTTAAGATCATTGAAGAATTTGCTAACACATTAACGCTTGGTCTGCGTTTATACGGGAATATCTTTGCAGGGGAAATCTTGCTAGGATTACTTGCGGGACTTGCAGTTAACGGTTATCAAATGGGCTTCATGTCCGGAATTATTGGAACAGTCGTTGCTATCATTCCTATGTTAGCTTGGCAAGCATTCAGTATTTTCGTTGGTACCATCCAAGCATTTATCTTCACCATGTTAACAATGGTTTATATGGCACACAAAGTGAGTCATGACCATTAATTTATAAATTTTTAATAACCAAAAAAAACTTTTTTTAAACATAAGGAGGAAATTATCAATGGGTCTTATAGCAGCAGCAATCGCAATTGGTTTAGCAGCACTTGGAGCAGGTATTGGTAACGGATTAATCGTAAGTCGTACAGTAGAAGGGATCGCTCGTCAACCTGAGCTTAAATCTACTCTTCAAACTACAATGTTCATCGGGGTAGCACTAGTTGAGGCTGTTCCTATCATCGCAGTAGTTATCGCGTTCATGGTTATCGGTGGTTAATTAACTGCCCGAATAATTCTTAGCATCAATAATGGCGAAGTCCGTCTCACACGAGAACCTTCGCCTTTCCTTTAGTATGAACAACTTTTCAAAAAATCTAGCCAAGGTGCCCTTTAGGTGCTTGTGCTTTTCTTATGTATTCCTCGAAGGGAGTGAAAGCATTGTATAGCTTAGATCACTTAGTGCTTGGTGCAGGATCCCTAACTTTAGGAGATGCACTATTCCAGTTAATCACATTTTTAATCTTACTATATTTCCTTAGAAAATTTGCTTGGGATAAGCTTGTTGGAATGATGAAGCAACGTGAAGATCACATTGCAAACGAAATTACAGCAGCAGAACAAAGCAATGTAGAAGCAAAAGGTCTTGTAGAAGAGCAAAAAGCTCTTTTAAAAGAAGCTCGCACGGAAGCTCAGGCTTTAGTGGAAAGCGCGAAAAAGATTGCAGAAGATCAAAAAGCAGATATCGTAAGAGCTGCTCAAGAAGAGTCTGCACGTCTTAAAGAAGCGGCAAGAAAAGAAATCATTCAGGAAAAAGAACAAGCAGTTGTTGCTTTGCGTGAACAGGTTGCTTCCTTGTCCGTATTAATCGCTTCTAAAGTGATTGAAAAAGAACTAAACGAAAAAGATCAGCAAAAGCTTATCGATGATTACGTGAAACAGGTAGGCGAAGTGCGATGAGCAAAAACGGAGTAGCAAAGCGTTATGCATTAGCTCTTTTCGACTTGGCAAAAGAAAACAATCTTTATGCCCAGTTTGATGCAGAGCTTGCAGAAGTAAAAAAGGTGTTTTTGAACAACAAGGAACTTGACATTGTTCTAAGCAACCCGAAAGTACGCAAAGACTCTAAAAAGCAAATCGTCCGTGAGGCATTTGCTTCCGCATCACCATTTATCGTAAACACGTTACAGCTTTTAATAGACCGTCACCGTCAAGGTATCGTAGTGGATATGATTGACGAGTACAAAGCACTTTCTAACGAAGCCCTTAATGTGGCTGACGCAAAAGTGTACTCTGTTCGCGCATTATCTGACGCAGAGCAGGCTCAGCTTTCCGCTGTATTTGCAGCTAAAGTTGGGAAATCTTCTTTAAACATCAGCAATATCGTAGATCCATCATTAATCGGCGGCTTGAAGATTCGTATCGGCAACCGTATTTTCGATGGAAGTGTTAGTGGAAAATTAGAACGTCTTGGACGTCAACTTACAACGAATAGATAGTAGATAGGGGTGAAATTCATGAGCATCAAAGCTGAAGAAATTAGTGCGCTGATAAAAAAGCAAATCGAAAACTATCAGTCTGAAATCGAAGTTAGCGATGTAGGTACTGTTATCCAAGTTGGGGATGGTATCGCTCGTGCTCATGGTCTCGACAACGTCATGGCTGGAGAGCTAGTTGAATTTTCTAACGGAGTTATGGGTCTTGCCCAAAACTTAGAGGAAAACAACGTCGGTATAGTAATCTTAGGACCTTATACTGAAATCCGCGAAGGCGATGCAGTTCGTCGTACAGGCCGTATCATGGAGGTACCGGTAGGTGAACAACTTATCGGCCGTGTAGTAAACGCATTAGGACAACCAGTTGATGGTTTAGGTCCAATCGAAACAAACAGAACTCGTCCAATTGAAGCACAAGCTCCTGGTGTTATGGATCGTAAATCCGTTCATGAGCCACTTCAAACAGGTATCAAAGCGATCGATGCGCTTGTACCAATCGGACGTGGACAACGTGAGTTAATTATCGGAGACCGTCAAACAGGTAAAACATCTGTTGCGATCGATACGATTCTTAACCAAAAAGACCAAGACATGGTGTGTATCTATGTTGCCATTGGTCAAAAAGAATCTACAGTTCGTGGAGTAGTTGAAACTCTACGTAAGCACGGTGCACTTGATTACACAATCGTTGTAACTGCATCTGCATCTGCACCAGCTCCAATGCTATTCTTAGCACCTTACACTGGAGTAACAATGGGTGAAGAATTCATGTACAACGGCAAGCACGTTTTAGTTATCTATGATGACTTAACAAAGCAAGCTGCTGCATACCGTGAACTTTCCCTACTTTTAAAACGTCCTCCAGGTCGTGAAGCATATCCTGGTGACGTATTCTACCTTCACTCCCGCTTACTTGAGCGTGCAGCGAAGCTTAGTGATGCAAAAGGCGCTGGATCTTTAACAGCTTTACCGTTCATCGAAACACAAGCTGGTGACGTATCTGCCTACATCCCGACAAACGTTATCTCCATCACTGATGGACAAATTTTCTTACAATCAGACCTATTCTTCTCCGGTGTTCGTCCTGCGATCAACGCTGGTCTTTCCGTATCTCGTGTTGGAGGATCCGCTCAAATCAAAGCGATGAAAAAGGTATCAGGTACATTGCGTCTTGACCTTGCATCTTACCGTGAGCTAGAAGCGTTCGCGCAATTCGGTTCTGACTTAGATAAAGCGACTCAAGCAAAACTTAACCGTGGAGCTCGTACGGTTGAAGTACTTAAGCAAGGCTTGAACAAGCCACTTAAAGTAGAAAAGCAAGTTGCGATTCTTTACGCTCTTACAAAAGGTTTCATCGATGATGTTCCTGTACAAGATGTAACTCGTTTCGAAGACGAAATGCTTACTTGGTTAGAGCACAACCGTAAAGAACTTTTAGAAGAAATCCGTACAACTAAAGGATTACCAAGCGACGAAGCAATGGCTGAAGCACTTAATGCATTCAAAAAGACTTTCGTAGCTACTGAAAAGTAATAGATCGACATAGTGAGTTACACCATGCGATGGAGGAACCCGAACCAACCTTCGATTCCTCCTTTCCATGTGTCTAACCACTCTGAATAGGGTTAAAAAGGTGGTGAAATCCTTTGGCATCATTACGCGACATAAAAACGAGAATTACCTCGACGAAGAAGACTAGTCAAATCACAAAAGCCATGCAGATGGTTTCCGCATCGAAACTAAATCGTGCTGAAACGAATGCAAAAGCTTTCAATCCTTATATGGATAAAATCCAAGAGGTTGTAGCAAGTATCGCACTAGGAAGTACAGATGTATCGCATCCAATGCTAGAAAGCCGTCCGGTAAAACGTACAGGCTACATCGTAATCTCCTCTGACCGTGGTCTTGCAGGTGCCTATAACAGTAACATCTTACGTACGGTTCATCAGACGGTTCAAAAACGTCATAAGTCTCAAGATGAATACGCAGTAATTGCCATCGGACGAATCGGCCGCGACTTTTTCAGAAAGCGTAACGTCCCTGTATTCTCCGAAATTACTGGTCTAGGCGACCAAGTATCCTTCTCAGACATCAAGGACATTGCGAATCGTGCAGTCAGCATGTACGCGGATGGAACGTTTGATGAGTTATACGTGTATTACAACCACTTTGTAAGTGCAATCTCCCAAGAAGTAACAGAGAAGAAACTTCTTCCTCTTACTGACATTGCACCTACATCCAACAAGATTACATCCTATGAGTTCGAACCTTCCCAAGAAGGTATCTTAGAAGTATTGCTACCGCAATATGCGGAAAGCCTGATCTACGGTGCATTACTAGATGCAAAAGCAAGTGAGCACGCTGCTCGTATGACAGCGATGCAAAGTGCAACAGATAACGCAAAAGAGCTTATCCAAGGCCTTACACTTTCTTACAACCGTGCCCGTCAAGCAGCAATCACTCAAGAGATCACTGAAATCACTGCGGGAGCTTCGGCTTTAGAATAGAACGTTTTTGAACTAAAATTTTGTAAAAGTAAGTTAGGAGGGAATACGATGAAAGGTCGCGTTACTCAAATCATGGGTCCGGTTGTCGACGTAAAATTCGACAGTGGACATCTTCCTGAAATATACAACGCTCTTCATATTAATCATAAAGCTCGTAGCGCTAACGAAGTAGATATTACTTTAACGCTTGAGGTTGCTCTTCACCTAGGAGACAACACAGTGCGTACAATCGCTATGGCTTCTACAGACGGTGTCGTTCGCGGCATGGAAGTAGAAGATGCTGGTCACCCTATTTCTGTACCAGTAGGTGACGTAACACTTGGTCGTGTTTTCAACGTACTAGGAGAAAACATTGACTTAGATGCTCCAATCCCAGCAGGTTCTCGTCGTGATCCAATTCACAGACAAGCTCCTACATTCGAACAACTTTCAACAGCTGTTGAAATCCTTGAAACTGGTATCAAAGTTGTAGACTTACTTGCTCCTTACATCAAGGGTGGTAAGATCGGTCTATTCGGTGGTGCCGGTGTAGGTAAAACGGTTCTTATCCAAGAATTAATCAACAACATCGCACAAGAGCACGGTGGTATCTCCGTATTCGCAGGTGTTGGTGAGCGGACTCGTGAAGGAAATGACCTTTACCACGAGATGACAGATTCTGGCGTTATCAAGAAAACTGCCATGGTATTCGGACAAATGAACGAGCCGCCTGGAGCACGTATGCGTGTTGCACTAACAGGTCTTACAATGGCTGAGTTCTTCCGTGATGACCAAGGACAAGACGTTCTATTCTTCATGGACAACATCTTCCGTTTCACACAAGCAGGTTCTGAGGTTTCTGCCCTACTAGGCCGTATGCCATCTGCCGTTGGTTACCAACCGACACTTGCTACTGAAATGGGTCAATTACAAGAGCGTATCACGTCTACATCTGTAGGTTCTGTAACGTCTATCCAAGCGATCTACGTTCCTGCCGATGACTACACGGATCCGGCTCCAGCAACAACTTTCGCTCACTTGGATGCAACAACTAACCTTGAGCGTAAACTTTCCGAGATGGGTATCTACCCAGCGGTTGATCCTCTAGCTTCCACTTCCCGTGCATTGGCACCAGAAGTAGTTGGAGACGACCACTATGCAGTAGCGCGTGAAGTGCAATCCACTTTACAACGTTACAAAGAACTACAAGATATCATTGCTATCTTAGGTATGGATGAGTTAACGGATGAGGATAAATTAACCGTTCACCGTGCTCGTCGTATCCAGTTCTTCTTATCTCAAAACTTCCACGTAGCCGAGCAGTTCACTGGACAAAAAGGTTCTTACGTTCCTGTTCAGGAAACAGTTAAAGGATTCAGAGAAATCCTTGACGGCAAATACGACCACCTTCCTGAAGATGCATTCCGTCTAGTTGGACGCATCGAAGAAGTAGTGGAAAAAGCGAAGCAAATGGGTGTAGAAGTTTAATTAAAGGGACCTAGGAGGGAATGAAATGAAGACATTAAAAGTCAGCGTAGTTACTCCCGATGGCCCGGTTTATGAATCAGACGTAGAAATGGTAGTAGCCCGTGCTCAAAGCGGTGAGCTGGGAGTTCTACCAGGACATATCCCGATGGTTGCTCCACTTCAAATCGGCGGCGTCCGTATGAAAAAAGACGGCAAAACCGAACAAGTGGCAGTAAACGGAGGCTTCCTAGAAGTGCGTCCTGATAAAGTAACGATCCTTGCCCAAACTGCAGAAGCAGCAGAGCAAATCGATCTTACACGTGCAGAAGAAGCAAAAAAACGCGCCGAGCAACGACTTCAGTCCAAAAAAGACGACGTCGACTACCGCCGCGCTGAACTTGCCCTTCAACGCGCAATCAACCGCATCAACGTAGCCAAAAGAGGGTAACAATACCCTGTGCATATAAGATTTTTAGAATGGAACCCCCTTTCCCCAGAGCAGACGTGCTTTGGGGAGAGGGGGTTTTTGTGTTGTTGTCGAATTAACAAGGTGTCTGTCGATTTCTTGATATATCTCTGAATTTATTGATATATTTTAATTTTTCTTGATAACCGCTCCTAATTTCTCGATATATCCAAGTTTTTCATGATATATCCTGATTTTTATTGATATACGCAAATCTATAAAGAGGGGTCTGACCCGCTGCGCGGTGATGCACTAAAGGATTTATGCTGTGAAACCTTTATAATGGATATATTGGTTTTACAATGGATATAAGTCTGTTAACAATGGATAAACCGGATTTACAATGGATAAAACCACTTTAACAATGGATAAGTGGTTTTACGAAATAGATCTCGGCTGAAATGCCCGCTTAGTAATCCAATTTTAAACGCGTATATGTACCACGCACCCAAAAAACCAACCCAAAATTACCTACTTTCAACTAAAACCCCTCATAATAACCACATACTTCTTTGGTTCCACCACTCACCAAACACGCTCTTTTCAAAACAAGGTAATTATCCCTTCAACGTTAAGTAAAACGTCTCGCATTGGTAGAACAAAACACAAAACTTCACCCTCCAGCAAAAACAATTCCCTTCGTCTCCCTAAAAACAATAGCCATAATAAGGATATCTCCTGTCGACACCGATATGGGTATTTGATATAATTGTTATCGGTTACATTTTTAAATATTGTGAGCAGTCTGAAAATGAAGAGAGACTTCGGAGGGGGCGGGCATGAATCTACTAAACTTATATCAAAATAACTATTTGATAGTGGTTGTATTTTTAGCTCTAGGGGTATTGCTTCCGGTCGTGGCGCTTGCTATTGGACGTGTACTGCGTCCGAATAAGCCATCAGCAGCCAAGCAGACGACCTATGAAAGTGGAATTGATCCCTTTCATGATTCACGTGTTCAGTTCAATGTTCGTTATTACATATTTGCCCTGTTATTTGTCATTTTCGATGTGGAGACGGTGTTCCTGTATCCATGGGCGGTGGCATACGAAAAATTGGGGATTTTTGCACTGATTGAAATGCTTATTTTCGTAGTTTTATTACTAATCGGATTAATATACGCATGGAAGAAGAAGGTGTTGAAATGGATCTAAATCTAGAGAGTATCTCACCAGAGGAAATGGAAGAACTGAAACAAACAGTCTTCCTGACAACATTGGAGGAACTGAAAGCGTGGGCCCGCAGCAACTCCATGTGGCCGATGACATTCGGTCTAGCTTGCTGTGCCATTGAAATGATGGGAGTTGGCTCGTCCCACTATGATCTCGACCGTTTTGGGTCCTTCTTTCGTACATCACCGCGTCAGTCTGACTGTATGATCGTATCTGGTACCGTAACGAAAAAAATGGCACCAGTCTTAAAGCGCTTATATGACCAAATGCCTGAGCCGAAATGGGTCATTGCCATGGGTTCCTGTGCGACTGCAGGCGGTCCATATATCAAATCCTATGCCGTTGTAAAAGGTGTGGACCAAATTGTACCTGTAGACGTGTACATACCGGGATGCCCACCAAATCCAGCGGCTCTTATTTATGGAATCAACAAGCTACGCGAAAAAATTCGTTATGAAGCCAAGACAGGGAAGCAGGTGATCTAGCAGTGAGCGATGAGAAGAGCCTGGAAGAAAAAAAGAAAGAAGCCGCAGCCAAAGCAAAAGCTGCTGCACTTGCAAAATTAGAAGCGAAAAAAAGAATGGAAGCGCAGGCTTCAGAAAATATAGAAGAAACAACACCAGAACTACCGGCTAGCGACGACGCCAAAGAACTGGCGAAAAGGAAAGCAGCGGCCGCGGCAAAAGCGAAGGCCGCTGCACTCGCGAAACAAAAAGCGAAAGAACAGGCGTCAACCGAAGCCGAATCAACAGAGTCACCAGACGACGCCAAAGAACTAGCGAAAAAGAAGGCGGCAGCCGCCGCAAAAGCGAAGGCCGCTGCACTCGCGAAACAAAAAGCGAAAGAACAAGCGTCAACCGAAGCCGAATCAGCAGATACACCAGACGACGCCAAAGAACTAGCGAAAAAGAAAGCCGCCGCAGCAGCCAAAGCAAAAGCTGCCGCACTCGCAAAACAAAAACGTGATGCAGACGAAACATCTGCACCAGCATCCGATGGTGACGATGCAAAAGCAAAGGCCATTGCAGCCGCAAAAGCCAAAGCTGCAGCAGCCAAGGCCAAAGTTGCAGCACTAGCCAAACAACAACGTGACGGAGGAGCGGCTGGAACCGCGGGCGACTCAGACATTGGCTCCCCTGACCTCCAAAACGAAAAAGCAAAAGCTATCGCCGCTGCGAAAGCCAAAGCAAAGGCCGCCGCCGCAGCCAAGGCTAAAGCCGCAACCGCTGCAAAAGCCAAAGGAACAGCAGCCGGAACAAGCGATGACGCAACAACACCAGCAACACCATCACCAAACCAAAAATACCTCGATAAATATGTAAAAGTAATCAACGACAACCTTGGGGAAAACACCCTGGAAGACGCGTACATCAACCAGCTTTCCAAAGATGTTCCGACGCTTGTCGCGAAACCGGAGAACTATTTTAAAGTGGCATCTTTCCTTCGTTACAATGAACAGTTGACGTTTGAATTCCTGTCAGAAATGCATGGCACGGATTTTGAAACGCATATGGAGATCTACAACCACTTATATTCTTATAAAAATAAGCAGTCTGTTGCGTTTAAGGTAAAAATAGATCGAGAAAATCCTGTCATCCCATCCATTCAGCCAATTTGGGAAGGGGCGAACTGGCCGGAGCGGGAGACATATGACCTGCTTGGCATTCAGTTTACAGGACACCCGAATTTGACGCGCATTATGATGCCGGATGATTGGGTAGGTTATCCGCTGCGCAAAGATTATGAGCCGTACGATGTGGAGGTGTAACAGATGATCCGCACAGAGGAAATGCTACTGAATGTCGGTCCACAGCATCCGAGTACCCACGGTGTGTTCCGACTTGTCATAAAAATCGATGGGGAAATCATCAAGGAAGCAACACCGGTCATTGGATACCTTCACCGCGGCACCGAAAAGCTCGCGGAGAATCTCCAATACACGCAAATCATCCCATACACCGACCGGATGGACTACTTGTCCGCCATGACCAACAACTACGTGCTATGTCATGCGGTGGAAACGATGATGGGCATAGAGATTCCAGACCGAGCCGAATACCTTCGCGTGCTTGCGATGGAACTTGGTCGTGTTGCGAGTCATCTAGTTTGGTATGGTACATATTTACTTGATATCGGGGCGGTGAGTCCTTTCCTATATGCGTTCCGAGAGCGCGAAATGATTATTAATCTATTAAATGAGCTGTCAGGGGCCCGCCTTACTTTCAATTACATGCGAGTTGGGGGCGTGAAGTGGGATGCGCCTGAGGGATGGATTGAAAAAGTAGAAGAATTTGTTCCATATATGAGGGAGCAGCTGAAAGGCTACCACGACCTTGTAACAGGCAATGAAATTTTCATGAGCCGTGTGAAGGGGGTTGGCCGTTACACGAAGGAGGATGCCTTTGCGTACTCCCTGAGTGGTGCGAACCTCAGATGTACCGGAGTGAAGTGGGATCTTCGTAAAGATGAGCCATACTCCATTTATGATCGCTTTGATTTTGACGTTCCAACACGTGAAGGCGGGGACGCATGGGCGCGTTACCACTGCCGCATGGAGGAAATTGAGGAATCCCTAAAGATCATTGAACAAGCCGTCGAGCAATTCCCGAAAGAAGGCGCAATCATGGCAAAAGTGCCAAAGATTATCAAGGCGCCGAAGGGAGAAGCATATGTACGCATTGAATCCCCTCGTGGTGAGATCGGCTGCTACATTGCCAGTGACGGAAAAAAAGAACCGTACAGACTTAAATTCCGCCGTCCGTCTTTTTACAACCTGCAGATCTTACCGAAGCTTTTGAAAGGCGAAAACATGGCAAACCTGATCGCCATTTTAGGGGCAATTGATATTGTCCTCGGGGAGGTGGATGGCTAATGATGGAAAGCTTGTTGCACTCCTCACCATCCTGGACGAACTTTTTCATTTTTTTCGGATTGGCCACGGCCTTGCTGCTTGCTGTCCTTGGCTTCGTAACGTACGGAATTCTTGCTGAGCGTAAAGTAATGGGCTTCATGCAAGGACGTATGGGACCAAATCAGGTCGGTGGCTCATGGGGCTTGCTCCAAACCGTAGCCGACGTATTAAAGCTTCTTATAAAAGAGGACACGATCCCAAAACTTGCGGATCGACCATTATACATTATCGCACCAGTAATCGCCTTCACACCGGCGTTCATGGTGCTTGCCACTATCCCCTTCACAGACCGTTTTCAATTTGCGGACATCGGGGTCGGCTTGCTTTACTACATCGCCATTTCCGGTATCACAACGGTCGGCGTCGTAGCGGCAGGCTGGGCATCTAACAACAAGTACTCGTTACTTGGGGGCATGCGTGCAGCGGCCCAAATGATTTCCTATGAAGTGCCGCTTGTCATGTCCGTAATCGGGGTTGTCCTTTTAGCAGGAAGCCTCAACCTAAACGAAATCGTTGCCGCTCAAGGCGAAACATTCTGGTTCATCATTCTGCAGCCAGTCGGGTTCCTTATTTTCGTCATCGCATCTGTTGCAGAGTTAAACCGTACACCATTTGACCTGCCGGAAGCAGAATCCGAGCTTGTCGCAGGATATCATGTGGAATACTCCGGTTTCCGCTGGGCATTTTTCATGCTAGCAGAATATGTGTACCTGTTTGCAATGGCTTCCCTGACGACCGTCCTGTTTCTGGGCGGATGGCTGCCACCATTCGAGTTCCTTGGATTCATCCCGGGTGCCGTCTGGTTCGCGTTAAAATTCAGCGTCGTCGTATTCGTGCTCATCTGGATCCGTGTCACTTTCCCGCGTCTGCGCGCAGACCAGCTCATGGAATTTGGCTGGAAGGTACTGCTGCCAGTAGCACTAGCGAATATCTTTTTCTCAGCGATTATGAAGGAATTGTTTTTTTAATGATTTGAAATATAGAGAGTATCATATCTGTTAATTGGAGCAAAAGGCGAAGACACAAGCGGAGGAGTAGCGACATTGTTGAGACCCTGCAGTGCAGCGAGGAGGCTCAAGGTTGCCCCGCGGAAAGCGGAGCCATTTGCGAAAATTAACAGCGGTGTAGAAAGCAATAAAAAACTCACTTTCATTACTAAAAGGGGTAACGGAAGAATAGGGGTGAAGCGAAATGCTCGGTCTTGCAAAAGGTTTAAAATATACCCTACAAAACTTAACGAAGAAAAAAGTAACCTATGATTACCCAAACGAACCGCTTCCACTACCGGATCGGTTCCGCGGCATCCAAAAATTTTACCCGGAAAAATGCATAGTCTGCAACCAGTGTTCCAACATCTGCCCGACAGACTGCATCCAACTTACCGGGAAAAAACATCCGGATCCAACGAAAAAAGGGAAAATCATCGACACATACGATATCAACTTTGAAATTTGCATCCTCTGCGACCTCTGTACAGAAGTCTGCCCTACAGAGGCCATCATCATGACTAACAACTTTGAGCTTGCCGAATACAGCCGTGATCGACTTTTCAAAGACCTTCAGTGGCTCGATGAAAATGATACGAACATCAGAAAGGAGAATAAAGCATGACGATAACCGGTGAATTCATCGCATTTCTTTTCCTAGCAATCGCTGCGATCGCCGGTGGAGTACTCATGCTGAACCTGACAAAGGTCGTCCACATGGTGGTAGCCCTGGTGTTCACCTTTATCAGCATCGCCGGCATCTATGTCATGCTCTCCGCTGAATTCGTAGCGGCTGTCCAGATTCTCATCTATTCTGGGGCCATCACCATCATCATGCTTTTCGGAATCATGCTGACCCGTCACAACGACGAATCCGAAACATCTGGCTTGGCCCGTAAATTACTCGTCGGCGCAGGTGTCCTCGGCTTTGCAGCAGTCATGTACTTCGGACTCTACAGCCTTGACCTTGGCTCCCAGGAATCAGCCGACCTGCATGTGAACAACACCGAACAGATTGGTGTAGCCATCTATTCAAAATACGTGATTCCATTTGAATTGACCTCCGTGATCCTGCTCGTGGCACTTGTCGGAGCGATCATCCTGGCAAGAAGAGATGACGAAGACGCGGAAGTTGTAAAAGAGGAGGCGACCAAGGAATGAGCGGAGTTCCATTATCAGCCTACCTGGTACTAGCACTTATTTTATTCTGTATCGGACTATACGGGGCCCTGACAAAACGCAACACCGTCATCGTCCTGATCTGTATCGAGCTCATGCTGAACGCCGTCAACATCAATCTTGTCGCATTCAGCAAATTCGGCATCGCACCATCCATCACAGGGCAAGTATTCTCCCTGTTCACCATTACCGTCGCAGCAGCAGAAGCCGCAGTAGGCCTGGCTATCCTCATAGCCCTCTACCGCAACCGCCGCACCGTTAACATCGACGAAATGAATACACTGAAGAACTAAAAAAAAGGGGACTTGATACGATGATGGAAAATGCCTGGATCATCCCGCTTTTTCCGCTGATCTCCTTTATCCTGTTACTGCTTGTCGGCAAAAGATTGAAAGAATCGAGTGCATTCCTCGGAATCGCACTCATCGCTCTATCACTCATCTTTTCCCTCACAGCACTATGGGAGCGGTTTTCAGCACCAACCTTCAAAGCCACATTCGACTGGCTCCAAATAGGAGACGTCGTACTGACGGCGGGATATGAAGTCAATCAATTAAACGCCTTGATGCTTGTCGTAGTATCACTTGTCAGCTTACTCGTACATATTTATTCCAAAGGATACATGCAAGGGGACGACCGTTTCCACGTGTTCTACGCCTACCTGGGCCTGTTTACCTTTGCCATGCTGGCACTTGTCATGTCACCAAACCTGCTTCAACTCTATATTTTCTGGGAGCTTGTCGGAGTGGGATCATTCTTGCTCATCGGGTTCTACTTTTATAAAAATGAAGCAAAAGCCGCTGCCAAAAAAGCGTTCATCATGACGCGTATTGGCGATGTCGGGTTATTCATCGGGATCATCCTATTATTCTGGCAGGTTGGCAGTTTCGAATATGATGTGATTTTTGAAGCAGTCAATGCAGGCGCAATCTCAGCCGGCATGCTGACACTCATTGCCATCCTTATTTTTATCGGAGCAATGGGGAAATCAGGTCAATTCCCGCTACACTCCTGGTTACCTGATGCGATGGAAGGTCCAACGCCTGTTTCTGCGCTAATCCACGCCGCAACAATGGTTGCAGCAGGGGTGTATTTGGTGGCAAGCCTGTTTCCGCTGTTCAACGCCAGCGAAACTGCGCTTATGACGGTCGCCATCGTCGGTGCATTCACCGCTATTTTTGCGGCATCCATCGGCCTTGTTCAAAAAGATATTAAGAGAGTGCTAGCTTACTCCACCGTCAGTCAGCTCGGCTTCATGATGCTTGCCCTCGGTTCTGCAGGCTATGTGGCAGGGGTCTTCCACCTCACCACACACGCATTCTTCAAAGCCTTGCTGTTCCTTGCAGCAGGAAGCGTCATCCATGCCGTCCACACGCAAAACATCGACGAAATGGGCGGTCTTTGGAAAAAAATGCGCACTACAGGAATCTTATTTTTAATCGGAACCCTTGCCATCACAGGTGTTCCTTTGTTCTCCGGGTTCTTCAGTAAAGAGGAAATCCTCCTTGCTGCCTGGGTGAACGGAAATCCTTTTCTTTTCTTACTGGCACTGATTGCCGCATTTTTCACGGCATTCTATATGTTCCGCTTGTTCTTCCTTGTTTTCACAGGTGAAGCACGCGGAGACCAGCGACATGTCCATGAATCACCTTCTGTCATGACCATTCCTATGATTGTGCTTGGTGTGTTGGCCGTTGTGGCAGGTTACATGAACACACCATGGTTCGGCCATTTTCTAGGTGACTGGCTGACAGAAGGGACTATCTCTTACGGACCATCCCATATTGAGGGACCAAAATGGATCATGGCTGCTGCCATCCTTGTTTCATTTGCCGGCCTCGGTTTCGCCTACCTGATTTATTTCCGCCGCTCGATCGCGCGCGAAACATTCAGCCAAGGTGCACCGCATCTTTACAGCATTTTACGCAACAAATACTTTGTCGATGAAATCTACAATATGACGTTCGTCTACGGGACTCGTGTAATCAGCCTGTTCTTGAAATACATCGACGAGTTCCTTGTCCAAGGGACGATGAAGGGAATTGCCGCGGCATCCCAACAAATCGGTAGACTTGGAGCCAAAGTGCAGAACGGCCAAACCCAGACATACGGCGCAGTCGCGTTTGTCGGACTCGCCATTCTCATCATCATTTTCGTCTTCACAGGGGGGTACATCGGATGAACAGCATATTTCTGACAGCGTTGATCTTCGCCCCTCTTTTAGGTATTTTAGTACTTCTTATTACACCAAAAACAAACGTGGAAGCCATCAAAATCGTTGGTTTCCTGGCAACCTTGCCGTCCTTAATACTCGCACTTATCGCTTTCTGGCAATACAAAGCAGGAGCGGGTCTTGAGCAGTATGCGGTAAAACTTGAATGGATCACATTCGGCAACAAAGATTTGACCGATGAAATGTATGGAGCACAAGTATACCAGCCGATCTCCTACGAGCTTGGCATCAACGGCTTCTCGCTCGTTATGATTTTATTGACGGCCGTGCTTTCCACCCTTGCAGCCATCGCAAGCATCCATGTAAAAAAAGAATGGAAAGGCTATTTCATTCTCTTCCTTCTTTTACAAATCGGAATGCTCGGCGTCTTTGCTGCGGAAAACCTGCTCTTATTCTTCTTTTTCTTTGAGCTCACCTTGATCCCGATGTTCTTCCTCATCGGTAAGTGGGGCTATTTTGAAAAAGAAAGTGCGGCATACCGTTTCCTTATCTATAACGGTCTCGGTTCTGCCATTCTATTAATTGTTTTCGTGGTTCTTTTCACCAAAACAGGAACGATGAATATCGCCGAAATCACAGCCATGTTCAACGGCAACAGTGACGCCATGTTCCTTGGCGAAGTGTCAGACGACCTGCGCATGGGACTGTTGATTGCATTGCTTGTGGCATTCGGTATTAAGCTGCCGATTGTGCCGCTCCACAGCTGGATGCTGAAAGTGCACGTGCAAGCACCGCCATCGATCGTCATGCTGCATGCCGGCGTTCTTTTGAAAATAGGGGCATTCGGACTTATCCGTTTCGGAGTTGGTATCTTCCCGGAACAATTCGACCAGCTCGCTTTCATTCTAGCAATCTTAGGAGTCGTGAATCTCCTTTATGGAGCGTTCCTCGCACTCATCCAGACTGATTTCAAAATGGTGCTGGCCTATTCCAGTATCTCGCATATGGGGATTGTCCTAATCGGACTTGCGGCTTTGAACGAAGCGGGAATCCAAGGCGCAATCTTCCAGGTTGTCTCCCACGGATTTATCGCGGCACTCCTGTTCTTTTTAATCGGAGTGATGTACGAACGCACAGGAACGACAGACATCGGCAAGCTTGGGGGACTCGCAAAAGCGATGCCGCTCACAGCCGGATTCTTCCTTGTCGGCGCCATGGCCTCACTCGGTCTGCCCGGCATGTCTGGATTTGTCAGCGAGTTCCTTGCCTTCATGGGACTTTTCAAGGAAATGCCTGTGGTTGCGGCAGTAGGGACGCTCGGAATCATTTTAACAGCGGCATACTTATTGCGCGCGGTGCTTGGCATGACTTTTGGAACGAAAGCAGCAGGCTATAGCGAGAAAGTGGTGGACCTGCGCGGAATCGAATATGTTCCCGTGTTCGCCATGCTGTTCTTCATCGTCCTGATCGGGGTATACCCTAGCATTCTCGCACAACCGCTGCAAGACACCATCAACGCCATCATTTTAGGGATAGGGGGGTGAACAGGAGATGGATTTAGAAACCTTACTCAGCTTTGATTGGAGTGTCATGGCACCGGAATTCATCATCCTTGGTGTAGCAACCCTTCTTTCACTACTAGACTTATTTTTATCGAAAAAAATAGACCGGAGACTGCTTGGCTGGCTCGGATTCACCAGCATCCTGGTAGCCCTGGGATTCTTGGTGGGCATGTACGATAAGGGTCCGGAAGAAGTCACCACTATTTTATATGAAACATACCGACTCGACAGCTTCGCCATGGCCTTCAAAACGTTGATTCTAGTCGGAGCAGCCTTCGTGATGCTCATGGCCATCAGCTACGAGCCGAAGGAAGGCTTGCGCGAGTACAGAGGGGAGTTCTTCTACCTCTTGCTACTAGGCGTCCTAGGGGCCATGATCATGTCCTCAAGCGGCGACTTAATTACGTTATTTGTCGGACTTGAATTATTGTCCCTGGCTTCCTATGTATTAGCAGGCCTGCGCAAAAAGAACCTGCAATCCAACGAAGCGGCCATGAAATACGTCATCAACGGCGGAATCGCCACCGCCATCACCCTGTTCGGGATGAGTTACGTGTACGGCCTGACCGGCACCACCAACCTGCAGGAAATGTGGATGACACTATCCCAAATCAACGCACGCGACATGCAATACTTACTGGTCATCGCCTTCATGATGATGTTTGTCGGCTTGTCCTTCAAGCTCGCGACCGCCCCATTCCACATGTGGGCACCAGACGTCTACCAAGGCGCGCCAACACCGGTAACAGCATTCCTTGCAGTCGTATCCAAAACAGCAGGCTTCATCATCGTCCTGCGCCTGTTTGTGACACTGTTCTTTCCAACGCGATCGGCAGAAGGAGCATCCATGCTGTTCTCGATGGGGGAATTCATCGCAGTGTTGGCAGTGGCCTCTATGATCATCGGTAACTTCGTTGCTTTGCGTCAGCGCAACGTCAAGCGGATGTTTGCTTACTCTGGAGTCGCACACGCCGGGTATCTTTTAGTGCCACTGGCAACCGTTAACTTCATCTTTATTTTTGAAGCAATGTGGTTTTACCTTGTCGCATACCTGTTCATGAACATCGGGGCACTAGCGGTACTGCAAGTCGTCACCGCACGTGATGACTCCGAGGATCTGAGCCGATTCGCCGGACTCTACCAGCGCTCACCATTGCTTGCTGTGTTGATGTCTGTGTTCCTGCTCTCCTTGGCAGGTATCCCGGGAACAGCCGGATTCATCGGGAAATTATCGATCTTTGTCGGTGCCATTTCCGAACCAACCAACGCCTACGTCCTGGCATCGGTATTGATTCTGACCACCGTCGTCTCATACTTTTACTATTTCGGAATTATGACACAAATGTTTTTCCGACCGGCGGCAAGCCAAGAGAAAATTCATGTTCCCATTGGAATCTGGATCACCGTCTTTGTTTGCGCGATCGGAACCCTAGTGCTCGGAATCCTGCCAGGCCTTGCCCTAGACATGTTTGGAAACAATTTTGATATTTTAAGAGATATCTTGGTACCAGGCAACTAACCAATTGTCACGGTCAAGGAGTATATGATTTAATAAGAAAGAAGGAGTTCACACGCTCCTTCTTTTTTGTGGATTACTATAGGAAGAAACTAATGAAGCAAAGTATATCAAGCTGGTGATTGGAGCGAAAGGCTGAGACTCCAGCGGGGGAGAAACGGTCGGTTGAGACCCGCAGGCTTGCCGGGGAGGCTCAAGCATCGTCCCGCGGAAATCAACAGCGGCGTATACACAAAGCTTTAATTTAAAATAAAGAGGAGGCTGATTTCACAATGATTGATTTCGGAGTACAAGCACTCGTCAGCATCATCTCCCACCTACTATTTATCAGCATCACCTGGTGGGCACTCCAAGCCGTAAATTACGAAAAATGGATGAAGCCAAACAAAGTCGTCCAAATCAGACTACTACTAATCCTAATCACCATCGCCATCGGATCCACAGTCAGCAACTTCTTCTTGGACTACCTGTTCCTATCACAAAGACTGCCGATGATTTGGTGAAGATAAGTGCAATTCTGAATGCCAGGGGGTTCCTTCCCCTGGTTTTTTAGTGGTAATTTAGTAAACTCTTGATTTTAGATTGCCTCAAACGCTCTAAATTACAGCCCAATATAAAATACAAGCGGAAATCCTCTAAATACTGTCCAAACCGACGCAATTACAAGCGAAAAAACCAAAAATACTGTCCAACGAAGCTAGAATACTGTCCAAAACACACTAAATACATGCCAATCGACAAACCACAACAAAAACCGACAACCCACCTAAACCTGCCCCAACCCACCACTAACCTTAAATGCCGCCTTCTAGATAAAAGGTGAAATTCCTGCGGGGGTCTGACCCCTTCTCCACAAAAAAAAATAAAAACAACAAAAATTTTGACGAACATTTCTATGTATCTCTTACTTCCACATTGGCGACACTGTTTAGTAACAATCAAAGGGGCGTGGGGGATATGTTTAACAAGATGGGGAACACAGATGAGGGCTTGATTACTAATACTAAATATACAGAAAAAACGTGGAAACTTTATATTAATAGATTGCTAGGACTATTTTTTATTTTCGTAATATGTTTTACGGGGGTAATTCTTGGGAATGAAAGAAGCAGAGCTCAATTACCAAACGATATCAGTACTGAGATACTTGAAATCGCAGAAGTTTTTCAAAAGGAGAAAATTAATGTTCAGGAATGGAAACTTTATGGGCGGAAGAACGTCTATAAAATTAGGGATTTAGTCACTTTTCAAAAAGAGGTAAATCGTTTAAAACAGAATATGGGCCATCTTAGTTGGAATGTGATGGAAGAAGAGGATCAATGGAAGGCAGTTGGGACTCATTATAATGACTTATTAAAGCAAGAGGAGACTCTTCAGCTCATCACCACCCACACAAACTCATCCCAAACATCGTATGTATTATATGAGGTAACTGGGTATGGTTGGGAAAAGCCTATAGCAACAGACATAATAAACAACTTCCATTCGAATCTTTCCAAAATTTCTCACGAAGACTTTGAAATATTTAGTTGTATGACTGGCGATTTCAGTGCTAAAATTGAAGGTGGTTTGCAAAATACGACAAATATTTTGCTAGACGCATTTTCAGCACAAATAGTTGAAGAGATTCAGGAAGAGACCTTTGTATCAATTTCAGCATATACTGATGCATGGAATAATGTTCTTCCGACACATCAGGGAAAGATGAACTTACAAATTGGGTTACGAACACAAGGAATGGGCGATAAGACTACCGTGATTGTAGGCACGCCAATTATTACTGTTGAATATTAATATATAGAATAAAAGACGCGGAGGGGAACGTTTTGGAAAAAATCATCGTCCGCGGCGGACAAAGGTTAAAGGGTACTGTTAAAGTAGAGGGAGCAAAAAACGCAGTACTACCTGTCATCGCCGCAACTTTATTAGCTAGCAAAGGCAAATGCGAAATCTTAGATGTACCTGAGCTCTCCGACGTTTATACGATTAACGAGGTTTTGCGTTATTTGAATGCCGATGTTGATTTTGAAAATAATCGTATAATTGTCGATGCAACAAGAGAGCTTCACACAGAAGCACCGTTTGAATATGTACGAAAAATGCGCGCATCTGTTCTTGTAATGGGATCATTGCTTGCACGTAACGGAAAAGCACAAATTGCTCTACCTGGAGGCTGTGCCATCGGTTCTAGACCAATCGATCAACATTTAAAAGGATTCGAAGCAATGGGTGCGAAAGTGAAAGTTGGAAATGGTTATATCGATGCCGAAGTAGACGGAAGATTACAAGGCGCGAAAATATATCTTGATTTCCCAAGCGTGGGAGCAACAGAAAACATCATGATGGCTGCAACTCTTGCTGAAGGTACAACTATCATGGAAAACGTTGCAAAAGAACCAGAAATCGTGGACTTGGCGAACTTCTTGAACTCAATGGGAGCAAAAGTTCGTGGAGCAGGTACAGGTACCATCAGAATCGAAGGTGTTTCCGAATTACACGGATGCCAACACAACATCATCCCTGACCGCATTGAAGCAGGTACTTTCATGGTAGCAGCTGCAATCACAGGCGGAGACGTTATTGTTGAAGGCGCAGTGCCGGAACATTCCAGCTCTTTAATCGCCAAAATGGAAGAAATGGGCGTTAAGTTTGAAGAAGTCGAAAACGGATTACGCGTTATCGGACCTGAAAAACTGAAATCAATTGACATTAAAACAATGCCTCACCCAGGATTCCCAACAGATATGCAATCCCAAATGATGTCTCTATTATTGGCGGCTGAAGGCACGAGCATGATTACCGAAACAGTATTCGAAAATCGCTTCATGCATGTTGAAGAGTTCCGTCGTATGAACGGCGACATTAAGATCGAAGGACGTTCCGTTGTTATCAATGGACCTTCCAAACTACAAGGTGCAGAAGTGGCGGCAACAGACCTTCGTGCAGCAGCAGCATTAACCCTAGCAGGATTAATTGCAGACGGATACACTCGTGTAACCGAGCTAAAACACTTAGATCGTGGATACGTAAACTTCCACAACAAACTAGCAGCACTAGGCGCAGACATCGAACGCGTAAGCTCCATGGAACAAGAACAAACAGTTATCCTAGAGCAAATCAAAGAAGCCTAAACACACCAAAATAGCCAATCATATATCTATATTCTACATTGAGGGTCAGACTCCTTTAGGGGTCTGACCCTTTTTCTAACTTTTTTGCAGGCATTCGACGTGAAGCGCGAAATTCCTGCTGGGGTCTGACCCCAACACAGGATTTTTTCCACTTCTTATTAATATTCCAACTTTTTTTCTGTCAGACCATTTTTTTGATGTGATATTGAATCATTTTCTGATAGTTGTGGGTTATGTCTATATAATATAGAAGTTTTTAGGAGTTTTTTAGGGTTTGAGGCTTCTGTTCGAAGTCGATAAACCTGCCCATATTTTAGTCATAATTGCTTGTCCACTTCCATAAGAATGAAGAGTAAAGGTATCCAACCATTACAGCCATCAACAAACAACTACTACTTTATTGTTATCGGAGGCTCGGCGCTATGAGAAACTTGAAACCAATCATCGTACTCACTTCTATTCTATTTGTCATGGTATTAATGGTACCAACGTTATTAGTCATGCCGTTTGTCGATAAGGAAAACGGCCAATTAGCAGAGGAACTCCAACCGAATCAGCAAATCCAAAACCAAGTGGAACCAATCGATTCTCCGATTGATGTAGCGGTGTATCGTCACAAGCAAGAAATGATTGAAAAGATTCCACTTGAGGATTACATTGTGGGCGTGGTCGCTTCAGAAATGCCAGCTGACTTTGAACTGGAAGCGCTAAAGGCACAGGCACTGGCGGCGAGGACGTATATTTTAAGGCAGCTGATGGCGGAAGAAAAGCTTGGCACACCAGAAGGCGCGGATGTCACAGACACCGAACAACACCAAGTCTATAAAAGCCCAGAAGAACTAAAAGCAATTTGGGCGGCGGAAGACTTTAATTGGAAGATGGAAAAAATAAAACAGGCGGTCGCGGAAACAGCGGGATCCGTCCTTACCTATAATAATGCACCGATTGATGCGAGTTATTTTTCCACCAGCAATGGCTATACCGAAAACTCAGAAGAATACTGGCCCAATGAAATTCCATATTTACGAAGTGTAGAAAGCCCATGGGACGTAGATTCAGAAAAGTACTTAAGCCAAGTAACTTTACCAGTGCAAGATTTTCAATCCAAGCTAGGGGTAACCCTGGGAAGTGACGGCTCGGTAGGGAAGATTATTGCACGTACAACAGGGAACCGCGTGGAGGCGGTAGATATTAATGGGAAGACACTGAGTGGCAGGGAAGTGCGTGACATCCTTAAGCTGCGCTCGAGCGACTTTAATTGGGAGCGTAAAGGAGACAACATTGTCATCACCACCAAAGGCTTTGGGCATGGAGTAGGAATGAGCCAATACGGAGCCAACGGAATGGCCCTAGAAGGCAAAAATTACACCCAAATCATTTCCCACTACTACAAAGACGTCCAAATCGTCAGCGCGGAACAATACCTTAACAAGGTAACGGCAAAGAGATAGAGTGAGAGGTAAGGGAGAACTATAAAAAATGAAAAAAATAACCCTTTGGGGGTCAGACCCCCAAAGGATTTTTATTCTTCATGTCGAATAAAGGTTCACCCGTCAGACCCCGGCTCCTGCCGGGGTCTGACCCCTTTTCAAAAATTTTTTTCAATCTCCATGCATAAAACCCCCGCCATTGAAGAAAAATAAGCATTTCAAAAAAATTTTCACCGCGGATGTATATTATTCTGTGAATCTGTTCAGAATGATTGCTGAGGTGATGATACAATGAGAGAGGAAGAAAAGAAACGGACTTCTCAAAATTCAAATTGGCAACGCTTAATGAAAAAGCGTTGGGTGTTCCCAGCAATCTATCTTGGGTGCGCGGCAATCATTTTGACAGCGGTTTTAGTATCCCAAACAGGTAATGAATCAGAAGGTAATCCAGGAAATCCAGAAGGGCAAGGAACTAACATTTCTTACGGAGATCAAGATTCCATGGAAGTAAACAGCCCGGTAGAAAACTTTGTAATGCCGGTAACAGACGTTAACTCTTCTGTCATCCAAAGACCATTCTGGGATGCAAACGCATCTAAAGAAGAGCAAGAAGCAGCTTTCATTGAGTACAATGGCATTTACCAACCAAATACAGGTATCGACATTGCAATGAAAGACGGCGAAGCATTCGAAGTAGTGGCTTCTTTAAGTGGAACTGTAACGCATGTTGAAAATGATCCGTTACTAGGAAACGTCGTAGAAATTGAACATTTGGATGGTGTAAAAACAATCTATCAATCATTGACTGACGTTCAAGTCAAAGTCAACGATTTCGTAGATCAAGGTGAAACAATCGCCAAAGCACACACAAACCAACTGAACAAAGACGCAGTACACGTTCATTTTGAAATCCGCAAGGACAATGTAGCAGTGAATCCGAGCAGCTTTTTTAACAAACCAGTCACTTCCCTACTAGAGGAAGAAGGACAAGCTTCTGAAGAAGGAAGCGAGCCAGCTGGTGAACAAGAAAAAGAAGAAACTCCAGCAGAGGGCGAAGACAAGCCTGAAGACGGAGAAGACAAAGACGGCGACGAGGGATCTTCTGAGGAAGAAGAAGAATCCGTTAGCTATCTAACATAATCTAAAGTCTTGTTTATAAAATAAATGCTAGAACGATAAACTCTATTGAGCCAAAGAGCAGCTTACAAACGGGAAACATAACTCCGGAAAGCTGCTCTTTTTCTATGCAAATTTTTCACTACTTCCACCCTAAACAGGAATAAAACCAAGCCAACCTGGGTATACTAACAATACCGATACACAAACAACACAACAGCGCACAAACAAGAGAATGTCAAAACCGCCAAACGCAGGTACCGTTTGGCGGTATTTTTTTGTCTCCAAACAGCTACCCTCAAAATTTTCCACCCATGTCTTAACTCCTGTTTTTAAAATCCCCTAACCCAAAAACTAGATAATACTTCTTTCCAACCGCCAAATTTCATAAGTAAAACGTCACAATAATTACGATAATCCATCATTTCCTAGTCTTTTTCCCTAGTCCCATTCATTTCCTTTTTTAAAAACAGAAAAAGGAAATCAAGAACAAATGGAGAATTTGGTAGGCATACTAAATAAATAGTTTAGAAGGGAGAGAAGTTGCAAGGTGAATTCAACAATTAAAACGGTAACATTTTTACCAGAGCATACAGACGTCATTCTACCAGCGTGGAACCATTCGATGGGATCAATATTGCCAATTCCAACTAGGTTATTTAAACAAAACACGACCCATGAGCGTAGCTTTTGTCCACATAGCAGTTTTGCAGCTATCGAGAATGGTGAGGTGGTCGGTGCGGTGATAGCCAAAAAGTGGCCAGGGGAAACGGTTGGGTATCATCCGGGTGAGGACGTTGGATGGATCAATTTTCTTTTTGTAAAAGAAGGATGGCGCGGCAAAGGGATTGGCGGTCAATTACTGAAAGAGGCGGAAGATAGTCTCAGAGAGCAAGGGTGCGCAAGGATTCATCTTGGAAGAGATGTGCAGCACTTTTTTCCGGGCGTTCCGCTTGAATTAACGGAGTCAATCGATTGGTTTAAAGACAAGGGCTATCAAGCTGGTGAAGTCGTCTTTGATATGATTCAAATGGTCGAAGATTGCCAAACCGACTTATCCGTGCCCCAAGCAGAGAATTTTCACTTCAGAAGAGGGCAAAACGGGGATGAATCAGCAATCATTCTATTTTTACAAGAAGCATTTCCAGGTCGTTGGGAGTATGAGGCGCGTAGTCTGTTTGAGCGAGGGGGAACGGCCAAGCAATTTGTACTGATCTGGCAAGCTGAAAGAGTCAGAGGGTTCTGCAGGATAAATCGTCCGGAAGATGCTGTGATTGGCTCCAATGTCTACTGGAGTGAGCTATATAAGGGGAAATCCGTAGGAGGAATAGGACCGCTTGGCGTTTCTACTCAGGTTAGGAAAAGCGGACATGGCTTGAAAATTGTCAAACAGGCAATGAAGGAGTTGAAAGAAGACGGAGTTGAGGTTTGGATGATTGATTGGACCACGCTCGAATTCTTTTATAATAAGCTTGGATTTGAAAAGTGGAAGCAATATCTTCAAATGTCTAAGTGAAATTTTTTTTGGTTGTGTTGAAATTTAATTTCAGATAAATGAAGTAAAAATGATACTTAATAACGTTCTATCATGATTAAGGGGGAATGGAAAGTGAGAAAGGGTATAATTTTCGGGATAATCATGCTGCTAGTGGCATCGGTCGTTGTCGGCTGTTCGAGTGATCAATCGGCATCAGGCGGCGGGAAAGATGTGGTAAAAGTATGGACGTTTCCTGTGCATGCTGAGTATGAAGCAGAACTGCAGGAGTTAATTGAGTCATTTGAAAAAGAAAATGAAAACATCAAGGTAGAATATGAGGTGCTGAGTTGGGCGGAAGGGCCGCAAAAGTTTGATATTGCTTTAAACTCAGGCAGTCCGCCGGATATTTTTTTCGGAAAGCCGCTGGGAAAATACGTGGATTCTGGTTTAGCGGTAAATCTTGATGGAAAGTTAAATGTTTCTACAGACGATTATAATGACATTGCCTTAGAGTATATGAAAGTGGAGGGCGGCCTGTATGGACTGCCAATCTATATGTTCCTGCACGTCTGGGGGGGAAATAAGCAGATGCTTGAAGCGGCAGGCATCGATTACGAAAAGATCCAGACAGAGGGATGGACATGGGATGAATTCCGTGAGCTTGCTGCCAAAGGTGTCGGGAAAAATGCCTCTGGAGATGATACGTACGGTCTTGTTTTCCAAGGGGTGAACGAAGAATTGTTAGTGCACCTTGCGATGAACAACGGACTTCCATACCGCTTTACAGAGGAAGGAACAACTTGGAACGATGAAAAAATCCTTGAAACGATGGAATTCATTCGTGAGCTTGTAGATACAGGCATCATGCCGAAAGAAACAGCTGCCATCGACCCTGCTAAGCGGATGGAGCTATTCTATAATCATCAGGCGCTATTCTTCGGCCGGGGAATCCCATATTTTGATCCGGTAGTAGAAGCACATAATGAGGAAATCAAAGCAGGGAAAATAGAAGGCGAAGAAGTGAATTTTGTGCTCCTGCCACCGCCTCATAATGAAGGAGAAAAACCGGTAACACTCGGAGGATCTGAGGGGTATATGCTGTTTACCCAGAAAGGTGCTAAAGAAGAACATGTGGCAAACAGTGTAAAAGTACTAGAGCATCTGACAGGTGCAGAAGCTGGAGCGGCAGCATCCGCGCTTGCTTACGGCCAAGTTCATCAAGACGCAATCGGCAAGTTTGAAGTACCTCTGGCATCTTATAATGAAGCGGCAGCAGAGGTCTTGACCTCCCATATCCTGCCTCCAAATGGAGCAAGTGCCGAAGCAACGGCAAAAGACGATCGCTTCCAATCAGAAGTGCTCGCACCGACCTTTCAAGGGCTGATTAGCGGAGAACTCACGCCGGAAGAAGCGTTGGAAACATTTAAAAAGAAGGGGAAGGAAATTTTTAAGTGAAAAAAGAAAAAATGGGGTTAGACCCCTAAAGGTATTTCTAAACGCTTGGAGTACACACACTCCTCCAAGCGTTTTTTCCACGCGGGTGCAAGCCGTAATACTATTTACCTATCTTTCCTCAATTTACAATTTCTTTAATAAACGTTCACATCGGGTTAACCAATGACAAGTAGTGTTAACGTTGATGGCGGATTTTAGCTAGTTTGCAAGAATCTTGTCAAAACAAAGTTACATAGGGGGAATAAGACAGTGGGTAGGATGAAAAAGCCATTTTTAACATTATTCATTTGGATGTTAGCGCTTCAGACAATGCTAGTACCGGTTGGAACAGGCACCATCCAACAGCCGGCAGTACAAACCTTTGCGGCAGAACAACAGTCGCAGGAATTTTCACTTGGACAAGTAATCGAGCAGGAGAGGCTCCAGATTGCTTCCGGTGTGGCAAAGGAAACGATGACCTTTATCAGTGACCGGGGCAGGCAGGAGGCATTCTTGATGGACATTAATCTTGCGGACCCTGCAATCAGCATCCAGGCAGGACTGCCAAACGGAAGCGTAGCAGCCATGACGACTGTACGTGAGCAGGCAGAGGCAGCATCAACAGACGGCCACCGTGTTGTAGGTGCAGTGAATGGAGACTTTTTTAACACTTCCACCGGCGTCCCTATCGGAAACTTCATTCACAACGGAAACATTCTTAAATCCTCAACAAGAGAAACATTCGGGATTACAGAAGACGGGCAGGCGATCATCGGTTACCCTAACCCGAGCTTTACCCTTCAAATCGGTGATGCCACTCATCAGATCCATCACCTAAATGATGTTCGTCAGTCGAATCAGCTGGCATTATACTCACCAGAAAAAAATGAAACCAGAACAAACGAACATGGCACAGAAGTGGTGCTTTCTAATATTGAAGGAAACGTACACCAACCCGGCACAGCCAAGGCTACGGTGGAAAAAGTAATCAAGAACGTAGGAAACGAAAAAATACCTCAGGGCAAGCTCGTACTATCTGGCCACGGAACAATGGCTACTGTCCTGAATAACCTTCAGGCAGGACAAGAAATTCAAATCACCACGGCAGTGGCAGAACAATGGCAGACGGTAAAAGAAGCGATCGGCGGTCAATATGTACTTGTAAAAGAAGGCCAAAAAACGAACCTTGTTTCCAATGCCTTCACAACAGCTGTGGCACCAAGAACAGCTGCTGGAATTAAAGCGGACGGCTCTGTCTTTTTCATCATCATGGATGGCAGACAGCCCGGCTACTCGGAAGGAATCACTGTATTTGAACTTCAGGACTTAATGTTTGAACTAGGTGCAGTGGAGGCTCTTAACTTTGACGGAGGAGGCTCGTCCACATTCGTCGCGCGAGAGCAGGGGGAAGAGGAACTGTCGGTAGCGAACGTCCCATCTGACGGAAGCGAACGCGGTGTAGCCAATAGTTTGCTAGTTGTCTCGACTGTCGAAACAGGCTCACTCGAACAGCTTGCGATCAAACCTAGCTCCGTCCTGATGCTTGCGGAATCTGCATACAATTTCGGTGCAAAAGGAATGGATGCAAACTACAACCCTGTCAATCTCGACGAAACGGTTGCCTGGACGGTCTCTGATTCTTCTTTAGGAGCAGTGAACGAAGAAGGCACCCTAACTGCAGGTCCAGCCGCAGCAAGCGGTAAAATTATCGGAACTTCGGCAAGCGGCGCTCTTGGTGAAGCAAATGTAACCATCGTCGACGAACTTTCAAGCCTTACTTTTAACCAACAGGCCCTGACTGTAAAAAGAGGGGAAACGGCTGAGCTAAAAGTGATGGCACTATCTGGCGGTCGTCATGTTCATCATGATCCTGCCAATCTATCATGGGAAGTGGAAGGAAACATCGGACATGTGGACGAGCAGGGCGTATTCCATGCAACAGAGGAATCTGCTCAGGGGAAAATCACAGTAAGCTATAAAAATGTTTCCGATACGATGGACGTTCAAGTAGGCAAACTGCCGGTTATCCTGGAAACATTCGAGGATGGGATTGACCATTGGACATTCAGCGGCGCGCGCTATAACTCTATCTCTATTAAACAGACAACCTATCCGGAGCCGGTCCGCTTCGGAAACCACGCGCTCCAATTAAATTATGACTTTACCGGCACAATCGGAACATCCGGAGCCTATGCGCATCCTAGAACACCAATCGAGCTGGAAGACTATCCGGAAGCAATCGGAATGTGGGTGTATGGGGATAGAAAAGGACATTGGTTGAGAGCGCAGTTAAGGGACGGAAATAACAGCGCCATCGCACTCGACTTTGCCAGAAATATGGACTGGACTGGCTGGAAATACGTTGAAGCGCCAGTACCTCCAGGCAGAGTCCTTCCTTTAAAAATGGACCTGCCAGTTCGCCTCATGGAAACAGACAATAATAATAAAAATGCTGGTACTATTTATGTGGACAATATCCGGGCAGTTTACGGGGAAACGAATGATGACTTACAGAATCCAATTATTTCAGAATTCACCCCTGCACCTGACAGTGTGGTAGATTCTACCGATTATACCATCAGCGCCATTCTTGCCGATGAGCAAACAGGCATCAATCCTGAGCGAGTGTGGATGCACGTGGACGGAGTAGAAGTGGCCGCAAGCTACCAAGAGGAAACAGGGAAACTACTATTTTCACCTGCAAAGCCATTTTTAGACGGTACACATCAAGTGAAAATCACCGTACAAGACAACTTTGGTAATGAAACAACAGAAATCTGGCAATACGAGCAACAGGCAGGGCAGCCAGGCGTTACGCTTGCCTATGAAGAAAATGCATTAATCGGAAAAGATTACCCAATCACCATCCAAGCTACACAAACAGGAGAGATTAGTGGGATCAAACTCAAACTGTCCGCGAACATTCCTGTAAAAGAAATCGTCTTAGATCCATCCATCACAGAAGATCAGATTGTAAAAAAAGAAACAAATGAAAACGGAGAAATTTTAATAGAATTAAAGAATCTAACAACATCCGCCACGGAAATCGGAAAAATAATGTTCTCCATTCCGAAAGATGCAAATGGGAATGTAGAGATGAGCTTTCTCGAAGGTTCCGTTACATTGAAAATTGAAGAAGTGGCCACTCCACTGTTTCTTCCAAACGTAAAGCAGGCGCTTAAAGCAGCACTTACTATTTCTGTCGACCGCGCATCTGTAGGCTTCCCGGCTGTCATCCAAGTTAAAGGTCAAGATGGCCAACCAGTTGGAGATGCAGATGTAAAAGCATGGGATTCCGAAATGAAAGAAGAAGTGTCACTTGGAAAAACAAACAACGATGGTAAGCTACAAACAGAAATGCTCACAACTGAAGCGGGTATTCGTCACATTCAAGCTGAAAAAGAGACACAATACAGTTTTGTAAAAGAAGTGAATGTTTTAAAACATTTAGGCGGCATCACCCCTAAAAAAGTAAACGTCACGTTCAACGGCAACAAAAATCAACGTAACGTGAACTGGACTACCTCACCACTGGTCACAGAATCCGTTCTGGAAATGGTGGAATACTCCAAGTTTGAAAAGAGTGGCTGGGAAGGAAGCAAGCCTAGAACAATCAAAGGAGACAGCAATCCCCATCCAATGAATGAAGGCGAGCTGCAGGTCCACTCCGTTACAGCGAAAGGCCTAAAGCCAGGCACTTTATATGCATATCGAGTCGGTGATGGGACAGAAGAAGGTTGGAGTGAGACAGCAACCATTTCCTTACCTGCACCTGGGAAAGGTTCTGACGACTTCAATTTCATCCTTATGGGTGACATCCAGGCATCACCAAACCAATCAGAAACAGGGTTTGGTCCATTCACAGACGTTTATAAAAAAGCAAAAGCAGACTTCCCGGACGCAAGTTTCATGATGCAAGTAGGGGACCTGATTGATGACGGAAACCTTTACAACCATTGGTCCGAATTTTTTAAATCCATGGAAGATCCGTCCCTATCTGCTTCCACACCAATCGTAACAGCGGTGGGAAATCATGAAAACATCGGAAACGGCGTAGATTCATTTAAACAATTCTTCCGCATGCCGCAAAACGGACCAGAAGAATTTAAAGGGACTGTCTACTCCTTTGATTACGGTGATGCACATATCGCGGTCCTGAATACAGAAACGGATAAAGAAGGATTAATCAGACAAACAGAATGGCTGAAAGAAGACATGGCCGACACCGAGAAAAAATGGAAAATTGTCATGTACCACCGCTCTCCATACTTCTCCAACCCACAAGGGGGAAGCAGCAACGTACAAGAAGTTTTCCCGAAAGCATTTGATGAAATCGGCGTGGACCTTGCAATATCCGGACATGACCATGCATACGTAAGAACACAACCGATGAAAAATGGAGAAGCACAAGACGGAGGCACCACCTACGTCATCGCAGGATCTGCAGGCGGCAAATTCTACGCAGCCGTCCCGCAACCTTACATGGACGTCATATTCGAAGAAAAAACCCAAGTCTACTCCAACATCGCCATCACCAAAAACGGCATCACCATCACAGCCAAAACCAGAGACGGACGCACCATCGATGAACACACGATAGAAAAGAAATAAAGATGTAAAGAAAAAAAGAAAAAAACACCTTTAGGGGTCAGACCCCTAAAGGTGTTTTGCACTTCATGTCGAATACTATATAAGTTGGCCCATTGCATGCCAATCCTCCACGCAAAGACTCCGTAATTTCCACACACATGCACATGCCAACAACCAATCTAATAAATCCAAATCTCATCCCCGAAAGGAGCACCAACCACTATGCCAAGAAAGCCAAGAATCTGGTTCCACGGAGCCATGTACCACGTCACCACACGAGGAAACCGCCGCAGCATCATCTTCTTTGAACCAAAAGACTTCCACACCTACAAGCGCATCCTCCTTGAAATCAAACACAAATACCCGTTCAAACTTCACGCTTACTGCCTCATGACCAATCACACCCACCTGCTCATCGAAACCGAAACCACCAACATCAGTCTGATCATGCAAAAAATCAACACCAAATATGCCCAGTACATCAACCGCAAATACAAACTCACCGGCCACCTTTTAGAAGGCAGGTTTAAATCCAGCATCATCCACGACATCGACTACCTCATCGACGTCAGCAAATACATCCACCTGAACCCGGTAGCCGCTCAAATGGTCCGCAACCCCGAAGACTACTCATTCAGCAGCTACAAGCAATACCTCTACAACAACCAACACGACCCACTCGTCACCACAACCGACATCCTGAAATACTTTTCCACCACTCACCACGAAGGCTCTTACCCACAATACGTCAACACCCCCAACACCCGAATCCATTTCACCCCCAACAACAAAGCAAAATTTCTTATTTTGAAAAAATAAAGAAAATTACGTATAATAGAAATAATTCGCATAACGAAATAATAGGGGGATCAACAAATGACACTCAAGCTCGACTATCTCAACAACCCATATCCATCCCAGCGCAACACTGTGTTCGCGCAAAACGGCATGGTTGCCACATCGCAACCACTTGCCGCACAAGCTGGCCTCGACATTCTGAAAAAAGGAGGCAATGCCATTGATGCGGCTATCGCAACCGCAGCCTGCCTGACTGTCGTGGAACCAACATCCAACGGAATTGGCGGCGACGCATTCGCCCTCGTCTGGACAAAAGGGGAGCTTCACGGCCTGAATGCAAGCGGGCCAGCACCACAATCCATCTCGATCGAAGCGGTAAAAGAAAAAGGCCACGACACGATGCCAAAAATGGGCCTCATCCCAGTCACCGTTCCTGGCGCACCATCCGCCTGGGCAGAGCTATCCAAGAAATTTGGCAAACTACCACTCTCAGAAGTGCTGCAACCTGCCATCGACTACGCGGAAAAAGGCTACCCAATCTCACCAACACTCGGCAAGTACTGGAAGGGAGCCTACAACTCCTATAAAAAATTCTGCACGACAGAAGAATTCACACACTGGTTCGAAACTTTCGCACCAGACGGCCGTGCCCCAGAAATCGGCGAAATTTGGTCCTCCCATGGCCATGCGGACACCTTAAGACAAATTGGTGAAACAAACGGAGAAGCTTTCTACCGCGGCGAACTAGCCCACAAGATTGCCGACTTCTCCAAGCAACACAACGGCTTCCTTACATACGAAGATTTAGCAGCCTATCAACCGGAATGGGTGCAGCCGATCAAGGTCAACTACAGAGGCTACGACGTCTGGGAGATTCCGCCTAACGGTCAAGGAATTGTCGCCCTTATGGCACTCAATATGCTAAAAGAGGATACCTTCACCGAACGCGACAGTCTCGAAACCTATCACAAACAAATCGAAGCAATGAAACTCGCATTTGCTGACGCCAAGAAATACGTTTCAGACACAACAGCCATGACCCACACTGCAGAAGAATTGCTATCCTATTCCTTTGCCAAAGAAAGAAGGGGTCTCATCACCGACACAGCCCTTACTCCAGAGCCAGGAACTCCACCAAAAGGAGGAACCGTCTATTTGGCCACTGCCGATGGAGAAGGGAATATGGTATCCTTTATCCAGAGCAACTACATGGGCTTCGGATCAGGAGTCGTTGTACCAGGAACAGGCATCGGTCTGCAAAACAGGGGACATGATTTCTCCCTTGACCCAGAACACGAAAACGCACTGGCACCAGGGAAGAAAACATACCACACCATCATCCCTGGCTTCCTGACAAAAGATAACGAAGCAGTCGGACCGTTCGGCGTCATGGGAGGCTACATGCAGCCACAAGGTCACATGCAAGTCGTCATGAACACGGTCGACTTCCACCTGAACCCGCAAGCAGCCCTAGACGCACCAAGGTGGCAGTGGATGGAAGGCAAAACCGTACACGTCGAGCACCACTTCCCGCAACACCTGGCCCAAGCGCTCCAACGCAAAGGCCACAACATCCAAGTCACCCTCGACGGAGGCAGCTTCGGCCGCGGCCAAATCATCTGGCGCGACCCACAAACCGGCACCCTCACAGGAGGAACCGAACCAAGAACCGACGGCTGCATCGCATCGTGGTAGAGGGATAAAGAGGTAAAGTGATAAACAACTAAAGGGGGGTCTGACCCGCTCTCCGTTAAAGCAGTAAAGAACTAAAGAGGGGTCTGACCCTCACTCCACTAAAGCACCAAAGCATCGTAGAGTCAGTCAGCCCCTCCTCAAAAGGAGGAAACCACCACACCATGAAGCAATGGGACTTATTTATCGCATTCTTCCGTGTAGGGATGCTCGGTTACGGCGGCGGTCCGTCCAGCATTCCGCTTGTACATAAAGAGGTTGTAGGCAAGTACAAATGGCTCTCAGACGATGATTTCTCTGACATCCTGGCACTCGCCAACACATTGCCCGGACCAATCAACACCAAAATGGCCGGTTACATCGGGTACAGAGTCGGCGGCTACACAGGCATGATGAACGCCATCCTAGCCTCAACCATCCCGACCATCATTCTCATGATCGTCCTGCTCACCACGCTTACAAGCTTCAAAGACCAAGCGTGGGTACAAGGCATGACCAAAGCAGTCCTGCCAGTTGTCGGCGTCTTACTTGCGGTGCTGACATGGGACTTTCTATCAAAATCACAAAAAGGACTAGGTTGGCCGATCGCCATCTTCCTAATCCTTGCTAGTTTCCTATTCATTGAGATTCTCGGGATCCACCCAGGAATCGTCATTGCACTATTACTGGCTGCGGCAGTTCTGAAAAAAGACAAACCAAAACCTGAAAAAGGAGGGACCCAACCATGATGATATATTGGGAGATTTTCCTCGCCTTTTTCATACCGGGCATCCTGGGGTACGGCGGAGGCCCCGCATCCATTCCGCTGGTGGAAAACGAAGTCGTCCACCGCTACGGCTGGCTATCCGTCTCCGAATTCAGTGAAGTACTAGCACTCGGAAACGCCCTGCCCGGACCGATCGCAACCAAAATGGCCGGCTATATTGGCTACGAACAAGCAGGAATCCTTGGCGCAGCAGTCGGTGTATTCGCCACCGTCGCACCATCACTCATCCTGATGATTGCACTCATGAGCCTCCTGTACAAATTCCGAGACTCGCCAAAAGTAAAACGGATGTCCAACTACGTGCGACCAACCATCGCGCTACTACTCGGAGTCATGGCCTACCGCTTCTTCGCCGAATCCTATCAAGCAAGCGGGACCATCCAGACATTGTTTCTCATTATCGCAAGCTACCTACTTCTTGAAAAATGGAAAGTGCACCCCGCCTACGTCATTGGGGGAGCATTAATTTACGGAGCAATATTACTTTGAAAAAGCAGGTAGGACGGTGCACTAGCTCCTTTGAAAATTGATCTAGACGGCCAAAAGCCAAAACCGTCCGTCCGCTACCCAAATTAAGGAGGTCTTCAACCATGACCAAAACCCTACTTCTAACAGGCTTTGAACCGTTTTTGAATTTTAAGATCAATCCAACAGAGGAGATTGTCAGGGAATTGGACCAGCAGATAGTTGGTCAATACCAAGTCATAAGCCGGGTGCTGCCTGTTGATTTTACCGAATCAGAAAAGTTGTTATTGGAGTATATGGAGGAGCTACAACCAGATGCCGTGGTTTCCCTTGGGCTTGCAGCGGGTCGGGCGCACATAACACCGGAGCGAATTGCAATCAATTGTAAGGATGCTGGTGGTGCGCCTGATAACAATGGAGTAGTGCTTCAGGATGCACCAATCAACCCAGATGGACCTGACGGCTATTTTTCCACCTTGCCGATCCGCGCGATGTTAACCCATTTAAATGAAAATAACTTTCCTGCAAAAATATCTAATACAGCAGGGACTTACCTTTGTAACAATGTCATGTACGCAGCCTTGCACAAGCTAGCGCAACAGGAAGCAGGTGGTACGGCTAACCTTACTGATACAGAAGAACCGAACACAGCCCAAATCCCGGCAGGATTCATCCACATTCCAGCCTCACACCAGCTCGCGACACAGCTAAACAACACACCAAGCTGGTCCCAGGCCGACCTAACTGCAGCCATCAAACTGACAATAGAAACAATGTAAGTGAAGGGACCAATCAAAGTAAAAAAACCTGTATTCCATATGGAGTACAGGTCAAATTACACATTCCTCTTTCAATCCTTCACAAAAATCAATTTATAAAGTTGAATCAGCACAAGCGGCATAAGTGCCAGACCATAAACATAGCCGAACTGGGCAGCAGTTAGGGTGGCAACTTCGAAAAGCCCTTTTAAAGGATCAACCATCAGAACAAGCTGCAAGAGCGCGATTCCTATGACGACAGCCCCTATTAAGTAGAGGTTTGAAAACAATCCGACTTTGAATATCGACTGTCTGGAACGTGCGTTGAAGCCATGAAAAAGTCGGGCAAGACACAGTGTGGAAAAAGCCATGGTACTGGCTGTCAAAGGATCATCCATCGTTAGTCCGATATGAAAAGCAATCAAGGTAGCCACGGCAATCAGGAAACCTTCACTTAGGAGCCGGGCTGCAAACACTTTATTTAAAAGCGGGGTTTCCACATCCCTCGGTTTTTCATCCATCACTTTTTTATTATGAGGTTCAAGTCCAATTGCAATCGCCGGCAGGCTATCTGTCAGCAAATTGATGAACAGCAAATGCACTGGCGCAAATGGAACAGGTAATCCGCCTATGGCAGCATAAAGAACAGATAAAATTCCTGCTGTGTTACCCGCAAGCAGGAAGCGGATGGAATTTTTGATGTTGGCATAGATGCTTCTTCCATTGGCAATCGCCTTAACGATGGTGGAAAAGTTATCATCTGTTAAAACCATGGACGAGGCATCCTTGGCCACTTCCGTTCCTGTGATTCCCATGGCGATTCCAATGTTCGCCTGTTTCAATGCAGGACCATCGTTGACTCCGTCGCCGGTCATGGCAACGATATTCCCTTTTTCCTGCCAGGCTCGGACTATGCGTATTTTATGCTCTGGGGATACTCGTGCATAGACGGAAATATCCTCCACCATGCCTTTTAAGTCCTCGTCATTTATCTTTTCGAGCTCAAATCCTTCCACCGCTTTATCGCTATCTCTGAAAATCCCGATTTCCTTTGCAATCGCAGAAGCGGTTATTTTATGGTCTCCAGTGATCATCACCGGTTTGATGCCTGCTGAAATGCATTGTTCAACCGCTTCCTTAGACTCGGCACGGGGAGGATCCATCATGGCAGTCAATCCGACAAAGATTAAGTCATGTTCATCTTCTGTCGAGATATTCTCATGATTCTCCACCTCTTTATAAGCAAAGGCTAGCACACGCAGTCCGCTTTCGGAAAAGGAATGATTTACTTCATCGATTTTCTTTCTGTCCTCATCTGAAAAATTGGATATGCCATCTGAAGTTTCTATTTTTACCACCCTATCCATTAAAACATCAACGGCACCTTTAGTAATCAGTACCTGTTTGGAATCTAGGGTATGGACAGTGCTCATCAGCTTTCTGTCAGAATCAAATGGGACTTCCTTCAGTCTAGGATATGATTTCCTTGTTTCCATTTCGTCCATTTCATAAATTTCTTCCCCAAAATCCACCAAGGCAATCTCAGTAGGGTCTCCAATCTCCTTATCCTTGGTGGTCTCAGCATCATTACACAAAATCTGCATCAGAAGGAATTTTTCATGAAGCTCCTGGTCCATCTCCAATTTGTCATGCTCATGGATTTCTGAATCCAAGAACACTTTCTGCACGGTCATTTTATTTTGTGTAAGGGTACCAGTTTTATCTGAA
This sequence comes from Sutcliffiella horikoshii, assembly GCF_020524325.1. Lineage (GTDB taxonomy): Bacteria > Bacillota > Bacilli > Bacillales > Bacillaceae_I > Sutcliffiella_A > Sutcliffiella_A horikoshii_D. The sequence continues at coordinate 266,031 of NZ_JAIVKY010000007.1, forward strand.
CAAATGACAGAGATGCTGCCGAGGCTTTCTACTGCGTGAAGTTTTCGAATAATGGCATTTTCCTTTGCCATCTTTTGTGTGCCAAACGCAAGCACGATGGTCACGATGGAACTTAATGCTTCGGGTATGGCCGCGACTGCCAGGGCAACGGCAAACATGAATGAGTCAATCAATGTTCGTCCGCGAATGATATCGACCATAAAGATAAGAACAGCAATGATGATAATTGCAATGGCGAGCTTCTTTCCGAAATTATCAAGATTCATCTGAAGTGGCGTTTTCTTCTCTTTAGCACTTTCCATCAAGTTGGCGATTTTACCGATTTCCGTTTTCTCGCCAATTTGTGTAACCACAATGATAGCTCTCCCATATGTAACAAAGCTCCCGGAGAATACCATATTCGTCTTATCACCAATGGAAACATCGTCCTCATTAATCGGATCAACGGTTTTATCCACACTGACAGATTCACCCGTCAAGGAGCTTTCATTTACCTGAAGGCTGTGGGCTTCGATGATTCTGCCATCCGCACTTATGTAATCCCCTGCATCCAGGTAGAGTATATCTCCAACCACTACTTCCTTGGATGGTATTTCAATTTTATCTCCATTTCTTAGAACTTTGGCAGTGGGAGAGGACAGGCTTTTCAGACTCTTTAGCGATTGCTCCGCTTTTACATGCTGAACGGTTCCGAGAATCGCATTGAGGATAACCACGAACATGATGACGATGGTGCTTTCAAATTTTCCTAAAAAGGCAGACAGCAAAGCTGCTACGATAAGAATAATGACAAGAAAATCCTTGAACTGCTCCATAAAGACTTGAAAGGTGCTTTTTCGTTGCTCTTCCCCAAGTTCATTAAAGCCATACTGTTCCTGCCTTTTCTTTACTTCTGAATCAGTAAGGCCATCCTTTGTAACCTCAATATTCTTCAACACTTCTTCAAAGGGTAACTTATAAAATCTATCCATATATAGCTCCTTTCTTAACAGATTTATAATGTCTATACCCGAACTTTATTCACTACATACTATTCCTAAAAAAAATACTGTTATACAAGTATGAAAATGGTGTTAACGAGACACTTTCGACCTCTCAAAAAGTACAACATCTCCACGTGCTAAATAACGTCCATCCCGAATACCATAAAAAAGTGTCAAAAACCAACACCCATGGAGGACCACCATGACAAAACCAACGATGAAAAAACTCCTGTGCTTCCTGGCAATCCTGTCCCTTTTAGCACTTTCAGCCTGTAGCGCCGACCCCGTCCAAGAAGATCTGATGACCTACGCAAACGAAGACCTGATGAGCATCTTTGAACTCGAAGCAGAAGCAGTTGATTCCTACTCCAGCGTTTCCGGCAACAACTACACCGACGACTGGACCATGTACGAAACAATGGATACCGTCACCATCCCAGCCTACACCGAATTCATTGAAAAACTAGAAAGCATCCGACCAGAAACAAAAGAAGTACGCGCAGTCCACGAAATCTACATCGACGCCAGCAACACTCAATTTCGTGCCATGAAAATGATTCTAATCGCACTCGAACTCCAAAGCTACGACAAAATCCTAGAAGCAAACGAACTCCTCGACGAAGGCCGCGCCAAACTCCGCCAATTCCAAGACGAACTAGAAGAACTGATGAAAGAACACGAAGTTGAATGGGAAGAGGAAATGTTATAAAAACAAAAAGGTCCGGAGCGCCCGATATTCCAAAGCGCTCCAGACCATATCGCTAACCGATACACCGAATTATTCTGTTTCAACAGCGTCTAAATACTCCTCAACAGCTTCCCGCATCGAACTATAGGTTGCTCCAGTCACCTGAGGCTCTTCATCCAGAAATCTCGCCAATTCACTCAACTGAGACTTAGATAAATGATCCAATTCAATGACTTCCTTATCATTTTCCGCATAATACCTCAATAGATCATATAGAACAGGAATATATAAAACATCAAACTCATGTTTCCATTTAGAAAGCACTTCTCCATAATCACTGATGAAAAACTCCTCGACTTCTTCAGCTACCACAACCGGGGCACTTTCCTCCACCGGGGGAGCAGCAGGGGAAGGAGGAGTTACACGATCCTCTTGATCAATAGTACTATCATTTTGTTTCTCTTTATCAGTTATATCAACTATATCCTCATCTTTTTCCTCTTGATTAGTAGGGGAAGAATCATTTTCTTCCGTATTTTCAGGGGCAGTTTCATTTTCCTGTTCTATATTTTCTTCAGAATCTACTACAGGTTCTTCCTCAACAGGTTTCTCTGTTTCTGGTTTTGTATCAGGCTTGTCCGTCTCTTCCGTTTCAGGTTGGACATTTTCTTTCTCCTCATTAGTGGTAGTAATAACAGACGTCTCCAATTCCTCTGACACTGCAACATTCACACCACCAAGCCCAACTACCAAAATAAATCCTAAACAAACAGCAAAAAGATTTTTCACGAAAATTCCCTCCAAACAATTTACGGACAATTAAATATAATTCAATTATACCGATAGTCCGAAGTAATTTACATAATTTTTCAAAAACACACCACTATTAAACCAATTTTCTATTGTACTAATACACACTAAAAAATAATCCTCGAAAAATGTAGATTTCTATTCTAAAACAAACAGTTGACTTGAAACCACCCTTATACCATAATCTAATTATTAGAATTATTATAAAATTCTGTCTTAATACAGAATGAAACACGCAAAAGAAGGAGGGGGATTCGACACAAAAAACTAAAGCGCTTACAAAAAAGGAGACAAACACAACATGCTATTATTCTATCTATTTCTAATCATCGCAGTCACCAGCATCTTTCTGGCAATCAAAAAACAAAAACCAATCCTACTAACAGTCCCAATAGCAACCCTAATCACCTACGCCGTCGTGGAAATCGCCCTAGTACCCGCACCCTTCCTCGACACCATCAAATTCATCTTCAGCCTAAGATAACGATAAGAACGAGTGCTAAAAAATTTTAACCCAAAAGGGGTCAGACCCCGGCAGGAATTTCGCCAACCACGTCGAACCTCATTCCAAAACTTAAAGGAGGCTAACCTTTGAAAAAAATCGAAAAGTCCGTTGCTGATGCTTATTTTCGAGAGAAGAACAAGTTTATCTTAATCTACTTAGCTATCTGGCTTGGTGTTTCATTTGGCATTGTTCTATTTGCCGAGTCCCTGCAATTCACCATTTTCGGAGGCTTCCCATTCCATTACTTCATGGGCGCACAAGGATCAATAATTGTCTTTATCATTCTATTATTCGTCAACGCCAAAGTCAGCGACAAAATTGACGCAAAATACGGCATCGACGAAAAGGCCAACGAAGTCCTAAGCGCAGGCAAAACACTAGATCACTAATTCCGACAAACCTGCCCAACCCACACCTAGAAACCCACAAAAACCAAATCAATTCTACACCCGAAAGTCTCACATCCAAGAATCTCACACAACATGAATCTCACAAAACCACACACAAGCACTCATAAAAAGAAATCTCACTAAACCCAAAGGGGGCCCAACGTTTGGATAATCAGTTTATCGTCTCACTCACACTAATCCTGATCACATTCGGACTCTATATCGGAATTGCCATCTATAACAAAGCACGCCAAACCTCCGACTTCTACGTAGCAGGCCGCGGCGTTCCACCAATCTTCAACGGAATGGCCATCGGCGCCGACTGGATGAGTGCAGCATCATTCATCGGACTAGCCGGAACCATCATGCTACTAGGCTACGACGGACTTGCATACATAATGGGTTGGACAGGCGGGTACCTGCTCTTGACCTTCCTGCTGGCACCTCAACTTAGAAAATACGGCCGCTACACCGTACCGGAATTCATCGGAGACCGATTCAATAGCCACACCGCACGCGTCATCGCGGCCATCTGTACCATCATCATCAGTTTCACTTACTCCATCGGGCAACTTTCCGGCTCGGGAGTAGTAATTGGCCGCATACTAGAAGTGGACGCAAGAATTGGAACCATGATCGGAGTAGTCCTAATCGCATTCTACGCAGCATTCGGTGGAATGAAGGGGATCACCTGGACACAGGTTGCCCAGTACATCATCCTGATTATCGCATACCTGGTTCCTGTCATTTTCATGTCCCTGCAACTCACAAACAACCCATTACCATGGGTATCTTACGGCCAGATTGTCCAAACCATGGGCGAACTTGACCGAGAACTTGGCGTTTCCGAATATTTCGCGCCATTCACCAACGGCACCAAATGGCAGTTCCTAGCCCTCATGTTCACCCTGATGGCCGGAACCGCAGGTCTGCCACACGTAATCGTACGTTTCTACACGGTTTCCACCATGAAAGCAGCTCGCTGGTCAGGCGCATGGGCCTTACTTTTCATCGGCCTCCTGTACTTATCTGCACCTGCATACGCAGCATTTTCTCGCTTCATTCTAATGAGGCGTGTTGCCGGCCAACCAATTGATCAATTACCAGCTTGGACCGAACCATGGATCAATACAGGAAAATTACAAGTAGCTGACACCAACGGCGACGGCACCCTGCAATGGAGCGAACTTATCATCGCAAACGATATCGTCGTTATGGCCACACCGGAAATCGCCAACCTTGGCGTTTTCGTCATCGGACTCGTAGCGGCAGGCGCTATGGCCGCTGCACTATCGACAGCAGGCGGACTGATGATCGCCATCTCGTCCTCATTCGCCCATGACATCTACTACCGTGTAATGAGACCGAATGCAACCGACAAAAACCGTCTCTTGGTTGGCCGTCTCACCATCGTCACGGCAACCGTCCTTGCAGGTATTGTAGCGCTTAACCCACCAGGTGCCATCACGCAGATCGTTGCATGGGCCTTCGCGCTCGCATCCGGAACCTTCTTCCCGGCTCTTCTCCTAGGAGTGTGGTGGAAACGTGCCAACGCACAAGGGGTCATCGCTGGAATGCTCGTAGGACTCGGGGTCACCCTGGCCTACATCTTTGCAGCAAAATATGGCGGCTTCACCGTCCTAGGAATCATCGATACAGGAGCAGGGGTCTTTGGCGCAGCAGCCGCCATCATTACGATCATCGTCGTATCGCTTAGAACCAAAGCACCATCACAAAAAATTCAAGACGAAGTGGTCGACCTTCGTTATCCAGAACAAATGTCATACAAAGATGGAAACGTCTGGATGGATAAATAAAACAAATAGCAGGGAGGAGCAGCGTCCAACCACGTTGCTCCTCTTTCCTGTTAAAAAAGGAGCCTCTAACATGAAGCACATCCTAACAAAAAACCTTTCACAAACCGAAGCTACCGATCTTCTAAATCGTTGCCAAACCGTTCACTACAACCAAGACGATATCATCCTTCATGCCGCCGACAATCGTGAAGGCATCTTTCTCGTGCTCTCCGGAATGGCTGAAGTCTATATCCCATCCAAAAAGTCACGTGAAGAAGTCCTAGAAATCATCAAGCCGAACGAACTGATCGGCCTGTCCAATATCCATCACTTTATCTCCACCAACTACCCACAAAATCAACAACCAGACCCGAAGACACCCCTGTACCCGGACCAGGTCTCAAAGCCCCAGACCCAACCTCAATCATCCCTCATCCAAGTCCGCGCCATCGACGACCTAGAGGCCCTCTTCATTCCCTATATCGTGCTAAAAGAAAGATGGACAGAGCCTGCCGTCCGCGACTATATTCTCGACCAGGTAAGTTCCAGACTGCACGACGTCTACCACTCCCTTGCCGAACAAATCAACATGAACTCCAGCATCGACCCAACAAGCAATCCGACCATTCTCAGAGTCCAAGACATCATGCAGCCAACAACGGCCATCATACTAGCCAAAACAACCGATACGATAAAATCTGTCGCAGAAAAGCTCGCCCAACATAACACAAAAACCACCGCCGTAATACTAAACAACAACCAAATCCAAGGCATCGTCACAAAAAGCGACTTCGTCCATCGCGTCATCACCAGTGGCATAAACACTCAAGAAAAAATCCAAACCATCATGACAAAAGAACCAATCACCATCCCAACAACCGCCTATTACTATGAAGCGCTCACCACCATGCTTCTAAACGGCATCAAACACCTGCCAGTCACCACCGAAAATAATCAGCCGTCAGGACTCGTCACCATGACAGACCTACTCCAAGCCAAGCAACCAACAGCAATCCTTCATAATACAGAAACATTAAAAAACACTACCAAAGAGCAACTCCCACATATCAAACAAGAACTATATGCAACACTCAACACCATCCTCCAACAACAAGTCCCGATCCTTCACACCCTTGAAGTCATGAACACCCTGTACGATCAACTGATTCAACGATGTATCGAGCTTTCCATAAAAGAAATGCCAACCGATCCACCGAGAAAATTCTGTTTCTACCTTATGGGCAGCGGGGCAAGGAAAGAACAGTTCCTCCTAACCGACCAGGACCATTTCCTTGTTTACGAGGACAAGGGCGATACGCACGACCAACATAATGACCATATCGCCACCCGATACTTCGAGGATTTATCACAAAAAATCGTCACAAACCTAGAACTTGCCGGCTACAAACGATGCAAAGGCGATATGATGGCGTCCAACCCAGTCTGGCGTGGTACCCTCCAAAAATGGGATTCCCGCATCCACGAATGGACACTTAACGCCACAAACGATCGCTTGCTCCTGGCTCAGAACTTTTTCTCCTACCGCCATATAGCGGGGGACGATACGCTGCACCAGCAATTCCAACAAACGATATCGAATTCACTGGACCGAGCCAAAATATTTCTATACCGGTTATCCCAACTCGAACGGGAAAATCCGATCCCAACACTGGAACAACCGATCCGATCCATATTTCGCCGCAATAAAAAACAAATCGACCTAAAAAAAGAAGTCCTGTTTCCATACCATCACAGCCTGCAAATACTTTCACTCATGCACGGCATCACATACGGAACACCAATCGAAAAAATAGACCAGCTGTACGAAAAAAAAATCCTCTCAGAAAACTTCCAGAAGGATCTTAAAGCATCAATCAGTACCATACTAGACTATTACGTCCACAACCGATACAAGCAACACCAAGACGGAGAAGAACTCACATCAACCTTAACGTTGACCACACTCTCTACCCGCGAAAAGGAAGAGCTAATGTTAAGCATCCGTCTCATCAAAGAACTCCAAAACCACATGCTTTCCTACTACTAAATAGTAGCGAAACCGTAAAAAAGGAGGTACCTACAAAATATGTTTCCATTCGCAAAAAAGCATTATTTCCCGAGCAATTTAGTAGAAAATATACCGCTTTCCACACCTGTCGACAAACTTGAATTCACCGTATTCGATACGGAAACGACGGGGTTTAACGTGGCCAAGGATGACAGACTGATAGAACTTGGCGCTGTGAAAATAAAGAATCTCCAAGTCATCGAGGACAGTGCCTACCAAACATACATCAACCCAAATCGACAAATTCCTCGGGAAATTACCGAGCTAACAGGAATCACACACGAACAAACAGACGAAGCACCGCAAGCACTTGAAGCCATCACCAAACTGACCAACATCGCCAACCAAACATCTGTCTGCTATGTCGGCCACTATGTCGCATTTGATATGCTGGCGATACAAGCAGAACTAAAACGCAAAAATTTGAAATGGAAAAACCCTAAATTCCTTGATACACTCGACCTTATCGGCTATATCGCCCCTAGCTACGACATGCGCGACCTTGAGAAATACGCCAGAGATTTTGGCACAAGAATCTACCAACGTCATTCTGCCTTGGGTGACGCAATGACCACTGCCTACCTATTTACAGAACTGCTACAGATCTGTAAAGACCGCGGAGTAAAGACATGGGGGGAGTTGTTGAACATAGGGATTAAGTAGAAAATGAGGCTACTGCAATCCCTGAAATATTCTATAGCACTAAACCGACAATTCCTTCCTCTTCATATAACGCAAGTTCATCCAAACAGCAACACCAGAAACAACAATCATCACCGCAGCCGCCACAAATGGAAAGAGGATTGGGGTCCCAAACAAATTCACCGTCTTAAAAAAGTCGAAAAGCCGTTCCACATTCATCGAAAAAATATGGGTAAAGCTGAAAAGATCCTCGACCCACTGTGGCAGCATCAACATTTCCACCACCAAATACGGCACCCCAAACAACGCGCTGCAAACAAAAAATGAAATCAGCGCATTTTTACTAAAACTAGACACGAGCACAATTACCAACGAAAAACTCACTGCAGCCAGCAAATGAAACGCCATCTGAACAACATGGTATTCCAGCATAGTAAAATCATAAGGGGAGAAGTAATATTTAAAATAATGCTGAAATGGCGTTCCCCAGCCCTCACTGCCAAACTGCACAGTGTTCCAAGCTAAGTTAAACACTTCCCATGCAATCACTACTACCACCGTATAAACAGCCGCCGCCCCAACCTTCGCCCATAAAAGTTGCTTGCGACCTTTCCTGGCACTCAACATATAATTCTCCACACCAGAGCTGTACTCTTGCGAATAAATAGCAGACAATCCGATCAACAACATCGCCCCAGTAAAAAATATCGAGAACACACTCGCAAAATCAATCACCTTCCCAGGACCGACATTATATTCAAAGTACGACGTATCTAACTTCTTAAGCATCGCCACCTCAAGCTTATCAGCTGCACTGGCGCCTGGACGATCAAGCTCCTTTATATACTCCGCAGTATTTCGTTCCACTCCCGCAGCCCAAGAAACACTTTCATATACAGCCATTTCGGCATTTTCTCGATCCGAAAAGAAAAACGGTTCGTCATCCGGCGCCTCTTCTGATTTTTTCATCAGCTCCGCATTTTTCTCCTCTGCCAGCTTCACTTTCTCCGCCGTAATTGGCCCTTCCCATTCTTTATACAAATCTTTCTCCCACTGTTCGGTCAGCTGAAAAGTAAACCCTGTCGAGAAAACAATCAACAGCAAAAACGTGATATATACCGTTTTCTGCTTAAAAATCTTATAAAGCTCAAACTTCAACAGTTCCATTAGGAGGCCACCTCTTCATCAAAATAATAAAGATATAAATCTTCCAAATTAGGCGCTTCGTTCACAGCATCCTCGTGTGGCTTGCTGTCACTTAAAATGCGCAAGTCAAACACACCATCGCCAACCCGGCCAATATTCCCGACCTTAAATTCAGCTTGAAACCTTGGAATCTCAGACTCTGCAACCTTCACTGACCAAACCTTATCCGCAATGCCGTCCAATAAGTCCTGAGGAGAATCCTTCCGTAACAGCTGCCCGTCTTTTAAAATAACAACTTCTCTCGCAATAAACTCAATGTCAGAAACGATGTGAGTGGACAAAAGCACAATCCGGTTAATCGCAATCTTCGCTAACAAGTTCCGAAAACGAATCCGCTCCTTAGGATCCAACCCGGCAGTAGGTTCATCGACAATCAACACTTTCGGGTCATTCAATAATGCCTGTGCAATCCCGACACGCTGCTTCATCCCGCCGGAAAACCTGCCAACCTTGCCCTTTCGCTCAGCAGACAACCCAACCAGCTCCAGCACCTCGTCCACTTTTCCTTTTGCCTGCTCCTTTGGCAATCCTTTCAACGCCGCAATATATAATAGAAACTTCTCCGCCGTAAAATTTTTATAAAACCCGACATGCTGCGGCAAGTAGCCAATCACATCACGATACGCCTCATCCATCCCGACAATATCCTGATTATTAAAATAAACCTGGCCAGCACTAGGCTTTAACACACTTGCTAAGATACGCATCAAGGTCGTTTTCCCCGAACCATTGGCCCCAAGAATGCCATAAACACCCGCCGAAAACTCAATGCTCACATCATCCAACACTTTCTTCTCACCAAATGATTTACTCAAATTTTTAATGGTTAAGTTCATAGGAAATCCCCCTTTTATAGATCCACATCACCTTGCCCAAGCTAAATATTGACGCGGCAACAATCACCAATACAAACACGTACAACGGAACATCGCTAATCCTTTCAAAAAGCTTCGTCTGACTCATGACCATCCCTACTCCAACCCAACTCACTAGTGCCACCGTCACAATATGAAACCTCCTGAAACGAGAAACAATCAAAAGCCACACCGCCATCAAAATAGTAAACGGCGTTAACCAGTACAACGTCATCTTGGCAAACCACACATCTGCGACCACAAACGAAAGCACAACCGTAAACGCGATATTAACCAGCACATTAAATCCACCAATAACCAACATTCGAGACAACAGCAACTCCTGCCAGCTATACTTCAGCGATAATTCCAGCTCCAGCATTCCGCTGTTTTTACTCCGCATCAGCTCCAACACACCTGCGATAGTGGGGAGGGGGGCAAGAATCATTATCGTAAAATAGGGGTCCAACTGCTCCACGGTGAAAAAGGCAACCAACGAAACTAGCACAAGAAGTCCATTCAATCCCCAAAAGAGGGGGCTGATCCGGAAAATTTCTTGTCCCGAATGCTTCAATAAATCCACCAACGGTTGAAAAACATTCGTCCTCTTTGGAACATGAGGCCTAATGGCTTCAATGGTGGACATCATTTCTTCCTCACTCGGAAACTCCACATCATACTCTTTTAAATTGCCAAACACCTCATTCTCAAGCTCCAACAACTCCAAATCAAAATCATCATCCTCACGAATTTTATCTTCGCAGTCGTTTTTTCTCATCCTCTTCACCCTCCTTTAAAATAGCCGCAAGCTTCGTCAAGCCCTGTCTCAGTCGGGATTTCACCGTTGAAACATTTGCATGGGTCACATCGGCAATTTCTTGTATTTTCATAAAATGAAAGTATTTCAATATAACAGCTTCCCGCTGCATATCCGGCAACGAGTGCAACGCCTTCTTCACTTGTTCACGCGTTTCTTTTCGCTCAAATATGTAAGGCACTTCACTGCCGTCACTTTTCATCTGCTCCGGGATCTCGACCTGCTTACTTCCCTGCTTGTGAGCGGCACTTCGCCAATAATCCCGGCAATGGTTCACCGCAATCTGATACAGCCAGCTCTTAAATGCAGTCTTATCTTTCAAACTGCCAACCCGCTGCACCATTTTGATAAAAATCTCCTGGGTCAAATCATAGGCTAGATCGCGATTACCAACCTTCCGATATACAAACGCGAAAATGCCCCGATAATACCGGCGCGTCAGCACTTCCATCGCCGCCTCACTGCCCCGGATGATCTCCTCGACCAACTCAAAATTCTCCGCCATCCCTTATCACCTCACCTATTAAGACGAAACAGTTGCAAAAAAGACTTAAACAAAAATAAAAAACCCGTCCTCATGACGGGTCCCATAAACTCAGATATCAAATTCCAACCGGTCTCGTACCCCCGGCCAATCCGAGTCAGCCAGCCACACAATCACCTTGTGGCGGCCAGGCTGCAGATTTTTCAGTGGAATGTCAAAACTCAATTCCTGCCCGGGTTCTACCATTATTTCCTCATAGATCATCGTGAACATTTTGCCTTCTGAAAATTGCTCCACGCGCGCGCCATCTCGATACAAAATATAATCATAGCGTTGCCCGCTGCGGAAGGTTACTTTTTCGGCAGCACCGCTATTATTTTCTACGACAAAATGCAACATTACCGAATCCGGGCCACTTTCTGAATAGGTCAACTTTGCTTCCAAAGTCATGCTACAACACTCCCATCGCAATCTAATCCATTACTAAACTATTCTACAAAACGAAGGCTATACCTCTAATTACGTTAAAACCTCTTTTGCAAATACTTCTTTTACAGCTTTAATTAGATGAATATTAAAAATATTTGTGCATCTATCCTATACCCATAACAAAATGGAATTTCTATAATTAGTAAAAGACCAAATATCTAAACAGAGGTGAATAAAAGTGAATCTATTCAAAATAGGCGTAATTGGAATCGGAAACATGGGAACATCACATATTCAAACATTACTTAACAACGAAATCATCGGTGCGACCGTAACAGCTGTATGTGAATATAGAGATGAACGGTTGACTTGGCTCAAAAATTCAACAGATAAAGAGATAGACTATTACAATGATATAGAAAAATTCTTGAATGAAGCAGATATTGACGGTGTGATTATCGCAACACCGCACTATAGTCATCCTGAACTTGCTATTAAATCTTTCGCAAAAGGGTACCATGTCCTTCTGGAAAAACCAGCAGGTGTCTATACAAAAAATGTTTTAGAAATGAACGAAGCTGCAAAACAAAGTGGAAAGGTTTTCAGTTTGATGTACAACCAGCGTACTAATCCTCTTTATCAGAAACTGAAAAGCTTGATTGAGGCTGGGGAACTTGGGGAGATCAAACGGACAAATTGGATTGTGACAAATTGGTACCGCTCTCAAAGTTATTATGATTCAAGTGAATGGCGGGCTACTTGGTCTGGAGAGGGTGGTGGAGTACTTTTGAATCAAGCTCCACATCAGATTGACCTGTGGCAGTGGACCACTGGCTTGATGCCGGTGAAGGTTCAGGCATTTTGTATGGAAGGAAAGTACCATGATATTGAAGTAGAGGATGAAGTGACCGCTTTTGTGGAATATGAAAATGGTGCCACTGGTGTGTTTATTACTTCAACTGGCGAGGCGCCTGGAACAAATCGTTTTGAAATTGTTGGGGATCGCGGAAAGCTTGTTGTTGAGAATAATCAGTTGCACTTTTACCGATTAACCCAAAGCGAAAGAGAGTTTAATGCAACTTTTACAGGAGGCTTTGGGGAGCCGGAATGTTGGAAAATAGAGGTGCCAGTCCATGGAGAAAATACAGACCATAAGGGAATTATCCAAAACTGGACAGACGCGGTCCTTCATGGAGCTCCTTTAATTGCGCCAGGCGAAGAAGGGGTAAAGGGACTTGAAATTAGCAACGCCATTTATCTTTCCTCCTGGTTGAAAGAATCGGTATCACTGCCATTGGATTCGGATTTGTATTATGAAAAGCTGCAGGAGAAGATACAAGAATCCACTTTTACTAAGAAAACCGTGAAAAACGTAACACTTGATGTACAAGGGACACATTAAAAGGGAGTGGGGAAAATGATGAAGGATGGAATGACGTATGCGCCAAAAGGAAAGCCAAATCCGGTTGTGGATAAGGATGAATTTATTATTGCGGCAGTAGCGCTCGATCATGGGCATATCTATGGTATGTGTAACGGGTTAATAGAAGCAGGAGCAACGCTTAAGTGGGTATATGATCCGGATCAGGGCAAGGTAGAAACATTTAAAAAGGCCTTTCCAATGGTTCAAGTGGCACAATCGCTCGAGGAAGTTCTACATGATCAATCGGTGGCTTTGGTAGCTGCTGCAGCCATACCATCAGAAAGAAGTTCACTAGGCAACACGGTTATGGAAGCTGGGAAGGATTATTTTACTGATAAAACTGCGTTTACTACCTTAGCTCAATTAGAAGAGACAAAAGGGGTAGTGGCAAAGTCTAACAAGAAATATATGGTCTATTTCAGTGAGCGTCTGCATGTAGAAGGGGCAGTTTTCGCTGGAGACTTGATTAAACAGCAGGCTATTGGAAAGGTGATTCAGGTGACTGGCTTCGGTCCACACCGCTTGAATGCAGCAAGCAGGCCAGCTTGGTTCTTCAATAAAGATCAATATGGTGGCATTTTATGTGATATCGGTAGCCATCAGATTGAGCAGTTTCTCTTTTATGCAGGATGTGAAAGTGCCGAAGTGCTACATAGTAAAGTAGCAAACTACCATAATTCAGAGTACCCGGAGCTTGAAGATTATGGAGATGCGACTTTGAAAGGAGATAATGGGGCAACTCAGTACTTTCGTGTCGACTGGCTGACACCGGACGGCCTTAGCACATGGGGAGACGGTAGAACGTTCATCACCGGAACGGAAGGGACAATTGAAATCAGAAAGTATGTGGATGTTGCTAGGGCAAGAACGACTGACCATGTGTATCTCGTGAACAAACAGGGAGAACAATATTTTGACGTGGCAGGAAAAGTTGGTTTTCCTTTCTTTGGGCAGCTGATACTAGATTGTATCAACAGGACAGAAACGGCCATGACCCAGGAACATGTATTTAAAGCATCAGAATTATGTTTAAAGGCGCAGGAGCAAGCGATGGTCATAGCACCTGATGTATGTGAAATTTGATATGGAACACCCTGTTTATCACTACTAAACAGAAGGAGGATATATGAAAACTATAAATGAAAGCGTCGTCATTAAAAATCCCCATCAACCACATATAATGAAGTCAAAGAAAAGCAGAAGATGGGAAACGCCTTTTGCGGGCTATGCGTTTCTTTCGCCATGGCTAATCGGGTTCTTTCTTTTAACGCTTTATCCTATGGTTCAATCACTCTATTTTTCTTTTACAGACTATTCTTTATTAGAAGCTCCAAACTGGGTAGGCATGGAGAACTATGCAAAAATCTTTACAGAGGACAGGCTTTTCTATAAATCTCTAACCATCACTATTCTATTCGTGGTCATATCGGTCCCGCTTAAATTAATTACTGCCCTTCTAATGGCAATGTTCCTCAATCAAAAGATAAGAGGAATGTCGATTTACAGGACGATGATCTATCTACCTTCATTGATAGGAACGAGTGTTGCGGTTGCAATCCTTTGGAGAAACATCTTTGGAAGAGATGGGATGGTTAATGGTTTTCTTGCATTGTTTGGTATCAAGGGAGAGAACTGGATTGGCAATCCAGATACTGCTTTAAGTACCCTTATTCTGCTGGTGGTTTGGCAGTTTGGTTCCTCCATGGTTATCTTTCTCGCAGGATTAAAGCAAATATCTCCGGAACTTTATGAGGCATCTGCAATTGACGGGGCGTCTAAAGTGAAGCAGTTTTTTAAGATTACCCTGCCAATGCTCTCACCTGTTATTCTGTTTAACCTAGTACTGCAGACGATTGGATCTTTCCAAATGTTCACACAAGCATTTGTTATTACAAAAGGTGGGCCAATTCAGTCTACGTATATGTTTGCTCTCTACCTTTACCAAAAGGCTTTTGCTGGATTCGAGATGGGCTATGCGTCGGCACTGGCATGGATTCTATTAATTATCATCGCTATATTTACTGCGGTAATCTTTTTTACTTCTAGGTTCTGGGTGTTCTATCAGACGGAAGGAGGAAAAGGCTGATGAAAAAAAAGAGTTGGATTAGTCATCTGATATTAATTAGTATTGGTGGATTCATGGTATACCCAATTATTTGGTGGGTGGGAGCAGCGTTTAAATCTAATGAAGAGATGAACTCCATTAATATTTTTCCAGAAACCCCCGTCTTCTCTAATTTCACAGAAGGATGGATTGCGATTCCCGGCTTTACGTTTACTCATTTTTATATGAATACGTTCGTGCTAATCCTGGCTGTATTGTTTACGACCTTGATTTCTTGCAGCCTAGTAGCATTTGCTTTTGCTAGATTAGATTTTCCATTGCGCAACTTTTGGTTTGCAATTGTCTTGATAACCTTGATGTTACCAAGTCAAATTACACTCGTGCCACAATATGATTTATTTAATGCATTTGGTTGGGTCAATACGTATCTCCCATTTATCGTTCCACATTTATTGGCAGGTGGTATCGGAGGCTCGTTTTTCATCTTCTTGCTTGTCCAGTTTATTCGGGGAATTCCAAGAGAATTGGATGAAGCGGCGAAGATGGATGGATGTTCGTGGTTTGGAATCTATTGGAGAATCGTTCTGCCACTGATGAAACCGCCGTTGGTTACAGTAGGAATCTATTGCTTTCTATGGAACTGGGATGACTTCCTTGGCCATTTGATTTATTTAAACTCTGTCGATAAATACACAGTAGGACTAGCATTGAAAATGTTTGTAGATTCCAATTCAGCAGTACCTTGGGGGCAATTGTTTGCGATGTCCCTAGTATCCATTATACCGGCAATCATTATTTTCTTCTTCGCACAGCGTCATATCGTGGAAGGTGTCGCGACTACCGGGCTGAAAGGGTAAGGTTTAAAGGGAGAAAAGGCGATATGGCAGCCTTTTCTCTTTCTTATTATGGTATTCTTTTCTTGAGATAGAAAGAGAGGGAGACTATGAAAAATCCATTCAAACAATATCCTATACGTAAAACTTTTTTTATTACTTTTTCTATATTTATCGCACTTCTTCTATTTATTATAGCGTTTGTCAGCTATTCGGTTTCCCTAAATCAGATGAAAGAAAATACCACCTATTATCAGCAAAAGCTGTTAAGAGAGAAAAATGAAAAGATAACATTACAAAAGAAATCAATTGAAGAAGTGACACTGGCAATGTCTAGGAACAGTGATCTTCAAGCATATATCCGTGGTGAACAAAACGAATATGAAGCCTATCGAGATATTTCCTTAATCAATAAGTCATTTTTTAACATAGCTTTTAGTGTTCCCCTGATTGATTCCATACACGTCTTTCTTGAGCAACAGCCTTTAAAAGACAGGACCGGTCCTATTCATTATTTTTCAATGGAGGATTTTGCTTCCTCCAAACAGCTTGCACATTTGAAGGACGCGGATGCTTCCTGGGTGCCTAAGCACAAGATTGAATCTCTTCAAGGGGAGATTGATGTCGTAAGCTATGCGAGAAAGGTGTATGATGGGAACCAAAAAGCACGGTCTGTCATTGTAGTGAATATCAAGGCGGATAAATTTAAAGATATGATCATTGATGAGAAAACAAATGTAAACCGCCTCTTAATTGATTCAAGCAATACCCCTATAACTTATGTCGGGGAGCTTGGTGGTGGCACCCACATAGCGATGGAGAATCTTAAAGACAATTCCGAGGTCAATTTAAATACGGAAGGTTCTGTTAAATATGAGGACAATCTTGTAGTCTGGTCCAAGCTTTTTGGTTCAGAATGGATTTTGATTGAGATGACACCCTGGGAGGATGTCTCAATGGGCAGTATCCAGTTGTCTTTTATCCTAATTAGTATAGGTGTGTTTGCTCTCGGGATAGCAATTCTCATTAATTATCAAATTTCCAGGCAGTTTACAAATCCTCTTCACATTCTTTTAAACCGAATGGAGAACTTCTCTCTAGAAAAAAAGGATGCAAACCTGCCTGACGATTATCACAATGAATTCGGCTCCCTCTTTAAACGGTATCAGAGTTTAATACATAGAATTTATACGCTGTACGATAACTTGGAATCAGAATACAAAAAAAAGCGCAAGGCAGAAGTGGAAACCTTGCAAGCTAATATTAACCCACACTTTTTATATAACACGCTTGATCAGTTGAACTGGATGGCGATTGAAGCAGATCAACCGAAAATAAGCAAAGTATTGGAATTGACAGGGAAAATGTTGCGTATCGGCTTATCAAAAGGTGAAAGTTTTATTCCAATTAAAGATGAAATCTATCACATGGAATCCTATCTTCAAATTCAACAAATCAGATTAGGGAAGAGTCTGAAGTATTCCATTCAGGTAGAGGAAGCATACTTGAGTAGCTATATGCCTAAACTGACCCTTCAGCCATTTGTTGAGAACAGCATCATTCATGGATTTCACAACCGAGACTACGGGCACATAGATATTAGGATGTGTGACATACATGGCTACTTATATGTCATCATTAAGGATGATGGAAAAGGGTTTGACATGGAAGAAAACCAACAGGCAAAGAAGACCACGGGTGGCTATGGAATTAAGAATGTAAAAGATAGATTGGAAGTGTACTTTGGAGACAAATATTCTCTTAATATAAAAAGCAAACCAGATAACGGTACAATTGTCGTAATTAAAATACCTATCATACGTAATCCTGAAATGATTGGAGTGCTGAAAGATGTGGAAAGCAGTAATAATTGACGATGACAGACAAATCTTGCGCATTATGAAGAAAGCGGTCCCATGGGAACAGCTCTCCATATCCTGTTTAGGAGAAGCGGCGGACGGGGAAGAAGGACTGAGACTGATTGAGGAGTACCAGCCCGACATTGTCATCACCGATATCTACATGCCCATTATGAACGGGATAGAAATGTTGCAAAAATGCCGGGATATTGGTTTCAAAGGCAAAGTGATCATCCTGAGTGGGTTTTCAGATTTTGAATATGCACGAACAGCTCTGAGACTTAACGTCCATGACTATCTTTCCAAACCAGTAAGCATGGATACCATCAAAACCGTCTTGAATGGCGTTATTAAAGAACTGGAAGAAGAAAAAAGCACTGAGGCACTGAAACAGAATCTAACCAAACAGCTGGAGCAGTATCAGTTCCTTTTGAGGGAAATCAATGACTCCCCGGAAGCATTAAGAACTGCAAATGAAATAGAACCATCTCATAGGATTAGAGAATTCAGTAATAGGGAGGAATCGTTAGAAAACCCTATTGCTTATGAATTTGTTAGGCCGGTTTCCTTCTATCAAGAAATTTCGGAAGCAATTAAACATAATCAATATGAATCTGCCCTCGAAGTATTAAAGGAGTTCGTGAGAGCATGTCGGGAGAAAAAACCTTATTCCCTCTACCATTGGAAGCAAATAGGAAAAGAAACGTGGATCATTACCACGTTCAGTCTCCACGATAACGGAATCAATTACACGGAGCTATTTGAGGAAAAACAAATAGAAAGACAAATAGAGAGTCTGGAGAGTGCAGAGCAATTTGAAAAGTGGCTAAGCCAAATACTCTTAAATGTCCTAGAACACCTAGAATTAAACGACAAGGAAAATAGAAGGCATAAGCAAGCTGTGGATTATATGATTCAATACATCTATGAGAATTATGAGAAAAACATTACCCTGAATGATCTTAGTGAGCAAGTATTCATTTCAAGAAACTATTTAAGCCAAATATTCAAGAAAGCCACAGGGGATTCCTTTAATAATTATTTGACAAAGGTGCGGATGGAAAAAGCGAAGCAAATGATTTTAGAGGGAAATCTACTTATTTATGAGATTGCTGAAAAAGTAGGATTCAAAAACACACCATATTTCAGCTCCCTATTTAAAAAGTACATGGGGGTCAACCCGACAGATCTGCTTAAAAAATAGAAAATTGTTAATTTTTAAAAATAATTGTGCATTCCTCTTATATAAACTCCATTGAAAGCGCTTTATACTTGGTACAAGAATGAAAAACAACTAAGGGGGATGGATTGTCTTGAGGAAAAATACATGTAAAAAGTGGTTAGTATTGCTGATAGCTTCTGTATTAATGTTAAGTCTAGCAGCATGCAGTGCAAGCAGCAACAATGCAAATTCAGATGATAATGGTTCCAGCGGCAAGCTCCGAATTGTATGGTGGGGATCTCAAGAAAGGCATGACGCAACGGTTAAAGTTTTGGAGCTATACAAAGAAAAAAATCCTGATATTACATTTGAGATGGAATATTCAGGATGGGATGGATACTGGGACAAGCTTGCTACTCAATCTGCGGCAAAAAATGCACCAGATATCATCCAAATGGATGCACAATTCTTCCAGGAGTATGCCTCTAGAAATCAACTGGCAGAGCTAGATAAAGTCAATACAACGGATATTGATCAATCACTGGTGGATTCGGGCAAGTACAATGACAAGCTATACTCGATTGCTTTAGGAAACAATGCATATGGATTGGTATACAACAAATCCGTGTTTGAGAAATTGGGCGTTCCTCTTCCAGAAGCGGGATGGACATGGGATGATCTATTTAATATGGCGAAAGAGATACAGCCAAAGCTTGAAGAAGGAAAATATGTGCTTAGAGACTTTACGTACGATGCATCCATTTACGAAATGTATCAGCTAAGTAAAGGAAAAGGTCATCTTTCCAAAGAAGATGGTTCCTTTAATATTGATAAAGAAACATGGTTGGAATGGGTCAACATCTTCAGTGAGCTTCGCGAGCTTGGGGTAGTGACACCACCGGATGTAACCGTATCAGAACAGGAATATGATCCAAAGCAGGATTTACTTTTAAACAATACGGTCCTTATCAAACAATCTTTTGCAGCCCAGTTTCCGAGCTATGACAGTGTTCAGCCAGATACTTACGAGCTTGTAAAAGCACCTAGGAGCGAAGAAGCTGGCGGTTACTTAAAGCCTTCTATGTTCTGGGCAGTGAGTGAACATTCTAAGAACAAAGAAGAAGCGCAAAAGTTTATTGATTTCTTCATTAATGACCCAGAAGCAGCAGAAATTCTTGGAGTTACTCGTGGAATACCTGTATCCAATACCATCTTGGATTCCATGAAAGAAAACTTTGGACAATCCGAACTTTCCCAGCTAACTTTAATTGAAGAAACAGCGCCTGACGGACAAATCTTCAATGGAGGTCCAAAAGGATGGGGAGACTTCCAAAACAATGGTTACAGACAAGTCGGAGAGGAACTGTCCTTTGGCCAAATAGAACCGGAGGCTGCGTACGAACAACTGAAAAAAGTATTTGAAGATATGGTTAATTAGAGTGAAGAGAGGTGAATAACCTCTCTTTTTATGAAGCGGGGGGTAACAATGGCAGGTTACAGACATGTTTTACTTGGAATGCTGGTAATTCTTATATTGGCTGGATGCCAAGAGGAGATCAAAGATGATGCATTGAGCATCATGATATTCTCCAATATTCCCCCGGTTTATCAGGATGACGTGGAAAAAGAGTTGCAAAAAAGAACGGAAGATTATCCCATAAACGTAGAACTCCACCCGCTTTCCAAAGAGAAATTTGCTATTCTACTCTCTCAACAAGCTGGAGATCTATATGTGACTGAAAGAGAGTATGTAGAGGCTCTCGCAGGAAAAAGCGGCCTTGAGCCTTTAGAGATTAGCGTCGAGAATTCGGATGTAGAAATGTTGATGGATGAACAAAAGTTTTTCGGCGCCACCCTCCCCCCTGGGCTTATCCCCTATAACCAAACACAACAAACCTTAGTTGCCTTTATCCCAAGTTTCAGTGACAAAAAAGAGACGAGTATGGAAGTATTAAGAAATCTTTTGGACAAGGAGGAATAAATGATGCAAACAGTCACAGACAATGGACTTTACCGTATCATGGATTGGTTGGTAAAACTGGTCTATCTGAATCTGTTATGGATTTTCTTCACCAGTATAGGAGCCGTGATCTTCGGTTGGATTCCTGCTACCAAGGTGATGCACCTTATCATGAAAAGGTGGCTAGTGGAGCAGGAGACATTTAAAGTCTTCCCATATTTCTGGATAGAGTTTAAGAAAGAGTGGAAGAGCAATATTACCGCATCATTGTTTTTCCTAGTATTAGGGATAGTTTTATGGATGGACGTGAAATTCTTCTTTGCTAGTTATTCTGCTATACATACACTTGGGAAGTTCCTCACCATACAATTAATTGCAGGGGCCCTCATTCTCATCGTGAACTATGTGACAACGTCCTATCCTGAGGATTGGAGCCTCTTTCAGAAATTAAGGAATAGTTTGATACAAGGATTGAAAACACCATTTAAAACGTTAGTAGCAATTCTGACTTCCCTTTTAATGATAGTGCTTCTGCTGATCCTTCATCCTGGACTAGTCGTATTGCTTGGGGCAAGTTTGTTAGCAATAAACCATGTAACCTTATCTCGTGTGCTGAAAAAGAATGATGGATTATACCGTGAGAGGACCATGTCTTAAATTAGATTTTTGTCCCTTAAGCAACCCTGTAATTTACGTTTAGAAAACAATTATTGTGTTATTTTTCAAAAAAATCAAACAAAAGCCTTGTCCCTCTTGACATTGTTGGCATAAACAACCAACCAAGCTAATAAACTGATACAAACCAAACATACAAAGAGAGTGTTTGAGGTGAGGGATCGTAGATTGTCTCGAAGAATTACACCAGCCATCCTACTTTTGTTTCATATACAACTATAAATATATGCACTTCGTTACATCGGTATAAGCGAGTCTCATTTCACACTTCTCAACATCCACAATTTAGGGAGGGCGAGTGGTGTGCACGATTACATCAAAGAGAGAACTATCAAGATTGGAAAGTATATCGTGGAGACAAAGAAAACAGTTCGCGTGATAGCGAAAGAATTTGGCGTTTCCAAAAGTACTGTCCACAAGGACTTGACCGAAAGACTGCCAGAGATCAACCCAGACTTAGCAAACGAAGTCAAAACAATCCTTGATTACCATAAATCCATCAGGCATTTACGGGGCGGCGAAGCAACCAAGATGAAGTACAAGAAAGAGGAAGAAGCCGTAAAATAAACAGGAGATACCAGGGCGGATTGGATGCTCTGGTATTTTTGGTTTTTCGGGGCCGGATCCACGACTGGCGTTTACCCGGCTGCTCCAAGCGCCCCGCATACATGCTGATGAAGACACTTTCAGCAGCAAAAATACGATGAAACTGTCTTCATCCCAATGATGAAGACAATCTCAAGCGGAAAATCCCATCCAAACTGTCTTCATTGCAACGATGAAGACAATCTCACCATAAAATCTCACTCGAAACTGTCTTCATCCCACCCAATCCACCCCAGACCTCCTCACCCGCGCCTCCGCCTCCAAGAACCCCCTCCTCCTTTCGACAAAATACTCAAAAAAATGACACACATCCATTGTTAAATTTCACCTTTATTTAGTAAAATGTGATAGAATATACAATTAGGACTAAAGATAGTGTTCAAAATTAGCAATAGCAACCAAACAAACAAAGAACATTCAGATAAAAGTCGCCAGCAACAGCAAAATAGCCAAAAAAGCATAAACGCAAGGAGGAAAACAGTAAGATGTTTGCAAGAGATATCGGAATTGACCTGGGTACAGCGAACGTACTCATCCACGTAAAAGGAAAAGGGATCGTCCTGAACGAACCGTCCGTAGTAGCACTTGATACCAACACAGGAAAAGTATTGGCAGTAGGGGAAGAGGCCCGCAAGATGGTCGGCCGTACACCTGGAAACATCGTCGCAATGCGTCCGCTAAAAGACGGCGTTATCGCAGACTTT
This sequence comes from Sutcliffiella horikoshii, assembly GCF_020524325.1. GTDB lineage: Bacteria > Bacillota > Bacilli > Bacillales > Bacillaceae_I > Sutcliffiella_A > Sutcliffiella_A horikoshii_D. The sequence continues at coordinate 288,989 of NZ_JAIVKY010000007.1, forward strand.
GAAGTAACAGAAGCAATGCTTAAACACTTCATCAAAAAACTGAACGTAAAAGGATTCCTATCCAAACCACGTATCCTCATCTGCTGCCCGACAAACATCACGTCCGTTGAGCAAAAAGCAATCAGAGAAGCGGCAGAAAAGAGCGGCGGCAAAAAAGTTTACCTAGAAGAAGAGCCAAAAGTAGCAGCAATCGGTGCTGGCATGGATATCTTCCAACCGAGCGGGAACATGGTAGTCGATATCGGCGGCGGAACAACAGACGTTGCAGTCCTTTCCATGGGTGACATCGTAACCGCTTCCTCCATTAAAATGGCCGGAGACAAATTCGATGCTGAAATTCTTCAATACATCAAAAAGAAGTACAAGCTTCTAATCGGTGAGCGCACAGCCGAAAACATCAAGATCGAAATCGCAACCGTATTCCCTGGTGGCCGCAGCGAATCCATCGACATCCGCGGACGCGACATGGTAAGCGGACTGCCACAAACCATCACCGTAAAATCTGAAGAGATCGAAGAAGCACTACGCGAATCCGTTCAAGTGATCGTGCAAGCAGCAAAAAGCGTCCTAGAACGCACACCACCTGAACTATCCGCCGACATCATCGACCGCGGCGTCATCCTTACAGGCGGAGGAGCACTCCTTCACGGAATGGACCAACTACTGGCAGAAGAACTAAAAGTCCCAGTCCTAGTAGCAGAACAACCAATGGACTGCGTAGCAATCGGCACAGGCATCATGCTCGACCACATCGACAGCCTACCAAGAAAAAGTTTCGCCTAACCAAACCAAAGGAGCACCCGCCAAGGCTGCTCCTTTTCTTTATTAAAAAACCAAAATAAAGAGCAACATCTAAAGGGGGTCTGTCCCCCTTAAAAAATACCAAAAGATAATTAAATCCCCCTCGCGGGGGTCTGACTCCCTCCTTAGCCCCAAAAACCTAGTCCTATAACCTCAAATGCACCTCCATACCCCTAAAAAGTTATAAATGCTCTACGAAGGGTATAAATATTACACAACCACACCCAAAAACGGAGGTGTCCCAAATTGATCCAAAACCTTATCATAAAGTGGCACACAATCAGAGCAAACTACCACGAGATCCTCATTCAAGACTGTTTAGACGAAACGGTCAAACAATCACTAATCAAAAAACTAAATTACCATAACCAACAACTCCATAAATACCACCAAATAAGCGCCTAATCGCAGGCGCTTATTAACATTCTCCAAAACATTCACAAAATTACATATATCGACAATTTGAAATTTATACTATAATAGAAAGTAGACAATTATGTACGTTAACAAAACTAAGAGGTGAACCTTATCATGTTACGTGGATTCCACACAGCAACAGCAGGTATGATCTCCCAGCAGCGGAGAATGGAAATGCTATCAAATAACCTTTCCAACGCCAATACACCAGGCTACAAAGCGGACCAATCGTCCCTAAGAGCCTTTCCAGAACTACTCCTAAAAAAAATGGAGCGAGCCAATATCCCAACAACCAAACCCATTTCCTTCTCCCAGAACCAGCCAATCGGAGGACTACATACAGGCGTCTATCTACAAGAAACAGCACCAAAACACATCCAAGGCGACATGCGTCCAACAGGCAACCAAACAGACCTTGCTATCTTAAATCAAACTCTCCCTGAAGGAGCATCTATCTTCTTCACGGTAGAAAACCAAGACGGCACACCAAGATACACGAGAAACGGAAACTTCGCCATTGACCAACAAGGCTTTCTGACCTCTAACAATGGTTTGTACGTCTTAGATGAAAACAACAATAGAATTCAACTACAATCCGACAATTTCGAGCTACAACAAGATGGCACCATTCTAGAAAATGGAACTTTCAACACACGAATTGGCATAGCCCTTGCACCAGATGCTAATGCTCTCACACGAGATAATATCGGCATGTACCGCCTAAATAATGGCGAAGCACTGCCAACTGCCATCAATACACCTGGAACAGCCTTCCAGGTCCTACAAGGCCATATAGAACGCTCTAATGTTGACGCAGGTCAAACAATGGCAGATATGACAGCAGCTTACAGAGCTTTCGAAGCCAACCAAAAAGTCATTCAAGCATATGACATGAGCATGCAAAAAGCAGCCAATGAGATTGGACGCATCAACTAAAACTAGTACTAAAGAAAGGGGGCACCAACTAAAATGAGCAGAATCATGCTAAACGCAACCAACACAATGAATCAACTGCAAAAGCAACTTGACACCATCGGCCATAATATCGCCAATGTAGATACCGTCGGCTATAAAAATCGCCAATCGTCATTCCAAGAACTCTTAGTCCAGCAAAGCAATAACCAAACCCTCAATCAGTACGAAAACATAAGAAATACACCTTTAGGAATCCGCATGTCATCTGGTGCAGGTCTTGCCCAGACAAAGCTCAACCTAACACAAGGTACTTTAAAAAACACCGATCGTATGCTAGACTTTGCACTAGCGAAAGAAGAACAGTTCTTCACAGTTCAAGTGACCGAAAACGGGGAGACAAGTACACAATTCACGCGAAATGGTGTATTCTATTTATCACCGATTAACAACACAGAAGTGATGCTTGTAACAGGAGAAGGGCATCCGGTACTTGATAGCAACGAGCAACCAATTGTCCTACCCGAAAATGTAAAAGGAATTAAGCTACAACCTGAAGGAATCATCCTAGCAGAACTAACGAACGGACAAGCAGTAGCCAGAGAACTTGGAATGGCTCAAGTCATCCGCCCGCAAATGTTGCAAGCAAGACCAGGCTCTTTGTTTGCTCTACCGCCAGTTGATGTTGCCAACCCACAAGACGTGGTGCAGTATATCCAAGGAGCAGCACGGAACGACATAAATATTAAACAAGGAATGCTCGAGCAGTCCAATGTAGACCTGGCATCAGAAATGACCGAAATGACGCTTATGCAGCGTTCGTATCAATTTAATGCTCGATCCATTTCGTTTGCCGATCAAATGATGGGGCTTGTGAACGGATTGAAATCGTAATGAATATAGTCATAGAGGAGGTTGCGCAATGGAACAAAAAGAACCAAAAAAGAGCTTAACAAGGGAAGAATTGCGCAAAGCTCAGAAAAATAAAGTAAAGCAAAACGAAGAAATAGCAGCATCAGAAGAACAGGAGCGTCCAGAAAAATTAAAATGGCGCATTCGCCTTATACCAATTTGGTTGCGTATCCTAATACTCTTAGCGGCGATGGCTATAGCTGTCGTGGCAGGGGCAATGGTTGGCTACGGAGTCCTTGGAGGAGGAAATCCAATGGAAGTCCTCGAAAAAGAAACATGGCAACATATAATAGATCTTGTTAACAAAGACTAAGGAAGCCTTACAAAGGACTTCCTATTTTTTATGCCTTCCTTTATAATTGTAAGTAACTATTAGTAGGAGGTCACAAATTCATGCTTGATATTAACGAAATTAAAGCAATCATTCCACATAGATATCCATTCCTTCTCATCGACAGAATTGTCGAATTGGAAGAAGGCCAGCGCGCAATCGGCATCAAGAATGTTACAGCCAACGAAGAATTCTTTAACGGTCACTTCCCGGAATTCCCAGTCATGCCAGGAGTGCTTATTGTAGAAGCATTAGCACAAGTTGGAGCGGTAGCTATGCTAAAAAAAGAAGAAAACAAAGGGCGCCTTGCGTTCTTTACCGGAATTGATAACTGCCGATTCAAGAAGCAAGTAGTGCCTGGGGACCAGCTTCGTCTGGAAGTGGAAATGACAAGAGTACGCGGCAGCATTGGTAAAGGCAAGGGCGTTGCAACAGTTGATGGACAACTTGTCTGTGAGCTGGAAATGATGTTTGCGCTAGGACCAAAGCAGTAATTTGAAGAAATTTGCAATAATCATGCAAGCTTTCTCAAAAAATGGGGAATATAAAAAGGGACCAAGCAACGTGAGCTAACAAGGTCTTGAAATTCCATTTACGAAAGGAGAAGGTTTATATGAACAGCAAATGGTTATTAAAATTAACTGGTACTGCTTTAGCAGCGATGCTAATTACAGGATGTGCAGCAAACAATCAGGATGTTCCTCCGCCAGAAGAAGAGCCACCAATGGAAGAACCTGCAGATCCTGAAATGGAAGATGAGAACAACATGGAAGAAGATATGGAGCAAGACGAAGAGAACATGGAAGAAGATATGGAAATGGAAGAGGAAGAAGACCAGCAGTAATCTCTTTCATAAAACGGGGGACAGTGCTGCATGCTGTCCCTTTTCAGTATTCAATTAGCCTCTCTACTTCTTATAGTCCCACAATATCCTCCACTCCCCGTCTTCCTGAACAACATACACAAATTGCACAAAGATAAAGTGCCCATACTTTCCGTGATACTCTTGTTTCACTTCAAGTTTATAAACAGTTTCAAACGCTTCTCCGTCCTTCTCCATCTTCCATTTCTGTATCTTCTTTGTATCCCCTATATCAAAAGAAAATGTGTCGGCTCCAAAGTGTCCATTAAATACATGGGCACGATCCTGCACGTAACTCCCTCTATCAAATCGTGCTCTCATCTTTGTATGTAGCAACTCCCAGGAATGGCTGTACTGTGAGGCACTTTCATATTCATAAAACTCATAAACCACTCTTTTAACCTTTCTCTCAGCACTCATTAAAAAAGTAGAAAGAATATAAACTAATAAAATACTCATACCTGCAGCAATAAGTAAAACGACAACTGGATTTCTCCTTCTCCGCATAAAAATCTCCCCTAAGTTCGTCCATTTAGATACAACTATTTATATGCGGAACTCCTCAATATATTATAGGTTCGACAAACTTCATCAATCATTCGACAAAAAGCGAGTTAATTGTAAAAAATTACTCGAAACCAAATAACGCTTTCAAGGAATTTCCTCTTTTATTACATAGAAATTACAATTATTATGTAGATATGTAAGGTAATCTAACTTATAATAGTTTCTGTGTAGAATTATTTGAAAATATATGTAGAAAAGTAAATTAACCATAAAATTATCGGAGGCTCTCATGGAAGAAACTATTAGTCTAAAAGAACTATTTCAAACCATAAAAAAACGACTATGGCTCATCGTACTCTTAACCGTCTTAGCAACAACAGCCAGTGGAGTAGTGAGCTATTTCTTATTAACGCCAATCTATCAATCTTCTACGCAACTTCTAGTAAATCAATCTAATCAACAGGGTATGGTAGATGCAAACCAGATTCGAACCAATGTAGAAATAATTGAAACATACAAATTCATTATAAAGAGCGACGTAATACTAAAAGAAGTAAGTCAAGAATTAGATGGAAAAGAAACAGTCACTTCACTGGGTTCTAAAATTTCTGTCGGTCCTGAAGGAAACTCTCAAGTATTAAAGATTACAGTAGAACACGAAGATCCTGTAATGGCAGCCAACATTTCCAATACAACAGCAGAAGTATTCAAAAATGTAGCAACAGGCCTGATGGATATGAACATCAATAGTGTACAGGTTATTACACCTGCTGAAATAAATTCCTCCCCAATTAAACCACAACCTGTGCTTAACATGGCAATTGCCTTCGTGGTAGGCCTAATGGCAGGCGTTGGACTAGCATTTCTATTAGAGTTCTTAGACAACACAGTAAGAAACGAACAAGACGTGGAAAAGCTACTTGGCTTACCTGTACTCGGATCGATCACAATTATTGAAGATAAAGATGTTCAAGAAGCAATAAGACAACAGCGACAAGCGAAAACGAGAACAAGGGGTGAGACAGTTGGCTCTTAAAAAGAACAAACTGATGACAAAGGCAAAAGCAACGACAAGTCGCCACCTGATTTCCGATAAACTACCGAAGTCTCCTATTTCAGAGCAATACAGAACCATCCGAACTAATATTCAATTTTCATCTGTAGATGAGCAGTTGCGTTCGATTATGGTGACATCTTCAGGACCGTCTGAAGGAAAATCCACCACGGCTAGTAACCTAGCAGTGGTAAATGCACAGCAAGGGAAAAAGGTGTTGTTTGTGGATGCAGATTTAAGAAAGCCAACTGCACATTACACATTCCAGCAAGACAACTTCAGGGGCTTGACGACTGTACTCACTAGGCAAACTACTCTAAGTGAGACCATCCAGCCAACGCGCATTCAAAACCTAGATATCATGACAAGTGGACCAATCCCTCCGAACCCGGCAGAGTTATTGAGTTCCAGAGCGATGGAAGACCTTCTTGCTGCTGCATACCATAGTTACGATATGGTGATTTTTGATACCCCTCCTGTCCTTGCTGTTACAGACGCACAGATCCTGGCAAATCAATGTGACGGGACAGTTTTGGTTATCGCAAGCGGCTCTACAGACAAGGATAGTGCCATGAAAGCGAAAGAATTACTGAATTCCGCAAAAGCTAAGCTGCTTGGTGTTGTATTAAACATGAAAAAACAAAAAGATAGTTCGTATTACTACTACTACGGTGGAAAATAAGAGGATGTTTCATCCTCCTCTTTTTCGGCCTGAAAACATGACTATAATACTATAATATTTACATAAAATTCAAAAGAAAAGGAGGGTACCACCGTGACCTATAAAAAACGACTTTCGTTACTGATTTTTGTCGACTCGCTAATTGTTTTGACAAGCATCTATTTTAGCTTTTGGCTCATCATGCCCAATGAGAGTCCGCTTAACTCTGAAACTTTATTCTACAGTTCGTTAACGTTAATTATTTGGCACCATTTATTTGCCTATTCCTACAAGCTCTACAATAAAGCATGGGAATATGCCAGTATCGGTGAATTGATGGGGATCTCCAAGGCAGTAACCTACTCCGTCACTGTGGCAGGTTTTGTCCAGCTTATAGTTGACGGTGACATATACTTACGCGTTTTAATTATCACTTGGATGTTACATATGATTTTTATAGGTGGTTCCCGCTTTTCTTGGCGAGTTTACCGCGATTTCTATTACAAGAAAGCTATGAACAAAAAACGCACCCTCATTGTGGGAGCTGGTGCAGCAGGAACAATGGTAGCGCGACAACTGCTTCAAAATAGGGAAGCAGACTTAATCCCTGTAGCTTTCGTGGATGACGACCCGAAAAAACAAAAGCTTCAAATTCTAGGTGTACCCGTAAACGGTGGAGTTCGTGACATTGAAACTATTGTAGAAAAGATGGAAATTGACAACATCATTATTTCAATCCCCTCACTTGGTAAAAAAGAAATCAACACCATCTACCAAGAATGCGTTAAGACAGATGCAAAAACGAAGATTATCCCCATGCTTGAAGATCTCATGTCAGGAAAAGTTTCCGTTAACGAGTTCCGTGATGTAGAGGTAGAAGACTTACTAGGTAGGGATCCTGTAAAACTAGATATGGCCAGTATCTCGGAATCTATCACAGGAAAAACAGTTCTCGTAACAGGAGCGGGCGGTTCCATCGGCTCGGAAATCTGTCGTCAGATATCAAACTTTACTCCTGAAAACCTGATATTGCTCGGTCACGGAGAGAATAGCATTTACTCCATCGAGTTGGAGCTTCGTGCCAAATACGATACTACCATCAACATCCATACTGAAATTGCAGACATACAAGATAGAAGCAAAATCTTCACCATCATGGAAAAGTACAAGCCAGACGTAGTCTACCATGCAGCTGCACATAAGCATGTACCTTTGATGGAGCGTAACCCGGAAGAAGCGGTGAAGAACAATATCTTTGGATCCAAAAATGTCGCAGAAGCGGCGGATACATTCGGAGTTGATACGTTTGTACTCGTTTCCTCTGACAAAGCAGTAAACCCGACCAACATCATGGGTTCCACTAAGCGTTTTGCAGAAATGGTCGTTCAGCAATTGGCACAGGAAAGCGAGACGAAGTTTGTTGCTGTTCGTTTTGGGAATGTGCTTGGGAGTAGGGGGAGTGTTATTCCTCTATTTAAAAAGCAAATTCAAGCTGGCGGTCCAGTAACGGTAACACATCCAGATATGACTCGTTATTTCATGACCATTCCGGAAGCTTCAAGACTAGTAATTCAGGCAGGTACGCTAGCACGCGGTGGAGAGGTTTTCGTCTTAGACATGGGGGAACCGGTTAAAATTGTCGATCTAGCGAAAAACCTAATCACCCTTTCCGGTTACTCCATTGATGAGATTGGTATCCGCTATTCTGGTATCAGACCTGGTGAAAAAATGTACGAAGAACTTTTAAACGAAAATGAAATCCATAAAGCGGATATCTTCCCGAAAATTCATATTGGGAAAGCGCCTTTAAAGGATGAAATGATTTTAAGTTACTTTTTAAATAATTTCGAACAGATGAGCGAAGCAGAATTGAGAAGCTATCTTCTATCGGTCGCGAATAACAAAGAAGATGAGCTAAAGCATGTATATGCACAAAAAGTTTCTGTTTAAAAGGAGGAATACAACATGCAAAAAGTTAGAAAAGCCATCATTCCAGCAGCAGGCTTAGGAACACGGTTCCTTCCTGCAACAAAAGCTCAACCAAAGGAAATGTTACCTATCGTGGATAAACCAACTATCCAATTTATTATTGAAGAGGCAGTTGCTTCTGGAATTGAAGACATCATTATTGTCAGTGGCCGTGGGAAACGTGCGATTGAGGATCATTTTGATAAGTCTTATGAGTTAGAAGAGACGTTGGCGAAGAAAGGAAAGTTTGATCAGTTAGAAGAGATTCAAGAAATCTCCAAACTAGCAAACATCCATTACATCCGTCAAAAAGAACCTCTTGGTCTTGGACATGCAATCGGATGTGCGAAGCGCTTTATTGGCGATGAGCCGTTTGCTGTACTACTGGGGGATGATATTGTTTACTCTCCTGAGAAGCCGTGCTTGAAACAACTCATCGAAGTATATGATCGATTTAACTCTTCCGTTCTGGGTGTCCAGCAAGTACCGATGGAGGACGTATCCAAGTATGGTGTCATCTCCAAGAAAAACGGAGAAATCGATGAGCATTGCTTCCATATTGATAGCTTAGTAGAAAAACCAAAAATGGAAGAAGCGCCATCTAACCATGCCATTATGGGAAGGTATATCCTTCGTCCTGAGATTTTCGACATCCTAGAAACACAAGCGCCTGGTGCAGGTGGGGAAATACAATTGACGGACGCTATTAAAGAATTAAATGAAAAACAGATGGTTGTTGCTTATGAGTTCAGTGGAGTACGACATGATGTTGGGGATAAGTTTGGATTTATTAAGGCGCAGTTGGATTTTGCATTAGAACGAGACGACTTGCGGGAGCAGATTGTAGATTATATGGAACAGTTGGTAGAAAAATCGAAGACTACCATTTAAATAAATGAAGCAATAAAAGGTGATGTCTCCTTACCTTTATCAAAGGGGGCACTCGGTTGCACTGTGGGTGGGGAGCGATCTCCACCTTAAATACGGAGGAGTTATCAGAGGTGTGGTGTGAGGTGGGGTTAAATGCCCCTTTATTTTTTTGTGTATAAATACATCGGAAGGCTGGTGTAGATATATGTTAAGGAGCTTTGTAAAAAAAATGAGGGTCTAACTTTAGTTGAGATATTAGCTGTTGTGGTGGTTTTAGGGATATTGGCTGTTGTTGCGGTACCTTCAGTACTTGGTCATATTAAGAAGACTGAGGTTAAGGTTTGTGACATTAATGCTTCTGAGTTAGGAAAGAAATATCATCATGAATTAGTGTTGGAAGATAAGGATCATAGTCATGTTGTATTCAGTCCGTTTTTACTTGATCATGAGGATTACGTTTGTCCAGTTGATGGAACGTATCATTATGTTGAGGGAGAAGTGGAATGCACTGTGCATGATGAGGAAAGAGAAGATGGTGGAGACGTTCCGTTTTTGTAGAAGAGTTGGAGAGAGTATAGAAAAGGCTTCATTGAGAATTGGGAGATGTGCTCTTTTGATAGGATGGTAATGAGGAAGTCAGAATGGTTAAGAGATAACCACAACATATTGTGTTGAAATCAGCGAAAAATCATAAAATTGTACAATATATAGGATTTATCTATATAACATAGTACCATTTTGTTAGTATATAAAGATAAAATGGCTAAAATCGAGTGTTTTGAGTTTGGAAAACGTTGATTTGACGGGCTTTTTGGTAACCATAGAATATGGAAAAATATTGAATGGAATTAAGGAACTGACTATCGTAATCAGATAAGATGCTGGAAACCTTGCGGAATAAGGGTTTGAGGCGTTTTTAGTGAGAATTATAGATTGATTGAATGGTATATATAATAGGAAGAAACTCGGTTTGAAGTGCTAAAATCGTAAATATCTATTTCGTATTTGCTTGGTAGATTGAATAGATAATACGAGGTGGCTATTAGTAGTAGATAATGATTTTAGTGGTTTAGTAGTTGGTTAGACGTAGATCTTCTAATTAAGTCCTAATCTACTAAAGAACAAATTAAAGGAGTGCAGCTAGATGTATATGAAGGTTAAAAGATTGATAGATATCATCCTTTCTTTAATTGGACTTATAGTTTTATCACCGATTTATTTAATTTTAATTATTTCTATTAAGATTGACTCAAGAGGTCCAGTTCTGTTTAAGCAAAAGCGTGTAGGAATTAATAAGACAAATTTCAACATACTGAAATTCCGTACCATGAGAATAGATACGCCGAAGGACACTCCAACTCACTTATTAGATAACCCAGAACAGTATATCACAAAGATGGGTAAATTACTGAGAAAAACATCGCTTGATGAGCTTCCACAGATTTGGAACATTTTTGTAGGACAGATGAGTATAATTGGGCCTAGACCAGCACTATGGAATCAGTATGATCTGATCGCGGAAAGAGATAAGTATGGTGCTAATGATGTACCGCCTGGATTGACAGGTTGGGCACAGATTAATGGGAGGGATGAGCTTCCTATCGAAATTAAGGCTAAGTTAGATGGAGAGTATGTTGAGAAGATAAGTCTTTGGATGGATGTTAAGTGCTTCTTTGGAACCATTGTTAGTGTTGTTAAGCGTGACGGGGTTGTTGAAGGTGGAACTGGATCTAAAAAGGAAGTTGCAAGTACTAAGATGACAGGCTCTTCGGGAAAGTAAAAAGGTAGAGGTGGAGAAACCAATGTTATTAGTTACAGGGATTACAGGACATAGTGGCAGGTATTTCTTGCAAGAGCTTATTAGAAATAAATATGAAGGTCCAATTCGTTGCATTGTCAGAGAAAATTCTGATACAACTTTGATAGATAATTCTGGATTAAATATAGAAAAGGTAGTTGGAGATTTAGAAAATCAAGAGTTTTTGAATGAAGTAATGAGCGGTGTTACCACAGTTATGCATATAGCTTCTATCTTTTATTCTGTTACTTTAATGAGGGCAGCTATTAAGAATGATGTCAAGAGAGCTATACTTGTTCATACCACCGGCATTTATTCAAAGTATAAGAGTGCTTCGGAAGAATATCAGACTATTGAAGAAAATGTTGGTAGGCTTATTAAAGAGAATAATTCAAAGGTAGGTCTAATTTATTTAAGACCTACTATGATTTATGGATACATCAATGATAGAAATATGGTTGTTTTTATAAAAATGGTAGATAAATTAAGGTTATTTCCTATTATTAATCAAGGTAGGAATATGCTACAGCCTGTTAATGGAAGAGATTTAGGGAAAGCATATTATCAAGTTTTAATGAATTCTAATATTATGAGCGGTGATTATATTTTATCTGGTGAAAAACCTATCTCAATGAAAGATTTGTTTAGGATGATTAGTCAGATTCTAGATAAAAAGACAACCTTTATTAGTGTACCTTTATCATTAGGAGTAATTATAGCTAAATTCCTCAGTGTCTTTACGCTTGGGAAAGTTGACTATATTGAGAAGGTTCAGAGGATGGGGGAAGATAGAAGTTTTTCACATGAAAGTGCTGTGAAAGACTTTGGTTATCAACCTATGTCGCTATCTGAGGGATTAGAAATTGAAATTAAAGAGTATTTAAAAAAGGTTCAATAGATTTGGAGGCTTATGGTTAATGAAAATCTTAGTTGTCTGCCAATATTACTATCCGGAACCTTTTCGTATTTCAGATATATGTGAATCATTAGTGGAAATGGGACACAGTGTAACAGTACTTACAGGCCTCCCAAATTACCCAGAGGGACAAGTACTCGATGGATTCCGGAATGGTAAGAAGAGGAATGAAGTGTTAAACGGTGTAAAAGTTATACGAAGTTTTGAAATAGGTCGAGGAAATAATAAGTTAAGACTTTTCTTGAACTATCTCAGCTTTGCCTTATCAGGATCGTTGAAGGCATTTTTTATGAAGGAAAAGTTTGATGTAGTTTATGTAAATCAACTATCGCCGGTAATGATGGGTATACCAGCTATTGTTTATAAGAGAAGGCATAAGAAAAAGCTTTTGCTTTACTGTCTCGACCTATGGCCTGATAGTTTAGCAGCTGGTGGAATCAAAGAAAGTTCAACAATTTATAAATTTTTCATGAAGATATCTCAATGGATTTATAACTCCGCAGATTGCATAGCGGTTACTTCTAGTATGTTTGAGGAATATTTCATCTCTACTCTTGGAGTGTACAATAAAAAGATACATCATATACCGCAATATGCTGAAGATTTGTTTACTGAAAGCATAGAAGTTGCTAAAGGTGATAAATATAATTTTGTTTTTGCTGGAAATATTGGTGATATGCAAAGTGTAGAAACAATAGTTAAGGCAGCTAATGTATTGCGTGAGCATTCTAATATCATATTTCATATAGTCGGAGATGGATCTAAATTAGAAGAATGTAAGTTATTAAGCAAAAAAATGGGGTTAGAAAACGTCATATATTACGGAAGAAGACCAGTAAGTGAAATGCCACATTATTATGGATCAGCTGATGCAATGTTAATTACCTTAAAAAATAATAAGGCTATTTCATACACGCTTCCAGGTAAAGTGCAATCATATATGGCAGCAGGCAAACCTATAATTGGAGCAATCAATGGTGAGACAAATCGAGTGATTAAAGATGCTGAGTGTGGGTTGTGTTGCACTGCTGAAAATTATAGCGAATTGGCGAATTTAATAATACAGTTTTGTAATAGTAATGAAAAAGAAAAAATGGCTCAAAACTCATATGAGTATTACATTAATAATTACAGCAAAGAAAGATTTATGTTGGTGTTAGAAGACACCTTAACTAATTTGGAGGGATAAATGATGTTTAAAGATAAAACTTTATTAATTACTGGTGGCACAGGTTCTTTTGGAAATGCAGTTATGAAGAGGTTTTTAAATACAGATATAAAAGAAGTGAGGATTTTCTCTCGTGATGAAAAGAAACAAGATGATATGCGTAAACTTTACAAAAATGAAAAGCTCAAATTTTACCTTGGAGATGTAAGAGATTTAGCGAGCGTTAAAAATGCTATGCATGGCGTGGATTATATTTTTCATGCAGCGGCTCTAAAACAAGTACCATCTTGTGAGTTTTTTCCTTTAGAAGCTGTGAAAACGAATATATTGGGTACAGATAATGTATTAACGGCTGCTATTGAATATGGAGTAAGGAAGGCAATTTGCCTTTCAACCGATAAAGCTGCATATCCAATTAATGCTATGGGTATCTCAAAGGCGATGATGGAAAAAGTATTTGTTGCTAAGTCCAAAACTGTTAATCCAGATAGGACATTAATTTGTGGAACTAGATACGGTAATGTAATGGCCTCACGTGGGTCGGTTATACCATTGTTTATCGAACAAATTAAAAGCGGTCAGCCTTTAACTGTAACAGATCCTAATATGACAAGATTTCTTATGAGTTTAGAAGAAGCGGTAGAGTTAGTAGTATTTGCATTCCAAAATGCCGAGGCAGGAGATATTATGGTACAAAAATCGCCGGCTAGTACTATTGGAGACCTTGCTCAAGCTCTAAAAGAATTATTTAATGTGGATAATGAAATAAAAATTATTGGAACCCGTCATGGGGAGAAACGTTACGAAACACTTCTTACGAAAGAGGAATATGTAAAGTCTGAAGATTTACCTGGTTTCTATAGAGTTCGTGCTGATCAAAGAGATCTTAACTATGATAAGTATTTTGCTGAAGGGGATCAAAAGCTAACCACTGTAGATGAATATAATTCTGATAATACGCAACTTCTTAACGTTGAAGAAATTAAAGGGAAATTGCTTGAATTAGACTATGTGCAAAGAGAGCTTAAGGCGTGGAATAAAAAGGCTTATGTAATGAACTAAAGGTGGTGTTTATTTATGAAAATTCTTGTAACAGGTGCAAAGGGTTTTGTAGGGAAAAATCTTATCGCTGAGCTTAAAAATAAAGGATATAATGATATATTTGAGTTTACTAGGGATAGCAATCCTTCACTACTTGAAGAATATACAAGACAATGTGATTTTGTCTTTCATTTAGCTGGGGTAAACAGACCTAAAAATGAGAATGAATTTATGGAAGGAAATTTTGGTTTTACTTCTCAATTGTTAGAACTATTAAAAAAACATGACAATAAAGCTCCTGTTCTTATTACTTCTTCGATTCAAGCAGAAAAGGAAAATCCTTATGGAAGAAGTAAGAAAGCCGGAGAGGATTTATTATTCAATTATTATTATGATACTGATGCAAAAGTTTATATATATCGACTTCCAAACTTATTTGGTAAGTGGAGTAAACCTAACTACAATACTGTGGTAGCCACATATTGTCATAATATAGCTAGAAATTTAGATATTCAAATAAACAATCCGGATGCAGATCTTATTCTTTGCTATATAGATGATGTGTTAGAAGAATTCATGAGGGCTCTCGAGGGGAATCCTACTATACAAGAGAATGATTTCTGTGTTGTACCTGTAACACATAATATAAAACTCGGAGAATTGGCAGACCTTATAAAGAGTTTCAAAGAAAGTAGATCAAATTTATCAATTCCTAATATGGAGGATGAACTAACTAAGAAGCTATATAGCACATACTTAAGTTTTTTACCAGAAGATCAGTTTTCCTACGACCTTAAAATGAATTGTGATCATAGAGGCTATTTTACAGAATTTTTAAAAACTACGGAGAGAGGACAAGTTTCTGTAAATGTATCAAAGCCTGGAATCACCAAAGGAAATCATTGGCATCATACCAAAAACGAGAAGTTTTTAGTTGTTAGTGGTGAAGGTTTGATTCGCTTTAGAAATATAGGTTCTGAAGAAATTATTGAATATAGAGTAAGTGGTGAAAAGTTACAGGTTATAGATATTCCTACTGGATATACACACTCAATTGTTAATGTAGGAGAGAGTGATTTAGTAACTGTAATGTGGGCAAATGAGTGCTTTGATCCAGAAAAGCCGGACACTTATTTCGTGGAGGTATAATTAATGAAGAAGTTAAAAGTTATGACAGTTGTTGGAACTAGACCTGAGATTATAAGGTTGTCGGCTGTCATTAATAAATTAGTAGACTCTAATGCAATCGAACACACACTTGTTCATACGGGTCAAAATTATGATTATGAATTGAACGAAGTGTTTTTTAATGACTTTAATCTTAAAAAACCAGATTACTTTCTTAATGCTGCTACTGGAACAGCAGTAGAAACAATTGGAAATATACTGGTTAAAATAGATCCTATTATGGAAGAAGTAAAACCAGATGCGTTTTTAGTGCTAGGAGATACGAATAGCTGTTTGTGTGCTATTGCAGCCAAAAGACGTCAAATCCCTATCTTCCATATGGAAGCAGGAAATAGATGTTTTGACCAAAGAGTCCCAGAAGAGACTAATAGAAAGATTGTTGATCATACTGCAGATATCAATTTAACATATAGTGATATTGCGAGAGAATATCTTCTTAGAGAAGGATTCCCTTCAGATAGAATTATAAAAACAGGCAGTCCTATGTTTGAAGTTCTAAACTCTAGAAAATGTGATATAGATAGTTCAGATGTATTAGATAGATTGAACTTAGAAGAGGAAAATTACTTTGTAGTATCAGCTCATAGAGAAGAGAATATAAATTCAGAAACTAATTTCTTGGATTTAGTGGATAGCTTAAATGCCATTGCTGAGAAATACAATCTGCCTGTAATTGTAAGTACTCATCCAAGAACTAGAAAGATGATAGAAGCTAAAGGAATTGAGTTCAATTCCTTAGTTAAAACGATGAAACCATTAGGTTTTAACGATTATATAAAACTTCAAATGAAATCTAGAGCAGTTCTTAGTGATAGTGGGACGATAAGTGAGGAGTCTTCAATCCTTGGTTTAAGAGCACTTAATATTAGGCAAGCTCATGAAAGACCAGAAGCCATGGAAGAAGCATCAGTAATGATGGTAGGTTTAAAGAAAGAAAGAATATTACAAGGGTTAGAAATCCTTGTAATGCAAGAAAAAGGTACATTAAGGCTTGTTGGTGATTACAGTATGCCGAATGTTTCAGATAAAGTTTTAAGGATTATACTGTCATATACAGATTATGTGAATAGAGTTGTGTGGTCGAAATAGTGACATATAAATCCTTATAATTTTTTTTTGGATATTTTAGGAGCGGGATAAATGGCAGATCTAACAACATTAATATTAACTTATAATGAAGAGTTAAACATTGAAGAATGTATTAAATCAATTAAAAGTATATCAAAACGTATTGTTGTAGTTGATAGTTTTAGTAATGATAGGACTGTGGAAATTGCTAGGAAATTGGGAGCGGAAGTGCTTCAAAATAAGTTTGTTAATCATGCTAATCAATTTAAATACGGTTTAGAGGCCGCTAATATAAAAACACAATGGGTTTTTAGAATAGATGCAGATGAGAGACTTACTAAAAAGTCCGCTGATGAAATTGAAAGGATATGTTCTGAAAATAAAGAAACTGATATAAATGGTATTATTGTAAGGTTCGAAGTAAACTTTTTAGGGAGAAAATTACGACATGGGGGAATATACCCATTTAAAAAATTACTTGTATTTAAATATGGTTACGGTGATATAGAAGATAGAAATATGGACGAACATATTTTTCTAACAGAAGGAAAATCAGTAGAATTAAAGAATGATTCTTTGCATTATGACTATAAGGATCTTACTTATTGGATTGATAAACATAATAAATATTCATCTAAGGAAGTTCAAGACTATTTTAATAATCTTTCAATGATAGACGATGGTGAAAAATTAGATCGGAGTGCAAAAATAAAAAGAATAGTTAAATATAAAATATATTACAAGCTACCTATGGGGATACGGGCATCATTTTATTTTATGTATAGATATATTATAAAACTTGGGTTTTTGGATGGCAAAGAGGGTCTAATTTTTGCTGTTTTACAGGCATATTGGTACAGGTTCTTAGTGGACGCAAAAATATATGAAGCAATGAAGAACAATAGTAGGTGAAGAAATGGAAAGAAGAAGAGTTCTTATTCTGATGGGTAGGTATCTTCCGGGTTATAAAGATGGTGGCCCTGTTAGAACCATTGCTAACCTAGTTGATACTTTCCATGAGAAAATAGACTTTAAAATAGTTACGAGTGATAGAGATCATAATGAGTCTGAACCGTATGCTAACATTTTGCATCACGAATGGAATAAAGTGGGGAATGCAATGGTTTATTATGTTCCTCCAAATGGTTTGCGTTTTTCGTTACTGAGGAAATTAGCCGAAGATACTCACGTAATCTATTGTTGTGGACCATATAACAACTATAGTATTAAGATGATGATATTAAAAAAAGTAAAATTGATCAATAAGCAAGTGATATTAGCATCAATGGGTTCTTTTTCACAAGGAGCTTATAATATAAAAGGATTTAAAAAAAGATTATTCGTTAATCTTTTTAAATATCTTGGACTTTTTTCATCATTAATTTGGTCAGTTACATCAACAATTGAAAAGAAACAAGTTCAGGAGATAATTGGAAAAGATGCAAAGTGCTATATTGCAGAAGACTTGCCTAGACAGTTCCCTAATGAAATAAAAGTTAAATGCAAAGAACCCGGAACATTGAAAATAGTCTTTATCTCAAGAATTTCTAAGAGTAAAAATTTAGATTATGCAATAGAAATTATCTCAGGACTTAAAGGAAATATTGATTTTGTAATTTATGGTACTCAAGAAGATAAGGGTTATTGGAATAAGTGTATACGATTATTACATTCATTACCTAATAATATATCGTGGAGATATGAAGGTGAAGCTGATTCAGAAAAGATTATCGATATCTTTTCTCAGTATGATATATTCTTATTTCCTACCTTAGGTGAAAATTATGGACATGTTATTTATGAAGCACTTGCTGCAGGTTGTATTCCTGTAATAAGTAATACTACGCCTTGGCTTGATTTTAATGAAATGAAGTGTGGAAATGTAATTCCACTAAATGATGTTAATAGATTTATAGAAGTCCTTGAAGCATATGTAGCTATGGATGAAGCAGATATTAATAAGATATCAGAAAATGCTTATGAATATGCAAAACAAAAATATTCAGAAGCAGTTCAAACTAGTGGTTATCTTCATTTATTTACAGATTTATGATAATTAGTCTGCTACAACTTATTCGTTTGATTTTAATCTAATTAACGAAAAGATTAGAGGTGCAAAACAATGAAAGAAATTAAGAGAGATGAATTGATTTTCTGGCGGGATGTACCTGTAGATGTAGAGAGAGGGGCATTTGAATATTTAAATGAAAAATGGGGCAATAGTGTTATCTTTATTTGTCATAGTGATTATTCAAATGAGCGAAAACAATGTGATTGGGATGCAGGAGGATTGCAACAGATAATACTTGAGAATCAAAGTGATCCAGAGAGCACTATAAAGGAAGTTTTTAGGAAACACCCCAATGCGATACACTTTTTTAATGGTTTTAGAGGGAAATTTAAGAATGTTTTAAAAAGATATGCAAAGGATAATAGCAAAAAGCTTTGTATTTTAGCAGAAAGACCTAATTACTACAGTACAAATAGATTTAACAATTCTCTAGTCAATAATTTATATAGATATTACAGCTTTATTTACTCAAGAAAGATAGATTTATTCTTAACTATGGGACAGAAAGGGAAAATTACGTACAGTCAACTAGGTTTTAACAACGATAGATTATTTCCATTTATGTATAACCCTTCTATAAAAAGAGATGATAAGCTTGATTCAAACTTTGACCCAAAGGAAATTAAGTTATTATATATAGGTAGATTGAATTCTGGTTTTAAGGGTGTAGATATTTTGATGAATTCCCTTAAAATGATTAATGCTCAAAATTGGAGATTAGATTTTGTTGGTGGGTATGGAGATCTAAAAGATGAAATACTTAATTTAGCTAAAAATAATCAAAGGATTAATTACAAAGGTACATGGAAATCCGAAGATGTAGTTTCGAAAATTAAAGAGTATGACCTATGTATTGTTCCTAGTAGATATGATGGCTGGAATCTTATTGCTAATGAGGCTATCAATGCGGGTGTAGGCGTAGTTATTTCAGATCAAGCAACGAGTGATGAACTTATTAGAGCTAGTGGAGCAGGAATTGTATTTCAAGCAGGTAATGAAATGAATCTTGCAGAAGCAATAACGTCAGTACTAGAAAATCCACATGTCATTACGGAATTTAAGAAAAATGCAAGAAGTTATGCAAGTAAAATATCTTCGGAAATTGTAGGACAATATTTTATAGATATAGTTGATTATACGTTCTATAAAAAGTCAAATGAGAGGCCTAAATGTCCGTGGACTTAACTCTGTTGGAGGTGATCATTTGAACATTGCTATAGTTGGTTCTGTAGTAGAAGAAAAAGATGTAATGAATTATTTAGGTTCATCAGTTGCAGGAAATAAAATGCAATTAGGCTTTATAAGGAGCTTTTCTAGGCATTTAGGTAATGTACAGGTAATTTCAGTAGAACCACATCAACAATGGAGGGGAAATGGGAAAATTGTTGTAGGTGGGAAGAATGAAACAATTGATAATAAGATACCTATAAAAAAGGTTTTTTTTATAAATCTCATTGTTATCAAACAAATAACAATTTGGCTCTCTATATTTATTAACTTAATGGTATGGGGCTTAAAAAATTATAATGATAAAGAAAAAGTAATCATTGTTTATAATACAGTTTCATATTTTGCAATCCCGGTTTTATTGATTTCTACAATCTTTAACTGCAAGTCATTAGCTATTGTAGCAGATTTACCAATTAAGAAATCTAATAAAAGTCTAATAAGTAGATTAGAAGATTATTTAGAAGTTAAATTAATAAAAAAGTTTAATTTATTAATTTCTTTAACAAAAAATATTGTGCGAGATTTTGGAAATAAACAACCTTATCTTGTTATTGAAGCTGGAATTGAAGAGAAAATCTTTCAAAGCAAAGCAGTAGTAAAAAGAAAAAGCGAAAAATTTGATATTGTATTTTCTGGTTCATTAAATGAACTTTCAGGTATTGAGTTGGCTATTAAAGCCATAAAGAAAATCGAAGACAAAACTATACGACTTAATATTTATGGTAAAGGAATTATGGAGAAGTTTGTTAGAGAATCTGCGGAAAATAATCCTAATATTAAATTCCATGGGACTGTTTCTAATGCAGAAATTATGTTGATACAAAGAAAGGCAGACTTATTAATTGCACCTAGAGAACCAGATGATTACACCACAAAATATACCTTTCCATCCAAATTAGTAGAATATATGGCAACTGGAGTTCCAGTAATATGTAATAAATTACAGGGGATTCCTAATGAGTACTATAATCATATTATAGCCTTAGATAGTGCGGATGAACATTCCTGGGCAAAGGAAATAGAGTTAGTTCGTAATGATAAAAAAGGTTACTATAAAAATAAAGCAAACCAAGCAAAGGCTTTTATTTTTGAAAATAAGACCTGGGAAAAGATTGACATAGAATTAGTGAATTTTTTAAAGGAAAATATCCATGCATAGCATTGAAAAAAAATCTGATGGAGTTAGTCTGATGGGTGAAGAATCGAAGGGGATTACCTTTAATATACTTAATTATTTTTTTATTATATTTATGATTTATCAGTCAGGAAATATATTTTTTCTAGGTGATTTATATAATGTTGCTGTTCCTATTCTATTTATTAGTAGTTTGATTGTAATACTTAGTTTTATTTATGCAGGTAAGATAAAACTTGTTTTTGATAAGTCTAGAATAAAACAAATTAGTTTTATTCTATTGTTTACTTTATCTATGCTTCTTACAATTTTAATTAATATGGATTATCACTTCAACCCTTATATCGCCATTTTCTTACAAATTATGGTTGCTTTCTTTTTAACTTATGTTATAAGTTTTAATAGCTTTGTTGATAAATACACCAAAGTAATGTTTACTTTGGCACTAGTATCTTTGGTGTTTTTTTTAATACAACAAATCTATCCTGCAATTGTATATAATTTCAAATTTATTGAGGGACCGAATACAGCTGATTACTATAATGCCTATATCCATGTTTTCCTAAGTGCTAAAGACTATAGTGACTTATATTTACTGTCTAGAAATTCAGGTATTTTTTGGGAGCCAGGTGCGTATCAAGCATTTTTAAATCTAGCTCTGTTCTTATATCTGATAAAAGCATCAAAAGTTAATATTTACGTATTATTAACTTTCATAATTACTATTATCACAACTTTTTCAACTAATGGATATATTATTTTAATTTTAATTTTACTCAGCTTTTCTAGAAAAATTTTTATTAGTAATAAAATAACAGGTTTTTTGTTACTAATAACTATTACTTTATCTAGCTTATATATTTTAAATAATTCCGCATCATTGATAGACTCTTTTTTCTTTGCCTTTAATAAGCTATTTATGGAAGGTCGAATCTACGAAAGGATTTCATTAGGTGATTTAAACTACTTATTTGTGGATAATAGAATTAACCTTTTTGGTATATCTTTTAGTACATTTGAGTCTTTTGGTGTTCCGCTTTGGAATTCGATAATTCATACTACAATAGTTTTAGGGTTACCTTTCACATTTATGTTAATATATGGTTATTTTAATTTCACTAGAAAAGTAACTTCTAAATGGGTTGTCTTTTTTCTAATATTGTTAATGTTTTTCTCAACAGAAACTTTATTTTGGAGGCCTTTATTCCTATATTTAATATTCATCGGAATGTTAGAAATAAATAAAAAGGTGTAATTAGATAAGAAAAGTAAAAGATGTTTATAATTTTATATTTAATTTAACTACTCAACTAAGTCATAACTTTTAATGATTAGGGGAAAATTTATGAAAAAAAAGATTTTACTAGTTCACCATAGCGGCTATATTGGAGGTGCCGGAGTTAGTCTTTTTCATATTGCTCATTCATTAAAGTCACTGAATGAAAAGTATGACTTTAAAGTTTACTGTCCAACTAATCCACCTCATATCTATAATTGGTTAGAAAAAAATGAAATTGAAACAATTAGAGCTAATAAAACACCTGTATTCTTTACACACTATTCTGGCTGTGACAGGTTCATTTTAGGCAGAAATAGCTTAAAAAATATAATTGACATTTTTCTTTTTAAAAGAAGCTGGAAAGAATTAAAAAAAGTTATATTAGAAAGCAAGCCTGATGTAGTAATCGTTAATTCTATGACTTTGTTTTGGATGGGATCGCTGATTAAGAAAATGGGGATAAAAACTATATGTTTTCATAGAGAAACTTATGCAAAAGGCTTATTTGGAGTTAGAACAAATATTATTAAAGAATCTCTGAAAAAGTTTTTTGATGGGGTTGCTTTTATATCTGACAATGATTTACAAGAAACAGGAAAGACATTGGGATGTTCGAGAGTAATAACTGATAAAGTAGATTATTCCAACTATAAATTAAGTGATCAAACTAATATCAAAATGAATTCAATATTAACTAAAGATACACTTAAAATTATCTATTTAGGTGGAGTTTCGAAATTAAAAGGGGCACATGTGATAATAAAAGCACTAAACAGAATTAAAAATAAAAATGTGAAGCTTATTTTTCTTCAGTTTGAAAGTGAAAAAAGGTGCAAAAAGCTTGGTGACTGCAAAACTGCTTTCCACAAAATAAAGCTATTACTAGGATTAGATTATGAGGCTTACATTTTAAAATTAATACACAAATATAAATTGTGGGACAGAATTGTTTTCATACCTGCTGTTTTAGAACCAGAAAAATATATACTAGCAGCTGATCTTGTTGTATTTCCCTCTACTGAACCACACCAGGCACGTCCATTATATGAGGCTGGAATGGCAAAGAAACCAATAATTTTAACAAACTTTAAACAAACATCAGAATTTGTAATAGATGGATTTAACAGCTTAACCTTTAAGAATGGTAAGTACAAAGAGCTAGCAAATAGAATTTTACAGTTGGAAAATGATCAAGATTTATATAATGATTTAATTAAAAATAATTATCATCAGTCTATTTCTTATCATAATCTGAAAACATTGCCTTCAGAATTAGATGCCTTTTTATCTGACGTTTTACATTATTCTTAAATAATTTGAAATTAAGTTTTATGTAAAATGTAATAAGTATTTAAGCATAAAAAACTAATTTGTTACTAGTTCATTCACTTATCACACTTTAATTTGAATACCACTGTTAATGGAAGGAAAGTATAAATGACTAGAATTAAATACTTATTATCTAATACATTAATTTTTGCAATTGGTAACTTAGGTTCAAAACTTATTAATTTTTTAATGGTGCCTCTATATACATTTGTACTAACACAAAGTGAATATGGAACTGTTGATATTATTATGACTACTGGAGTTTTAATAACTCCTTTATTAATGCTTAACATGCAAGAGGCAGTAATAAGGTATGCTTTAGATAAAAATTCTGATCACCGTATGATTTTTTCTATTGCATTTAAATTATGCTTAGTTGGTAATGCTATAGGAATATTGACATATCCAATAATTTTAAACATCCCTTCCTTAAAGAACTATGCACTTCCAATTTTACTTTTTTGGTCACTAAGTTCTATTTATCCAGTTCTTCTACAATTTATGCGAGGAATAGGAAAAGTATATTTTTATTCGTTTTGTAATATATTTTTCACACTATCATCTGCATTATTGAATATCTTATTTTTGGTTTATTTGGATATGGGGATAAACGGATATTTGTATGGATTCATATTATCATACATTATTAATATCATTTTGATTTTAATATTTGGGAGAATATATAAGTATTTTAGAATTTATTCATGGGATAAGCCAACAGCAATTGAAATGGTAAAATATAGTATTATATTAATTCCTAACTCTCTAATGTGGTGGGTCATTAACCTTTCAGATAGGTATTTAGTTACTGCTATTATGGGACTTGCTGCAAATGGGTTGTATGCTGTTGCTTATAAATTACCTTCTATATTAAGTGTATTTTCAGGAATATTTCTTCAGGCGTGGCAACTCTCTGCTGTGAAGGAAAAGGCAGCTGAAAGTAATACAAATCAGTTTTATAGCAATATATTTTGGTATCTACAGCAATTTATTTTTATTATAGGTTCTTTGTTATTATTGTTTTTAAAACCTATGATGGACATACTTGTTTCCGACAACTTTTATACCGCATGGAGATATGTGCCTTTTTTAATTCTTGCATTCATTGCATCAACACTTGCTTCTTTTTTAGGAGTTAATTATATGGTAGCAAAGAAAAACATGGGTAATATGATATCTGCCTTAATTGGTGCCGTTATTAACTTAGTTTTAAACTTGCTACTTATTCCATTTATTGGAATTAACGGTGCGGCAATTGCCACTTTTTGTAGCTACCTATTTATTCTTATATATAGAATAATTGATACACAAAAATATGTAAAATTAAAAATACGGCTTCATATATTAATTCTATCCTTTATTTTATACATCTTTCAGATTTACTTCGTCTACCTAGATGGTTATATAGCTATGCTGCTTAATATAGTAATTTTTATATCAATAATAACTATTAACTTAGAAGTGATAAAGGCTATACCTAAGGTGACTAAAAAAGTTATCAATTCATTATAAATCGGCTCTCTAACTTAATCTTAATACAATAAAAGTTATGGTCAAATAAATTTACCTTTTGATGAAGTAAATAATGGAAAGGAGAAAATAAATGAAGAAATTACTTAAATCCAATAAGTTATTGTTTAACAGTTACTTAAAACTTATGAAAAAAAAATATATTTTATCTGTTTGGTTATGTAAGTTTAATAAACATTATCGAAGAAGTAAAAAAGAGATAGAAAAATTAAAGGAACAACATATGGGTGAGCGGTGTTTTATAATTGGTAATGGTCCCAGTTTGCAAATTAAAGATTTAGAGAAACTTTCAGGGGAAGTTACATTTGCTACAAATATGATATTCTCAATTTATGATGAGACCATATGGAGGCCGACATATTATGTTACACAAGATTTAATAGCTGTTCAGGAAATATATGATAGGTGTAGTGATATACATGGTCTAAGTACAAATAATAGTTTCCTACCACTTGATGTGAAACATATTAATGTAAGTTACTCAGATGATATGACATATTGTTATATAGATAGAAAAAATGCATACCCTAATTTACCAAGATTTAGTTCTAACATATCAAATGTAATTCATGAAGGCTTTACTGTAACTTATACTGCAATTCAAATTGCAGCATATATGGGTTTTAAGGAAATTTATCTGATAGGAGTTGACCATAACTATTCAAATGCTGTATTACCTGATGGTACAGTAGTAAATAATGGAGATGATAATACTAATAATCATTTTACTAAAAAGTATAAAGGAAAAAAGCCTGGGAATTTACCAAATCTCGTACTGTCTGAGAATGCATATATTTCAGCAGAAATTTATTGTAGAAAGAATGATATTAAAATATTTAATGCAACCCGTGGTGGTAAATTAGAAGTGTTTACCCGGATCAATTTTGACGATCTAAAATTTAATGGAAATATATAACGGTTACTGGTTTAAATTAAAACATAACTTAAATTCTATAATTATTAGGAGTGACAAATCAAATGCAAAAAACAAATGTTGTTAAAGTAAAAGACATAAAAATAGGTGGAAATAATGAGTTTGTTCTAATAGCTGGACCTTGTGCTATAGAATCAGAGTCATTAGTTATGGAAACGGCGGATAGATTAGTAGAAATTACAAATAGATTAAATATTCCTTTTATTTTTAAATCGTCTTTTGATAAAGCAAATAGAACATCCATAAACTCGTTTAGGGGTTCTGGACTAGAAAAAGGACTTGAAATTTTAGATAAAGTAAAAACTGAATATAAAATTCCAGTAATAACTGATATACATTTACCTGAACAAGCTCAAACTGTTTCAGAAGTTGCAGATGTATTACAGATACCAGCTTTCCTTTGTAGACAAACTGACCTAATTGAAGCAGCGGCTAAAACTAATAAACCTGTAAATATTAAGAAAGCACAATTTTTAGCAGCATGGGATATGGTTAATGTTAAAAATAAAATGTTTGAATCTGGAAATAATCAATTGTTGTTATGTGAAAGAGGAACTTCGTTTGGGTATAACAATCTGGTTGTTGATATGACGAGTTTAATAGAGTTGCGAAAAATTGGACAGCCTGTTGTATACGATGGTACTCATAGTGTTCAAAAACCTGGAGGAAAAGGTACATCAACGGGTGGAAATAGAGAATATGTGGAATCTTTATCAAAGGCAGCAGTAGCAATAGGTATTGATTCTTTATTTATTGAAACACATCCAGATCCAGATAACGCCCTTTCCGATGGTCCTAATATGGTTAAGTTAGATAACATGGAAGAAATGCTAAAAAAATTAAAAGAAATTGACTCGATAACAAAACAATATTAATTGGAGGGAAAAAAGTGAAGTTGCTTACTGAAGAAGGAGTAGACACTGCTATAGATATAGTGGCGGAAGGGAAAAAAGTATTTGAGGTTGAAATTGAAACTTTGAATTTGATTAAAAATACTTTAAATGGTGATTTCGAAACTTTGGTTAGAATGATAAACCAGATTAATGGTAGGGTTATTATTACTGGAATGGGGAAATCAGGTCACATAGGTAATAAAATTTCTGCAACAATGTCTAGCCTAGGAACCCCAACATACTTTTTACACCCAGCCGAAGGTGTGCATGGTGATTTAGGTAGAATTACGAAGGATGACATAGTAATTGCTATTAGTAATAGTGGTGAAACAGATGAAGTGTTAAATTTAATTCCATCGATAAAGCTCATTGGTGCTAAACTAGTTAGTATAACAGGCAAGGTGAATTCTTCATTAGAAAAAAATTCTGACTTAAGTATTGTGTTGCCAATTATAAAAGAGGCATCTTCTTATAATTTAGCACCCACTACAAGTACTACTGCACAGTTAGTTTTTGGAGATGCTATTGCAGTAGTTCTATCAAAATTACTGGGGTTCAAACCAGAGAACTTTGCTGTATTTCATCCAAATGGTGCTTTAGGGAAAAGATTACTTATAAAGATTAATGATATTATGTTAAAAAATGAAGCTAATGCAGTGATTTCTCAAGATTCCAACTTAAAAGAAGCTATTATAGAAATGAGTTCGAAAGGTTTAAGCGGAATTAACATAGTAAATGCTGAACAAAAACTGTTAGGAATTATAACAGATGGTGATCTTAGAAGATTAATTGAGAAGAGTAATCATAGTTATGATATTTTTGAAGTTAAGGTGAAAGAAATTATGACAACAAATCCAATAACAATTAATAAGGATGATTTGGCAATAAAAGCATTAGAATTAATGGAAAATAGACCAAAACAAATTGCAATTTTACCTGTAATTGATGATCAACAAACTGTTGTAGGAATGGTAAGGGTGCATGATATATTGAAAGCGGGAATAGTTCTATGATAAGTGGTTCAAGATTAAAAAAAATCAAAATGCTAATAATGGATGTGGATGGTACATTAACAGATGGAAAAATTTATATCGGTTTAAATGGAGAAATATTAAAAGCATTTAATGTAAAAGATGGTTATGGAATAAAATTATTAAAAGATTTTGGGATAAAAACAGTTATTATTACTGGGAGGACATCTGAAATCGTTTGTTTACGTGCTAAAGAATTAGGTATAGACAAAGTTTATCAGGGAATTGATAATAAAATTGAGAAATATTATGAGCTTAAACAAGAATATAATTTAAATGATGAAGAAATCGCTTATATCGGTGATGATATAAATGACATAGGTATATTGAGAAAAGTCGGGTGTAAATTTGCAGTAAAGAATTGCACAAAGGAATTAGATGAAATAGTCGACTATAAATCTGAATTCAATGGTGGGGATGGAGCAGTTAGGGAAATTGCTACCTTGATTTTAGAGCAACATAGATAAGTTTTTATATGTAAAAGTGATGTTGCCTTTTTGTATAGAAGGGAGAAGATTATGAAAAATGTTGTTGCAATAATACCAGCAAGATATAATTCAACACGGCTTCCGGGAAAGCCGCTTGTTGATATTTGTGGTAAACCAATGGTACAACGAGTATATGAGGCTGCTAAATCATCCCAAAAAATAGCTAGAGTAATAATTGCTACTGATGATCAACGTATCTATGATGAAGCTGAAAATTTTGGAGCAGAAGTATTTCTAACAAGTGAAGACCATCAGAATGGTACTTCTAGAGCAGCAGAAGTAGTTACACAGGTAGATACTGATTATGTAATAATTGTCCAAGGTGATGAACCTATGATTTATCGAAAAGCTATTGACTTGCTTGTAGATTCAATTAACGACCAAGACGTGGCCTATAGCCTTATGCATCCTATTTCTGATGGTATAGATGCATCTGAAAGGGCAAAGGTAGTTACTGATATGAATGGTTATGCACTATTATTCTCACGAAGTCGTATACCATATAACTTCAGTGACAAAAACCCTAAATATTATAAGGGCGTTGGAGTGTACGGCTTTGAGAAAGAATTTTTGTTAAAATATTTAACATTACCCATGGGACCAATTGAAAAGGCTGAATCTATTGAATTTCTTAGAGTTCTTGAGAACGGATATAAAATTAAAATGGTTGAGATGGAAAATTCAGTTCAATGTGTTGATACAGAAGATGACTTATCGAAAGTACGAAACTATTTCAAGGAAAAGGAAGTTTAGACTTACTTGTTTTACTAAAGTGGAGTAATAGCATGGGTGATAGTTGAAAAAGTGGGTGATGCATATCTGTAGTTTATATTAAGCTACAGATATACATCACCCTTAATGCTGTTACACTTAATAAATGAAAGATATATTATTGAAAATCACCTTATCATAGTATAAGAAAGGAGTGATATATCTTTGGTGAAGAATTTAAATACAGACAAAAATCATACTTTAGATCTATTAAAAGGTATTTTAATTATCTTAGTTGTACTTGGACATGCGCTTGAGTATGGTATAGGAAAATACCTAATTTATTATGTTCATATGCCCTTGTTTCTTTGTTTGTTTGGAATATTGATAAATAAGGAGAAGATGAACCTTCTTTATTTAATCAGACGATTGAAACGTTTGATTATTCCATTTTTTACAGCATCGATTATTTATTTTATTTTCTGGAGTAATTTTGACTTTTCAATTAGAAATTTTATTTTCATTTTTATTACTCCATCTTATCATCTATGGTTTCTTTATTCTGTTTCATTTCATTTTATTTTAATATATATATTATCTCATTTTAAAACTAAAGTAATATTTACTCTTTTGCCATTTATTCTAATAATTAGCATCGCTATACAACATTATATTCCCTATTATTACTATTTTGAGGCAAAGCGTTCTTTAGGTTGGTTTATTTTTACTTTAATTGGATTTATTTTAACAAATTTTTATAAAGAAGTAATAAAAAGAAAAATTGCATTGATTAGTCTGTTTGCATTTTTCTTATTATCTTTATTAAAAATCTACTTAGACTTCAAGACTCAAGATTTTCATTTTTCATCTTTTAGTGTATTCGATGAGAATGTTTTTTCGTCTGCCCTTTTTATAATTAATAATATCTTTTTAATAATAGGTTTTACTTGGTTCTGCTTTGAAAAAACTACATTAAATTTAAAATTTATTAATTATTTAGGCAAAAATTCTTTACTTATTTATTTATATCACATTTTGTTTATGCAACTGTTTCAGGAAATTGGTATAAGTAATGCATTATTATTGACGATACTTTCTATAAAAGGAAGCATTATAATAATTATGTTGACAAAACGATTCAAAACATTTTCACTTCTTATTAAAGGAAGTTAAATTTTTTTATACGAGCGTCAAATCCCACCTATTAATTATTTTAAATATTATTTTTAAAAATAATAGTTTCAGAAAGTTACTTAATGTCTGGAACATGAGATCAGGAATTAAAACTGAAATTGGAATCCCAATTTCGGATTAATGAAAAAGTGGTTTACCCTAATAGCAATTGTGTGAAGAAAATCATGTGAATACTGAATAAGTAAAGTTGAACAATGATATCCCATGAGAGACTTATTCCAAAGGGTTACCATCGCTTCATCCTATGCTAATGTTTCAAAAGCGAAAAGAAAACTTTTATAGAACAGCTAAACGTGAGATTATTGCATTCACCCAATTCTGGGCGTTTTTAAGAAAAAATTACAGAGCCCTTGTTGAATGTTATTATCTTGCCCGTTGATCGGCTAAGGATTTGGCGTTCATATCTTCTCATGCAATTCAATTTAATGCATTAACCTATTAAAACGCTTTACACAAAGACTCACTTCTTATTAACATGCCCTCTGAGCTATAAAAGTTCAGAGGGTTTATTTTTTTTGCTCTATACAGAACATATGTTCTGATGTAAAACATTAATATTGAAATACTAATTAATATAAAAGAGCTTCAACACAGTTGGGAGGAATACAAATGATAAAAGAAGCTAATGTTATGCGAGTTGAATGTCCTGTTTGTGGTTACAGGCTGCTGGATAAAGGGGATAAAGCTGCTGGTCCCGTTCAGACGAAGTGCGGAAGATGTAAGAGGATTTGGGAAGTTGAACTTGCAACAGGTGAGTTTAAACAAGTTAGTGGAAAACCAATAACGAGACGAAAAGGAGATAACGATTCGCCATGAGTTGCAAATCAATTCTACCTTAAGGTCCGGGAAATCAGTAGAACTGATATACCTGGGCCTTTTTAATTTTTACCAAAAGTTCATACCACGATAATACCGAGCGAGGAATCGTATGCATTACCCATGCCGGATGATCAGATATTTTGAAAAGAAATGATCATCTAGCAAGTGAATGCACATTGAATCAAAAATAATCGGTACCGAGCAATGGAGTCGTGGTGTTAACTACCTATAAGCCGGACATAGTACGCCCTGCAAATTAATGCAGTTGGGTGTTCTGTGTCCGGCTTATTTTTTTGTCTCTTTTTTCCCTTACGGCTCCTTGTCGGGCCATAGGAGGAAAAGAGAATGAGTGAGTTTTTTATTAAAATCGGCAAGGAGCAGGTCTGTGTTAGCGAAGAGATTTACAAAGAGTATTACAAAATGAAAAGAAGAGAGCGGTACCTGGAACAGGATATCAAGGTTGGACGGATAGCTGTTGATCCTGAAGCAGAAACGGTTGAATATATCCCAAGCAAGGAAGATTCAATCAATGGCTTGATGGATCTAGGTGGTGATTTTGAAGATGGCCAAATGATAAAAGATATTCTTTGTGACAAGGCAATATTGCTGATCCTTCAGGAAGCGATGGCTGAACTGAATGAAAAGGAACAAGAGTTGATTCAGGCTCTTTATTATAAAGATTTAACAGTAAGAGAAGTTGTATACGTCAAAAGTGGCACCGTACTTGACGCAGCTTCAGGCAAGTATCTCTGCTGGCCGTTCGATGCCTGCCATGTCAATGATCTTTGTTTGATACTGGGGATGAAGGTGGGGCTGAATGGCGATTGTCCGTTGATTGATTAGGTATTCGTTTACTATTTCCATAAACATCTCCTTTATAGAGGGCTTGTCACCATCTAAATATAATCTATATCCAAATCTGTTCATGATGAAAGCAAGTATGATAGATAAAGGGTTTATTACTGCTGGGGAACAGTGAGGTTTAAATGTATTTTTTCGGAGTAATAAATACACGATTAATTTCGTTACATCAGTGCTCCTTACGCACTCTACTAATCTCTTCCTCCACGCTCCGATTTTCCATTCATCGTCTCTGAAAGATTTGTGTACTCTTCCATCTATTCCTGTTTCCATCCATATTCCTTACGTATTTTTCTAATAACAATACCCAATGCTCTTTTATGTAATTCTCGCTCGTCCAATGAGGTATCCCCTTTTTTAACCTCATTATCTTGTTGTCTAGATTGCCCGAACACAAACAGGTAGTCTTTTATTGGATGTTTTTGTATATTTCATTTAATATTCTCGCACTTGATAACAGCTGCACAGGAGATCCTATTTAATAGAATCCTAATAAAATATGCAGTGGTCCAAAAAAAAAGCAGGATTTTCGACACAAATCAAGAATAAGTTTGGCTAAAGGAACTACTTCTTAACTATTAAAAATCCACATGAATTTCTTCATCAATTAGGAGGTACTATGCCAACTATACGCTTAGAAGATAAAAGCAGATTTGATTTAAACTATCGAGATGGAACTAAAACCGAAATAGCCTTCCACTCTCATGTTGAATATGAAATTTATTATTTCCATGAAGGTAGCTGCAGGTACTTGATCGGAGATAAAATATATTCTATATCTCCCGGAGATCTAATTATCATGCATGGCTTAACATTACATCGCCCTATAATACTTGAAAAAGAAGCCTACGTTCGGTCTACTATCCATTTTGATTCGGAATACTTTAAAGAACTACTTAAGGGAATGAGGATGGAAGTATTATTGCAACCATTCATCTCTCTCCAATCGCATCGCATCAATCTGAAACCCAACGAACGAGAAGAATTTGAGGAATCACTGAAAAGAATGAACATACACAACAAAAAAGAGGATGACATTTCTACATACCGTTTTCAGCTTGCTTTTATGGAAGTATTAACGTTACTATATTCCTATTTTAAAACAGCATTGAAAAACAAAGCGGAAAATGAGGTTCCTTTTGACAAAGCATTTCATGTACAAAGAGTTATTTCTTTTATTGAACACCATTATATGAAAGATTTAAGTTTAGAAACGATTGAAAAAGAGCTACATCTAAGTAAGTTTTATTTATCAAAAGTGTTTAAAAATGTAACAGGTTTTACAGTTTTTAATTATTTGTACCACAGAAGAATCAATCAAGCGAAAATTAACTTTCTCGTGTCTCCAGATCATAGTATAACGGACATTAGTTATAGAGTAGGCTTTAAATACCCTGCTCACTTTACAAGAGTATTTAAGAAATTAACAGGAGTCACGCCTGAACAATATAAAAAGAGTCTCCTCCTGTGATAGAAAAATGGGCAATAGGAGTTAAATAAAATGGTGTATTGGCTAATGAGAGAAAAGCCAATACACCTTTTTTTATTTAAGATAGGGTTAATAAACAAATATTGGTACTTTCTTATTTAATAAGGAGATGGGAAGAAAATGAAGTTCATAAATGAAGATTTTCTTTTGAATACCACAAGTGCAAAAATCTTATATCATTCTTATGCAAAAGACATGCCTATTTACGATTTTCACTGTCATTTAAGCCCGAAAGAAATTGCAGAAAATAAGAGGTTTAAGAATATTACAGAAATGTGGCTAGCTGGAGATCATTATAAATGGCGGGCGATGCGAAGTATAGGCATAGACGAAAAGTATATTACCGGTGATGCTAGCGACAAAGAAAAGTTCCAAGCCTGGATTAAAACTGTACCATATACCGTAGGCAATCCACTATATCATTGGACGCATTTAGAATTAAAACGCTACTTTAATTATAGTAAGGTCGTAAAGGAAGAAGACTGGGAAGCAATATGGGAAACATGTAATGAACAACTACAACTAGATACGTTCACTGCTCAACAGTTAATTAAAGAAAGCAATGTAAAAGTAATCTGTACAACAGACGACCCAATAGATAATTTACAACACCATCACACAATCAAAGCAAGTAGTCTGACAGCAAAAGTGCTTCCCACATTTAGACCTGATAAAGCACTAGAAATAAAGAAAAGAGGATTCATAGCATATATCGATGAGCTTTCCAATGTAGTAGGAAACGCCATAAATACCTATGATGATTTTTTGGAGGCTATGGAGAGCAGAGTGCACTATTTTCATGAAGTTGGTTGCCGCATTTCCGATCATGGTTTTGAGAAAATAGTGTTTGAAGAGACTTCAATGGAAGAAGCAAGAGAAATTTTTAATAGAGCAATAAAAGGTGAAGCTATTTCCCAACTGGAAGAAGCGAAATATAAAACGTATACAATGGAGTATCTGGGGTCCTTATACCATAAATTGGGCTGGGCTATGCAACTACATATCGGAGCCCTTCGTAATAATAATACAAGTCAATTTGATCTACTTGGACCAGATAGTGGGTATGACTCAATGAATGATTACTCCCTTGCTCAACCTTTAAATAAACTATTAAACATGTTAGAGAAAAATAACAAGTTGCCAAGGACTATTATTTATCCTTTAAATCCTGTTCATAGTGAATTGGTTGCAAGTACGATCGGAAACTTCCAATCTAATGAAATAAAAGGAAAAGTCCAACTTGGATCCGCATGGTGGTTTAATGACCACAAAGTTGGAATGCTTAAACAGATGACAGACATAGCAAATATAGGATTGTTAAGCACCTTTGTTGGAATGCTGACTGATTCACGAAGCTTCTTATCTTACCCGAGGCATGAATACTTCCGTAGAATTCTATGCCAAATGTTTGGTGATTGGATGGAAAAAGGAGAAGTACCGATGGATTATGAATTTATTGGATCCATTATCCAAGATATTTGCTATAACAATGCGAATAACTATTTTACGATAAATTAATTTCTATTAAACAGATGGAAAAGAGGGGTGTTTTATGCAAATGACGTTTAGATGGTTCGGAGAAAACGATCCGGTTCCACTTGAGTATATAAAACAAATACCAGGCATGAAGGGTATTGTTACAGCAGTTTACGACGTACCTGTAGGAGAAGTATGGGCTGTTGAGAAAATTAAAGAGTTAAAAGAAACAGTAGGTAAATCAGGCCTAGAATTATCGGTTATAGAAAGTGTACCTGTACATGAAGACATTAAGTTAGGATTACCATCCAGAGATACATATATTGAGAACTACAAGCAAACCATTCGGAATATAGCAGCATGCGATATTCGTACAGTCTGTTACAATTTTATGCCTGTTTTTGATTGGACCCGTTCTTCCTTAGACCATAGACTCCCAGATGGATCTACCTGTTTAACTTATGATGAAGTGGTTATCAACAGAATGAACCCACTCTCAGGAGAGTTAAGTCTTCCAGGATGGGATACAAGCTATGAGAAAAGTGAAATGGAAGCGCTGTTTAAGCAATATGAAGGGGTCACAGAAGATGAATTATGGGGAAATTTGAAATACTTCCTTGAAGCGATAATTCCCGTTGCAGAGGAAGAAGATGTCAAGATGGCAATTCACCCTGATGATCCTCCATGGGGAATTTTCGGCTTACCACGCATTATGACAAATCGAGAGAGCTTAAATAGATTAATCAACCTTTATGATAGCCCATATAATGGCCTTTGTTTCTGTACAGGTTCATTAGGTCCCCTCATTGAAAATGACTTAGCAAGCTTAATTCGCGAATTTGGTAGCCAAAATCGAATCAACTTTATTCATGCAAGAAACATAAAGATGACAGGGGAAAGGTCATTCGAGGAATCAGCACACTTATCTGAGTGTGGTTCTGTGGACATGTATGATGTGATAAACGCTGTAAGCGAGGTAGGATATAAAGGCCCAATCCGCCCTGATCACGGAAGAATGATATGGGGAGAAGAAGGAAAGCCGGGCTATGGGCTATATGATCGGGCTTTAGGAGCTATGTATTTATCTGGTATTTGGGAAGCAGTAGAAAAGACAAGGCACTCTCGTTAAAAGTTTTTCAATTTTCGGTAAAAGGATGGAGGATAAAAATTGACACAAATTCCATTTGAAGTTGATTTGACCGGTAAAGTAGCGGTAGTTACAGGTGGTGGCGGTGTTCTTGGTTCAGAATTTTCTAAAGCTTTGGCTACTTGTGGAGCGAAAGTGGCTGTTCTGGGCTTAAGTGAAGAAAAGCTAAAGAAAGTAGTTCAGGATATTTCCAATTCAGGTGGGGAAGCAATAGGGCTGTCAGTAAATGTTCTTGAAAGAGAAAGTTTAGAAAGAGCCCATGAGACAATCTTAAACACCTTTGGTAGAACGGATATTTTAATCAATGGAGCAGGTGGGAATCACCCAAAGAGTACCACCTCAAAAGAGTTTCTCGAAAAAGAGGATCTTAGAAATGTGGACGAATTAACTACTTTTTTTGACTTGGATCCAGAAGGTATGAGGTCAGTAATGGACCTTAACTTTTTGGGGACGTTAATTCCATCTCAAGTTTTCTCAAAAGATATGATTGGCCATGAAGGTTGTACCATTATAAATATTTCCTCCATGAATGCCTATACTCCATTAACTAAGATTCCTGTATATAGTGGAGCAAAAGCTGCGGTAAGCAATTTTACACAATGGTTAGCGGTACACATGTCAAAGGTGGGGATTCGTGTAAACGGAATTGCACCAGGTTTTTTTATCACCAGCCAAAATGAGAAATTATTAAAAACCGAGAACGGAGAATTTACCCCAAGAGCCGAAAAAATTCTAAATCAAACACCTATGAACCGTTTTGGAGAAAAGCAAGAGCTTGTAGGTACGTTATTGTACTTAATTGATCCTAAATCCTCTGGCTTTGTTAATGGAGTGGTCATTCCAGTAGATGGAGGGTTCTCAGCTTATTCCGGAGTATAGTGATAACGAGAGAAATGTTTTGCAATTTCATAGTCTAGTAAAAGGAGGTCCATGTGACTTGGATGTAGTGACAATAGGTGAAACAATGGTCGTATTTACCCCAGAGTCATCTCGATTAATGAGATATGCCCATAGTTATTCGAGGAGAATTGGTGGTGCGGAAACGAACGTAGCACTTGGACTAATCAGACTCAATCATCAAGTCGGCTGGATAAGCAAGGTTGGAGATGATGAGTTTGGCAAAGCGGTAGTCTCTTTTGTTCGCGGAGAAGGGGTCGATGTCAGTCAAGTCAAGGTAGATTCTTCTGCTCCAACTGGTGTTTACTTTAAAGAGATTAGAAGCGGGAATCAAGTTAGAGTCAGTTATTATCGAAAAGGGTCAGCTGCAAGTAAACTCACCCCTTCCGATATAGATGAAAACTATATATCTAGATCAAAATATTTACATATAACAGGAATTACTCCAGCGTTAAGTGATACTTGCTATCAAACTATATTAAGGGCAATTGCAATTGCGAAAGAAAATGATGTTAAGGTAGTGTTCGATCCTAATCTAAGAAAGAAACTATGGTCAGAGGAAAAGGCAAGAAAGACTTTGTTAGAACTAGTAGCGTTGTCCGATATCATCCTTCCAGGAGTGGAGGAGGGTGAATTTCTATTAGGCGAGACGGACCCTATTAAAATGGGAAAACGATTCTTAGATTATGGACCATCCCTTGTCATTGTGAAAGTTGGTGCAAAAGGGGCTTACTACTTTAATGAAAGTGACTATGGGCTTGTACCTGGATTCCCGGTTAAAACGGTAGTGGACCCTGTTGGGGCTGGAGATGCATTTGCAGCAGGAATTCTATCAGGGCTCTTGGATGGGTTGCCAATCGAAAGCATAGTTCAACGAGGTAATGGTATGGGAGCGCTTGCTACTCAAACAGAAGGAGATTTTGAAGGCTTAGCTGACAGAGACCAACTGGAACAATTGATGAGTAATGCAAAATACGAAGACATTGTGCGATAAGTTACTTTTAGATAGATAATCCAAGAAAAAGATTGGAGACAAACTATGAGGTTACTAGAGAAAATAAGAGAAACCGGAATTGTTGCCGTAATCCGTGGAGCAAATAAAGATAATATCATTCCCATCGCAAAAGCATTGAGTGCTGGCGGGGTGACAGCCATTGAACTAACCGTTGAAACTCCTAAAATCCTTTCCTTAGTGGAACTAGTAGCAGATGAACTGCAAGAAGAGGTAATCGTTGGTGTCGGGAGTGTTTTAGATCCTGAAACGGCAAGGGCTTCCATTATGTCGGGTGCAAAATTCGTTTTCTCACCAGTAGTTAATGTGGATACAATCAAGATGACAAAAAGATACGGGGCACTAAGTGTTCCCGGAGCCTTAACGCCAACTGAGATCTTAAATGCTTATGAAAACGGTGCTGACATAATCAAGGTTTTTCCTGCAAGTGTCATGGGTCCAAACTACTTTAAAGATGTTCATGGACCATTGCCACATATTCCACTAATGCCCACCGGAGGAATTAATATATCCAACGTAGGTGCTTATATACATGCAGGTGCCATTGCAGTTGGAGTCGGAAGTACTCTAGTAAATGCTAAACAAAACATGAACGAAGCCTACTGCACTAAACTGACTCAACTCGCTAGCGAATTTGTCAAAGAAGTCAAGAGCGCAAGACAGTAAGATAATTTTTGGGTTGAGGGGACAGGCACGCCGACCCGTCTATACGTTAATGCGTTAAGAGATCAAACGAAGCTAGTGACCGTCCCACCGCTTTTTAATAGTTTCCTCGCATAGTTAATTTTAAACAATCGTTTGTTTAATCAAATTTTTAAAGTTGTTATGAAAGGCTTTGGAGCTCTACGAGAAATATCGACTATTTTTGCAAAGTATATTGATATATTAGTAGGTTTCACACAGATAGAATAAGTACTAATTCCTTTGTGTATCCATGTATTTCTTCTGAATTCCTCCCATATATACTAAAGGACATCATTTTCTTTGAGGAGGAGTTTTCTTGGAAGAAAACACAATAAAACCTGCATCAAATGCCACCAATAACAGCCCTGTGTATGACTGGAAAGTACTCACAAACTTTGGTGTTTCATTTTTCTTTTTAATCATTGGTATGCACAAGTTATATGTATACAAAAACGAAGAGTACGGGGAAGAAAACCTCAATGCATACGTAGGTGGAGATGCATACAATTTCATCATTAATACAGGATACGCCACAGCATACTTTGTGCTAGCACTTATCTTTGTCGTCATCGCTTGTACATTTCTTATATGCAATCACCTTAAGACCTCAAAATGAAAAAGGGGCGGTTGAAATCGCCCTTTTGAAAGTAATCCACATACGTAAAACCCCCGATGGTACCCTCCAGAGAAGATATAGTCGTTAACATCTGCCACATTCTCCCCAACTATCCTAAACTCCAACCTACTGCCCGAAAGTTTATTAGGACAGGCGACTGTCACATTGCTTATGGTCCCTTACCTACCCCCAATGTTATGCTAGATAAAGAGAATACAGGAAATAGGAGGAATTAAAACACTGTGAAACAAAGCTTTCTATTAATCATCACCATTATACTCTTGGTAGCTTGTTCTCCGAAAGTCGATCAAGAAGTTGTGTCTCAGCCGAAGGAGGAAAAAGAAGAAAAAACGAAAGAGAATCTCAGTGACAAATCCACTCCAGAAAAGGAGTACACATTCAACGAATTCATGGAAGAGCACACTATAGAGATGGTGGGCGAAGACATTCCTTATCATGCGGAAGAAGACTTTGTCGGCATGCGATTTGCGTTGCAGGGCAAGGCTCGGATTACCCGTTACTATAACTATGGTTACAAGGAGCTAGAAGCAACACATTATGTTATGGAAGTAGTGAACGAGGGTCCGTCTTGGCATGTATATGTCCCTAGAAGCGATTTCCCGGAACTTTTCCAAGAATTAAAGAAAGGTGTAGTGGATGTTTATGTTGCAGCAACTATCCCTTCAGAGTATTTTGAAATAGGTCAAAACGGTATGGCAATAGCCGCAGAAGTCCATTTTACAGAAAATGAAGCCGAGGAACAACCTCTGGATGAGCGGCTTACAAGCTATATGAAAAAACACGGCGTGGAACGGACAGCAAAGGATGTCATATTCGATAAAAAAGGTATGTCAGACAAGCCCTTCGCCTTAAATGGATACGCTCAGCTTGTGACGTACGCTCAAATAAGTCCAGAGTATAGAGATTTAGAGCCTACTCATTTTGTCTTAGAAATAAGAGATGAAAGCGTCTTGTATGAGCAACTTTGGAGAGTCGCTCTAGACAGGCAAGAATATCGCGAACTATATGAACAAGCCCTAAAAAGTATGGTTCATGTAACACTTACAGCTAATATGCCTGTGGAACGGTTCCGCTCATCAACAGACCTAGCAGCAATTGGCTCAGCTGCTGAATATGAACTGCTGCCAGAAAAGTACGAGCAACCGTCAAAGATGGGCTTGGCATACATGAAAGCAAAGGGCCTATTACTAACCGACCGAGAAGTAATGTACGACAAGTATAATCATTCTGAAAAGGCTTTTCTTATAGAGGGTGCTGGGGAGCTAACTACACATCTCCCAATCGGATACGAAGACATAGAAAGTCACTATTTCGGAATCAGAATCACAGAAGATCCATTTGGAGACCAATATGTACCGTACGGAAGGGCTATCGAAGGATGGACCCTCATCCTTCAACGCCAAAAGTACCCTGAAATCTACGAACAACTAATCCAAGAGGAAGCTCTAGAATTCCTCGTTACCGCGCGAGTCTTTGCCCAAGAATACGTACCAGGCCAAGGGAATGTAGCATTTGTGGAAGATATCGTTGTTAAGGAAGAATGATAGAAGGACTTGGTGCTAATCCAGTCTTTTTGTTAGTACGTTAAAAGGAAAGTGTAGATTTTGTGTTTTTTAAAATTATCTAATGTTGATAGGCTCCAAGGGCCTTAATTCTGAAATTCCTCATATATTTTAGTAACACAAAGGAGGAATGCATAAGGCAGCAAGACTTTTGGCGTATCCAAGGACTTAGTGCATAGGGCAGGTGGAGTATAAGGAAGGCTCTCGTTTAACTGCAAAGTGAAAACTACCTTAACATTTGGACCATGAACGGTTCTATGCCCCCCCATCCTCTCTGAGACATCACCTTCCCTGTGTCTCAACAATAATATAGACACGGCAATGGTTTAGGTTTTGTGCCTGAAACCATTGTTTTTTAAGTTTAAATGTTTGGAAAGCAAAAAATAAACCTTTTACACTTTAAAATTTCTCGACAAATTACTACTCATTTCTAGTTACCTTCTCCATTAAGATTTGCTTATACAGACAAAGTATTCAAAATTTCAACATGAATCTTTATATATATGCCAAAACTTATATCTTCGAACACGACAAAATATATCAAATATTTTAAAAGTACTGAAAATTAAGACTAGTACACACGCTAGTACTTTAGTATAGTGATAATAGACTGGATTATATTATATTTCAGATTCTATTATGTGAAAGGAGGACTATATTCTACTTATCTTTTTTTCTAAAAATCATTTGGGGAGGAAAAACATGTTTAAAAGGATTTCAACTATTCTACTAGTAGTTTTATTCGTTTTTGCAAACAGCAGCTTTGCATTTACAGGTGGATTCACTCCACTGCAATTAAATGCACAAAAACCAGACCTTCAAAAAACTAACATACTAGCAACCGACCTACAAGATGTTGACCCGAATAAAGAAGTACGTGTAATCATTGAATTAGATGGTGATGCACCTGTTGAAGTAGCGACTAAAAAAGGTGTAAAGTATGATAACCTTTCTAAAGGAGAGCGTAAGCAATTAGAAAAGGCTGCAAAGGACAAACAAAAAGCAGCAAAAGGTAAGATCAAAGGTAAAAAAGTAGATATAGAATACCTCCAAGAATTTAATGCAATTGTTAACGGTTTTAGTGCTAAAGTTAAATACGGAGAAATTGAAAAAATCAAAGAGGTAGTAGAAGTAAAGCAAGTATATCTTGCTACTGAGTATGAACTGCCGACTGAAGAAGTAGAAATGAAGTACAGTAAAGAACTAGTACAAGCTCAACAAGCTTGGAGAGACTTCGGATACAATGGGGAAGGAATGGTCGTTGGTATCATCGATTCTGGTCTAGATCCAGCTCATAAAGATTTCCTTTTAACAGATGGTTCAAAAGCGGAATTATCCGAAGAATTTGTCAATAGTGTAATTGCTGAACATGAGTTACCAGGAAAATACATTAATGAAAAAGTTCCATATGCTTGGAACTATATGGATGAAAATGATACTATTCTTGACAGCAATGCTGACACGAATATGCATGGAATGCACGTAGGTGGAACAGTTGCTGCTAACGGTGACGAAGAAAATGGCGGAATTAAAGGTGTTGCACCAGAAGCACAATTATTAGCGTTACGTGTATTTGGTAATGATGTAGCAACGACATATGGTGATATTTATATTAAAGCCATTGATGATTCACTTAAATTAGGTGCTGATGTACTTAACATGAGTCTTGGTTCTACTGCTGGATTCGTAGACGCTGAGTCTCCAGAGCAACAAGCGATTAAACGTGCTGTTGATAACGGAGTGGTAATGTCTATCTCAGCAGGTAACTCCGCTTACTATGGTAATAGTTATTTCTATCCATATGCATCCAACCCTGACTATGGAGTAGTGGGGGCGCCAGGTGTGTCTTATGATTCTATTTCTGTAGCGTCATTTGAAAACACTTATATGGATGTAGACGCTGCAGGTGTTTCAATTGATGGTGGTGAGCCAGAACAAGTAATGTACTTATCTGCTGGTCAAACTGCTCCTTCCGGAGAAAATATTGAATTGGTTTATGCAGGATTAGGATATCCTGCTGATTTTGAAGGTAAAGAGTTAGAAGGTAAATATGTATTGATTCAACGTGGTGAATTAGCATTTACTGTAAAAACTCTAAATGCTCAGAATGCTGGAGCAGCAGGGGTTATTATTTATAACAATGCAGGTGGAACTGTTAGTATGGCAACCGATGCTGCCATTACGGTTCCGCAATTGTTCATGCTAAAAAAGGATGGAGACCGCTTTGCGGCTGCACTTAAAGCAGGCCAAACGGTTACAGTAAGTTTCGACGGCGAAAAGATGACAATTCCAAACAGTGAATCAGGCAAAATGAGCGGATTCACTTCATGGGGTATTACACCAAACCTTGATTTCAAACCAGAACTTACTGCTCCTGGAGGTCAAATATACTCTACACAAGATAATAATGAATATGGAGTGAAGAGTGGTACATCAATGGCGGCTCCACATGTTTCTGGTGGTTCAGCACTAGTGTTACAACGTGTTGATGAAGAATTCGGATTTGATGGTGCTGCAAGATCTAAGCTTGCTAAGAAATTCTTATTAAATACTGCTAACCCAGTTAATTTTGGTGGTGCACCAGTTTCCCCGCGTCGTCAAGGTGCAGGTTTAATGCAGCTCCATGCAGCATTATCCACTCCTGTTACAGTGACTGACTCTACTACAGGGGAAGCGAAAGTTGCACTGAAAGAAGTTAATGACAATGTTGTCACGTTCTCTTTAACAGCTGAAAATCACTCTGATGAAGCTTTAAGTTATGTTGTGAGTGCTAACGCTCAAACAGATATTCCTGCTAATGTAGACGGTGTATTTGTAACAGCACCTAATCAA
This sequence comes from Sutcliffiella horikoshii, assembly GCF_020524325.1. Lineage (GTDB taxonomy): Bacteria > Bacillota > Bacilli > Bacillales > Bacillaceae_I > Sutcliffiella_A > Sutcliffiella_A horikoshii_D. The sequence goes on from NZ_JAIVKY010000007.1 coordinate 332,704, forward strand.
CTGGGCGGTATGGATTTAGGAACAATTGCAACAGTTAACGGTTCCCCAAATAGCTCAATCGAAGTACCTGCAAATGGCACAGAAACATTTGAAGTTACTGTTGATGTTAGTGGTTGGGATGAAGAATTAAAAACGTATTTTACAAACGGTTACTGGTTAGAAGGTTTTGTTAAGTTAACAGATCCAACTGATACGAATCCAGATTTAGTAGTACCTTACGTTGGATTTAAAGGCGATTGGGACGCTGCGCCAATTATTGATGCACCTATTTGGGATCCTGCGTCATTCTACGGAATGACAGGTGTTGTGACTCATGCGGGTGGTGGCAGCTACAATTTCTTAGGTACAGACCAAGCAACAGGAGAGCTGAATCAAGACCTAATTGCTATTTCACCAAATGGGGATGGAACAAATGATAGTGCAACTTACATTTTATCTCTCCTTCGTAATGCCAAGGAATTTAAGTTAAATGTATTGAATGTAGACGGAAAAGTAGTGAAAGAAATTGCATCTGAAGAATTTGTACGTAAGAACTATTATGATGGCGGCAGAGGAGCTATGTACTACCTATATTCTGACTGGACATGGGATGGTACAATGCATAACGGTAAGATCGCTCCAGAAGGTCAATATTTCTTACAAGTAGAAGCAACTCTTGACTTCGAAGGCGCGGTAGCCCAAAGCTTTACTTTTCCAGTTAAGCTAGATGTAACAGTACCTCAAGTAAAAACAAAACTAGGTAAAGATGCTAAAACAGTATCAGTCAATGCTACAGATAAAACGAGTGGTGTGGCTTACTGGTATGTGATGGTTGATGGGGAACTTGTTACAGAAGAACCATATGTAAACGGTGAAACAGAGCACGTTCTTGCTGAACCAGTTGCAAAGGGTCAAAAAGTTACTATTGTTGCAGTAGATCATGCAGGTAATGCATCATCAGAAACTGTAAAAATAGGGAACAACGGTAAAGGAAATTAAGGAAACACAGGGACAGTTCTCGCGTTTTATTCGCGAGTCGAAATAGTTACATTTTGTTAGTTAGAGTGAATCTTTCTTCTGTTATGGGGAATGAAATCTTTCTTAAATAGGACTTTCCCGTGGTAATCTGGATTTATTTAGGATTCATTAAAATCGAGGTTGGAATTTTGCGTTTGAGGAAAGGACACAAAAATAAAAAGGCAGGATGAGCCGAGCACTATAACCTGGCAGATGGACATTATTCCATCTGCCTTTGTGTACGAGAAAATATTTACATTTAATCAACATTATCCTAACATTTGCTTGATATCCTTAGAGTATAAAACTCTAAGACAAGGTAGGCGGTTTGTATGAAGATAGCTGTAGCTGGTACAGGTTATGTAGGACTCTCCAATGCGTTACTATTAGCCCAACATCATGATGTCATTGCCCTTGATATCGTTCATGAAAGGGTAGAACTCCTAAATAAACGTCAATCACCAATCGCTGACTCAGAAATCGAGGACTTCCTAAATAGAAACGACATAAATTTTACTGCTACGACAGACCCTTCTACCGCATTTAGCGAAGCAGACTTCATCATCATCGCAACCCCGACAGACTATGATGCAGAGAAAAAATATTTTGATACAAGCTCTGTAGAAAATGTTATAGAGACTGTACTAAAAGTGAATCCACATGCAATTATGGTCATAAAATCCACTATCCCCGTAGGGTATACTGCTCAAATCAAACAAAGGTATGGGTCAGATAACATCCTGTACTCACCTGAATTTCTGAGGGAGGGGAAAGCTCTTTATGACAATATGTTTCCTTCAAGGATTATAGTCGGAGAAATATCAGAACGAGCCAAGACGTTTGCAACTCTTTTAAAAGAAGCAGCCTGGAAAAAAGAAATCCCTGTATTGCTTACAGATTCCACAGAAGCAGAAGCCATAAAACTTTTCTCCAACACTTACTTAGCTTTGCGCGTCGCTTACTTTAATGAACTTGATACATATGCAGAAGCCAAAGGACTCAAAACCAAACAAATAATCGAAGGTGTCAGTCTCGACCCTAGAATTGGAGATTTCTACAACAACCCTTCTTTCGGTTACGGCGGTTACTGCTTACCAAAGGACACCAAACAGCTCCGAGCAAATTATAAAGACGTCCCCAATAATATTATTGAAGCCATTGTGTCAGCCAACAAAACACGGAAAAACTTTATTGCTGGACAAATTTTGGAGAGGAATCCCAAGACTGTCGGCATCTATAGGCTTACGATGAAAGCGGGTTCTGACAACTTTAGAGCATCTTCGGTACTGGGTGTAATGAAGCGATTATCCTCTAAAGGAATAGAAATTATCATCTATGAACCAGCTCTTTCTCAAAACACCTTTGGTGAATATGAAGTTGTAAAAGACATGCAAACCTTTAAGGAAAGAGCGGATATTATCATTACGAACAGGATGGAACCGGCTTTAGAGGACGTAAGCGACAGAGTGTATACGCGGGATCTTTTTCAGAGGGATTAAAGAAAATGGTTTAATGTCCCTACACACTAAAGTGATAAAGTTTGAGGAGGCAGAGAACCGTCAACCTGCTACACTTTAATTAAAAAAGCCAGTTTTCTATAACGAAAACTGGCTTTTCATCATATTTATGCGGCTTTATATCCTGAGTAAATTCCTCTATCAATAAAATACAATAGATGATCGGTGTTTACATATGTAATTTGTTCAAAATCTTTTCTGCTACTACCTAGCAAACCGTATGTAATTCCTTCATATGCTTTACAGTTGGGAATGATTGTAGGCTTTGAATTACTAAATTGTTCCTTGAAGTTTTGGCCGATAACTGCTCCAGAAACAACACTTCTCGCAAAAAGATAATCGAATTTCTGTAATTCTTCACTTGATAGAACGTTTAATGCAGGGTACTCATTCAACAACTCTTCCTTTGCTGATGAACACATAGCTTCCAATACTTTATCCATTTTAGAAGAAAGATGTTCAAATGTCGATTCATCCAATACTTCTGCTTTGATAGTCGATAGTAGTTCCTTAGCTTGTTGTTCTATTTTTTCAGATTGGACTATTTTTTTCTCATGATCCATTATCTCTTTTTTTAATGGTCCCTTATTAAATGCATAAGCAATTTTTTTGAAAATAGATCTTCTAGAAGCTATATTGCAATACAACACATATTCCTTATTGTTAGAAATGAAGGTGAAATGAGGATATCCTTCTTCTACACTTGTAGAGGTAAGGTGATCGCCAAATTTGTGGAATGTCGTAGTAATAACTCCATTATTTTCAAATCCTGATTCTAATCCATTAATATCTAAAAGTTGTATCGCCTGTAATTCTCCCTTTTTGTAAATACACAGATGACGTTCCGTAATCGCAACAAAAACTTTACTTGAACCAGATTTAGTAGTGTATGCGTCTTGAACCACGTATATTTTCTCTTTCGTATGTTCGGTTACAGCTTCTTTAACTTTCTTCTTCTGAAGAGATACTCTAATAAAAACGTAATAGATTGCTAATACAATAATAGAAAAATTAATTAAAGTAAATCCCTCCGTCATAGCTACTAACACACTGATAATGGCTGTAAAAAATAAGATAATACTAAGTAAAGTTTCCATTGCCCAAGGATAATGCATAAGTAATACTTCCCCACTTTCATTCTTCTTATATAATTTTCCTTTTTGGTAAACATCTTCCCTCCTTTTAAAAAACAATAGTTACAATTATACAGGAAAAAAGTAGTGTATTTCTACTATTTTTTGTACATTTACAAGTATTGACTAGGGACTAGCCGGATACTTGTCCCCACAACCAACTAAAAAGGAACAGGAGGCCATCCTCCTGTTCCTTTTATGTTCCTTTTATTTCCCTTGTGGCACTCACATTTCCTTTCAAATCTTTCGCAGTAACCTTAATGACAGTACCTTTCTTTTGTTTCGGAATCGTTATTTTGAAATTCCCGGTTGAATCCACTTTATCCAAGTAGGATTTCGTCCCAATCTTAACTGTAATGGTCGAATTCTTCTCCGCTTTACCTGTGACACTTGTTGAAGTAGATTTGACTGCATTAACGACCCGCATATTCGGCGCGACTCGTTTCACCGTAACCATGTTATTGGCACTTACATTACCATCTTTATCTGTTGCTGTTATATAAAGCTTCTTATCAAAAGGTTGAATTGGTATGGTAATTTTAAAGTCACCATAACTATCTACTTTACCAGTAAAGCTATTTGTATCTATCTTCACTGTAACCGTTGCATTTTTTTCTGCTTTCCCACTTACTATATTAGCCTTATTGCTCACACTATAAACGGTAGGCGTGTTAGGCGCGACTCTTGAAAATGTAATAGACTTCCCGTTACTCACATTCCCCGCGCTATCTGTTGCTGTCACAGACGTATTGGCATTTTGTATTTTTGATCTCTCATGTAGATGCGGGATCAAACAAAGCCGAATTAGTCAAAAAACGCTTTGAAGTATACAATAAGAGCGCTCAATTAATCAAAAAAACCGTTCAAATTATTGAGAATCCATATATTCACAGGGTTGAGCAAGCCGATAATCATAGAATGTACCCCTTAACCAGAATATCCACCATCTTTTATTCCAAACTTAGAAAAAATAGTTATAATTTTTTTCAAACCAACAAGGAAGCGAACTAATCTCATCCCCTTAATAGTCCATTCCTCCCGTTTTTCACCCTCATGCAGGAATTTCCCCACCAATGTCGAACCGTCATACTTATATACATACAGTTTCTGTAAAATAAAATAGAAAGGAGGCGAACCATGAAAGTTCTAGACGTATCCTCCCTGGACAATGGCATCAATTCCACGAAGGCATCCAACAAACCAAACAATCAGCAAACCAAACCGTGGACAAGCTCCATGAATTCGACCATCAACAAACTCAGTCGTTCACAACCTTAATCGAGGATCTATCTCTGATACAGAGTTACATAGAGGAAATGAGTCAACAATTTGCGACGGGCAAGGTAAAGGTGTCTACCTTTTCGCCGATTATGCTTGAGGATCTCGAGGCTTATGGAAAGCTGCAGACGAAACTGTACAACCAAACCGTCATGCAGCGGTGGAATAGTGAACATTTTCCAGAGCTTGGCGTGTTTTTTTCAATAGGGCATGTGGCAACGTTTGATCAGTGGGTAAATCCGAGTTGTGCGAAGCCGGAGCCCAAGAAGAAAACGGCCGGGGAAGCATTCTGGGACTTCACTAATGGCTTTGGAGCAGGAATCATCAGTGCTGCTTCCGACACCTGGGATGGCATTAAACGTCTAGCAACAGAACCGGACCAAGTGCTACAAGAAACCATAGAATTTCTAGACGCAGTAGTCTCTAATCCAGCTATACTGCTAGAAATAGGCCACGAACTCTACAACTCTTTCAACGAATCCGTCATTCACGGAGATGCTAATAGTCGAGGTGAATGGCTAGGCTACGCAACCGCTATTATCGGAACTTCCGTCATAGGAGACAAAGGGCTTTCCAAAGTTGGTGGAATTGCAGGGAAACTTGGTACCAAGGTGGAAACAGACCTTAATATTAAGCTGAAGGAACAACATGAGATAGTGATGAGTTCGGTGAAGGGTTCATCTGCAGTTGGTTTGGAGCGGGTGCGGCAACTAATAGACGGAATGGTTCCGAAGAGAGGACTAGCTTTTACTGGTGGGCCGGTAAATGTTATAGATAGTTATAAAGTAAATTCTGTTCTCAAGGAAATGAACAATGATATTCTTAATAAGATTGAGGTAGTTACAGGTAAAAGTGTAATTGAAAGTAAAAGAAATGGCTTAGAAATACGAGGTAACAGGCCAGGACCTGGGGAAAGAGCAGTGACAAAAGAAGAGTGGAAGGTGTTAAATCGAGAAAAAAGAATAGAAACAAATTATCCTAAACCTATTATTAATACAAAGAGTTATGAAGATGTGAAATCTAATAGTAAGTACTATACTTTAGAAGGAGAAATTAATTGGCCACCCAATCGAGGTGTATTAGGTGAAGTTGAAAGTATTACATTAAAACCTGGGTTAATAATTGATAGATTTGGCTACGAAGGTGGTACATTTGTTTCACCATATGGTGTTCCGTATGAAATGCGTGCATTAGCGCCCGAAACATACAATAAACCCTATAAAGTATATGTAGTAAAAAAACCATTAGAAGTAGAGGTTGGAAAAATAGCTCCTTGGTTTGATGAGCCTGGTATGGGTATACAGTATGAACTAAATGAATCGGTCAAAAAATTGATTGAACAAAATATTATTGGAAGGGTAGGTAAGTAATATGAAAAAACAAGAATTGGAGAAAACTTTAATTAATGCAAATGTTCCTAATGATTTATATAATTTAAATGGGGGATTACCTAATGAGGCTTTCTGTTTAAACAGAAATCAAAATTTGTGGGAAGTGTATTATAGTGAAAGAGGTGTTAAATCACAATTAAAGAAATTTAATACCGAAGAAGAAGCCTGCGATTATTTTTATCAAACAGTATTAGAACATTTGTAATATTTTAATAGGGTATAAAACTTCCTAGAAAATGCAGGTGTAACGTACTTTTTCTTTAATCAGTAACAACCAAAGGTCAAAAAGGAACAGGAGGTATCATCCTGTTCCTTTTACGTTACTTTTATTTCCCTTGTTGCACTAACATTTCCTTTCGAGTCTTTCGCTGTCACCTTGATGACAGTGCCTTTCTTTTGTTTTGGAATAGTTATCTTAAAGTTCCCATAAGCATCGACTTTAGCTGAATAAGATTTCGACCCGATCTTCGCTGTAACGGTTGATTTTTTCTCCGCTTTACCTGTGACAGTTGTGGAAGTAGTTTTAACTGCATTCACGACCGGGATATTCGGGGCCACTCTCTCTACCTTCACTGTCCGAGCAGCACTTACTGCACCTGTGCCATCTTTTGCCGTGACATTCAGACTTGTTCCAGCGTTTTGTAACGGTATCGTTAATTTATAATTTCCACCCACATCCGCTTTTTGGGAATATGTTTTCGTTCCGATCTTTACCGAAACCGTTGCATACTTTTCCGTTTTACCAGAAACAACAGTGGCCTTATTCGTCACCTTATTTACTGCAGGCATATTCGGCGCTACTCGTTTAACCGTGACAGTGTTACTGGCACTTACATTACCATTTTTATCCGTAGCTGTTATATGAAGCTTTTTATCTGCAGTTTGAATTGGAATTGTAATTTTGAAATCACCATAACCATCCGCTCTACCTATAAAGCTCTTCGTGTCTATCTTCACCGTAACCGTGGAACCTTTTTCAGCCTTACCACTTACTAAAGAAGCCTTATTGCTTACACCATTAACAGTCGGCATATTAGGTGCAATTTTAGACACTGTAATCGCCTTACCACCACTCACATTGCCCGCACTATCTTTTGCTGTCACAGAAATGGCCGTACTAGCATTTTGAACCGGTATGCTAACACTAAAGGTACCGTCTGCATTCGCTTTAGAAGAATAGGTTTTCGTCCCGATTTTCACGGTTACAGTAGAAGCCTTTTCAGCCTTGCCAGTTACAACAAGATCTTTATTTGTTACTTTATTAACTTGAGGCACTGAAGGAGGGGTAACATCCTTTACAGTCACACTCGTTAACTGACTCACGTTACCTGCAGCATCCTTTGCACGAATTGTCAACACAGTGCCCGCGCTCTGTCCTGCGATGGAAATCGAGAACAAACCGTTTTCCGCTGCCTTACCCGTACCGATCAAAGAAGAACCTTTAATAACTTCAACGGTTGATGCTTGCTCCGCTTTCCCTGTAACCACAGTGCTTTTATCCGTAACCGAATCTACCAGCGGTTTTCCGGGTGTGGTAAAATCGACCACCACTACTTCGACACTTGTCACATTGCCAGCAGGATCTTTAGAAGATACCGTTAATTTCGTTCCTGCCATTTGCCTCGGAATATTCATTTGAAATTCATAGCTATCCCTTATCAATTTCTCTCCCAATGTAACACCGTTCTTCACCACTGTCACTGTCGCGCCAACTTCGGTCATTCCGAATAATGAATTCATATTGTCCCCATATGGATACACATAAAGATTGGGAGGGGTAACGTCCTTCACTTCCATGATAAGTGGCTGACTTGCATTTTGCGCTTTATCTATTGCAAGGATCTCAATCATTGTCCCTGCTTTTTGTGTAGCGATATACCTTTGGAATGTTCCACTGCTTTCTACAGAGACACGGGCAAGCTCTTCCGTGGCTGTTCGTACAATGACTGTTGAACCTGGCTCCGCCTTACCAATGATGTAAGTTGTCGCATCTGTCATTTCTTCCGAGAGTTGTGGGATTTCTGGTGGTGTTACGTCTTTTACGACGACGATGGCTCGATCACTTTTATTTTCTGCTGCATCTTCCGCTTGGATCTCCATAGTTGTACCGGCTTGTTGCTTCCCAATATATAAGCTGAAATGCCCCGTTTCGTCCGCAAACCCTTCTGCTAATACACTTTCTCCACGAAATACCTGTACCTTAGCTTTTCCATCCGTTGTACCAGTAACTATGTCCATCGCATCTGTCACATCATTTACGATGGGAGCTTCTGGGGGAATTGTATCTGTCACAATAATAGTAGTTTCTTGACTGGTTCTGTTAAAACTATCAAGCGCAACAATCGTTAATTCAGTTTCCTCAGATTGCCTCGGGATAGGTACTGAAAAGGTTCCATCTGCCTGTGATAGACCTGCTCCAATTTTCTCGCTACCATTCCATACTTCAACTAAGCTATCAGCATCTGTCAATCCGATTACTGCTTCATCACTATTCCCAACAGGTGGAACGATGGGAGCCATCAGCTCCCCGAGAGGGTGACCGAGGCTGTTCGGTTTATAGGAAATCGGTTCAATCGCTAATGTCCCACGAAAATTGCTATTATCATTTGCATCAATAATATACCTCGATGCTAACGCTTCATCTGTCGTTCCCCAATAATTGTTAGAACCATCAATCGTCATGATTCTATCACTAGAAATATCAAAAAACGCTCTTTCGTTAGAACCAAAGAAATTATTCTGAGAGAATAATAAGTTAGACGTGCAATCTACGCCACAATAAACTCTAACGTTTGTACTATTCGTCTCTTCTGTATTTAAAAAAGTATTTCTATTAATGATAGTATCCACCGTACCTAAATTTACACTTATGGAAGCATTTCCGTGAAAAATGTTATTTGTAATGGTAGGCTCCAACCTTTTCGAGGTGCTGATAGAAATAGACCCATTTGAAAATTGGTTGTTATTCAGATAAAGTTGCGATCCTGATACTAAGTAACCGCCATTAAGTGCCCGAGTAACGTTTGTATGTTCAAGGTAAACGAGCGTTTCTGGAAAAGAAACACTTTGGATATACGCCGTATCAAGCATAATCTTTTCTTCTGCATTACCAAGAGCCAATAACTTTCCATATACATGGAACCATACACCGATTTGACCAACAACCGTCACACCCGGCTCAATGGTCAACGTAACGTCCCTTGGAACCGTCACGGTCCCAACCATCCGATACGGCGAACCCGCCTTCGTCCAAGTTGTATCCTCCGTCAACGTTCCACTAACTCTTGTACCCTCTTCCGCAGCACGGCCGAAAGAAGGAAAACTTCCCAAAACCAATACCCATACCAACAGCAACTTAAGCCAAACGCTCCACCTAATCTTGCCCATCCCAATTCCTCACTTTATTCAATTTTTCTTACAAATCCTCTTTAAATATATCACGTTCCAATATGTAATAAATAGTTAAAAATATTAAAATATTGGAAGGGGTTAGGGGACAGGCACACGGACTCAGTTTATCCTCTGTCCATCAAAAAAAGCACCTGTTTTCCCAACAGATGCTTTCCTTTTTTCAACTCGCTTTATTCATATAAACAATTTTTTTCGTTCTGGCATGTTCGTTGATGATGTTTTTCAACTTTCCTCTTTCTTCATGGTCGAGGTATTTTTGAGGTAGGATGATTGCTCTATTTTTTGAAATGAAAAAGAGGAATGCCGTCTTCGTTTCGTGAATAGACAAAATGTTACCCCACGTATAGTCAGCTTGCGAGTTTGAAAGGGTTTGAATAATTCCATCCGGGCTTACCTCTAATTGAATGTCATGATGCATGCGTCGGTCACTTCTGTATTCTGTTGCAGCCTTCCAATTAATAACGGTTGATAACAAGAATCTGGTGGCGATGCTGATAACTACTGCAAATGCTGCGATGAGAACAGTTATTTCCTTGAACAAGAGCAGTGCTAAAAGAATATAAAGCATACCCACCCAAATCGGAAACAATATCTTTGCCTTTATTGAGAGAAAGTGAATATGGGCAATGTACATTTTTTCACTAATGAAGATGGTAAAGCTTATACCATCAGGGTTTTCTGATTTTTCTCTTGCAACCTGTTCGGGGTATTCAAAGGTCGGCCCCTTAGAATTCTCCTTTTCCTTGATCAGCTGACGCAAGCGCTGCATCTCACTTTTCAAAAGGAATTTTTGTGGAATAACGATTGCTTTGTTTTTTGATATGTAAAATAAAAACAGGTTTTTGGTTTCATGGATGGAGAAAATGTCTTCCCATCTTGTCAGCATTTCTGACCTTCTCACTTTTTGATGAATTCCCTCTGCATTGATTGTGTAGAAAACCTCTTGCTGCATGAGCTGATCACTTCTATATTCTTTAATCCCTTTCTTTGAATACATTTTCGGTACCATAAACCAAACAATGATGCCCATAAACAAGCTGGCAACTAGGATAAAAACGATGGATACATCAGGCAATGCTATCTGTAACAAGACAGAATAGAGTAAAATCGCTAAAATCACATACCAGATTCTCGTTCTGTTCGAGTGAAACACTATATATTCCTTCATTGCTTCTTCACTTATTAAGCCACTTACTTTTATTTCGTTATTTTCCAATAAAACCACCCCTTTCGAATTAATTATAGAATGGCGAGGGGAGAGGAGAAGGAGACACTTACCTGAACCGAGCAAGGTCGGTTTTCACAGTTATCATTCTACATCAGATAGTTTCTCGCCAGTCAGTAAATCATATAGTTCCGCAGATTTATTTTTTTCCATTTTAATATATTTACTTTCAGCGTTTATTACGAGTTCTACTGAATCCTTATTAGGACCTATCCAAAGTTCATATAAGATTGCTTTGGCCTCTGGATTTGGGAAAGAAAACCGGAAATCAGCTGGACGTACCATCGATACCTTTGCATCCTCCCAATCCAAATCATCTAATAATTCCTTTCCCTTTTTTACTTGCTCTTCGTCCGTGATTACCTTGAAGATCTCGTAATTATCCTCATCCCCAATACGTTCTTGGACTTCAATAGTATGCCCTCCAGCTGTTACACCTTTTACTCCGCTCGAACAACCTGCTGTTCCTATTGAAATTAATATCATAAAAACTAATAAATACTTATTTATTTTCAAAAGGTCATCCCCTTTCTAATATGGTTAGACGTCTTGTATTTGGATAAGTTTCACAGGACGGCGACCTCTTTGTTGCGTTCTGGTGCGTTTTTGATAGAAAAACACGTATTTTTAATAGAAAATGTCTCTATTTTTGTGGGTGAAATTTGCTTCGGACACTTATCCTCTTGTTTCGGACAAAAAAGTGAAAAATAGACTAGGGTTCGGTCAAATCAGTTGTAGCGTTCGGCCAACTTTCAACCACCTTCGGACACCACAAAATTTCGTTCGGCCATTTGCCGCCAAACTTCGGTCAATTTCCTCAAAACTTCGGCCAACTTTCCTAAAACTTCGGTCAAAAACGAAAAATCTTCGGACATTTGACATATAAGGACATCAAACGGACAGGCACTTAAACCCGCTGCAGGAAAGAAAAGGAAGCGCTAACATGAAGAATTTGTATTTACAGATAATTCTCCCCAAACTATAATGATAGTGGGGTTTTTTTGTAGGAATAGTCTGAAATAAGTCGAAAGTCTTATAATCTAATTATTTTTTTCTGAATATTAGCACTTTTGGACCTTGTGTGTTTATTCTACTAATCTTCACAATAACTTAACACTACATTCATAATTGGTCTATACAATAATGACTAGGAAACATTTGTTACAAAAATCCCCTAATATCTACGGAACAAACGTAATAACAACACGATTCAACAAACGGGGTTTATATTTTCATAATATGGGAGGAAGAAAATGAAAAGACAACACAAAAGAAGCATTAGTATTGTCACTCTAGTATTCTTGCTTACAAGTTTACTATCACCAATGGCCAATACGAATGTAAAAGCTGAAACAGTTGTTGCTACCGATCTCATTATTTCAGAATATGTGGAGGGATCCAGTAATAACAAAGCTATAGAACTATTTAATGGAACAGGTAGCGAAGTCGACTTAAGCGGCTATACGCTTGAACATTATAACAACGGTAGTTCGGCAACTACAGGGACTACAACGACTGACAAAATTCTACCATTAGAAGGAAAGCTTGCAAATGGTGCTACATATGTCATTTCTCGTTCCGATGCGCATGCTGATATCGTAGCTGTCACAGACAAAACTGACACCAGCAAGCAAGTCATCAACTTCAATGGAAACGACCAACTTGTTCTGAAAAAAAATGGACAAGTCGTTGATTCCATCGGACAAGTCGGCTCCGTGGCAAATGTCCTAGCTGACGTTTCTCTTGTTAGGAACAGCGATGTTACAGTAGGAGATACCGTCATCAACGATGCTTTTGATAGAAACATAGAATGGACTAACTTAGGAAAAGATGATTTTTCTGACCTAGGAAAACATACTTTCGGCGCTGCTGACCCTGGCGAACCTACCGATCCAGAACCAGTTCCAACAGTTACTGTCGCAGAAGCACGCGAACTAGGTGCTGGCGAAATGGTAACAATTGAAGGAATTGCGACAACAAACACAGGACTTTGGGGCTATGATACCTTCTACATGCAAGACGAAACAGCAGGTATGCTTGTTTTTAATAGTCTTCAAAATGTAAAACCCGGGGATAAAGTAAAAATCACCGGTGAATTATTGACTTACAACAATGAGTTGGAAATTAAACCAACGAAACAAGAAATCATCTCATCCGGAAACGAACTTCCTGCCGCACAAGTTGTGACAGAAGTAGGTGAGAGCACGCAAGGGGAATTTTTAAAGCTTGAAAACGTTACGATCACGGACATGACGAAAGATTCCTATGGAACAGCTACGTTTAAAGCTGTTTTCGAAAATGGAGAAAGCGTAACAGTTATTCATGACAACCGCACAGGTTCCAACTATGATGACTTAATCAAGCAATACAAAGAAGGCGATAAAGTACATCTAACTGGTGTTGGATCTATTAACAATACTGGTTATCACTTAAAAACTACTGGTCTAGAAAGCTATGACCTAGTAAACAAACCTGCAGTCTATGTAACGCAACCAGAAGGAGTTGTAGAAGCAGGTACGAAAATTGAATTGAAATCTGGTACAGAAGGTGCTGAAATCTACTACACTACAGATGGTTCAGCTCCAACTACAGAAAGCACAAAATACGCAGAACCAATTCCTTTAGAAACTGGTGAAACAACTATTAAAGCAATCGCAGTTGCCGATGGTACAGAGAGCGAAGTATTCAGCTTTACGTACAAAATTCTTGATACAGAAGGCATCTTTATTCATGACATTCAAGGAAAAGGTCATGTTTCCGAATATAACGGATCTTCCGTAACGGATATCACTGGTGTAGTAACTCATATCACTACAAATAGCTTTGTCATGCAGGATGTAGAGAATGCTGATAATGACAGCACGACATCTGATGCTATTGAAGTATACCTGAGAGGTCATGGAGTTTCTGTAGGGGATACCGTTTCTGTAGACGGGAAAGTTTCCGAATACGTTAGAGGCGATGAGCTTTCCAGAACCCAAATTGAAGGAACTGCAGTAGAAAAGACAGGTACAGCCGAACTTCCTGCACCACTTGTGGTTGGAGAAGATATCATCCCTCCAAACAAAATCATTGATAACGACGAAATGATATCGTTTGACCCAGAAGAAGATGGTATTGATTTCTGGGAATCAGTTGAATTTATGCGTCTTTCCTTCCCGGATGCTTTAGTAGTTGGACCGCCATATAACGGCGATGTTCCAATCATTGTGGAAAACACCACAAACAACGAACTGAACGTTATGGGTGGGTTAAATATCGCAGCAGACGATTACAACCCTGAGAAAATCATGCTTGATAACGTTGGCAACAACTTTAAGTCTGGCGATCGTTTTGATGGGGAAGTCATTGGTGTCCTATCTTACTCTAGCGCAGGCTATCAACTAGCAACGAGCACATTGCCTAATGTGATCCCATCAAGCATCAAACCAGAAGTTACACATATTGAACCTGCAGCAGACAAATTGACTGTAGCAAATTACAATATCGAAAACTTCTCAAACAATAAAGCTAATACATCAGATGAGAAAGCAGCAAGAATTGCAAACTCATTTGTAGAAAATATGAAATCTCCTGATATCATCACGTTAGTTGAGGTTCAGGATAATGACGGCCAGAATAACTCTGGTAATGCAGATGCGTCTGAGAGCTATGAGCGCCTAATTAATGCAATCAAAGCTGCTGGAGGTCCAGAGTATGATTGGACAGATGTTGCACCTGAAAATAATACAAACGGTGGAGCACCAGGAGCAAACATCCGTGTTGGTTACCTGTACAACCCTGAACGTGTTGATTTAGTAGACGCATCTAAAGGTACAGCCACAGAGGCAAACGATTGGACAGAAGATGGTAATTTAACGCTTAACCCTGGAGTGATTAACCCTTCAGCATTCTCAAATACACGTAAACCAATCGCAGCTGAATTTGAATTCCAAGGTGAGCGTGTTGTAGTCATCGGTACTCACTTGAATTCTAAAGGTGGAGACCAATCTCTATGGGGAGCAAATCAACCTCCATTCTTGGGTTCAGAAGCAGAAAGACTTCAATTAGC
This sequence comes from Sutcliffiella horikoshii, assembly GCF_020524325.1. Classification (GTDB taxonomy): domain Bacteria; phylum Bacillota; class Bacilli; order Bacillales; family Bacillaceae_I; genus Sutcliffiella_A; species Sutcliffiella_A horikoshii_D. The sequence continues at coordinate 347,706 of NZ_JAIVKY010000007.1, forward strand.
ACAAGAAATTAACAGTTTCGTTGATGCTGGACTTGCAGAAAACCCTGCTTTAAATATTGTGGTAGCTGGAGACATGAATGATTTTGAATTCACGCCAGCCCTTGACACTCTAAAAGGCGGAGTTTTAACAAACATGGTTGACCTAGTTCCTGCAGAAGACCGTTTCTCTTACTTCTACCAAGGAAACAACCAAGTGTTAGACCATATCTTGGTTTCTAATAATCTAGTACCGAATACAACGGTTGATATGGTTCATATCAATGCGAATTTCACGGAAGCACAAGGCCAGGCATCTGACCACGACCCTATGTTGGTGCAGCTTGATTTAACAAAACCAGCGGGTCCAGACTTGACAATTTTCCATACGAATGACACTCATTCCGCATTGGATTTAATGCCTAGAACCATCACTAAATTAAAAGAACTTAGAGAAGTATCTCCAAACGGACTTCTTCTTCATGCAGGTGATGCATTTACTGGAACATTGTATTTCAATGAATTCCAAGGTACAGCAGACCTTGCCATGATGAAGTTGATGAACTTTGACGCGATGACTTTTGGTAACCATGAGTTTGACTTAGGTTCTTCTATAGAAGGCCATCAAGCATTGGTTGACTTTGTTAAGGGAGCTAATTTCCCATTACTAGGTGCAAACGTTGATTTCTCAAAAGATGCGAAATTTGAAGGTTTATATAATGACTCCATTGAATCAGCATACGAGAATGGAAAAATTTATGACGGTATCATTAAAGAAGTAAACGGTGAGAAAGTTGGTATCTTCGGTTTAACAACAGAAGAAACAGCTGATATCTCCAGTCCGGGAGCTATTGAGTTCCAAAACTATCTGGAAGAAGCTGAAAAAGCAGTAGAATATTTAGAATCTCAAGGTGTCAACCGTATTGTCGCTTTGACACATATCGGATATGACGACAATGCAGCAATCGATAATGACCTAGTTCTTGCTGAAGAGGTAGAAGGCATTGACGTAATCGTTGGTGGACATAGCCATACAGCATTGAAAGAGCCTGTAGTGGTAGCGAAAGATGAAACACCGACGATTATCGTACAAACGGGTAATGCAAACAACAATCTTGGTGTGTTGAATGTTAATTTTGATGAAAATGGTGTTATCACCACACATGATGGACACATCATCGCAATCAACAATAGCATTGCAGAGGATCCGGAAGCAGTAGAAGTACTTGCTCCATTCAAACAACGTGTCGATGAAGTAGCGCAAACAGAAATTGGTGTGTCTACACCGAATGCTTTAGAAAACCCACGTACAGGCGGCGACAACACGAAACCAAGCGTACGTAGAAACGAAACAATCCTAGGTAACTTGATTACTGACGGAATGCTTGAGAAAGCAAAAGATTTCACTGGCAAAAATGTCATTATGGCATTGCAAAACGGCGGCGGAATCCGTGCAGCAATCAATGCAGGCGAGATCACTGTAGGGGAAATCATGGCGGTTCTTCCTTTTGCCAACACACTGGCAACAATGGAGTTGACTGGCGAGGAGCTTAAAGAAGCGTTTGAAATCAGCTTAAGTCAATATCCAGGCGAAAATGGCGGCTTCTTACACGTAGCTGGAGGGAAAATAGAATTTGATTCTACTAAACCAGCAGGCGAACGTGTTGTATCCATCAAGTTTTTAAATGAAGATGGTCAATATGTAAATGTAAAAGACAGTGAAACTTACACGATTGCAACAAATGCCTTCACAGCAAAAGGCGGAGACGGCTATGGCGTTTTTGCAAAAGCTTATGAAGAAGGCCGTGTAACAGATCTAGGCTTATCTGACTGGGAAAACTTCCGCGATCACTTAGTAAGTGTCGGCAGCGAGGGAATCCCAACGGAAACAGAAGGCCGAATCACAGATTTAGAAGGTAAGTTTGATTTAACTGTTATGCATACGAATGACACGCATGCAGCATTAGAAAACATGCCGAAAACAGTTACAGCCGTAAAAGAAATCAGAGCGGAAAACCCGGATGCGCTTCTACTTGACGCAGGAGACGTATTCACTGGAACGTTATATTTCAATGAGTTTAAAGGACAAGCGGAACTTGAATTAATGAAACTGTTGGGCTATGACGCAATGACATTCGGTAACCATGAATTTGACCTAGGTTCTTCAGCAGAAGGCCATCAAGCATTGGTTGACTTTGTTAAGGGAGCAAACTTCCCATTCGTAAGTGCCAACGTTGATTTTTCAAATGATGCAAAATTCGATGGACTATTCAATGATTCCATTGAAGCAGCGTATGAAAATGGCGAAATTTACAATGGTATCATCAAAGAAGTGAACGGCGAGAAAGTGGGTATCTTCGGTTTAACAACAGAAGAAACTGCTGATATCTCAAGCCCAGGTGCCATCACTTTTGAAAACTATTTAGAAGAAGCAGAAAAAGCTGTTGCAGCTCTTGAAGCGCAAGGTGTTAACAAGATTATTGCATTAACTCATATCGGATATGACGACAATGCAGCAATCGATAATGACCTGGTTCTTGCGGAAAAAGTAGAAGGCATTGACATCATCGTTGGTGGACACAGCCATACTGCTTTGACTAAACCTGTAGTGGTAGCAGAAGATGCAACGCCAACTGTCATTGTACAAACTGGAAATTCCAATAGTAACTTAGGTTTACTAGACGTAAGATTTGATGAAAATGGTGTAGTAATCGAAAGTGAAGGACAATTAATCAAAGTCAGCGGTAAAGCAGCTGACCCAGAAGCAGTAGAAGTATTGGCACCATTCAAAGAGCGTGTTGATGCAGTTGCTAATGAAGAAATTGGCGTTACAACACCAATCGAATTAGAAAACCCACGTACAGATGGCGACAATACAAAGCCAAGCGTACGTAAAAACGAAACAATCCTAGGTAACCTAATTACCGACGGAATGCTTGCAAAAGCGAAAGACTTCGTTACAGGTAAGAATATCATCATGGCATTGCAAAACGGTGGCGGAATCCGTGCATCGATTAATCAAGGTCCAATCACTGTAGGGGAAGTTATCGCAGTTCTGCCATTCGCCAATACACTTGCAACAATGGACCTGACTGGTGCAGAGCTAAAAGCAGCATTTGAAAGAAGTTTCAGCCAATACCCAGGTGAAAATGGGGGCTTCTTACACGTATCCGGAGGGATAGTAAAATTTGATTCTACAAAACCTGCAGGCGAACGTGTCGTATCCATCCAATATAAGGATGAAAAGGGTAAATTGGTAGAAATCAGTGACGAAGAAACCTACTCAATTGCTACCAATGCCTTCACAGCAAAGGGTGGAGACGGCTATGACGTCTTTGCAAAAGCTTATGCAGAAGGCCGTGTAACTGATTTAGGTCTATCAGATTGGGAAAACTTCCGTGAGCATCTATTGACTATCGGAAGCGAAGGAATCCCGACTGAAACTGAAGGTAGATTTGTAGACGTAAGTTTAGATTCTGGTGAAGAACCAGGAAAGCCTGATAAACCAGGTAAACCGGATAAACCGGGTAAGCCTGATAAGCCGGGTAAACCAGGTAAACCGGATAAGCCAGGTAAACCAAGTAAACCAAATAAACCAAGTAAAGAGTAGAGGGGACAGGCACGCTGACCCACCTCTCATAAAATAACCTTAACAAATGAAACAAGAAAACACCTGGCCATTTATGGTCAGGTGTTTTTATAGTTAGTATAGTAAAGTCAGATTATAGCATTTGCTTCAGTTCCTCCACAACATGTATGTGGTCTTCTCTACTATAGAGTTGAAAGATAAATGTGGCATTGTTGTAATTTTGAAGTATTTTCGTTTTGTTACCTTTTTGACGGAACAGGCTTTGTCCGGCCTGGACATAAAGTGGGCCAAGGACAGATAAATCTTCCATTTTTAAAGAAATTCGAATACCTTCTGACGCATAGTGATAGGATTGTGCATAGTTTTCCATCACATAATATAGTTTGGAGATATTAAAATACACCTTTAATTTCATCCGATGATAGCCTTCCATATTGATTTCTTCATTAAGAATTTCGTTAAAAATGACGAGAGCTTTAGGGTATTGTTCATTGTTGGCAAGTACGTTTCCCATGCTATTTTTGATTCGAATATTCATAAATTGCTGCTTAATAGAATAGTGGTTGCTGTTAAGCAGGGTTTGTAATTGATCAATGCACCCTTCCCAGGTAAGCCGCTTTAGCTCATAACTGGATATTGCTAGCTGCCATTTTAAAAATAATGCCAAAGACTCGTCCTTGTAACCAGTCTCTCTATTCAATTCATAATTAGTAATTTCTAGTACATCTTCAAATTTATCCTGTTTAATCAACTGATTAATGTAAGAGTATGTATCGTTTATATATTGCTCCTGCCTATAGGTGATTTTCTCTAAAAAGTAGTCCATTGATACCTGCAAACGCAGAGAAAGGTAGTATAAGATGTCGATGCTAGGAAACGTTCTCCCAGATTCAATTCCACTAATGGTTGCTTGCGTGCAAATACCATCAGCCAATTCGGCTTGAGTCAGCCTTTTGTTCTTGCGAATCCTTTTAATTTCTTCCCCAAGTAACCTACTGTTCAGCAAAACCCTCACTCCTCCAAAGTTAAATATAACAAATTTTATATTTTTGAAGATTCGTCCTGCAAAGACCCACATAATTCAAGAAAAACAAGGGAAAAGAATAGTTTTTTAAAAAATCAAACAATTTTATTTACTATTATAATAATACTAGAAATAAGTAAAATTTTGGAGGGCTGTTATGAAAAAATTAATAGCAAGTATAGTTGTTTGTGCCATGGTTTTTGGTGGGTGTATCAATGCAGGTTTAGAAACTATTTCTCCAGATTCAGTAACTTATGTAATAGAAGGAGACGGCCGCGACCATAAAGATGATCCTGGGATAGGTTGGAGATATTAATTGCTTCCCCCTCAACCCCTTATTATTAAGGGGTTTTTATTTTGCCTTATAAAAAATATTAATAATCTTATATTTTTTTTGATAATCGATGAATCACTTAAACATCATTAACGAATCCCATCAATAAGGGAGCAAATGATGAAATCATGTATTTTCATAATATGTTAATTTATTTCCAAGAAGCTAATTCCATCATTTTCAAATTTAGCTTTTTAAAAAGTGAAGGGAGGGAAATAAATAGGTTTGCGTGAAGTGGACGCATAGGTTTGTGCGTCATCTATGATTTAAAGTGAAAAAATATTAATAATAAGGAGGAGTTATTAAATGAAGAAAATTGTAGTATCACTATTCTGTTGTGTATTTCTTTTAGCTGGTGGTTTAGTTCCTTCTGTGTCGCATGCAAACTCAAAATCTTCTGAAGAGGAAAAAATGGTTGCTCAGCAGTTAGAGGCTTTTGATAAGATTGATGAAAAAATCAAATCAAATGCCATAAAGATCCAAGCTGATAAAGGGATAAAGGATGGAGATGTAACGGTTATGGCTGGCACATATCCCACAAGAAAAGGTGTTATTTTAGTGACAAAAGATGGTAAATATGGCTCTTTAGTAGGGCATGCAGGTATTATATACTCTTCTACATCAACAGTAGAATCTTTTCCGAGTGGGGGGGTAGGTACCTATTCGAATAACTGGACAAAATACAGTACTGTATATGGGGTGACTACTAGTGGCACTAGCGCAACGCAAGATGCTAATGTTGCGAACAGGGCTTATTCACACAAAGGAAAAGCTTACAACTGGGACTTTACAAATATTAATACAACCTCTAAGTTTTACTGCTCACAACTAGTTTACGAGGGCTATAAATATATTACAGGTTTAAACCTAAATCAAGGTGGGGGCATTGTGTTTCCAATAGATTTAGTACAGTCATCACATACTTATACCATTTACTCTAAGTGAACTAAATTATAGCTTTATAGCTTGTAGACTAAGTGTTAGTCTACAAGCTTTTAGCCTTTTTATAATTAATGATCATCAACTGGATTTAATTAATTTCTTTTAGGAGGAAGGCAACATGTTCTTTAGACATTCTTCAAGCACAAAGGGTAAATTTTTTTTCAGTATCAGTTTATTATTCGTCTTCATTCTTTTGCAGGGATGCAGTCAAAAAGAAACAGTAAGTATGGAAAAGTATGTGTATGGAGCCGTTTATACGGATATGTTTAATAAGTCAGAAGTGCATTTGTACGACAAGGATGGGAAGTATCTTGATAAACAATCTACGCCATTTAAAGGGATTACGATGGGAGCTTTTATGGAGAATTCAATTAACTTAAATAACAAAGTTTACTACACAAACCCATTGTCAGATAACGATACCAATGATTATATTTTGGAACTAGACACAAAAAGTATGGAAATCAAAAAGATTGCTAATGGAAAAATAGTTGCACCTACCGTATGGACTGTTGATGAGGAATTTGCCTACATGGCTGGAGGACCGTTAGAACAAAGTGACATTACTAAGACGAAAATCTCTTCAGGTGATCAAATCGCTCACAAGGAGATAGAGGGTCAAGCGATTCATATGTTGGAAGGTTCGAATGTATTGTACTTATTAACGATTATCCACTCTGATCCAAATGAAATCCATGGAATGATCAATATATTAAATAAAGAAGATTTATCGGTAGAAGGCACTGTGAAAATTGACAACTTAATGTTTTCATCCAGTATGAAGTTGCAAGATAACAATCTTTATCTACTTAAAACAAGTGATGGGATGGACAATACCTCCAACGAACTAATTAAAGTAAATGTACAGGAGGGTATTGTCGAGAATATCACGCTGCCAATTAACAATTTAAATGATATTCACATCCATGAGAATACCATCTATATTACGCAAGGAAATATTAGAAGAGAGCCTTCCGAGAAGAAAATCGCAAAATATAGCCTGGATTCCGGAGAAATAGAAGTATTCACTACAGAAATTGAAAACAGCGTATCCTATATACATGAAGACAAATTCATCACATCTGACGGAAATAAAGTGCAAATCTATAATCTAAAAGACTTCCAGAAAGAAAAAGACTTTCAATGGGAGAAATCAGATAAGTACTTTGCTTCATTTTTTATTAATGGTTGAAGGGAATAGCAAAGTGAACATGATTTTCTATTATTCATAAAAAAGGGGTCAGGGGCATGTTTTCTCAGACCTCTATTTTAAGATAGTTATTTTCAAACAAACGTTTAATTAAATTGAGTCTAGATGTTGATAAATATGGAGTGACAGTGCATCGAGATAAATCGACTATTTACACATAGTATGGTGAAATAGTTTCTTGGAAAGGAAAAAGGGTTGCAGGACTCGGTGTCTCTGCAACCTAAAACATCAAATTTCTGCCTGTTGCACTTTGGGCTTCTCTTTAGAAAGTATCCACCCAAGCACCCCAATCAAAACAAGTACAGCCCAGAACGTAATCTTCCAAGGAGCCCCTTTAGCAAATCCCTCTGACAGAATCGCCAGTTCCGGATGGGAAAGTGCGTACACCCCAAGTTTTACCCCTACCCAGCCGACCACAAAGAATGCAGCGGTTTCGAGTCCAGGACGTTTTTCCAACAAGGTAACAAAGTAACCTGCTGCAAATCTCATAATGACTAAACCGATGATACCGCCTGCAAGGATGACGGCAAAGTGCCCGCCATCTAGGCCGCCGATTGTAGGAAGGTTCGTTGTCGGAAGCATGACCGCCAGTGCAACCGCTGCAAGGATGGCGTCTACTGCAAAGGCAATATCAGCCAGTTCTACTTTGATAACAGTCATCCAGAAGCTAGATCCTTTCTTTTCCTCTGCATGCTTTATGAGCTTAGGCTTCAATACATGCTTTTTCAGTAGATGATACACAGCGATCCCCAATAAATATAATGCCCCTACAGCTTGAACCTGCCATATGTGGACAAGGTAGGAGATAAGGAACAAAGATCCGAATCGGAATACAAATGCTCCCGCTAATCCGTAAAATAAAGCTTTTTTTCGTTGGTTTTCAGGTAGATGCCTTACCATAGTCGCAATAACAAGTGCATTATCCGCCGCAAGAATTCCTTCCAGTCCAATTAAAATGAGCAACACCCAACCGTATTCAAGCAACAATCCAATGTCCAATTATAATCTTCCTCCGCTCTATTATTTTTGTCCATCATGTAAAACAAGGTTCATTTAAATGGCTGGTGTTGATGGTAATGCCAATGATCTTGGCGGGTTGTGAAGGTCCAAGGTTAAAATCGAAACGGCATACAACTTCAAAGTAACAATAAAGGTTAACCAGATTAATAGATTTTTTTCAGTTAGGTGTTTCAATTAAGATCGTTTTTCTCCTTTTTTAATAATTTTAGATATACCTAAATGAAAGTGTTGTTTAGATCGCCAATCCCTCCCTGAAAAATACAAAAAACCTTTACCAACTTAATGGTAAAGGTTTGGAAATACACAAATATATCCCTTTACCATAATGGCAAAGGTCTCGCAAACAACGTCAACGTTGCCAGTTAAGCCGGTGATATTGCTATCACGTATTGTCGACATAACTGTCAGCTACTCCCCTTTGGAGTATATGAGCTCAAAGCTTGAGCGTAGCACTAACTCATGTGCTATTGAGAGTATCATATAATGTTCTGAATTATTTTGCAAGAGAAATTTTTTGTAGGCGGCGAGGATAGGTCACTTACCTCGCCCCACGTGCTACTATCTCTTTATTGAATGGGCTGGGGTACTTTTGAAGAATTCTTTCCTAACTTCTGCAAACCAAGTAAGTCAATGAGGCTGAAACCAGCCTTCGAGAATATTGGTAGAAAAACAAAAAGTATGGTATCCGTTACTTGCCCGAAGAGATGAACACCAGATGGTCCGAGAATCCAGAATGTAGGGTACCCAAACCAAAGAATGGTTAGGTATCCGGCCACAACAAGGTAGAAGCGATGTAGCTTATTGCTTTGTGACATGGCAATTCGTCTAAGGGGCCACCAAATGATATACATGATAAACATAAGGCCAACCCACCCTAACCCATACCAAAAGTACCTTACTGGAGTCGGTGATAAATCTGCAATCAGGCCTGTCAAGATCATAAACACGTCTGCAGCTATCAGTCCGCCAATGAGCACCTTATCTTTTGGAATATAATGCATGGCTGTAAAAGCAAGTGCCACAAGTAACAGTGGTGTTGTCACTAACCAGTCTAGGTAACGTGCATAATAGGTTACTTTGTCTCCTATGGTGACATGACCCTGCCCCAATGCCATCGCAGAATAAGCAGCTCCAGACCAAGCGACAATTATAAAAGCAATTAGAAATTCTGCTCTTGGCAACTTTTTTCGTTTAAACCCCATTATTGCAAAAATTACAGCAGCTATGAACATGACAACAACATAAAACCATAATAAATTAACCTCAATGGGATACATCTCAGTGTACAAACGATTCAACTCGCTTTGTCAGTATTTATTAGTGGTTATTCTTTCCTGGAATGTGTAGTTTATTCTTTTGGGGGTGTGGGATTAGGAGATTTTAAGAAGTAAAGCAAATTTGAAAATAAGAAGTTTTCTTTGAATAATTATTTTTAAACAAACGTATGATTAATTTTATTTTTATTATGGAGAAGTAAGAGGAAATCGTGTGTCGAGTAATATCGACTATTTTTGCATAGTTTAGTGAGATAGTTTTTTTGATTATTGTAGAGTTAATGTATAGTTCGAAATATCTATCTTTTTACATAAAATACTAGATTTATACAATTATTTACCCTATCATTGGCATTGTATACCCAAATATAAAACGAGGTGTTTCTTTGTCCAAATACCAGAAAGTTGCCGTAATTATATTTTGTATCTTTATCGCATTACCATTGTTATATTTTTTAATTCCTCTTGCTTTGCCATTTCTTTTTTTAGCTGGAATGCTCTATTTGAAAGCAAACTTACCAAGAATAAAAGTAGCTATTGGGGAGCGTGCTGTAAACAAAGAGTTAGAGAAGCTGGGCCCTTTGTTCACGGTGTATCATGATTTATATATTCCTGCTGAGAATGGCGGTACTTCTCAAGTTGATCATGTGGTGACTTCTCCGACTGGAATCTTTGTTATTGAAACCAAGCATTATGATGGGTGGATTTTCGGGAAGGAAAACCAGCGCAATTGGACGCAGGTGATTTATAAGCGGAAAGAGAAGTTTCTAAATCCGATTTGGCAGAACTATGGGCATATCAAGGCGTTGAAAGGTTACCTTGGTGAACGGTTTAACTACCAATCTATTGTTGCCTTCTCCAGCAGGTACACGTTAAAATTTGAAGACGATTTCAGTTCGGCGAGGGTTATTCAAATTCCTCAACTGAACAAGGTCATAAAGGAATCGTTAAACCGCCAAATAAGTGAGGTGGAGCTGCGGGGAATTAACGGAGCCTTGGAGCAATTGGTTATCCAAGACGGGAAGCAAAAGAGAATGGTACAAAAGCAGCATGTGGAAGCGATAAAGGAAAAGCAAAGGGAGAAGGGGACTATAAAAGCGGTAGTGAAAAAGTCGCCTGATACCGAAGCAAACGCTGAGTTGTGCCCGAAGTGTGGTGGGCAGCTTTCTATTAAAAAAGGTAAATATGGATCTTTTTATGGGTGTAGTGGATATCCGGGTTGTAAATATACTGCTAAGATTTCTTGAAGGAGAGACGTGCTGACTGGACAGGCACAGGTGACCACTCCCTAGGGTCTTAGATAAGGAATTTCATATGTTTGAAAAGATGAGTTGCTGTTTTTCGCAACCTATAGTAGTTTCTGATAGAAAAAACACGTGATTTTAATGGAAAATAGCTCAGTTTTTGTGGGCTAATTTTCGTTCGGACATTTATGCTCTTCGTTCGGACAAAAGAAGTGGAAATAGACTAGGGGTTCGGTCAAATCGAAGCTGCGTTCGGTCAACTTTTAACCGTTTTTGGACATCTCAAATTTTCGTTCGGCCACTTTCCGGCAATCTTCGGCCAACTTTGCCAAAACTTCGGTCAACTTTCGTGAAACTTCGGTCAAAAACCCGAAATCTTCGGACATTTGGATAAAATCCGGGTGAGGGGACAGTCACGTGCACCTAACTTGAGTGACAGTGCGTGTCCCACAACCTTCTCGGTGAAAGCTAAAGCCGCCACGACGCCTGTCACCAAAATACACCAATCTTCAGTGGGGCGCGGGGCCTGTACCTCCAAACCACCGATCCAACACCAACGCCAGCCACTTCCCACTAGCATGCACCCGCACATTTTCAATCAATCCTCTGCGAACCGCAAGCGACAGCGAAGGCTCGATAATATCTTCCCGGAGCATCTGCAATGATTCCTTAACCACCGGATCTTCCATTTCCTCTTCCAGCTTATCAATCAACGCCAGCACTTCTTCCTTAGAATCTGAATCCCCAATCTTATCAGCATTCTTCAAATAAAACTCCAGTTCCTCCGTGATAAACGGGATGTTAGAATGTTTTGCCAAGCTATCTGTCTTTTCCACAAGAGAATGACAAAGCAAATCCATATCCAATTCAACCTCGTAAAACAGGAATAGTTCGGAATATATCCGGATAAATCCTTTGATGCAATAAACAATGTCAAACTTGGTTTCTCGAACCTGGTTACCATATATGTTTTCCACCATTGCCAATATACTTTGAGAAGTTTGTATGTCATAACCTCTAGATTTCATCAGCATTTCCTGATTTAATGAATGTGGCATTTCTTTAATAAGCACTCTTGCGAAGTCGGCGTGTTGTGCGAAATAGTGAAACATCAGTTTGTAAAATTTAAAAAGTAAATTTTTATCGTTCGTATTGCTATTGACTAGGTGGTCAGTTTCTGTGGTGACCATCTTAAAAAAATAATCAAGCATCTCCATGATCAACTCATCTTTTGATTTAAAAGACAGGTAGAAAGACCCTTTGGATATGCCGCATTGCTCAGTTATTTGTTGAATGGAAGTTGCTTCAAAGCCTTGTTTAGCAAAAAGCTCTGTCGCTTTTTCCATGATTAGTTGTTTTTTAGACATGTATTTTCTCCTATACATTTCGTTGACATATGACCGTATAGTCATTATTATATGGAATAGAGTATATCAAGTCAATATAAGGGTAGGTGCAACCGTGAGAGGGTTAGTCAATTTTGTAATTAAGAACAAGCTGGCAGTATGGTTACTGACGATTATCATTACCGTAGCAGGGATCTATTCCGGTACAAAAATGAAAACGGAAACGATTCCAGATATCTCGATCCCGTTTTTAATGGTGATGGATGTTTATCCTGGAGCTACTCCAGAAACTGTGATGAAGGATGTCTCGATTCCGCTTGAGCAGGTGGCGGAAGGATTAGACAATGTGAAGGCTGTTTATTCGAACTCGTATTCCAACATCGCAAACTTACAGATTGAATATGAATATGGAACAGATATGGATGAGGCGAAGCGTGCGTTAGCTTCAGCACTCGATGATGTGGAACTCCCTGAGGGTGCCCAAGAACCAATGGTGACATCGATCAGCATGAATATGATGCCTGTAGTTGCCTTGAGTGCAAGTAGTGAAACAGAGGATATTGTGGAGCTTTCGGCAACGGTAGAAGAATCCTTGCTTCCAAAAATCCAAAAGCTTGAAGGCGTTGCGTCCGCAACCATTGCCGGACAGCATATTGAAGAAGTTGAGCTTCGCTATGACATAGAGCGCATGACGGAACTCGGATTAACAGAAAACGACGTCAAACAAATGATCCAAGCAAGCAACATGGATGTTTCTTTAGGACTATACGAGTTTGAAGAGGGAGAGGAAGCAGTTTCTGTTGACGGGAAATTCATGACCGCCGCTGAACTGGAGGAAATGCTGATCCCAGTCACTCCGTCCGAAACGGTTCAAGTTCCTTTTGTGAAATTAAGTGATATAGCTGAAATTGAAGTAATCGGGAAAGTGGAATCTGTCTCCAGAACAAACGGAGCAGACGCCATTGCGATACAAGTATTAAAGCATCCGCAAGCAAACACGGTGGATGTCGTGAACGAAGTTAAGTCGTTAATGGAAGAAGAAGAAAAACGTATCGATGGTTTAGTGGTCGATGTGACACTAGACCAAGGGGAACCAATCGAGAAATCCGTATCCACCATGGTGGAAAAAGCCTTGTTTGGTGGCGCGATTGCGGTTTTAATTATCCTTTTATTTTTAAGAGATATTAAATCGACCCTTATTTCCATCGTGTCCATTCCGGTGTCCATTTTCATGGCATTTTTACTTTTAAACTGGATGGAAATTACGTTGAATATCATGACGCTAGGAGCGGTGACCGTTGCAATCGGTCGTGTTATCGATGACTCCATCGTTGTGGTGGAAAATATATACCGAAGATTGCACCTGAAGGAAGAAAAACTAACAGGCCGCGAACTTGTACGGGAAGCAACACTTGAAATGTTCAAGCCTATTCTTTCGTCGACGCTTGTAACGGTTGCTGTATTTGCTCCGTTAATTTTCGTAGGCGGAATGGTTGGCGAGCTATTCATGCCGTTCGCTCTGACAATGACATTCGCGCTTGGTGCGTCACTTATAGTGGCAGTAACTATCGTGCCTGCGATGTCGCACTTCCTTTTCAGGAAAAAGCTTTATAGCGAAAAGACTGAAAGCGGCCATAAGGAAGTTGGAAAACTTGCTAACTGGTACAAAGGTGTCTTGAACTGGTCCTTGAACCATAAAATCATTACATCCATTATCGCGGTTGTATTATTGGTCGGAAGTCTTGGACTGACTCCGCTGATCGGATTCAGCTTTTTAGGAAGCGAAGAAGAAAAAGTCATGTACTTAACGTACACGCCAGAAGCTGGGGAGCTTAAAGAAGAGACCCTTGCGAATGTGGAAGAAGTCGAGAAGGCTATGATGGAACGGGACGATATCGACATTGTCCAGCTGTCTGTCACAGAAGGAGCTAATGAACAAATGGCCATGATGGGCGGCGGCTCTGACGGTGTGTTGATGTACCTTATTTTTGACAAAGACATGGAAAACTTCCCGGAAGCAAGAACGGAAGTGGAAGACTATGTGTTCAACATCGGTCAATCTGGTGAATGGAAGAGCCAAAACTTCGCAACTGGTGGAGCAATGGCGTCCAACGAAATTAGTTATACTTTTTCTAGTGAAAATCTCGAAAACTTGAATGAAGCCGTGAAAAAGGTAGAAGACGCGATGAGCGGAACAGACTCACTAGAAAATGTTTCGTCCACTGCTGAGGAAGCGTATGTCGAGCATACGCTGAAAGTTAGTCAGGATGAGTTGCTTCAGTACGGATTGACTGCAGGTCAAATCGTGATGATGCTCAGCCCGCAATTTGAAGAAGTTCTGACGAATGTCGAAAAAGACGGCAAAACCCTTGATGTAATTGTCAAACAAGAACAACAAGAGCAGCCAAAATCGATTGAAGAATTGTTAGAAACTGAAGTTCCGACTGCTATGGGTGGGACGATGCCACTTTCAGAGCTTGTGGAAGTAGAGGAAGGCACCACGCTTAATACCCTGGCTCGTTCAAAAGGTGAATACTACGCTTCTGTTAGTGGAACAGTCATTGGCGATGACGTTTCCAAAGCAACTGCAGAAGTGGAAGAAGCCATTAGTGACGTGGAACTACCAAACGGCGTGACGATGGAAGTTGCCGGAGTGACAGCTGACATGCAAGAAACGTTCACACAGCTTGGCCTTGCGATGCTTGCAGCCATTGCGATCGTTTACTTCATCCTTGTGGTGACATTTGGTGAAGGAGTCGCACCGTTTGCGATTCTGTTCTCCTTACCGTTTGCCGTAATCGGAGCCTTTGTCGGCCTATTGCTTGCAGGAGAGACGATTTCGGTTCCAGTTATGATGGGACTACTCATGCTAATCGGTATCGTCGTAACGAACGCGATCGTACTTGTCGACCGCATCATCCACATGGAGCGTGACGGATTGACGATGCGCGAAGCCATCCTTGAAGCAGGCGCAACTCGTTTACGCCCAATCTTGATGACAGCCATCGCGACGATTGGAGCACTAATCCCACTAGCAATTGACGGTGGCGGAGGCCTGATTTCCAAAGGACTAGGAATTACCGTTATTGGTGGATTAACAAGTTCTACACTATTGACGCTGATTATCGTGCCAATTGTGTATGAAGTGTTGTCCAAGATCTTTAAGAAGAATCGTAGAGAAGTGCAGGATAATTAGTTAGAGGAAAGAGGCGTCCTGGGGTGGACGCCTCTTTTTTGTTGGGTTGAGGGGACCCACTTTCTATAGAGTTTTGATCTCCATCATCTACGCTTATTACGTTGGCCATTACGCTTAATTTCTTCCACCTTAACCTCTTTAACCGTCTCCGTATCCTTATAAAAACTGATCGTGACATTAACCCCGAACTCTTTATCCCCTTCTTTTAACCACAATCTAAATTTTTCTGTTGTTAAAATAGGTCCTTCCTGTCTGCCTATATGTAGATAGTCCATAATATCCGCTTTTGGATATGCCTCTTTTGTACGCTTCATTGCGAGCTGTCCCCACTTAGCGTAACTTGGAACTTGTTGGGTGAATGCTTGTGCTTGTGTGACTTCTGCTGAAGTAGGTAGCTGATAGCCCAACAATAAGAAGCAAGCAATACAAAGTAGTATGGTAATCTTTTTCATTGATAATCCCTCCAGTTAGCACTTATGGTGTCCAAACGAGAGAGATTTTAGTTTATGTAAAGGCATTAGGTATGGTGGGCCACGGTGTCTGTCCCTGTGATGCCATTATTTTTGTATAGTAAAATTTAATCAAACGTATGTTTAAATTTATTTTTTGTAGCTCAAGATTAGTTTTGATGGGGGGATGCCAAATATCGACTATTTTGGCATGGTATATTAGGATAATGGTGTGTTTGCAGAGCGGTTGCGATGAATGGTTGGTTCGTATTTGGGTGCTAGTTCCGAAGAGCTGAATTATACAAAAAACACGGCGAATTATTCAATAAAACCATTCAAATTATCAACAATCCATATATTTACAGAAAAACTTTCCAAAATCCCGTAAAAAGCTTCCTCATAAAATGGGGATGGTGCCTTGCTTGCTCATATGACCCTCTTCCCTTAACTGGGTCATGGCACCTGTCCCCACGACACAGCAGGCTCCATCACCGTAATAGTATTGTTCGTAGCATTCATATTCACCCTGGCACCAACAGGAATAGCCGCCTTAAACCTGCCATGCCCTGTGGCGAATCCTGTGATCAATGGCTTTCCTGTAGGCACAAGAACCGAATTAATGAGATCTGTATAGGACGTGTTATATGCCACAGGGCAATTCGTGCATTCTCCCATAATAATGCCGATGCAATCCCTAAATTTGCCTGCCATCGATAGTTGCGTAAAGTAACGTAGGATCATGTTGGCCGGTGTGTGGGTGTCTTCTAGAAAAAGAATTTTACCTTTTGTATCGATTTCATACGGCGTTCCAATCGCATTTACGATGGAAGTGATGTTTCCTCCAACAATTGGCCCGGTCACGTTTCCAGGATTTATCCCCATTCGTACAACTTCAGGTGGATTGATAATAGGGCGCGGAGAGGTGAAAGTAGAGGTAGCTGCAAAAAATTGATTAAAATTATAAGAGGGAGTTTCCGCTCTGAAATCAATGAGCATCAGACTGTGGAAGGTGATGAGATCACTGAACTGATTTAAACAGTTCAACAGCACCGTAATATCACTGTAGCCAGAAATTAATTTTGGATTTTCCCTAATCTCATCAAAATCAAGGTAAGGCAGAATCCCTTGTACACCTGTCCCGCCGCGTGTCGCAAGGATCATTTTAACGTTCGGATTCTTGAACATATCCATGAGATCCTCTGCTCTTTTGTCAGCAGGAGCGGAGACAATTCCATCAATCGAATAAACGTACTTTCCAAAAACAACGTTAAACCCCATCTCCCTCAAATACTGTACACGCGTATTTATCGTTGTCGCGTCAAGAGGACTTCCCAATGTAACTAAACCAATCGTATCTCCCCTCTGCAACACAGGCGGTTTAATTGCCATTTCCCTCGCTCCTCCAAATCATGTTACTTATATATATGACAGGAATTTCTTTTTGAGAAGGGGAGGGTTGATGGAGCACCGACTCAAAACAATCAGCTACCTAAATCCTCCATCAATAAAAGCTACCAAATGTGCTAACCATAACTGATAAGCCAACAGCTTTTAGGAGGTTTCATGATGGACGTATCCATTTTATTAGAATATACATGGGTTTTGCTGTTGCTTATTGCTCTTGAAGGGCTTTTAGCAGCGGATAATGCATTAGTTTTAGCAATCATGGTAAAGCACCTACCAGAAAAAGAACGTAAAAAGGCATTATTCTACGGTCTTGCGGGTGCGTTTGTTTTTCGATTTGGTTCCTTGTTCGCCATCTCGTTTTTAGTGGATGTATGGCAAGTACAGGCAATTGGAGCCATTTATCTTCTCTTTATTTCTTTGAACCATATTCTTCGAAAATATGTGTTCAAGAAACAAAAGGTAAGAAAGGAAAAGGAAAAGAAAGCTGGTTTCTGGGGTACCGTATTCAAAGTGGAGTTAGCTGATATCGCTTTTGCAGTAGACTCGATCCTGGCTGCTGTAGCACTTGCTGTTACTTTGCCAGATACTCCACTTCCTACCATTGGAGGGTTAGACGGAGGAAAGTTTCTTGTTATTTTTGCAGGGGGATTGATTGGACTAATAATCATGCGTTTTGCAGCTAACTTATTTGTAGCATTACTAAAATCGAGACCAGGCCTTGAAATCGCGGCATTCCTAATTGTCGGATGGGTTGGGGTAAAGCTTCTCGTTTATACATTAGCACATCCCCAATTAGGGATTTTACCGGAAACATTCCCAAAATCTACAGAATGGAAAGTAACGTTCTACGTTGTTTTGCTTCTAATTGCAGCAGGAGGTTGGTTCTTCTCGAAGGCAAAGGAAGAAGAAGTAATAAACTGATTACAAAATGGAACAGCTCAGACATTCTGAGCTGTTTTCTGCTTTTTTCTTATTAAATATGTTTTAAAATAAGATATATAAATTGCAAAAAAGGGCAGGTGTATACAATGCAACCACCAAGCTATATCCGTAACCACCTGGGACAAATTTTCGACCTTTCCGATGGAAACATAGACAAAAATGTGGGTGTATCATACTCGTGCAAACATGCCAAAACAACGCTCTGTGTCACAGATGAAGGAGGACAGAGAGAGGTTGGGTGTCACAGGTAATTGCTACGATCTCGCCATATGGCTTTTGGATGAATTTGATAATGATGGAATTACTGCCTATCCAATTGGCCATGACCTAGGGACTGATGATGCTCATGTTGCTGTAATGGCATTAGACGAAGAAGGACCAGGTAGAAATTCTTTATCATCGCCCAAATGGGAAAGTATCTCGTCAGCATTACGACACTAGACCGTTGGATATGGCCTATTTTCTGAAAGCGGCCGAAATATGCCAGAACTCTATCGATCCAAAGCCCCTACTAGAATACCGCCTCCCATACAAGAATGAAATAGCCCATTGGGAATTTTACAATTGGAAAAGTTTTTTGAGTACAACAAAAGGTATCATACAGGATTCAGTCTGTGGAGGGTTGGAAGACTGGGTAGATCGTATCTTTCAAAAAACAGGCTATGATCGAACGTTTTTATATGAGGTATTAAGGAGATATGAAGGTTTAATAAAAGAAGGAAATTAAAGGGGGGTGCCGAATAGTAAGGGAGAAGAAATGCCGATATGAGAGGGGAAAGGTTAGGGAATAAATACCACCCCTTAGATGCCTTTCTTTATGTAGCGTAAAGCCTGATTAATATGGAGGATCGTTATATGACAACCAAAATGATTTCAAAAGTGGAAGGAAACGTCCTTGTTTTAGAGCGTGAATTTAGTGCCTCAAA
Source organism: Sutcliffiella horikoshii (assembly GCF_020524325.1). GTDB lineage: Bacteria > Bacillota > Bacilli > Bacillales > Bacillaceae_I > Sutcliffiella_A > Sutcliffiella_A horikoshii_D. Next base: position 366,585 of record NZ_JAIVKY010000007.1, read on the forward strand.
AGAAAGTTTATTCCAAGCTTTTTCAAAAGCAGAGCATCTAAAGCAATGGTGGGGACCGCGTGGCTGGGAGCTGACAGTTTGTAATCTGGACTTTAGAGAAGGTGGCGTATGGCATTATTGCATGAAATGTGAGGATGAGAGCCAAGGCGACTTTTTCGGATTTGAATCTTGGGGGAAAGCAGTTTACAAAAAAATTGTTCCGAATGAAAAAATCGAATACATCGATTATTTCTCAGATGCAGATGGCATTGAGTCTACGGAAATGCCTGCAACGTTATCCACATTATTATTCCAAGAGCATGACGGCAAGACAAAGCTTGTGAATCGCGCAGAGTATGAATCTCAAGAAGCTTTGAAAACTGTCCTGGAAATGGGAATGGAGCACGGCATTAGAGAAACGTGGGATCGTTTGGAGGAGCACGTTTCAACTCGTTAAGAGAATATATATATCAGAAAACACAGTGACTTGAAGGGATACCTAGGTATCCCTTCAAGTATTTAGCGAGTTTTTTTAAAAAAATTTGCATAGAAGATCACGCCAATTTCTTCTTTATTTTGTGGTGGTTTAAGAAACCCCTCTCATTAACCAAGTATTATGTTTTAAACCTTTAGCAATTTCGTCTAACATAAAGAAAATAGCGGAGGCACAGACAGTAAAAAGCAGGTACTCTGGTACAATAAAATATGTAGCAAAGCCTAATCCAATGTGTAGGAACCCAGAAATGAAAATGCGAATCTTTCCGCCGAATTTATTTGAAAAATAATCTGCAAAAATGGAGGCAGGGATACCGTAAAAGATCGTTCCGATGGATCCATAAAAACCAAACAGTATTAAAATAAACAAGGTCCCTATTAAAGCTTCAAAATAATCGGTAACAGAGGAAGAGGAAAAAGTAAATAAATCGATCATAAAGATTATTGGTAACAACATAGAAGTTAGCAAAGCTACCTTAACCTTCCTAAAACAATCTTGTGTAAGCTTTTCTCTAAATGCAGGGAAGAATAGCAAAGCCGAGAAGAAGATAAGTACTCCTTTAATATAGGAAGGAGTGATAGAAATGAAAATTAGAGTGATACATACAATTAAAGTCATTATTAATACATAGGAGTTTCCTCTTATCATATCTATCCTTCTTTCTTTGGTTTATATATGCAAGACCTATACTCTTTAACTATAAAGGAAGTAGCTTGTTTTGGATATCCATTCTAACAAAAGCTTCTCTTTTCTAGACCTTGCATAAATTAAACTAAAAAAGCGCAAGGATCACTCCACCGGACCCATCACGCAAAACGTCTTCTGAATAAACACCTCAACGGCTGCCTGTCGTAAACCTACCTCGTCATTGAATCGGATAGCGAGAAAGCTAAAGTTCTCCACTTGGAATGCTCGCGTTTGTGATAGTGGGATGTTGTATTCTAAAGGTGCATCTGAAGAATCGGTCGTTACCCTCACAAGCAAGTTATTATCAAGGAATTCCGGGCCTAACGTAGGACTCCCAATCTGAAAGTAAGTCTTATTATGATTTTCAGTAAAATCCTTAAATAAAACAAACTCAACACCCGCATTAATTATAAAAGTAAGCGGAATATTACCTGTCTCATTCTCTCCGACCCCTTGAAACTTGTGCGTCTCTACAAAATTCTTTGCAGGGCATATCTTACGCCCACTACTAGCGCTACTAACCATTGCCGAAGGTTCCGGCAAAACTATAGAATCACTCTTAAAACTATATTTTCGAATCAAATCTATCTCATCCTATCAAAAAATAATCTAGCATTATATTCTATGACAGATGGTGAGTTAAGGAGCCAAGTACGCCGCCCCATTTTATAAGGGAGTCGAAGCTTATGGTCAGTTAGTGGTTGCCAAGCCAGGGGCTATATTGCCTTTTAGGAGCTAGAAAATTAGAAGAATGACATAAATTACAGTAAAATATTAATGAGGGAAATTTACTTACTTAATTATGATATATAAGAAGATTACTTTGTCCTAAGGAGGATTTAACTATGAAAACCGAAGAACAATTTTTTCAAGAAGGAAAATCCATACAAACATACATGGATGAAATGAAAATGTTAAAAGAAGAAAGCTTTACGGTCTACGAAAAATTCCGATTGCCTGAAGATGGATTAGCAGAAAAGCTGCAACAGCACTCGTTGCACTTCCTAACCATTACAGAAGACTGGTGCGGGGATGCCATGATGATCAATCCTGTGATTCGCAAGCTGGCTGAAGCTGCAGACATTGAATTTCGTGTTGCTTTAAGGGATGAGGATACGAGTCTGATTGACCGCCACCTTACAAAAGGAGGACGAGCAATCCCGATGATTCTAATTCTTGACGAACATGGGGAGCTGTTAGGAAAATGGGGACCTCGTGCACTAGAAGTACAACAGATAGTGGATGAACTACGCGGGGCGCTGCCACCTAAGGAAGATCCTACTTTTGCAGACAAGCAAAAAGAAGTCATTGCAACTCTAAGAGAGAGATATGTAAGCGAGGAAATCCTGTGGACTTACGTGTATGATAGTTTTAAAAATACTTTATTGAACATTTTGGAAAAGAAATAGTAGATTTAATCAGCCCGTGGTTACAGAAGATAACCGCGGGCTATTTTTTTGTGGACAACTCTATCGTGGGTCGCGGTGCCTGTCCCCAGTACCTAAAATTTCTTTCCTTCTCCTGAAATTTTCCGCTCTTCCATTACGTTATACTTATTAGGTAAGGGGGATGAGAGTTTGCAACAGCAGGATGATGTTTATTTTGTGGAGCAAGTGCTTGCGGGGAATAAGCAGGCGTTTGCGTTTATTATAAATCGTTATAAGAATAGGATTTATGCCATGGTGCTCCGAATGGTGAAGAACCCAGAGGACGCAAAGGACCTTGTGCAAGAGTGTTTCATCAAAATCGACAGCTTGATAAATATGACCGGAAAGGAAGTTTTGCCAGCTGGCTGTACAGAGTTTCTGTCCATCACTGCATGGATATTTTCCGAAAAAAGCAAATAGATACCACAGAATTTTCGGATGCAACGGGGGGTGGAACCTTAACTCCAGAAGTGATTTATCTTCAAAAGGAAAAATATCGACAACTGGAAAATCTTCTAGCTACTCTGAAGAAAGAGGAGCGCATCATTGTACTTCTAAAATACACAAACGATCTGAGTTATGAAGAAATAGGCAATATATTGGACATTCCCGTACATACGGTTGCCAACAAAATTCATCGTGCAAAAAATCAATTGAGGAAAAAGGTGCAACAGGAGAAAGGGGGCTATTTTCATGAAATGTTTTGAATTTGAGCAACTGGCTGCATATGTGGATGGAGTGCTGTCTCAGGAGGAAATCAAGCATGTAGAAAAACACATGGAGTTTTGCCCATCCTGTCGCGAAGTGGTGGTCGCACTGGAAAAAGAAGATGCCTTCCTCCAAGAAGCGATCCAGTCGCCGGTGTTGCCCTCTGAATTTGACAACGAAGTGTTAAGCAAGCTTGAACCGTATCAGGCAAAAAAGAAAAGATGGAACTGGCCCAATCAGTTGCTTACTGCAGCAAGTATAGTACTAGCATTTGGTTTAGGTGCTTCTTTTCTAAGCGACATCCAGCAAAGCGATACAGGTAATTCGAAGACTCCTGTAGTACAAGAAGAAAAGGATGCGCTGTATTCAATAGAAGATGAAGGAGTTCTGTTGGAAGTAACTGATGTAAATGCAAGCCCTTTGAAGATAGAAATATTCTATAGACTAAAACCTGAAGAATCGGTGTTAGACGATTTTTTAAGGAAGCATAATGTAAATCATTTGAGTCAGGTAGGAAATGACTATAAGAGGTTACCGCCGAGCGGGAAGATAGTGGACATAAATGGGCAGGAGTTGCCTCAAGGGGAAGTGGCTTTAGGTAGCAATGGTTGGCTACAAAACTCAGTTGTTATTAAGCCTGCTAAATTGGATGAAAGTCCGCTTCCGGACACATTTCAAGCTCAGATAAAATTTGATGATTTATTCATGCAAGAAGGAGAGTGGGAACTATCAATTCCAATTGATGTTACAGAGGCAAAGCTCCTTACTAAAAGTAACTCAAATAATATTGATTTTATGTATGATGATTTTAATGCAGGTCAAATAGAATGGGAACTTTCCACCAATGCACACAGACTACAATTCTATGCGCAATATACACAGGATAAAAAGGATCAGCTTAAAAAAATTATGGAAGCACGAAATGATGAAGAGTTAACACCAATAATTATTCCTGAGCTTAGTATCGTGAATAGCGCTGGTGAGGAGTTATTAGTTGATGGTTTTAACCTAGGATCTCATATGGGAGAATCTTTTACTTTTGAATATTATTTTGCAAATCGAGTAAACGGTATGGATGTTACCGAAAATTTGTCTCGAAGTGACGCATTGACTTTAAGGTTAAAAGGTTTCCGATTAGAAGAACCAGAAAATACTCAGTTTAAATTGAGTGACGGTATGGAACAATCAGATAAGAATGAATGGACTATTGAATCCGTTACAGTTGAAGAGAACACAACTAATTCCAAGTTAGTCTCCATAATAGGTAAAACAACAATTAATAACCTTGAAAGCTTTATTGTGGAAATTAGCAGCGATAAGGGTTGGGTCACTAAAGAAGTGATAAATACAACGGTTTCCAATGAAGGTACCTTTATTATTCAGACAAACATGCCAAAAAGTATAACTAACTACCAACTAGATATCACAAACGTTACAAAATGGTTTGAGGATGAGAAGGAAATTATTTTATGGTGATATGAATGTCCTGAATAAGAGCGTTGCTAAGGAAATAATGTCGATTAACTGTGTTGAAAATAGGGAAAATAAAAGATATTTCTCGGGAAATTGTAGAATGGTAATAGTAGGAAAGGTTAAGATATGACATGAAAATCCTTAAAAGTCCCAAAAACCGCCTATGATAGCATTTACTGTATCATAGGCGGTTTGTTTATCGAATTTCACATCGTATCGTGCACCAATATGTAGATTTATGCAATACGTAAAAGGTATTTATAACTTCTACTCCAGGCATATCGCCTACCGATACGCTGCATAAAAGGTATCAAAAGTTCCCTTTGTGTGACTATTTCTTAAAAAGAGATAACAGCCAAGCCCAATTCCCGCCATCTCGCTTTTGCATCTCTTCTTCTAAGCGTTTATTAAAATCATTCTGAGATACCCATTCTCTTTTCTGTTCATCGCGCATCTTTTGTATTTCTTCTTGTAAGAGCTCTGTTCTTTCTCTTTCTTGTTCTAAAAGAGTTTCATAGTGTTCTCTTTGTTGTTCTGTTAATTTCTCAATCTTGTTATTCGTTTTTTGAGCCGAATTTCCGATGCTCGAACTAATGAAATGATGATCCTGTTGAAGCTGCCCTACCGTCGTTTTAATATGAGCCATATCGTTTTTAAGCTGTAAATTCATTTCACGTGCTGCAGCAAGTTCATTCACTAAGTATTTAAAGGCTTCTTTGATCTGATTAGGATCAGTTGGTAATGTTTCGCTCGTATCGGGTAGCGCTATGTCTGTTTGAGCCGTGTTCTCCAAGCGCTCTTTTTGTTGCTCTACTATATCGCGTGCCGTGCTGTCGAGTGGCTTGTCCGTATCGCGCAGCGCTACAAGCGCTTTAACATCCGATTCAACAAAAATACGTCTGTCCCCATCCTTTAAAAACTCGTACCCATTCCGCTCTAATATCTGTCCATACTTCCGTACAGTAGGGGTGGCAATCCCCACTTCTTCCGCTACTTCCTTGGTCGAATATGCCCGTTCATTTGGTTGAATATCGTTTCGCATATCGCACCTCCTATCTTTAATATGAAGGTTTTATGGTTTTTTGGCAAGGGTATAGCGCCTATAGATATGAAGAATTTCTAATCCGCCGATTCTTATTTTTATTCTTAAAAATTTCTTAACACTTCTATCCTGGTATTTATTGTAATAAAATTACAAATGCATATTAAAAGAAAATAGATGGAGGGATTAGTATGTCTGAGGACCAAAAAACAAACCCTGAAAAACTCCCCAAAAGCACCCTGGCCGATTCCATACAAAAGAAAGATAAAGAGTTTGATAACAAAATGAGCCAGTATGACAATGAGATTGAGGAAATAAAAAACAACATATTGGGGAAGGAGAGATAGGTAATGTAATCCAATTCTCAACCATAATTGTGATCGTATGAATTTTATGGATTCTCATCTAATCTTTCATAATTTACAATAGAGTGCTTGGTTCGGTGGAAATAGCTTCATGCGGGAGACCAACTTGGAACTTGTCCCAAAAGAGAAATCGGGAACTGCATCAGGAATTTATGCCACCGTCCGCTACATCTGCGGTTGTGAGTATGTTTGTGGGGAGTATGGTGTTGTATGTGGTGCTTTTAGTCGCTGTGGTTGTTGGTGTGGTTGTTTCTGTGGGGATGAGGGAAGAGTTGAGGGGAGAGACACGCTGACCCATTTCGGAAGATTAATTTCGTCTTCCGAAATATTTTCATTGCAATTGGCCTCAAATCGTCCTACACTGATTAAAAACAATCAGAAATTGAGGAACTGCCATGAACCAATCAGCAGGAAACAAAGAACTTGCCGTAGGGATTGTCTCTGCGGGTTTATCATATATTTTATGGGGAATTCTCCCTTTATTTTGGAAACTGGTGGACGATGTACCGTCAGGAGAGATTCTGGCACACCGAATTGTCTGGTCGCTCGTATTTATGCTGGTCATTTTAGCATGTCTAAGGAAGATTCCCTCTTTTACTTTGGAGCTTAAAGCCCTTGTTAGGAATCAGAAACGTCTTATCGGAATCAGCCTTGCCTCAATATTTATCAGCATCAACTGGGGACTATATATTTGGGCGGTAAACGCGGACCGGATTATAGAAGCGAGCCTCGGATACTATATTAATCCGCTGGTGAGCATTCTACTTGCCGTTATTGTGTTAAAAGAAAAATTGTCTGTTCTTCAGACGCTGTCTATTATTCTAGCAGGGGCCGGTGTGCTCGTGCTGACTTTCAGTTTCGGGACCTTTCCATGGGTCGCGATCATGCTTGCTCTAAGTTTTGCCTTTTACGGATTGATTAAAAAGATGGTGCAGGTAGGTGCGCTGGTTGGTTTGGCTATTGAAACTTTGCTGATCACGCCATTTGCATTGTTGTTTTTGGGGTATGTGCACGCTGGGGGTTCCGGTTCTGGTGGAGCCTTTGGTAGCGACTTTGGGGTAACATTACTTCTGTTGTTAGCCGGTGTGGTTACGGCAGTCCCATTATTGCTTTTCGCGAGCGGCGCAAAAAGGATTCCGTTATCAATGGTAGGTTTGCTGCAGTATTTTGCTCCAACTATTAAGCTCATTATGGGCGTTTATTTGTTCCATGAGCCATTTACAAGTGCGCATTTGGTGGCATTTGTTTGTATATGGTTGGCACTTGGGGTTTATACGTATACGTTGATGAGGGGTTGGAAGTTGAAGCGGGCGGTAGTGGTTAGTAAGGGAATTTGATGGTTTGTTTGGGGGATGAAGACACTTTCAGGAGAAAAATTTATTAGAGATTGTCTTCATTGATGTTATGAAGACAATCTCTAAAGAAAAAAAGACCTCAAAGTGTCTTCATAATGTTGATGAAGACACTTTCAAGGAGAAATCTTACTCGAGAATGTCTTCATGGCATTTTAATTCCCCAAATTCTAACTAAGCACATAAAAGTTTTTAATAAATACTAAATAAACCTGACTGTCTCCAAGCGATCTGTTATATTTATACAGAAAGGAGTGTGCTATGTTATATAAAACTCGAACAATCCCACATGAACTAGAAGTTTATCAGTATTTAAACACACGTATCAAACTATCGGAAATAGAGAGGAAGCACCTTTTTACTCTTCGTAAAGGATTTGAAGGGGAAGTGCAATTTGATAATTTGACCTCATCCATCCACTCCGAATGTTTCATCCTCAATGACCTGCTCCTACAACAAAACAAAAGCATTTTCCAAATTGACACGTTAATCATTGCTCCTGACACTATTCATCTATTTGAAGTCAAGAACTTTGAAGGGGACTGTTTTTATGATTCAGACCGTCTGTATACAAAAATTCCTCCACAGTCAGAGATTACTAACCCACTAATCCAACTTACTAGAAGTGAATCATTACTTCGGCAGCTACTCCAAAGCCTCGGATGCAACTTGCCTATTCAAGCCTTAATTGTCTTCATCAACCCTGAATTTACCTTATATCAAACACCCATCAATAAGCCTTTCCTTTTCCACAGTCAGATTAATCGGTTGTTTGATAAATTCAACTCAACTTCCCGTAAATTAAAGACTAGCCATAAAGAATTAGCCGAACGATTATTATCTCTGCATTTGCACGATCCACCTTTTTTTCTTCCGCCTTCTTACAAATATGAAGATTTGCGAAAAGGAAATACTTGTGAGAAATGTGGCTTTTTTCAAATTAACATTAGGGGTACTAAGTGTATGTGTAAGGAATGTGGGAGGATGGAGTTATCAGAAACCACCATTATGAGGAATGTAAAGGAACTTTCTATGCTGTATCCCGAAATGAAGATAACTACAAAAACAATATTTGAATGGTTTCAAGGAGAAATACCTAAGAGGACTATTGGGAGGGCGTTAAAAAAACACATGGATTGCAAAGGAGTGCGCCAGTGGAGTCACTATGAGTATTAATTTGCATTCGTTGTTGGACTAGTTGAAATAAATCTACTATGGATGAAGACAATCCCAAGGTGGAAATAGGTGTGAGAGTGTCATCATAGTATGAATGAAGACACTCTCAAGATGGAAATGTGTATGGGAGTGTCATTATATCATGGATGAAGACACTCTCAAGGTGGAAATGCGTATGGGAGTGTCATTATATCATGGATGAAGACACTCTCAAGGTGGAAATGCGTGTAAAAGTGTCATCATAGTATGTGTGATGCCATTTTTGGAGGGTAAATCTAATAAACATCCCATATATGAAGGTTTAATAGCAAGTGAAAGCGAACTATATGAATACAAAAATAAATTAAAAGGGGCTTCTATTATGAACCAAAATCAAAATAAACAATCTGCCATCTCATTTCTCCAAATGGTGGCTTCCGGAAAAATACGTGAAGCATTCGAACGCCAAATTGCTCCTGACTTCCGGCACCACAATCCATATTTTCGCGGAGATGCTGAATCTCTTATGCTGGCAATGGAAGAAAACGCGGTTCAAAGTCCCCACAAAACCCTTGAAGTAAAGCATGCAATTGCAGATGAAAATACTGTTGCGGTTCACTCACATATTAAACAGAATCCTGAGGACCTCGGAGTGGCAGTCATACACATTTTCCGTTTTGAGGGAGAGAGGATAGTGGAACTGTGGGATGTCGGGCAGGCAATTCCGAAAGAATCGCCGAATGATCATGGAATGTTCTGATACTCTGGGTTGACGAATAAAGTACATTGTTAGTTAATGGTAAAATACCAAGAAAGCAGGCGATCTCTCAATGGATTTTTACGAGAAGTTAAAGAGTGGGATCAACCAGCTCAAAGACAGCAAGGGTATACCAGTCCCGATTACAGTCTTTATGCTGCAAGAGCTCCTTCAAAGAAACGATAAACTGCAGGAAGTTGTGGTCGAAATTAAACAAGGTGAAATTATCGTCTCCGGGAAAGCCGAAGCAGACCTCAAGTTGGCGAAAAAAGATGTCTCCTTTTCCATCACGTTGCAGCCAATACAAATGGAAGGAAGAGAGCTAATCTTTAAGATTGCGAAACTTAAACCATTGAACCTTAGTATTCTCAATAAACGTATCTTCGACAAACCACCACATCTAAGCTATAAAAGCGGTCATATCAGAATTGATTTTAATAGCTGGGACATTGTCCGTAAGATTCCTGTTGGTAAAATAAAAAGCTACGAGGTAGTAGAGGGGAAAATCGTAGTAATGTTAGGAATTTGAAGAAGCTTCTCCTTCTAAATTCTTTTCCTTCCCTCTTTCTCCAATTTTTCACGTTCCATTTTTTGTTCAAGCAGGGCAAGGGGATCGGAGTAATGACCGTAGATGTCCCCTTGTTTATATATTTCAAGAAGATGATCTTCCTTGAGCGTGTCTGCGCAAGTAGGGGTTCTCCTATGAAAACCAGGAAGTATTACTGCGGTAGCCAGGATGACCACGATAATCCCCCACAAATTGCCCTGAAAAACAAAATACAAATATAATATTCCAAGTATTATTACCCACATAAGAGCCTCCATGTAAAAAAGTTCACGACTACATATATGGTGTAGCAAACAAAATTATGAGTAAAATGTACGTTTCTTCACCTTACATCTATTCAATTGTTAGTCATAGAATAATAGAGAAAATGTAGTTTTAAGGAGGTGAGTTATGGTATTGCATGCTATTACATATACCACCGTCACCAACTAACAACCCAAATTCAAAAATGTAAAACAGACAATCAAATCTAGCAAATTCCACCCTATCTTAACGGCATTAGTCCATGCATCCTGTAACAAATTACATAGAATAATAGAAAAGGTAGAGTATCGGTCGTCCGTCAATACCTGCCTTTCAAAGGAGGTCCGACATCATATGACATGCTATTACTACCTTAGCTCGAAACATGATTACAATACTGAATGCAAAGCGAAAAAGAACAAAGAGAAGCATCATTGTAATAAGTGCGGAAACAATTTTAACCTGAACATTTTCGGAATCAGTATTAACATCGGCAGGAAGGGTCATTGTTAGTGTTAAAGTGCCCATTTCAATAAGGAAGAGCAGTTTGACCATAATGCCAATAACTCCACATTTGTGCCAGCGGAATTTTAACTAGTACAGAGACAGGTAATACTGTCCTTTTCTTTGTATCTATTCTTTTTTTTATGTAAGATGAATAAAAAGAGGGAGAATTGTTTAAATGAAACTTTCCGGCATACATCATATTGCTATTATCTGCTCTGACTATGAAACTTCCAAAGATTTTTATGTGAATCTGATGGGCTTTCCCATTATCCGTGAGGTGTATCGTGAGGAACGGGATTCTTATAAACTAGATCTTGCTCTCCCAGATGGCACGAAATTGGAGTTGTTTTCTTTTCCAGAGGCTCCAGCAAGACCAAGTTACCCCGAAGCACAGGGACTTCGCCACTTAGCTTTTCAAACTCCTGATATATCTGCGGCAGTGAAAGAATTAGAAGGGAATGGAGTACAAGTCGAACCAATAAGAACGGATGAGCACACGAACAAAAGATTCACTTTCTTTTCTGACCCAGACGGGCTGCCAATTGAACTATATGAAAGTTAAGCAAGGGTCTCAAAAATAATGATGCCAGCAAAGGGTTACTGGCATTTAAATTAATGAACAGGTCTTGCACTAAATTTGCAGGCTTTGCTTGTAGAAGTAAAAGTTGATTTTTTCAGATGTTTATTATGAGGGAATGGGAAGAGACCTGTTCTCTTTTTCTTATGCGCTAACTTTCGCTTGTGATTGGCGACTTACCGCTTTAAGGATGAACAATTTATCTTGGTCAGTTAACATTCTCCAGCTCTTTACTTTAATTTTCATTGACTATTCCCCGCTTTCGTTTTTTTAAGTTTTTATACTTTAAAAATACCTTTTATTTACTTGATATAAACAACAAAAATTCCTACATTTTCCGCATGAGAATGCGCGTTTTGAGGGGGTTTTTAGCGAAAATTTGCATGTGGGCTCGATTCTGAAATGCATGTTATGGAAAAATAATATAATATTTTACTATTTTATCCTTTATTTTGTCGTGGTAAAATTAGTTGGTGAAGTTTGAAACCTTATGGTGTTAGTATACGTATAACCCTTATAAGGAAAAATTAACAACAGTTACATATTATGAGGAGGAAATGAGAATGAAACGTACAGCAGAGATAGTAATGACAGTCATTGCAGTGATTATTAGTGGTTTGACAGCACTTTTCGGGGTATTAATGAATTTAGGCATGTCCGATCCTGAATTTACAGAGGTTATGGAAGAAGAAATGGCTGCCGACCCAGCGATGGGAGATATGGATATGACGGCATTCATGGATATATTGGCAGCGGCAGGTCCAACAATGATAGCGGTCGGTCTTATTTCTCTAATTCTTGGAGTAATCGGTATCATTGCCATTAAAGGAAACAAAAAACCAGTACTCGCAGGTATCATGTTAATTCTAGCAGCGCTTGTAATTGGAATTGGAACCATTGGATTTGGAATCATTCCAGCAGTTCTTTACTTGATTGCGGGAATCATGGCATTTGCAAGAAAGCCAAAATTAACAGAACAACATATTTAAAGAGCAGAAGGGACAGGCACCGCGACCCATTTGGGTCATGGTGCCTGTCCCTTCATAACTTTCACAACAAAAAGGCCCCATAAAAAGAGGCCTTTTTTTATGTCTGTTTATCTTAGCTGTCTATCAAGATTTTAATAAGTAAGATCTTGAATTTTTGTTCTGCATTGAATTGCTTCTAGCCTATGGGAATCCGCTTTTTCCACTAGTTGCTGTTTCATGTTCTTATCCAGACAATCTTCAGCAATGACTGTGTAATAGTGGGATCTCATATTGTGCCAGAAGTACTGTAAGTTTCTTACCGTCTTCATAGCAGGACCTCCTTTTCACTCATAAATCAACGGAGGTTGGTGCGGGTAACTGGCTAACTGGTTTGCCGTGAAAAAGCAAACTTAAGTCCCTATAGTTTTGCGTCACTAGCTTTCACTAGTTTTGCCTTTTTCCATGATTTATGAAAAATACATCTTAATTGTAGTCTTTTAGGCGGTGAAATGACATAGGACTTTAGATGTGTTTTGTCGCTTTTTGTCGTAGAGGACCTGTCCCGAAAACCCACTAATCCCCACAACACTTCTTAAACTTCTTTCCACTTCCACAAGGACAAGGGTCATTCCTTCCCACTTTCTTTCTTGATTCAAAATCTATGACATTGTTTCTAGACGGTTCTGCTGCAGGCTTGTCTGTCCTAATCTCACTTGGAGCATATCCTTTCAGAAACCACTGTTTGGTGTTGTTATAAAAAGGCATTAATTCATCTATGACTTTCTTGGCGGAGTCCATGGTTTCAAACACTATTTCTTCTGTCCATGCTTTTAACACTTCATTTGGCGTGTATCCTTGTTTAAACAAGGATTGGCACTCTTCCGTCAGGAGGTCTGCTTCTTTTTTTGAAAGGGAACACTCTTTCACTAAAAGGGCTGAAACCTTCTTGAAACTTGCCGTTCGTTCCACATAGTCTTCATCACCAGCACGAATTAATTGTTTCTTTGTAAAAGGGTAGAAATTAATGTGCGGTCTCAGATTTTGTTGCTCTATAATCATTTCAGGATCCATTACTTCATAATGGGAAAAACCGTTCTCATCGCGGACAATATATTCGTAATAAGTTTTTGCCTCGAAAATGGTGTCTAGGAAGCGACGAAATTCCTTCATATCTACTAACCCATTTTCAATCAGCTCGAAAAATTGATCAGCGCTTAACGTACCATAATAAAAAAGAAGTCCATTCACAACCTTAATCCACTCTGTATTTTGCTTAACTATTGGAGACCATCTTGTATTATTTAAAACTTCTTTTAATCTCTTGGTCAATTCAGGATCTGAAGGGAGGACAAGTTTATTCCTTCCTTCGTCCGATACATGAAAAAAAAATCCTGTAGCTTGGAAAAAGTATATTTGCTGTGATTCTAAACTTTCAGTAGATACATGCTCATTTTTGAAGACAAGGTCTTTCAAAATATTCATTCGGTGTTCATCCCAAGTTAAAAATAGATTTTCCAAACGCTTCGGTATCTCCTCCGACAACAAATCTACCAGCAGCCCTTTGTTTAAGCTGCTTGCATTCTTAATCCCGTAATTCCTGCGTAAGGTATGTAGTTCATCCTTTGTTTTTAGAGATAAGGCATCCTTTAAGGTGAATGGAATAGCAAGATTACTAGTTACCTCATCCAATGTATTATTCAATTTGTCCACCTCCAGTGGCTAATTTTCTTTATCAACTAGTATAACCTTTATTGAAAGAATCTAGAAGGGACAGGCACGGTGAGTAATCCAGCTGGTTCACCGTGCATGTTCCCAAAACCCATTCAAAAAACCCATTGAAAGTTTTCAGAATTCATAGTATCTTATAAGTAGAATATTGGTAGCGTTTGCATTAATTTGTAGGTTTATAGTTGGGAGGCTGCTTTTTATGCAACTTTGCGCAAACGGTTCCGCAATTCGGTGAACCCTACCCGAAAGTGCAAACGCTTCCACAAATTAGCAAGTCAGTCATCATTGTAAGTGATGTCGAGATCGAGATAACGAAAGGGGCAGGGATATGAAGAGAAGGTTTCAAAGGGGTATGGCTTTACTACTTTCCGTTCTACTTGTTGTTTCCATGTTTGCGGGCTATCTACCGACGAAAGCGATAGCCGAGACAGGTGACAAACGGATTGTGTTTAGCTATGAAAGGCCTGATGGGGAGTATGATGGTTGGAATCTGTGGATCTGGAATACTGGTGTAAAGGATAACGTGCAGCACGACTTTACAGAATTCAAAGATGGAAAGGCATATGCCATCATTGAAGTAAGTGATACAGCAGAAAATGTGGGATTTATTGTTCGCAAAGGGGATTGGGCTGCGAAAGATTTTGATGGGGATCGCTATATTCAAGTAAATAAAAATGACCACATCACAAAGGTTCATGTAACAAGTGGGCAAGAAGAGATTAAGCGGATTCCTGACGGCAGTGCACCTGTTGTTGCAGACGGAAGCGCAGACTTCTTTTTCCGTGATAAAGACCTGTATACAACAGGTGAAATGGACAAGGTCGAAAAAGTCGAACTTTCCATATTAGGTGAAAAATATGAATTGAATGCGGACCTGGAAAATGAGCGCTTTACATATACATTGAGCGATCTTCCGGTTGGCAAGCATGAATATACTTATTTAGTAACCATAGATGGGGAAACAAAGGAAGTTACAGATCCGTATAACACAGTGGAAGGGAAATCCGTTGTAGAGTACTTTATTGCGGACCTTGATGTGACAGCAACAATAAAACCAACTGCAGTAGATTATAATCAAAACGCAGTCGTAACGTTGGATTTGAGAACGGAAACGGATACTAAAGCACGTGAACTTTTCATCAATTTATCCGAAATTGGTGGGAAAGAAAAGGTTTCGATAGATCCTAAACTGAGTGAGCTTACAGTAGCAGTTGACCAGGATGTCACAGCTGGAGTGAAAACCTTGCCAATTACGGCCATTGATGAATTCGGCAACCGTCACGAGGGATCTGTGCAGCTGGAAGTGAAGGCACGCACGCTTACTGGTGAAGAGGCGGATTTTGATTGGGATGAGGCTGTTGTCTATTTTATGCTGACAGACCGGTTCTTTGATGGAGATTCAACTAATAATGATCCATATAATATTGGCTATGATACAAGCAAGTCTGGTACATACCAAGGTGGGGATTTCAAAGGAATTACACAAAAACTGGACTACTTAGATGAATTGGGAATTAACACTATCTGGATTAATCCGGTAGTAGATAATATTAAGTATGACGTTAGATACAATGAAGATGGAGAAACACCTTATTACGGCTATCACGGTTATTGGGCCGACAATTTCGGTAAATTAAATCCGCATTTTGGTTCCATGGAGGATTTTCACGAACTGATTGATGAAGCGCATGAACGTGGAATGAAAATCATGGTGGATGTGGTGTTGAATCATACAGGTTATGGATTAAAACCTGGTGACAGCAGCAGTGTGGCTAATTTCCCAACGAACGAGGATCGTGATCGTTTTGACGGGATGCTTCGTGAAGTCAGTGAATCTGGCGATGTTCGTTCAGAACTTTCTGGTCTGCCTGACTTTTTGACAGAAGAATCTGCAGTGCGAGACCAGATTGTTAAATGGCAAACGGACTGGATTGAAAAGTCCAAAACGGCCAATGGAAATACTATTGACTATTTCCGTGTTGACACCGTAAAGCATGTGGAGAATACTACTTGGATGGCATTTAAGAATTCTTTGACAAAAGTCATGCCAGAGCACAAGTTAATTGGCGAAGCATGGGGAGCAAGTGTTAATAATGACTTAGGTTACTTGAACAGCGGGATGATGGACTCGTTGCTAGACTTTGAGTTTAAGAATTATGCACGTGACTTTGTTAACGGGCAGCTAAATTCAGTGCAAACAAAATTGGAAGCGCGTAACACCAAGCTGACAAACAGTGCGACACTTGGGCAATTTTTGGGAAGTCACGATGAAAAACGATTTTATGAGCAGGTAAATGGCGACCTTGGTAAATACCAAGTGGCTGCTTCTTTGCAGCTAACGGCAAAAGGACAACCTGTCATTTACTACGGTGAAGAGCTAGGCTTGCCAGGAGAAGCGAATTATCCTTATTACGACAACCGCCAAAACATGCCTTGGGATGATGTAGAAGGCAATGAAATTTTAGAGCATTATCAAAAAGTATTGGCATTCCGTAATGAAAATCCGAACACGTTTGCTAAAGGAGACCGCAAGAAAGTAGCGGGTTCTGACAGTGACGGGTATCTATTGTTCTCTCGTACGTACGGGGAAAATTCCGTTTATGTAGGATTAAATACTAAAGCGTCTGCAAAAGATGTTACCCTGAACTTCGGCTCCTCTGAAGCTGTGGTAACGGACCATTATTCTGGTCAGGTGTATCAAGCAGATGAGGAAGGACAAGTGAGTCTCACGATTCCAGCGATGGAAGATGGGGGCACGGTCTTGCTTGAAGTGATTGGCGGAGCACCACCAGTGGAAGAAGAGCCAACAGAACCAGGTGAAATTGGCGAAAACACGCTTCGTATTCACTATCAACGCACAGACAACAGCTACGAGAACCTTGGCCTATGGCTATGGGGAGACGTGGCAGCACCTTCTGAAAACTGGCCATCAGGCGGTACACCGTTTGAAGCTGAAAACATCACAGACTATGGTGCATATGTGGATGTTGAGCTTGCAGCAGGCGCACAAAATGTCGGTTTCCTTGTCTTGAACACAACAAATGGTGATAAAGATGGCGGAGATAAGGGCGTTGAACTCTTTAGTCCGGACTTGAATGAAGTATGGATTAAGCAAGGCTCTGACGAAGTATTTTTATATGAACCGGCTGACCTGCCTGAAAACACGGTCCGCATTCATTATGAAAGAACGAATGCCGACTATGATGGTTGGGGACTTTGGAATTGGGAAGATGTGGAGTCACCATCTGATGGCTGGCCGAACGGAGCCGCAGATGCAGCAGGTATCGGAAAATACGGTGCTTACTATGACATCAAGTTAAAAGAAGATGCAAACAAAATCGGCTTCCTTTTTGTGAACAAACAATCAGGAGCACAAACGGGAGACATGACGTTTGATATGTTACAACAATATAACCAACTTTTTGTAAAAGAAGGAGAAGATAAGGTTTACACGAATCCTTATGGGACGGTGCCATTGGCGCTTGTGTCTGGAGAGGTTTTGTCTGATAAATTGATCACCCTAACTTTTACAAAAACAGAGGGCTTAGATTTAGCAGAACTTAAAGAACAGTTGAAAATTGTGGATGTGGATGGAAATGATGTGTCCTTTACAGATGTAACAATTGAAGACGAAAAGACAGTTCATGTTCACGGTGAGTTTGACTTAGAGAAGATTCCATTTGATGTCACCTATGGTGATGTGACGGTTTCCGCAAAATCAGGCTGGAAACTGATTGACGAAATGTATGCATATGACGGCAAGCTAGGTGCAGAATTGCATGAAGATGGAACGGCTACGTTAAATGTGTGGTCGCCAAAAGCGGACAACGTGTCTGTGGTTCTTTATGACAAGAAAGACCAAAATGAGATTGTTGACACGATTGAAATGGTTAAAGGGGACCGTGGTGTCTGGTCTGTTAAACTATCTAAGGATAATACAGGACTTGATAGTTTGAAAGGTTACTATTACCACTATGAAATTACACATGGTGATGTAACAAATCTTGCCCTGGATCCTTATGCAAAATCCATGGCAGCATGGAACAATGAAGCAGGAGAAAAGGTTGGGAAAGCGGCGATTGTTGATGTAAGTTCTATCGGCCCTGAGCTTGATTATGCCGACATTCCTGGCTTTGAAAAACGCGAAGACACAATTATCTACGAGGTGCATGTCCGTGACTTCACGTCTGACCCGAACATTGGGGAAGACCTGAAAGCACAGTTCGGTACATTTGCTTCTTTTGTAGAGAAATTAGATTATATTCAGGATCTTGGTGTGACGCACATTCAGCTGCTTCCGGTCATGAGTTACTATTTTAGTAACGAGTTGGAGTCTGGTGAACGTATGCTTGATTATGCTTCTACTGATACGAACTATAACTGGGGTTATGACCCGCACGGTTATTTCTCCTTATCCGGAATGTATTCAGAGAACCCGGAAGATCCGGAACTGAGAATTAAAGAATTCAAGAATCTAATTAAAGAGATTCATAAACGCGACATGGGTGTGGTACTCGATGTGGTGTTCAACCATACGGCACAGGTTCACATTTTTGAGGACCTTGTACCAAATTACTACCACTTCATGGATGCGGACGGAACGCCTAGAACAAGTTTTGGTGGCGGACGTCTTGGAACGACACATGAAATGTCCCGTCGAGTGTTGGTGGATTCCATCAAGCATTGGGTGGACGAGTACAAAGTGGACGGATTCCGCTTTGATATGATGGGCGACCATGATGCAGAAAGTATTCAACTTGCTTTTGATGAAGCGAAAAAATTGAACCCGAATATCGTGATGATCGGCGAAGGCTGGGTAACATTTGCCGGTGACGAAGGCGAACCGGTTCAAGCTGCTGACCAGCAATGGATGAAAGACACGGAAGCAGTGGGAAGTTTCTCTGATGAATTCCGCAACGAGCTGAAATCTGGTTTTGGAAGCGAAGGGCAGCCTCGATTCATCACAGGCGGCGCGCGTAACGTGCAGCAAATTTTCGATAACATTAAAGGACAGCCGTATAACTTTGAAGCGGATGACCCAGGTGATGTAGTTCAATACATTGCCGCTCATGACAACTTAACGTTGCATGATGTGATTGCGCAGTCTATCAAAAAAGACCCGGAAGATCCGGAAAACAGTTTAGAGATTCATAAACGAATTCGTATTGGTAATGCGATGGTACTGACATCTCAAGGAACGGCGTTCTTGCATGCTGGCCAGGAGTTTGGCCGTACAAAGCAGTGGAGAGCGGATGCAACGGAGGCGCCATATAAGTCTACTTATATGACAGACTCTGAAGGTAACCCGTTCGTTTATCCATATTTCATCCACGATTCCTATGATTCTTCGGACATCATTAACCGAATCGATTGGGAAAAGGCAACAGATGCTGAGAAATATCCAGTAAATAATGTGACACGTGGATACACAGCTGGTTTAATCGAATTGCGTCGTTCTTCCGATGCATTCCGTTTAGGCGATCGTGAGTTGGTGGACTCCAATGTAACGATGGTTGATGCACCTGAAATTAAGGAGCAAGACTTAGTTGTTGCTTTCAAGAGCGTTTCCACTGCAGGTGTGGAGTATTACACATTCATTAATGCGGATACTTCTAGCAGAGCACTAACGTTGGAGCAAGATTTGACGGATGGTGTGGTAGTGGTCGATGCGGATGAGGCTGGAGTAGTTGAGATTTCGGAGCAGAATGGTTTTGAACTGACTGCAGAAGGCATCACGCTTGAGCCATTGACGACGGTTGTCGTGAGGGTCGGCGAGCAGGAAGGAACGGACCCTGGTGATGGCGATGGAGATGGAGATGGTAACACACCTCCAGGTAACGGAAATGGTAATAATCCTGGGACACCACCTGGTAAAGGAAATGGCAATGGTAACACACCTCCAGGAAAAGGTGGGGAGAATCCTGGTAAGGGCAACAAACTGCCAGTTACAGCAACTTCTACATTCAATTACATCATGCTTGGAGTGGTGATGGTCGTTGTTGGCGGAGTGTTGTATATGGGGAGAAGAAGAATGGGGTTTAGTAAGTAGTTAGGTTCTGAAGGAGTGTGGGCTCGCGTATATAGTATACGCTGGGTTCACACTCTTTTTGTGTTTTTGGTGGGTGGAAAAAGTGAATGAAGACAATTTCAGGGAAGAAATAAGCTCGAAAGTGTCTTCATAGTAAGGATGAAGACACTTTCAATAAGAAAATAAGCTCACAAACGTCTTCATAGTATAAATGAAGGCACTTTCAAGTAAATTCCCAGCTCGAAAATGTCTTCATACCTGAAGGCCTATTATGTTACGATATGTGAAAACAAAAAAGGAGTTAGCCCCACCATGCAAAACACCAAATACTATTCGGCGCTTTTCCTCATCATGATCTTCTGGGGCATGAACGTTCCGCTAGTGAAAATACTTGTGGAGAGCTTAAGTCCGATTACGATGACCGCTTTCCGGGTCATGACAGCAGGGCTTACTGTTTTTATTATTCTAACTATCTTCAAACTTGTTAGGCTACCAACAAAAAGAGAAGCCAAATACATTTTACTGGCTACGTTTCTAAATGTAGTCTGTCATCACTACTTTTTATCGCTTGGGCTAAAAGGGACTTCCGGCACTAATGCAGGAATTATTTTAGGAGCGGGGCCCATCTTAACTGCCCTTATTGCCACCGTCCTCATTAAAAAGAAAACAAATCTTCTAAGATGGACGGGCTTTATCCTTGGCGGAGCGGGTGTCACTATTACCATCTTAGTTGGAAGCAATGGAATATCGGAAGTCAACATAGGGGATGTCTATGTGTTCCTTTCCATATTAACCCAAGCCTTTAGCTTCCTCCTTATAAGTTCACTTGCAAAAACACTGGATCCTCGCCTGTTAACGGGATACATGCTGGTGATAGGGTCCGGAATCTTATTAATCATTGGGACAATAACAGAACCTGGAGCGGTGAAGGAGTTTGCAAGCTTACCGTCGGAGATATGGCTTGCATTCTTCACATCTGCCATTATTGCAACCGCACTTGGTCATATGTCCTATAACTTTATCATTGGTAAGATTGGTCCGGCGGAAGCGTCCATTTTTCTAAACTTCACTCCATTTTTTGCCCTCATCGGGTCAGTCTTTTTGCTCGGTGAAAAAGTAACTTATTATCACATTTTAGGTCTTGTGCTGATTGTGACAGGTGTGTTGCTGGGGTCAGGGGCTTTGGAAAGGCGAGACACTGGCTCAGTTAACCAATTACGGGGAATAGGAAGGTAATTAAGTCTTCCATAAAAAAACAGCCGGGAAAAGGATTAAATCCTCTGTCCGGCTGTTTTCATTTTAGTAGAATTGGCTGCCTTAAGCTACTACTCTACGTCTTACAACCAATACTCCAGCTGCACCAACAACCAACATAACTAATCCAATCAAGATAAAGTTTAATGTGTTCGTTGCTGTTACGGGAAGCTTATTGCCTTTTTTCGTTTCGGAAGCTGGTTGTTTAACTGTAGGGTTTTTATCTTTACTGTCCACCGGCTTCACCACAACTGGCGGAGTTTTATCTTCTTCTTCATTCACTGGCTGTTCTTCAGCTTGTAATGTAGAAGCGTCAATTTCGAAGTAATCCATTTCCCAGCCATCAGCATCTACCGGGATAACAGTAATGTTATATAACGTATCAGACATCAAGTCAGTGAAAAGGTATGACATATCAGTAGTGGTATCCACCAATTCTCCATCTAAAAAGACTTGATAATGATCCACTTTGTCTGCCCACTCGTAAGTCCATTCTACCTCAATAGTACTGTCTGTAACATCTACTACTTCTATGGTATAAGGGTAAGGACCGTGGAATTCGTCCTCAGTCAGATAAACAGTCACACCAAGTTCTCTGAGTTGCTCTACAATCGCAAGTTCTGGAGAGCCTTCTTCAAACGTTAACCCTTCTATTCCATAAAGAGTCACTTCCCACAGATATTCAAGTTCCAATAGGACGCTGATGTCCGTGATTTTGGTGTGATGCAAGTAAAGCATTTCTAAATCTGGCAGCCCGTTTAAGTCTGAAATATCAGAGATTGGGTTTTCTGACAAATCAAGAAAATTAATATATAAATCTCTTAATGCACTGATATTAGTAATAAGATTATCAGATAAGTTTAGGTAATACAAAGACTCCATGCCATTTAAACTAGATAGGTCTTTGATTTCATTCCCGCTAACATCCAAGTCAAGCAAGTTCACTGCATGCTCAATTCCATCCAGCTTTTTAATTCCCATCCAAGAAGCATATAGGTATTCCAAGCGTTCCATATCAGACTGATATATATCACGATCAAGTTCTTGGAGGCCTAGCTGTTGACGGATGGCTTCCTTCAAGCCACCATCAGGAATAGTAACAATATCGCCTGTTGGCAGTGCAAGGGTCTGTGCCATGTCAAAATTCTCATGAAGGAGAGTAGTTCCATCTTCATCGTACATCTCTACTTTGATGACGTAGTCTTTTAATTCTTCTAGTCCCAAAATTGTCATTTCAGTCATGTTCGTCTCTTCATAAAGTTTACCATTTACATACACCTTATAAAGGTATTCCTTCTCATAATCTTCTTCGTTCTCAGTGTAGTACCACCAGCCAAGAGAGATGCTTTGCTCTGTGGTATTGTAGAATTCCAACTCTAACGGTTCGAAGTATTCCTCTTCTAAAACATCGACGTAAACACCTGCGTCAGCCCATACATTAAGCAAATCCCAAGCTGATGATTCCGGAGAAAAGTCGACTTTTGTATCTGCTAAGGTTACAAATGTCAGGTTGACTAAGTTTGCCAATGCTGAGATGTCGGAGATTTGTGTGTTATGCAAAGCTAATCCTTCGAGGTTCGTTAATCCAGTCAAAGCATCAATTTTCGTAATAGGGTTGTTCCCTAAACCAAGGATATAAAGATTGGTCAAACTGCTCAGTGGATTAACATTCGTGACATTATTTTCTTCCATTTCCAGCATGTAAAGCTTTGTCAAGCCTGCAAGCGGAGAGAGATCTTCAATGTTATTGTCATAAAGGAATAGAAACTCTAAATTGACTGCTTTCTCAAGGCCTTTAATGCTTGTAAGTCCAAAGGAGCTGGCATCAAGCATTGTTATGTGTTCCATATCGCTTTCGCGGATTTCCCTTGTCAGGTTCATTTGTGTTTGGATGGCAAGCGCAAGATTTGCATCTTTAAATTTAACCACTTCACCTGATGGAGAAGGAAGTGTATTTATTGCCAATGTTTCTTCCAATAACAATTTATCGTTTTTATCAAATGCTTTCACCTTTACTTCATACAGAGTGTTAGGTGTTAGATTTGTAAACTCGTAATCTGATAATCTATGACTACCGGAAGTAATTAAAGTCTCGTTAAGGTAAAGTTCGTACTTGGCAATTCTTCCAAGGCTTCTATCTACATGACCAAACCACATCACGGCAAAAGAATGTTCATTGACGAACATTTTTTCAAGGAACAGATAGGATTCCTCTTCTTCATCAATTAAGCTGTTCTTTAAAAAGGTCTCTTTTTCTGCAGGAAAAAAATTCACTTCAGATCCTTCTACCTCTTCTATGGTAGATTCGGTGTTTTCCTCTTCCTCAGTGGAAGGGGGAGGGTCTTCGGAAGTAACAGACTCTTCTTCATTTGAAACAGTCTCGTTTTCTTCGCTATCTGTTTTGATTTCTTCTTCCGTTTCTACATCCGTAACTGTAGAGGACGGTTCTTCAGTAATGGTTGTACGTTCCACAAAATCTACTACCATTTTATTGCTTTCCAAAGCTTGTCCATTCGTGTTCCATACTACACCATACTCGATAGCTGTTGGGTTATCTACCTTGTCTGTATATGTATAGGCTTTTGTGAATTCTGTAGCCTGCTCCATTAATTCCACAGGGGCTACTTCAACTGCATCACCATTTTTCACTACCAAAAAGCTTTGTTCGTCACTGCCTGATGATGGATCCTCGCTATGAGTCTCCCAAACTAAAACATTTCCATTCTCAGATGGCACTGCTTCCTTTAATAATACCTTTGACGTTCCTTCTTTGGTTGCTTCCGAATAGGCATGTGCAGCAGGACTTACTAATGAAAGTAGTAAGGTAAATACCACCACTACATTTAGCCAAAAACTTCTTTTCAACTAAAACAATCCCCCAATTCAACATTTAGAAATTTACCCAACAGAAAGATTATACTACCAAAGTTCGTTTTAGAGAATTACTTTTTTATGTAATTTTGTAGAAAAATATGGATAATTGTATGAGGGAGGAAAGTGGCTGGAAAAGGAGGGGATATTACGCCGGATTTTCATTTCATGTCCATGTAAAAGGATGTAGAATGAGCATCCGGCGCACCTGTTTATTAGTAACAGATTGGTGTAACCTTACTCCACGTTTAGGTTGCAGCAAGATCTTACTAATTCATGATGAAATTCTAATCTTTTATTTTACGAGATTTTGATGAGCGTTTTACTTTTGGGTTTAACGAAAAATTGAACTGTTTGTTTGAACAGAAGCGAGTTAATACGACAGAAGCTTTCTTTACCTGTTCATAAATAGTGATGGCAGACACATTTAGAATCAATCGATCATGATTATTAAATACGACTACACATCTTGTGGAGGAAATGGCTTCAACATGTGACAAATGGTGAAGAAATAACCAGCAACAAGCTTCCTGATCAGGTGAATGTGTTGGAATGGCTATGATCCCTTCAGCCTGATCAATAAGAATCGGCGTCTTTTGAATATAATTTGTAAAGTGAATGGTGGCAATCCGACGACCATCATAGGTACTACTGTCATCTAAACAGCCGCTATGCAAAATATCTCTTGCGGTGTCATCCGTCATATATTCTCCCTCGATATCCTTTATGTAGGTTTGATACTGAGGATGCCTATGTGCTTGCAATGCCATTGTTGTAAGGCTAATCTGGTATTGGTAAATCACTTGAAACTCTTTCCCCATCGTAATTTAACTCCCTCCTATACCCTAAATTCAAAAAATAAAACGCTTTCATGTCTATTATATAGTAAAATAGGTAATTTTTACTATATATTTTGCAAAAAAACTGGAATTTTGTAGAAAAATAAAAAAGCACCTCCACTTCGCTAGGAAGATAAGGCGCTTATTAGATGAGCTTGTTTTATTCTTTGTACCCGTCCGGATTATTTTTTTGCCATTTCCAAGAGTCTTGGCACATTTCATCAAGGCCTTTTTCAGCCTGCCAGCCTAGCTCTTCTTTTGCTTTTGTAGGATCTGCAAAACATTCTCCGATATCTCCAGGTCTTCTTGCAACGATTTTATAGGGAACATCTTTTTCAGAGGCTTTTTCAAAAGCTTTTACCATTTCAAGAACACTATATCCATTGCCTGTCCCAAGGTTATATGCATTTACCCCTGTGTTTGATAGTACTTTTTCTAGAGCTTTTAGGTGCCCTTTCGCAAGATCCACTACATGAATGTAATCTCGAACTCCAGTACCATCTACAGTATCATAATCGTTCCCGAATACCTGTAATTGTGGAAGTTTCCCAATCGCTACTTGTGTAATAAATGGCATTAAGTTGTTCGGAATACCATTTGGGTCTTCACCAATCCGACCGCTTTCATGTGCTCCAATTGGGTTGAAGTAACGCAATAAGGAAATGCTCCAATCTGAATCTGCTACCTGAAGATCCCGCATAATCTGCTCTATCATCAGTTTAGTTTGACCATATGGGTTCGTTGCACTTAACGGGAAAGACTCTGAGATTGGTACGCTTTCAGGCAGACCGTAAACTGTCGCAGAAGAGCTGAACACGATATTTTTAACACCATGCTCTTGCATCACTTCACACAAATATAATGTCCCAGTAATATTATTGTGGTAGTAGAAGAGAGGCTTTTCCACAGACTCCCCAACAGCCTTCAAACCGGCAAAATGGATGACAGCCTCGATAGCATGCTCTCTAAACACCTTATCAAGACCTTCTTTATCTAATAAATCCACCTCATGGAATGCGAAGTCCTTTCCGGTGATTTCTTTAATTCTATTCAATGAAACATGACTACTATTAGAAAAATTATCAACAATTACAATATCATATCCGGCATTTAATAATTCTACGCTTGTGTGGCTGCCGATATAACCGGCTCCACCTGTAACTAAAATTGCCATCCTTTTTCCTCCAAATAACAATAAATTTTCTTAAATAGTAGCACATTTGGCAAACTTGTTCCATGATAGCCTATAACAAAAGCTTTTAGGGTATAGGAAGTAAGACAATTTGGTTACGTACTTAACTTATCTCTTACATTATCATTACAGATTTATTTTACATAGCGTAATGAGCATTAAGGCATGTTAAGCTTAACCGTATTTTAATTGGAGGTCCTAACCATCATGAAGAAGCAGATACATGAAATTTACTGGATTCGAGCGGTCGCTTGCTTGACGGTGGTAATGATTCACTCATTAACTAGAACTTATGCCACATATGAACTTCCGGACACAACTGTCGATTATATTAGATCGATACAGATTGTCTTACTCTATGCGACACCAATGTTCATTTTAATATCGGAAATTGTTATTGCGAAAGTATATCCGGACAAGCTTCCAAGGAGCTTTTATAAAAAGCGTTTCCTTTACCTTTTTTTGCCTTACGTATTAACACCTTTCCTGTATGGACTATTTCACCTTTTTGTGGAAAATGATTCCTGGAGAATTGTGCAGCAAGGCATTTTGGACAAACTCCTACTTGGAGCATGGCACGGGTATTTCATTATTATCATTTTACAATTCGTCTTTATTCATTATCTTTTCATTCGCTTTTTGAAAAAAATATCACCTTGGCTCATTCTGTCAGTGACCTTTATTATAAATGTTGTTTATCTTGCAATCGCTAATCTTCGTAGCGATTTATTGCCACAACTAATGCAAGATCAATTGTCGTTTGTAAGAATGCCCTTTCTCGCATGGATTTTTTACTTTGCCGTGGCGTTTTATGTTGGTAAATACATGGAAGATGTAAAGGGGAATAGAAGATGGGGATTTCCTATGGCAATCGGGGCTACAGCAGTGACCGGCTTTCTGCTCTATAAAATATTTACATCTGGTGTATTTACACAACTATCTTCCGTTCGATTAGATATTATGTTCTATACAATTTCCTTGTTTTTTGTAATATTTTATTTCTTTTCCTTTTTCCCGACTGTCCCTAACGCAGTGATGTTTATCAGCAAATATTCGTTTCAGATTTTCTTGTTGCACTTTTTAGTATTTGATATTGCTGACCTATTCGTTCCTGAGATTGATATACGCGCTTATGCTATTATCATGTTCATCGGGGGAGTATTTGGATCGGTGTTGCTCGCCAAAATTATTCACCTTCTTCCAATAGGAAAATATATTGTTGGTCCGATAAAATCAATGCCGAAAGTTAAGAGGGAGCAAGGATAGAAAAAGGATTAGCACTTATTGTTTGACGTACTGTTTTTTTTACAAACAGTTGTCTTATGGAGGAGGGAGATGTGCTATACTTGCTTAATGACTAGTTAAATATTAACAGTTTCAAGGGAGTAGTAGGATGCAGTTTCAGATACAGAAAAAATGGTTTTCGGTAGTATCCTGGGGGCTTGTGGTTGGATGGATGGCATTGATTTTCTTTCTTTCCTCCCAGCAAGGAGACCAATCAGCTGATTTGAGCGGGGGAATAACAGAGATAGTTAATAAGATTGTAGAACAAATGGCTCCAGAAGCTGAATTTAATATGGACGAAATTAGTTTCTTCGTTAGAAAAAACGCGCACTTTTTTGCTTATATGCTGCTTGCCATCCTTACTTTGAAAGCGGTGAGAAGAAGTGGGGGGCATGGTTGGTGGAGTATGGGAGTGGCTTTTGCTATTTCTGTCCTTTACGCCATTTCTGACGAGGTTCATCAGCTTTACGTTCCAGGCAGAAGCGGCCAGGTGAGTGACGTGCTGCTAGATAGCATGGGCGCTTTAGCGGGAATAGCGATTTATGCGCTCCTAAGTCGCTCGGTAAGCAGAAAATACAAAGCCAAAAACAACATACGAGCGAACTAACTCGACTAATCTCATAAACCAAAGCCGAAAAGAAGAAGGGAGATCCCTACTCTTTTCGGCTTTTTTTGGAGGGGGTCCTTTATTGCTTTAACGCACAGCGGGTCAGACCCCTCTTCACCTCTTTACCACTACACCTCAATAAAGCTTCCCCTGCCTGTACAGGACGGTGGAGAGTTTCATGACGGAGTGGATGTAGCAGTTTTGTCTTAATGGGTGTGGGTCGCCGAAGAAGGCTGGAAGTATGGTGTCCATGGTGTTTTTCATTTTTTCGAGCAGGAGTTTGTAGACTTGTTCTTCGGTATAGAATTGGGTTTCCCGCCCTTGCATCCATTCAAAATATGACACGATGACCCCACCTGCATTTGCCAGGATATCCGGTATTATAATCACGCCTTTGTCGCTTAAGTATTCGTCCGCTTCGCTAGTTACTGGTGCGTTGGCGCCTTCGACAATAATCCGAGCTTTAATCTTTTCTTTATTTGCATCATGAATTTGATCTTCGAGTGCAGCTAAAATCAACGCGTCCACATCAAAATATAAGATGTCCCCGCGGTCGCGAATGGTGGCTTTGATTTGAGCATCCTCTAATTGATTCTCAGTAGTTGGCAGGTCACCGCCGTTGAGTGCAACAAACTTTACCAATGATGGGATATCAAGGCCGTCCGAATTATATAAAGTGACATTCCGGTCGCTTACAGCTACCACTTTATTTTGCAAATGCTGACATTGATAAGCTTCGAGTGCTGCAACAGATCCAACATTTCCAAATCCCTGAACCGCTATTGTCAACGGGCTTCCATCATACTCCAATGCCGTTTTAGCAAAAACGTTCTCGTTATTGGTCAAAAATTTTCTTTGTTCCTGGAGGAAATCATGAAGTAGGTAACGGAAAGTGAAGTAAACGCCTTTCCCAGTTGCTTCGCGGCGGCCGAGGGATCCACCGTTTATCACGCTTTTACCAGTAAAACTACCTTTATAAGGTTGACCAGGGCGGATGCTTTTGTACTCTGCCATCATCCAGTCCATCTCCCGTTCCCCTGAACCCATGTCCGGAGCGGGAATATCCTTATCAGGTCCAAGAATATCGCTAAAGTACTGGACGTATTTTTTACAAATTAAATGAAGTTCTTTCACGGAAAAGGAACGGGGGTCTAGCACGATACCGCCTTTCCCACCACCATAAGGCACGTCGTGTAAGGCGTTTTTCAATGTCATCAAGGAAGCAAGATTAATGACTTCTTCCTCGTTGACGGTTTCATGGAAGCGTATCCCGCCTTTATAGGGACCTAAAGCATTGTTGTGTTGAACACGAAAGGCGGGAATTCTGATAACGCTTCCATTTTCGAGGGCAATCCGCAGAAATGATTTATGTAGATGGTTCGGTGTGGAAAGTATCGCACCAAGGGAGGTAAACGCCTGCTTCCTGGAATCTCCATCAAGTTCTGGCAAAAAAGCAGCATCCTCCAGCAATGAATCCAAAGACTCCTGTACAATCTTCCTAGTCTGACTAATCATACCTACCACTCCTCATTATCAGTATATTTAAAAAGTATAACATACAATAAAAACAAGAACCCCCGAGAAGGCTTTACTCGGGGGTTCCGCTTATCCGGTAGCCGTTGCGGCCGGCGTTTTTGACAGTGTAGAGGGCTTGGTCGGCTTGGCGGAAGAGTTGTTTGATGGTTGTTCCGTTGGCTGGGTAGGTGGAGATGCCGATGGAAGAGGTGGCATGAATCTCTTGACCATGGATGCTGTATGGGCTCCCTAAAGTTGTCAGTATTCGAGCGGCAACTTTATCCACCTGTGACATGTCCTCTAATCCGTGAAGCATGATGACAAACTCATCCCCACCTAAGCGAGCAACGATATCGCCCTCTCTTACAGACATCACCAATCGTTTGGAGAATGCAATAAGCAGTTCGTCACCTACCTCGTGTCCATAAGTGTCATTCACTTCTTTTAAATGGTCGCAATCTAAGAAAAATAACGCAAGCATGCTTCCCTTTTTCTCAGCCTCAAGAAGGGATTCTTCCATCTTTTCCTCCAGTAACCTCCTGTTCGGTAGCTCTGTCAGGCTATCATGATAGGCTTGAAAGGTAAGTTGTTCTTGTAGCTTTTCTCTTTCTTTTTCAATGATTCTTTTTTCCGTAATATCTTGTGCAATGATATATATCCCCTTTACGACACCTTTTACGATGATAGGGACATTAGTAACGGATAAGTAAAGATCGCGTCCTTTAGCATCGGGGAATAACAACTCATAGTTTGCAACCTCGCCACGGTTGGTCTTATCCAGATCAAGATTTGGCACCACCATTTTTGCGTACTCCACAATATTAAATCCGATGATGACTTCGCTCGGGAAACCGGTAATGGTCATGCAGGCCTCATTGATATTTTCAATAATCCCATCTTCATTTACCATACAAACTGCATTTTTATGATAGGAAAATAGAGATTTATAGGCGTCATTGCTTTCTTCCAGCTTTTCCTCAAGCTCTTTTAAATGCTGAATGTTGCGATAGATCATGGAAAGAGCCACGACTTTGTTTTCTTGGTTCAAGATAGGAGAATAGCTAACAGAAGTATGTATGGATCTTCCTTCTTTTGTAAGCCTTATAGTTTCTTGAGAAGGAACGGATTGTCCTGTTTTTATAAGAGACAACGTAACCAATGTTTGCGTTTTCAATTCTGTTGGCGTAATGGGGAATGATTCCCAGGATTCTCCCATTAGTTCGAATGCACTCCAGCCGAATTGTTTGGAAAAGGCTTCATTGACTTTCAAGACGATGCCATCCGTATCGATGACAAGCATGGCATCGACTGTATTTGCCACCAACGATTCTAGAAAAATATAATCCTCTGCTTTCTTTTTTAAGTCACTTATATCTTTGGTGATTGCCAGTACAAAGGTTTTTTCAGCTTCTTCTATGTATGTAAGGCTAGTTTCAGAGGCGGGAAGATCGCTTACAAATAAGTTTAAATCAGAATAAGTTACAGGCTTCCTCGTTTCTATGCACTTTGAATAATTTTCGTCGAGAGAGTGATAAACAGTTTCAGGAAGAACATCTACCAATCTTCTTCCCACCATTTCTATCCCTAACTTTTGTTGTGCAGACTTATTCACGCTTGTGTACCATAATTCGTTATTTTTCCATTCAACTAAAAAGACCATATCGGCCATCTGATTAAAAAATAATGAAAATTGCTGTTTTATATTCATGATATTCCTACTTTTCAACTGAATAATTTTAATTACCAAATTTCTTCTATTATATCAGAATATTCACTGCATCATTAATAATTGTAAATTACTGTTTAAATAAAAATTTGGGGTCAGACCCCAGCAGGAATTTCGCCCTCTCTGTCGAACCCCCACACCCATCTGTCAATCCAGTACCCCTATCTTGTCAATTGAGTGACCCTGAAATGGGATGGAAGCGTTTTATAATGTAGGAAAGCGTTTACAAAATAGGCGGTGAGTGAGTTACGATGGAGACTAAAATGGAATCTAAGGTGGATCCTGTTGTGCCGAACACTTCTGGCAGGACGAAGTTGCATGATGTGAAAGGTGACCCGAAAAGGAAAGCCAAACTAAAAAGCATATTAACGTACACGGCGTTTGTTGGCCCAGCACTTATCTTTTTCTTTGTTATCCAGATTATCCCGTTCCTGATGGGAATCTATTATTCTTTTACTTCATGGAATGGTGTCAGTTCCGCCATTGAATGGGTTGGGCTAGAAAACTACAAGCGGATCTTCACGAATGACGAAGTATTCTTTAACTCTTTCATGTTCACGACGAAGTTCATGTTCGCGGCAGTTATCATTAGTAACTTGATAGGTTTCGGCCTTGCACTGTTACTAAATGCAGCATTAAAAACGAAAAACATACTTAGGACGGTCTTTTTCATCCCAAACGTTATCGGGGGACTGTTGCTCGGTTTCATCTGGCAGTTCATTTTCGTCAGAGGATTTGCGTCAGTCGGAGAACTTACGGGATTATCCTTCTTCAAACTGCCATGGCTTGGAGATGAGACAACAGCATTTTGGGGAATCGTCATTGTTTTCGCTTGGCAGATTAGTGGCTACATGATGATCATCTATATTGCGGCCCTTCAAGGAGTAGACAATTCCTTGCTGGAAGCAGCGAGAATTGATGGGGCGAATAACTTTACCCTCATTACCAAAATCATTATTCCATTAATTTTACCGGCCTTCACGATTTGTTTCTTCCTGACAATCGCGATGGCATTCAAAATATTCGACCTGAACCTGAGCTTAACGGGCGGTGGACCATTCAACTCCACGCAATCTGTGGCAATCAACATTTACCAAGAAGCGTTCCAGAATAACCGATACGGCCTTGGAACGGCAAAAGCAATCATCTTCTTTGTAGTCGTCGCTATTTTCACGACATTCCAAGTAATGGCAACAAAGAAAAGGGAGGTTGAGGCATAATGGACCAAAGGTATACGAAAAGAACCTTTGTACTTGAAATCATAGGAATCCTTCTGGCTATCCTATTCCTCGTTCCCTTTTACTTTGTCATCATAAATTCAGTAAAAAGTTTTAGTGAAATACTGATTGACGCGGCTGCATTGCCGACAGAAATCCTTTTTAGCAACTATGCAAAA
Organism: Sutcliffiella horikoshii; assembly: GCF_020524325.1. GTDB lineage: Bacteria > Bacillota > Bacilli > Bacillales > Bacillaceae_I > Sutcliffiella_A > Sutcliffiella_A horikoshii_D. Next base: position 399,329 of record NZ_JAIVKY010000007.1, read on the forward strand.
GTGTGGGAAATCATTCAATTCCCGCGTGCCTTCTGGAACTCGCTGATTATCACGGTTCTCAGCAATATCGGAATTGTTGTCATTAGTTCGATGGCTGCGTGGAAAATGGTCCGCACTCCCGGAAAGTTTAGTAAAATATTATTTGTTATCATTGTTTCTGCGATGGTCATCCCGTTCCAAACGGTTATGATTCCATTGATGAAGCTAGGTGGCGCACTAAATCTTATTAATAGCATCCCGGGAATCGTCATCATGTACTTCGGTTTCGGCGTACCGCTTTCGCTTTTCCTTTACCACGGATTTGTGAAAACTGTACCGGTGGAAATTGAGGAAGCTGCGCGAATTGATGGCTGCAGCCAGTTTGGGGTATTTTGGAGAATCGTATTCCCGCTACTCAAACCAATTACGGTTACGGTAGTTATACTGAACACACTTTGGATCTGGAACGATTACCTTCTTCCACTACTTGTTCTGCAGACAGCGGAACTTAGAACGATTCCACTTGCAACAAGTTCGTTCTTCGCACAGTACACGAAGCAATGGGATATGGGGCTTGCAGCGTTAATGCTGGGTATCGCACCGATCATCATTTTCTTCTTATTTTTACAAAGGCACATCATCAAGGGGATTGCCGCAGGTTCTGTTAAGTAAACTTAGCATGGGCCGCAACCTTTATGTGGCCTCTGACAAGTTACTATAAAATTTTTCATTAAAAACAAGGGGGGCAATACAATGAAACGCTTAGTACTTCTTTTATTATCATTATCGTTGGTTGTGGGTATTTTTGCAGGCTGCTCTAGCGATAATTCATCAAGCGACAGTAACAACAACTCCGGGGATGGAGATCAAGTAACCCTAAACCTTTTCCAATTTAAAGTGGAAATCGCTGACCAGTTAGCGGAAATGATCAAAGAATTCGAAGCTGAACATCCAAACATTAAAGTAAAACTTGAAACAGTTGGTGGTGGAGCGGATTACGGTGCAGCACTTAAAGCAAAATTCGCATCTGGTGAGCAACCGGACATTTTCAACAACGGTGGATTCAAAGAGCTTGAGCTTTGGAAAGAGCATTTGGCTGACCTTTCTGAAGAGCCTTGGGCAGAGCACGTTCTTCCAATTGGTAAAGTACCAATGACAGATCCTGAAGATGGCAAGCTTTACGGAATGCCTGTAAACCTTGAAGGATATGGATTTATCTATAACAAAGACCTTTTTGAGGAAGCTGGTATCACAGAACCTCCTACTAATATTACAGAATTGAAAGCTGCTGCTAAAAAATTAGAAGCGGCTGGAATAACACCTTTCTCTGCTGGTTATGCAGAATGGTGGGTAATCGGGCAACATTTACTTAACATTCCATTTGCGCAACAAGACGACCCTGAAGCGTTCATCGCTGGTCTATATGACGGAACAGAGAAAATCGTTGGCAACAAACATTTCGAAGACTTCAAAGAAGTTCTTGATGCAGAAATCAATTTTGGTAACGAAAACCCATTAACAACAGACTACAACACGCAAGTTACACAATTTGCAAGTGGTCAAACTGCTATGCTTCAACAAGGTAACTGGACGGAGAACATGATTTATGAAGTAGATCCAGATATGAACATGGGCTTCCTTCCGATTCCAATCAATGATGATGCAAGTGCAGATAGCCTTCCTGTAGGGGTTCCAAACAACTGGGCTATCAACAAAAACTCTGAAAATATCGAAGAGGCTAAAACATTCTTAAACTGGATGGTATCTTCTGAAACTGGTCAACGCTACATCACTGAAGAGTTTGCCTTCATTCCTGCGTTCGATAACATCGAGCCAGCTGGACTTGGTGACCTTGGTCAATCTATCCTTGAGTACTCTACTGCGGAAAAAACGGTTCCTTGGACTTGGTTCATGTGGCCGGATGGAGCAAACAAAGAGTTTGCAGCAACGATCCAAGAATACGCTGCTGGAAGAATCGACTACGACACAGTCCTCGAACGCTTCCAAACTACATGGGATAACCTAAAATAAGCACTATTTTCGAAAAGCATGTCTCATAGCAGGCATGCTTTTCTGGTATAATTAAATAAAATAAAGAAGTCGTAAATACATAGTTGGTTGCAGTGGAAGGTGCTTGACTCCTGCGGGAGGAAGGGACAGGGGAGACCCCACAGGCGAAGCCGAGGAGGCTCCCGGACCGCCCGCGGAAAGCAAGCACCTGGAACGGAAACCAACGGTCGCTTTAGAGATTACTAAGTTTATAAAATTTTATATTTTCAACAAAATGTAAGCGCTTCGGAGGTGAAGGATCAATGTTTAAAAAAAGCATACGCAACAAACTGATCGCACTCCTTTTAATCATCACGATCCTCCCATTCGGTACGTCGATCATCATTACATACTACCAAACGAAAGAAGCATTCAAAGACCTCGTCGTTCAAGAAAACAGCAACCTACTCTACCAAGGAAAAATAAATCTCGAAAACTACCTGGAAGAACTCAATAATCTCACTCTATCACTCTACAACAATCCCGATTTCATCAACTACATGAGGGCACCTGACAAAAAAGATAACTATTTAACGATAGGAATTGTAAGAAACGTGCTGCAAACGATTCTTTACGCAGAAGAAAACATTACGAGGGTTCAGATTTCTTTTGCCGAGGAAAACAGGGGGATCACAGCCTCCAAACGGTCCACTGTCGTCTTCTCTGACCGCATCTCCAATGCCTACGAAGACGCATATAAACGGGCGCAACTCAGTCCATACAACTACAATATTGACACCACCCAGCTTCAAGAGGGCAGGAATGTTCTATATGTCCACAGGGCCTTGACGAACGTCCCATCAGACAATGTACTGGCTTTTATCACCCTTGAAGTGGGAACCGAAAAAATACTGGAGTTAAGCGAAAACCTCTATAACAAGGAAAATGAAGAATTTTTTATCCTCTCTGCAACAGGTGAGCTGGTCTACAGCTCCAATCCAATGGTCGCCTCCAAAAAGGAAGAGCAAAAATGGATTCCAGAGATAATGAGATCGGAAGCCGCTCAAGGTACGATGGAATGGGACAACGGGCAATTCAAGGGTGTCATGATGTATGACCAGACCGAGCTTGCGGTAGGGGGATGGATTTTAGTGAAACGGGTTCCTTACACCACCCTGTATGACAATGCCTTTGTTGTGACGAAAATCAATATCCTCTTTGGGGTCGTTGGGTTGTGCTTAGTTATTTTGGCGTCCTTAATTGTTTCTTTTAAAATTACGTCTCCGATCAGGGTGCTGCTCCAAAACATCCAGCAGGTAAAAGAGGGGAATATGAATGTGCAGTTTCCCTCACTTGGAAATGATGAGATTGGTATTTTAGGATATCGTTTTAAACAGATGATGGAGAGAATCAATCTTTTAATCAACAGGGAGTACAAGTTGGAAATTGAAAATAAAACGAATCAGCTAAAGGTGCTTCAATCGCAGTTAAATCCGCATTTTTTATATAATGCCTTGCAATCTATTGGAACGCTTGCCTTGAAAAATAACGTGCCGCAGATTTACACCCTTCTGACCCACCTTTCTAAAATCATGAGGTATGGGATGAATATGGAGGAGGACATGGTCCCACTTAAAAAGGAAGTCAATTATTTGAAGGCCTTTCTTTTGCTGCAAAAAGAGCGGTTCGGGGAGAACTTCGAATACGAGATAGAAATAGAAGAGAATGCGATGGACATAGATGTTCCTAAAATGATTCTTCAACCGATTATCGAGAACTATTTTAAACATGGGTTTGATATTCGAGATGGAGTTGGCAAGATTAAAATTCACGGAAAAATAGTGGATGAGTATCTCATTCTCAATGTAAGGGATAATGGTGTCGGAGTGAGTGAGGGCCGATTGACGGAAATTTCCCGCTTATTGTCAGAAGGGAAACCACCTTTAGATGTAGAAGAAACTAATATAGGGTTGAAAAATATTTATACACGCTTGCAACTATACTACAATAACTTGGCAGCGCTTCATTTGGATAATCACGTTGACGGAGGATTTATGGTGACATTGAAACTACCACTAGGGGTTGGAGGTGATGAGAGTGAAAGCAATCATCGTGGATGATGAAAAGCATGTACGGGACGGACTGCAACTCCTGGCAAATTGGAAGGAAAACGGGATTGATACCATCTATGAAGCAGAGGATGGGGACGAGGCGATTATGCTCATCAAGGAACATCGCCCTGAGATTATCTTCACTGACATGGCTATGCCGAAAAAGGATGGAATCAGTCTGCTTAAGTGGATTGCTGAATCGGATTTGACAAGCGTGACCATTGTGGTTAGCGGGTACGATGATTACACATTCATGCGAAATGCCATTACTTATAAAAGTTTTGATTATATATTGAAGCCCATTGATCCGGAACTGCTGAATGAGACGTTAGAGCGGGCAGTGAAAAAGTGGAAGGAAGAAGCCTTGGTAAAAAGGACGATGGGGTCTGTGAGCAATGTGGAAACGATTCCTGTTCGTTCCACCGAGCCGGTTTCCGTTTCTAGTATGGAAAAGATTGAGGAGTACCTTCGGGCCAACTACCAACAGGATATTACACTTCAGGAGATTGCCGACCGTTTTTACTTGAGCCGTGAGCATATTTCCCGTAAGTTCAAGCAAGAATATCATGAAACCATTACCGATTATGTGACGCGGATCCGGATGGAGAAGGCGAAGGAGCTTTTAGCAAATCCGACTTTAAAAATTTATGAGATAGCGTATCATATTGGTTATCAGAATGAGAAGTATTTTAGTAAGGTGTATAAGAAGTTTTTTGGTGTGACGCCAAATGAGTATAGAGGTAGTTTAATAAAATAAATGAGGTGCAGATATGAGTCAGTTAAGAATGGGGATTATCGGGGTTGGAGGGATTGCGCAGAATCGTCACATCCCGACTTTTTTTAAGATGCAAGAGAAAGTGACAATCACGGCGATCAGTGATGTTAATGAAGAGACAGCAAGGATGGTAGGGGAGAAATTTGGGATTGACCAGGTGTATGCTCATTATGCGGATATGTTTGAGCATGTGGATGCGGTGACGATTTGTACGCCAAACAAGTTCCATGCGGAGATTACAATTGCTGCGCTAGAAGCAGGCTTGCATGTGTTTTGTGAAAAGCCGATGGCAATGCGACCGGATGAATGTGAAGCAATGATTGCTGCGGCGGAAAAATCAGGCAAACAACTTGCGATTGCTTACCATTACCGATTTATGAAGGAATCGGTTGCAGCCAAGCGTTTGGTGGATGCGGATGAAATCGGTCGTCCTATTGTGGCAAGAGCTAAGGGGATGCGCCGCCGGAAGGTTCCTGGTTGGGGAGTATTTACGAACAAGGGGCTGCAGGGCGGAGGAAGCTTGATTGATTATGGCTGCCATCTGTTGGATTTATCGTTGTGGTTGCTTGGAAATCCAAAGCCTGTGGAAGTGATGGGAACTACTTATAATGAGCTAAGTAAAATCCCGGGGCAGGTGAACCAATGGGGTAGCTTTGATCATGAAACGTTTGAAGTGGATGACCATGTGACAGCTTATATCAAATTTGAAGGCGGAGCTTCGTTGCTGTTTGAGACTTCTTGGTCTGCCAATGTAAAAGGAGACGAGGAGAGTGTTAGTATCTCCGGAATTAGCGGCGGGGTGGACCTGTTTCCTTTCCACGTGAATCAGATGAAGCACGGCATGCTGTTGAATACAGAAGCGGACTGGGTACCAGGCGAAGACGACCCAAGTCTTCCGCAAGCTGAAAACTTCGTAAACAGCTGCCTCGGACACGAAGAACTTATCGTCAAACCACAACAAGCCATGCAAGTCTCCCTCATCATCGACGCCATCTACCGCAGCAGCGAGACAGGAAAAAGTGTGAGTTTATAGGTTTATACTTGGTGGAAAGAGGGTTTCGACGTCGAAGGCAAAAATCCTTTGGGGGTCTGACCCCTTTTCTATAAAAAAGCAGAGCAGGAATTCTACCGAATCCCCGCTCTGCTTTTTCTTGTTATTCTCATAAACATTTTATCTTCTAAAAAGGTCGTCGTCTTGGTCGTTGAATAGGTTGTTGCGTTTTTGGGTCATTCTTTCTTTTTTGCGGTCTGAGAAGGGGCCTTCTGAGTGGTCCTCTTCAAATAATGAGTCATCGCGCTCCTCTGTATGTCGGACATTTTCCTCTTGCATGTATGTTTCCTCGTCTATGTGCACGGACGTCTCCTCTTCTGGAGCATATATGTCACCAGGTTGCTCTGTTTCATAAGATGTAGGTTCATAGCTATCCACTAACGGCTCGTCTCTTTCAATTTCCTGTAATGTATCTTCAAAGAGAATGGGGCCTTTGTCTTCAGTTTCAGTTAATCGCTCGTCTCTATTTACTGCAGAGGGCGTATAGTCTACAGTTCTAGTTCTAGTAGAGGCGTCTCGTGTTTCGGTGGAGCTGAAAAGCGGTTTTTCTTCTTGACTGCGGCTCATATCCCCGGCTGTTTCCTCCAACTCCACACCTAGTGGGCCATCTGAAACCACACGCTGGTCATAAACATCTTCCTCATATGGTTTTTCCATCGGGAACGGTTGTCCATGCTCGTAAAGTAACGCTTTGTCCACATCTTCCTCCGAACTATTTTCTGCATAACGTTTTCCGTTATTAGTTGAAGTATGCTGCTCTCTCGCCAATTTCTCCTCTAATTCTAAATCAGGGTTTCTCGTGTGTCTCAACGTAGTAGCTTCAGTCGTCACACTTGCCTGGTCATGGAGAGCTGTAACCTCTTCACGAGCGTAATCTTTCTCTGTTTCCCCAGGGTCCCCGCTCAAAAGTTGTTCATCCAACGGAATGCTTCCATCTATATTCGTATCAGGCATTGGACGATTAATGGAGGTGCTGGATTCTGTAACTCGCTCGTCATTTGAAACTACAGGTTTCTCCGTATTTAAGGCCTCGGTACTATCCTCTAAATGTAATGCAGGCTCTTCCGTCGCATACCTTTCCATACGGGTCTCCGTCAAAGCTTCTTGACGCAATTTCACGTTTGAAATTGTCTCTGCCAGTACAAGCACTTTCCCAACTTTTACGTCGAACTCGTACCGGTATGCTTCCTCTTTTGCTATGCCCATCTCCATCAACGTAACAGCAACGCTTTTATTTTCAGGTGTGAAAAGGCTCTTTGGTGTAACGATGGAACTGCTTGGATTGATGCTTGAGTACTCATTCAGCTGGGCTTCCCTTTCATCATGAGCACGCGAAAATCCACCTCTGCCAAATTGCTCTACAATTCCTCTATTATCACGTATAATCCAGATTTCTTCTGGTTGATAGCCTTCCGATTGAAGCCAATCAATCTTAGCAAGTGCCTCTTCTTCCATTAAATAAGAACCAATAACCTCTTTACGTTGCTCGTTCATGCAACTTCCTCCTTAGAGTGCTGTAATAAGAATTACATACCCAGAAGTGTAAAAAGGGTAAACCAACCTAGAAAAGAATTCAAAAAACTCTCCCTTTTAAGTTAGAAAAACGTCTTAATAGGGAAAATAATTACAAATGATTTACTACTTTAGACATATAACACATATATTTGTACCTAGAGAAAAAGGAATTACATATTTAAAAATTGCGAGGAACTGGGGGATAATATGACAAATCCAAATGGAGTTACCGTCCTGATTCCAGCCTATAACCCTGATGAACAACTCATAAACCTGATTCGTGACATTGTAAAAGAAGGATTCAAACAGATCCTGGTCGTTAATGATGGAAGCAAACCAGAGTGTACGTCTATTTTCAAAAAGATAAAAGAATGGGAAGAATGTACCATACTCGAGCATCAGGTGAACAAAGGAAAGGGGCAGGCGTTAAAGACGGCTTTTTCCCATTTCTTAAGCACCAGTCCTCATTCTGTGGGACTTGTTACGTTGGATGCAGATGGCCAGCATGCGGTTGAAGACATGAAAAAGGTGGCCATCAGGCTTTGCGAGCGCCCCGAGAGCCTTGTGCTTGGAGTGCGTAACTTTTCAGCAGATAACATTCCCTTCCGGAGCAAGTTCGGAAACGTCTTGACGAAAAACATCGCCCGCCTTGCTTGTGGCATGAAAATTTCTGATACCCAAACAGGGCTCAGGGGAATACCAGCCCACTTTATCCGGAAACTGATTCATGTTACCGGCCAACGTTATGAATTCGAAATGAACATGCTAATGGAATGCAAACCGAATAATATTGAGATAGAAGAAGTGAATATCCAAACTATCTATCTAGAAGACAATAAATCTTCCCACTTTAAGCCGATAAGGGACTCCATAAAAATCTACGCGACCTTTCTGAAATTCGCCTTATCTTCTGTACTTTCATTTGGCTTGGATATCCTATTATTTGCCCTCTTTATCATGATGTTAAATGGTGTTTTCTTCGAATCTTACATTATTCTGGCAACTGTGCTATCAAGGGTTCTGTCTTCCTTATTCAATTTTACTGTAAACAGGAAGGTGGTATTCAAATCTACCAGCTCTTATGCTATTGTAAAATACTTTTCCCTCAGCATCGCACAAATGCTGGCATCTGCTGGTGGGGTGTATCTTATCTTTGAAGTGGTCGGTTTTGGAGAAGTTGGCATAAAAATAGTAGTCGATGGACTGCTCTTTTTGGCAAGTTACGTAATCCAGCGAGAATGGGTGTTTAAAAAGAAATATCAAATGCGGACAGGACAATAAACTGAGATAGACAAAAAGACCTGGGATTGTATCCTAGGTCTTTTATGTTTTCTGGAAATAGCTTTTTCAAAAGTTAATCCCAAATACAACCGCTGTACCCTTTGGGAATTCTGCATTTCATTACTGCTTAAACCAACGTTTGTTTAAAAAAAGCTATTCAAAATAAGTGCTTTCACAGTAAAACAACAAAAACATTCCCTTTTCGACACTGTTAATAAAATTCCTTTGATATAGCTTTTTCAAAAGTTAATCTCAAACACAACCGCTATACCCCTTGAGAATTCTACATTTCCATTTTTGGTTAAACCAACGTTTGTTTAAAAAATATTATTCTCTTTTTTCTGCTTTTTGTTTAGTAGAAGGAAACGCAATCGCTGTAAGTGAACGGTCCTGGACTTCCACGCTTGCAATATTTTGGTTCGGAAGGGTGATATGGTTCACTTCTAAGTAATACGTATAAGTGCCGGGAAGTGGAATAATATCCGTCCAAATAATCTTTGTCGTGTTAATTATTGTTTTTTCACAATCATTTTGTCCAAATTGATTTATCAGGGCAAAACTCTCACTTGTTAACGGAGTCGTCTCTCGTAGTAACGAAAACTCCACAATAAAGCTATAGGCAGGATTGTTTTCCGTCAGGATAAAGGCTTCGATCATCGCATCCAACTTTACTACTTCATTTGGAAAATGCGTCTTCACTTTCAATTCTATGGCTTGCGTTGGCGTATCCACTTCTATCCCCACCATCTCATCGCTCTGATTAAAATAATACCGCGGCTCCATGCCTCTAGGTTGCACGTCACAATTACACGGCACCCTGCAGCCGCAACTCTTTCTCCATTCAAAATATAAGGACATTGAATAATGCCTCCTTTAGACATACTATCCATTCCATAACATATGCTTGTCATCGGTGTTTGGCGAGGGTAGTAGCCTTGAAGAAGTAAAATAAAAAGACCATAAACCTTTTTTGTTATGGTTTCATGGCCTCATTTAGTATCATTCATACAATTCCCTATACACAATTGCCTTTAATGCCAGCAATTCCTCATCCGTCAACTTCGCTTCGAATTTTCCCATTAACTCTAACACTTCCTGTTCGGTCATTCCATTTGCTGCCTTTGACTGGATTTGCTGCATTTCCTGGAAACTGAGTTTTTGCATGACCATCCTAGTTGCTTCTTCACGTGTTTGAACTGGCAATTCCTCAAGGTTCGCTTCTGCCCCTTCAGAAATATAACTTTTCAAGGCAGGAGACCTGTCCACATAATCCCTGGCCATAGCCACATCGTTGTTTTCGACCAGATCTTTTTCCACATACTCGACAGCCTTATCTTCCATGAATTTATTGACAAAATAATACCCTGCATACCCAAGTAACACTAGGATAATTGCTGTAATAAATAATCCTTTGAGAAATTTCAATTAGGACACCTTCTTTCTCTCTTACTATATAAAATTGCTACATCATAAAGCAAATATTGAAAAAAAGAGTTTAGGAATTGGATGAAACGGCTAAAGAATAGAAACAAATAACGACGAAAATCTATCTGGAAATAGAAAATATTTCAAATTAGTATTGTAATATTAATGAAAAATAGTAGAATTGTAGTATATTTTGTAATTAATTAGGCGGTGAAATTTAGTTGACTAACGACTATAAAAGTATTAATAGTAAGGAAGAGATTATCAAAGTACTTCAATATGCCTATCAACAAGGGACAGAGAGAGAAAATATCTCCATGATGGAACTAATAGATGAAATGAAAGAAAAGCTGCAGTTGCTTATAAAATAAATATGATAGATTACTAGACAACACCTTCCCATACACTTTTGGAGGTGTTTTTTGTATTAAAAAGGTTGATTGGCTATGATATCCAGCCGGTGCTTTGCTCCATCAAAGAGAGAAATATGTTAGAATTAAACACGTTGTGTGTAAATCTCTCAAATGAGAACAGCTTAGAATAAACAAAAGGTTTAAGGTGATAGTATGATTGGAAGAAATGAACCATGTCCTTGTGGCAGTGGAAAGAAATATAAGAAGTGTTGTGAGAAGAAGCAAGATGGCTTAGATAAAGTGCTTGAATCAGAAGTGATGGGGCTTCAGGTTGAGATGATGCGCTTTGCATATGAAAAGTTTGCTGGTGAGCTTGAAACAGTCAGCTCCAAGTATCTACATAAATTTTCATTAGATGAGATGAAAGAAGAGGCATTTAACGAGCTACTTCATCTTTGGTATATGTTCACGGTTAAGCGAGATAATGGTTTAACGATCGTTCAAGAATTTGCATCAGTTCAAGAGGGCAAGTTCTCTCGTCCTCAAGTAAAAGAATGGGCGGAAAGCTGGCAAAAAGCATATCCATCTGTCTATAAGGTGGCGAATGTGCGCGGTGAGACTTACACGATGGAAGACTTTTTCACAAAAGAAAAAGAAAAAGTTACGTACATCGGCAGAGAAGACAGCTTAAGCAAAAATGAGCTGGTAATTGGAATGTTCGTTCCTTTCAAGCAGGCAAAGGTTGTGTTCATGTCCACTTTTGAACGCGGGGTACTGGAAGCTATCCGTTTGGAAGAAAAGCTAGCCGAAGAGTTTGCCAAAGTGGAAATTGATTCTGCCTATATTCGTGCACACTTCCCAGACCTTGCAGGTAAAATGGTTGAGTTTGAATTAAGCGAAGAAGATGTTCAGCAGCTACCAGTCCAAGATGAGGCGCAGGGGCGTGTATTGGGGTTGTTTACAGAAGGAGCTAAAAAGCGGGATTACCCTGAGAGGTTCTCTGAATTTGCTACGATGCTCTGGTCCATCTATTGCATGAAAGAGAGCCCAATTATCCGCAATGAACAGAATTACGCTGCGGCATTGATTTATTTTTTAGACACGCATTTTATGAAAGAACAGCAAGAAACACAAAAATCACTGGCGGAAGAGTTCGGCATATCAGCAGGAAGCGTATCATCAACGTTCCGAAAGCTGGATGAGGTTTTACAGCCTGTTATCCAAACGTTTGAAGATGATATTGAAGCAGCCTTAGAGGGCGCTTCTTAATGGAATAAGCATCCGATTTAACCTTTTTATGAAGGGGAGATCGGGTGTTTTTTTAGTTTGATAAGTACCCAAATTACTGCATAAATTTTCCGCTTATGCGCATGCTACTAAAAAAGTGTAACGAAATAGGAGGCATGAAAGATGCAGCGGTTTATGTTGGTTATTTGTGCGGTTTTAATAGGGTCGACACTATTCTTTTCTCCGCTTGATGCAACAGCAGCGCCAAAAGAGGAAGAGGTAGATTCTTATTTGAAGGAGATTGGTTGGACTAGGAAGGATCTTGATGAGTATTTGAAATTTTATGAGGTGAGTTTGGAGGATTTCAAAGATATTGATCATCTGCGGGATGAGCTGGGGACTCCAATCAATGAGGAAAATCTTCTTGTTATGTTAGAAACTTATGAACTGACGAAAGAAGAATTGGAAGTCCTTTTGTCTCGTTTTGGAGAAAAGGTACAAGATTATACGTTCATTGAAGACTTAGAAATCGCGGTTGATTTTTATATGACTCATGAGGAAGAAGTGGCACGTGCGGAGGATTTTCTTGTATCCATGGGATTTGAGGCGGAAGAAGCACGCCAGATTTTTCAACATATTTTGAGTCTCCCCAAGGATGTATTGGCCGAAGAGCTGGAAAGATTGCAAGGGATGTTACATGAAGAACCAAATTCTGTTGATAAAGTGTTTTCCCTTTGGACAGAGTTCATGGAAGTGTTTCAGGTGGAGGCTGATCTACATGTAGAGGATGGCAGCAAAGTAAAGGTGTCACAGGAATCACTGATGCAGCCTGGATGGTTGGAAGGGAAGGAAGTACATTTAGATATTTTTGATGAAGAGGGTTCTCTTCTTGCTTCGGCAGTGATGGATGAGCAAATTGTATCGCCAACTTACGTGCAGTCTACGGGAAAAGAGCTCATTCACTTGGGGCAGGTTGGTGTGAAGATGAGTGATGAGCTTTATAATAACAGGATGCCTAATACCGCCTCTGTTTACGGGTTGGGGATGCTGGCTGGACTGTGCTTGATTGGTTTTGCTGGTTTGATGATTGGTGCCAGAAGGGTCCGCAGGGGGTAGGGAATGCGGGAACGTTTTTGGACAATTGTTCTTTGGATTGTAATGGTGACGGGGGCTGCTTTGTTTCTTGGAAGCGGCCTTTTGTATTGGCAGGGAATTTCGGCGGTGGAAGATAGGTCGGAATTTGGGAGTAAGGTAGAGGAGAGAGGCGGGCAGGAGTCCGGTGGGGAGGATGAGTTGGCAGAGCCTATGGCGGTGAGTCTGGAGGCAGGAGAGGAAATCGGAGCAGTCTATTTTCCTGATTTAGAAATAAGTATTCCAGTTTTTGAGGGTGTGTCTGAGGAGGAGCTTGCACGAGGAGTAGGGCATGTCCCAGGTACACTTTTACCAGGGGACGGAGGAAATATAGTGCTTTCCGGGCATAGAGATACGGTATTTCGCCGGCTTGAAGAGCTTGAGGTGGGAGATAAGGTGATGGTTGGGCTTAGAGGAGGTGACGGGTTATCCGTTTATAAGATAAATAGGATAAGGATTGTTGATAAAAACGATACTTCTGTGGTCGTTCCGCGAGCACGGGAGGTATTGACGATTACAACGTGTTATCCTTTTACGTTTATTGGGAGAGCACCTGAGCGGTATGTGGTGGAGACGGAGTTTATTGGGATGGAAGATGAAAAGCAAAAAGGGTCAGACGACGCTTTAGTGCATTAACGCACAGCGGGTCAGACCCCTCTTTAGTACTTTATCAAACTAAACTCTATTTGCTCTTTTCAAGCACTGGTTTTTCTTTTACCTTATTTTTGAATGCCTCCACTAGTTCGTCGCCATTGTAGCCTTCGTTCACTAGGCGTTCTAGCAGTTTTTCGTGGTAGTTGGTGTTTTTTCGGAAGAGTTCACCTTCGAACAGGATGCTCATTTTGTCTTCCATCACTGCCACTTGGCGGACAACGGCCTCAAAGGATGCTGGAGCATTCGTCGGTTTAGATATAGTGGCTTGAACATGAAGCATTTCTTCGTTATCACGGAACTCTTCGTACATTTCCGGCTTGTCTTTAGGCAGCAATGCTTCAATGAGCCAATTCTCTTTTCCGTACTCTCTATTGATAATCAAACCGTCTTGTAAATCCAGCTGTTCAACTTCTTCACCATGTACGAGGGATATTGCAACAAGTCTGAACGTTTTCATGATTTGCCTCCAACGGGTATATTTTCGATTCTTTGCAAGAACATGTACCAATATTTTGTCTTATTATAACATAAGCACAACGAAAGATACCTTCCCCATTAAGAACGGTAAGAAAAAAATCCCCAATATCTCTAATTTCATTTTTCGCCAACTCCCCGCCACACTAAAACAGGATTTTCCCTTTAGCGCAAAATCCAATTTTACACCTATTAACCACTACAAAACCCGAAAACCCTCATTTTACCTACAATAAGCAAGCAGTTATGATAACAAAGCAACACGAATTTTGTAGAAAAAAGGAGGGAGAAACGTGATTAATGAAGTGGTGCTGATTGGTCGGATGGTGAAAGATCCGGATTTGCGATATACAGGTGAAGGGACTCCTGTCGCAAGCTTCAGACTTGCTGTTAATCGTAATTTTAAAAACCAGGAAGGTATCTATGAGGCGGACTTTGTCTCTTGCACGGCGTGGAGAGGGATGGCGGAAACGACGGCAAATTATTGTCGAAAAGGTGCACTTGTGGCCGTCACAGGTAGGATACAGACAAGTCGATATGAATCGAAGGATGGGACGACAGTCTTTGTTACCGATGTGGTGGTGGACAATGTGCGCTTTCTTGAAAAGAAGAAGGAGGAAAAACCTTCTTTACCGCCAGTTCCACCTCCACCGTATCCAGAAAAACAGGAGACAACAAACCAAGCCCGTCATGAGGTGCAGAATTGGGAGAGATCCCAACCTCCGCAGCAGGAATACAGGCAAACGGAACATCACCAAAGTCCGCCGCCTGCTACCCACACATCACAAAGAACTTCAGAATTCACAGACTTTCCAACACAACCGAAGACGCCTGAAAAGGTGGGAGTGTAGCTAAAAGCTAGAAGTCATGTCATGCAAGGTCATCCCTATTATCAAGTATCAAGTAACCTGATTTTACCGATAAAGCAAAGGGCTCCCCTCCCATATTTGCTTTCGCCTTTCATTAAAAAAGGCAACTTGCGGAAACAAGCTGCCTTTCTTTTTTTGCTTATCAGCATGATGCAGAGGATAAGCCCTCTTGGTTCCTCTAGAGAGATGATTTGCCTCTTTGATCTCCATTCCTTGGTGCCAGCCTTTAATGAGGGTTGGCTCTTTTTGAAAAGTCTCATTTATTCACATAGAGACTCATCATGTCTTCCATCAATTTTCGATCTGAAATGCTTTGGTTAATGTACTTATGTAGGATGTTTTTAAAGTTTGGATGTTGTTTTAGGTAGTCCACAATTTGCATTAGTTCCCCGTCAGCTTGCTTTATTTGATAAAGTTGGTTGAATTCTTTTACATAATGTTCTTCTTCGTAGTGGTTTCCGACCAGATAATCAATGGAAACTTGAAATAGTCTGCTCAGTTCAATGAGCGTTTCTATAGGTGGGACTTCCTTTTCTGTCTCCCATTTGCTGATGGTACCGTGAACCCTGTTCAGGCGATCAGCAAGATCTTGTTGTGACCAGTCTTTTTGAGTACGAAGGTATTTAATGTTTCTAGCTAAAAAGGACGTGTTGTTCATCATATCTCCTGCCTCTTTTCCGCATTTCTTTTAACGTAATGGAAAAGCGAGGGAGTGGTTGTTCTCATGCAGAACAACTTTGGTATATGTTCTTAAATGGAACAGTGTCGAATTTTGCAAAATATGGAGGATGAGAGAGTATAGGACAGAATACCCAGAAAAACTCAACGAAACATCTAATTACCTATATTTTCTATAAAAAGTAAATTTATCTATACTAAGGAGGAGTTAAGTATGAAAGAGGGAGTGATGGATGTGGCTGATTTTAAGTTAACTACGGTAAGCTTTCTTCCAGGTACGGAAGATTTGAATCAAGATGGACAAGATTATTTTATTTATGTAAAAGAACCAATGGATGACTATTCATCACCACCGAGATCCTCTTTCTTTGATGCATTGGAACTATCTAAGGAAGAATTAACGAAGAGTGGAAACTGGCGTTGTATTTCGACAAGATCTAATCAATCCGTTGAATTACATTTTCGCTCTTATGAAGATAAAAGGATTATTTCGGTAACCATCAACCTCCCAAGCTATCAACTTGATATCTCTTCCTATGCCTGGTACAGGCAACGTAAAGCATTTCTTAAGTTAGAATGCCCTGAACAAGTCTGTCAGAATTTAGTAGAAGGGTTATTACAAAGGATTTTTGTCAAATACAAAGGAAAAACGGCCTATCTCAGTTTAAGGCAATCAAAACAGGGAGTGACCAGTAAGAATTGAAGGGGAAAGGTATAAGGCATGCCTAGATAGGACACACCGTAATTAAGTGGATTTTTTTGCTTCTAACTTAATTACGGTGGTGGCTCATATGAGAAATAAGAGGATTCTATATTATCTGTTTCTGGCCTTTGGCTGGACCGTCATATTGTTCTATTTGTCTTCCATGTCCTATGCTGAACAGGATATAAGGCCATATTTGAAAATGTTTGTGGCAGAGGAACATATTGCTGCTGTGTTAGCGGGAGTGGAGATCCCGTATGGGAATAACAAAATGAGTGTGGATAATATGGGAGCGTATCAGTTCGTAGATTTCCTTTTTCGAAAAGGAGCACACCTATTCTTTTATAGTGTTCTTGGTTATTTGCTTGTCCGGTACTTTTCCAGTTCTTTAGGGGAAAAGTATTGGAGGGTGTTTATATTCAGCTTTTCCATCCTCCTTGTCATTGCGATGCTTGACGAATTTTTACAATTTCACCATCCGGACAGGAGCGGGCATTGGGCGGATGTGGGGTTGGATGCGATGGGCGGATTGAAGGGGATTATTACCGGGTTATTGTCCACTTATATTAAGAAGGATAAGAAAGAAGGAAAGCAAAAAAGCGCAGACTCATCTATATAGATGGTGGCTGCGCTTTTTATGTATGAGTAGTACTAAGTAGTACTAAGTTGTACTATTAGTAAAATGTGTCGCCTTAGCCTTGATGGGTTAGTGAGTAAATGTAAATGAAGACAATTTCATCGTCAGAATTCGGTTGAGATTGCCTTCATCAGGCTAATGAAGACAATTCCACTCCTAAAATCTCGTTGAAATTGTCTTCATCCCGCCAATGAAGACAATCCTAGGCCTAAAAATCCTGTGAGATTGTCTTCATCCTCAACTTGTATCACTACAAAGAAAATTTCACATTCTCACACCTTACCTCAAAGTCAACAAATCCCTCAATTCCTCATTATCAAGCTCGGTAATCCAACCCTCGCTCGTAATGATCTGATTGTTCAGTGCTTGCTTGGATTCGATCATTGCATCAATTTTCTCTTCCAGGGTGCCGGTAGCAATAAACTTATGAACATGGACAAAACGGCTCTGACCAATTCGATACGCCCTGTCGGTTGCCTGATTCTCAACGGCCGGGTTCCACCAACGGTCATAATGGATAACATGGTTGGCTGCTGTAAGATTCAATCCGGTGCCGCCGGCCTTCAAAGAAAGCACCAACACATGAAACTCGCCGTCCTGGAAATCTTGAATCAGCTTATCTCGGTCTTTTTTGACGACACTGCCGTTTAGAAATCTTCCTTTTTCTCCGAGTGAGGATTCCAACGCGTCAATAATCATATTCCCCATGGATATATACTGAGTGAAGATAAGGCAGCTTTCTCCGCGCAGACGAATCTGCTCCACCAGTTCCACCAGTTTTTCCATTTTACTCGAGCGCATCAAGAGATTTTCTGGAGCCTCTTCCTTCAAATAAAGGGCAGGGTGATCGCACACTTGCTTCAACTGCCCAAGCATTTTCAACACAAGACCGCGGCGTTGGATACCGCCTAACTCTTCCACCTTATCCAAGGTTTCTTTTACTAGCTGTTCATAAATAGAAGCTTGCTCAATGGTTAGAGGACAATATTCCTTCTGCTCTTGTTTCGCAGGGAGATTCAACGCAACCTGTTCGTCTTGCTTTGTGCGGCGCAATAGGAACGGTTGGATGAGCATTTGCAGTTGTTGAATCTTCTTTTTGTCCTGGTCCTTTTCAATCGCCAACACAAATTGCTTATGGAAGGAACCTAGTGAACCTAAGTATCCAGGATTGATAAAATCAAAGATCGCCCAAAGCTCTGACAAACGGTTTTCCATTGGGGTACCAGTCAGGGCGATGTGATGACCACCACTTAAATTCCGCACTGCTTGAGATTGCTTCGTGTCAGCATTCTTGATGTTTTGCGCTTCATCTAAGCAGATGGTGCGCCAGCCCACGCTTGCCAGTTCCTCTTCATCCAGATGTGAAATGGCGTAGGAGGTCAACACAACATCTGAATCCAATACTGCTTCTCTAAAAATAGAACCTTTTCCACGGTTAGGTCCGTAATGCAACATAACATCCAGGCTCGGGGCGAATTTCTCGAGTTCTTTTTGCCAATTTCCAAGTACAGAAGTCGGACAAATGATGAGAACTGGTGGACCTTCCGGCTCTTTTTCTTTGCATGAGAGAAAATAAGCAATCAGCTGAATGGTCTTTCCAAGTCCCATGTCATCGGCAAGACAAGCCCCGAAGCCATGCTCCCTTAAAAAGGTCAGCCAAGCTGCACCTTGTTCCTGGTAAGGTCGGAGCTCACCTTTAAATGTTTCAGGGACATCAAATGGTGGAATATCCTTACCTTGATAAAGCTGTTCAATCAAGCGCTCAGCAGATCCGGTCAACTCATAAGAGATATCCTGTATAGAATAGCTTGCCCCCGCATCCGCCGAGGCATCTTCAGGGATTTCCCCGCCCATGCCAGCTGCGTTGCTTTTCAACAGGTCTTCCATACGGATGCCGTTTTCTTCGGCATGCTTCATCATCCGCTTTATCTCTTCGATAAACCCTGGATCCAACACGACCCATTCGCCTTTTATTTGTACAAGGCGGCGGTTCTCTTCCACTAGTGCGAGGAACTCCTCTTCGGAAAGCTCCGTATTGCGGGTGGAAAAACGCCATTCAAAGTTAACTAGCGACTGCAGGCCTACAAAAGATTGAGCGTGGTTGCCGCCTTTTTTAGAGCCATTCACTCTTGCTTTTACTTTGATTCGGGAATCCTTGATGGCTTGCCACCATGGGGGAAGGAAGATGAAACTTCCAATTGCCAACAGTCTCTCGCTGCCTTCTACAAGGAACCGCCAAGCATCTTCTTCCGTCAAATAGGACCGAATCTGGCCATTTGAAAAGAGGGAAGGAGTGAGCTGTTGCCACTTTTTAAAGCCGCGGTTCACTTCTTTTTTGTATTTTTTATAAGAAGGTGGGAGGCTATCCTGTTCCCACACATATAGCTCTTCTGTTTTCTTATCTTTCAGCAACGTTTCGAGCTTCCAGTCTTGCTCCCCTTTTTCAGGTTCCAAAAGACGAAGCCCAAGCTTGAATGGAGTGGTATCTTTCGTCCAACCGATGTCTCGAAGCCAGTCTTCTTCATCTAAATATTCTACAAGTGAACCTTCCGCAGCTAATTGACGGGGATCCTTTGTGTAATCCATCCAATATGTCTGAAGATATCCATCCTCCTTGCGTTCCATCCAATCCTTCATGATGGCGTCCAACCATTCTTCCATTTTACCGGCGTAAGAAGGGAGGAGGGGGTTTTGTGCGATCATCTCCTGGCCTTCTTTTGTTAACGAAAAAGAAAGACGGCCTTCCTGCCATGCGGTAAAGCTTGGTTGAAAGGCTCTTTCGTTCAACAGGTCTGCCACAGTTGGGGCAATAAGACGATATTGTTCCGATTGATCACACCATTCCAGCTCAATAAAAGAATTCTCGGTATTGTTGGCATACAATTCAAGTGCGTCACTAGGATTTAAAAATATTCCGGAAATCCCATCATGAGTAGACTCCTCTAAGACAGAGCCGAAAAATGACCCCTCATGCCAGGTGAAAAGCAGTGGGGTAAATCGTGATGGCGGCAGAACGGAGGAGCGGATTTTCACATACAGAAAAAACTGATTCCGTTCCTCGATATAGTTTGACTTGGCAAATAACGCCTCATTAATCATAACTGAATCTTCCCTTTTTTAATTCTTCTTGGAAGGAGCGGAGTCGCTTTGTTCCTTCTTTTAGTTGCAGTAAATACTGAAGCCAGATGTCTTCCAGTTTTTCTTTTTTATAGAGACTATGTAATGTTTTCAACAGCGATATTGCTTCTTTATAAGCAGTTTTATTGCGTTGCTCCAATGCCTTGTTTATCGCCACATGGTAGAGTGGAAAAAGCGCATAAGCATCTGTTTTCTTTATTTCTTTTAGCTTATAAGTCTCCAACCCGCTTAGTTCAAACCCCATCCAAAGCTGCAATTCCACCCATTGACGGTATTTCTTCGTTTCAAACAGATACCATTCATATTCTCCGTAACTATATGGCATCAGCTGGCGCATTGCATCCTTATAAAGTTTGTCTTGCCTTGTTTCCATTGCATAATCTGTTAACAACTTGAGCAGATGTTTCGTCAGCTGCCTTTTGCGGTCATAGGTCGGTTCCGAATGAATATAGGACGTCACAATCGGCAGTGCTACAGCAAGCCAACTTTCCAAACGGTCCTTCGCTTTAGTGGAAACTAACGATTGTAACCAGTGGAAAAGATATGGCGCATACTGATAACCGTTTTTCTTGACCAGCTTCAATGCATCCTCGTCTTTTTTCTGCAAAAATAACAAATGGGTCTTAGCCAACTCAGCCTGCAGGGATGTCTCGCCTTCCAACTCTTTCAGCTCTGATGACATCCAATTACGACGTTGGAACACATCATTCCATGTAAATTGATACACATAAAACATTTCTCTTATAAAAGGTTCTTCTTGTTGCAATAGTTTTTCTCGGATCAGTTGTCTGCTTTCTTTAAGCAGAGAGTCGAGTTGAAAAGCGATGGCACTGTGAAACAGGCCTTTGGATTCCTCTTCCACCGTATCTACAAAACGATGCAGGATATCGGCAATGTATTGATAAGGCTGTGAGCTATCATAGCTGTCTATTACCTGCTCCATGCAATAGAGGGAGGCATGTAATAAAAACAATGGACGAATTTCCGCTTTCTTAGGTGCCTGGGTTCGTAATTTAGGGAAAAACGCATGTGTCAGTCCGGTCAGATAGGTTCTTTTACTAGGGATGGAGCTTTTATATTGCTGATGCTGATAGTCGACGAATTCGAGCCAGCTTGAAAGGGAGCTGTCCTCATAGGAGGTTGCTTTGTTTTTAATCGTTGCCGTTGCAAGGGTTGGAAGGATGTTGTCCGTACTTTGTTCCTTCCAGCCGTCAATAAGGGAAGCAATTGTTTTGGATTGTGACCATACGGATAGAAAGGTGGCTAGCTGATGGGGGCATAGTGTCGTTGCGCCGCAAGAGCATCTGCTTAGGTCACCGATTTCTTCGTCAAGCAGGACGTGTTTTTGGCCGTTGTCTTGTACTTTTCCGGTCATGCTGGATCCTTCTTGGTAGGCGTGAATGACGTTGCCTTGACGGAACAGCTTTAGGCCTTCTTTTAGGATGTTTCTGTTGTTGTCGTTAGTGAGTGGGTATGTATTTATCAGCCATGCTGCGAACTGCTCCATTTTTGTCACCATCCATTATTGTTTAAAAAAAGTGTTGCTTGTATAACTCCCTGCAACCTTCCGTTCCAGGTGTTCGCTTTCCTAGGGGCGGTGCTTGAGCCTCCTCGCAACGCTTGAGGGGTCTCAACCTACCGCTATCTCCCTCAGGAGTCTCACACCTTGCACTACAGGTAGCTGGGCAAACTGGTTTGTAAAAGTGTGGTTGTTATAACTCCCTGCGTTCTTCCTTTCCAGGCTTCAGGGGGGACTGGTTGCAAAAAACGAAAAGGTCTACTTCATCGCGTAGACCTTTGCCGGTAAAATCTTCTTATTCTATTATAGGTTTTTTGGAGGGCAGTTACAACCTCATGACATAGGTCCTTCTTATTCGACAGTGAAGGTTTCTTTTGCTGTGGCGTGATGGTTGGAGTCCGCAAAAATAAATTGGATGGTGTACTCTCCTGGAGATAAATCTGCTGTTACGTCCTTGTAGGTTGTTGGGTATTCAAGACTTTCACCAGGAGCCAAGACAAGCTCTTTTATTGCTTGGGTGTACATCATGCCGGTGGAGAGCCTTTTGACTGTTTTACCTGAGGCATCCTGTACGACATAGTCATACTCTTTACCGGAAGAAAAATGAATATCAACATCTTGGTTCTTCGTATTCGTCACAATAAAAAGGAAATCTTGGTTTTGGCGATCGATCTGGCCTGCAAGTTCCCCTTCTTTTGCTCCTTCCTGTTCCAAGTCCTTTTTCAATTTTTCTTTTGATTCTTCTGTATCTGTATCATCCGTATCATCAGGACGGTCGGAATCATCTTGTCCGCCATCCGTTACCTCACTTCCTGAAGAGGTATCATTTGTCTCTGGGCTTCCTTCATTAGAGTTCCCGCCTGTCCCACATGCAGTCAGCATCGTGAAAACTATTAGTAATAGCATCATTTTATACATAGTTCCGCCTCCGTTTTTATGGTATGAACTTACCGAATGACTTATTTCTCCCTTATCTACCACTATATATGACCCATACCCTTCTTTGTATAGATAGACGTTAAATTATATAAAAGGTTACAAGGAGGTGAATAGGTCATTTGCCTGTTTTTGTAAATCGTTTGCCAATAGGACATATGATAATAGTACAAATGGTCTAAATTTGTAGAAAGAGGTGGAATGTATGAGAATAGTATTAGACGCCGGCCATGGATACAGTACTCCTGGAAAGCGTACACCCGATGGGATGAGAGAATATGAGTTCAATAGGGTGGTTGCTGAATATACAAGAGAGGAATTGTTACGCCATCAAGATGTGGAGGTGCTGTTCACCCATTCCGATGATAGGGATGTTCCTTTAAAAGAACGAACAGATAATGCAAATGCCTGGGGTGCACAAGCGTTTGTCTCCATCCATGCAAATGCATTTGGTAATGGAGGATGGAACACAGCTCAAGGAATAGAAACATATACGCCAATTGTTCAGTCCCCAAATTCCGATCGCCTCGCAAATATGGTCCACCGCAGACTCATCCAATCAACCGGCAGAATAGATAGAGGCATCAAATCAGCAAATTTCCATGTGCTGCGCGAAACAACGATGGCATCTATTCTTTGTGAATGTGGCTTTATGACTTACTACCCAGAAGCACAGCTGTTGAAAACAGATAGCTATCGTAGAACCTGTGCCCTGGCAATCGCCGGTGGATTGGTAGAGTATTTCGATTTAAAACTTAACTCTACACCCCCCCCGTTATCAAGGGTATACAAGGTACAGGTAGGCGCATTCCATGCAAAGGAAAACGCAGACAGCCTGGCAACAGAACTTAATAGAAAAGGCTTTAACACATTCGTGTTCAGAGAAGATAACCTATACAAAGTACAGGCGGGAGCGTTCTCGCAAGAAGAAAACGCGCATCGCTTTTCTTCGACATTAAGATCCCAAGGCTATACTACCTTTATCAGCATCTAAAGAGGCCCTTTAAGGGGTCTTTTTTATATTCGACAATAATTTCATCAAAATTAGGAAAAAAACAGGGAAAATGTACTTATATATCGAAATAAAGACATAGACAAAAGAATGGTGTTTTATAGGGGGATATAGAACGATGAAAAATATCAATTGGAAATCAATTTTTAAGAGTACTGCTAATTTTATATGCTTCGCACTTTCACTAATTTTCTTAATCTACAATATTAGTATCGTGGGGTTCTTTTACTTACTTGTTACCTACGGAGAAACACAAGGTACCATGATCTATTCCCTAATTAGCGTAGCGGGAATTCTTCTGGTAATTATTCCGCTTGTATTTAGGCTGGCTAAGTTTAAGTTTTATTACTTTGCATTAATTGGGCTCCATTTTATTGCCGCATTCCTACCTATCTTTATGAAGAATATGTCTGGGGTGTTTGATAAAGTCCTATAATTTGTCGAAGAATTGGTGGTTGATGTCTTTCGTATAACAGGTAGAATAAATATTAACAGAGAAAAAATGTATGAGAAGGAGACAGGACAAGTTGAAAAAAGGAATGATTATTGCCATCCTGTTTATAGTTACCGGTATTTCCTTTATTGGCTACGGTCTATTTGAAAAAGTCAGTATGGATAGAAAAACAGAGGCGGCGCTAAAAGATGCTGTTTCTATAACCAAGGGTATGGTTGGCGAAAAGGACACCCCGGATAAAGAAGAACGCCCTAAAAAACCCGATGATTTTGCACCAGAAACAGGGGAAGTAGTCGGACTGCTGAAAATTCCTAGACTTGAAGCCGAGCTGCCGATAGTGGAAGGAACAGACCCTGCTGAGTTGGAAAAGGGAGTAGGGCACTTTAAAGGTGCATCTTTCCCCGGTGAAGAGGGGCAAATTGTTTTTTCAGGCCACAGGGATACTGTTTTCCTTCGCTTAGGTGAACTGGAAATCGGTGATAAATTCTATGTGAATATGCCATATGGGGAATATATGTATGAAATCTATGACTCTAAGATAGTGGATGAAGATGATAGAACAGTTATCACTCTTCAAAAGGAAAAGGAAGATCTGCTTCTTACCACATGTTATCCTTTTACTCTGACCGGTGCGGCGCCTGAGAGATATATTTTATATGCAAAACCTGTTGATTCAAGATAATGACACCTTTTGAGGTGTTTTTTATTTTTCCCTTTATCGACAAAGTTTATGAATTTTTAATAGTTAGAAAGTAGTTATTTATAAAAAGCTATTATTAAGCAAAATATGCGTAATATAGAATGAATTAAAGGTATTTTTTTATATCAATATAATTTTTATCACACTCTGTTGTTTGGGGAAAGACGAGAGTAGTGCTGTATTTACTTAATTCGACAAAATACACCCATTCTCAATGATTCTCTACTATGATAATATAAAGGAAGACTATATAAAGAACGATAGATAGTACAAAAGAACTATATTTGGAGGGGAAATAATGATAGATGTTCATTGCCATATACTTCCAGCTGCCGATGATGGAGCAAGACATATGACGGAGAGCTTGGAAATGGCCAAAGCTGCTGCGAAAGAGGGGATAACGAAAATTGTGGCTACTCCCCATCATAATAATGGTCAATATATGAATTCTAAAGAAGATATATTAGAAAAGGTCAAACAACTAAATAATCGCTTGGAAAAGGAAGGCATTGACATAACCATCCTGCCTGGCCAAGAGTGCCGTATTTCAGGAGAACTATTGGAGCAGTACGAGAGAAATGAACTACTTACTATAAATGATAATGATAGATACGTATTCATCGAGCTACCTTCTAGCCAAGTTCCTCTGTATACTGAAAAAATCATCTATGATGTTCAGCTAAAAGGTTTGACCCCTGTTATTGTTCATCCAGAGCGGAATGCAGAATTGATAGAGAACCCGGAAAAGCTATACCAACTAGTAAAAAAAGGTGCATGCACGCAAGTGACGGCATCAAGTATAGCCGGGAAGTTCGGTAAAAAAATTAAGAAATTTTCATTGGACCTTATTGAAGCAAATCTAACACATCTTGTTGCGTCTGATGCGCATAATCTTAAGAGTAGAAGCTTTCAGATGGCTGAGGCTTATAAAGTTATTGAAAGAGAATGTGGTACAGAAGCAATGTACCTTTTAATGGAAAATGCAGAGCTTTTAGTGGAAGGTTCCATGATGATGAAGGAAATTCCTGAGAGAATTAAAAAGAAGAAATTGTTTGGGCTTTTAGGATAATAGATAAAGAGGGGCTACCGATTATGGTGGCCCCTCTTTATCTATTAATTTGTTCTCGCGACCTCTTCATCAAGATCTAAATGCTCTCTTAAGAGATTGGATAAATTCAAGCGATCTTCTTCTGCAACGATTAGATAGTAGATATTATCAATTCTGGTGCCCGACCCCGTTAATTGATGTTGAGACAAATTGTGACGCGCTTCCTTATAGTTGCTTTGAATCTCCACCATTTCATCAAAGGTCAAGTTTGTTCTTACATTATTTCCAAGAATATCTAATATGTCATCAATTTTCGTTACAGAAGAAATATTTGCTCCCTGATTAATGACACCTTGTATAACATCTCGTTGCCTTTGCTGTCGTCCAAAATCACTATCTATAGAACGCATACGTGAAAAACTTAATGCTTCTTCCCCATTTAATTCAATTTCTCCTAAAGGGAAGTGATGTCCATTCTGACTGAATTCCAGTTTATTATCAACTGTCACTCCCCCGACAGCATCCACGATATCTTTAAAGCTCTCCATGTTCACTTGCACAAAGTAATCGATAGGAATATCTAAGAAATTTTCAACCGTTGCGATGGACATTTCGGGTCCCCCGAATGCATATGCATGATTGATTTTATCTTCAAAACCTTTTCCGATGATCTCTGTTCTAGTATCACGTGGAATACTGACCATCTGCATAGATTTGTCGTTTGGGTTGACAGTCAATACAATCATGGAATCTGAACGCCCTTTGTCACCAGGTCGCTCATCCACACCTAATATTAAAAACGATAAAGGATCCTGTTGATTAAAATCTACTTGTTTCGTTCTTTTGTCGGAATTAACGCGATCAATGGGAGTATGCATGGAACTCGCAGCATTTTCCAAAGATTTATATACACTAAAAGCAAAAATTCCAACACCGATTGTAGATAGGGCGAGTATACTAATTAACACTTTGAACCATTTCTTTTTAAACATGTAACCCTCTTCTTCCTTTTTGTTGTTATTCTTTAAATTATATGGTCTGCGGGCTAACAATACAATATATGAATAGACAAAAAACGTTAGATTATGTAAAAAAATGTTTGATGAGTCACCACTTGTTCATAAATTACATAACTATTGAAAATTATTTAAAAAATAGTATATTTGGTATGAGGTGGTAATAAATGAGAGCGTTAATGACATTGGTTTTATTATTATGTATAGGTACAATTGTTTATGGGAACTATCATTGGAATAGTAAATTAGGAGCGGCGGTAGAAGGAAAAGTAGAAGCTGTTCATAAAAATTCGACAGCAACCGCTACCGAGGTAGTAGATAAAGAGGAATCTAATCAAAGTGATTTTCGTAATCTTCCGATATCCTTGGTAGAAAAATTGCAGGAGAAGATCAAAAACGGGGAAGTCGTCAATTTGGCTATAATAGGATCAGAAGTGAACGCGTTAAATGATGATAGTTGGTCTACTATTTTCATAGAGGAAATGGAACGTACATATGATGGTTTATTTAATATAACTGTAACTGCAGTACAGGGTGAGGTAACGACAAGAGATGTGGTGCAAGGGAACCTTCATTTAGAGAATCTTAAAACTAAACCTGATGTTGTCATATTGGAGCCGTTCTTATTGGAAAGTAACGGGCTAATCTTAATCGAACATTCCTTGCAGAACATCTCAGCTATAATTGAAGATTTAAAAGCTCAAAATCCTGATGTATTCCTCTTCTTACAACCTGCCCAGCCTATCTACAATGCTATATATTATCCGGATGATGTTGAAGCACTGAAGAGTTGGACAGAAGAAAATGGTTATACCTACATTGATCATTGGACAAGCTGGCCAGGCTATCAAACTGATGAACTGAAAGAATATATAAAACCTGAAAGCATCACCCCAAATGAAAAGGGTCATGAGAAATGGGCTGAATTTATGGTCAATTACTTTACAGGAAAAGAATAATACAAAAATCGCACTGTTAATGTTGCGCTTTTTGTATTTTAGAACTTGATTATCGTAATCCAAAGTAAGAAGGTTAAAAAAATAACGCCTGAATAAACATATGAGGCTATTTTCCCGAATCGGGAGTGTGATGTGATGTGTTGGATAAATAATGTCGGAACAACAAGCCAAGGGACGAGCAGCAAGATGGCAAGAAGATAACCAATGACAGAAGATGTATCAAGAGCAAGTTTAAAAGCAAGGGCTGGGAGTATAGTGAGAAATGGACTTATGCAAGTTAGGATGATTAACTTAATTCCAAAAGCCGACATGACCTTATGTAATTCAGACCAGTTCCAATCAGGTCGCCAGTTTTTTACACCGGTGAAGGTGTTTTTCATAAATGGTACAAATTTGTTGGTGATTGCAGTCATATATGGACCCCCCTTGTGCTTCAAATGATCAACTTAGTTTATTCTATGAATTACATTTCACTTCTATGAATGATTTTACTAGATATGTAGGTCAATAGATTAATACCCAATTCGGAAATGGTATTAAACCTAATATTAATGAAAAAGCTGCTTCCAATTTTAAGAAGCAGCTTTTTCCTGTAGATTTTATGCAGATGGTTTAGAACCTCGTGATTTTGGTACAGTGATGATAAGATGGTTCCAAGGCAAAAGTTGTATGATTTTTATCATAGCGATGGATCCGATAAGAATAGCTAAGAATACAAATGGGAAATTCACGGTAGTCCATACGGTTTCTGGTGCAGTGCGAACAAACACATAGATGACGAACATATGAACCAGATAAATTCCCATCGAGAGCTGGCCTATCAGGTTTAGAGTCTTCAACAAGATTTTTGATTTGCTTACATAATCATATAGCCCAATAATAGCAAAAATGATAATTGGTATGTTTAAGAAGTTCCAAGCCCTGTTTGACGAAACAGACCCTTTTGTCTGATATTCGTACATCGTAAAAAATACAACCATAATTAAGGCAACTACTGACACAAGCTTTAACTTTTTTGCGTAGTAGAGGAATGTTCCCCAATTGTAAGCTAGAAACCCACCTAAAACAAAAAAGTATATCCAGTTCAAAAGAAACGCCCGTTGGTCCATAATATAGGCCACCGTGTCCATTTCTGCCGGTGAGGAGTAATATTGAACGGCATAAAAATTTAATCCTAGCGCTATGATTAAAAGGACCGACCAGCTTTTTTTCGAACGGAAAAACTGTAATAAGGGAAATAACAGATAAAACTGAAATACAATGGACATAAAATATAAATGAACGTATGAGTTGCCGAGTAAAAAGTTCACCGTGAACATTTTCTTTCCATCGTTCAAAGGGTTTTTCCCTTCGAAGATGAACATTAATAACAGGTAGAAAATACTCCAAAAAACGAAGGGTGCTCCAATCTTCACCGTTCTGGAAGTCAGGAATCTTTTAAAATCAAATCCTTTTTTTCTTACCTGATAAAAAAGTAAAAAACCACTAATTACTGCAAATAGAGGTGTACCGAATCTGCCTATTTGATTGAAGAAAAATGTCAGGTCGTTATAGCCATCCTGCATATAATAGTAGGTTGCTGAAACGTGTACTAAAAGGACAAGCAGACAGCCAATTGCTCTGATTGATTGTATTTCAAATAGATAATTATTATTGAGATTCTTCAATTTTTAATCACTCCTTTTCAAGGAACGTACACATTGTAACGGAATTATATTAGTATAACAATGGATATATATTGAAAAGATGGAAGGTTGTTATTAGCTTAATAGGATAGTGAAATCAAGTGTAAAATACACCATAGGTTTGTCATCAAAATTTAATTTTGGTAGTGATTTTTTAAAGAAATAACGATGTTTTTGTATGCTATAGTTAAAAAATATTTACTTAGGTGCTAAAAAAAGTTTTAGTTTGTGTGAAATAGTAAATAACTATATAGATGGCCAGTTTACATAAAAGTAGGGGAAATACATGTCAACTATAACAAAGCAGATTCTGACAGGTGCCAAATGGACAGGGATATCCACGGTAATTATTACAGTCATTCAAGTTGTCCAATTCGCCCTGCTTGGAAATCTACTATCTAAAGAGCAATTCGGGATAGTGGGGATGATTACCACGGTCGTCATATTCACACAGATCCTTTTAGATATGGGATTCAGTGCAGCTATCATACAGAAGGAAAAAGTGACAAATGAACAATTATCTACTCTGTATTGGCTCAATATAATAGTAGGTATTGTTTTATTTGTGCTTTTGTATTTTACAAGCCCATTTATTGCTGGTTTCTATAATCAGGATGAACTAATCCCACTTATTAAGGTGCTTGGAATTATGTTCTTAATTGCGCCTATTGGGCAGCAGTTTCAATATCTTCTTCAAAAAGATTTGAATTTTAATTTATTAAGCAAGATAGAAGTACTTGCCAATGTTGCATCATTCTTCAGTCTAGTAGCGCTTGTATTTTTTATACAGGAACTTTATGCATATGTCATATCGCAAGTTTTCTTGCATTCCTTAAAAGGGATATTATTCTTTGTAGTTTATTCAAAGAAATGGAAACCTTCTTTCATATTCAATTTCGCATCGATAAAAGAGTTGATGTCTTTTGGAATTTTTCAACTCATGTCTCGACTAGTCAACAGAATTGGGGCCAATATCGACTATATCTTGATAGGACGTTTTCTAGGAGCAGAGGCTTTGGGAATCTACTCACTTGCTTATCAGGTAGTAACCATACCTGTCCAGAAAATCAACCCAATCATAACGAGAGTAGCATTTCCCGTCTTTTCACGAAGTCAGTCTGATAATGCTCTGTTGTCAGAAGGATTCCTTAATGTCACAAAGATATTGGCGCTTGTCAGCTTGCCACTTCTTCTAGGTTTGATAGCGATCTCCGATGTATTTATCGAAGTGTTTTTCGGAGAGAGATGGTTAGTTGCCGCACCTATCTTAAGCATCCTGGCTATTGTCGGAATTCTTCGTGTCTTAATGAATCCTAACGGATCTGTCATACTTGCAAAAGGAAAAGCAAATATCGCCTTTTACTGGGATTTTGGGGTGATGCTACTCTATGGGTTTACGATGTATTACGCCACCAAATACGATATTTATGTTGTAGCCTGGACCTATGTAATTACAAGTTTTATTAATTTCTTCATCGGAAGATGGTTATTGAAGAGACTGATTGACCTCCACTTAGGAGAATATATAAAAACACTAATGAAGCCATTATTTGTTACTGGTCTAATGGCAGGAATTGTTTATTTCTTAAAAATATGGCTTTATGCTACGGATTGGCTAACCACACCATTCATTATGGTAATTACAGTGACAGTAGGTGGACTCATTTACTTTGCTGCAGTTTTTTTCGCCTATCCTGAAATAAAAAAATGGAATATAACACAAAAACTATTAAAGCGTAATAGGAGGGAATCGGTGTGAGAGTCTTATTTATAACAAGTATCTACCCTTCTGAACATAAACCGGCTGCGGGCGTCTTTCATCAAACACAAGCAGATTCATTGCAAGAATTAGGGGTGAAGGTTGATGTTGTATGTCCAGTTCCTTATACCCCGAAATTTCTCGGTGTCATTAATAAAAGGTACCAAGAATACCTAAATCAGCCATTACACTATAAACGGGCTGGAATCGATATCTATCGCCCCCGGTTCCTTGCCTATCCTGGACAACTAAAATGGTCTCAGCCTCATAAGCGATTTGCTGCAGCGGTCGATAGGGCAATTAAAGAGAACGACTTGGAATTTGATGTGATTCATGCTCATCTTGCCATGCCAGCTGGAGGTGCAGCAGCTATTATTGCCAAGAAGTACAACAAGCCATATGTACTTACATTGCACGGAAGTGATGTGAATGTGTATCCACATTACAGCAAGGGTGCAATGGAGGCTTTCCGATTTGCTGTAAGAAATGCGGAAGAAGTGATTGCTGTAAGTGGAGCTCTTGCAGGGGAGACCGAGCGGCTGACTGGAGTGAAACCCCGAGTCCTTGCGATTGGGATTGATATGGAGAGGTTTAAGGGGGAAGCTTTGGAGAAAGAGAACAAAAGGGAATTAAGACAGCAATTAAACTTACCACCAGATAAAAAGTTACTGTTATATATAGGAAGGTTAGTGGAAGAGAAAGGAATGAGAGAGTTATCTCAGACTATGGATGAGCTTGACGATCGCTTCCGATTGGTGTTAGTAGGAGATGGCCCGTTATCGGAAATGCTGACATCCAATAATAAAATTATCCAAGTTGGTGTTGTACCCAATGAACTGGTGAAAGAATATCTACAGGCTTCTGATATATTTGTCCTTCCTTCTTACAATGAAGGGATGCCTACTGTGATAATTGAAGCGATGGCATTACGAGTACCTGTGTTATCATCTAATGTAGGAGGTATTCCTGAGTTATTTGATGAGTTTAAAAATTTGCTAATAGAGCCTAAATCTGATAAACAAATAAGAGAAAGCGTGCTAGATTACATTGATAAGGGAAAATACTCTCCTTCTACGATTGAATTTTTTTATGAAAAAGTCACACGCTTGTATGACGTCACATTCAATTCGAGTAAATTGATTGATTTGTACAAAAGCCTGAACAATTTAAAGTAACTCTATATGATGAGGTGGATATTATGACGATAAAAAAAGTTATCATTCCTGCTGCAGGTTTGGGAACCCGCTTCCTTCCAGCAACAAAAGCGCAACCCAAAGAAATGTTGCCGATAGTCGATAAACCTACGATCCAGTATATTGTTGAAGAAGCAGTCCAATCAGGTATTGAAGACATCATTATTGTAAGTGGTAGAGGAAAGAGAGCAATTGAAGACCATTTTGATAAATCATACGAATTAGAAGAAACGTTAGTGAAAAAAGAGAAATTTAAAATGCTTGATGAGATTCAATCTATCGCAAATTTGGCAAACATTCACTATATACGTCAAAAAGAACCGCTAGGGTTAGGGCATGCTATCTGGTGTGCGAGAAAGTTCATTGGAAATGACCCATTTGGAGTAATGCTTGGTGACGATATTGTAAAAGGAGATACTCCTTGTTTACAGCAACTAATAGATGTGTATGATAAATATGAATCTTCTGTTGTTGGTGTTCAAAGTGTTCCGGATGAGGATGTTTCAAAATACGGAATTATTTCTCCTGCTAACGGTGAATTGGAAGGTAACGTTGTAAATGTAGCAGGATTTGTAGAAAAACCTTCTTTAGAAAATGCGCCTTCTAATTTTGCTATTATGGGTAGATATATTTTAACTCCAGAGATTTTTGAAATCTTAGAAAACACCCCAAAAGGATCCGGTGGTGAAATTCAATTAACAGATGCTATTAACACCTTAAACGAACAACGACGTGTATTAGCTTACCAATTTGGCGGTGTTCGTTATGATGTTGGAGATAAGTTTGGATTTATTAAAGCAACTGTTGATTTTGCTTTGGACCGCGAAGATTTAAAAGATGATGTGAAGGCATACTTAAACAAACTCTATCAGGCGAATTACATCACGAAAGGATAATTAATATGAAAAAAATAGCTGTTATTGGTACTGGATACGTAGGGTTAGTATCAGGTACTTGTTTCTCGGAAATAGGTAACAAAGTCACATGTTGTGATATTAATGAAGATAAAATTAATAGTCTCCAGAATGGTGTCATTCCAATTTATGAACCAGGATTGGAAGAGATGGTAAAGAGAAATGTCGAAGAAGGACGTTTATCTTTTACACATGAAATTCCTAAGGCTATGCAAGAAGCTGATGTTATTTATATCGCTGTAGGAACCCCTATGGCGGAAACAGGTGAAGCGGACCTTCGCTATGTTGATGCGGTTGCAAGTACCATTGGAGAAAATCTAAATGGCTATAAAGTAGTAGTTAATAAAAGTACTGTCCCAGTTGGTACAGGGAAAAGAGTCTACAATATTATTAAAGAAGTATCAGGAGGAAGTCAGGAATTTGATGTTGTATCCAACCCTGAATTTCTTCGTGAAGGTACAGCAATTGACGACACGATGAACATGGAGCGGGCAGTTATCGGTGCAACAAGTGACAAAGCTGCTAATATTATTGAGGAATTACATGCACCTTTTAATACAGTCATCATTAAATCTGATGTAGAAAGTGCAGAGATGATTAAATATGCTTCTAACTCTTTCCTAGCAACGAAAATCTCTTTCATAAATGATATTGCTAATATCTGTGAAAAAGTTGGAGCGGACGTTACGAAAGTTGCAGAAGGAATGGGTTTTGACAGTCGTATTGGGAGAAAATTTTTAAACGCCGGGATTGGTTATGGAGGCTCTTGCTTCCCAAAAGATACAAGTGCACTCCTGCATATAGCTCAATCAGTAGGGTATGATTTTAAACTTATTAGAGCAGTTATTGAAACGAATGAGCATCAAAAGAACCTCCTCACTAAAAAGGTAGAGGATGTAGTTGGAGATATAGCAGGGAAAACCATCGCTGTATTAGGTCTGGCTTTTAAACCCAATACCGATGATATGCGTGATGCACCATCCCTTGAAATTGTACCTGAATTAGTCAAGAAAAACGCTCGTGTCAAAGCGTTTGAACCAATAGCATATCATGAAGCGTATAAGCACTTTGGAGACTCTATCGAATATTATGAAGATGTTTACGAGACGTTAGAAGAAGCTGATTTATGTGTGATTGTTACAGATAACCCACAGGTAAAGCAACTGGATTTGAAGAAGGTAAGAGATATTCTTAAAACACCGGTTATTATTGATGGCCGAAACTGCTTCACACTTGAGGAAATGAAGAGGCATTCCTTTATCTACCACTCAATAGGAAGACCAGTATTAGAAGGTGAAGAATAAGAAAAACTAAATAGAACAGAATAGATTATGGGATTTCTTTAAATGAAAATTTGGAGAAATCCCTCTTACCTATGAAATCACTCTTGGTATATAAGGAGGGACAAGATGAACCCAGGCACAGTAAAAAATGCCCCCTTTTGGACAGGAGCTGTGTTGCTCTTTCTAGGAATAATAGTCACACTTGCTGCGATTAAGCTCGAAATGAGTAGCTACGTTCCTTTTGTCCTATTGAATTTTGGCGTTATCATGTTGCTTTTATTTAAAAAATATATTTTTAATATGGATTTTATCTTAGTGACAATTTATGTTTTGCTTGCATCTACCTTTTTAAATAATGCATTCTTTTCGGTGAATTTGGGTTTTTTCAGTTTGTTTCCCTATAGAATATTATTAATTATCGTAGGGGCTTTAATTGTCTTAAACCTTTACAGGAGTAATTTCAGAGAAAACCTCTGGTCAGACTGGAAGAATGTAAAAGTTAAAGGAAGCCTGCTATTTTTTGTGTTTTGGTTATATTATGCTTTGTTCACGTTACTTTGGGCAAAGTCTGTAAACGATGGAATTAAGTACATATCTATTTTGGTTATGGGGATATTCTTGCTCTTTGTTGTTACTCTTTTTATTAATAATGTTAATAGATTAACCGTATTCTTCTACATATGGGTGTCTATGTCGATTTTTCTAATGCTGATAGGGTACGTAAACAATTTGTTTGAGTTTCAATTGCCAAGTTCTACTCTTTACGATGGGCCAGAATACAAGGCTCATTACCCAACGGCTGTCTTTTTCAATCAAAATGATTTTGCGACCTTCTTATCTATTACTTTGTTTTTCTTCTTATCCTTAATTAGGAATGGCAAAAGCTTGTCTGTAAAAATTGTTGGGATTGTACTTTCATTAGGGGCGCTTCATCTCATTATGCTAACAGACTCTAGGGCAAGCCAGTTGGCTGCAGTAGCGGGAGTAGGATTATATCTATTTTTATTGAGTAGTACCTACATTAAAAAATGGTTACTGATTATGGGATCCGTTGGAACAGCTTTATTCATTGCAATTTTTTACAGTAAGTTGTGGGAGAAAATTAGCTCTTTGTTCTTCAGTCCAACAATCCGAGATTTTTCAGCTGCTCTACCATCTAATGAGGGAAGGGCAAATTTAATGAGAAATGCATTGTATTTTACATTTGATTCCTTTGGCTTGGGGATTGGTGCGGGAAATGCTGAGTATTATATGGAGAACTACTCCATATTCGACACAGATGAAGTAGTGAATATTCATTTTTGGTTCTTAGAGATTTTAACTAATTTTGGGATAATTGTGTTTCTTGGGTATATCACCTTATATGCATATTTAATGTACAAGCTATATCAATATTATCAAAGAGGTTTAACTAATAATTATAAGTTGTTTGTAGAAGCATTATTAGTTAGCCTAGGTGCCTTTGTATTCTCAAGTATAAGCCCTAGTTCTGTAGCGAACCTCTATTTCCATTGGGTATTGTTTGCATTTGCTTTAGCAACGTTAAATGTTCTAAGGAACCAATCAGCATCCAACAGTTTACCGAAAATATCCCAGCCGCCTGGTTACTAAGGAGGAAATTATGGAAAATTTAATTCATGCAATAGTGAAAAGAGTAAAAAGAAGTCTCCCCTTTATCATTATCATTCCCTTGCTACTAGCGGGGCTTGGGTACTTTTTTGAAACGAACTCAAAGAGTGTTATTACCTATCGTGGGGAGGCTGTCGTTTCCTTAGGTTATTATGATGATATGAATCTGAATGAGTCTGAAACAGCTAAACCAATTCTTTTGAATTATTCTTTTTTGAATGATTTATTCAAAAGCTATACTAGAGAAGAAATAGAGGAAATTAAATCAACTGTCAAAGTGGATACTCCCTCTTCCTCTCGCATGTCTATAAGTTATGAAGGAGAATCTGAGGAAAAGGTAAGAGAAGTTCTGACAACCCTTGTCGAAGGCTTTTTAGCGTATGATTCCGAAAACTTTGAAGAAAAACAATCTGTGTTAGAAACCAATTTCCGAGAATTGGAAAAAGAGACAGTCAGTCAAGCAGCAAAAGTAGAAAAGCAAAGATTTATATATGAGTTGCAGACAGACTTGCTAGCTATATATCCTGCAGAATTAGCTGAGCCCATTAAAGTAAATGAATTTAAAATGGAAGACTTTTCAGCGAAAAAACGAGCTGTTTTGGGCGGATTAATTGGCGTGAGCATTGCATTTGCTTATGTAGCAATTCCGATATTATTTAGAGAAGAAACTTTGTAAGGTGGTGTATAGTTTATGTCTTCGCCTTCAGTGTCCGTCATCACTCCATCTTATAATGCAGAGAAGTTTATACAGGAGACAATAAATTCTGTAAAAGGACAAACCATGACAGATTGGGAAATGATAATTGTTGATGATTGCTCCAGCGATCGTACAAGAGACATCCTTAAGGAAAATGCAGCTATTGACTCTAGAATAAAGGTAATTCTACTTGAAAAAAATAGTGGTGCTGCAGTAGCAAGAAATACAGCATTAAAAAATGCACGAGGAAATTTCATTGCTTTTTTAGATAGTGATGACCTATGGAAACCCGAAAAGCTTGAAAAACAAATCCAGTATATGAAGAAGAATGACTTTGCTTTTACTTTTTCTGCCTATGAATTAATGGATGAAGAAAGTCAGATGCTTCAAAAAGTAATAAAAGCACCAGAAAGCATTGATTATAAAGGGCTGTTGAAAAATACAATTATCGGTTGTCTTACTGTAATGCTTGATCGAAGCAAAGTTGGTGATGTACAGATGCCAGATATTAGAACACGACAGGATTTTGCCCTTTGGTTGTCAATTTTACGTAAAGGCCATATTGCACACGGTATACAGGAGCCTTTGTCCATCTACAGGCTTGTTGAAGGGTCGATATCAAGTAACAAACTTAAGACTGCAAAAAGAAACTGGTATGTATATAGGGAAATTGAAAAATTGAGTCTTCCTTATGCAAGTTGGTGCTTTGTCAACTATGCCTTCTATGCACTTAAAAAACGATTAGAAGCTTAAAGGGTGATTTTATGAATAATAAAAAAAATATACATGTCATTGTGGCCACAGGTGAATGGGATCAGGACAATCTAAGGTATAGGCGGCATAGGCTAGCTGAGTATCTTGAGTCTCATCCTGATACAGAGGAAGTAATCTGGGTATGTCCTTCCATAACAAAACATGCAGACTCTTTCAGGTTACTTGAGAATGGCATTAAACAGTATACTGCCAATGATATTCACTCTCACAAGCTCTCACGGTTCGGCCGATATTTTGACATTTTTTATAAAGGGAAGCTGCAACGTTTAAAAAGGTATTTGGATGGAAAAAGCACTCAATCGTCTTTATACCTCTGGTGCACATTTCCTGGTTTTCCGGGAATGGTGGACCTTTGTGCATGGAAAGAAACTATTTATGATTGCAGTGACTATTGGGCATCTTCTATAACAGGAAATAAAAATATAGTATTAATGATGAGAGAGAAAAGTATTTTGCAGGCGGAAAAAAGAATCGCGGAAAATGTTGACAAGATCTTCTGCACATCCGATTTTCTTTATGAGAATCTGAAACAGGAATATAACATCAAGGCTGATCAGTTCGTAATGGAAAATGGTGTAGAATATGATTTGTTTCAAACATCTGAAAAACCTACGGGAATGGAAAGGAAATCTGATTTGGTTTTAGGTTTTATTGGAGGAATTAAACCAAAGTTGGATTTTGACATGCTTTATCGCCTAATGAGTCTGAAGTCAAATTGGGAGCTATTGCTTGTTGGGCCTGATGGAACAGATGGTCATCCAGACTTCAAAAAGTTACAGTCCCTAAACAATGTAAAATGGGTAGGTAAAGTTCCGCCAATGGAAGTGCCACATTATATGAATGCTTTAGATATTGGTATCCTACCATATATAAAATCACCATATAATAATGCAGTATTTCCACTTAAGCTCTTTGAATTTCTTGGTGCTGGGAAGCCGGTAGTGGGAATGAACCTTCCTTCTACACAGAAATTTTCTGAGCAAAATGTGTATGAGTATCTTATAAACGATACAGCAGATAATGTCATTGCAACTTGCGAAACACTTACTTCCACAAGCAATGCCTCTATTGTGAAAAGGAGAAAAGAGTTGGCAGCATCAAAGGACTGGAAAAATATTTTTGAAAAGATGTATCAAATAGTAATGAAATAACAGAAAAACCCCTGACGAACTTTTCTTGTCAGGGGTTTTTCTATGTATGAGCTTTATCCTCCTAGCAGATGTAACTTTTTAACAGGTTTTTCGTCTATTGATATGGGTATTGTATAAAGTACAGCTTGTAAAATTTCTTAAAGTCTTTGTTACATTCTTAACTCAATTATAATGTGGAATTCCTTATGAGCTTTGCTAAAATTAGAACGTAATCAGGTGAAAACAAGTCCGATAATTGGATTCCGATATACTATATGAAAAATAATACTAGGTGGTTATCAAAATGGACATAAATTTACTTATCACATTTATTGCATCCTTTGTTACGGTTCTTTTTGTTACACCGTTAATAATAAAACTTGCCCATAAAATCGGGGCAACGGATAAGCCGAACAAACGTAAAGTTCATCAAAAGATAATGCCGAGACTTGGTGGACTTGCAATTTTTATTGGAGTCATTGTTGGTTATATGGTCTCAGGACTATATGATGAGAGAATATACGGTATTATTGTAGGTGCAATTATTATTGTCATAATTGGTGTCCTCGATGATATGTATGAATTGAAAGCAAGAACGAAACTATTGGGTCAGTTCCTTGTTGCAGGGGTAGTTGTATACACAGGACTAAAAATTGAGTTTCTAACCATTCCATTTGTAGTGGAGCGCTTTGATCTTGGTTGGATGGCAATTCCAATTACAATAATCTGGATTATAGGAATCACAAATGCAATAAACTTAATTGATGGCCTAGATGGCTTGGCAGCAGGGATATCTTCTATCGCAATCGCAACATTGGCTGTCATGGCTGGGATAGCTGGAAAAGAGCTAATTTTAACATTGTGTCTTGTCATTTTGGCAAGTACCATAGGGTTTCTGTTTTTCAACTTTCATCCGGCAAAAATCTTTATGGGCGATACCGGGGCGCTCTTTCTAGGATATTGTATAGCAGTACTTTCCTTATTAGGGTTATATAAAAGCGTTACCTTGTTCAGTTTTTTAATCCCCATAATTATTCTTGGGGTACCAGTGTTCGATACTGCATTCGCCATTATCAGGAGAATACTAAACAAGCAGCCAATTTCAGCCCCTGATAAAAGTCACTTACACCATAGGCTATTGGCGAAGGGGATTTCTCATCGAAATACAGTTTTGCTAATTTACGCATTCGGTATATTCTTTAGTATCTGTGCGGTGTTGCTAACCACAGCGACATTTTTTGGAGCAATTCTCATTTTTGCTGCACTAATTGTAATTACTCAATTCATTGCAGAGCTTGTTGGAATCATTAACGCAAAGTACAAACCGGTGATGGATTTTTATAAAAAGGTAACAGGGAAAAATTAAATTAACAATTAAGTCACTTGCAATCAGTAATTGTATTTATACAGGTTGCAAGTTTTTTTGTGTCTATTTTTAACACAAATTATATTAATAATACAAAGGATGGAAACTCTACCTGATAAAGAAAGGGTTTTATTATATTACTTTTTTTGCTATGATTGAAAGCGACAAATTTCCCTAAAACTTTAAAAAAATTGTTAATAAATATTTTTCAAGAAAGGTTTATATTAATGAAAAAAATTAAAGTCTTGTTTTTTATTTATCAGATGGGTGGAGGAGGAGCTGCACGCACTTTATTAAATATTATTAACAACTTAGACCGTGCAAAATTTCAACCTGTTTTAGTGACATTAGACTACAACGGTACTTACGAAGAACAACTAAAGAACGATGTTTTATTTATAAAATTAAAATCTAAAAGGCTAAGTAGGTCAGTCTTTGAATTAGCTAAGATAATAAGAATTAATAAAATTGATTTAATATTTAGTACTATTCCCCGAGTAAATACTATAGCTATATTAGCTAAATTAATCTCCTTTACTAATGTGAAATGTGTGATAAGGGAAGCGGACAATTTAGGCGGGGATTTTAAAACTGATATTTTATTAAGATTCTTCGGTTTTATGTATAAATTTTCAAATCAGGTTATTTCTCTTTCTAATGGGGTAAAACGGAACCTAATAGAACGTTACAAAGTTAAAGCAAAAGATATAGAAGTAATCTACAACCCTGTCGATATATCTGCGATTAAAAGAAGTCTTCACTACGGTGAAATTGATGAAGAAGACAAATCATTGTTCAATACTAACAAAAAGATTGTTCTAACTGCGGGTAGATTAGTTTCACAAAAAGACCATAGGACTCTATTGAAAGCTTTTGCTAAAATGAATGCTAAAATACCTAGTGAATTGTTGATACTTGGTACCGGCCCTCTTAAAAATCAATTGAAAGAGTTATGTGATGAGCTGGGAATAAGAAATGCAGTGCATTTTTTAGGTTTTAAGAAAAACCCATATGTTTATATAATGCATGCAGATCTATTTGTTCTTTCTTCTAAGCATGAAGGGTTTAGTCATGTTATTGCAGAGGCTTTAGCTTCTGAAACTCCTGTTGTATCAACTAATTGCAAATCTGGTCCAGAAGAGGTATTACAAAAAGGGGAATATGGAAAGCTCTGTGCAGTAGGTGACTACGAAGCATTAGCAGCCAGGATGTATGAAATTTTGACCTTGGAAAAATATGAATTGGAATCTATGATAGCTAAAGGTAAAAAGCGTGCAAATGATTTTGATGCATCAACAATTGTTAAACAATATGAAGAAGTATTTTTGAAAACTCTAAATAAGCATAATTATAATGGCACGCAGAAAAATACAAAGATGATTGAAGCATAAAAAGGAGACACGAGATATGAAAGGAATTATTCTGGCAGGGGGAAGTGGAACTCGTCTTTATCCCTTGACAATGGTTACAAGCAAACAGTTACTACCGGTTTATGATAAACCGATGATTTATTATCCTCTTTCCACTTTAATGTTAGCAGGGATAAAAGATATTCTAATTATTTCTACACCTGA
The DNA here is from genome assembly GCF_020524325.1 of Sutcliffiella horikoshii. GTDB lineage: Bacteria > Bacillota > Bacilli > Bacillales > Bacillaceae_I > Sutcliffiella_A > Sutcliffiella_A horikoshii_D. Next base: position 440,967 of record NZ_JAIVKY010000007.1, read on the forward strand.
AGACACACCAAGGTTTGAGGCTTTATTGAAAGATGGTTCCCAATTTGGAATCAACCTTCAATATAAGGTTCAAGAAAGTCCTGATGGATTGGCACAAGCTTTCATTATTGGTGAAGAGTTTATTGGTAATGACTCAGTAGCGATGATATTAGGGGATAATATTTATTATGGTAGTGGAATGAGGAAGATGCTTCAAAGGGCTGCTAATAAAGATGCAGGGGCTACTGTTTTTGGATATCATGTACAGGATCCAGAGCGCTTTGGAGTCGTAGAATTTGATGAGGCTGGAAAGGTTTTAAGTGTTGAAGAAAAACCAGAACAGCCAAAATCGAATTACGCAATAACAGGTCTTTATTTCTATGATAATCGGGTGTTAGACATTGCCAAAAATGTAAAGCCTTCTAAAAGAGGAGAACTTGAAATCACCTCTATCAACGAAGCATACTTGGAGTTGGGTGAGTTAACTGTAGAGCTTTTAGGCCGCGGTTTCACATGGCTTGATACTGGTACTCACCAAAGTTTGGTCGAAGCTACAAATTTTGTACGAACAGTAGAAGAGCATCAAGGAATAAAAATTGCAGCTCCTGAAGAAATTGCCTATATTAATGGCTGGATTCCCAAGGATGCCCTTTGGGAAGCAGGAGAAGGACTTAACAAAACAGGTTATGGTCAATACTTAATGAAAGTCGCTAATGGCGAGATTAAATATTAGATATAGGGAGATTAGCAATGAAATTCATTCAAACAGACTTAGAAGGTGTAATAGTGGTAGAACCGGCAGTCTTTGGAGATTACAGAGGTTGGTTCACAGAAACGTATAATGCAGAAAAAGCACGTGAAGCAGGAATAGATTCCATTTTTGTTCAAGATAACCACTCTTTTTCTTCTAAGAAGGGCACATTACGCGGACTGCACTATCAACTAAATCCTAATGCTCAGGCAAAGTTGGTAAGGTGTACAAAAGGATCCATCTTTGATGTGGCAGTAGATATACGCCAAGGTAGCCCTACTTTTGGAAAATGGTTTGGTATAGAACTGAACGAAGAAAACAAAAAACAGCTATTTGTCCCAAGAGGTTTTGCTCATGGTTTTGTGACTTTAACAGAAAATGTTGAAGTGAATTATAAAGTTGACGGGCTCTATGCGCCAGAGAGTGATAGAGGTGTTTTATGGAATGATCCTGAGATTGCAATCGATTGGCCGATCGATATCATGCCTACGCTTTCAGAAAAAGATGGAAAAGCGCCATTATTAAAAGATGCAGAAATTAACTTTGAATTTGGGTTAACAAAGTGAAGATATTAGTTACTGGATATACAGGTCAATTAGGCCATGATGTTGTTAAGCAAGGGGAAAATATCGGTTTAACAATGATCGGAGTTGGTTCCACTCACTTTGATATTGCACAAAAAGAACAAGTACTATCTTATGTTGAAAATTTACAACCGGATGCGATTATTCACTGTGCGGCTTATACGGCTGTGGATAATGCAGAAGATGAGATAGAAAAGTGTAACAAAGTCAACATCAACGGCACAGAATATTTAGCTCTTGCAGCAGCAAAATCCGATGCTAAATTTATATATATTAGTACAGACTATGTATTTGACGGAAAAGGACAAGAGCCTTTTAAAGAAAACCATATCCCGAACCCGATTGGAACTTATGGAAAATCGAAATTTGCAGGCGAACTACTTGTACAAAACATTTTACATAAGTGGTTTATTGTCCGCATTTCATGGGTGTTTGGACAAAATGGTAATAATTTCATTAAAACGATGCTTCGTTTATCTGAGACAAAACAACAATTAAACGTGGTAGGAGATCAGTTTGGTTCTCCAACTTATACGGAAGACTTGGCAAAGTTATTAATAAATATGGTTCAGACTGAAAAGTACGGCATTTATCATGCATCCAATGAGGGTTTTTGTAATTGGGCAGAGTTTGCAGAAGAAGTGTTTCGAATTACGGGAAAAGATGTTAAAGTCACTGCCATTGCAAGTGAAGAGTATCCTACAAGAGCAGTGCGCCCTAAGAACTCAAAAATGTCTAAGCAATCTCTAGACGATAACGGCTTTGAACGGTTACCTCATTGGAAAGATGCGGTAAAGCGCTATGTAACAGATTTAACTAAAAATGAGGTGCAATCAAATGAGTAACAAGAAAATATTAGTTACTGGTGGGGCAGGGTTTATTGGTGGAAACTTTGTTCAATATATGGTGAATAAATACCCCAATTATGACATCTATAACCTTGACCTATTAACGTATGCAGGGGATTTATCAAAACATAAATCAATTGAACAAGAAAAAAATTACCATTTTATCAAAGCTGACATAACAGATAGAAATGAAGTTTTCGCTATTTTTGAAAGAGAGAAATTTGATTATGTGGCTCATTTCGCAGCCGAAAGCCATGTGGATCGATCTATCACCGAACCGGAAATATTTATAAAAACAAATGTTTTAGGCACTCAAGTCTTATTGGACGCATCTAAAGAATTCAATATAAAGAAATTTGTACATGTTTCCACAGATGAAGTATACGGAGAATTAGACTTTGATCCAGAAACCTTCTTTACAGAAGAAACCCCTTTACAACCTAATAGTCCATATAGTGCTAGTAAGGCTTCATCTGACTTATTGGTTCGTGCTTATCATGAAACCTTTAACTTGCCAATGAATATTACAAGATGTTCTAATAACTATGGTCCTTTTCACTTTCCAGAAAAGTTAATTCCTTTGACCATTTCAAGAGTTTTAAACGACCAAAAAATCCCAGTTTATGGTGATGGGAAAAACATTCGTGACTGGTTACATGTAACTGACCACTGTGCGGCAATTGATTTAGTAATGCATGAAGGGGCGAACGGGGAGGTATATAATGTTGGAGGTCACAACGAACGAACAAACTTAGAAGTAGTTAAAACAATTATTAATACACTAGAAAAATCTGTCGACTTAATTGAGTTTGTAACAGACAGATTAGGTCATGATAAAAGATATGCAATTGATCCCACCAAGCTGGAGAAACTTGGTTGGGAACCTACCTATAATTTTGAAACAGGTATTGCCCAAACTATTCAATGGTATATGGATAATAAGGAATGGTGGGAACAGATACTTAGTGGAGATTATAAAAAATATTTTGAGAAGCAATATACTTTTGAGAAATAATGAAATAGCCCTCAATTTGATGAGGGCTATTTATCATATAAAATACCAGGGGAGAAGTACATTGAAAAAAACTATCATACTGTTAAGTGTTCTTGTTTTAATGTTTCCAAGTTTCTCGCAAGCTATATCTGGCAATAAATATAATGAAAGTATAGAAGAGAGTATTAAAGTGAACGAGGAACATTCAGAGAAGTTAAATGAAACAGATGTTTCTGAAGAATCTAATGAAGTAGACGTATCCATAGAAAATCAAGATTTAGGGAATGAAGAATTAAATCAAGAATTTAAAAAGACTAACGAAGATTCGACACCTGAAACTCAGGAAGAACACCAAGAAAAAGAAATGATAACGACACACGAGGTCAAACTTACATCTTTAACAGCTGACGAATATTATCAACTTGCTATTAACCAATCGTCCTATTCTGCTACTCTAGAAGCCTTCATTAAGGGATTCAAAATGTATCCAGATGATGAAAGGTTTACTCAAGGAATTAACGAAAGTGCTCGTTCCTTATTAGATTGGGCATCTGTCAAACAACAGGTTCAGTCTAGTGTGCAAACTGCACGTGTGAGATATGAGTTCATTTTAACCGCTCCAGTATTAAATGAGACTATTACAAAAGAAACAAAATATAAATTGAATTACGCTAGACTCGGGGAAACTATCTATTCCCCAAATAGGTTGTATGACATGGCAAAAAATGAAAAAAATGTATCCCCTCGTTTTTCTTATTTTGTAGAAGGATATAATCTATATCCTTTGGATCAAAGGTTTAGTGAGGGAATTGAATCGAGTTCAAAAGATTTGGTAGACTGGGCAACTATCCAGCACTCATTAGGAAATATAGATTCAGCTATAGTTAGATATGATTTATTACTATCCTCGCCGTTTCTTGATAAAAAACTTAAAGAGGAAGTTGAATTAAAATTCGAAATGGCAATGCAAGGGAAAAGAATGGATTCTTCAGATAAATATGTTCAGATTGCAGATAATGAGCAGAACTCTTCTGCTAAGCTCAATGCATATATTGAGGGATACAAGTTCTATCCCAGAGATCAACATATTATTAATGGAATTTATTTAAGTTCCGAGTCTTTATTTAATTGGGCAAGTAGCCAGCATGAATTGGGTAATATAGATACAGCCAGAGTAAGATATGAATTAATCCTGACAGCACCATTGCTCTCACAAGATGTGAGACAAGATTCTGAAAAAAATTTAAAACTAGCACGGGAAGGAATCATCATTGTAAATCCAGATACACTTTTTTTAAAAGCGAAAAATGAACAAAATTCTTCAGCAAAACTAAAAGCGTTTATTAAAGGGTATAACTCTTTTCCGGATGATCAACGTTTTATTGATGGGATTAATTCTAGTGCAAGAAGTTTATTGGACTGGGCTACTAAGAAACATGCTGAAGGAAATATCGATTCTGCTAGAGTAAGATACGAACTGATAATATCTGCGCCAATGTTAAAAAACGCTACCAAGAATGAAACAGAAATTAAATTGGAGTATGTAATGCAAAATAAAGCATTACCTTCCATTAATAAAATTATAAAAGATGCAGATTCGGAAGTTAATTCTTCAGCGAAACTAAATACTTACATAACCGGATTATTACTTTATCCAAATAATGAAAGCTTAAAAGTTGGCTTAAATTCAAGTGCCAGAGAACTGTTGAACTGGGCAACAATAAAACACTCAGAAGGAAATTTAATTACTGCGAAATTACGATATGAATTAATACTTACTTCAAAGGGTTTAAATAGCTTTATAGAGTCAGAAACAGAGACTAGACTTCAACTTGCTGATAAAGGAGTTTTATTACCGACTGCTAACAAGCTTTTTGAGATAGCCACTAATGAAACAACATCTTCTGGAAAATTAATGAAATTTGAGGAAGGGTTAAAGTTTTATCCTACTGATAAAAGATTAATAGATGGGATAAACGAGACAGCACTATCTTTATTTAATTGGACTGTTAAACAGCATCAAGTTGGTGATTTTGACACGGCTATTCATAGGTATAATTTGATAATTAGCAGACAGGGCATTAAAAGTAGCATTTTAAGAAGTGTAAAAAGTAATCTAGCATTGGCCAACAAAGGTTTGAAACCTATAACAATTGAGAGAATAGTGAATGCGAAGGTTCAGAATTATACCCATGCTCAAATGCAAAATGATATTAATAAGTTAGAATTAATGTACCCTGGATTAATTAGTCAAGAAGTAATAGGTAAATCGTTAGATGGTAAAAATATTATTGCCGTTAAATTAGGTAATGGAAAAACAGAAGTTCTTTTTAACGGGTCAGCTCATGCCAGAGAACATATGACAACAAATTTATTAATGAAAATGATAGATGAATACGCATATGCTTTTAGCAAAAATCTGTATTTTGATGGTTTTAATGTTAGAGAGGTTTTAAATCGGACAACAATATGGTTTATTCCTATGACGAATCCTGACGGAGTAACACTAGTGCAATTAGGTCCAGATTCACTCGGAAGTAATGTATCAAAAAAAGCTATTGAAATAAATGGTGGAAGTAAAAACTTTACTAGTTGGAAAGCGAATGCAAGAGGTGTAGATCTTAATCGAAACTACCCAACAATGTGGAGAACGGTTTCAAATAATCCAGGGCGACCGAGTGAAAGTCATTATAAAGGCCCTGTACCGTTAAGTGAACCAGAATCTCAAACTATATATAAATTCATCCTATCCAAAAACTTTAAAACCTTAGTAGACTATCATTCTTCAGGTGAAGTTTTGTATGCAAGATTGCCAGGTCACATAGAAAATCTTGTCTCGAGGAAAACAGGATATTCAATTATTGATGAAACAAACTTTACAAGTGGGGGGGATTTGCCAACATGGTTCACGCTTGAACTTGGAATGCCGGGACTCACCCCTGAAATATCTCACTATGTAGGCTCAAGACCTGTACCTTTATCAAATTGGGACTCAATTTGGAAGAAAAATAATTCAGTTGGTTTAATTGTTGCTGACGAAGCTTACAGAAATCGAAGATGAAATTAATTGATTAAAATAGTTTTACCACCTTTGTTCTAAAGCATCTCCTTATAAGATTAGACCTTTAGGGTGAAGAGAATCTATCTTCACCCTAATTAGGTTTATGTTATGAAAATTGAAAATATGAGCCAGCTATATCTTCTCCTTTCCAAGATAATACACATATTCCGATTATCCGTGAATTCCTCATTCATCAAATCCCCATTTAAATTGCAAAATATTAGTAACAAAAATCGAAATGATAATATATATCACTAAAATTTTTTTAGGTAATACATATTATCATGTCAAAAAATGAAAATTCATGATTTTTTTCGGCTTAAATGTGCTAATATGACTATTGAATTAAAAAGGAGGATATATAATGAAAAGAACAAAATATACAAAATATATCAGTGATTATTCATATGGACGGAATAATGTTTAAAGATGAAAAAAACCTTATATGGGGTATTTTTAACTATTTACTACACATGTAAGTTATTCTATTATTATAGATGATATTGTAATTTTATAGGTGAATCTAACGAAATTTGTTAAAAAATAAGATTGATATACATAGAGAAATCTTATTCAAAAATTTTAGGGGGAAAAATTCTTGAGAAAATTTTTAGCGTGTTTGTTAGTTTTTAGTGTCATGCCTTATCCTGTTCATATTTCTGCAAATGAGGAAATACAGGGATTAAGTGGTGATAGAATCACTAACCAACAGACGCAAGTAGATGATGCCAAACTATTGCATTTTCCCGGCGAAATGATAGAAAAAAAGGGGTCATATATATCAGAACAGTCATATATGAATAATTTGGGCTCTAAATACCCCGATAGTGCCGACGGATGGTTGTCATATGCAAACAGTCAAACTACATCATCTGCTATGCTTACTGCCTATATTGAAGGATATAATAAATTCCCTTCGGATAATAGATTTGTCGAAGGTATTAACACTAGTGCGAGATCCCTGCTAAATTGGGCAAGTGATAGACATCGGGAAGGGAAATTTGATACTGCAAGAGTTCGTTATGAATTTATTTTAACAGCACCAAACTTGAATTCTCATATAAGTGATGAAGCAGCAGTGAAACTGGAGTTCGCACGAAATGAAAAAATCCTCCTATTAGCAAATGACTTATATAAAATAGCTACTTCTACACTTTCTTTAACACCTCGACTTGAATACTTCATTGATGGATACCGATTATATTCACAAGATGCTAGATTCGAAGAGGGAATTAATCAAACTGCTAGAGAACTCTTAGAGTGGGCCAGTACACGTCATAAAGAAGGGAATCTAGGTTCTGCAAAAATCAGGTATGATTTAATTTTATCTTCTCCAAAACTTGATCCCTTAATATTTGAAGAAACAAGTACAAAACGCGAATTTGTTATTGAAGGTAAGGTGTTAAAATCTGCTGATGAATATTATAATCTAGCATTAAATGAAAGTAATTTATCTCCTAGGTTAGAGACATTTATAGATGGCCACAAACTTTATCCTGATGATAAAAGGTTCGAAAATGGAATTAATGAAACTTCGCGCTTATTATTAGACTGGGCTACAGTTAGGCATATTGATGGTAATTTTGGATCAGCGATACTAAGATACGATCTAATCTTATCCTCTCCAATACTTTCAACTATTATTAAGTCTGAAACTGAAAATAAAAGAGAATATGCAGTACTTGAAAAAAGGTTAAAAACAGCAGATGAAATGTATGAGGATGCAAACAAGGAAACGAATGTTTCTCCAAGATTTGAAGCATTTGTTGAAGGATATAAATTTTATCAAAACGACACCAGATTTGAACAGGGGATTAATTCAAGTGCACGGTTGTTGTTAGATTGGGCTTCTGGAAAACACCGAGAAGGTAACATAGGTACAGCAATCCAAAGGTATGAATTAATATTAAGTGGCCCGACTTTAAAAGACTCTATAAGAATAGAGACCGAAAATAAATTAGGATTGGCCCAAAAAGGAGAAATTCTAAAAACCGCAAATCAACTTTATAGCGATGCAAGTAAGCAACAAAATTTAACTCCCAAATTAGAGGGTTATATAGAAGGATCTAAATTATATCCTTCAGATAACCGCTTTGAAGAGGGGATTAACAATGCAGCAGCTGAATTATTGATTTGGGCAGAAAATAGACATAATGAAGAGGAATATGGTTCGGCAATTTTGCGATATAACTTGATCCTTTCAGCACCAAAGTTAAACGCCTCTGTAAAGAGCAAAACTTTGGAGTATATTGGATATGCTCAAAAGGGTAATCGAACTCCTAATTATTATTATATTGCTGCAATAAATGAAGAAAACCTAACACCTAAACTAGAAATCTACATAGAAGGTGTTACTATCTATCCAAATGAAAATAGCTTGGTAGAAGGTATTAACTCAACTGCTTCATCTTTACTAAGCTGGGCAGAAATGCGTCATAACGCTGAAAATTTTGGTTCAGCTATCATTAGATATGAGTTGATTTTATCGTCTCCAAAATTAAATTTGTCACTATTGAATAAAACACAAACTAATTTAGATTATGCTAGAAATAACAACTTATTACCGAATCATTTTTATGAAATAGCGGTTTCCACTCAAGGAGTTACACCTCGTTTTGAGAAATTTACAGAAGGATTTGCTTTATATCCTGGAGATAAGAAAATTGGTGAGGGACTAATAAAAAGTAGTCAAGAGCTCTTTGAATGGGCAAAAAACGAACATAAAAAAGGAAATTTTGCAACATCAATACACAGATATTCCTTAATAATTAATGCAAATGGAGTGCAAACAAGTTTAAAAGATGAAGTAGTTATTTTATTAACTTTAGCACAGAAAAATTTAATTCCAGGTAGTGAACTAATAGAAAGAACGGAATATAACGTTACTATTAATGATGCCATTAATACACAAATGGGGTTAAGTACTCCTCCACAAACAGATAAGTATCGTAATGATCCTGGGTATGTGCATAGCTCTTTAGTTACAATAACAGAGCAGGGAGTAATTACAGGTAGTGTTGCTAACCTGCGAACTTCGCCGAACTTAGAGAACAGCTCAATTGCTATGGAAGTAAAGAATGGCACTGTTTTTAATATTATCAAGGAAGTAACAGGTGCAACATTTGACGGAAGTAATAAATGGTTCGAAATAAAATATGATAATAAAACGTTGTATGTTCATACTAAATTATCTAAAAAAGAAAAGTTAGCTACATTGAATAATAATTCAAATATTCGACAACATGCAGATGAAAAAAGTCATAGTTTTGGAATTGAAAAAAGCAATTCAGGTTTAACGATTATTGAGGAAGTAAATGGGACAACTGTTAGTGGAAGTAATAAATGGTACAAGATAAGTTATAATGCATGGCGTAATGCAACTATAAATGACGTGCTTTCTTATATTGACCCAGAAAAGAATGATAAATTTCAGCATCTGGTATTATCTAGTAGTGTTGGTGTGAATGAAAAACAAATTAACCATATATTAGCTAATAAAGGTATTTTAAATGGACATGGACAATCCTTTATTGATGCAAGCAAAGAAAATGCAGTAAATGAAATATATTTAATTGCTCATGCATTACTTGAAACGGGACATGGTACCTCTCCGTTGGCAACTGGGGTAAGGGTTGGGGTCAATAGTAGCGGGAACCTTGAATTAGTAAATAGTAATAATGAAAGAAATTTAACAAATATTAAAACCACTTACAACATGTTTGGAATCTATGCTTATGATCATGATGCATTAAGACAAGGTGCTTTTGGTGCTTATAGAGAAAAATGGTTCACGCCAGAAGCGGCGATAGTTGGTGGTGCTAAATTTATTGGTGAAGATTTTATTCATAATAGGTATCAGCAAAACACTCTTTATAAAATGAGATGGAACCCTGAGAGTCCAGGTAATAAACAATACGCAACAGATATAGGTTGGGCTGTTAAACAGATATCGACAATAAAGAACCTTTATAACCAACTAGAAAACCCGCAATTACATTTTGACATACCTAATTACAAAAAATAAATAGAAGAGGCTGTTTTATACTGTTATTGGTTTATCTATCATTAAGCACTTTGATAGATAAACCAATTACAATTTAGCAGCCTCTATTCCTTTTTAGTTTACATTTTTTTCTTGTTTGGAAATTGTATAAAAAGCTTGCTAGTTAATGCAATGAGTTATATTGTAATTAAGGTTGGATTTATTATATTATAAAAGGTATGTTGATTATTTTAACTATCTGAGAACAACGATATTAATAGTAAATTATGCTAAATTTAATTTTTGAGTAGGCGGTGTAGGAAAGTCTTATGATGAAGTACTTGAAAGAAATACTTAAAAGAAAAGATTTGATAACATATCTTATTCGCTCAGGTCTGAAGGCTGAGCATAGAAATAGTTTCCTAGGTTATTTTTGGTGGTTACTAGACCCATTATTAAATGTGATGGTTTACTATTTTGTAGTAGCAATTGTTTTGGGGCAAGGTGGAGAGAATTACGGTGTTTATCTAGTTATAGGTTTAGTTACATGGAGATGGATGAGTTCTAACATAAATGGTTCTTCTAAGGCCATTACGAGATACTCCTCAATTATTAACCAAGTGTATTTACCGAAGTCTATTTTTCCTTTGACTGTCTCAGGAACACAGCTTATTAATTTTTCGTTTGGGTTAATAGTAATAGCTTTATTCCTTCTATTTTTTGGGGTTGTACCTGGATGGCAAATTGTATTCCTACCAATAATAATCTTGATTCAATTTATGTTCCTTTTGGCGTTAAGCTTACTTATTTCATTCGTATGTGTTTTTGTAAGGGATATAGATAATATTATCACACATATCGTGCGAATAATGTTCTATGCTTCCCCAATTATCTGGGAAGGAAGCAGGATTCCTGAAAAATATGAATGGGCGGTTACTTTAAATCCAGTAGCACATATTGTGAATGCATACCGAGATATACTTATGTATCAAACCGTTCCTAACTTTTTTGCATTATTTGTAATTGCATTAGTATCGATTGTTTCCATCATCATGTTGCTTAGTTACTATAGTAGGAATGAACATAAGATTATAAAGGCTTTATAAAAATGAGGTAATTTTATGCTAAAACAAATAATAAAAGATGAATCAGCTATTTCAAAGGAAGTTGTATTAAGTATTAAAAAATTAGGTGTTACCTATAATTCTGGCTATAAAAAGGATGATTTTAAATCTCATCTATTCGGAATTGGACGTAAAAAGAAAAAGAATACTAATAAAATTATTTGGCCATTGAAAGAAATTAGTTTTGAGGGATATAAAGGAGAAATTCTTGGAATAATTGGATCAAATGGTGCTGGGAAAACAACTCTTTGTAAAATAATATCTGGAATACTAAAACCAGATAAAGGTGAATTGTATGTAGATGGTACTGTATCGGCACTATTTTCCTTAGGTATGGGATTTAACAAAGAACTAACTGGTCGTGAAAACGTTTATTTAAATGGTATGATGCTTGGAATATCAAAAGAGAAAATTCATGGCTTTATAGATGAAATACATGAATTCTCTGGAATTGGAGATTTTATAGACCAACCAATAAAAAAATACTCAAGTGGTATGAAAGCAAGATTAGGTTTCAGTGTTGCTGCGTTTTTAGAGCCGGAGATCTTAATATTAGATGAAGCACTTAATACAGGTGACCTGGCATTTAGTGAAAGAGCCTCAGTAAAAATGAAGGAATTAGTTAGTAAGGCGAAAATGGTGATTCTAGTAACTCATAGTTTGAATTTTGCTAAAGAGAACTGTGATAGATTAATTTGGCTGGAACAAGGCGGAATAAGGGATATAGGTGAACCGGAATCAATAATAGCTGATTATGAAGCTACTGTTCCAAAACCGAAAAGGAAAGTAAAAAAGGGCTTAAATTTACAAAAAACAGAGGCTAATATCAAGGAAAAAACGGTTGTGAAAGCCGATAATATAAATGTTACTTATAACATGAATGGGAAGACTTTTTCTGCTTTAAATGATGTGAGCTTCACTATAAATGAGGGAGAGATTGTTGGCATTATTGGCCATAATGGTGCGGGAAAAAGCACTTTATGTAAAGTATTGACCAATATTCTTACTCCAGAGCAAGGGGATCTTAAGCTTAATGGAAGTACTACAGCCCTTTTAGGATATGGAACAGGATTTAATGCTCAATTAACTGGAAAAGACAACATCTATTTAAATGGGATGCTGTTGGGGATTCCAAAGAAAAAGGTAGAAAGGGAATATCAAAACATAGTTAACTTTTCTGAGTTAGGGAAAAATATCCATAGACCGGTTAAGCAATATTCAAGCGGAATGAGAGCAAGATTAGGGTTTAGTATTGCTGCTATTTTGCAACCGGATATCTTTATTATAGATGAAGCACTCTCTACGGGAGATATGGAGTTTAACCAAAAAGCGAGTGAAAAGATTCAAGAAATGATAGAACAGGCAAAAGCAGTTATAATCGTTTCTCATAGCATGAGCTTTGTGGAAAAAGTATGTACCAGAGCCATATGGGTAGAAAAAGGAAAGATTATACTTGATGGTGATTCAAAAGAGGTAGTTAATCAATATAAAGAAACAGTAAGTAAAAAGAAGAAATAAAATAACTTAAAGAGATTATCATCAGGATATTGGAGGTAATAAGAGTGAATCGCTTTTGGGATAATGTTATCATGCCTGTTTTAAAATTAACCAATGCTAAAAACATAGTCGAAATTGGTGCACAACAAGGAAAGAACACGGTAAAGATTTTGCCCTATGTTAAAGAAAATGAGGGGAAACTATTTTGTATTGACCCATTTCCTGCATTTGATGAAGTTAACCTTAAAGAAAACTTTAAAGAACACTTTGAATTGTTTAAGGAACTAAGTCTCAGTGCACTACCAAAAATAAATAATTACGATGCCATTTTTATCGATGGGGACCATAACTGGTATACTGTAATAAACGAACTTAAAATTGTGCAGAAAACATTTAAAGGTTCGGAAAAATTCCCAATCGTTTTTGCCCATGATATTAGTTGGCCTTATGGTAGAAGAGATTTGTATTATAATCCAGAAAATATTCCTGCATATTTCCTTCAACCTTATAAACAAATGGGAATTTTACCAGAATCTACTCAATTAGTTAAAAACGGTGGTCTAAACGCACATTTGTATAATTCTATTTATGAAAACAATCCTTCAAACGGTGTTCTAACTGCCATTGAGGACTTTATAGAAGAGTCCAACCGTGATCTAATTTTTGAACCTATATTAGGGTTTCATGGCTTAGGCATTATCTACGAAAATACTGAAGAAAATAAAAAAATCAAAGAATTTATTTCTTCTTTACACCAAAATCAAGTAATTCAAAAATTGCTTGAGGAGGATAGAATACAGTCACTATTAAGAATAAACAAACTAAGAGAAGATCTGCATGAAAAGAAAGAACAAATCGAAAAGCTAGAAAAAGAAGAAGAACTACTAAAGAAAGAACTAGTAAAAGAAGATCAAACTCAATCTTATAATGAAACTAGAGAAAAAGAATTGAGGGACCTAATTGAAAAAATAAATGAATTAAGCGCTGTTACAGATATATTAAATAAAGAAAAACAACAATTATTTGAACAAGTTACTCACATGGAGAACTTGAACATGCAAATGCAGCAAGAAATAGAAGGCTATAATAATGTTGAAGTTGAATATAAGAGAAATCGGCAACTGACTAGTAAACAAATAAGAGATATCAAGTATAAATTAGAAAAAGAAAGCAAGAAAAAACAAGAAGTATATAATTCTATTAAGTATCGTTTGGGTGATATTGTCATTTCGGCGTTTAAGTCACCTAAAAAGTTTATTTTAATGCCTTATAGATTAGTAAAGTTACTTAGATACGCATTGAAAAAGAAGGCAAAAAAAAAGAAAAGTCCAATTAAAATTAGCGAGAAGAAAAAATCAAGTAAGAAGTTTATTATTACTGATTATAAAAATGATTTATTTTATCAATCTGTAAAAGATATTGTAAAACAGGGGAAAAACGCCAACTTTGAGCACCAATTTCAAAAAAGTGAAGATGAAGTTCAAACAAAATCAAGAAATTTTAACAATAATAAAAAAACACCTTTAGTTAGCATTATTATGCCAACTTATAATCGGGCTAAAATCATGGGTCAAGCTATCCAAAGTATATTTGAACAAGAATACAAAAACTGGGAATTGATTATTTGCGATGATGGAAGCACTGATAATACAGAAAAGTTAATCAAACAATATAAAGACAGTCGTATAAAATATTTTAAACTTAAAAAGGGTGGAGCTGCTAAAGCACGAAATAATGGCTTAGAGCAAGCTAAGGGAGAATATGTTGCTTATCTAGATACAGATAATTTATGGCATCCACAGTATCTTGCTATGAGCATTGGAACACTACAGAATAAACCAGGTTATTATTCCGTATTCTCCAGATATATAGATGTAGTTATCCAAAATGATATATATAAATTGAAAACTTCTCGTTCTCTTTCTTTTGATTATGAAGCATTGACTCAAAAGAATTTTATTGATTTAAATTCATTTGTTCATAGACGTGAGTTATATGACAATCTAGGTGGATTTAGCGAAGAGTTAGTTAGACAACAAGATTGGGATCTAGTTCTTAAGTATACGTTTTTAAGAGACCCGCTTTATCTAAATCAGTTTCTAGTTGTTTACAGAAGAAATAAAGATTGGGATCAAATCACCCATCTTCACAATAAAAACACTTTAACCGTGGATATTGTTCAAAAAAATGTACAGTCTTACTATAAAAATGGCTTGCCATTTGTAAAGTCAAAGGAAAATTTACCTAAAATTACAATAATATCATGGGATGTTTGTAGGAATCATTTCTCAAAAGCTTATAATATCGCAGAATCACTTTCTTCAACATATTCTGTTCAACTATTAGGATTTAGATTTTTTGAAGAGGAAATTTTCCCTCCATATAAAGACGAGGTTCCCAATTTTGAAATGACAATTATTGAAGGTAAAAACTTTCCTGATCTATTTCCATTACTTTCAGAAGCAATCACAAAAATAAAAGGAGATATTATCTACGCAGTGAAGCCAAGAACAACAAGTTTAGGCGTTGCATTGTTAGCTAACTACCATTTAGGAAAACCGATTGTTTTGGAACATAACGATTTGGAGTCTGTTGTTTCCAACCCTAGTAAGGAACAGTTAAATAAAAATTTTGATTTGAGTAAAGTGGACTTAACAGCAGAAGAGCTGAATACGCCTTATAGTTCTATATGGTCAAATATTATGGAAGAATTTGCTCATAAGATACCAATCTCTACAACCCACAATATAAATTTAGATAATTACTTTGGTGGAAATAGTTTCTATATTCGCAACCTGAAGGATGAAACCTACTATAATCCTGATAATTACGACCGAGATGCAATCCGAAGAGAATTAGGTTTTGCTAAGGATGATCGAATAATACTTTTCGGTGGTTTATTAAGAAAACATAAAGGAATTTTCGATTTAGTAAATCTGCTAGAAAAATTAAACGACGACCGTTATAAATTGTTATTTGTTGGTTCTAGAGAAACACCGGATCAGAAGAAACTAATTCAAAAATATGGGGATAAAATTAAAGTACTTCCACCTCAAGGTCGCAATGATATGTCTAAAATTAACTATGCTTCTGATCTCGTTATTTTATGGTTAAATCCTGATGTGCCGGCAAGCCATTATCAAATGCCATATAAATTTACTGATGCTATTGCAATGAAAGTGCCAGTTATTGCTAGTGATATTTCAGATTTAGAAGTACTAGCTAAAGATAATTACTTGAGATTGTCCCGATATGGTGACTTTGATGGACTTCTGAATGAAATTAAATCTGTGTTTGAAAATAAAGAAGAGACGTCTGTCATGGTAGAAAGGGCACGTAACCTATATATTAGACAGTTTTCTTACAAGGCTGTAAAAAGTAACCTAGACATTATTTTTGATGTTGCAAAAAAACATGAAGATACTTTGGATGCATCCAAAAGCTTTTCTGAGTTTTTTAGTGATTTTTATCAACAGTCAACTAAGAAGGAGAACATAAGTAGAATGGAGATAAATAAATGAAATGGATAATAAAGAATCCCGCACCCACTGATTGGAGGCAAGACAAGTGGGGGGATTTTCACTTTGGACGCTCCTTAACAAAATATCTTGAAAGACTTGGACAAAAAGTAGAAACAGATTACCATACAGAATGGAACAACGAAAAAAAACCGGATGTAGTTCTTGTTTTGAGAGGGAAGTATCCTTACGAAACGAAAAATAATGATTTTAACATCATGTGGAATATTAGTCATCCCCAATCCGTCTCTCTAGAAGAGTATGAAATGTATGATATTGTTTTTGTAGCATCAAAGACATATGCAGATTTTTTATCGAGAGAAATTTCTACTCCTGTTTATCCATTATTGCAATGTACAGATACGGAAGAATTCTTTGAACAAAAAACTGCAAGCTATCATGACAGGAAAGATTTTATTTTTGTAGGAAATACACGTGAAGTAGAACGCCCTTGTGTTATATGGTCTGCTGAACTTGGATTGCCCCTCAAAGTTTGGGGCAGAGGTTGGTCTAAGTGGATTGATAAAGAATTAGTTGTCGATAATTACATTGAAAATCAAAAATTAGGGGAACTATATTCGAAATCTAAATTGGTTTTAAATGACCACTGGGAAGACATGAAAGAGTATGGTTATATAAACAACCGTATTTTTGATGCTTTAGCATGTGGGCTTCCAATTATCACTGACTATCATAAAGAGCTGTATGACTTGTTTGGAGATAAACTTTTATATTACAAGAACAAAAGTGAGTTTGAAAAGTGTATAGAAGAGGTTATTTTATCTTACCCTAGTGTTAAGGCCAAAACTGATTCTTTAAAAAATATAGTGATAGACCACTTCTCTTTTGAAAACAGAGCACAAGAACTCATTGATACTGTGAAAAAGCACAAAGACAAATAGTATAAAGAATATTGATAATCAATTTTTAAAAGGCCTGATTGAATTGACTTAGAATGTTTTGGTCAAATTGTCAATCAGCCTTTTTTAAATAAGTTTGGGTGTGAATAAATGAAAAAAGGCATAATAAAATTACTAAGCAATATATTGGATTTTAGCATATATAAATTACTTAATCAGAACCAAAGAGAATATTTTTCGAAGTTTGTATCAGACCAAAATAAGAAAAACATTAAAAAATATCTCAGGTTAGGTAAAAGTCGACTTCAAATAAATGAAGTAGAGACTATTAAATACTATATGAATAATTTAGGTTTTACTGAACGAGGTTTACAAAGCCTAAAAAAGATATTAGTTTCCGAAAAGAAAAGCATGAAAACAATATATGCAGCTAAAGAACTCTCTTTATGGTATGCCAATCAATATGATAAAGATTCTGCTTCTATGTCTCTTTCTATAATAGAAAAACATTTATCAGAAGTAAAAGCTACTATCTTGGAACGTCAGATTACAATTATGAAATCTGAGGCATATCTTACCATTGGCGACTCAGAACAAGCAAAAAAAATAATTAATAGTTTATTAAGCTTAAATCAAAAACCTCACCCAGATGTATTATTAGCTGCAGCCAACCTTGAAAATAGCTTACCTAAAAAAATTAAAATTATTAATCAAATGCTAGATTCATATGGATTATCAAACATCACTTTAAATTCGTTAGAGGTTGAAAACGTATATGATAGACTCCTAGGAATAGTTAAGGGGAAGGCGGACCTCCAAACCATGCCTAAAGTGTCTATAATTGTTCCAATGTATAACTCGGAAAACGTAATAGAAACAGCACTACAGGCATTAATGTCTCAGACGTGGACAAACATAGAAATTATTGCAGTAGACGACTGCAGTACAGACGGTACTGTAGATAAAGTATTAGAGCTATCGAGGCTTGATTCAAGGATAAAATTAATTCAAACAAAAGAAAATGGAGGAGCCTATATTGCAAGGAACACTGCTCTTCAAGAAGCTACAGGTGAATTTATTACAATCAATGATGCAGATGATTGGTCTCACCCGGAAAAAATAGAAAAGCAAGTAACACATCTGATTAAAACCCCAAGGATAATTGGTAATATTTCACAACAAGCAAGAGCAACAAATGAATTACAGTTTTATAGAAGAGGGAAATTTGGGATATACATTTTTGGCAATATGTCATCTTTCATGTTTAGGCGAGAACGTGTAATACAAGAAATTGGATATTGGGATAGTGTGAGATTTGGTGCGGATTCAGAGTACATCAAAAGAATAAAAAAAGTGTTCGGCGAAAACTCCATAGTCCAATTGAATACAGGACCGCTTTCTTTCCAACGTCAGACCGAAACTTCATTAACAGGAAATTCCGCATTTGGGTTTCCAGGCTTTTTTATGGGTGCTAGAAGGGAATACGTGGAAAGTCACGAGTTCTTTCATTCAAATCATAGTAATCTCTATTTTCCTTTCCGACAAAAAGTACGTTCATTCCCTGTACCAGAGCCAATGTTACCAAATAGGAAAGTTAACGGTACTAAGCGAGAACTAGATTCAATTATAGTTTCTGACTTTCGCCAACAAAGCTCTACCTTAAAACATGATTTAGAGATAATAAAACTGCTCATTAAAAATAATAAACGAATAGGTTTAATTCAAATGTATAAGTTTGATTTAAATACTCATAACATTATTAGTTCCCAAGTCAGATCACTTATTAATGGTGAAAATATTCAGATGCTGGTTTATGGAGAAGAAGTTACATGTAAAGAATTGTTAATATTAAACCCTTCTGTTTTCACTGACTTCCAGAAATATGTTCCAAATGTTATACCAGATAATATTAAGGTGCTCATTAATGAAATCCCCCAAAAAGGGTCAAAAACCTTAGACGAATTTGAAATTTTCAAGGAGAATATAAACAAAAATTTTGGTGATATGGGGGTATGGTATCCTAAATCAACTGAAATAAGAAAGAAACTTGAGATATATTCTATCAATCAATTAGATATAACACTTTCAGAACAGAATGGAATTTTTCAAAGCAAAAGATGAGTTAGATGTTTAGTAGCAATAAATTGGCAATAGTATTATAATGTACTATAGAAATACAAGATTTTTATCGAATTTTGTCAGACGAACTAGAAGGGAGAATAGATATAATGCAAGTAAAAAAAGCAATAATTCCCGCAGCTGGTTTAGGTACTAGGTTTTTACCTGCCACAAAAGCCCAACCAAAGGAAATGCTTCCGATTGTAGACAAGCCAACTATTCAATATATTATAGAAGAAGCGATTGCTTCAGGGATTGAAGATATCATTGTAGTTACTGGAAGAGGTAAAAGAGCAATTGAGGATCATTTTGATATCTCTTTTGAGCTTGAAGAAACGTTAGAAAAGAAAAACAAAACCAAATTACTTAAAGAAGTACAAGATATTTCAAGCATGACCAATATTCATTACATTCGTCAAAAAGAAGCGAATGGACTGGGTCATGCTATATGGTGTGCCCGTAAGTTTATCGGTGATGAACCTTTTGCGGTGTTATTGGGTGATGATATTGTGAAATCAGATACACCTTGTTTGAAACAGTTGATTGATGTATACGAAAACTATGAATCTTCTGTTGTAGGAGTCCAAGAGGTTGCAGATGAAGATGTATCTAAGTATGGTGTTGTTGCACCTAAGGGTGATGAAATTGCTCCGAACCTTATCAGAGCTGAAACATTCGTTGAAAAGCCAGCTTTAGAAGATGCACCTTCCAATTATGCAATCATGGGACGTTATGTTTTAACGCCTGAAATCTTTAATATTCTTGAAAATCTTCCTCCAGGTGCTGGGAATGAAATTCAGCTTACCGATGCTATTAAAGTATTGAATCAGTTCCAGTCAGTACTAGCATATAATTTTGCAGGGCAACGTTATGATGTGGGAGATAAATTTGGTTTTATAAAGGCTACTGTTGACTTTGCTCTCCAAAGAGATGACTTATCAAAAGATGTAGCTGCGTATATTAAAGAATTATATGAAAAACAGTTAACTATAGTACAACGTTAGGAGTTTAACAAACAATGAAGAGAATTGCTGTAATGGGTACAGGTTATGTAGGATTGGTTTCTGGGACGTGCTTCGCAGAAGTCGGCCATCAAGTAATCTGTTGTGATATAGATGAGAAGAAAATTAACAAGTTATTAGATGGTGAAATTCCTATATACGAACCTGGTTTAGAAGAAGTTGTAAAAAGGAATATAGAAGAAAAAAGGTTAACTTTTACAACAGATATTCCAAGTGCAATCCGTGACTCAGAAGTGATTTATATTGGAGTTGGAACACCGATGGCTCCATCAGGTGAGGCTGACTTAACTTATGTGAAGAATGTAGCCAAAACAATCGGTGAGAACTTGAATAGTTATAAAGTGGTTGTTAATAAAAGTACAGTTCCAGTCGGGACAGGCAGATTAGTTGCTTCTATTATTAAGGAAAACCTACAAAAGGAAATGGATTTTGATGTCGTTTCAAATCCTGAATTCCTAAGAGAAGGTTCTGCTTTGTATGACACGATGAATATGGAAAGAGCGGTAATTGGGGCAAGTAGTGAAAAAGCTGCGGCGATTATCAAAGAAATTCATGAGCCTTTTAATACTACTATTATTAGTACTGATATCGAGAGTGCCGAAATGATTAAATATGCTTCTAATGCTTTCTTGGCAACTAAAATATCCTTTATCAATGATATCGCAAACATTTGTGAGAGAGTAGGAGCGGATGTTACGAAGGTTGCAGAAGGAATGGGAATGGATACAAGAATAGGCGCTAAGTTCCTGCAAGCTGGAATTGGCTACGGCGGCTCTTGTTTTCCTAAGGATACACAAGCTCTTGTTCATATGGCTGAACAGGTAGATTATGATTTCAAATTGATTAAAGCCGTTATTGAAACTAATCAACAGCAAAAAATGCATATTGTTAAGAAGCTTAAAGATATCTTCCCAAGCCTTAAAGGCAAAAAGATATCTATTCTAGGACTTGCATTTAAGCCAAATACAGATGATATGAGAGATGCTCCATCGCTTGATATCATTCCTGCATTGTTAGAGCTTGGTGCAGAAATTAAAGCCTTTGATCCTATCGCAGTAGAAGAAGCTAAGCATTATTTTGCTGATAGTATTACCTATAATACAGATCTTAATTCTACTTTAGAAGGTACAGATGCAGCGGTAATATTGACGGACTGGAAAGAAGTTATGGAAATGGATTTAACCATCACAAAACATCTTCTGAATAACCCAATCCTTATTGATGGAAGAAACTGTTTTGATTTGAAATATGCTGAGGAAGCAGGCCTGATATATCATTCTATAGGGCGTCCTCAAGTTAATAATTAATTTTTACTCTAAAGCCCCCGAATTTTTATGGAGATTTTCTTTTTCATTTAAAAGGGGGCTTTTTATTAGGCGCAATAATCAGGAAGATTAAACCATACCAACTTTATTGAAAAGTAGTTATACTATAAAGAGTTGTAGTGAATTTTAGTAAAAGAAAATAAAGGGGATATGTAAATGGGCAACCTGTTAGATGAAAAAGGACGCCGACTCGCTTTTATTCTGATTGATTTAGGGATAATTACATTATCTTATCTCATTGCATTCTACGTTAGGTATGAAACATATGATGCTAAAAACTGGGATTCTTTTGTCCAAGTATTGCCTTGGGTGCTTTTAATTAGTGCTTTTTTCCTTTCCGTTTATGAAGTGAATCCATCGCGGAGAAAGCGTTTTTTTGATTATATAGGAAGTATTTTGGTTAGTACTTTTTCCATTACTGTAGCAACTATGGCAATTTCGTTTTTCTTCCGAGCATTTGGGTTGCCTAGATCAGTTATCCTTTTATCGTTTGTCTTTTCTGTGGTATTGTTGACAATCTGGAAAATGGTGTTTATTTACTTTAAGAAAAATACCTATCCAGAAAACATTTTGCTTATCGCGAAACCTCAGGACAAGTACAGATTGACGTACCAGATTCAGGATACCTTTGCTACCAAGGTAAATATAAAATATGTGGAGTATCATACACCACTTGAGGAAACATTTAAGGCAATTAAAAAAGCTGATTCAGTTATCTTGGGACCAAAGGATACAGATGAGAAAAAAAGTTCGCTCATCTATTACTCATTTAAGAATAAGAAAAACCTATATCTTGTACCATCTTTTTACGACTTGCTATTATCCAAATCAGATATTACGCCTTTTGAAGATACAATGGCATTATCGGTTAAAAAGTTTGGCTTATCTATTGACCAGCAAATCTTAAAGAGAACGTTTGACCTTGTTGTTTCAGTTGTTGTCTTACCATTTATTCTGCCGTTCTTCTTACTAGGAGTTTTACTTATTAAAATTCAAGAACCAAGGGGCTCTATCTTTTATTCTCAAGCTCGTTTAGGTAAGGATAACAAAGAGTTCCAAATCTTGAAGTTGCGAACGATGATAGAGAACGCTGAGGGGTCTACAGGGCCAATGTTGGCTACTGATAAAGATCCCCGAATCACCAAAGTAGGAAATTTCCTAAGAGCCACGAGAATTGACGAATTACCTCAAATTTTTAATGTGTTAAAAGGGGATATGTCCATTGTCGGCCCGAGACCTGAGCGTAGTTTCTTTATTGAACAGTTTAAAAAAGACATTAGCTCCTATCAGTACCGTAACACCGTAAAACCAGGGATTACCGGTTACGCACAAATTATGGGGAAATATACAACTAGTGTGGAGGACAAGCTACGGTTTGATCTTCACTATATTCGTAATTTCTCTGTGATGTTTGATATCGTCATCATTTTGAGGACTGTACTGGTAATGATCGACAAAACCAAGTCAGAAGGGGTAAAAGAGCCTCAAACCCGAAGTGAAAAAACCTCATAAAAAAAGACCTTGGAGCAACTCCAAGGTCTTTTGCTTATTCAGTCGTTTCTTCTGTCTCTGCAGTAGTATCTTCAATCTCTAAATGCTGTTTTAAAATGCTTCTTACTTCTAAAATGCTCTCCTCGTAAGGGACAAAGTAGTACGCTCCTGTACTAGTATCATCTGCACCTTCAAGCGTTACGTTTTCCATGCTGGATGAATTAAAGCCTGTATAAAGTTTACTTAATCCAATACCTTCTGAAACTTTGATATTGGTCTGAACGTTATTACCCATCTCTTTTGCGATATCATCAACTTTTAACAGGTTTCCTGGCTTAAGCATTTCGCTCATCGCAGCCTGGATAATTTGTTTTTGTCTATCGTTACGGCCAAAGTCTCCGCGTGGATCTTGCTTTCTCATTCGGGCATAGGCCAAAGCTTCTTCCCCGTTCAATGTCATTGGACCTTCTGTAAATTGAAGAACAGAATTGTCTACATCGGATTTTTCTGTAAAGTCAAATGGAACCTCTACATCCACACCTCCGAGAATGTCAATTACATTTTTGAAGCCTTCAAAGTTTACTGTTGTATAATAATCAATCGGAACTTCAAGTAGTTCCTCAACTTTTTCAATGGTCATTTCTTTTCCGCCATATGCATGAGCATGGTTTATTCTTGATTCATATCCAAGATGCTCATAATACACTAAAGTATCACGTGGGATACTTAATAATTTTACTGTTTTTTCTTTTGGATTTAATGTAGCGACGATTAATGTATCTGTACGTCCGTTTTCCCCACCAGAAGAATAATCCTCAATACCCATAATTAATACTGAAAAAGGATCTTTGTTAATTTTTACTTCTTTGTCACGGTACTTCGATTTATCTCTATCTAATTCCGTATATGCGCTATTGGCTGCTTGGTATGTTTCAAATAATAGGTAACCGCCATAAGCAACAACAGCTAAGAAAAGTGTCATAAAGATGAGTAAAACTCTTTTTAACCTTTTCCCTTTCTTCTTTTTCTTTTCATATCTAGAATTAACCAATGTTTTATCTCCTCTATAAAAAATTTACATATCCTGTTCAAGGTAAAGACGTTCGCCAGGAGTGGTATTTACTTTTCCATTTGTTAGGTCTATCATCCAATCCATGTATTCCTGACATTTATCTTCTACGACATACACGTCAAATGTTACGTCCTCAAGATAATGAATGTCCTTCAAAAGGTATATAGGAGAAGAACGCAACTCATTTTCTATCTTTCCTAATAATGTGTACTCGACGTTTGTATGCATAATTTGCACTAATTTCCGTTCTACCATTCCTGTTGCAGCAATTCCTTCTGAGGTAGCTTTGCCGTATGCGCGAATAAGTCCCCCTGCACCGAGTTTAATGCCGCCGAAGTAGCGGGTAATGACAACTACAGTGTCTTTCAGATCTTTTTTCTTAAGGACTTCTAGGATGGGGACGCCTGCTGTGCCGCTTGGCTCTCCATCGTCATTTGCCTTTTGAATCTGATTATTTTCTCCGATCATATAAGCAGAGCAGTTGTGTGTTGCATCCCAGTGCTTCTTTTTTATCTCTTGAATGAAGCTTTGGGCTTCTTCTTCAGTTGTTGCACGGGCTATGTGGGCAATGAATCTTGATTTTTGAATGGTAATTTCATGCTCTCCAGGCCCTTTTACGGTATAGTAGTGAGATAGCAATCTGACAACTCTCCTTTAATGAATGGCACTTTTGTATGAATAGTCATACTTTATCTATTATAAGTGCTGGGTGAAAGGACATCAAATAAAATATAGTTCATAGCTCCTTATAATGGCAAGAATCGACAAAGTTTAATCCGATTGTAATAATAATGTTATACAAGTAAAACTTTGGTCCGATATAATAAGGTGTGGACAATTTTCGACAGGTACCCCCACAAAGGTCTGGAAGAATTGGAATGATATAGCATATAGTGTCTTTCTTCCTTTTGGGTATAATGTACTATAACAATAAAGAAGTATTCATAATATTCTTTTAAGAATACAGGGTCTTTTGGAGGATGTCCTATGTCTCGGAAAGTTATAAACTCTAAACAATTAGACATGATTATTGAACAGATGGTGAAAACCGTCGAAGTGAGCAAGGACGAGATTTTTGAGATTGGGGAAAGCTCCCGAAAAGAATTTGAAAACCTCGGAAAAGAATTGAATGCGGTCAAGCTGGAAGTGGCGCAGCTTATCCATAAACAGGACAAGCTGGAGGTCCAAGTCCGGCATGCAAGAAACCGTCTTTCAGAAGTGAGCAGACAGTTTAAAAATTATACAGAAGATCAAATTAGACAAGCATATGACCATGCACATGAGTTGCAATTGGAGCTTCATACAATTTCGCAAAAAGAGGTCCAACTGCGCAACCGAAGAAATGAGATCGAACGTAGATTGTTGAATCTTGAAGAAACCATCACGAAAGCAGATCGCCTTGTTAGTCAGGTATCCGTGATTTTGAATTATGTCACAGGTGACCTTCAGCAGGTTGGCCAGATGATTGCCGATGCCTCTGAGAAACGTGATTTTGGTTTTAAAATCATGGAAGCACAAGAGGAGGAACGCCGCCGTCTTTCTCGGGAGATTCATGATGGACCGGCGCAAATGCTGGCCAATGTGATGATGCGCTCCGACTTGATTGACCGGACTTTCCGGGAGCGGGGCCCTGGGGAAGCTCTTTCAGAGATCCGCTCCTTGAAAGTAATGGTGCGCTCCGCTCTATATGAAGTGCGAAGGATCATTTATGACCTTCGACCGATGGCACTCGACGATCTTGGGTTGGTGCCTACTTTAAAGAAATATATTTCGACTATCGAGGATTATCATAATGGATATCCACAGATTGAGTTTATGAACCTTGGAGTGGAGCACCGCATTTCCTCAAACCTTGAGGTTGCCGTGTTCCGCCTTGTACAGGAGTCGCTGACAAATGCCATTAAACATGCTGCAGCGAGCTCTATCTACGTAAAATTGGAAGTGAAACCTACCCATATCATTGTCATTGTAAAAGATGACGGAGTAGGATTTGATACGACAGAAAAAAAAGAAAAGTCGTTTGGTTTAATAGGAATGAGAGAAAGAGTGGAACTAATCAGCGGAGAAATGGACATCCAATCCTCTTCTGGCAAGGGTACCACCGTTTTTATCAAAATTCCGTTAGGCTAAAGATGTATTTGGGAGGATGAGAGGAATGGATACGACAAAAATCGTGATTATTGATGATCATCAGCTTTTCCGTGAAGGAGTTAAACGTATTCTTGATTTTGAAACAAACTTTCACGTTGTGGCAGAAGGTGACGATGGAGAAGAAGCACTTGACCTAATGGAAAAGCATGATCCAGACGTCATCATCATGGACATCAACATGCCGAAAGTAAACGGTGTGGAGGCTACAAGGCGTTTAGTGGAAGCAAACGCGGAAGCAAAGGTCATCGTACTATCCATTCATGATGACGAGAATTACGTAACACACGCACTGCAAACAGGTGCACGCGGCTATCTTTTAAAAGAGATGGATGCAGATGCATTAGTGGATGCAGTTAAGGTGGTTGCTGATGGTGGGTCTTATCTTCACCCGAAAGTAACGCATAACCTTGTTAGGGAATATCGCCGTTTAACTGAAAATGGTGTGAGAAGCGGTTCACGCGGAAGCAGTGGTGGCAGTTCGACCGCTACAACGTACCAGCAGATTGAAATTCGCCGCCCGCTTCACTTGTTGACTCGCCGCGAATGCGAAGTACTTCAGCTGTTGGCTGACGGAAAAAGCAACAAGGCAATCGGGGAAGCGTTGTTCATCAGTGAAAAGACGGTTAAAAACCATGTGAGTAACATCCTTCAAAAAATGAATGTAAATGACCGTACACAAGCTGTTGTTGTCGCAATCAAGAATGGCTGGGTAGAGGTTAGGTAACCTTGGGGATTTCGGTCTCCAGGGTTTTTTTGTGGGGTTGGGTTGTGTGTGGGGGCAGGCGGCGGTGGTGGTGCGAAACCTGTCTGTTCTTGTCGATTGGCGTTTATATGAGGTATGTTGGTTGATAAAATACAAACTTGGTTGATAATATGAAAAGTTGGTCGATAAAATAAAAACTTGGTTGATAAATTTGAATGTCTCCCCTCTCCCTCAATAAATATCAAACAAAAGATGAAACTTATTCCCGTTTCATGTACAATCTATAATAGATAACAGAAATACTTTAGTATAAGGAAGGTCTACAATATGAAAACGGCGATTGTTACAGACAGTACTGCCTACATCTCATCAGAATTACGCGAAAAGCATGACATACATATGATCCCGCTAAATGTTATTTTCGGGAATGAATCGTACCAAGAAGAAGTGGACATAAAAGTAGAACAATTTTACGAAGAGGTTAAAAACAGTCGCGAACTGCCTTCAACTTCACAGCCTGCAATAGGCGAGTTTGTATCCCTTTTTGAAAAACTTGCAAAGGACTATGACGCCGTTGTGAGCATCCATCTATCAAGCGGCATCAGCGGCACATACCAAGGTGCTGTTGCAGCAGGTGATATGGTGGATGGAATTGATGTGTACGCATTTGATTCTGAAATCAGCTGCATGATCCAAGGCTTCTACGCATTAGAAGCGGCGGAATTGGCGGCTGAAGGGAAGTCCCCTGAGCAAATTATGGAACGTCTTAACGACATGAAAGAATCTGACCGAGCTTATTTTATGGTAGACGACCTTTCTCATTTACAACGCGGTGGCCGTTTAAGCAGTGCCCAAGCGATTGTTGGAAGCTTATTGCAGGTCAAACCGCTGCTGCATTTTGTCGACACGAAAATCGTTCCGTTCGAAAAGATTCGCACACGCAAAAAAGCGGTCAAACGTATTCATGACCTGTTTGATGAGGATGCTTCATTAGGAGTGCCGATGCGCGCGTGTGTGATTCACGCAAACCGTGAAGAAGAAGCGGAAGAGATGAAGAGAGAGCTTGAGCAGAAATACCCGCACGTGGAGTTTTTCTTGAGCTACTTCGGTCCGGTAATTGGAACGCATCTTGGTGAGGGTGCTTTGGGGCTTGGGTGGTATAAGCGATAACAAAAACACATCAACGAGAGATTGGAAAGACATCAGGAGCAGTGAGGTGCTTGGGGTGTCTTTTTTTAGTTTATTGAGGTAGAAAAGTGCGGGGATATCCATATTATTCTAGATCTGTTACCGTTTTGAGTAAAAAATAGGCGGAACGGGAGTAGAGAAGGCCTCTCGATTACCGTTTAAAGTAAAAAGTAAACAGAACGGGCGTAGAGGAGGGCTCTCTGTTACCGTTTTAAAGATGAAGCCAACAAAACGGGCGTAGAGACGACTCCTCAGTGACCGTTTATACGAAAATAACAACAAAACGGGCAGAGAGAAGCTAATCTAATACCAATTTTCAAACCCAAAGGAGGAAACCAATGCTTTTTACCCAAACAACTAATAACCTAATAAAAATTACCAACAATAAAACGGAACGCACCTTAAGAATTTCCGAAATAACTCCAATTCCGCAACCTCCCATTCAGGCAACATTCCCCTTTGACCAAGACCTCCAACACTTCCTCTCAGGCAAACGACTTCTAGCAGACGAACTTCCATTCAACCAAGACACAATCCACACCCATTACCAAAACGGATATCTAAAACTCGATTATGGAGTTCGCTCCACCAATCGAGAAACCAAATGCGATCGGTGCGGAAACGTAAATCTAAACCTGTTTGCTTCGTTCGACTGTGCCCGCTGTCACCAACCATGCACCTATTGCCGCCATTGCATCATGATGGGGCGGGTGAGTGAGTGCACACCGCTCTTCTCGTGGAGTGGACCACGACCGGACACCACTCTCCAATACAAGACCCTTAAATGGGAAGGCACTCTCTCCAAAGGTCAGCAACTCGCCTCCAATAAAGTCGTTGAAACAATTCAAAACAACACCTCGCTCCTCGTTTGGGCAGTCTGCGGCGCAGGGAAAACCGAGGTTCTTTTTAAAGGGATCGAAGCCGCATTAATGAAAGGCTATCGAGTTTGCATCGCCACACCGCGAACAGACGTGGTCTTTGAACTGTCCCCAAGGTTAAAACAAGTTTTTCCTACCGTTGAAGTTGCCACTCTTTATGGAGGCAGTGCGGACAGAGTAAAAAATGCTCCGCTCACCATTGCGACAACGCACCAGCTTCTTCGTTATTACCGCGCATTTGATATCCTCATTATTGACGAGGTCGATGCCTTTCCTTACTCCATGGATCGAACGCTTGAGTATGCAGCAAACCAAGCGCGAACTGAAGAAGGGAGCCTCATCTATCTAAGCGCCACTCCATCGAAAAAAATGCAAAGAGATGTTCGTGCTAAAAGCCTTGAATCTGTGGTGATTCCAGCCAGATATCACAAACATCCCTTACCGGTTCCGGCGTTAGAGTGGTGTGGGAAATGGGAGAAGCTGATTAAGAAAGGCGAGCTACCAAGGAATGTTAAAAATTGGGTGAGGATGGATGTCGAAAAGGGAAGGCCCATATTTTTGTTTGTTCCAAATATCGCTGTCTTAGAAAAAGTCACGGAAATCTTTGCAAAGGAATATGGAGACCTCGTGGCAGGCGTGCATGCAAAAGACAAGGAACGAAAGGAGAAAGTGGCTAGCTTCCGAAAAGGGAACATTAAAATACTTGTGACCACCACCATTCTAGAACGAGGCGTGACAGTAGCGGACGTGCAATTAGGAGTGCTTGGAGCCGAGGATGACGTTTTCACCGAAAGTGCTCTTGTTCAGATAGCAGGAAGGGCAGGCAGAAGTAGCAGTTTTCCAAGTGGTGATGTTCGCTTTTTTCACTATGGCAAGACAAATGAAATGGTTGCAGCGGTTGACCAGATAAGAAAAATGAACTACCAAGCGAGGAAGGGGGGCTTTTTCAAATGAAGAATTGCTTGATTTGTCATGGTGATGTTTCTTCTTCATTTGGATGGGGTGCATTCTTAGGTCTACATAAGCCTAATCCTGTTTGTGAGGAATGTGAACGTGCTTTTCAAAAAATCACGGGAGAGCTTTGTAGAATTTGCGGTCGTGAGTGGGAAATGGTGGCACCAGAAAACCGACGAAAGGACCTCTGCTCCGACTGTTTCAGATGGGAGGAAGACCAATCAACAGCTGGTTTGCTTCAACAGAACAGGTCTGTCTACCATTACAATGATCATATGAAAGATGTGTTAGCAAAATATAAATTCCGCGGGGATGCCGTTCTGGCTCAAGTTTTCCGAAAAGCGTTCCTTCAGTCATTTGAAACGACATGGAGTAAAAATCTGCCCATCTTTGTCCCCATACCCTTAAGTGCAGATCGCACATATGAACGCGGCTTTAATCAGTCGCTCTTTTTGGCAGAGCTTCTACCTGGAACCCCGGAAGAGTTACTCTTTAAATCCAACTCAGAAAAACAATCAAAAAAAGCACGAAAGGAGAGAATGGAACGGGAGAATTCTTTTTACGTCCCAGACCCTGAGCCGGTAAAGGGTAAAAGCATCCTTCTCATTGACGACATATACACAACAGGGACAACCTTACGCATGGCGGCAAAGGTCCTTAGAGACGCCGGTGCAAAAGATATTTCCTCCTTCACACTTGTTCGCAGTTAACAATTTTCCCTCCCATACGATATAAAGAGTAAGAATTTATTGCTCGAAAGGGAGTTGCGTTATGTCTCAACTAGATAATTGCCCAAGCTGCGGTCAGATTTATGTTAAAAATGCGTTTCGGGAAGTTTGTGAAACGTGCTATAAAGAAGAGGAAGCGAAGTACCAGACTGTTTACAAATACATCCGTCAACGAGAAAATCGAACAGCATCGATGGACCAAGTGGTGCAGGACACGGGAGTGGAAGAATACCTGATTATAAAATTCATCAGAAAAGGCCGTATTCAACTGGTTCATTTTCCGAATTTAGGCTATCCGTGCGACCGTTGTGGTAGGATTATTCGAGAGGATAAGCTTTGTCAGGGCTGCAAAAAAGATATACACGGACAACTTTCTCAATTAGAACGCGAAGAAGAGAGAGAACGTGCTATTCGTGAAGCAGGAAAAACATACCACGTTATAAATAAGAAGTTTTGATAAACATTCTGACTGATGTGCCGATAAGATAGATAGACAAACTGTTCGGAAGGAAGGGATATTAAATGAAGATAAATAATTTAGGACCTTCAGGGATTAATCCATATAAAAATCAGATGAAACAGCACCAAGCTGCGAAGACGAACCAAGCAAAAAGCGATCAGGTAGAAATATCAAGTAAAGCAAAAGAGCTGCAAGAGCGTTCACAATTTGCTGAAGCTCGTCAAGAGAAGATCGCTAAACTGAAAGTCTCTGTGGAGAACGGCACATATCAAGTAGACTCAAAAGCCGTCGCTAATAAGATGATTGATTTCTATCTAAATAAATAGGCCCTATAACAAGGAGAAAATATGTCCATTCCAACCATCATAACCATACTTGAAAAAATGCTTACCTTGCATGCCTACCTCTATGAACTTACAGTGCGGAAAGAAGAGATTGTAAAGGCAAACAAGGTAGAAGAGTTGCAACAGATTACTAGAGAAGAAAAACAATATACGAGAGCGATTGTCCAGCTGGAGAAGCAACGAGCTGAACTGTCAGAGGGGAAAACCGTTACAGAGCTTGCAGAAATGGGCACAGAAACAGAAAAACATTCGCTGCTTGATTTGAAAGCAAGGCTGACAGAAACAATTAGCAACATTCAAAAGCAAAACGAGCTTAATCAGCTTCTACTTCAGCAATCCTTGCAATTCGTCACGATGACCTTGAACACCTTAAATCCGCAGCCGAATGCGGTAAATTACGAGAAACCTGCGAATACGAAGAAAAGTGTCAGTGCCCCTGCGCGCTCGCTATTCGATTCGAGAGCTTAGGAGGAACATCCATGCGTTCAACATTTCATAGTCTCGAAGTTGCGAGACGTGGTCTGGTTACCCAGCAAACTGCCCTTCAGACAGTTGGTCATAATATTGCCAATGCCAATACCCCAGGTTACACGAGGCAAAGAGTTAATTTTGTCCAAACAGAACCTTATCCAGCTCCATCGTTAAATCGTCCTCAGATACCGGGACAGATTGGGA
The DNA here is from genome assembly GCF_020524325.1 of Sutcliffiella horikoshii. Lineage (GTDB taxonomy): Bacteria > Bacillota > Bacilli > Bacillales > Bacillaceae_I > Sutcliffiella_A > Sutcliffiella_A horikoshii_D. The sequence goes on from NZ_JAIVKY010000007.1 coordinate 473,274, forward strand.
CAGGTGTAGAAGCAGGCAGCATCCAGCGTGTGAGGGAGAGTTTCCTGGATACCCAATATCGCGGGGAAAACAATAAGCTTGGTTATTGGGAGTCACGGGCGGATGCATTGCAAAAGATGGAAGAAATCATGAACGAACCATCCGAAACTGGACTTTCTACGACATTAGATCGTTTTTGGCAGGCGTTTCAGGATTTGGCAGTTAATCCGACCAATGCAGGTGCACGTTCTGTAGTAAGGCAACGCGGGTTGGCGGTTTCAGAAACGTTCCGATTCTTATCAGACTCCCTGACCTCGGTTCAAGGTGATATTAAAAATGAGATGGATGTCACGTTGAAACAGGTTAATGCGCTGAGCCAACAGATTAACAATGTCAACAAACAGATTGGTGAAATCGAGCCGCATGGCTATCTTGCCAATGACCTGTACGATGAGAGGGACCGTCTTGTAGATGAGCTTTCCCAGCTTGTGAATATCAAGACAACAAAGGTTGGAACTGGCGGAAGCCCCAGTGCACTTGCCGAAGGAAAACTCACCATTGATTTAGTGGATGACTCCGGTCGCAAAATCGGTAACCTGGTCGATGCAACAACACTTAAAGTGAACAGCCTATCCCTAGAGTACCGTAATGATACGGAACTGGTGGACGGATACAGCCTTGGTGATACAAGCTTTGGAATTGGCAGCATGCAGGCTTCCGGTAAACTGCGCGGCCTAATCGATTCCTACGGCTTCATGGAAGGTAACACAGAAAAGGGTCTATACCCTGATATGCTGAACCACCTTGATACAGTGGCCTATGAATTTGCCCAGGAGATTAACAGAGTTCATGAATCAGGCTGGAGCATTTCAAGCATGGAGACTGGAGAGCACACAGCGTTTAAGTTCTTTGAGTTTAAAAATACAGACATTAGTGCTGCTAATAAAAAGGATGCGGCAAAGTTGTTCACCGTTTCAGCTGATATCATTCAATCATTGGACAATATCGCTGCTTCGGGCTACAACAAAGGGATTATCACGACAGGTGATTTCCATGGATACAACGGCGTGGAAAATGTCTCTGTGACTGTTCAGTCCACGGTAGATGCTGCTGGTGTTCAGCAGTTTAACTATACGGTGTATGATGCTGCACAGTCTCCGAAGCAAGAAGTGAAAACCTCCGGGAATTTTGCTAGCTTGAGTGAACTGGGAGCAGGATTGTCCGCAGAATTCACAGATGAGAACGGAAACCCATCGGTTGATTTTAATTTGGATAAGGTTCGTCTTGAGGATGTTTCTAAAGGTAATTTCATCAATGTAGACATCCCGAAAGTCGGACAGGTCGGTGGACGTGTTGGGGATGGAAGCAACGCAGTAGCCCTTGCAGAAGTAAAATCCCGTTCGCTTCAGTTAAATGGTGTCTCTACTACTTTCCAAAACTATTATGAGAGTGTCATAGGAGGCTTGGCAGTTGATGCACAAGAGGCAAATCGATTTTCTTATAATAGTGAAACACTGAGACTATCAGTAGATCAGCGTCGACAATCTGTAAGTGGCGTATCACTAGATGAAGAGATGACAAGCATGATTCAGTACCAGCATGCATACAACGCTTCAGCGAGAATGATCACGTTAACGGACGAACTTTTAGATAAAATAATAAACGGCATGGGAATAGGCGGAAGGTAGGTTAGATAGATGCGAGTAACACAAAGCATGCTTACGCAGAACTCACTGCGTCAATTGAGTACTAGCTACAGCAAAATGGGCAAGCTGATGGAACAGCTTTCTACAGGGAAAAAGATCTCCAGGCCATCCGATGACCCAGTCGTGGCGATGAAGGGGATGTATTACCGTACAAACCTTACAGAGCTTGAGCAGTACAAACGGAATTTGAGTGAATCGTATGCTTGGATGGAAAATTCGGAGGCAGCATTGGATCATGTACAAAGTGTCATGCATCGTGCACGCGAGTTGGTGGTGCAAGGTTCAAATGATACATATTCTCCAGAAGATCACCAGGCAATGGCAAAAGAGATCGAGCAACTGAAGCATGATTTTGTACAGGTTGCTAATACACAAGTTGCCGGAAAATACATTTTCAACGGCACAGCGATTGATAAGCCACGTATTACGGATGCAAATGACCCTACGTCAGTGAGTACGGAAAATTCTCCATTTGAGGTGGAGGTATCCCGTGGAATCAAGCTGCAGTCGAATATTAATTCGGAAAATGTTTTCAATAAAGACATGATGGAGATATGGAATGGGCTGCAATCTGCGCTTGAAACGAGTGATACAGATGCGTTGAAAGACCTGATGGGGCGTTTCGATAAGGCTGCTGATACGATTTCAGCAGAGCGTTCGGAATTAGGTGCTCGTTATAACCGCCTAGAGATGGTAGACAATCGCATTGGTTATCAGGAAGTGGTGGCTACACGGATTTTGTCCGATAATGAGGATGCGGATATTGAGAAGGTTATTACGGATTTAACGTCGCAGGAGAGTGTGCACCGCGCTTCGCTTGGTGTGGGTGCGCGTGTGATTCAGCCTTCGTTGTTGGATTTTTTAAGGTAGGGTGAGGAACTGTCTTGGAGGGAGCTGTTTAGGTGGCAGTTTTTTCTGGGGCAGTTTTTATTTTGGACTAAGGAGCTGGTGGATACATGCTATTTCCTCAAATAAGGTTGCAGTCGACATTTGCGCAGACAGAGCTGCAGATTCAAAAACCTGTACAACAAATCGAGCAGCCTCGAGCAGAGTTGAGCATAGAGCAACCGAAGACGGAGTTGACAATGAGTCGAACGCCTGGGAGATTGACGATAGATCAGACGCAGGCGAGAGAGGATATGGATTTGAAGAGTGTAGGCAGGCGCATTGAAGAAGCGGCGCAGTTTGGACGGCAGGACTGGTTGGCAGGTCTGGCACGGGTGGCGCAGGACGGCAACGAGTTGATGCAGATTGAAAATGGCGGTGGAGCTATTGTTCGTCAGGCTAAAAGAAACAGTGAGGGTCTTCCAAAAGAATTAAACATCGGCTGGATTCCATCGCACTTTAGTGTGAAAATAAATTATGTGCCAGGCAAATTGGAAATTGATGTGCAAGAACGAAAACCTATAATAGATGCGAAGACAAACAAACCGGTACATGATTACACACCTGGTTCGACACAGGTCAGCATGGCCAATCATCCATCATTAGAGATAGATTTTGAGAACCTGCGCCATGTCGGTACAGGCCGCTACGAACAAAAAATATAAGGTTGTGAAAAGATGAAAATAGAAACGAAGTATCATGGATTAATAGAAGTGTTGGAAGAAGAAGTGATCAGGTTCCCGAATGGGCTGCCAGGCTTTTTGGAGGAGAAGGAGTTCGCGGTGATTCCTTTTTCAGAGGACGGAACGTTTTTTATTATGCAATCGGTCCAGACACCTGAGCTTGGATTTGTATTGACGAATCCATTCCCATTCTTCCCTGACTATGATTTTAACTTAGAGAATCAGGCGGTGGATGCCCTCGAGCTGGATACCCCTGAAGATGTGACTATTTATACGGTTTTGACGATGGAAGATCCCTTCCATTTAACGACAGCCAATCTGCAGGCACCACTCGTGGTAAACACGAAAACAAACCTTGGCAAACAAGTAATTCTGACAGGCAGCCCTTATCAGACGAAGCATAATCTGTTTCCGGAAGCGATAGCAAAATAGAGAGGAGGAGACCGCATGCTAGTATTAACCCGAAAGAAAGACGAGGCCATTATGATCGGTGATGACATCGAAATCACCGTCCTCAGTATCAATGGCGATCAGGTGAAGCTTGGCATCCAAGCACCCAAGCATATCGAGATACATAGAAAAGAAATTTACCTTTCCATCCAAGAGGAAAACAATGCAGCATCCCACTCCTCTCTTGATCTACTGCAAGCTTTAAGTAACCAACTAAAAAAATAATTATATTTGTAGAAAATTCTCTCTCACCCTATAAACAGTTGTCGAGACGGGTCGATATAAAACATGTAAGCAAATAGAATTAAAAGGCGGCCGACTTTTGACCTATCTGCAAATCTAACACCGATTACACAAGGACGTGAAATCGGCGACAACTCAAGGAGGAAAATTGTAATGAGAATTAATCACAATATCGCTGCGTTGAACACGCACCGTCAATTAGGTTCTGCTAATGCTGGTCAAATGAAATCGATGGAAAAGCTGTCTTCAGGTTTACGTATTAACCGTGCGGGAGACGATGCTGCAGGTTTGGCTATATCTGAAAAAATGCGTGGTCAAATTCGTGGATTAGATCAAGCTTCCCGTAACTCCCAAGACGGTATTTCCTTGATTCAAACAGCTGAAGGCGCATTGAATGAAACTCATGCAATTCTTCAACGTATGCGTGAGCTTACTGTTCAAGCTGGAAATGGTACTAATCAAACGGAAGACTTGTCTGCCATTCAAGATGAGATTTCAGCATTAATAGAAGAAATCGGTGGAGAGTCAACTAAAGGTATTTCGGATAGAACTCAATTCAATGGTAAAGATCTTTTAACAGGAGATTTTGCATCTACAGGTATTTCATTTCAAGTTGGTGCTAATGCAAGTCAACAAATTGAACTAAATATTGCTGATATGAGTGCTAGTGCACTTGGAGTAAGTTCTATTGATGTTTCCTCAGGATTTACATTTGACAGTGCAATTGCTTTGATTGATAGTGCTATTAATGCGGTTTCTTCACAAAGATCTGATCTTGGTGCTACACAAAATCGTTTAGAGCATACAATCAACAACTTATCAACAGCTTCTGAAAATTTAACAGCGTCGGAATCTCGTATTCGTGACGTTGATATGGCTAAAGAAATGATGAACCAAACTAAGAACTCTATTTTAGCTCAAGCATCTCAAGCAATGCTAGCTCAAGCCAACCAACAGCCACAGGGAGTACTTCAATTGCTTCGTTAATTTTTTGGACCCTATACGAATTTATAGGGTCTTTTCTATTTTTAACCAAAGAATAACCATGATTAATATGATGCTTATTCTTTGGTTAGAAACTAAAATAAAACACTCGTAATTTTTTGGAGGGTTCATATGAGTAAAACACCTACTATATCTTTATGTATGATTGTAAAAAATGAAGAAAAGTACCTTAAAAAATGCTTAACAAGTGTGATGAATTCAGTCGACGAAATTGTTATTGTTGACACCGGATCAACAGACGCAACACTGGACATTGCGAGAGAATTTGGAGCAAGGATTTATCAATACGAGTGGAATAATGACTTTTCTGAAGCAAGAAACCATGCAATAAATTATGCAGAAAAGGAATATATACTTATTTTAGATGCAGATGAATGTATTGAGTTACATGGCAGTATTCTTAAGGATTTAAAAGAACGTAGAGATTATTACGTCACAAAGATCAAGAATTTTTCATCTGCTGGATTTATTAGGTATCATGAAGCAATACGCATATTTAAAAATAATATTGGCTTAAGATATTTTGGGAAAATTCACGAGCATATTAATATTGAGGAAACGAATAAAAATTATTCACGAGGCTATACGAATTTTTTAATTAACCATGAGGGTTATAAGGAGGAAGTTGTTACTGAAAGGAATAAAATCCAAAGAAATTTACAATTGTTATTAAAAGAAATATCTTGCAATCCCTCGGGTTATAATTTTTTTAATCTAGCGAAACAATATAAGCAAATGGGTAAAATTGACGATGCTTTAGAGTGCTTTAAGAATAGCTTTAACCTCAGCAAACTTAGCAATTATAAGAACGAATTATTATTTCACATCATTGATTGTTTACGCCAACAAAAAAGATATATTGAAGCTCTTAGAGTTTCAGAAGATGCTATATTCCTATTTCCTAATTATACAGATATACATTTTATTCGGGGCAGAGTTTACTTTGAACTAGATTATTGGGAACAAGCTGAAGAATCTTTCAGAAAATGTATAAGCATTGGGGAAGTGCAAAATTCTTCCACAACCGAAGGTGTGGGAGATTACTGGTCTTATTATTATTTAAGTGAAGTATTAATTAAAAAAGGAGATAGAATTGGTGCATTAGAAAATTTAATGTTTGCTATCAAATCTAAACACGGCTTTTATCAAGCGTTAGAAAAATATGTAAGGCTAATGACAGAAGTTAATATTGAGGCCAATGAAATTTTTAATGTATTATCAAGTGTTCATAAGATAGAAACTAGAGAAGATATTTTAAACACCGTTCAGAGCCTTTATTTTTTAAGAAATCCGCTATTGTTTATATATACTCAAAAATTTAATTTAAATATAAATAATAATGTATTGGCTGTGGCTTATATGTATGGAAAAAAATATAATCTAGCTTTAGAACTCTGGAATGAACAAAAGAATATACCGGAAGAAAATAAAAGGGATGTCTTACTTTTATCCATTATTTTGAAGAGCAAAGAACTTATTTTAAAATTGGAATGTAGTCCAGAAGAGAAAAAGTTTTATTGTTTGATGGCAAATCACGAGTTTGATAAAGTTAATGAAACTCCTGGGAATATTGAAAAGGTTTTCCTGGAAATTAGCGAAGGATTATTAAAATTAAAAGAATACAAAACTTTTTTTGAAATTTCGAAATTGGTCCCACGACTAACTTCTAATGGAAAATATAATTTGTCGAAAATTTTATATAATTATGGATTCTACAAGCAAGCGGCAGAATTACTATTAGAAATAATTAATAAGGACCCTCTTAACATTAAAGTGATGGAACTTCTTGGAGATATTTTTTATACAAATGATAACTTTGACCAATCTTTATTTTATTTTTCATCCGTACTCAATGTGCAAGAGGGCTATAGCGTATATTTCAAATTATACAAATTGTATATTAAATTTAATAAATCTGAGGCGTCAAACATTAAAAGTATATTAAATTCATTCCCTAGCTCACAATTTCTTAATGTTAAGGTGGAATCAACAATATGAAACAACTTAAAAAAGTACTAATCATTGCACATATTTTCCCACCTATAGGCGGATCTGGTGTACAACGTACACTGAAATTTGTAAAGTATTTAGAGACAAACGGATGGCAACCAACAGTTGTTACTGTAGGGAATTCCAAATACCCTTTTATTGATCAAACTTTAGTTGAGCAAATTCCTAAAAATATAGAGGTCATAAGATTTGATGAGCCAGATAACATAAACAATGAGAATATTAAGGAATTACTTTCATTATTAAATGGAGTGGTTTCCAACAAAAATTTATTGAAAGAATACTTGAGGTTTTTAAATGAAAATAAGGAAAAATTAGTGCAGTTAGTATTACCAGATCAATATTTAATGTGGGCAAATGTGGTCTTGAAGAATTTGGATAAAAAGATTAAGTTAGAAAACTTCGATCTTATATATTCTACATCCGGACCATATTCAGATCATATTATAGGCTATTATTTAAAAGAAAAACACAATAAACCATGGGTAATCGACATTAGGGATGAATGGTCCAATAATCCATACTTTCAAGTTAGTGATAAGGGTAACATTTTCTATAAAACTAGTATGGAAATTGAAAGTGAAATTCTAAGAAAGGCTGATAAGGTAGTTACAACTACACCGTTAACCACTAAAAATTATATAGATAATTTTAATCTGGATTGTGAAAAAGTGAATACTATTACAAATGGTTATGATGAGGAAGACTTCATTAATTTAGAACAAGTTCTGCCACGAAATAAGAGATTCACAATGGTTCATAATGGTTTATTTTATTCAGTACGAACACCAGAAACTATTCTAAGAGCAATACATAATCTTATTTCAAAAAAAATAATAGAGAAAAACTTAATTAAAATGGTATTTACATGGTCTGAAAAAGATTCTACCTGGTTAAAACTAATAAATGAGTTGAATCTTGAAGATGTTGTGGATTTTAAAGGCTATCTAAACCATAAGGAAAGTCTTGAATTAGCAAATCAATCTGACGCATTACTACTTGTCGTAGGACCAGACAATAAAGATAATGGAATGTATCCTGGTAAAATGTTTGAATATTTAAGATTTCAAAAACCAATCATTTCTTTAGCGCCTTCAGGTGGGGTAGTTGAAAAGATAATAGACCAAAATAATAGAGGCCAGAATGTTGACTTTCACAATATTGAAGGAATAGAAGAGGCTATTTTTAAGTATTATAAAAAATGGTTAACATTAGAAGAAAATCATTTTCCAGTTAGTGATGGAATTAAATTATATGAACGAAAGAGTCTTACTAAGGAATTGACAGAGACTTTTGATGAAAGTATAGAAGTTTTCAATAAAAAACAAGACAGTAAGAAAAATCTAAAAAAAGAAATAGAAGAAACAATTGATAATGGAAATACTGAAAGGGCTAAAGATCTGAGTGCTATATACATACAAGAATATGGATATGACATGAAGGTATATTCTTGGTTAGGGATAATCTCTATCTTGGAAAATGACAACGAAGGAGCTATTTATTACTTTCAAGAAGGGTTGAAGTTTGGGGATGACAATATGGATCTCCATTATAATCTCGGATATTCATATCTTAATATAAAAGACGCAAAATCTGCACTAATTCATTTTAAAAAAGCATTGAATTGTTGCACTGATGCTACATTAAAAAATGAAATTAAACAATACATAAATCAAGTTACAGAAGACTATCAAGAAAAGCAAAAACTCGTTTTTTTCTCTATTCACGGTGGAGATAAATTTCTACAAGAAATTATTAATGGTTTAAAAGAAGATTATGAAATCAGGAAAATTATTGTTACTGATCTAATGCAAGTAGAGGAAGGGATGAAATGGGCTGATATTTGTTGGTTTGATTGGTGTGATAAGTTACTAGAATATGGAAGTAGTCTTGAGGTTGCAAAGACACGAAGAATAATTTGCAGGTTACATCGGTATGAGGTATTTACAACAAATCCTGAAAAAGTTATTTGGGAAAATATTGATAGATTAATTTTTGTGTCAAATCACATATATGAAATTGCAAAAGAAAGAATAAGTTTGCCTAAAGAAAAAATATCAATAATTCCTAATGGTATTAATCAGACAAGATTTGAATACAGAGATAGGAAAAAAGGGTATAACTTGGCTGTACTTGGCCACATTAATATGAGAAAAAATCCAATGCTTATTCTTCATTATTTCCATGAATTACTTAAAGTTGATTCTAGATACAAATTGTACTTTGCAGGAGATTTTTCGGGAGATTTGGAGCGTGGTACATTGGAGATTTATATGAAAAATATGGTAAAAAAGTTAGGTTTAGAGAAAAAAGTGTTTTTCGACGGATTTATTGAAAATAAGAATCTTCCTGAATGGTTAGCTGATAAAAATTATCTGGTAACAGGTAGTATAAGCGAGGGCCACCCAGTAGGAATTATGGAAGGTATGAGTTGTGGACTCAAACCAGTTGTGCATGCCTATCCAGGTATTGAAGAACATTATCCGATTGAATATTCTTACAAAAGTGTAAATGACTTTATTGAGGCGATAAAAGGAGATTATTCTAGTCAAGAATACTATGATTTTATTAAAAAAAACTATTCCTTGGAAAAACAATTAGATTCTATTAAAAATGTACTATTAAGTGATGTAAATAGTTTCGATGACGAAAAAGTAGTGGAGAAGGAAAAAATAATAAACATAGAAAAAGTACAAGAATTTTATGACGATTTTATTGACCATTTAAAGAAGGATAGAGAAAGACCTAATCAACGACATGAATATATTAAAAATAGACTAAAGAAATTAGTTAAAAAAGGAGATAGAGTATTAGATTTGGGGTGTGGAATAGGTATTACTACAGAGTACATTTCCAGATTAGGGGTATCAAAAGTTATAGGGGTAGATCTATCACCAAAATTAATCAATTTCGCCAAGAGTTCAGTAAAAGATGTAGAATTTTTGGTGAATGATATTACTAACATTTCATTGGATGAAAAATTTGATGTAATAACATTATGTGATGTAGTGGAACATATTCCTAGAGATAGATACAAGGACTTGTTTAGTACCATAAGTAAACACTTAACTGATAGTGGAATTGTCTATATAACTGTACCTGACCCTCAATATAATGATTTTCTTAGAGAAACAACTCCTGAAAAAATGCAAATAATAGATAATAGTGTTACTTTAGATGAGATATTTGACTTATGCAAAATGAATAATCTGAAAATAAAGTTTACTAACATGTTTGGTGTATGGTTGCCCAACGAATACAATGAATATATCCTCGTGAATAACAATCAAGGGATGGACACCTGGATAAATTATTACATTAGATGAAAGTTTTAAGTCACTGAAAAACGTATTAATGATTATTGATTATTTAAGAGTCTGTATATTTATTGCAGGCTTTTTTTATTGGGAATTTTAACGTTTCGAGCTAGCAAAAAGCTTTTCCTATTTAAGAATGAAGATGTTGGTGGTGAGTATATGTTAATTTTTCACTTCACAATTCTCATGTTTAACCGATAATAAACTAGATAATAGTAAAATTAAGTCGGAGGAATCCCCTTGGAAATTAACAATACTGGGTCATTTGTAGAAAATACAACTAAAATTCAAAATCAAAAAGCAATATCTCATGAAGTGAAAAAATCTTTACAGAGAACAAAAGAGAATCTTCCAGAATTAAGTGAAGAAAGGATGGAAGAGATTGTTGAAGGGTTAAATAAGTTTGTTAACCCAGTCAATGTTTCTGTTCGATTTGAGTTACATGAAAGGCTTGAGGAGTACTATGTAAAAGTAGTAGATATAGCGACAGACGAAGTTCTAAGGGAAATCCCTTCCAAGAAATTTTTAGATATGTATGCGGCGATGACCGAGTATATGGGGTTGTTCGTTGATAAAAAGATTTAGGTGGTGAAGGATATGCGCTTAACTGGATTTCAAAGTGGGTTGGATATAAATCAGATGGTAAGTGATCTGATGAAAGCCCAGCGTATGCCAATGAACAAATTGACACAGCAGAAGCAGCTGCTAGAGTGGAAGCGGGATGACTACCGCGAGACAAATAGATTATTGAACGATTTCCGAAATCTTTCTTTTGATATGACATTGCAGCGTACCTACTCGCAAAAACAGGTCACTTCTACAAATGACAAGGTTTCTGCTACAGCAACTTCTTCAGCATCAAATGTTTCCTACAGTATTAAGGATGCACAGGTAGCAACAGTGGCCACAAATAGCTCTACCGCTTCCATGATGGAGGGTACAAACAAGCTTGATACAACTAAAAGCTTATGGGAGCAAAGGGGAGAAATTGCAAATTATGATTCGCTCACACCAATCGTTCCTGCCACCACTCTAACTGGAGCTACAGATCGTATTCAAGTTGGGACTGGGCTTGACCGAAACGATATGTCCTTAGTTAAAGTGAAAAAAAGCGCAGGGGAAATGATTACCTATACAATGGTGGACAGTGCTGACCAGTTTGAAACCGGAAAAAATCAAGCGTATTACAATGAAACGACAGGCGAAATCGTATTTAATAACACCTTAGATGCTGGAGCAGTGGTGGAAGTGCCTGCTAATTATCGTTTTTCTATCACGACCTATAATCAGGCAGGGGAAGCGCAGGATAATGAGTTTAATTTCCATGCAGATACCACGATGGACGAAATCGTTTCCAAAATAAACAATTCCTCTCTTGGGCTTACCGCTTTTTATGATGAGCATAATGGTGGATTAGTTCTTAGCAAAAGAGAGGCCGGTAATTTCAACGGTGCTGGTAATGAAATTGAGTTTCAAGGGACGTTTTTAACAGGTGTCTTGAATCTTGATCAAAGCAAGGAGAATGGTGGGACGGCTGCATCTGTTACGATTAACGGAGTCACAACTCAGCGTAATTCTAACACTTTCACCATAAACGGTGTAACCTTCAATTTAAAAGAAAATATGTCTCCAGGTGAGTCAGCGACCATCAACGTGGCGAACGATACAGATAAGACCTTCAATGCAATAAAGGATTATATAACAAAATACAATGAACTGATTGAAAAAATTAACGGAAAGACAGGTGAACCTGTCTACCGCGACTATAAGCCGTTGTCCGATGAAGAAAAAGAAGCCTTGTCGGAAAAGCAGGTTGAACAGTGGGAAGAAAAAGCTAGAAGTGGACTATTGCGAAATGATTCTATTCTAAATTCTGGCTTAGGTAAAATGAGATCGGCCATGTATGAGTCTGTTTCAGGTTTAAATGGACAATATGATCAGCTGGCACAACTGGGAATAACTACGAGCGCAAATTACCGTGATAAAGGAAAACTCCTTATCAATGAAGATAAATTGAGAACGGCAATTGCTAATGACCCTAATTCAGTAATGCAGATGTTCACTTCGAATGGTGAAAATGGAACAGGACTTGGGATAGCAAGGAAGTTACGTGAAGCAGCAGGAGCCACCATCTCCGGCATCGAAGCCCGCGCCGGTAACGCAACCCGCACTGCCCAGCAATTCACCATCGGCCGTGAACTATTAAATGTCGACCAACGCATCTCTGCTTTCGAACGCCGTATGCAAACAGTGGAAGACCGCTACTGGCGCCAATTCACTGCTATGGAAAAAGCTATCGGACAATCTAACCAACAATCCACGCAATTAATGAGTCAATTTTTCAGTGGCTGATAACAAGGAGTGAACAACTATGGCAATGAAAAACCCTTACCAAGCCTACCAGCAAAATTCCGTCAATACCGCAACACCTGGGGAATTGACGTTGATGCTTTACAACGGGGCTATCAAGTTTATGAAGCTTGCCAAAAAGGGAATGGAAGAAAAGAATATTGAAATGAAAAACACAAACCTGATCAAAGCGCAGAAAATCATTCAGGAACTGATGGTCACATTGGACACGAGTCATGATGTCGGGAAGTCGATGATGACGATGTATGATTATATGAACCGTCGCCTTATTGATGCGAATTTAAAAAACGACGCTACTATTGTAGACGAAGTGGAAGGGCTTATGATGGAGTTTCGTGATGCCTGGAAGCAGGTTATTCAGGCAAACCGCCAGCAGGCATTTGTTCAAGGTGGACAGGCGTAATGAACGTCGTTGAAAACCTGGATAAAGTCACTACACATCTTTTGACATTGCTTGATGGACCTTTACCGGCCGAAGAAAGCCGGGACGCATTTTTGGAAGAGATAGATAAGGTGTTGCAGATCAGAGACTCCCTGTTAGAACGTCTTGCCCCACCTTTTTCAGAAACAGAGATGGCGCTCGGTAAAAAGGTTGCGCTAGCCAGCCAACAGGTAACTCCTAAGCTTGAAATACTCCATAAACAGTTAAAGCAAGAGTGGGCCCAAATCCAGCAATCCAAAAAGACTGCCAAGGCATATGGGCAAGCGTATAGCTCTCCGACAGCAGACGGAATGTATTATGACAAAAGAAACTAGGTGCACAGGATGGCTGATTTGACAGAAGATGAATTTTTATTGTTAAAAAAATATAATGCCCTGCTCGATACGGTTGAAGAGGCTTTTGCCTATTTAAGTGACGAAAATCAAAACGCCTCCGCACCTGTGAAGCGCCAAGTTGTGCTGGATAGCTACGAAGCAATCGGTAAAATTGCAGAAGCTCATGTGAACCTCGTCCTTTTCTTTGAAAATAACGAAGAGGCTCTTCAGGTCATCGCACAATTTGGTAACCTTGTAGATGAACTCGAACAAATCGGACATTTCGAACAAAACACCGCACCAGAAAAAGAAGCACTACAAACCTATATCAAACCAGCATACGAAACATGGAAAAACGAAATCCAACACCATATCCTCCCCCACATCGCCCACTAACTCTCCAAAGTTTTGGAGGGTTTTTTATTATCTGTTTGCTTTGAAGGGCTTTATCCGTAAATGCAAATCCACCTGTTTCCTGCAGTGCAGGGTGTTCGACTCCAGCGGGGGAGCAAAGGTTGGCTGAGACCCCGCAACGCAGTGAGGAGGCTCAGCCACCTTCCCGCGGAAAGCGAACACCCGGAACGAAAGGAAACAGGAAGTAGACGAGATACCATCTCAATTTTTCATGAAAGTTTTCCCACCCATACGCATATACTTGTTTCACCCCACAAGAACAAGCCAACCCAAAACCATTCACAAATTCTTAATAATTCTTTTACGTTTAGGCAGGAATTCTGTTGGGTATTGTAGAAATATGTTTACATAAGCTTAATGCAAGCTTAACCTTCCACAATCAAATCAAAGGAAGGAAACGTAGGCAGATTGTTTGGATGCAATGAAAATCCAAACAGGAACAAAAGGAGGAGTTCGATTTATGAAGTACAACGTACGCGGTGAAAACATTGAGGTAACTCCAGCAATCCGAGATTATGTAGAAAATAAGATCGGAAAGATTGAACGCTATTTTGATTCCACAGACAATGCAGAATGCAAAGTGAATCTGAAAGTCTACAACAACCAACAAAAAATTGAAGTGACCATTCCTATGACAGGCCTAGTGTTACGTGCAGAAGAAAGTCACGATGATCTCTATGCAGCGATAGACCTTGTCGTAGATAAACTAGAGCGACAAATACGAAAACATAAAACAAAGGTAAACCGTAAGCTTCGCGATACAGGTTCACCTAAATACTTATTTAACGAAGTGATTGATAACGGAGCACCAGCCCAAGTGGCAGTTGAGGATGATGAGGACGAAGCAGACTTGGTTCGTACGAAACGCTACAACCTGAAGCCGATGGACAGCGAGGAAGCAATCCTTCAAATGAACTTGCTGGGCCACAACTTCTTCGTATTCTTAAACGCTGCGACGAATGAAACGAATGTGGTGTATAAGCGTAACGACGGGAAATATGGTTTAATTGAGTCTTATTGATAAGAAGAGGCCCTGACTACAGGGTCTTTTTCTTTTTGTTCGACTTTTTCTCCCAGCATTATTTCTCGGGAAATGTAAAAACCTCGATTATATTGTCATTTCCTAATTATTTTCAGAAAAGACTGTCTGCAAATTCTCCTTTAAGTTGTACCCACCCCCAATAAGTGTTAAAATTTATATATTATTTAGGCTATAAGACTATAGTTACAGAGGAGCGTTTGTATGCTTGGTTTATTAAATAAAGTGTTTGATATGAATAAGCGTCAATTGAAACGTCTGGAAAAGATGGCGGATCAGATAGATTCCCTAAGTGCCGATGTGGCAAGGCTTACGGATGATCAGCTTAAAGAGAAAACGGCTGAATTCCAAGGCCGTTACCAAAAAGGTGAGAAGCTAGAGGACATGCTGGTAGAAGCATTTGCAGTCGTTCGTGAGGCTTCTAAACGTGTGCTCGGACTTTATCCTTATAAAGTACAGCTCATGGGGGGCGTATCCTTACACGAAGGAAACATTTCCGAGATGAAGACGGGGGAAGGTAAAACGTTAACGGCAACGATGCCTGTTTACCTTAACGCAATCACTGGAAAAGGCGTCCACGTTGTAACGGTCAATGAATACTTGGCAAGCCGTGACGCGACAGAAATGGGTCAGCTTTATGAGTTCCTTGGTCTGACTGTTGGTTTGAACCTGAATGGACTGTCACGTGATGAAAAAATTGAAGCGTACAAAGCAGACATTACTTATGGTACAAACAATGAGTTCGGATTTGATTACCTGCGCGACAATATGGTGTTGTACAAAGAGCAGATGGTACAGCGTCCACTCCATTTTGCCGTGATTGATGAAGTTGACTCCATCTTAATTGATGAAGCGCGAACGCCATTGATCATTTCTGGTAGTGCTCAAAAGTCTGCAGCCTTGTACATCAAAGCAAACGCGTTTGCTCGTACATTGGTAAAAGATGTGGATTACACATATGATGTGAAAACAAAAGGCGTGCAGTTGACAGAGGACGGAATTACGAAGGCTGAGAAAGCATTCGGCATCGAGAATCTGTTTGATATCGGCAATGTTACGTTGAACCATCATATCAATCAGGCATTGAAGGCACATGTCACGATGCATCATGATGTAGATTATGTGGTACAGGAAGGCGAGGTTGTCATCGTTGACCAATTTACAGGTCGTCTGATGAAAGGCCGCCGCTATTCCGATGGACTTCACCAAGCGATTGAAGCAAAAGAAGGCTTGGATATCCAAAACGAAAGCATGACACTTGCGACAGTTACGTTCCAGAACTACTTCCGTATGTATGAAAAGCTTGCCGGGATGACTGGTACGGCGAAAACAGAGGAAGAGGAGTTCCGTAACATTTATAATATGAGCGTTATTGCAATTCCAACGAATAAAGATATCGTGCGTGATGACCGCGCAGATCTTATTTTCAAGTCAATTGAAGGTAAGTTCAATGCAGTGGCGGATGATATCGCAGAGCGTCATAAAAATGGACAACCTGTACTTGTTGGTACGGTTGCAATTGAGACGTCTGAGGTTATCTCTAAACTCCTCACAAAACGCGGCATTAAGCATGACGTATTGAATGCGAAAAACCATGCTCGTGAAGCGGATATTATCCTTGGTGCTGGTCAAAAGGGTTCTGTTACAATCGCAACGAACATGGCCGGCCGTGGTACAGACATCAAGCTTGGCGAAGGTGTGACGGAGGTTGGCGGTCTTGCTGTTATCGGTACAGAGCGTCATGAATCTCGTCGTATTGATAACCAGCTTCGTGGTCGTTCCGGACGTCAAGGTGACCCAGGGGTGACGCAATTCTATCTTTCCATGGAAGATGAATTGATGCGCCGCTTTGGTTCTGACAATATGAAAACCATGATGGAGCGCTTGGGTATGGATGATACGCAGCCGATCCAAAGTAAGATGGTTTCTCGTGCGGTTGAATCAGCTCAGAAACGTGTGGAGGGTAACAACTTTGATGCACGTAAACAGCTTCTTCAATATGACGATGTTCTTCGTCAACAACGTGAAGTTATTTACAAGCAGCGTTTTGAAGTGTTGGATTCGGAGAACTTGCGTGAAGTGGTGGAAAGAATGCTTGTTTCCGCAATTGAACGTCAAGTAGGCCTTTATACACCAAAAGAGGAAGTTCCGGAAGATTGGAACCTGCAAGGAATCGTTGATTATGTAGATGCGAACCTTTTAGAGGAAGGCGCAGTTACGCTGAACGATCTTCGAGGTAAAGAGCCAGAGGAAATGTCCGAGCTTATCATCGATAAAGTAAAAGCTCGCTATGACGAGAAAGAACAAGAGCTTACTCCGGAACAAATGCGTGAGTTTGAGAAAGTTATTGTTCTTCGTGCGGTGGACAGCAAGTGGATGGATCACATCGATGCAATGGACCAGTTGCGTCAAGGTATACACCTGCGTGCATACGGTCAGATTGATCCACTTCGTGAGTATCAATTCGAAGGATTTGCCATGTTTGAAAACATGATTGCTTCCATTGAAGAAGATGTTGCGAAGTATGTCATGAAGGCACAAATCCGCAACAACTTGCAACGTGAAGAAGTGGCAAAAGGCCAAGCCGTTGTTCCGAAAGAGGGCGGCGGAGAGCCTCCAAAGAAAAAACCAGTAAAAAAAGTAATGGACGTTGGCCGTAACGATGCTTGCATCTGCGGAAGCGGAAAGAAATATAAAAACTGCTGCGGAAACTAATGGCAGTTTTAGGGAGAGTGGGGCTTAATCAGCCTCACTTTTTCCATGTAAATAGAGGATATAGACATTTTCTGAAATAGTTCTTTTTAAACCAACGTTTGAATAAGTGAAAATGGAAATGTAGGAACCCCAGTAGGTACAGCGGTTCTGATTAGGATTAACTTTTGAAAAAGCTATTGTATAATAATGCGTGAAATAGCGTTTTTAAGGTGTTTTTACTACTTTAAGATAGCTCTTTTTAAACCAACGTTTGAATAACTGAAAATAGAAAATGAGTTACCCGAATGAGTGTAGCGGTTGTGTTTTGGATTAACTTTTGAAAAAGCTATTGTAACAAAGGAAATAACCACGTCAGCTCGTATTTTTTGGTTCATCTGTTGAACACAATCACTCAGGTACTTTTTTATTTGAGTGAAATACGATAATATAGACTATTAGTTGCCCTGTTCGTTTAATAAGGGTTAAAATCCGTGTTAGTGAAAATTTTATGAGGTGAAATAAATGGAATTAGTAGAAATTCGTCACGAGTTAGAAAAAATGGCTAAGCGATTAGTCGAGTTTAGGGGGTCTCTTTGACTTAGAGGCCAAAGAACGTCGTATTGCCGAGCTTGATAATGAGATGTCCAACCCGGAATTCTGGAACAACCAGAATGCAGCGCAGGTGGTCATCAACGAAGCAAACGCATTGAAAGAACCTGTAGGACAGTTTCATGAGTTAAGTGAAAACTATGAAAATCTGCAACTGACTTATGAGTTGGTGAAAGAAGAGCCAGATGCGGAGTTGCAAGCAGAGCTTGGCAGTGAAGTGAAAACAGTAGCGGAAGATTTCAACAAGTTTGAACTTCAATTATTGTTGAGCGGTGAGCATGACAAGAACAATGCGATTCTTGAGCTGCATCCTGGTGCTGGCGGAACGGAGTCACAGGACTGGGGTTCTCTTCTCTTACGTATGTACACTCGTTGGGCTGAACGTAAAGGCTTCAAGGTTGAGACGCTTGATTACCTGCCAGGAGATGAGGCTGGGATCAAGAGTGTGACTTTATTGATTAAAGGTCACAATGCCTATGGTTATTTGAAAGCGGAAAAAGGGGTACATCGTCTTGTGCGTATTTCTCCGTTCGATTCTTCCGGCCGCCGTCACACAAGCTTTGTTTCTTGTGAGGTAATGCCGGAGTTTGACGATAACATTGAAATTGATATTCGTACGGAAGATTTGAAAATTGATACGTACCGTGCAAGTGGAGCGGGTGGTCAGCATATCAATACGACCGATTCCGCGGTCCGTATTACGCATATCCCGACAAACGTGGTTGTAACATGTCAAACAGAGCGTTCCCAGATTAAAAACCGTGAGCGCGCGATGAAAATGTTGCAAGCGAAGCTTTATCAGAAGAAGTTGGATGAGCAGCAAGCGGAACTGGATGAAATCCGCGGCGAGCAGAAGGAAATCGGCTGGGGTTCCCAGATCCGTTCCTATGTGTTCCATCCATACTCCATGGTAAAAGACCACCGTACAAATACGGAGGTCGGCAATACACAAGCGGTCATGGACGGCGATTTGGATCCGTTTATAGATGCTTATTTAAGATCGAAACTTTAATAGTTGGTTGAGGACACCTCTGGCCGGTGATGGCTGGGGGTGTTTTTGTATGTATGAAAGTATAGGGTGAAGACTTAAGGTTAATCTAAGGGAAATGTATATATTCCTTAACACAAGTTCGTTAACGCTTTACCACGTTATACCAATGCCATTTACACCCTTATAATCGCGTGCTATACTCTTGCTCGTTGTGTGTATTTTAGAAAGATTCTGGGGGGCTTAAAGTTGAGTCGTAAAAATAGAAATGGGTATCAAGTGAATCCCGTGTATCAACGGGTGAAAGAATATACATATGTGGTGTTGGGTTCTGCCATTGTGGCATTGGCGTTTAACATGTTCTTGCTGCCGAACCAGGTTGCTTCCGGTGGGGTAAGTGGAATCAGTACCATATTGAAAGCGATCTTGGACTGGGAGCCGGGTATTGTACAATTATGCTTTAACATTCCACTTTTTTTAGCTGGGGTGATTCTTCTTGGAAAACAGTTTGGCCTTAAGACATTGGTTGGTACCATTACACTGCCATTGATTGTACTTTGGACGAGTAATGTTACTCCCGCAACACAGGATCCGTTGCTTGGTTCATTGTTTGGGGGAATAGGTGTCGGACTTGGGCTTGGGCTTGTTTTCCGAGGCCGTGCCTCAACAGGTGGAACAGATCTTGCTGCACAAATCATTCATAAATATACCGGTCTGACACTTGGCGCATGTGTCGCGATGATTGACGGGCTTATTGTTATCTCCGCCGCAGTAGTATTTGATTTGGAGCTTGGGATGTATGCTCTTATCGGACTTTTTGTAACGTCGAAAACGATTGACTTCGTCCAAGTGGGCTTAGGGTATTCCAAAATGGCCATCATCATTACCAAGAAGGAAGAGGAAGTTAAAGGTGCCATTCTCACAAAAATCGACCGTGGGGTAACGAAGCTTGCTGCTTATGGAGGCTACACGGAAAACGAGTTGCCTGTTTTGATGTGTGTGGTGGACCAGACGGAATTCACAAAATTGAAACAAGTGGTCCGGACCATTGATCCTGCTGCATTTGTGGTCGTAACCAACGCATCTGAAGTATTAGGTGAGGGTTTTAAAAGAGAATAAATAGGATATAATAAAAGCAATCTTGGTAATTATTACATCTCAAAATTGGGGGACCTACCTATGAAAAAGTATTTTATGGCGTTTGTACTTGGATCTTCTCTATTAACACTTGCAGCATGTGGCGGCGGTGACGAAGAACAGGAAACTTCCGGTGGTGGAGAGTTCACCATGGTAGAAAATGAAGAAGCACAGCAATTGTATCAAAGCTGTATTGGTTGTCATGGAACCAATATGGAAGGTAAGAGCGGTCCAAGCCTTCAAAAAGTAGGAAGCAAATACAGTCAAGAAGAAATTGAAAGCATCATCAATAACGGCCAAGGAAACATGCCGGCTGGTCTTGTACCAGAAGAAGACGCAACTGTTTTAGCTGAATGGTTGGCACAGCACAAATAAAATCGTGTGGAACTCTCCAAATAATGGAGGGTTCTTTTTATGTTCTTTTTACCTAAATAGGAAATTTTAATATAGGACATTCAGGGTGTTTTTGTTGGTTATTTGTGGAATTTTGTCAGTTCTTTTTAACTGAATTGTCGAAATTCTTCGTTTAATACACTAAAGTATATTGAAAATTTAAATTCTTGAAAATATAATGTGGATTGTAAAGATTTTGGACTTACGTAAGTAAATGGTACTTAAGTATATGTCTAGAATTTTTTACTTAAGTCGTAAGATACAACAAAAGGGGAGTGGGATGATTTGAAGCAGAAGTTAATCGCAGCATTCATGCCTTTGCTAGTTTTAGTACTTGTTTTCAGTACTTTTGCTACAAACGGTGTTTCTGCTAACACAGGGAAAGAAAACCTTGAGTTAGCAACCTTAAAAGGAGATTTTGATTTATCTTCCTCCAAAGCAGTTAAAGTTATTGTCGAATTACAAGAAGAATCAATTGTTGAAGCGAAGCAAAAAGGGAAAAAGCAGTCTAAGCAGAACCTGAAAAGTGCTCGTGATAAAGTAAAAAACGAAGTGGCAGACCGCACTTCTAAAAGTAAAGTGGAACGTGAGTATGACTACGTATTCTCCGGTTTCTCACTTGAGATTCCTGCAAATGAGATTCCTAGTCTACTAGCGACTCCTGGCATTAAAGCAGTATATCCGAACGTGGAATATACTACTACCGAAGAATTAGTGCCTGCAGAAGCTTATAGTCCAGCAATGGCTGATTCTGCACCATTCATCGGTTCTAACGAAGCATGGGACCTTGGGTTTACAGGAGCAGGTGTAACAGTTGCAGTCATTGATACAGGTGTTGACTATACTCACCCGGATCTTGTACATGCATTTGGGGACTACAAAGGATGGGATTTTGTAGATAACGATTCAGACCCACAAGAAACTCCAAAGGGTGACCCTCGTGGAGCTGAAACAACTCACGGTACTCACGTTGCAGGAACAGTTGCAGCGAACGGAGTTATTGAAGGTGTAGCACCAAACGCTACATTACTTGCATACCGTGTTCTTGGCCCAGGGGGCAGCGGATCCACTGAAAACGTAGTTGCATCAATCGAGCGTGCAGTTCAAGATGGTGCAGATGTTATGAACCTTTCATTAGGTAACTCTTTAAACGCTCCTGACTGGGCAACTTCCATTGCACTAGATCAAGCGATGGCTGATGGAGTAGTAGCTGTAACATCAAATGGAAACGCTGGTCCTAACAACTGGACAGTAGGATCTCCGGGAACTTCCCGTGAAGCAATCTCTGTAGGGGCTACTCAGCTTCCTTACAACGTATATGATGCTTCTATTTTTACAAGTGAAGGTGTAACTTATCCAACTTCTAAGGTAATGGGCTTCTCTTCTGATGAAGCATTAACTTCTTTAAATGGACAAACTCTGGAATTTGTAGATGCGGGTCTAGGAACTCCTGCAGACTTTGAAGACATTGATGTTGAAGGAAAGATTGCTCTAATTAGTCGTGGGGCTATACCATTTGTAGAAAAAGCAGATGCAGCAAAAGCAGCAGGTGCTGTTGGCGCAATTATCTACAATAGTGGAGCAGGGGAAATCCCATTCTACATTCCTGGAATGGCTGTTCCTACATTAAAGTTAGATGATGTTGATGGTGCGAAAATGCTCGAGGAATTAGAAAATGGAAACAATGAAGTGACGATTGGAATTGAATTTGCAGAGACAATCGGTGAAACAATGGCTGACTTCTCATCTCGTGGTCCTGTAGTTGATACATGGATGATTAAGCCGGATGTATCTGCACCGGGTGTTGACATTGTAAGTACGGTACCAACACATAATTCTGAAAATCCTCATGGTTATGGTTCTAAGCAGGGAACAAGTATGGCTTCCCCTCATGTAGCAGGTGCAGCAGCAGTCATTTTAGAAGCAAACCCTGAGTGGGGCGTATATGAAGTGAAATCTGCCTTAATGAACACAGCGGAAAAATTGATTGATCCAGCAACAGGTGAAGAATATGCACACAACTCTCAAGGTGCAGGAAGCATTCGTGTGGTTGAAGCATTACAAGCTGAGACGCTTGTGAATCCGGGCAGCTACTCTTTCGGTGTATTTGATAAGAAGAAAGGTAAGCAAGTAGAACGTCAACAATTTGAAATCCAAAACCTTTCTGACAAAGCAAAAAAATACAACATGGAATTCTCTTTCAAAAATGAAGTAGGTAAACACGTGAAGGTAAGTACAAGTAAAAACCTTCGTGTAAACCCTGGGAAGACTCAAAAAGTAAATGTGAATGTTCAAGTAAATGCGTCTAAACTTGAGCCTGGTTACTATGAAGGGCATCTAGTAGTAACAGAAGGTGACACGGAAATCCAAGTTCCTACTATTCTATTTGTAGGCGAGCCGGATTATCCTCGTCTTACTCACTTTGGTGTTACACCATTAGGTAACAATGAATTCGAATTCTATTCCTATCTACCAGGTGGAGCGGAAGAATACCAAGTTTGGGTTTACTCAGCTGACCTAAGCACATACCTTGGTGACGCTCTCTACGATGCAGATTTAGGAAAAGGCTACAACTATCATAATTGGGACGGAACGTTAGTGGATGGAACCGTTCTAGAACCAGGAAGCTACACAGTAGTCGGCTATGCAGCCAAAAAAGGCGAATCCAACTACGTTATCAGTGAAGACCTCCTAACAATCGAATAATAAGAATAACAATAAGGTGTTGTATTATAACCTTATAGTATTCGACAGAACTTCAAAAACACCTTCGGGGGTCTGACCCCCGAAGGTGTTTTTTTTCTCTTTCTCCATAAAAATCGACAAATTTCATTCGACAGTTTTCTATGTTTAGGAAAAATATACCTATGTTACCAACAATGACTTAGATTTGAAAAGAAACTGTAATAATAAAAACTCTTATTTTGTCGAAATAGATGATATAATAAAAAAGTGAATTTATGCGGAAATTTTAGATAAATATACATATTGCAAATTTCATGTACTAGTCTTATAGAACTTCCGCAATTGCTTAATGAATATTTCTGACTCATTTTTAGAATAGAGAAGAAATGCAATGATTCAAATCTTTGACCCAAACAGGTGATTAAATGATTGAAATGCAAGACGTATTTAAGAAATACCCTAACGGCGTACAAGCTGTGGATGGTATTAATATAAAAATAAAAGCAGGCGAATTTGTCTATGTAGTAGGTCCAAGTGGAGCCGGTAAATCTACGTTCATCAAGATGATGTACAGAGAAGAAAAGCCCACAAGCGGAAATATTGTGATAGACGGAGTCAATCTTTCAAAACTGAAGGAAAACAAAGTACCTATACTTCGAAGAAGCATAGGAGTAGTATTTCAAGATTTCAAACTTCTACCTCAGCTAACAGTCTATGAAAATGTGGCCTTTGCCTTAGAAGTAATAGAAGAAAGTCCTAAAAATATAAAAAAACGTGTCATGGAAGTACTTGATCTTGTTAAGCTGAAGCACAAGGCACGTCATCTTCCAAATGAACTTTCAGGTGGAGAGCAGCAACGTATTTCGATTGCACGCTCGATAGTTAATAACCCGAAAGTAATGATTGCCGATGAGCCGACAGGTAACCTTGACCCTGACACCTCATGGGAAATTATGAACATCTTTGAAGAAATCAACGAAAAAGGTACGACGATAGTAATGGCCACGCATAACCGCGAGATTGTAAACACAATCAAGAAGCGTGTAATTGCAATTGAAAATGGGAAGATCGCGCGTGACCAAGCAGAGGGGGACTACGGTTATGAAGCCTAGAACTCTACTGCGACACTTTAAGGAAAGCTTTAAAAGCTTAGCGCGTAATGGCTGGATGACATTTGCATCCGTCAGTGCTGTAACAGTTACCCTCCTATTGGTTGGTGTATTCTTGGTACTAATGATGAACTTAAACAATGTCGCATCAGAAATTGAAAGTGATGTCGAGATTAGAGTACACATTGACTTGACGGCCACTAAAGAAGATCAAGAAGTGTTGAAACAACAGATACAAAATATATCTGAAGTGGAAACAATCGAATTTTCTTCTAAAGAGGAAGAGTTGAAAGGCCTGGTGGATAGTTTTGGTGAGGACGGCGGAGCATTTGAGCTGTTTGAACAAAATAATCCATTATATGATGTTTTCATCATCAAGACAGCAACACCACAAGAAACCATTACAGCAGCCAAGAAAATTGACGAGCTGGAATTTACACATAAAGTTATCTACGGTGCAGAAACGGTGGAAAGATTATTCAAAGTGTTTGAGATTGCAAGAAACGTTGGACTTGCTCTAATCCTTGGACTAGTATTCACGGCAATGTTCCTAATTTCCAACACAATCAAAATTACCATCTTTGCCCGCAGAAAAGAAATTGAGATCATGAAATTGGTTGGAGCAACAAACTGGTTCATCCGTTGGCCATTCTTCTTAGAAGGTTTATGGTTAGGAATACTCGGTTCTTTCGTTCCGATTGGTATTATCCTAACATCTTATTATTATCTAATAGATCTTGTTCAACCAAGAATTCAAGGTACATTTATCCAACTGCTTCCATTTTACCCGTTCGCATTCCAAGTTATCGGAATTTTAGTTGCGATTGGTGCGTTTATCGGAATGTGGGGAAGCATGATGTCTGTTCGAAAGTTCCTACGAGTTTAAGAGATTGCTATAGTTGTAATACCCGCTTAAAAAATACAGAAAACCTGATGGGAACAACCAATTTGTTCCTGTTGGGATACATAAGAGTTTAGGGGGAAGTAAGGGATGAGAAGAAAGATTGGTACAATCGCTATTGCTGCAGTCATTGGCTTTTCCGGATTCTTCGCTTCGGGACTATCTGAAAAAGCTTTTGCAAATGAGATGCAACAAAGGCTGAATGAAGTGAAAGATCAACAATCATCAAATGAATCTACGAGAAATGAGAAACAAAATGAGGTTAGTCAACTTCAGGCGGAGCAAGCGGAAATAAGAGCAGAAGTTGAACGCCTGGATAAAGCGGTAGCAGAAACGAAAAATAAAATCAGCTCTAAAAAAGAAGAGATAGACACAACTCGTAAAGAGATTGAAAAACTTAAACAAGAAATTGAAGTACTAAAAGAGCGTATTGCTAAAAGAAATGAGCTTCTAGAAGATCGCGCTCGTTCCTTCCAACAAGGTGGAGGAGCCGTGAACTACTTAGACGTATTATTAGGTGCACAAAGCTTTGGAGATTTTCTGGACCGCGTTGGCGCGGTAGCAACAATTGTTCAAGCCGATCGTGATATTCTACAAGCTCATCAAAATGACATGGAAGAACTAGAAGCAAAAGAACTAGAAATGCGTGAGCAGCTAGCTTCATTAGAACAACAACTAGTCGATTTAGAGAACATGGAAGTTCAACTTAAAAGTCAAATTGCTGAAAAAGACAAGCTTTTAGCTGAATTGAAGAAAAAAGAAAAAGAAACGATGCACGAACTTCATGAACTTGAAAATGAAGCGGAAGTATTAGCTTCTCAGGAAAAAGCAATCCGTGCTGAAATTAAAGCAGCAGAAGAGCGCGCTAAACGTGAAGCAGAAGAACGTGCTAGACAAGAGGCAGAAAGAAAACGCCTTGAAGAGCAACGCAAAAGAGAACACGAAGCAGCTGTTGCAGCAGCAAAGGCTAAAGGAGAGCCTGAACCAAAACCTGAACATGTTACTTCACCGCCACCACCAGTTTCATCCGGATCTTGGACAAGACCGACAACAGGTAGTGTAACATCTGGTTTCGGTACACGTTGGGGCTCCCAGCACTATGGAATCGATGTTGGGAAAAACGGAAGAAGCGGAAATGTACCTGTCGTAGCAGCAGGTAGCGGAACAGTATTCCAGGCTTACTATTCCAGCTCTTATGGTAATGTAGTTTTCATCACACACTACATTGATGGTCAAACTTGGACAACTGTTTATGCTCACTTGGAAAGCTTGGGAGTAAGTGCAGGACAATCCGTATCTAAAGGTCAATTCATCGGTAACATGGGGAACACTGGATTCTCAACTGGTCCTCACTTACACTTTGAATTGCATAAAGGTTCTTGGAATGGATCTAAATCTAATGCAGTGAACCCTGCGTCTTATATCAACTTTTAATTTTTAGCCAACACAATCTCGCTGTTAGTAAAGGCGGCGGGGTTGTGTTTTTTTCTGCTTTCCTTTACTTTTCCTGATTCCATCACATAATATGTCCACCTATCACATATACTTAAACTATAAAAGGCATTGCACTTCCCGTGTGATGCCTTTTGCTTCAGGAACGAAGAAACTGGCAAGTGGGACAGGCTTTCTAAGAACACGTCCCCCACACTGTAGCCACTTACATAAGTTTTAATAATTTTCAACCAACGCCGGCTATGGTACAATTGCGTCATATCTATCGTTCGGTACGGGGTATAGGATGAGGAGGAGCTTTCATGAATCGCAAAATTGTTACAGTATTAATGGTTGTATCAGTTCTAGTTGGAGCGGCGGGAATGTATGCAGGGTTACAATGGTTCGGGCATGGACCGGCTGCAGCGGTACCTTCCGTGCAAAATCCTCTCACTGATAACACAGAGCAAGCTGCACCACAGGAATCGCCGAAAAAAACGGCGGCACAGATGGAAAAGATTCAACAAGCATATGAAATCATTTCTTCCCGCTATGTGGAGGAAACAGAATCAGAAAAACTGATTGAAGGCGCCATACAAGGGATGGTCAATACGTTGGAAGATCCATACTCCGTGTATATGGATAAAGATACGGCAGAGCAATTCACACAGTCGCTCGAATCTTCTTTTGAAGGAATTGGGGCAGAGGTCGGCATGCAGAACGGGAAAGTGACCATTGTGTCTCCATTCCGTGGTTCTCCGGCTGAAAAGGCTGGACTGCAACCAAATGACCAAATCCTTAAAGTGGATGACCAGGACATAGAAGGCTTAGATTTATACGAAGCAGTACTTAAAATCCGTGGGGAGAAAGGGACTGTTGTAACACTTGAAATCCAGCGTCCCGGCGTTCAGGAACCGTTCAATGTAGAAGTGACACGTGATACGATTCCGATTGAAACGGTGTATTCTGAAACAATTGAACAGGATGGAAAGAAAGTTGGGTACATCCAGATTACTTCTTTCTCACAAGATACCGGGAAAGACTTTCAAGAGCAATTAGCAGCACTGGAAGAGCAAAACATTGATGGCTTAGTGGTCGATGTTCGCGGTAACCCAGGAGGCCTTTTAGATCAAGTTCAGATCATTGCTGCTGAGCTTGTCACGAAGGAAAAGCCATATGTTCAGATTGAGCAGCGCAATGGCGAAAAGCAGCGTTTCTTCTCTTCTTTAACGGAGAAAAAGCCTTATGAAATTGTGACTTTAATTGATAAAGGAAGTGCGTCAGCATCTGAAATTTTAGCAGGTGCTTTAAAAGAAGCGGGCAACTATGAAGTGATAGGGGATGCTTCATTTGGTAAGGGAACCGTTCAACAAGCGTTAGAACTTGGTGATGGAAGTAACCTGAAGTTGACCCTTTATAAGTGGTTGACACCTGATGGGAACTGGATCCATAACGATGGAGTGGAGCCAACAATTCCTGTTAAGCAGCCGGACTACTTCTATGCGAATCCAATCAGCATGGAAGAAGATGAAGAGCTGGCGCTGGATACAAATAGTGAAAAAGTAAAGAACGTACAAGTGATGCTGAAAGGTCTTGGCTTTGATCCAGGACGTGAAGATGGGTATTTTAGTAAGGAAACGGAAGATGCCGTGAAATCTTTCCAAGCTGAAAACGACTTATCCAATTCTGGAAAAGTTGACAGCCAGACAGCAGAACAGCTGCAAGCGCAATTGCTTGAAGCAGTACGTGCGAAAGAGAATGATGTACAACTGAAAGAAGCAATCAAAACATTGCTGAAATAAATGGCTGTTTTCGTAAACTTTGTTGATTTTTCGTAGGTTTAAATCAACCGTTATATTCCTTACTGTCGTGCTCTTTTCTCTGCTATACTAAAAATACTACACGCTTATTTTAGAGTATGTAAACTGTAAAAAGTCCAATTGCAGACTTTTTACTAGTGAATAACAACACACTTTGAGAAAAGAGCCAAATAAATTAACACAGTCAGCTTCCACTATGGTGGGAGCTGACTTTTTTGTGGTAAAATAAAAGAAAAGTTTGTATGTTTAGGCGGTGATCGGGTGATGGATTCATGGTTTTGGGAATTGTTGATAGGAGTGGGACGCCTTTTCATCCACCCTGTCCTTTATGTAACCTTAGCCGTTGCAGTAGTATTAGGATATTTTCGCGTCAAAAGAGAACGCCATGACTTTCATATACGAGTGGAATACGGCCTGACAGAGTTTCAAAAGGCTTGTAAGAGTCTTTTTGTGGGACTTGCTTTATCTGTGCTGACAATTGGTTTAGGAGTGATCATTCCGTTTGGGACGATTGTGCTTCTCAGTTTATTCAGCATCATTTTTACCCTTTTCATTAAGCCTAGATGGCTCTCGACTGCCTACATATTCGGTTTTACTATTTTGGCAGTTGTGCTTGTTCCAAGATTGGAAACGGGTATCACCATTATTCAGCGCCTGGCTGAATCTGTAGAAGCAACACATTTACCGACACTTGCCATACTGATGGGGATACTCATGGTTGCTGAAGGTATGTTCGTTTGGAAGCAGGCACCTGCAAAGACCTCTCCACAGCTTCAGAAAAGTAAGCGCGGGTTGCCTGTTGGCACACATGTTGTCCAGCGAGTGTGGATTCTTCCGTTATTCTTATTTGTGCCTGTTGGTTCGGGGGGAATTGAGACAAGCTTTGATTGGTGGCCTGTCCTGCAAATGGGAGAACACACGCTTTCCTTGTGGCTTGTTCCATTCAGCATGGGTTATTATCAACGACTAAAAGCAAGCTTACCGCTTGATGCTATCCCGATTGTTGGTAGACAATTGGTTCTGCTTGCCGTTGTTATATTAATGACCGGAACTGGAAGCCTTTGGTGGGAAAATGCCGCCATCCTTGCAGCAGTCTTTGCTGTAGTAGGTAGAGAATGGCTGAATTATAGAGCCAAAACAGAGGACGAGAAGCACCAACCGATCTTTGTTCAACGTGATAAAGGACTCGTCATTCTTGGGGTGATTCCGGACAGTCCAGCTGAAAAAATGAATCTTCAAATTGGAGAGGTCATCACAAAAGTGAACAATATACCGGTAAATACCGTTTCAAATTTTTACGAAGCACTTCAACAAAACAGGGCTTTTTGCAAACTGCAAGTCGTTGATGCAAACGGTGAAACACGTTTTTCTCAATCTGCGTTATACGAAGGGGATCACCATGAATTGGGGCTCTTGTTCGTACAGGTGGGGAAGAAGTGGAAGCAGACAGAAGCGGTGTAATCTAAATTCGAACACACTTTAGAGAAACGAATTATTCGTTTCTCTATTTTTTATACTAAAATAAAGAACTAATTCAATGAATACGTGACTCAGTGGGGGTAAATACCATCAAAGAGTGGTTGACCTTTTAAAAAGCGGTATGCTAAAATTTTATGTGCAATTGATTATTATTATCAATAAGTATGGAGAATTTACTATCTTAATAAAATATGAATGTAGTAACCAAGATCTTCACAGAGGTGTGAAGGATAGAAAGGGTGTAAATATATGAAAAATATAGAGAAATATAAAAATGCATTTATCGATGCGCTGGACATAGAGGAAAATGATATAAATGAAGATTTAGCACTTGGAGCAGTTAGAGAGTGGGATTCAATTGGACATATGGCCCTCATTTCTGAGATGGAGGATGTTTTTGATGTCTCAATAGATTCAGAATGGATTACAGAGTTCAACTCTTACCTATCAGGAATTGAGTTATTGAAACGTTTAGGTGTGGACTTTATTAATGAATAGTTTTCAAAAAATGGAGGAGTTTGCGAACCTCACCGCTGTATATGCTGAACGACCATATTCTTATTCTGAAATGTTAGATATTGCTGATGCTATTTGTGCAGGAGTAGGGGAAAGAACGCTCGTTTTTTGCTTATGTTCCAATAATAAAGAATCTTTATTTGGTTATGTAGGCTTTATTAGAGGTGGAGTTGTTCCTGTACTTTTGGACGCTTCGATCCATATGGATCAGCTTCGCAGATTGATTAACCTTTATAAGCCTACTTACATTTGGGCGAGTAGCGAAAATCAAGATCTATTAAGTGAAATGGAAAGTACATTTGAATTCGGAGATTACACGTTATTTAGATGTCCGTCATCTTTCCAACATAACCTTCATAAAAGTCTTGCGCTTCTATTAACAACCTCTGGAAGTACTGGAAGCCCCAAATTTGTTCGGTTAAGTTATGAAAATATTTTTAAAAATGCTGAATCGATAGCAACGTACCTTGATATTAATGCAGAGGATAAACCTATTACAACACTTCCAATGAATTACTCCTATGGCCTCTCTATCATCAATAGTCATTTTATATGCGGGGCGACGATCGTTGTAACGGATGCATCTATTATGCAAAAAGAGTTTTGGGACTTATGTAGGGAGCAGCGAGTAACAACTTTTGGAGGAGTTCCTTTCGTATATGAGATGCTTGATAGGCTGAAGTTTGAAGATTTTGATCTTCCGAGTTTAAAAAAACTGACTCAAGCAGGTGGGAAACTAAGCTCCACTCTATCGGCGAAATTTGCTAACGTATGCAATCAGAAGGGGATCCAATTCTTTTCCATGTACGGTCAAACGGAAGCAACGGCGCGTATGGCCTATTTACCATGGGAAAAAAATCTTGAAAAAGTCGGAAGCATTGGCATTGCCATTCCAGGAGGAGAGCTGATTCTGCAAGACGATAATGGTAACCCAATTACAGAGCCTAACGTTAAGGGCGAATTGATATACAAAGGACCAAATGTTTCTTTGGGGTATGCGGAGTCGGTATTCGATCTTTCGAAAGAAGATGGGAATAAAGGCATTTTGCATACAGGTGATCTGGCTTACTTTGATGAGGATGGGTATTTCTATATAAGTGGCCGAATCAAAAGAATGATTAAGCTCTATGGGAACCGTATCAGTCTTGATGAGGTGGAAGGATTTTTATCTGAACATGGTCATGATTGTATCAGCGCTGGGACGGATGACCAAATGTATATTTACACATTAAAAGATGATGGTGTCCCAATTAAAAAAATTATTAAGGAAAAATTAAACTTAAAGGGCATGAAGATTATCAGGATTGAGGAAATCCCACGTAATCAGTATGGAAAGATCCTCTATTCCGAGTTACCTAAACATGGATAAGTTATAGAAACTTCTTAAGTTTATTTTTTGACAGGTGGTTGGATGAGTTTTATATCAATTGAGTTTCTCCTATTTTTTGCAATAATCGTTTTTACTTATTATTTAATCCCACATCGATTCAGGTGGATTCTCTTATTTGTTGCAAGTTACGTTTTTTACGCAATTTTAAGTATCCAATTTATACCTTTACTGCTTGTAAGCACAGTTTCTACCTATTTTTCTGGAATTCTTATAGAAAAACAGGAGACAAAAAGACAAAAGAAAAATGTCATGCTCGTTGGGATTTCCGTGCTATTGTTATTTCTCGGTTGGTTTAAATACGTTAATTTTGTAAATGAATCGCTTCGAGCGGTTGCAAATTACTTTAACTTGAACTATTCCATACCGTACCAAGAAATTGTATTGCCATTAGCGATTTCTTTTTATACTCTTCAGGCAGTAGGTTACCTTGTGGATATCTACCATGGAAAGCAAAAAGCGGAGAGACATTACGGATATTTTTCCATATTCTTTGCATTTTTCCCACAACTAGTTGCGGGGCCAATTGAACGCGCCAAGAAATTGCTTCCCCAATTGAAAGCGGAACAAAGTTTAAATTATGAGAATTTAAGCTATGGGATGAAGCGAATTGCATGGGGTTTTTTTAAGAAGACATTAATTGCAGATCGACTAGCTCCCATTGTCTCTAGTGTTTATGATAGTCCAGATCCGACTGGTTCACAAATCGTACTAGCTACTATTCTATTCTCGATACAATTGTTCGCTGATTTTTCTGCGTTGAGTGACATTGCCATCGGTTGTGCTAGAATGCTAGGGATAAAATTGACTGAAAACTTTAAGCAACCGCACTTTGCAACTTCGATATCCGATTTTTGGAATAGATGGCATATAACGTTCTCTACTTGGCTAAGGGACTATATCTTTTTCCCTTTATGTAAGGGGAAAAAGAAAAGAACGGACATTTATGCAGCAATTGTGATTACTTTCTTAGTAAGCGGAATTTGGCACGGCGCGGCATGGACTTTTGTTATATGGGGTTTAATTCATGGGTTTTATCGAGTGTTTGGAGATTATACAAAACATTATCGTGAAAAAGTGGCTTCCTTTACTCACTTGGATAGAAATGCAGTGTTTCATAAATGGGTGAAAATCGCCATAACCTTCCTGCTGGTTTGCTTTTCTAGAGTTTTTTATCGATCAGATTCCGTCACGCAAGCTTTTGAAAATGCACAACTTTTCTTATCCATTAGCTCCTGGAGTCCATGGGGAATCGTTCAAGCGTTTGAAATATTTAAGCTGCTAGATTTAGTGATTTTTGCATTTTTCTTTATTGTTTTTCAACTATTTCAATATATCGAAAGAAAAAATGTTTCAACATGGAAATTGCTATCGCAACGCCCGACATTTGTTAGATTTGCATTTTATGTTTTTATCATTCTATCAGTGATTATATTCGGAGCTTCGGGTGAAGGGTTTATTTATGGCAGATTTTAATACAACTTCCATGGAAAAGAAACAATGTTTTGAAAGGATTTGCTATGTGTATGGGACGTTTATTCATTAAGTTAACAATAATCATAACGGTCGTTTTATTACTGTTTATGCCAGTAAATAAATTCGTAAAGGATTCTTATGATTACAACATAAGCCATTCCATACTAGCTTTTAAGAAAGATCCACATCCAGTTGATATCATCAATCTGGGTGCATCTCATTCCATGTACGGATATTATTTTAAGCCTACTGGTTTGTCCCATCTAGACTTAGCACTTCCTGCTCAGACCATTGAATACGATTATAAATTGTTAAAAGAATATGGCAAGTATCTTAAACCTGGTGGCGTAGTGATCGTTTCCATTTCTCAAATTACATTCGCAAATTCTGAGACCAATAACATCGGAAATTACTATAAAATTTTGGATCGTAAAGATATTGAACCGTTTAATGTACTTGATTATTACAGTTATTTGTACTTACCGGGGGCAAATAGTGGGAGTTTTCATTCTGCCCTCTCTGGTAAATTGAAAAAATTTAGATGGAACGCTCATCAGCCTTGGGCAAATAACGGTAAAAACTATTCGGAAAGAAAATATGAGGATGTAGAAGAAGAATACAGAGAAGCCGTTGAAAACAATAAAATAGAACAAAATGTCAAGCAACTCAAAGAGATTGTGGATTATTGTAAAGAGAAAGGCTACCAAGTCGTATTAACCATGGAGCCGGTTCATCAGTCTTATCAAGAATATTTGAGTGAGGAAGTCATGAATAGATTAGTATTTCAGTATTTAGAGCCTCTTCAGTTAGATGTCCCATTTTTAAATTATATGGATGATCAAAGATTCGCAAACAATAAAGAGTATTTTATCGATGCAGATCATTTAAACAGTAAGGGCAGAAAAATGTATTCTTGGATTGTATACAGGGATCTCAAGAAATTGGGGTATTTATGAGTGATTACATGTAATGGTGGTAAAGAGACAGGGGCTTTGTTTAATCCTGTCTCTTCTTTTTTTACACAGTCATGTTTGTCCAATCGATGCATATACATGAACCGTTATCGAAGAAATTCTTCAGACAGCGGGAGTGTGAAAAATGGATTTCGGATTGATATCGATTTTTCTGGTTGTGTTATTGGGACCTTTACTTGTTAAAAAAATAGAAGAGAATAATGAAGTTTTTTTGTTGAGCATGGGGATACTTGCGAGTATGGTAAGCGAGGTCTACAATGAAAAACTCTTCTTCATCGCTGCAACAGATCCTATCTTAATTTCACTCGCCGTGTTGGTGGCAGGGCTCGTTTTCAGGTGGTTGCAGGTGCCTTTTAGCCGAATTCTTCGGTTTTTAAAAAATAAAATCCCATTTAAGTTATTTATCTTTTTACTAGTTGTGTTTCTTGGGTTAATTTCAAGTGTCATTACAGCAATTATTGCTGCGCTCCTTTTGGTTTTTATAGTGGTAGGACTTGATCTTGAAAAGAAAGAGCAAATAAAGCTTACTGTGCTGGCTTGTTTTTCCATTGGGTTAGGTGCAGCGCTGACTCCCATTGGAGAGCCATTATCCATCGTGACAATCAGCAAGTTGAACGGGGATTTCTTTTACCTGTTTAGGCTGATTGGCAAGGATGTGTTAGTAGCTTTGGTCTTATTCGGACTGCTTGCTGCCTTTATGGTGAAAGCACCAGTGGCTAACGATTTGCTGCGCAGTGCGAAGGACGTGGAAAGCTATGAAGAAATTTTTGTAAGAGGCTTAAAAATTTACTTTTTTGTCATGGGACTTACTTTACTTGGTGCAGGGTTTGAACCATTTGTCTCCACCTACTTTTTAGGAATGGATTCTTCCGTTTTGTACTGGTTTAATATGTCCTCAGCCATTTTGGATAACGCGACTCTGGCGGCTGCTGAAATCAGTGCCGAGCTGGATCCGGCAGTCATCCGGGTGATTTTGCTTGGTCTCATGATTAGCGGGGGGATGTTGGTGCCAGGGAATATTCCCAATATCATTGCAGCTGGAAAGCTTGGGATTACAAGTAAAGAGTGGGCAAGGCACGCGATACCAGTTGGACTTTGTGCGATGGTGATTTATTATTTTGTGGTAGTGTAGGAATGAAGACAATCTTGATCCGGAAAAAGTGATGAGATTGTCTTCATAAGGTGAATGAAGACAATTTCGAAGCGGAAATAGCGATCAAACTGTCTTCATAAAGAGTATGAAGACAATCTCGATCCAAAATAAGCGGTGAAACTGTCTTCATGCTCCCAAAATAAAACAAAGCTGGCTAGTGTGTCGTTTTTTCGACTCCTAGCCAGCTTTATTTATACTCGCTTCACTGAAATTGCCGCACGAACCTTCTGTAGTGCCTCTTTTCCCTCATCCTTCTTCGCCATGAGCACATTTACATAAATGGCATCAATCATGGCAAGCTGGGCAATTCGGGATGCCAATGCCTCTGAGCGATAGTCCGTTTCCTCTGACATCGTGTACAGTGCCATGTCCACCCCTTGACTTAACGGTGATTTGGCAAAGTTTGTGATGCCGATTGTCTTTACTCCATTTGCTTTTACCACCTCAAGGATATGCATCATGTCCTTCGATGCTCCAGTATGAGAAATGATGATGGCAACGTCTTGGTCTGTCAGTTGGCTGGCAGACATAAGCTGCATGTGGGTATCAGATTGAACGTTCACGGAAACCCCTGTGCGTATAAGTTTATGATAAGCGTCCATAGCAATAACATTGGATCCGCCGCTTCCGAACAACTCCACTTTTCGAGCCCCCAGAATGGCGCTGATCACCTGGTGAAAAGCCTGATCATCCAAAATCTTTAACGTATCTTCAAGCGTTTTTATATTAGACCGGAAAACTTTTTCCGCAATTGTTTTTTCGCTGTCGTGTTCCATGATATTTTCATGAATATCTTGAATAGGCTCCACGATTTCCGTTGCGAGTGCAATTTTCATGGCCTGATAGCCTTTAAAGCCGATCCGCTGGCAAAAACGGAATACTGTAGAGTCCGCTACACCGAGATCATCTGCAACCTGATTGATGGTGCTGTGGACAATTTTTTGTGGATTATTGAGGATATAGTCCGCGATGACTTGCTCCTTCCCCTTGAATTGTGGATAGTGGGAACGTATGCGCATCATGCAGTATTGCGATTCTTGTCTTTTCATGGTGCGACCCTCCAGAAATAGTAATCTATTATCTATCATAAAGAGGTTTCAAAAAAAAAGAAACTATTTTTTGATAACGCTTGCATTTTGAGGAATTTTTTTTCATAATAGGAACAAGACAAAAAATATTTTTCTTTTTAAAGTTCGAAAATGAAGAAGGGAGTTTCAATTTTTATGAAACTAGCAATGATAGGATTAGGCAAGATGGGATACAACCTTACATTAAACTTAGTAGATAACAAGCATGAAGTAGTTGCTTTTGATGTCGATAATGAAAACGTTGTCAAAAGTGAACAGGCAGGTGCAATCGGTGCTTACTCCATTGAGGAGGCATTAAGTAAACTGGAATCACCGAAAGTGGTATGGATGATGGTGCCGGCTGGTGAGATCACAGAAAATGTGCTTTCAGAGATTAGTAGATTCGTAACAGAAGGAGACATCATCATCGATGGCGGAAACTCCAACTATAAAGATACGTTAAAGCGTGCAGAAGATCTTGCTGCAAAAGGTATCCACTACTTGGATGTTGGGACAAGCGGCGGAATGGAAGGCGCTCGCAACGGAGCTTGTACGATGGTTGGTGGAAACGAAAAAGCGTTTAAGCACGTTGAAGCGCTTTTCCAAGACATTTGTGTAGAAA
The DNA here is from genome assembly GCF_020524325.1 of Sutcliffiella horikoshii. GTDB lineage: Bacteria > Bacillota > Bacilli > Bacillales > Bacillaceae_I > Sutcliffiella_A > Sutcliffiella_A horikoshii_D. The sequence continues at coordinate 510,572 of NZ_JAIVKY010000007.1, forward strand.
ACGGCTACTTATATGCAGGGAAATCCGGTAGCGGTCATTTCTTAAAAATGGTCCACAATGGTGTGGAGTACGGCATGATGCAAGCAATCGCTGAGGGTTTCGATATCCTAGAAAAAAGTGATTTCGATTTTGACTATGAAAAAGTTGCGAGAGTTTGGAACAACGGATCTGTCGTTCGCTCTTGGCTGATGGAACTCACAGAAAATGCATTCAGCAAAGATGCGAGATTAGAAGGAATCAAAGGCGTTATGCATTCATCCGGTGAGGGTAAGTGGACAGTAGAGACAGCACTCGACCTCCAAGCGGCAGCACCAGTCATCGCCCTATCCCTGATGATGCGCTACCGCTCTCTTGAGCCGGATACTTTTTCAGGGAAAGTAGTGGCTGCCTTAAGAAACGAATTCGGCGGACATGCGGTAGAGAAGAAATAAGAAAAGGTCATCTTTGGTACCTGGGCAAGGCATTATGGGAGCTGAAAATGATTTTGGCACGAACTCGGTGCGTTTTGGCACGAACTTGCCTCATTTTGGCACGAACTCGATGCGTTTTGGCATCAACTCGTCCCATTTTGGCATCAACTTCCGAGAATGCTTGCTCAGGTTATAAAAAAACAACCACAATTTTAATCAATATGATATTTAACTAAAGGAGGAACAACACATGTCAGGATCCATGCTAATCTTAATCGCAGCAGCAGCAATATTCGTCCTACTATTCCTAGTCATCCGCACCAAACTACACGCATTCGTAGCCCTGCTCCTAGTCAGTCTACTTGTAGGTATCGCCGCAGGCATGCCGCTAAACGAAGTCATCTCATCCGTCCAAAACGGTATGGGAGGCACCCTCGGGTTCGTTGCAGTCGTAGTCGGACTTGGTGCCATGTTTGGTAAAATGCTAGAAGTATCAGGTGGAGCAGAAAGACTTGCTCAAACTCTGATGAAAAAATTCGGTGAAGAAAAGTCCCAATGGGCACTTGGTATCACAGGTTTCTTAGTAGCAATCCCGGTTTTCTTTGATGTAGGTTTCATCATTTTAGTGCCAATCGTGTATGGCTTGGCGAAAAAAACAGGAAAGTCCCTTTTACACTACGGTATTCCATTGCTAGCTGGTCTTGCTGTAACGCACAGCTTTATCCCGCCAACTCCGGGACCTATCGCAGTTGCTGACTTAATCGGCGCAGACCTTGGTTGGGTTATCCTGTTTGGTGTTATCGCAGGTATTCCGGCTATGATTTTAGCTGGTCCAGTGTTCGGTAAATATATTGGTAAGAAAATTCACGTGGTTGTACCAAAATACATGGAAATTGATGAAGATAAAGTATATGACAAGGATCTACCAGGATTCGGACTTATTGCTTCTATCATTCTAGTACCTTTAGTGTTGATTTTAGTGAATACGTTTTCAACCGTTATTTTTGAAGAAGGTCACATTGTTCGTGAGATTACGACATTTGTCGGTCACCCGTTCGTGGCGTTGACAATTGCAACGTTGCTAACGTTCTACTTCCTTGGAACAAAGCGCGGTTATACAAAACAAGATGTACAAGATATTGCGACGAAAGCACTCGAGCCAGCAGGTATCATCATCCTTGTAACTGGTGCAGGTGGAGTTTTCAAGCAAGTACTAATCGACTCTGGTGTTGGTGATGTTCTTGGTGAAATGATGGCAGGATCTGCATTGCCTCCCATCGTTCTTGCGTTCTTGATCGCAGCCGCAGTTCGTGTGGCACAAGGTTCCGCAACAGTTTCGATGGTAACGGCAGCTGGTCTGATCACCCCGCTAATCGGTATCATGGGTCTTGAAGGTCCGGTACTTGGTCTAATCGTTATCTCGATCGCTTCCGGTGCAACGGTTCTATCACACGTAAACGATTCTGGTTTCTGGTTGGTAAACAGATACTTCGGCCTTGATGTAAAAGATACATTAAAATCTTGGACGGTTATGGAAACCATCATCGGACTTGTAGGTTTTGCAGTAGCGGTAATTCTTGGTATATTTATAGGATAAGATTATTTGCTAAGGCTATTCAGAGGGTCATATAGCTGTTGATTGGAGCAAATAGCGAAGACTCCTGAGGGAGATAGCGCTAGGTGGAGACCCCGCAGGCTTGCCGAGGAGGCTTCAGCAGCGCCCCTAGGAAAGCGAAGCCATTTGCGGAAATCAACAGCGGTGTTAAACATTGTCTTAATATAATCTAAAGGGGGTCAAGGAGCTATTTCCTTGGCCCGTTGTGATTTTGAATCAAGGAGGACATCACCATGACAACATACATGCTAGGCGTTGATATAGGAACAACAAGCACAAAGGCGGTTCTTTTCACGAAGGACGGAAAAGTAAAAAGCCAACATGCCGTGGAATATCCTTTGTACACTCCTGAAATGGGAGCGGCTGAACAGGATCCCGACGAAATACTCGAAGCGGTGGCTGTTTCAATTAGTGAAACTATTCTTAAAAGTGGCATCGATACCACAGACCTTTCCCATGTCAGCTTCAGTGCGGCGATGCACAGTCTGATTGCAGTGGATGAAGCAGGAATTCCCTTGACCAAAAGCATCACTTGGGCGGACCAGCGCAGTGAGAAGTGGGCTAAGAAAATAAAAAACGAATGGAATGGCCATGAGATTTACATGAGAACTGGAACACCGATTCATCCGATGTCTCCTCTGGCTAAGTTAGTTTGGTTGCGAAGCGAACACCCTGCAATTTTTGAAAAAGCATCTAAATTCATCTCGATAAAAGAATATGTGTTTCATAAGCTATTTGGTGAGTACGTTGTGGACCACTCCATCGCTTCTGCAACAGGTTTGTTGAATCTGGAAAAATTAGATTGGGATGCTGGAGCACTTGGAGTTGCCGGTGTGACACCTGGCAAGTTGTCCCGCCTTGTGCCGACAACGGAAATCATTACAGGATTACAACCAGAATGGTCGGTGAAATTGGGACTGCCTGCTGATGTGAAATTTGTAATTGGTGCAAATGATGGTGTACTTTCCAACCTTGGAGTAAATGCTGTTCAGCCTGGCGTGGTCGCATTGACGATCGGAACAAGTGGGGCCATCCGTACCGTTGCGGATAAGCCGGTAACCGATCGGAAGGGCAGAACATTCTGTTATGCACTGACGGGGAATCATTGGGTCATTGGCGGTCCAGTCAACAATGGCGGCATGATTATGCGCTGGCTTCGAGATGAATTTTGCCAAGCGGAAGTGGAAGAAGCGAAAGCACTTGGAGTCGATCCATATGATGTGATGACAGCAAAAATTGCACAAGTGAAACCAGGTGCAGAAGGTGTCTTGTTCCATCCGTACCTGACAGGTGAACGTGCACCATTGTGGAACGGAAATGCACGCGGATCCTTTTATGGACTTGGCATCCACCATAAAAGAGAGCATATGATGCGTGCGGTATTAGAAGGAATCAATCTTAACCTGTATACAGTCTTGTTGGCGTTGGAAGAGATTATCGGGATTCCTGAAAAAATTCATGCCACTGGCGGATTTGCGAGATCAGAAGTTTGGTGCCAAATGCTTTCAAACATTTTCAATCAGGAAGTAAGCATCCCGGAAAGTGTGGAAAGTTCTTGTCTTGGTGCTGCAGTTCTTGGCTTGTATGCCTTAGGTGAAATTGACTCGTTTGATGTAATGAATGAGATGGTAGGGACGACGAATGGGTATGTTCCGGACCAAGCGGAAGTGGAAGTGTATAAAGAGTTGACCCCGTTGTTCATCCGATTGAGCCGTTTGTATGAACAAGAATTTGATGCGGTGGTGGCGTTTCAGCAGAGGAAATGATGGGAAGTTGACTTAACGGTTGATTTCCGTTCCAGGCGCTTCGCTTGCCTGCGGGCGGTCCGGGAGCCTCCTCACAACGCTTCAGGGGTCTCCCCTGTCCCTTCCTCCCGCGGGCGTCTGCGCGCCTTCCACTGCAACAACTGGAAATTGCATTAATTTGCTACTCAATTCTCTTTCTGTTAATTTTATATAAAAATAAAGAGATGGATAGATTCTAAAGCTGTTAATTGGAGCGAAAGGTGGAGACTCCGGCGGGAGGTAGCGGTAGCTTGAGACCCCACAGCGCAGCGAGGAGGCTCAAGCACACGCCCCGCGGAAAGCAAAGCCTGGCGCGGAAATCAAAAGCGGCGTAAATGGAATACAAAAATAAAGAACGACATTCTCCCGGTCACCACCATAGCGAGATTGTCGTTCTTTTTTGTACAGCTGATTCAGTTTTTCTTTTTTCGTCTTGGTTGTTTTGGTTGTAAGGTTTGCAAGGGCATAGGTACCGCGGCCGTTTTCTGGATTGCGCTTGCCTTCGCGGACTTGCTTGTCACGCAGCTTTTTTGCTTTACTTTTTGCCAAAATGATCACTCCTAACATATATTTACAAAGAGTATAACCGAGAATAGGAATAATGGAAATAGGTTTTCGTTGGATTGCTATATTTTTCTCGCGCTGATTTCTGTTATAATAGCACTATTGTGTAATTTTTGAGAGGTAGGTACGGAAACTGTGAAAAATGAACTATTAAATAAAGAGATAGACCGCCGCAGAACCTTTGCGATTATATCCCACCCGGATGCCGGGAAAACGACATTGACGGAGAAGCTTCTTTTATTCGGTAACGTTATTCGTTCAGCAGGTACGGTAAAAGGGAAGAAGTCCGGAAAATTTGCAACATCTGACTGGATGGAGATTGAAAAGAAACGTGGAATTTCCGTAACATCAAGTGTTATGAGCTTTGAATACATGGATAAGCATATTAATATTCTTGATACACCAGGACACGAAGACTTCAGTGAAGATACGTATCGTACGTTAACTGCCGTAGACAGTGCCGTGATGATCATCGACTGTACAAAAGGTGTCGAGCCACAGACGATTAAGCTTTTCAAGGTTTGTCGTATGCGTGGTATTCCGATCTTTACGTTCATCAACAAATTGGACCGTGAAGGTAAAGAGCCACTTGCGCTATTGGAAGAGATTGAAGAAGTGCTTGGCATTGAATCTTATGCGATGAACTGGCCGGTTGGAATGGGGAAACGCTTCTTGGGTGTTTACGACCGTTACAATGAAGTGTTCATCCGTTATCAAGGAAAAGATGAAGAGGATCGCATTCCATTCAAGGAACTGGATGCTGTGGAGGAAATCTCTACTCACCCGACTTTTATTCAAGCAAAAGAAGACTTTGAACTGTTGGAAGAAGCCGGGAATGACTTTGATATCAATAAAGTGAAGAATGGTTTGCAGACACCGGTATTCTTCGGAAGTGCCATCTCCAATTTTGGTGTGGAAATGTTCTTCCGTACGTTCTTGGATCTTGCAAGTGAGCCACAACCGCGTCAGACAGAAGAGGGGAAAGTAGAGCCGAAATCTACAGAGTTCTCGGGCTTTATTTTCAAAATCCAGGCGAACATGAACCCTGCTCACCGTGACCGTCTTGCATTCTTGCGCATTTGTTCCGGTGTGTTTGAGCGTGGAATGACGGTACAGGTAAGCAGAACAGGTAAATCGATTAAATTGACCCAGTCTCAGCAATTCCTAGCGTCTGACCGTGAGACGGTAGATCACGCATATCCTGGTGATATCATCGGAATCTATGATCCAGGTGTGTATCAGATTGGCGACTCTCTGTTCAGCGGTGGCAGTCAAAAGGTTGAGTTTGATGAGATCCCGACGTTTGCTCCTGAGCTTTTCGTAAAAGTAGAAGCGAAAAATGTCATGAAAGGGAAGCAGTTCGGAAAAGGTATCACCCAGCTTGTGCAAGAGGGTGCCATCCAGTTGTTCCGTCAATACGGTACAGAAGCCTACATTCTTGGTGCGGTTGGTCAGCTTCAATTGGACGTATTCGAGTACCGCATGAAAGGCGAGTACAACGTGGAAGTCGTCTACAATATGATTGGCTCGAAAATTCCTCGTTGGTTGGAAAGCCAAGACGTGGATACTTCATTGTTTGATTCCCGTAACATCCTGGTGAAAGACCGCAACGACCAGTATGTTGCCTTGTTTGATAACGACTTCTCGTTAAGGTGGTTCCAAGATAAAAATCCGAAAGTCGGCCTGATTGATATTATGGCGGAAGAGGATTAAGTTTTAATATATGTAGCTCAGAATACCCTTTCAAGCAGGGTGTTTTGGGCTTTTTTGTTGGATGAAGACACTTTCAAGGGAGTTTTCTTGTTGAAAATGTCTTCATAAGTGTGATGAAGACAATCCCGCGGAAGTTTTTGGGATGAGAGTGTCTTCATGAGCTGGATGAAGACAATTTTAAGTAATTTTTCGGGTTGAGAATGTCTTCATCAATCGACTAGTTAATTAAATGGCTACAAATAATAAGCAACCCTAAAAAAGTTTGGTTCACCAGCCGATATAATAACCAAAAGAACGGGTTTAGGGGGCAGTTTTTATGGGGGAGCAAAATGATAAGTTAATGTGGCTAGGCTTATATAGAACAAGGCACTTTGTAGTTGGTGGGATGACCATTTTACAAGTGAACGGGCGTGAAGTGACGACGGGCAGTACGAAAGTGTACATGGAAGAGCTTAATATGGAAAAATTGCGTTTTATCAGCCGGGTGGAGATTCCGGAAAATAGTAATGTGTTGTTAGGGTTGAAGTTCATGGTTGCCAATCAATTGCTAGAGTTTAAAGCCAATATCCTTGGCGTTCAGGCAAATGTAAAAAAGAGAAGATATACATACTTGGTAGAGTTTTTAATAGAAAATGATAAAGACAGACAGTCACTCCTTACATTTGTAAATAAAATTCAGTTGGCGAATAAACAGAAGAAGTTGAGAAGTGTGACAGAGATAGCTGTGGAAGTGGAATAATTATTGTAGCAGAAGCCACCAGATAGGTGGTTTTTCTTTTGAATTTTATAGAAAAAATGAAACCTATTATTCTTATAAAACGTCAAACAGAAAAAACAAGAAGGAGGTGGCAGATTGGCAAGGGAGAATGATTTGTCGGAGGAAAAACGGGAGGAAATGGTTGTGTGGGCTATGGATCACTATGGCGAAGAGATTAAACGATTAATCTACACATATGTGAGAAATTATGCAGTGGTTGACGACTTATCCCAGGAAGTGTTTGTGAAAGTTTATAAGAATTTACATCTTTTCCGAGGGGATAGTGAGTTGAAAACGTGGATTTATAGAATCGCCATTAATACCTCAAAGGATTATTTGAGAAGTTTTAAACATAAAGTCATGGAGTTGGTCCAGCCGTTTTTGGCAGGCGGTGAACTGACGGATGAGAAGGTTTTAATTTCAGAGGAAAGGCAAGAGCTTGCTGCTGTGGTAATGAGTTTGCCACTGAAATATAGGGAAGTTCTTATTCTACATTATTATAGAGACTTTTCGGTGGAAGAGATTTCAGAACTTTTGGAAGTAAACAAGAATACTGTAAAGACGAGGCTCAAACGTGGAAGAGACAAGGTAAGAGTATACATAATGGAAGGAGGCGATGAACATGAGCAAGAACCCTCGACTAGAAAGCGATCACTTTAAACAGGAAATGGACCATTTCATTTCGTCAAATTCATTATTTACTAGTGTAGACCGGGAACGAGTGTTGGAGAGAATTAAGGGGGCGAAAAAGAGAAAACACTGGTGGGGACATCCAAGGATTGTGTTGAGTGTGCTGCTCTTGTTCATTATTTCCGGTACACTTTATGGGGTTATGCAAACAACAACAGACAGGGAGACCATCTCTGCGGAATTTGTTTCGAGTAATTTATCTACAGGAATGAGCAAGCAGGAGGTCCGCAACATACTTGGAACCAATTATGTAGAGGTTGAACAGTCGATGGACAGTGGCCCCGTCTTTACTTTAAATCGGTACGATTTTCCAGTAGAGGAAGGCTACGTTTTTGAATCCCCAATGGATGACTTGGATATAGAAGGTGTACAAAGTGAAAAGATGGGAATGCAAGTTATGGTTCACTACGATGGTGAATTATTAAAAGGTTATTCTATAATTTTTAAAGAGGAAAATGGAAAAACAGTGATACACAGGTTTTTTGGTGATGAAATTCAGGTGGTACCAGTAGATTGATTCTTCTTATATAGAAGCAGAAAAACTGCTATACTAACAATAGAAGATTTTCGGATGAGATAGAAAAGAGGTTTTCAGATTGTTGGTAAAGCTGGGTTTAGCATTGATTATTCCTGCGTTGCTCGTGGTTCTTTTTACAAGAGTGACCTATAACCTATACGTGGGTACAGGTTTGGCAGTTGCGCTCATTTTAGTTTCCATTTTTAAAGGTCACGGAAATGAATGGTATGTTATTTTAGTAGATGTCCTTTCTTTAGTGATTGGATTTTTGTATGCAAAGCGCATGGTAGGGAAATTTAAATAGACAAAGAGGGAGCAACTTTCCGGTTTACGGAAGGTCTGCTCCCTCTTTTGCTTGTTGTGCTGCTTGTTGGTAGGCGGTCAATGCTTCTTGTTCTTCAGTGGTCGTCGACTCCAGTCTGGCGGGTCTCACTACCCAAAGAGGATCTTTTCCGAAGGTTTCCCCATAGCCTGTTAGTACGCCTTCAAATGTCAAAACATCTCCAACTTCCGGTGTAGGATTCAATTCTTCTACAAAAGTAACAAGGATAGCTGGAAGGAGTAGCTCCTGTAGCTCATATGTGGAATTGTTTTCTACACGCGTCACCGTGGCAGTCCATCTAATAGATTTGTCCTTATTTGCCTTGATAAAATCATGCACATACTCTCCATCCACTTCACTGTAAGTTAGTTCCTCCTCGGGAGTTTCCAATGCACGTTCATCTATATATGGGATGTCCAGCGTTTCTTCAGGAATATCGTTGAACGAACAGCCGGTCGTTAGCATAATCAGCCAAGCAAAGCAGAACATCTTACTGTAAAAAAACTTTTTCATCATAAATCTCCCCAAAACTAGTTTCCGATTCCAAATACATGATAATGATAAGAATATAGAAAACACTCTTAAAACGCAACAGACTCGGGTATAGAGTAAAAAAGCCTTTTTTTATATAAAAAGCGAATATCAGTTCGTATTTTTGTTGTTTTGGGTAGGTATTGTGGTAGAATATTGGTAGAGGTTAGATGAACGGAAATGGAGGCTTTTTGTGGATGGAACAGTTTGAGTTAGTTTCTGGATATAAGCCGGATGGAGATCAGCCGACCGCAATCGCGGAGATTGTGGAAGGTCTCAAAAACGGGAAAAAACATCAGACACTGCTTGGTGCAACAGGAACGGGGAAGACGTTTACTGTCTCCAATGTGATTCAGGCAGTAAACAAACCGACATTAATTATCGCCCACAACAAAACGTTGGCTGGGCAATTATATAGTGAATTCAAAGAGTTTTTCCCTAACAACGCAGTTGAATACTTTGTTAGTTATTATGATTACTATCAACCGGAAGCGTATGTACCTTCCACCGATACGTTTATAGAAAAAGACGCAAGCATCAATGATGAAATTGATAAACTTCGCCACTCGGCTACGGCTTCCCTTTTTGAGCGGAACGACGTTATCATCATCGCCAGTGTGTCATGTATCTATGGCTTGGGGTCACCGGAAGAATACCGTGACCTTGTCGTCAGCTTAAGAACAGGAATGGAAAAAGAACGGAATGTCCTGCTGCGTGACTTAGTAGATATCCAATACAGTAGAAATGACATTGACTTCAAGCGCGGAACATTCCGGGTTCGTGGTGATGTAGTGGAGATTTTCCCTGCATCCCGTGACGAACACTGCATTCGTGTGGAATTTTTCGGCGACGAAATTGACCGCATACGAGAAGTGGATGCACTAACAGGGGAGATTCTCGGAGACCGTAACCATGTTTCCATTTTCCCGGCTTCCCACTTCGTAACCAGAGAAGAGAAAATGAAAAAAGCCATCGTCAATATTCAGGCAGAGCTAGAAGAGAGGCTTGAAGAACTTCGCGAAGCAGGCAAACTGTTAGAAGCACAGCGATTAGAACAGCGAACTCGTTATGATTTGGAAATGATGGCGGAAATGGGCTTTTGTTCTGGAATTGAGAATTACTCCCGGCACCTGACCCTTCGTCCAGCTGGCTCGACCCCTTACACACTAATGGACTTCTTCCCGGAAGATTTTCTATTGGTGATTGACGAGTCCCACGTTACGCTTCCTCAAATCCGTGGGATGTTCAATGGGGACCAGGCAAGAAAACAAGTCCTCGTGGACCATGGTTTCCGACTGCCGTCAGCGAAGGACAATCGTCCACTCAGGTTCGAGGAGTTTGAAAAGAAAACAGCCCAGCTTGTCTATGTTTCTGCAACACCAGGACCATACGAGCTTGAGCATACACCCAAAATGGTAGAACAAATTATCCGACCGACCGGGTTGCTTGATCCGATTATTGAAGTTCGTCCAATAAAAGGACAAATTGATGACTTAATCGGTGAAATTCATCAGCGAGTGGAAAAGGATGAAAGGGTCCTTGTCACTACCTTGACGAAGAAGATGTCCGAGGATCTTACAGCTTACTTAAAAGAGCTAGGTATTAAAGTTGCGTACCTGCATTCTGAAATCAAGACGCTTGAGCGGATTGAGATTATAAGAGAACTGAGAATGGGTAAACATGATGTCTTGATTGGAATCAACCTTTTGAGAGAAGGTCTAGACATTCCAGAAGTATCACTTGTCACCATTCTCGATGCAGACAAGGAAGGGTTCCTGCGTTCTGAACGTTCCTTGATTCAAACCATCGGACGTGCTGCTCGTAACTCTAACGGTAAAGTCATCATGTATGCCGATAAAATAACAAAATCGATGGATATTGCGATCAATGAAACAAAGCGTCGCCGTGAAATCCAAGAGGCATATAACTTGGAGCATGGCATCACACCGACAACCATCAAGAAAAAAGTTCCAGAACTTATCCGTGCGACTTTCGTAGCCGAGGAAGATGGCAATTACGAAGGCAAAGCACCGACACTCAGACCGAAGAACAAGAAAGAAAGAGAAAAGCTCATAGAAAGCATGGAGCAGGAAATGAAAGATGCGGCAAAAGCGCTCGATTTCGAACGTGCAGCCGAGCTTCGTGACCTCATCTTGGAGCTCAAAGCGGAAGGATGACATAAGGATGGCAATGGATAAAATTGTAGTAAAAGGGGCCAGAGCCCATAACTTAAAAAACATAGATGTAACGATTCCCCGCGATAAATTAGTGGTGTTAACCGGGCTTTCAGGATCGGGGAAATCCTCTCTAGCCTTTGACACCATCTATGCGGAAGGACAACGCCGATATGTGGAGTCCCTTTCTGCCTATGCGCGCCAATTCCTTGGACAGATGGATAAACCGGATGTGGATGCGATTGAAGGGCTGTCACCTGCCATTTCTATCGATCAGAAGACAACAAGCCGTAATCCTCGTTCTACCGTTGGAACGGTAACAGAAATTTATGATTATCTACGTCTTCTTTTTGCACGGGTCGGTAGGCCGACTTGTCCGAAACATGGCATAGAGATTTCCTCTCAAACAATTGAACAAATGGTTGACCGTATCATGGAATACCCTGAACGGACCAAACTTCAAATTTTAGCACCAGTGATTCAAGGCCGTAAAGGCACGCATGTGAAAACACTTGAGGATATAAAAAAGCAAGGATATGTGCGCGTGCGAGTGAATGGTGAAATGATGGAAATATCCGACGATATTGAGTTGGAAAAGAACAAAAAGCATTCTATTGAAGTAGTGATAGACCGTATTGTTGTAAAAGAGGGCGTGGAAACACGTCTGTCAGATTCATTGGAATCTGCTATCAGACTTGGGGAAGGGAAAGTTATTGTGGACGTAATTGGGGAAGAGGAACTTCTCTTCAGCGAGCATCATGCTTGTCCACAATGTGGATTCTCCATAGGTGAATTAGAACCAAGAATGTTTTCTTTTAACAGCCCTTATGGAGCATGTCAAAAATGTGATGGACTAGGCACAAAGCTTGAAGTAGACATTGATTTGGTAATGCCAAACAAAAATCTCAGCTTAAAAGAACACGCTCTTGCGCCTTGGGAACCAACAAGTTCACAATATTATCCACAAATGCTGCAAGCGGTGTGCAATCACTTTGGCATTGACATGGATGTACCAGTAAAAGATATCCCCAAGAATCTATTGGATAAAGTCCTTTATGGCAGTGGAAAAGAAGAAGTTTACTTCCGCTACGAAAATGACTTTGGACAAGTGCGGGAAAGCTACATCATCTTTGAGGGAGTTATCCCCAATGTGGAAAGACGTTACAAGGAGACGAGCTCGGACTACATTCGTGAACAGATGGAAAAGTATATGGCACAGCAACCATGTCCTGCTTGTAAGGGGAACCGTTTGAAATTAGAAAGCTTATCGGTACTTATCAACAATAGGCATATCGGAAATGTGACTAACTTTTCCATTGTTGAAGCTTTGGATTTCTTTGATAGTCTTGAGCTGACAGAAAAAGAAAGAAAGATTGCCCATATGATTTTGCGAGAAATTGAGGAACGACTTGGCTTCTTGAACAATGTCGGGCTGGATTATTTGACGATGAGTCGTTCTGCCGGAACGCTTTCAGGCGGAGAGGCGCAACGAATTCGTCTTGCAACCCAAATTGGCTCACGATTGACAGGGGTTCTGTATATTCTAGATGAGCCATCTATCGGACTTCATCAGCGAGATAATGACCGCCTCATTCAAACGTTAAAAAACATGCGCGACATCGGAAACACGTTAATTGTCGTCGAGCATGATGAAGACACGATGATGGCAGCGGACTATTTGCTTGATATTGGACCTGGAGCAGGTGTTCATGGAGGTCAAGTGATTTCTGCTGGTACACCTGAGGAAGTAATGAATGATGAGAGCTCTTTGACAGGTCAATATTTATCAGGCAAGAAGTTCATTCCACTACCGACAGAAAGAAAAGTTGTAAAGGACCGCTTTATTGAAGTCATCGGTGCGAACGAAAACAACTTGAGTAATGTGGATGTAAAAATACCTCTGGGGTGTTTTGTTGCAGTGACGGGGGTGTCAGGGTCAGGAAAAAGTACGTTAATCAATGAAATTTTGCATAAGGCGCTTGCGCAGCGTTTGCATAATGCGAAGACAAAACCTGGCCAACATAAAGAGATTCGAGGGATTGACCATCTTGATAAGGTAATTGATATCGATCAGTCTCCGATTGGAAGAACGCCTCGCTCAAATCCGGCGACCTACACAGGGGTATTTGATGACATCCGTGATGTGTTTGCATCCACCAATGAAGCGAAAGTTCGTGGATATAAGAAAGGTCGTTTCTCTTTCAATGTAAAAGGCGGTCGCTGTGAGGCATGCCGCGGGGATGGAATTATAAAAATTGAAATGCATTTCCTTCCAGATGTATATGTGCCATGTGAAGTGTGTCATGGGAAGCGTTATAATCGTGAAACGCTTGAAGTGCAGTATAAAGGAAAGAACATTGATGATATTTTGAAAATGACCGTTGAAGATGCGGTGAGCTTCTTTGAAAACATTCCGAAAATCAAGCGGAAGCTTCAGACTATCTATGATGTGGGCTTAGGTTATATTACCCTTGGTCAACCGGCAACTACTCTATCGGGTGGGGAAGCACAACGTGTAAAACTTGCATCCGAATTGCATCGCAGATCTACTGGTCGTTCTCTCTATATCTTAGATGAACCGACAACAGGCTTACATGTTGATGATATTTCGAGACTTTTGAAGGTGCTACAACGATTAGTAGAAAATGGGGATACTGTGCTAGTAATTGAGCATAATTTAGATGTTATCAAAGCGGTGGATTACATGGTCGACCTCGGTCCTGAAGGTGGAGACAAAGGCGGCAGTATCATTGCGACCGGTACACCAGAAGAAGTTATTGAAGTTGAAGCTTCTTATACAGGGCAATACCTCCGACCGGTTTTACTGCGGGACCGTGATCGAATGGATCAGAAAGTAAAGAAAGTTGAAGCGGTCAGTAAAGGCTGACTTTGAGAATTATAGATGAAAAAGAGGATGGTTACGCCAATTCGGCAACCATCCTTCTTTTTGTATTTCTATTGTTTTGTCTCTTGTTCTTGAACTTTCTTTTCAATAATATCTTGTAAGAATCGAACATCTATCTCATAGGTTTTGTCCTTGAAACGAATTTCACCAGTGTTTTCGTTTAGTTTTCCTTTCAGATGAAAAGATGCGCTTTGAATCTTGTACTCTTTTGACGCTTCATCATAATGAAAGTCTGCTTTATCTATTTCATTCGTCACAACAGGACGAATGGTATTTTCCACATAATTAGAGGAAGACTCAGTGAAATCGGGACCCAGCACGCCAAAGAAAATCAATCCGGCAAGTATCAGTCCAATCATAATAAGCTTAGATAAAATGCTTTTCAAGAAAGGAATCACCACAAACAAAACGACCAGCACAATAATGATCGTCAACAAATGATCCATAATAAAATCCATATCCATTTCACTCCTTCCACACAATCTATACCCAGAAACTAGAACCATTATACCATTTTGAGTGAAAGAGACTCAAAGAATCCAAACTGAATCACCATGCGTAACAAACTAATAAGACTTGAGGCGTACGACATGGGTATCAAAAATCCTGCCGGGGTCTGACCCCTTTTCGAAATTTTTATGCAACAATATGTGTATAAGCAGAAAGTGAAACTTTTGGGTGTGGTCGGTCGTAGAGGTAGTATGGATGAATCTTAGGTAATGTTAGGTTGAGGTTATTTATTAGGTTATAGGGAGGATGTTATTTATGGAAGAGCGTAAGCGTATTTTGAAGTTGGTGGAGGAAGGGAAGCTGACTGCGGAGGAGGCGATTATTTTATTGGAGAGTTTGGAGAAGAATAGTGAAGAGAAGAATTTGCGGCAGGATGAGATTGTTTCGGAGCTTGCGAAGGATGCGAAAGGATCTCAGGAAGCAGAGGAGAATATTTTTAAGGCTCTGTCCACCAAAGTATTCTCTAATTATAATTCCAAAAATGGCTCAACAGGCTCATCGTCGAGCGGATCCAGCTCTTTTGATAAATCAAAATTTGATTCTTACAGCAAACAGGCATCCTCTTTTAAAAATAACATCTTAGATTTTGTCGGAAGTGCGCTGCAGAAGATTAAAGACTTGGACTTGGATTTCAACTTTGGACCTTCTATCTCTATTCAACATATATTCCAGCAATCAGATGTGCATTTGCAGCATATCGATCTGGATGTGGCGAATGGCGCAGTCAAAGTGGTTCCTTGGAAAGAGAACGATGTGAAGATAGAGTGTGAGGCGAAAGTTTATGAGGAGAACTCGCAAGATGACGCGCGCAAGGCATTTTTGAGTGAAGTGCTATTTTCCATTGAAGCTGGGAAACTGCGGTTTTCTGTCCAGAAGAAGCATATAAAAGTGAATGCGACGGTTTACGTACCTGAAGAAAAATATGACAGCCTGAATATCCGCATGTTTAATGGGCCGATATCAGGGGAAGGTTTACATGTAAAGTCGATGAAAATGAAATCGGCAAATGGCTCGTTAACATGGGAAAACCTAAAGAGCGATTATATTGAAGCAGAAACGGCAAACGGTCATATAAAATTGACAGATTGTGACGCGAAAGAAATCGAAGCGGAAACGATTAATGGTATGTTGAGAGTTCGCGGAGATATCGAGAAGCTCGATGTTCAGAGCTTTAATGGAAATGTGGTCGGTGAGCTGACTGGCTCTGCTGCACGTTCCATTATGGCAAAAACAAAAACAGGTAGTGTGGACCTGTTCATATCATCTGAAAACACAGTGGAAGCTGAATTGAAAACGAATCTTGGTAGTTTTACATGCGAGGTTCCAGGGATGGATGTTGTGGAGGAGAAAAATGAAGTGGTGCAAAAGGCGCTTCATTTTAAGGCGAAAAAAGAGGATGCTCCCCTCACGTATATCCTTGCAGAAACGACGACAGGCTCCATTTTAATCAAACCATATGAGGTGAAGTAATATGAAACGTCTTATCCGTTCCAAGAATGACCGCAAGCTTGCGGGTGTGCTTGGAGGCCTAGGGAAATATTTAGGAGTAGATTCCAATCTGTTGCGTGTTATTTTTGTCATTCTATTATTCCCGACAGGAGTAATGCCCTTGATTGTTACGTATTTTGTTTTAACGTTTCTACTACCTAATGAAGAGTCAGAGATACGCTGATGAGATGGGCTGTCAGTATTCTCGTTAATGCATTAATTTTAATCGTAGTTGCAGGTTATTTTGACTCGTTCCAGTTGAGCGGTGTCGGAGCGGCAATCATTGCAAGTTTGATTTTAGCTGTGTTAAATACGATTGTAAAACCAATCTTGGTCATTTTGACATTGCCTGTCACGTTGCTTAGTCTAGGGTTGTTCTTGTTTGTCATCAATGCGATCACGCTGATGTTGACAGCCTTCTTGATGGGTGATTCATTCAATATTGATGGATTTGGAACGGCCATATTGGCAGCAATCGTTATATCCATATTAAATTTGCTGATCCAGAAGGCGATTGTCGAGCCTTTGCAAAAGAAGAATTAATAGGAAACGCGAACCTATTCTCTCAAAGGTTCGCGTTTTTTTTCTGCATGAAACCGCTGTTGATTTCCGCAAATGGCTTCGCTTTCCGGGGGACGGTGCTTGAGCCTCCTCACAACGCTTCAGGGGTCTCAACCTACCGTTACTCCCCCGCAGGAGTCTTCGCCTTTTGCTCCAATCACCAGCTAAGAGGTTCCATATCCTCATTTAAATCCCCTCATCCAAACCTCCCACTTAATAAAAAAGTCAAATAGTGCTAAAATGAGAAAAGGTTGTTTTTACATAGGAAGCATGACATTTATTTTGTAAGATTACATCAGGGTGTTTCCATACTTAAGGAGGTTTTGGCTGTGCCAAAGGTTCGGACAAAGGATCTGATCGAGAAGTTTAATTTTGAATTGATTGGTGGGGAAGATGGCGTGAATCGTCCGATTGCGACAAGTGATATTTCCCGACCTGGTATAGAAATGGCCGGCTATTTCACTTACTATCCGGCTGAAAGAATCCAGCTGCTAGGAAAAACGGAGTTGTCTTTTTTTGAAAGACTTACGCCAAAGGAAAAAAGAGAGCGGATGAGTCAGCTCTGCACGGACATCACTCCAGGAATCATTGTTTCAAGGGACATGGAGGTTCCACCAGAGCTCGTGGAAGCGGCAGAGTACGAAAGTGTGCCACTTATGCGCTCCCCGATGAAAACGACGAGGCTTTCCTCGCATCTGACCAATTATTTAGAAGGAAAGCTTGCTCCGACAACAGCTGTTCACGGCGTGCTTGTCGACATTTATGGAGTGGGCGTTCTTATCACCGGAAAAAGCGGTGTTGGTAAAAGTGAAACAGCGCTTGAGCTTGTCAAAAGAGGACACCGTCTTGTGGCCGATGACTGCGTGGAAATCAGGCAGGAAGATACAGATACACTTATCGGGAATTCTCCGGAACTGATTGAACATCTGCTTGAAATTAGGGGTCTTGGGATTATCAATGTGATGACCCTTTTTGGAGCAGGAGCGGTACGCAGCTACAAACGTATCACGCTTGTCATTAATCTTGAGCTTTGGGACAAAAACAAGCAGTATGACCGCGTTGGGTTGGATGAAGAAAAGATGAAAATCATTGATTCGGAAGTCACTCGCTTGACGGTTCCTGTTCGTCCTGGGCGAAACTTGGCTGTTATCATTGAAGTGGCAGCGATGAATTTCCGCTTGAAGAGAATGGGCATGAATGCTGCTGAGCAGTTCTCCAACCGTTTGTCAGGTGTCATTAATAACGATAACGAGCATGAAGACATTTAAAAAATAATGGAGTGTGGGGAACATGTTGTTAGGAAACATTGAGCCGTTAAATCCGGTCTTGATCAGTTGGCCGATCACGGTTTACTGGTATGGGGCCATCATTGGAACAGGAGCACTGCTTGGTTTATGGCTTGCCACAAGGGAGTCCGAAAGACGAGGGCTTAACAAGGATATCTTTGTCGATTTAGTCTTATTTGCCATCCCGATTGCCATTCTTTGTGCCAGACTTTATTATGTAGCGTTTCAGTGGGATCATTATTCACAAAATCCGGGCGATATTTTGAAAATATGGGAAGGTGGCTTGGCAATTCACGGGGGATTGATTGGAGCCATTACCACTGGGGTTATTTTTGCAAGAATCCGAGGAATTTCGTTCTGGAAGCTTGCTGATATTGGTGCACCAAGTATCCTTCTTGGTCAAGCGATTGGACGCTGGGGGAATTTTATGAACCAGGAAGCTCATGGTGGAGAAGTGACTAGAGCTTTCTTAGAAGGACTTTACTTACCGGATTTCATCATCAATCAAATGTACATTAACGGTACATACTATCACCCGACATTCCTGTATGAGTCCATCTGGAATTTTGTTGGTGTCGGACTGCTTCTATTACTGAGAAAAGTAAACCTAAGACGCGGGGAACTCTTCTTAAGTTACGTGATTTGGTATTCTGTCGGCCGCTACTTTATTGAAGGAATGCGTACGGACAGCTTGATGCTAACCGAATCTTTAAGAATTGCACAAGTTATTTCCATCGGACTGGTCGTCCTTGCCATTGCCCTTATCATCATGCGTCGTGTACTCGGCATGGCCAACAGACGTTACTTAGATCCAGAAAACAAAGAACGTTATATGGACTCAAAGAAAAACACACCTGAAGCGACGAAATAAGCAAAGACTCCGACAGATAAAAAATGGAGCGGCTACTTCAAAGGGGGAGGAGCTTCATGATGCAAACTTTTAAACGCGGGCTGATGGTGGGGCTTGGGACGACGTGGACACTGGGGAAAGTCATTTTCCCAGTCACCCTCCTTGTCGGCATCCTTCAACATACACCAGTCCTACAGTATCTTATCAACGCGATTGCCCCGATCATGGGAATCTTCGGCCTGTCAGGTGAAGCTGCAATTCCACTTGTGATAGGAAATTTCCTAAACCTCTATGCTGGTATCGGTGCCATCCTCACCTTGGACCTTACCGTAAAAGAGGTCTTTATTTTAGCGGTGATGCTCTCGTTTTCCCATAATCTATTAGTAGAGTCGACCGTAGCGGCAAAAGTAGGGTTGAAAATTTGGGTAATTCTAGCTGTTCGACTCGGCCTAGCTTTTTCTGCAGGAATCATCATCAACCTGGTTTGGAAAGGTGGGGGTGAGCTTGCCCAATACGGGATGGTCGCAAAGTCTGAAGAGGCAGTAACAGGCTTTTTTCCTATTATTCTTGATGCTACCCAGCGCGGCCTGTTGGGAATCTTGCAACTTGCGATTATCGTCATACCGCTTATGATTCTTGTACAATTTATGAAGGAACTTGGCTGGCTCGCTGTATTTTCGAAGTGGATGGGGCCATTCACTCGTGCGCTCGGAATGAAAGAAAATACGTCTACAACAATGGCGGCAGGTCTGGTGATCGGTCTTGCATATGGGGCAGGAGTTATGATTCAGGCGGTAAAAGAGGATAATGTAAGTAAGAAGGATTTGACCCTTGCGTTTATTTTTCTCGTAGCCTGTCATGCGGTGGTGGAAGATACATTAATTTTCATCCCACTCGGAATCCCTGTTTGGCCTTTGCTTGCCATCCGTGTTACAACAGCCATTCTCCTCACGATAGCCGTGGCTTTCATTTGGAAACGGCTAGAACTCGCAAAAAGAAAGGAAGCCTCTTATGACCATTAACACCGTACTTTTTGATTTAGATGGAACTTTGATAGATACAAACGACCTAATTATTGAGTCGTTTCTTCACACGTTAGATCATTATTATCCGGAGCAATATGGCCGTGAAGACGTACTGACCTTCCTCGGTCCTCCTTTATACGATACATTCGTAAAAATGGATGAGTCGAAAGTGGACGAAATGATAGCTCATTATCGCGACTTTAATATGGCCAAACATGACGAGTACGTAACAGAGTTTGAAGGGGTAGTGGAAACAGTGAAGCTTCTCCATGAAAAAGGTCTGAAACTTGGGATCGTGACGACAAAAATGCGTCAAACAGTAGTGATGGGGCTTAAACTGACAGGTCTTGATCAATACTTTGATGTGGTGGTCTGTCTCGATGATGTTACAAACGCCAAACCAGATCCTGAACCAATCCACCTTGCTCTGCAACAACTTGGGTCTACGCCTGAACAGGCAATCATGGTCGGCGACAACTTTCATGACATTTTAGCAGGCAAAAATGCCGGAACGAAAACGGCCGCAGTGAGCTGGACAATCAAAGGAGTAGAATACCTTCAATCCTTCGAACCGGATTATCTGCTCACACATATGCAAGACTTGTTGCCAATAGTGGGAGTGACAGAGGGTGAGTAGACGGACGACCCGATATCCGGTGGAAGGCGCGAATTCCCTTTGGCATGTCTACAAAACCGTCCCTTTTTTAAAAGTAGTGAAAAACTTCGCCGTCATTCAGATTGCCAGATACACGCCATTTCTCGGAATGAAAAACTGGCTCTACCGCACCTTCTTGCGGATGAAGGTGGGCGAACAGACCTCCTTCGCATTAATGGTGATGCTTGATGTGATGTTTCCAGAAAAAATAAGCGTCGGCCGCAACACGGTCATTGGCTATAACACCACCATCCTTGCCCACGAATATTTGGTTAAGGAATACCGCCTTGGCGATGTGGAAATCGGCAGCGAAGTGATGATTGGTGCCAATACGACCATCCTTCCAGGCGTGGTGATCGGCGACGGCGCGATCGTCTCCGCCGGCACACTCGTACATAAAGACGTCCCAGAAGGCGCATTTGTAGGAGGAAACCCGATGCGCGTCATCTATACGAAAGAGGAAATGCAGGAGCGGATGAGGTTTTAGCAGGTTGGATAAAAGTGAAGAGTAAATGAAGACCTTTCCAACGGCATATTTGAGCCTGCGGAGTCTTCATGACCTGTATGAAGACCTGTCTAGCATCAAATTTGAGCAAGAGAAGTCCTCATGACCGTTATGAAGACCAGTCTCACAATGATTTTGAGTAAGAGGAGTCTTCATAGCCGTTATGAAGACCTGACAAGCGTCAATATGGAGCCAGCGAGGTCTTCATCAATATATAATCAACAATCTTCTACATAACAGCACTTTGTCTCCAAGGATAAAGTGCCTTTTTTTACCCAAAATAAAGTAAGACATACACCAGACCGTTAACACTTGACCAAAAAGCTTCATTTTGTTAGTATGTTACCATATTAGCGAACTAAAGGATTTCAGATTATTTTAAAAGGTGGGTATCCACATGTCAAACTCAAAACTATTCATGTTTGAAAAGCCACTAGGAATGCGGGACACGCTTCCTTCCTTATATGAAGCAAAACAGAACGTCAAAAACACGATGACAGCAGAAATCAGTCAATGGGGCTATCAGTTTATGGAGACCCCGACACTTGAATACTACGAAACGGTCGGCGAAGCATCGGCTATCCTCGATCAGCAACTCTTCAAGCTGCTCGATCAACAAGGACATACGCTTGTGTTAAGACCAGACATGACGGCACCGATCGCAAGGGTTGCTGCTTCAAGACTCTTAAATGAAGGTTATCCTCAGAGATTAGCCTATTCGGCCAACGTATTTCGTGCGCAACAGAATGAAGCAGGGCGACCGGCAGAGTTTGAGCAAATTGGTGTCGAGTGCATCGGCGACCGTTCCATCAGTGCAGATGCCGAGATGATTGCCTTGCTTGTTGCACTATTAAAGAACACAGGGTTATCGACGTTTACGGTCGCAATTGGCCATATCGGATTTTTGCAACAGATCTTCCTCGATATAGTCGGTAATGAAGAACGCGCGGCAACCTTAAGAAGATACTTATATGAAAAAAATTATGTAGGGTACCGGGAGCATGTGAAAAATCTGCCCTTATCCTCCATTGATAAAAAACGCCTTTTAAACTTGTTAACTTTAAGAGGGGATTCCTCCAACATTGAACTTGCAAAAGAAGTGCTCGATGGAGATGCCGGGAAAAAAGCGATCCAAGAGCTGGAGCAACTGTGGACGATGTTAGAAGCATATGGTGTAGCTGAGTTTGTGAAACTTGATTTAAACATTGTCAGCCATATGAGTTATTACACAGGGATCGTGTTTGAAGCGTATGCAGGCAACATCGGCTTCCCGATTGGAAACGGCGGAAGATATGATAAGCTGTTTCAAAAGTTCAATCGCGAGAAATCGGCAACAGGTTTCGGAATCCATTTAGACCGTCTTTTAGAAGCAAAAGGTGTGAAGAAGACGGAAGTGAAGATACACGGAGTATTGTTCAGTCAAGAAAGAAGAGAAGAGGCCATTGCATTTGCCACTTCAAAAAGAGAAGCTGGGGAAAAAGTAATCCTTCAAGACATTGCGGGAGTGGAAAATGTCGATGCGTGCACGGCGTCCTTCAGTGATGTGACCTTTTTTCTTGGAAAAGCCAGAAAGGAGAGCGAAGCATGAGTGTACTTACGATTGCGATGCCAAAAGGGAGAATTTTTGAAGAAGCGGCACAGTTGCTTGTTCAAGCGGGATATAAAATTCCTCCCGATCTGGAGGATTCTAGAAAGCTGATTATTGATGTACCAGATGAAAACATGCGTTTTATTTTAGCAAAGCCGATGGACGTGACCACTTATGTGGAGCATGGTGTGGCAGATGTCGGAATTGCCGGCAAGGACGTGATGCTAGAAGAAGAGCGCGATGTCTACGAAGTGCTTGACCTTAAGATCAGCGACTGCTACTTGGCGGTGGCAGGGCTGCCTGGAACGGAAATGAAAGATGTGGCCCCTAAAATTGCGACGAAATATCCCGGGATTGCTTCAAGCTATTACCGCGAGCAAGGGGAACAGGTAGAGATTGTGAAACTAAACGGGTCGATTGAATTAGCACCTCTGATCGGGTTATCAGACCGTATTGTGGATATCGTATCCACAGGACGAACCCTTAAGGAGAACGGCTTAGTGGAATTTGAAAGAATTGTGGATATCACGTCCCGATTGATTGTCAATCCTGTGAGTTATCGACTAAAAGACAAACAGATAGATGAACTTGTGGATAGATTAGCAGAGGTAGTTGGAGAGGTGTAAAAAATGATGAAGATAGAAAAAGTGAGTGAATCGGTATCTCTACGCCGTTCGATTGACCAAGGAACAGAAGAACAACGTGAGGCAGTCCTTCAAATCTTGCAAACGGTCAAGGAACAAGGAGATCAAGCCTTGTTTTCCTACACGGAAAAATGGGATGGTGCGAAGCTATCCACATTAAAAGTGAAAAAAGAAGAAATTCAAGCAGCTTATCAACAACTTTCTCCACAAGTTATCAACATTATCCACAATGCGGCGGAAAATATTCGTGATTTTCACCAAAAACAGGTCAAGCAGTCATGGTTATCCACAAAATCGGATGGTACCATTCTTGGCCAGCAGGTAACAGCCCTTGATGCGGTCGGCGTCTATGTGCCAGGTGGAAAAGCGGCATATCCATCATCCGTGTTGATGAATGTCATTCCAGCACAAGCGGCAGGAGTAGAGCGAGTTGCCATGGTGAGCCCGCCTTCAGCAGATGGCACATTGCCTGCAGGGGTGCTCGTCGCAGCGGATATTCTAGGTGTGGATGAAATCTATAAAGTGGGTGGAGCGCAAGCGGTAGCGGCTCTTGCCTACGGGACAGAAACGATACAGGCTGTGGATAAAATCGTTGGGCCTGGTAACATCTTTGTGGCACTTGCGAAAAAAGAAGTATATGGACTTGTGGATATCGACAGCATTGCCGGACCAAGTGAAATTGTCGTGCTTGCTGATGAGACTGCTAGACCAAATGAAGTAGCGGCGGATTTGCTGTCACAAGCCGAACATGATGAACTTGCTTCAAGCGTTCTAGTGACCACTTCACCATCACTTGCCGAACAGGTTGCACAGGAAGTGGAAATGCAACTATCAAGCTTACCGCGTGAAGCAATTGCGCGCGCTTCTATAGAATCATATGGCACTATTTTTGTAACAGATACGATGAAAGAGGCACTCCGTGTGGTCAATGAGCTGGCGCCGGAGCATTTGGAAGTCATGACAGCCGAGGCGATGAATCTTTTACCGTATATTAAACATGCAGGAGCTATTTTCCTAGGAAGATACAGTTCAGAGCCTGTTGGAGATTATTTTGCCGGGCCGAATCATGTGTTACCTACTAACGGGACAGCCCGCTTTTCCAGTGGATTGTCTGTGGATGAATTTGTAAAAAAATCCAGTGTAATTATGTACAGTGAACAGGCTTTAACAGAGAATGTGGATAAAATTGCAGCGTTCGCTCGCCTAGAGGGCTTAGAAGCGCACGCACGGGCGGTGGAATCCCGATTTACTAACAAGGAAAAGTGAGGAGACATGGTGATGACACGAACAGCTAGTTTGGAGAGAAATACGAAAGAAACACAAATACAGCTTGCTTTTACAATAGATGGAGAAGGAGCGGCAAAGCTTGAGACGCCTGTTCCGTTCATGACACATATGCTAGATCTTTTTACAAAGCACGGCCAGTTTAATTTGGATTTGCAGGCAAATGGGGATGTGGATATCGATGATCACCACACAACGGAGGATATCGGAATTTGTCTTGGTCAGGCCTTAAAAGACGCACTTGGGGATAAAGTGGGGATAAAACGATACGGAAACGCGTTTGTACCAATGGATGAGGCGCTTGCACAAGTGGTCGTAGATCTAAGCAACCGCCCGCATCTTGAAATTAGAGCAGAGTTCCCAAGCCAGAAGGTCGGCACGTTTGATACGGAGCTTGTCCACGAATTTTTATGGAAGCTTGCATTAGAGGCTCGAATGAACCTTCATGTGATTGTGCATTACGGTACGAACACACATCATATCATTGAAGCGATCTTTAAGGCGCTTGGCCGTGCACTGGACGAGGCAACCACGATTGATCCACGAGTTAAAGGGGTACCATCGACGAAGGGAATGTTATAGAAGATGATTGGCATCATAGATTATGGAATGGGGAATTTATATAGCGTCAGCAAGGCATTGGAGCGGATGGGTGTCGAGTATGTCATCTCTAATGACCGGGATGTGCTGTTTGAAGCGGAAGGCCTTATCCTTCCGGGGGTCGGCTCGTTCCGTGACGCCATGTCCATTTTACAAGAAACAGGCCTCGATTCTTTTATAAAAGAAGAAGTAGCGCGAGGGAAAAAGATGCTTGGGATCTGCCTTGGCATGCAGCTGTTGTTTGAGGAAAGTGAAGAGAACGGCGTAACAGAGGGATTGTCTCTTTTAAAAGGCAGGGTCGAACGTTTCCCTGGAGTTACAGCGGAAGGTACATCATACAAAGTTCCCCATATGGGTTGGAATAAGCTTGAATTTCAACAGGTATCTCCGCTTTTAGTAGGTGTGCCAGAGGACTTTGTTTATTTTGTTCATTCCTATTATGTAAAAGATTTTGCTGAAGCGGAGGTATTGGCAAGCAGTACATATGATGTGCAGGTGCCGGCTGTGGTGGGACGTGGGAATGTGTTCGGGACACAGTTTCATCCGGAAAAAAGCAGCAATGTCGGTTTGGCGATTTTGAAAAACTTTGTGAACCTTGTGAAGGAAGAGGAGCGATAATATGAGTTTTACCATTTATCCGGCGATTGATATGCGCGGTGGAAAATGCGTGCGTCTGCTGCAAGGAGACTATAGTAAAGAAACGGTCTACGGGGATTCCCCGTTTGATATGGCAAAAACGTTTGTGGAACAGGGTGCAGAGTGGATTCATATGGTGGACCTTGACGGTGCGAAGGCTGGTTCACCGGTCAATGATCGTTTTGTGTTGCAGGTGGCACGGGAGCTGCCTGCGAAAGTGCAGATTGGCGGGGGAATCCGTACTGCTGAGGACGTGGAGCACTATTTAGAAAACGGTGTAGACCGAGTGATTTTAGGAAGTGCGGCGATAAATGATCCTGCTTTTGTGAAGGCGATGCTTGCTAAATATGGTGCTAAAATTGCGATCGGGCTTGATGCAAAGGATGGATATGTGGCAACGGAAGGTTGGGTGGAAACATCGACTGTGAAAGCGACGGTGCTTGGAAAAGAGCTGGCAGATGCAGGAGGGGAAACTTTCATTTTCACAGACATTGCAACAGACGGTATGCTATCGGGACCGAATGTCGATGCGACGGTGGAGCTTGCGCGTGTGACAGGAGCTTCTGTCATTGCTTCTGGGGGAGTGAGTTCTTTGGATGATTTGTTGGCACTTAGCGAGTTTGCCGACGTTGGTGTTACAGGTTCCATTGTTGGAAAAGCAATCTACACGGAGAAAATTGATCTCGCCCGTGCATTGGAAGAGGTGAAATAGATGCTAACGAAACGAATCATCCCTTGTTTGGATGTAAAAGAAGGACGGGTTGTGAAGGGGGTTCAGTTTGTTGAGCTCCGAGATGCGGGTGATCCGGTCGAGCTTGCTGCCTTTTACGATGAAGAAGGTGCAGATGAACTGGTGTTTCTTGATATCTCTGCCTCTCATGAAGGTCGTGAAACGATGGTGGATGTGGTGGAGCAGGTTGCTGCAAAATTGGCAATCCCCTTCACAGTAGGCGGCGGCATCAATTCTATTGAAGACATGAAGCGGTTGTTACGTGCGGGTGCGGATAAAGTCTCTCTGAACACAGCTGCTTTGCTAAACCCTTATTTGATCCAAGCAGGAGCGGATTATTTTGGCTCACAATGCATTGTTGTTGCGATAGATGCTAAGTATGACGAGAGCCTTGGTTCGTGGAGAGTGTATACACATGGCGGACGCCGGGAAACGGACTGGGAAGTGGTGAAATGGGCTGAAGAAGCGGTTAAATTGGGTGCCGGGGAGATTTTATTGACGAGCATGGACAGTGATGGTGAGAAAAAAGGCTTTAATTTAGCGTTGACCAAAGCGGTGAGCGAGGCTGTCTCGGTGCCGGTTATCGCTTCTGGTGGCGCGGGTGAAGCGTCCCATTTTTTGAATGCGTTTGAAGAAGGAGCGGCAGATGCAGCATTGGCAGCCTCCATTTTCCACTACAAAGAAACGAGCGTTAAAGAAGTAAAAAGCTATCTTAAAGAGAAAGGGGTGCAGGTTCGATGATCAATTTAGAAGCAGTAAATTTTGATGAAAAAGGGCTTGTCCCAGCAATTGTGCAAGATGCCTCTACTAAAGAGGTGCTGACGCTGGCATATATGAACGGGGAGTCACTTGTTAAAACAGTCGAGACTCGAGAGACTTGGTTTTGGAGCCGATCTCGTGGGGAGCTTTGGCACAAAGGCGCAACTTCCGGTAACACGCAGCGTGTGGTAGAAATGAGATATGACTGTGACCAGGACGCGGTGCTTGTGATGGTGAAGCCGAATGGACCGGCATGCCATACGGGTGAAGAGACTTGTTTCCATGAGGTGGTGCTTGGTGCGGATACTGATGTGGCGGGTGAAATTGGTGCTCCGGCTTCAGGGGGTACTACAATTTTATCTCGTTTAGAGTCTGTCATTGCTTCACGTGCTGTGGATAAGCCTGAGGGCTCTTATACTACATATCTTTTTGAAGAAGGTGTGGATAAAATTCTGAAGAAAGTTGGCGAGGAAGCGGCGGAAGTGATTATTGCGGCGAAAAATCGTGACCGAGGGGAGCTTACTTGGGAGGTTGCGGATCTCTTTTTCCATGTGATGGTGTTGTTGCGTGAACAGGACGTTAGCTTGGATGAAGTGTTGGCAGTGCTCGAGGAGCGGCATGGGAAAAAGCCGTCTGACAAAGAATAATAGTTTTTGTTTAGCACTTTTTATAGTTAGAAACTGGGGAAGTGTTTTTTATTTGCAAATAAAGCACACCTCAAAATTTCCCACCTATTCTTTCCAACCTCTCTTATGTTATACTACGAACGGTAAGTAAGTTTGTATGGAGGCTATAATGGGAAAAAATCCGAATGTGAAACAAGTTGCGAAGATCATCCCATTTGCGCAGAATGGCGATTATTTTTTTCAAAAAGGAATCCGTGCTTATCGGAAGCGGGATTTATATAAGGCAAGAAAATGGCTCCAACGTGCGGAGGCGATGAAACCTAGTGATGCATCGATTATGTGTCAGCTGGCGATTGTCCTTACCGAGCTTGGTGACTATCAGCGTTCTAATGAACTTTTAGAGGATATAATAGAAGATTTGGCACCGGACATGCATGATTGTCATTATTTCTTGGCGAACAATTATGCCTACTTGGGATTGTTTCAAGAGGCAAGAAAACATGCCGAGGAATATTTGACGATGGAGCCGGACGGGGAATTTGTCGAGGACACTGAGGATCTGATTGATCTTTTAGAAATTGAGGCAGATGAAGCGGAAGATTATGTGGATGGTCAGGATCACCTTATTGTCATGCAGGAAAATGCAAGAGGCCTGCTTGAAAAAGGGGAACTGGATGAAGCGTTGGCGCTGCTTGAAGAGATTATTGAGGAGTATCCACAATTCTGGTCTGCCTATAATAATCTCGCATTAGCCTATTTCTATAAAGGGAATTTAACAGAGGCCCGCGATGTTTTGGAGGAAGTTCTGGAAAAGAATCCAGGAAACTTGCATGCGCTTTGTAACTTGCTCGTGTTCTTCCATTATGAAAATAATGTGAAGGAAATGAACGAACTGGCAAACCGCCTTGAAAAGGTCACCCCTATTTTGGTGGAACACCGTTATAAACTTGGAGCGACCTTCGGGTTGATTGGCAGACATGAACTGTCCTTCAAGTGGTTACGTTCCTTGCAGAAAAACGGTTTCCAAGGGGACGGGACGTTTTATTTCTGGCTAGCCAATGCTGCCTATCAAACAGAGCGCTTTTCAGTTGCGGAACAAGCGTGGTCCAAAGTGATTGAATTGAATCCGGAAAAGGCAGGAACGGAGCCTTGGAATCATGTTGAAGATAAAACGGTTGAGGAAGAAGAAGCAGAACAGCTTTTTCATATTTTCCAATCAAGTACTTCCACTAAAACAACAGTGAAAAATGTCCTTGAACAATCCTTTGTGACATCAACTGTCCGTGAATTTGCCATGTTTGCCTTATTAAACCGAAAAGATGTGCCGGTAAATGTCGTAAATGGGTATGAAATTGCGTCACTATTAAATACAAAACAAGTTGATATGATTGTAAAAGAATGGTTTGACTTATATGCTCGAGCATTAAAGCAAGCAGTTACTTTTACGAACGCACCAGCATGGGCAGCAGCATTTGCTTATGTCTGGAGCAAAGGAAACGGCTACCCTGTGACTCAGAAAGAGTTAGTGGAAACATATGAGGTTTCTACAAGCACAATAAGAAAATATATTAAAAAGGTAGAGGATCTACTTTCTTAAAAACCGGGCTGGAATGTTGCTCGGTTTTTTTGTCGTTTTTCCATGAGCAAAAAATTGGACGGACAACACCCCTGTTATATAGGATAGTAACTGGGAATACTTTTAAAGGTATTCTGTAAATCTATATCTAAAATTGGATGAATATAGGGTTATTATAAAAAGCAACAAATGAGTTAAAGGAGTGGGCAACATGACAGAGGAAAAAATTTATGATGTGATTATTATAGGAGCTGGACCTGCGGGAATGACATCTGCAGTTTACACATCTCGTGCAAATTTGAGCACGTTGATGATTGAACGCGGAATGCCTGGCGGGCAGATGGCAAACACAGAGGAAGTAGAAAACTATCCTGGATTTGACCATATTTTAGGACCTGAGCTTTCTACTAAAATGTTCGAGCATGCGAAGAAATTCGGTGCAGAATATGCATATGGCGACGTAAAAGAAGTTATTGATGGAAAAGAATATAAAACTGTAAACGCTGGAAGCAAGTCTTATAAAGGCCGCACAGTAATCATTTCAAGTGGAGCTGAGTACAAAAAAATCGGCGCACCTGGTGAGAAGGAGCTTGGCGGACGTGGGGTTTCTTACTGTGCAGTATGTGACGGCGCGTTTTTCAAAAATAAAGAATTAGTGGTTGTAGGTGGAGGAGACTCTGCTGTAGAAGAGGGAGTTTACCTGACTCGCTTTGCATCGAAAGTGACAATCGTTCACCGTCGCGATGAGCTTCGTGCGCAGAAGATCCTTCAGGATCGTGCATTTGATAATGACAAAATTGACTTTATCTGGAGCCACACGATTAAAGAAATCAACGAAAAAGATGGCAAAGTTGGAAGTGTGACACTTGTCAGCACGAAAGATGGAGAAGAGCAAGAGTTCAAAACTGACGGCGTCTTCATCTACGTGGGAATGCTTCCACTGACAAAACCGTTCTTGAACCTTGGGATCACAAATGACATGGGTTACATCGAAACAAATGAGCGCATGGAAACGAAAATCCCTGGAATTTTTGCAGCGGGTGATATTCGTGAGAAAACGCTACGCCAAATTGTTACGGCAACCGGTGACGGAAGTATCGCAGCTCAAAGTGCTCAGCATTATGTAGAAGAGCTTGTTGAGGAGCTAAAAGCAAACGCAGCAAAATAATGGGCTAAAGGTTTGAGACGCTAGGTATGTCGAACTATTAAAGGGTTTGTCGAAATCTTCCTTTAACCAAAACGTAACTGCGCCTTAACGCATCTGTAACAGCTTTGAAACAATAATCGGTTATTATATAAATAGTAATTGACCCCCTTTTATAAATATAGTGGATGACACGGGTTCCCTTTTTCCCGTGTCCTTTTTTTATGTCTTTTTTTGGAGTGGGATGCGGTCCACTGTTATCTATCCGCCCTAAGTCGATGAATTTTATGAACAAAGGTCAAATAGAGATATTCTATATGCCCGAAGCAAGTGATTTTGAAGAAGAAAGGTCAAATAGAAGTGTTCTATACGCCCGAAGCGAGTGATTTTGAAGAAGAAAGCTCAAAGTGATCTCCAAGCGGAAAAGTCCTATAGAATTCGAATCCCCCAATAAGGTCCCCTCACAACCCTCCGCCCACTACAGCTTGTGTACTATACTCAAGAGAGCTATGATATACTTAAAAAGTAAAGCGTTTACACGCCTTTAACCAAAACTGGAATCGATACCTGTAAGAAATCCTGACATACAGTTTGATAATTTGTAGAACTTTACTGTGTCTTAATCAATACTTTTGCTGTAAAATAAAAAATGATACACTTGGCTAGTTTTAAAATTTAAACAAACTCATCTATAGATTGTAGCTCCTGAGGGAGATAGCGGTAGGTTGAGACCCCGCAGCGCAGCGAGGAGGCTCAAGCACCGCCCCTAGGAAAGCGAACACCTGGAACGGAAATCTATAGTAGGTTATTAGAAAAAACACAATCAGCCAAGCTCAAAAGGGGTTGTAACCATGCAAAGAGTAACAAATTGTGTGCTAGTAAAAGATGACCAAGTGCTACTATTGCAAAAGCCGCGTCGTGGATGGTGGGTTGCACCTGGTGGAAAAATGGAGCACGGAGAATCAGTAAAAGATTCTGTTGTCCGCGAATATCGTGAAGAAACTGGCATCTACTTAAAAAATCCTGCCCTAAAGGGTGTTTTTACATTTGTGATAAAAGAAGGCAAGGATATTGTATCCGAATGGATGATGTTTACATTCCTTGCAACAGAATATGACGGACAAAATGTGAAGGAATCAGAAGAAGGAAAAATCGAGTGGCATAAGCAGGAAGAGATCGCAAAGCTTCCGATGGCACCAGGTGATTTTCATATTCTCGATTACCTTATTAAAGGATCTGGCATGATTTTTGGAACCTTTACCTATACGCCGGACTTTGAACTGTTGTCCTACCGTCTTGATCCGAACTGATTAGACAATAGAGGGAGTGGAAGAAACATGAGTACAGGTACGAGCAGTGATGTAGAATTAGTCATTATCACTGGGATGAGTGGGGCTGGTAAAACAGTAGCCATTCAGAGTTTAGAAGATCTTGGATTTTTTTGTGTCGATAATCTGCCCCCGACATTGCTTCCAAAGTTTTTGGAGCTGATGGAGGAGTCAGGCAATAAGATGAATAAAGTAGCGTTGGTAATGGATTTACGTGGCCGTGAATTTTTTGACAGTCTGTTTGAAGCGCTAGATGATATTTCGGAATTGTCGTGGGTGACACCGCAAATTTTATTCCTTGATGCTAAAGATTCTGTTTTGGTGACGCGTTATAAGGAAACAAGAAGAGCACATCCTCTGGCACAATCCGGACTGCCGCTTGAAGGGATCGAGCATGAACGCGAGTTGTTAGAAGAGCTGAAAGGCCGTGCCCAACTGATCTTGGACACTTCCAACTTAAAGCCACGTGAACTTAGAGAGAAAATCCTCAAACAATTTGCCACACACTCCAAACAGACTTTTAAATTGAATGTCGTTTCCTTCGGTTTTAAATATGGACTTCCTATAGATGCAGATCTTGTGTTTGATGTACGATTCCTGCCAAACCCCCATTATATTGACCATATGAGACCGATGACAGGGCTCGATGAAGAGGTTTCATCCTATGTGTTGAAGTGGACGGAAACACAGAAATTTATAGAAAAGCTTACGGATTTATTGACTTTCATGCTTCCTTACTACAAGCGCGAAGGGAAAAGCCAGCTGGTCCTTGCAATTGGATGTACGGGAGGGCAGCACCGTTCTGTAACCTTGGCAGAGTATTTTGCCAAGCATTTCAAGGATGAATATGATACACTCCTAACACACCGAGATATTGAGAAACGAAAGGGTAAACACTGATGAGACGTCAAAAAATACCTAAAATCGTCATCATAGGAGGGGGAACCGGGCTGCCTGTTTTACTCCGTGGCCTCAAGCACTATGATGTAGATATTACCGCGGTCGTGACTGTTGCGGATGATGGTGGGAGTTCAGGCAGGTTGCGCGATGAACTGCATATCCCACCGCCAGGAGATGTCCGAAACGTGCTTGCCGCCTTATCAGATGTGGAGCCGTTAATTGAGGATCTTTTCCAACATCGTTTTGCAACAGGCAACGGACTTTCAGGGCATTCACTAGGTAACTTGCTGTTAGCAGCAATGACTACCATTACAGGTGACTTTGTCCATGCCATCCGTGAAATGAGCAAAGTATTGAATGTTCGCGGAAAAGTTCTGCCTGCCGCTAACCAAAGTGTTATTTTACATGCGGAAATGGAAGACGGATCCATTGTTACCGGTGAATCCAAGATTCCTGCAAACGGACAGAAAATAAAGCGGGTGTTCCTAACCCCGGATAAAGTGGAGCCTTTGCAGGAATCAGTAGAAGAGATAGAAAAGGCAGATCTCATTATCGTCGGACCTGGAAGTCTCTACACTAGCATCCTGCCAAATCTTCTAGTTCCGAAGATAGGAGAGGCAGTGTGTAATGCACACGCTAAAAAAGTGTATATATGTAATGTCATGACACAAGCCGGTGAAACGCTTGAATACACGGCAAGTGATCATGTAAAGGCACTCTATGACCATTTGGGCTGCCGTTTCATGGATACCATTCTTGTTAATGAAGAAGGAATTCCGGATGAAATAGCCCTTCGCTATAAAAAAGAATCTGCAACACCAGTAATATATGATATTGCCGCCTTGTCTAATTTAGGGCTTGAAATCGTTCATGATAAAATCATTCGATACGAAGATGGAGTGATCCGTCATGATACCCAAAAAGTAGCGGCGCTATTGTACTCCATGTTAAAATTGGACGAAAATTAGGGTGCAAACGGATGCATTGCTGGTGGTAAGGGGATAGGTTCCAAAACCTCGCAGACACCAAGTACTTTCACAATGGAGGTGAAAACTATGTCCTACGCTTCTGAAACGAAAAAAGAACTAACAACGATTGAAACAAAAGACTGTTGCGTAAAGGCGGAACTTGCTGCATTGATCCGTATGAACGGCTCTCTGTCCTTTTCCAATCGCAAATTGATTTTGGATATACAAACCGAAAACGCCGCGATTGCCCGCAGAATCTACACGTTAACAAAAAGGATTTATGATGTGCGCGTCGAATTGCTTGTACGAAAGAAGATGAGACTGAAAAAGAATAACGTCTATATCGTTCGTTACGCCGAGCAGGCGCACTATATTTTGGATCAATTGAAGATCTTAAAGGACGGATTCACGTTCGTTCGAGACATTTCCGAAGACCTGATCAGTAAAAAATGCTGCAAACGATCTTATTTGCGAGGAGCATTCTTGGCTGGAGGTTCTGTTAATAATCCAGAAACGTCTTCCTATCATCTTGAAATATTTTCGCTCTACCACGAACACAACGAATCATTGTGTGAACTGATGAATATGTTTCACTTAAACAGTAAAACATTGGAGCGGAAAAAGGGCTATATCACATACCTGAAAGAGGCCGAAAAGATTGCGGAATTCTTAAGCATCATCGGTGCCCATCAGGCATTGCTGAAGTTCGAGGACATCCGAATTGTGCGAGATATGCGTAACTCGGTTAACCGCCTTGTGAACTGTGAGACTGCCAACCTCAATAAAACGATTGGTGCTGCGATTCGCCAGGTGGAAAACATCCGCTTTATCGATAGTACTGTCGGACTAGGTATCCTGCCCGACAAGCTTCGTGAAATTGCGGAACTTCGCGTCACCTACCAAGATGTCACGTTAAAAGAACTTGGCGAAATGGTGTCAAGCGGGACGATCAGCAAATCCGGAATCAATCACCGACTACGAAAAATAGATGAAATTGCCGATAAACTACGTGCAGGGGAATCTGTTAAATAAAACTGGAGAGGGTCACCTCGCATAGAGCGGACCCAACCAGCAACTATACATTAAATAGAGGAGGAATAGAAATGGTACAAAAACAAGTGGATGTTCGTTTAAAAACTGGCTTGCAAGCTCGCCCGGCAGCACTTTTCGTACAGGAAGCCAACCGCTTCTCAAGTGAGGTTTTCTTAGAAAAGGACGGAAAAAAGGTAAATGCAAAAAGTATCATGGGCTTGATGAGCTTAGCTATCAGCACTGGTGCTACGATTACATTGATTGCGGACGGTAATGATGAAGAGGATGCGATCGCTGCATTAGCAGAGTACGTACAACAAGAAAACTAAAAAACCGGGTCTCCCTTGTTGGGAAGCCCGGTTTTTGTTTTGGTGTTAGTTGTTGTTACGGATAACTTTGTCGATTAGTCCGTATTCAAGTGCACGGTCAGCTGTCATGAAGTTGTCGCGGTCTGTGTCGCGGGAAATAACTTCGATTGGCTGGCCAGTTTGCTCGGATAGGATTGTGTTCAATTTTTCGCGTAGGAACAAGATGCGTTTTGCTGCAATCTCAATTTCCGTTGCTTGACCTTGTGCTCCACCAAGTGGTTGGTGAATCATCACTTCACTGTTAGGTAGCGCAAAACGCTTGCCTTTCGCACCAGCTGCAAGCAAGAATGCTCCCATGGAAGCAGCCATACCTACACACATTGTGCTAACATTCGGCTTAATGAAGTTCATTGTATCGTAGATTGCCATACCAGCTGTGATGGACCCACCTGGGCTGTTGATGTAAAGAGAGATATCTTTTTCAGGATCTTCCGCTGCCAAGAATAGAAGCTGAGACACAATGGAGTTAGCCACATTGTCATCAATCGCACTTCCAAGCATGATGATACGGTCTTTTAATAGACGGGAGTAAATATCGTACGCGCGCTCCCCACGACTTGTTTGTTCAATAACTGTAGGAATTAAGTTCATCTCACTTTTCCTCCTTAAAATTTAAGTTTCTATCGACATAGGCTCCTATGTAAAAATGGGAAAACCTTCAGCGAACCTATACCAATTAGTAAGTATTACTAAATCTTTATGTACTTTTATCATACATACAAGGTCAAGAATGGTCAAATAAAAACCATCGCAAATACCCCCATTTTTCCCCATGTAATAATCATATCCAGTATGGGGTGGGATTAAACTTCTGTAACTGGAAAGTGTTCAACAATCAATTAAAGTTATACTTTAAAGTGCCTTAAGGAACCTGTCATAGACTATTATTGTCAGAAAAAAGTGAATATTTTATGGTATAATAATAGTTATATTTTGTAAAAGGTGTGTGGGGTAGATGTCAAAACCTATTAAAGTAAGTTTTTCTGATGGAGAAACTTTATTGATTAACGATGTTATAGAGTTTGATGCGAGACAAGTAGATGAGTTAATCACAATTGCCACCCATTATACTAAAAAACAACTTAGCAGATGCAGGAAGGAGAGACTCTTTCTTATCTAACCGAAAATCAAAAGCAGTTAATCATTGAACACAAAAATAGACTAATTCATGATAGAAGTGCTAAAAATGTATATGAAAATAGTATAGTTAGATTTACTGTTCACACGATTGATAGGATAATGGAAAGATTAGGTTCTGATGAATTACATACAATCATAAATATCATTGAAAGATTACAAATGAGTGATATTGTAAAAAAAGCACAATTTAAAGGATATCCTGCTTTAACTTACACATTGATGAAAGAAGGAGATTCTGATAAGTATATTATCCCGATCGCTTTCCAACTTGTAGGTGAAAACAGGCAAATCATCCGAATCATTACGATCAGTTTTAAAGATGCACCACCAAAAGCATTGGAACATAGATTAAATACAGATCTTGAAATGGTTATAAAGATGGAATTATTTAAGAAAAGGTTAGTGGAAAAATACAATCAGAAAAAACGTTAAACTTGATGTGTAGCTTGAATTAAATGGGTATTGGGTATAAAATTCTTAATACCGGATAAAATTTAGACGTAAAAGGGGGAAGGACAATGGTTACTATCGACAAGGAGGTTCTTAAAGTGAAACTTGAACCTAAAAGCTTGAAAAAAGATATCGTTTGGCAAGTAAACCAAGAAAATTATATTATTCATAATGTTCCTTATACTCTAAACAACTCCAAAACAGAAGAATATCTTGATATCAATGTCACTATCACAGTTACTGCATTACGGGACTTAATGGTGTCGGAACAGCTGCCTTCAGAGATAAATTTTGATGATTTCTCTGATGTTAAGTTCCAGTAACTTATTTTATATATCCCTTCTTATTTTCTTATTGATTCTAATAGTTTAAAAGGATATAATATCCTATGAACTATATTTGTATAATAAGCGCTCGTAGCTCAGGGGATAGAGCGGTGGTTTCCGGTACCGCGTCATGCGGGGGTTCGAATCCCTCCGAGCGCGCCATTTCTAATTGGAAAAACTTACGTTTGATACATAATCAGCAACCATGCTATAGTATTACTTGTAACGGACAAGCGCCGTTATCTCATATTATCTACTCACCCAGTGTCGGCACACTGGGTTTTTATTTTGTCAAAAGGTATCCCAGCGTAACGAAGGGATGCCTTTTGTTCGTTTCATTTCTAGGTTAAGTGGAACGGAAAGTATTTTTGGAGTTATGGATCAAATAATTGGCTAACGGAAAATAAATAACCCGTAACGGAAAATAAAATTGCATGAATGGAAAATAAATGACCCTTTAAGGAAAATAAACCTACTCCAGCCCCATTTACAAGCAAATCCCCACATCAAGCCTACATCAAACTTCAGCAAAAATTCACCCCAAAAAAGAATGACAACCCAAACGCCATAATAAAATACAATAAACAGCCAGCACAGTCAGCAAAAAGAGTAGCCTTCGACATAAGTGGAGAAAATCCTGCCGGGGTCTGACCCCTCAAAGCGAATTATAGGAAGATTTTTAAAGCTTACAAGTTCCCCAAAGTCATGTAAAATATAGATAGAGACCGGATATGAGTTTGGCCGGAGGAGGGTTGGATGTATGAAGCAGTCAGTTGGTTTGTATCAGGAGCAGTCGTTGAGGCTTGCGATGACGCAGGAATTGAAGCAAGCGATTACGTTGTTGCAGTATTCGACATTGGAACTGGTGGATTTCCTGAAGGAGCAGTCGCTCGAGAACCCGCTTATGGACTTAAAGGAACCGTCCATCCATAGGGAACTTGCTTCTTCTCGTGTGCAACGCTTAAAACCAAAGAAGATCGGAACGACCACCACACAAACTTTTTCCATTGAGAATTTCAGTAAACATGGTGAAACGTTACATCAATATATTGAACAACAATTGCTCGACACGAACATGACAATCGAAGAAAAACAACTTGCAAAGCGCATCATCGAACACATGGACGAGAATGGCTATATACAAGAAGAGCCAGATGCGATTGCTAAACAGCTTAAAACCAAACCAGAGAGCATCATAAAAGTACTAAATACCATAAAACAGTTGGAACCGGCAGGGATAGGAGCCCGCAATCTCCGAGAATGCCTATTGCTCCAATTAAAAAGAAAATCACCCCGAAACGAAGTGGCAGAAGCTATTTTGGAAAATGATTTTACTCTTTTTGCAGAAAAAGCGTGGAAGACACTCGCAAAAAAATACGAAATTAGCCTAAAGGAAATTCAAGCGATACACGACGAAATTGTAAAGCTGAATCCTCGACCTGGGAACAAATATGAAACAGT
Organism: Sutcliffiella horikoshii; assembly: GCF_020524325.1. GTDB lineage: Bacteria > Bacillota > Bacilli > Bacillales > Bacillaceae_I > Sutcliffiella_A > Sutcliffiella_A horikoshii_D. The sequence goes on from NZ_JAIVKY010000007.1 coordinate 548,994, forward strand.
TGAAAAACCTAAATACATCACCCCGGACCTAATCGTCCAAAGACACCAAAACCATTTTATCGTGTCATTAAACGAAGAAATCATTCCGCAAATTAAAATAAATAAACAGTATGAGTCGGCCCTTAAGAGTAAAAATGAACTGGAATCCTACTTGCAGGAAAAACTTCAGCAATGTCAGTGGATTGTTAAGTCAATGGAGCATCGCAAACACACGCTTGTCAAAGTGATGGAGGAAATTCTCCGTGCCCAACAGTCTTTCTTCCTTAACGGACCTTCATTTTTGAAACCGTTAACATTAAAGGATATTTCTACAAGGCTTGAAATACATGAGTCCACGGTTAGCCGTGCGACAAAGGAGAAATATGTACAAACGCCATATGGTTTGTTCGAATTGAAATATTTCTTCAGTCAAGGCCTGTCTGGCAGACATGATGAAGAGAAATCAACCAAGCAGGTGCAACAGTTGGTGGAAGAACTGATTAAAAAAGAAGACAAACAGAAACCATTGTCGGATCAACAGCTGACAAACATCCTTCAAAAGCAGTATCATATAACCATCTCCAGAAGAACGGTGGCAAAATATAGGGATATATTGAACATCCCGGGGTCTTCCATGAGAAAAAGGTATGATTAGAAAGGCAGATGCAAAATGAACGTACAATTTTACACAAAAGTCGATTGTCCGCTTTGTGACAAAGCTAAAGCAAGGTTGAAAGAGCTGCAATCCGAACTGACTTTTACCATAGAGGAATTTGATATTTATAAGGATGACACATTACTGGAAAAATATCAGTTAATGATTCCGGTAGTAGAGCACGAGGGAGAAATGCTAGCATATGGTCAAGTGAACAAAGAAGAAGTAAGAAAGCGTTTACTTGAAAAAATCCGCTAAACCCTAGTTGCATAAGGGTTTCACCTTTGTTACAATCAACTTGTAGCAAGGGTGATTTTTTTTACCGCTACTGGGACATAATATGTCACAGTGGGACATTTAAGGTCCAACGGCAGACAGCGATTATTGTCCATCAGGTAAAATACACACTCTGAAGGGGAAGCTATAATGAATCAAATTATTGAAGTACAAAAGAAATTGTTGCCTGATCTTCTTTCCATTATGCAGAAACGATACGAGATCCTGAGATACATAAGGTTGATGCAGCCGATTGGAAGAAGAAGTTTGTCAGGCAGTCTGGGTTTGAGTGAGCGAGTGCTTAGAGGGGAAGTTGATTTCCTTAAAGTGCAGAACCTGATTCACGTTAGTGTTGCCGGCATGACATTGACGAAAGAAGGGGAATACCTCATTAAGGACCTGGAAGAGGTTATGAAAGAAGTTTCCGGTTTAAAGCAACTAGAAGCGGGAATAGAAGAGAAGTTAGGGATTACAAAAGTTGTCGTGGTTCCGGGTGACAGTGACCAATCCCCTTGGGTGAAAAAAGAACTCGGTAGAGCATGTGTAACCGCAATGCGAGAACGATTCCATGACGAAAATGTCATTGCCGTAGCTGGTGGAACGACTGTTTCCTCCGTAGCGGAAATGATGACACCCGACACGAAGAACCGTAATCTGCTGTTTGTCCCAGCTCGGGGCGGACTTGGGGAAAAGGTGCAGAACCAGTCGAACACCATTTGTGCCACCATGGCAGAAAAGGCATCAGGCGACTACAGGCTCTTGCATATTCCAGATTCGCTGAGCCATGAATCCTACCAGTCGATGATTGAGGAACCTTCTATAAAAGAAGTAATTTCTCTCATTAAAAATTCTAGTATGGTTATTCATGGAATTGGAGACGCTAAAACAATGGCAGAGCGCCGTAAAACAGCGCCGGAAAACATGCGCAAGATCGAGCAAAGCCATGCGGTAGCTGAAGCTTTCGGGTACTATTTCAATGAAGCCGGAGAAGTAGTGCATAAAGTTCAGACAGTTGGAATGCAACTCGCAGATTTGGAAAAGATAGAATGTGTGATTGCAGTAGCCGGCGGCGCCTCAAAGGCAAAAGCGATTCAAGCGTATCTAAAAAAAGCTCCCCACACCATCCTCATAACGGATGAAGGAGCAGCAAAAGAGTTAATTAGGGAGTAACATCCCTTCTATAAAGGCTAAGTGACTATCAGCATTTGATTGGAGCAAAAGGCGTAGACTCCTGCGGGAGGAAGGAAGATGGGAGACCCCACAGGCGAAGCCGAGGAGGCTCCCGGACCGCCCGCGGAAAGCGAAGCCTTTTGCGGAGATCAAATGCGGAGTAACGAAGCCAACTAAAAAATTTCTTAGAAAAACTAAGGAGGAAATTAACATGGCAGTAAAGATTGGTATTAACGGATTTGGACGTATTGGACGTAACGTATTCCGCGCAGCACTAAAAAATAACGACGTAGAAGTGGTAGCAGTTAACGACTTAACAGACGCTAACATGCTTGCACACCTTTTAAAATATGACAGCGTACACGGCAAATTAGCTGCTGACGTGAAAGTTGACGGAGACAACCTAGTTGTTGACGGCAAAACAATCAAAGTTACAGCTGAGCGCGACCCAGCGAAATTATCTTGGGGTGAGCTTGGAGTAGAAGTAGTAGTAGAATCTACTGGTTTCTTCACAAAGCGTGCAGACGCTGCGAAACACTTAGAAGCTGGAGCGAAGAAAGTAATCATCTCCGCACCTGCATCTGACGAAGATATCACAATCGTAATGGGTGTTAACGAAGACAAGTACGATGCAGCTAACCATAACGTTATCTCTAACGCATCTTGTACGACTAACTGCTTGGCGCCATTCGCGAAAGTATTGAACGACAAGTTCGGTATCAAACGCGGAATGATGACAACTGTTCACTCTTATACAAATGACCAACAAATCTTAGACTTGCCACACAAAGACTACCGTCGTGCGCGTGCTGCAGCTGAGAACATCATCCCTACAACTACTGGAGCTGCAAAAGCAGTATCTCTAGTATTACCTGAACTAAAAGGTAAATTGAACGGTGGAGCTATGCGTGTTCCAACACCAAACGTTTCTCTAGTTGACCTTGTAGCTGAGCTTGACAAAGACGTAACTGCTGAAGAAGTAAATGCAGCGTTCAAAGCAGCAGCTGAAGGTGAATTAAAAGGAATTCTTGGTTACTCTGAAGAGCCACTAGTATCTGGTGACTACAATGGTAACCCTGAGTCTTCTACAATCGACGCATTATCTACAATGGTAATGGAAGGCAACATGGTAAAAGTAATCTCTTGGTACGACAACGAGAGCGGATACTCTCACCGTGTAGTAGACCTAGCGAAATACATCGCTGCTAAAGGACTATAATTTTTCATAGCAATAGATATTGCTTGGATAAACCTTATCAGCATTCTATAATAAGACATGTGAAGTAGAGGGGGATTGGGGAACACACCCCTCCCTCTTTTCATGTTGTCAAAAACAAATTTCCTTTAAAGGGAGGCCGTTCAAGATGAACAAGAAAAGTATTCGTGACATCGACGTGAAAGGCAAACGCGTATTTTGCCGTGTGGACTTTAACGTACCGATGAAGGACGGACAAGTAACTGACGAAACGCGTATCCGTGCAGCATTGCCAACTATCAAGCACCTAGTGGATAACGGCGCGAAGGTCTTACTTGCAAGCCACTTAGGACGTCCAAAAGGGCAAGTAGTCGAAGAGCTTCGCTTAAACGCGGTTGCAGCCCGTCTACAAGAGCTTCTTGGAAAAGATGTAAAAAAAGCGGATGAAGCTTACGGAGATTCCGTAAAAGCCATCGTAAACGACATGAGCGAGGGAGACGTTCTTTTATTAGAAAACGTTCGTTTCTACCCTGGTGAAGAGAAAAACGATCCAGAACTTGCAAAAGCGTTTGCTGAGCTTGCAGATGTGTATGTAAATGACGCATTTGGCGCAGCTCACCGTGCACATGCTTCCACAGAAGGTATTGCCCAGCACTTACCGGCAGTAGCAGGCCTCTTAATGGAAAAAGAACTAGAAGTATTAGGAAAAGCCCTTTCCAACCCAGAGCGCCCATTCACGGCGATCATCGGTGGAGCAAAGGTTAAAGATAAAATTGGTGTCATCGAAAATCTTCTAAACAAAGTGGACAACCTGATCATCGGTGGTGGACTTGCTTACACGTTCATCAAAGCAAAAGGCTACGATGTTGGAAAATCCTTATTGGAAGAAGACAAAATCGACCTTGCTAAATCCTTCATGGAACAAGCAAAAGAAAAAGGCGTGAACATGTACATGCCTGTGGATGTTGTCGTAGCAGATGATTTCTCTAACGACGCAAACATAAAAATCGTACCTGTTGAAGAAATTCCAAGCGACTGGGAAGGCCTTGATTGCGGACCTAAATCCCGTGAAATCTACGCGGATGTAATCAAAAACTCCAAGCTTGTCATCTGGAATGGACCAATGGGAGTATTCGAACTTGATGCATTTGCTGGCGGAACAAAAGCAGTAGGTGAAGCCCTAGCAGAAGCTACCGATACATACTCTGTCATCGGTGGAGGAGACTCTGCGGCTGCAGTTGAAAAATTCAACCTCGCAGACAAAATGAGCCATATCTCAACTGGTGGAGGCGCATCCCTAGAATTCATGGAAGGCAAAGAACTTCCAGGAGTAGTAGCGCTGAACGATAAATAATTGTTGAATCATAAAGTTTCTAGCTGTTGATTGTAGCAAAAGGCGAAGACTCCTGAGGGAGATAGCGCTAGGTAGAGACCCCGCAGGCATAAGCCGAGGAGGCTCTCGTCAGCCCCTAGGAAAGCGAAGCCATTTGCGGAAATCAACAGCTGCGTATACAGAAACTTTACACCCCAACCCCGAAAGGATGGATACCATGCGTAAACCAATTATTGCTGGTAACTGGAAAATGCACAAAACACTTTCCGAAGCAACTAGCTTTGTTGAAGAAGTAAAAGGACTAGTTCCTGCTAGCGACAAAATCGACGCAGTAGTATGTGCACCAGCACTATTCCTAGAGCGACTTGTAGCAAACGTAGAAGGCCGCGAACTTAAAATCGGTGCCCAAAACATGCACTTCGAAGACAGCGGAGCATTCACAGGCGAAGTCAGCCCTGTTGCACTAAAAGATATCGGTGTATCTTACGTTGTTCTTGGTCACTCCGAGCGCCGCGAAATGTTTGCAGAAACTGACGAAACAGTAAACAAGAAAACTCTTGCAGCATTCAAACACGGATTAACTCCAATCGTATGTTGTGGTGAAACACTGGAAGAACGCGAGTCCGGTAAAACAAACGACATCGTTGGTAACCAAGTGAAGAAAGCATTAACAGGCTTAACTGCTGACCAAGTAAAAACTACAGTTGTTGCATACGAGCCTATCTGGGCAATCGGTACTGGCAAATCTTCCACAGCAGAAGATGCGAACGAAGTATGTGCACACATCCGCAGCGTCATCGCTTCTGAGTTCGATCAAGCGGCAGCTGATGCGGTACGTATCCAGTACGGCGGATCTGTAAAACCTGGAAACATTGCAGACTACATGGCTCAATCTGATATCGATGGCGCACTTGTAGGTGGAGCAAGCCTTGAGCACCAATCTTTCTTACAGCTTTTGGAGGCAGGTAAGAATGACTAAGAAACCAGTAGCACTCATCATCTTAGATGGTTTTGCGATGCGCGGCGAAACAACCGGTAACGCGGTGGCGCAAGCAAACAAACCAAACTTTGATAAATTTTGGAGCACATACCCGCACGCGCAATTGACTGCAAGCGGGGAAGCGGTAGGACTTCCAGAAGGACAAATGGGTAACTCTGAAGTTGGCCATTTAAACATCGGAGCCGGCCGTATTGTGTACCAAAGCTTGACACGTGTGAATGTGGCTATCCGCGAAGGGGACTTTTATGAAAATGAGACGTTCCTGAATGCCATTAAACATGCAAAAGAAAAAGGAACCAACCTTCACCTGTTCGGATTGCTTTCTGACGGTGGAGTTCATAGTCACATCCAGCATCTTTTCGCTCTTCTAAAGCTTGCGAAAAGAGAAGGCATGGATCGTGTATATATTCATGGTTTCCTTGACGGTCGCGATGTTGCACCAAAGTCTGCTCCTGAGTTCATCGAGCAATTGAACGAGCAGCTTCTAGACCTTGGAGTAGGCGAGATTGCAACCATTTCTGGACGTTATTATTCCATGGACCGTGACAAGCGTTGGGATCGTGTAGAGAAGTCTTACCGTGCAATGGTGTACGGCGAAGGCCCTACTTATAACGATGCAATGGAGTGTGTCAACGACTCCTATAACAATGGAATCTTTGACGAGTTCGTCATTCCATCTGTTATGACAAAAGAAGATGGCAGCCCTGTTGCAACCATTCAGGACGAAGACGCAGTTATTTTCTATAACTTCCGTCCGGACCGTGCCATCCAAATTTCCAACACATTCACCAATTCTGACTTCCGCGCATTTGATCGTGGGCCAAAGCATCCGAACAACCTTCAGTTCGTCTGTTTGACTCATTTCAGTGAAACGGTGGATGGATATGTAGCCTTCAAACCAGTAGGGATGGACAACACTTTGGGCGAAGTGTTATCCCAAAACGGCTTGAATCAGCTTCGTATCGCGGAGACAGAAAAATATCCACACGTAACGTTCTTCATGAGCGGCGGACGTGAGGATGCTTACCCTGGAGAAGAAAGAATCTTGATTGATTCTCCAAAGGTAGCAACTTATGACTTACAACCAGAAATGAGCGCATACGAAGTAACGGATGCACTTTTAGCTGAAATAGCAGCCGACAAACATGACGCCATCATCTTAAACTTCGCAAACCCTGATATGGTCGGGCATTCCGGAATGCTTGAGCCAACAATCAAGGCTGTCGAAGTGACAGATGAGTGCCTAGGGAAGGTAGTCAACGCCATCCTTGAAAAAGACGGTGTTGCTATCATCACGGCAGACCACGGGAACGCTGACGAAGTCGTAACGACAGAAGGTAACCCAATGACTGCCCACACCACAAACCCGGTACCAGTCATCGTCACGAAAAACGGCATTCAACTCCGCGACGGGGGAATCCTTGGTGACCTAGCCCCAACTGTGCTAGACTTACTAGGGGTACAAAAACCAACCGAAATGACAGGTAGTTCTTTAATAAAAAAGTAATGAGTAATCTCTAGCTTTTGATTGGAGTGCAAGGTGTGAGACTCCAGCGGGGGGATAACGGTAGCTTGAGACCCCACAGGCGAAGCCGAGGAGGCTCAAGCACCGTCCCGCGGAAAGCGAACACCTGGAACGCAAATCAAAAGCGGTGTTAACGCAATTCAAAATAAAAACAATCCAAAAGGAGAGTTACAAACATGCCAATTATCTCTGACGTTTACGCACGCGAAGTCCTAGACTCCCGTGGTAACCCAACAATCGAAGTAGAAGTATACACAGAATCCGGAGCTTTCGGACGTGCACTAGTACCAAGTGGAGCATCCACAGGTGAATACGAAGCAGTAGAACTTCGTGACGGCGACAAGTCCCGTTACCTTGGAAAAGGTGTTCAACAAGCAGTAGAAAACGTGAACGAAATCATCGCTCCTGAACTAGTAGGTCTTTTCGACGTACTTGAGCAAGTAGCAATTGACGAAGCGTTAATCGACCTTGACGGTACAGAAAACAAAGGAAAATTAGGTGCAAACGCAATCCTTGGTGTTTCCATGGCAGTAGCGCGTGCAGCAGCTGACTTCCTTCAAATTCCTTTGTACCAACACCTTGGTGGATTCAACTCCAAAACTCTTCCAGTACCAATGATGAACATCATCAACGGTGGAGAGCACGCGGATAACAACGTGGACATCCAAGAATTCATGGTAATGCCTGTTGGAGCTGAAAACTTCAAAGAAGCTCTACGTATGGGCGCTGAAATTTTCCACGCTCTTAAATCAGTATTAAGCGCTAAAGGCTTAAACACTGCTGTAGGTGACGAAGGCGGATTCGCTCCAAACCTAGGATCTAACGAAGAAGCGCTTCAAACAATTATCGAAGCAATCGAAAAAGCTGGCTACAAACCAGGCGAGCAAGTAATGCTTGCTATGGACGCTGCAGCTTCTGAGTTCTACAACAAAGAAGACGGCAAATACCACCTTAAAGGTGAAGGCGTAGTTTACACATCTGCTGAAATGGTAGACTTCTACGAGAAGATGGCGGACAAGTACCCAATCATCTCTATCGAAGACGGCTTAGACGAGAACGACTGGGAAGGATTCAAACTATTAACGGAGCGCATCGGAAACAAAGTTCAATTAGTAGGAGACGATCTTTTCGTAACAAACACAAAGAAATTGGCTGAAGGTATCGAGCGCAAAATCGGTAACTCCATCCTAATCAAAGTGAACCAAATCGGTACACTTACAGAAACTTTCGAAGCAATCGAAATGGCAAAACGCGCAGGCTACACTGCAGTAATCTCTCACCGTTCTGGTGAAACAGAAGACAGCACAATCGCTGACATCGCAGTAGCAACAAACGCTGGCCAAATTAAAACAGGTGCACCATCCCGTACAGACCGCGTAGCTAAATACAACCAACTTCTTCGCATCGAAGACCAACTTGGTGACACAGCTCGCTACGACGGCCTACGTTCTTTCTATAACTTGAAGAAGTAATTTCTTCTTGCGAGGACCCGACTTCAGTTGGGTTCTTTTTTTGTCATCTTCATCTTGTCCCACTTGACAGTTTGTGGTACATTAAATATATCGACATATGTACGTTCCGCAGGAGGTGTAGTTTACATGACGTTATTTCTTACTATTTTACTTATTATCGTAGCAATCTCTTTGATCACAGTAGTACTACTTCAATCAGGTAAAAGTGCAGGTCTTTCAGGAGCAATCTCCGGTGGAGCAGAAACACTTTTCGGAAAGCAAAAAGCACGCGGCCTAGACCTTGTTCTACACCGTGCGACAGTTGTTCTATCAGTACTTTTCTTCATTTTGACACTGTCAATTGCATATTTCGCATAATATTTCAAATGTAGCTAAATAAAAGATTCTAAAAAGCTAGGGCTAAATCCCTAGCTTTTTTTTGCGCTTTCCGTTCACTATTAAGTACGTTTTGTTTTATTTAGTGAACAAATGGTGTATACTAGTTATAAATATTTGTATTGAGGTGTCTATCCAATGAAAAAAATACTTTTAAGCTTTTTGTTCTTTGTTTTTCTTTCTAATGGATATGCCACGATAAATAAAAACGAAGAAATCCTTATAATTCAGAACCATGTTATTAAACAGGTAACATTAAAAGAAAGTGCCTGGAATCTAAAGGCACTTAAATTCTACGATCAGTTTAGAGGAAATAAGTTAAATCCTAACTTTTGGGAAATTGTAGTAAGGGAAAAGAACTATAATAACGAACTTCAATATTATCATTCGAATAATGTGAAGGTGGAGAGAGGAGTAACAAAGTTGATTGCGAAAAGGGAAAATATAGGTTCAAGGAATTACACATCAGGCTTGATTAGTACAGTGAAGGAAATGCCCATATTATACGGAAGCATCAAAGTGAAGGCAAAATTCCCCACAGGGAAAGGGCTGTTTCCTGCTATATGGTTAACTCCAATAAATGAGGATAAGTACCTTCCTGAAATCGATATCATGGAAGTGGTAGGCAACGATCCTTCAAAGATCTATTTCGTGCTACATTCTCTAAATAATCTTGGGAAGCAAAAAACACTCAGCAGTAGTTACACTTTAATGAATTTCGAAGACTTTCATACTTACGAATTGAGGTGGACAGAAAAAAAACTAGAGTGGCTCATTAATGATGTATCAATGTTCGTTATTGAGAATGAAGTGGATATTCCTAAAGAACCAATGAAATTAGTAATAAATTTGGCAGTTGGTGGTGATTGGCCAGGAGCACCAAGTAAAGATACTAAGTTTCCTGCAGAGTTCCAAATCGAGTCAGTGGAGATAAATCATGAAGGGGAGTTTTAAAATGGTAGAGTTCTTTGCAGTTCTTCTATTTCTTTTGACAATTATGTTTCCAATTTTTCATATTATAAACGCAATCTATGCCTCAAAGGGAAAAAAGCAGCAAACAACAGGAATCATTAGTGAAAAAGGTATATCCATTTTGATTCCCTGTTATAATGAAGAATCCATTATCCAAACGACCATTGATTCAATTGAAAAAATGCCTTACAAAGCAGCCGAATATATTTTTATTAATGATGGTAGCACAGACAAGACCATGATGGCTCTATTTAATTTATTGGAATTAAAGATTGTATATAAAGATTATCCATTAACACGTTTGGAATTTATGCCAATTAAAAACATCTATAAGTCAGAGAAGTTCCCTAACATTATGGTTATTGATAAAGTGAATGGTGGGAAGGCAGATGCTTTGAACGCAGGTATCATACTAGCAACACACGAGTTAATTATCACCCTTGATGCTGATAGTATTCTTGATGATCAAGCATTATCGATAATTAATGAAAAGTTTGAAGATGAAAGTATTATAGCCGCAGGTGGAATGGTACAAATTCTGCAAGGAAGTAGAAGATCCGGGAATAAATTAATGCCCAGTCTAAAAAGCAAGCTAATTGTAAGGCTACAACTGCTTGAATACCTAAGAGGATTTTATGTATATAAGGCATCATTAGCAAGATCAAATGCACTTTCTATCATATCAGGCGCGTTTGGTGTTTTTCGAAAGGAAGTCCTATTAGAAGTGAATGGATATAGGAAAACAGTAGGTGAAGATATTGATATAACCCTGAAAATACAGAAATATCTAGAAAGCAAAAAAGGGAGCAGAGTTGTTTTTATTCCGGAAGCTTGTTGCTATACAGAGGTTCCTGAAACCTGGAAGGATCTTTATAATCAAAGGATAAGGTGGCAGAAGGCATTTACAGATTGCCTAGTGATTTACCATAAAGACTATTGTAAATCTATTTTTTCTAAAAAACTCCCCTTCTTTTTCCTCATTGATTCATTTTTTGTAGGTGTCGTATGCAGTTACCTATTTTTAATGAGTATTTTACCTATTATCTTTAATGTAGGTCATATAAATTCAGAATTTGTGATGCTATATCTCATAATATCTACATGCAGCAATTTAACTTATAGCATTGTATCCATATGGATTGCAAGGAAATACAGTTTTATTCTTCCTGTAAGTGAGAAGACAAAATTAGCAAATACTATCATACTAGATCTGTTATTGTTTCGTTTCTTGAATATACTAGTTATATGTATTGGAACTATCGCCTATTTCATCAAGAAAGAAGGATGGAACAAAGTAGCCCGGACAGGCAGAGATTATTCAGTTGAACAGGCTAGCTAGTGTACCTACACGCTCTTGCGTTCTTTATTAAGAATTATATATTCTCTAACAGAAAAAGCCACTATCCAAAAAAAACGGAAAGTGGCTCTTTCTTATTTCAAGACTATTTCTTTTTTATTCTGTTTTTCCGTTTCTAGGAGGAAGGCCTTAACCTCTTCGATAGAAATTCCATAAGCTCTAGCTAATGTCAATAGTTCCACCCATTCCATATCCATCTCAACGTTCAAGCCTCTTCTTCCTCCTTTTTCGAAACTGTCTTCTTGGCACCCTGCCATTTTTGGAACTCCATGTACTCTTTAAAATGAATAAAATCTTCCTTACTAAAACCCTCCGAGATTGCTCGCTGCACCAACCGTTTCCATTCATCATCCAGCATTAGAACTTCAGGTTTATCGTCCTCCGACTCCCCGTTCAATAAAAATTCCAATTCTGTCTCAAGCGTCACGGCGATCTTATTCAAAAACTGTAGAGAAGGATTTGTCTGGATATTTCTCTCCAAATAACTCAAATAAGACTTCGACACACCAGCCAGTTCCGAGAGTTCACTCAATGAATAGCCCTTCCTCTTCCTCAACCTCTTTAAGCGCTCACCAAGCATACTCGTCCCCTTAAATTATTATGACGTATGTTCATTATATAGCACAAATTATTCTTTATAAAAAACGAAATAGTGAGATATCTTTAGGAAAATCAAGGAAAGTAGACAAAAACGTTCTTTATTAAGAAAATATGAACGAATTTGAGGTTTTTCTAAAAGAAGTAGGTGTTTTATACTACGTATTGTAAGGTTCTTTAAAAAGAACAAAAATGAATTAACTTCAGATAACCTTTAATGATATTTAGGAGGGAACTACAATATGAAAGTGTTAAAGATAATAAGTAGAGGATTAACAGTTTTACTACTTATTTGCCTAGTGTTTGCTGCAATCTTAGCAATATCTTCTAACTTAGCAGGTGGAACCCCGAAGTTCTTTGGAAAAACTATGATGATTGTCCTATCAGGGTCAATGGAACCGACTATTCCCACTGGATCAGCTATCTTTGTGGAGGAGGTAACAGATCCAACTCAATTAAAAGTAGGGGATGTAATAACCTTCGAATCACCAATACATGAGAATACAAGAATTATAACTCATAGAATTACCGAGGTAGCATCTACTGTCCCTCTGGAGTTTATTGCTCAAGGTGATAATAATCAAGCGGCAGATCCGATGCCAATACCTGCAGAAAACATTTTGGGAAAACACTCTGATATAACAGTACCTTATCTAGGATATGTACTCTCTTTCTTACAATCCAAGAAAGGAATTGGCTTAGCATTAATCATCCCTGGGTTGCTAGTAATTATTCTCGAAGTAATTTCAGTTTGGAGAATGCTAGGTAGAATGGAATCAAAAGAAAAAACCGAAACAAAAAGTATCGCATAACCACTATTGGTTGTTTCTTCTCTATCATGAGAAGTTCAATAAATTTTGCTACATATATTATAAGGAGGAATTTAGTAATGGACATTAAAAAGAAGTTATTAGGAAGTGCAGCAACTATCGCTTTAGCATCCATGGCAACAATCGGAGGAACTTTTGCTTATTTCAGTGACTCTGTTGATGCGACAAGCCAGTTTACTAACGGAACTATCAATTTACAACCTGAAAAACCTTACTTGGAGCATTTTAATATTAAAAATTGGAAGCCTGGCGATACTCTTGTTGCTAACAGAGGAAATCAGGAGCCTGCTATGATTTTGAACAACCAAGGCACACTTCCAATGAACGTATTCATGAAAGTGGATACAAGTAGCGTTAAAGGGACTCATAATGAAATAATTGTACAGAGCTTAATGTTTGGAGATGTAGATTTATTAGCAGCATGGTTTACAACTGAGCAAATTGAGGCAGGAGTAACATTGGCTGAATTGGATGAAGTTGCTAATGGAGACACTACCTTAAATAATAATGAAATAAAGGACATTGGTAAATACATTGGGTTCTTAAATGCCCCAACTAAAAACTCAGATGGCACTACAAATAAAGCAGGTACAATTAAGGGAGTTAAATATCAGTTGCATTTTAAAGATTCTGGTTTAGATCAAAATAAACTTCAAGGTGACCAAACTTCAATTAAATTTGAGTTTACTGGGTTACAATATGAAGGCATCACTTATGATGAAAGCAACCTTTCCAATCATAAAGAAGGCGGTGGCGGTCAGTACAGCGAGGAAGATGGATTTGATATAAATGATAGATCTAATGAGGGTGACAAAAACAACTAATGGAAGAAAGGGTGGGGATTCTCCACCCTTTTTATATATAACTCTATAAACAAAGAGGGATAATTGTGAAGATAAAAATCACGCTATCTATCGGTTTGATTATTATTATGTTGCTTGCTAATACTTCTTTTTCCTCAAGTGGTGCACAAGAGCAAGAAAAAAACTTATCTATTTCTACTTTTCCTAGTGAGGTCTTTATAGATTTAAGCGGACTCAAACCAGGTGACAATATAATTAAATCCATAGATGTGAAAAATATTGGAAATCTGGATTTTAGTTATTCAACTTACTCAGAGTTTAAAGATGGTTCAAAGAAATATTTTAATGCATTAGAACTAAGTGTATATGATAATAAGGAAAATATGATATTCGATGGGTTTCTTAGAGATTTGAAGTCGATATCCAAGAGAGAGTTAGCAATTTTCACACAAGAAAAACTCCGTTTTGAAGTTCATATACCCCACCATTTAGGTAACGAATATCAAGGTTTATCAACGGAATTTAATTTAGTATTTAATGCGGAAGAAGTTATAGGTGATAAAAACATTGTACCAAGTGTACCTGTTTCAAATGATACTAATCAGTTGCCAAATACAGCTAAAAACTATTATAACTTCATATTACTGGGTATTTTGCTTTTAGTTATTGGGAGTTTAGGGGCTATCCTCAGAAAAAGGTATGCAAAACAGGAATATTAACCTTAACGAAATAGTGCACTAGATTCTAAATTAAAGTAAAAACTATTAATTATTTTCCTTGAAAAGGTTAGATCTAAAAGAGGTGGTACAATGAATAAAAAAATTATTGGCTGTATAGCGCTAATTAGTATTTTTCTAATTTCAAAAGGTTTTTCAGGTTTACAAACGGTTGCTTACTTTTCAGATCAATTAGTGTATACTACTACAATCGAATCTGGTGAGTGGGAAACTAAATGCAGTATTACATTAGAGCTTGTTAATCAAACAGATAAGAAGCTAGTCGATATAGATATTGTAGCAGGTCAAGACTCTCATCCGAAAAACAACTACAATATCTATCCTATAGGTATTGAAAATGATTCATTAACAAATGAAGAGAGTAAGTCATATTCATTTGATTTAGAGCACAGAGAAGCTTTTCATTGTAATTTACAATGGATATATTTTGATATAAATGCCATAGATGAGGATGGAAACAGGTACTCGATTACCCAAGTGCGGGGGAAAGTACACAACCCACCAGGAAAAGTGAAAGATGGAGTTTCTACTGCATATTTAAAAGTTGTGATTAGTGAGGAACTAGTGGTGGATGACAACAAAAAACCTAAAAAGAAAAAAACAAATGAAAGAGAAGTAAGTAATAAAGATGTTAAAGAAATGGTAGATGAAACAAAAAACAAAGAAGAGTCAGAAACAAAAGCTGAGTCAGAAGATAAAGAAGATGAAAGTAAGATAACTGAAAATAAGGAAAAAAATGATGAAGTGGTAACGGAAGAAAAAAATGAGGAGGAAAAAGAATTAGAAGTAAGTGAAGAGATAGAAGAAGAAACATCAGAGGAAGAGTCAGAAGTTCAATCTCAAACTGAAGAATCAAATAATGGTGAGGAAGTTGTAGATAATGAGACGGACAATGAATCAGAAGAGAACTAAAAAAACAGTCAGTTCCATATTGATTATCGTACCTCTACTTATTCTAGCCGCCACTTATTGTTTAAATAATATTAAAGTTGCTGTTGTGCTGTCTGATAGTATGAGGCCCACTTTTTCAACAGGAGATTTGATTATTTCAAAGTTAATTTCTTCTGAAGAAGTCAACATTGGAGATGTTATCTCATATGGAAAGAACAAAGAAGTACCAATAACACACCGAGTCATGAAAATAGAAAAGAATTCCTTTACAACTAAGGGAGATTCTGTATCTATAGATAATACAGAAAATGTGGAAAAATCCACAATAATAAGTAAGTATGTGTTTCGGGTACCTTATGCAGGGTATATAATCAATTGGATATCTAGTCCTTGGGGTTTCTTGTTATTTTATGTAATTCCAATTAACTATATTTGCTACACAATTATCAAGAGAATTATTTATAGCAGGAAATCTCATAAAAGATATATGCCTCAGGTTTTTTAACTTAAAATTAATTCTAAGGTCACTTCTAGTGATCTTTTTTTATTGGGCACGCACTTTTGTTCTTTAACGTGAACATATATTTTCTTTATACAAAACAAAAAACTGCGAATGCAAGAGATATCACGAGCTTTAGGTAGAATATTGTTCTTAATTGCGCTAAAATGCAGTATTTTGAATATTTAAAAAGAACGATCACTCCTCTATACTCAAATTATAGTTCATTATAAAGAACTGAAAAGTTGGAATGGGAGTTGGTGATGTGTCCTTGATCCAGAGGTGTTTGATTGTGTTAGTATCGGCCTTGGTTTTTATTTTAGTTACTACTCCCTTCTCAACAAAGGCTGCAGATATGGAAAATCGCTACATAGAACAAGGGGGACATGTTACATTATTTCATCTGGTGAAACTAGCTCCTTCTAGGGTGATGGAGGAGAAGGTAATTACCATAACGAACAAAAATGAATACTCGGTGGAAATTGCAGCAAGTTTTCGATTCAATTTGGAGAAGAGTGGATTAGAGTCACAAAAGTTACAACATATGCTTGAATTTTTTGAAATGAGTTCAGAATATACTTGGCAAGTAAAGTCCATCATATAGATTGGACAAGCATGACAGAAGTGAATGAAAAACTTCAGAGTTAAATCAAATTCCTTCAAAGGGAATGTTTGAAATTATGTATTCCATCCGACTTCTGGAAACGTGGAGATAGCTGGTGGAGGATAAGCTAGTTTTGACTATTCTTCTGGCTACCTTTCTGCAAGTAGATCTCAAAGTGCTGAAGAGTGGAAGTCCATTGAAAATAACAGTACCGACCTCCGCATCATCTTAAGTGCAAGCTTTACAGGTAAGCTTAATGGTGATTCTTCTGAAATTAAATTCTCTCAATATAGATCTACTGCTCTTTTTGTTTTCAATAAAGAATCAAGTGATGTTTAAGATGCAGAATTTATTGATGAAGCCCTAAGAGAGTATTTGGAAAAAGACGATATGTCTTTGCTTGAGTTGGAAAAGCCCTTGCAAGAGTTCTATGGAGCTAAAATGGAAATTGTGGTAATTGATGAAGGAGAAGAAGATGTTGAAGTACTTGAGGAAACGCTCGAGGCTTCCCAAAATGCTCCTTTTGCAGCACAAGTAAGCTCAGAATACATTGAAGCTCAGCTTGAGAATAGCGTTTCTTCTGTAGGAACTATGTCCCATGATCCAGTTAAAGTCATGGAAAAAGGTATCCTCTTTGGAGAAACAATCTCCCGTCAACATTACGTACATGTTCTTTTCGGAACTATCTGAAAGAAACAGCTGGCAATGAATATCAAAATGCGAAAATGGACTTCCATATCCATGTAGAGGCAAATCAAGTAGATCGCCTGGCTGATACAGAATGAAAAGGTTTATTCATTTAATAAAGCTATAAAAAACCCGTTCATTTACCACTAAATACACACTAAATGAACAAAAAAGGAGGGCTCTTATGTACACGAAAGTTTGTCCAACATGCAGCCAAAAATCTTTTAGCAGTTGTTCGACATTAGATTGGGAGTGTCCTGTATGTGCTACAAATTTGACACCGCAATATGCAACAGTTGCGGGCGGCTCAGTTGTAAAAAGAGCCCTTCCGTTTACAAAGCAATTAACGTTCGTTATCAAGTCGTATAGAATAAACCAACAAATCTAGAACAAAACAAATAATCGCTGACCTAGGTCAGCGATTATTTTTATTTTCCTGATTTATCTTCCACTTATTAAATTCCAAAAACTCTTTAAACTGATCCTTGGTCACCCCAGAATCCATCGCCTCTTTCACAAGAGTTGCCCACTCTCGATCAAGGTTTTCTTTTATTTGGGCTTCGTCCTCATCGTGCAGGAGGGTGTTTACGGTTACTCCAAGTACGGATGAGACTTTCTCCAGGAATTGAACAGATGGATTGGATTGCAGGTTCCGTTCGATTGAGCTAAGGTATGATTTAGCCACGCCGGCGCGTTCGGCTAGTTCGGACATGGACATTTTTCGTTGTTCTCTATATTTTTTAATTCGTTCACCAATCATGGCTTTCACCTTCCTATCATGCTTATTATAGCATATAACGAAGGGTTTGTTAGATATTTAGAACGAAAATACGTAAATATTCACAAAATTAGAGTTTGAATGAACTATGATTGCGATAATTATGTAAGAAATCTCTAATTTCTGCAGAGGAAATACCCATTTCTAGTGCATTCGTTATTAGATCTACCCACTCCTTATCTAAATTTTCTGTCATTTCAAATGTTACGTTTTCCATCATCCTTTTCCCTCCTAAAATACTTTGGTATTTCAGGCAGCCCAGCCATCATAATTCGTAAAAGGACTTTTTTATTTCTCTTTTACATAATCTTAGATCTGTTGACTTTGCGTCCTTGCCTTTCAGCAAGTTTGCCTTTGACTGTTGTGTCGAATGATTCGATATACAACTTTGGTATTGCTACCATTGTCCTTCCTATTCCCCAAATTTATTATAAAATAACTAAATATTGAATGTTGCAGATTAGTGTCGAAGGGTCCTAATTATTTCAAAAAAATTCTTTGAGGAATGAAAAGTACATTAAAGCTTTTATAAGGGGATAGATTAACGAATTTTGAATAGTAATTTAGTGTTTTTTAACCACATTTATACTAAATGAAAAACATTATTTTTGTCGATTTCCTCCTACTAAACATTCATTTTGATATTGCTATAAAAACTACCCCCTAAAACAATAACGTCCCTTCGAAAAAGCTCCCATAAAGCTATTCCCCATCCTTTATGGTAAAATGTTCTTTTCGGACTAATCATATCTGATATTTAATTAAAAGTAGCATACTATAAATACATGTGAAAGAAAGGATGTTCTGACGTGATGAAAGTGAAGCTGCCTAAGCCTTTTACGTTTGAAGGCGGAGATCGTGCGGTATTGATGTTACATGGGTTTACAGGGAATTCGGCGGATGTGCGGATGATGGGCCGGTTCTTGGAGAAGAGAGGGTATACTTGCCATGCGCCTCAGTATAAAGGGCATGGGGTGCCACCGGAGGAATTGGTTCATACTGGACCGGAGGATTGGTGGGAGGACGTGACGGAAGCCTACCAGTTTTTAAAGGATAAAGGTTTTGAAAGCATTGCGGTCGTAGGTCTGTCTTTGGGTGGAGTTTTCTCATTAAAGTTAGGTTATACAGTTCCGGTGAAGGGTATTGTGCCTATGTGTGCGCCGATGTATATCAAGAGTGAAGAAATTATGTACCAAGGTGTCTTGGAATACGCGCGCGAGTTTAAGCGCCGTGAAGGGAAAAGTGCGGAGCAAATTGAACAAGAAATGAAGGAATTTGAAAAGACACCAATGGGTACATTGAAGGCATTGCAGGAATTAATTGCTGACGTGCGGAATAATGTAGACATGATCTATTCTCCAACATTTGTTGTACAAGCCCGACATGACAACATGATTAACACAGACAGCGCCAACATTATTTACAATGAAGTGGAATCGGACGATAAGAAAATTAAATGGTACGAAGAATCCGGTCACGTCATCACCCTCGATAAAGAACGAGAACAACTCCACCAAGACGTATACGAGTTTCTAGAGTCACTGGATTGGTAATACTACTTGAAGAGACTATTTAGTGAAGTAACCTAGCTAGTGATTGGAGTAATAGGCGCAGACTCCTGAGGGAGATAGCGGTAGCTTGAGACCCCGCAACGCAGTGAGGAGGCTCAAGCACCGCCCCTAGGAAAGCGAAGCCATTTGCGGAAATCACTAGCGGTGTACTACAGTAATTTTAAAACCCGAAAAGGGGAGGGATATATAATGGAAGAAATAATTCAACAACACGTAGATAAATTACTTTCCTATATGAAAGAAGAAGCCTACAAACCACTAACAACACAAGAACTTGAACAAGCCTTCGGTATCAAAGACTCAGAAGAATTCAAGGACTTCGTAAAAGCGTTAGTATACATGGAAGATCAGGGACTCGTTGTGAGAACTCGCAGTAACCGCTACGGCCTTCCGGAAAAAATGAATCTAGTCAAAGGAAAAGTAATCGGTCACTCTAAAGGATTTGCATTTGTCATGCCGGAAGAGGCGGATATGGACGATGTGTTCATTCCACCAAACGAACTGAACAATGCCATGCACGGAGATATCGTTCTTGTACGCGTAAGCAGAAAGGCTGCAGGTGATTCGCGTCAAGAAGGTACGGTCATCCGGATCGTTGAACGCGGAGTCAAAGAGATTGTTGGTACATATACCGAGAGTAAAAGTTTTGGCTTCGTAATTGCAGACGACAAAAAAATTGCGAATGATATCTTCATTCCGAAAAGTGCCAGCAATGGTGCGGTTGAAGGACATAAGGTTGTAGTGAAACTAGTTACTTATCCGGAAGGTCGCCTTAGTGCGGAGGGTGAAGTCATCCGCATACTCGGTCATAAAAATGACCCGGGTGTAGATATCTTGTCTGTCATTCATAAGCATGGCCTGCCACAGGAGTTTCCAAGAGAGGTTCTAGATCAGGCGAACGCCACACCGGATGAGATTGATGAAAAAGATCTTGGAGATCGTCGTGACCTTCGAGATCAGGTGATTGTTACGATTGATGGAGCGGACGCAAAAGACCTCGATGACGCGGTAACTGTGACGAAACTGGACAACGGTAACTACAAGCTTGGCGTTCATATCGCGGACGTCACGCATTATGTTACAGAAGGGTCACCGATTGATATGGAAGCGCAGGAGCGAGGAACAAGTATTTACCTCGTGGACCGTGTAATCCCGATGATTCCACACCGCCTTTCCAACGGTATTTGCTCGTTAAATCCTAAAGTAAATCGCCTTACGATTTCTTGTGAGATGGAAATTAATAATGCCGGTGAAGTGGTGAAGCATGAGATTTTCCACAGTGTAATCAAGACAACGGAACGTATGACTTATTCAGATGTCAAAAAAATTCTCGTTGATCAGGACGAAGAAGTAATATCTCGTTATGAATCCTTGGTACCGATGTTCCAGCTAATGGAAGAGTTGGCTGCTGTCCTTCGGAAAAAAAGGATGACGCGTGGGGCCATCGATTTCGACTTCAAGGAATCCAAAGTAATTGTGGATGAAGAGGGTGCACCAAAGGATGTAGTTCTTCGAGAACGTTCCGTAGCAGAGCGTTTGATTGAAGAGTTCATGCTTGTTGCCAACGAAACGGTAGCCGAACATTTCCATTGGATGAATGTACCGTTCATCTATCGTGTCCATGAGGATCCAAAAGAGGAGAAACTGCAGCGTTTCTTCGAGTTCATCACAAATTTCGGTTATGTGGTAAAAGGAAAAGGCAATGAGATTCACCCACGTGCGCTTCAAGAAGTAATTGAAGCGGTACAAGGTAAGCCGGAAGAAATGGTAGTATCCACTGTCATGCTTCGTTCTATGAAACAGGCGAAATATGATGAGGAAAGCTTAGGGCACTTTGGTTTGTCCACAGAGTTCTATACACATTTCACATCACCTATCCGTCGTTATCCTGACTTAATTGTTCATCGTTTAATTCGCACATACCTGATTCAAAAGAAACTGGATGCGAAGACACAGGAGAAATGGAGCGACAAGCTGCCAGAAATCGCAGAGCATTCCTCTAACATGGAACGCCGGGCAGTTGATGCAGAGCGTGAAACAGATGAACTGAAAAAATCCGAGTACATGCTTGATAAAATTGGAGAAGAATACGATGGAATCATCAGCTCTGTTACAAACTTCGGAATGTTCATCGAGCTGCCAAATACGATTGAAGGTCTTGTTCATGTGAGCTATCTGACGGATGATTATTACCGCTACGATGAGCGCCATTATGCGATGATCGGAGAGCGCACAGGGAAAGTATACCGCATCGGAGACGAGATCACCGTTCGTGTGATTAACGTAAACAAAGATGAGCGATCCATTGACTTTGAAGTAGTTGGCATGAAGGGTACTCGCCGCCCAGATACGAAGAGTGCACCGCGTGTCATCCAAAGCGAACGCAAAAAGCCAGCCAAAGGCCGCAGCCAAAAGCGTAAAGATGAGAGTAATATTGATGATTACACGTTTGAAATCGGCTGGACGACTAAGGGGCCAGGTACAGGTAAGCCTAGCACTGGTAAAAAGAAAAAGAAAAACAAGAAGTTCTTTGAAAATGCGCCGAAACAGAAGCGTAAAAAGAAGAAGTAATAAGTTTTGAACGGGAAGAAGGGTCTTTTTCACAAAGGAAGACCCTTCTTTCTTGTAGAGGGATAGTGGATTTGGTAAAATATTCACTACACCTTAATAGAAAGAAAGGGGGAAACATCCATGCCAAAAGGGGAAGGTAAGGTAATCAGTACCAATAAAAAAGCCAACCATGATTACTTCATTGAGCAGACCTATGAAACAGGTATGGTCCTGCAGGGTACAGAAATCAAATCCATGCGTGCTGGCCGAGTAAACTTGAAGGATTCCTTTGCACGAGTGCAAAACGGCGAAGTATTTTTACACAACCTGCACATCAGTCCTTATGAGCAAGGAAACCGTTACAATCATGATCCACTGCGTACTCGCAAGCTGCTTCTTCATAAGAAACAAATCAATCAGCTGATTGGTCTTACCAAAGAAGAAGGATACGCCCTGGTGCCTTTAAAAATCTATCTTAAAAATGGCTATGCCAAGCTTTTAATAGGATTAGGAAAAGGTAAAAAGAAATACGACAAGCGTGAAGACTTGAAGAAGAAAGAAGCGAAACGTGATATAGAGAGAGCGTTCCGTGAACGTCAAAAGGAATAGTATAGTATATTTTACAGTAACTTACAATTGCAAAGTAATCTGTATGTGCTATAATAAGGTTGTCGCTGACATAAGCAGTGACACATTGATAATTGAATAGGCCAACACATTGGCTTGATTATCTTTCCCGTAGAACCTCGTGTTTTTGCTCTTTGTTGATTTAAACTTCAACAGAGACATTTATTATCGAGGGGACGTTACGGATTCGACAGGGATAGTTCGAGCTTGGGTTGCGAGTCGGGGGGATCGTCCTCGTCATCAACGTCAACGCCAATAATAACTGGCAAAGAAAACAACAACTTCGCATTAGCTGCCTAATAACAGTCTGATGCGGTTCCTCCCTCCATCGCCCATGTGGTAGGATCAGGGACTCACTCTTAGTGGGCTACGCCGGAGATCGCCGTCTGAGGTCAAAGGAAGAGAACAACCAGACTAGCTGCTAGGATGCCAGTCAATAGGCGGAACAGTTAGCGAAATACTAATATATTGACTACACTCGTAGATGCTTAAGTGGCGATGTTTCTGGACGTGGGTTCGATTAATTATTAGTCGCCTTGTATGGCAACATACAAGTGAAAATCTGGCTTTATCGGTGAAACCTAAGTCGTATTTATTTTACGATAAGGCAATGCCGAGCGGTATGTGGAGCAATCCAACAGCCGTGTATCGACTCATAGGTTGCCACAACAGTGGTAATACTAGGATGCGGAACTGCTAGTTGCAGAAGCAACTAAAAATTTTAGTCCGCATAATACGCCAGAGGACCTCAACCTTGAGGTTCAAGATATAGTCAGTGCCATGACGAAAGCATGGAATTGCACGTCCCACCGTCTCCATATTAAATAAACCGCACTTTTCAAAGTGCGGTTTTTGCTTTTTATTTAAAGTTTAAAAAATGTTTCTTCAAATACAGCTTTTTTTACCCTTTCTTTCTCATTATACTTCCCATTTCTCTTGGTTACTAATTCATAATTATCTAAAATGTACTTAGCTCTTCTCTTTTTTTACATTAACTCTTAAGTAAGGATGTATATATTGGAGTATATTAAGTACGACTCTTTTATTTTTAATGCTAAGTGAAAATGAATTTTTATGAACACTAGGTTTATAATTTTTCTTTCTTGTAATTGAGCCACCAGTTAAAAACTTTACATACTCTAATAATTCTATATCTGTTGAAGCAATAGTTATACAAGGACGCCTATATTCATTTTTATGTATGTTTGTTAATAAGATGCTGCCTTCTCCATCTATAATACCGGCAAGATATGCGGCTTCATAATCTTTCATTTCTTCACCTTCTTAATCTATAGTTTGTTAATATAAAGGGTATAAGAAAAATGTGTATATTAAATTTAGTCTAGGGGTATTAAACAGTGAAAAAATTTATACTTAGGAGATAAAAAACTATGATGAATTTCCAAAACAAAACCGTCATCGTCACCGGTGCAGCAAACGGTATAGGTAAAGGAATCGCATCCTCTTACATAAGTGCAGGAGCGCGAGTGGTACTTGCTGATATGGATGAAAAAGCTGGCGAGGATCTTCAACAGAAGCTAGGGGACAATGCTCTTTTCGTCAAAACAGACGTCCGCAAAGAAGAGGACATACGACACCTGATAACTAAAACAATGGAACACTTTCACCAAATTGATATCCTTGTTAATAACGCAGGCGTATCCAGATTCACTCCCATTCATGACCTGACAGTTGAAGCTTGGGACGATGTAATCAACACAAATTTACGCAGTGTGTTTATTGCTTCTAAAGAAGCATCAAAGTACATGAAAAATGGCGGCGCTATCGTTAACATCGCCTCTACTAGGGCGACTATGTCTGAACCAAATTCAGAAGCATATGCAGCAACTAAGGGAGGCATTGTAGCGCTGACGCATGCGCTGGCAGCTTCCTTAAGTGAACGGAAAATTACTGTGAATGCTATTTCACCTGGATGGATTCAGAATGAAAACTATGAAGAGTTAAGAGATAAGGACCATGCACAACATCTGTCCAATCGGGTCGGGAAGCCTGGTGACATTGCAAAGGCTTGCTTGTACCTAACTGACTCCGAAAATAATTTTGTTAACGGAGAAAATATTACGGTAGATGGCGGCATGACAAGAAAGATGATTTATGAGGGATAACTTGAAATGAAAGAAAAAGTGAAAAGTGACTTGCTATTATATCAGTAGGCACATAAGAACTCATGGAATCAGGTTCTACATTATTTTGCTTTTCTAGCAGCTTTATTGGCTTGGATTTTTTTATTGATTAATTGGCGGGTCACCATAGTGCTCGCTATACTGCATTATGTTTTTTCATGGATCGGACACTTTTATTTTGAGAAGAATAAGCCAGCATCATTTAGGTATCCACTCGTTGGGTTTTATGCCGGTTTTAGTTGGTTTTTCTTAAAAACATTTGAGCTAATTTCAGGTAAAAAAATTCTGCCTAAATGAATCCATACGCTTCGAGAACCGCAATGGCTCTCGAAGCTTTTTTATATATTAGTTTCTGTTAAACACCGCTGTTGATTTACGCACTAGGCTTCGCTTTCCTAGGGGCGTTTGGGGAGCCTCCTCGGCTTGCGCCTGCGGGGTCTCCCTTAACGCTATCTCCCTCAGGAGTCTTCGCCTATTGCTCCAATCAACAGCTAGATTGTTGTAAAAATCAACAGCATGCTCTAAAAGGGCCAAATATTATTGTGGCTTTGTATAATTCAAGTCCCATTTCACACCAAAGGAGTCTTGAACGCTTCCATAACGGGCTCCCCAAAAGGTGTCTTGAAGCTCCATTAATACTTTTCCGTTCTCACTAAGGCGTGCGTATAAGGTGTCAACTTGTTCCTCACTTTCCATTTCTAACATGAGAGAGACATTGCCGCCGATCTCTACTGTTTGACCCGGGAAGGAATCAGATGCCATCAGAGTTAGGTTTCCTTTTTCAAATCGAGCGTGCATAACTAGGTTGTCCGCTTCAGGTGGCGTCGGGAAGTCCGCTTCGCCGAAGGTCATGATGCCTTTAATTTCTCCTTCAAATACCTCTTTGTAAAACTCAAGTGCCTGTCTAGCGTTACCGTTAAAAGATAAATAAGGAACAGCTTGATGCTTCATTTTCAACACTCCTTCTAAATAGGTATGTACTTACTCCTCCATTATATTTAGGGTTTAATAAAA
This sequence comes from Sutcliffiella horikoshii, assembly GCF_020524325.1. GTDB lineage: Bacteria > Bacillota > Bacilli > Bacillales > Bacillaceae_I > Sutcliffiella_A > Sutcliffiella_A horikoshii_D. The sequence continues at coordinate 574,635 of NZ_JAIVKY010000007.1, forward strand.
AGTAAAGAACATACGTTCGACAAAATAGAATTTTCTAAAAAATATTGAAAGCGGATTCACTACCTCGTATAATGGAAAAAGTCGAAACGTTTCAACAACTCATAAAAGGGAAGTGAGAATCATGGCTAGAATTACATGCGATTTTTTCTCGGAGGCTTTGCAATGTTCAACATCCATGACGGTCCTATTACCGCAGCCTAATTCACAAATTGGGGTCTCAACAAAAGTAAAACAAAAGAAACACCCTACCCTCTATTTACTTCATGGACTTTCAGATGACCATACCATTTGGACAAGATTCACTTCCATAGAACGTTATGCCGCTGCTATGGGCTGGGCGATTGTGATGCCAGCTGCAGGGAGAAGTTTTTACACAGATATGGAACATGGATATGATTTTTACAAATTTGTCAGTGAAGAAGTGCCAACTCTTGCTCAAAGCTTTTTTCCGCTGTCAGATAAGAGAGAGGAAAATTTTATTGCCGGACTTTCCATGGGTGGTTACGGGGCTTTCAAAGTTGCCATGAGGAATCCAGAGAAGTTTGCTGCAGCGGCAAGTATGTCAGGCTCTGTAGATATCAATGAACGATTACCTGCATTCCCTAGGGATTTCAAGTACATATTTGGCGATCGTCCTATTTTGGGAAGTGAGGATGACCTCTATCATCTTGCAACAAAAATCGGTGAAAAGGCTCCAAAACTCTATCAGTGCTGCGGCACGGAAGATCATAACTATGAAGCAAATATTCGCTTTAGGGATCATGCCATCCAAGTGGGATTAGATCTTACCTTCTCCGATGGACCAGGAGGCCATGATTGGGGATATTGGGACAAGCATATTCAAGATGTGTTGGCATTTTTTGAACAACAGCTTTAAAGGGGGACTATATGTCGTTTATTGAATCGTGTCACTTTCAGGTACACATAGATGGGGAGTTATTATTTTTAGCTAAGACAGATATGAAGGAAGACGGACAGTTTGGAGAGAACTGGCTTGCTCATTCTGATAAGGAAATTCAACTATTGTCTGACCGTGGAGAATTGTTAAAGAAGGTTGAATTGCACAATGTTCGTTCCATCAAATTGGAGCGGTTTATCGGAGCTGGTGCCTTAATAATTACTAATGGGGATGACAAAGTAAATGAGGTTCTGATTAGATGCTCCGCTTCTTACATCCAAAAATTTTCTATCGCGGAAAAGTTTATTAATTGTTTAGCTAAAAATGAGCAGATCCCACAATTGTCTAAAACGGAACAACCGAGGATTTGTCAGAAGTGTCAACGCCCATTTGAGGATGGGACAGAAGTATGTTCTGTTTGTGTGGACAATAAAAAAGTGATTGCTAGAGTCTTAGATTTTGCCAAGCCCTATAGTGGCAAGATGGTGCTTGTCGCGGTATTTTTACTTGTTGCAACTCTTCTAGAGCTCGCCCCTCCTTATCTGACAAAAATTATTGTGGATGATGTGTTAGAACCCAAAGGTTTAGGAAGCTCTTTAATAATACTAGTAATACTTCTTGGTGTAACAGGATTAGTGCTAACATTAATGCAATTTTTACAAGGTGTTTTGGGAGTTTGGGTTGGAAGCCATATCATGGGCGATATGAGGAAGGAAATCTATGAAAACCTGATGCGTCTGTCTGTCAGTTATTTCGATCGCAGGCAAACCGCACAGTTTATCTCGAGAGTGAATAGTGATGCGGAATCAATCAGGCAGTTTCTTACCGATGGAATTTTATATATCGTCGGGCAATTATTGTTGCTCATTGCCATTATAGTCATGATGTTCAGTTTGGATTGGAAGTTGGCGCTATTTGCGTTATTGCCTTCTCCGATTGTTTTACTCTTTTCTATGGTTATTTGGCCGCGTGTGCAGCATCTTTGGTATAAACAATGGCAATCCACTAATAAGCTGAACATGATTGTCGGCGATACACTACAAGGGATACGAGTGGTTAAAGCATTTGGTCAGGAAGGACAAGAGCAGGAGCGATATATGCACGGAAATCGTGCGCTCGTGAGTCAAACTTTCAAAACAGATGGCCTTTGGCAAGGGGTTTTCCCGTTGTTTTCCTTCATTACAGGTTCGGGGATGTTGTTGGTATGGTATTTTGGAGGTTTGTCTGTCATAAGTGATGATATTACGCTCGGTACTTTGCTTGCCTTTGTTGCTTATCTTGGGATGTTTTTTGGTCCGTTGCAGTGGTTCAATCAGATGATAAGCTGGGTGACAAGGGCGATTTCATCAGCTAATCGCATTTTTGAGATAATTGATACACCTTCTGAAGTTCCTGATAATAAAAATGCTATCGTGTTAGATAAAATTGCAGGTCATGTTCAAGTTGAAGGCGTGACCTTTGGATATGAAAAGCATCAACCAGTCATAAAAAACATTAATCTTGATGTGAAACCTGGTGAAATGATCGGGCTTGTCGGTCATTCTGGAGCCGGTAAATCTACCTTAATCAATTTAGTTACTCGCTTTTATGATCCAAATGAAGGTAGGATTTTACTAGATGGTGTGGATTTAAAGAATTTAAAGCAAGAACAGCTTCACCAGAATATAGGGGTGGTTTTACAGGAAACGTTTTTATTTGACGGAACCATATCTGAAAATATTGCCTATTCTAAGCAGGATGCGACACCGGAAGAAATAATGCGGGCCGCTAAAATTGCTAATGCCCATGAGTTCGTGGTGAAGATGTCAGATGGCTACGATACGAAGGTTGGGGAACGGGGACATCGATTATCAGGAGGGCAAAAGCAACGAATTGCTATTGCTAGGGCGATATTGCATGACCCTCGTATTCTTATCTTGGATGAGGCGACAGCATCCGTTGATACAGAAACGGAACGAAAGATTCAAGAAGCTATATCAAGGCTTGTGAAAGGGCGAACTACCTTTGCCATTGCCCATCGTTTATCAACGCTGCGCAATGCAGATAGACTTGTAGTGGTGGATAAAGGCGTTATCGCAGAAGTGGGTACACATGAGGAACTGCTTAAAAAAGAGGGAATCTATTATAAACTTGTGGAGGCGCAACGAGAGCTGTCGCAAATAAAAGGAGTAGAGGTTGGATGAGTGGAGAATATGATATCACCTATTTTGACCCTCAAGAGGTAGAGTTTTTCTATGGGAACGGGACTACCATGCACTTCAGGCATAAAGGAACTGATTACCCCAATGTAAGTATCTTTCGCACCTTTCCTTTCTCGAAACCATACGAGTATATATCCATTTGGAATGAGGATACAGAGCTAGGGGTCATTAAGAGTGTGGATCAATTAGATGATGAAAGTGAGGCTGTATTACGAAGGGAATTGCATGTTCGCTATGTGGTCCCGGAGGTGAAAAGAATTCAGTCAATAAAAGAAGAACCAGGTCTTTGGATCTTTGAACTCCTCACTGACAGAGGGCCATTAAAGCTCATGATGAGAAACATACACGAGCACCTTGAACTGCTTCCACCCAACCGAATCATCATCACCGACATGGACGGCAAACGCTGCGAAATTACAAATATCAAAGAACTAGACCTACACAGTAGAAAAGAACTATCAAAAGTGATCTAATAATAAGTAAGCTCTGTTAAAGTTAAATGTTGAGTTATTTTCGCCTTCTAGCTGTTGATTGGAGCAAAGGGCGAAGACTCCTGAGGGAGAAAGCGGTAGCTTGAGACCCCGCAACGCAGTGAGGAGGCTCAAGCACCGCCCCTAGGAAAGCGAAGCCATTTGCGGAAATCAACAGCGGTGTACCACAGAACAATAAAGCAATTATCGAATCGATTCTATCAATCAGAATCGGTTTTTTTTCTATTTTTCATAAACATAGAAACACAGGTAATACCCACCAACGCCTTATAAATTAAGACTTTTCAATCAATTCTATCAATCTCCGAAAATATTTCGAGAATAATATTGTAATCGTTTACAATACGGAGTATAATGACGTTAGTGAAACGTATCAATTGCAGATAGACAGGTAAAAAAGGTTGAGTAGATCTCCCTTTTTATTTTTACGAACAAATTGAAACGTTTCGATTAAATGACTAAATATTAAATAAGGGGTGTATGGGTAATGAAATTGATGAAACCTTGGATCGCGATTGCCGCTTCGTTCATGCTGGTAGTTGGGTGCAGTAATTCCAACAATGCTTCAAATGACGCGGAGAAGGAAGGTAACAACGAGGATCAAGTAACCATTAAGTTTGCTAGTTGGGCACTTGGAACGGAAGAGGATAATAACATCGAGCGCTTAATGATTGCGGAATTCGAAGAGAAATATCCTAACATTGATGTAGAAATTGATGAGTCTATCGCAACAGATGACTGGAATAACTCCCTTTCCTCTGCAGCAAGTGCAAATGCGATGCCTGACGTATTCATGGTATCTCAAGTGCCGACTGGCCTTGCGAATGACTGGTTGTTAGATGTAACGGAATTGGCTGCAGAAGATGAAGATTTTGCAAAGATTCCTGAAGTTGTAACAGATTCTGTTACATACAATGATGCGGTATTTGCCATTCCTAGTGCACAGCATTTCCTTGGTTATTTTGTAAATAAAGATTTATACAACCAGGCAAACCTGGATGTTCCTGAATATGGTTTCTCTGTAGATGAATTTACGGAATCTGTTCGTTCCGTGACTAACGTAAACAGTGGAGTGGTTGGATTAAATAATCCATTTGCTATTGTAGATTGGTATCCTTCTTCTGTAAACGAAGAGATTGGCTGGTATACATTCAGTGAAGATGAATATCACCTAAACAGTAATGAATTCATTTCTGGTGTTAATCTTACAAGTGATTTCGTAACAAATGGCTATTCTTATGAGAATTTGTCTGATGAGCAAAAAGCTAACTTCAATGGTGAGAATGCTGGAGAAGTATTTGCCGGCGGTGGAATCGGACTTAACTGGGATGGTACATGGGCAGTGGAAAACTTCTCTACTAACCTTGATTTTGATTGGGACTTCGTTGGAACTCCTGGTGGAAGAACGGTTATCGTAAATGATTTCATGGGAATCTCTAAATCTACTAAACATCAAGAAGAAGCATTTCTTTTTGCTAAGTGGATGAGCTTTGGTAAAGAAGGATTCTTGAAGCGTATTGATTTAGCAGTAGAGAATGACAAGGCATTGAACAACTTACCTGTAACACAGGACGAAGAAGTATTGGATGCATTCTTTGAAGTTCAGGATATCCCTGGCTTACGTACAGCATATGACAATTTAGCGAATGGAATCGTGGAACCTGTTAAAACAGTACCAGGATTCGTTCAGTCCAGATGGGAAGCACCAACTGGGGTAGCAGTTGGCGACAATCCTAATGCAAATATCGCAGGATTAATTGATGCTAGTATCAGAGGCGAAATTAAGATTGAAGACTACGTGGCACAAATCAATGAATTAGCAAATCAAAAGTACCAAGAAGGCAAAGAAGCGATTGGTCAATAAGATGTATCAACTGTGAAGGGGATGGGGATTAGATATGAAACGTAAAATGATGTTCTGGTCATTAATACTGCTGTTGCTAGTACCAGGCCAATTCGCATTTGCTGATGAAGAGAAGAGCCTAGAGCAGGTGGCAGAACAAGTCATTGAGCCACGCTATCTATCAATCCTTAAACAGTGGAATGAAGTGGGACAAGACAACGCGCAAGATTTCGAGCGCGTTGTCCCTCCCGCCGATTTTTTATCCATTGATGAGAATAGCCTGCTTTCTAGTGGAGAAAGCAAGGAGTATGGCGATCAGGTATATGCTTGGAGAAACAAAGATACAGTCACGATTGAAGTGGATGTAGAGGAAGAGGGTTTATATGAACTGGGCTTTGACTATTATCCTCTTGGTGAAGGAATTGTCCCGATAGAGGGATCTATCAAAGTAAACGGGGAATATCCGTATTTTGAAAGTCGAAGGATTACGTTCCCGAAGGACTGGAAAAGCGCAACCAATGATTTTGAGCAGGACCGTTTTGGAGATGAAATTATCCCGAAGCAGCTGCCAATCGAACAATGGCATTTTATCAAAGCAGAGGATTCTAGTCATCTGCAAGCAAGACCGTTGAAGTATAGATTAAAAGAAGGTAAAAACACCATCACACTTGAAAACATCCGAGGAGAAATGCTGCTTGGAAATATTTATGTGAGCGGTGTGGGAACGATCCCTACATATGAAGAATATCGAGAAAACCAAGCTGGGGATCTCACGGAAACAAACAGTATCACGATTGAAGCGGAGCACCCGCTGAAGAAGAACAGCTCTTTTATCAGACCTGTGAATAGACAAGATGCATCTGTTGTCCCTTATGAACGTGACAAACGCTTATTGAATGCAATCGGCGGAGAGTCATGGGAAACGAGCGGTCAAATGGCTACATGGGAAATGGAAGTGGAGGAAGCAGGCTACTATCATATTTCCTTGAAGGTATTACAAGAAAAACAATCAGGCTTTCCGGTGTTCCGGACAGTCATGATCAATGGAGAGGTACCTTTTAAAGAAGTAGAAAGCTATACTTTCCAACAGGAGAAAAACTGGGTAAATGAAACGCTTAGCAACGAAGACAGGGAACCGTATTATTTTTATCTAGAAAAGGGCAAAAACACCCTGACACTTGAAGGTGATGCGTCACCTGTAAATCGCACGTTATTCGAAATGGATGAAGTGATGAAGGGCATTGAACAGCTCTCTTTATCTATTAAACGATTAACTGGAAACAACCAAGATCGCTCTCGCGGCTGGAGAATTACCGAGTACATGCCTGAGATAAAAGGGGAACTTACTTCCTGGGCGGATAAGCTTGAAGGAGAAAGTGAGTATCTGCTTGAGTTAAGTGGTGGAAAAGAATCAGTGGAAATTGTATCGCTCACCATTGCCGTCGAACGGCTGAGGGAACTTGCAGCAGATCCTGACAAAATTCCGGCACGACTGACTCAGCTTTCAGAAGGCTCCAGTTCTGTCGCACAGCTTCTTGGAAATGCAACACTGAATTTGAAAAAACAGCCATTGATAATGGATCGAATATATATTCACGGTGACGAAAAGTTACCAAAACCAGAACTAGGTTTCTTTGCAAAAGCAAAAGAATCTGTTTTGAAATTCTTCCACTCGTTCCAGTCTAATACGTTAGCAACGGAAAAAGTGGATGAAGATGTGGTGGATGTGTGGGTTAACAGACCACGTCAATATGTGGAATTGATGCAGAACATGGTGGATCAGAACTTTACTCCTCAAACAGGAATAAAAGTGAGATTTTCCATCATGCCTTCCGAGCAAAAGTTGATTTTAGCAAATGCAGCGAACAGTCAGCCGGATCTCGCGCTTGGAATTAGTAGCTGGCTGCCATATGAACTAGCTATCCGTGGAGCGGCGTATGACTTAAGAGAGTTTGACGATTTTAATGAAACGCTTGCTCACTTCTCACCTGGCGCTTTGTTGCCAATGATCATTGAAGATGAAGTATACGGGTTGCCGGAAACGCAGGATTTCTTTGTTCAATTTTACAGAAAAGATATTTTAGGTGCCTTGGATGTTCCTGTCCCTGACACATGGGATGATGTAGTAGATGTCTTGCCAGAGCTGCAACGCTTTGGATTAAATTACTACACCCCTATTGCAGGTGCAGTAGCGTTCAAGCCATTCCAGTCAACCTCTCCATTTATCTATCAGCATCAAGGGGACATGTATAAAGAGAATGGCATGGGTACGACGATTGACAGCGATGAAACAGTCCGCGGGATTCAGCTTATGACGGATTTAAATACGATTTATAGCACGCCGCTTCAGGTGCCGAATTTCTATAATCATTTCCGTTATTCCACATTGCCAATTGGTGTGTCTAACTTCCAGACTTATGTAGAGCTTACATCTGCAGCACCAGAAATCTCTGGCTGGTGGGACATTTCCCTTCATCCTGGAGTGGAAAATGAGAACGGAGAAGTGGAAAGATGGGCAACAGGGTCTGGACAAGCCGGCATGATTTTTAACGGCAGCAAGAATAAGGACGAAGCGTGGGAAGTGCTGAAATGGTGGATGTCTACAGAAACACAGACTGACTTTGCCACTACCCTGCAGATTATGTACGGTCCTTCTTACATGTGGAATACCGCAAATCTTGACGCTTTTAAACAATTACCATGGCCAGAGGAACATAAAGAAGTCATCTTAGAGCAATGGGAACATTTACGTGAAGTACCGAAAACGCCATACACCTATATGGTAGAGCGTGAGATTAGTAATGTATGGAACCGCGTGGTCTTTGACGGGGAAAATACCCGGTCAGCTGTTGATGATGCGGTAGTGACCATTGACCGTGAAATGAGACGGAAGATGGAGGAATTCGGATATATGAAAGACGGAAAAATCGTGAAAACCTATCCGATTCCAACGATTGAACAAGTAGAAAGCTGGGTGGAAGAAAATGAGGAGTAGCCTTCAAAAGCATGCAAGTACATCGATCTTTCTTGCACCATATTTAATCTTTTTCTTTACCTTTATCATCATTCCGGTGGTAGTGGCCATTCTCTTATCGTTCACGTACTTCAATGCGATAGAGATGCCGAGCTTCATAGGGCTTGCCAACTATGTGAGTGTGCTTACGCAAGATGAAGTCTTCATGCAGCGCGTCTTGCCGAATACATTGATGTTTGCAGTCATCGTCGGGCCGGGGGGATATATTTTATCCTTCCTGCTAGCCTGGATGCTTGCACAGATCTCCAAAGGGCCGCGAACGGTATTGGCGCTTATCATCTATTCCCCTTCCATGACAGCCGGAATTGCGATGGCAGTTGTGTGGACCATTATATTTAGTGGGGATCAGACAGGTTATTTAAACAGTCTTTTAATCACAATCGGTGTTATCTTGGAGCCTGTTCAATGGCTGCAATCACCAGATCACTTAATGACGATCATGATTGTTGTAACCCTTTGGGGGAGCATGGGAGTAGGGTTCCTTGCGATGCTATCGGGTGTTCTGAATATCAATAAGGAAATCTATGAAGCTGGTTATATTGACGGCATAAAAAATAGATTCCAAGAAATCATTTATATCACGATTCCATCCATGAAGCCGCAGATGCTTTTCGGAGCTGTCATGGCAGTGGTCGGAACGTTCCAGGCCGGTGCGATCGGGGTCGCCTTATCCGGTGCCAACCCGACACCTCAATATGCAGGTCAGTTAATGGTTAACCATTTAGAAGACTATGGATTTATCCGTTACGAAATGGGATATGCAGCAGCAATATCCGTTCTATTACTATTATTCGTATATATCTTCTCAAAAATCGCCTGGCGTTTATTCGGTGAAAAAGACTAAATGGCGATGGTTGTTTTCTAGGGAAAAGTTAATAAGTGGATTGGAGCGGAAGTCACTTGACTCAAAGCCACTGGAAAACTGAATTATTATGTGCATAGAGAATTCCTAGCTGTGGATTGGAGCAAAAGGCGAAGACTCCTGAGGGAGATAGCGGTAGCTTGAGACCCCGCAACGAAGTGAGGAGGCTCAAGCATCGCCCCTAGGAAAGCGAAGCCATTTGCGGAAATTCACAGCGGTGTCTAAACAACATGTTAAATCAGATTAACAATCTTTAAGAAAACATCCAAGCTATAAAACTTCTAATGTAGGGAGTGAATGATGTGTCGGCATTCCATGGAACGAAAATCAATCCAGACCGTTTTCACAAAAGCCAATTAAAGTTCTATGCATTTCTAATACCGCTCGCCATCTTTATGGCTATGCCCATCGTCTTTGTCTTTTCTCACGCCTTTAAGCCGATCGATGAGCTATTCGCTTATCCACCGCGCTTCTTTGTGCAAAAGCCGACGATGCAGAACTTTATTGATTTAATGAACAACACAAGTACATCGGGCGTTCCGATGTCCCGTTACTTGTTTAACAGTATCTCCATTACCCTTATCGTCGTCTTTGTCACTGTCCTTATCAGTACGATGGCAGGGTATGCCTTATCAAAAAAACGATTCAAATTAAAGAAAACCATTTTTGAAATCAATACACTTGCCTTAATGTTTGTTTCGGCGGCAGTGGTGATTCCACGTTATCTTTTAATTGAAAAGGTGGGACTGTTGGACACGTTTCTTGTTCATATTTTCCCACTGATCGCCATGCCGATCGGCCTTTTCCTGGTAAAACAATTTATCGATCAAATACCGAACGAATTAATAGAAGCAGCCCAGATGGATGGGGCGACGGACTACCAAATTTTCGGAAAAATCATCATTCCGCTTGTAAAACCCGCGATTGCGACCATTGCGATCCTATCTTTCCAACTTGTTTGGAATAACACGGAGACCTCGACATTGTTTGTTGATAATGAAAATTTGAAGACTTTTGCCTTTTACATGTCGACATTAACTTCGGCCACAAGTGGTAACACAGTAGCGGGTCAAGGAATGGCAGCAGCGGCATCTTTAATTATGTTCATTCCAAATTTAATCATCTTTATCATCTTACAAAGTCAAGTAATGAATACGATGGCACATTCAGGAATCAAGTAGAAGGGGGAGAAAAAGAGTATGAAGCGCATTTTCATTGGCTTATTGACTGTATGGTTAATCCTCCTTTCTCCTTTGCAATCATTTGCAGCCCTGTCTGTTCCATATAATACAGAGACGGTATCAACAGAAGGGGATATCATTGAAACGCAAACCGCTTATATTCCGGTGGGGCTTTTCGGAAGTACTAGTGATATAGTCAATCCAGAAGATGTCTATATTGATCAGAACAACGATGTGTATGTGGCTGATTCCGGTACGAAGAAAATCACCAAGTTTGATGAGAATGGTAGAAAACTGTTAGAAGTCGGAGAAGGAATCCTGCAAATGCCGACTGGGGTTTTTGTGGATGAAGAACAGCAAATATATGTAGCGGATTATACAAATGAAAAAGTCTATCGTTTTTCTGAAGAAGGGGAAATGCTCCAAGAATACGGAAGACCGGATTCTCCCCTTTTTGGAACAAAAACGCCGTATAAGCCACAGAAAATTACGGTGGACAAACGAGGCAACCTATACATTATCGGAGAGGGTTCGACAAATGGAGTCATCCAGGTTGGTCAGGATGGTACATTTCTCGGATTCTTCGGGGTAAACCGTACAAGACCGTCGTTAATGTCTGTAATCCAGGATGCACTGACAACAGACCAGCAGCGCTCCAGCATGTTTCTAAAAGTGCCGCCAGCGCCAACTAATATTGCGATTGATGAAAAAGGACTCGTTTACACCATTACAGCGGGTACTAGCTTTGAAGTCATTCGAAAGCTGAATATTGCAGGTGGGAACATTTTATCACCGTACATTTCTGAGATTACTAATCTTCAGGATATAGCAATGGGGCCGCTTGGGAACTTCTTTGTTTTAGCTAAAGACGGAAGAATCTATGAGTATGATAGTTTTGGAAATCTGCTCTTTATTTTTGGCGGTAAGGATGATGGAACAAACCGCCTGGGATTGTTTATGGATCCTTCAGGAGTTGCAACTGATAATCTCGGGAGGGTTTTTGTTACAGACCGTGAACGAGGAACAGTTCAAGTACTGGAACCAACAGCTTTTGCAGAAATGCTTCATGGCGGGATCTCACTCTATGCGCAAGGGCTTTACATAGAGAGTGAGCAATATTGGAGCGAAGTGTTGCGCATGAATTCTTCCATTGGCCTTGCTCATAACGCCATGGGGGAAGCTTATTACAAGCAGCAAGATTATGAACAAGCATTAAAATCATTTGAACTGGTAGGGAATGTGGAAGGCTATTCCGATTCCTTCTGGGAAATTAGAAACCAGTGGATGAATGAAAATCTGAGTACTGTTTTTACTATCTTAATCGGATTATTTGCAGTCAGGGCGACCTTGCTTTTTGCATATAAAAAGAAAGGAATCTTAGCCCCGGCAAGGAACAGATGGCAGGCATTCAAAAATAGGAAACTATTAAGTGAGCTATTATTTTTAGGCAAATTCTTACGTCATCCAATTGACAGCTTCTATTATATTAAAAGACAAAGAAGGGTATCCGTTTTATCGGCTACCATCCTCTATATCATTCTTTATTTGGAATTCTTGTTCATGAAGTATTTCACTGGATTCATTTTCAGGGGCGGTATCACTTTAGAGCAAATTAATTTCGGTATGGAATTCATACTCTTATTCCTGCCAATCATTCTATTCATCGTATCCAACTATCTAGTAAGTACGATCAACGATGGAGAAGGAAGATTCTCAGACATCTATATTGGAACCATTTATTCTTTGGCACCGATCATTTTGCTCTTGGTTCCGATTACACTTATGTCAAATGTGCTTACGCTAAATGAATACTTCTTGTATGTATTCTTTATGCAAGTGATGATGGGATGGTCGTTGATTATCTTGTTTATCATGATCAAAGAAATTCATGCCTTTGAATTCTGGGGAACGGTACGAAACATCTTTACGACGATTTTCTGTATGTTGATTATCGTATTGGTATGTTTCATCATCTACGTATTAATAGATCAGGTTATTGATTTTGTAACAGCAATCATTCAGGAGGTGATTCTCCGTGTTTAAGAAAATTCTGCTCGTCATGCTTATTGCCATTCTTCCGGTATCCGTATTTGCTGAATCATTGACATCAAAGGAAGAGTTGGAAGATGTCGAAGTGGAAACAGAGCTCGGAGAACAGACTCTCCGCTTTGATTCCAATCAATTTACCCAGCCAGAGAGAGAGAATAAACCGTTATCCGAAGGAAGCCTTGAAGGCTTTACAAAGGTAACGGAGAACGACAAGCTTGCGCTGTATGTACAAGAAGAGTCGCTTGCTATAAAAATTAAAAACAAAAAAACGGGCTATATTTGGCACTCCGGTGTAGATAATGCGGAGAATTACCGTTTGAACAACACTTGGACAGATATGGTGCAATCAGCCATAACGATTGATTACTTGGATCGCCGCGGAAACATCAAAACAGAAAGCATTCTGACGGAAGAAACGAAACCAAGCATTCAACTAAACGACGACGGTTTCACCGCAGAGATCGATTTCCGTGGTTCCAGCATTGAAGTCGTGCTGAATGTGACGCTTGAAGACGAAAGCATTGTGATTGATGTGCCAAATGAAGGCGTTCAGGATGGAACTTACAATAAGATTGTAGCGATGAAAGTTTACCCATTCCTTGGTGCCGCACATATGGATGATATCACCGGGTATTTGTTCATACCGGACGGAAGCGGTGCACTGATGCGTTTTGAAAAAAGTGCTTTCCGTTCAGATACACCATTCATCGGTTCCATTTATGGAGAAGATGAAGGGTTTACAAGACCGAAAAACACAGACGATGATTACACATACCCGGCACAGACGATTTCGGTTCCTGTCTATGGTGCCGTACATGGTGTCAAACAGAATGCCTTCATCACATCCATTGAGGAAGGGCAAAGTTATGGTCGAATCCTAGCTTACCCGTCTGGTGCATCTACTGATTTCTTTTGGGTAACATCAGACTATCAATATCGTTTTAATTATTTTCAGCCGACAAGTAAGAGCATGGGAGGCTTTAACGTCTACCAAGAAGAAAAAAACAATTTCAATATCAAACAGAAAGTCATGTTCTTATCCGATGAAGAAGCAGATTATGTCGGAATGGCAAACAGATATCAGCAGCATTTAGAAGATAAAGGCACGCTTTCTAATAACAACGAAGACAAAGTAGATCTTCGCCTGGAGCTTTTAGGCGGGGAAACGAAAAAAGGCCTGATTTGGAATTCCGTGGAGCAAATGACAGAGATTCAAGACATTCCTCGTTTTGTAGAAGAGTTGGAGCAAAACGATGTCGATAATCTGCATGTGGTATTAAGAGGCTGGACAAAAGGTGGACTGACGGGAACGCTGCCACAAAAGTTTCCGTTAGAGAAGAAAGTTGGCAGTAAAGGGGATTTGGAGGCAACCATCCAAACTTTAGAGGAAAAAGACATTCCTTTCTATCTGCACACAGACTTCACAACCGCTTTTGACGGCGCATCCGGCTTTTCCGGAAGCAAGGATGTTTCTAAGAAAATTAACGGACAGCCGATGACGCAGAGTAAATTTGGCTATAGCAGTTATTATCTCAGTCCTGCGAAATCGCTTGAAATTGCCAAAAAAGATGCAGCTGATTTCAAGGATCACGGGGTAGAAAATATAGCAATTGAAACGACTGCAAGTAAACTATTCTCTGACTTTAACAAAGGTATGTCTTCTTCAAGAGCAGAGATGATTGAATTGAATCAAGAACTATTTGCACATTATCAAGAGCAAAATATTGATTTATCCCTATATCGTCCGAACAACTACGCTTGGGGTTATATGGACAAGTACTTGGATATGCCGATGTATTCCTCTAACTATATGTTTGTTACAGACACCGTTCCGTTCTTACAAATAGTTCTGAAGGGATACACGCCGTATTATGCGACCTTCTCCAACTTCTCCCATAATCCAACGGAAGAAGTGCTGAGAATGATTGAGTTTGGTGCTTATCCTTCCTTTTATCTGACTAGGGAGTCCGCACAGCTATTAATGAAGACTCCTTCAAGAGGTTTGTATACGTCTGAGTTTGCTAGTTGGAAAGAAGAATTGATCAGTCAATATAGTCAAGTGAAAGAAAGTCTTGGAAAAGTAGAGAACAGCTCGATTGTCGATCGAATTGTTCATCAACAAGGGGTGTCTGAAGTTGTCTATGAAAATGGTGTTTCTATTTTCGTTAACTACACGGATTCAGAAGTTACCATTGACGGAACAACGGTCGCAGCTACGTCATTTAGCATAAAAGAAGGGGGGAATTAAGCATGAAGCAGCTATCCATGCGCTCGAAGAATTCGCTAACAGGATTATTGTTCATCTCACCATGGATTCTTGGGTTTCTCTTATTCACAGCTTATCCCCTCTTTTATTCCTTGTACTTAAGTTTTCAAAAAGTAAGGATTACTACAGAGGGTATCCAAACGACCTTTGTAAAGTTTGATAATTTTAAAGATGCCTTTACAGTGGATGCATTGTTCACCCAAAAGCTGTTGACGTTTGTGCAGGAGCTGGTGTTATCGGTGCCAATCATCATTGTATTTTCTTTAATCATTGCGATTCTGTTGAATCAGCCAATCCGCTTTCGTAATTTTTTCCGGATGATTTTCTTCCTTCCGGTTATCATTGCGAGCGGCCCGGTTATCAATGAATTGATTTCACAGGGTGTGACATCGATTCCGTCCATCAAGGACTATGCGATATTTGAAACGATGCTCTCTGCTGATTCCTTATTCAGCAGTGTGCTCCTGTATTTAATGGATAACCTGATCATCATTTTATGGTTTTCCGGAGTGCAGTTCTTAATATTCCTGGCAGCCTTGCAAAAAATAGATACACAAGTCTATGAAGCTGCCAAAATTGACGGCGCGTCCAACTGGGAATGCTTTTGGAAGGTGACACTGCCAAGCATTTTCCCAATGATCGTCGTTAATACGGTTTATACGATTGTGACATTCTCGATATTCTCGTTAAATCCAGTCATCGAGCATATCCAAACAAATATGTTTCAAATCAATACAGGCTTTGGCTATGCCTCAGCCCTGTCATGGATCTACTTCCTATTGATTGCGGTTGCACTGGGTATTTCAGTAGCACTGTTAACCGTTAGAGGAAGAAAAAATTATGCTTAAAGGAGGCCGTTATCATGGCAAGCGAATCGCTGACTAACCGCAAACCAAAAGGGACAGGCATCGTGACCAGGTTGAAAAAGCTCGCTTTCGGAATGAAAGGGAACGACGGCCTTCTATATAAGCTATTCATCTACGGCTTGTTAATTGGAATTGGCTTTGTATACTTATTCCCGTTGCTTTATATGATTTCATATAGTTTAAAAAGTTTGGATGATATCTTAAATCCACTAGTAAACTGGATTCCAACACAACTTTATCTGGATAACTATCAATCTGCATATGCAGTATTGAAGTTCGTACCTACTTTAGTGGAGTCTCTATATGTGACAGCAATACCAGCCATTGTTCAAACGGCAGTATGTGCCGTTGTTGGCTATGGGTTTGCACGCTTTGCCTTTCCATTCAAACGGACCATGTTTGTGTTGGTATTGGCGACGTTCATCATTCCTCCTCAAGTGACGGTCATCCCTCGTTATGTATTTTTTAACGAGATAGGTATTCTGGGAAGCATTCAAGCTTTCTTGTTCCCAGCCTTACTTGGACAAGGAATCAACAGTGCCATCTTCATTCTGATTTTCTATCAGTTCTTTAAAATGATGCCAAAAGCGCTGGAAGAAGCAGCCCAGCTTGATGGCGCAGGATATTTACGTATATTCTTAACGCTTGCGCTTCCAATGGCTGCACCTGCTATCATCATTTCGTTCTTATTCTCCTTCGTTTGGTATTGGAACGAAACATATCTGGCAGCGATCTATTTTGGTAACTCATTAACAACCTTACCGCTCGAGCTTCAAAAGTTCGTAGCGACCTATCAACAGATGTACCCGCAAAGTGGTGGGGAAGCATCTGAAATAAACGAAGGCATCAATATGGCAGGTACAGTTATGACGATCTTGCCGATGCTTGTTGTCTATGCAATCACACAACGCTGGTTTGTTGAAGGTGTCGACCGCTCCGGTATAGCGGGTGAATAAGTGGGTAAAGAGTGCTGTTATGGCCTCTTTATCGAAATAAATAGAAACGTTTCGAAAAATATACCAAATTTTATTACAGAAAAGCTTATATTTATGCATTGTTTTCAGTGAAAACGTTTCGTATATATGCAGTGCGATTGGGGAGGTAATTAAGGATGGCTAAAAACATGGAAAGTCTTCTAGAACAAATGACATTAGAGGAAAAAATAGCCCAGCTCATGCAATTGGCAACATTCTTCTATAAAGGTGCAGCAGGGGATGGAGAAATTACCGGTCCTTTAGAAGACATGGGAATTTCAAATGACGTGGTGCAAAACAGCGGCTCTGTCCTTGGTGCATCAGGAGCGTGGGAAGTTGCCAATATTCAACGAGAGCATCTTGCAGAAAACAGGTTGGGAATTCCTCTACTGATGATGGCAGATATTGTCCACGGATTTAAAACCATCTTTCCAGTACCTCTTGCAATTGGTTGTTCCTGGGATACAGAGCTTGCCGAAAAGAGTGCAGAAATTGCCGCCAAAGAAGCATCTGTCTCTGGTGTTCATGTCACATTTGCACCGATGGTCGATTTAGTAAGAGATCCTAGATGGGGACGAGTGATGGAATCAACAGGGGAAGATCCTTATCTGAACAGTGTCTTTGCCAAGGCCTTTGTTCGAGGCTTCCAAGGAGAGGACTTGACCAATGACACTCACCGTGTTGCAGCTTGCGTAAAACACTTCGCAGCATACGGGGCACCAGAAGGAGGCAGAGATTATAATACGGTCAACATGTCAGAAAGACAGCTTCGCGAGTCTTACTTGCCGGCGTATAAAGCGGCATTAGATGAAGGCTGCGAAATGGTTATGACCGCTTTTAACACGGTCGACGGCATTCCTGCATCAGGTAATAAAAAGCTGATGAGAGACCTTCTGCGCGAGGAATGGGGCTTTGACGGTGTCATGATTTCCGACTGGGGTGCTGTAAAAGAACTGATTCCACATGGCGTTGCAGAAGACGAACGAGAAGCGGCGCTGAAAGGTCTTGAGGCAGGGGTGGACATCGAAATGATGACCGCCTGTTATGCAAAAAACCTTCAAGATCTTGTTGGGAGCGGCGAACTTTCGGAAGCGCTGATCGATGAATCGGTCTTACGAATTCTCAACTTAAAAAACAAACTTGGACTTTTTGAAAATCCATACCGCGGTACGAGCGAAGAACTAGAAAAAGAAGTCATCATGTCAGAGGAGCACCGCCAAGTGGCAAAGGAACTTGCCATCAAATCTAGTGTTCTCTTAAAAAATGATCAGGTTCTACCGTTGAATAAAGACAAGAAAATCGCAGTAATCGGACCTTTTGCGAAAAACGGGGACGTGCTTGGTCCTTGGTCCTGGCAAGGTTCAAAGGAAGCCGCAGTACAGGTTTATGACGGACTGCTTGCCAAAACATCTGAAGCCAACCTTTTGGTTGCACAAGGCTCTGACATCGAAACGATGACAGAAGAGCAGCTCACACAAGCTGTGGAAACAGCAAAGGAAGCAGATGTCATTGTCCTTGCACTTGGGGAAGCATCTGAAATGAGCGGAGAAGGTGGCTGCCGTGCAGACATCCGCCTGCCTGAAGCACAATTAAAGCTTGCAGCGAAAATGAGGGAGCTTGGTAAGCCAGTCGTGACCGTTCTTTTCAATGGTCGTCCGTTAGATCTTCATGGAGTAATTGATCAATCTGATGCATTACTTGAAGCCTGGTATCCGGGAACGGAAGCTGGATCGGCCATCGCGGACCTGTTGTTTGGAGAGGTGAATCCTTCCGGAAGACTTGCGATGAGTTTCCCATATTCTGTTGGACAGGTGCCTGTCTACTATAACTGTTTCAACACAGGGCGCCCGCAAGGCAAAAACAAACAGGAACGCTATGTCACCCATTATCTTGATATCCCAAATGAGCCACTACTTCCATTTGGATACGGATTAAGCTATACAACTTTTGAATACAGCGATGTGAACTTATCAACAGATAGTTTAACAGAAGACTCCAGTATCGATGTGACGGTCAACGTAACGAATACAGGTGAACGCGCCGGTGAAGAAACGGTTCAGTTCTATATCCGTGACCTCTCAGGCGAAATTGTCCGCCCGCTTAAAGAGTTAAAAGGATATGAAAAAGTTTGGCTAGAGCCTGGTGAAACAAAACAAGTCACTTTCACCATCACAGAAGATCAGCTTCGTTACTATCATTCGGACCTGACCTTCCAGAGCGACAAAGGCATATTCCACGCCATGATCGGCCCAAACAGCAACGAACTAACAATAAAAGAGTTCATTTTAAATAAGTAGTTTGTAACGAAAGTGCAGTACCAGCAGGTGATTGGAGAAAAAGGCGAAGCTAAGCCACTGAAAACTGATATTTCGTGTGAATAAAGATTTACAGCTGTTGGTTGGAGAAAAAGGCGAAGACTCCAGCGGGGGAGTAGCGACAATGTTGAGACCCCGCAGTGAAACGAGGAGGCTCAAGGTCGCCCCGCGGAAAGCGAAGCCATTTGCGGAAATCAACAACGGTGAGAACCAAAAAGTAATATCATAGATTTTTTCAGTGGCGTCGGCGTAACAGAGGAAGCTCATGTAAGCCCCTAGGAAAGCGAAGCCTTTTCCAAAATCACCTGCTTCGTATCAGCAGCCCAACCATTAAAGGAGGACTTTAATCATGCAAACAAAAACAGCCAATCAAAAGATTAATATAGAAGCCGGAAATGTTCGCTTTACTTTCCTAAACAGCGGGGACCTCTTTGAAGCAACACACAAGGAAATCATGATCAACCAATGGATGTCCAACCCAATCGACGGTGCACTCAACAACCTATACCTTCGCGTTCACGGTGAAAACGGGATCAAAGCTTACCCCTTACTAGGCGTAAAATCAACCAGCACCACAAGCCATTCCCAAAACGAAATTAAATGGGAAGGAACAGTTGCTGACATCGACTATTCCGTAAATTTCCGTCTATCAGAAAAAGGTATCTGGTTCTGGGATGTAAACGTAAATGGCGACGGTCAAACAGTCGATATTGTATATGGTCAAGATGTTGGAATCGGAAGCAAAGGGCTTGTTCGTACAAACGAATCATACCTGTCCCAGTATATCGACCACACCGTATTTGAAGACGAGCAGAATGGCTATGTAGTTTGCTCCCGTCAGAACCAGCCACAACCTGAAGGTTTTCCATACTTGCAACAAGGTTCCCTGACAAAAGCAGTGGGCTACTCAACAGATGGCTTCCAATTCTTTGGTCTTTCCTACAAAGAAACAAACGAGCCGGAAGTGCTATCAAAAGAAACACTTTCCAATGAAATCTATCAATATGAATTCGCTTTTACAGGCTTGCAATCCGAAAAGGTTGTGCTTGATGGGCAAGAAAACTTCGTATTTTATGGCCTGTTCAAAGAAAACCACCAAGAAGCTGTAACAGAGCTTGAGTTTACTGAGGAAGTAGCAAAGGCTTGGGAAGAAGTGAAGGAGATTGCATCCGACTCTTCTGAAGAATTGAATAAGGTTACGGCCAACGCCAACCTAGCAGGCGTACTTTCCGGATCTTCTTTTACAAAAGAGGAACTGGATAAGTACTTCCCGGTTCGCCAGCAAGAAGAATGGGAAGGCGAAACGTTGCTATCTTTCTTCACCGATACGTATGAGCATATCGTGTTAAAAGAAAAAGAGCTTATCGTTGAGCGCCCGCACGGCCATATCATCATGTCCGGCAATAATGACAAAATGACGGAAAACATCATCACCTCTACATCTTATATGTACGGTATTTTTAACTCGCAGCTTGTGGTAGGCAACACTTCTTTCCATAAGATGATGACAAATGCACGTAATGCGTTGAATGTCATGAAAACTTCCGGACAGCGCATCTATGTGGAAGTCGAAGGACAGTACAAGTTATTAACGATGCCTACTTTATTCGAAATTGGCTTTAACTATGCTCGCTGGTACTACAAAACAGCAGACGATGTAATTGTGGTAACAAACTATACAGTAGTAGATTCTCCTGACATTCAGTTAGAGGTAACGTCTGAAAACGGCAAAAACTACCGTTACCTTGTGACCAATCAAATCTCCATGAACAACAATGAACTGGTTGTTTCTTATGATATGAAACAGGACGGCAAGGTATTGACGTTTAAAGCGGTGGAAGGGTCTGATAGCAAGCATGTTTACCCTGACCTAGCTTACAAACTGACTGTGGAAGGCGCTGACTTTAGGGTTAGCGACGAAACGAAACTTGCAGAAGGGATTGCACCTGGATCTGCTTCCCTTGTGGTATTGGAAACAGAAGCAACAGCTAGCTGGTCGATGACGGTTCAAGGGTTATTGCATGGTGAAGAGAGAGAATTTGTGGCTGCGGATTTTGCCACAGAAGTTGAACGTTACCGCGCGTTTTTTGAAAAAGTGATGAACGGCTTCAAGTTGTCATTGGGCAACGAAAGTAAAGAAGAGTTAGAAAAAATGAATGCCACTGCATGGTGGTATACACATAACATGCTAGTTCACTACTCTGTGCCACATGGTCTAGAGCAATACGGTGGAGCGGCATGGGGGACGCGTGATGTTTGCCAAGGGCCAACGGAATACTTCATGGCAACGCAAAACTACGAAAGCGTGAAGGAAATCATCAAAAAAGTGTACACTCATCAATATGAGGATACTGGGAACTGGCCGCAATGGTTCATGTTTGATCATTACAACCGTATCCAAAGCGAAGAGAGTCACGGAGATATCATCGTTTGGCCATTAAAAGTATTAAGTGATTACCTTACGATCACAAAAGATTACTCTATTTTAGAAGAAAAGGTTCCTTACACGGTTCGTGGTGCATTCCATTTCACAGAAGAAAAAGCGACTGTGTTCGAACATGCGAAAAAAGAAATTCAATTCATTAAGGATCACTTCCTACATGATACCTTCCTATCCTCCTATGGTGACGGAGACTGGGATGACACGCTGCAGCCGGCAAATGCGCAGTTGAAGCAATACATGGTATCGAGCTGGACCGTTTCCTTAACCTATCAAGTATTGAACACACTTTCTAAAGCACTAGAGGATGTTTTAACAGAGGAAGCAACAGAACTAAAGGCTTTGGCAAAAGGTATTGAAATTGACTTTAATAAATACATGCTTGCATCTGATGTAATTCCTGGTTTCGTTTATATGGAAGATCAGGACAAACCGGAATTGATGGTACACCCAGAAGATACAAAAACAGGCATTCATTATCGTTTGCTGCCAATGACTCGCAGCATGATCAGTGAACTATTAACACCAGAACAAGCAAAATCTCATTTTGACTTGATTAAGAAAGAGTTGTACTGCCCAGACGGCGTGCGTCTTATGAACCGCCCGGCAAACTATGCAGGTGGCGTCAGCACACACTTTAAGCGTGCAGAACAAGCGGCAAACTTCGGCCGTGAAATCGGACTGCAATATGTGCACGCACATATCCGTTATGTGGAAGCAATGGCCAAGCTTGGGAAGACGGATGAAGTGTGGAAAGGTTTGAATACCATCAACCCAATCAATATCCAAAAGGCAGTGCCAAACGCAGAACGCCGTCAAAGCAACGCCTACTTCA
Source organism: Sutcliffiella horikoshii (assembly GCF_020524325.1). Classification (GTDB taxonomy): domain Bacteria; phylum Bacillota; class Bacilli; order Bacillales; family Bacillaceae_I; genus Sutcliffiella_A; species Sutcliffiella_A horikoshii_D. The sequence goes on from NZ_JAIVKY010000007.1 coordinate 596,890, forward strand.
GCTCTTCAGACGGACAGTTTAACGACCGTTATGAAGCACAAGAACAATTTGGCAAACTGCGCGATGGCTCTGTAAAAGTAAAAGGCGGATGGAGAATCTATTCTAGCGGACCAGGAATCTACATGAACCAATTGATTTCCAACTGCCTCGGCATCCGTTTCCAAGCAGGAGACCTTGTAGTGGACCCAGTGTTGCCAGCAGAACTTGACGGACTGCACTTTACCTATAAAGTAAATGGACACGATGTTCAGTTTGTTTACCACTTAGGTCAAGAACAGAAGGAAGTACGTGTAAACGGAAAAGCAGTGAAGGGATCAGAAGTCTCCAACCGCTACCGCAACGGAGGATATGTCATCAGCAAGGAAGAGTTAAAACAGCTTCTGCTTGAAGGTGAAAATAAGATCGAGGTATTTATCTAAGCTTTCTTACCACTAAAAGGGTAAAATAGGAAGATACCAATTTAATGATAGGATACGGCGTAGGTTTATGTGCGCCGTATTTCTTTGTGAGGAGAGAAAATCTTGAAAAAAGTGAAAGTTGGAGTCATCGGTACAGGTACGATCAGCGGCATTTATTTAGAAGCGCCAACCAAATTTTCCATCCTGGACATTGTCGCAGTAGCCGATTTGAATTTGGAACGCGCAAAAGAGAAGGCAGCAGAATATAACATGGAGAAAGTTTACACGGTTGAAGAAATGCTAGCAGATCCGGAAATTGAAATGGTCATCAACCTGACCATTCCTAAAGCACACTATGAAGTGACACTTGCTGCACTTGAAGCAGGCAAACACGTATTTGTTGAAAAACCACTGACAATAGAAGTCGCAGAAGGGAAAAAACTTTTAGAATTGGCTGAGAAAAAAGGGCTCCGTGTTGGTTGTGCTCCAGATACGTTTCTTGGCGGAGCGCTGCAAACCTGCCGTAAGCTAATCGACGAAGGAGTGATTGGCAAGCCGGTAGCAGCTACAGGCTTCATGCTAGGGGCAGGTCCTGAAGGCTGGCATCCTGCACCTGATTTTTACTACCAAAAAGGTGGCGGACCGATGTTTGACATGGGACCTTATTATTTAACGGCTTTCATTCATCTTTTGGGACCGATCAAACGAGTAACAGGCTCCACCCAATCAGCCTTTGAAAAGCGGACCGTGACAAGAGCAGAAGATTACGGACGCCAAATACAAGTAGAAACACCAACACATGTCACAGGTTTGCTTGATTTTGAAAATGGAGCGGTTGGAACACTCATTACAAGCTTTGATGTGATGGGTGGCACCCAGCTGCCATGCATAGAAATCTACGGCACAAAAGGGACGCTAAGTGTTCCAGATCCGAATAATTTTGGCGGTGCGATTCGTGTTCGAGCACTTGGGGAACACGATTTTAAGGAAGTTCCACTGGAATACGGATACTCCGATAACAGCAGAGGAATTGGAGCGGCTGATATGGCCCATGCGATCAGAGCTGGCAGACCTCACAGGGCAAATGGACAGATGGCTCTACAAGTTTTAGAAGTCATGCATGCCATCCACGAATCTTCGGTGGAAGGAAAGCATGTTCACATGAAAAATAGATGTTCCCGCCCTGAAATATTACCTTATGGATTGGATCAGGAAAATCAGGATTTGTTTAATAATTAAGCAGGATATTGTTTTAGAAAACCCTCTATGGAAGCTATAAACTATTGAATAATAACAACGTTTACATTATGCTAGAGATAGGAGATTGAAACGTTTCGAACAGAAGGTGATCACATGTCGTTTTTGGGCACGTGGCCTGTCTTCATAAGGGGGTTAAGCAAGGTGGCAACAATCAAAGATGTGGCAAAGCTTGCCGGAGTAGCAGTTTCGACGGCATCCTATGCATTGAATAATGTAAACAAGGTCAGTCCGGCTACAATGAAAAAAGTGCAAGAAGCCGCTAGGGAATTGAACTACTTTAAAAATGGTTTTGCTTCTGATTTAAAAAGAACAAAAACGAATACAATTGCCCTTATATTAAGGGATCTATCGGGACCATTCTATTCCGAGCTAATCAAAGGGGTACAGGAAGTCACCACTGCAAATGGTTATGATCTGATAGCATGTAGCTCTGTTGGTGGTGCGCAATCAACCGCAGCAAAATTTCTAAAAGAAAAAAGGGTGGATGGCGCGATCATCCTTGCCCATAATATAACAAACGATATTATCTTAGAATCAGCACGTGAAGGTTTCCCAATCGTCGTACTTGATCGAAAGCTTAACCATGAATTTGTGTATCAAGTGGAAGTGGACAATATTCACGGGGGATATGCGGCAACGGAATACTTGATTAACAAAGGACATCGTGAAATCGGCTATGTGAGCGGACCGATGAACTCCCATGATAATCAGATGCGTTTTGACGGGTATATGTTGGCCTTAAAGGAACACGGAATCCAATACCAGAACAAATGGAAGCTGTCCGGCGATTTCACTCGTGAAGGCGGCTACCGAGCAACAAAAATGCTAATCGCACAACGCCAACTACCAGAAGCCATTTTCTACGCCAATGATGAGATGGCAATCGGCGGTCTGCAAGCCTTTAAAGAGAACAAAATCAGCGTGCCAGATGACATTTCCATCATCGGTTACGATGACATCCAGCTGGCAGAGTATGTGAGTCCGCCTTTGACAACGGTAAGGCAGCCAAAGTATGAGGTAGGGGCATTAGCGGTACATGTTGTGTTCCAAGCGTTGGCAAAAGAGGATTCAGTAGAAAATTACTATAACCTTTCTACCGAGATTGTGGAGCGGAAGTCTGTGAAATAAGGCGGTGGGCCTTTCCTGTTAATGTGACAGGAAAGGCTTTTTTGTGTGAGAGTGGTGGGGGAGTTTAACGGCATTTTGCGTAATTTTAATGTATATTGGTCATTCCTGTTTAATATGTCGGGTCTCCATTATCCTTGATTGGGGAGAATTGGCTTATATCCATTGTGAAAAGATTTTATCCATTGTTCAGAGCCATTTATCCATTGTAAAAAAGTTTTATCCATTGTAAAACAAATATATCCATTGTAAAAGTGATTTATCCATTTTATCTTTTTTTCCATCAATTCACGCCAGTCATCTTCCGTCCCCTTCCCTGAACTTCCCCCCTTCATGCGAGAAGTCGGAATTTTACCATCTAGTTCGGACTTTAACATTGAAAACGCTTTATCTTCCATTTATAATGTAGGAGAGTTGTCTTGAGACGTTTCATATATCGCAATATGGAAACGTTCCCACACATATGACAACAACCAATTACTAGAGTTAGAGATTTTACAAAAAAATATAGGAACCTAGCTGATCATTGGAGCGAAAGGCGAAGCCTGGCGCGTAATTCAGCAGCGGTGTAACCAAAATAGACTGGTAGCAAGAAAGGGGAAACAATCAATGATCAGAGTAACAGTATGGAATGAAAACCGACATGAACAAACAAACGAAAAAGTGAGAGAAGTATATCCAGAAGGTATCCACGGTGCCATCGCTTCCTTCCTGAAAGAAGAAGACTATGAAGTAAGAACCGCTACTTTGGATGAGCCAGAGCACGGACTTACCGAAGAAGTGTTGAACAACACAGATGTTCTTTTATGGTGGGGCCATGTAGCGCATGAAGATGTGAGCGATGAGATCGTCACTCGCGTGAAAAATAGAGTACTAGACGGAATGGGATTGATCGTTCTTCACTCTGGACATTTCTCTAAAATCTTCAAAACATTGATGGGTACAACTTGTGACCTGAAATGGAGAGAAGCAGACGAAAAAGAACGCATCTGGGTAGTATCACCAGGCCATCCGATCGCAGAAGGCATTGGGGAGCATATCGACATTGAACGCGAAGAAATGTATGGCGAGCACTTCGATATTCCAGATCCGGACGAGCTAGTATTTGTGAGCTGGTTTGAAGGCGGAGAGGTATTCCGCAGCGGTTGCACATACAAGCGTGGAAGAGGGAAAGTATTCTACTTCCGTCCAGGCCACGAAACATACCCGACTTACTATCATGAAAAGGTGCAAAAAGTCATCAAAAATGCCGTTAACTGGGCAAAACCAACAACAATCGGCGATGTATATTACGGAAATGCAAAACCATTAGAAGAAATCAAAAGCAAATAAGGGGGATAACAAAATGAAGAAATTACGAGTTGGAGTAGTAGGATGCGGAAGTATCGCAAAGCACCGTCATTTACCAGAGTACCATGCAAACCAAAATGTGGAGCTTGTAGCACTATGTGATGTTGTATTAGAACGCGCGGAGCAAGCAGTTGAAACGTACGGCGGGAAAGCTTATGAAAGCTACCAAGAAATGATCGACCGTGAAGAGTTGGATGTTGTGAGTGTGTGCACACCAAACTACCTGCATGCCCCTGTATCCATCTATGCATCCAAAGCTGGAGCGCACGTTTTATGTGAAAAACCGATGGCAACGTCTAAAGAAGAAGCGGACGAAATGATTGCTGCAGCGCAAGCGTCTGGGAAAAAACTGATGATCGCGCACAACCAACGTTTTGTTCCTTCCCACCAAAAAGCGAAGCAACTGATTGAAAGTGGCGAAGTTGGGAAGATTTACAGCTTCCGTACGGCATTCGGTCACCCTGGACCAGAAGGCTGGAGTGTGGACGGAAAAAACAGCTGGTTCTTCCGTAAAGAAGAAGCATTTATCGGGGCAATGGGAGACCTTGGTGTACACAAGTCCGACTTGATGCGCTACCTTTTAGGGGAAGAAATCGTAGAAGTGGGAGCATTCATCGAAACTTCTTCCAAAGAAAACACAGATGTGGATGACACGGCAGTTTGCGCGTTAAGAACGGAAAGCGGAATTGTTGGAACACTTGCTGCAAGCTGGTCTTACAAGCGTGAAGATAACTCTACCATTATCTATGCGGAAAAAGGGGTTCTTCGTTTAGAAGACGATCCGACTCACTCTTTAGTCGTGCAATATGCAACTGGTGAAACAGTTCGCTACGAATTAGGTAAAATCCAAAGCAATGATGCTGGCGGACAAACTGGTTCTCATGTTATCGACCATTTTGTAACAAGCATCCTAGAAGACAAAGAAGTACTTGTAGACGGAAACGAAGGAAAGAACTCCTTGATGGTTATTCTAGGTGCGCTTGAATCCAATGAAACGAAGAAAATTGTCAACATCCAAAACGAATTGAACTAAGGAGCGTGAACATTTATGAAACTAGGCGTATTTACCGTCCTTTTTGCAAATAAATCTTTCACAGAAATGCTTGATTATGTAAAAGCGGCAGGGTTGGATGCAGTGGAAATCGGTACTGGTTGCTATCCTGGAAACAATCATTGTCCTTTGGATACCCTTTTAGAAGACGAAGGGGCGCGCAATGCTTATATGGAGGAAATCCATTCCCGCGGTTTACAAATCAGTGCATTCAGCTGCCATGGTAATCCAATTTCACCAGATGAAGCTTTTGCAAAAGAATCGCATGAAACATTACTAAAAACGATTGATCTTGCTGCATTAACTGGGGTAGAAGTAGTGAACTGCTTCTCAGGCGTTCCTGGTGACAGCGAAACAGCAAAAGCACCAAACTGGCCTGTTGCACCATGGCCAAATGAATATGGCGACGTTCTTACATGGCAATGGGAAACAAAGCTTGTGCCTTACTGGAAGGAAGTAGGGAAGTACGCGGAAGAGCGTAATATTAAAATCGGACTTGAACTGCACGGCGGATTCTTGGTACATACGCCACACACGATGCTGAAACTTCGTGAGTTAACGTCCCCTGCAATTGGCGCAAACTTAGATCCAAGTCATCTTTGGTGGCAAGGAATTGATCCTGTTGCAGCAATCAAAATTTTAGGAAAAGCTGGCGCTATCCATCATTTCCATGCAAAAGACACATACATCGATCAGGATAATGTGAACATGTACGGCTTGACGGACATGCAGCCATATGGCGAAGTGCAAACTCGTGCATGGAGCTTCCGTTCTGTGGGATGCGGCCATAGTGTCCAAGAGTGGTCAGATATGATGAGCGCATTGCGTACGTACGGGTACGATTATGTAGTCAGCATCGAGCACGAAGACCCAATCATGTCGATTGAAGAGGGCTTTGCGCGTGCGGTGACGAACCTACAATCTGTATTGATTAAAGAGCAACCTGCTGAAATGTGGTGGGTTTAAGGATATCTAAAACAGCAACCAAGGTTCTTGGTTGCTTGTTTTTATAAAATTGGAGGCGGATGAGGATGAAACATAAAATTGCAGCACAGCTTTATACAGTGCGTGATCTATTGGAAAAGGATTTTATCGGAGTACTTAAAGAGCTAAAAGAAATGGGCTATGCAGGAGTGGAAATGGCAGGACTTTACGGCCATGATGCAAAAGAAATCGCGGCTGCTCTCAACGAATTAGAGCTCTCCGTTGCAGGTATGCATGTAGGATTGGATCGATTACGCAACGAGCTTCCGACCGTGTTAGATGAAGCAGAGCTATTCGGGACAAAGCACCTTGTTATGCCATATGTGGTTGAAGAAGACCGTACGGAGGAATATTATGTTTCTTTGAAGGCTGAGTTGAATGAGCTTGCTGCTGTCTTGAAGAAAGACGGTTACACGATTAGTTATCATAACCATGATTTCGAGTTTCATAAAGAAATTGACGGCAAGGTAGTCCTAGAATATTTACTAGAGCCTAGTGATAAAAACTTGCTGTATGCCGAGCTAGATGTTTATTGGGTAACCAAAGCAGGTCGTGATGTTCTGGAATTCTTGTCACCGTTAACTGGCCGTGTTCCAACGTTACATATGAAAGATATGGCTGCAGGTGAGGAAGGAAGCTTTGCAGAGGTAGGTACAGGAGTCATTGACTTTGAACCGGTAGTGCGTTGGGGAGAAGAGAACGGCGTGAAGTGGTACATCGTTGAGCAGGATGTATGTCCTGGGAATCCATTGGACAGTTTGCGTGTCAGTATTGGGAATTTGCAGGGGATGATGGAGAAAATTTAATTGTTTGTTGGACAGGTGGCCTCCGGGAGAAGGGGGGCTGCCTGTTTTTTTGTGGTTTTGGGAAATCGGCACCAACTTGATGGGTTTTAGCACGAACTCAAGGTGTTTCGGCACGAACTCAGGGCGTTTTAGCACGAACTCCCCTTGTTCCGCACGAACTCTGTTAAATCACAGTAAAAATGCCCAGATACCGTGCTCTTATGAAGAGTAAGGGACCTGGACAGCTCTCTAAATCCATTATTTGAATTTAACCACTAAATGATCATCAATTTTCCCATGTTTCTTAGAAGTAATTAAAACTTTTGAAGAATCAACCTTTTCCACATGATAATCAGCGTTCTCCAGTACAACCCTGTCTGTTTCCAAGAGAATGACATCCCTCTTTTGTGTCAGTCGGAAGGCAATGGAATCATCGATAACCTCCATAATTTCAGCAGTAGAATAAACTACTTTTACTCCAGGTTTCTCCAAGGATACATTCATAGGTAGCATCACGCCATCTTTACTTTGTAATGTAAAATTGCGTCCGTCTAGCAATTTGCTTCCGTTTAAACAAATCTGAATTTCCTTCTCAAATCCATCCAAATTCAAAAGATGAATAAAACGCTCATCGCCATTAGATACAGATGTCGAGAAAATGCCATGGTACTCACAATCATGAGTAAGACCTGCAGTAGCACCAAGTCGCTCCAATGAAGTTTTAAAAAGATCGATATCGCAACGATAAGCCGTAGCAAGCACAATCGCACGTCCTTCTCCAACCTTCGTATCAAACCCACACACATCATCCAATTCCGTCACACGCATGATGGCTTCGGCATTCGAACCAAGTTCAAATGTTTGTGTAAAATAAGTGCGAATTTCAGGACGCTCTGAAGCCCAGCCGTCTGCAGTCAAGGACATGAATCGCCCGTGTTCATTGAATGTTACACCCAAAGGCTTCACGCCAAGCGCATCAGCTAAAACAGAAAAAGGTTTTCCTTCCATATCAAAGGTCGGAACCTCGCCGTATAACAGAATTCCTCCACCATGCTGCAAATACTCAACCAATTTCAGCTGGACGTCTCTGTCCATATAACGGGCAGATGGCAGTACAAGTGCCTTGGTCACTTTCGGATCCAATTCTTTATTTTGTACATCTACGGAACTGAATCTGTAGCTTGCAAGCAACATCGCACGAGCAACAATCTCCCAGGCACCTGCACCGCGATGCATCGTGATATTATCGACAATCTCCCGCATTTTCGCACTATCAGGATAGCGATATTCCGTCATGTAATAGTCCGGGATAAACGCGAAAGCCACAGAGTCTCGGTCCTCATCCATTGCTGCCAGCTTGTTCCCTACTGCCATCATCGTTTTGATGGAACGGGCCATGCGAGGGAAGGTGTAGTTGAGTTTACCCTCTGGATTGACCGGCGCTGCAAATCCGTGACGCTCTCCAGTGGAAGCAATACGTCCATTTCCGTCGCCTGCTGCTTCATCCATATTATAGTTGTAGCCGCCGGTAAACAGGTAATAGTTAATAAGACGATTTCCTTGTGCGACACACATTCTTGTTTTAAAATCGGCGGCAGAAACATCATAACGACCGCCATATGTCTCCCCGAAATTGCCGTCGCCACAGTTGAACTCGACGCTAGTCAAAGGCTGATCAGGATTATGCACTGCATCCATAAACCCATTGATCAAGTAAAGATCTTGGAATGATTCCATATCTAGATCCCCAAAATAGATGTCAGACCCGGACAAGTATCCATCTCCCTGTGTGTAGGACTCGTAAAGCTGAGAGATACCGATCGGATATGTCAAACCACGGCCTCCGCCTGTTCCATGAATATTGACGATGAATGGAACATCTTTCACACCGAATTCTTCGGCATACTCGCGCAAAATAGCGACATAACGGGCAAAGCGGTCTCTCATGTAATGGCCAAGGTCGCGCATCAATTCAGCTGCATACTCCTCTTTTGGAGAGCGGATGCCAGTGATTCTTTCAGTTGCATCCTGCAGGTTAAATGGATAACGCTGCTTTAGCTCTGCTTCTTCGTAATTATCTTGTAACCAGATAACAAAGTCCTCCAACAGGTGCTCAGTCAGATCAGGACAGTTGCTGACCCAAGATAACATACCAATTTCATTATCAAGCTGTACCCCAATAATATTCCCGCCGTTTGTATGCAAACGTGGAGCGATGACTGCCATTACTGCCTCATACCACTTTTTTGTTTCTTTCAAGAAGTTTGGAGCCAGGTAATCGAGTGTTGGTGTAGTTGCTGCATTGCCATCCCAACCGACTGGGACAACTTCTGGGTGCTTCTCAGATACCCAATGAGGTATCCCTTCATTTTTCATTTCTGCCATAATGAACGGGCCTGGTCTGGCAAAAAAGTATAGATCATTTTCGGCACAAAGGTCGATAAATGCACCTAAGTCCAATTCCGGTCGAGTTTGGCCATCTAAATCTACCTGTCCTTCCACCGGCTCATGACAAAGCCAAGGGATATATGTAGCAACGGCATTGCAACCTGCATCTTTCAGTTTATTGATGCGATCTTGCCAATCTTTTCGTTCTAAACGGTAATAATGTATTTCTCCGCACATAATAAGTGCGGGTTTTCCATCTATAAGTATCTGTTTATTTTTAATTTCAATCATGTCTCTCCATCCCCTTAAAGTAAAATAGAAAAGCGCTTACAAAATACTTTAAATCGAAACGTTTCGCTAAATGATATACTAGAATAATCCTACCACAAATACATGATTGTTGAAACGATTTTATTTACTGATGGTTCCTTAAATAATGGTATAGAAGAGATAAAGCAACTCCATTCTATATAATAAGGAAGTAATAGAATTAAAATTTAAAGGGTTGACAATATACCCTGAGGGGTATAATATATGAGCATAGACATTGTTACTACATCATTTTCAACAGGAGGTGCATGTCTGCTATGGAATACACAAACCAAATGAAGAATCGATTGAAACGTGCCGAAGGGCAAATCAGGGGAGTTCTTCATATGATGGAGCAAGGTGAAGATTGTCGAGATGTGGTATCTCAATTAAATGCCGCAACTACTGCAATTGAACGTGCCATTGGCGTTATCGTAAGTACAAACTTGGAGCAATGCGTTCGAGAAAATGTACTAAAAGGTGAAGAGACTAGTGAAATGGTGCAACAAGCGGTTGATCTTCTGATTAAAAGCAGATAGTAAAAAAAGTACTTGATAATATACCCTAAGTGGTATATTATAGAGTTACCGATACCCACTAGGGTATTAGCATAGAGGGTTGCATTTTATTTTTTTGCATATCATTATACCCCTAAGGGTATTTAGAACTACCCACTATTTTTTTAAAGTAAAATATACCCTACCAGGTATAAAGATATAAACCATATTTTTTTAACTTACAATATACCCCCAGGGGTAAAAAATAGGAGGAATTACACATGAATGTAAACAAAGTATTAGACGCAAAAGGATTAGCTTGCCCAATGCCATTGGTGAAAACGAAGAAAGCATTAAATGAAGTGAACAGCGGTGAGATTTTAGAGGTTATCACTACAGATAAAGGTGCAAAAACTGACCTTACTGCATGGTGTAAAGCAACTGGAAACGAGTTATTGGACATGAAAGAAGAAAACGACGTATTTACTTTCTATATTAAAAAAGCGTAACGACAGATATAACAATAACCAAAAGGAGAGGATCTTTTCATGGAAAAGAAAAAAACAACGATTGTACTTTTCAGCGGTGATTATGACAAAGCGATGGCAGCTTATATTATTGCAAACGGTGCTGCAGCATATGATCACGAGGTAACAATTTTTCACACATTCTGGGGCTTAAATGCACTTCGTAAAGAGGAGCTTGTTCCAGTCAAAAAGAACTTTATTGAAAAAATGTTCGGCAAAATGATGCCACGCGGAGCGAACAAGTTGCCATTATCTACGATGAACATGGCTGGTATGGGTCCGAAAATGATTAAAGGCATCATGAAAAAGCATAACGTTCAATCTTTACCAAGCTTAATTGAAATGGCAAAAGAACAGGATGTTAAACTAGTAGGCTGCCAAATGACGGTTGACTTACTTGGCTTGAAGCACGAAGAAATGATCGACGGAATTGAGTACGCAGGGGTTGGCGCATATTTAGGCGATGCTTCTGAAGGTAATGTTAACTTATTCATCTAAAAGGAGTGTGGCTTGATGGAGTTTCTTCCTTATATTTTAATGGGGCTGGCAGTGGTCTTTTTAATCAGCAGAATGAAGCCGACTGCCGGTGTCCGTCAGATAACAACGGCTGAATTAAAACAGGAATTAAACGATAAGAACAAACAGTTCATTGATGTTCGTACACCGATGGAATACAAAGGGAATCACATTCGACAGTTTCAGAATATCCCCTTGAACACCATTGGAAACAGCATGAATAAACTTTCTAAAGATAAAGAGACTATTGTCATTTGTCAAAGCGGTATGCGCAGTAATGCAGCCGTGAAGCAATTGAAGAAAGCAGGATTTACGAAGCTTGCTAATGTAAAAGGTGGCATGAATGCCTGGTAATTTTTAATTAGAAAAGGAGCTGTCAAACATGAAAGAGATTACACCACAGGAATTAGAAGCAAAGCTTGCTGCAGGTGAGCAGGTATCGATCATTGATGTACGGGAAGCAGAGGAAGTAGCTGCAGGAAAGATCCCACAAGCGGTGAACATCCCGTTAAGTTTATTAGAGTTCCGTACGCAAGATATTGATAAGTCTAAAACACATTTCATGGTCTGTCGTTCAGGTGGAAGAAGTGGAAAGGCCTCCATGTTCTTGGCAGCCCAAGGTTTTGACGTCATCAATATGGTTGGCGGAATGCTTGAGTGGGAAGGTAACGTTGAATAAATATTTTTCATAAAAGGAGATGACCTACTGATGAATGTAAACTTGACTGTAGATGCACAAGGATTGGCATGTCCAATGCCAATCGTACGTACGAAAAAGGCGATCGACCAGATTGAATCTGGAGAAGTTTTGGAAGTAGTAGCAACCGATAAAGGTTCAAAAGCGGATATTAAAGCATGGGCAGATAAAATCGGCCATCAATATTTAGGTACATTAGAAGAAGGCGATGTGCTGAAGCATTATATCCGTAAAGCAAGATCAGAAGAGGAAAAAGAAGAACAAACCTATCCTCATGTTGCAACGAACGAAGAGTTGGCTGCTAAGTTAGAAGAGGAAATTACGGTATTGGATGTTCGTGAACCAGCCGAATATGCATTCGGACACATTCCTGGTGCAGTTTCCGTTCCATTAGGTGATTTAGAAGGTGGAATTGCTGAATTAGACAAAGAAAAAGAAACGTATGTTATTTGCCGTACAGGAAGCCGTAGTGATATGGCTGCACAAAAATTAACAGAACTAGGTTTTACAAAAGTAAAGAATGTTGTCCCAGGAATGAGCAAGTGGGAAGGTCCAACAGCTTAAGGATTTAAATTTTTTTAAAATAAATTATACCATAGGGGGTATTTATTCATGTTAAACGCAATGACTTCAAAAGATGTAACGAAAAAGATTTTGGCTAATGAATCATTATTTATTTTAGATGTGCGAAACGAAGATGCATTTGCTGATTGGAAAATTGAAGGCGCATCTGTTGAGCATAAGAATGTACCTTACTTTGAATTGATGGATGGCGTAGAAGAAATCTTAGGCCAAATTCCATCTGAAAATGTATTGGTTGTATGTGCAAAAGAAGGCTCTTCTATTTTTGTTGGTGAGATGTTAGTAGAAGCTGGCGTGAAAAATGTTTCTTACTTGCAAGGCGGAATGAAGGCTTGGAGTGAGTATTTGGAGCCAGTTAAGGTAGCAGATCTAACAGATGGCGGTACATTGTGGCAGTTCGTTCGTATCGGAAAAGGCTGCTTAAGTTACCTTGTTGAATCTGATGGTTCTGCAATGATCATTGATTCTACACGTATGGTGGATCAATACATTTCATTTGCTGAAACTAAAGGATTGAAAGTGGTACATGTGGCTGACACACACTTACACGCAGACCACATTTCCGGTGGACGCATGCTTCGTGAAGCAACGAATGCGACGTACTGGTTACCTCCAAAGGATGCAGAAGAAGTAACATTTGATTATGCAGCTTTGGAAGATGGAGTCGAAATCACAGTTGGTACAACAAAGGTTGCTGTACAGGCAATCTACTCACCTGGTCACACAATCGGAAGTACATCATTTGTCGTGGATAACCGTTTCTTGTTAAGTGGTGACATCCTATTCGTAGAATCAATCGGCCGTCCGGACCTTGCTGGAAAAGCAGAAGACTGGGTAGCAGATCTTCGCGAAACACTTTACTCTCGCTACAAAGAGTTGTCTGATGATCTTGTTGTGTTACCAGCTCACTTCGGTACAATGTCCGAGGTAGGCGAAGGTGGCCTAGTGGCAGCACGTTTAGGAGACTTGTTTAAAAACAATGCAGGCCTAAACATTGAAGACGAAGCGGAATTCCGCAAACTCGTTTCCGAAAACCTGCCACCACAACCAAACGCATACCAAGAAATCCGCCAACTAAACATGGGCAAAATTAACCCAACCGAAGACGAACAACGCGACATGGAAATCGGCCCAAACCGTTGCGCGGTGCATGGGTAAAAAATAATTGTGAAGAGGGGTCAGACCCTCAAAGGAATTTCGCCCTTCGTGTCGAAGGGCGGAAAAATATTTAAAAAAGTTCAGAAGAGGGGTCAGACCCCTCTAGGAGTTTTGGCATTTGTGTCGAAACCCCCTCAACCTAGAAGGAGGGATGCTTTATGGAATTTGATGTTATGTGGCTTGTAGCTTTGTTTGCGATAGGTTTCATCGGTTCGTTTGTGTCGGGGATGGTTGGTATCGGAGGTTCGATTATTAAGTATCCGATGTTATTATATATCCCGCCGATGCTTGGTCTTACTGCGCTCACAGCGCATGAGGTTTCCGGTGTCAGTGCGGTGCAGGTGTTTTTCGCCACCATTTCAGGTGTATGGGCCTACCGCAAAGGCGGCTATTTGAATAAAGACCTTATTATATATATGGGAGTAAGTATCCTGATTGGTAGTTTTATCGGAGGATATGGATCTCGCCTTATGAGCGCAGACTGTATTAACATGGTTTACGGTATTCTTGCACTTATAGCTGTTATTATGATGGTCGTTCCCAAAAAAGGCATTGATAACATACCGTTAGATCAAGTTACCTTTAATAAGGCGTTGGCTGCTGTCCTGGCGTTCATCGTTGGTATCGGCTCCGGTATTGTCGGAGCGGCAGGGGCATTCTTGCTCGTCCCTATCATGCTTGTTGTATTAAAGATTCCTACACGTATGACCATCGCATCTTCACTTGCAATCACCTTTATCTCTTCTATAGGTAGTACCGTAGGAAAGATTACGACTGGCCAGGTGCTATTGGTACCAGCAATTGTCATGGTCATCGCGAGCATCATCGCGGCCCCAATTGGTGCAAAACTTGGACAGAAGATGAATACGAAAGTGTTGCAGTGGATTTTGGCATTACTGATATTAGCAACTACGATTAAGATATGGTTGGATATAATCTAATAATGTCTTAACTTTAGTGTATTCGAGACAAAGATGAAAACTCCTGTCGGGGTCTGACCCCGACAGGAGTTTTTTTCTACACCAAATTCCTCCAATACAGCTGATTGCTCATGTATAATAAAACAAACGACTTAAAAAGAAGGTTGCCTTGGTATGCTTGATACTTTGATGTTTTTCTACGTAGTCGTACCGCTTGTCCACCTGATTCATGAGGCAGGTCATGTGAGTATGGCAAAACTTCATAAGGTGAAAAAAACGGAGATTGGGATCGGCATAGGACCTAAGATTGTGGACTTTCATTTAAAGGGTACTCAGATTAGGATCAACATTATTCCGTTTTTGGGAGGGTACTCTAGTAATGATCTGACAAGGGAGTTATCCCACAAAGAGATTGTCTGGATTTCCTTTGGCGGGCCACTCTTTAACATAATATCAATCTTATTGGTTCTTCCTTTTTGGACCCCATTTGAATTTTCTTTTTCTGCCTTGTTTGTCTATTTCAGCCTTTGGATTGGTAGCGTGAATCTTATTCCATTTAAATGGGGAGAAAAATGTTCGGACGGATGGCAGATTGCGTCTTCACTAATCAAACTAGTAAAAAACGGATAGATTGGGAGTGTAATAATGAACTATTTTATCGTAACAGGCTCTTCCAAAGGACTTGGAGAAGCCACAGCTAAATTACTACTAAAAGAAAACCATCATCTGATTTGTATCGCCAGAAGTGAAAATAAGGACCTGGAACTCGCTGCAAAAGAGAGTGGAGCAGAATTTACTTTTTTACAAGAGGATTTAAGCAAGCATGAACGAGTAACTGGAATTGTGCAATATCTTCTATCTAAAATTGAAGAAGACGTTCAGGCAGAAGGTGTATATCTAATCAATAACGCCGGTATGGTCGATCCGATTAAGCCTGCGGGGAAAGCGGACGAAACCTCCATGACAAAGGCAGTTCACCTAAATCTCCTTACACCGATGCTGATGACCAATGAGTTTATCCGGCTTACTGAAGAGTGGGATTGCAAAAAGGTAATCGTCAATATTAGCTCTGGTGCTGCCAACCGCCCGATTCATGGATGGAACACTTACTGCACGACAAAGGCTGGACTCGATATGTTTACAAAATCGGTAGGGGTAGAGCAAAGCCAAGCTGCACATCCGACGACCATTCTTTCTTTTTCTCCCGGAATTATGGACACAGAAATGCAAGGAATCATTCGCAGCTCTGATGAAAAAGACTTCAGTAATGTTGAGACTTTCAAGAACTATCATGAAGAAGGCCAATTAAGAAGTCCGTCTTTTGTGGCTGAGAAAATGTTAGATCTCATATTCTCAAGTACGGTTGAAAACGGAAGAGTCTATGATATAAAGGAATTTATTTAAGAAGCGCACTTATCGGTGTGCTTTTTCAATAAAAAGAGCTGGCACACATTAAGTGCCAGCTCCCACATTATTATTCTTCACCTAAAAATACTTTCTCAATATCATCCAACATAAGGTTTGCTGCAAGTACGCCACCAGCTGTGTTCCATACAGCGTCACTTACTTCATGTACATTTCCCGCCTTCGCAACCTCAAGGTTATTAAACAATGGATCCTCTAACCACTCATCCTTGATCTTTGTTGCTTCTCCGTCACCAGTCTCAAAAGAGAAGTGGAAAAGGACGTCTCCGTCCATCGCAGGGATTCTTTCTTTTGTTGCATTTTTTTCAGCAAAGTCATCAACATCCTGAGATTCCGGACGAGCAAATCCAAGTTGATCTAGAATGATTCCAGAGAAGGAATCTTTATGGTAGATACGAACATCTCCAGCTGTGAAGCGGACGATAGAAACTTCTTGCTCTTTCTTTTCACCAAGTTGTTCGCTCATCTCAGCTACACGTGCATCAAAGTCGGACATTACTTTTTGACCTTCATCTTCTTTGTTCAATGCTTTTGCGTAAAGCTTAAAGTTCTCTTTCCAGTCACCTTTTAACGTTTCAGCAAAAACTGTTGGTGCAATTGCATTTAGTTGCTCATATACATCTTCTTGACGCAGCTTGTTACCAATGATCAAGTCCGGCTTAAGTGCCGCAATCGCTTCTAAGTTTACCGCGCTTTCAGTACCAACAACTTCTACGCCTTCCATGTCAGACTTGATATGGTCATACCAAGTGTCGCCTAACCAAGATTGAACAGCCCCGACAGGTTTTACACCCATTGCAAGCAATGCTTCTGTACCTTCGTTTGTAAGAATAACTACTTTTTCTGGTGTTCCTTCAATTTTAGCCGTACCCATTGCATGCTCTACTTCATAAGAAGTATCTTCCGTTGGAGTATCACCTGAAGCATCTTCTTCTTGCCCAGCATTCTTGCTATTGTTGCCAGAGCAAGCCGCTAAAACAAGTGAAGTGACTAAAGTAAGTAAAAATAAAGAAAAAATCTTTTTGTTTTTCAACATAATATGTAGCCCCCGTATACTAATGATAATGATTTTCATTCACAAGATAAATAGTACTCCGGATGAGAATGATTGTCAATACTTTCATGAGAATGATTTTCAAAGTCATTGACACTTCCTTTTAATTCTCCTAAACTTATATGTAGATAAAAAGATATATAGATTGAAGGTACACATTATGCTACTTCGTAAAAAAACTCACAAAGTATTTGGATTGATAATCGGGTTTCTTCTATTATCATTTAGCTTTGTGGCAAGCATCATATATGGATATACAGATACTAGCTTTTCACTCGCAATCGAGGCATTCCGCAACTTCGACGGTTCAAATGAACATATCATTGTTCAATCGGTTCGTCTGCCGAGGGCAATTATTGCAGCAGTGGTTGGAGGAAGCTTGGCGATTGCAGGACTTTGGATGCAGGCGTTGACCAAAAATCCTTTGGCATCGCCTGGGATTTTCGGAATTAACGCGGGAGCTAGCTTTTTTGTGGTAGTCGCGGTTTCCTTCTTTTCTGTTTCATCTCTACAAACATACACTTGGCTTGCTTTTGCGGGTGCAGCACTTGCTGCGTTTGCGGTTTATTTTATCGGATCACTTGGGCGTGAGGGGCTGACTCCTATGAAGCTAACCCTTGCCGGTGCGGCGTTTGCAGCTATGTTTTCTTCTCTCACACAGGGGTTGCTCGTTGTGAATGAGACTGCTCTTGATCAAGTGCTTTTCTGGTTGGCAGGTTCTGTTCAGGGCAGAAGTCTTGATATGGTTTATGCCGTTCTTCCTTATATTGCAGTTGCATGGTTTGCTTCCTTTTTTATTGGAAGGAAGATTAACTTGCTTGCAATGGGAGATGACGTTGCAACAAGTCTTGGTGTGAAAATCGGCCTACTAAAAATAACGGCCGCGATCATTATCATCTTGCTAGCAGGAGGATCGGTTGCGATAGCGGGACCAATTGTTTTCATCGGAATAGTTATTCCGCATGTTGCGAGATATCTAGTCGGTAACGACCATCGCTGGCTGGCACCCTACTGCGGGATATTAGGTGGTATTCTCTTGTTAGTAGCGGATATTGGAGCTCGCTATGTGATTATGCCGCAAGAGGTCCCTGTAGGTGTCATGACGGCTGTAATTGGAACTCCATTCTTTATTTATATTGCGAGAAGGGGGTTCCATGGAAAATGAAGAACTATAAAACGTTTCGACTTGGAAAAGGTCGGTTATCCTTCTTTATGGATAAAAAAGCGATACTTACTATTTTTGGTTTAGCACTCGCAGTCATCACTTTGTTTATTTTAAGTACAGGTATGGGGGATATGAAAATCTCTCCATGGAATGTTTTAAAAGTATTCTTCGGCCAAGGGGACTCGATGGAAACGCTCGTTGTCCAATCCTTCCGTCTGCCGAGAATTATCATCGCTTTACTTGTCGGAATTTCGCTAGCGGTTGCCGGGGCCATTTTACAGGGCATAATTCGGAATCCGCTCGCATCTCCTGATATTATAGGATTGACTGGCGGGGCTTCAACAGCGGTTGTCCTGTTTCTCGCTCTTTTCAGTGACAGCAACAGCTCACTAATTGTCAGCATTCAGTGGCTGCCATTAAGTGCATTTGTCGGAGCGACAGCCATCGCGATACTTGTATACTCGCTTGCGTGGAAAAACGGATTATCACCAATCAGGCTTGTTTTGATTGGAATAGGGATTTCCACATTGATGCAGGCTTTAACAACATTATTTATGATACTTGGTCCAATTTATCGTGCAAGCCAAGCGAACATTTGGATTACCGGAACTGTGTATGGCTCAAACTGGAGTCATGTGAAAATTTTATTACCTTGGACTGTCTTACTTGTTATTGTAAGTATAATGGCAGTAAGGCAATTGAATATACAAGAACTTGGAGATGAAGTGGCAACAGGAGTAGGCGGTGCGGTCAATAAACACCGAATGGGCTTGCTTTTCCTGAGTACAGCTCTGACAGGTGGGGCAGTTGCATTTGCTGGAGGAATTGGATTTGTTGGTCTAATGGCTCCTCATATCGCGCGCAGACTTGTTGGCTCCTCTTTTGGAGTGCTGATCCCCACATCCGCATTTATCGGAGCCTTTCTTGTCATGCTGGCTGATTTAATTGGCAGAACCTTGTTTTCGCCACTAGAAATTCCGGCAGGCGTATTTACCGCATCAATTGGAGCACCATATTTTATTTATCTACTTTATAAAACGAGAAATTCTTAACGAGAGGTGGAAGTAACATGAATGCTTTAGAAACCCAGTCACTAACTTTATCATACGGTGAATCCATCATTATAGAGGAATTAGATCTGCAAATCCCTAAAGGGGAGATTACGGTCTTTATCGGTGGAAATGGCTGTGGAAAATCCACCTTGCTTCGTTCGCTTGCTCGTTTATTAAAGCCAAGACAAGGAAATGTGCTCCTGGAAGGTAAGGCTATATCCGGCCAATCCACAAAAGAAATCGCCAAGCAACTTGCCATCCTTCCACAGGGACCAACTGCACCAGAGGGGTTATCCGTGCTTCAACTGGTAAAACAAGGCCGTTATCCTTATCAATCATGGTTAAAGCAATGGTCGGAACATGATGAAAAAGTAGTCTGGGATTCGCTTCGTGCAACAGGTATGGAGGAATTTGCAGAAAGAACGGTCGACTCCCTATCTGGTGGGCAGCGCCAGCGTGCATGGATTGCGATGACGCTTGCACAAGAAACGGATGTCATCTTATTGGATGAACCGACAACCTATTTAGATCTTACCCATCAAATTGAAATTCTCGACCTTCTATTTGAGTTGAATGAAAAGGAAAACCGTACGATCATCATGGTTC
The DNA here is from genome assembly GCF_020524325.1 of Sutcliffiella horikoshii. GTDB lineage: Bacteria > Bacillota > Bacilli > Bacillales > Bacillaceae_I > Sutcliffiella_A > Sutcliffiella_A horikoshii_D. The sequence continues at coordinate 616,739 of NZ_JAIVKY010000007.1, forward strand.
TTCATGATCTTAACCTTGCTTGCCGCTATGCTCATCATTTAGTTGCCATCCGAGATAAGCAGATTTATGCACAAGGCAAACCAGAAGAAGTAATCAACTGCGATCTTGTCAAAAATGTGTTTGACATGAATTGCCAAGTAACAACAGATCCACTGTTTGGGACACCTTTATGCATCCCGCATGGTCGCGGCAGATGCTTGGTTCCTAATCTCGAAGGGCTAAGAGCATGATGAGTACGCTCACTAAACAGGAATTTCGTTTTCTTGAAGAGAGTTGTCGTTTTATAGCAGGGGAGGCAGAGGTAGAGGATACTATCTCTCTTTATTCACTTATTCATGACGGAACGGAAGAATATTTGATGAAGGTTAAGGCTGCATTGGGTACAGACGAAATGGATGTTGCGGCATCCCTTCTCATGAAGAGATTGGGATTTCTCGCGGTAAACTGTTTGCTCTCCATGACGGCATTTAATAAAACGTTAAAAGTGGACCCAGCCAACATTTGGATTGATTCTTATGTGGAAAATGATGTGTGGTTGCCGAAGCTTCGTTACACAGAGGTGCAAGCGGTGGAGGTCACGGGTTTTGAAACGCGTGAGGAATGGAGAGTTCAGCATTTTAATGATCTTTTCAACGGAGTGTTTTATCTGCTGATTCAACGTATGTCCAAAGAGGCAAAGGTATCCCGCCAGACATTATGGGAAAATGTAGTGCTTTATATCTACTGGATGTATGAGTCCATTCTTCCTAACCAAGAGTTGCATGCACCATATCAAGAAGAAGATTTTATAAGCTTGCTTGAGGCGGATCCAGTGCTGTTTGGAATGAAAAGAAATCCAGTAGCAACGTTTTATAAACCGAAAACCTTCGTAGAACTGCACCAAGCTGAAATGAGAATGCGAACTACCTGCTGCTACTATTATAAAACCAACAGTGAAGGAGCCCGATGCTCTACCTGTCCATTGAATTGTAATGTGTGATTGACTTCACTATAATGGAACAAAAGCTTGAGGGGAGGTTCGACTGATGAATGAAAAGCTCAATCAGCAACTGGACGGTCTGTTAGAAAAGTACACGGAGCTTCTTTTAGGAGAAGCGACAGAAGAGCACAAGGAAAATGTGAAAGCATGGGTGCTCTATACATATATCGCAAAATCAATGCCACCACTTGTTAAGCATTGGAATGAGCAATACCCAGACGCAAAGCAAGATATGATGGCACTTATTAAGGAAATAAAAGAATTAAATGACGCCCACCGTGCAAAAAGCGCGAAATAAAAAAGAGCCTTGGATTGCAAGCTTGCAAATCAGGGCTCTATAAATTTTGAGGTGCGAGTTAAACTCGGCTTTGTCCTGATATCCATTGTCAAACAGATATATCCATTGCAAAAGGCAACTTATCCATTGTAAATTCAATATATCCATTCTAAGAAACCATTTTTCCATTAAAGCCATTTTCAATATTTATTTACAGAGATCTTCTTCTTCACTAACCCCGCGAGAACACCTATAACGAACTTCCGCCTTCTCTACATACCAATAGTCATTTTCTTTCAACATCGTGAGCTTTATATCGCTGCCCCCAACAGAATCATCGCGCATTCCATAACTCATGATATACCCCTCTGCTATTACATCATCCTTAACATCAATCCTTGTGTTAATTTCCCACACATCCATACCAAGTCCACTGCTTAATCCTACGTCCAACATCCATGCATTCAATAGCAACCCAGGAGCATCCCAAGTTTGATTGGCACTACCCAAAGCTTGGTCATATTCGCCATCCCACTCCCGCCAATTTGTAACGCCTTTCTCCCAGCCGTTCTCTTTTGCTAGCGAATCATCTATCAAGTAATCCCAAAGTTGTGCATCAACATCTCTCCATAGAAGAGGGACTTGAACTTTAGGAATTGTGATGAATTCTCCAGTTTCCTCTTCCGCAGGTTGTTGGGAAAGCGTTTCTATCTCTATTTCTTTCTCTTCTAGTTGCGCATAAGCTTCCGCTATTTCGTTTTCCAACTTTGTAACTTTTTCTTGATGCATATCCGTATTAGAACAACCACTAAATAATACTCCTACCAAAAGTAATGTGACTACACGTTTCACATATTTCCCCCCTAGAAACATGAATATTTTGTTTAATTTTACCACAAATAAATGGAATAATTTTCATTTGTTTAAAAGTTTCGGGTTTCGGATGATATGCTCAAGGGTAGAGGGGAAGATACGAATTAGAAAAATACCTTAAAAAACAAAAAAGCAACGAAAGAAGCGGCAATTCTCTGCTTCATCCGTTGCTTTAATCAGTTTACTGCATCATCCCGTTATTTCCATAAGGAAACTGGTTTGTGTAACCCTGGAACTGTTGATATTCCTGTTGAAGTTTCGTCTGATCAGCCGGCTCTAGTCCGTACCAACCTTTCTGGAACATCACATTGTACAACTCACGCTGACAATTTTGAGTTTCATTAAAAATTGCAAGCAGGTCTGTGTAGATTTGCTGGTTGCTTGCTTCATTTAATGCAGTGCAATAAGAATCGGTCATGTATTTCTCCGTAGCCAGCATATCATTGATAAAATCGCGCTCATTCATTTGCGGTGTTTTGGCAACCTGCGATTCAGGGTTCTGGATTTTCTGTTGATTCATATAGGTTATTCTCCTTTCTATTGTAGTGGCTGTTGTTGCTGCATTTGAGTTTGCCCCTGTAAGTGAGTCAAAATCTTTTGGTAATGTCTCTGATGCATTTGGCCTGCTTTTTCAATAGCAGTAACGACTCCTTGGTCTTGGCATTGACTTGCAAAAAAGTGCGCTTTTTTCATTGCAAGTAAATTCCAAGAAAGCATATCTGCAAAGTATAAAGAATCTTTTGTCGTAACTACATTTGGCGGTTGTGGATAATTGCCGGGTTGCTGAGTAGTATTTTGCTGTGGTTGTTGCTGTTGCATACAACGACCTCCTATCATAATCTATCAAATGTAGAGTAACCTTTTAGCAAGAAAATATGTACGCACAAGGAAATTCTTCATCCTCAGAAAGCTTAAAAATGTGACAAAAATCAGCACTATTTCCCGACAAATAATTTGTATTCAAAAATTTGAAAAGATGATAAAATGAGGGTGTAATTTTATTTTTACACTCAATGAAAGCGTTTACTATAAATTTCAGAAAAATAGAATAAAGCAATCGGAGAGGGACACCAAGAAGAAGCGGGAGGAATTTTAAATGGAACAGGTAATGCGTAATACATTTTTGTATCTATCTAAAAGCAAGTCATTAACTAAAATGGCAAGAAAGTACGGATTGCGTTTCGGTGCTGGCCGTTTTGTTGCAGGGGAAAGAATTGATCAAGCGGTAAAATGTATCCAAGAACTTAATCAAAAAGACCTTTGTGTCACTATTGACTATTTGGGTGAGTTTATTGACACTGAAAAAGAAGCGAATGAAATGGCAGACAACTCCATTGAAGCGATTCGTGCAATCGGCACCGAAAATCTTGATTCTCAATTGTCTTTAAAAATGACATCCATGGGTCTTGATATCTCAGAAGAAGTTGTGATGAAAAACATGCGTAGAATCCTTGATGCTGCAAAGGAATACGGTGTATTTGTTACGATTGACATGGAAGATTACTCCCGCTGCGGAAAAACTATCGACGTTTTCAAAAAGCTGAGAGAAGAATATGATAATGTCGGTACCGTTATCCAAGCTTACTTGTACAGAACGGTTAAAGACATGGAAGACCTGAATCAATATAGTCCTAATCTTCGTCTGGTGAAAGGCGCTTACAAAGAATCGCCGGAAGTAGCTTTCCCAGAAAAGAAAGATGTGGATGATAACTTCAAGAAAATCATTGAAATGCATCTTTTAAACGGAAACTACACAGCTGTAGCGACTCACGATGATTCGATGATAGAATACACAAAAGAACTTGTGAAAAAACATGGCATCTCCAAAGATCAATTTGAATTCCAAATGCTCTACGGTATCCGCCCAGAACGACAACTGGAACTCGTAAAAGAAGGCTACAAAATGCGTGTATACGTTCCGTACGGCACAGACTGGTACGGATACTTCATGCGCCGCCTAGCAGAACGCCCAGCAAACGTCGCGTTCGTCCTAAAAGGAATCATCAAGAAATAATAAGAGAGCGTGCGAAATGCACGCTCTTATTTTTTAAAAGGAATGCAGAAACTTAGTTGATCGTAGTGGAAGGCGCGCAGACTCCTGCGGGAGGAAGGGACAGGGGAGACCCCGCAACGAAGTGAGGAGGCTCCCGGACCGCCCGCGGAAAGCGAAGCGCCTGGAACGAAGATCAACTGTCAAACAGATTTTTTAGTCTTGCATGTTTTGTTTCCCATACTGCTGATTATTGCTCGTCTTTTTGCCGCTATAGTCCATCTCCATAGTAGGACCTGCGTTTCCTTTTACACTCGCAGCACTTTTAGCTGCCTGAGAAGGTTGTTTCTTCAACTTTGCCATGATGTCTCACCTCCACACCTACATTTTTCCCACACCAATCAGCCACATACAGCGTACATTAGAAAATAATATGGAAAATTCCTATTTATTTATTGCGAAAATTTTCAAAATACTTTATAGTTAAAACCAAGGGAACTTCTTACAAAGGAGATTTTTTTTGCGGTAAAAATGAATGAGCATTCATTCAAAAACTGTTACTAACTTTTAAAACCAACTATCAAGGGGGAGGAAGAATGAAACAAAGTATCAAAAAGGCTGCTGTAATCGGATCGGGAGTTATGGGATCCGGCATTGCCGCACACTTAGCAAACGTTGGAATTCCTACAATCTTGTTAGATATCGTTCCTAACAAATTAACGAGTGAAGAAGAACAAAAAGGCTTAACACTCTCTGATAAAGCAATTCGAAACAAATTTACCAATACTGCAGTACAAAAGCTCTTAAAACAAAAACCAGCTCCACTTACATCCAAAACTAATCTTGCTCTTATTGAAGCAGGAAACCTAGAAGATGATATCGCGAAAATTGCAGATTGTGACTGGGTAATAGAAGTAATTGTCGAAAACCTAGAAATCAAAAAGCAACTATTCGAAAAGGTTGATGCACATCGCAAGCCTGGAAGTTTCATCAGCTCCAACACATCAGGTATCTCCATAGAAGCGATGGCGGAAGGACGCTCCGAAGATTTCAAAAAGAACTTCCTGGGAACGCACTTCTTTAACCCACCGCGTTACTTGAAATTACTTGAAGTGATTCCAACTAAAGATACAAGTCCTGAAGTTGTTAGCTTCATTAAAACATTTGGTGAAGATGTATTAGGAAAAGGCATTGTTCTTGCAAAAGATACGCCAAACTTTATTGCCAACCGCATAGGAACGTATGGCTTACTTGTAACGGTAAATGAAATGCTTGAGGGCGGCTATACTGTCGGGGAAGTGGATTCTGTTACTGGCCCTGCAATTGGCAGACCAAAAAGTGCAACATTCCGAACGCTTGACGTGGTAGGATTGGATACATTTATCCACGTGGCCAACAATGTTTATGAAAAAGTGGAAGGCAAGGAACAAGAAGTATTCCGCATTCCAGACTTCATGAACAAGATGAAGGAAAAAGGCTGGCTAGGATCCAAATCAGGTCAAGGCTTCTTCTTAAAACAAGGAAAAGAAATCTTGGAGCTTAATCCTGAAACATTGGAATATGATGCACGCAAAAAATTGAAAACTCCTGCGCTTGAAATGAGCAAACAAGCTAAAGGCTACAACAACAAAATGAAAGCGCTTGTATATGCGGATGACCGCGCTGGGAATCTGATTTGGAGCATTCTGGCACCGGTGTTGAGCTATTCCGCTGAGTTACTTGGTGAGATTGCCGATGATATTGTAGCAATTGACCAAGCAATGAAATGGGGCTTCGGCTGGGATCATGGACCTTTTGAAACTTGGGATGCCATCGGTTTAGAAGAGTCAGTTCTGAAAATGAAAGAAGACGGAATTGCGGTTCCGAAATGGGTCGACGAAATGCTAGCGAACGGCCATCGTTCCTTCTATAAAAAAGACGGTGGAACAACATTATTTTATGAGAACGGCACTTACAAAGCGTTAGAAGTGAATCCAAAAGTAGTTCACTTGAAAACATTGAAAGAAACAAACGGTGTGATTAAGAAAAACTCTGGAGCAAGCTTAATCGACCTTGGAGACGATGTCGCACTACTTGAATTCCAATCTCCTAATAACGCGATTGGCCTTGATATCATCCAGATGGTGAACTACGCACTTGAAGAAGTAGATAAAAACTATAAAGGGCTTGTAATCGGTAACCAAGGTAAGAACTTCTGTGTAGGTGCTAACCTCGCGATGATTCTGATGGAAGCGCAAGACGACAATTATTTTGAAATAGAAATGGTTGTTAAGCACTTCCAACAAGCCATGATGAATATAAAATACAGCTCCAAACCGGTTGTGGCCGCGCCATTTGGAATGACACTCGGTGGTGGAACTGAAATCTGTTTGCCAACAAGTCAACTACAGGCATCCAGTGAATCGTATATGGGACTTGTGGAAGTCGGTGTCGGTTTGATCCCTGGAGGAGGCGGAAATAAAGAGCTTTACATGAAGCACTTAAACAGCATGCCACAAGGACTTGAATATGACCTGCAAAAGGTTGCGAACAAAGTATTCGAACAAATTGCGACGGCAAAAGTCTCCACTTCTGCAGCGGAAGCAAGAGATCTGCACTTACTGAATAACAAAGATCAAATCAGCTTCAACGGTGACCACCTGATTCATGATGCAAAGCAGGCAGTAACAAGCTTGTATGATGCAGGCTACACAGCACCTGTTCGCAGAAAAGTCCCTGTAGTGGGAGAAACAGGCTATGCAACGTTAATGCTCGGAGCACACAATATGCAATACTCCGGATTCATTTCCGAGCACGACTTAAAGATTGCTCAGAAACTGGCATATGTTATCGCAGGCGGAAACGTACCGTTCGGAACAGAAGTAGATGAACAGTACCTACTAGACCTTGAAAGAGAAGCATTCCTAAGCCTAGTTGGCGAAGCAAAATCCCAACAACGCATGCAACATATGCTCGTAAAAGGAAAACCATTACGTAACTAAATTAATTATAAATATATCCTAAGCTGTTGATTGGAGCACAAGGCGAAGACTCCAGCGGGGGAGTAGCGACAATGTTGAGACCCCGCAGCAAAGCGAGGAGGCTCAAGGTCGCCCCGCGGAAAGCGAAGCCTGGTGCGTAAATCAACAGCGGTGTAAAACTAACATTCTACTAAACTACTAGAAAAGCGAGGGGAGCATTTTGAAAGAAGCGGTTATTGTTGCTGGTGCAAGAACACCAGTCGGGAGATCAAGAAAAGGATCACTAGCTACAGTTCGACCAGATGATCTAGGGGCATTAGTAGTAAAAGAAACACTAAAACGAGCAGGCAATTACGATGGTCCAATCGATGACCTGATTTTCGGATGTGCGATGCCAGAAGCAGAACAAGGACTTAACATGGCAAGAAACATCGGAGGATTGGCAGGCCTTCCATCAAGTGTACCTGCAATCACGATAAATAGATATTGTTCTTCAGGCTTACAAACTATTGCTTATGCAGCAGAGCGAATTATGCTAGGACACTCTGAATCCATCATCGCAGGTGGAGCAGAATCCATGAGTATGGTACCAATGGTAGGCCATACAGTAAGACCAAATGCACGACTTGTTGACTCCGCACCAGAGTACTACATGGGAATGGGTCACACGGCAGAACAAGTAGCAATGAAATACGGAGTAAGCCGCGAAGACCAGGATGCATTTGCTGTACGCAGTCATGAGCGCGCTGCAAGAGCCATTCAAGAAGGAAAGTTCGTGGATGAAATCGTTCCTGTGGATGTAACGATGCGTAAGGTTGGTGCCAACCACAAATTGCAAGAATCTACATTCACTTTCAGCCAGGATGAAGGAGTAAGAGCAGGAACTTCCATGGAAGTATTGAGCAAACTGCGTCCGGCATTTAATGTCAAAGGCTCCGTAACAGCAGGAAACTCTTCTCAAACAAGTGACGGGGCAGCATCTGTCCTTGTCATGGAAAGAGAAAGAGCGGAAGCACTTGGACTTAAACCAATCGCTAAATTCCGATCCTTCGCAGTAGGCGGAGTACCACCGGAAGTAATGGGAATCGGCCCGGTTGTAGCCATCCCTAAAGCACTTAAGCTGGCAGGCTTGGAACTTTCCGATATCGGCTTACTTGAATTGAACGAAGCATTTGCATCCCAAGCAATCCAAGTCATGCGCGAACTAGGTCTTGATGAAGACAAAGTGAACGTAAACGGTGGAGCAATCGCCCTAGGGCACCCACTAGGATGCACAGGTTCCAAACTGACCCTGACCCTTCTACACGAAATGCAACGCCGCAACGAACAGTTCGGCATCGTCAGCATGTGTATCGGAGGCGGAATGGGCGCAGCAGGCGTATTTGAACTACTGGCTTAAATATATTGTTTATAAACGTTTAATAGAAATGCTTAATATTACCTGATTCATCCTGTGGACTGGAGTGCAAGGTGTGAGACTCCTGAGGGAGATAGCGGTAGCTTGAGACCCCGTAACGAAGTGAGGAGGCTCAAGCACCGCCCCTAGGAAAGCGAACACCTGGAACGAAAGGAAACAGGAAGTTATCCAGACAATAATTATTTTTTAGTAACCAAACGGGAGGAAAACAAAATGTCAAACACATTAGAAAACGTAATCAAAGGCGGAAGCTTCCTACTTGACGATATCGCCGCAGAAAAAGTCTTCACACCAGAAGACTTCTCAGACGAGCACAAACTAATTGCCAAAACAACAGAAGAATTCGTCGTAAACGAAGTAGTACCAAACTTAGAAGAAATCGAACACCATAACTTCGATATCTCCGTAAAACTTTTAAAAGAAGCAGGAGAACTAGGTCTACTAGGAGCAGACGTACAAGAAGAATACGGCGGATTTGGACTTGATAAAATCAGTTCATCTCTAATCACAGAAAAATTCTCAAGAGCTGGCGGCTTCTCTTTATCCTACGGAGCACACGTTGGAATCGGATCCCTTCCTATCGTTCTTTTCGGTAATGAAGACCAAAAGCAAAAATACCTTCCAAAACTGTCTTCAGGTGAAATGCTTGCAGCTTACGCATTAACAGAGCCAGGTTCCGGATCTGATGCACTTGGTGCGAAAACGACAGCGAAGTTGAATGACGAAGGCACACACTATGTATTGAATGGTGAAAAACAATGGATTACCAATGCAGGCTTTGCTGACGTATTCGTTGTCTATGCAAAAGTCGATGGCGAGCACTTCTCTGCATTCATCGTAGAGCGTGAGTTTGGTGGGGTTTCCACTGGTCCAGAAGAAAAGAAAATGGGGATCAAAGGCTCTTCCACACGTACATTGATCTTAGAAGATGCATTAGTACCAAAGGAAAACCTTCTTGGTGAAATTGGACGCGGCCATGTTATCGCATTTAATATTCTTAACATTGGACGTTACAAATTGGCTGTTGGAACAGTAGGTGGATCTAAGCGCGGAATCGAGCTTGCAGCAACGTATGCAAATCAACGCCAACAGTTCAAAACACCTATCGCAAAATTCTCCCTTATCCAAGAGAAGCTTGCAAACATGGCTGTTAAAACATATGCAACGGAAAGCTCCGTTTACCGTACAGTCGGTCTTTTTGAAGACAGCATGGGCCGCTTGACGAAAGAAGAAGAGAAAGATCCTAACGCAGTTGCAAAAGCGGTTGCTGAATATGCTATCGAGTGTTCATTAAATAAAGTATTCGGTTCTGAAACGCTTGATTATGTAGTGGATGAAGCAGTTCAAATCCATGGTGGATACGGCTTTATGGCTGAGTACGAAGTAGAAAGAATGTACCGCGACTCCCGTATCAACCGTATCTTCGAAGGAACAAACGAAATCAACCGCTTATTGGTTCCAGGAACTTACCTGCGTAAAGCATTAAAAGGTGAACTTCCACTTATTCAAAAAGCGCAAAGCTTACAAGAAGAGTTAATGATGCTTATGCCTGAAGAAGTTGGCGATGGAGTATTGGAGCAAGAGAAATATCTTGTGAAAAATGCTAAGAAAATTGCTATCTTAATGACAGGACTTGTTGCTCAAAAGTACGGAAAAGCATTGGAAAGAGAGCAAGAATTGCTTGTTAACATCGCTGACATCATCAGCAATGTGTACTCCATGGAATCTGCTGTTCTACGTACAGAAAAAGCGATTGCAAAATCCGGCGAAGATAAAAATAAATTGAAAGTGCTTTACACGCAAGTGTTCTGTCAAGAAGCGTTCAACCAAATCGAAGCAGATGCAAGAGAAACATTGGTAGCTGCTGAAACTGGCGATACGCTTCGCATGATGATCTCTGCACTACGCAAATTCACTCGTCACACACCAATCAACGTGGTTGCGAAGAAGCGTGAAATTGCAGCAGTCGTATTGGATGCACAGAAATACACAGTATGATAACGAAAAACCAGATCTCCTTATTGGGGGCCTGGTTTTTTATTTTTTATTGGGAAAATAGAGATATACCTTCACGTCAAAAAGGAAAATAGAAAAAGACGTCGAATTATAGAAAATAGCGTGTTGAAAATTAGGCGCAAGCTTTCTGTTATGCTACAATATATGAGTAAAATCATGTATGCTAAGGTGGTGCAAAAAGGTTATGACAGTAACGTTTTATTGGTATCCTAAATGTGGCACATGCCGCAATGCTAAAAAGTGGCTTGAGGCGAATGGTGTAGCGGTAGAAGAAGTACATATTGTCGAAAATCCACCATCACGTGAAAAGTTAGAGGAGCTGTACAAAAAAAGCGGTCTCGAACTGAAGAAGTTCTTTAATACAAGCGGCATGAAATATCGTGAGCTTGGCTTGAAGGATAAAGTGAAAACGGCATCCGAAGAGGAGTTGCTTGATATTCTTGCAACAGACGGGATGCTGATCAAGCGCCCGATTACTACGGACGGCAGTAAAGTAACAGTTGGATTTAACGAAAAACAGTTTGAGGACACATGGAAATAGGACAGGCTCTCTTTTTAAATGGGCAAGCCCTGTTAGAAGAGCTAAAATAAACTAGTTTGATGGAGGGAATTATTAATGAGCACACCTAAAGATTTACGTTATTCCGAAGAGCATGAATGGGTAAAAGTTGAAGGAGAAAAAGTACGAGTGGGGATTACGCACTTTGCACAATCCGAGCTTGGAGATATCGTGTTTGTTGAACTTCCTGAAGTTGGAGATGAAATCTCTGCAGATGAGCCATTTGGAAGTGTAGAATCTGTAAAAACAGTTTCTGAACTTTACGCTCCAATTAGCGGAAAAGTGGTAGAAGTTAATGAAGACTTAAATGACAGCCCTGAGTTTGTTAACGAATCTCCATACGAAAAAGCATGGATGATTGTGGTGGAACCTGCAGATGCTGGTGAAGTTGACAATTTAATGACTGCTGAGCAATATGAGGAAATGACAAAAGAAGACTAATAATGAAGACGAGGGGCAACCTAACTTTAGTTAACTTTTACTAAAGAGGGTGACCTAAATGACGTTGGATAACAAAAGGTTGGACATCACCGACCGAGTAAACGGTAAGTTGACAAATCAAGGCTTTGAGCTCTACGTGGAAAATGAATCCATCGGTCAAGTGACGTTTACTGATCAAGGCAACCAATACGCATTAAAAAATGGCTATGAACAAGAAGGAAGCAAGATTTTCCAACAAGTTTCAGTGCCTTCTGAAAAAGATGCCAAATATGTAGATTGCGACTACGAAAATGGATGGTGTTAACCATCGGTGGGGTTGGGACTTAATTTAGTTCCGCCCCTTTTTTTATATAATAGCGCCCTTATTTCTAATTATATGTGTACATTACCACTATTCGGAATAGTTATAGTATAAAGCAATTTATCTTTATACATCTTTTTAGAACAGGTGATGGATATGGATTATATACATGAGGAAAAGATCATCATAGTTGAGGGGAAATCAGATAAAAAACGTGTTCAGGAAGTCATCAATGAGCCGGTTCATATCATATGTACGAATGGCACAATCAGTGTCACAAAGCTCGATGAATTGATGGAAGACATTATGGATAAAGAGGTTTATATTCTGGTGGATGCGGATAGCTCCGGTGAGAAGTTGCGAAAGCTTTTTAAACGGGAATTTCCAGAGGCGGAGCACCTCTATATTGATAAAATGTATCGAGAAGTAGCATCAGCGCCACATCACCATATAGCTACGGTGTTATTGAGTGCAAACATTGATATTCATGCAGAATTCTTGTAATAAAGTGTAATGAGGATGAGAGAATGAAGGATTGGACAAAGAATGAGCTTTTACAGGAAATTAACGCAAATAAACTAAATGTGGTTTATTTTTTTACCCCTATGTGTGGGACATGTCAGGTTGCCAAAAGAATGATGGATGTCACGAAAGAACTTTTTCCGCATCTTACTTTTGGGATGCTTGATGTGAATTATATTCAAGATCTTGCTATGAAGTGGGAGATCGAAAGTGTTCCTTGTTTGATGATTTTCGAGAATGGTGAGATTAAGGAAAAAATTTATGCTTTTCGTTCTGTGGAGTATTTGTATGGACTCATTAAACAGTATGACGGTAAGTAAAATTTTAAAGCACCCATTGTGGTGTTTTTTTGTTATCTAGGAATAATCGAACCAGGGATAGTCATTAGAGTAATTTGATGGCTGTTATGAAGACATCAGTGACAGGGCGAAAGGAGAAGAGAGGTCCTCATCGCCGTTATGAAGACATCAGTGACAGGGCAAAAGGAGAAGAGAGGTCCTCATCGCTGTTATGAAGACATCAGTGACGAGAAATCAGGGAGAGAGAGGTCATCATTGCTGTTATGAAGACATCAGTGACGAGAAATCAGAAAGAGTGAGGTCCTCATCGCCAATATGAAGCCCTTGGAGACATTCTTTCAGTGGCCCACTAAGTTACGGGGCGGTCTCCCCGTCCCTTCCTTCCGCAGGCGTCTACGCGCCTTTCACTGTAATCAGCAAGGTTACTGCATAATTTTTTTCATATTCGACAGAAACCCCTATTGCCATTTTTCTGAAAAAGGAGTAAGTTTATTTAGGGAGACGAAATATATTTTTACACATTCAAACAAGGGGCAAAAATATGTTGAAAAATGCAAACTGGTTTCGGTCATTTAAACGCTATGATCATAATATCCAGAAGTTATTTATGGTTAATATCCTTACGCAAATAGGGCTTGGGATTTTTATGATTGTTTATAATTTTTATATTAGGGAGCTTGGATTTGCGGAAACGGTCAATGGTAATGTCATCGCGGCTTCTTCACTGGCAGCAGCAATCATCTTAATTCCGGCAGGTATACTAAGCGATCGGATTGGCCGTAAGAAAATGATGCTGTTTGGTGTGTTTTTTAGTGGCATCTTTATGTTTTTGAGAAGTATTTTTGAGTTAGAATCACTGCTATTGGTCAGTGCTTTTATTGCAGGAATAGCGATGGCTTTCATCCAAGTGACAGCAGTACCATGGCTTGCGGAGAGCTCCACAAAAGAGCAGCGAGTTAAACTCTTCAGCTATCACTTTGCCGTTATGATGGGCGCAAATGTTGTTGGAAATCTCTTGGGAGGAATTCTAACTGATTTACTTTTACACGTTGTAGGTGTTAGCCCTGTTTGGAGTATCAGGTTGACACTTCTTCTTGGAAGTTTCATCTTCATGTTGGGAATCATCCCTCTATTAAAAACCACGGAAGTACGGCGAGAAAAAGAGAACAAAGCATTTACCTTTAAAAATTTCCAAGCTTCTATCCCAAAGGGACAATGGAAACTAATCTTTGCTTTTTCTTTTGCCTCTATTTTGATAGGGTTTGGGTCTGGATTGGTCATTCCTTATCTGAACATGTATTTTGCAGATCGTTTTGGAACATCCAATTCTACCATTGGAATTGTTCTTTCTCTAGGTCAGGCAGTAACTGCAATTGCCATGATTATTGGACCTGCGGTTGTCAGGAGAGTAGGGGAGATGAGAGCGGTAGTTATTTTACAGCTTCTTTCCTTACCATTTATGCTACTAACCGCCTTCACCCAAATTTTTTGGCTCGCGGCTCTCGGTTTTTTATTTAGGCAGGCATTGATGAATGCGGCCAATCCAATTATTTCATCGATGATGATGGAGAAGGTAGACAACTCTTTGAAAGGTTTTGCTAACTCCATCAATCAAATGGTTTTCTCACTCGGATGGGCAAGTATGGGCCCAGTCTCCATGACTATTGTGCTTTTGTACGGGGAATATTGGGGATATTCGATTGTATTCTCCATCACGGCTGTGCTTTATCTGACAAGTTCTATTTTCTTTTATATGATGTTTAGAGAAAAAACGACGGAAACCTACCAAAAGGCTATAGTAAAGACATCATAGTCTGACATATTTCTTGGGAAATGAAAGAACAGTTATCGGAAACACGCGGTAATTGTTCTTTTTTTATTGCAGGGATTTGGTTGACAAGCAGGGAAATTAAGTAGAAAAGGGGGCTGGTTTGTAATGGTAGTAGAGAGTTTGGAAATGTTTCTTCACAAAGCCAAATGTAAGTCTCATGTAATGGAAATCTTGCCTTACTACAGTCTGCGTTGCTGTTTAGTGACCCAAGGGGAAAGGTCGTTTTTTTCAATAAGCAGAAATCAAATGCAATTGGTACAGGATGCAACGGTAGCTGATATGGTGATAGAAGGATCAAAAGAAGATATTATGGAACTTTTGAATGGCACGAAAATGAGAGATGTTAAAGGTTTGACGTTTAAAGGGTCCTTCAGACATTACTTGCTTATGGATTCCCTGTTCACCCTTGTAAACCGTTCAGAAAGAAAAGAGGTATCTTAAAGGAATTGTCCTCGCCTATACCGAATTAAACTAGATAGATAAAGAGAAATTATAGGCGGTGTAAGGGTAGTGTATCATATTATTGTCAACAAGATGGCAGGCAATGGAAAAGGATTTCGTATGTGGAAAGAAACGGAGAAGTTTTTAGAGAAGAAAAGTGTAACTTACCACGTCTTTTTTACTGAATATGCAGGCCATGCCGGTGAATTATTAGAAAAAATAGAAGAGAATTTCAGTCATGGAGTAGTAGTAGTCGGTGGAGACGGTACTATTCATGAAGTGGTGAATAAATTGGTTCATAAAAGAGTGGCTCTCGGGATTATTCCTGCAGGTTCTGGAAATGACTTGGCAAGAAGCCTTGGAGTCCCTTTTGATGTGGAAGGAGCATGGTCTCGGATTTTAAAGGGTTCTTATCATTTTATAGATGTACCCAAAGTAGGTAAAGAGCATTATATATCGATTGCCGGGCTTGGGTTTGACGGTAAGGTTGCCGAAGTCACCAATAGGTCAAGGTCGAAACGTTTATTGAATAAATTAGGCTTAGGTGGTTTGTCGTATGTACTGAATATTTTCAGCGTTCTTTTCACTTATCAACCGGCTGATGTTTCAGTTGAAGTGGATGGAAGGATAGATAAGTTTGAGGATGTTTGGCTGATAGCGGTTGCGAATCTCCCTTATTATGGTGGAGGAATCATGATCTGTCCAGAAGCCAGTGGAGATGATGGTGTTCTAGATATTTGTGTGGTTTCTGGTATTGGACGCTGGGAGTTGTTATTTGTGTTTCCGCTTGCTTTTAAGGGGAGGCATATAAAACACCGAAATGTTACGATGCTTAGGGGCTCATCCATAAAAGTAAGTCCTAATGCCCCAATGGTCATGCAGTGTGACGGAGAAATTGTTCCAAATGGCACAACTGATTTTAGTGTGGAGGAGAAAGCATTAAAGATTTTTTAAATGTAAGAAGAAAGTTTTTAATTGACAGGCTATTTAACACCGTGATACGATAACACTCGTTAATTCGAATTGCCCAAATACTTAATTTTAATTATATATGTTTATCTCTTATCGAGAGAGGTGGAGGGACGTGCCCGATGAAACCCGGCAACCGTCAACAAGGAATTGTTGAAATTGGTGCCAATTCACACAAAGCAATTTGCTTTGATAGATGAGAGAAAGGACTTTTCTCATTTAATCCTTTCTGCTCATTGTTGCAGAAGGGATTTTTTATTTTCAAGGATTAAACAAACGTTTGTTTATTCTTTATTGGGTAAGCTAAAACAAGGAAATGTAAGAAAGTAGGTGTGAACATGATTTCACTTCAAGGTGTAAAAAAAGTTTTTAAAACGAAAAACGGTTTGGTGACAGCTGTTGATAACATAGATTTATCCATCAATCAGGGAGAGATTTTTGGTGTTATTGGATATAGTGGAGCAGGAAAAAGTACGCTGATCCGCATGCTAAATGGACTGGAAACACCAACTGACGGGGTGGTAGATGTTGCAGGTAGAAACCTTGCAAAGGTTAAGGGCAAGGAGCTGAGGGAAGCACGCCAGGAAATCAGCATGATCTTCCAACACTTCAATTTATTATGGTCAAGAACGGTAAAGGAAAATATCGCGTTTCCACTTGAGATAGCAGGAGTAAGCAAACCAGAGCGTAACAAGCGAGTGGAAGAACTTATCAAGCTTGTAGGCTTAGAGGGAAGAGGAGACTCCTATCCATCTCAATTAAGCGGAGGGCAAAAGCAACGTGTCGGGATTGCAAGAGCCCTTGCAAATAACCCTAAAGTGCTTTTATGTGATGAAGCAACTTCTGCATTGGATCCACAGACAACAGATTCCATCCTGGACCTCTTAGTCGATATTAATAAACGTTTATCTCTAACTATCGTACTAATCACACATGAAATGCATGTTATTCGTAAGATCTGTCATCGTGTCGCGGTGATGGAGAATGGAAAGGTTGTGGAGCAAGGAGATGTACTTAATGTATTCCGTAAGCCAGAACAGCCAATTACAAAACGTTTCGT
This sequence comes from Sutcliffiella horikoshii, assembly GCF_020524325.1. GTDB lineage: Bacteria > Bacillota > Bacilli > Bacillales > Bacillaceae_I > Sutcliffiella_A > Sutcliffiella_A horikoshii_D. The sequence continues at coordinate 633,674 of NZ_JAIVKY010000007.1, forward strand.
AAAACAAGTGACAGAACCAGAAGACACACAAGAAACAGTGGAACATTTGTTGGCTGAATATCCACAAGGAAAAGTGATTCAATTAACCTTTGTAGGTACATCGGCAGAACAACCTTTAATCACAAACTTGATTCGCAGATTTACTATTGATGTGAACATTCTTCAAGGGAAAATCTCACAGACTCAAAATGGAGCATATGGCACTCTTTTAGTGCATCTTGATGGAGAAGAAACGCAAGTACAAGAGGCATTGAGTTTTATCCGTGAGCAGCAGGTGGAGTTGGAGGTGATGACACATGCTTGAGAGAGTTAATTGGGACAAGATGTGGGAAGCAACCTTAGAAACTCTTTATATGAGCAGTATATCGGTTGTGGCTACGTTTGTATTAGGAATTGTTTTAGGACTATTATTGTTTTTAACAGCTAAAGGAAACATATGGGAAAGTAGATTGATTAACGGATTGGTTGCAGCTTTCGTCAATATCTTCCGTTCCATCCCATTTGTCATTTTAATATTTTTACTTATTCCTTTTACAAGGTTCATTATGGATACCATTATCGGCGCGAATGCTGCATTGCCCGCTTTAATTATAGGAGCAGCACCATTTTATGCGCGAATGGTGGAAATTGCATTACGCGAGATTGACAAAGGTGTCATCGAAGCAGCGCGATCGATGGGTGCAAAGACTTCAGAAATCATTTGGAAAGTACTCCTTCCGGAATCGATGCCAGCATTGGTTTCCGGTATAACGGTAACAGCGATTGCCATTGTAAGTTATACGGCCATGGCAGGTATCATTGGTGCAGGTGGATTGGGTAACCTTGCATTCTTAGATGGTTTCCAGCGCAACAACTGGGAAGTAACCCTTGTATGTACGGTCATTATTCTAATCATTGTATTTATCATCCAATTCATTGGAGATTTAATAACCAACAAACTAGACAAACGATAAGAAAGTGGGGACTAAAATTATGAAAAAAGTTTTAAGTTTTGCTGTAATATCATTGTTAGTGTTAGTACTTGCTGCATGTGGCGGCGGGGACAAAGGTATTAAAGAAGGTAAGCTAGTAATTGGTGCATCAAATGTACCGCATGCAGAGATTTTAGAAGAAGCTAAGCCAATTTTAGAGGAAAAAGGGATTGAATTAGATATTCAAACGTATACAGATTACATCATTCCGAACCAAGCGCTACGTGATAAAGACATTGACGCTAACTTTTTCCAGCACGAGCCTTACTTGAAAAGTCAAATCGAAGAAAATGATTATAAATTTGTAAGTGCAGGTGGCGTACATATCGAGCCAATCGGTGTGTACTCCCAAGAGTATGACAGCCTGGAAGAACTACCTGAGGGTGCTGAAATCTTAATGAGTAACTCTGTTGCCGATCATGGCCGTATCCTAGCTATGCTTGAAGAAAAAGGACTAATTACGTTAAAAGAAGGTGTAGAAGTTACATCTGCATCTGTAGATGATATTGAAGAAAACACGAAAAATCTTGAATTCAACACTCAATTCGAAGCAGCTTTCCTTCCACAAGCGTATTTGAATGGTGACGGAGATGCAGTACTTATCAACGGTAACTATGCACTTGGTGCTGACATCGATCCAGAAAAAGAAGCGATTGCTTTAGAATCTGGAGAAAACAATCCTTACGTTAACCTGATTGTTGTTCGTGAAGAAGATAAAGATAATAAACAGATCAAAGCATTGGTAGAAGTGCTTCAATCTGATGAAATCAAAGCATTCATTGAAGAAGAATATAAAGGTTCCGTGCTTCCTGCAAAAGCATCTGAAGAAGAATAAGATTTTTTAGGACCCCGTGCGAAACTTTAAGTGCGGGGTTTGAAATTTTGTCGTCGCTCATGAATACTTACCTCCCCCCTAAACAAATACTAACTTTGTGAAAAATAAGGATGGGAGTTGTCTTCAATGGAACAACATTACGAGCCAAAAAACTATGCAGAAGCAGCACTTCATGATTATAAAGCCGGACTTGGTGTATTCACTGAAAAAATGCCTGAGCTTGCACACCACTATAACGAGTTTACAGAAGCTTGTTTTAAAGAAGGCGTACTTGATAAAAAGCAGAAGCAATTGATTGCTCTTGGTGTCAGTGTGTATTCCCAAGATGAATATTGCATCGTTTACCACACAAAAGGCTGCTTAGATCAAGGTGCAACTGAGCAGGAAATCTTGGAAGTTTGCGGCGTGACAGCAGCATTCGGAGGCGGAGCGGCAATGAGCCAATCGGTGACGTTGGTGCAGTCTTGCATTAGTGATTTTAATGAATTGAAGCATTGATTTTTCTGGAGTCTGACCTTTTGGGGTTGGACTTTTTTATTGGAATGAGATTTTTACGAGATCTTTCTGGGTATTCCACATCAGAACTAAAGTTATTTCACTGTTTTAATCGTGCTAAAAATGGTTCGGTCAATTTTTACGTGGGTTCGGACATTCTCACTCTATTTTAATAGGGTGTTCGGTCATTTGAAAAATCGGATCGGTCAACTTCCAGAAAACTTCGGCCAACTTTCCAAAAACTTCGGTCAACTTCCGAAAATCTTTGGTCAACTTTCAAAAAACTTCGGACAATTGGGGCTGCTTAGGTTAACTCCCAACCACAAAGTGAACATCTATGTCCAGATCTAACACCAAAACAACACCAAAAGCACCGGTCATATCGGGACAACCAGAACGCCCTAGCATTTAAGAGAAATAGTAAGCCTCCTATCATCTATCTTCCCTAACTCCGCCACAACCTTCAATATTCCCGGTAATCGGCTTATACCTAAGTTGGATAAATTAACCACCCCTGTTATGATTAATAAGGTGTTTATGACAAATACTTTGAGGGTATCAGAAAACTGGTACGAAAAATAAACACTTATAAATACGAAGGGAATGGTTTATTATCCATCAGGTACACGTAAAGTACACAGGTGAAATGGAGAAGGCAATGTATCAAGCTTACGGTTTTGGTTATGAGGAGTACTCAAATAAGCTCTCGAAACTCATAGAAGTTGAGCAAAAGCGAGAAAAGGATTACCAAAAAAGCTTGGAGATTGTTGAAGAAGTAGACCGTAATTTCCACCCATAAAACCTGAGCAGCAGCAAGCTGACAGGTTGACCATATAATATAGAAGAAAAGGGTTCGTGTTATTCTCTATAAATGAGAATAATGCAGACCCTTTTTGTTGTTTATTAACCGTGAGCTAAACAAATAAAAAAATCCCCCGAAAATTCGACTTTCCCCCCTTATATTCGTTATAATTTGAGGGTATCTTACACAAGGCGGAAAAGGTTGCTATCACTTTCTATTTGTTATAAGATTGTAATGAGAATAAAATGAGAATTAAAACAAGAATGTGTTTTCATATAGGAACACAAGAACATTGGAGGTTACAGTTATGGGTTCAACGTTAACGATTAAAGATTTACATGTATCCATTAATGATAAAGAGATTTTAAAGGGTGTAAATCTTGAAGTAAAAGGCGGAGAGATTCACGCAATCATGGGTCCTAACGGAACAGGAAAGTCTACGCTTTCTTCTGCAATTATGGGACACCCAAAATATGAAGTAACAAGCGGAAGCATCACATTTGATGGTGAAGATGTTCTTGAAATGGAAGTGGATGAGCGCGCGCAAGTTGGCTTATTCCTTGCTATGCAATACCCAAGTGAAATCAGTGGTGTAACAAACGCTGACTTCTTGCGTTCTGCTATCAATGCTCGCCGTGAAGAGGGCGATGAGATTTCCTTGATGAAATTTATCCGTAAAATGGATAAAAACATGGACTTTTTGGAAATGGATCAAGCAATGGCACAACGTTACTTAAATGAAGGTTTCTCCGGTGGGGAAAAGAAGCGTAACGAAATTCTTCAATTGATGATGATTGAGCCTAAGATCGCGATCCTTGATGAGATTGACTCTGGTCTTGATATCGATGCATTGAAAGTTGTTTCTAAAGGAATCAACGAAATGCGTGGAGACGATTTCGGTTGCCTTATCATCACTCACTACCAGCGTTTATTGAACTATATCACTCCTGACCACGTTCACGTTATGATGCAAGGCCGCATCGTGAAGTCCGGTGGCAAGGAATTAGCGCAACGTTTAGAGGCAGAAGGTTACGATTGGATTAAGCAAGAATTAGGTATCGAAGACGAAACAGTCGGTCAAGAAGCGTAAGCAAGGAGGATTATCATGACGTTAGAGACGAAATTACCGTTTGATCAAGACTACCTCACTAACTACTCCAAAGAGTCAGGGGAGCCTCAGTGGCTGTTAGATCTTCGCTTACAAGCTTTATCCTTGGCAGAAGAACTGCCATTACCTAAGCCGGATAAGACGAAGATTACAAACTGGAATTTTACAAACTTCCAGAAGCACACTGTAGAAACTTCCATTACTTCTGTGGACCAATTGCCTGAAGAGGTAAAGACGTTAGTAGATGGAGAAAATATATATGTTCAAGTGGATAACACACCAGTGGTATCTACTCTTAAAGAAGAATTAAAAGCACAAGGCGTTATCTTCACAGATATTTTCACAGCTACAAAAGAGAACAGTGACCTTGTGAAAAAGTACTTCATGCAAGATGGTGTTAAAGTAGATGAGCATAAGCTATCCGCTTTACACGCTGCATTAATGAACGGCGGAGCATTTCTTTATGTTCCGAAAAACGTTGTCATTGAAGAACCGATCCAAGCGATCTACCTTCAAGACGAAGCAGAAGCTGTGTTCAACCACGTATTGATTGTGGCAGAAGACAACAGTGCAGTCACTTATGTTGAGAACTATCTGTCTAACAATGATGGAGAAGGATCTATTTTCAATATCGTGACAGAAGTTATTGCTAACGGAAACTCTAAAGTGCAATACGGTGCTGTAGACAACCTTGGAAAAGGTGTCACAACTTACGTTAACCGCCGCGGAGTAGTTGGACGTGACGCAACACTTGAGTGGGCGCTTGGCCTTATGAACGATGGCGACACAATCTCTGAAAACGTAACAAACCTAATGGGCGACGGCTCTGTTGGTGATACAAAAACAGTAGTGGTTGGACGTGGAGAGCAAAAGCAAAACTTTACAACGAAGGTTGTACATTTTGGCAAAAACTCTGACGGTCAAATCCTTAAGCATGGCGTTATGAAAGACAGCGCAAGCTCTGTATTTAACGGTATCGGTAAAATTGAGCACGGTGCATCTAAATCTAATGCCGAGCAGGAATCTCGAGTGTTAATGCTTAGTGAAAAAGCTCGTGGGGACGCTAACCCAATTCTTCTAATCGACGAAGATGATGTAACAGCAGGACACGCAGCATCAGCGGGCCGCATCGATCCACTTCAGCTTTACTACTTGATGAGCCGCGGAATTTCCAAGAAAGAAGCGGAGCGCTTAGTAATCCACGGATTCTTGGCACCTGTAGTAAATCAATTGCCAATCGAAAAGGTTAAGAACCAGTTGATTGATGTAATTGAAAGGAAAGTGAAGTAATGAATATCCAGGAGATACGTCAGCAGTTTCCGATTTTGCATCAAGAGGTCAATGGAAATCCGCTTGTGTATCTGGATAGTGCTGCTACATCTCAAAAGCCGCTCGCGGTCATTGAGGCGTTGGAGAAGTACTATAAAGGGTATAACTCCAATGTTCATCGAGGAGTTCATACTTTAGGTACGAGAGCGACAGACGGTTACGAAGGTGCACGTGATAAGGTGAAGAACTTTATCAACGCAGCCCACAGAGAAGAGATTGTCTTTACTCGTGGAACAACGACCGCTCTGAACCTTGTAGCTGGCAGCTATGCACGCGCCAACCTGAAGGAAGGCGACGAAATAGTTATCACCTACATGGAGCATCATAGTAATATCATTCCATGGCAACAGGCGGCAAAAGCCACTGGTGCTACTTTAAAATATATCCCGTTGACAGAGGACGGAAGCCTGTCCTTATCAGATGTGGAAGCTACCATTACGGAAAATACGAAAATTGTTTCCATCATGCAGGTTTCTAACGTATTAGGAACGATCAACCCGATCAAGGAGATCGCTGAAATTGCCCATAAAAATGGAGCAATCATGGTGGTTGACGGTGCCCAGAGTACTCCACACATGAAAGTGGACGTACAGGATCTAGATTGCGACTTTTTCGCACTGTCTGGTCATAAAATGGGTGCTCCAACGGGAATTGGTGCTCTATACGGGAAAAAACATCTGCTTGAGAACATGGAACCAATCGAGTTCGGTGGGGAAATGATCGATTTTGTCGGACTGCAGGAATCCACTTGGAAGGAGCTACCTTGGAAGTTTGAAGGAGGTACCCCAATCATTGCGGGTGCGATCGGACTTGGGGCAGCAATTGACTTCCTAGAGCAAGTGGGAATGGACAATATCCTTGCCCATGAACATAAGCTTGCAGAGTATGCGATGAACCGCATGTCCGAGATCGAAGGAATCACGATTTACGGTCCGCAAAAAAGAGCGGGACTTGTTACATTCAATATAGACGACGTACATCCACATGATGTAGCTACAGTGCTGGATGCTGAAGGAATTGCTGTTCGTGCAGGACATCACTGTGCACAGCCATTAATGAAGTATCTAAACGTTTCTTCCACTGCACGTGCTAGTTTTTACCTGTACAATACAGAGGAAGAAATTGATAAGCTAGTAGCATCATTAGTGAAAACAAAGGAGTACTTTAGTAATGTCTTTTAATAATTTAGATACTCTCTATCGTCAAGTGATTATGGATCATTATAAAAATCCGCGCAACAAAGGGACAATCGAGTCCGACAGCATCACTGTCGACATGAATAATCCTACTTGCGGTGACCGCATCCATTTGACACTTCAAGTAGAAGATGGAAAAGTGAAGGATGCAAAGTTTGACGGCGAAGGATGTTCCATTTCCATGGCATCTGCATCCATGATGACCCAGGCAGTAAAAGGGTTAGAAGTGGAAAAAGCTTTAGAACTGTCCCAAATCTTTTATGATATTATGTTGGGCAAAGAATATGACGACGAAGCGATGGACTTAGGGGATCTTGAAGCACTTCAAGGTGTGGCGAAGTTCCCGGCACGTATAAAATGTGCCACTCTTGCATGGAAAGCCATGGAAAAGGGAGTCAAATCGGAGGAATAAGCAAGGCAAGATAGGGAGTAATAGTGCGGCAATGTGTGTTGCACTGTTGCTCACCTCTTGAATGGAGGGAATAATATGGCTAAAAAAATGCCTGAAATCGGCGATTACAAGTATGGTTTTAAGGACAAAGACGTTTCCATTTTCCGTTCCGGCCGTGGTCTTACGAAAGAGATTGTTGAAGAAATCTCTCGTATGAAGGAAGAGCCTCAATGGATGTTGGATTTCCGTCTTAAATCATTAGAACATTTCTATAACATGCCAATGCCACAATGGGGCGGCGATTTGAACAGCTTGAACTTTGATGAAATTACGTATTACGTAAAGCCATCTGAAAAGTCTGAGCGTTCTTGGGATGAAGTACCTGAAGAAATCAAGCAAACGTTTGACAAATTAGGTATCCCTGAAGCAGAACAAAAGTACCTTGCAGGTGTATCTGCTCAGTATGAGTCTGAGGTTGTATACCACAACATGCAAGAAGACTTAGAAGACCTTGGTGTAGTGTTCAAAGACACAGACACAGCGTTAAAAGAAAACGAAGACATCTTCCGTGAGCACTGGGCGAAAGTAATTCCGCCAACAGACAACAAGTTCTCTGCATTGAACTCTGCAGTATGGTCTGGTGGATCTTTCATCTACGTTCCTAAAGGTGTTAAAGTGGAAACTCCACTACAAGCATACTTCCGAATCAATTCTGAAAACATGGGTCAATTCGAACGTACGCTAATCATCGTAGACGAAGGCGCACACGTACACTATGTAGAAGGCTGTACAGCACCTGTTTACACAACAAACTCCCTTCACAGTGCGGTAGTAGAAATTATCATCAAGAAGGATGCTTACTGCCGTTACACGACGATTCAAAACTGGGCGAACAATGTATACAACCTAGTTACGAAGCGTGCAGTATGTGAAGAAAATGCGACAATGGAATGGATTGATGGTAACATCGGTTCCAAGTTAACGATGAAATACCCAGCGGTTATCCTTAAAGGTGAAGGCGCTCGTGGTATGACTCTATCCATCGCATTAGCTGGTAAAGGCCAACACCAGGATGCAGGGGCGAAAATGATTCACCTTGCACCAAACACGTCTTCCACTATCGTTTCTAAATCCATCTCCAAGCAAGGTGGGAAAGTAACATACCGTGGAATCGTACACTTTGGTAAAAAAGCTTCCGGGGCACGCTCCAACATCGAGTGTGACACGCTAATCATGGATAACCAGTCTACTTCTGATACTATTCCTTACAACGAAGTGTTCAACGACAACGTTTCTCTTGAGCACGAAGCGAAGGTATCCAAAGTATCCGAGGAGCAACTGTTCTATTTAATGAGCCGTGGATTATCGGAAGAAGAAGCAACAGAAATGATCGTAATGGGCTTCATCGAGCCATTCACAAAAGAACTACCAATGGAATACGCAGTAGAAATGAACCGTCTGATCAAGTTCGAGATGGAAGGTTCTATTGGGTAACATTTAGTCATAAAAAAACCTTGACGTGCTGCATGCGCGCCAAGGTTTTTATTTATGGATAGCTATTTTATTATTTGGCTTGATAGAGCCATTCCCCTTCACCCGCTTCAATGTCGCCACAATAAGAAAGCTGACAATCACGAGCAATAGCCAGGAGCTGACCTTTCCTAAGTGGACGAGGCTCCACGCCTCTGTTTGATTGGGATATTCCCAAGCACCGAAGAATGTTGCGATATTTTCTGCGACCCAAATGAAAAAACCAATGAGCATAAAGGAAAGTGCGATAGGCATACGATATTGAATTCCGCCAACCTCATAGTTGACCCAAGACTTCCAAAACAGAATAATGACTAAAGCAGATAACCACCAACGAATATCGATCCAATAATGATGGGTGAAAAAATTAAGATAAATGGCTGCTGCGAGCGATACCACTGCCCAAAAAGGTGGCCAGTCTATGAGCTCGACATTCAACCTTCTCCAAGCCTGACAAAGATAGCTTGCGACGCTTGCATACATAAACCCGCTATATAATGGGACCTCAAAAATTTTGGAGTAACCTTCTTCAGGATAGGACCACGATCCCATATGCACCTTGAAGATCTCAAGTGCCAGACCGATAAGGTGGAACAAGGTGATGACTTTTAATTCATCACGGGTTTCAAGACCAGACCGTAGCATCCACCATTGCATGATGAGACAGATGATTAGAAGCCAATCATACCGTGGCAGGAATGGTAGAGGAATCACTTGTGTTAAGGCGAGGGAAGCAAAAATAACGACAGGAAACACACAGGAGAGGGCCTGTTGCCAACCAAAACGAACAAGTTGCATGAAAGCGCCAACCATGAACCATTCCTTCTTTTTCATCCTTGAACTAAGTTCCAGTGTTTCGCGTATCATCTCTGACACCTCTCATTTTAATATTGTATATTGAATTTACCATATTATTTATTGATAAACAATAAAAATTTATTGATTATATTTTATAAGATTGTTAGTATTCAATACCTTGTTCATGATGATGACACTTTTGATCAAAAAATTTGCGTGAAAGTGTCTTCATCTCATCAATGAAGACACTTTCGGCATAGAAATAACCACGAGAATGTCTTCATTATACTGATGAAGACAATTTGGACAAGGAAATCAGCATGAAATTGTCTTCATCACTCTCCGTTCCCCACAACCAAACAAAAAAAGCATCCCCTCCAAACAAAGGAAGGAATGCCCCCAATTAACCAGAAATCACTGAACCAATTCCGTATCATCCGAATCAGAATCCGGTACCTTCTCTTCTTTCTGCTTTTCCAAATACTCATTAACCTTCAAGCTGGAATAAATAAACCCAGCAGCAATCAACACGCCAAACACCCAGCCGTTCACTTTCATAAAGAACAAGATCCTGTCATACCCTTGAACGCCGTAAACGCCAATCAGATAGTATTTCAATCCCGCGGCAACCAATCCCCTCAAAGCGAATATCCCTGTAAGGATATAAAAAGCTGGCAGGATTGTTTTCTGACGATAGAGTCTTAAGCTGTCTTCCCGTTTGTGACCTTGCAGATAGGCAATATCCACTCCTAAATACAGAGCTAACGGTTTTTTTACAAGCATCGTTCCCAAGATGAACAATCCAAATCCAGCAGACACATATACCGAGTTTTGAAGCATGGTAAAGGCATCCCCTGAAAGGATATCGACCAATGTGCTAACAAAAAGGGAAACCATAATAAACATCCCGGTCACATTAAATTGCCTTTCTACAGCGAAACGAACGATTGTGTAGACAAACCCCGGCGCGGTGGAAAGCAATATGGCATAGTAGTCTCCTAGCGGTTCTTGTCCAAATTTCCAAATCAGATAAGGCAAAGCCAAGTAGAATAGTAAGTCAAAAACAACAATCTTATTTTTCATAGCGCCTCCGATAGTATCAATGATACATTTATCATACCAATTACTCCCATATTCTGCACTATAAACATGAGAAATTACCCCTAGTTATGATAAAATGTAAAAAATGAGGTGAAGCGGATGATTTATGTTGGGGTGACAGGTTGGGGAGATCATGATTCGTTATATACTGCAGGTATTGCACCTAGAGACAAGCTGCTGGAATATGGAGCGCACTTTCCGACAGTTGAGGTGGATGCGTCCTTTTATGCCATTCAACCGAAACAAAACGTAGAAAAATGGGTAGCGGATACGCCTGAACGTTTTCAGTTCATTGTAAAAGCTTATCAGGGAATGACTGGTCATCAGCGCGGCGAAATTCCTTTTGACTCTAAAGAACTGATGTTCACTGCTTTTAATCAATCTATTGAGCCCTATGAAAAGGCTGATAAAATGGCGATGGTTCTTTTTCAGTTTCCGCCATGGTTTGAGTGTAAGAAGGAGAATGTAGATTATTTAAGATGGTGTAAAGAGCAAATGGGAGATACGAAAGTGGCCCTGGAATTCCGCAACCAGACTTGGTTTCAATCTGCCTATCATGACAGAACACTGAAGTTTATGGAAGAGGAAGGATGGATTCACAGCATCTGTGATGAACCACAAGCGGGGAAAGGATCCATTCCTACCGTCCTGCACCCAACCGATCCTGACAATACTTTAGTGCGACTTCACGGTCGAAATACGTATGGTTGGACAAAACCTGCTTCAGGGAAGGACTGGAGAGAGGTCCGTTATCTGTATGATTATAACCAAGAGGAGTTATTAGAGTGGAAGGAAAATCTAGAAAGGTTAACTCCATTATCTCGAAACATTAATATGTTATTTAACAATAATTCCGGAGGCCATGCAGCTGGAAATGCCAAACAGATGATTGACCTATTGGATGTCGAGTACACAGGATTGGCACCACGGCAATTAGATTTATTTTAGAGGAGAGAAACGGTGTGCAACAAATTAGAATTTTACATACAAACGATATTCATAGTCACTTTGATGCCTATCCCAAGCTTGCTACTTTTCTAAAGGAGCAGGACTTCACATTGCCATCGGCCCTTGTTGATATTGGTGACAATATGGACCGTTTTCATCCTATTACCGAAGCTACTGGTGGAAAAGCCAATACCAGCCTACTAAACAAGCTTCGCTATGACTATGCCACGTTCGGAAATAATGAAGGCATAACATTGGACTATGAGGGATTATCACAGCTGTACGAGGAAGCAGAATTCCCCGTTTTAGCTGCCAATCTATTCGAAGAAAATGGCGAATATCCGGATTGGGTAAAACCGTATGAAGTGAAAAAAATGGGAAATGTTAAGGTAGCTTTTATTGGAGTGACTGTTTTCTATCAGCATTTCTATGCACTGCTCGGCTGGAAAATAGAAGATCCTTATATTATGTTGGAAAAATACCTGCCTGCTTTAAAAGAAGAGGTGGACGTTATTGTGGTACTTTCGCATCTGGGCATTTCTGATGATGAGGAGATGGCAAGGAGGTTTCCTGAGATTGACGTTATCCTAGGCGGACATACTCACCATGTTTTGCCTGAAGGAAGACGGATTGGAAATACGTTAATTTGTGGAGCGGGGAAGTATGGGCAATACATCGGCCAGGTAGATCTTGTTTATAATCAAGAGTTGAAATCCCTTACTCAATCTACCGCAAAGCTTCATAAGTTGGAACTCTATCAATCAGATCAGCAACTAACAGCGCAGATAAAAGCTATGGAACAAGTAGCGGAAAAGCATCTGAATAAAAAAGTAGGAAGTATCAAAGAATCGTTGCCGGTAGAGTGGTTCGCGCCTTCTATTTTTCCTAATTTCCTTGCAGATAAGTTAAGAGAATGGTGTCAGGCAGAGATCGGAATGGTCAATGCGGGTGTATTGCTTGATGGACTTGAAGAAGGAGAGGTAACACTTGGAATGCTCCATCGTATTTGCCCCCATCCTATTAATCCATGCAGGGTGACCCTGACTGGCGAGGAGTTAAGGGAAGTGGTCCAGCAGGCTCTGCATCCTGATATGGAAAACTTGAGAGTGAAAGGTCTCGGGTTCCGCGGTGAGGTAATGGGGCGCATGGCATTCAGCGGAGTCAGGTTCGATACAGAGGCGATAAAAGAAGGAAGCGTTCAAGTGACAGATATTTATATTGGTGATAAACGATTGACGTCAAAAGATGATGTAACAGTTGGGACCATTGATATGTTTACTTTCGGAAGAATGTTTCCAAGCATCATCCGTGCAAAAGAAAAGAAGTTTTTCCTGCCAGAACTGCTTCGTGATGTGTTGGCACATTCATTTTCTGATAATTGACCTATTTTTCACACCCTTTCCATGCAGGCACCATAAATTGATATGGGAAGGGAGCGTGACAATTATCTATGATTGAAATGACACCAATTACAATCGACGGCCATACGTTTACTGCGATTACGGTACGGTTGCCAAAGACTAATTTCTTGGCGGTAACAAGTGATAAAGGGTATATCATGTGCGGTGCACTGGATGTAGGCTTATTGAATGCCAAGTTAAAGGACCGAAAGATTATTGCGGGGCGGGCAGTTGGAGTGCGTACCATTGAGCAATTAATAGAGGCCCCTTTGGAATCCATTACGTATGAGGCGGAGAATGTGGGTATTACGGTTGGGATGCCTGGGAAAGAAGCTTTGTTAAAAATGTTATAAAAGTTAGGGCCGCTAGTTTTTTGCTTGCAGCCTTTAGCACCAAATATATAATACCATCGTGCTCAAACGGTGGTATTTTTAAATTGCGGTTGATTTCCGTTGCAGGCGCTTGCTTTCCGCGGGCGGTCCGTAAGCCTCCTCGGCTTACGCCGAAGCCACCTGAAATTTCACAGATTTAAGATGTTGTTAAGACATCGCTGTTGATTTACGCAAATAGCTTCGCTTTCCTAGGGGCGCTGCTGGAGCCTCCTCGGCAAGCCTGCGGGGTCTCCACCTAGCGCTATCTCCCTCAGGAGTCTTCGCCTTTTGCTCCAATCCACAGCTAGAAATCACTAAGTACATGATATTTCAGTTTTTCAGTGGCTTCGCTTACGCCTGTGGGGTCTTCCCTGGCCCTTCCTCCCGCATAAGACAAGCGCCTTCCACTTCAATCAACTGGTTGTTTTCCTAACTTTTTTATGTTGGCTACAAACTTTTCAAAACTTTTTTTTATTTTATCAAGCTTTATCCCGGAATTTTTACTATAATAGGAAATATATAGATTTTGTCGAAATGTGAAGATAGGAGAAGTTATGAGACTATTACCTACAAAATCAATGAAACCGGGAATGGTGTTGGCCAGATCAATCTATAATGATTCTGGCAGAGTACTGTTGAGTGAAGGGATCTCTGTTACTTCACGCATGATTTCGCGTTTGCAACAATTGAATGTCACTTATGTATATATAGAAGATGCACGGACAAGCGGGATGGAAGTTCCGACTATTATTTCCGACAAGACCCGTAAGGAAGCAGTAAAGACAATTACTGATACCTTTAAATCCGTTGAACATGAAAGAGAGTTAAGTAAGTGGTTTGTCATGGACAAGTCTTCCAAGAGCATCAAATCGCTTATTCAAAATCTGCTGACAGATATGAAATCCAATGAAGAAGTGTCTGCGCTTCTGACTGATGTGTATGTGCACGACAACTATGTGTTTACCCATTCTTTAAATGTGACGCTTTATGCCCTCTCCATAGGATTGAAATTAGGACTGTCACAAAAAGACTTAGAAACATTAGGGCTCGGTGGAATTCTTCATGATATCGGCAAAATGTTAATTCCCAATGAGATTCTCTTTAAGCCAGGAAAACTTACAAGTGATGAGTTTGCTGAAATGAAGCGGCATGCGACCTATGGGTACGATATTCTTCGCAACATGCAGACGATTCCGCTAATGGTTGCACACTGTGCTTTCCAACACCATGAGCGCCTAAACGGCAGCGGCTATCCTCGTGGCATTAAGTCGGATGATATTCATCTGTTTGGTAAGATTCTTGCTGTAGCGGATGTTTTTGATGCTGTTACCTCTCATCGGATTTACCGGAGTGCTATGCTTCCACATGAAGGACTCGAAATTTTGTATGCGGGTTCTGGTTCGTTGTATGAACCGGAAATTATTGAAGCGTTCCGCAAATCGGTAGCAATCTATCCATACGGCTTAATGGTTACTTTGAATGATGGTAGAAAAGGGCTTGTTGTTGGGCAAAACAAAGACCTAACAGAACGACCTGTTATAAGGGTGGTCGAAGAAGAAGGAGAAGAGCTAGAAACACCTTATGATATTAACTTAAAAGACCATCTGAATCTAGCAATTGTTGACTGCGATTCCCTAGAAAAAATAGCAGCAGTCAGCTAAAAGGAAAGACTAGAGAAAAAAGAAATATATTTCCTTTGTCCTATATCAGGATATATGTTATAGTGAAAACATAAAATAATATACTTCCCTTATCATACGATGAGGTAGAGGCTGCATAGCATAAGAGTAAAACTACTGGAGGTTGACACCTAAGATGGTAGAAAGAAAGGATGCTGTGCCGAAGCAATATGAGCGGTCAAACTCATGTTGCTGGGGTTATCTTGAACAAGGATAACACTGCCATTATGACCGGTACGGACGGTTTTTATAATGGAGGGCTACTGATCGGATGGAGGATAACACATTACATAGGTAATGATAGTTATTTTCTATCATTACTTTTTATTTTGTTTTCTTTCAGCGCCTTCCATTGTTGTAAACCGTTTGAAACCAGTCAAACATATTACAGCTTAATGGGGGTTTTTTGTTATGGAAGAAACAATTTATTCTTTAATTCCTCCAGTGCTTGCAATCTTGATGGTTATTTTGACCAGAAGAGTATTGCTTTCACTTGGAGTAGGTATTCTGGCGGCAGCCTTAATGTTGGCCGACTTCAATCCGGTGACAATGGTTGTGCTGATCTGGGATATGGTATTAGGTCTATTTTATTCCGTAGACGATAAAGAGTTGAACTTATGGAATATTTATATCCTCGTATTCTTAATCATCTTAGGAATTATTACTGCATTCATTTCTATTACTGGTGGCAGCAGGGCATTTGCTGACTGGGCACAGACAAAAATCAAGACAAGAAGAGGATCAAAATTCCTAACCGCTATTTTAGGAATCGTTATTTTTATTGATGATTATTTCAACGCATTGGCAGTAGGTCAGATCAGTAGACCCGTAACGGACCGCTACAAAGTATCACGCGCAAAATTAGCGTACTTGATTGATTCCACGTCAGCGCCGATTTGTGTTATCTCACCTGTATCAAGTTGGGGTGCTGTAATTATCGGTATTATTGGAACAGATGTAATCGTTAGACAAAATATTAGTGACTTAACAGCAATCAGTGCTTTCATGCAAATCATTCCAATGAACTTATATGTTTTTTCTGCATTGATTATGGTGTTCCTGGTAAGTTATTTTAACTTCAATATTGGGCCAATGAGAAAGCACGAGCAACGTGCAATGGAGACGGGTGAGTTATACGATTCTGAAAAAGAAGTGCCAGGAGAGCTTTCAGACGAACTTCCTACTAGTACGAAAGGTACGATTGGCAATCTTGTGTGGCCGATTGTAGCACTTTTTGTTGGGGTTATCGGAGCAATGCTTTGGACGGGTGCTTCCGCAATTGAAGGAGATATCACCGTATTAGGTATTTTTGAAAATACAGATCCATCTGCAGCACTATTCTATGGTGGATTGTTTGCATTAGTAGTTTCATTCATCTTACTTTTTAGCCAGATTTCCAAAGGCGGAGTATCCAATAATGTAGTGGGCCGCGGTTTAGTGGAAGGAACAAAATCCATGCTTCCTGCCATCTATATTCTATTATTTGCTTGGACCATTGCAGGATTAATTGATGGGTTAGGAACTGGAACATACATCGCTCAACAAGTAGAAAACTCTAATATTAATATTGCATTCTTGCCAGCAATCATTTTCATTATTGCAGGTTTTACGGCATTAGCAACAGGAACTTCATGGGGGACTTTCACGCTGTTACTTCCGATTGCTGGTCAAATAGCTGTGGCAACAGACGTATCAATTTTATTACCTGTACTTGCTTCTGTATTGGCTGGAGCAGTATTCGGAGATCATTGTTCACCAATTTCCGATACAACGATCCTTTCCTCTACAGGTGCAGGATGTAACCATATTGACCATGTACTAACTCAGCTGCCTTACGCGCTAATTAGTGCAGGGGTTGCGATTGTAGGATATATTGTGCTAGGTTTGACTGGAAGCACATTACTTGGATTGTTAGTAGTATTAGTGGCATTTGTTATTATCGGTTTTAGTTTTAAAGCTGTAAAAACAGCAGAATAATCCAATAATACTTTTCAAATAAAGTAAAAAACACCTCCTTTTTATCTACTTATTATTGAGTGGTAAAGAGAGAGGTGTTTTTTCTTTTTGAAAATAAAATGAATAAATATTCAATTAGGAATTCCTTTATATCAATACATCTAGCTTTTTTTCTGGAATTAATAGAATAAAAATACAATGTTGAGTATTGTCACATGGTGTCGATTAATATAATGTGAAAGTTTGTTTTGACATAGTCATAAAGTCTAGTTATACTATGTATAAATTATATTAAATAATCAGAAAAAATAAAACATTTGGACTCTTTTATCTATTTTTTGGTAAAAAAAGAGTCTAAGTAGGGGGAGAAAGAGAATGGAAAATCGACCGCAATGGGGGACAAGAGCAGGATTTATTTTAGCAGCGGTTGGATCGGCCATCGGATTAGGTAACATTTGGCGTTTTCCAGCAACTGCTTATGAAAATGGAGGAGGAGCATTCTTTGTACCATATTTATTCGCTCTTCTGACAGCAGGTATTCCGTTATTGATTCTTGAATTTACTATGGGTCATAAGTACCGAGGTTCTGCACCACTTTCTTATGCAAGAATGAACAAAAAGTCTGAATGGCTTGGCTGGTGGCAAGTTGGTATTGCATTTGTAATTTCTACTTATTATGCCGTCATCATCGCTTGGGCTATGTCTTACTCTGTATTTTCACTTAACCTGAAGTGGGGAGACGATACAGGCGGATTCTTGATTGGAGAATACCTTCAGGTTGCTGCACCAGGTGAGATTGGGGGACTTGTTCCTTCCGTATTGCTTCCATTAGTAATTGTATGGGTTGTGACACTAGGAATTCTTTTCAAAGGTGTTAAGAAGGGTGTAGAGGTTGCAAATAAAATTTTCATCCCTGCACTAGTTGTTTTGTTCTTAATTATCGTTGTTCGCGCTCTGACATTAGAAGGGGCAGCAACAGGACTAAACGCATTCTTCAAACCTGACTGGAGCACGATTGCAGACGGTAAGGTTTGGGTAGCTGCATATGGACAAATTTTCTTCAGTTTATCGATTGCATTTGCCATTATGATTACGTATTCCAGTTATCTGCCGAAAAAAGCGGATATTACAAATAACGCATTTATTACTGCTTTCAGTAACTCCGGGTTTGAATTATTAGCTGGTATCGGTGTATTCAGTATTTTAGGGTTTATGGCAGTTCAGCAAGGTGTTGGAGTAGAGGATGTGGTAGCAGGCGGTGTCGGATTAGCGTTCGTTGTCTTCCCGCAAATCATTAATGAATTCCCAGCCTTTAAGGAATTGTTTGGATTCTTGTTCTTTGGATCACTAGTATTGGCTGGACTTTCTTCATTAATCTCTATCGTAGAAACTTTTGTTGCAGGGGTGCAAGATAAATTCAAAGTATCCCGTACAAAAGCAGTTGCATTTGGTGGAGGATTATCTGCCCTTATTTCTATCCTATTCGCAACAAAAGGCGGTTTGAACTTCCTTGATGTTGCTGATTACTTCATCAACCAATTCGGTGTGGCGCTTGCAGGTCTTGTGCAAGTAATCATTGTTGTATATTTTGCAAGACAGCTAAAAGTATTGAAGAACCATGCGAATGAAATCTCTGATATTAAATTAACAGGATTCTTAGGTCATTGGTGGACTTGGTCCTTAGCAGTCATCACACCAATTGTACTTGGATATATGATGATTGATCTTATCCGTACAAATATTGCGCAAGTGTACGGTGCGGCTGATGGATATAGTCGTATCTTCACAATCCAATATGGTGTAGTAGTAGCGGTGCTTGCCTTGCTTGTAGGTATTGCCTTCTCCCTTATTAAATGGAAAAAAGACACGTTAGAAATTCCGGTTTCTTCGTCTAAGGAGGTCAATAAATAATGGAAACAAGTGCGATTATCATGATGGTTGTCGGAATTGTCATCATTTGGGGTGGCCTTGCTGGAAGTATCCTTTGGGCTATGAAGAAAAGTAAGGAAGCATAAAGATAAAAAAGCTGTTGATCGAGTAAATTCGGTCAGCAGCTTTTTTTATGCTGAAGAAAGCAGGTAGTCCGGTTGATCTCCGTTCCAGGCGCTTCGCTTGCCAGCGGCCAGTCCGTGAGCCTGCTCAGGCTTCCGCCTTCCGGGGTCTCACCTGTCCCTTCCTCCCGCGGGCGTCTGCGCGCCTTCCACTCCGATCAACGAGGTAACTTCACTTCCGGAAGGTTAAAGAAAGGTAATTAAAAGTTAATGAAATTAGCATTTTTTAACTTAATTTCTAGCTGTGGATTGAAGCAAATGGCGTAGACTCCAGCGGGGGAGTAACGGTAGGTTGAGACCCCGCAACGAAGTGAGGAGGCTCAAGCACCGTCCCGCGGAAAGCGAAGCCATTTGCGGAAAGGAACAGCGGCGTTTAACGACTAACAGATGTTTTATCGGTTTTTTTTAAGGTTTTTCGAAAATTTTATCGCTTCCTTCTATCCCCACGTTCCCATGATTTCAGATGTGGGAACGGGTCAAAGGACCATTCGGAGTAGCCGTTGTCTTTGTACATCCCGTAGTGAAGATGCGGAGGGAATTTCCCTGCTGTTCCAGGCGGTCCATATCCAGAACTTCCTACAGACCCGATTATCTGCCCAGGCTCTACCACTTGACCTACTTCAAGGTCCTTGGCGAAGCCATTTAAATGAGCAAAATAATGATAAGTATTATTAATGTCACGAATGCCAAGACGCCAGCCGCCGAACTTATTCCATCCTTTAATCTCAATGACTCCATAACAAGTGGAGCGGACGGGGACACCATAGCTTGCAAAGATATCTGTGCCTTCATGCATTCTTCGACCACCCCAGCCCCGTGCATCTCCCCACGTATTGCGGTAACTGAAATTGGACCTGATTGGGAGGGGAAAAGCATGTGTATCAAGCTTAAGCGTATTATACTTACTATACAGCTTCATATGATTCATGATAAGCCCTACCGTTTTATCCCGTTGATAATACTCCCATAAGGCAATCTTAATATTTTCTTTGTCTGTCCCATAAGGCTGAAGATAATGTGCAAAGGTAAATAATACATCTTCATCATTTGTGGAATCAGCGACTCCATCTCCATTTCCATCTAACCCCATTCCACCAAAGAATTGAATGCTCATAGGGTTGCTATCTTCAGAATTGGGATTTAGAGGACCAGCCCATACCTCAGGTTTGTAGTATATGCCGATAACTCCTTTAGCCTTAGGAATATCTCGTCTTACTCTGCGGACATTTCTTTCATATTGGTCAACAGCTGCAAAATAGTACCATGGAATTTGGGTTACAGATTGCATTCGATTATATAGTTCCTGCCTTTTAGCATAGATTTGTTCGTCTGTTAAGTTTGTTTCGGCAGCAAGAGCATCTGTAGGAATCATGCTAAATAGAATAATTACGCACAAAAGTAGCCGTATCAAGTCCTCACTCCTTCCTTTTCTTTCATTTCCTACTGTTAGTTTGGTAAGTTTTCCTCATTTCATAAATACTAATTCATGGAAGATAATCAGGAGTATGTTCGTGGAAGGTTTTGGACTTGTTTCTTTACCAGATGTTTGATAAAGTGACAGATGTGAATATGTCATTTTCCCTATGAGATAAGTTAGAATAGTGAAAATATACAGATAAATCATTGATGAAGTCATCTTGAAAATAAGACAAGTTGGAGTTGATCATATGGCTAAAAAAGAGGAGTACATACGTAAACCAGATTGGCTGAAAATCAAGCTGAATACGAATGAAAACTATACAGGACTTAAGAAACTAATGAGAGAGCACAACCTTAACACAGTTTGTGAAGAGGCAAAGTGTCCGAACATTCACGAATGCTGGGCAGTAAGACGTACAGCTACTTTCATGATTCTTGGTGCTGTCTGTACGCGCGCATGCCGTTTCTGTGCGGTTAAGACAGGATTGCCTACAGAACTTGATACACAAGAGCCGGAACGCGTAGCTGAATCCGTTAAACTGATGAACTTAAAGCATGCTGTAATTACAGCGGTTGCCCGTGATGATTTAAAAGATGGCGGTGCGGCCATTTTTGCTGAGACTATTAGAGCGGTCCGCCGTGAAAACCCTTTTACAACTATAGAAGTATTACCATCTGATATGGGCGGGGTTTATGAAAATATTGAAATGTTAATGGCGGCAAGACCGGATATTCTTAACCATAACATTGAAACAGTTCGTTCTTTAACACCTCGAGTTCGTGCAAGAGCAACCTATGACCGATCTTTAGAGCTATTGCGTCGTGCAAAAGAATTACAACCTGACATTCCAACAAAATCAAGCATCATGATTGGACTTGGAGAAACGAAAGAAGAGATTATCCAAACAATGGATGATCTTCGTGCCAACAATGTGGACATTATGGCGATTGGTCAATACTTGCAACCTTCTAAGAAGCATATTAAGGTGCAGAAGTATTACCACCCGGATGAGTTTGCAGAGTTGAAGGAAATTGCGATGACTAAAGGATTCAGTCATTGTGAAGCTGGTCCGCTTGTTCGTTCTTCTTATCATGCCGATGAGCAGGTAAACGAAGCTTCTAAAGCAAGACAAGCACAGGCTTAATACGACCCGTTGATTTCCGTTGCAGTCGCTTCGCTTTCCATGGGCGGTCCGGGAGCCTCCTCACTTCGTTGCGGGGTCTCCCCTGTCCCTTGCTCCCATAGGACAAGTAAGGCTTCGAGAGCGATTCATCGCACGAAGAAAATGCGGTAGCATTTTCGAGGAGTCTGCGCGCCTTCCACTTCAATCAACTTAGGTTTTTCTATTACAAAAGGTACAGCTCCTATTTTTACGGAACTGTACCTTTTTGTGTGTTAATCGTTTTTCATTTGTTTTCTGAATTCGCTTTTGTCTGATTCTTCGTTCATCTCACCGTCTGCTTCGCCGTTCCCGTTTTCGCCGGAATTCAGCTGTTTCCCTTGTGGAGATTTGAGCATCTCTTTAATAGTGCTTTCTAAAATCTCATCCACTCTAGGGCTTGTCACACCAAGGGAACGAAAGCGTTCGATATCATGAATCATCTCTGGGTTATCAGAAATGTAAACATGATAATAACGTGGAACGATGGATAATCCCGTTTTACTTACCTGATCGGCCGTAAGCTCGCGGTCTTCACTATTTGTTTCATAAGCAATTAGTACTTCTTCATCCGTTACCAATGTAGCGGAGTCTTCTATTGCAGGTAATTGAACGACCATTTTATTGATGATATTGGCTATTTCACCATAATCCACCGCAGCAATATTTTCATTATAGCGCTTAGAATTTCTCACTGGATCTGCTTGGTCGCGAACGTAACCAAAACGAGTTTGATCATGGTTGTTGGTGTCTCTTACATCATACATATTGTAACGGTGTCCTGTATTTGTATTCATTGGCTGGCCATCACGCCCGTAAATGGCGCTTCGGGCTTGTCTTTCCTCTGGCGTAGGGTCAAAAGAACAGGCTGAAGTAATAGCAGTAACTAAACTACATGCTGCAAGAATTTTTATTGTTTTCCTCAATGGAAACACCTCCTTACACATAGGATTGCCCGTTGAGAAAAATTTTGACTTAGAAATTAGTGGAGAATGGTCTATAATGTAAATAAGAGCAGAAATGGAGGAGCGGAAAATGATTTGTATTGGAAACCATTGCTACGAACTTTTGGAAGAGAACCGAAACGGCTTCAACGAAGAAACCTTTCGCGCAAGATATATTGATGTGTTAAACAAATACGACTACATTGTAGGTGACTGGGGATATAACCAATTGCGTTTAAGAGGATTTTTTGAAGACCAAAATCATAAATCCACCCATGACACGAAAATAAGCACTTTGCCCGACTACATTTTAGAATACTGTAATTTTGGTTGTGCTTACTTTGTATTAAAGAAAGTGAAGAAACCTGTTGCTGAGGCGAAATAATAAATAGCCTGAAAAAGACCCCATCCACGACGATGGGGTTTTAATTATTAGTCTTTCTCATTCCCATATGGGGGCTCTTCGTTCATACTCTTGTCATCATGGGTCGGATGAGCACCAGGATGCTGTCTTGGGATATCCTGATGAAGGTTTTTATTTTCATAATTAAAGGCACTATAATAACGTTGTCCTTCACGCCAAGGGGTGCTTTTATTTTCCACAGGTGTGTCTTTGCCACGTGGAGAGCCATAAGGACCTTCGGGTAATGTTTCAGGAATCAAATAATCTCTTTGCGTTTCCACATTGGAGAAGTCAGTATACTGCTCTTCCTCTTTATCCTTTTCGTCAATAAACATGAAAAAATCCCCTTTGTCGTAGAATAAAGTTAGTTTTACCGAGACATTAGGGGATTATTATCATTTTTAGATTTTAGACTACCTCATACAAAAAAGATCGCAATTCTGCTGCATCTTCTTCAGATAACTGGTATGCATGTTCAAGATAGCCTGGCTCGTCCAGGTCATCACTGCCGATTATGGCAAAGCGGTTGCCTTGGATATCAAGGACAAGACTTTTTCCATAATAGCGATCGGATTTGACTATTGCCAAATCAAAGCGGCTATTTTCCCCCATAAAGCTAACAAAACGGGTTTTGGTATCGACTGTATCATCATATAAAAAGAATTTTTCTCCCATATTGAAACCTCCTTCTTGCATCTTTTTCTAGTATAACAAATACAACCTTATTCTTGTTGTTAGATATTCTCAAATATATCTCTGCGGTGCAAGAAATGGGACAATTTTCTTATTTTTTATGATAAAATAAAAAGAAATACAACTTGCTGATTTTTGTCTAGAGAGAAGGGAGCCACTTCATGGGGCGAAGCTGGAATCGCATAAAGAGATACTATAAAAAGAAAGGCTCACATCTAGTGAAAATAATGCTTCCTTCCAAGTATCTGCGTTATTATCCGCCAATCTATATTTTGAGAAATCCGATTGAACAAAGAGTGACACAAACCTTGAAAAAGGGATATCAGGTAGCGGTGATATCATTTTATTTTCCTGACCTGGAGAATATCATCTCAAAAATTGGCAGACGTAAATATTTAGCATGTCGAGAAGTGATTAAGACCCAGCTTAAAAAAGTCATTGGGCAAACATTTACAGATGAAGAAATCGTGTGTTTGCATGAACAATATAGTGATGGAATTTCTTTGTTATTAAAAGTGGATGCAAGATTTCACAGCACAACTGAACTTGAGGATAGACTTGCTAAAGTAAAGACTGTAATAGAAGGACGCAAGTATAAACAATTGGATAACCAGCATTTGTGTGTGCAATCTGGTTATGTTTTCTTGGAGTCAGGGGAATATTCGTTATCTGAATGCATGCTTAAAGCCCATGTACAGGCAATGGCCATGGCCGAAAAACAAGACAAATTACAATACCAGCAATTAAAATTTCAAATAAATCAGATCATAGCTTTTAAAGATATCACCCTTTTAGCTCAACCAATTATGGATGTGTCTAAAGGTGGAATCAAGGCGTGGGAATTACTGACTCGAGGCCCTAAAGGATCATTAATGGAAAATCCATTGCAGTTATTTTCCATCGCCAAACAGACCAACCGTTTATTTATGTTGGAGTTACTCATATTAGAGAAGGCATTTCAACTTATCTATCAATGCAAAATGAAGGAAGCGATTTTTATCAATTTTACTCCTACGACTTTAAATGAGGTAGAGTTGATTGAAAAGATGCTGCTTCTGTTGAAAAAGTATCCTGAGATTATTCCGCAGAATATCGCTATTGAGGTGACAGAGCAAGATTCAATCGATGGGCTGAAGAATTTTGAACGGAACATTGTCGCGCTCAGGGAAATGGGCTTTCAAATTGCCGTCGATGATACGGGTGCCGGTTATGCGAGTTTTCATACCATCAATAGAATTATGCC
Organism: Sutcliffiella horikoshii; assembly: GCF_020524325.1. Taxonomy (GTDB): domain Bacteria; phylum Bacillota; class Bacilli; order Bacillales; family Bacillaceae_I; genus Sutcliffiella_A; species Sutcliffiella_A horikoshii_D. The sequence continues at coordinate 658,497 of NZ_JAIVKY010000007.1, forward strand.
TGATATAATAAAAATTGATCGTTCCGTTATTCAAGATATTGATAAAAATATGGTCAAAGAGAAGATGCTGCAGGGACTTTTGTTAATAGCAAATGAGACAGGCTCGCTCGTGGTTGCAGAGGGAATTGAGCGTCCTGAAGAGGTTCAGATTCTTTCCAAACATAAAGTGGACATGGCGCAAGGTTATTTTTACGCCAGGCCAAAACTGCTGCAACCGGTAACATAACAACAGCCAAGATGACATACAAAGGAGAATACAGAATGTACTTTGTGGATCGAGAAAAAATTGAGCAAACGTTACTTTATATTGAAGAGAATATCGCTTTATATCAAGAGCATGTCTCATGGATTTCCTCCATTGAAAAGAAAGCCCTTGAACGGGTTGCAGTAGCAATCATTGAAGGCATCCTGGATGTAGGTAATGCCATGATTGACGGTTTTATTATGCGGGATCCAGGCAGCTATGAGGACATCATTGACATTCTGGAAGATGAAAAAGTAGTATCAGGTGACATGGCGCAACAGTTAAAAAACCTTGTTCGTCTCCGTAAAACACTAGTACAAGAATATCTACTTATCCGTCACAAAGAGGTGGATGCATGTTTAGCGGAAGTACAGGATACAGTTGTTGCTTTCTGTGGTGCTGTCCGAATTTATTTGGAAAATGAATTAGGGCCTGTATCGGCTTTTAGAAATTAATTTTGCCATGAGAACGCTTTCTTTTATGAGAGCGTTCTTTCTTGCTTTTATCGGGCTAGTAAATTGTGCTAACATGAACAGGTTAAAAGAAACCTAAACTAATGAAATGAAAATAGTGGAGTGTGAAGATAGATGAAAAAGTACCAGGGATATTTAATCGACCTTGATGGAACGATGTATCGCGGAAAAGAAAAAATTGTAGAGGCAAGTCATTTTGTAAAAGCACTTTATGATAAGAAAATTCCTTATCTTTTTGTAACAAATAATTCCTCAAGAACCCCACAGCAGGTTGCGCAAAAGTTAAGGGACTTTGGCATCCCGACATTAGATGAACAAGTTTTTACAACAAGTAATGCCACGGCCAATTATATTTATGATTATAAGCCTGAAGCAAAAATCTATGTGATTGGCGAGGAAGGAATCAGAACGGCGTTATTGGAAAAAGGCTTTGAGTTGGTGGAAGAGGGAGCAGATGTTGTAGTAAGCGGAATTGACCGTTCCATTAGTTACGAAAAGCTGGCACTTGGTGCGATTAATATTCGTAATGGTGCGCGTTTCATTTCAACGAACGGTGACATTGCCATTCCAACTGAGAGAGGGCTTCTTCCTGGAAACGGATCTCTTACTTCCGTATTGACGGTTTCAACGGAAACTCAGCCAACTTTCATCGGAAAGCCGGAAAAGGTCATCATGGAGCAGGCCCTGAAAGTATTGGGAGTACCTCGTGAAGAAACGCTGATGGTAGGGGATAACTACCATACAGATATTAAGGCGGGAATGAATGCTGGGATGGATACGTTGCTCGTGCATACAGGTGTGACGACAAAGGCGCATCTAGAAACGTACGAGGAGAAACCGACCTACACGGTGGATTCGTTGGAAGAATGGATCGAGAGAATATAATTTTTGATGGAAACACATGAGGAAACCAGGCAGCTCCGACTTAAAGGAGATGCCTGGTTTTTGTTTTATATCTATAGTCATTCAGTATTTGCTGCTCTATGTGCCAAACGGCTTGAAGCTGCAGCAGCGATTGCTCCAACGATATCATCTAGGAAGGTATGAACTTTCCCGGAGCTTTTGTCATTAAGGTGTTCTAATATACCTGGTTTTAATTTGTCTATATAACCATAGTTTGTGAAGCCGATGGAGCCATAAACATTTACAATAGATAATGCCAATACCTCATCTACTCCATACAATCCTTCATCATCACGCAATATCCTTAAAAGAGGCTCTTGAATTTTGCCTTGCTCCGCCAATATGTCTAATTCGATTGCTGTAAGAACGGTATTTTGAACTTCACGCTTTGAAAGAACACGGTCTACATTTTCCAGACACTCCGAACGCTCAAGGGCAGGGTGGTACTTCGACTGCAAGAAATACACCAACTCCGCAATATCATCCATCGTCACCCCACGCTCCTCCAACAACGCCCGCGCCTTCTTCTCCACATCATCCATACTCTCAAAATTCTTCATACAACTCACCCATCTTTTATAATATAGTCGAGGGGGTGTTTGCCTCCTCTTTAGTACTTTAGAGCGGTGAGGGTCAGACCCCTCTTTACTTCTTTATATCTTTAACGCTTTAGAGTAATGAGGGTCAGACCCCTTTCCTTTTCATTTTTGTTTCTTTATCTACCCTTTATGCCCTTATTTGGTGGAATTAATAGCTTTTGGTCATAAAGTTTAGGAAGATAGCTATTCTTAACAAGTTTTCTCTGTTTTCTTCATATAGTTGGTACTAGGGAGAAGGAGGGAACAGAGTTGAAGCAGATAATTTATGATCAATATGAGTTAAGGGTGGAAAGGAAGCAAAGGGTACGACAGTTTGATGCTTTTTGGTCTAACCGCGTACTTTATATCATGGTACCTGTTGCTCACTTGGAAGCAGAAGAAATTGATGAGCTTCAAAAGATAAGTGACTATATGATACGCACGCATAAAGATATATATGTTAGTTCTTTTGTGAAAAATAAGAATGATACCTATACAACAGAGATAGAAGGCCGTCAGATAGCCCTTTTTCGGATGCCTTATGATTATAGTTCAAGACAATTAGTCGTTGGAAAAGAACTTGCTGCCTTCCATACGCATGCTAGAAGCTATCCTGCTAAAGTGACAGCCATTAATCGAATTGGGCAATGGAAAAGCTTATGGGTGAAAAGGGTCGATCAAATGGAGAGCTATTTTAGAGAAAAGGTAAGAAGCAATCCAGTGGATGTCTTTGATACCCAGTTTGTTGAATCTTTTCCATACTATTTAGGTTTGACGGAAAATGCCATTCAGTATCTCGTGGATACAGAGCTTGATGATAGTCCTATGATGAATGATGCAGCCACCCTTTGTCACCACCGCTTCACAGATCTCACCTGGCAGCAGGCGCAATGGATGAAGCTTCCGACAGATTGGATATTTGATCATGCAAGCAGAGATCTTTCTGAATGGATACGGGTGGAATGTCGCAAAGGAAAAGACATGAACCCTGCGAAGGTCCAAACCTTTTTACAAGACTATGAACGGGTATCGCCCCTTTCAAGCTTTTCATGGCGACTCTTGTATGCAAGGTTAACGTTTCCAATCCACTATTTTGAGTGTGTAGAAGATTACTATACGAGCGGACCTGTGGCCGATAAAAAATGGCATGAGGACCGGATGAAAACAATTTTGCAATCCTCTACGTACTACGAACAAGTTCTCGGGAATTTTTATGATCTTGCAGGTGTACCCGCAAAAAGCTATGGAATCCCAGTATTAGACTGGGTGAAAAAATAAGCGCTTGCCCTATATTTGTATGTTTCGGAAAAGCTATGAGTGATAAAATAACAGGTAGCTTTAGGAACTATTCCAGACAACAAGATGTAGGGAGAGAGACAGATGACAAGGCCATATGTGTTTATTACGAGAAAGCTAAATGAAGAGCTATTCGCTCCTCTTATAGAAGTTGCGGATGTGAAGATGTGGGACAGTGAAAGCGAGCCTGTACCAAGGGAGATGCTGATGAAAGAAGCTCAAAAAGCAACAGCTCTTTTGACGATGCTCTCTGATAAAGTGGACGAAGAACTTTTAGATTGTGCGCCGAACCTGAAAGTGGTGGCGAACCTTGCAGTCGGATATGACAACATTGACGTGAAGGCAGCGTCAGAGAGAGGTGTGACGGTTTGCAACACACCAGACGTGTTGACGGAAACCACCGCAGATCTCACCTTTGCGCTGATGCTTGCGACAGCTAGAAGAATCACGGAGTCTCAGGAATTTGTAAAAGAGGGGCGCTGGCAAAGCTGGAGTCCCTTCCTGCTTGCTGGAGCTGATGTGCATCATAAAACAATCGGCATTGTGGGCATGGGTAAAATAGGACAAGCCGTTGCTAGGCGGGCAAAGGGATTTGGAATGAAGATTCTCTATCATAATAGAAATCGTCATATAGAAGCTGAACAAGAGTTAGGAGCGGCATACAGAAGCTTTGAACAGTTGTTAGAGCATTCTGATTATGTTGTCTGCTTAACTCCGTTAACAGACGCTACAAGGCATCTGTTCAATGATGAAGCATTTAAACTTATGAAGGAATCTGCATTTTTCATAAATGTAGGGAGAGGGCAAGTGGTGGATGAGGAAGCGCTCATCGCGGCATTACAACAAAATGAAATTTCCGGAGCAGGCTTGGACGTTTTCTATGAAGAACCGATTGGAACAGATCATCCTTTGCTTCAATTTCCACAGGTTGTGGCAATCCCTCACATAGGAAGTGCAAGTGTAGAAACAAGGACAACGATGATAAAGCTATGCCGGGATAATATAGTGGCAGTGCTGCAAGGAAACAAAGCAAAAACAATAGTCAGATGAGTCTAATCAGGACCGGATTCTTTTCTCTACAAAGAAGTGTGGAGAAGAGATCCGGCCTTTTATTTTTTTCTTATTACTCCCCCAGTAAGTTAAGCGCTTACATAAAGAGATCTGCTAAAATCCCCCCTTGTCAAGCACGCCAAAGCCCTCTATAATGTCCATTATATAAATACAAATGTACACACAGAAAAGACAAAAGAAAAAAGGGTGGAGAATTCTTTAGTGCTTTAGCGGAGTGAGGGTCAGACCCCTCTTTAATCCTTTAACGCACTGAGGGTCAGACCCCTTCAAAGGGAGTGGAGTGCAGTGAAGGTGATTTCGGTTGGTTTGTTGGGGTTGGGTACGGTTGGTTGTGGTGTGGTGAAGATTGTGGAGGGTCATCAGGATAAGTTGATGCATCAGGTGGGTTGTCCGGTTCGGGTGAAGAAGGCGCTTGTGAAGGATTTGCATAAGGAGCGGCTGGTGGATTTAAATCCTGAGTTGTTGACTCTTCATGCGGAAGAGGTGCTTGATGATCCGGAGATTGATGTGGTCATTGAGGTAATGGGGGGAGTTGAAGAGACTCGACATCATATTTTAAGGGCACTTCATAACAAGAAACATGTAGTTACTGCAAATAAAGATTTAATGGCCGTGTATGGATCGGAACTTCTAGCGGCAGCTGCACAGAATAATTGTGACCTGTTTTACGAGGCCAGCGTGGCAGGTGGCATTCCAATTCTAAGAGGTTTGGTTGATGGGCTTGCCTCAGATAGAATCACGAAAATGATGGGAATCGTCAACGGAACAACCAATTTCATCCTTACAAAAATGAACAACGAGGGTTCCTCTTATGAAGAAGTACTCAAAGAAGCGCAGGAACTAGGATTTGCCGAAGCTGATCCAACTGCAGACGTGGAAGGAATCGATGCAGCAAGAAAAATGGCCATCCTCTCCACGCTTGGGTTTTCCATGAATATCGAACTCAAAGATGTTTCGGTGAAAGGAATCAGCTCCGTTTCTGAAGAGGACCTGAACTATAGCAAAAAACTTGGATATACAATGAAACTGATTGGCATTGCTCATCGTGAAAAGGAAAAGGTTGAAGTCAGCGTTCAGCCGACACTTCTCCCACATTATCATCCATTGGCAAGTGTACAGAACGAATATAATGCAGTATACGTATACGGGGAAGCGGTAGGAGAAACGATGTTTTACGGACCAGGCGCAGGCAGTCTTCCTACAGCAACAGCGGTGGTGTCTGACCTTGTGGGAGTGATGAAAAACATGCGCCTTGGCGTGAATGGCAAAAGCATGGTAACCCCTCAATTCCAGAAAACACTCAAAGAAAAAGAAGAAATTCAGGCAAAGCATTTCCTCCGGGTTCATGTACAGGATGAAGTTGGAGTACTCTCTCACATTACGAATCTATTTTCGCAAAAAGGAGTCAGCTTTGAAAAAATCCTGCAACTGCCATTAAAGGAAGAAGCGTTGGCAGAAGTGGTGGTAGTGACACATCACGCCTCATTAGAGCGCTATGACGATCTCCTTCAAGAGTTGGCAGATATGCAATATGTGAAAGAAATCAAAAGCAGTTATCGGGTGGAAGGGGAAGTCGCGGTATGATGTGGAGAGGACTAGTTAAGGAATACAACAGATACTTACCAGTTAGTGACCAAACACCAAACGTATCCCTTCAAGAAGGACACACACCTCTTCTTTTTCTCGAGAACCTTTCAGAAAAATTAGGAGTAGAGTTGCATGTGAAAGTGGAGGGAGCTAACCCTACAGGATCCTTCAAGGACAGAGGGATGGCTCTGGCAGTTGCGAAGGCAAAGGAAGAAGGTAGTACAACAGTAGTTTGTGCCTCTACAGGAAACACATCAGCCTCTGCAGCCGCTTATGCAGCAAGAGCGGGGATGAAGTGTATAGTCGTTATTCCAGACGGTAAAATAACGCAAGGAAAGCTTGCTCAGGCTGTCATGTATGGGGCCGAGATCTATTCCTTGGACGGCAATTTTGATGAAGCCCTGCAAATGGTGCGGCAATTATCAGAGGAACTTCCTATTACGCTCGTAAACTCTCTAAATCCCTATAGAATAGAAGGACAAAAAACGGCTGCATTTGAAGTGTGCGACCAGCTTGGAAAAGCACCAGATGTCCTCGCGCTGCCTGTTGGAAATGCAGGTAACATCACGGCATATTGGCGAGGGTTTCAAGAATATCATCAAGTCCGTGGCACTGGATTACCTGAAATGCGAGGTTTTGAAGCGGAAGGAGCTGCGGCAATCGTACAAAACCGTGTCATTCCTAACCCGGAAACAATCGCGACTGCCATTAGAATCGGAAACCCTGCAAGTTGGGAACATGCGGTCCGCGCGGCAGATGAATCCAAAGGGAAAATTGATTTTGTCACAGATGATGAAATGCTACATGCCTACAAACTACTTGCTCAATCAGAAGGGGTGTTTGCAGAACCAGCGTCTAGCGCATCCATTGCTGGGATTATCAAACAACTGAAATCAGGCGAATTGGCAAAAGGTAAACAGGTGGTTGCGGTATTAACAGGAAATGGTTTGAAAGATCCAGTGACAGCTACAACTTACGCAGATGTTAACGTTCAAAAGATCCCCAATGACTACTCACAACTCGTAAAGTCGTTTGAAGGTGTATCCGTATGAATGGATATAGAGATGGATTTGTGATCAAAGTACCCGGAAGCTCTGCCAATCTAGGGCCTGGATTTGATTCCATCGGGATGGCGGTAAACAAATACGTCACCCTTTTTGTCAATCATGCAGACGAATGGAAGTTTACAAGTGTTCCGCCTCTTTCCATCAAAAAAGAGGAAAACATCCTTTACACTGTCTGTCAGGAATTGCAAAAGCTATGGAACGTGGGAGCCCCTCCGGCACATGTTCTGACCATGAGTGACATTCCGCTGGCAAGAGGCCTTGGGAGCAGTGCAGCAGCTATTGTGGGAGCCATTGAAATTATGAATGTACTATGTGAAAAGAATCTTAGTCCAGATGAAAAACTGCAACTGGCAGCAAAGTTCGAAGGGCATGCCGATAATGTTGCGGCTTCACTATATGGAGGGCTTGTCGTCTCTACCTTTCAGAACGAAAAATGGGAGTATGTAAAGCTACCGGTGGATGACTTGGAAACGGTGGCAGTCATTCCGGAATTTGAAGCCAAAACGAAGGATTCAAGAGGTTTATTGCCAGACAAACTTTCATTTGGTGACGCGGTGACAGGCAGCAGCCATGCCAATGTGATGCTTGCGGCGTTTATGCTTAAAAAATGGGATCTCGTTGGTAAAATGATGGAAAGTGATATTTTCCATGAGCCTTACCGCCAAAAATTGTTTCCAGATTTCAGGGAACTAAAAGAGAGAGCAGGAAAAGCGGGAGCGTTTGGTGTGACAATTAGCGGTGCCGGACCGACTGTCATCTGTTTTTGTGAAAAAGGAAAAGGTAGAAATGTTGTCAACGCGCTCTCTTCGGAGTTTCCACAACATAAAGTGGAGCTTCTGCAAGTAAGTAAAGCAGGTAGCGAGGTGCATTCCAATCATTTATGTAAAGTGTCATCCATATAAAAAACCGGCAAGCTGACTAGAACTGTCCGCTTGCCGGTTTTATTTTTCTAAAAGAATATTAGAATACTTGCTCTACTTCGATGATGCCTGGTACTTCTTCAAGTAATGCACGTTCAATACCAGCCTTCAATGTGATCGTGGAACTTGGGCAAGAACCGCATGCACCTAATAGACGCAACTTTACGATGCCGTCTTCCACATCTACTAATTCACAGTCCCCTCCGTCACGAAGAAGAAACGGACGTAATTTATCTAGTACTTCCTGAACTTGCGCATTGATTTCCGGGTTAGACATAGTTATCGCTCCTTTCCTTACATAATTCTATTATAAAGAAAACTACTCAAAAAATCTATTGCTCTGCACTGGGTCTTTTTAGGAAATGAAGATTTATTCTATGAAAAAGTAAGCGTTTTACGTTAAAATGAAGAAAATGCTGTGAATGTTGGGGGATGTCGGCTTATGAAGAAAAAAGTAGAAATTTGTGTATATGGTGCAGAGGTGCTGTGTCCTAGTTGTGTAAACCTACCTTCGTCAAAAGAAACGTACGAATGGTTAGAGGCGGCAGTAGCAAGAAAATATCCAAATCAGGAATTCGCCATCTCTTATATAGATATTTTTAAAACAGAAGAGTGTGACGGAGACAAGAGAGATTTTGCCGCCAGGGTTGTAGAGGAAGATATGTTTTATCCAGTAGTAGTCATCGAAGGGGAGATTGTAGGAGAAGGTAATCCGAAATTAAAAACCATTTATTCCGCCATGGAGAAATACGGCTACGCGGCATCATAAAAAAATCCCCAAAGGTCAAAGCGACTTTTGGGGATAACTTTTATCCGTTATGGTATTTATACATCCAAAGAATACCTGATTTTAATAATCGTGCCACACGGCCAGTTAACGGCCTTTCATTTACCAAACCAAATCCATGCTTCTTGCCAAGTGAGCCCAATACTCCTTTTAGCTTAATTGCTGGGAATTCTTCTGGCGGGGTTTCGCCATTCCACCTTTTTAATAACACTTGGACGATCTGTTCAGCTTGTCCTTCTGCCAATTGTGCACTTGGTGCGTGAGGGAGACTAGCGCAATCCCCTACCACATAAATATTTTCATGCCCCGGGATGTTGTGCTGTTTTGTCAGGACTACACGGCCTTGTCCATCTTTTTCTACATCTAATTCACGAACTACTTTGTTTGGCTGAATGCCAGCAGTCCAAACGATTACATCACAATGTACCGGCTCGTCATGATTGTAAAGGGTATTTTCCTCTACACGAGTGATGTTAGAGCCATTCACTACTTCCACACCATGTGTTTCAAACCAGTTTTGTACGTATTTACTAAGTCGTTCAGGGAAGCTGGAAAGGATAATATTCCCGCGGTCGAATAGTTTAATGGTCAAGTCCGGGCGGCTTTCTCGAAGTTCACTCGCAATTTCAACACCGCTTAAACCACCACCGACAATAGCAACCACCTTATTAGCCGGTAAGTCGTTTAAAGCTTGATAAGCTTTTCTAGATTTATTAATAGTCTGAATGCTGTATGTGTATTCTTCTGCACCAGGAATGTCATGGTACTTGTCTTCACAACCAAGGCCGATAATCAGATCATCAAAGGAAAGAGTACTTTGATCTTCAAAGTATACCACTTTGCCGTCCATATCCACTTTGGAAACTTCCCCGTATTTTACAGAAAGTCTTTCATGTTCCGGAAAAGTGACACGAACATGATGATCTGAAATCGTTCCCGCAGCCAGCGCATAGAATTCCGTTTTCAAACTATGGTATGGAGCTCTGTCTACCAATACAATTTCAGTGTCGGATGGTAATTGATTAGGAAGAAGTCGGTGTAAAACGCGCATACCGCCGTAGCCTGCGCCAAGCACAACAAGTTTTTTCATAGCAGCTAAACCCCTTTTTAAGCTAATAGAATCAAAAGTATAATAAATGAAGACCTTTTACAGGTAATTGTAAGAAATTTCAATAAAACTAGTATTCTAGGAAAACTTTTATGTGAAAGAAAACACATATTGTATGACAATTGCGCTTTCATTTTGAAAATGTATAACACGTTTAAATAAAATAACATTAAAAGTATATCGAAATTATGACAAAATAACAACATTCTTTAGGAAAAATGTTGAGGCTAGTCGAATAATCATCAAGGTTCTATCAACACTTTACAGGAAAACTTGATAATTGACGTTTTAAGGAAAAAAAGGTAGCATGGAAGGGCAATAGAGGGGTGAAATAAGTGAAGCCAATCATCGAATTTTGTATTAGCAATTTAGCCAGTGGTTCACAAAAGGCAAGAGAAGTGTTGGAAAAGGATCCAAATCTGGATATTGTAGAGTACGGCTGCCTCGGGTATTGTGGCAAATGCTTTGACACACTTTTCGCCCTCGTCAACGGAGATGTTGTGGCGGGAGAGTCACCGGAACAATTGGTAGACAACATATATATTTATCTGGAAGAAAACCCAATGTTTTAACCAAAAAGAGCATGGAACCCATACTGGGAGCCATGCTCTTTTTTATTATATAAGATTAGAAATTATATATTAAGGTTGATTTCCGTTCCAGGCGCTTCGCTTGCCTACGGGCGGTCCGTGAGCCTCCTCGGCTTGCAGCCTGTAGGGTCTCACCTGTCCCTTCCTCCCGCGGGCGTCTGCGCGCCTTCCACTCCAATCAACAAGGTAACTTCGTTCAAGTTATGTATTAAACAACCTTCAAATCGAGCTATATGAAAAGTATTAACATTCTTTACATAATTTCTAGCGGTGGATTGGAGCAAATGGCAAAGACTCCAGCGGGGGAGTAACGGTAGGTTGAGACCCCTGAAGCGTTGTGAGGAGGCTCAAACACCGTCCCGCGGAAGCGAAGCCATTTGCGGAAAGGAACAGTGGTGAATAACCAATAACTAACGTTGTATAGTAAAAAATACTGTTGGGGTTTGACCTGTTTTTTCCTTAACAAACCTAGCTACTCACTTTTAATTTAGAGGATGTGCGGATTTCATACCAACGGTCTCTTGCTTTTGTGACAAGGCGTTGCTCTTTTTCCTTTTGCTTGTGGCCAATGACCATCTGAAAATATTGAATGGCTTTCCGTTCCATGTTCAAACGAAAATTAAGGTCTCCGATCAAGTAAAGCAATTTTATTTCAGACATACCTTTTCCTTCATAATCACCTAGTGTATAGGAAAGTTCAAACTGCTCGACAGCAAGTTTTAGAAAACGTTGTTCCTGGGTTTTACTTTTTTCAACCGTGCGATATATCCATGCGAGCCGAAGATAGAGACCTGCCATGATAATAGGGGTTTCTTTTTTGATAATACCAGAATAGATTCCCAGCTTATAAGCGTTTATGGCTTTATCGACAGACCTTATCTGCCCATAATTTTTATAGTTCCAATGCTTTTGTATCTTTGTTTGGATGGCTAGATGTGCTTCTTCAGTTAGCTTAGCACTAAATTCCTCTGTCACTGCATATCCACAATGTGGACAAACCGACACGTAATAAAGGAGGGGGTTCATTTCTATTGATTGGTAGGTAGAGCAAAAATCCGAATCATGAGTCAAAGGGCGAATAAAACGAGATTTAATTTTTAATGTGCTATATTCATGTTGGCAATTTTCGCATAAAATACTTCTGCTGTAGTATGGATCCATCAATATCACCCTATTTTTAACAATATAATACAAAAGTACCATAACGGCGAAGTGCGTACAACTTAATTAATTCCAAATACCTATAAAAGTGGCTGTGTTTTTTTTCGTGTCTATACATTATTTTGTAATACTTGGGTAATTTATTTAAGAACACACAGTTATGAGAACGATTTCTTATTGGATGTAACATATTGACAAAAAAAAGTTCTTTCAAACGCTTTCATTTCGTAGTAAAGTGGTACTGTGATAGTTAGATGTCTGACGACAAACGACTTGCAGAAATTTCTAATAGAGGTGAATATTATGAATAATATCCTTTGGGGTTTAATGGGGATCGCAGTTATCTTTGCAATCGCATTCCTACTTTCGGAAAACAAACGAAAGATTAAGATTCGTACTATTTTAGGCGGATTAGCTATCCAATTGCTATTCGCATTTATCGTATTGAAGTGGGAGTTAGGTAGAACTGCCTTCCTTAAGTTAACAGAGCTAGTTCAAAATATTATCAATTACGCAAATGAAGGAATCGGTTTCCTTTTCGGACCGGTACTGGGTAATCCTGGGTCTGAAGCTACAGGATTTGTATTCGCATTCCATGTATTGACGATTATCATTTTCTTCTCTGCATTAATTTCCGTTCTTTATTATCTTGGTATTATGCAAATTGTCATTCGTTTCTTAGGTGGGGGTCTTGCGAAACTCTTAGGGACAAGCAAGACAGAATCTTTATCTGCTTCCGCTAACATCTTTGTTGGACAAACAGAAGCACCATTAGTAATCCGTCCTTATATCGCAGGAATGACAAAGTCTGAGTTATTCGCGGTTATGACAGGTGGACTTGCATCTGTAGCAGGTTCTGTATTATTCGGTTATGCTGCACTTGGAATTCCTCTAGAGTATCTATTGGCAGCAAGTTTCATGGCAGCGCCTGGTGGTTTAATCATGGCAAAAATGCTTATTCCTGAAACAGAAGAGCCAAAAAACGAAACAAATGCTCAAATTGGTGAGTCTGAAGAAGACAGAGCAACTAACGTAATTGATGCTGCTGCTCGCGGGGCATCTGACGGTTTAAAGCTTGCACTAAACGTTGGTGCAATGTTACTAGCATTCATCGCTTTAATTGCTCTTATCAATGGAATCTTAGGTGGAATCGGCGGCTGGTTCGGAGCTGAAAACTTCTCACTTGATTTCATTCTTGGTTATCTATTCGCACCACTTGCGTTCGTTATCGGTATTCCTTGGAGTGAAGCCGTTGCTGCAGGTAACTTGATTGGTCAAAAACTTGTATTGAATGAATTCGTAGCATATTCTACTTTCTCTGCACAAATTGATATGTTCAGTGAAAAATCAGTTGCTGTTATCGCATTCGCACTTTGTGGATTTGCTAACCTTTCTTCCTTGGCAATCCTATTAGGTGGACTTGGAAACTTAGCTCCAAGCCGTCGTCCTGATATCGCACGTTTAGGATTCCGCGCAATCATTGCCGGAACACTTTCTAACTTGCTAAGTGCTGCAATCGCAGGTATGTTCTTGTTCTAAAAATAGTAATCCACTCGCCAGTGTCAGTTGGCGGGTGGTTTTTTTATGTATAGAAAAGTGGATGAAGACCTCTGAGAACAGTTCTTCGAATGGGAGAAGTCATCATAAACCGGATGAAGACTTCAGAGAACAGTTTTTCGGTGGATAGATGTCCTCATAAGCCGGATGAAGACCTATGAGAGAAGATTTTCGATGGATAGATGTCCTCATAAGCCGGATGAAGACCTGTGCGAGAAGACTTTTGGTGCAGAGATGTCTTCATAAGCTGTATGAAGACTTGTGCGAGAAGATTTTCGGTGGAGAGATGTCCTCATAAGCCGGATGAAGACTTGTGCGAGAAGATTTCCGGTGGATAGATGTCTTCATAAGCTGTATGAAGACCTGAGAGAGAAGGTTTCCGAACGAGAGATGTCCTCATAAGCAAGATGAAGCCCTCCGAGAGCACCTACAAAACCCAAACAGATCCTCGCATCAACAATCCTTCAACCAAAACCAGAAAAACCCATGTCATCGTGCTTCCACAGAAGCAAGCGATACATGGGTTTTTCATATAAAACGGGGGATATTTCTATTGTGTTCAGACTTTTATGTATTTATACTTGAAGAAATAATTATTTTTGGAGGAATAGTAAAAAAATGCGCTCCTTTCAATTCACCAAGATGCACGGACTCGGAAACAACTATATATATGTAAATATGTTTGAGGAAAAGTTAAAAGAAGAAGAGCTATCAAATCTTGCTATCAAAGTTGCGAACATCCATACAGGTATAGGATCTGACGGGATGATCCTCATCTGTCCATCTGAAGTAGCACCAGTAAAAATGCGAATCTTCAATAACGATGGATCGGAAGGGAAGAATTGTGGAAACGGTCTTCGCTGTGTGGCAAAATATGCTTACGAACACGGCATCGTTCAGACAGAGACTTTTAAAATTGAAACACTCTCCGGACTAGTGGAAGCCGAAGTGGAGCTAAAAGGTGAAAAAATTATTTCTGTAACCGTCGACATGGGAGAACCAAGGCTTTCTACAAAGGAAATCCCGATACTTGTGGAGGAAAAAGAAGCACTGGTTGCGGAACCGTTCATAGTTGACGATGAAACGTATAAGATAACCACAGTATCCATGGGAAACCCACATGTCATTTTTTTTCTGGATGACATAAAGGATGCTCCTCTAACGACGCTTGGTCCTGTAGTAGAAAAGGATCCCCGCTTTCCAGAGGGCGTAAATGTTGAATTTGTCGAGGTTGTCGCAGAAGATGAGTTGCACTTCCGTGTTTGGGAGAGAGGGTCTGGCATAACCCAGGCATGTGGTACAGGTGCATGTGCTGCAGTGGTGGCATCTGTCCTGAATAACAAAACGGTACGTGGCAAAGAAACGGTTGTTCATCTGGCAGGAGGAGACCTCTATATCACGTGGACAAAAGAAGGTTCTGTAAAAATGCGAGGGCCAGCAGAGGTTATCTGTATAGGAGCTTTCTATTATTAATCACAATGGCTTGTTCCTTTTGCATATACTATAAAAGCAGTAAGTTTGAGCAGACTTCCATTTCACGATATAATGAAGCTATTGGAACTGGAAATACATTGGGAGGTGTAACATATGAGTGATGTTATTACAATTACAGAAGCAGCAGCTTTTCAAATAAAAGATATGATGAGAGAACACGGCGATGAATCTGTCTTTTTACGTGTAGGCGTGAAAGGTGGAGGGTGTAGCGGTCTTTCCTACGGTATGGGCTTTGAAGAAGAAAAAGGCGAAAAGGACATTGAATTGGAACAGCACGGCATCAGAATCTTAATCGATGCTGAAAGCAAGCCAATTCTTCAAGATGTAAAAATTGATTTTAAACAATCCATGATGGGCGGCGGATTTACCATCGACAACCCGAACGCCATTGCAAACTGTGGGTGTGGTTCTTCCTTCCGTACAGCGACGAACACGGGTACACCGGAAGAATGCTAAAATATAGTCCAAAACTTGGGTAGCCTGTTAGGTTATCCAAGTTTTTTTGTTTTATTTATTTTCCAAAATTATGAAACTTAATGCCTCTCTCAACCGTCTATATAGGTAGGTGAAAAAGAAGGAGTGGTCGCAGTGAAAGGGAAAAGGAGCATGACAATTATTTTTTTGTCGGCACTAGGATTTGCAAGTATTGGAGCTTCCTGTCAAGGAGTTGAGACACAAGCTAGTATATCCTACCAATTGCATACAAAAAAACCTTCCAATCAATATGTGCGGATGGCGATACCATCTAATACATTTTCCATAGATACCAGTGAAGTAGAAGAAGTTACAAAAGTAAGTACTAAGCCGGTAGAAAATCCATCTGAAGCTCCACGTGAAGAACCTCCTGCCCCTGAGACAGTTGACCAAAAGGATGATGAAGTGGAAGAGCAGCCTGAAACAGTCACTTTAGGAGACTATACCTATCATAAAATAAATGATGAAAAATTTAAAAATCATATAGCTATCGCAGAAAAGCATGGTGCCAATCTTTATGGAATTCCAAATTCCGATGGATTTATGATCTACCATGAGACAGAAGGCATTTTACTTTCCATGAGTACAGGGGCAGCAGGGACAGACCCCACTCATGCAGAGGTGTTAATCGATTATTTTTCCACAGACGATTGGTCAGAGTATACTGGGATAGTGGAGGGCATTAAACACGTCCTGGAAACTGGGGAAGAGGTTAATGTAGACCTTGGGGATTATATAGGATATTTTATTAGCCTTGATGATGGCATGATTGTTGTCTTCTACTAATCAAATATAAAAAAAGCACCTTTTTCAATAAGAGGTGCTTTTTCCATGTTTATTTATTTTGTACTTTTCCAACGGTAGAAGAAGCATGCGCCCAGCACCAATGCCACTCCAAGGGTACCGATAACTGCATTTTGTGTGGAGAAGTTACCGGTTGGCTTTGTCTCCTCTGTGGGAACAGTTCCTTCCCCAAGTTCCTTCAAGTCGGACTGTGCCTGGGCAAGCTCGGCTGTTCTGGAACAAAGGTATGTGGTGTATTCTCCATCCTCCAAATGAGCATAGACCAAGTAATCTTTGTCTTTTTCAAAATAAACCCCACATGCCGCGGAGTCCATGGCAGTGTAAATGACTACTTCCTTCGTGTTCACACCTTTCCAAGTTTCTGACACGCTTAACTTTACTTTTGTGGTACTGTTGTACTTTTCGTCCACCTCTAGTACTTTTCCTGTGAATACGGCATCCATTTTTGCCAGTTCCTCTTGTGGTGTACCCGGTGGCAAGCAGGAACATGCGTAGCCTGTTGATGTGAAGAACGGCAGGGATAGGATAGTAAGGAGAAAAGAAAGAACGGCAACTTTGAAGAGTTTCATTTAGCAGATCACCTCATTGGGTTTGTTAATAGGTTAGACGTTGAGTGGCGGAGGAAGGTTACAGGGGAAATGAATATCGGTTTTTATAAAAGTGATAGATTAACGTTTAGGCTTGTTCGTATGAAGACAGTTTGAACGGGGAAATCAGTTTGAAAGTGTCTTCATTGCATGTATGAAGACATTTTGAGTACAGAAATCAGTTTGAGAGTGTCTTCATTAGTGTTATGAAGACACTTGGAGCAACAAAATCGAGTTGAAAGTGTCATCATTCAGTATCTACGTACAACATTATATCCTTATCCTCTCCACAAAAAAACCAACCCCTGTTCCCACAAGGGTTGGCTGCACCTTCATAGCCGGCTTAGAATAGACTAGTACTATGAAGTGGCTGTACTTTTGCTTTTGGATCGATATAAGATTTGGCGTTATTAACCGCAGTAGGTGCCTCGCCAAAGCCACAAGCGATTAGTTTCACTTTTCCTTCGTAGGTGCAAATATCACCAGCAGCATAGATTCCGGAGATGTTTGTTTCCATTTTGGAATTGACTACAATAGAATTTTTTTCGATTTCAAGTCCCCAATCCTTGATAGGTCCAAGGGAGGAAACGAATCCGTAGTTGACAATGACATCATCAACATCCAGCACTTCACGGTCTTCGGATTTCACTTTTTCGAGGACAACCTGATTGATTGCGTTCTCGTCCCCGATCAGTTCTACCGGTACGTATGGCGTCTTAATTTCAACTTTGGAATTCATTAATGTTTCTACACTGTGCTCGTGTGCGCGGAACTTGTCACGACGGTGAATCAGTGTTACTTTTTCCGCAATCGGCTCAAGCATTAGCGCCCAGTCAACAGCAGAATCTCCACCACCGAATACTACTACTTTTTTGCCGGAAAATTTATTCATATCGTCCACAAAATAGTGGATGTTCTTGTTCTCATACTCCTTAGCGTTTTCAAGCTCAAGGCGGCGTGGTTGGAATGCTCCATTACCGGCAGTGATGATGACTGCTTTGGAATAGTGTGTTTCTTTATCTGTTACAATCTTGAACGTTCCGTCTCCCATTTTCTCAAGGGTTTGTACGGATTGCTCAAGTGCAACCGTTGGCTCAAACTTGGCCATTTGTTCTTTTAGATTATTGATCAATTCTTGTGCACGGATTTTTGGGAATCCGGCAATATCGTATATGTACTTTTCGGGGTATAACGCGGATAACTGTCCACCCAATTGTGGTAGACTTTCAATGATTTTGACGCTAGCCTGCCTCATACCTCCGTAGAAAGCAGTGAATAAGCCTGTTGGCCCTCCACCGATGATGGTGATGTCAAATACTTTTTGTTCTTCGCTCATCTGAATCTATCCCCCTAAACAATTGTTAACTTTCTTTCTTTATCATAGCATAATTTTCTCACAATTTCTGTTTTCAACCTTGGAAAAAGGGGAACATATACTGAAAATAGCTAGAAATTTAGAAATTTTCACACAAAATTACTTGTTTTTTCCGAATATTTTAAAGCTTTTTAAACTATGATTTTATCTTGAAAAAAAGACGAAAAAAGAATATGATGTTAGATAGGTTAAGTTTCTTTGTGACAAATTTCGCACTTTTTTGCCGTCCATATTCGTGAAGTATTTCACAATCATTTATTTCTAATAAATTTTATCTTAATAGCGGATAGTAAGAGTAGGTACAGTGGGATTTGTTCCATGTCTTCATATTTATTTTATAAAAAATTTCAATATAAAAGGTGTGATTCATTTGAAAAAGCCAAGTATAGTTATTCTAGGTGCAGGTTACGGTGGGCTAGTAACGGCTGTTCGTCTTCAAAAAATGATCGGTGTTAACGAAGCCGATATTACGTTGGTAAACAAAAACGATTACCATTACGAGTCTACATGGTTACATGAAGCATCAGCAGGAACATTACCAGCTGATCGTACGCGTTACAAAATTTCTGATGTAATTGATCGCAGCAAGATTCATTTCTTACACGATACTGTTACAGGCATCAACCGTGAGGCAAAAACTGTGGCTTTGACTAAAGGCGGAGAAATCTCTTATGACTATCTAGTGGTTGGTCTTGGTTATGAAGCAGAGACTTTTGGCATCAAGGGCTTGAAAGAGCATGCGTTCACGATCGCAAACTTAAATGTTGCTCGTAAAATCCGTGAGCACATCGAATATCAGTTTGCTACTTACAACACAGAAGCACACCGTCGTGACGATCGTTTAACTATCGTTGTTGGTGGAGCTGGATTTACAGGTATCGAGTTCCTTGGAGAACTTGTTAACCGTGTTCCTGAACTTTGCCAAGAGTTTGATATCCCTAAAGAAAAAGTACGCATCGTGTGTGTAGAAGCAGCACCGACTGTACTTCCTGGATTTGATCCAGAACTAGTGGAATACGCTGTGAATACGCTTGAGCGTAAAGGCGTAGAATTTAAAATTGGCACAGCGATTAAAGAAGCAACTGAAGAAGGAATCATCGTTGCAAAAGACGAAGAAGTAGAAGAAATCAAAGCTGGTACAGTTGTTTGGGCTGCTGGTGTACGTGGAAACCACTTGGTGGAAGATTCCGGATTCGAAAACATGCGTGGTCGTGTGAAAGTAGATCCTTACTTGCGCGCTCCTGGACATGAAGATGTATTCATCGTTGGGGATTGCTCTCTAATCATCAACGAAGAAATTAACCGTCCATACCCTCCAACTGCACAAATTGCAATGCAACAAGGGGAAGTTTGTGCGAAAAACTTGGCAGTATTGGTTCGTGGCCAAGGTGAACTGCAAACTTTCACTCCTGATTTAAAAGGAACAGTATGTTCTCTAGGTGAAGACGATGCAATCGGCGTAGTATTCGGTCGCAAAATCTGGGGTTCCAAAGCATCTTTCATGAAGAAAATGGTTGATAACCGTGCTCTTTACATGATCGGTGGAGCTGGACTAGTAATGAAAAAAGGTAAATTCAACGTTTTATAAGATATATTTTTGAGAAGCTGTACATTTTATAGTGTGCAGCTTTTCTTTTTGTCGTTTTTCTTGGTACCATTACTGTATCAGCTAGAAACAGGGGGGAGATAATATGGGAAAAAGAGAAGATGTCTGGCTAGCGGTTGCGGGGATTGTGGTATCAGAGGACGGTAAATGGCTTGTCGTGAAAAAACGCTACGGAGGACTGAAAGGGAAGTGGTCCTTTCCTGCAGGATTTGTGGAAGCAAATGAAACCGTAGATGAGGCGGTTGCTAGAGAAATATTAGAGGAAACAGGCATAAACGTTAAGGTTGAGGGGCTGGTTGGAGTCAGATCTGGTGTTATAAAGGATAAAATCAGTGATAATATGCTCCTGTTCTTATGTACTCCTTTAAACAACGACGTAGTCTATCAGGATAGCGAACTATCTGACGCAGCATTCAAAACGCTTGAGGATTTGGAGAGAGATCCTGATTCTTCTTTACTCATTCACTATTGCGCCAAGCTTACAAACCTTTCTATATTAAAAGAAACGGACGCCATGAATCCCGGAAAGGTTTTTAACTATAGTTCATACAAATTATTTTTCTAATAATTCTGTAAATTTAAGAAAAAGCAAGAAACGGATAGATTGGATAAGATGTATTCGCTTACATCGTATTTTTCAGCCGTTTTTGTCCCTTTCCTTTTTCCTTAAAAGGATGATATATTATCAGAAAATTAAATTAAATTCTGTTTTGAGAAAATCATCTGGAGGGATAAGGAATGAAAAATCAACTGCAAACAGAGAAGAAAGATTGCCCATATTGTTCAGGTAAAGGGTATTTTCAACTTTTGCTAGGCGGATCAGAAACTTGTTCCTGCTGTGGAGGAAGCGGAAGAAAATAAATTATTAAGTTTTCCACACAATCGCGCTAGTTCTAAGATAGGTCATTTATGACGTATTTAGGACAATTGCGATTGTGTTTTTGTTTGATTGCCAAAAAGAATTGACTCGTATCAACGCTTTCAGTACACTAAGGAAAGATGTGTAATGGAGGTGCTTGGTATTGAACATACCAATTTTACTTATTTCTGTCGTCTTATTTTTTGTACTTTTCTTTGGAATCGGATTCCTTTTAAATATGTTATTACGCATGTCTTGGATAATGGCGATTATTTACCCAATAGTCTGTGTGTGGATTATCGCTCAGGATGATGTGAGGTTGATCGATTATTTCAGGGAGCCTGGTAGTGCTTTTTCGAATCTTGGCTCAGAGGTTGCTTCCTTGCAGGTTGCAGATATTACTATTTTGGTGAGCGGCTTAGCAGGAGCGATCACTTCTGGTATCGTTATTAAAATGCTTAGAAAAAATGGATATCAAATGTTTTAAAGTTATGTCAAGAACCGGTACTGTTGCCGGTTCTTATTTTTTTAAAGAAGAAAGTATATTATCCGGTTGATTTCCGTTCCAGGCGCTTCGCTTGCCTGCGGGCGGTCCGTGAGCCTCCTCGGCTTACGCCTCCGGGGTCTCCCCTGTCCCTTCCTCCCGCGGGCGTCTGCGCGCCTTCCACTCCAATCAACAAGGTGATCTCATTCATCAAAGGGGTTAAGAACAGTACTTAACCGAGTTAACTGAATCAATCATTAACATTACATTTACGCAATTTTTAGCTGTGGATTGGAGCAAATGGCGAAGACTCCAGCGGGGGAGAAACGGTAGGTTGAGACCCCTGAAGCGTTGTGAGGAGGCTCAAGGCACCGTCCCGCGGAAAGCGAAGCCATTTGTGGAAAGGAGCAGCGGCTGTTAACCACTAACTAATGTATTATTTTAAAGATGTTTTTTAATTGCCTGATGTCTCAAAATAATCCACTAATCTAGTATTTATTTTTGGAAAAAATAGGTGATTACTAGCTTTTCTCACAAAAAAGGAATACTTTCCATAAAAACAGGGAAGGAATATCTTGTGAGAGGAGTGTGAGTGAATCACATGAAATTAGCGAAAACAATTTGTCGGAGGACGGTTATCGGGTTATTATTTGTACTTGCTCTGTCTGTAACCTTCCAATCCATATCAGGTGTTGAGGCATCCACGATTCACAACTGGCTAAAAGAAAATAATATATATGCCACTAATGGACAAGGTGATCAAGAAGAAGAAAAAGAAGGCTTCTTTAAGAAAATCGGACTAGACTTAAAACAATTGAACTTACTTTCAGCAACACCTACCATGGTGTCGGCAGAAGAAGCGATAGAAAAACCCAAGAAGTTAGAGGATTTAGACTGGAATCAATATGAGACACATGAGGTTCACGCCACTGGATATACAGCAGGCTATGAATCAACAGGCAAGAACCCGGGAGATCCAAGCTATGGAATTACATATTCAGGTCTTAAAGTTAAAAGAGATCTATACTCGACCATTGCAGCGGATATTAATGTCTTTCCAATAGGCACAATTCTATTTATACCTGGTTATGGTTATGGAGTAGTAGCTGATATCGGAGGAGCGATTAAAGGGAATAAAATCGATCTCTACTACGATACAGTGGATGAGGTATTTAATGATTGGGGTAAGCAGACCATCGATGTTTATATAATTAAAAAAGGCGATGGCACATTGACCGAGGAAGAATTAACACAATTGAATGAGGACGAAAGCATGCAGGTTTTCCGTCAACAATATAAAGGGACCGGAGAATAGCATGACAAAAGCCGTACCTATCAGGGATACGGCTTTTTATTATTTTAGTAATGGGTCTTCTCCGGTGTACGAAGGGTAGCTAGTAGGATGAAGGAGGGCTGCAAGTTTTTGTAATCCTAAGATAAGCCTTGGAGAAGGTCTGCAATAGAGGCTCTCTTCTAGTACATGTATTTGAGAGTTACGAACCGCTCGGACGGTCTCGGCGCTATCCCGCTTCATTACATGCTTAGGATTCATTTTTGACTCTTTTACCCCAACCCAAATCATACAGATTGTATCAGGATTTTTCTCTACCACTTCTCCCCATTCCGTCTGGTAACTTGCCACTTCTTTATCAGCGAAGACATTGACTGCCCCTGCCAAATTACTTATTTCCGTCAGCCAATTGACCTTGCCAGGAGTGAAAATGGGTTTTGGCCACCATTCCCAATATAAAGAGGGTTTGTTTTCACATGTTGTTGCGCACTGTCTGTATGTATGGATTATTTCCTTCATAGAGGAAGCAACCTCAATGGCCTTGGATAGAGAATTTGTAAGTTCTCCTACCGTCAAGATATCACGGGCGATATCCTCGAGTGATTGAGGGTTTAATACGATATGAGGAATGGAGCGCTTTTCCAATTCTTCAATGTTGCGCTCCATTCCAGGGACACTTAAACTGGCCAATACTAAGTCAGGTTCCAAGGACTCCAGTTTCTCCATATTTATATTCAAATCTGGTCCAAGCTTTGGTAGATTTGAAACTTCGCTTGGCCAATCAGAGAAATCATCCACTCCAACTAGGGTGCTTGATAAACCTAGGTAGTGGAGTAACTCTGTGTTGCTCGGACAAATGGATATAAGTCTCATCCACTTCTACCTCCTCTATAAGACATGAACAAAGTAATGCAAGACCAGTGTAAGCAAAATCCCTGTAATTGCACCGAAAAATACTTCAATCGGTTTATGACCTAGGAGTTCCTTCAAATCCTTCACTTTTTCTTGCTCATTCATTTTCGGCCATTTCTTGGTCTCTTCCACAAAACGGTTAAAATCACCAACAAGTTTGTTTAATACAGTTGCTTGTTCTCCAGCATGTCTTCTAACCCCGGTTGCATCAAACATCACGATGATAGCAAAGACGGTCGCTACGGCAAATATAGGAGAATCCAAGCCGGTTTCAAATGCAACGCCTGTAGCCAAAGCCGTGACCGCAGCAGAGTGTGAGCTTGGCATGCCACCTGTACTTGTGATCAAGGACCAATCAATCCTTCTTGAGGCAATATATTGAATAGGGACCTTTACAAATTGTGCAAATCCGATTGCTGCAAGTGCAGCCCATAGAGGGAAATTAGAAAATAACTCCATTTGATAGTATCGCCCTTTCTCTGCAGATGTTTCTATTACTATACCCTTTCTTTTAAGATGTAGCACAGTAAGTAGAGTATTATGTATAGGTAATATTCTTATTATTATGAATCATTATAATGGATTTGTTAAGATGAATGTAGGAGAAATGATGAAAGGAGTAGGAAAGTTGTCATTTTGTATATGATTAGAAACTCGAAATATTTCCATAAGTTCGATATAATAAACGTACAATAAAATGGAGGTGTTCAAATATGTTTATCGTACATAATGAAGCAGATTTTTCAAATCAACAGGAGGCGTTGGTAGTAGGCCTTTCTGAGAAACATAGCAAATTAGATGGATTGTTGGGAGAACTAGATTCCCAGTTGGAAGGACATCTTACCCAACTATTAAAAGATGGGGACATATCTGCAAAAAAAGGAAAGTTAGCAAGAATACATACATTGGGCAAAACTTCATACAAAAGAATCTTTGTAGTGGGGACAGGTCGTGAAGAGAAACTAACTTTCGTTGAATTACGCAAAGTGTTTGGGAAAGTGGGTAAAACCCTTCAAGAATCTAAACTTAAGAGTGTTGTAGTTGCGCTGGATACTTTTGTAACGGAAAATGTGGATGTGCTGGATGTTGCTCATGCTTTGGGTGAGTCCATTCCGTTAGCAACATATAAGTACGATGGATACAAGCAAAAATCCAATGAACCGGAAGTGAAGCTGGATGAGGTTCTACTACTGACAGATCATGATAAAGAAGAAGTGGGAGCAAGTGCACATGTAGGATATGTCTTTGCTAAAGGAACAAATACAGCTCGAACTCTTGTAAACCTTCCAGGAAATATGCTGACTGCCACAGATCTTGCAAACCATGCTGCCCAACTAGCAGAGAAGTATGGCTTTGAACTTGAAATTCTTGAAAAAGAAGAGATGGAGAAGCTTGGAATGGGTGCTTTGTTAGCAGTTAACAAAGGGTCTGTGGAACCGCCTAAGATGATCGTGTTGAAATATCAAGGAAAAGAAGACTGGACAGATGTAATCGGTTTAGTTGGGAAAGGAATCACTTTTGATACTGGAGGGTACTCCATCAAACCAAAAGATGGCATTGTCGGCATGAAAACAGATATGGGTGGAGCGGCAACTGTGCTTGGAGCCATGGAAGCGATTGGTGAGCTGAAGCCGGAGCAAAATGTACTGGCAGTTATTGCTTCTACAGACAATATGATTAGCGGAGAAGCCTTCAAGCCGGATGATGTAATCACATCCATGAGCGGTAAAACAATCGAGATCTTAAACACCGATGCAGAAGGGCGTCTTGTATTAGCAGATGCAGTAACCTATGCAAAACAGCATGGAGCTAACTACCTGGTTGACGTAGCAACCCTAACTGGCGGAGTCATCATCGCGTTAGGTAACCACACGACAGGTGCGATGACAAATGACGAAGCATGGTTTGAACAAGTGCTTGAAGCATCCCATGAAGCGGGAGAAGAGATGTGGAGACTTCCAATTTTTGATCACGCAAAAGAAAGAGTTCGCAACAGCAAAGTAGCCGATTTGAACAACTCACCGGGTCGTGACGGCCACGCTATTTTTGCAGGAGCGTTCATCGGAGAATTTGCAGAGGGTACACCATGGGTTCACTTGGATATTGCAGGCACAGCCACTTCCAAGTCTGCTCATGACCTTGGACCAAGCGGTGGAACAGGCGCGATGGTTCGAACGCTCGTAACGTTAGTAGAACGTTTTGGATTGACAGAAGAAAATTAATCGTTCATACAGAATTTATTTGATGCGCATCCTACAATGGGATGCGTATTTTTTCTATAGAAAATTATAAAAATAATTGAATTGTGGATAGTTTTAAGAGATATTTTTGACGTCGGGATGAAGACCTTGATGACGAGAAATCAGGAGAAGAGAGGTCCTCATCAGTGTTATGAAGACATCAGTGAAGGGAAATCAGGAGAAGAGAGGTCCTCATCAGTGTTATGAAGACATCAGTGAAGGGAAATCAGGAGAAGAGAGATCCTCATCGGTGTTATGAAGACATCAGTGAAGGGAAATCAGGAGAAGAGAGGTCCTCATCGGTGTTATGAAGACATCAGTGAAGGGAAATCAGGAGGAGAGAGGTCCTCATCGGTGTTATGAAGACATCAGTGAAGGGAAATCAGGAGGAGAGAGGTTCTCATCGGTGTTATGAAGACACAAGTAACAAGCAATCAGTAGAAGAGACGTCTTCATCGCCACTATGAAGTCCAGTATCAATCCTTTGATTTCCGTTCCATGCGCTTCACTTGGCCTGAGGGCGGCCAGGGAGCCTCCTTGGCTTCTTCCTAACTTTTCCGTTGACAGTCCTTTCAAATCTATGTTAATTTATTTTTATGCTTTTTCACTCTAATTCTCTAATGATTTAATTAACTAAAGCGAAAACTACATGATTTACAGAAAGAAAGGAAGTCTTTATTATGAATGCAGTCATCATAGCCGTATTGGTTATGCTTACATTAAGTTTACTTAGAATAAATGTTGTACTTGCCCTGGTTTCAGGTGCTTTTATTGGTGGAATGGTTGGAGGTTTAGGCCTGGAAACCACGATTAATACTTTTACAGACGGTCTAGGGGGAAATGCAGCGGTTGCCCTAAGTTATGCCCTCTTGGGTGCTTTTGCAGTGGCACTTTCTAAAACAGGACTTCCTGATGCTCTTGTTGAAAATGCAATAAAGCTTGTCGGAACAAAAGAGGACTCAAGAAAAAAGGCGTTATCTAAAGTACTTATACTACTTATCATTTTAGCTGTCTCTATTATGTCTCAAAACGTGGTTCCCGTTCATATTGCGTTCATTCCAATCTTAATTCCACCATTACTTAAAATCTTGAACGAACTGAACATTGACAGAAGGCTGACAGCGACCATCATCACATTCGGTCTAACAGCACCATACATTCTTTTACCGGTTGGGTTTGGCGGTATTTTTCACGGTATCCTAAAAACGAATATGAAAGAAAGTGGATTGGATATCAGCTTATCATCTATTCCAACAGCTATGTTAATTCCGGTTTCAGGAATGATAGTTGGACTTCTTATAGCAGTTTTCTTTAGCTATAGAAAGCCGAGAACATACGTACAGAAGTCTATAGCAGACCAAGAAACAGAGTCCTACACAAAGAAGTCTATTATTATTGCTATTGTGGCGGTAGTAACCTCGCTTGCTACTCAAGTCTATCTAAGTGATGTGCTTGGCGTAGATGGAATGATTTATGGTTCACTTGTTGGTATTATTATCCTTTATGCAGGGGGAGTAATGAAATCCAATGAGACCGATGTTATCCTCACGTCTGGTATGCGTATGATGGCATTCATTGGGTTTGTCATGATTGCGGCTTCCGGATTTGCAAGTGTCTTAAGAGAAACTGGTGATATTGAAACATTGGTTGCTTCTTCTGCAGAATGGATTGGTTCTAATCAGCTCATTGCAGCATTCGCTATGTTACTAGTCGGATTACTCATTACAATGGGAATTGGATCTTCTTTTTCTACCATTCCTATTATTGCCGCGATTTTTGTACCGTTATGTGCGGAGCTTGGGTTTAGTGCGATGGCGACCATTGCTATTGTTGGTACGGCGGCTGCTTTAGGAGATGCTGGGTCACCTGCTTCTGACAGTACGCTTGGACCGACTTCTGGTTTGAATGCGGATGGTCAGCATAACCACATTTGGGATACATGTGTACCTACTTTTCTACACTACAATATCCCTTTGATTATTTTCGGCTGTATTGCTGCGGTAATCTTATAAAATATACCAAAAATCCAGGCTGCGTGTATTGCAGCCTGGATTTTTGTCAAAGAATAAAAAAGTATATAGTGCGGTTGATTTCCGTTCCAGGCTCTTCGCTTGCCTGCGGGCGGTCCGTGAGCCCCCTCAGGCTTCGCCTTCCGGGGTCTCACCTGTCCCTTCCTCCCGCGGGTGTCTACGCGCCTTCCACTCCAATCAACTAGGTTACTTCAATTAACTAAGGTAATGAAAAATCACCTTTTCAAGTTGTCTGAAAACAGAAAATTTCAACGTGGTTTCTAGCTGTGGATTGGAGCAAATAGCGAAGACTCCAGCGGGGGAGTAATGGTAGGTTGAGACCCCGCAACAAGTGAGGAGGCTCAAGCGCCGTCCCGCGGAAAGCGAAGCTATTTGCGGAAAGGAACAGCGGAGAATAACTAATCACTAAAGTTTTTACTATAAAAAAACCGGGCTGCTTTGCCCGGTTTGTCTTATTAAGCGACCTTACGTGTGTAAGGTGTATTGGTTGTTTTATTGACAACATAGAATAATCTAGCAGCAAGCAATGCGCATAGAATTGTAAACACGACGTCTTTTAATGCGAAAAGAGCCATTGTCGTCCAAGCCGCTACATAAGGTGTGCTTATTTCTAAAACATAGTTAATAATCACAAACATGTAGTTTGTTCCGATAAAATAAATAAGAATAATGCCAATGAAAGAGGCAAACATAAATGTGCCTAATTTCGGTTGAGCTTTCTTCTCTACAATCAGTCCAGCTGCAAAAGCGGCAGCCACATAGGATAGTAGAAATCCTCCGGTCGGACCGATAATCGTTGCAAAGCCTGAACTAAACTGAGCAAATACTGGTGCACCTGCAATACCTACTAGTAGATACACAATCATAGAAAGGGCTCCAAGTCTTGATCCTAATAATATTCCGGCTAACACACAGAAAAATGGCTGCATGGATAGTGGAACACCACCGACTTGAAGGAATGGCATCCAAGATACAATGTTCGCGCCAATTGCCATTAAAGCAACAAACATGGCCGCATAGGTAATATCCAATGTTGACAGTGAACGTTTCATAATGTAAACCCCTTTGTTGTATGTAGTTAACAATAAAATAATAATCTAAAAGTTTAGTAGTTGTCAACACCATTATCTTTTTGGTTAACAATTGATGAAGTTGAATATTTTAGCCTGCCTCGCTAAAATATGAACTATAAAGATTAGGAGGAAGTTCATATATGAAGATTAGGAAAGCAAATTTGCAAGTTGATACTTTTAGTGTGTATATACATGAGAATAAAAGAGAGGAGCAGACCCTGATCGCAATTCCGTTTATTAATTGGTCTACGATTATTCCGTATGAGGAGGATAATACGGGTTTGACGAAGAGGCTGGAGGAGGAGTTTCGGTCTGCGCTGAATTCTGAGGATGCGACGCACTTATCCCTTAAGCTTGTCCAATGGGTCCGTGAGATGTAAGGGACCAAAGTGGCAAGGAAACAGTTGGAGAAGAGTCTTCATGAAGGTTATGAAGACCTTAGTAGGAAGGAAACAGGTAGAAAGAAGTCTTCTTCACTGTGACTTTGTATAAGAAGAAATCCAATCGCCACCCTACAAACTAATGTATAAGCTCAAAGGACAAATATAAAAATGGAAAGAGGCATACCTGCTAATAGCGGGTGTGTCTCTTATTTTGTTTTGCAGAAGTAAAGTTTTCATGCAAGGAATCAATTACTAAATCTGTAGGGAATACGACCCTTTTTCCTGATTTTTGTTTAAAGAATGTGCTAAGAGTGAATATAACCTGAAACAGAATAAAATTCATTTAAAGGAGTGGATGTAAATGAGTGTGAAAGATAGTGCCATGCAACTTAGTAAAAACAAGTGGGTAACAGGAGCAGTTGTCGGAGGCGTCGCAGCAAGCTCGGCTTTACTTTTAAAAAAAGAACGTCGGAACAAGGTGATGAAATTTTTTCGGCGAGATGAAGGGGAGCAACAACCTGAAGGAACTGAAGAAGAAACTGTTAAAGAAAGCTAGAAAAGAAGCGACGGAACAATATGTCGACTATAAGAAGGAAAAAACGAAGAATAGTATGCAAGAGAAAATCGGTGAATTATCAGATAATTTAGATGATTCAACAGACCAATTTGCAGACAAAGTTCACAGCAAGGCAGAAGACATCCAGGAGAAAGTGCAAGACTCACTATTAAAGGTGAGAGATCGATTGAAGAAAGTCAAAGAAGCAGGCGAAAACTTTCAAGAGAAAATCGGTAAGGGAAGCCGTTCCAGTGGAATCAAAACCTACTCTGATGTGAAGAGGGCTGATGATTTAAATGGAATGAATTCCGTGAAACGAAGCGATCAAATCCCAAATGTGAGTGACATTAAAGGAGTGAAGTAAAATGGCAGCAATTCAAAAAAGTACGGATGGATCAAGTCTTGCAGAGGTCATCGATAGAATTCTAGATAAGGGAGTCGTCATTGACGTTTATGCACGAGTGTCCCTAGTGGGAATCGAACTGATCACGGTGGAAGCACGAGTCGTTATCGCCAGTGTGGATACATGGTTGCGCTATGCAGAAGCAGTTGGATTATTGAGAGATGATTTAATGGATGGAGAATTTCATTTATCCGGACAATCAACAGAACGTCAAAACGCATAAGATTTGATAATTAAATACTAAGGAATCAAGGCACATATTACATGTGCCTTTGTTCCATTTTCCAAAAAGGCGGGGATGGTAGTGAGTATGAAAAAAGTCTTGAAAGAGGTAACGGATTTTTTTACAGAGTTCGTAAAACCTCCATATAAGATTACAGCAGTTCAGCCTACAGATCAGGGCTGGGACGTCGTGGTAGAAGTAATTGAAGAAAAAGAATATATGAAAGCATATGCCAAAGACCAGATGGTTGGTGTGTATCATGCCAAACTGAATAAAGAAATGGAAGTGGAATCATATAATCGAAGGAGCTTGAGGTCTAGAAGCTCAATAGATTTGAACAATGAGTAAGGGCCGTTGGCAATGGAGGTAGTGGGACATGAACAAACAGCTGGAGAAGGAGATTGTTACACATGCTAAGGTGGAAGAGATTTCTGCTAGAACGGTAGACTACTTGAAGAATGGATTTCCTGTTCATTTTACAGGGCCGACTGGTGTAGGGAAAACTTCTATGGCATTGCACGTAGCCAGGAAACTTGAAAGGCCGGTGGTGGTACTGCAAGGGCATGAAGAAATGACCAATGCAGACCTGCTTGGAGACTTTAATGGATATACCAAAAAGTTATTAGTGGATAATTATGTCCGCTCGGTCATGAAAAAAGAAGAAACAATGAAAGAGTCTTTCCAAGAAGGGCTTTTGTTGGAAGCGGTAAAAAACGGATATACACTTATTTACGATGAGTTTACACGGTCCAAACCAGAAACAAACAATCTTTTCCTATCGGTTATCGAAGAAGGTGTTCTTCCCTTGTATGGTTCCAAGCATGAAGAGAAATGGGTAAAGGTGCATGAAGATTTCTCCATTATTTTTACGAGTAACCCTGTGGAATATGCCGGAGTGCATAAGACTCAGGATGCACTGCTGGACCGGATGATTACGATGGAACTTGGATATATGGAAAAAAATGCAGAAACTGAAATCTTACAACAAAAAGTAGATATCTCAGAAGAAGATGCCATTCTTATCACAAATTTTGTTTCAGCTCTTAGAGACAAATGCTTGAATAAAGGCAAGCATGCACCAGGTATCCGTGCAGCCATCATGATTGCTACCATTTCGAAGCAAAAGGAAATGGAACGGAGTACAGCAAATGAGGATTTCAAACAACTTTGTGTGGATGTGCTGTTGCATTCCGTCCACAAAGGGATGGAGTATGAAAAGCAATCAAGGTCTTTATCTCTTATTACACAAGAATTCAAGAAAGCTTTTGGAGGGAATACAAATGGAAAATAATCTTGGCTATTATACGTTTTGTGTCATACCAAATGAACAGAAAAAAATAGAATTGGGAGAAGTGGTGTTGGAGGGAAGAACCAGCCAGCTACTTACCATTGAATACAAAGAATTCTCTATGGTGGTTACTAAAGCTCCAATCAAAATCTATCATCCAAAAAAAGAGAATCTATTAACCCATCAAAATGTCGTATCTTCCCTCATGGAGAGGACGACGGTTATTCCAATGAGCTTCGGAAATGTATTTGAGACAGAAGCAGATGTTGAATTTCTCATGAAATCATTATATACAGAGCTTCAGAACATCTATAAAAAGATAGAAAATAAAATAGAAGTAGGCCTGAAAATAATTGGTAAGGAAGACTGGCTGAAAGCTGAAATCAACAAGAATCAAAAAGCAATGAAGCTAAAGGAAAAAATCAGCGGGAAATCGGAAGCTGCCTCCTATTACGAGCGAATAGAACTGGGTGATATGGCGCAGAAATTTATGAAAGAAAAGATGCAAATTTGCATGCAGGAAGTTTTCTTACCATTAGCTGAAAAAGCCGTTTCTGCGAAGCAAAACGAAACAATTGGAGGCAAGATGCTCATCAATGCAAGTTTCTTGATAGAACGAGACCATGAGGAAGAGTTTGATGAACTGGTAAATAAAATCTATGAAAAGTGGCAGGACAAAGTGGAATTCAAATATACCGGTCCATGGCCTGCTTACAACTTTATTGATATAAAACTGAAGGCGAAGGAAGCCTAATGATCCATAAGCTTCTTACAGGCCCAATGGGAGCTTTAGTAAAACTCGGGGAAAAGATTAAAGAAGAAGTGGACCGGGAAATGTATGATATTGATCATATTCAGAAGCAATTGGTTCAATTAGAAATGTTAATGGAAACAGAAGAAATTACAGAAGAAGAATATCATGCACAAGAAGAAGAATTGTTGCAGCGTTATGAAGTGGCAAAGCTTCGGGAACAGCGAATGTTTGAAGACTTGAAAAGAAGAGACGGGGGTGGCTGAACATGACAGAAACAAAAACAGACAAGTCGTTGTTTTATCTATACGGATTAATACCTACAGAAGAATTAAAAGAAAACCCACTGACGCCATTTGCAGGAATTGACGGACGACATAACTTATATGAACGGCAGATAGGCGAAGTGACAGCAATCTTATGTGAAATTGATGAAGAGGAATTTTCTGAAGAGGTTATTGAAGATAAGGTTAATCATGATATGGAATGGCTGCAAGTGAAAGCTTTGCATCATCATGAAACACTTGAAAAGCTTCATAACACCTATACACTTATCCCACTGAAGTTCTGTACCATTTACAAAAATGAACAGAATTTGGAGAGAACAATAGAAACGGAGAGTTTGAAATTCCATCAGCTTTTCGAGAATATTGCTCAGAAAGAAGAATGGAATCTAAAAATCTATTGTGACGATAAGAAAATCAAAGAAGAAGTAGCAGAACATTCCGCTGACATCAAACAACATGAAAAAGAAATTGAATCACTTAGCCCAGGAAGACAGTTTTTTGAAAGAAAAAAACTGAAGCAAAAAATAGAAGAAGCCGTCGTGAATGTGAAAAGAAAAAAGTGTGATGAAATTCATGAAAGATTGAGTGAATGGTGTGCCCAGTCAGATGTGAAGAAGAACTGGAGCCAAGAGATGTCCGGTAGAAAGCAAGATATGAACTGGAACGGTATCTATCTATTAAATAAAAATAATAGAGATGGCTTTCTGCAACAAGTGAAACAGCTCCAGAAAGAGTACGTGGACCTTGGTTTCACTATGGAGTATACCGGCCCGTGGCCATGTTATCATTTCGCAAACTTATAGGCAGAAGGTAGGGAACAAAATGCCAACGCAATATGGAGTAAACCCTAATCAAGATGTTTCTTTACTGGACATTTTAGATGTCATTTTGGATAAAGGTGTCGTGCTAAGAGGGGAGCTTATCATCTCCATAGCGGACATTGATTTAATTTACTTGGATTTGCGATTGCTAATCACTTCAGTAGATAAACTGATGGAATCCAATGAAAGAAAAATAATTGGCGAGGAGGAAGCGAAATGGAGCATAGACCAGAAAAGAGCGGCAGGATCCAATTAGATCCAGATAATGTGGAACAGGGGCTGTCACAACTTGTGTTAACGGTAATAGAGTTATTGCGTCAACTCATCGAGAGACATGCTCTAAGAAGAGTGGATAGTGGCAATTTGACTGATGAGGAAATTGAAAAGCTTGGAACAGCATTGATGAACCTGGAATTAAAAATGGAAGACCTTAAAGAGATTTTCGACTTAGATGATGAGGATTTGAACATTAATTTGGGACCGCTAGGGAATCTTCTATAATTTTTTTAGCGTGTGAAGGAGCTGTTATATATGTCAATGCAAACACCGTCAAACTCCAGTAACCTAGTGGAGGTACTTGAAAAAATACTCGATAAAGGTGTAGTAATTGCTGGAGATATCAAGATTGGGCTTGCTGATGTAGAATTATTGACTATCAAAATTCGATTGCTTGTGGCGTCGGTTGATAAGGCTAAGGAGATTGGGATGGATTGGTGGGAAACAGATCCTTATTTTTCTTCTAGAGGGGTTAATCAAGAATTGCAAGAGCAAAATCAAAAGCTACTAGAGCGTATTGACCAGTTGGAACAACGGTTAGAAGCACCGAAGGAATAATGATTTAGCAATTATACTTTTATACATTAGGTTGGACAGTGTTTTGGTGAGCACTGTTTTTTCTTTGAAAAGAAAAACACCTCATCTAATTAAAGATGAGATGTTTTTACTAGTTAAACATAAATTTCTTCGTTCTGAATTTGACACTCATGACAATTCCCATGGCTATCATATTTGTTAACAAAGCACTTCCTCCGTAACTCATAAACGGAAGGGCAAGGCCGGTAATCGGCATCAAACCGATGGTCATGGCAATGTTTTGGAATATCTGAAATGATAATAGACCGATGACACCGGTCACCAAGTAGGTACCGAACGGATTATCACAGCTAATGGCAATGATAATTAAGCGATAGATCATGATAAAGTAAATGGAGATTACAAGAGTTGCTCCGATAAATCCGAATTCCTCTCCAATAAGGGCGAATATGAAATCCGTCTGAACCTCTGGTATCCGGCCGCTTTGAGATTGAACACCTTCCAATAAGCCTCGACCGGATACTTGCCCCGAACCTATTCCTTTTAAAGCTTCCGTAAGCTGAAACCCATAGGAGGAGGCATATTCTTCTCGACTTAACCATCCATAAATTCGTTCAAGCTGGTGAGGCTTGATGAATTTTGAGAACAACTCCATATGGCTGTTATGCAAATAAACAAGTGTCGTCAAGCCTGCGATGATGGTTCCTGCTAGTAAAGTAAGTATTCTCCAAGAAGTCCCGCTTATAAATATCATGGTTACCATGATGGCTCCAATAACAAGTGCCGTTCCTAAATCAGGCTGTAAAAGTATCAAGCCAAATGGAGGAAGAGAATAGATCATAATTTTGATTACGACACTGATAGGAGTCTTAGTATCTAATTCATGCTTTTCTTTCACCCATTTGTAGATGACGCCTGCAAGCACAATTAGCAGGAATATCTTCATAAACTCGGAAGGTTGTAACATAAATCCACCAAGATTAATCCAACGTTGTGATCCATTTCTGACAGTACCGAATAAATGTACGGCAACTAAAAGACTCAGACCGAGAAAATAAAAGGGTAAGGCTAGGTTTTCCAATAGTTCATAGTCAAAGAACATGATGGAAAACATAATTCCTACCCCAATTATGTACCAAATAATCTGCCGTTTTACAAAATAATACGGGTCATTGACGAAGTATTGACCCGATGCACTATAAACAGCTACTAAACTGATAATGAATAGCAAAAACAGCAGAAATAACAAAGTATAATCTATTCGATTATACTCTAGCTTGTTATTTTCTGTCCCCATGTAGTTTCTGTCTCCTCTCTAGCTTCTCTCGCGATGGTTGCATGTTTCGATAGGTGAACTAGAATGCCTGCTGCAAAAATAGTGATAAGCAGGGAAGACCCTCCATAACTGATGAAAGGAAGTGTGATACCTGTAATTGGAACTAACCCACTTACAGCACCGGCATTAATGAACACCTGGCTGCTTATTTGAAAAGTAATACCGAAAGCAAGAAGTTTTCCAAAAGGATCCTTTAGGGAAACCCCGACCCTAACTCCTCTTACAAGCACAATTCCGTAAAGTAAGAACAAAGTCAATATTCCAAAGATCCCAAGCTCCTCCGAAATAACTGCGAGAATAAAATCTGTGTGGGCTTCTGGCAAATAGCCAAGTTTATGTACTCCTTGCGCCAAGCCTCTTCCTAAAAGCCCGCCATTTCCAATGGCAATGAACGATTCAACAAGCTGAAAGCCTGAACCAGAGGCATCTCCGAAAGGGTCAACGAATGATGTAATCCTTGCCCAACGATAACTGGCAGTTTTGGCAAGAATGAAAATTCCTAAAGCTGCAACAGAGCCAAGTAATAGGATATGCTTCCATCTAGCTCCAGAACAAATAAGGATAGCTCCGCAGGCAATGGTAATCATGGAGCCTGTTCCAACATCAGGCTGAAGTATTATTAAAAATAATATTAAAATAAGTACAGCTAGTGGAGGAGCAACTCCTTTACTAAATTGATGGATATACGGCTGTTTTCTTGCATAGACCCTTGCAAAATATATAATCATGACCAATTTTGCAATTTCAGCGGGTTGTACACTGATACTCCCTATTTGAAACCAACTCCGTGCTCCATTCACTTCATTTCCAATAAACGGTACTAATACAAGTATTAATGAGAGAACTGATAATCCTACCAATAGAGGAGTCAACCTGTCGTATAGCTTATAAGGAGTGATGATAGCAGCTATAAAAACGGGTATTCCTAAATAAAGCCAAGTTTTCTGGCGATTAAAGAAATAAGCGTAGTCCTCATGAAGTTCATAGCCTAGCAACATCCCGGCACTGTAAATCATTATTAAACCGTATATACATAACAACACGATAGCTGTTAACAGTAACCAATCAAGTTTTTTGAAAAAATTTATCATTCTTTAATACTCCTTTAAAAAGGCTGGTTTCACGAAGAAAATAATTCCCCAATATTATTATACAATACCACACTGTTACAAAGATATTGGGAATATGTGAAACTTGTGTAACAGCGTTTATCAGTGCTTAAAGAAAAAAGAAGCTATTTTTCCCTAGCTTCTTTTGTGTATTTTCTAATAAAGAAAGCATCTTCCATGGTTGGTTGTGCTTCTACAAAACCTAATATAGGTTTAACGTTGCTAGCACATCTGACGGCCAGCTGATCTTTAACTCTACCTGCATAAACGATAAGGTGTTGGGATGAAAAGTTTTCGTATAAGCTATCTTGCAGTTCACCGGTCCAAACTTTTAAGGGAAGTTGCTGTGTCCACATTAATTTGCTCCCAGAATAGACAACTCTACCTTGATACATCCATAAAACACTATTGCACACCGGCCCCCATTCATTCAATTCATGTGTGGCTACAAGTATGACACAATGTGGAGCGAGTTTCGCTACATAGTTTAATAAACTTTTCCTCTCATGGATATCGAGAAAGTTTAGAGGTTCATCCAAAAAAATGTAGCTGGGTTTTCCGAGAAATGCCTGTGCAAGCGCCAATCTTTGCTGCATACCTTGTGATAGTCTTTTGATTTTCTTTTTTTTAACGTCTTGGAGATGAAACACACTGATTAGTTCCTCAATTTGGCGCATGGAATAGTCTTTGCTAAGACCTTTAAGCTGGGCCATATACATTAATAATTTCACAGGAGTGAAATCCGGATATAGTTCCACTCCTGTCGGCACAAATCCAATTTTACTTCTAACTAAAGGAAGGTCTGTATCCATCGTATCATCCTGGTAATAAATTGTCCCCCGTGGTGCGCGAGTAGCGGTTGCCAAGAGGTGCAGAAGTGTAGACTTTCCAGACCCGTTATTACCTACTAGGATCGTTATTCCAGGATGAAGGGTTAATTCATCGATTTCTAAGGAAAAGTGTTTGTATTTCCAAAAAATATGATTTAGTCTTATCATTTAATATCGCCTCAATTAACGAAACATCGTTTGCAGTTTCAAGCTTTTTTTGTAAGCTAGAAATAGAAGGAACAGGCCAAGAGTGACAAAAAGGGTTTGTATACCTGCTACCTGACTGTGTGAAAACTGGATTATTGCATAGCCATGTGTCTGATAAATAGCGCCAGCAACCATAAGAACAATCCATGCTATGATACCAAATGCAAGACCAAACTTTACTCCTTTTCGCATCATCAAATATGCAATCATTCCATAAATCAACATAGCGGGGGCGATCCAATCTAACAAAAAGGGAAGTAGTTCGAAATGTTGAACTTTAAAGCTTAGGTAAAAGGAGCCTATTACACCTAGAATGATGTTCATTGCTAAGATTATTACCATACGACTTAGCAATAATAAAGCTGGTGGAAAAGGTGTAATGCTCTCAATGGTGCGCATTTGTTTATTCCATGTTTGGTACGTATAGAACACACCAACCAGCATCGATAATGGAATCGCAAATTGATAAAATTGTGTTGCTTCTCTCACATAAACGTTTGAAGAGAATAAGGTCAGCATAACGAAAATGAGCGTACTCATCACCCAGAAGTGCCATTGATAAAATGAGATTTGTGCTTTTAATTGAGAGAAAAAGCTTGGTGGTTGAATTGTTTCTTGCCCAAGTTCTTCTGCAGATGCAGTGCCTATTTCATTGAATGTTGGTTGCAAGGCTGCCAATAATGCTTTTGTATCCTGACTGGATGGCGATTTGACGACATATGAAGAAAGCATCTCTTTCATTTCATCTTCTAGTTGATACAGCTCTTGGTCTTGATTGTGTTGTTCCTTCATTATTCTCCGCCTCCTTTTCCGCTTCTTTTGATAATACCCCTTTAAGTTTCTTTAAAGCATGAAACAAATTGGATTTAACCGTTCCTAATGGTAAATCTAGAATGTCTGCAATTTCTTTCAATTTCATATCCTGATAAAATCTCAAGGTAACAATTTGTTGTTGTGACTCTGACAAACTCTTTAAGGAAGCTAACATCTCTTTTCTAGTTTCCTGCCGTTCGTAGATTTCTATAACAGAAGCTTGTTGGTCAACAGTGACCGGCATTTCTTCTTTTGCCGTATCCTCTGAACGATATTGAGCACTGCGCCAGTAGTCCTTGCAGATGTTAGAAGCCACCCGGTAGAGCCAGGCTTTCGGATATGTTGGGATTTGTTTCGACTTCAGCTGTTTTAATAAGCGGATGAATGTTTCTTGAACAACATCCTCTGCTTTTTTAGAATCTTTTAACAGCCTTTCCGTATATTGATGTATTGGTACATGATACCTATGAACAAAGGCTTCAAATGCCGCCTGGTCACCTTCAGCCATCTGTTCAAGGAGCCTTTCATCGCTTATCATCGCATTCCCCCACTTTCAAACGTACGATTCCAATAAGTCATCCATTCTTCATAGGAGAAGGAATCTTTATTATTGGTCTTTAAATCTTGATAGATGTCCTTAAGTAATTGTTTTACTTTTTCGTTATTGCCTTTCTCCAATTCTTTAGCTATCATCAAAACAACCTGATTATTATATTGTAGCTTGTATGATTTCATTAGCTCATCGAACTTTTCTAAAGTAGTCATCTCAGCAGATGAACTCATCCAGTTTATATGAGAGACAGTAGAAAGGTAGTAGAAATCTGTGCCATTAAATTGCTCAAAATCATTCCAATCAAAGTCATAATAATCTTTATATAAGACAAGCAGGTATGTGTCCATAAGCCCCTTTAACACGGAATCCGCTGAAACCTCGTAATACTGGTTTAGATAATCGTGTCCGAATAGCCCAAACGATATTAATCTGGATTTTAAATCTATCATCGTATTATTTATGACTTTACCATCATCAACCTGTACGTATGTTTGAACATTATCATCAAAGAAAAGTGCTTCGTCAAAATGGTTGATATTATATGTTTCAGTCCCGACATAGTTAAGAGAAGGGACATAGACAAGTTTCATGTCTTGTTGAAATTCTTCATCTAGCCAATTCTCAAAAAAATCTTCTATAGAAGCCATATCGCCAAGTTTCTGTTGTATTAACTGATAGTTTTCCTTATGAGCAATAACGGAAAAAGGTAAATTCCCCTTATATTTGACTAGTCCCTTATTTGAAAAAAGTGTTAAACCTTTAGCATCCTCACTGGTGAAAATTAGCGCTCCATCAGCAGATTTTTCACTAAAATGGGCAGTACTGAAAACGTGATGATTAAAGTTAGTCAATTCTACCTGAAAATCAGACGCGGGAAGTGCCTGGTTCAATTCTAAGTGGCGATTAAATCCTATCGTATGAATGTAATCCTCCGTATCTGCATGAAAAAGAGTATAAATAGAATAATCTCCCGGTAAAGGGTACCACCCTATATAGGAAGGGATGTACATATCTTCCCCTTTAAAGAAAGCAAAATTTCTTTCACTTCCGTAAAGATGTCCCCATTCATTTAGGTTGCCGGTATACTCTACCTCTAACCGGTTTAGTTCTTGTTGATCTATGTTGGATAACGTTACAAGATGCTGCTTCTTATTAAAGTCAGTTTTCACCCCGTTCCAAGATACCGATTCCACTTCAAAAGAGGGATACAAGCTAAAATTTAATGTGGTGTTTTTCTGTAAATTAGGAATAAGCAACTCTGCCTTAATGTGAAAGGAATTTTTTCTGGTCCGCTCCATTTTAATGGAGTAACTATCAACATTATAAAACTCTCCTACTGTGTCTAAAACAGTCCCATCGTCAGAATCATACTGCTTAACAGCGCCTGCTTTTAAATAGTTAAAATGCTCTAAGCGGTCTGACCATAAATAACTGTATGGAAAAATGGAAGCAACGGTAAGGGCCGTTACTATTCCAAACAAAGTCCATTTTCTCTTTTCAAAGGATGAAATTCGATTAGTGGAAGATTTCATGATTGTAATAGCCAATAAAAAAAGACTGAAAAACGTGACAAAAAGCTGCGAATATAAGGTTTCTTTTCTAGATAAACGAAATCCCCAATCTTCAGAGTGAGAGATATCCATGAAAAACTGATTTAAATGAAATGTTTTCAAAAAATGCAATTGATATCGTTGTATAATATAACCTTCCATAAAGAAAGTGCCAAACATCCACGCGCAAAACACAATGATATATACAATCCTGTTAGTGATAAGAACGGCAAGTACCATTCCTAATGAAATAGTGACAGCGTAAGACAATTGGCTTTGAACAGAGAATGACAAGCCGTGTTCTAGCAAATAGGAGAGGTCTTTGCCGAAGGAAGAACCTTGCCATACAAAGATCAGGAAATAAACTAAAGTAAAGAGACTGCTATAAATAAAAAGCGATAGAAACTTTGCTAGAATAATGGTTAAAAAGGAATTCGGTAAGGAATTCGTCCAATCTAATAACACGGTCTGTTTTTCTCTACGAATGGATAGCACACTTGCTAAAAATAACACGCCAAGGGAAAGGGTGTGGCCGATAGCAAGAAACTCATTATTGGCTTTAAAAAAGCCGGATGAATATTGTCCGATAATGTTTGCAACGTCTTGGTTATGATTGGACAACCATAAACTCATACTGACTCCATACACTAGTGGAGCCAAAAGGAAGAACCAATTCTTAAGAAGGAAACGGTTCTCTAGTTGTAATTGTTTTAAAAATCTCATGAGGAAGTCCCCTCTAACAAGGCGAGATAACCGTCCTCTAAATTCGGCTCAAGCATCTTTGCTCCGTAAAATGGCTTCTCATCTGCAAGGACCCGTGCATGAACAGTGCTGCCACGGTGTTCTGAACAAAGAATGGTGTCTTCTGCCATATTTTCTAAATAACCTGATGGAACCGTTCCTTCCCACACTTTTCCGCAAGCTAACTCTTTCAGCTCTTCAACCGTTGCATCTAATAAAAGCTCGCCTTTCTTCAATACCGCTATCTCATAGCAACTGCTTTCAATATCTGTGACAACATGTGTAGAGAGAAGGATGCTTTTGTTAAGGCCTTCTTTGGATAAAAGGTTTCGAAAACGGAGCTTCTCTTCTGGATCTAATCCTACTGTAGGCTCATCTAAAATAACTAGTTTCGGGTTTCCCATAAATGCTTGCGCGATGCCTACACGTTGCTTCATTCCATGGGAAAATGTTTTGATTTTTTCATTGGCTTTGGAAGTGAGGTTCACCTCGTGCAGCCAGTGTTCTATTTGTTCCCTGCGTTCTTTCTTGTTCGGAACGCCTTTCATGACTCCTACAAAATCTAAAATTTCCATTGGTGTCATTTGTGGGTAGACATGGAAGTGCTGAGGCAGATATCCAATCAGTCTCCGGACTTTTTCTGGATGTGACAGGATCGAAATGGAGTCAATGTGAATGTCTCCTGCTGATGGTTTCATTAAAGTGGCCATGATTCGCATCAGAGTTGATTTACCTGCGCCGTTTGGGCCTAACAGACCGAATATTCCTGTTGAAATTCGTAGGTTTATGGAAGAGAGCACTTTTTGTTGTTTATATGATTTTGATAGATTGCGAATTTCGATCATGGTGAATCCTTCTTTCTGTTTGACTGCATGAAAAGTTTGTTAAACATCTTGAGATTTACGTTCCAGGTGTTCGCTTATCCAGAGGACGGTGCTTGAGCCTCCTCGGATTCGTCCGTGGGGTCTCAACCTACCATTACTCCCCCGCTGGACCAGGAAGGCTTCGGCAGCGATTCATCGCACGAAGAAAATGCTTTAGCATTTTCGAGGAGTCTCACACCTTGCACTCCAATCTCAAGGTGGACTACATTAATTATTGAACCCTTCAATAATTATAACGAAATAGATGGGAAAAGGTTTAAGATAGAGGAGGAAATTTGGAGAAGGGGAAATTTACCTGCAACATTCTGCAATATTTCTGAAATTTCTTTGTAAAAAGCCATTGACGACGTTTACATTCTATTTTATAATTACTTTCGAAAGCGCTTTCGGTTCGAGAGAGGGAAGACAATGACAACCATTTATGATATTGCGAAAAAGACCGGTTTTTCCATTACAACTGTATCAAAAGTATTAAACAATTATACAGATGTAAGTGAAAAGACCAAAAAGAAAATACTAGAAGCTGTAGAAGAAATGGGGTACTACCCCAATTCCCATGCTCGCTCATTGATGACCAAGAAATCTTGGACAATTGGTGTAGTTTTCATGGAAAACTTAGGTGTTGGTATTAAACATCCCTTTTTCAATGCCGTGATTGAAAGTTTTAAGCAAAGAGCAGAGCAGTTTGGCTATGATATGCTTTTTGTATCAAGAAACATCATCAATGAGAAAAAAAGCTATTTGGACCACTTTCGACATAGAGGGGTGGACGGAGTAGTGGTGGTTTGCTCCATATCAGATGATCCTGAAGTAAAAAAACTGATGGAGTCTCCTTTACCTACCGTAATCATTGATATGCATAGCTCCAAGTCAAGTGTAGTTTATAGTGATAATAGTTATGGAAGTGTACTGGCTGTTGACTATCTTTACTCACTTGGGCATAGAAAGATTGCACACATATACGGACATCAGGAGACATACGCAGGAACA
Organism: Sutcliffiella horikoshii; assembly: GCF_020524325.1. GTDB lineage: Bacteria > Bacillota > Bacilli > Bacillales > Bacillaceae_I > Sutcliffiella_A > Sutcliffiella_A horikoshii_D. Next base: position 701,606 of record NZ_JAIVKY010000007.1, read on the forward strand.
GAAAGATTAAAGGGTTTTATTAAAGCGCTTAAAAAGCATAACTTGGATATTCCCAAATCTTACATTGTAAATGGTGGATTCTTCTCCATGGAAAGTGGAGAGCAAGCGATGCAAGAATTGCTATCACTAGAAGATCCTCCAACAGCTGTTTATGCTGCAGGAGATAATATGGCATTTGGAGCAATCAAAGCAATCAAGAAAAAAGGATTATCTGTACCAGATGATATTTCTGTTATAGGTTATGATGATATAGATATTGCCCAGCATATAGCACCGCCATTAACCACTGTCAAACAGAATATGAATCAACTTGGTTCCACAGCAGCCGATCTGTTATTAGATCAGATCAATGACAAAACAAAGCTCAACAAAGCCGTTACCATTCCAGTAGAACTTATCATCAGGGAATCGTGTAAGGCAATTAAAATTGATGAGTGAAGAGGGGACTAATAAGTTCTCTTTTTATCCATAAAACGAAAGCGCTTTAGTTAAAAATAAGCATTTTCGAAAGCGCTTTAGTATTTTTTACAACAAAACAGGGGGGTATTTTTGTGAAAAAGAAGCTTTTAATTCTTATTACTGCAGTAATGACGCTAAGTTTATTATCTGCTTGCAGTAACTCGTCTTCTTCTAAGAAGGCAGATTTAACTGTATGGTCCTTCACGGATGAACTACAAGAACCAATCAATGTATTTAAAGAGGAAAACGGAGTAACGGTTGATTTGACAATCATTCCGATTGAAGATTATCCAACTCGTTTACGTCCAGTATTAGAAAGTGGTCAAGGAGCTCCTGACGTATTTACTGGCGAACTTGCATTCATAAAAGATTGGGTAGAGCAAGATTATTGGGAAGACCTTTCTCAAGAGCCTTACAATGTACAAGAATGGGAAGATGACTATATCCCTTATGTATTTGATCTAGGAAAAGATTCAGAAGGTAAAATCAAAGCTGTATCTTGGCAAACAACTCCAGGTGGTATCTTCTATAGAAGAAGTATCGCTAAAGAAGTATTAGGTACGGATGACCCTACTGAGATCGGCGAAAGAATGAGCACTATGGACGGTTTGTTTGAAGTTGGAGAAGAATTAAAATCCGCTGGTTACCGTCTATTCCCTGATGAAGGAGCTGTTCGTTGGTTTGCACAAGGTCAAGATCCACAACCTTGGGTTAACGAAAATAACGAGCTAGTTATGACAGAAGGAAGAACCAACTATTTCGACTATGCCAAAGAATTACGTGATAAAGATTTAACAGCATTTGCACCAGAATGGTCTCCTGCATGGTTTGCAGCAATGGATGAGCCAATCAACTACAATGCAGGTTGGGAAGAAGTAAACGAGAACAGTTCTGATCAAACAGAAGTGTTTGCATATGCATTACCAACTTGGGGTCTTCACAGTGTTCTAAAAACAAACACAGAAGAAACTGTTGGAGACTGGGCAGTAACAAATGGTCCGAACCCATACTTCTGGGGCGGAACTTGGTTAGGAATCTACAAAGGTTCTGAAAATAAAGATCTTGCATGGAAATTCGTTCAAATGATGACACATGATGAAGAGTTCTTAACTGATTGGGCAAAAGAAACAGGAGATGTTCTTTCCTACTTACCGGTTACAGAAAAAATCAAAGGTGATATTCAAGAGCCATTCTTAGGCGGGCAAAATAACTATACGTTCTTCTTAGAAGAAGCTGCAAACATCAACCCAGGAACTGTAACAAAATATGACCAACAGATTGATGGATTCTTTGGATCTATGGTTGGGGAGTATGTAGAAGGAACTAAGACGAAAGAAGAAGCAATTGAAGAGTTCTATCGTTTAGTGAAAAATGCATACCCGGATATTAAGACACCTGAATAATGCAACAAAGGATGTGGTGGGAGCTGAAACTTGGCTCCCACCCATCATTTAAAGAGTAAGCTCTGTTAACTGCCGCTGTGGATTTACGCACTTGGCTTCGCTTATCCAAAGGGCGTGTGCTTGAGCCTCCTCACAACGCTTCAGGGGTCTCAACCTACCGCTATCTCCCGCCGGAGTCTACGCCATGTGCTCCAATCCACAGCTAGGTTATTTATTTAATACATTATCAATTTTATTAACAGAGTTACAAGAAAGAAGGCGATTGATTTGAAGAAAAAAGATCATTATGGCTATCTGTTCATCCTACCATTTTTCATCGTCTTTGGGATATTTAGCATCTATCCAATACTATTAACCTTCTATTATAGTTTTACAAACTACTCCGGTATGGGAGTTCCTGAAGTTATTGGATTGGCTAACTATACAAGACTACTTACTGACAGCTACTTTTTACAAGCATTCTTTAACACTTGGTACATTTGGGGAGTTAACTTCTTTTTCCAAATGCTTATAGCATTGGGGCTTGCGATATTGTTCTCTGATATTCGCCTAAAAATGAAAGGGCTTGGTTTCTTCCGGGCTGTACTTTATCTTCCAAACTTAATAACTATCGCTTCTGTAGCGTTATTGTTTGGTATTTTACTAGGATGGCACCATGGAACATTGAATCATTTATTAATGGATTTAGGCATCATCTCTCAGCCAATCAACTGGCTTAACGACCCTACTACAGCAAAATGGTCTGTTGCTCTTATCGGAGCATGGATGTGGTTTGGTCATACATTTATCGTATTGATGGCAGGTATTTCAGGTATTTCAAAGGATTATTATGAAGCGGCACTTATTGATGGAGCGAACCGTTGGAAAACATTGTTCCACATTACATTGCCATTATTAAAACCAATTATGTTATATATCATGATCACTTCTTTAATTGGCGGATTGCAGATTTTCGAATTGCCGATGTTATTAACAGACGGTATGGGTGCACCGCAAGGATCTCTAAACACAATGGTTTTATATATGTACAATCAGGCATTTAAATTTAACAACTATGGATACGCCGCAGCGGTCGCATACGGATTATTCTTGATTACGTTAATATTCTCGTTTGTAACATTTAAAGCTATGTACCGCAAAAGCATGGATTAGGAGTGAGTTAGTGTGAATAAAAGTACTTTTGTAAAGAGCATCCTCTACGGGCTTTTAATATTGCTTGCGATTATTAGCTTTATCCCATTTTATATGATGATTATCAATGCTACGAGATCCAATTCAGAAATTCTGCAAAAAGGGTTCACCCTTTTACCAGGTAGCGCAATCGCGGAAAACTATGAAAGATTGATAAGTTTCGTTAATATTTGGCAAGGATTTGGAAACAGTGTATTTATAGCAATTTGTGTAACTGTATTAAGCTCATACTTCTCCGCACTGACGGCATATGGGTTTGCGATTTATAACTTTAAAGGTAAAAATTTTCTATTCGTTTCCGTATTAATTTTGATGATGGTCCCGGGCCAATTAGGTCTAATTGGATTCTATGACTTAAATAAGACATTAGGTACATTGGACAGTTATATCCCATTAATCATTCCGGCTATAGCAAGTCCATTCGTTGTTTTCTTCCTACGACAATTTCTTGTCTCCACCCTGCATCCAACATTATTGGAAGCTGCCAGAATGGATGGAGCAAGTGAAATAAGAATTTTCCATACGATAGGCTTACCTATCATGATGCCGGCAGTAGCTACAATGGGTATCTTCACCTTTATTGGATCTTGGAATAACTACATTGTTCCACTTGTAGTTCTTTTCAGTCCGGAAAAGTACACGTTACCTGTCATGATGGGCTTCTTGAGAGGATCAAAGGTAGCAGAAAATCTAGGTTCTATGTATTTAGGTATCGCGATATCTGTTGTACCAATCATGATTACCTTCTTGTTCCTATCCAAATACATCATTAGCAGTATTTCCGCAGGTGGAGTAAAAGAATAAATAAAAAGCAACTAGATTAATAGAAGAGGTGAACGGCATGTTAAATTTTTCAAAGGATTTCATTTTTGGAACAGCAACATCCTCCTACCAAATAGAAGGAGCACACGATGAAGGAGGTCGTACTCCATCCATCTGGGATACTTTTTCAAGAACACCAGGTAAGGTGTGGAATGGAGACACAGGAGATGTTGCTTGTGACCACTACCACCGTTATGAAGAAGACATCAACATTATCAAAAGCCTTGGTGTAGATTCTTATCGCCTATCTATCGCTTGGCCAAGGATTTTCCCACAACAAGGTGTTTATAACCAAGAAGGTATGGACTTTTATAAAAAGTTAATTAACGGCTTATTGGAAGCTGGTATCAAGCCAATGGTTACGTTATACCACTGGGATCTTCCAATGTGGGCACATGAACAAGGCGGATGGGTAAATCGCGAGTCCGTTTCATGGTTCTTGGAGTTTGCAGACAAGTGCTATGAAGAGTTAGACGAATTGGTTTATTCATGGATTACGCACAATGAACCATGGTGTGCAAGTTTCTTGAGCTATCACCTTGGCCATCATGCACCTGGACATACAAATCTTGAGGAAGGCGTAAAAGCAGCACATCATATTCTACTTTCTCATGGTGAAGCGGTTAAATTGTTAAAAGGTAAATTCGGATCTTCTACACCGATTGGAATTACACTTAACCTGGCACCTTCTTATGCTCCAACAGATTCAATCAATGACCAAATTGCAAGAAACAATTCTGATGGCTATGCAAACAGATGGTTCCTAGATCCTATTTTCAAAGGTTCTTATCCAATGGACATGATTAACCTGTTTTCCAAGTTGATTCATAACTTTGATTTCATTCAAGAAGGAGACTTGGAATCGATTTCAACTCCATGTGATTTCTTCGGAATCAACTATTACGCAAGATCATTGGTGGAATTTGATCCAAGTTCCCCAATGCTAAATAAAGGTGCTTACTCTGATTATCCGAAAACGGGTATGGGCTGGGATATCTCTCCACAGGAGTTCAAGGAATTGATTAGAGGACTTCGTGAGAACTATACTGATCTACCAATCTACATTACCGAAAATGGTGCGGCTTATGACGATGTAGTGGTAGATGGTTGTGTACATGACAATGAGCGTAAAGATTATGTGGAAAAGCATATTACAGCTGTTGCTGAATTGAATGAAGAAGGCATGAATATCGCAGGTTACTTCTTGTGGTCTTTATTTGATAACTTTGAATGGGCGTTTGGTTATGACAAGCGATTCGGCATGGTATATGTAGACTTTGAAACGCAAGAAAGAATTTTGAAAGATAGTGCGAAGCGATTTAAAGAGATTATTAGTTCAAGAAGTATATAACCACTCAGGATTGAGTGGTTTTTTTTGAAAAGGGAAATTGGTTTTGGCACGAACTCAGGGGATTTTGGCATCAACTCGTGTGGTTTTGGCACGAACTCGGGCTGATTTGGCATCAACTTCCCCCATTTTGGCACGAACTCAATAAATGGAGGTCATTTTATGAAGAATATTACGGTTATTCAAACAAAAAAAGAGACAGGAAGACCTTGGGAACAAGTAAAAAACATCGAATGGAAACAAAAGAGTGACAAAGCGGTCTCTTTAAAGCTTTTTCCTGAAAAACAACATCAAGAGTGGCTAGGTTTCGGCGGAGCTTTTACGGAAGCGGCTGCCTATAACTGGTCTCAGCTATCAGAAGGTAACAAAGATGCCATTATTAACGCCTATTTTAATAAAGAAACAGGTCTCGGATATAACCTAGGTCGCACGGCAATTCACAGTAGTGATTTTGCGCTTGGGAACTATACCTACGTGGAAGAAGGAGATGTGAGCCTCGAGTCCTTTAACATAGAGCGGGAGCAAAAGTACGTACTTCCATTTATTAAGGCAGCAGAGTCGGAAGCGGCTGAAACATTGACTATACTAGCTTCGCCTTGGAGTCCGCCTGCATGGATGAAAACAAATGGTGAAATGAATCACGGTGGCAAGTTAATAGAAAAGTACAGAGAAGCATGGGCTAATTACTATGTAAAATATATCAAAGCAATGGAAGCGGAAGGTGTACCGATTTGGGGGATTTCGATTCAAAACGAGCCGGAAGCGACACAGGTGTGGGATTCTTGCATTTATACAGCAGAAGAAGAAAGAGATTTTGTGAAGAACTTCTTAGGGCCAATCATGGAAAAAAACGGACTTGGCGATAAAAAAATCATCATTTGGGATCACAACCGTGATGTAATCGTGGAGCGGGCGACTACCGTGTTATCCGATCCGGAAGCAGCTAAATATGTATGGGGAACAGGGAACCACTGGTATGTATCAGAGGAGTTTGAGAATCTATCAAAAGTACATGAGGCATTCCCAGACAAACATTTATTGTTCACTGAAGGCTGTATTGAAGGTGGAGTGAAACTTGGTGCATGGCATACAGGAGAACGCTATGCAAGAAACATCATCGGAGATATGAATAACTGGTTAGAAGGATTCATTGATTGGAACTTGTTACTTGATATGCAAGGTGGACCGAATCATGTAGGAAATTATTGCGATGCGCCAATCATAGCAGACACAGAAAAAGACGAGGTGCATTTCAATAGTTCTTACTATTATATTGGTCATTTTAGTAAGTTTATCAAGCCGGGTGCGAAAAGAATCGCTCATGAAACAGCGCTTGAAGATGTTTCACTTGTTGCGTTCAAAAATGAAAATGAGAGCATTGTTGTCGTTCTATTAAATGAAACAGATGCCAATAAAGAAACGTCGATAGAGCTTGAAGGGGAAGTAATGGACCTGGCTATTCCTGCAAGATCTATTACAACGGTGGTATTCAACAACTAAAGGAGAGAGCATTAAAACAATGACAGATAGAAAAAAAGACTGGCAGTTAGTTTGGGAAGACAACTTTGATGGGCGTGAATTGGATCAATCCAAATGGTCTTATGATACAGGAAATGGTTTTATGAAGCCTGATGGCAACTATGAACCCGGTTGGGGCAATGAAGAGCTTCAATATTACTCCAAAAACAATGTGACAGTAGAAGATGGAAAGCTTGTCATAACTGGAAAAATGGAAACAGCTTCAGATGACCATGGTAAGTATGAATATACTTCAGGGAAAGTCCATACGAAAGGGAAATTCAGCCAGCTGTATGGGAGATTTGAAGCAAAAATTAAATTACCAGGTGGACAAGGTTACTGGCCCGCATTTTGGATGATGCCAGAGGAAGACAAGTATGGCGGATGGGCAGCATCTGGAGAAATTGACATCATGGAAGCTAAAGGAGCAAGAGTGAATACAGTCGGTGGTGCCATTCATTATGGTAGCCAATGGCCAAATAATACGTATACTGCAAAAGATCATCTCTTAGGTGAAAACTCAAGCATCACCGATTATAATGTCTATGCAGTTGAGTGGGAACCTGGAGAAATTAGATGGTCTGTAAATGGGGAAGTATTCCAAACTTTGAATAAGTGGTCAAGTATGGATTCAGATAATGAGAAAAAGCATGCTTATCCTGCTCCATTTGATCAGAAATTCTATATAATCCTTAACCTAGCCATTGGCGGCTGGTATGGAGGTGCCCCTGACGAATCCACTAAGTTTCCAGGAAAAATGGAAGTGGATTATGTGAGGGTATATAGCGCACAAAAATAAAGTAGTAATCATAAATCAAAAAGGATTACAGGCCACCCTGTAATCCTTTTTGTCATCCCCATCTCAAACTGATGGTAAGATGGCAGCAATCTTTTCCTTCAATTTCCGATGTCATATTTAAATTAATGCCATCCGGATTAAAATCTACTTTCACACCGGAATGCATACCAGTTGAAAGTAATAACTGAGACACTTTCTCTTTATTGCCTTCCTGTGCTGCCGCCATTACTTCCGAAGCGAACGCTTTAGAATCAGATAGTTTCTGCAAAATGATGCTGGCCTCTTTCATCAATTGTTGCATGGATTCTGCGGATTCAGTAAAGACGGTCGGATCCACTTCGGGATAAACTCGGAAATATGTTCTTGGCAGTGGAAGCGCATAAACCGGAAAATAGACATTTCGTGGATAATAAACAGTGCGGTGGAAATGGGGTTGATAAAAATACATGACAAACCCTCCATTTTTCATCAGTACAGTACTATATGTAATTTAAATAGGAATGGAGAGTTGTCACCCTTCTATTTAGTCTTTATTCCTTAATTGGCTTAACACAATTTTTTCCCATACTCTCCAAGGCAATAGACGTTTGGCAAGTAGAGAGAGCCTTACACCCTTTCCGACGGTATACCGGAGGGTGGGAGTTTTCTTCATCTCGGCTATCATCAACACCAGGTTAGCAACATCAACTGGATCTCCATACGACTCTCGATCTTTTTGAAGTCTTTTATTCATCCCCGTAAACAACTCAAGGTAAGGAGAATCGGCGTTGCCAGCTTTTGATGACATATGGGTGCCGGAGGACCATATATTCGTTTGAAACGAACCTGGTTCAACAAGGACTACGTCTATGCCGAACTTCTTTACTTCCAGCCTGAGACTCTCACTGTACCCTTCTAAGGCGTATTTTGATGACACATAAGGGGAAAGGCCGGGGAAGCCAATTAAGCCGCTGATGGAGCTTATATTGATAATTCTGCCGTTTCCCTGTTTTCGCATTTTTGGAAGCACTTGATTCGATACCCTCATTACTCCCAAAAGGTTGGTTTCCAACTGGAACTGATATTCCTCCATGCTCAATTCTTCTGCAAAACCAGCCACAGCAAATCCAGCGTTATTGATGAGCACATCCACACGATCTAATCCTTGAACAATGCTACCGAAATTATTCACGGATTCTTCATCTGTTACATCTAATAATGCAAAAGTCAGATTTCCCGCATCCTTTGGAGTCAATCCTTCCAATACGACGGACTTCTTTGTTTCATCCCTGATCGTTGCAACAACATGATATCCCCCTTCTAGAAAAACTTTGGTAAATGTTCTTCCGAAACCTCCCGAAGCGCCTGTAATGATGACAGTCTTTTTTTTCATGGAAATAGTCCCCTTTTCATATGCATTTATTGGTAAAGAGTTTGCTAGTTTATTTAATAAATATAAAAGGAATAAATATATACAGCGAGAAGGTAATGAACGTGTTTGTTTGACCAATAGAAGCAATAACAAATTCTTGCTTCGTGCAGAGAGAAGGGATCACTTGGATCTGACCTTTATCATAGAAATTATTAAGGACTATGGATATATAGGATTATTTTTATGGCTTTGGTTAGGTATGTTCGGTATCCCGGTGCCTAATGAAGTGTTTGTGAGCTCTATAGGGATTGTCGCACAACGGGGAGTCCTTGAGACAACGCCTGCATTATTCACAGTTTATATTGGAGTGATTGCTAGTCTTACCACCTGTTACCTTTTAGGACGTTGCTTGGGGAAAGGTGTATATTCAAAGCTTGAGAAACACGATAGGATCGAAGCTTCCTTTGCAAAAGGAGAAGAACTTTTGAATAAGTACCATGTATTTGCATTATGTATTTCGTATTTCCTGCCTGGATTGAGAAATGTCGTTCCTTTTTTGGCTGGATTTATGAGACTGCCATACTATCAGTTTGCCATAGCTGCCTATAGCTCTGCAATTGTATGGGTAACGACATTCTTTTTTATGGGAAGACTTGTGTGGAGTCATGCACAGCTATTCGTGGTGTATAGATTGGAACTGATGATTGCCGCTTCTGTCTTTATCGTCCTCTATTTTGTTTATGACTGGTACAAAAAACAGAGTGATCCCACTTTCATCTTCCAGAAGTATCGTTAAAGTATATATGTGCACGTCCCCTCATAGAATAGGAGTAAAAGAGTAGGGGATGGTGGTCATTTTGCAACGAACGATGCTTGTTCAGGGAAACGCGAAAAAGGAAGTGCAACCGGATATAGCGTATCTTCAATTGGGAGTGCTAACCACCAATTCTGATGTACAGCGTGCACAAGAAGAAAATAGATTGATAGCAAACCGAATGATTCGGGGCCTAATTGCAGCAGGCATTCCTCAGGAAGACATTGAAACATCTTCTTATACTTCCTTTCCTCGATATGAAACAGATTCGTCAGGTAAGTCTGTCCTTTCTACGTATGAGGTACGCCATATTTTCCGTATAAAAGTGAGAGATATTACAAAAACAGGTACCGTTGTAGATGTAGCTTTTGAGAATGGAGCGAATATTTCGGAGAGTGTATCCTTTGAAGTCTCCAATTATAAAGAAATCTATCGTCATGTCCTGCAGCTGGCAGTTGTGGATGGGGCGAAAAAAGCACAGGCAATGGCTATAACTCTACAAGTTTGCCTTTCTCCAGTTCCAATCAAGGTGGAAGAAGTTACTCAGCAGGTCTTTGCTGGGCCGCGTTATGCCTCTTTTGCAGTTCAGGAAAAGGAGAGCACACCAATTGAACCACAAGAAATCACCATAAGTGCGTCCGTTAATCTAGAATATATATATTAAAAAACAGACCGTTTCATCCTCCATTTTGGAGGGTGGCGGTCTGTTTTTAACACCTTAGCGGAAAATGCAACATAATTCCTCGGACAGCAAATTGTCTACTTCCTTTTGGTTCAATGAGTAGTAACTCCACGTTCCCCTTGTTTCTTTAACGATGATTTCCGCATCCAACAAAATCTTCAAATGGTAGGAAAGTTTGGATTGGGGCATTCCGATCAGCGGGACCATATCGCATACACACATAGCTCCATGTTGACATAGGATGTTCATAATGTGCAGTCGCTTTTTATCAGCAACGGCTTTGTACTTTGCTTCATATTTTTCAAACATTTTTTCCAAGGACACATCTTGTAGAGGGATTTCTTTTTTCAACTAATTTCACCTCTAGTACTCTCAAATTTTAAGTTTATTATATGCGATAGATAGCTAGGACTCAACATAACTGCAGTCAAGGTTTTATAAAAGGAGGGGAGACACATGTTGGATTGGTCGGCACTTATTCCTATTTTTGTATTATTCTCTGTGTATTTTCTTTTTGCAGTAGTATTATTAAGAGATAAGCGGTAACAAAAGGAGGAAACAGGAGTGGAACTAGAAAATACACTAATAGACTTACTAGGAATTGAAATTGTGGAACTGTCAGAAGAAAGAGCAGTGGCAACCATGCCTGTAGACAGTCGCACACACCAACCATTCGGACTGTTGCATGGTGGGGCGTCCGTGGCCTTGGCTGAGACGATTGCAAGCATCGGGACATTTAATCTTATCGACAAGGAAACAGAAATCTGTGTAGGGCTGGAGATAAACGCCAACCACCTGAAAGGGAAAAAGGATGGGGTGGTTACGGCAATCGGAACTCCGTTGCACAGAGGGAAAACCACGATGGTATGGGATATAAAAATTGTAGACGAAAACGACGCGTTGATTTGCATTTCACGTTGTACAATGGCCATTTTGAAGAAAAGGTAATGAAAGACCAAGGGACTGGAGGTTTTTTCAAACCGCCAGTCCCCTTCTCGCTAAATGTTTCAAGCCCTCACGCCTACTAAGCGGTGCCAAATCCGTAGACTTAATAAACGTCAATACCTCATCCGGGGCAGTCTTGGAATATTCTCTTAACGCCCAGCCGATAGCCTTCTGAATAAAAAACTCCTTAGCCCCTTTGGTGGCCTCTATATAAGAAAACAACTTCTGAGAATCTGTCTTTTCCTTATACTTCAACTGAAAAAGAATGGCTGATCTTTGCAGCCAGAAATTATCCGATTCAATCCACCTATCTGGAAAGTCAACAATACTGGACTTCTCCCTTAACAAAATTGCCCCAACATGATGCGGTGCAATATGATCCACTGTATCCCACCAAGAATTTGTAGTAACCAATTTTTCCAAAAAGGAGAGCCACTCCGCATCAAGCTTTTTAATATGAACATCAATCACCGCAAGGGCGGCATAATGGAATTCCCGCTCAGGTTGCGCATATAAAAACGTAACAAGCGGTTTGACCCACTCCCGTTCTGGTTTCCCATGTTCCACGAAAAATCCTTTTACTAACTCTTTTCGTTCAGGTGACTTTATCCCCAAAAATGAAAAGTGGTTGCGCATATAATCTTCCATCGGCTTTCTGTTCGATTCATTTGCGTTTGACCGAAACAAATCGATTAACCCATTCTGATATATTTCCAAAGTAGTGGCTTCCATAAAAAAACCTCCCATATCCATGACTTCTACTTGTAGAATACAGGAAAAAGGGAGGCAATGAAACAAAGCCTTATTAGGATTCTGCTGTTTTCTTCGCACTTTCAGAATGAAGAATGCTATAGAGTAACATTACTCCTGAGCATAAAAAGATAAAGCTTGTGATGTAAAATACGGTAGAAATCTCGTAAAAACCGGCAATCATCCCACCCATCACCGGCCCAATCACATTCCCTAAGAAACGGAAACTGACGTTGTATCCAAGCACTTCTCCCTGCATGGACAAAGGGGCTACATTGCGGATATATGCAGTCATACATGGAATCAAGCCACCAACTACCATACCAAATAAGAAGCGGAATAGGACAAGCTGCCAAAGCGACGTGGCAAGCGCTTGAGGAATAAAGAGTATCGAACTTGCGAGCATAAGAATGACGATGACTTTGTCATGCCCGATGTTATCCCCAAGTTTTCCCCAATTCCGTGACGCTAACAAATTGCCGAAACCTGTAGCAGAGAATGCAAACCCTGCAAGTAAGGCGATATTTGTTGCGGTCCCACCTGTCAACTCATTCACATAAAGTGCAAGTAAGGGCTGAATGCTGAAATTAGCCGCTTGGATGAACATGGATAAGAACATAATCTTAAGCAACAGCGGTTTTTGTATGATGTATTGCAGTACTTCTTTCCGTGAATATTTCTTTTCTTTCTGATTTGCAGAACTTTTTTTCTTTTCCTTAATGCCGAACGCCACTAGAATAACAGCCAAATAGATTAGAGCTGATGTAAGGAAAAACGTGTAGGCAAAGCCGAAGGAATCCGCAAGCATACCGCCAATCAATGGACCGAGGAGTCCCCCGGAAACCGTACCTGTCTGCAGGGTACCGAGTGTTTTTCCTGCAATCTCTTTTGGTGCTTGAGAGGAGATTAAAGCCATGGAAGTCGGAATGAATCCAGTTGCCAATCCCATGAACATCCTAAGAATGAATAGTCCATGTACCGAATCCACTACACTCATCAACAGGATGCTTGTAGCAATACCTGTACCTGTTAACAACAAGATCGGCTTAAAGCCATATTTATCCCCAATTCGCCCCCAAATCGGTGAAACGAAAAACGCTGTGAGAAAGGTAATGCCAAAAATAAATCCTGACCAGCGCTGTACATAGGAATCAGAGTAATTCCCAAACGTTTCAATGAATAAGGATAAGAAAGGGAGAATCATAGTAGCACTAGCAGCAACGAAAAAGTTCGCAATCCACATAATGAACAAGTTTCGTCCTGATATGGAAATGATTGTCACCTTCTTCTAAAGTTTCGGATTATAAATATTTCGTATAACTAAATAATAACGCATCCACAGAAAAAATCAACAAAACGAACTTTATTTTTGGAAAAATGAGTGAATTACGTGCTAAAAATGTTATTCACCATGATATAATATAGTAATAAAATTCTGAAAATTAAAGAGGGAGGGGAACCATGAAGTCAACACCGATACATCTATTCATTGATTTTGAATTTACCATGCCGGAAAATAGAAATTATCCAAAAAATTTTTTCCCCGAAATCATTGAAGCTGGAATTGTAGCAGTAGAGAAAGATAAAATAATCCAACAATACTCGAAACATATTCGTCCATCCGCATTTCCAACCTTAACAAACAGATGCAAATCATTCTTGAATATTTCTCAAAGGGATGTTCATAACGGTGCGAGTTTTGAGGAATTGATCGATGTTTTGAACTCCTACAACGTCCAAGAGAGGGGAACGGTCGTAACATGGGGGAATATGGACATGAAGGTTTTAAGAAACAACTGTGAGTATCACGGAGTAACATTTCCATTGACGTGCAAGCATGTTGATCTTTCCATGGAATACAAAAAGTTCTTTGGTGACCAAAATCAAACAGGATTATGGAAGGCAGTGCAAGAATACGGAAAAGAAGGTACGGGAAAACACCACCGGGCCCTTGATGATGCACTGACGACATTTAATATCTTTCGACTCGTTGAAAAGGACAAAAGTTATCTTGCAAAACCGGAACCTACTACTATTGGAGATCGAATCGACCTTTCCAAGCTAATAAACAAATATGCCTTATAAAAAGCCAAATCCCTTATATAGGTGATTTGGCTTTTAATTAGTTAAGTTAGTTTATAATCCTTTTTTAGTATTGAAAAATTCTCAACGCTTCTTTTCGCCCAAAGGCTGTCGTCATTTTCTAGTGCTTGAGTGGCTGCAAGAAGCGCTATTTTCAAAGACTCTTTGTATTCAAGGACTTCTCCGTCGTAAAGCTTGACCATGTTTTTTGGAATGTTGGTTTGTTCATGGAAGGCCAGTGCCCGGCGCTCATGGAAGAGTGGAACGTCTGTTTCCTTAGGTGCATGCAAATCTCCCTGCTGTGGATGCTTCAATACGGCTTTTACTTTAACTAAATAGTGCATGGGGCGAATTTCCGTAACTTCCCCAATATATTTTCCAGTTTTATAAATCCCGGTTACGATGTTGCCAACCTCTATTTTCTCCATCATAAGTCCCCTTTCGTATTCAAATGATGATTTTTTTTGTTATATTTAGTAATATCTTGTTAAGTAAATAAAATATGGGGTGTGAAACACGTGAAAAAATGGATGATGATAACGGTGCTTGCTCTAGTTCTTATTGTATCAGGTTGTGGGACAAGTACAAATGAAGAAAATGCAACTAGCAATAAATCAACAAACGAACAGCAATCTGAAGAAAACGCAGGGCAAGAGACGCAAGATGAAGGAGCCGGAGAGGAAGTGGAAGTCGGTGAATTTCAACAGTTTACAAATACTAGTGAAACAATTCGTACTGTAGAAATAGAAACAACAAAAGGTAAAATGGTCGTAAATCTTTATCCGGATGCAGCACCAAAAGCGGTAGAAAACTTTGTTACACATGCAGAAAACGGCTATTACGATGGATTGACTTTTCATCGTGTCATTGAAGATTTCATGATTCAAGGTGGAGATCCACAAGGCACAGGCATGGGGGGAGAAAGCATCTGGGGAGAACCGTTTGAAGATGAGTTCAGCCGTGAAATGCTGCACTTCAGAGGAGCTCTTTCTATGGCGAACTCTGGACCGAGTACTAATGGAAGTCAGTTCTTCATTGTGCATGCAAAAGAGGTGGATGAGGCAACATTGGAGTCCATGATAAAAGCAGAATACCCTCAAGAAGTAGTTAATCTTTATGAAGAAAAAGGTGGAACACCTGGACTTGACTTTAGACATACCGTATTTGGACAAGTAGTGGAAGGCATGGAAGTGCTGGATGCTATCGCAACAGTAGAAACTGGAGAAGGGGATAAACCTGTGGAAGATGTCGTTATTGAAAAAATGACCGTAGTAAAATAAGGAAGTGTGTGTCAAGATTGTTTCCTTGCAGTAACTTTTGGTATAATGAGTAGGTTCATAACCTGTGAAAGGTCGTGTGGTAACGGTGTTTAATTCCTTTATGTTACAACTATTCTTATATTTTCCAGAAGATAAATCAGAATACATTCCTGCAGGGATAACCTTTACGGTTTTCTTTATTGCTGCTATTTTCGTTTTTCGCTATATCATTAAAGTATCTAAAAGAGAAAGTCAGAAGGCGGAAGCATTAGAGGAACAGTTACGAAGGGAAAAAGTGATTAAAGATTAATCATACCTACCAAAAGGCTCATTCACCGTTATAGGTGAGTGAGCCTTTTTTTGTTATAGAAAACATATTCCCCCACATTTTCGGGGAAACTTTGGTAAACGACTGATTGGAGGTCAGCTAGTTTATGCGAGTAAAAATATTTACCCTGACTACTCTAGTATGCTTAATACTGACAGGTTGCATGGAGAACAAGATAACGGCGCTTGATGTAGAGATATTTAATGGTACTGGAGACTCTCTTGGGGTTGCAAAGGTATCGGAAGATCCAAATGGCGTCAAGATTGAATTGAATCTAGAGGGGCTTCCTCCTGGAGAGCATGCCGTACATATTCATGAGAAAGGCTTATGTGATGCACCGGATTTCAAAACAGCAGGCAATCACTTCAATCCTGACGATAAACAGCATGGTCTAATGCATCCTGAAGGAGCACATGTAGGAGATTTACCAAATATCATTGTGGAAGATGACGGGACGGTCATTGCAGAATTAATGGCACCACAAGCGACGTTAGAAGAAGGAAAGACCTCTTTGTTTGGCAAGGATGGAACAGCTATTATCATTACAGAAAACATTGATGATGGCATGACTCAGCCTGCAGGTGACTCCGGAGAGAGAATAGCATGCGGTGTCATTACAAAAGAAGTTGCAGAAAAAAATGAAGCGGTAGAAGAACCAGTCGACGAAGCTGAGAAAAAATAAATTCCATCAAAGACACACTCAACAGGGTGTGTCTTTGTTATTGTTTAGGAAAAAATAATCGATTGTGGATAGTCTTGTCACCAGAGTAATTCTTGACGCCCGTATGAAGACCTCAGTGACAAGAAATCAGGAAGAGAGAGTCAGCTCGATTTACTTATCCTTTTCTTTTTGTATTATTAAAGAAATATTCGTAATCATATTGACATAGTTCATAGTTTTGAGATAATTTTAAATTTATAGATAAAGGGGGTTGCATCTTTGGAGATACTTTTAATTAGGCATGGGCAATCAGAAGCGGATATTCTGCAGGTTCATGAGGGGAGAGCCGACTATCCCTTAACAGAACTTGGCAGGATGCAGGCAAAGAGGTTGGCTTGCCGCTTAAACGAACATTGTCCTCCAGATATCATATGGACGAGTACATTAAAAAGGGCGGCTGAAACCGCCACGATATTGGCAGAAGAAGTGGGCTGCATGTTAATTAAAGAACCAAATCTTATGGAATTTAACAATGGAGTGTTGGCGGGCTTACCTAGAGAACTCGCAGCTACAAAATATCCATTGCCGCCGGGAGGAAGAAAACCTCATGAGAGAATTCAAAACGGGGAGTCTGAAATTGAATTTCGCATGAGAGTCGAAACAGCATTATCCAAAATCCTAGCGGAAAGTTCAGCTGTTGTGCGGATTGCTATTGTTTCGCATGGGGGGACCATATCAAATTTATTAAAAGCATTACTGCAATTACCTGTTCATACGAACATCAGGTTCCCGACAGGAGATACAGGAATGCATACTATTAGAAAAAATGATGAGGGATTGTCTGTTGTTTCGTTGAATTGTTCAGAGCACTTATATAATATGTAATCGGGTTATGCGAGCTAAGTGCTGCATAACCCTTATTTTTTAACACCGCTAATAATTTTACGCTAGAGCGGTTTTTAGCCTTAGGAGGCCTTCTTGCAGGGTGGCGTTTGTGCAGGCGACATTCATCCGGATAAAGCCGGTGCCTTCTTTTCCAAACTTGCTTCCGGACTCAACGGCAAGCTTTCCTTTATGAAGAAGAAGTCGCTTTAATTCTTCTTCTCCTAATCCCAGCTTCCTGCAATCAATCCAAAGCAGATACGTCCCTTCCGGCTTGCTTGCGTTAACACCAGGAATCTCTTTTTGAATATATTCCACGGCATAATCCATATTGTTTTCTATATGTTGCAACACTCCGTCAAGCCACAACTTTCCATGCCTGTATGCTGCTTCCATTGCGGAAACACCTAACATGTTCAACAAAAAATGGCCCTGCTTTTTCATGAAAAAGTCCAACTTCTCACGGAAAGAATCATTAGAAGTAACCATTGCGGCAGCCTGTAATCCAGCTATGTTAAAGGTCTTGGTCGGGGCGATACAAGTAACGGTCTGCATGGCAATGTCCTCAGAAAGGGAAGCGATAGGGTAATAGGTGTGCTTCTTGAATACTAGATCAGCATGTATGTCATCGGATACGATGATGACATGGTGTTTTACACAGATTTCACCAAGTTGCTTCAATTCCTCTTTAGTCCATACTGTTCCACCTGGGTTATGTGGGTTGCATAATAAAAGGAGTTTCACATCACCGTCTAATTTCGCTTCAAAATCTTGAAGGTTCATATGATAACGGCCTTTCCTATAATCCAGAGGACTAGTAACAAGTTTTCGGTCATTATATGTAACCATGTCATAAAAAGGATAATAGACAGGGGAGAAAACAATGACCTTGTCCCTTGGATTAGAAAAGGTTTGGATGGTTGCGCTAAGAGCTGGAACTACACCAGAAATATAGGTGAGCCACTCATGTTTAAGCTCCCATCCGTGTTGTTTGTAAAACCAGCTTGTAACGGCATCGTGAACGGATGGGGAAATGGCGGTATAGCCGTATATTCCATGCTGTGCTTTGTTCATAATTGCATCGGTTACTTCCTGTGGTGCCTTGAAGTCCATATCTGCCACCCACATCGGCAATACATCATTACTTCCAAATACACGGGCAGTTTCATCCCATTTGACACTGGAAGTATTTTTTCTATTGATGTTCTCATTGAAGTCATAGGATTTCATAACTGTTTGTCGCCTCCAATCAGTTTGACTCAAGTCTGCTAAACAATTTGTTAAAAACAAGGTATAATATGCAGTAAATGTTCTTGAAAGTAAGGTGAAAGTATTGTGATAAAAGCCACTGTAAATGTTAGATTGATGGAAAACCTATTGCAATGGGATCCGCTTGGATATGGTGTGGATGCCTATGATACAGAGTGTGTGGATGTAGTCCAAGCAGTGCATGAACTTGATGATATAAATCAATTGGCCAAAAAAATTCAAGATATTTATGAATTCTCTTTTGAACAATTCATTCCCTTGTCTCAATGTGTGGACAAGGCGAAAGAGCTAATGGTAATAAAAAATGAAGAGGATTCTTGTTCTTTATAATAAGGCTTGGAATCCAAATTGTCATGAAAGTAAGCTTCCACATAAAAAGGAGAAAAGCCAATTAGAGCTTTTCTCTTTTGTTTATGGTGAAGTTTGCAAAAAGTCGAGAATGTTATCATGCACATCTTGCGGCTTTTCTTCCGGAAGAAGGTGACCGGTTTTTTTGTAGGTGATCAACCGGGAATTTGGCAAGTCTCTATTAAGTCTTTTTCCAACCTCTAAAGGAACAACTTTGTCCTCTTCCCCCCAAATCAACAGGCTTGGTGTTTCAATCTTTCTTAATATCTCCGCAGCAAGATCGCCTTCCCGGTCGCGAATCATTCTAGTCAAGGCCACAAAAATTTGATCGTCATAAAAAGGCTCCGTATAACCAGCGATCATCTCGTCATCAATTAAAGAATGATCATATACCACGTTCAATAAATTTTTGATCGGCCCTTGTCTCGCCAGCCAATACTTCAACCAGATATAGAAATATGGGATTCGCGAAGAGTAGATGACAGAGCGTCGCATTCTTTTTAAGTAGCCTGAGCTACACAGCAGGACCACCTTTTCAACGAGTTCAGGTTTCTGATTGCTGATGTTTAAGGATATCTGTCCACCCATTGAATGCCCAATTAAAACTGTACGGTTAATCCCTAGTTTTTCAAGAAGGGAAATCACCACTTTCGCCATATTTTCATAAGAATAAACAAATTTTTTTGATTTCTCACTTTTGCCAAATGGGGGCAAATCTATCGCAAGAACAGTATATTCTTTCGTCAACAATGGAATCAAACGGCGAAAACTGAAAGAGGAAGAAAGAAATCCATGGATAAGAACAAGTGTCGGTTTATTGATAAAGGGAGAGTTAGAGTCATGGTGAAATTCATAAAACACATTGATTCCTGCAATATTGGCTGTAAATTGATTGGTGTGCATCTCTTTCCCTCCTGCGTTTGAATAGTTATAGGTATTTTAACCTCTCTTTGCTATTTCAAACCTGTGTATTTTTTTGAATGTGTTCTGTAAAATAATCGTAATACATTAAGGCGGAATATTTGCTATAATGAGTCAATGTTTAGTTGAAGGAGATGGGATGAGCGTATGAAATTAACGGAAAAAGAATTGGACTTGCTCCAAATAATTGAAGAAAACGGAAGAATGAATATAGATGTACTTTCCAAAATGGTGGAACTCACGGAAACTGAAACAGAAAATATGCTGCAGAGGTTGGAAGATCAGCGAATCATCGTTGAATATGGGGCGGTAATTGATTGGCGTAAGGTTGACAACTTTGAAGGTGTGACCGCGATGATTGACGTGAAAGTGACACCAAAGCGTGAGGTAGGTTTTGATGAGATAGCTAAAAATATATATCGGTTCCCTGAAGTGAAGTCTGTGTATTTAATGTCGGGGGCGTATGACTTATCTGTTGTAATAGAAGGGAGATCCCTTTCACAGGTGGCAAATTTCGTTTCTGAAAAGCTTTCCACCCTGGACTCGGTCATCTCGACGACCACCCATTTTATCTTAAAAAAATATAAACATGATGGTACCATCTTTGATCAGGGAGAAGATGATCGCCGAATTGTGGTGTCCCCATGAAAAACAGAGTAGCAAAACATGTACAAAAACTTCAGCCTTCTGGAATTCGTCGTTTCTTCGATTTGGCTGCGAATATGGAAGGTGTTATCTCCTTAGGGGTTGGCGAACCGGACTTCGTCACATCATGGGGTGTTAGGGAAGCTTGCATTACTTCTTTACATAATGGTCATACGTCATATACTGCAAATGCAGGATTGCTG
The DNA here is from genome assembly GCF_020524325.1 of Sutcliffiella horikoshii. Lineage (GTDB taxonomy): Bacteria > Bacillota > Bacilli > Bacillales > Bacillaceae_I > Sutcliffiella_A > Sutcliffiella_A horikoshii_D. The sequence goes on from NZ_JAIVKY010000007.1 coordinate 722,286, forward strand.
GAATTAAGAAAAGAAATCAGCCGTTACTTGGTCGAACAATTCGAAGTAGAGTATAGACCTGAAAGCGACGTGATCGTCACCGTGGGGGCAAGTCAGGCGTTGGATCTCTCTATCCGTGCGATTGTTGACCCAGGAGATGAAGTGATTGTCATTGAACCTTGTTTCGTTTCCTATGCTCCGCTTATTGAACTGGTTGGTGGTACTGCTGTTAAAGTGGGAGCAGATGCGGAGAGAGGATTCAGCATAAACTTTGATGTTTTGGAAAGTGCAATTACCGACAGGACAAAGGCAATACTTCTGTGTTTTCCAAACAACCCTACAGGTACCATGCTTACAAAAGACGAACTAATCCGAGTGAGTCGTCTTGTAGAAAAGCATGATTTGCTGGTTTTATCGGATGAAATTTATGCAGAACTCAGCTTTGACGAAAAGTATACCAGCTTTGCCACTCTTCCTGGTATGAAGGAAAGAACGATCTTGATTTCTGGTTTTTCAAAAGGCTTTGCCATGACAGGGTGGCGATTGGGCTTTGTAGCCGGCCCGACAGACATTATAGAAGCAATGTTGAAAATACATCAGTATGCTATGATGTGCGCTTCAACCATGGCACAGTATGGTGCGATTGAAGCCTTAAAAAATGGTCGACAAGATATCGAGGCAATGAAAAAAAGCTATCGCAGAAGACGGAATTATTTTGTGGCTTCCCTTAACGAGGTGGGGCTGCACTGTCATAACCCTGGTGGAGCGTTTTATGCTTTTCCTTCTGTAAAAGGAACTGGACTTAGCTCACAAGAATTTGCAGAGAGATTATTGTTAGAGGAAAAGGTAGCGGTCGTACCTGGTAATGTATTCGGGGAAAGTGGAGAAGGGTATGTAAGATGTTCTTACGCTTCCTCTTTGGAACAGTTACAGGAAGCAATAAAAAGGATGGAGCGTTTTGTGAAACAATTTCTCTAGGACAAAAAAAGGGACCAAATCCAGCGCTTGGATTAGGTCCTAACAAAAGGGGGAATACTAGAAAGCCTTGATGGTATAAGTATTCCCATGAAATTTATTTTTAAAACCTGATTTTTAGAAAATTCTTTATTGAGTGCTATATTTTTTTTCGTACAATATTTGCATTACATGTAAGAAGTCTTCATCTGTATAATCTTTAGCTTTTCTAAGAATTAACTTGGCTCTTTTAATCCCTACTTCTTTTATCAATTCCTCCAGTTCCTGTAGAATTCTTGGAAGTAAAGGACTCTAATAGTTCGGAAGCAGGTACATCTAAAACCGTTGAAATTTTTAAAATGGTCTGCATGTCCGGAGTTTGTTGTCCTGCTTCATATTTTTCAATGGTGCCGGTTCCAACTCGGATTTTCAAGGCAAGCTCAGCAGCGGTCATTTTTGCACGTTCTCGATAAAAGCGGATGTTTTCCCCAATATTTCTCATTCCCGATTACCTCCAATGTAAGCAATTTCTTACTTTTATCATACCATGATTAATCTAGATAAAGTTTGAACATATTTTTACTCTTTCTTGATAAGTTTATTTTATTTAAAATAATTCATGAACATACGGTTATTTTCTTCATTCAAGGATATTAGTGACAAAATGCACAAATAATAAAAAGGACTCCAAGTAAGCAAAAAAGTATTTTTGATTAAATATCGGATTTGTGGTATAATCTTTTATTGCGTTCAATGTGTATAAAAATTAAATTATTTAGGAGTGTTTTCATGTCTGATAAATTCGAAATTGGAAGTGTATTAACTGGTAAAGTAACAGGTATTCAACCTTACGGAGCGTTCGTTGCGCTGGACGAAGAAACTCAAGGTCTTGTTCATATTTCTGAAATTACGCACGGTTATGTGAAAGATGTAAACGAACATTTAAAAATGGGCGATGAGGTTCAAGTAAAAGTTCTTTCTGTTGACGAAAAGTCCAACAAAATCAGCTTGTCCATCAAAGCTACTCAAGAAGCTCCTGCTGAAGCACCAGCAGCTGCTCCAAGAAAACCTAAGAAACGTCAAGCTACTGTAGTGAAAAACCACACAGAAGCAGCTCCTGGCGGCTTCAACACGCTTAAAGACAAATTAGAAGAGTGGATTGAGCAATCCAACCGTAACGACCTAATCAAGAAGTAATCTTGATTAAGTGCGAGAGACATCCTGTGAGGGGTGTCTTTTTTATATTATTAAAAATCTATAAACCCGTTAATTTCCGTTCCAGGCGCTTCGCTTGCCTGCGGGCGGTCCGTGAGCCTCCTCAGGCTTCGCCTTCCGGGGTCTCACCTGTCCCTCCCTCCCGCGGGCGTCTGCGCGCCTTCCACTACAATCAACAAGGCGACTTCATTTACTTAAGTGATAGTGAGAATTCATCAAACTGAGTTATCTGTAAAAGCACTAACACTTCGTTTTCTCTTAATTTCTAGCTGTGGATTGGAGCAAATGGCGGAGACACCAGCGGGGGAGTAACGGTAGGTTGAGACCCCGCAGGCGAAAAGCCGAGGAGGCTCAAGCACCGTCCCGCGGAAAGCGAAGCCATTTGCGGAAAGGAACAGCGATGTTTAACCAATACCCGAGGTACTTACATCATATAAAAAATGAAAACCGCCACAGAAGAGGCGGTTTTTTGTGGTTTATCGAGTTGTTCTTGGTTCGATTTCTCTTTCGTGCTGTTCTGATGGGACGAAAAGAAGTCCTAGGTTGATGAGTCCAGCAATTCCAACTAGACCGTATATGATACGGGACAAGGCTGCGCTTTGACCGCCAAAAATAGCTGCTACAAGATCGAACTGGAAGAACCCAATCAATCCCCAGTTAATAGCTCCGACAATAGTCAGTACTAGTGCGATACGTTGAATAGTACTCATAACATTCCCTCCTTGAGAATATAAGTGCTTTCCTCCATATATTTTGTAACTGAACAGAAATTATTCATTTATAAATTTTTTTTGAGGAAGCATCATAAAAGTGGATAGTTGTATCCTTGAAGCTAATTCTTTGCAAGCAAGGAAAAAATGATCCATAATCATGGCAAAAGGGAGGTAATAGTAATGGATAATTTTACTTTTTATAATCCAACAAAGCTAATATTCGGGAAAGGGCAACTAGAAACGTTGCCACAGGAAATTGGAGCTTACGGTAAGAACGTTCTTCTTGTTTATGGAGGAGGAAGTATTAAGAGAAGTGGTCTTTATGATGATGTAATCAATACTTTAAATAAAGCAGGTGCAAAGGTAACGGAGCTAGCTGGGGTGGAACCTAACCCGAGATTATCCACAGTTAGAAAAGGTGTCGAGCTTTGCAAAGAAAATCAAATTGACTTTCTTTTGGCAGTTGGTGGAGGAAGTGTAATTGATTGTACGAAAGCAATCGCTGCAGGTGCCAAATATGATGGAGACGTTTGGGATATTGTACTTAAAAAACAAATTGCAACAGAAGCATTGCCGTTTGGAACAGTATTGACGCTTGCTGCAACAGGCTCTGAAATGAATGCAGGATCTGTTATCACAAATTGGGAAACGAATGAAAAATACGGATGGGGCAGTCCTGTGACGTTTCCTAAGTTCTCCATTCTAGACCCTGTGAATACCTTTACTGTGCCAAAAGATCACACTGTATACGGTATTGTGGATATGATGTCACATGTATTAGAGCAGTACTTCCATCAGACAACCAACACACCGCTTCAAGATCGTATGTGTGAAGCGGTTCTAACTACTGTAATGGAAACAGCTCCGAAGCTTTTAGATAATCTGGAGAGTTATGAGCACCGCGAAACGATTCTTTACAATGGAACCATTGCGCTTAATGGTATGCTGCAGATGGGTTATCGTGGCGATTGGGCTACACATGGCATTGAGCATGCTGTTTCTGCCATCTATGATATTCCGCATGCAGGTGGATTGGCTATCCTATTCCCTAATTGGATGGAGCATGTCATGGATGCTAACCTAGGCCGATTTAAACAATTGGCTGTTAGGGTGTTTGGCGTGCAAGACAGTGGCTCAACAGACCAAGAAATTGCTTTAGAGGGTATTCGCAGACTTCGTGAATTCTGGTCAAGCCTTGGCGCTCCTACACGTTTAGCTGATTATGACATTGATGATAAAAATATCAATAAAATGGCTGAACATGTGATGTCACAAGGAACAGTAGGAAACTTCAAATCACTTTCACATGACGATGTCACTTCTATTTTGAAAGCATCACTATAAAATAAAAAAACTGGCAGAACCTGATACGGTTGTCTGCCAGTTTTTTTGTTTTATGCTTCAGTATGGACCTTTTGTCTTTTTTCTACTTCCTTTTTGGTTTTAGGGTGTTCTTTTGTCTTTAAATCATCCTGAACTGTCTTCTCCCAAAGAGGAACGTCTGTAAAGTAGGCTGCTCTTGATATGAGATGACCTGCAACAGGGGCTGTAATAAAGACAAACACAATTCCAAGTACCAATCGTGCACTAAAGTAATTATCTGCAAACCAGAAATATAGTAAAGCACCAACTAGAATCAACAAGACACCAAGTGTGGCGCTCTTAGAGGCTGCATGACTGCGGGTATATACATCCGGTAGTCTTATCAAGCCAATGGTCGTTACCAAGCTAAGAAGAGAGCCTAGCAGTACGACAATGCCAATAAATATGTTAATTGTCTCTGTCATACTCAATTATCTCTCCTTTTTGAAGGAATTTAGAAAACGCGACGGTACCTACAAAAGCAATGACCCCAATTAATAGTATTACTTCTAAAAAGGCATCTGTTCTTAACATGATAGAGGTGATAGCTGTGATGGCAATTAGGTTGATCCCAATAGAATCCAATGCCATTACACGGTCCGGTACGGAAGGACCTTTGATGACCCGATATACCAGTCCTAAAGTAGCGATGGAAATGATTATCAAACTGATGGATAGCAGTAAATCAAATGTACTTCCTACCATTTAACGGGTCACCTCCATGATAGCTTTTTCAAAGGTGTTTTTTATTTCTGCTACTGCCTGATCTGTATCTGGAATATTCATGGCATGGATATAAAGAATCTTGTTGTCATCAGATATATCCATTACCAATGTACCTGGAGTTAAAGTAATTAATAGGGAAAGCAAGGTTATTTCCCAATCACTTTTTAACTCTGTTGGCATTGCGAAGATCCCAGGTTCAATTTTTAGCTTAGGTCGCAAGATATCACGAATTACTTGTACGTTTGCAAGAACGAGTTCTCGTAGAAACAGGAAAAATAGTCTTCCGGCTGCTAGCACTCGTTCAAAATAAAACCTTCCGGGAAGAAACCTTCTCATTAAAAATAAGATAACAAGACCCCAGAAGTATCCAATGATGAAGTCCGGGAAGGCCCATTGGTTTTTAAGAAACATCCAACTGAATGCAATTACAACATTTATTAAAATTTGAAAAGCCATGCGAAACTACTCCTTTAAAACTGCTTGGATATAGATGGATGGATCCATCAATGTTTCTGCCGCCTCAAAAACGTATGGATATACGAATTCCGCTCCTAGACCAAGGAAAGCAGAGAGCGCGATTAAAATGACTGATGGATAGACAAGGCCCTTGGTTGTACCTTTTTCTTCTTTTGGACTTAATACTTCTTCCCTAAAGAAACAGTTCATGAAAATTTTCATAACAGAATACAATACCAGCAAACTACTGAAAAGCATGACTCCTACGAATAAATAATGTTCCTGTCCTAAACCGCCTTGAGCTAGAAGGATTTTTCCAACGAACCCGCTTAGAGGAGGAATTCCGGCAAGCGCAAGGCATGCTGTAAAGAACATCCATCCTAATAGGGGATGACGTTTAATCAAACCACCCATTTTCTTAATATTATCAGTTCCAGTAATGGTAAACATCGCTCCTGCTAATAAAAACAAAGCCCCTTTTATGACCATATCATGAACAAGATAATAAATCCCACCTGCATAACCTGTTTCTGTAGCAATGGGGACTCCGTAAATAATCACACCAACTGCTGTAACAATGTTATAAATCAATATCTTCTTAACGTCCCAGTATGCGATTGCTCCGATAGCACCAATAAGAATGGTGATAATGGCCAAAACAGCAATAATTTGATGAGTGATTTGCTGCTCGTGATAGAAAATTAAAGTAAAGATTCGATAGATGGAATACACACCGACTTTTGTTAACAAAGCTCCGAAAAGGGCCGTAATAGCGTATGGTGGCGCTTGATAGGAACCAGGCAACCAAAAGTATAATGGAAAAATTCCACCTTTTAATCCAAATACGATTAAGAAAAGAATAGCCACTACTGTCACAATGTCCGTTTGACCGGATTGTGCAATCTTACTCGAGACATCTGCCATATTCAGTGTTCCTACCAATCCGTACAAATACGCTAATGCTATGACGAATAAAGCAGAGGAAATAATGTTAACTAATAGGTACTTGATAGACTCTCTAAGCTGAATTCTAGTTCCTCCAAGTACTATCAATGCATAGGAGGACATTAGCATAACCTCGAAGAAAACGAACAGGTTGAACAGGTCGCCTGTAAGAAATGCTCCCATAACCCCTGTGATTAAAAATTGTGTAAATGCATAGAAGAAGAAGTTTTCTCTCCCACTGCCGATGTTACGAAAGGAAAAGAGGACGCAAGTGAAACTAACAATCACTCCTGTTAGTACAAGGAGTGATGCAAACATGTCTGCTACGAGCACGATGCCAAAGGGTGGTCTCCAATTTCCTATTTCCAATGTTTGAATGCCATTAAGATATACAGTATGCACAAGAACCATTGCAGCAATGGTTGTAGCCGATAATGAAATGACGCTGATCACTTTTTGAAGCTTCACCTTTTTAGGTATCAGCAATAATAATGTTGCTGTGATTAAAGGGATCAGTATCGGTAATATAACTAAGTTATTCATGATTTTCATTTCCCCTTAATTGATCCATATCATCTGTTTTTAGTTCTTGATAAGCCCTATAGGCAAGAACTAATAGAAAGGAAGTGACACCAAATGCAATTACGATTGCCGTTAAGATTAAAGCTTGTGGTAACGGGTCGGTATAAGCATCTGCTTCTTGGCCAAGTAAAGGTGCAGCCCCTCTTTTTAATCCTCCCATGGTCAATAACAATAAATGGGCTCCGTGGGATAATAGTGCTGTTCCGATAATAATTCGAAGAATGCTTCTAGATAACATTAGGTAAGTGGCGGTGGCAATCAGCACACCCGCTACAATTGTCATAATAATCTCCATTATTCACTCTCTCCAATCGTTTGAATAATGGTCATTGCAACTCCTACTACTACTAAATAAACACCCAAATCAAAAGGTAAAGTAGAAGTTAATGCAGTCTCCCCAAGTAGGGGTAACTCTACATATCCAAAGGTATGTGTTAGAAAAGGCACATCAAAGAAAAGAGCAATGACCCCTGTAATGATGGATATCATTAATCCCACCGCTGCAATCGATAGATAGTTAAATGGGAGTGCTGTTTGTATCGTTTTTTTATCAAAAGCAAGTAAAAGCAACACCAATGCAGCAGATGTCATCAATCCTCCAATAAATCCTCCGCCTGGAGTGTAGTGTCCGGCAAAGAAAAGGTAGACAGAGAAGATGAAAATGATAAACGTTAAAAGGGTAGTGGTGGTTTGTAAAATCAAATCATTTACTTTCACCCTTAACTCCTCCCTTCTTATCAGCAAGTCTTAGCTTTATCATGGCGTAAATGCCGAAAGCTGCTATGGTAAGTACAGCAATTTCAAATAAAGTATCAAAGCCACGGAAGTCAACCAGTATTACGTTTACCATGTTTTTTCCGCCAGCCTCTTTATAGGAAGCTGCTTCAAAATAACTAGAAATTGATTCGAAGAGCTTTGAGCTGTTAACGGAAAGACCGATAAAGATGACAACAAGACCAACACCGATGGAAATGATGAAATTGGTCACTTTAAAGCGAATTCTGTCCATCTTTTTTGATAGCTCTGGTAGATGGTAGAAACACAATAAGAACAGCGCGACCGAAACAGTTTCAACAATAAGTTGAGTTAATGCCAAATCCGGTGCCCTAAACAATACGAAGAACAGGGAAATGGAATAACCAACTGCACCAAGTGCAATAATGGCTGCTAATCTTGATTTTACAAATAGAATAGTCACCGCTGAAATGACCATCACAAGAGCTAGAATTACTTCATAAACTCCTGCTGGTGCTACATTAGTCAGATTCACGTTGAATGCATCCGTGGAAAATAGCAGGACTCCAAGCAATATGATCATGAATCCAAAAATCATAACAAGGTAATCACGGATAAAGCCTGTCATGTGTGATTTGGTAAAGGCAGAAGAACCTCTATCCAATGCCACTAATCCACCATCATACAATTTGTTAAGTGTGAGCCTCTGTGGGAACCAGTTGTAGATTTTTCCCCATTTTGCAACAGTGAGATAGAGAAGAACACCTACAAGAATTACTCCAATCGTCATAAATAACTCAGTATTAAAGCCGTGCCAATGATAAATTTTCACTTCCACAGACAAAACATTTGATGGAAGAATAGAATATAGAGCAGGTTCGATTACCCCTTTTAACAACATTGGGAAGAAACCGAAGATTACAACTAATGAAGCCAGTATGATTGGTGGAATAAGCATGCCAATTGGTGCTTCATGCGGCTTTTTATCCAGCTTCTCTGGCTGGTATTTCCCTGTAAAGGTTTTGAACACTAAAACCATGCTATAAATAAATGTGAATACACTTGCAATCCAGGCTAGCACTGGGAAAACCATACCGAGCGTTTCCATATTCCATGCGCCTATCTCAGTTGCTTGCAACATTCCGGTAAAGAACATCTCTTTACTTAAGAATCCGTTAAAAGGAGGCAAGCCAGCCATCGAAAAAGTACCGATGATCGCCAGAGTAAAAGTAATAGGCATTAAGTTCATCAACCCGCCAAGCTTTCGAATATCACGAGTTCCGGTTTCGTGATCGACAATTCCCACAACCATGAACAAGCTTCCTTTAAAGGTTGCATGGTTGATTAAATGGAACACCGCCGCAAGGGTTGCAATCGTATAAGCATTTTCCCCAATGTAGTCATAATGTGCTGCTGCACTCCCGATACCCAGCAAGGACATAATCAATCCCAGTTGACTGACAGTTGAGAAAGCCAATATTGCTTTCAAATCTGTTTGTTTAACGGCAGAGAATGATCCCCAGAACAATGTGACAATACCGAATCCTGATACAAGCCAGAACCATTCCGGAGCACCTGCGAAGACAGGACTCATACGAGCTACTAAATATATACCCGCCTTTACCATGGTTGCGGAGTGAAGATATGCACTGACAGGTGTCGGTGCTTCCATAGCGTCCGGCAACCAAATATGAAATGGGAATTGAGCTGATTTAGTGAAGGCACCAAGCAAAAATAAAAGAAGTGCCGGTACAAATAGTTCGTGACTAGTGATAACATCCACATTCGCGATGTTTTCTCGAATGCTGAACGATCCAGTCATCAAATATAAGAGGATGATTCCAGCGAGCATTGCGAGTCCACCAAACACTGTAATCAGCATGGACTTCTGTGCACCATAGCGTGATTTTTCGCGATGATACCAGTAACTGATCAACAGGAAGGAAGATATACTAGTCAACTCCCAGAAGGAATACATGACAAGTAGGTTGTCCGAAAGAACGACACCTAGCATTGCACCCATAAACATGAGTAGGTAAACATAAAACGTATTTAACGCTTCTTTTTCTTTAGATAGATAATAAATGGAGTAAAGAACGACCAAGGCACCAATCCCTGTTATTAAAAGGGCAAAGAGTAATCCAAGTCCATCCAGGTAAACAACAAAATCTATCCCGATAGAAGGAATCCATTTCATAGTGCTTGTGTAAGTTTCCCCATTCATAGTGGTGCTTAAGAATTGGAGAAAGTAAATGAACAAAACGAGTGGCAATACGAACGCAAACCACCCAGTATGTATGCTTTTGAAATACTTATGCGCAAAAGGCACAAGAATCGCCAACAAGAAAGGCGATAGAATCACTAAATGAATCAGTGACAAGACACAAACCTCCTCTGTTTCTTCTATAAATAATAGTATTCCCTTATAAACATAAGAAAACAACGTCAAATACCATTTTTTACTAAGATAGTGTCGCGCTATCTATTTGGTATCTGCCTCGTTGCATGTTAAAAGGAATAATTATTTGTAAAGAAAAATTACTAAATCAAATTATATACTAAATCATAAGCGCTTGCATCCTTACTGTTTGTTAGTATAGACCGATTTTGTCCTGCATATTAAATATGATAGAAACTAGTCAAAAAAGGCTGAAAAAAATTTTTTCCAATTGCATAAAATGTCGATCTTTTAGCCATCCTAGTCGTAGGTGGTGGTAGATATGGTGAAAAGAAAAGCAGCTGTTGCACTATCCATATTTTCTACTTTATTTGCTGGTGCATGGTGGTTGAGTGTTGAGCAAAAAAGAGATTATGTGGACCATTATTACAATGGAGATTCATCCATTGTGCTTATTGGATCTAATCAACAGGGAAGCTCGAATGTCATCCAACCATTTAAGCCACGGGAATACATCCGAATTGTCGTGGCGAAAAAGGAAACGGAAGAAGTCGAGGTAGAACCGACTTAATCATGAAGACAAAGTAAAAATTGAGAGCGGTTATACACTATGTATAGCCGTTTTCTTGTGAGAGTAAGTAAGAGGAAATGAAATATTTTAATTGTATCCGCTTACAGGACAGGGGATTCCTTGAATTATCGGACAGTATTATGTAAAGTGAAAATTGGCATGCAAATATGTTTTTTGGAGGTTATGATATATGACACATATTCGCTTTGATTATAAAAAGGCTTTATCTTTTTTTGGCGAACATGAAATTACATACTTACGTGATGCGGTAAAGGTTGCCCATCATTCATTACATGAAAAAACAGGGGCTGGTAATGATTACCTTGGTTGGATTGACCTGCCTACAGATTATGACAAAGAAGAATTTGCACGAATTGTAAAAAGTGCAGAGAAAATCAAAAACGATTCAGACATTTTGTTAGTAGTAGGTATCGGCGGATCATACCTTGGTGCCAGAGCAGCTCTGGAAATGCTAAATCATTCTTTCTACAACGTATTAACAAAAGAGCAAAGAAAAACTCCTCAAGTAGTGTTTGTTGGTAATAATATCAGTTCTACTTATATGAGAGATCTAATGGACTTGATTGAAGGGAAAGACTTCTCTATCAACGTGATTTCCAAATCTGGTACGACAACAGAACCAGCATTGGCTTTCCGTATCTTCCGCAAAATTTTAGAAGAAAAATACGGAAAAGAAGAAGCTCGCAAGCGTATCTACGCTACAACAGACAAAGCGCGTGGAGCTCTTAAAACATTAGCTACTGAAGAAGGTTATGAGTCCTTTATCATTCCTGATGATGTAGGAGGCCGCTATTCTGTACTTACGGCAGTAGGGTTATTGCCGATTGCGGTATCAGGAGCCGATATTGAAGCCATGATGAAAGGTGCAGCAGATGCAAGCCGTGACTTCTCTAAGTCAGAGTTGGAAGAAAACCCGGCTTATCAATATGCAGCTGTTCGTAATGTCCTCTACAATAAAGGAAAAACAATTGAAATGCTGATCAACTATGAACCAGGTCTTCAGTACTTCTCTGAATGGTGGAAGCAATTATTCGGAGAGAGTGAAGGGAAAGACCAAAAAGGTATTTTCCCAGCGTCTGCCAACTTCTCAACAGACCTTCATTCAATGGGTCAATATGTACAAGAAGGGCGTCGAGATCTTTTCGAAACGATTATTAAAGTGGACACTCCTCGTCATGAGTTGACAGTAGAAGAAGAAGCGGCTGATTTGGATGGCTTAAACTACCTTGCCGGAGAAACAGTTGACTTTGTTAACACGAAAGCATACGAAGGAACGCTACTTGCTCATACAGATGGTGGAGTACCGAATCTTGTGGTTAACATTCCAGCAATGGACGCATACACATTCGGCTATCTTGTTTACTTCTTTGAAAAAGCATGCGCAATGAGCGGATATCTTCTTGGAGTAAATCCATTTGACCAGCCTGGAGTAGAGGCATACAAAGTAAACATGTTCGCACTACTAGGCAAACCAGGATTCGAAGAAGTCAAAGCAGAACTAGAAAAACGCTTAAAATAAGCTAATATATATTGAATTATGAACTCTATAGCTGTTGCTTGGAGCAAAAGGCGAAGACTCCTGAGGGAGATAGCGCTAGGTGGAGACCCCGCAGGCGAAGCCGAGGAGGCTCCAGCAGCGCCCCTAGTAAAGCGAAGCCATTTGCGGAAAGCAACAGCGGCGTCTTTCCAAACTATTTAAAAAAGGGATAGTTCCTACGACCGAACATCAGGTTGTAAGGAACTATCCCTTTTTTCAATATGCATGAAAACCCCTCCACAGGGAAAACTACCCTTATAAAAAGGAGGGATTGCTATGATTCCTATTCCTTCAAAAATCGAAGGTGCGGAGTTTCAACTGTATAAATTAGAGCAAGAACTAAAAGCAATCGGATATTCCATCGGAGGAAACTGGGACTACGACCACGGCTATTTCGACTACAAAATAGATGATGAAGTCGGCTATCAATTCTTGAGAGTCCCATTTCAGTCAGTGGACGGTCAATTGGATTCACAAGGAACCACAGTGGAGCTTGGCAGACCGTTCTTGCTCTCACACAAATACCAAATTGGAATAGATGACAACGTACACGTATGGAACAGAACGGCATCATTTGACCAGTTCTCAGAACCGGAAGATCCAGATGCCACTTTTCCAAAAGAGTTTATTGAACTTGGTCATACACTAGTACATGAATTAGAAGCAGTGCTTGGCAGAGATTAATCTTTAATGACAAGCAGAGAGTCATCAGCTTGTATGAGCGTGTAAAGAGGAGGGTTGACCATTGTGTCGCCTCTTCTTTTTATTCCGATAATAAGTATTTTCTTTTGGAGCATCTGGTTGCTTAGTTTTTCGAATGTTGTTCCTACCATATCACTCTCCACTTCAAGGTACTTCAGTTTGCTTCCTTTCAGTTGATCTAACATGCTTAACAGTGTATTAGACATTCCATTTGACATCATGCTGTTCGTCATTACATAACTTGTAAACATATTTGTTTGAATCACTTCGTCCGCCCCTGCACGGAGAGCATTTTTTACTTGTGTAGACGTCAAGATCTCCGCGATTGTATACACATCTGGATTTAACCCTTTTACAGCCAGCAGCGTTAACACAGAGTTCATATCCGCTTGAATTTCATCCTTGCTTTGATCCGCTGAAATGACAACAAAACCGGCCCTTTTTACATTGGCCGAAAGCAATGTTTGGTCATTACAGGGGTTTCCTTTAATAAAATGTACGTTTTGATTGTGTAGAGGGTTTTTCTCAAGCGTTGAATCAATTAAAACGATAGATAATGGTTTATTGCTCATAGAATTGATTTGCCGTAAAGTTTCTCTTACCCGCTCATTCCAACCAATAACAATAATATGTTCAGATCCTCGATAATCCACTTTGCCCTCCAAGTAATCATTTTGTGTTGCGATGGCGCTTGCAGCCAGTGATACAAAATAGGTTGTGACGAAACCTGTACCAAATAATATGAGAATAATAGCTAATGATCTTCCTGTGACAGTAACCGGAACATAATCTCCATAACCTAAAGTGGCTGTAGTGACAATTGCCCACCAGATTCCATCGAAAATAGAGGGGAATTCAGCTGGTTCAATGAAATGAATGAGAAATCCAAAAGTAATATTTATGACAAATATAATAACTAGTATCCTTGCTATTAAAGGCCAATGGACAAACCTGAAAATAAGGGAAGTCTGTTCCTTGATTCTATCCATCTACCGTTCATCCTCAGCGGAAATAAAAGAGAGCACTTCTTTCACAATGGAATTTATTTTTTGTGTTAATGCCTCTTCTCCGTATTTTTGTTTCCCAGCTTCAATCAACTGTATTACCTCATCATTGAATGAAATGATAGGTTTGTCGTCTTCTGACTCATTATAAAATTCAATGAACCTGTCCAGACTTTCATTCATCTGATCTATGGCATCACTCAATTGTTCTTTTTCTTCCTTCCTTAACTTCATCTCATTCACCTCTTCTCTCATTGTTGACAAAATACCTCGAAACTTAAACTTCTAAGGGATAAAATGACCTGTTTTTGGAAGAATAAGCTTGAATCATGTGATAATTGAAATGGATTAGGGAGTGACGAGAATGGATGAAACACGTGCAAGACAAATACTATCCTCTTCCGCAACAATAGAGGTGACCTTTGAAGGAACAAAGGTGTGGATCGATTCAGTAAGTGAAGATGGAAAGACTGCGACAGTTCATCTCCGCGGGCCGGGAGAAGAACGTACACAAGTGGCTGTTTCCGACCTAGTGGAATTAGGAGAATAATGAAAATGGGACTCAATTTTGAGTCTCTTTTTTGTTTAGAAACTTTATAATACCGTTGATTTCCGTTCCAGGCGCTTCGCTTGCCTACGGGCGGTCCGTGAACCTCCTCTGCTTCGCCTTCCAGGGTCTCACCTGTCCCTTCCTCCTGCGGGCGTCTGCGCGCCTTCCACTACAATCAACAAGATGGTGGCTACATTCACCCTAAGGTAAAAAATTTCTAATAGAGTTACTGCAAAACCAATAGCTATTCTTTTACCGAATTTCTAGCTGTGGATTGGAGCAAATGGCGGAGACTCCAGCGGGGGAGTAACGGTAGCTTGAGACCCCTGAAGCGTTGCGAGGAGGCTCAAGCACCGTCCCGCGGAAAGCGAAGTCATTTGCGGAAAGGAACAGCGGCTTTTACCCAACAACTACTTGTTTATATTAATGAATGTGCTTGCTCTTGTTTGTTGTATTTAGAAGAGGGGTATTTATCTACTATCAATTAGTGAGGTGATAGGAAATGACTTCTTTTAATGAAACAGCGATTATTTCTTATGTGAAATCAAGGATTGAGGAGTATTGCAAGGAGATGGAAGCAACTACTCCAGGTGAATTAGAACACGACATCATCCTTGGTAAAATAGAAGCGTATAACGAATTCTTAGAACAATTTGGCTATGATAGAGTAGCTTGTGCGCTTTAATAAACTACTTACACAAAAAAGATGGCGCCATAGTGAAGATGGGCGCCACCTTTTTCTTTGTTATTTAGGAACAGTAAGCCTGTCAACGGCATTTGCAATGGCACCATCACCAGTCACATTACATGCTGTACCAAAACTATCTTGAGCAAGATAAAGAGCGATCATCAAAGATACCATGGTTGCATCAAATCCAAGCATGGTCTGTAACAACCCAATGGCAGCCATAACAGCGCCGCCTGGCACGCCAGGTGCTGCGATCATCGTAACACCAAGCATCATAATGAATGGAAGTACAATGAATAAGGAATAATCCATTCCATTGATAAACATAATTGCCATCGCGCACGAAACAATCGTTATCGTACTTCCTGACAGATGGATGTTTGCGAGTAACGGGACGGTAAAATCTGCTGTCTTTTCTCTTACCCCCATCTTCTTAGTGCGCTCGAGTGTAACTGGAATGGTCGAAGCGGAAGACTGAGTTCCAAGAGCTGTAAAATAGGCTGCCATCATAGACTTAAGCATGGCAAATGGATTTTTTCTAGACATAGCACCGCTTACGGAATATTGAATGATTAACATGGTCACATGTAATAAAATAATCAATACAAATACTTTTGCAAATACATTGATAATCGTTTGAACTTGTCCACCGTAAGTCATGTTTGCAAATATACCAAGAATATGGAAAGGTAAGAGCGGAATGATCACTTTGGAAATAACAAGTTCAATAATGGTTCTAAACTCAATCATTGCGGTCTTTAATGCTTCCCCTTTGATTGCTGACATTCCAAGGCCAAGTGTAAATGCAATAAACAGTGCAGTCATCACTTGAAAGGGTGCTGGAATTTCAAGTTCTAAGAAAGGTTTTAATAATGCTTCCTCCGGATTTTCCATCTCTCCCGTTAGGCTAGCGTTCTTTAAAATAGTCGGATACAACGTACTTGTAGCGAAATAGGCTAAGACGCCTGCTGCAATAGTAGACAGATAGGCGATGGAAGCAGTCAAACCAAGAAACTTCCCTGCCCCTTTTCCAATCTCTCCTATGCCAGGCGCAATAAAAGCAATAATGATTAATGGAATCGCAAATCCTAAAAAGTTTCCAAAAATCTCGTTAAACGTCACAAATATTTTAACGAACCATTCAGGTGCAAAACTTCCAACAGTTACACCTAGTATAATGGCAAGGATAATTCTAGGTAAAAGTCCGAATTTTCTCATGGTGTCTATTGTCCTCCCTAAAAATACATTTGTCTATTCTTATTGAATATTGTACTATCTTACAAAAACAATATAAAAAAGGAAAGTACTAAATCGTTTATTTTTGAAAAAGTATTTTCCAATGAACGCATACTTACACCAGGAAGCAGTAGAATATAGAAATTTTTTTAGAAATTTATGTTTATTATGTTTATAAAAAGTTGATAAATGGGCACACTACTACAGAAAATCACCATCGTTGCAGCAAATCTTGTATGTCTTCACCCGTAACAAAGTACACTTTTCTAATGGAAGTTACTAGCAAAACCAAATAAAACTTGATTTTTTGATACATAACCTCTATGATTAAGTTAATTGTTTTTGTTCGGTAAGGCTGATAGAAGGAATTTACTTCAATGTTTTTCGTCTTGAAAGATTATGCAGAGCAAGAATGGTAATACAATTGTGGAATTGTTCCACTGTAGGAGGAAACATAATGTTAGAAGGTAAAGTAAAATGGTTCAACGCTGAAAAAGGTTTCGGTTTCATCGAAGTAGACGGACAAGACGATGTATTCGTACACTTCTCCGCTATTCAAGGCGAAGGTTTCAAATCTTTAGAAGAAGGTCAAACAGTAACTTTCGAAATCGAGCAAGGCGCTCGTGGACCTCAAGCAACTAACGTTCAAAAGTAATTTTGACATAAAGTTGAGAAAAAAGGCTCTCCATCTGGAGGGTCTTTTTTTTGCTTTTTTAACGAAAAAAAGAGGGAAAACTGGTTGATTTCCGTTCCAGGCGCTTCGCTTGCCTGCGGGCGGTCCGTGAGCCTCCTCGTCTGAGCCGAAGCCACTGAAAAAGGCTTCGCTTTCCTAGGGGCGCTGCTGGAGCCTCCTCGGCTACGCCTGCGGGGTCTCCACCTAGCGCTATCTCCCTCAGGAGTCTCCGCCTTTTTCTCCAATCACCAGCTAGAAATCATTTAAGTACATGAGATTTCAGTTTTTCATTGGCTTCTCTGAGTAGCTTGTGGGGGCTTCACCTACCTCCCCCGGGCGTCTGCGCGCCTTCCACTCCAATCAACCAAGTGACTTCATTTACCTAAGGGTTTATGAAGAGTTTTACCATGTTAACTGAAAAAGCACTAACGTTTCGGTCTCGTAATCTATAGCTGTTGATTGGAGCAAAGGGCGAAGACTCCAGCGGGGGAGAAACGGTAGTTTGAGACCCCACAGCGCAGCGAGGAGGCTCAAACACCGTCCCGCGGAAAGCGAAGCCATTTGTGGAAATCAACAGCGGAGCTAAACCAAGCAACTAAAAAAGTCTTAGGGGATGATATTTTTTTAACCTCTAACAGTAATAGTATTTTCCGCCTCCACAAATTCATCATTTTACACACATATTGAGTGCTTTCCTACTATACTATATGGAATCTATTAAATGTTACTAGACTGAAAAAGGAAACTATAAGCACAGAGGGGGACACATTATGGAAGTAAAAGAATTGTTCAATCTAAAGAACAAAACGGCGATAGTGACTGGAGGAGGAAAGGGGCTTGGGGCACAAATGGCAATTGCTCTTGCTGAAGCAGGAGCGAACGTTGTTGTGTGTTCACGTGATCTAATATCTTGCCAAAAAGTAAGCGAGGAACTGAAACAAAAAGGTGTAAAATCATTGGCTTATGCATGTGATGTAACAAAAGAGGAAGAGATTAAACATGTCATTGAGGAAACGGTGAAGAACTTTGGAACCTTAGATATCCTTGTAAACAACAGTGGAACCTCTTGGATGGCGCCAACATTAGATTTACCAGCTGATAAATGGGATAAAGTAATGGATGTGAATTTGAAGGGATTGTTTTTATTTAGTCAAAAAGCAGCAAGAGTCATGCAGAAGCAAGGTAACGGAAAAATAATCAATATCGCTTCTGTCTCTGGAATGGGTGGGACAGATCCCAAACTAATGGATACCATTGCTTATAATACGAGCAAAGGAGGGGTCATTACGTTTACAAAAGACCTTGCTGTAAAACTCGCTCCATATAACATACAAGTAAATGCTATCGCACCTGGAATGTTTCCTACTAAAATTACCGAAAAAATAATAGAACACTCCGCCCCAATGTTAAAAGAACAGATACCATCAAAGCGGTTTGGTGGTGAACATGATTTAAAGGGAGCGGCTGTATTTTTGTCCTCTCATGCATCCGATTACTGTGTGGGACACATTTTAGTGGTAGATGGAGGAATGACCTCCTTAATATGAGATTGAATTGGAAGGAAAGGGTGACCCATCAATGTTGCATTCAGGCAATAATAAAGATGAAAGGAACAAAAAATTAAAAGTTAAAGCAATAAAAATAGAAAACGCGTGGAATGACGCAATAAAGTCTAGTCTGAACAAGGAGTCGGTATTTCGTATGGCGGGGCTTGAAAGCGAATTTGAAGCTGAAAAGCTACGCAAGCTGCGAGAACAAGTAGAAGTGCTATCATTAAAATATAACTTCCCTACTAAAAACGATGTTGCTAATATTGCTAAGCTGCTTATTCAAATAGAAGAAAAAATTGATCGTTTTGAAGGTCAGTTACAGAGAGAAATTACTTCCTCGGGACAAAACCACGAAAAAAATTTGGTGAAAATAATTTTGGAGGACATGGCCGACCGTCAAGCAATTGTATCTTCGTTGCCTGGACATGATGAAAAGATTGTCCGTCCTAAAGGTAGTGATTCATGATGAATGATTATAAACTGGATGCATGGAAAAAGAAAATGACCCATTATAATGAAACACCATTCAAGGATGGAGTAACGGCCAGAAAATCGATTTGGAGGAAAAACAAAGCAACCCTTTGGTATTACCAAGCACCTGTCAGAAAATATAATGTGCCGATTTTTATCATCTATTCTCTGATTAATCAGCCATTCATCCTAGACATGATATCTGGCGGTAGTACTATTGAAGCGCTTGTGAAAAAGGGTTTTGATGTTTATATGATTGATTTTGGAAAGCCGGGGCTAGAAGACAGGGACATGAAACTAGATGACTTTATACAAAAGTATATTGAAAATGGGGTTAAAGAGGCAATCAAGCATTCCGGTGCGAAAGAAATGACCATCTTGGGCTATTGTCTAGGGGGTACACTCGCGGCTATGTATGCGTCTATAGCAAAGGAACCGATAAAAAATCTAGTCCTGTTTGTCACGCCTGTTGATTTCAGCACTCCTAGTTATTTTGATAAATGGGTAAAAGCTTTAAGAGAAGGTGAAGTGGACAGCTCTCGTTATATGGAGAAGACTGGAATTATTCCAGCCTCTCATGTGGAAGCCGGTATACGTATGATTACATCACCTATTTATTTTACTCCATATTTATCTCTTCTATTAAACCTGGAAAATAAAGCATATATAGACAAATGGCACCGGTTTAATACTTGGACAAAAGGACATATTCCTTTGACAAGTGGTGTAGCCAAGCAAATCATTCAGGATTTTACAAAGGACAACAAGCTAATTAAAAATGAGAGTGAAATAAATGGCCAAACAGTCAAGCTATCTAATATTAATGCGAATTTACTTGTGGTAGGAACAGAGGGTGATCGACTTGTACCGCTTGATTACATTTTACCATTGATGGATGAGGTGGGAAGTGTCGATAAGACAGCACACATATTAACAGGCGGACATACAGGTACCTCTGTTAAAAATGGAAGACTGCCGAGCTATCTGGATAACTGGTTGCATGTAAGGTCAGAACCAGCAGACTTGTAGAGTGGGAGGGATGGATATGAATGTCTTACATGAGAACCTGAAATGGGGAATGAACCCTTATATAGAATATATGGGGATAGGAGCAACCGTTTTTATGCAATTTCTTATAGGTCTTAAAGACAACCAGTAGGGGGGCTTTTGCTTCTCTATTTTTTTGTATGTAAATCTCGGTAAATATTGTTAAGTTTTCGTAGGGTAACATTATTTCAATAAAGGGTAATGTCATTTTTTATTTTTATCAAAAAGTAGAAAAAAGCTTGTGAAATAAGGGTATTTTGGTTTGAATGGAGGGGAAAAGCTACATGAAAAGTGTTGTTTTGAGTGGTTGTTCAATAGTGTTTAGTTGTAAAATAGCAAAGCATACATATGGAATATAAGAAACATTAGGTTCAAATAATTGATTATAAAAGATATAATGCATATAGTACAAGTTTTAATGTGCTAATTCCTTGCAAAAAGGAGGTTGGAAATAATCGGGGTTAATAGTTTAATACAACGTGAAAGTGAATCTCTTCATGTATCTAAAGGATTTATCCTGTTTCATTCTGACCTCACAGTCAGTTCCATTGATGCTGGAGCGCTGGATATACTTGGACACACGAATCAATCGGTGACGGGGAAACTACTCACAGACCTTTTAAAAAAAGATGCATCAAATATATTGCTTAAATATACATACAGTGTAATACAAGAAGGCATTTCCGTGCAACACGAAATGAAACTTTCTGAAAATCCAATTCAGTGGTTTAAAGTGGTTATTTACCCTATTGATTCAAATCACTTTTCTATGCTTTTTCTTGATATTAATAAGCAGAAAGAGATGGAAGCAGCTCTTTTAAAGCAAACAGCGAAGCTTAATGTCCTAAATGAATCTGCGGCCATGTTGACCTCTATCAAAAATCCAAAAGAACTGCTAGATTCTCTATTTCATAAACTTTCACAAGTGTTAGACCTTGATATCTATATTAATTATAGTTGGGACAAGGAGCAGAATCGACTAGTGTTAGCAAACCATCATGGGCTTTGCAAAGAAGAGTTGGAGACCTGTATGTATATAGAAAAGGGATCAGCTGTGTGTGGTACTGTTGCACATAGTAAAGAAAGAATGGTTTTCGAGCATGTGGATGACAGAGGGGATAATATATTAGATCTGATCCGTCCACTTGGCGTCAAAGCATATGTTTGTGAACCCTTATTATCGTTTGGGGAACTTGTCGGCACCATTTCCTTCGGTTCCAAAAAACGTTCCACTTTTACATCAGAAGAACTTGATTTAATTCATTCTATTTGTCATCAAGTAACTATTGTGCTGGATCGAATGACAAAAGTGGATGAGTTGACCCAAAACACAGAAACATTAGAAGTAGCAAATCTGCATTTGAAGGAAAATGAGAGAAAGTTACGGCTTATCATCGAGAAAAATGAAGTAGAGAGAGAAAGTAAAACCAAAACGAATTTCCTGGCAATGATCAGCCATGAGTTGAGGACGCCGTTAAATTCTATTATAGGATACAGTCAAGTTTTAGAAAGTGATCAAAAAGATCCACTCACAGACAAGCAGAAATCAAGACTTGCCAAAATACTCACGTCAAGCAGGCATCTTTTGCAACTAATTAACAACATTTTAGAGCTAATTCGTATTGATACATATCCAGAAACAATGAAAACAAATGTAAAATCAATTCGAATAAAAGAGGCTGTATGGGAAAGCTTACATTCGATGAGCAATAATGCTAAGGAAAAAGGGATATCTCTTTACATTGAAAAAGATGTAGAGGATATTACGATTGAAATTGATCCCATACGTTTTCAACAAGTGATGGTCAATCTATTAAATAATGCCATTAAATACAATAAAAAGAATGGAACTGTCACGCTCTATTGGAGGGTGGATGGCAGGTACTTGGCTATTTTTGTAAAAGATACGGGGATTGGCATCCCCCAGAGTCACCATGATAACATCTTTGAGCCATTCTACAGGGTAAACCATATCATTCCAGGAGTTGAAGGGACAGGCATAGGCTTGACTCTTGTTAAACAAAATGTCCTAGAAATGAAAGGTACCGTTGGCGTTTCAAGTATAGAAGGAACAGGAAGTACCTTCTGGGTTAAGGTACCGATATAATACATCGAAAGAAAGGGGTTTTCTTCGATTGAAACCAATAAATGTGGTACTTGTTGATGACAATCAGAATTCTCTTGAAATATTGGAATTTTTTATTGGAGAACTGAAAGAGTTTCGAATTGTAGATATTTGTAATAGTGGGGAAAAATTGATTGATAGTGTGATGAAAAACAAGGTGGATCTTGTGATTGCAGACATAAATATGCCAAAGAAAAGTGGTTTAGATGCAATAAAAGAATGCCTTGAGTTCTCTCCTGATTTAAAGTTTATATTTGTAACAGGATATAATGAATTTGCTGTGGAGGCATTTGCTATTTCTGCAGTGGACTATATTGTAAAACCGATTGAAAAAATCAGGTTATACAAAGCTTTGGAGCGTGCAAAAGGCCAATTGCATTCTGAGATGGCAGACACGGATCAGAAAAACCATAATAAAAGGTTATCTGTTCGTTCCAATAGTTCTTTCTACTATATACCTTTCGAGGATATTATATTTATTGAAAAATCAGGGAAGAAATGCATAATATATACAAACAATCAGTCAATTGAAACCTATGAAAACATTAGCGATATCTATAAGCAATTGGACCAAAATTTTTACCGGACACACCGATCCTATATTGTTAACCTAAGAATGTTATCTCATATCACACCTAAAAATGAAACGTATTTTGCTTACTTTACTAATCACGAGAAGTATGCACACATATCCAAATTGAAAATAAATGAAGTACAAGAGTTGTTGGCTCAAATCACGAAATCTTAATCTTAAGTATTTTGTGATTTGAGTTTTCTTTTTTACAAACCTTCATTTTTCATAAAAATTCCAATAATGGTCCTTAAATGTTGAATCTATACGGTTGAAATGGCAAAGTAGTGCATCGAAAAGCAATAATGAACTGCTCAAAGGTATAGGAGAAATTGGACAAAAGGGAATGTAGTTCGATAGAATGCTAGATAAAGGTATCTATTTAATAGATAATATTGACGAATCTTTTTACTTCACATATAAAAGATGGAAATTTTAAAGAGATGATGAACTGCTATCTTATTTAAAATAATCACAAACATGCCTTGTAAGGTTAATCGAATCGTTTTGAAAGTTAAATAAGTAGCAAACATCCGATATTTAGAATATCCGTTATATGGGAGGGGTTTTATATGGATTTGTTAAGTGATGAATCTTTGATAGAAGTTTATGAAGCAGCGATAACGAATGAATTAAACGAAGAGTTTTTAAAGCTTATTCTTGATGAAATGAAGCGGAGAAAAATTGAAATTCCAGTATCCATTAGATAATAACTAAAGAATTGATAAAACAAAAGAACATGTAAAGAGATGTGATGTAAGTAGTCAGCATCTTTTTTCTTTATGAATACAATTTATGAATACAATCAAAAGGAGAAACATAGCATGTACATCGTTCACTCGACTTTCATCGTACCGTCTGAAAAAGCAGATGAAGTAATTTCGATATATCATAACAGATCAAGAATGGTAGAGAAAGCAAAAGGCTTCCAGCGTTTTCTACTTTTACAAAACGAAAATAAAGCTGGAGAGCTTACTGTATTCATGGAGTGGGATTCTAAAGAAGATTTTATTTCATGGGTTCGAAGTGAAGACTATAAAAAGATTCACGAACTTGAAAAGAAATATCCAGACCAAGAACTTGCCTCTATTATCCCAACTATAACGAAATTCAAAGTGGTGGCAACATGAGTAATCCCATTCAATCCTCAACCGTACAAAAAATAAAAGCAGATATAGGTGAATTGGATGTAGGGCCTATTGTGGAAAAAGTCGTAGTAACCATGTACAATGATTTTCCTTTCCTAGAAGAAAAGTTCGGGGAAAAGGGAAAAGAGAGAACCATTGAAGACAATTTTTATCACTTTTTGTACCTTCACACTGCTTATAAGCTCAATGATACCCAAACTTTTGTGGACTATGTGATGTGGCTTAATAGTGTCCTTGTAAGTAGAGGGTTAAAAACCGATATGATCATCTATAACTTTGAAAAAATACAGGAAAATATGTTGGGAATGTTGGACAAGAAAGTGGAAGTAAGCTTCTTATCCTATTTGAATGAAGGCATTCTGGCCCTTAAGGAATATAAGCAAGAAAACGAAGGTGAATAAGGAGCCATAAGACAGTATTGATTTCTTTTCTGATAGTCACATTATTGTCATGGGTATGTGGCGGAGGAACTTTAGAAGTGATTTATAATAGAAGAAATCCTGTTTGATTAAGAAAGGCTGATTGATAATGACAAACACTACTATGGGAAGATTCCGAATGATGGGGTTGATCGAAGGCGGATCATTACTTGTTCTTCTTTTTATTGCAATGCCCTTAAAATATGGGTTTGACATTCCGCAAGCGGTAAGTGTTGTTGGAGCTTTACACGGCTTTTTGTTCATCACTTATTGTTTATTCATTGCATATATCACGTTAAAAATAAGATGGTCCCTTATGTGGGCAGCAGGGGCTGTTATTGTTGCCTTTATACCATTCGGGAATATTGTATTTGATAACTACTTGAAAAAATCTTCTTTTGTGAACTGACTCTATGATTGGAGTCAGTTTTTTTAAATGAAAAGAAAGATGAGAAAGTATAAAATCCTGTTGATTTCCGTTTCAGGCGTTTCGCTTGCCTCCGGGCGGTCCTTGAGCCTCCTCAGGCTTCGTCTTCCGGGGTCTCACCTGTCCCTTCCTCCCGTGGGTGTTTGCGCGCCTTCCACTCCAATCAACAAGGTGGCTTAACTTAACTGAGGTTCTTTTATAAAAGAATCTGACCGAGTTAACTGAATAAGCATTACGTATGGTCTACGTATTTTTTAGCTGTGGATAGCAAATGGCGTAGACTCCAGCGGGGGAATAATGGTAGGTTGAGACCACTGAAGCGTTGTGAGGAGGCTCAAGCACCTTCCCGCGGAAAGCAAAGCCATTTGCGGATAGGAACAGCGGCGTTTACCAAATCCAATAAAGGTACTAAGCAATTTTTCTTAGGGTTTGCACGGTGTTCTGATTTCCCATGGGCAAGCTTTATTCGCTATAATGAGTAGAATATATTTATATGTATTAAAGGAGTAGTTGCTTTCGTGAAATTTGGTCGGGTGTTATCGATCGTTGCATTTTTCTCACTATATAATATCTTAATGTTTTATCTGGGATGGAACGGCTTGGTTTGGTTAAAATCGATATTTTCGTTCCATCAAGAATCTTTATACTGGATATTCATAACTATTTTATCGTATGCCTATATACTAGGCAGAATGGTTAAACCGCTCTCCTGGTTATCTATTATTGGTTCGATATGGTTTGGATTTATTCAATACGGACTGCTTTTGTTTCCGCTAGCAAATCTTGCTGTCTTGATACTTAGTTTGTTAGATATTCAAGAACGGACTTCCATTGTTGTGGTTGGGACCGTTACTGCAATCATTCTTGCGGGTATTTTCATCTCCGGGCTTTACAATGCGTATAGCCCAATAATTAGAAAGTATGAAGTGACCATACCGAAAAAAGCCGAAATGAAAAAACTTCGCATAGCCGTGGCTTCTGATATGCATTTCGGCAAGTTATCGGGCATAGCCCATTCCAAAAGGCTTGTGAAAATGATGAATCGCATCAAACCCGATATCATTTTGCTGCCTGGCGATATTATTGATGACGAGCCAGAACATTTCCAAAAGAAGAATATGGGGGCCATCATGAAACAACTTCATGCTCCACTCGGTATTTATGGCGTTCTTGGAAACCATGAATACTACGGAAGAGAGATTCCAGAGTTTCTAAAAGAAATGGAGAAGGCAGATATCCGCATATTGATGGATGAAGTGATTCAGATAGGACACGGCTTTTATCTGTTAGGCAGAAAAGATAAAACAGATTCAAGAAGAAAGTCGCTTGATCAATTAGTAAACGAATTAGATGGATCTCTGCCTCTAATAGCTATGGATCACCAGCCTGCTGAATTGAAAGAAGCGCAGGAAAGTGGGGTGGATCTAATCGTATCGGGTCATACCCACAGAGGACAGATGGCGCCAAACCACCTTATTACCAGAAGGTTGTTTGAATTGGATTGGGGTTATATGAAAAAAGGCCAGTTGCATGCATTTGTTTCCTCCGGATTCGGGTTCTGGGGTCCGCCACTTAGAATTGGCAGCAGGTCAGAGGTATTAGAGATTGTTGTAGAATTTGAAGATAAAGAAGGGTAATAAAATTATGAATAGATCTTTTCAGCAATTTAATTTAGGGGAAGACATAGTCAAGGCTTTAAAAAGCCTGAATTATGCAAAGCCCACTAATGTACAAGCAGAAGTGATTCCCAAAGCTCTAGTCAAAAATGATATCATTGTAAAATCACAAACAGGCAGCGGGAAAACAGCTTCTTTTGCCGTCCCTCTCTGTGAGCTTGTCCAATGGGAAGAGAATAAGCCACAGGCCTTGGTGCTGACACCAACTAGGGAGCTTGCTGCCCAGGTGAAAGACGATATGACTAATATCGGCCGCTACAAGAGGATTAAGGCAACTGCCATTTATGGCAAACAATCTTTTCAGAAGCAAAAACTTGAGCTTAAACAAAAGTCTCATATAGTCGTAGGTACACCTGGTCGGGTGTTAGATCATCTTGAAAAAGGTACGCTTGAAGTGGATAAACTGGAGTATCTTGTCATTGATGAAGCCGACGAGATGTTAAACATGGGATTTATTGAACAAGTGGAGGCGATCATACAAAGGCTTCCCAAGAGCAGAGTAACCATGATGTTTTCTGCCACCATGCCAGAAGACATTAAACAACTATCCAATCAATATATGATAAACCCTGTGTTTATTGAAATAGAAAGCGGGGGTTTAACGGCAGATCGAATAGAGCATGTTTGGTATGAGGCGGAAGAAGGCGAGAAATTTCTGTTGCTTAAAGATATTACAGTAGTGGAAAACCCCGATAGCTGTATTATTTTTTGTGCTACGCAAGAAGAAGTGGAAAGGGTTCACCGCAAACTGCATCGTGCTGGATATCCTTGTGGGAAATTACATGGCGGCCTGGTACAGGAAGACAGGTTTTCTGTTATGAATGCTTTCAAACGAGGTGAATTCCGTTACCTAATCGCAACTGATGTGGCGTCAAGGGGAATTGACATTGAAGATATAAGCCTGGTTATCAATTACGATCTTCCTTCTGACAAAGAACGATATGTACATCGTATAGGCCGAACAGCTAGAGCTGGAAAATCCGGCAAGGCCATTACCCTTATTTCAAACAGTGAACATCATCTCCTAGAAGAAATCGAGGATTTTATTGGCATAAAGATTACAAGAGCTGAAGCGCCAGAAAGGGATGCTGTAGCAAGAGCTGAAACTTCTTTTTTGGAGAAAGTGAAGAATAGACCAACAAAGAAAGAAGACAAAGGTACCAAATTAGAGAAGAATATTAAGAAACTTTATTTTAACGGCGGGAAGAAAAAGAAAGTCAGAGCGGTGGACTTCGTAGGGACCATTTGCCAGATTGAGGGAGTCACATCAGAAGATATAGGGATTATTACCATCCAGGAAAATCATACATATGTGGATATCTTGAATGGAAAAGGACCTTTAGTTTTAAAAGAAATGAAAAACCGCACCATCAAAGGGAAACAATTGAAAGTGCATGAGGCAAGGAACTAAACTGTTCTCCTCCGTTCCAGACGCTTCGCTTGCCTGCGGGGTCTCCACCTAGCGCTATCTCCCTCAGGACAAGGAAGGCTTCGGCAGCGATGTATCGCACGAAGAAAATGCGTAGCATTTTCGAGGAGTCTCCGCCTTTTTCTCCAATCACCAGCTAGAAATTATTTAAGTTTTCAGTGGCTTCGCTTACGCCTGCGGGATACCTGTCCCTTCCTCCCGCGGGCGTCTGCGCGCCTTCCACTTCAATCAACAAGGTTTCTTCATCCAAGTAAAAAAAGCTCGCCAAATCCTTTAGTGGACTTGGCGAGCTTTTAATTTTTTAGAAGAAGAACAAATGAGCCATTAGTGCTGCAACAGGCAATGTAATGATGGTTCGTTGCAGGAAGATGATGAACAGTTCCCAGATCGATAGAGGAATTTTTGATTTTATCAAAAGAATTCCGATCTCTGACATGTAAATCAATTGAGTTAATGACATTACGGCAATAACAAACCTTGTAAGCTCAGACTCTATGCCACTTCCTATAACTGCTGGAAGAAACATATCCGCAAATCCTACAATCATGGCTGGTGCAGCAGCCTGGGCTTCTGGGATTTGCAAGAGCTGTAGGAGTGGGATGAATGGATAGGATAGAATATTGAACACTTCTGTGTATTCCGCTACAACGAGTGCAATGGTTCCTAGCGCCATTACAAGTGGAATAAGTGCCATCCAGATATCTACTACATTATAGATCCCTTTTTTCACAACCTGCTTTGCACTTTTCACTCCTCCAGCTTTTTCTACCGCTTGCTGTAGCCCCCACTGAAAACTTGATACCCCGCTTGGAACCTTCTCATCAATTTTCTGTCCTACAGGCTCGTAATAAGTATCTTTTTTGCGGGAGAGAGGAGGTATTCTCGGGCATATGACTGCTGCAATGATTCCTGTAACAACTACTGTGAAGTAAAAAGGTACAAACATATGATCAATTCCAATGAATTTGGCGATGACAAGACTAAAGGCAATGGATGCGATAGAGAAGTTGGTGGCAACGACAGCTGCTTCTCTTTTTGTATAATAGCCAGATTCGTATTGCTGTGTAGTTAACAACACCCCAACTGTTCCACTCCCCATCCATGAAGCCATTGCATCAATGGAAGAACGTCCCGGAAGCTTGAAGAGAGGGTGCATCACTTTTCTAACCAACGTACCAATAAAATCCATCAGGCCAAACTCTAAGAGAAGTGGCATGAAGAGACTTGCAAAAAGAAACCATACCGTAAGTACTGGGATAAGATCATATAGGACAATCACGCCTGTATATTCGGATGTGATCATTTCTGGCCCGATTTCCGTTAACGTCATTACTGCAAATGCTGCACCTAATACACGCAATGCAAGCCATATACTTCCTACATTTAATAAGGATTCTAAAAAACTATCTTTTTTAATAAATGATACTGGAATAATCTTTACTAGCAGACTGCTAACAGCGGAAGCTACTAATATAATTGTCATGAAGGCGGGAATTGCCCCGCCAAAGGTATTCAATACCCAGTCTGCCATGATGCCAAGTCCAATGGTCACATTTCCATTGAAAGAAACCGGTATCAGGAAAAGAAGAATTCCAATCAGAGAAGGAACGGCAAATTTTAAGATTTGTGAAGTTGAATAGGTAGGTGTTGTTCCTGTTTGTTTTGAGTAACTTGTTTGTTTGGCAGATTGAGTGCTCATACGTTTTGTCTCCTTTAGGAAAATTAGGATGATAGATTATAATATTAATAAAAATAACACTTAACGTATATTTATACAACCCTATCTTTTAAAATACCTTCTCATTGGATATTCATCGTGATACCTGAATATGTTAGAACGTGAGTAATAGGAAATGGAGGGGTTCTTGGTGTCTGGAACACAGAAGCAAACAGCTAATTACCTGACCAAATATAAGGATTCACTCCCTATTCCCCCAGTACTAAAACCTCTACATAAAGGGGAAGGCTTTACGTATTACAAGGTGAGTATGAAAGAATGCAGGGTTTCAGTGCATAGTGAATTGCCTGAAACGACTATGTGGGGATATGAAGGAATGTTCCCGGGGCCGACCATTGAAGTAGACAATGGGGAAAGAGTGTATATCAAGTGGGAAAATCAACTGCCTACTGTGCATCTATTACCTATAGACTTTACGGTTCATGGTGCTCATCATAATGTTCCTGCAGTAAGAACAGTAGTTCATGTGCACGGTGCGGTAGTGGAACCGGAAAGTGATGGTTATCCTGATGCTTGGTTTACAAATGGCTATCAGCAAGTAGGAGACAAGTTTGTAAAACAAATTTATCAATATGACAACTATATGAACGCATGCACGCTATGGTATCATGACCATGCAATTGGCATCACAAGGTTAAACATATATGCAGGTCTTGCAGGCTTCTTTTTAGTGAAGAGTGAACGAGAACGTTCATTGAATATGCCAACAGGAGAATATGACATTCCTTTATTGATACAGGACCGGACGTTTCATCCAGATGGCTCGCTTTATTATCCCAAGCAGCCAAAAGAACCGGTACCGGGATTAGAAACGTCCATTGTGCCGGAATTCTTTGGGGAAACAATATTGGTAAATGGGAAAGTATGGCCTTATTTAGAGGTAGAACCAAGGAAATACCGTTTTCGGGTGCTGAATGGTTCTAACAGTAGGTTCTACAAATTAGAGCTTGATCGCAATCAATACATGTTTCAAATAAGCACAGATAGGGGACTGTTGCCTCACCCTATAGGAATTAAGGAGATTATTCTGGCACCTGCTGAAAGAGCGGATATTATTATCGATTTTTCCAATTTAGAAGGCAAGCGGATTAGGTTGATTAATGATGCACCTGCTCCTTTTCCGAATGGAGACGCTGAAAATGAAATAAAGGATGTCATGCAGTTCAGGGTACTCCCTGATGTTGTGTATATTGATACCAGCAATATTCCTGCTCAATTGGAGCAACTTCCGTTTCTGTCTGAAAAGAATGCTGTCAGAAGAAGGGATTTAACTCTTGACCACTTGAAGGATAGTTACGGAAGAGAACTCATGTTACTTGAAAAAAAGGGGTGGGATGCACCAATTTCAGAAAACCCCATGCTTTGTACAACTGAAATCTGGTATCTTATTAATCTTACTCCAGTTACCCACCCAATTCATATTCATCTGATAGATTTTCAGATTCTGGACCGACGAGAATTTAATGTTGATAAATACAAGAAAGAAAAAGTAATGGAATACCTAGGGCCGAGTATCGCACCAGAGCCACAGGAAAGAGGAAGAAAAGACACGGTAAGGGCAAATCCGAATGAGGTAACAAGAATTATCATGCAATTTGGTCCATATTCCGGACTATACGTTTGGCATTGTCATATGCTGGAGCATGAGGATTATGAAATGATGCGGCCGTATATAGTGATAAGGTGAAAAAAAGATAGGCGGAATTGCATATGGGAGAAAGGTCTAAACAATTAGTAGGGTCTTGGACACAGGCGATAGGTACAGTGGTGGCGGCGATTGGAAGTACCCCTTCAATACCAATTCATGAGAACGGCAGAAAAGGGTTAGGTTTGGTTGGAAACGTACTTCAAGCTACAGGAAACGGTCTTGAAGCGGATGCGCAAACGAGTCTAACTTACGGAAAGCTAGGTAATATCATACAAGCAACAGGAAATGTAACGGTAAGTGCAGGCTTGGCCATTGATTTTCCCGGTGATACCGGCGAAAGGTTAGTAATAAGTGGAGATCTCATTCAGGCATTGGGTGCGATAACGGCTCTTGGGAGTGCAAGCCGGTCCTACATGGTTTTTGGGAACAGCCTTCAGGCGACAGGGAACTCTTTGCAGGCTATTGGAGGAGTAAGAGAACTCAAACAGGAAGAAAGAAATGTGTTAGGTCTATCCCAGGTAAGCAATGAAGTTCTAATTGCGTTGGGGAGTTGGATTCAAGCGTTAGGTACCATCCTCCTAGCAATAGGTTTAACATTAGAAGAAAAAAATTAAATCCCCCGATCCTCAAAATCATGTTGAGATCGGGGGATTTTTATGGTGTCATATTTTCATTTTACACTCCAATGGTTTCTGCAATATTGGTTTGTCGCAAATAATCCGCCAAAAGTTGTGGAGTCGTCAAATAAAGGAGTCCATTCCCTTCAAGGCTTTTTGGGTAGCCAAGGGGAATGGTCCTTTTGATTAGTTGGGCATAAAGTTCAGGCTCAGAAAGTACTCGGCTAAATTCCTTTTCTGTAAGCTTCTTTATTAAGGCGAGTGCTCCAGAGACATGTGGAGCTGACATGGATGTACCACTGAATACGGCATATCTTCCTCCTGGTATGGTTGAGATGATTTTTTCACCAGGTGCTACTAGGTCAATTTCGTTATTCGAGTTAGTAAAATAAGAGGATTTACGTTGAAGATTGATAGATCCTACAGAAATTACTTCTTGATAGGCCGCTGGATAGGAGAATTCTTCCGTAAATTGATTACCATCTCCTTCATTACCAGCAGCGCAAACGACAAGAATATTAGAAGATATTGCTGCTTTGATTGCGTTGTGAAGTTCACTTACATCGATAGGTCCGCCGAGCGACATTGAGATTATGTCAACGTTCTGAGAAGCCGCATAGTTGATTGCATTGATAATCCATTCATATTCCCCAGACCCATTTTTACCTCCAAGCGCTTTAAGGATGAGTAGCTTTGCCTCTGGGGCGACCCCAATCACACCTGAACCCGGATTGATTGCCGCAATCGTCCCTGCAACATGGGTTCCATGGCCGTTATAATCGGTAAAGTTTTCTGGATCTCCATTATCGTCGTCCGTGAAATTTCTTCCTCCGATTATTCTGCCTTCAAGATCTGGATGTTGTGCATCACAGCCAGTGTCGATGACGGCTACCACCATACCTTCCCCTTTATATCCAGCCTGCCAAATAGACGGTGCTTGGATAAGATCGATGCCTTCCGGGATTTGATGAGTTTCAAACAGCTGGTTTTCCAACTTGTAAGGAATCAAATGGACTAGTTTCTCTTTTTGCATACAAAAACGCCTCCTAATCATTATTTTCAAACAGTGTGAAAAAGAAAGAAGGTGTTGCGTGTTAAAGTATTGCTTTCAGAAGATTCTATCAATAATACGTTAAAAATTCAAGTGGCTAATAGACTAAGAAGACCAAATATGATGTGCATACTATTCTAATTGGTCTTATCACCACTAAGCCCCAAGCCCTACCTCAAAATATGGCTCAGGCTCATTATACGGAATCTCTTACGGAGGTAAGATAAAGACATAGAAGGGAGGAACAACAAATGAAAAAATTTGGAATGTTTTTAGTAGGTGTTATCGCATTCTTTGTTTTGCTTGCCAACATTGGCCCACTTTTGGGGTTGGCCGTTAGTTTGGTAGTCACTTATTATGCAGTTAAAGAATTCGTAAAAACGGATTCCACTGGCACAAAAATCCTGTGGGGCTTCATCGCTTTTATTGCCATCGCGTTTTCCATCGCTAATGTACCAGCGGTATTAGCAGTTGTTGCAGCGTATATCTTATATGTTGTTTATAAGAACTGGAACAAGGAGAAAGCAAACAACGACATCATAGAAGCTGGCGACCCGTTCACTAATTTCGAAAAACAGTGGAACTCATTGAACAAATAAAACAATATTAAGGAGAGGAATATTATCATGGCAAACTTATTTTCGAGAATTAAACAGACAATATCTGCAGATTTTCATGAGGTTTTGGATAAAAAGGAGCAAAAGAATCCTATTGCTATGCTAAATCAGTATTTGCGTGATTGTGAAAAAGAAGTAGAAAAAGTGCGCAAGCTAGTAGAACGCCAGAATTTACTTAAAGAAGAGTTCGTAAGGGAATACCACGAGGCAAGCAGTCTAGCGGAAAAGCGTATTTCCCAAGCGACCGTTGCGGAAAAAGCTGGTGAGACGGAGCTTGCGACCTTTGCTAAACGAGAGCAACAACAATATGAGGAGCGTGCCAATCACCTGAAGCTTTCCTTAGAAAAGGTTTCAGAGGATCTGACTAACCTTGAGCAAAAATATGAAGAAATGAAGCACCGCCTGAAGGATATGTATATCAAGCGGATGGAATTAATGGGCAGGGAAAATGTTGCCCGTGCCACACATCGCATGAATCAGGTGGTGGATTCGAACAAAGCGGAACACTCCTATACAAAATTCAATGAAATGGAAGCCTACTTAGACCGATTGGAACATCAAGTAAACGCCGCCTATCATCACAATACTATTGATGCGCGCATTGCCCAGCTTGAAAAAGAAATTACTCAACCAGAAGAGAAAACTCATTCTCTTTCATAATAAAAACTGCTATTCTAAAAAGGCGTGCATGTTGCGCCTTTTTAGGGTGTATAAGGATATGTATTCTATAAAAGAGGAGGGATAAGGCGCATGTTGAATAAAATGAAATCCGATTATCTAAGTTTTATTATAGTAGTGGCTAGTTTGATTTTTCTGTTGGAAATTCTCTTTTTCAATACGGGCCTTATTTTTTCCTTTTTATTTTCTGGTCTTCTAATATATGTAGGCAGGAAGAAATGGCACTGGCTAATAGGAAAGGCCTTATTTGTCATAGGGTTGTTATCCATTACTTTTACCGTATTCAATATGATGACTTTCAACTTTCTCATTTTAGCAACAGTCTTGTATTTTTTGTACAAATTCCTGCAAGCAAAAAAACAGCCTGTTGAAATTCAGCCGGACATCCTCCCTGAACGGGAAGAACAGATTGTGAGAAACGAGCAAAAATGGTTTACTAACAAGCTTTTTGGTAGACAAAAGACACCAGAACATTCGTATACCTGGGATGATGTGAACATCCAATGTGGCATTAGTGATACGGAAATAGATTTGAGCTACACGGTTCTTCCAAAAGGGGAAAACATCATTTTTATTCGAAATGTCATAGGGAACATACAAATATTGGTTCCGTATGAATTGGAACTTAGTATCGTTCACTCCGGGATGGTGGGTTCCATCCATATTCTAGACAAAGAAGAAAAAAGCATTCTCAACCAGACCGTTCATTATCAAACAGAAAATTATAAAGAAGCCACACATAAAGTGAAAATCGTCACCTCGATCTTTGTCGGCAGCATTGAGGTGAAGAGGATATGAGTATTTTACAAAGGCAAGTTTTGTGGGCAATTTGTATCTCTTTCATAAGCTTTCTCGTGTTTGGAACGATAACTTATTTCTTTTTTCCAATAATCAGTCTAGAAGCTCTGTGGGTACTAGAGGTAATGGATCTTCCATTCATCTTGTTTTTAACAATTGTCAGTCTTGGCTTAGGAAGCCTCTTTGGCTTGTTTTCCGGGGGGTATTGGAAAAAGCAACTAAACAACGTATATGAAGAACTGAAAGCGGTGGAACAAGGGAGAAGTCTATGTGAAGTACCAGGAAGCAGTATTCAGGAGTTAACTTCCATGGAAGAGGTTATATGGAAACTGCACAATCAGATACAAGAACAAACAAAAATCTCCCAAAAGATTGCAAATGAAAAGGCAGAAGACCTTGAGAATAGGATACAGGAAATTGTTTCACAAGAACGAAACAGATTGGCAAGAGAGTTGCATGATTCTGTCAGCCAGCAACTCTTCGCAGCCTCCATGCTGATGTCTGCATTAACGGAAACTAGAGGAGAATCTGGGACTGATAGCAATGAAACAAAGCAACTGCGATTAGTAGAGGAAATGATTCACCAGTCTCAGTTGGAGATGCGGGCACTGCTCCTTCATTTACGACCTGTCGCATTAAAAGGAAAAACGCTTCAAGAAGGTGCAGAGGAATTATTAGTAGAGCTTATCCAAAAAGTTCCGATGAGTATCACCTGGAAGATTGAACGTTTTTCCATCGATAAAGGTGTGGAGGATCATCTATTTAGGATCCTGCAGGAGACATTATCCAACACATTACGGCACTCCAAAGCCAATGCGGTCGAGGTATTACTTATTCAAAGGGAGAACTTCGTCATATTGCGGGTAGTGGATGACGGAATCGGATTTGATGTCGAGCAGGCAAGGGCAGGTTCTTATGGCTTGCAAAACATGCATGAACGTGCGGTTGAGTTAGGTGGTACGTTGAAAATAGTAAGTGTGGTAAATGAGGGAACAAGATTGGAAGTGAAAGTTCCCAAATTAGACGTAGAGGAGGCTTAAGTTATAATGATTAGAGTGTTGTTTGTAGATGATCATGAAATGGTACGTATTGGTGTTACGGCATATCTGTCCGCTCAACCCGATATAGAAGTCGTGGCAGAAGCTGATGATGGAGCTGTTGCAATTGAGCTGGCGCTGAAACATAAACCTGATATAATTTTAATGGATTTAGTTATGAAGGAAATGGACGGAATTGAAGCAACCAGAAGAATCATGGAACAATGGCCGGAAGCGAAAATCATTATTGTTACGAGCTTTCTAGATGATGAAAAAGTCTATCCTGCACTTGAAGCGGGAGCTACCAGTTATATGCTGAAAACCTCCAAAGCAAGTGAAATTGCTAATGCAGTCCGTTCCACCTTTAATGGACAATCTATTCTAGAGCCTGAAGTGGCAGGAAAAATGATGCAAAAGATGCGCAGGAAAACCGAAATCCTTCCTCATGAGGAGTTGACCAACAGAGAAATGGAGATTCTCCTTCTCATGACGCAAGGGAAAACAAATCAAGAAATAGCAGATGAGTTGTTCATCGCACTTAAGACTGTGAAGGTGCATGTAAGTAATATACTGGCAAAACTTCAAGTTCAAGACCGTACACAGGCGGTCATCTATGCATTTAAGCACTCATTAGTGAACTAATGGGTGTTTTTTATGATACTATTTATAGTAGAGACAAAATTCATCTTGGGAGGCTTCTTACATGAACAAACAACTTATCGTCTACTCAGCACCAGGCTGCAGGGATTGTGAATTGGTAAAGGAATTTCTAAAAGAGCATCAAGTATCTTATGAGGTCAGAGATCTTCTGGCAAACCGGGAGTACCAAGAGGAAGTAGAGAAATTCGGATTTATGGGTATTCCGGTTACGGCTGTTGGTGACCAGGCAGTAAAAGGATTTAACCCAGGTGAATTAAATAGGCTGATAGATCTTGTAAAATGAAGGTCGGGGCAAACAGAGGAGTAAAATGATTGGCAGAGCATAAGAAACCGACGTTTATTTATACGTACGCATATAGCAAGGAAGAACGTTCTCTGTGCCATTTGGAGATGCGGTCCTTTTTTGGCAAGGAAACAGATGATAACATTATTAAAAGCAACATCAAGATTGATCCAAGCAGAAGCCCGTTTATCCGTGAAAGAATGGAAGTGATTTATGAAGGGTATACACTCCAGGAACTCATAGATCAAGTCAAGGATATCAAGATGGGGGACCAAACTTTCAAGGTTATATTCTCCAAGATAAATGATAGGAAAGCTCCTAATACGATTGAATATCAAGAACGTCGTGATATCGAACGTGCTATCGGATGGGTTATTGAAGGAGAGGCGGATGTCCATCAACCTGATCATATTTTCGGCATGGCCACTGTCGGTGAACGCTGGTATTTTGGCCATTATTTGAAAAGTGAAGCGGTATGGCTTCAGCATACGAAAAAACCTAGGGAATATTCAACCGCTTTAAGTACCCGGGTGGCAAGGGCTGTATCCAATATAGCTGTCCCCGATCCTGAGGGTATAAAGTCCATCGATCCTTGCTGTGGGATAGGAACGGTACTTGTTGAAGCATTATCCATGGGGATTGATATAGATGGCAGAGATATTAACCCGCTTGTGGTAAACGGATCAAGGGAAAATATTGAACATTTCGGCCTTAAAGGTAATGTCACGCTCGGCCCGATCTCGGAAGTAACGAATCACTACGATGTGGCAGTTATTGATATGCCGTACAATCTTTATACGCATGCCACTCCAGAAGACCAGCTATCCATCTTAAAGCATGCACGCCGCTTTGCAAAGAAAGTCGTCGTCATCACTATCGAGACAATGGATGACATGGTGAAGGAAGCCGGGTTCACCATTATCGATCGTTGTGAAACCCAAAAGGGATATTTTACAAGAGAGATTTTAGTATGTGAATAAAAGTTGAAAAAGAGACCATTAAGCGGGTCTCTTTTTTCATAAGTCTAATAACCTATTCTAGACCAATCAAACAACTCTCCCGGATCGCTTTTCCGGACAGGGGCGTATTCGTGATGGCCAACGATATGTTCCCGGTCGTTTTGGATTAATGGATTGCGCTTCAAAATATCATCCAACAATATCTTTAATGAAGCATACTGAGCATCTGTGTACCCGATATGGGAAGGTGGGATGGAATCATATACATCCGTTGGCATAATTGAAAGCATCTCTTCCTTCGTCCCTATCGCCAGTAATTCTATTCCAATCGAATAGTCGTTCAAACCACTCTCATACTCTTGGTAGTTTAATAAATGTCCTTTTCCGGCATGAAAGGCTGCACGTTCTTCCGGCACCAAGAGGTAGATCTCACCATCCCGGTCTATCATATAATGAGCAGATACCTCATACTCTTCAAAAAGTGAATAGACCTCTTCAATATTGTAAGGGTCTTGTGGGGAACGAAGAGCGTTATTTGTAAAGTGGAGCATGACGTGTGTGATGGGGGCGCCTCTTACTCTTGAATTTTTCTTTGGGAGGAGCCATTCTTTCATCTCTAAGCTCGAAGGTTTAGAGGGAACTAATATTATTTGATCTGTCATTGGTGTTACAGTTTTCAATTGTTTTTCTTCATGAACCGTGGGCTGGCTACAACCAACTAATAACAATATTGTAAAAATTATAAAGATAGTTTTTAGCATTAATATTTCCTCTTTACATAGACTTCACTTATATTAATTCTTTTTGAAAAGTGGAAATCCTGCTATTAGTTTTGGCAGCCATTGTCCATTGACAATTATTACTCCAACGATGATGATGATTCCACCTAAAACACCATGTACAAGAATCTTTTCGTGCAGAATAACAACCGCTGCCAATAAAGTAGATAGTGGCTCTAAATAAAGAAACATAGAAACTTTTGATGCCGCCATCACCTCATGTGCTTTTCCCCAGTACCAATATGCAATACCTGATACGAATATTCCAAGAAACACAAGATGAGTCCACTCACCAAGAGATAATAGCTTCAGTGCCTCCCATCCTTTATTTCTAATAAGGAATGGAGTAGTAAGAATGAACCCGACTAAACTCATATAAAATGTCACAAGAAGTGCTGGATAAGGGATACGAAGGCCTTTCAATAGGATGGAATAGATAGCCCAATTCAAAGTACTTAAAATCATTAATAGAAAGCCTAAGTTAATAGTTAATGAGAAGGGCTGTCCGTTTCTTGCGGAAGTAATAAGTAATACACCCAATACAGAGAGGATCATCCCTATAGCCTTTGAAAGTGTCATTTTTTCATGCAAAAAAATCATAGATAGGAGTACTGTAAAAATTGGCGAAAAGGAAATAAGCCACCCTGCAGAAGAAGCATTAATGGTTAAAAGGGCGGTTGCCTGCAATGCCTGATGCACAAAAACTCCCAAAATTCCTAATACGATTAGATGGGGAACGTATCGAATGGAAATCTGGAATCTTTCTCGTGTTAACAGTAATAAAATGAACAAAAACAAAGCCCCTATACCAAATCGCATGACTAGTAATGTAAATGGATCAAGCTTATATAGTACAGCCTTGGTGGATACAAATGAAATGCCCCAAAAGCTGATGGCCATGGTGGCATAAATGGATGCAGCAAAGGTGTTTCTAAAGGGAATCATTATCTCTCAACCTTCTTTCAGCGGACTATCTCTACCATCATATGCTTGTCCTGCTGAAAGATATTCTAGAGATTACCACATAGAAAAAGGCACCACATGTACATGTGGTGCCTTAGATATGGAGCGGATGGGATTCGAACCCACGACCCCTTCGCTGCCAGCGAAGTATTCTCCCACTGAACTACCGCCCCGGTGAGAATGAGTTTATTTTATCAAAATTTTTTTCTTTTGCAAACGTTTTTTTATAAAGTTTTAGTCCAAGTTTTCTACTTCCGCTTGAATGACTCCTGTCAGTGATTTTAACTCATAATATACATCTGTGGTATAGACGCTTTTCTTCGTGGTGATGATGCAATTAAGCACAATATCATCTTTTTCCTCTTTAACCTTCACTCGCTTAATAGAAAGATTTTTATGATGAATCTCCTTCATGACCATGGTTAGGTCAATATCTTTTTCTATGAAGATTTTCACTTTAATTTCTTTTTCTTTCAACTTCTTTGGCCCAATTTTATCAAATAAGGAAGGGATTACTTTCACACCAAGAATGATAAAAATGACTCCAAAAGCCCCTTCAATAAAAAAACCTGCCCCGATTGTGATACCAAGTGCAGCGGATGCCAATACCAAGGATGCGGTAGTCAGACCAGAAATAGCCTCGTTGCTTCTTCTTAAGATTACCCCTGCTCCTAAAAATCCAATACCACTAATAACATATGAAGGAATTCGTCCAGGATCCATTGGTCTGGAGTATTCCTTAGAATAAAGAAAGGCAGATTCATAGGAAACAATGGTTAGAAGACATGCCATTACTGAGACGATTACGCAAGTCTTCAACCCAAGAGGCTTTCCTTTTAATTCACGTTCTAATCCTATAATTATTCCAGCTATTGATGCAAAAACAAGTTTTACAATAAAATCATATTCATCGATATATTCCAAGAACAATTCCATAAGGCCCCTCCTGTAAGTATAAAAGATATGATATTCTATATAAAAATAGTTATTAAAGAATTATAACAATACTCTGTAAAATTACAAAGTTATTAAAAAATACTAACAGTTTGGGTGAAGGCAATGAATAAGTGGTTTAATCCTTATGTGGCTCTCGCCGTGGGAGTAATTACTGTATCTACATCCGCCATATTTGTTAAATTAGCGGATGCCCCTGCTGGAGTGGCCGCCTTCTACCGGTTACTTTTCTCCGTGATAATACTACTACCCATTTTTCTATATAAATATGTTGGGGAGTTAAAGGATATTTCGAAGCGGGATTGGCTCTTTTCTATGGTGGCAGGTATATTCTTAGCGTTTCATTTTATATTATGGTTTGAATCCTTAAACTATACCAGTGTAGCAAGTTCGACAGTGCTCGTAACCCTCCAGCCTTTATTTGCGTTTATTGGGACTTATTTGTTTTTCCAAGAGAGGTTAAGTAAGAAAGCTATTGTAAGTGGATTGATGGCAATAGTTGGGAGTGTGATCATCAGTTGGGGTGATTTTCGAATTAGCGGTATGGCTTTATTTGGGGATATATTGGCCTTGGTGGCCTGTGCACTTGTAACAGCATATTTATTGTTCGGGCAAGATGTAAGAAAAAGGTTATCTTTAATTACCTATACCTTTATCGTTTATGGGTTTTGTTGCGTGACTTTGTTTTTTTATGTACTCATTTCTGGAGAGCCTCTTACAGGATACTCTTCAACTGATTGGATTTGGTTCATCATGCTCGCAATCATACCAACATTACTTGGCCACTCTTTTTTTAACTGGGCTGTTAAATACATTAGTACCAATGTCATTTCCATGAGTATTCTATTCGAACCGATCGGTGCAGCACTACTTGCTTATTTCATATTAAACGAGATGGTTACATGGACGCAATTCACAGGTGGGTTGCTTGTGATGCTCAGTGTCGGTTATTTCTTAAAAGATAATCGTAAGAACCAATCAAAATTAAAAGCCGACATATAGTCGGCTTTATCTATTATATGTATCATTCATTGGAGTCTGGTGGCTATCATTGCAAAAAATATTCCTAGTGAAAGGCTCACAATGAACCCTTCTCCGCGTACCTTTCCTTCTTCATCACTTATACGCAACCCTTCAAAGTATGCAAACAGTAATAAGCCAATCGAAGTCAGTAATGCTACAATAAATGCTGCGTATTTTACTAGGTCCATATCTTATCCTCCTGTTTCACTTATTACTAGATTGTATGAGAGACTCTGATAGAACATTCTTTTATTTTTCGTATAAAAAAAGCTGACCATAGAGACCAGCTTAAACGATAGAATTATTAAATGTAAATATACGAGGGACTGTTTTAATCAATAGTACCGTTACAATTGTTGAGATTATAAAGCTCGGAAGCATAAACGACCCGTTATACAGTAATGAATATAGCCATACCGCTTGTCCTTCAGGAGCTAAATAGCCAAAGTAGATTACACCGGCAGCGTAATGGGCCAAAAATCTTAGAAGGCAACCTAGAAAGGAAGCAATACTGACATACAATACTAGCTTTTTTATGTTATCTTCTCTAGCAGTTGTTGCTACTTGTTTTGCTACTACCCCAGCAAAACCTAATGCAGCAAAAGCTACTATATAATCCAGAAATATTTGTACCGGATCTATTCCGAACAACTGCCCTGTAACAATCTGGAGTAGACCAAGAATAAAACCGGATAAAATACCTCCCTTTATCCCCCAACGAAAAGCCATAATAAATACAGGGACCATAGAAATAGTGATGGAACCACCCTGAGCCCAAATCTTTAGAGATAATATGCCGGCTAATAAATCAAGCAAGTAACCAAGTGCACCAAAAATTGCAACTTCAACTAAAAACAATGTGTTATTTTTCTTCATGAATATCCCCCTTAACATAAAAAAGCGATAAAGGGGGCCCCTTTATCGCTTAAATGTAATAAGTAATAAATCCGCCACATCCCTACGATAGTACTAACTAACAGGTTCAAAGGGTCAGAACATCAAGTTCACTCTCAGCCATTAAGGCTCCCCTCGTGGAAAAAGCATTCAATTGTCTTTCTTCATCATACATAACCCACAAGAAAACGACAAGTTTTTTCCTTACATAGTATATAAGTAGAAATGAGTAATGTTTATTTCATTAACAAAACTTCTATCGAAAATATTTAGAAAAAGTATTGCAATATAGTTGTGGAGGTGGTATATTTAATTTCGTCGCTGCGAGGGCAGTGAATGAGATGTGAAAATGCTACTTCAAAAAAATAAAAAACAGCTTGACTTTAAAACGACAAGTTGTTATGATTATGAAGTCGCTTTTGAGCGAATCCTGTAAAAAAATGATCTTTGAAAACTAAACAAAACAACAGCGTCATAACGTCGGTTCTACGGAACACGACAAAATGATTTTAAGTAAGACAAGCTAGCAAATTTTGAGCAAAAGCTCAGACTCTTTATTGGAGAGTTTGATCCTGGCTCAGGACGAACGCTGGCGGCGTGCCTAATACATGCAAGTCGAGCGGACCTTTTAAAAGCTTGCTTTTGAAAGGTCAGCGGCGGACGGGTGAGTAACACGTGGGCAACCTGCCTGTAAGACTGGGATAACTTCGGGAAACCGGAGCTAATACCGGATAATATAAGGAACCTCCTGGTTCTTTATTGAAAGATGGTTTCGGCTATCACTTACAGATGGGCCCGCGGCGCATTAGCTAGTTGGTGAGGTAACGGCTCACCAAGGCGACGATGCGTAGCCGACCTGAGAGG
>NZ_JAIVKY010000008.1 GCF_020524325.1 Sutcliffiella horikoshii
GATTTCCTTTTACTTCGGTAAGTAAGATCCCTGAAAGATGATCAGGTAGATAGGTTCGAGGTGGAAGCATGGCGACATGTGGAGCTGACGAATACTAATCGATCGAGGACTTAACCCAAATAAGTATCGAAATAAGTGAACGATATGAATATCTTGATATGAAAACATTATCTAGTTTTGAAGGAATAAAAAAAGATAAAAAAACATCTTGATTTTCTTCAATAATATATTATAATAATATTTGTCTGGTAATGATGGCGAAGAGGTCACACCCGTTCCCATACCGAACACGGAAGTTAAGCTCTTCAGCGCCGATGGTAGTTGGGGGATCTCCCCCTGTGAGAGTAGGACGTTGCCAGGCTGGTATTAATCCACCATAGCTCAGCGGTAGAGCATTCGGCTGTTAACCGAAGGGTCGTAGGTTCGAATCCTACTGGTGGAGCCAATTATATGGAGAGCTGTCCGAGTGGCCGAAGGAGCACGATTGGAAATCGTGTAGACGGTCAACGCCGTCTCAAGGGTTCAAATCCCTTGCTCTCCGCCATTATCTTTGGCCCGTTGGTCAAGCGGTTAAGACACCGCCCTTTCACGGCGGTAACACGGGTTCGAATCCCGTACGGGTCACCAAAGTTCTTTTGAGACATTTATTGTAAATGTCGATACATAGGAGGATTAGCTCAGCTGGGAGAGCATCTGCCTTACAAGCAGAGGGTCGGCGGTTCGATCCCGTCATCCTCCACCATCTATAACATACAATTAATACTATCGCGGGGTGGAGCAGTTCGGTAGCTCGTCGGGCTCATAACCCGAAGGTCGCAGGTTCAAATCCTGTCCCCGCAACCAAATGGTCCCGTGGTGTAGCGGTTAACATGCCTGCCTGTCACGCAGGAGATCGCCGGTTCGATCCCGGTCGGGACCGCCAT
Organism: Sutcliffiella horikoshii; assembly: GCF_020524325.1. Lineage (GTDB taxonomy): Bacteria > Bacillota > Bacilli > Bacillales > Bacillaceae_I > Sutcliffiella_A > Sutcliffiella_A horikoshii_D. The sequence goes on from NZ_JAIVKY010000008.1 coordinate 924, forward strand.
TTTCTTTGAAAATAGAATTAGGCTCGGTAGCTCAGTTGGTAGAGCAATGGACTGAAAATCCATGTGTCGGCGGTTCGATTCCGTCCCGAGCCACCATGATTTTTTCACAAATGTGAAAGAATCACCATATAATGCCGGTGTAGCTCAGTTGGTAGAGCAACTGACTTGTAATCAGTAGGTCGTGGGTTCGACTCCTATCGCCGGCACCAGAAATATGGAGGGGTAGCGAAGTGGCTAAACGCGGCGGACTGTAAATCCGCTCCTTCGGGTTCGGCAGTTCGAATCTGCCCCCCTCCACCATTTCTTTTCAAAAAATAGTAACAATTTGTATTGTAGGGGCATAGTTTAACGGTAGAACAGAGGTCTCCAAAACCTCCGGTGTGGGTTCGATTCCTACTGCCCCTGCCAATTATAAAATTATGGCGATTGTGGCGAAGTGGTTAACGCACCTGATTGTGGTTCAGGCATTCGTGGGTTCGATTCCCATCAGTCGCCCCATAATTTACTCTCTTATCGACTTTTACTTGAGTCGTTTTTATTTCCAGTTTTATTGGGCTATAGCCAAGCGGTAAGGCATCGCACTTTGACTGCGACATGCGTTGGTTCGAATCCAGCTAGCCCAGCCATTTTGCGGAAGTAGTTCAGTGGTAGAACACCACCTTGCCAAGGTGGGGGTCGCGGGTTCGAATCCCGTCTTCCGCTCCAAATATTTCAGGTGGCATAGCCAAGTGGTAAGGCCAAGGTCTGCAAAACCTTTATCACCGGTTCAAATCCGGTTGCCACCTCCAATTTTATTAAAATAGTTATTCATATATACGAGACAAGCCGGGGTGGCGGAACTGGCAGACGCACAGGACTTAAAATCCTGCGGTAGGTGACTACCGTACCGGTTCGATTCCGGTCCTCGGCACCATTTGAATAATTATGATTGAGTATGCCGGTGTGGCGGAATTGGCAGACGCGCACGACTCAAAATCGTGTTCCTCTGGAGTGCCGGTTCGACCCCGGCCACCGGTACCAATCGCGGGTGTAGTTTAATGGTAAAACCTCAGCCTTCCAAGCTGATGTCGTGGGTTCGATTCCCATCACCCGCTCCATACATAACTTCTCAAGACTCTAACCTTTGGTTAGGGTCTTTTTTGTGTTGTTGTAAGTCAGCTGTTGTATTTAATAAACAAAAGGCACAGAACATCTTTGTGCACTGTGCCTTTTTAAAGGGGGATTAATTCTATTCCATTAGCATGCTAATTCCTTTTTCAAGTTCTTTTAACACTTCAGGATCTTTTTCTGTTGCTTTATAATTTTGGAGAGATTCTAACGCTTCTTTATCCCCTATTTTTCCTACTGCCCAGGCAGCTGTTCCTCTAATTACAGGACGAGGATCATTTTTTAACAGGTTAAGGAGGTCAGGAATAGACGTGATATCTTTGTAATGAGCCAGTGCAATAATGGCATTTCGTTGTATCGGTTTTTTTCCACGCCATGATCCGGAGATTTTACCAAAGTTCTCTTTGAATTCTCTGTTGGTGATGGTCAAGAGGGGCTTTAGCTTCGGTTTTACGATTTCAGGATCAGCCTCCATTTCAGGATGGAGATGAAAGTCTATACCTTTATTTTCAGGGCACACTGTCTGGCATGTATCACAACCATAAAGCCTGTTCCCTAATTTGGTGCGGTATTCTTCTGCAAGGAAGCCTTTTGTTTGAGTTAGGAACGCGATGCATTTATTAGAATCGAGTTGTCCACCTTGAACAAGTGCCCCAGTAGGACATACTTCCACACATTTATTACAGCTCCCACAGTTGTCTTCAAGAGGCGTATCTGGTTCAAAAGGTAAGGTAGTAATCATTTCACCTAAATACACATAGGAACCAAATTCAGGCGTTATAATAGCACAGTTCTTGCCGCTCCAACCGATACCCGCACGTTCAGCAACTGCTCTGTCACTTAGTTCACCGGTATCAACCATAGATTTCATTAGAGCATCTGGACGTTTTTCTTTTATAAATGCTTCCAACAAACTGAGTTTCTCTCGTAAAATATCATGATAATCGATTCCCCAGGATGCACGGCAAAATATCCCCCGTCTATCTTCACGAGTGCTTCTTGGTGCGTCTTTCATTTTGGAGGGATATGCAAGAGCAATGGCGATGATGCTTTTAGCTTTAGGCACTAAGAGCTCAGGGGTAGTACGTTTTTCAATATCAGGTTCCTCGAACCCAGATTGATAGTTAAGCTCCTGTTGAGTGATTAGTCTTTCTTTTAGACCGGTGAACACTCCAGCGCTTGCAAATCCAATCTTATCAATGCCTATCTGCTTGCTATAGGCGATTATTTCTTCTTTAAGTTTGATGTTTTCCTCATTCAATGTGAACACCTCCTTTATTGTTTTTTAGCCAACCTATATTTTAACATATTTTTAGAAAAGGTCATTTTGTTTGATATATCTAATTATATCCATATCGAATCTCTTGAAGCGAAGTATGGACAAGTTATATGATACAATTACCATAATAATGAAAAGAAAGGGTGGGATAGATGAAAGTAATGGTTGCTGAAAATGTAGCTGGCAAGTTCGGTATCATCTTTTATAAAGATATTACAGTTGGTTCATCCCCACAGATGTTAAAAGGAAGAATTCGCCTTTTCCAAGAATCACTTCACTTGGATTTAGAAGATAAGGAAATGAAAGATATATCTGGGGTTGCTGAGTGGCGTTCTGTATTTAAGAAAACGGGGACAGACCCATCTAGGTATCGTCCATCTGTCGAGGCTTTGTACCGTAGGATTAAAAAAGGGCAATTTCTTGAGCCATTCAATTCCGCTGTGGATTTGAATAACTTTTTTTCGTTGAAATATGAAATCCCCTTTGGAATCTATGATGCTGATAAAATTATCGGAGATGTAACGATTGCTGTGGGGGATGAGACGGCAAGCTATGAAGGGTTAAATGGACGGGAAATTAAATTATCTAAGATGCTTCACGCTAGTGATGGTGAAGGTCCGTTCGGGAGTCCTTTTGTAGATAGTCGTAGGACAGCCATCTCAGAAGAGAGCACTACTGCTTTGCATGTTGTGTATTTCAAGCCTTCGATGGAAAGTGATGAATGTCAGGAAATGCTTGCTGCAATTAGCGATATGTTTCTACAGGTTCATGGTGGGACGAGCGAGTATATGGTTTTGGATTGAAAGTAGGTAATTAGGTTTGCCTGCTTTTAAATCTATTGTGATGGGAGAGTTGTGGATGAGTTTTATGTTGAAGGAGCGTAAGGAACCAGGTGAGCTTAAGTTATTAAGGATGCTGAAGGCGCGTGGCGGGTTATTGGATGATAGTCGCTTTTGGAGCTTGCAAAAAGGTTATCGGGGAGAGGTTCTTTTCGATAAGTGGTTTTCTAGTGTGGATGGAGAGTGGATTGTGGTGAATGATCTCTTGCTCGAGCATGCAGGCAGTGTTTTTCAAATCGATTCACTTGTGATTGGCTTGGATAGGGTGTACTTGTTTGAAGTAAAGAATTTTGAAGGGGACTTCTTACTTGAAAAGGACAGGTGGTACTCTGGCAGTAAAGAAATAAAAGATCCCCTATTACAGATGCAGCGGTGTGAAGCTGCGTTAAGACAACTCCTCAGAAGCCTCGGATATCAACTCCCTATAGAATCTTCCCTCATATTTATTAACCCCGAGTTTACCCTTTTTAATTGCCCACCTAAATTACCAATAGTGTTTTGTTCCCAGTTGAATCGATTTTCTAAAAAGTTATTGCAGCAATCTGCTAGTTCAGGAAGGTTACATGCTCGACACTCTCGTTTGGCCGAGAAGTTGTGCGAGTTGCATATGGAGAAGTCGCGTTATGAGCGGCTGCCAGAGTATAGGTATGAGGAGTTGTGGAAGGGGATTGTTTGTGTTGGGTGTGGGGGGATGGGGGTGCGGTATCATTATAGAATGATTGAATGTGAAAGGTGTGGAAGTAAGGAAGCTCTGGACATGGCTATGTTAAGGACTATAAATGAGTGTCGTAGTTTGTTTCCACAAATGAAAATCACTACAAAGATTATTCATGATTGGATTGGGGAAACGGTATCTAAGAAAGTAATTCAAAGGGTTTTGCAAATTAACTTTTCATTAATTGGATATGGAAAATCGGCTAATTATGTGAAGGAACCGCAAAGATTATAAGAACTGATTAAAAAGCTTATTAATTTTATGCTAGATGACTCCCTCTGCCAGCGGAAAGCAGGAAAGATTGTCCTCGTACAAGAGGAACAACTCCCTCCGCCAGCAGAAAGCAGGAAAGATTGTCCTCGTACAAGAGGAACGACTCCCTCCTCCAGCAGAAAGCAGGAAAGATTGTCCTCGTACGAGAGGAATGACTCCCTCCGCCAGCGGAAAGCAGGAAAGATTGTCCTCGTACGAGAGGAATGACTCCCTCCGCCAGCAGAAAGTAGGAAAGATTGTCCTCGTACGAGACAAATGCCTTCATAGTGCAAATCAAAGTTACCCAAGAGCTTCTAACAAAATCCACCCCCAGTTACCCAAAACCTTTCAACAAAGATCAAATCCAAACCCAAATTACCCAAAACCACTTCCAAAAAACAAATCCAAAATCTCTCACACATTTCCCAAGCCCCTCACATAAACATATCTACTAGGAACATTACCCAGAGAGAGGGGCAAGCCCATGAGAGATAAGCTCAAAAAACATATTCAGAACCGCCTCGATACTTATGTATACCAAAGTAAGCAAACGAGTAGGGCAATTATGAACGATGCTACGATTAAACAAAAGCAAGAAGCACATAAGCGAAGGGGTGCGGAGATAGTTAAGTGCAGTGCGACGGCGAGGATTCATTCTATTCATCAGGATGAACAGCAGCGTGAGGCCACTGTTTTTTACGAGGTACACATTCGATATCTGATAAAGCAAAAAGAAAAACTGTATCTTGAGGAGGAGGCAGATCAGCGTTATTCAGAATGGATTGACGGTGAACTCATACAAGATTTCTCTATTCAGGATGAGGGGGACCGGACTTCACCTCGTTTCATTCCGCCACTAGAGGAGGACGAAGAACAGCAGTCATTGCGATTCAAATATAGCCGGGTGGAAGCGGTCAGGTATGCAGAACAGTATTGGAACAGTTATAATCCGCAGTTTAAGAAGTTTGAGGTGAATTGTACTAATTATATTTCGCAGTGTTTGTTTGCTGGTGGTGCGCCGATGGTCGGGTATCCGAAGAAATCTGGCGGATGGTGGATGCGGAATAATGATTGGAGTTATACGTGGGCAGTGGCTCATGCCTTGAGGTGGTATTTGCCGAGCGCCAAGCAAGGTTTAAAAGCGAAAGAAGTAAGCAACGTGTCGCAACTTATGCCGGGTGATGTGATTTGTTATGACTTCGAGGGGGATGGTCGCTTTGATCATAATACAATCGTTGTTGCGAAAGATGAGAATGGGGAGCCATTAGTGAATGCCAACACATATAACTCGCGGATGAGGTATTGGAAATATGAAGATTCCACTGCTTACACGCCGAATATAAAATATAAATTTTTCCACGTCTTAGACCGTTAGTAGATACTTGATTCCAAGGCGATAAAAAGGTATTGTTGTATAGGATGAAAGTGAATGAAATATGAGGTGACGATTGTGGGATTACATGTGGTATTATATCAGCCAGAGATTCCAGCTAATACAGGAAATATTGCTAGAACTTGTGCAGCTACGAACACAACATTGCATTTGATCAGACCGCTTGGCTTTTCAACTGATGATAAGATGTTGAAGCGTGCCGGGCTTGATTATTGGGAATTTGTGAATGTGGTTTATTATGATTCGTTGGATGAGTTGTTTGAAAAAAATAAAGAAGCGGAATTCTTCTATATTACGAAGTTTGGGATGAAGCCGCATACTTCATTTGATTACAGCAAATTGGATAAGGACTATTTCTTTGTATTTGGAAGAGAGACGACTGGTTTACCAAAAGATTTGATTCAGAGTAATTTGGATCAATGTTTGCGTTTGCCGATGACAAAGAATGTAAGGTCGTTGAATTTGTCTAATACTGCAGCTATTTTAATATATGAAGCTTTACGTCAGCAGGATTATCCTAATCTTTCTATAGAGTTTCCGGAAGAATAAAGAGAAGCCCTCCACCTTTCAAGCAAAAGTTGAAAGGTGGAGGGCTTCTTTATTTAGGCAATTTACTTTTTACGTGTACCAGGGCGTTCGTTATAGCCAGCAGTGAAGATTGCTGTTAGGAATGCAAGACATACGCCTAAGATTAAGAATCCAGATGTACCCATATTTGGTTCCTCCTTATGTAGGTTTAGTTCATGTAAGCATACTATCTATATTATAGCCCAATGGACAAGTTATGTGAATGAAATCTGTGGATAATTTTTGACAGTGTTATTTTCAACTCCCTGCTGCCTTATATTCCAGGTGTTCGCTTTCTCAACAACGCATTAGGCCACTGAGAAAGTCTTTGATTTTATTTGTCATTTACACAACGCTGTTGATTTCCGCAAATGGCTTCGCTTTCCTAGGTCGCTGCTGGAGCTTTCTCGGACTGCGCCCTGCGGGTCTCTACCTACCGCTACCTCCCTCCGGAGTCTCACACCTTGCACTTCAGCCATAGGGGAGGAAGTATTACATTCATTTATGTACGTACAAACTTTTAAAAAAAGCATGTTTCACTCCCACGGCGCATAGAGTATATTAATCACGCAATCACGACTCTTGAAGCTGTAATAAAAGGGGAGGTCCTTATGGATATTTTACGTAAAATTGAAAAGTATCGGGAAGAAGAACAGAGGCTGAAGTGGGAAGGAACCTTCGGGCAGTACTTGGAAATTTTGAAAGCAGAACCATGGGTAGCTCAATCCGCACATTCACGGGTTTACAATATGATTAAAGATGCTGGGGTAGAAGAGGTCAATGGCCAGCGAAAGTATAACTTCTTTAGCAATGCGCTTTTTGGTTTAGAAGAAGCGTTGGAGCGGTTGGTGGAGGAGTATTTCCATCCGGCTGCGAAAAGATTAGATGTAAGGAAGAGGATTTTGTTATTAATGGGGCCAGTTAGTGGAGGGAAATCCACGTTGGTCACCATCCTTAAACGTGGACTTGAGCAGTACACTCATACGAATAGAGGAGCGGTATATGCCATTAAGGGATGTCCGATGCACGAAGACCCGCTTCATTTAATTCCACACCATTTAAGAGATGATTTTCACAACGAGTATGGCGTGAGAATAGAAGGAAACTTGTCGCCGTTAAATATGATGAGGCTTGAAAAAGAATATGGGGGCAGAATTGAGGATGTATTGGTGGAGCGTATCTTCTTGTCTGAGAATCAGCGTGTCGGAATTGGTACATTCAGTCCGTCCGATCCAAAATCACAGGATATTGCCGATTTGACTGGAAGTATCGACTTCTCGACGATAGCGGAGTTTGGTTCAGAGTCCGATCCTCGTGCATATCGTTTTGACGGAGAGCTGAACAAGGCGAACCGCGGGATGATGGAGTTCCAGGAGATGCTGAAATGTGATGAGAAGTTCTTATGGCATTTATTGTCCCTAACGCAGGAAGGAAATTTCAAAGCTGGAAGATTTGCCCTCATAAGTGCGGATGAACTCATAGTTGCTCACACGAATGAAACCGAGTATCGTTCTTTTATCTCCAATAAAAAGAATGAAGCCTTGCATTCGCGTATTATCGTGATGCCGGTTCCATATAACTTAAGACTTTCTGAAGAAGAGAGAATTTATGAAAAGATGATCAATGAGAGTGATGTGGCAAATGTCCATATTGCGCCGCACACGCTTAGAGTGGCTGCGATGTTCACGATTCTTACGAGACTTAAAGAGGCTAAACGTGGCGATATTGACCTTGTGAAGAAAATGCGCCTGTATGATGGAGAGTCTGTGGAAGGTTTCAACTCTGTAGATGTTCAGGAGCTTAAGAAAGAGTATGCTGATGAGGGAATGAGCGGGATTGATCCACGTTATGTGATCAACAGAATCTCATCCACCATTATTCGAAAAGAAATTCCGTCCATTAATGCGCTTGATGTTCTGCGTTCTCTAAAAGAAGGGCTGGATCAGCATGCATCCATCTCTAATGAAGATAGAGAGAGATTCTTAAACTTCATTTCTGTCGCGAGAAAAGAATATGATAATATTGCCAAGAAGGAAGTTCAGAAAGCATTTGTGTATTCGTATGAAGAGTCTGCGAAGACATTAATGGATAACTATCTGGATAACGTCGAGGCGTATTGTAATAAAGCGAAACTAAGGGACCCTCTCACTGGAGAAGAAATGAGTGCAGATGAGAAATTGATGCGTTCCATTGAGGAGCAAATCGGGATCTCTGAAAATGCGAAAAAGGCATTCCGTGAAGAGATCCTCATTAGAATTTCTGCTTATGCGCGTAAAGGGAAGAGATTTGACTACAACTCCCATGAGCGCTTAAGAGAAGCAATTCAGAAGAAGCTGTTTGCTGATCTGAAGGATGTGGTGAAGATCACGACCTCTTCCAAGACTCCGGATGAAACACAGCTGAAGAAAATAAATGAAGTGGTTGCCCGCTTGATTGATGAGCATGGATATAACTCCACCTCAGCAAACGATTTATTAAGATATGTAGGAAGTCTATTAAATAGGTAACAGCTTAGCAGCGGTGCTCATTCCCGCTGCTTTTTACTATGTATAGGTTTGTAAATACAAAATAAGGGGAAATTAATAATAAGAGGTGATTACAATGAGTAAAGAAAAAACATATGAAAATACAATGGCCCCTAATGAAAAAGAGATGGAAAAGCTGGCTAAGGAAATGGAGCAACTGAAGGAAAATAAAACCGACAGAGAGCGCAGTCCTAAGCAGCATAAAAACAACCAGGAAAATGAAAAAGAATAATCACACCTTCCAGCAATTTTGGGAGGTTTTTTTGTTGTATATAAAGATATTCATCGTATAGTACGACCCTCTTGCCGCATAAAATTATTATTACTAACGAATCGTTACTCGCTTGTCTTATTTAAAGGATTGCGCGCCCAATTATCTAAATAATCTGTCAATTATTTGAGATATGTGCATAGGATAGAGTAACCAACCCTTATTTTCTCAAAGGTTGGATTCATTAAATTTCACCAAGATATTTTATGAAAATAGTGATGAAAAGGTTCCTAGAAACGTAAAATGAATTAAATAGGGAGGGATATCGATGACAATGTCAGATGATGCGAATTTTATAGTGTCCAAAGAGGATTGGTCCCTCCATCGAAAAGGCCACGACGACCAAAAACGCCATCAGGAAAAGGTCCAGGAGGCTATCAAAAGTAACTTACCAGATCTTATTACTGAAGAGAACATTGTAATGTCCAATGGCAGAGAGGTCGTTAAGATCCCAATCAGGTCTTTAGATGAGTACAGAATTCGTTATAATTATGACAAGAACAAGCATGTTGGCCAAGGAGATGGAGACAGTCAGGTCGGGGATGTTGTAGCCAGGGACGGGTCGGGTCAGCAGAAGGGTCCAGGTAAGGGGCAAGGAGCGGGAGATCAGGCCGGAGAGGACTATTATGAGGCTGAAGTGTCCTTAATGGATCTTGAAGCGGCACTTTTCAACCAACTGGAGCTTCCAAACCTGCAGCAAAAAGAGCGTGATGAAAATATCATCGAGCACTATGAATTTAACGATATTAGACGCACTGGTCTTATGGGGAATATAGATAAAAAACGAACGATGATGTCCGCCTATAAACGGAATGCGATGACAGGTACGGCCAGTTTCCATCCAATCTATCAGGAGGACCTGAAGTTTAAAACCTGGAACGAAGTGGTGAAGCCAGATTCAAAAGCGGTTGTTCTGATGATGATGGATACGAGCGGCTCTATGGGCATGTGGGAAAAATATATGGCACGAAGCTTTTTCTTTTGGATGACACGATTCCTTCGAACGAAATATGAGACAGTGGATATTGAGTTTATTGCTCATCATACAGAGGCGAAGGTTGTAAGTGAAGAGGATTTCTTTTCAAAGGGTGAAAGTGGAGGTACGATCTGTTCTTCCGCTTATCGGAAAGCACTGGAGCTTATCGATACGAAATACAATCCTACTCGTTTCAATATTTATCCGTTCCACTTTTCCGATGGAGATAACTTGACTTCTGACAACCAGCGTTGCGTAAAATTGGTGGCAGAACTTATGAAGGTTTCCAATATGTTCGGATATGGGGAAGTAAATCAGTATAATAGGCATTCTACACTGATGTCGGCATATAAGAATGTCAATGATGAGAAGTTCAGGCATTACATTTTGAAGCAAAAACCGGATGTCTTCCATGCAATGAAAGAGTTCTTTAAGAAAGAACAAAATAAAAAGTTTGCTTGATTAAAACCAGCCTTGAGGCTGGTTTTTCTTGTGGGACAAAAGGAGGAATAAATGGTCCGGAAAGCGAAGTATTAACAATGAACAATGAAAAATGAGAGCTAATGTTGGTAGGGGCGTTGATATGGTTGAAAATCTAGGACATGTTCTATATCATGTATTAATTATTTTGTTTCCCATTTTGGTTTATTATCAGTTTTTAAATAAGGGTGCTATAGGAATAACAGGAAAAGTGAATTTTCGGTTTTTAATTATTATGATTTTTATGGTCATTTGTACGATGACTTTTCCAATTGAAGTAACCGAGGGGTCTTATTATGACCAAAAATTGATACCTGTCATTTTATCATTTTTATATGGTGGTTTGTTAACAGGGGCTGCAGTAGTGGTGTCCATGCTTTATTATTTATATATAATCGGTGACAACCATATTTTTGTCATGGTAATAAATTACTTAATTCTAGCAGGACTATTGATAGCATTGCGAAATAGATATATAAGTTTAAGCTTAAAAAAGAAGATTTCAAGCATTTCCTTCTTATTTTTAGTCATTACAGCAACCAGAGCAATCAGGTTATTTTACCTGAATGAAGAGAAAGAAGTTTTTCTAAATGTATTCGTTTCTTTTATTACTTGGGTCTCTTTAGTAACAGCTATTATGATTATTGAAAATTTGAATATGCAAATGCAATTGCAACATGAACTACAACGTTCAGAGAAGCTTAAAGTGGTAAGTGAGCTTGCTGCATCAGTGGCGCATGAGGTCAGGAATCCTATGACATCCACCAGGGGATTTCTTCAGTTGATGAGTCAAGATGGTAATTTAAATAGTTCCCAAAAGAGATATATTGACATCTCTATTGAGGAACTAGACAGGGCACAATCCATTATTCAGGACTATCTATCATTGGCCAAGCCCAATAAGCAGGGGATGGACAGGGTCAATGTATCTAAGGAGTTGGTACACGTCGTCCAGCTCATGTCCACTTATACGACTTTTAATAACACGACGATTAGTCATGAGATAGAAGAGGGATTGTACATTAAGGCAAATAAGGATGAACTGAAACAGGTGTTGATTAACTTGATCAAGAATGCTATTGAAGCTATTGATAAGGATGGTACGGTGACAGTTAAGGCTTCTAGTTTCAGAGGGATGGTTGTAATAAAAATCATGGATGATGGTGTGGGGATGACGCCACAGCAGGTTGAAAGGTTAGGAACACCCTTTTATTCGACAAAGGATAAGGGGACCGGAATTGGGTTGACTATTTCTTTTCAGATTATTGAGTTGTTGCAAGGAAAAATTGATGTAACAAGTGAGGTTGGAAAAGGAAGTATTTTTTCTATTAAGTTACCTGTGGAAACTAGTGAAAGCAGCTAGTTTCTTTTTTATTGTGTTAAACGCCGCTGTGGATTTCCGCAAATGGCTTCGCTTTCCTAGGGGCTGACGAGAGGCCTCCTCGGCTTTGCCTGCGGGGTCTCCACCTAGCGCTATCTCCCTCAGGAGTCTTCGCCTTTTGCTCCAATCCACAGCTATAAAACTTACAAATTTTAATATACTACTTTACATAGAAAAACCCCCGACTATCGCTAGTCGAGGGTTTTTATTAATTACTTAAGGGACACACCGTGGAAGTAAGGAGTACCACTGAAGTCTACGAATAGACCGTTAGCACCGTTTGTTCCATAGATGAAGTCAGGGTGTTGCAAGTAAACCATTGGAGCTTCGTCTACAAGGATCTCAGAGATCTCTTTGTATGCTTCGTCACGCTTAGCTTGATCAGTCTCAGAACGAGCTAGGTCAAGTAACTCATCCACGCGGTCGTTTGCGTAGAATGAACGGTTACCAGGTGCACCGAAAGCAGAAGAGTGGAATAAAGCGTATAAACCGTAGTCAGCGTCAGCTGTTACAGTAGTCCAACCTAAGATGAATAGTTCATGCTCACCAGCGCCAGTTTTCTCTAGGAAAGCACCCCATTCGATTGTTTCAATGTTAACTTTGATTCCGATTTGGCTTAACTGATCTTGAGCAAGTAATGCGATGTCCGCACGCTCTTTAGATCCTTCGTTTACAAATAAAGTTGTTTCAAATCCATCTTCAAATCCAGCTTCAGCTAGTAAAGCTTTAGCAGCTTCTACATCATAACCAAGTGGCTCAAGATCTTGATAGTTACCAACTACTGTAGGAGCAAGAGGTCCTACGGCAGGTACACCTTGACCGTCAAGGATACCGTCAACGATATCGTTTTTGTTGATAGCCATAGAGATTGCTTGACGAACTTCTTTAATGTTGAAAGGTTCTTTTTCCATGTTGAATCCTAAGTAGTCCATACGAGTACCGCGAACACGAGTTAATTCGATTCCAGCACTTTCCATACCTTCTACACGAGCAACGTCAGAAGCACCAACTTGGATAACGTGAGCTTCACCAGTTTCAAGTTGTGCTACACGAGTAGCTTGTTCAGCATTTACTACGAATTTAACGGAATCAAGAGCAGGAGCTCCATTCCAGTAGTTTTCGTTTTTGTTTAATACGATTTCAGCACCGCGGTTCCAAGATCCAAATACAAATGGACCAGTACCTACTGGGTTTTCGTCGACTTTCTTACCACCATTTTTTTCTTCTTCCAAAGCAGAAGGAGCAATGATAGATCCAGCGTTATGTGCTAAGTGAGCTGGTAGTGGAGCGAAAGGTTTTTCTGTAACAAATTGAACAGTGTAGTCATCAACTACTTTTACTTCTTTAATCATGTTAAGTACAACTGCACGTGGAGATGCAAATTCAGGATCGATAATACGCTCGATCGTCATTTTTACAGCATCTGCAGTGAAGTCAGTTCCGTCATGGAATTTAACGTCATCACGAAGTTTGAATTCCCAAGTAGTGTCATCGATTGCTTCCCAAGATGTAGCTAGAGAAGGAATGACAGTTCCGTCTGCTTCATATGCAGTTAAACGGTCGAATAATTGAGTTGTTACGTTAGTTGTTGCAGTATCGTTCATTCCGTGCGGGTCAAGAGTAGGAGCATCAGATGCTACAACGTATACTAATTCTCCGCCTTCTTGTCCTGCAGCTTCTTCACCGTCGCCTGATCCGGTATTAGTATTTCCGTTTGTTGGTGTGCTGCTGTTACCGCCACTACATGCTGAAAGAACTAGCATAAGTGAAAGCAGAAGCAAGAAAAACACATTCTTTTTTGCTTTCATGTAAAAATTACCCCCCTGAAGATTTGGTTTGTGTTACAAGATTGTAATCAATGGATAAGCCACGATTGAATATTATCATAATTCAAAAACTGAAAATTCACAAGAGTTGTTTTACAAGAAATTTTAACATTTTTATTATTTTTGTAATAATTTCTGAGAAAAAACGAATGAATATTACGTTTTTGTTAATTTTTTCATGCATATAATGAAAGATAATTCGAAACTAGAAATATATTAAGCACAAAATTAAGTATGCTAAGACTCTTTAAAACTATTGTAATATTACGAATTAATAGCTATTATAGAATCTAGTTATGTTGAATATTTAGAAATATTAAGTTTGTTACAAAGTTAATGAGATGAAGGGATGAGAAGAGCGTATGGATCAACCACAACCACAAACGACAACAGGAGTTCCAGTTAGTATAGAAAATGCTAAATCGGTTCGTTGGAAAACATTCTATAAAAAACTGGCAAAAAATAAAGCTGCCATGGCTGGCGCCTTTATTATTATATTTGTTATTTTGATGGGGATTTTTGCCCCGTTACTTGCAACCCATGATCCTAATACAACGAATGTAATGAATAAGCTGAAACCGCCATCTGCTGAAAATTACTTGGGCACTGATGATTTAGGGCGAGATATATTCAGTCGTTTGCTCTTTGGAGCAAGAATTTCATTGGGTATTGGGTTTGTTTCTACTATTTTAGGTGCGATTGTCGGGGTTTCTCTTGGAATCGTATCAGGTTATTACGGTAGATGGGTTGATTCCTTAATTATGAGAATATGTGATGTATTATTGGCTTTCCCTGGGATCCTTCTTGCTTTAGCTATCGTAAGTGTTCTAGGAGCAAGCACGCAAAACGTAATTATTGCTGTTGCTTTTTATGCAGTACCGTCTTTTGCAAGGATTGTCCGCGGTTCTACTCTAAGTGTAGGGAAATTAGAATACATTGATGCAATTAAGGCAATGGGAGCAAAAGATTTCAGAATAATTTTTAAACACATTTTACCGAATATTATGTCACCAATTATTGTACAAGCAACGCTATATATTGCTTCTGCCATTATTACAGCAAGTGCCTTGTCCTTCTTAGGAATGGGAACAAGACCACCTACTCCAGAGTGGGGTGCGATGTTGAGTCAAGGGCGTTCTTATATTGCACAGGCTCCTCATATTACTCTGTTTCCTGGCCTTGTCATCTTGTTGGTGGTTATCGGATTCAACTTGATGGGTGACGGACTTCGAGATGCGTTAGATCCGAAAGCGAAAAAATAATGGAGAAGAAGGTGAACTAACATGTTTATATATATCATTCGAAGACTTTTCCAAACGATACCGGTTATGTTTGGTGTGACGTTGGCAGTATTTATGATGATGCACTTGATTCCTGGGGATGCAGCGCAGATTATGGCTGGTGAACAGGCTAACCCTGAACAGATTGAAGCGATGCGTGAGAAATTGGGATTAAATGAACCGTTATATGTTCAGTATTTCAGTTATATCGGAAATGCGATTCAAGGAGATTTAGGAACTTCCATCCGTACGAACCGTGATGTTACTTCAGAGATTTTTACAAGCAGGTTCTGGATTACAGTGGAGTTAGCGATTTGGGGAACGTTATTATCTGTTGTTCTAGGGTTGATAGCTGGTATTGTATCCGCAACAAGAAAATATTCTTTTGCAGATACTTCCTTAATGATTGTCGCGTTGTTTGGGATCTCCATGCCTAACTTCTGGCTCGGAATCATGCTCATTTATTTCTTCTCTGTTAACTTAGGGGTACTTCCTGTTGCAGGATGGGGGAATGATTGGAAGCAGGTGATTTTGCCGGTTATCACACTTGGAACTGGTGGAGCAGCAATTATTGCTCGTATGACTCGTTCAAGTATGTTGGATGTTATTGATCAGGATTATATTCGTACGGCTTATGCAAAAGGTGTCAGTGATAGATTAGTCATTTATAAACACGCCCTGCGCAATGCGTTAATACCGGTTGTAACAGTTGTAGGTCTGCAATTTGGTGGATTGCTTGGAGGAGCGGTAATTACAGAAACAGTTTTCGCTATAAATGGACTGGGACGTCTAATTATCAGTTCCATTACAATGCGTGATTTCCCAATGGTTCAGGGAACAATTCTTGTCTGTACGATTTTGTTCGTATTTGTAAACTTCCTAGTGGATATCACATACCGTTTAATTAACAAACGAATAGATCTTAACTAAAAGGACGGTGAAGAAAATGACAGCTGCAAAGAACGATAAAATATTAGAAGTAAAAGGGTTACGCACTTCCTTCTTTACAGATGAAGGAGAAGTAAAGGCCGTGGACGGTGTGGACTTTTCCATTGAAAAAGGGAAGACGCTTGGTATTGTAGGGGAGTCTGGATCCGGTAAAAGTATTACCTCCCTATCTATTTTACGTTTGCTTCAGGAACCTGTTGGTAGAGTAGTAGGCGGAGAAGTTATTTTCAAAGGTGAGAACCTTTTAGATAAAACAAAAAAACAAATGATGCAGATTCGTGGAAACAACGTATCGATGATATTCCAAGAACCGATGACATCTTTAAATCCTACATTGACCTGTGGAGAGCAGATTGCAGAATCTGTTCGTATTCACCAAAAGCTAGGACGCAAAGCTGCTTGGGTAAAAGCGGTGGATATGCTTCGTTTAGTTGGTATCCCATCTCCAGAAAAACGTGCAAAACAATATCCATTCGAGCTTTCAGGCGGAATGCGTCAACGTGTGATGATTGCGATTGCACTAGCTTGTAATCCGGAGTTGTTGATTGCAGATGAGCCAACTACTGCATTGGATGTAACCATTCAAGCGCAGATTCTGGATTTAATGAAAAAATTACAAGAGGAACTCGGGACATCACTTATGTTGATTACCCATGATCTCGGTGTAGTAGCTGAAATGTGCGATAAAGTCGCGGTAATGTATTGCGGAAAAGTGGTAGAATATGCAGATGTTCAAACCATCTTCTCCAGTCCTAAACACCCGTACACGGTTGGTCTATTAAACTCTGTACCAAAGCATGATCAGGATGTGGAAGGAGATCTATCTGTTATTGATGGATCAGTGCCAAGTCCTTTCAACCTGCCACAGGGCTGCCGTTTTGCACCTCGTTGTCCGCACGCGAAGGACATTTGCCGTAGCAGTTTGCCGGACTTGAAGGAAACAGAAGATGGCGATCAGGTTCGCTGCTGGATCTATACAGATAAGTGGGAAGATGAGGAGGTTGCTGCTAGCCATGAGTAATCAAACATTATTAGAAGTAAAAAACCTTAAACAATACTTTCCTATTAAAGGTGGAATCTTCGGAAGAACGGTTAACCATGTCAAAGCAGTAGATGACATCAGTTTTTCTGTGAAGGAAGGGGAAACGGTCAGTATCGTTGGAGAATCCGGTTGTGGTAAATCCACAACTGGCCGAGCGATCCTGCGTCTTGATAATCCATATTCTGGAGAAGTAAGCTTCCAAGGTGAGGATTTACTTGGTCTGAGCAAGTCTCAGATGAGAAAGAAGCGTAAAGATTTGCAAATCATTTTCCAAGATCCATATGCATCCTTGAACCCTCGTCAAACAGTGAGCCAGATTTTAGAGGAAGCATTAGAAATCCAAAATGTTGTCCCTCGTAAAGATCGTCGTAAAAAGATTGTGGAACTGCTTGAAACGGTTGGAATCGGTGCTCATCAGGTTGACCGTCACCCTCATGAGTTCAGTGGTGGACAACGTCAGCGTATCGGTATTGCCCGAGCATTATCGGTTGATCCGAAGCTGATTGTTTGTGATGAAGCCGTTTCAGCATTGGACGTTTCGATTCAAGCACAGGTATTGAATTTGCTTAAAAGATTACAACGTGAATATAATCTGACGTATCTTTTTATCTCCCACGACCTTGGGGTTGTACGTCATATATCTGATAGAATCATTGTTATGTATTTAGGTAAAATTGTAGAGATTGCTGATAAGGATGCTCTTTTTGCTAACCCGCAACATCCTTATACTAAAGCGTTATTATCTGCAATTCCAAGTACAGATCTTAGTAAAAAGAAAGAGCGTATTATCTTAAAAGGTGATGTGCCTTCTCCAATCAATCCTCCTGCTGGCTGTCGTTTCCATACGCGCTGTCCTTATGCATTTGATCGATGCAGAACCGAAGAGCCAAAGTTACATGGTATTCCAGGCGTTAACCAACAGTCTGCCTGCCACTTGGTGGAAGACGGAGCAGTTGATTTTTCACAGTTGAAGACGAATTATTAATATTTTTTGGAAAGGCCACTCTCAGCGGTAGTTGGGGGTGGTTTTTTGTGTTTCTGTTTTATTTTTTTAAAGTTGAAATAAGGGTTTGATTGAAAGTAATGAAACGCAAAATGGTAGTTGTAGATGAAATTTGCGTTTCATAGGCGTTGAATGGAACGCGAAATATGGTTGTAGTGAAAATTCATGTGTCATTGAGGTTGAATGGAACGCGAAATGTGGTTGTAGTGAAAATTCGCGAGTCATAGGGATTGTATGAACCCGCAATCGTTAATCCGGTTACCATAGGGGGTGAATGGGATACCCAAATAACACCGAAAATCACCAATAGACCTAAAAACACCCATAAAAAACCCAATTAAAACAACCAATAAAATTCTCTCCACCAAAACAACCACCAAACTACACCTTAAAACATAAATTTTTAGAATATTTCATTTTTGGCACGTTTCTTGCATCTACCTCTATCGAGAATAAAAACATATTCAAAAAGGGGAGAATCAACCGTATGCAAAGGCAATTACGAAAAAAGAGTAAAGCAAAATGGATGATGCAGTATTTATTGATTATCTGTCTATTATTTCTTGCAGCGTGTAGTTCGAACACAACAAGCAACAGCAGTACCAATAATCAACCAGATCAAAACACTAATGAAAGCAATACAGAAGAAACAGTGGAAGCTAACGGGGAGTTAACAGTCGGTATAGAAGCGGAGCCAACATCCCTCGACCCGTTCAATTCCACAGATGGAAACTCTGCAACGGTTCAGAGTACCATGTTTGAAGGTTTCTTGCGATTCGACGAAAAGATGAATCTCGTACCTGTACTAGCAACTGAATACAACTTTAATGAGGACGCAACGGAAATCACTTTCACCCTTCAACAGGGAGTAAAGTTCCATGATGGAACAGATTTCAATGCTGAAGTAGCAAAAGAGAATCTAGACTTTGTTCGTGATGCTGAAAATGGCTTGGCACGTGCATCGTTCTTCTCATTTATAAGTGAAGTAACAGTAAATGATGATTACAGCATCACAATCAAGTCGGAAGAGCCTAACTCTGCAATGGCTTCTTATATGGCGCATTCATCCGCATCTTTCAAATCACCGGAAGAGCTGAAAAAGAAGAAAGAAGATCTTGACTATAACCTAGATCGTAATCCGGTCGGAACTGGACCGTTTAAATTCCAAGAGTGGAAGGACAGCGAGCAAATTGTTGTTACAAAGAATGAAAACTATTGGAATGCACAAGAAAAGCCGAAGGTGGACAGCATCACCTTCTTGCCGATTGTAGAGGCGAGCACCCGTGTCAATAAGCTGAAAACAGGAGAGGTGGATGTGATTTTCCCAATTCCTACGCTTAATGCAAAAGAGCTTGAGCAGGAAGAAAACGTTGATTTATATGTAGGATCATCTACAAACGTTTTCTATATCGGAATGAATTTTAAAGAAGAGAAATACCAAGATCTAAAAGTTCGTCAAGCAATGAACCATGCGGTCGATAAAGATGGACTTATTGCACAAATTGCAGATGGATATGCACAAGTGGCTGATTCCGCCATCGCGCCAGCTGTTTATGGCTATGCAGGGCAAAGTGTGTATGAACATGACAAGGAACGTGCAAAAGAATTACTAAAAGAAGCAGGAATGGAAGAAGGATTCAAAGCAACTTTGTGGACGAGAAATACTACGGAATTTGTTTCTGTAGCGGAGTATGTGGCTATTCAATTGAAAGAGATTGGCATTGACGTGGAAGTACAGGCGTTTGAAAGTGGAACGCTCTTTGAAATGTTAGATGCAGGGGAAAAAACGGATCTATGGATTGGCCGCTGGTCACCGGGAACAGGGGAGGCGGATTATGGCTTACGACCTAACTTTGCTTCAGATCGTATTCCACCTAACTTCAATAATTCCGGTTTCTATATTAATGAGGAGTTAGATGGTCTGTTTGACGATGCGCTTCGTACCCCTGACGAGGACAAAGCACTATCCATCTATGGAGATATCCAAATGAAAATTTATGAAGATGCTCCGTGGGTATTCTTGCATATTCCAGACACCATCATTGCAAAGGGGAAAGATGTCAATGGTATCTATGTTCTTCCTTCAGGGGGAGTACATCTTAATTTAGTAGAAAAACAATAATAGAAAATGGACTCATAGGAAGTGAAAAACCTATGAGTCTACTCTTTATAAGAAGAGGTGAACCGCATGATTCAATTTGCAGTTAGAAGAATTATTGGCATGATTCCTATTTTACTTATCATTACTATTATTGCTTTCTTATTTGTTCACTTAACTCCGGGAGATCCGATCCGCATCATGTACGGAGCGGAGCTGGATCAGGAAACATACCAGACATTGAGAGCGAAGGAAGGATTTGATCAACCGCTTATAGTTCAGTACGGAAACTATATGTACAACATGTTGATAAAAGGGGATTTCGGTTCCTCTTATCGGACGAAAACAGAAGTCTCTTCTGAAATCATGAGGCGTTTTGGTTTTACATTTACATTAACGATGCTGGCGATGTTCTGGGCAATTCTTATTGGTATTTTTGTAGGGATCATTTCCGCTACAAAAAGAAATACGGTGTGGGACCGACTTGGAATGGTATCTGCGATTACAGCGCTAAGCGTTCCAGAGTTTTGGTTCGGCCTGATGGTCATGCAAATTTTCGCGGTGCAGCTGGGGTGGTTTCCGACAAGTGGTAGCGGAACCTTCGCTCACATATTCCTTCCATCCATCACGCTGGGGTTTGGGGTAGCCGCTACCATTGTAAGATTTACGAGGTCCAGTGTACTAGAAGTAATGCGAGAGGACTATGTAAGGACTGCCAGAGCAAAAGGGCAGAAAGAATCGGTTGTTGTGTGGAGTCATGTGCTAAGAAACGCACTTATTCCGGTTGTGACCATGACTGGTCTTCAGTTTGGATTTCTCATTGGGGGAGCGGTAGTGGTGGAACAAGTATTTGCTTGGCCTGGGCTAGGTTCGTATCTTGTTGATTCTATTCTGGCCAGGGACTACCCGGTCATCCAGGCGCTGATTTTATTGTTTTCGTTCCAGTTTCTAATAGTCAATCTATTGGTAGATATAAGTTACGGGTTTTTAAACCCTCAGATTAGATACGATTAATAGTAAAGGAGACGCAAATTTATGAGCAAAAAAATGCACACCTCGTATTCTCCTTTCAAGGTGTTTCTTCATAAGTTCATCAAACAGCGGTTTGCTTTTGTCGCATTTATCATTGTAGCCTTTATTGTGCTTGTCGGCGTTTTTGGTTCTTGGATTGCCCCGTTTGATCCGTATCGCCCTGTTACCTTGCAATATGAAGACAAAGGGATTGATTCCGAAAATTTAACAAGCGAGCGTATAGAATTAACCGGAGTGTTGAGTGATGGAAGCAAAATTACAGGCTCCGAATTAATGAATGTGAAGGTTGAAAGTGAAGATAGAAGAATAGCCTCCATCCGAAGAATGGAAGATGGCGTAACCATTACAGCAAATACTTCCGGTGTCACCAACGCATTCATTGAAAGTGAGGGAGTCCGGTCGCTCGTAGGGGTAAATGTATCAAGCGATACAGAAGCGATGGAGCCGAGCATTATACGAATAGAGGCAGAACAGCCTAATGAAACCATGCAAAGTGGAGACAGATATATCGTCCAACTTAAGGCTGTTCTTTCCGATGGTAGCTCTATCAGCGGATTAGAAGAATTAGAAGCCTTCCTGATTGATGGACAAGAAGATAAGGAAGGGAAAAATAAAGGCAGCGGTTTTGTGTCAGCGGGAAGTTCGGAGGAAAGTGATGGGGGAGTTGAATTTCTATCACTGGATGAAGAGTTGGCAACAGTTTCCCAAGAAGGACTTGTCACGCTTAAAGGGCAAGGGGACGCGCTGGTTCAAGTTGTAGCGGGTACAGTGTCAACAGTTGTCCATCTACCAGTAGGTGTCCAAGAAATTACCCCTAAGTTGGTTTCTATCGTACCTGAAATAATAGATGTGAGTTTAGTAGATATATATAAACATCAACCACCGTCCTCCACTCATATATTTGGGACGGATCATCAGAACAGGGATATCTTCAGCAGAGTGGTTATGGGGACAAGAGAAACGCTGATCATCGGCTTCGTCTCGGTTGCTATTGGGGCCGTCATTGGAACAGCGTTTGGATTGATAGCTGGGTATTATGGAGGAAGAATTGATAGTTTAATAACCCGCTTCACTGATATTTTACTAGCATTCCCTGGGATATTACTAGCTATAGCGGTAATCGCTTTCCTTGGTGCAGGACTCACGAATATCATTTTTGCAGTCGCGGTATTTACCATTCCTATTTTTATCAGGATCGTTCGGGGAAGTACGCTTGCCTTAAAAGAGATGACCTATGTGGAAGCAGCACAATCAATCGGTGTGAAGGATAGCGTCATCATCATGAGACATATTTTCCCGGGTACATTGTCAGTGGTGATCGTTTATTTGACGATGCGGATTGGGGTGGCTATTTTGATTGGAGCAGCCCTCAGCTTCCTTGGATTAGGTGGGGACATTACCGCTCCTGAGTGGGGCTCTATGTTAAGTGCGGCAAAAGACAACAGTGGAAATGTGTTTCATCCAACGTTCTTCCCTGGGCTTGCGATTGTTATTACTGTTCTGAGTTTTAATATTTTGGGAGATGGATTGCGGGATGCGCTTGATCCGAAGTTAAAAGAGTAGGAGGTGGCAACATAGATGGAAAAAGTGCTAGAAATTAAGGATTTAGAGGTTAGCTTCAAGAGTGATGGAAAGCAGTTAAAGGTGGTAAACGGGATATCTTTTGACGTACACAAGGGAGAAACGCTTGGTATTGTCGGGGAATCTGGGTGTGGGAAAAGTGTTACGTCCCTATCTATCATGAGGCTCTTGCCATCGCCTCCAGGGAAAATAACTGGTGGTTCCATCCATTATCAAGGAGAAAATCTGTTGCAAAAGAAAGAAAGGGATATGAGGAAAATTAGAGGTAACGAGATCTCTATGATTTTTCAAGAGCCAATGACTTCCCTTAACCCTGTATTTACCATTGGAAAGCAATTGGACGAAGTGTTGCTTTTACATAATGACATAACAAAAAAAGCGGCACGAGAGCGTTCGATAGACATGTTGAAACTTGTTGGTATTCCTCGTGCAGAACAAATATATGAAGCTTATCCGTTTGAGCTCTCAGGTGGTATGCGTCAGCGTGTGATGATAGCAATGGGGCTTGCTTGTCAACCTAAGCTATTGATTGCAGACGAACCGACAACAGCATTGGACGTAACCATCCAGGCGCAAATTCTACATCTGATGAAAGATTTAAAAAAGAAAACCGACACAGCTATCATGCTGATCACCCATGACCTTGGAGTGATTGCAGAAATGTGTGACAGGGTTATTGTCATGTATGCAGGAGAAATCGTGGAGGAGACGGATGTCGATACACTGTTCAATAACCCTAAGCATCCTTATACGATTGGACTGCTAGAATCGATTCCAAAGCTTGGGGAAAAACGGGACCGACTGCGTTCCATTCCGGGACAGGTTCCGTTGGCTGGAACGATTACACAGGGATGCCGTTTTGCTGATCGCTGCAGTAAGACGATACCGTTGTGCAGGGAAGAGGACCCGGAGCTACTTGAAGTTAAAAAAGGTCATTCCTGCAGGTGCTGGCTTCATGCAGATAGGAGTGTGACTGTATGAGTAATCCACTATTAGAAGTGAAAGACCTTAAGATTTATTTTCCAATTAAAAAAGGCATAAGACAAAAGGTTGTTTCTCATGTCAAAGCAGTTGACAGTGTTTCTTTTACGATAAATGAAGGAGAGACGCTTGGATTGGTGGGAGAGTCCGGTTGTGGAAAATCTACAACAGGCAGAGGAGTTGCCCAGCTGCTTAAAACGACAGAGGGGAAGGTTCTATTCGAAGGGGAGAGTTTGCAGGAGCTGTCGGTGAAGGAGATGCGAAGAAGGAGAAAAGACATGCAACTGGTCTTTCAGGATCCTTATGCATCTCTTAACCCTCGCCTGACAGTGGAGCAAATTTTGGCTGAGCCCTTAAAAGCTCATGGTGTGGAGAGAAGCAAAAGACGTAAGTTGATGGAAGATATTATGGAGGTATGTGGTTTGAATAAAAACTACCTTCATCGATATGCGCATGAATTTTCTGGAGGACAAAGGCAACGTATAGGAATTGCCCGGGCACTTATCTTAAAACCGAAATTGATAATTGCCGATGAACCGGTCGCGGCTCTTGATGTTTCCATCCAGGCACAAATTTTGAATCTATTAAAGGATTTGCAGGAAGGGTTTGGGCTGACCTATTTATTTATCTCTCATGATTTAAGTGTTGTTCAGCATTTATGTAATCGGGTTGCGGTGATGTATTTAGGCAGGATTGTAGAGATTGGAGAAGCTGACAAGATTTTTGAAAAAAGACTTCATCCCTATACGGAATCATTGATTGATGCCATTCCGATTTCGAACCCGAGAGAGCGGAAGGAAAGAATCATACTTCAAGGCGACGTACCTTCTCCTGTCGATCCACCAAAAGGTTGTGCATTTGTAGGAAGATGTCCTAAAGTGATGGCGCATTGCCATACCGAACGCCCTGAGTTAATGCAACACTCGGATGGGCATCAAGTCGCTTGTCACTTATATTCTTTGGAAAATAATACAATGGAGGTATCCTCATGCTCAAAAAGCAGTGGAAACGTTTAACGAAGATGCTTGCTGTTTTGCTATGTGGTGCTTTATTATTTCCTGCAACAAGCGGTTATGCTAAGCCTTCCCATGTCCATCAAACAGACTTGAAGGATGTACTCGTGCATAACGGGCAACTTGAAGGTGAGTTTAGTGCAGAGGTTAAAGATTATATTGTGAAAACGAAGGAAGACAAACTGTTATTAACGATCACTCCTGTAGCTGTTAATGCTAAGCTGTCAGTAGACGGGGTGAAAGTAAACCATCGGAAGAAAGTGAAGGTAGAATTTTCGCCAACTAAGAAAGTGGTGCAAATTGATGTTTTTACGCCAAAAGGTAAAAAAGATACCTACAAGCTTTTTGTTGAACATCCAAACTACGACTTGAAAGATGTCACACTGATTCAAACAGGGAATGGCCTGAATATAGAAGATTACAAGCTTGGGTTTCAAAAAGCGGATGTGATGGATGAGGTTAAAGCATATTTGATGTTCTATTCCAAGGAGAGTTTTTATGAAGTCTGGAATTACGTAATGAACTTGACTCCTGAAGAAATAGAGCAACATTTAACTTCACAAACTGAAGGAGCGAATAAAGATAAATTTTTTAAGATTACAAACCTGAGTTATGCAGACGGAGGAGGGAATACTTTCCGTTCCGGTCAGTTGGATGTAATGACTGGAAATTCTTTGGATATTGGCAAGTATTATGCCTATGCAGCAACACTTGGAGAGGATGGAGTATTGGGAATGACAGGTGCGGACAGAACCATTAGCGTCAAGCCTTACCCTACTTCAGTAGACTTGATTGGTGATGGAAATAAAATTGAAGATTACTCAGTTACTTTTGAACAAGTAAATCATGAAAAAGTCACGCACTATTTCTTATCCTATTCTTCAAAAGGACTAACCAAACTCGTGGATCCTCTTATTAGTAGTGGGGATGTAGAATTCCTCAAAGAATTGCAACGAGAGAATAGAGGGAAGTTACTCTCGCTAAATGAGATTGGAAATGAGCCGGTGTCCTTTGCTCCAAATCAAAAAACGATAGAGGGCAATAAACTCGGCAATGAGCTATATTATGCTTATGTGACAGCGGTGAGTGAAGAAGAAGTACTTGGATCTAGTAAATCTCTTAAAATGATCAATATCAAAACTATGCCTGTACCTCTGGAAGCTATTGGGGACGGTGTCGGGACCTTGCTTCCTGCTGGAGGTGCGACAGGGGATACGGATGCATACTTTAACGCCATTCGGAAAGCATCCGGTGTCAAGCGCCCGAGAATCGCCATTTTTAATAGTTCTAGAGATTCTGTAGATATTGCGTATGACCATTACCACCTTGATGATGGACCTTATGAAGCCCTAGAAACCGAGTTTAGGGATAAAGGCTTTGAACCGGTTTATATACCACTTGCCATAGACACTTTCGACTTTGTGGCTTATGACGAGTATTTCGTTAATCTTGTGAAAAGCAGTCATGCAGTAATGCTTCAAGGGGGAGACCAAATGAAGCATGCAAGGTCTTTGCTTGAAGATGATGGAACACCGACTCCTCTTTTGGAAGCAATCCAGTACGTTCACGATAATGGCGGAGTGATAGCAGGTACAAGTGCAGGTGCACATGTAATGAGTAACCCGATGTTTGGTGTGGGGAGGAGTTATGAAGCGTTAGTCATAAATGATACAGAAGTGAAAAACATCGCTGATGTACCACTGACAGGCTTTCTTGATCCAACTCTTAAAGACAATAATTTTCAGATAGCAGGGCTTGGACTTGTTGAAAACATTCTAACCGACACGCACTTTGATATGCGTGGAAGGCTCGGCCGTTTGCTTGTCGCCATGCGCGATACTGGTCATGAAGTTGGAGTAGGATTGGATGAGGGCACTGCTCTCGAAATTAAAGGAGATATAGGAGAAGTAGTAGGCGAGAATGGGGTATGGATTCTTGATGCAAGTGGTGCAACTTTCAATGAAAAAGGTGCAACGCCAGGATTTGAAGTAGAAGCTGTGATGTTGCATTACTTGACAGAAGGAGATACCTTCCATATGGTCACGAAAGAAGTCATCCCTGCTGAAAATAAAAAGGAATGGGATGGAAGTGTAGATACTCTATATCAAAGTCCAAATCTATTCGGTGGAGAGTATGAATCTACCAAATCCCTGCTTTCTTTTGCTAAGAGCTCTGAAACGGAACAGGTAACTACTGTAAAAGGTGATGCATCTGAATCGGTTTTTGCGATACAATGGGCAAAGGATGATAATTCAAAATACTTCCAAAGTGATGTGAATTATGGGCCTAAAGCCATAACTTCTTATAAAAAAGGAACCGTCACCAATATTAAATTATCACTTTGGGTGGAATAGGATGAAAAACTGAAGGAGACTTCTTACATGATTAAGTTATTAAAAAACGGGACCGTTTACAGTCCTGATTATCTTGGGAAAAAAGATATACTAATTGTCGATAAAAGAATTGCGGCAATAGAAGATAGCATACATTTTGAAGAGTCAGCACATATAGAAGTGCTTGATGTAACAGGTCAACTTATCGTACCGGGCTTTATTGATAATCACGTCCACATAATGGGCGGAGGGGGCGAAGGAAGCTATCGGACCCGCACCCCTGAGCTTGTGTTGTCGGATGCCATAAAAGGTGGAATCACCACACTTGTTGGAGTCATTGGCACAGACGGCACCACTCGTACCATGACAAGTCTTGTAGCAAAAGCTAAAGCGTTAAAAGAAGAAGGTATCAGTTGTTATGTGCACACAGGTTCCTATCAGGTTCCTGTCAAAACACTGACTGGAATGATTGAAGATGATCTGATTTTAATAGAGGAGATTATTGGAGTTGGAGAGATAGCGATTGCCGATCACCGTTCTTCCCAACCAAATTATGAAGAAATTGCAAAAATCGCGGCTGCTGCTCGGGTCGGTGGAATGCTTTCTGGTAAAGCAGGAATCGTGAATATGCATCTTGGAGACAGTGTTAGCAAACTATCAATATTAGAAGAAGTTATAGAAAAAACAGATATTCCCGTCCGTCAGTTTTTACCTACCCATATCAACCGTAATAGGGAGTTGTTTGAAGCAGGAATAGAACATGCAAAAAAAGGCGGCTATGTGGACTTTACCACTTCTAGTATTGCTAAGTTTCTTGAACAGGGTGAAACGAAATGCAGTGTCGGCTTGAAAGAAATGCTCGATAAAGATGTACCAATCGGACAGATTACCTTCTCTTCAGATGGCCAGGCAAGCTTGCCGGAATTTGATGAAAATGGCGAATTCATCGGTTTGCAATTAGGGAGGGTTACATCCTTATTCAAAGAAGTAAAAGATGCCATCTTGGAAGAAGGTGTACAGACCGCGGATGCATTGAAGGTTATTACCGAAAACCCTGCTAAAGTATTACGCTTAACTTCCAAAGGGACACTTGAAGTAGGAAAAGACGCAGATCTTGTTATTTTGAATGACGCCACTTATGAAATTGAAGCTGTCATTGCACTTGGTCAAAAAATGATGTGGAATAAAAAACTGCTTGTAAAAGGAACATTCGAATAAGCTATAATGGTAGAAAAACACTGTTGCTGAAAAGGACAGTGTTTTTCTATAGACGGAGGTGTGAGTTTGGAATGAAAGCAAAGGAATTGACTCTATTAGCCGGGTCTGAAGAAACGAGAAGAACACTTGATACCCAATTGAACGAAATCATCGGCGACTTTATCCGGATTCGCAGCTATTCTGTTGATGCCCACAAAGTAACAAAGGTTCACAATCAACTCATTATCCTATCCTCTCATCTAATAGAGGAGGAAGCGAAAGAATATATCGGAGACAATTGTACCGTATTAGTAGCGAGACGAATCGTTAATTTTCTTAATATTGACAAAATATACAGTGTGGCAAGAGGCGAGAAAGTCCTTTATGTGAATGATTTTCCGGAAACGGTCCAGGAAGCAATCTCTTCCTTTGAGATTCTGGGAATCAACCATCTTCAGTTAATCCCATATTTTCCTGGGAAAAAGCAACAAGAACAAGTAAAGATAGCTATTACGCCAGGCGAGCTGGACCTTGTTCCACCTTATGTGGCAGAAGTAATCAATATAGGTCCAAGACTCATCGACATAACTACTATCATTACCATATTAAATAGATTGGGTCTTTTAGAGGAAAAACAGGATCAGGTATCAAGTAAGTACATAAGCACGATTACAAGATTAAGTAAAAGATTAGGGGACGCAAACCAAGAAGCGAATAAAATCAGTGATCATCTGAAAAAGGTGGTTAATGGAGTGAATGATGGAATTCTGGCCATTAATCAGCTTGGTAGAATTACCGTCTTCAATGAAATAATGGAGCGGTTCCTTCGAATTCCAATGAAAAAAGCGGTCGATCGACATGTTCGTGATGTAGTTTCTGATCGTGATTTGTATGATTTCATTATGAACAAACGAGAGGAAGAAGCGGACGGTTACTTTACCATCAACTCTATGAACTTTATGGTACACCGTTTCATGATAGATCCTCAAGGGACCGTGGTCGTCACATTTAAAGATGCAAGTGAAACAATCGAGATGGAAAAACAATTGAAAAGAGAGTTAGTTAAAAAGGGATTCTATGGAAAGTATCACTTCGAGGATATAGTTGGTAGTCATCCAGAATTATTGAGTACCAAGGAAATAGCTCGTAAGCTTGCCAAAACTGAATTAACGATCCTCATACAAGGGGAGAGCGGTACAGGCAAAGAGTTGTTTGCAAGCTCCATACACAATGCCTCTCCCCGTAGCAATGGACCATTTCTCGCTGTCAATTTCAGTGCTCTTCCAGAAGATCTTGTGGAAAGTGAACTTTTTGGATATGAAGAAGGTGCATTCTCTGGAGCGAAAAAAGGCGGAAGAAAGGGTCTTTTTGAACAGGCGAATGGCGGTACCATTTTCTTAGATGAAATAGGAGATGTCAGCTTGAAGGTCCAAGCAAGATTGCTTCGTGTTCTTCAGGAAAAAGAGCTACTCCGCATAGGTGGAAACAAAATCATTCCTGTAGATGTTCGAGTGGTAGCGGCCACAAACAAGGACTTACTCTCCTTAATGGAAGAGGGGAAATTTAGGGAAGACTTATATCATCGTTTAAAAGTCTTATTCTTGCAGCTTCCTGCTCTTCGCAAACGAAAGGAAGATATTGTACACCTCATCCATCACTTTATTCAACAAAGTAATCAACCATCGATTAATTTGGAAGTTGAAGTGTTGGAGAGACTAAAAGAATATGACTGGTACGGAAATATACGTGAACTAAAAAATACCCTCGATTATATGCTCGCTGTGTGTGAAGAGAATACGATTAAGGTAGAAAATATACCAAATGAAGGGTTTTTTCAGCAGGCAAAAAAGAGTATGAAAGAAGTAGCGGCTACGCTGGAGTCAGCGGAAGTTCCGTACATGCAAGAAGAATTGAGTGAAGAATTAAGCGACCTAGTAGATATCATCTATAAAATGCAACGGAGTGGGGAAACGGTCAGTCGGGTGAAAATTTCAGAAGTAACTAGAAGTGGTGGGAGATTCTTAACGGAGCAACAAGTGCGGTCAAGGCTTGAAACTCTAGAAAAGATGGGGTTGATTGAGAAAAAGCGGGGGAGACAAGGGACGAGGTTAACCGTCTTCGGGGAAAAAACCTTCCATATGAAAAAAAGGCAGTAAGTGGATGAATGACTCCGCTTACTGCCTTTCCAGTTGATTTCCGTTCCAGGCGCTTCGCTTGCCTGCGGGCGTCTCCGCGCCTTCCACTTCAATCAACGGAAGGTTTATAATACTTGAAATCTTCTTTAGACGCCCATTTTTCTTCTGGTGTTGCTTGGTTTTTTCGTTTGTTGGCTTTTCATTTTTTGTGTTCCTTGTGCTCCATTGAAGTTTCCTTTACCGCCTGCTGCCTGCTTCTTTTTATTTTCTAATTGCTTTTTCATCGCTTCTTGCAGACTGATCTTCTTTGGTTCGTTACTTTCTGTCATATAGCTGCCTCCTAATGGTCCATATTAGTAAACTTAGTATAAACCATTTCTGCAAAGAAAGGTAATAAGAATTTATTGGGTTTCTATAGAAAAGATTATATTCTGAAAATAGAGAAAGTATGTAATTCAATAATTATTGTTGAAACTATCTTAGTATAGTGATAAAGTTATAAAAGTATTATATAACACTTGTCATTTTCACAAACTGGTCTGTAATAACAACAGTATCAGTGATAAAAGTATTTAATAGGAAAACTTTAAAGCTTTTCTATTAAATATTTTTATTGGAAACAAATATTGGAAACGTTACCAATATTACAAGTGTGTCAACTACTACAGAAGAGGTGTGAACAGCATGATAGACACAATTATTGAATGGAGTAATGAAATTCTTTGGTCCTATGTTCTTATTGCGTTATTGGTTGGCCTTGGAATCTATTTTTCTTTGCAATCAAAATTTGTTCAGTTTACACAGTTGGGGGAGATGTTTCGTTTATTAAAAGAAAGCCCAACTTCAAATGAAGCAAAAAAGAGAGTGTCATCTTTTGGCGCCTTCTGTATCAGTGCAGCAACTAGAATAGGTACAGGGAACCTTGCAGGTGTGGCAATCGCCATTTCGCTTGGAGGGCCTGGTGCCGTATTTTGGATGTGGGTAGTTGCCCTATTTGGTGCGTCATTGAGTTTTATTGAGAGTACACTAGCACAGGTTTATAAAGTAAAGGATAAAAGCGGCTTTAAAGGTGGTCCAGCGTACTATATGCAAAAGGCAATGGGAGCACGGTGGATGGGTGTTTTATTCGCTGTCTTGATTACTTTTTGCTTCGGTTTGGCATTTACATCTGTCCAAGCGAACACCATTACCGTTGCATTTAACGAAGCCTTTGGAGTGAATCGCTTAGTGCTTGGGCTAGTTCTCACAGCAATTGTTGCAATGGTAATTTTCGGCGGAGTAAAAAGAATTGCTAAAGTTTCACAAATCGTTGTACCGGTAATGGCTGTGTCTTATTTACTGCTGGCGCTATATGTCATCGCAATCAATATCGGGGAAATTCCTGGACTGATCGGTGTGATAGTATCAAGTGCCTTTGGTTTTAACGAAGCGGTTGCTGGTGGTATCGGTGCTGCTATAATGAATGGTGTAAAACGAGGTCTGTTTTCCAATGAAGCAGGTATGGGTAGTGCTCCCGTTGCAGCGGCAACTGCAGATGTAAGTCACCCAGCAAAGCAAGGATTCATTCAGACGCTTGGAGTATTTGTGGATACTATTTTAATATGTAGTGCAACAGCCTTCATTATCCTGCTTGCAGGGATTCCTGGTGGGGAAAAGATGGAAGGAATCCAGTTGACCCAAGTGGCGTTAGCAGAACATGTTGGGCCTTGGGCAAGTATCTTTATCGCTATCGCCATTTTGTTATTCTGCTTTAGTTCGATTATTGGAAACTATTATTATGGAGAATCCAATATTGAATTTATTAAAGAAAGCAAAACAGCCATCATGATTTTCCGCTTTGCGGTGCTTGGAATGACTGTCTTTGGTTCTGTTGCAAGCCTGAGCATGGTGTGGAACCTTGCTGACTTGTTCATGGCCTTGATGGCTATCACCAACCTTGTGGCATTGGCCTTTATCGGGAAAATTGCTCTTGCTGTTTTGAAGGATTATCTGAAGCAGCGTAAAGAAGGAAAAGATCCTGTATTCTACGCAAGTAATATTAAGGGGTTAGAGAATACAGAATGCTGGGAAGATGAGTCGGCAAGTGCTGAGGAAAAAGGTGCTTAGAAGGAAAAATGTTATATGTAGCTGCGGGATCTAGGTGATCCTGCGGCTTTTTTCTTTGTTTATTAGATAGATTAACGAATCTTGCTGCATAATTGAAAGCGTATTGGTATTTATTTTCCGAAGCGGCTAATTTATTTTCCATTCGACAAAAAATACGAGCCGTAACTTCTAATTTATTTTCCAAAACAAAGAAAATACTTTCCAAAAATCCAAAATGCATGCCGTTCGACATTTTGTAACAAGAATCTCCAATCCCTAACGAGACCAATTAAGAAGGGTTTTATTTAAATATGAAGAAGTATAAAGGAGAACTCCATTCAATTTTAAATACATAGGGGATGAAAAGATGGAAGAATTGCTATTTAAGCAAATGCAGTTTGTACGAAAGAGAACCATTGCGGCTCTTGATGCCACCACGGAAAAACTTGCAGATGAGATGCCGAGAAATGTTAAAAATTCAATCAGATGGAATTTGGGACATATTTTCGTTTCACAAGATACATTGCTCTATCCGTTCATTGGTGAAGGTCATCATGTGCCCAAAAGTTACCTTGAGCTGTTTGCCATGGGATCAAGCCCTTATGAATGGGAGACAGAGGCTCCTACGTTGCAAGAGATTAGGAACTATTTAGTTGAACAGCCTATCCGTATCCAAAAAGACTTTGCAGGAAAGCTGGAAGAAAGAATACAACAACCTTTCAAATTGGGTGACCATGAGCTTACTACGCTTGGGGAGCTGCTGAGCTTTGCTATTTGGCATGAGGGGTTGCATCAAGGTGCAATTAATACTCTTAAGCGTGCCGTTGGAACAGAGGACCTTTGGAGCAAAGTGACAGAGGAAAATCAACTCATATAAAGGAAAAAATAGGGTTTGTCTCGCTTTTAGGGGCAGACCCTATTTTTCTCTAAAATAAATGTATCTAATTTAGTATATATGTGATAAAATATCTTTAATTCAAGATATTTAAATTCAAAGTAAAAACGAAAGCAAGGAGGAACCTATATATGAAACACTTCCATCAAAGCCCTACCACCTATGTGCAGGATGTCATGATAAATGTAAAAAATCTTCAACGTTCTATTGAATTTTATACAACCATAATTGGTTTTAAACTTTTAGAACAAACGGAAACTCAAGCGGTATTTACGGCAAATGGCCATACTCCGTTGTTGACTATCGTACAACCAAAGAATATTAAAACAAAGCCGCAACGCACCACCGGTCTTTATCATTTTGCGATTCTTTTACCTTCACGGGCAGATCTTGGTAGCATCATCCATCATTTTATCGCCAAGGGTGTGCGCCTCCAAGGGGCTTCAGATCATCTTGTCAGTGAGGCATTATATTTGGCGGATCCGGACGGAAACGGGATTGAAATATACAGGGATCGTCCGTCAGATGAATGGAATTGGAACGGATCAGAAGTGGAGATGGCATCTATTGCTCTTGATGTGGAAGACGTGTTAAAAGAGGGTCAAGATACCAAGTGGAATGGTCTACCTAAAGAAACAGTGATGGGACATATACACCTTCACGTTTCTGAACTAAAAGATACCGAGCAGTTTTATACAAAAGGGCTAGGGTTTGAAGTTGTCACTCGATATGGAGCGCAAGCTTTGTTTATCTCAACGGAACGATACCATCATCATATCGGACTGAATACATGGAATGGGGTAGGAGCACCGGCACCAGAAGAAAATTCCGTAGGTCTTGTATGGTTCTCATTGGTATTTTCAAATGAAGAAAAGAAGCAGGCTGCAGTTGATAGGCTAACATCATTAGGGTATAAAGTAGAGGAATTAGATGGCCAATATTTTACAAAGGACTCTTCAGGAAATAGAATAAAATTGGTTTAACCATCAAAATAGACTTCTAAAAAGGGTCTGTTTTTTCTATGTCGTATAAATTATTGGAAGCTATGATGGATGTAGCAAAATATGGAGAAAATGGACTGGAAATGCTGATAAGAAGAGGGTGGATGGAACAGCCACCGCAATCATTGGATCGCGAGAAGCTGCAAGAATAAAGAAGCTGAAGGTCATACTGGGACCTTCAGCTCTTTCTGATAGAAATAAAGCTCATCAGCAAGTCTAAAACCAGCTTTTTGATATACATGTATTGCTTGTTTATTGGTTGAATTTACACATAGCCTGATTTCGTCGATTTCTATGAATGAAAAAATCCAAGAAACCACGCCTTTTAAAAGTTCTGTACCAATGCTTTGTCCTCGAAAGCGCTCATCCACTGCAAAAAACTCAATGCGGGCTTCCGAAAACTCAGGTTCCACCTCTACATAAATGTATCCTGCTAATTTGTCTTCTCTCTTATAAAAAAATACTTTCCGGTGCTCATTAATCCGGTCAATGATTTGATCTCCATTATAGTATGTATCAGGGAAGGTTAGGTTGTGTAGATGGATCATCTCATTTTTGTGTTCCTCTGTGAGCAAGGTGAGTTCAGGAATTTGTGAGGTAAAAAGTTCGTTACGTCGCATAATCAAAATAGCCTGCTCGCTTTGTTTTAAGAAGTTAAAATTTGTTGCGGTTGTGACTGCAATTTCGTTCTCTTTGTTCGGAAACATGCTAAGTCTTTCCACCTTTGAAGGGATAAGTTGCAACATATCTTGGAACAAAAGTATTGCTTGATTATGGTGATTCGCATCTACAAACGGTCCCCATACTTCTGCAGATTTCTTCTCAAAATCAGCATCAAACCCAATCACCCCGATTAAAGTTTCTTCCATAAAGGCTAAAACGAAGGCTTTTTCGAATGGTACATCTGTAAGTTCGTTCTGTATGTAGCTTGAGATTTCCTGTTGTTGGTTGCCGCAATATCCAATATGACTACTTGACTTACCATTGAGTTCTGCGATAAAAGCTGCCACTTCTTCTATTAATTCACTTAAAGGATAAGAGAGTACAGGTTCTTTCACTCCATCACTCCTCATTTAAAAAATCCCAGAGTGTGCACGCCTCTGAGACTTGTTTGATTATTTAAAATTATAACACAATTATTAGCGATTTATGAGGTTTCGGACCCCTCTATAGATTAAGGCAAGCGAGAATACTAGAACGGTAACGACGCCAAGAATACTAGTGATCGGCTCAAGAGCAGCAAACGTTCCAGTCATTGGTACTCTTAGAAGCGCAAAACCTGCTAGCATGGCAGCGAAAAACAGAATAATTCTTTCCATAAAACACCCTCCTTTCCCTTTGCTAACACTATATGTGTATAGGCTTAAACTTGTCAGCGGTTACAAAAATTCTTTTTCAAAAAAAATAGAGCTGAAATCGATTAGTTGATTTCAGCTCCATTTTTAATTTAGTTTATTTCTAATGGTCGTAAGCTTGCCTCAATTTCTTCTCTTTTTGGTTCTAAGAACGGAGGAAGAGCAAGCTTTTCACCCATTGTTTCTAGAGGCTCGTCTGCACTGAATCCAGGTGTGTCTGTGGATAATTCAAAAAGAATACCATTAGGCTCTCTGAAATAGAGTGCCTTAAAATAATATCTTTCTACTTCTCCTGAGTTCGGAAGGAGTGTTTCCCTCACTCGTTTTACCCACTTTTGAAACTCTTCTTTGTTTGGAACCCGAAATGCCACATGATGGACGCCGCCTCGACCTATTTTTTCAGGGGGAAGATCTGGCCTTGTTTCAATATGCACTTCTGCTCCCGCACCGCCTTCTCCAGTTGTGTAGACTTCAATGGCAGGGAAATCCCCCTTAAGGGAAGGGTAAGACCCTTTATGCTGAAACCCAAGCACATTAGTTAAGATGCTTGTTGTTGGGAGGGCTGATTTAACGGTCAACGTTACAGGCCCAAGTCCAATGATGGCATGCTCTTTTGGGATGTCATTTTTTCCCCAAGGAACCCCGGCTGGAACACCTTTTTCTCCGTTATCAGCCACTAATAACAGTTTTGTGCCTTCATAGTCTTCAAATGCTAATGTGTCTCTGTCTGCCCGCTTTTTTATTTCTTCCTGTTTTATGTTAAATGTCCGGAATCGCTGTTGCCAAAAATGCAGTGAATCGGTGGTTGCCACACGTAAAGAAGTAGAAGAAATGCTTGAAACTCCTTCATGGGTTCTGCCTAAGCCAGGAATATCAAAGAAGGTAATCTCTGTTCCTGGATTTCCCTCTGCATCACCATAAAATAAATGATAGGAGGACGTGTTATCTTGGTTTACGGTCTTTTTTACAAGTCTCATACCAAGAACCTCTGTAAAAAAAAGATAATTTTTTTCTGCTTTAGCTGTTAATAAAGAAACGTGGTGTAAACCCAATAATTCCATAGGTATCACTCCTGAAAAGAATTTAACTCAAATTAAAATATCTCGAATTCAAGATAATTATACCATGACTTTTCAACATTCACAACAGCAATAAATTATTTGAAAAATACAAAATTTTTATGTGTTTTTCTGCTTTTTTATTGCTAATTTCTCCATTTCAAAATATATTTATAATATATATATGTAGGAGAGTGATGAGAACTTGGATAGTATACCCTATGACTCGATAATTTTATTAGGGGCATTGTTAATATTATCAGGATATTTTTCGGCATCTGAAACGGCTATTACGAGCGTGAACAAAGTGCGGCTTCGTAATCAGGCAGACAACAATGCAAGAGCAAAACGCTCATTAAACATGGCAGAAAACTTTGATCAAAGTGTTTCTACAATTCTAATAGGTAATAATATCGTTAACATAGCAATGGCAGCAATAGCGACGAATATTGCCACTCAGCTATATGGGAGTAATGGCAGCACCCTTGCCATCACGACAGCGATTATTACGATAGTAGTCCTTGTTTTTGGGGAGATTTTGCCGAAATCTTTAGCTAAACAATATGCAGAAAAATATTTACTCTTAATATCTGCTTCTTTAATGACAGTCATGAAACTCTTTTATCCGATTACATGGTTGTTCGTCCAACTGAAAGTAGGTATTAAAAAACTCCTTGGAGCAGATAAGGAGGAACCTACCGTTACAGAAGAAGATGTAATTGCAATGGTGGAGATCGGAGAAGAAGAAGGGACTTTTCTCACACAAGAACGAGAACTGCTGCATAATGCAATAGCGTTTGATGATATCGTCGTGAAAGATATCCTTACGCCAAGACCAGATGTAGTAGCCATCTCAGAGGATACGTCAATTGAAGAGATTAAAGACATTTTTATAAAAGAACAATATTCACGTTTACCCTTATATGAAGGATCCATCGACAACATTACTGGAGTTATTTCACATAGAGATTTCTTTGCCCAATATGTGCAAGATCAGAACTTTTCATTAAGAGAAATTGCACGCAGTCCGTTTTTCGTAATTGGATCTGCCAAAATATCTAATCTCCTGAAAGAGCTGCAAACTTCACAAAATCATTTAGCCATAGTGCTAGATGAGTATGGTGGAACCGCAGGTATAATCTCGATTGAGGATATAATTGAAGAGATTGTCGGAGAAATTTGGGATGAGCATGACGAAAACGAAAACCTGGTGGAAGTAATTGATGAATTAAAATTTCGTATGGATGGGCGTCTGCCTGTAGAGGAATTTACGGAGTTGCTACAACTTGAAGTAGCAGAATCCACCGCTAACACGTTAGGCGGTTGGATTTCAGATATGCTCGGCTATCTTCCTAAAAAGGGAGAAAGGGTGGAGTGTGAAAGCTTCGTCATTCATATAGAAGAAGTGAAAAAGCATCGAATACAAAAAGTGGTTGTAGAAAAAAACGTTGATTTTGTTTTTTCTGCATAACGTATTTAAAGTCCTGGCATATTGCCAGGGCTTTTTATGTGGCTCTTGAACAAGTTTAAGCAGTTCCAATTCTACTTGGGTTCAGCGGTAGTCATAGGATGGCAATGAGGACAATGTTCGAGTGTTTTAGGGTTTAGCGGTAGTCATAGGGTGGCAATGAGGACAATGTTCGAGTGTTTTAGGGTTCAGCGGTAGTCATAGGGTGGCAATGAGGACAATGTTTGAGTGTTTTAGGGTTCAGCGGTAGTCATAGGGTGGCAATGAGGACAATGTTCGAGTGTTTTAGGGTTCAGCGGTAGTCATAGGGTGGCAATGAGGACAATGTTCGAGTGTTTTAGGGTTCAGCGGTAGTCATAGGGTGGCAATGAGGACAATGTTTGAGCATTTTAGGGTTCAGTAGTAGCTAAAAGCTATCCATGAGTTGGGGTAGCTTTTTTTATATGGTTTTTATATAATTCAAAGCAGAACGTTTAGGAAGTGATACATAATGTTAAACAAGAAAATTGGTTTTATCGGTAGTGGGAAAATGGCTGAGGCAATAATTGGTGGACTTGTAAAGTCAGAGCTAGTACCTTCAAACCAGATATTCGCCAGTGCGAAAACAAAAGAAACGGTAGACAAAATTGCAGATAAGTATGGTATTGAAACAACTATCCAAAACATGGATGTAGCTGCTAAAGCAGAAATGCTAATCTTGGCTGTGAAACCAGATCTTCATAAAGCGGTAATTGAAGAAATTGTGGATGCAGTTAAAAGTGATACTGTCGTGATTACCATTGCGGCTGGCATTACATTGGAATTCTTAGAATCAGCTTTCGGGGGGAAAGTAAAAGCAGTACGTGTGATGCCAAATACACCTTCATTAGTCGGAGAAGGCATGAGTGCGATTTGTGCAAATGAGGCAGTGAACGAAGATGAATTACAAGATGTGATCCGTCTTTTTGAAAGCTTCGGTAGAGCAGAAGTGCTACCTGAAAAGTTGATGGATGCAGTGCCTGCCGTTAGCGGTTCTTCTCCAGCCTATGTGTATATGTTCATTGAGGCTTTAGCTGACGGAGCGGTGCAACAAGGAATTTCACGTGACCAGGCATATACAATGGCAGCCCAGGCTGTTCTTGGGGCAGCGAAGATGGTGCTTGAAACAGGAAAGCATCCTGGGGAATTAAAGGATAATGTCTGTACACCGGGTGGTGCTACGATTGAGGCTGTAACGACATTGGAAAAGCATGGCTTCCGGTCTTCAGTGGTGTCTGCAATGGAAACATGTACGGAAAAGTCTAAAAAACTGAAAGATGCAAAGTAAAACAAACCCACTCACCACAAGGTAGAGTGGGTTTATTACTTATTCAAACAACTCCAGAAACTCTCCATAACCTTCCGCTTCGAGTTGTTCTTTTGGTACAAATCGGAGGGCTGCTGAGTTCATGCAATATCTTAGTCCTGTCGGCTCAGGGCCGTCATCAAAAACATGCCCCAGGTGTGCGTTGCCTAATTTGCTACGAATTTCGGTTCGGACTGAGAATAAACTTCGGTCTTCAAGCTCCACTATGTTTTCTGGAACTAAAGGCTTGGTGAAGCTCGGCCATCCAGTTCCAGAATCATATTTGTCCGTAGAGCTGAATAATGCTTCACCAGAAATTAAATCCACATAAATGCCTTCTCCTTCAAAATCCCAATACTCATTATGAAAAGGTTCTTCTGTACCATCTTCCTGCGTGACATAATATTGTTCGGCAGTTAAAACGGAGCGTAATTCATCTTTGGATAAATGGAGAAGGGTTGTGCCATCATCCTCTACTTGTGCGGTTATATTACGGTCATCTCCCCAAACTTTATCAAGAAAATCGTCACGCCCAGAGTTATCTCGATAAAAGTTATAGCGGACAGGGTTTTTCAGGTAATAATCCTGATGATAGTCTTCTGCAATATAAAAGGTTTCTGCTGCTGTAATTTCCGTCACGATTGGCTGATCAAAACGCCCAGACGAACTAAGTTCTTCTTTTGATTTTTGTGCCAGTTGCTTTTGATCTTCACTATGATAGAAGATTCCAGATTGATAAGGTGTTCCTCTATCAACAAATTGCCCCTCGTCATCAGTTGGATCTACTTGTCTCCAGAAAACGTCCAATAAAATTTCATAATTTATGACATCGGGATTATAACTTACAATGACAGCCTCCACGTGACCTGTCTCTCCAGTTGTTACCTCGTTGTAGGCAGGATTTTCTATGTTTCCACCGGTATAGCCTGAAACAACCTCGTATACACCTGGGAGTTTTTCAAATGGCGGTTCCATACACCAGAAGCAGCCGCCTGCAAAAGTGGCATAGGAAATATTGTCACTTTCCTCAAGCTCATAAGGCATACTGCCGACTGATTTTTGTGTTACAGAAGCATACATTTTGGGTATAAAGAAGTACGCGGCAAGGCAAGCGATTACAAGAAGTAAACCCCAGAACTTTATTCTCATCACAGACTCCTTTAGTATGTCGTTATTCCAATTATAACCTAAGCCTTTCACGGAACTCTACTAATGATATGCTTCTTCAAATTTTTCCATGTTTTGATTTCGTGTACAATATATATTACTATTGTAATAGATTTGATTGGAAATTCATCTTCAACAATGGAGGACTTCAATGAATATATTTTTAACTGGTGCTACTGGATTTTTAGGGGGAAGGCTGATCCGCAACCTCTTGGAAGGAGAGCATACGGTCTATATATTAGCTAGAAACATGAAAAAAGCGACGGCATTAAAAGAAGACTTGCCACTTTCCCTGCAAGATAGGGTTACTATTCTAAATGGGGA
Organism: Sutcliffiella horikoshii; assembly: GCF_020524325.1. Lineage (GTDB taxonomy): Bacteria > Bacillota > Bacilli > Bacillales > Bacillaceae_I > Sutcliffiella_A > Sutcliffiella_A horikoshii_D. The sequence continues at coordinate 41,855 of NZ_JAIVKY010000008.1, forward strand.
TATAATTCAACCTAAATTCGGTTTTTCTCCTGAACAATTTGCTGCTATTTCCAATAACATAGATATTTTCTATCATCTTGCAGCATTAGTGAAATTCGATCATCATTTACGGGATACACTTATGGAAATGAATTACCAAGGAACGAAAAACGCCTTAGAAGTTGCTGCCTCAATTGGAGTAAAGAAATTTATCCATGTGAGCACTGCTTATACAGTGGGAATATCCAATCTAGGTAAAGAAGAACTTTATGATCTACAACAGGACTTCAACAATCCTTACGAGGAAAGCAAGGCCCTTGCAGAACATGAAGTAATGAAATATAAGGGTGAGATGGACGTTTCCATTTTCAGACCTGCCATTATTGTAGGAGATTCTAAGACTGGGGAAGCGGACTCCAACTTTACTCTATATGGTTTTATGAGGGGCCTGGAGGTTTTTAAACGTAAACTGGAACGTAAGAGTTATGAGGAACAGGTTCACCTTGTCGGTTCCAAAGACGGTACATCCAATCTGGTACCTGTTGATTATGTAGCAGATATTTTAACGATTGCAGCCCAAAAAGCTGAAAAGAACACAATCTACAATGTCACTAACCCATCACCCCCGACTAACAGGGAAATACTAGAGACGATAAAGGAACACCTGAATTTCAGTTCACTTGGTATCTATGAGAAAGGTACAAGCTTTTCCTTAACACCAGTGGAGATGCAGTTAAATAGTTTGATTGATGTTTTTGGTCCATATCTTGATCGCAGTATTTCATTTGCGGATCGCAATACACAAAAACTGTTAAAAAATAGTCCTATTTCACATTTGAATATGACTAAAGAGATATTGGAAATTATTATTAGCGCCTATTTCGAACCAGAAAAGGAAAAAGTGGAAATATAATTGCTTCAAGTAAGGAGTGGTGGCCGTTGTATAGGCTTCCACTTCTTTTTTGTTTATAATAAGTGGGACACAGCTTTATTTACATACGATCTCTCCCTTTACGAGGAGGGAGAATTAAGCAGGTGAGAATAGTTTGATTAAAAATATTTTAGCAGTTATTTTTGGAGGGGCAATAGGCACATTACTAAGATATGCGATTACTTTAGCCACTGGTGATATTGCTTTTCCATTCGGGACACTTTTTGTAAATCTTGTTGGAAGTTTTGTATTGGGGGCTTTTACTGGATGGCTTATGCGTAGAAAAGTAAAAGAATATATGAAGGTTGGATTTGGCACTGGATTGTGTGGAGGTTTTACGACGATGTCTACTTTGGCCGCTGATGTATTCATCTTACAGACACAGTCTACCCTTGTAATTACTACTATCTATTTATTCTCATCCATAGTTGGTGGACTTTTATTTGCTTTCCTGGGACTTATAATAGGCCATTCATTTTCTAAAAAACATTTAGCTACTGGCTTAAAAAGTTAGGGAGGTTAGTATGAGTGAGGCTGCCTTGATTTTTTTACTCGCAGTTGGTGGAGGGTGTGGTGCCCTGTGCAGATATTTGTGTGGGTTAGCTGTTATGAAAAAGTTTCCTGCCCCGCGCATCCCTGTCGCAATGATTGTTGTAAATATTTTAGGTTCCTTTGGCTTAGGATTATTATATGGAAACATAGACAAAGAGTATTTTTATAACGATGCTCTGTTTGTTTCTCTTGGGTTGGGTTTCTTTGGCGCATTTACGACTTTTTCTACATTTAGCGTGGAAGCTATTCAGTTAGTCATGGATAAAAAGTATCAACACGTCTTATTCTATCTAGGTATAAGTATCTGCGGCTCTGTTATGGGATTTCTAATAGGTTATTATATAAGTTAAAAAGGAAAACTCGTTTCAGCTTAACGAGTTTTCCTTTTCTAGTTTGTACGGATAACATTTCGGGTGACAAGGTTACTTTTTTTTACTTGTGCAGGTAATGTGAGAACAAGGGATTTTTTAAACAATTGATTCTTATAATGAAGATCTCCCCCATGAGCAAGTAAGATCGTATAAGCGGAATAGAGCGAAGTATGTTCTTCATTTGTACGGATTTCTTGTAACTGAAGTAAGGTTTTTATTGGATCTTTCTCAGCTCTACCGTCTTTCATAACTAACTCGAAGATTACTTCTGTTCGTTGCAGGTAGTGATTAAGCTCGAGACTTTTCATCGAACCGTCATGTGAATCAATGCAAAATTTTATTATGGTTGAGATAGCTTCTGCAAGTAAATTCAAGTTTCCATTGATTCTTAAGTTACGGTCACTGTTAATCTTAAAATACATGAGATGACTGTTTGCATACATTTGAATGTCTGCTGAGATCAGGTCAAGTAATTCTTTCGAAGATAGTGCCTTTGAAGTGAAGGTTTCTGTCTTAGATAGTTTAATATAGGAATCAATGATCTTTTCAGCGCGATTCAACTCAGTCAAAATGATAGGAACATATTCCTTGTTGGCCCTGTTGTGTTCTGCTCCAAGCAATTGTGTAAATCCTTTCACCATGGTTATCGGTTGTTGAAACTCTCTTGCAACTTCGTCAGCAATAGTGTTGATATGGTAAAGTTTTTTCATTTTTTTATATTGATTTTGTAACTGATCTAATCCACAAAAATACTCAACTAAGAAGAATATTAGTAGGGTTGTGCCAACAAACACTAGACTTGTGCTAATTGTACTCATTATTTCTATGTCTAAAATTACAAAAATAATGGAATGAAATATGGCTCCAATCAAGGCAATGGTTGATATTAATAAGAATTTAATAGGGTTTGGATACACCCTCCATTTCGCCTTTACCAATAATGGCAAGACAGATAGAAATGGGATAAGAAAATAAGCATGCAAAAAATTAATCGGAGACGGGAAAATCAAGGGATAGATAAATAATGCAATGACGGTCAAAATTCCAGCCAAGTATCCACCATATAATATGGACATGATAACTGGGATGCCACTTAAGTAAAAAGAAGTGTCATTTGCTATAAGGATAGGAAATGTCGAACACATAAGTGCTGAAATGGTACAATAAAAAAAGGCTGCAAGTTGACGGATAAACTCCGAAGGCTTACCGGTTCGTTTATGTACTAAAGTGTAGTATAGAAAAAGAGGGACGACCAAAAAGAACAGTTGTAATAATATATCTTTCAAAAAGTTCATTACGAGACCCCTTACCTGGATGCATTATGTACTGTTATTCAATTTCAAAGTACCATAAATTGAAAGAAAATTCTATAAAATTCAAGAAAAATGTAGAAACAAGGAGGAAAGGCAATGCAAGAAGAGAACCGATTATTAGAACTGTACAAAGTCCTATGGAACAACCGCTCTTTGGAGTACATAGAAGCTTATGATCAAAAGGAAGTATTACAACAGGCGATAAGAAGGGAATTAAAGGACGAACTGACACACCCAAGAACTAGAAAGCAACCGATGGAAAAATATTATTTAGCTGTTAAGCGAATAGTTGAGTCGAAATTAAACGAGACAGAGCAAGTAATGCTTATTAAAGAGTTTACTAATGTATTGGATGAAATAAAAAAAGAAAGCTGACCATTCAAGCATTATGGCAGCTTCATCTATAATCCAAATATAGAACGAAATACATTGCGGCGCTTTTGTTGTGGAGGTTGATCAAAGATAAGAGGGGGTTCCATTTTTTTGACTGGTGTTTGCATTTGGTCTAACAGCTTTTCAAGTCTGTCCACTTTCTTTGTAAGTTCCTCTATTTCTTTTCTTTGCTGCAGCAGTTGATAGGATACCACCTCATCAGCCTTCTGCTGGACCATTTGCTCTGTTCTGGATACTCTCTCAGTCAATGTCTGAAGCCGATGTTCCAATGCACTACCATCTTCAGTTCTTTCACCCATGTTCTCAAAATGTACTTCTTTCATCTCTGTGTCAAAGGTAACGTCCACTGCACCTGCTACCTCTGAGCTTGCTTTAAGGGTTTCAAGACGTGCCAATGCCTCTTCATCGTAAACATAATGGCCATAATCATTTTTGCGACAAGGGATTTCGTATTTTTGGACCCACTTACGTACCGTTCTTGGTGCCATTCCTAGTTCTTTTGCAACTTCATGTGTCTTTAATTCCATTCAAACTCCCTCCCTTTATTAATGTATTTCCACATTCATAAGCTACTTCCTCCAGGGTAGACAAAAGTAGTGGTTGTTCGGCAAAAATAGTTAAAATCTAGCAATAGCATATCTTTTGTCTGCAAATAAAGGAAAAATTTCCTATTGAAATATGCCTAGATAACTATAAAAAGAGGTTACGAAAAAAATAATATCCTTTTATAATAGGAAGACAGGGTTTAGACGCTTTGACGAAGTCGTTTACTTATAGTAATCTGAATATTTAAAATAGAAAACCAAGCGAAGGAATGATCCATATGATAAATCTCGAACAACCAATCGCTAAGACAACAAAAATGGATATTGGAAGTAAGATTAAATTTTTTCGCATACAAAAAGGATTAAAACAGGATGACCTTGCAAGAGGAATAATATCAGTATCCTACCTATCAAAAATTGAAAATAACCTTACGTCGCCTAGTGAGGAAGTTTTAAGGCTTTTGTGTGAGCGGCTTGAAGTCAGTCTGATTGAACAGCAGGATGATACGATTTTTCAAGAGCTTATGTCCTGGTATAAGTTGATGACAACAAGTGAAACTAAAGAAATTAAGCGCAGGTATGAAAGCCTTTCAAAAAAAATCCAATCCATAAATACGAAGACATATATGTATTTTGTACTGTTTGAATTACGTTACCACCTTTACCTAAAGAACATGGATCAATCCAGAATACTTATTGAAAAGTTGCAACAATTTCTGGATATTTTTGATATACACATGCATTACTATTTCCAAAAATTCTATTCCATATATGAATATAGATTAAATAACTTTGTTCAGGCGCTTGAACATTTAAAGATAGCTGAGCAATTACTGCAAAGGAATTCCAATCTTGAAAAATCAGAAGAGGCCGACCTTTACTATCTCTTCGGCCTTACCTACAGTCAAACGATGAAGGAACCACTGAGCATCACTTATACCACTAAAGCACTCCAAGAATTCCAATCCATCTATGATTTCAAAAGAAGTGCAGAGTGCCAAGTGTTATTAGGCATCTGCTACCGTAGAATAGGAGAATATGACCGCTCAGAAAAAAGTTACCTACTCGCCCAAAAACTCTCAGAATCTCTTAATAATATGTATCTTCAGTCCCTGATCTATCACAACCTGGGGAAACTTTATTCCATAAAGGGCCATCATGAAGAAGCAATTAAGGAATATGAAAAAAGTTATTTTCTAAAACAGCAAGATAGACCGCTTAGTAAGTTGACATCTATTTATTGTATATTGCTTGAGTATGATCAACTTCAAAATTACACGGAGTGCCGAAAATGGCTGAAACTTGGTCAGGAACTATTAACGAATCCAGCAGATGCAATGGAATACCATTATTATTTTTCGATTCACGAAAGTATTCTTGAAGGCAACTATGAAAAATTCGACCAGATATTTCAGGAGCAAGCGTTGCCATATTTTCAGCAAAAGGATCTTAAGGAGCCTCTTATCATTTATGCAGAACGACTGGCTAAATATTTTGAAGCCAGTTATAAATATAAAAAAGCAAGTTATTACTATTCTCTTGGATACAAGGAACTTAAGAAACAAACTTTTCTTTAAGGAGGAGATGGGCCATATGAAAAAACAATTGGTTTTAGTGGTGATGGGGGTTTTCTTACTATTCGGTGGCGCTATAGAGTTTCAAGAGGCAGAGGTGGATGTAAAGCAGGAAATACTATTAGCTTCAAAAGATATGCATCCGGATCCTATTCCGGAAGGATGATGATATTTTACTGGCCTCACTCAATGGAGTGGGGTCTATTTTTTATATAAAAACATATTTGATAGTTTTAATTCGAGATATATGGGTACAAGATAAGTTAGAAGGTAATAGTATCCTCATAGTGCAAACCTTTCAAAACTTGTAAAAGGAGTGTTTGGCAATGGCTACAAATGTAAAATTGGCAATAATCTATTACAGTTCTACAGGTACGAACTATAAGTTAGCGAAAACAGCAGAAGAGGAAGCAAAGGCAAATGGTGCAGAAGTGAAGTTGGTAAAAGTTCCAGAGCTTGCCCCACAGCAAGCAATTGATTCTAATCCAACTTGGAAAAAACACCTAGAGGAAACAAAAGACGTTCCTGAAGTAAGCTTAGATGACCTTACATGGGCGGATGCTTATATATTCAGTGTTCCAACAAGATATGGAACGGCTCCTGCACAGATGAAACAATTCCTCGATACAACAGGTGGACTGTGGGCAGAAGGTAAACTTGCAAACAAGGTCGCAAGTGCCATGACATCTGCAAGCAACCCTCATGGAGGTCAAGAACAGACCATCCTGAATCTTTACACCACCTTATACCATTGGGGAGTAATTATTGCAGCACCTGGGTACACAGACAACTCCATTTTTGAAGCAGGCGGAAATCCATATGGTACAAGTGTTACAGCTGATCAGGATGGTAATTGGAAAGAGGACGTAGCTGCAGCAGTCAAACATCAGACACAACGGACTCTCCAAATCGCCAGTGCCATCAAAAACGGTATGCAATAGAATAAAACAAAATACCCATCACTTTTGTGGTGGGTATTTTCTATAAGAATAAGAAAGTCTATAAAACGGTTGATTTCCGTTCTAGGCGCTTCGCTTGCCTGAGGGCGGTCCGTGAGCCTCCTCAGGCTTCGCCGACGCCACTAAAAATGCCTGTGAATTAAGATGTTGTATAGACACCGCTGTTGATTTCCGAAAAAGGCTTCGCTTTCCTAGGGGCGCTGCTGGAGCCTCCTCGGCTACGCCTGTGGGGTCTCCACCTAGCGCTATCTCCCTCAGGAGTCTCCGCCTTTTTCTCCAATCACCAGCTAGAAATCATTTAAGTACATGAGATTTCAGTTTTTCAGTGGCTTCGGCTTCGCTTTTCGGGGTCACCTGTCCCTTCCTCCCGCGGGCGTCTACTCCAATCAACAAGGTGACTTTATTCAACTTAAAGCTAAATAAGTTACCTAACGAATTACTTTTAAACCAATAACATTACTTTTACACAATTTCTAGCTGTGCATTGGAGCAAATGGCGTAGACTCCAGCGGGGCAGTAACGGTAGCTTGAGAGACCCCTGAAGCGTTGAGAGGAGGCTCAAGCGCCGTTTAACCAAACAACTAAAAAGTACACTAATCCTTTGGGACTGTCTGTTTATTTCTTTTATATTTTTTAATAAAATAGGCCCGTTGAACGAACAAGTAAGCAAGGAATACAGTGGAACAAAATATCGCTACCATCATATTAAAAAGCATTCCCCCGATATAAAGGAGTCCATCGACCTTAAGGGTAAGAAAGTACCAAATTGTCGTAGTGACAAACCATGTGAGGAGGATAAAGGAAAGACTAATTGCGGTATGGAAAAAAAATGCCCCTTTACGCATCACCATTTGAGAGACATACACATAACTCACAAGTGTCGTGGAAACAATGGCCAATAAATTCAAGAGCATAATATAGTCATACATCTCCATCACCAAACTCCTTTTTTCTATTATATTGCAGGACAAATTCATAGGTGATTACCTAGGCAAAATATTTGCATAATCGGAGTAATGGGACATAATAAAAGTATGTTTAAAAATAGGAAGGTGGATTAAAATGAAAAGTTTAGCGTCTACAACAGCCCTACATAATGGCGTCGAGATGCCGTGGTTTGGTCTTGGTGTATTTAAAGTGGAAGAAGGGCAGGAAGTAGAATCTTCTGTAAAGATGGCCATCAATGCAGGTTATAAAAGTATTGATACAGCAGCCATTTACAAAAATGAAGAAGGTGTAGGGAAAGGGATTAGAGAGTCCGATGTCCCTCGTGAAGAGCTTTTCATTACGACTAAAGTATGGAATGCAGATCAAGGTTATGAATCTACATTAAAAGCTTTTGATGAGAGCATGGAAAAGCTAGGCCTAGAATATTTGGACTTATATCTCGTACATTGGCCTGTAAAAGGAAAGTATGTAGAGACATGGAAAGCACTAGAAAAGCTATATAAGGACGGAAGAGTCCGTGCTATTGGGGTGAGCAACTTCCAAATTCACCACCTTCAGGATATTCTGGATGTGGCGGAGGTAAAACCAATGGTTAATCAGGTAGAGTACCATCCAAAGCTTTCCCAGGTGGAGCTATTAAATTTCTGTAAAGAAAATGGCATCCAAATGGAAGCGTGGTCCCCGCTGATGCAAGGGCAGCTTCTGGACAATGATGTTTTAAAAGAAATCGCGGATGCTCATAATAAGTCCGTTGCGCAGGTGATTCTTCGCTGGGATCTTCAAAATGGTGTTGTAACCATTCCAAAATCAGTGAAAGAGCACCGTATTAAAGAAAATGCGGATATTTTCGACTTTGAGTTGTCAGAAGATGAAATGCAGAGGATTCATGCATTGAACGAAGACCAACGTGTAGGTCCAGATCCGGATAATTTTGATTTTTAATATATCAGAAAAGGTGCAGAGCTTAGTAGTCGCTCTGCACCTTTTTAAATGAGAAAGTAGGAGAATCTGTTGATCTCCGTTCTAGGCGCTTCGCTTGCCTGCGGGCGGTCCGTGAGCCTCATGGGCTTCCAGCCTGTGGGGTCTCACCTGTCCCTTCCTCCCGCGGGCGTCTGCGCGCCTTCCACTCCAATCAACTGGGTGATATTATTCACCTTAGTCAAAAAAGCTACCCAAACATATTGCTGAAGTAAATAAACATTTCTTTAACGTAATTTCTAGCTGTGGATTGTAGCAAATGGCGAAGACTCCTGAGGGAGATAGCGCTAGGTGGAGACCCTACAGGCGTAGCCGAGGAGGCTCCAGCAGCGCCCCTAGGAAAGCGAAGCCATTTGCGGAAAGGAACAGCGGCGACTAACCAATTACTAATGTTTAACACTTCCTGTTTTTTCCTATTGAACTTCTAATTCTTCTTGCTGGTGTTCGTGTAATTCATCTTTTTCCACGTGTATCTGAACATAATGTAGACCAGTTTCTTTCATGGCCGCTATTGCTTCATAGACACCATCACTAACTTCTTTTGCATCCACGAATTCATGTTTCTCTGAATTTTCATGCCATATTTCGAAACGAACAGTCGCACCTGTTAAAGCAGCATCTTCTTGCGTGATTTCTGTGGATAACGTAGTTTCTTTATTCGCTTTTACAGCGTTTGTCGGTTGTAATGTCATATTCAAGCTGCTCTCATGGCCATGGTGATCATCATGATTTGTTTGTTCATGTGTTCCATGATCATGATTGTGACCTTCTTCTTCATGTTCATGCTCTTCTTCTTTCTCTGCGGGATCTGGGTTTCCAACCGTTAGTTCTACACGTGGCATAACATGCATATCTCTAGCCGTTGTGTGCGCGACTACATAGTAAAAGCCTTCCTCTTCGAAGGTTTTCGTGAAGGAATAGATTCCGGAACCGTCATTCGCTGCTTCGACCATTTCATGATCAGCTTCCTGACCTTGCTTCCATACTTCAAACTTTACTTCATGGGCATCATCCACATTTTCTTCACCTTGCGTGACTAGGGCTTCTATTTTTATCTTTTCATTCGGTTCCACTGCTTCAGGGAGCTTGATCTCTACTTCCACCATGCTGGGCACTTCATCATTGCTTCCATTTGTATGTTCATTGTTATTAGTTGATCCGCAAGCTGCCAACATCATTAATGAAAGCATGCTGATAAGTAAAATTAATTTTTTCAAAAAGAACACTCCTCTCGCTCAATGGTTTTATTATAACTAGTATCCTAACGAGAAATTTCATCAAAAAGATCAATCTTGTGAACAAAGATAGTATGATATAGGTAATGACCATAAATGCATGGAACTATACATAGGGAGTGGTTGAAGTTGATAAAGCATTTACAAACAAAAGTTGAATTACTAGAAGGTTTTCAAGTAATAAAGGAATTAAGACCACACCTAACAGAAGATGCTTTTCTAGAAATATATGAAACCATGCACAAAGAAGGCTACGAATTACTTGCGTATGTTGAAGAAGATGAGATAGTAGCTGTTACGGGAATAATCATGTTAACTAATTTTTATGATGGGCGTCATATTTATGTATATGATCTAGTGACTAAAAGTACAGTCAGATCAAAAGGCTACGGGGAGAAATTGCTTGCGTACATAGAAGGATTAGGAAAAGAAAGAGGTTGCGAGAAAGTAACGTTGTCCTCAGGCTTACTAAGAGTAGATGCTCATAGATTTTATGAGAAGAAAATGGGTTATGATAAAGCTAGTTATGTATTTAGAAAAGAGCTGTAGCATGGATGCTACAGCTCTTCTAGTTTTAAAAAGGAAGGTCCAAAACTTGTTGGAACAGGAGCATGAACTGTTGCGATTTCTTCTTTAAACGGGTGTGGAACAGTTAACTTCCATGCATGCAGGCTGTGGCGATGATGTTTTCTTTTCGATCCATAGAGCTTATCACCATATATAGGATGACCGATGCTGCTCATATGTACCCTGATCTGATGCGTCCTACCAGTATCTAGTGTTAATTCTACTAGTGTTAGTTGTTCTTTTTGAAAAGTCTTAACAACTTTAAAATGTGTAATAGCCTCTTGTCCATTAGGAGAGATTCGCCTTCTTGAAGCGTGATGGCGGTCTTTTCCAATAGGTTTATCTAGAGTTCCGTGTTGCGTGCTCAGGATTCCTTCAACAAGTGCCAAATATGTTCGTTTGACTTTCCGTTCATCGAGCATTCTATCTAAAATAGCGCCGCTAATGGCATGTTTTGCAAACAGGATGGCGCCACTTGTGTCTTGATCTAAACGATGAACATGACGGACTTTAGAAGTAATTCCGTTATGTTTAAAATAATGTGCCACTCCGTTGGAAAGAGAGCGGAAGTCATGATCGGAAGAGGGGTGTGTCGCCATTCCTGCTTCCTTATTAATAACCAATAGATGTTCGGTCTCGTAAATGATTTCGATATCTATTTCGGTTGCAATAGGAGAAATTTCTTCTGGTAAAATAGGGACAATTACTTTGTCGCCTTCCTTAAGTGGCTTTGTCCAATTAGGAACCTCACCATTTACCAAAACTTGTTTAGACATCCTTAGTTCATGTAGATGTCCTTTAGGAACACCAATCACATCTTTTAGGTAATTTTGTAATGGGAGGGACATATTATTTGTTACGTAGAATGTTAGCATTTGGTCGTTCATCATATTCTCCTTTTATTCAACTATTTCTCTGTCAATGTTCTTCTGATTATCATATTATGTTGTCGTAATGAGTCTATGGATTCCATTAACTACCTACCCAAATAAAGATGCATTTATGTTACTCTTTTGTTATAGAGAAGTTACAAGGGTGGTTTTAATTCGTGAAAGTAGTATACGCTTCAACTCCAGAGCAAGAGGACCATATCGGGGAACTGGTCCAACACCTCTTAACGAACATTCTTCCTTATTATTTCACAGATAAAGAGATAGAAAACCTTGCACAACAATTATCCCTTCACACTGGAGAAGTCCATGATACTTTTTCCGATTATAATGGAACATTGAAAGAAGCATTTCATATCATATCATGCCTTCAAGCAATTATTGCGGTAATTGAAACAATCCAAGAAGAGGACGTACTTACAAAACACCGTGAAATATTTAAAAGGAATGTCATTATGTTAAGAGAATACGGGTTTTCTTTCCCATTTTCAATTGACCAATTTGTACAAAAACCAAGCAAACCGAATATTTTCAGTAAATTTATTCGACCTTCCAATCATTTCTTGATTTAAAGAAACGAAAAGAAAACTCCTGGCGACTATTCGCTAGGAGTTTCTTTTACTTTTTCGAACCATTCGGTGTAGACGCTGCTGTCTTGGTGATAGTTCTCTAAGCGTTCTACTTCTTGCCCACCTACGAAATGGATGAAGGTTGGAGTGGATTTAATGCGGTAATCGTCCCAGCCTTGTTCGAATTCCTGTAGATTGTATAATTCCATATCTATCCCCATCTCTTCTGCCATTGGTACGACAACAGGACTTGTCTGCTTACATGCTGGGCAAGTGGAGCTGTAGAAGTAAATGGTTTTCGTTTCCCCTGCATCCAATTCTTCTTTCAATTGATCAGGAGTGATAATGTTTTGGTACAATGGATCATCCAGTTGCTTTTGTGTTTCTGTATGAAGCTTGTCTTTACCAAAAGGATTACCTTCCACGTTTTGCTTTTGTTGAATATTAGTGACAACGACAAGTGCTATAAAGATGGCCATAATGACCGCCATTATAATAATGAGTTTTTTCAAGGTCAGTTACCTGCTTTCTTTGAAAGTTTTTTTACATAAAACAATATAACCGTAATGGATATAAAACCGATAAGTGCTAAAAATGGAATAGTGATAAAGCCTAGCCAATTGATATACTGACCAGTACAAGGTACAACTCCACAGGAAACGGAGTTCTCGCCCAAAAACGCTACTTTTTGAATCATGTAATGATAGATGGAAATGCTTCCCCCGATGATTGAAAGAGGAAGGACGTATGTAGCAATACCAGCATCTTTTTTAACCGCAGCAATCCCGAGTAAAATAACTAAAGGATACATTAATATCCGCTGATACCAGCAAAGCTCACAAGGTATATACAATAATACTTCTGAAAAATATAAGCTGCCAAGTGAAGCAACAAGGGCAATGATTGCTGAGGCAAGCAATAGGTTTTCTATTTTTTTAGAATAATCCACGGTTACTCTCCTCTTTTGAATTCAAGATACTTTTCCTAAAATTATAGTCGTTACTTTTCATTAATGCAAAATTATCCTTTACTACAAATGTGAATTTTTTTTGACTTTCAGAAAGAAAGCGGTTTCCAACTAAGGGGTCTATCTTGTACAATGGTTATGGAATCGATTTCATTTACAAGATTAGATAAAATAATTTTTATAAACAAGCGATTAGGAGAGGAACTAACATGACAACAAAAAAATGGTGGAAAGAAGCAGTAGTTTATCAAATCTATCCTCGAAGCTTCAATGATTCAAATGGCGATGGAGTAGGCGATATTAAAGGAATCATTGAAAAACTTGATTATTTAAAAGAACTTGGTGTGGATGTTGTCTGGCTTTCTCCTGTCTATAAATCTCCAAATGATGATAATGGATATGACATCAGTGACTATCGCAACATTATGGATGAGTTCGGTACCATGGCAGATTGGGAAGAAATGCTTGCTGAAATGCATAAGAGGGGTATCAAATTAATTATGGACCTTGTTGTAAACCATAGTTCGGATGAACATGAATGGTTTAAAGAGTCTCGTAAATCAAAAGATAACCCATATCGTGATTATTATGTCTGGAGGTCAGGGAAGGATGGGGCTGAGCCAAACAACTGGGAGGCTACTTTTGGCGGATCTGTTTGGGAGTATGATGAGCAGACGGATGAGTATTTCCTTCATTTATTTTCTAAAAAACAACCAGATTTGAATTGGGAGAACCCTAAGCTGCGACAAGAAGTATATGACATGATGAAGTTCTGGTTAGATAAGGGCATTGACGGATTCAGAATGGATGTCATTAACTTCATATCCAAAGTGGACGGGTTGCCAGATGGAGAAAAGGTCGAAGGGAAGAAATATGTTTCCGGTCATCAGTACTTCATGAATGGACCTCGTATTCATGAATTTCTACAAGAAATGAATGAGAAAGTTTTGTCAGAATACAATGTCATGACGGTAGGCGAAATGCCAGGAGTATCTCCAGAAGAAGGAAAACTCTATACAGGAGAAGAGCGGAAGGAACTAAACATGGTCTTTCAATTTGAACATATGGACCTTGATACGCAGCCAGGAAAAAATAAATGGCACTTAAAACCATTAGACTTGCGAGATTTAAAGAAATCTCTTGGCAAATGGCAGTCCGAGCTAGAAGATGGTGGATGGAACAGCTTGTATTGGAACAACCATGATCAGCCTCGTATTGTGTCTAGATGGGGAGATGACAAGGAATACCGTGTCACTTCTGCAAAAATGTTGGCAACATGTCTGCATATGATGAAAGGGACGCCGTATATTTACCAAGGGGAAGAGCTTGGGATGACCAATATCAAGTTCGACTCGATTAAGGATTACAAAGATATTGAAACTTTGAACATGTACAATGAACGGGTAATTGAGAATGGAGAAAATCCACAGGAAATCATGCAATCTATCTATACAAAAGGCCGTGATAACGCTAGAACTCCTGTTCAGTGGAATAGCTCTGAAAATGCAGGGTTTACCACAGGGACTCCGTGGATTAAGGTGAATGAAAATTATCAGGAAATCAATGCTGAAAAGGCACTGGCAGATAAAGATTCTACTTTCCATTACTACCGTAAATTAATCCAACTTCGTAAGCAATATGAAGTAATTGTGTATGGTTCATTCGAGATGTTGTATGAGGAGCATGAAGAAATCTTTGCCTACACCCGTACTCTAGGGGACGAAACTTTACTTGTTGTGACAAATTTCTCGGGAAATAACCATGCGTTCGACAGTACCATTGACCTAAATAATGCAGAACTACTTATTAGTAACTATGACACAGCTGAAAAGAAAGAAAATACATTTGATTTGCGCCCTTGGGAGGCACGAGTGTATAAGGTTTGATGGTGTAGGACAGGTCTCTTGACCCACTTTTGTGGGCAGGGAGCCTGTCCTTTATTATTTTGTGTTTCATTATGATAAAATTGGGGAATAAGTAATATTGGGCAATTCTCCGTTTTACATTAGAAAGGGCCCATTTTTAATTGTTTGTACATAAGGATAGGAGATGATGGCATTGTCAAAAATCGATTTATCTAAATTTGAGAAAAAAATGATTATCAGAAACATAGAAATGAAAGACATAGATGATATTATTGCACTGCAGCACTTATGTTTTCCAGGCATGCAGCCATGGAAGCCTGAACATCTCGAAAGTCATTTAAATATGTTCCCAGATGGACAGCTTTGCGCGGAATATGATGGGGAAATAATCGGTTCGTGCTCAAGTTTGTTGATTAACTTTGATGAATATGATGATCGTCATACTTGGGATGACATAACAGATGAAGGGTATATTACCAACCACAATCCAGATGGTTATAACTTATATGGAATTGAAGTAATGGTGCATCCGGGCTACCGCCGTATGAAGGTTGGGCACAGGCTATATGAAGCAAGAAAAGATCTTGCCCGCAGGCTTAATTTGAAAAGTATCATCATTGGTGGCCGCATTCCTAACTACCATAAATATGCGGAAGAAATGACTCCACGTGAGTATGTTAGACAAGTAATGCGTCATAAAATTTATGATCCAGTGCTTTCCTTCCAATTGTTAAATGAATTTACTTTAATGCGTATTAACCCGGGATACCTTCCAGATGATGTAGCCTCCAATAAATACGCGACCTTGATGGAATGGAACAATGTGGAGTACATCCCGCAGACTAAGCGTCATTTCAAAACTTCTTTCCCTGTAAGGATCTGTGTGGTTCAATATATGATGAAATCCATCAGTTCCTTTGAAGAGTTTGCTACCCAGGTCGAGTATTACACCGATGTTGCTTCGGATGCTGGTGCTGATTTTGCTGTATTCCCAGAGATATTTACGACTCAGTTGATGAGCTTTCTCCATGAAAAGGTACCTAGCAAAGCAGTTCAGCGCTTAACGGAGTTTACAGAACAGTACATCCAGCTGTTTACAGACCTTGCTGTAAAATATAACGTGAATATCATTGGTGGCTCTCATTTCGTTGAGGAAGATGAAAAGGTGTTTAACATCGCTTACCTCTTCCGTCGTGATGGGACGATTGAAAAACAATACAAATTGCATATCACACCGAATGAACGAAAATGGTGGGGGATTAGCCGCGGAGACAGTGTCCGTGTCTTTGATACGGATTGCGGAAAAATCGCAATACAAATTTGCTATGATATCGAGTTTCCTGAGCTTGCCCGCATTGCAACAGAAAAGGGAGCCAACATCATTTTCTGTCCATTTAACACGGAAGACCGACAAGGCTATTTGCGTGTCCGCTACTGTGCGCAAGCACGTGCAGTGGAGAATCAAATTTACACGGTTATCGCAGGAACATGCGGAAACCTTCCTCAAGTGGAGAACATGGATATTCAATACTCCCAGTCGGCTATCTTTGCTCCATCGGACTTTGAATTTGCAAGGGACGGGATTGTAGGAGAATGTAATCCGAATATTGAAATGGTTATTATCGGGGATGTGGACTTGGAGATCCTCCGTCGCCAACGCCAGTCCGGTACGGTTCGTCAATTGAAGGATCGAAGAAGAGATGTTTATGAGATTAAGTATAAAAAATAACTTTTTTAGAAAGCGATCCTTTTGTGGGTCGCTTTTTTGATGTGTTTTGCAATTATTGAGGTGAGTAGCTGGCTTGTTTTTGAAATAGGGATGAATGAGGACAATGTTTGATGGTTTTCGGGGTAGGAGGTAGTCATACGAGGTCTATGAGGACAATGTTTGAAGGTTTTGGGGGGAGGAGGTAGTCATATGAGGTCTATGAGGACAATGTTTGAAGGTTTTGGGAGTAGGAGGTAGTCATACGAGCTCTATGAAGACAATGTTTATCCAACTCAACCAAACATTGTCCTCATACGTTCTCAAGAATAAATTCCAGAAAAAAATGAACCCCGTAAAGGAGTTCACATCAAAAATAATCATGTCATTCTCTAGTTTGCCCTACGATATCTATACTGCTGCCACTGAAACCTGAGAAAACATCCTACGCAAAAGCCCATCAAAGCAACTCCTGACGCAACACCCACCATGATTGCAAACACAAAACCAATAACAACCAATCCAGAATAAAAACCAAAGAGCGCCAATGCCAAGCAGGCTATCGCAATACTCTGATTGAATTGAAGCTGGGCAACGTCTTCCTGAGGATAAGATCCTGCAGGTTTAGATAGAAATTTCCTTGCAACAATAAGAACTGGATTCCATTTAAACAACAATCCCATCAGCCCAGCAAGCAGTGGAAAAGCCATCAGAAAGTATAACCCTGTAACAAGAGAAAGAATAACACTCGTCAATATGAACCATTGATTAAAAGTGACCAAGGGTTTAGGTATAGTACTATTTTTCATATACAATTAATCCCACCTGTATTATCGGATATTTATTATTATCATCTTACTCTAAACAAGGCAGGAAGTGCAATAAATAAAAACTGGATATTGTTGTTATTAGAAAATTATTAAAAAATATCAAAAAAGACTTGCAAATTTGTATGCGTTTTCTTATTATGTAGTTAAAGGTAATAACCTTTTACAAAAGGTAACAATATTATTATCATTTTAGAAACATCCAGACATTTTAGGAGGGAATTAGAATGAAATATTTTTTAGATAGTGCAAAAATTGAAGAGATTCGTTATGCGTATAAGAACTGGGGAATTGATGGAGTTACAACTAACCCTAGACATATCATGAACAGCGGCAAGCCTTTCTTAACAGTACTAAAAGAATTAGGTGAAGAATTTAAGGGCGTAGAGAACTTTCCTATCTCCGTTGAAATAAACCCACACTTAGAAGATCCTGAAGAAATGGTACGTGAAGGAAAAGAGATTGCTAGTTTATCAAGTAATTTCATCATCAAGATCCCTTGCACGGAGCCAGGCCTGATTGCTGCGAAAAGACTTGAGGAAGAAGGAATTCGTACAAACGTAACATTGGTATTCTCTCCTTCTCAAGCTTTACAACCTGCTAGAATCGGAGCTAAATTTGTTTCTCCTTTCGTTGGGTGGAAAGAAAACAGTGGAGAAGATACAGCACCTTACATTCAAGACATTGTAGATATCTATAAAATGTACAATGCTAAAACTGAAATCATTGTTGCAGCTCTTCGCAACGGTAAACAAATTGCAGACGCAGCCAAAGCTGGTGCAGATATTGTGACATGCGGATTTGATGTGTATAAAGCAAGCTTTGCACATCCATTCACAGATTACGGTCTAGGTGTTTTCCGTGATGCATGGGATAACACTGCCAAGGAATTGGAAGAAGTGAAGTAATGCAATTAGCTGGGCTCTCCCTAATCGGAGAGCCTGCCTAATATAACACTGTTACTATATAGGGGAGTTGTAAATGTCTAAGCTTGAATTGTTAAGATCACTTAATACAAATCTATCCATTTTCGATATAGATGATGAAGAATTCTTACCTTTTGGTAGAATAGTAGAAGAATACGATTTCACAAGTTACCTTAACTATATGAATGATACGGATATTCCAAAGGAAGGCAATGTCTATATGGCATCGATTCCCGAAATGGAACAGAGATTACCTTCCGGGTTAATCATGGATAACTTCTATGGTGGAATGGACATTCAAGTTGGTTATTGTAACGGAGTAAACTCCACTTTAAATGGTTTGGAGTACCATAAATCCAGCGAAATTAATGTTGCAGGTACCGACATGGTTCTACTATTAGGACAGGTACAAGACATTGTAGATAATTCTTTTAAAAGTAATAATGTAACCGGTTTCTTCGTGCCGAAGGGCAAAGCAGTTGAACTTTACGCTACAACGCTCCATTTTGCTCCTTGTAAAGTGCAGGATGAAGGTTTTAAAACGGTTGTTATTCTACCAAAAGGTACGAATGAACCTCTAAATGAAGGTCTAGTAAAAAAGTCAAAGGAAGATCAACTGTTATTTATGAAAAACAAGTGGCTTCTAGCACACCCGGACAGAGAAGTGCTCTTGGAAAAAGGAGCATATCCAGGGATTAGTGGAGAAAACATCGAACTTTTCTATAAATTGTAAACGCTTAAATAGTTTGGGATTGAAGGGGTGACAGATATGGGGATGTCTAATGTCCTTTTTACATTATTATCATGTATGTTTTTTATGGGCCTTGTGGCTTGGTTTTCTTATCTGAAGACAAGAGGAGAAGTAAACGATTCAACAGGTTACTTCCTGGCAGGTCGGGGATTGACTGGGATGTTTATCGCAGGTTCCTTGTTGCTAACAAATCTCTCGGCTGAACAATTGGTTGGTCTTAATGGGGCTTCTTACGGGAAGAACATGACCAACATGGCCTGGGAAGTGACAGCAGCATTTGCTATCACGATCATGGCTTTGTATTTGCTTCCTAAATATCTGGGAGGGGCTTTTACAACGCTACCTGAGTTTTTAAGCACCCGTTATGATGAAGGAGTACGTCGATATACAGTTATCTTGTTCATGTTAGGGTATATCCTTGTAACGATTCCATCTACCCTTTATTCCGGGGCTTTAGCCATCTTGAAGCTTTTTGATGTGCCGGAACTTTTAGGGATTTCTTATGGTCAGTCTGTTTGGTTGATTATCTGGGTAGTTGGGATTATTGGAGCGATCTATGCGATTTTCGGAGGATTAAAAGCAGTTGCGGTTTCTGATACGATCAATGGAATTGGATTGCTAGTTATTGGTTTGTTGATTCCCGTTCTGGGGTTTATCGCACTAGGTAATGGCAGTATGGTAGAAGGAATGAAGACCATAGCCCTTACACATCCTGAAAAGTTAAATGCCATTGGCGGAAGTGATGATTCTGTACCGTTTGGAACCATCTTTACAGGTATGATTTTTGCTAACCTCTTTTATTGGGGAACGAACCAATACGTTATTCAACGTACGTTAGGAGCAAAAAGTTTATCAGAAGGACAAAAAGGGGTTCTTTACTCCGGATTTTTTAAATTAGCCATTCCTTTATTCATGATGATACCTGGAGTCATTGCGTTTCATCTATATGGAGGAAATTTCGAATCTGTAGATTTGGCATATCCAGCACTTGTTGCTGACTTGTTACCAACTTATATGTCAGGCTTTTTCTTAGCAGTTTTACTTGGTGCTGTATTCAGTTCATTTAACTCTTTATTAAATTCAGCTGCAACGATGTTTGCACTTGATATTTATAAACCGACTATGAATCCAAATGCTACAGATGCACAGCTAATTAAGATCAGTAAAATCTTTGGTGTGTTAATTGCCCTTGTATCGTTCTGTGTATCGCCGCTATTAATGGAAGCGTCTACAGGACTATGGGATCTGATTCGTCGATTTACAGGTTTCTTTAACATCCCGATTATTACGATTGTAATGGTAGGGCTGCTTTCCAAACGTGTTCCTGCATTAGCTGCAAAAGTGGTGGTTATCTTCCACGTAATCACGTATTACATGCTTGTATGGGGAACCAATCATCTTTTTGGATTCACAATCGATCTAAACTTTATTCATATTTATGCGATTCTATTCTTTGTGGAAGTTGGAATCATGTTGCTAATAGGTAACGTTAAACCATTGAAAACACCTTATGTTTATAAAAAGAATGCACAAGTGGAGCTTGCTCCATGGAAGTACTCTTTATTAACCACAGTAATTCTATTAACACTTGTAGTGATGACATATGTTGTCTTCTCTCCTGTCGGTTTAGCGTATGAGTCAGCAATTATTTCACCGTATTTCTGGCCTTTAATGGGCGGTGTGCTCTTGGTGTCAATTGTAATGAGTTATTTGTCCATGAAAGTTTGGTATAAGAAATATGAAAACTATCTTGATAAGAAACAAGAAGAGCTTATCAATGAAAAAAAATCAGCGTAAGGGGGATATCCCATGGCAGTTTTCACTGAAAATGAAATGATGCAAGTAGTGACGGAGAATAATAATTTTACTGTTACGTGGAAAGGGGAGGAAATTCTTCATCACTCACCTGACACTCCCTTCCTTTTTGTGGGAAAAGGACAAGAAAATGTTAAGATGTTTCGCGGTAATTTTGATATTAAAGATTATGTAACGGAGCGCCTTGCCCTTCCGTTTATCCAAGTAAGAAACGAAAGCGAGTTTATTGAAATAGATTTTGCAAGTTACCCGAATGGTCCGTCTGTTGTAACCGTTCAGTTGGTGCAAAAAGAAAATGAAGTAAAGCTTGTTTTTGTAAAAGCGACGGAGAATATCAATCGTTTTTGGCTTCGCCTTCAGGCAAATAAAGAGGAGAAAGTATACGGTTGTGGAGAACAACTCACTCACTTCAATATGAGAGGGAAGAACTTCCCTCTATGGACCTCAGAACCCGGAGTTGGGAGAAATAAGAGCACCTATGTAACGTGGCAATCAGATGTTACTGGAATGGCTGGCGGAGATTATTATCATACAAATTATCCTCAACCTACCTTTGTATCAAGTAGAAAATATTATTGCCATGTAGAAACGACAGCTTATGCGGATTTTGATTTTAGAAATGACTCTTTTCATGAGCTTCAAATTTGGGAGATGCCAAAAGAAGTGGTGCTAGAAGGGGCAAATGACTTTTTAGGATTGCTTGAGAAAATCACGGATCGCTTTGGACGTCAGCCGGAATTACCTGAATGGACCTATAACGGAATATGGCTAGGAATTCAGGGTGGTACGGATGTAGTCGAGGAAAAACTAGAGAAGGCCCTTGCTAAAGGAGTTAAAGTAGGCGGTGTCTGGTGTCAGGATTGGCAAGGTATCCGTATGACTTCCTTTGGAAAGCGTCTAATGTGGAATTGGCAGTGGAATCCTGATGTGTATCCAAACTTGGATACAAAGATCCACGAATGGAAAGAAAAAGGAATACGTTTCCTCGGGTATATCAATCCATATGTGGCAGAGGAAGGGAATTTATTTGCGACAGCCAAGGAAAGAGGATATTTAGCATTGAATAACGTGAATGAAGTCTATTTAGTAGACTTTGGAGAGTTCTATTGCGGAGTAGTTGACTTTACAAACCCGCAAGCGACTGAATGGTATAAAACGGTCATTCAAGATAATCTGATTGGCTTTGGATTAGACGGATGGATGGCAGACTTCGGTGAGTATCTTCCTACAGATGTGAAGTTGCACAGTGGAGAAGATCCAATGAAAATGCATAATGCATGGCCGACCATGTGGGCGAAAGTCAATTATGAAGCAGTTGAAGAAGCAGGTAAATTAGGAGAAGTCGTCTACTTCATGAGAGCAGGTTATACAGGTATACAAAAATACAATACATTGCTATGGGGCGGGGACCAGAGTGTTGATTTTACCTTGGACGATGGTTTAGCATCGGTCATTCCTGCAGCACTTTCAGCAGGGATGCTTGGTAACGGATTGCATCACAGTGATATCGGCGGATACACCAGCTTGTTTGGCAACAAGAGAAATGAAGAGTTGTTGTTGCGTTGGACAGAACTTGGCGCTTTCACACCGGTTATGCGTTCTCATGAAGGTAATAGACCGTACGACTGTTTCCAATTTGACGATACAGACAGGTCTCTTGAACAGTTGGCAAAAATGACTACCGTTTATACAACGTTGGCTCCATATACAAAAAGCCTAGTGAAACAAAATGCAGAAAAAGGTACACCAGTGCAAAGACCTCTGTTCATGCATTATGAAAATGATGAAGCAACTTATGACATTCAATATCAATATTTATATGGAAAAGACCTCCTTGTAGCACCTGTTTATAATGAAGGCGCTACAACGTGGGATGTATACCTGCCTGAAGATGAATGGGTCCATGTTTGGAGTGGAAAAGAGTATGCAGGAGGGAACATTACTGTGGAAGCCCCAATTGGTGATCCACCTGTTTTCTACCGTAAAAACTCAGAGTGGGCAGATCTATTTGGTAAATTAAAAGAAATAAAATAATAGAAATAGGGACTGATTATTCAATAGAACAGTCCCTTTCTGTTAAAAACAAAGGTTATGATATTTACAAAAAGGTAGTAACCTATGTTATACTCAATGTAAGCCTATTCATAAAGGGGAACTAATGATGCTAAATAACAATATTTTATATGTACCTATCGGAAGAAAAACATTTGATTTAGAAGCAGGGGAAGCCTATCGTCTTCAGAGCTCTGAATGGTTACATGCAACCTGTGCAAAGGTAATCGAGCCAAATGGTATCTTAACATCTGTAGAAGAATTAGAAGATTTCTTGAAAGAAGCAAAACATGAAAAAATTGATACAATCCTTTATCAAAGTGTCACATTTGCTGATGGCGAGTTCATGGTGGAGATCTTAAAGCATAGAACAGAGCCTGTTATTGTATGGTCTGTTAGAGAACCAAGTGTTGGGGGACGGTTACGTTTAAACTCCTTAACGGGAGGTAACAGCACAAGTAATGTTTTACGAAACCATAACCACACATTTGCTTTTGTTTTCGGAAATCCAGATGAACAAAAACTTCAGGATAAATTAACAAAACAATTAAAAGTAAGTAGAGTCCTTGCGCAATTAAATGAGTTGACCATTGGGGTAGTGGGAGAGCACCCTCCAGGATTCTTTTTCTCAGATACAAACGAACAAGAACTAAAAGAAGCACTCGGCGTGAACTTATATAAAATGGATTTGCAAAAAGCATTCAAAGAATGTGTAGAGCTTCCAAAAGAGGAATGGCTGCCTGCGATTGAAAGGGCAGAACAGCAAGTAATCGGCTTAAATCGATCCGATGAAACAGTGACGAAATTCGCGCAATTCTCGACTTATGTCAAAAAGCATATTGAAGCACACGACATACAGGCTATTGCGGTTAGATGCTGGCCAGACTTCTTCAACGACTTAGGGGCTGCAGCTTGTTCCACCCTATCTCAATTTACAGAAGACGGCGTCGTTTCATCCTGTGAGTCAGATATCCACGGCTCTGTATCCATGTTTGTATTACAACAATTGAGTGGTGGAAAAGCACCGTATCTTGGCGATCTTGTTCATGTAAATGAAGAAAACAATTCTGTTGTGTTCTGGCATTGTGGTGCAGGAGCGTATTCCTTAGCAAGAGAAGAGACGGGTGCAACAGCAGGTGTTCATCCTAACAGAAAACTTGGATTCACAATGGACTTTGGACTAAAGGCTGGTGGTGTCACCATCTTCCGAGTGAGTCATACACCAGAAGGGTATCGCTTACTGATCATGAAAGGAGAAGCGCTTGACTCTCCGCAGCACTTCCAAGGTACTTCTGTTGAAGTTGCCTTGCAAAAAGATGTGACAGAAACTCTTTATGAGGTTATGAATGAAGGGTTTGAGCCGCATTTTGCCTTAGTATACGATGACGTAGTGGAAGAACTAGTTGAACTTGGTAGAATGCTAGGAATTAAAACAGAGATTTATGGCTCTTAATAAGAGTCTGCTTGTCTAAGGGGACAACAAAGGGGTTTTTTATATGCACCAACAAAGCAACAAACAAATAGCGCTCTATCTTCAAATAAAGGAAACACTTATCCAGCGAATTCAGGAGAAGATATGGCTGCCCAATAAATTAATACCAACCGAACAAGAGTTGATGAAAGAGTTTGAGGTTAGTAGAACAACCATCAGACAGGCAATAAGCATGATGGTTCAAGATGGATTGTTGGAGAGGCAGCAAGGACGGGGTACAATTGTTAAATCACAACAGCTTGTGGGGAGTTTAGGAAGATTAAAAGGATTTGCAGAAGAAGTGTTAGAGCGTGGATTAACACCGTATTCCCAACTAATAAGAGCTGAATTCTCCACCGACTTATATCACGAAAAAGCAATGCTCCAAACGGATGATGTATCCATCTTAGTGATTGAACGAATTCGGTTTGCAGATAACTTGCCCATTGCCTATGAAAGAAGCTGCTGGCCTAAATCAATCGGCGAGAAGCTGATGAAAGAAGAGCTCAATCAAGCAAACTTTTATCAAATTCTCGAGCAAAACGGTATCGCCTTAAGAAAAGCCAATGAAAAAATCTCTGCCATGAATGCTACGATGCATGAAGCGGATTTGCTCGGGATCAGGGCAGGGGAAGCGTTAATTGAGATGACAAGATTAAGTTATGGAATTGACGATAAACCAATCGAGTATACTAGAACAAAATTTCGAAGTGATCAATACCACTACAATGTGGAATTAACAAGATGATAAAGGGGCTGTAACAATGACAACAACAACTATCTCTACACACGGACTATATATCAATGGACAAACAGTAGAAACGAAAGAAACCATGGCAGTAACAAGCAAGTACACACAAGAAGCGGCATACCATGTTGCCGTTGCGGAACAAGCTCACGTGAAAGAAGCAGTACAAGTGGCAAAAGATTCTTTAAAAGAAGATTTTACGCCGTACCAACGCTACCAAGTATTACTTAAAGCGGCACAGCTGTTATTAGCCAAAAAAGAGGAGTTTGCTAAAGTATTGGCAACAGAGGTTGGAAAGCCAATCAGAGAGTCAAGAGGAGAAGTAGAGCGTGCAGCTCAAACGCTTGAAATTTCTGCAGAAGAAGCAAAAAGAATTCATGGGGAAGGTGTACCGGTGGAAGCTGCACCAGGATCTGAAAACCGCATGGCATTCACATTGAAAGTGCCAGTGGGAGTGATTGCAGCGATTACACCATTCAACGTGCCACTTAATCTTGTTTGCCATAAAATCGGTCCAGCATTAGCAGCAGGAAACAGTGTAGTGTTAAAACCTGCAGAAGTAACACCTGTATGCGCGTATATGTTAGCTGAAGTACTTACAGAAGCTGGTTTACCTAAAGGGCGTTTACACGTTATAACTGGAGACGGTCCAAGCATTGGGGACTGGTTGCTAGAAAATGAAGATGTTAATATGTTCACCTTTACGGGAAGTCCTCGAGTTGGGGAACTTATCCGTCAAAAAGCTGGTCTTCGAAAAGTAGCATTGGAACTTGGAAACAATTCCGCAACAGTGGTTCACTCAGATGCAGACTTAGAACTTGCTTCTTCCATGGTAGCTCAGAAGAGTTTCAATAATGCAGGTCAAGTATGTATCTCTGTACAACGTGTGTATGTACACGAGGATGTATATGAAACATTTGTCCAACAGCTTAAAGAGAAGACAGAAAAATTTGTTGTGGGTAATCCATTGGAAGAAACAACTGATATCGGCCCGATGATCCGATTAAGTGAAGCAGAGCGTGTGGAGGCTTGGGTCAATGAAGCGGTGGAACAAGGAGCAACGGTTGTAACAGGCGCTAAACGTGATGGAGCTTTCTATTATCCTACTATTCTTACGGATGTGCATGATGATATGAAAGTTTGCCGTCAGGAATTGTTTGGTCCAGTCGTTTCTGTTGCACCTTATAAAGAAAAAGATGAGGTCATTGCGAAAGTGAATGATTCTGATTATGGATTACAGGCTGGGTTGTTTACGAAGGATTTAGGGTTTGCAATGAAGGCTGCCAAAGAAATTGAAGTGGGTGGCTTGATTGTGAATGATGCTTCTGCATATAGAGTGGATAGTATGCCATATGGTGGCGTGAAGAGAAGCGGTACCGGGAAAGAAGGCCCTAGATATGCGATTGAGGAAATGACAGAAGAAAGAATCGTTGTGTTTAATTTATAAATTTGGTTAACGCCGCTGTTGATTTCCAATCAACACTAGTATGGTAAAGTAATAGGATGGCCTGGCTCGGTTTGGTGGAGCCGGGGCTTTTCCATTTTTTTAGAGGATTGAGGCGAAAAGGTTTGGCTTTTTTACAAGTACTACTACCTGTATTTATGATATTTGCCATAGGGTTCATCGGACAGAAAACATTGGGATTTGATACCAAGACCCTATCAAAGATGGCCTTGTACTTGCTTTCACCTGTACTGGTATTTCGTACTTTTTATACTAACGCATTTAGTAGTAATCATTTATATATTATTTTATATACGTTTCTTCTTTGTTTTGCATTGATTGCTTTAGTGTATTTGTTATCTTGGATTAAGAAATTCTCAAGGGCGGAAACTTGCGGGATGATTCTAGCGGCTAGTTTCATGAACAATGGAAATTACGGTACTCCTGTTGCATTATTGCTCTTTGGAGCGGCAGGGTTCGAGTATGCTATTGTGTTGATGGTCGTTCAATCATTGCTGATGGGTACAGTGGGGGTGTATTATGCTGCGAAAGGAAGTCCGGAAAATGCTGGCGTAAAAACCGCTTTAAGAGCAGTGGTGAAAATGCCTATCCTTTACGGAGCAATTGTTGGTTTGTCCTTTCAGTTTCTTTCCATTCCTGTTTCCTCTTCTATCATGGAAGCAGTTAATCTTGTAGCAAATGCTACTGTTCCTGTGATTATGGTCATTTTGGGGATGCAGTTGGCTAAGATATCTATTCGAAATGCACCGAAGGAAAAATTAGCTTATGCTATTGGGATTAAATTATTTCTTTCTCCTTTAATTGCTTTTGGCTTAACTTTGTTGCTTCCTGTAGATCCGATGGTCAAGCAGTTGATGATTATTATGGCTGCGATGCCGACAGCAGCAAATACGACGATGTATGCATTGGAATTTAATACGGAGCCGGATTTTGTTTCAAGCAGTACGTTGATTAGTACGTTGTTGACTATTGTTAGTTTACCTATTATGTTTTGGATTGTTTTATAGGGTCAGTTCCTTTTAGGGGAGCTGGCTTTTTATTGGTTACGAAATTTTAAAATAATCGAATTGTGGAATAGTCTTCATCGTCGTGATGAAAACCTGAGTGGCGAGGAAAAAGAAGGAAAGAAGTCCTCATCACCGTTATGAGGACCTGAATGACGAGGAAAAAGGAGAAGAGAAGTCTTCAAGGCAGGTATGAAGACCTGAGTGACGAGAAAAAAGGAGAAGAGAAGTCTTCAAGGCAGGTATGAAGACCTGAGTGACGAGAAAAAAGGAGAAGAGAAGTCCTCATGGTAGGTATGAAGACCTAGGTGACAAGGAAAAAGAAGGAGAGAAGTCCTCATCAGCTTTATGAAGACATGAATGACGAGGGAAATGGAATAGAGAGGTCCTCTCCTGTCCTTTCCCCTTCCTCCCGCAGGCGTCTGCGCGCCTTCCACTCCAATCAACAGCTAGAGATCACTTCAAATCAACAAGTCTTATAAAATATGAAAAATAAATTATGTGAATTTTGATAAATATTTATTGAATTTACTGAAAAAAGAAAGTATTATTTTAAATAGGAGTTATGAAAACGCTACCAAATAACTTTCGCTTGGGTTAGAGGGGTTGCTTTGCTCTTAAAGGTAGTAACGTAAGTAGGTTAAGGTAGTAACGTTATAATGAAAGGGGGAAATGTTATGAAAAAGTTTACATTGCTTACGATCGTTTTGGCATTAATGGCGTCTCTTGCTTTAGCAGGGTGTTCTTCCGAAGGATCATCTGGTGAAAAGGATGGAAAGACAACCATCAGTTTTATTCACTGGCGTGGGGAAGATGTTGAGGTGTTCAATGAGCTGATAGCTAAGTTTGAAGAGGAAAATCCAGAAATAAAAGTCGATATGACGGCATACCCGTCAGAACAATACCAATCCACTGCACAAACTTTACTTCGTGATGGTACAACAGGTGATGTTTTTGTTTCCATGCCTGGATCTCAATTTGAAATCATCCAAAAAGCTGGATTCTTCGAGGACTTATCCGGAGAAGAGTTTGTCTCTAATTTTAATGAAAGTCTCTTAGATGTGGGACAAAGCGAAGGAAAACAATATGCATTACCATATCAGCTTGTGTTCAACCAACCTATCTATAATGCTGGAATCTTTGAAGAGTTAGGATTAGAACCACCGACTGATTGGGAAGGTTTCTTGGCTCTATGTGAAACCCTTAAAGAAAATGGGTACACACCTATAGCATTCCCTGGTGCTGATATTGGGCCTGGTCAGTTCATGAACGCTATGATGATGAACAATGCGACAGATGAAGAAGTATTTACAAAACTCGTAAACGGAGAAGTTAAATTGACGGACGAGTGGTGGGTAAAAACTTTAGCTCAGTTCAAAGAATTAAATGACAAGGAATATTTCCAAGACAATGCTTTAGGGACGAAGCATGATGGAGCAATTGCTTTGGTAGGACAAGAGAAGGCTGCGATGCTTGCTACAGGCTCTTATGCAATGGCAAATATTAAGAGTCATAAAGAAGACGTGAAATTGAATCTGTTGGCACCAATCACTGTTTCTGAATCTGAAGCAAAATATGAAGGTATCCACACTACCACATTCATGTTGGCAGTAAACAGTAAATCTGAAAAACAGGAGCAAGCGAAAGCATTCATTGAATTCTTGAGTAAACCGGAGAATGCATCTATGTATGCGAATAAGACTGGACAGCATCTGACAGTGAACGATGTAAACTATGAGTCTGAAGTTCTAAAAGATACAGTACATTGGATGGATAAAAACACAAGGTTCCAACCACGTTATCTAATTCCAAATGCGGATGTAGAAAAAGCAGTTGTTGGCTCTATCCAAGATGTATTAAGCGGTACCGACCCGAAAGAAGCTGCGAAAAAAGCGCAACAAATTGTGGATCAAAATTTGAATTAATAGGATCTAAGGGGAGGAGGCTGATGTTCTCCTCTTCCTTTAATATGAAAGGAGGATACGATGAAACAGAGTAAGTGGCTTTACTTATTTTTTGTACCCGGTCTTATTTTCTATAGCATATTCTTTATCCTCCCAACGATTAGTGCCGTGTTTTACTCGTTCACCGATTGGGATGGACTTACTACTGATTTTAACTTTGTGGGACTTGAGAATTATAACAATCTAGTTACCAATGATTCTATTTTTATTAAGGCAATGACAAACAACTTGAAATTCATGCTGTTTGTAGTTGTTTTTCAAACATTGTTTTCATTGGTGTTCGCGATTTTACTAGTTAAAAATACAAAAACAAATATTTTCCTAAGAGCTCTGTATTTCTTTCCGACCATTCTTTCCTCTGTTTCGGTAGCTTTTATCTGGTCCTATATGTACGATCCTAACTTAGGAATCATCAATAATCTCTTTAATAGTGTAGGACTTGAAATGCTTGCAAACAATTGGCTCGGTGATCAAAACATTGCCATTTATTCCATCGCCTTTGTACAGGTCTGGTTCCATACAGGGCAGATGCTCATTATATTTGTTGCTGGTCTGCAAGCAATACCTGAGGATCTGTACGAAGTGGCAAAAATTGAAGGTGCCAGCCGCTGGCAAACTTTCAGCAAGGTAACATGGCCGCTGATTGCTCCGGCTGCAACCATCGTAGTTGCTTATACGACCATCCAATCTTTTAAAGCATTTGACCTGATATATGCCATGACAAGGGGTGGCCCGAACTATGCCACAGAGATTTTGGCAACCCACATTTACACAACAGCTTTCAGAAGCTTTAAGTTTGGATATGCATCAGCGGAGTCCGTTATCTTTATGCTGGTCATTGCACTTATTACATTCCTGCAGTTCCGTGTACTACGGGCAAACAGAGTAGAAAATTAGAAGGGGGGAACGACGATGAAATGGACTAAAAAATTGTTATTGATCATCTATGCAACTCTTATTCTAGTGCCAGTGGTATCCATCGTACTAGCAACATTTAAAACAACATCTGAAATTTATGAGAATATATTAAGTCTGCCGTCGAGCTTCAACTTCAGTAACTACTTAGGAATCTTCCAAGAGCAGGCGATGGGCACCTATTTTGTAAACAGCGTCCTTGTGACACTTGTGTCTGTTGTATTTACTTTATTCTTTGCAAGTCTTGTCGCATTCGGCATCACAAGGCTCGGGGGGTGGATTGGTGGCGGGATATTCGTGTTCTTTACCATTGGAATGATGGTGCCGGCACAAGTAAACATGATACCTTTGTATCAATTAGTCTACAGTTTAGGTTTAACCAATTCATTAGTAGGTTTAATGATAGTCAATCTTTCCGTTACCCTGCCTGTAGCAGTTTTCATTCTTTCCGGATTCATGAGGTCCTTGCCTAAATCTTTGTTTGAAGCATGTACTATTGACGGAGGGAACAACTGGCAGATGTACTATCGCATTGCATTGCCACTATCTTTGCCATCTTTGTCGGCAACGGCTATTTTTCTCTTTGTGATGCATTGGAATGATCTTCTCTACCCACTTTTATTTATCACAAAAGCGGAATACAAAACTCTTCCGCTAGCTCTATTAGAATTCCAGGGTGAATATATGACGAACTATCCGATGTTATTTACAGGAGTTATTATCGCTTCTGCTCCAATGGTTCTCGCGTACCTTTTCCTTCAACGTTACTTTGTTGCCGGAATGACCGCGGGTTCTGTTAAGGGATAAGTTGTTTTGCAATAAATGGTAGTGACGATACTATCTTTTACAGGTGAAACATATTAGAATAGAAGTAGATAGGTAAAAGGAGTGTCGGCAACAGTGAAAATAAATCATAGCAGTCCTATACCACTTTATCACCAAATCAAGGATATTTTGGTAAAAAGGATTGTGGATAAAGTGTGGGGACCGGGTGACTTGATTCCCACAGAACAGGAACTGATGAAGGAATTCGATGTAAGCAGAACAACTATAAGACAAGCGATTACATCGATGGTTCATGATGGACTTTTGGAGAAAAAGCAAGGAAAAGGAACGACAGTCAAGTATCAGAAGTTAGTGGGATCCCTTGGCCGTCTCACAGGCTTTGCAGAAGAAGTGATGGAAAAAGGCTTGATGCCTCATTCCAAGTTATTAAGAACCGAATTCAGGGATGACCTTTTTATTGAAAAAGCTAAACTCAACTTAAATGATGAAGATAAAATATTGGTCATAGACCGGATTCGCTTTGTGAACGATTTACCGATTGCGCTTGAACGTACATGTTGGCCGGAAGAAATCGGTGAAATTTTATTAAAACATGATCTCAACAATGCTAAGTTTTATCAGATATTAGAAGAGAATGGCGTAATGCTGAAAAAAGCAAACGAAAAAATATCAGCAGTCAATGCCACGCTTCATGACGCGGACCTTCTCGGCATAAGCGGTGGACAAGCCTTACTGGAAATGACTCGTTTAAGCTATGGCATCAATGACAAGCCAATTGAATTCGCCAAAACAAAATACCGCTCCGATCAATATCAATACCAAGTAGAGCTAACAAGATAACTCTAAAACTGCCACAGTGCGCAAACTTGCCTGTGGCAGTTTTTCTATTTGATAAGTATGTAAAACGGTTAATTTCTGTTCCAGTCGCTTCGCTTATCCGAAGGGCGGTCCGGAAGTCTCCTCGGGCATTCGCCCTGTGGGGTCTTCCCTGTTCCTTCCTCCCACGGGCGTCTGCGCGCCTTCCACTGCAATCAACAAAGGAATTCCACTCACTGAAATATTTGTATAGAAAGCCTTCCCAGAGTTGACTGTAAGACATAAACATAACGGGTTTCCTTCAGAGGTGCAAACAAGTAAATATCCATGCAAAACGTACTGTATTTTACATAGAAATTCACAGTGCGTTTTTTATTGTTATACCAACTATCAAATGAGTTTTTACTTCAAAACTACAATCAAATTACATACCATTTCTAAAGATAAAATAATTATTGGATGGTGTGTAAATTTGAAGGTAAATAAGGATTTTTTGGTGTTAAACGCAGGTCAATTATAAATATGTTAAAATATAGGTATGATTGATAATTTTAACAATTCAACAAACGGGCAGGATTGTTTAGTAAGGGTTATTATTCTTTTTGGGGGAGAATTATGAGGAAAATAATTAATCTTTTCATTTTAGGGATTTTAGGGGTGCTTTTAATGTTTATGATTATAGGAATAATTTCTTTCTATTCTGCATCCAAGACCGAGGACCAGATGCCAATTGAGATGGTAGCTTTCAATAGTTTGACTGATCAAGAAAGTGATTTAATACCAGTAAGCCCAAAGGATTCAAATGTGAAACAAGTTCCTGTTAATGATGATATACAAGAATCAATAGATATTAATTATGATAAAGACCAAGTGTATGCTGTTACTTTTAATAACACTGCGACAGTTACTACTGGAAATCTTGTAGTTTATGTTGGTTTAGATAAAAAAACAGTTCTTGGGAAAGGATTTACCAGTAATTAGAAAGTGCTACTTCCGTTTAATAGGGCGATTGCAGCATAGTGGATCGCTCCTTATTTAAGAATTGGGCAGTATTATGGAACAAGATTTTAGTATAGAAATGTGGGTGAATGAATGGACAAAGTTGAAGAGAAATTAAAAGAAACTGATAAGAAAAGACGAATTTTCACATTATTGATAGTGGTTTTTATTATTGGAGCAATAACCATCCCTTTTATTAAATTACCCGTTAATGCTGCTGGTTTGTTAGTTCCGTTTAAGGTTGAGTCTGCAACGTACGTTCCAATAGATGTAGAAAAACAATATTCTAAAATTAGTGGTTTTAATAGAGTGAAAACTGTATATGAAAATCAAGAAGAGTCAATTTCAGTGTGGGCTACAAGTGAAATTGGCTGGAATAATGTATCAAATTGGGATGAACAAATAACACTTAATGACGGTACAACTGCATATTACAATGTTATTGATGATAACGTTCATATGATTAGCTGGAGAAAAGATGGAGTCGAATATGCAATTGATTATAAAGGAGTCAAAGAAATATCGAAAGAAAAATTGATTAAAATGGTTCAATCTATAGAGTAATCAAAGCACGACTTCATCAATTATCTAGGGCGATTGTTGTGTAATAAAACAAAGTAAAAAAGGCTTAGGAGAGATAATCTCTTTGAGCCTTTTTTATGTTAAAAATGGCGTGATTTCTATTGTAATTTGCTGTTTGCACCCCACAAGTAAACTCGTTAATATAAACATTAAGATCTTTTTATTTACTAGCTGGTGATAGGAGCACGGGGCGGAGACTCCTCGAAAATGCTACGCATTTTCTTCGTGCGATGTATCGCTGCCGGAGCTTTCCTTCTCCTGAGGGAGGTAGCGGTAGGTTGAGACCCCGCAACGGAGTGAGGAGGCTCAAGCACCGCCCCTAGGAAAGCGAAGCCCAGTGCGGAAATCAACAGCGGTGTTTATACAACCTCTCAAATATTTTAATACACAAAAAGGTTGTAACCTTAATACAAAACGTATTAAAATGTAGGTATGAAAAATGTAAGCGTTATACCTAAACTCGATTACCATATGAATTGAGGTTAATAATATGACATTCCAAAACCAAACCATACTACCGGCTGTAAAAAACGGCAAAACACTCGAAAGGTTTTTACAAAGCAATTACGAATATGGTGTGATATTAGACAGTCAACTCTCACAAATACCAAATTATATAAAAGCAGCAAATAAAGAGAAGAAAAAACTGTTCGTCCACGTGGACCTTATACAAGGCATAAAAAATGATGAACATGCGGCAGAATTCTTATGTCAAACGTTAAAGCCGGCAGGGCTCGTCTCCACGAGAGCGGCAGTGATTGCAAAAGCCAAACAAAGGGGCATTTACGCTATACAGCGCCTCTTTTTACTCGACTCCAATGCAGTGGAGAAAAGTTACCAGGTAATAGAAAAGGTTCAGCCTGACTTTATTGAAGTATTACCCGGGGTTGTCCCACATATGATTAGGGAAGTAAAAGAAAAAACAGGAATTCCTGTTTTTGCAGGAGGATTGATCCGTTCTGTAGAAGATGTGGATCGAGCGATTGAAGCAGGAGCGACAGCAGTCACCACATCTAAACAGGATCTTTGGGAGCATTATTCGAAATAAGTGTTAGGGAGAGTGCTAGAAATGGAAAAATATATTTTATCATTAGATCAGGGAACAACAAGTTCACGAGCGATTCTATTTAATAAAAATGGGGAACCGGTGTATACAGCGCAAAAAGAATTTCAACAGTATTTTCCCAAGTCAGGCTGGGTCGAACATAATGCTAACGAAATATGGAGTTCCATTTTATCTGTAATTGCGTCGTGTTTATCAGAGTCCGGAGTTAAGCCAAATCAGATTGAAGGTATTGGTATAACCAATCAACGTGAAACGACTGTTGTGTGGGATAAGGAGACGGGGCAACCGATACATAATGCAATTGTTTGGCAGTCCAGGCAGACGGCTGAAATTTGTGAGGAGTTGAAGGAGGCCGGTCATGAACAGACCTTCCGAGACAAAACTGGGCTATTAATTGATGCTTATTTCTCTGGGACAAAAGTAAAGTGGCTGCTTGATCATGTCGATGGTGCACGAGAGCGAGCAGAAGGTGGCGAGTTGCTTTTTGGTACGATTGATACTTGGTTAATCTGGAAGCTTTCAGGCGGGAAGGCTCATGTGACAGATTATTCAAATGCGTCAAGAACGCTTTTATATAACATCCATGAATTGAAATGGGATCAAGAGTTACTAGCTATTTTGGATGTGCCAGCAAGTATGCTTCCGGAAGTAAAACCATCATCAGAAATTTATGCACATACCGTAGACTATCACTTCTTTGGGCAGGAAATCCCGATTGCCGGTGCGGCAGGCGATCAGCAAGCAGCGCTATTCGGACAGGCTTGCTATGAAGAGGGGATGGCCAAGAACACTTACGGGACAGGTTGTTTTATGCTTATGAATACAGGAGACAATCCGATCAAATCAGAGAGCGGACTGCTTACTACCATCGCTTGGGGAATTGATGGAAGAGTAACCTACGCATTGGAAGGTAGTATTTTTGTAGCAGGATCAGCCATTCAGTGGCTTCGGGATGGACTAAGGATGTTCAAGGATGCTAGTCAAAGTGAAGAGTATGCCACAAAAGTAGACTCTACTGAAGGCGTGTATGTCGTTCCGGCATTTGTTGGACTAGGGACTCCTTATTGGGACAGCGATGTTCGAGGTGCGGCATTTGGTTTAACGAGGGGGACATCTAAAGAACATTTTATTCGTGCCACGTTAGAATCATTGGCCTATCAGACGAAAGATGTTTTGACGGCAATGGAGCATGATTCAGGTATTTCTTTAAAAACATTGCGTGTAGATGGTGGGGCAGTGAAGAATAACTTCTTGATGCAATTCCAAAGTGATATGCTCCGGGTCGGAGTGGAGCGACCGTCTGTCAATGAAACAACGGCACTTGGAGCAGCTTATTTAGCTGGTCTGGCTGTCGGCTATTGGGAAAATAAAGAGGAGATATCCTCTCAGTGGCAGGTTGAATCAACCTTTGATGTAGAGATGGACCAAGAGGAACAAGAGAAATTGTATAGTGGTTGGAAAAAAGCAGTAAATGCAACTATTGCTTTTAAGTAAGCGTTGCATATGATATACTAAAAACAAGTTAATATTTCGGTTGGAGATTAGGAGAGACCACAGAACGTATTCAGAGCAGAAGCTTTGTCTATGTTTTCTGTGGTCTCTTTTTGTATATATACCTACTAAGAGGATGGAGGCAAATAAAATGAATAAATTAAACTTTGCGAGCTTTAACAGAAGACTTATTTTAGAAAAAATGTCAGAAGAGACACAAGATGTATTAGTAATTGGTGGTGGAATTACGGGCAGTGGAATTGCCCTGGATGCTGCAACACGGGGACTGAAAACGGCTGTTGTTGAAATGCAGGACTTTGCTGCCGGTACATCCAGCCGCTCTACTAAACTTGTTCACGGAGGACTTCGATACTTAAAACAATTAGAAGTGAAGATGGTGGCAGAAGTAGGCAAGGAACGTGCGGTCGTTTATGAAAATGGTCCACATGTTACGACACCTGAATGGATGTTGTTGCCGATTCAACAAGGAGGAACATTTGGGAAATTCTCGACGTCCTTAGGTTTAAGAGTGTATGACTTCCTGGCAAATGTTAAAAGATCGGAACGCCGCAAGATGCTGAACGCACAAGAAACGTTAACACGGGAGCCGCTTTTAAATAGCAAAGGCTTAAAAGGTGGAGGCGTTTATGTAGAGTACCGCACTGATGACGCACGCCTCACCATTGAAGTCATGAAAGAGGCAGTTAAACGAGGTGCAGAGGCAGTAAACTATGCAAAAGTGGAAGAGCTTCTTTATGAAGATGGTAAAGTAGTTGGGGCAAAAGTGGTCGATCAATTATCAAATAAGGCATATACAATCCGTGCTAAAAAAATAGTAAATGCTGCAGGCCCGTGGGTAGATACGCTGCGTGAAATGGACGGCTCTAAAAAAGGAAAGCATTTGCAACTTACAAAAGGAATTCATTTAGTTTTCGATCAGAAGAAATTCCCGTTAAAACAGGCTATCTATTTTGACACACAAGACAAAAGAATGATCTTTGCCATTCCGCGTGATGGAAAAACGTATGTAGGGACAACGGATACTGTTTATAAGGAAGACATGGTGCATCCACGAATGACCAAAGAGGATAAAACGTATGTACTAGAAGCTATTGCTTACATGTTTCCTTCCTTAAAGTTGAAGGAGTCGGACATTGAATCCAGTTGGACGGGACTACGACCGTTAATCCATGAAGAAGGAAAGTCTGCATCAGAGATTTCCAGAAAAGACGAAGTGTGGATCTCAGACTCCGGATTGATTACCATTGCAGGAGGAAAGTTGACAGGTTATCGTAAAATGGCAGAAATGGTGGTTGATTTAATTAATAAGCAGTTTGTAAAAGAAACTGGTAAAAATTATGGAGGATCCAAAACAAAGAATATGCCAATTTCAGGTGGGGATGTTGGAGGTTCTAACAACTTCCCAACCTACATGACAGCGAAAGTGAAAGAAGGAATGAAGCTAGGTTTTACAGAAGAAAAAGCAACAAAGCTTTCCGCTATGTATGGTTCAAATGTGAATAAACTTTATGCCATTGCCAAAACGGAGATAGCTCAAGCAGAAAAAACCGGGTTGCCGTTAGATGTTTATGTCAGGGTGATGTATGCAATTAGAGAAGAAATGACGGCAACTCCTGCTGACTTTTTTATCCGCAGAACGGGAGCGCTATTTTTCGACATAGCCTGGGTAGAAAAGTGGAAAACAAAAGTATTGGATTTAATGGGCAAAGAATTAGTTTGGAGCAGGGAGCAAAAAGATCAGAACCGAATCATTTTAGAGCGTCATTTACATGATGCAGTAAGAGCGGTGGACGAAGAGCAGGGTTTTGATCAAAAGGTTTCTAATAAAATCAGTTAGGTTTATCTTTAAAAAGGAATTGCGTAGGGCAATTCCTTTTCTTTTTTAGTATAATAATGAGTGAAAACGTTCACGAACGCGTAATTTGTCATAATTCGACGTATTTTTTTTGCAGGAAGCATTAGTATGGAAGTAGAAGTCTTACTATATCCTGATAAACGCAAGGAGGAAAAGACAGATGAAATGGATGGAAAAATTCGATCTTTGGGAATCTCACACTAATCTTGATGAAGAAATGGTGAAGCTGATTCAAGAAATGAAAAATGATGACAAGGCGAAAGAAGAAAGCTTTTACAAAGAATTGGAATTTGGAACAGGTGGAATGCGCGGGGAAATTGGCGCAGGAACAAACCGAATGAATATATATACTGTGCGAAAAGCCTCTGAAGGATTGGCACGATACATAGAATCCTTTGGTGAGGAAGCGAAAAAGGGTGGAGTGGCAATCGCTTATGATTGCCGTCATAAATCTCCGGAGTTTGCAATGGAAGCAGCCAAAACGTTGGCAAGCCACGGCATTCAGACTTATGTATTTGAAAGCCTGCGTCCGACGCCGGTGCTTTCTTTTGCCGTTCGTTACTTAGGAGCATTCTCCGGTATCGTCGTTACGGCGAGCCATAATCCACCGGAATATAACGGATACAAAGTGTATGGTCCAGACGGAGGACAATTGCCATTGTTTGAAGCGGATCAGGTCATCTCCAAAGTGAATGAAGTAGAAAATGAGCTTGATTTACAGGTTGCTTCAGAAGAAGAGCTGAAGAATAAAGGTCTGATTAAAATCATTGGCGAAGAATTGGACAAGGAATACTTGAAACAACTTACTACTATCAGCGTGCACCCTGAACTAGGAGAAGAGATGGGTGAGGATGTAAAGGTGGTATTTACTCCGTTACATGGTACAGCCAACCTGCCTGTACGCGAAGGGCTTGCAGCACTTGGATATAAAAATGTGAAAGTGGTGGCTGAACAAGAACAGCCAGATCCAAACTTCTCTACTGTATCCTCTCCAAACCCAGAAGAGCATGCAGCATTTGAATTGGCAATCCGTGATGGCAAGGAAATCGATGCAGATATCTTAATTGCAACAGATCCGGATGCAGACCGTCTTGGAGTAGCAGTCAAGAATCCTGACGGAGAGTATGTGGTGTTGACTGGTAACCAGACAGGTGCCCTTTTCTTACACTATTTATTATCTGAAAAGAAAGCGACAGGTACGCTTCCTTCAAACGGTGTGATGTTAAAAACGATTGTAACATCAGAATTTGGTCGAGTGATCGCAGACAGTTACGGAGTAGCAACTGTCGATACGTTAACCGGATTTAAATTCATTGGTGAGAAAATCAAGCAGTATGAAGAGAGCGGGGAATACACCTTCTTATTCGGATACGAAGAGAGTTATGGTTCCTTGATTGCTGATTTCGCCCGTGATAAAGATGCGGTTCAAGCATGCATCATGGCAGTAGAAATCTGCGCTTTCTACAAGAGACTTGGCAAGACGATGTATGAGGGATTAATGGAGTTGTATGAAGAGTACGGCTACTACCTTGAAGGAATGAAGTCCTTAACGTTAAAAGGAAAAGAAGGGGCCGAACAGATTGCTAACCTTCTGACAGCGTTCCGCAATACGCCGCCTGCTGATGTAGCAGGATACGCAGTTACAGCGATTGAGGATTATTCTACACAAGAGAGATTGGTTGTGGAAACAAAAACTGTGGAAAAAATGGAACTTCCAAAATCTAATGTACTGAAGTATTTCCTAGAAGACGGTACATGGGTGTGTGTAAGACCTTCCGGAACAGAGCCGAAGATCAAGTTCTATTTTGGAACGCAGTCTGAGACAATGGAAGATAGCAAAGAGAAACTAGAAACTATATCTACTTCCTTGATGGAAAAAGTGGATCAGTTTTTAAATAGCATGAATTCAGTAGGTAAAGATTAATTATTGTGGCGGAGATGGAAAGGCGAGGTAGGTCGCCTTTCCATTTTTTTTTGGAAGATTTTGAGTCTTGATTTTAGTCGATAAGGTAATTTGGCACGAACTCGTGTGCTTTTGGCACGAACTCAGGTGCTTTTGGCACGAACTCGTCTACTTTTGGCATCAACTCACCTCATTTTGGCACGAACTTCACCTGAGAAGTGAAAATTGCATACTTTAACGCTTCGTTAGGTGCAGTATGAAGATTATATGTTGCAGATTCAATACACCTACGACCAAAGTCGTACAAAA
Source organism: Sutcliffiella horikoshii (assembly GCF_020524325.1). Classification (GTDB taxonomy): domain Bacteria; phylum Bacillota; class Bacilli; order Bacillales; family Bacillaceae_I; genus Sutcliffiella_A; species Sutcliffiella_A horikoshii_D. The sequence continues at coordinate 81,962 of NZ_JAIVKY010000008.1, forward strand.
ACCCCCGACTTTTTCCGAAAGCCAAAAGGGATTCTGATTGTTACAATAGAAAGATAAAAGGTGACAAGTAAGCTAGACGAAACAAGGGGGACATTTAAAGTGGTCCAGGAAAATCAAAGAATCCAAGAACTGCGCGCGCTAAAAATCATTGCGGAATCGCTTAACCAAGCAAATGATTTACCGACAATGCTAGAAAGTGTGTTAAAAGAACTACTTCAAGTGACAGGCCTCCAAACAGGCTGGATCTATCTTATAGATGAAAAAGGAAATTATACATTGGCAGCGGAACACGAGCTCCCGGCTGCACTCAAAAGCAACAATAAAAAACCTATGTGCGAGGGAGGGTGTTGGTGCCTTGATCGCTATCAGGACGGTCGGCTGAAGCGGGCATCCAATATCATTGCCTGCAAAAGGCTTGAGGATGCAATAAAGTTTGAGTGGGGGGAAACCAACGATATTACCCACCATGCAACAGTCCCATTACGTGCAGGAGAAGAAAAGTTTGGCCTTCTGAATGTAGCGTCACCTTCCAAAACACATTTCTCCGATACAGAACTGGCGCTTTTAGAGTCGGTTGCCTATCAAATTGGAACTGCCATCAAGCGTATCAGGCTTTCAGAAAACGAGCAACACCTTTCCATTTTGGCAGAAAGAAACCGTTTAGCTAGGGATTTACATGATTCAGTTAATCAACTTCTTTTCTCACTCATGCTCACAGCAAGAGGAACAAAAGAACTGACAAAAGACCCGCAAATTCTCGAAATGCTGACCTATATGCAGGAACTTTCACAAGAGGCATTAAGTGAAATGCGAGCGCTCATTTGGCAATTGAGGCCAGAAGGGTTGGAAAACGGGGTCGTCAGTGCACTGCTCAACTACGGAAAAGTGCTTGGTTTAAGCATTCATTCCGAGGTAAATGGTGTCATTGATCTCCCAAACCATATGGAAGAATGTTTATGGAGAATAGGGCAGGAGGCATTAAATAATTGTAAAAAGCATGCAGGGAAAAAAGAGGCATGCCTGTTAATTGAAGTGAAAAATAAAAGAGTTTCTATGGAGATAAAAGATACCGGAACAGGCTTTTCTTTTACACAAAGTGAAGAAATCCCTTCATTAGGGTTAAGAAGCATGAAAGAGAGAACGGAGGCGCTTGGAGGAAAATTTATTCTTTTAAGTGAATTAGGAAAAGGCACAATGGTACGTGTGGAGATGCCAGTGACTAAGGGGGAGAAAGAATGATCAGAATCATAATTGCAGATGACCATCATGTGGTGAGAAGAGGCTTGCTTTTCTTCTTAAAAACACAAAAAGATATTGAAATCGTCGGGGAAGCGAAAAACGGAAAGGAAGCAGTGGAACTTGCCGAAGCCTTGCAACCAGACGTTATTCTTATGGATTTGGTTATGCCTGATATGGATGGAATTGAAGCAACGAAGCAGATTATGGAAAGAAAAATTCCGTCCAAGGTATTGATTCTGACGAGTTTCTCTGACCAGGACCATGTAATCCCTGCCATCCGTGCAGGCGCGTCCGGCTATCAATTAAAAGATGTAGAACCTGATCAGCTGATTGAATCTATACGTGCTGTCCATCGTGGCGAGAGTCAGCTCCACCCCAAGGTGACTTCTCATGTTATGTCCCATTTTGCAAGAGGTATGGGAAATAAGAATCTTCATGAGGAACTTACCAAAAGAGAACGAGAAGTTTTAGCGGAGATTGCAAAAGGGAAAAGCAATAAAGAGATTGCTTCTACCCTTTTCATTACTGAAAAGACTGTAAAGACGCATGTCTCCAATATTTTAGCAAAGTTGGAGTTGGCAGATCGGACGCAGGCGGCATTATATGCTGTGAAACATGGCATTGCCTGAAACCTACATCTTTGGTCGTAGAAAAAATGATTCATTTTTCGTAGGGAAAGTTAGCTATTTCTTCCGATTTGCCATTGAAGAATGTCGAATATACTAAAAGTATAAAGACAGTTGGAGGGAGTAAATAGTGATGAAAATTTTAGCGATAAGCGGTAGTCCAAGAAAAAATGGTCGTACAGGGATAGCAGCAAGATTTTTTCAAAATAAATATGGGGTAGAGGTTATTGATTTAAGTGAAGGGGACATTCCGTTATACAATGGAGAGTCTTATCAGGCGGAACTTGAAAACGTGGAGTCCTTGAGAGCGAAAGTTAAACTTTCAGATGCTGTGCTTCTTTTGTCTCCTGAGTACCATAGCGGCATGAGTGGTGCATTGAAAAACGCGTTGGATTTTATGGGCAGCGAGCAGTTCCATAGCAAGCCTGTTGGGTTATTGGCAGTAGCAGGTGGTGGAAAAGGCGGTATCAATGCATTAAACAATATGCGTGTGGTGGGCCGTGGCGTTTATGCGAATGTGATCCCAAGGCAATTGGTTTTGGATCCGCATTGTTTTGATTATGAAAATGATTCTTTGAATGAAGAGAGTGCGGAGTTGGTTGATGCACTATATAAAGAGTTAGTGATGTATGTGAAAATGCGAGAATATTTGTTGCAAAATGAAGAGGCCTAATTAAGGGCCTTTTTTTGTTTTATCATTTGTTGATAGGTCTTCATTGTCAGTTAGGTCGGTATGAAGACCTGAGTAGCAAGAAAATCAGGCGAGAGAAGTCTTCATGAGCGGTATGAGGACTTGTGTAGCAAGAAAATCGGGCCAGAGAAGTCTTCATGAATGGTATGAAGACCTGTGTGGCAAGAAAATCAGGCGAGAGAAGTCTTCATGAATGATATGAGGACTTGTGTAGCAAGAAAATCGGGCCAGAGAAGTCTTCATGAATGGTATGAAGACCTGTGTGGCAAGAAAATCAGGCGAGAGAAGTCTTCATGAATGATATGAGGACTTGTGTAGCAAGAAAATCGGGCCAGAGAAGTCTTCATGAATGGTATGAAGACCTGTGTGGCAAGAAAATCAGGCGAGAGAAGTCTTGATGAATGGTATGAGGACTTGTGTAGCAAGAAAATCGGGCGAGAGAAGTCTTCATGAGCGGTATGAGGACTTGTGTAGCAAGAAAATCGGGCGAGAGAAGTCTTCATGAGCGGTATGAAGACTTGAATAGCAAGAGAATAGGACAAGAGGAGTCTTCATGGTCGTCTCTTTTCTTCTAGGGATACTTTCTTTCAGAAATCCGTTCGTGCAAAGTCTAATTGGCCCAAAAACAATAATAAAAACAGCAACCCAAGGCTCATAGCACCCCGGATCACTGTTTGCCTAAGAAATGATTTACACCATATATCCGTGACTGATTTCATCCAATTGATCTTCTGTGCTCCTTGTTACAGCGTGATCAATATATCGAAGCAATTGATAGAGGTTATTCTCAATTTCCTTATAATCCTTTGAAAAATTGTAGGAGTGAAGGAAATGCTCGATATTTTTGGAAAGGAAGTCATCTTTAGTCCGCACCATCAGGATAAGCAAGTTATCCCACTCAGATCGGTGCGTGTAATATAAGGCGCGGTCATAATCAACTGTGTTCATCTGGAATCCTCGCCTCCTCTTGTTAAGGAGTGTTATTATTTTGTGTCAAAAAGTGATGTTTCCTCCGTTGAAAATGTTGGTCGTATCTCCATTCGAAAACTTACACAAAATAAATGAAATGCGATTTTGAGGTGTATAAATGAAGCGATGGAAAGCGATTGTTTTATTGTTTATATTTGTGCAAATTAACCCACTCATTTTAGAAGCAGCACAAATAGTGAATGCTCAAGAATGGTATACGTATGACAGGATGAGGGAAGATTTAAGGCTTTTGAAAAGAAAGTATAACGAAGACATTCAAATTAAGCTTATTGGTAAATCAGAGTTTGGTCAGAATATTTGGTCTGCAAAAATAGGTAAAGGCAAAGAAAACATTATTATTCTTGGTGGTCACCATGGAAGGGAATGGCTTACGACAAGTCTTGTCATGACTAAGCTGGAATATTACTTAGAAGCGTATAGGAGAGGTGAAGATATATTTGGTTATAATTCGCAACTGTTAGATGAGGTTTCGATATGGTTTGTCCCGATGGTCAATCCGGATGGGATACGGATTCAACAAGAAGGGATAGGTTTTTTGCCTAAAAATTATCAAAATCGATTAATCCACATGAATGAAAATAGTATCGATTTTGATCGATGGAAAGCAAATGGTATTGGAATTGATTTGAACAGGCAATACCCAGCAGGCTGGGAAAGCATCAAAGAAAAAACAACGGCACCATCCTATCAGTATTATAAAGGGAAGTATCCGCTGCAGGCGAAAGAGGTCAGGGCAGTTGTACATTTTACAAAGGAAGTAGAGCCGTTGATGGCGGTCACCTATCACTCCTCGGGGAGAGTTCTGTATTGGTACTTCAAAAATAATCAAGCAGTGGTGAAACGAGATAAGAATATAGCAGATCACTTATCAAAGTTAACAGGTTATCTACTTGACCAACCGGAGGAGCATGCGGTTGGTGGAGGGTTTTCCGACTGGTTTGTTTCAGAATTCAATAGGCCTTCTTTCACACCGGAGATTTCTTATTTTGTGGAAGAGACAAACCCTCCGATATCTGTTTTTCAGGAAGAATGGAAGCGGAATAAAAAGGTGGGGATCTACCTTGTGGCTAAAGCAAAAAATCTGTTTCTTGATCGTAATGAATCCAAAATGAATGAGGCAGAATAACGGTAGAGGTTTTTCAACAGAAAAAAAGGGGTATTATTTTTGGTGTCTGTTTTATTTAAGAGTAGCTAAAAAAGGTTGACACCGTCCGTTTTTCCCTTGTAGAGTAGTAATTATGATAAATCAAATCAACTCATTTTACCTTCGTTAAGGCGGGGCTTATTGCACCTTCATTCGTCAAAAATGACAGGTGCTTTTTTAATGAGTAAAATCAGATTCCCCCTGTTGACTGTAGGCTCAAGCACCGTCCCGCGGAAAGCGAACACCTGGAACGAAGGGAAACAGACAGTTACACGTTATATTAATTTTCATTTCAAGGTGGTGGTAACGAAAATGGATAGTAGTCCAAGTCCGAGGACGAATATTATAAGAAGTACAGGAACATACATATCATTATTAGTTACCACACCTTTGGTAAAATAAAGATGTGATTCCTTGTACTCCTTAGCATGCAGAGGAGGCAAAGCTCATGGTGAAAAACATGACAGAGGATCAAATCATACTAAACATCATTACCTTTTTAAAAGACGGTAAGCGAAAAGCTTTCCAAGATATCATAGAAGAACTTCAGCCATATGATACAGGAGTCATCTATCAACAGCTTCCTGAAAAACATAAAGTAAGGTTTCTCACATACCTTACAATTGAGCAGTTGACTGCCCTGATTCAAGAGCTAAACCAAGAATTGCAGTTAGAAGTATTACAAAAAATCGGCGTGGAAAAATCGGCTAAAGTTATGGACCGTATGGATAATGATGATTTAGCATCATTGTTCGATGAAATGGATCCAGAGGTCAAAAGCAAATTCCTAGCAAAAATGAACAAAGAAGAATCCACCGCCGTTCAGGATTTAATGAAATACGAAGCGGAAACTGCCGGTCGATTGATGACAAATCGGTATGTATGGATACCTCAGGAATACACAGTCCGAGAAGTGGTCGATAAACTTAAATCATTTGCGGAACTCGCTGAAACAATCAACTACTTATATGTCATTGACGAAGAGAAAAGGCTTGTAGGCGTTGTCTCTTATCGTGATCTTATTTTGGCTGATGCGCACGAAAGGATTCAGGAAATTATGTTTTCCAGGGTCATTTCCGTTCATGTTGATACTGACCAAGAAGAAGTGGCAAATATCATCGAGCGTTATGACTTTTTAGCCGTCCCTGTTGTGGACGATGAAAAAACACTAATTGGTATTATTACAGTCGATGATGTCATAGACGTTGTCATTCAAGAAGCAAATGAAGATATTGAAAAACTATCTGCATCTGGTAAAGACATTGACTTTGATACACCTGCGCTAGTGGCTTCTGCAAGACGTTTGCCGTGGTTGATCTTATTATTATTTATTGGACTTATTTCAGGCAGCATTATAAGCGGATTTGAAGATACATTAGGTACAGTTGTTGCGTTGGCATTCTTTATGCCGATGATTGCAGGGATGACAGGTAACACAGGTACGCAATCGCTTGCTGTGATTGTTCGTGGATTAATTTCTCGTGATTTGGATAAAAAGTTGGTTACAAAAGTTGTTTTACGTGAACTTGGAGTTGGAATAACCATTGGGATAACATGCGCTATTTTGATTGCCATTATTGCATTTGTTTGGCGAGGCGATTTGATCTTGGGAATGGTTGTAGGTGTTTCTTTATTTTTCACTCTAATCATCGGTACACTTGCGGGTACTATAATTCCCTTAATTCTTTATAAATTGAACATCGACCCGGCCATTGCGTCCGGTCCGCTTATCACAACAGTAAATGATATCCTTTCTTTATTAATTTATTTTGGAATTGCGACAGCATTTCTTTCTTACTTGGCACCATAAAAAATAAAAAGTCCATCCTCTCCAACAGTAATCGTGAGATAGGATGGACTTTTTTTGTCTAATGAGACGGTAGTGCTTTCTTCTTTAAAAGCCTCATCAGCAAGAAGATATTAATAAATATGGTGTAACACCCTAAGGCAACCAAGCCGACTGTAGACAGTTCTACCATCTCTAAAATGAGACTAATCATGGTAACGATATAAAGGAAACCCAACAGTTTCTGAATGCTCCTGCTATTAAAGAAAGAAGTGGCTTTTGCACCCAACTGAGAACCAAGGATGGCTCCCGCAATCAATAATAATCCCACCTTGAAGTTAATCGGATTATTGACTGCATATGTAATAAATCCTGCACTGACAATCAAGATGACTCCTGCAAGGCTTGTTGCCACTGCCTGTTTAGAAGAGAAGCCGTAGTAAGCAATCAATAACGGAACAATGATAAATCCCCCACCAACACCTAGAGAGGTTGATAAAAATCCAGCAATAAACCCAATGAAGATGAATTTCCAGAAACTCTGCTTGTTTGAAGTGGCATCATAAGCAACTCGATTAGCTCCTTTATCCTTCTTCAGCATTTTATAGGCAAAATAAGTGAGTAATGCAAGGTACAGAATCGGTACAACAGAGGTATCATACCCATTTGACTCAAGCCAGCTTACAACAGGGTAGGCAATTTGTGTAGCAACGACACCACTTGCTCCGATAATGACTGCTGCCTTCCATTGAATGTTATTCATTTTAAAATGAGCATACACACCGGCCATGGATGTTCCAATGGTATAGAGAAGGCTTGTGGAAATCGCCTCAATAGGTGTGTAACCAATAAGAAGCAAAACTGGTGTCAGTACAAGGCCGCCTCCTATTCCAAAAAAACCAGAAAGCATACTGATTGAAAATCCTAATAGTATAAATAATAAAAATTCCATCTATGTATTCTCCTCCAAAAACGCTTATCCTCAGTATAACATTGTGACAAAGTCAGGGGTTTGTATATAGAAAAAAGACGCAATAGAACAATCCCTTCTCATGTTATTGTCACCTTGTTCATACATTGTGATAAGAGGAAAAGGGAGGTAGTTTTAATGAGAGCAAATGATGAGAAAGCCTTATTCCATGCCATTGATGAAATTACCGAGATTGCCAAAGGTTTTGGACTGGACTTTTACCCAATGCGATATGAAATTTGTCCTGCTGATATCATCTATACGTTTGGAGCATACGGAATGCCGACACGCTTTTCCCATTGGAGCTTTGGGAAACAATTTCATAAGATGAAACTTCATTATGATCTTGGACTCAGTAAGATATATGAATTGGTCATTAACTCAAATCCTTGTTATGCCTTTCTATTGGATACAAATTCGCTTATTCAAAATAAGCTAATTGTTGCGCATGTACTTGCCCACTGTGATTTTTTTAAGAATAATTGCCGGTTCCAAAACACGAACAGGGATATGGTGGAAAGTATGGCTGCAACAGCGGAGAGAATTAAACAATATGAACAGGATTATGGAAAAAAAGAAGTAGAGGACTTCTTGAATGCAGTCCTTGCCATACAAGAACATATTGACCCTTCTCTTATTCGTTCCAAACTTGCTTGGAGCATGGAAGATATGGAGGAGGAGGAGGAAGCGCCGAAAAAGGCGAGTCAATATGATGATTTGTGGAATTTGGATAATCGGAGTAAGCCAAAAGCAGTGCCAAAGAAAAGAAAAAAGAAATTTCCTCCTCAACCAGAAAAGGATATTCTTCTATTTATTGAACAATACAGCAGCGAGCTTGAAGACTGGCAGCGTGATATTCTGACGATGATGCGAGAAGAAATGCTCTATTTTTGGCCACAAATGGAAACGAAAATCATGAACGAAGGCTGGGCTTCGTACTGGCATCAACGTATCTTGCGTGAAATGGACTTGACAAGCGATGAGGCACTGGAATATGCAAAATTAAACGCAGGTGTCGTGCAGCCTTCAAAAACGAGCATCAATCCATACTATCTTGGGATCAAAATTTTCGAGGATATTGAAGAACGGTACAATAATCCTACGGAATCCATGCTGCGTGATGGAGTAAAACCAGGATCTGGGCGTGAGAAAATGTTCGAGGTGAGGGAAGTGGAATCAGATATTTCCTTCCTGCGCAACTATCTTAATAAGGATTTGGTGATGCGAGAGGATATGTATCTTTTCCAAAAGCAGGGGAAAGATTACAAAATTGTCGATAAGGCTTGGGAACAAGTACGAGATCAACTGGTAAATATGCGTGTTAACGGTGGGTTCCCATATATTACGGTTAATGATGGGGACTACCTAAGAGCAGGGGAGCTATATTTGAAGCATTGGTTTGAGGGAATTGAACTCGACCTTAAATATCTTGAAAAAGTAATGCCGTACATCTTTCAAATTTGGGGTAGACCTGTCCATATGGAATCGGTTATTGAGACGAAAAATGTGTTGTTTACGTATGACGGTAAGAGTGTGCACCGGAAGTATATATAACAAAGAAAACCTTGAGGGAAGCCCTCAAGGTTTTTTATATGATTTTGAAATGGTAAAGTCATCATCAGTCATCACATATTTATGAACTTGTTCTAGTGCTGAATGAAGGATGGGAGAAAGAGAATTGCAGGAGTATGCGCATACCGAAATCATCCTTTCTCTTACAACAAAGTCATCAGCAATGCCTTCATAATCCCTTAGTTGCTCAGCATCGGGATTGTCTGAAGCCCATTCCACATGAGCCCATGTACGTACGGAGCGGTTAACTTTTTTTATTAAAGTAAGATCTTTTTCGAAATGCTTCAAAATGGTTGCTGTATTAAAATCTCCACCAGAAAAATAATAATCGAAGTTATTGACCATTCTTATAGAAGTTTGTTGCTCTTTGCTAAACTTCTGTGTCACTTCCTTCTTTATTTTCGGAAGATTTTTCATGCTTTCAATAATCAGGATGTTATCCCCATTAACCAAACCAACGGCTATAAAAGATATTAAGTTATTTATATAGGCATCTTTATCTTTAAAGCGGTAAAAAATATGACCTTCTTTTAAATTCTCTAGATTAAGGATGGTATGAGTAGTAATTGGTCTCACCTCTAAATTAGATTTTGATTTCAACCAAAATAAACATTAAGTTTAACCTTATAAGGCAACTAAGGTTAATAATGCCACCATTATGTTTTTCTAGAGGAACTCTGATTCATTATAACACTAATCTGTAAAAATATTTTGTATTTAGACTGATATAGCCTGCAAGTCGATTATAAAGCGGAAAAAAGTACTCGTCTTTCATTGTATAATCTTTTTGTTAAAGCGATTAAAGTTTCAAACACATCAAACGTTAGAGACTTTATACCCATTGTATATAATAGGAATTACCATGTAAGAGAGAAGGGGAAAACATGCTTATAGACGCAATTGTTATCGGAAGCGGATTTGGTGGAATTACTTCGGCAGCACTTCTTGCGAAAGCCGGTTATGATGTTTTAACACTTGAAGCTGCAAGTGAGCTTGGTGGGTGTGCAAGCAAATTTGACCGTGCAGGCTACAGGTTTAGTGCAGGTGCGACAGTTGGCATGGGTTTTGAAGAAGGAGGGATGTTAAAGAAACTATTTGAAGAGCTGGGTGCGCCACTACCACCAATGAAAAAGCTCGATGAAATCATGAATGTGTACCTTCCAGACCGGACGATAACTTACTTCTCGGAAAAAGAAAAATGGTATAAGGAAGTAGCATATAAATTTGATAGCGATCAAGACCGGGTTTTTTCCTTTTTTGAGGAGGTATTTAAAGTATCTAAGATTTTGCAGATTTTTGTAGAGAAAAGGAATATTTTCCCTCCCTCTACCGTATCTGAGTACTTTCAATTACTAAAAAGTATGAATGTGAAACTTCTAGGGTTAGCCCCTTACTTGACTCAATCCGTACAAGATCGATTATCTAAATATGGTTTGACGGAAAATAAGCCGTTTATGACGTTTATTAATGGTCAGCTATTGGATAGTGTTCAGACTACAGCAACTTTTTGTCCGTCCTTGTTAGGCTATATGGCCTTAAGTATTTTTCACAAGGGCGCTTTTTATGTGGCGGGAGGTTTGGCGTCCATTATTCATGCATTAGCGGAAAGCTACCGGGCTTCAGGCGGAGAACTGCGCCTGCGTCATAAAGTTGTCAGTATTGCCAAACAGGGGGAAGTATGGACAGTTATGACGAAACGTGGGCAAGTATTCAGAACGAAACAGGTAATAATGAATGCTCCGATTCATAATGTATTTTCCTTGCTGGAACCTGAGTTGCATCAAAACCTTGTTATCAAAGAACAAAAAGAAAGAGAAAAGGATGCTTGGGGAGCCTTTACTCTCTATATTGGAGCAGAACCCTCTTTTATGATGAAGGAAACGAGTTCCATTCCATTTCATCAGTTTATCTCCTCCTATGACTCTCCATTATCAGAAGGAAATCAATTCTTATTTTCCATGTCACAAGAGGGGGATACGAAGTTCGCTCCACCTGGAAAAAGATCCATTACTATTTCTACCCATACAAATGTCGAGAAATGGTGGGAGAGGGAAAGGTATGAAAATATAAAAGAAGAATACACGGAGAAGATTATTGATTCAATTGATAAGAAGTTTTCGAGTTTCTCTTCTAAAATTGATGTGAAGATGGCGGGGACTCCCGTGACTTTTAAGCGATATACACAAAGGGCTTATGGAAAGGTAGGCGGCTTTATTCCATCAGGGAAATATAGTTTCTTGAAAAGCTACTCTCCAAACTCTGGCGTGGAAGGGCTATGGTTTTGTGGAGATACCGTTTTCCCTGGAGCTGGCTCATTAGGAAGCAGCTTGAGTGGCTGGATCGTTGCGGATGCAATAAAAGGAAAGCACCCTGAAGGAGACATGTGATGTCTCCTTCAGGGTGCTTTTTACATTATCACTTTAGGAATAGACGCTTCAATGCGGATGTATACAGTTTTGTTCTACTAGTAGAGACATTAATAGGTATGATTAATAACATTGCATCATAGAGTATAAGGAATTACTGACGAAAAGGAGGGGGAACATGATGAACGGGTATTATTATCCATACTATACAAGGGCTCAACAAGATCCCACTTTAATAGAAAATATCATGAAAGCCATCAATGGAGAATATAGTGCCATTGCCTGTTACGAAAAGCTTGCCCAGATGGCGCCAGATACGGAAACTCAGAAGAGAATATCGGAAATAAGAGAAGACGAGATTAAGCACTATAATACGTTCAGTCAAATCTATCAATCGTTAACTGGTAAAGCCGCTACTCCGGAAGTTACGGAAGAGTGTTCGGATAATTACCAAGAGGGTTTGGTCGCATCGTTGAAGGATGAACAGGAAACCGTGGATTTTTATTTAGACATCGCCGATTCGACGCAAAACCCGTACATTCGTAGAGTGTTTAAGAGGGCTGCAGCAGATGAACAGAACCATGCAGTGTGGTTTTTGTATTTTTATACGGATAGCAAGGGATAACAAAACAACCGACTTCTCCTGTGAGAGGTCGGTTGTTTTTTTCATAGCAACAATCCCATCAACGTTCCGCCAATGGCACCTGTTAATACAATCATCCAAGGTGGAAGCTTCCAGTAGTCAAGCATGCTGAACAAGATAGCTGCAAAAGCAAAATCAATTGGAGCTAAGACCGAACTGGTCCAAATTGGGAAGTAAAATGCTGAGATTAAAATTCCAACTACCGCAGCATTTATACCCATTAATGCTGCTTTTACTTTTGAATTACGACGTAAAGAATCCCAAAATGGTAAAGTTCCAAGAATTAAGAGGAAGGCAGGAAGGAAGATAGCAAATGTTGCTAAAAGCCCGCCCTTCCAGCCGTCAATGACAGCACCGATATAAGCGGCGAACGTAAATAATGGACCAGGGACTGCTTGGGCAGCACCGTAACCTGCAAGAAATGCTTCTTCACTAATCCAACCAGTTGGAACGAATTCACGCTCTAGTAAAGGAAGGACCACATGTCCTCCACCAAATACTAAAGATCCGGAACGGTAGAAGCTGTCAAACAGTGCCACCCAGTTTAGCGAAGTGGCTTCTCTTAAGATTGGCAACAAAATGAGTAGTCCGAAAAATAGTGTTAAGCAGATTACCGCGAAGCGCTTGGAAATCGGAAATTCCATACGAGAGTCATCTGTTGTGATAGTTTGCTTAAATAAGATAAAGCCTACAATAGCGGCAACGAGGATGACACCCACCTGGGAGAATGCGGTTTGCCACAATAACGTAACTACCATTGCAAATAATGCGATAGCTTTTCTTTTAAGATCTGGAGTAAGGTTGTTCGCCATCCCTAAAATGGCATGAGCAACAACAGCTACTGCGACAATCTTCAACCCGTGAATCCAGCCGGCATTACCTACGTCAAAACCCTGTAAGATGATAGCGAATATTATTAATGCTAATACTGATGGTAACGTGAATCCTAAAAAGGAAACAATGCCTCCAAGTACTCCTGCTCGCATAACGCCTATTCCTATACCGACCTGACTGCTCGCAGGTCCAGGTAAGAATTGACATAAAGCTACAAGGTCAGCATAACTCTTTTCATCCAACCATTTTCTACGACGTACATATTCGGCATGGAAGTAACCGAGATGGGCTACTGGTCCACCGAAAGAAGTAAGGCCCAGTCTGGTTGATACAATTAAAATTTCTATGAGTGCTTTTAATTTGTTAGTTGTCTTCAAGTTGATCACCTTCTTTAATCTCTTTAAAAAGCTCATAAGCCTTGTTTCTTGCTTCTTTTAAGATGAGGTTTCCTTTTTCTGTAATTGTATAATTCTTTCTGATTTTACCCTCAACTTTTTGGTCCTCCTTAAGCAATAGACCGTCTTTTTCCATGGAATGGAAGATAGGATATAATGTTCCAGCACTAATAGAGTAACCATGCTCTCGTAGTTCTTCTAGCATCCAAGCCCCATAAACTGGATGTTCTTTTGCATGGTGAAGAATATGAATTTGAATAAAACCGAGGAATAATTTTCTAAGTACTCTTTCTTCCAAATTACGTCCTCCTTTTATAGATAGTCGGAAGATTATCCGAGTTCACGAAACCCGATATCGATTTCCGATATCAATATATCACATATTTTATTATGCCCCTATATGTACCGAAAAACTTTACATAACATTTACAAACCTTTTGAAAAGTTGACGTTTTGAGCCTAATGGGCTAGAATGAAGGTAATAAAATTACGTATTATCCCAAAGGGGAGTAGCTTATTCAGCAAAGTCGTCATTACGGGACCATGTCCTCGGCTTTGTTGGCAACAATATGTTGTTAGCGAGACCTTTGTCAGCTTCATTAGTCTGGCAAAGGTCTGTTGTATAGAGAGACCTTTCGCCATATGGTGAAGGGTCTTTTTCATTGGGATAAAAATTGGGGAGGTCGCATTAATGATTAAGAAATTATTCAAAGCATTTATTTTAAAAGAAGGCGCTAAGATTGCTAAAAAGAAGGTCTTGCCTGTGGTTATAAAAGAAGTAAAGAAACGTATGAAAAAATAGGAGGAGATTAGATGCGTAAAGTAATTATCACGATTGCATTGTTGTCATCTATTCTATTAAGTGGTTGTTCTATAATGGAAGAAGTAAATAGTTCATTGGAATATGTCAATGAAGCAACGGAGCATATTAACACTTGGAAGGACTTTGGGGAGGAAGCACCTCAAATGATTCAAGAAGCAGCTACAGATGCCAATGCGAAGGAAGAGTTGGAGACTAGGTTAAATGAAATGCTTGTTGAAATAGAAGAGTTTGATAACACGGAAGCTCCAGCCATTGCAGAAGATGTACATCAACAAATTGTGGACAAAAATCAAGCAATTCAAGATGTAATTGAAAATGCTTTGGTGGACGGGGAATTGGCACTAGAGAAGCTGCAAGATTCGGAGCTATATACATTAATAAATGAAGTAACGACGATGATGAACCTATTGGAGGAATTAGGTTCTTAATGTTTTCAGGAGAGTAGGAGATGCCAGATGAGGGGAACAACTACAGAAATGAACACATCTTATCTGCAACTTGCAGGTTCTGTTATTTTCAAGCGAGCTCAGAAACATGTTGAAGTAGAGTCATTTAATGATAAGGAACTAACGATTGCCGGATCTGGCCGAAGTGCGTATGTTTTTAAGCTTAAGAATACAAAAAAAGTGCTAAAAGTGTTCTATCCTCCCTTTGAACATTTAGCTAAAAGAGAAGCTAAAATATACAAAAAATTAGAGGGCATTTGCTATTTCCCTGTGATGCATGCCTCAGGAGAAAATTTTATTGTCATTGATTATATTGATGGGTTAACCCTTTTTGAATGTTTAGTGAAGGGGAAACATATTGATGAAAACGTGTTGGATGAAGTAGATCATGCGATTCTATTAGCAAAGAAAAGGGGTCTTAACCCTTCTGACATCCATCTTCATAATATCTTAATTACCCCAGAAGGAAATGTGAAGCTCATTGATGTGGTGCGTTTCGAGCAGGATAAACAGTGTTCACAATGGGATGATTTAAAAAGAGGGTATTATAAATATTATAAAAAGAAGATTTTTCCTAGAAAGTTACCAGCTAAACTTTTATTGATGATTGCCTTCTTCTACAAAAGAGACCTTTTAAATAGATTTGTCACGTAAGTAAGAACCGTTCCTGGTGAAAAGGAACGGTCTTTTTTTTACTAAAACTGCGATAAAATAAAAAAGGATTCGTCTATACATATAGAGACTGCAGCAAAACGGGGGAAAAGGATGTCCAATAAACAAGTCATTTCGGAATGGTTTTATTTATATAGTGATGATATTTATCAATTTCTATTTTACCGGTTGAATTCCAAGCATCATGATGTAGAGGATTTAGTACAGGAAGTATTTATACGTGCACTGAACAATCTAGATCGTTATAAGGGAGAAGCTTCTCCTAAAACGTGGCTTTATAGCATCGCAAGGAACATTGCAATTGATGCCCACAGAAAAAAGACACGTGATAAATGGAAATGGTTTTTACAGTTTGAAAGTGGAATAGTTACTGAGAGCACAGAAAAAGATACACCGGAACACTTATACTTTATCTCAGAAGAACAGAGAGAATTATTAATCGCGATTCGCAGTTTAAAGGAATCTTATCAGGAAGTGCTTATTATGAGGAGCATTAAAGAGTTATCTGTACAAGAAACCGCAGCAGCTTTGGGGTGGACCGAGAATAAAGTACGCTCCACCCTTCATCGTGCGAAATTAGCCCTGCAAAAAAGGTTGGGAGGGAATGTAGTTGAATAAGGAATTGGATAAAAAGCTTCAAACATTACCCAAGCCAAAGCTAAGAGAAGAAACGAAGGATGTGCTACATCAAGCCATTATGGATCATCAAAAAGAAAAAAGACATACTTTATGGTTGCCAAAGGTAAAATCGGCAGCTTTGTTGACAGTCAGTGTCCTTGCCATAGCATTATTCTCCTTTATCCTATTCACAGGTAGCGAAGGGGAAGCTCCAAGATCCTCTGCGCCAGAAGGGGTAAATTATGAGAATTATGTTTCTTACTTAGAATCTATCGAGGTGTATGACCAAATAGGTGATGACAAGGCATTCATTGGAAACAATGGGGCGCTCGGCAAATATCACGGTCAAGTTTTGCCTGGAAAATACTATGCTAATGGAATGGAACTTCAAACAGATGAAGAACAGCCCATGGGAATCCACATGTATTATAAAGTGACAGAAGAGACGTCCGCCAAAGGTTTTGATAAAGATGTATTCCATGTTTCCAACCTTCCGTGGACTATCATATTCAATGCCACAACTTACTTTACATTTTTCACAAACGGAGACTTTGTTACATTTGATATTGATTATTATGGAGAAAATAGAGAGTATACATTAACTAGAACGCAAATTGAAGATTTATATGGAAGAGACGTAAATGAGTTTGCAAAAGATGATACATTATGGAAGCAAGAAGTTATAGAAAAGACACTTCAAGATGAAAAAAAGGTCCAAGATTTTATGGAGAAAATAAGGGTTTCTAATGCACTATCTGCTGATCCTGAAAAAGAGGTGATATCTTCCAAAGAGTATGTTGAAGTTGATGGTAAAAGATATCTTGTCCCATCTGATATGCACACTCCCCCTGTTAAAGGCGAAGGGAAAGAGGATATTTATTCTTTTAGCGATATGTTGTATGAGTTTTACGATAAAGGGTGGGGGGAACAGGTGCAGGTGGCAAGAAACTTTAAAATGTGGGAAACCATTAAAGTTAGTGGTGAACTTCAAAGTATCGAATATGACGGTATTTCGAATCAATCTACGTTTAGTTTTGCGCCACAGCAATCGCATATTATGGTTTTTGACGGTGATCTCACAACTAGATATCAACCAGGAGATACATTGTTATTTGAATTTCAATTTGTTCCACTAATTGATGAGACTTATGAGTTTGTTCATTTGGATTATGATGCCGCACTTCTTTCTGGGGAAGAAATCAACATTAACGAATATTTGGTAAGTGAATAATGTATTGTGAAAAAAGAGCAGCTGTTTTGGACAGTTGTTCTTTTTGGATTGTTTCAGAAAAAAGTTAGCAGTAATGGCGGATTTTTCTTTCATTCCCAAAAATATCTATTAAAAGGTAGAATAAAATAGTACAATAGTTGTATAAACTAACCATACTATTGTAGGGGGTGTTGTAGATGGAAGGCAAACCAAACCATTATGACGGCAGTGTTCAAGCCGATGCAAAAGAAAATGCAACGGGAATTTTGAATGAGTCATTTGTACTGACTGACGATATAAGAAAAAATATCGGCGGTAATCCATATATCCTACATAATGAAGAATAAGAGAACGTTTTTAAGGACCTGTCATGTGTTAATGATTGGTCTTTTTTTTTAGGTTGAAGCAAGTTACTTGCAAAAAATAATTATATTAGTTATTATTATCTCGAATTAATAATAATTTAATTCGAGATAGTTGGTAAGTTATGCCTTTTGGTAGCAAACTAAAATATATTACTTCAAACAAAGAGAGGAAAGATACAACATGGCAAAAGTTTTATACATCACAGCACATCCACATGATGACACACTATCCTACAGCATGGCAGTAGGGAAAGCATTCATTGACACTTACAAAGAGGCGAATCCATCAGATGAAATCGTTCATGTGGATTTATACAAAGAACACATCCCACATATTGACGCAGACGTATTCAGTGGGTGGGGAAAATTGCAAACAGGTAAAGGGTTTGATGAGCTTTCAGAGGAAGAAAAAGGAAAAGTTAGCCGTCTGTCCGAGTTAACGGAGCAATTTATCGGAGCTGACAAATATGTGTTTGTAACACCACTTTGGAACTTCTCCTTCCCTCCTGTTATGAAGGCATATCTTGATTCTGTTGCTGTTGCGGGTAAAACGTTCAAGTACACAGCGGAAGGTCCTGTTGGATTGTTAACGGACAAGAAAGCAATTCATATCCAGGCTCGTGGGGGAATCTATTCAGAAGGACCTGCGGCTGGAATGGAAATGGGCCATCGTTACTTGACAGTGCTTATGCAATTCTTCGGGGTGCCATCTTTTGAAGGATTGTTTGTAGAAGGTCATGCAGCAATGCCTGATAAAGCAGATCAAATTAAAGCGGACGCAATTGCACGTGCGAAAGATAAAGCACATACTTTCTAATAGTGATGAACCGGGTGGCTGTAAAGCTGCCCGGTGTTTTATCAGCCAGTTCTCGGATATATCAACCGATTCTTTGTTTTATCAACCAACTTTCAAATATATCAACCCAACCATTTCCCCAAAACTCATCACCCCTCATCCAACGTTCCTTTCCTTCAAACAAGGCAAATGCTATAATGTACCGAAAGAATCTTACATAAATATGGAGGCAATATGCTAACTTTTGAACAAAAGCTTGAAATTATCCAATCATTCCCGCAACTAACAAGAAAAGAAGTATCTCTTAAACGGGTAAACTTCCAATATGAAGAAAGTCAAAGCGATAAGAAAAATGTAGTCTATCATTTGCATCCAAATGGTAACGGTTATGTTTATGCCAAAGGAATCAAAGGCTATAAGACGGATGATAAAGGAATGGTAAACATTCGTGAGTTTGGTGAGGATGAACTGCGTGAACTTATCAATAAGTCCATAGAGGTCCTGGGAAGAGAGTATGAAGTAGAAATAAACACAGAGGAATTTGAAGAAGAACGCTGGGCAAACGATGAAGGACATTCTTTAAATGTTGTATTGGAAGACGATATGTGGAATGTGTATGCTGGAAAAAATCTTGACGGAACATTTCCTTCCTATAATGAAGCAAAGCAGTACTTGATGGAAGAAGGATTCCGAAAAAGATACTATTAATATTTAATCTGATTAAAACACCGCTGTTGATTTCCGCCCTGGGCTTCGCTTTCCTAGGGGCTGACGAGAGCCTCCTCGGCAAGACTGGGGGGTCTCTACCTAGCGCTATCTCCCTTAGAAGTCTTCGCCCTGTGCTCCAATCAACAGCTATGTTATTATCCTGTAAGCAAGTCCTCGTTTGGGTACCTTACCTTCGAAGGTTTTGGTTTTGCTAAGGAATAGGCCAATGTCAATGGTCCTAGCTTTCCCAGCAACATGATGAAAACAATAACGCATTTACCGATATCTGTTAAATCTCCTGTAATCCCCATGGACAATCCCACCGTTCCAAATGCAGAGATTACTTCAAATAATAATAAAAGAAATTCTGCTTGTTCGGTTATCGTTAAAATGAACAAAGAGAAGAATATGAATAAAATACTAATGGTAGAAATGGCTAAAGCTTTAATTACATAGTTTTGGTGGATAGAACGTTTGAAAATAACAATTTCGTGTTTGCCTTTGATGAAAGTGTTCACAGCCAAAACGATAATAACAAACGTTGTTAATTTAATTCCCCCACCTGTTGAGGTGCTTCCTGCTCCGATGAACATAAGCAGAAGTGTCCACATTATAGAGGCGGTTTCCATGGCTCCGATATCTATCGTGTTAAAACCGGCAGTCCGAGTTGTTACAGCCTGAAAATAAGAAGCCCAAATCTTTTCAATTAAAGTGAAGTTTCCTAGAGTGTTAGGGTTAAAGTATTCCAAAACGAAAAATACAAACATGGCAAGTAGATTAATCCCCAATGTTCCGAATAGCATAATCTTGGTATGAAGTGTAAGCCTGCGAAATTCCTTCGTATACCACAAATCTGTCAAAACGGTAAATCCAATCCCCCCAATGATGAAAAGAAAAGAAATCACAATGTTTACAACAGGGTCTCCTGCATATTGCATTAAACTATCTGACCAAATGGAAAAACCGGCATTGTTAAAGGCGGAAATGGCGTGAAATACACTATAGTAAAAACCGTCCCACCATCCATATTCCGGAATCCACCGATAGGACAGCAGTAATACTGCAAATCCTTCAATAAGAAAAGAGAAAATAATAATTCTTCTAACCAGTAAGATGATTCCTCCGACGGAAGTCTGGTTCAATGCCTGTTGTAATATCAACCTTTCCTGAAAGCCAATTTTTTTGCCTAACATGATAAAGATTAAGACTGCGAATGTCATGATACCAATTCCGCCCACTTGTATTAGAAACAAGATAACAATCTGGCCAAACAAGGTGTACGCGGTTCCGGTATCCACTACAGCAAGACCTGTCACTGTCATTGCAGAGGTAGCGGTAAAAAGGGCATCAACTAATGTAATGGATTCTGTAGTAGAAACCGGCAACCTCAATAATAGCGTCCCTAATAATCCGAAAAAAATGAATACAACAATCAATAGTTGCGGCGGACTGAGTTTAATAAAAGGACGGCGCCACATGGTTAGATCCCTACATCTTCAAATCGGTGGATGTCTTCGTTACGACCAAGAATAATTAACAAATCCCCTTGGCGAATAATTTCATCTGCAGGAGGAGAGATGATGATATCCCCATCTCTTTGGATTCCTATTAATGTACAACCGTACTTTGCTCGTAAATCTAAATCAGTCAGACTTTTATTACTTACTTTTTTCGACGCAAAAAGTTCAACTATACTATGGTTATTGGAAAGTTCAATGTAGTCAAAGATTTTATCTGAAACGACATGGTGGGCAACTCTTTTAGCCATATCCCGTTCAGGCTGGATGATTCTATCCACACCGATTTTCTCCAATACTTTCTGGTGATATTTATTTGTAGCTTTTACCCAAACTTGTTTAATACCCATTTCCTTTAAAAGCAGGCTGGTAAGAATACTTGATTCAATGTCATCCCCCATGGATACAATAGCATGATCGAAATTACGAATCCCTAGGGAATTAAGTGTGGCTTCGTCTGTTGCATTGGCCTGAACAGCATGTGTAGCATATTCGCTTATTTTGTTGATGTTATCTTCGTCTTTGTCTATGGCGAGTACTTCTACCCCAAGTGTGGAGAATTCCTCAACGATGCTGCCTCCGAACCGTCCCAATCCAATGACAACAAATTGCTTTTTCATGAATATTCCTTCTCTCTTAAAAAATAGGTTTTCTTACTGTGATCTTTAGATCAAGGAAGAGAACGCAGAAAGAGACCATCTTTGCAACTCAAAGAATGGTCTCTTTTATAACAATCAGACCCTTCTCTCAATACGCTTACGAGGTTAGCTGTCGGGTTAGAGGATGAGAGTCCTCTTCGCAAAAATGCAATTCACCCCAAGATATACCGGAAATTATCAGGATATCATTATGGTTCCCCCGCTCTGTAAAGATTAAGCAATAGGTTAAAATGTATAGAATGATGATACTTAATTTACTCCCCTTTTTTCACTTCGTCAATAGATAATTTGTAAAAATCATGTAAAGCGTTTTCAACTTGAACTATGGCAGAAAAATGTCCTTGTCCACAAAAATAATTTATTTGGAGAGTGTAAGATAGTACTTTATTAAGATTAAATTGCTATAATTATGTAAGAGACTCTAGGAGCATGCAGGGGAGGGAGCATTCATACACACTCAAAAAATTTGGAGGATACTAACCTTCATACTAGTCGTATGTTCATTAATATGGGTTGTTCAAACAGAATGGTTTTCCATTTTTAAAAGTGGTGATATCGAACAAATTCAATTGATGTTAGAAGAGGAAATATATTTCTTATTATTACTAACCTTCTCCTTAATGCTAATCCAAAATCTGTTTACCCTCATTCCCATTGTAGGGATAATCGTCATTAATATTGCCTTGTTCGGACTGATCTGCGGATATATATGGAGCCTTGCTACCAGCTTAATTGGTGCATTGGTTGCTTTCATCGTCTTTCGTTATTGGTTTCAATCGCTTCTTATCAATAAGGTTAAAAAATCATATTTAGAAAAGCTGGAACAAAATGGTGTTTTGTTTGTATTGTTATTGCGATTGATCCCATTCATTCCATCTAGTTTAATTAATATTACAAGTGGCGTCAGCTCCATCAGGTTAATGCCCTTTCTGACAGCTACCTTTATCGGAAACGCAATTTATTTATTATTACTAAGTTTTGTAGCTAATGGGTTATTATCAGCGGAAATTGAGGGATATATGCTCGTTGCATTATTGCTAGCAGTATTGCCGAGTATTTATCTGTACCGATATCTTAAACAAAAAACTGGTATTGGAGAAAATCAGAAAAGAAAGGTAAGAGGCGGATAAGAAAAGACCGGGCAATTTCGCTCGGTCTTTTTGTGTAAGAATAAGAAAATTTATAATCCGGTTGATTTCCGTTCCAGGCTCATCGCTTGCCTGCGGGCGGTCCGTGAGCCTCCTCACTCCGTTGCGGGGTCTCACCTGTCCTTTCCTCCCGCTGGCGTCTGCGGACCTTCCACTCCAATCAACAAGGTGACTTCATTCACCTTAAAGTTAAAAAAAATATCTAACCGAGCTACTGAAAAAACAATAACGTTTTTTTTCGTAACTTCTAGCTGTGTATTGGAGCAAAAGGCGGAGACTCCACGGGGAAGTAGCGGCAATGTTGAGACACCTCAGGCTTGCCGAGGAGGCTCAAGGTCGCCCCGTGGAAAGCGCAGCCATTTGCGGAAAGGAACAGCGGCGATAACCAATAACAAATGGTTCTTTTTTTATTTTTTAGTTACTCATTCCGCCTTACCTTCCGTTGATAGAAAATAAAGATAGGTAGTGGGATGATAATCCATCCAAAACTCTTAATTAATGTATTCCAGGCCATTTCCTTGTTACGCTCTTTTTCTTGAGAAACAACTGTGTTATATTCGGCGAGCAATTCGTCGTCATTAATTTCTGGCTCCGAAATCGGTTTGCCGGACTCATCATATTTTGTTTTGTTGGCGATCTTCATCTCCTTATATTCGTAATAAGTTTGATAATAACTAGAAGGGGAAACAATATCTGCAATTGCCATGAAAGCTGCGACACTTCCTCCGATGGTCATCATCAAGGTCATAAACAAGATTACATAATAATAGACTACTCGTATCATACCAATGCTCCTTCCTCATCAATAATGGCAGGACTTTCTAATCAACTCATGAAATAGAGCTACTAATAAGATATTTTAATTATGAAACTTATAGAATTAAAAAACGTAAGAATAGAAAAGAATGAAGAGGTTAAGGGAGGTAATAGTAATGTTGATATTATTTTTTATACAACTCATAGTGGCGCTGATCTTTTTGTTAATTGGATGGGCTATCGTAAAGAAGGAAGCATATGGACTGATATCTAGTTTTCGTTCTCGTCCTAGAGGAGAGCAGGAAGAATTGATTCAAAATGGATATCCGCAAAAAACAGGAAAGTTGCTTATTGGAACAGCAATTGTTTTATTAATTATGCTTCCTTTATTATTTACTTCTTTCCCATATGCATTGGAGGCTCAGATAGGGGTAATGGTAGTCCTATTGATGGGAGGATTCATTTACCTTTCCAAATATGAGGTGGCAAATAAACGTAAAAAAAGCTACATCATTAGTACATCTATTGCTGTTGTATCATTTACAGTGTTATTTGTCATTTTTTATGTAGGATTCCAAGAGGCTAAATTAATTTTAAAGGAAGATTCATTTGAGATAAGCGGAGTTTACGGAGATGAATGGAGCTATGAAGACATCACACAAGTCGAGCTATTGGAGGAAATGCCGGAAGTACTTTTACGTACAAATGGATATGGAATGCAATCTATCTCTAAAGGGCATTTTAAGGTCAAGAATTATGGAAGCAGCCTACTGTTTATTTATAAGGGACATTCGCCCTATTTATTAATAGAAACAAATGATGATACTATCTTCATTAACGCAAAAGATGCAGAAAAAACAAAAGATTGGTATTATCAATTAGTAGAGCAGTCAGGTAAAGCAGAATAGTATTAGTTCTTTAATATTCCAAGAAGGGAACATTAAATCATGACCTTTGTATTATTGGTTGTCGGATTTGCATTATTAATCAAAGGGGCGGATTGGTTTGTGGATGGTGCTTCTAATGTTGCCAAGATTCTCCGCATCTCCCCATTGTTAATTGGATTGACAATTGTAGCATTTGGAACGAGTTCGCCGGAAGCGACAGTAAGTATTCTGGCAGCGTTAGATGGAAGTGCAGAAGTTTCACTGGGAAATGTTATTGGAAGTAATATCTTTAACATTACTCTTGTAGTTGGATTAACTGCTTTATTGAATCCATTAAAAGTGGAGAGCGAAACAATCAGAAAAGAAATACCCTTTACCTTGTTAGGAAGTGCTGTCCTACTTGTGTTAATCAGTGATATAGCATTGCAAGGGTTTACTGAAAACTTGCTGACAAGAAGCGATGGGTTAATATTTCTATTGATTTTCGCTGTGTTTATGTATTATATTTTTGAAGTCGCAAGAAATAATCGTGATAAGATTCCTGTAGAAGAAACTTCAGAAAAAGCAACTTGGGGGAAGAACATTTTTTGGACGGTCATTGGGCTTGCTGCCATCATTTTTGGTGGAGAATTAGTAGTAAGAAATAGTACGGAGATTGCTGTATCTTTAGGGATGAGTCAAACACTTGTTGGTTTGACGATTGTAGCTATAGGAACCTCCTTACCAGAACTTGTTACCTCCATTATGGCTGCGATCAAAAAACAAAGTGAAATTGCCCTCGGTAATATCGTAGGAAGTAATATTTTCAATATTTTGTTTGTATTAGGAACTTCTTCACTAATAACGCCGCTTCCTGTTAATAGCAAAATATTTGTAGATATCGGGTTGTTAGTAGTGTTAACGGTTATTCTCTTAGTGTTTTCAAGAACAAATTTCCGAATTGGGAAAATAGAAGGAACCTTTTTGGCTATAGCGTACGTCTTATATTTAGTATTTATCATTATTAGAAATTGAGGTTTAATTGGCATGGAAGATATTTTGATTTTATTGAAGTACATATTCCTTGGAATATTCCAGGGGATTACGGAGCCTATTCCTGTTTCATCAAGTGGTCATGTAATGATCTTGCAAAATCTTATGGGAATGGAACTCGAAGGCCTAACATTCGAGATAGTTGTAAATGCAGCATCCTTAATTGCTATCCTTATAATTTATCGGGAATCAATTGCTAGACTTTTCTTTGGTGCGTTGAGATTTGTGGCGAAAAAAGATAAGGAAGATAAAGCTGACTTCATGTTTGTAATCTACCTTATCATAGGTACTATCCCAGCAGGAGTAATTGGTGTTGTTTATGGTGATGTAATATCGGATGCTTTGGAGAATATTAAAGTAATCGGTATTACGCTTATTGTGACGGGTATTGCACTCTGGTTGATTCGTAATCTCCGAGGTAGAAAGAATGATGCAGAACTTACCTTCAAGGACGCAATTATTGTAGGTTTGGCACAGGCTGTTGCTTTGATTCCAGGGATAAGCCGCTCTGGAGCTACTATTGTTGCTGCAATGGCACGTGGAATGAAACAGGAGACAGCACTGAGATTCTCTTTTCTTCTTTTTATCCCTGTCAGTGTGGGGAGTATTCTTTTGGCAATTAAAGACTTAATGGAAATGGATAATATTAATGAAATTCTATTACCATACTCCTTGGCATTTATTGCTTCTCTTATCGCTTCTTATTTCTCCTTAAAATGGTTTATGGGAATAATGGCAAGAGGTAATTTGATTTATTTCTCGATTTATTGCTTCATTGTCGGTACGCTAGTAATACTCTTTTTATAATGCTTTTTACAAAACATCACTTTCTAGTGGTGTTTTTTTGCATTCCAAGGAATGAAGACGTGAGTGACGAGGAAAAAGGAGTAGAGAGGTCCTCATCACCGATATGAAGACGTGAGTGACGAGGGAAAAGAAGTAGAGAGGTCCTCATCGCAGATATGAAGACGTCAGTGAGAAGAAAGTAGGTGGAGAGAGGTCCTCATGGTCGTCATGAAGACGTCAGTGAGGAGAAAGTAGGTGGAGAGAGGTCCTCATCGCCGAATGATAGACCTCAGTGAGGAGAAAGTAAGTGGAAAGAAGTCATCATAGCCGATATATGAAGACCTCAGTTACAAGGAAAAAGGAGTAGGGAGATCCTCATCACGTCTGGTTTTTCTTATGTAAGCATATTTTTAAAATGTTACATATATATATGTTATAATGGAGTTAAGTAACATTAAGGAGGGAATCTTATGGAATATGTTGAGGCTTTAAAAGATCGTAAGTATATCCTTGAAATTAAAGCATATTTGAAAAATTACTCCTTAAGAGATTACTTGTTTTTCGTAATGGGTATTAACATGGGTCTAAGACTCAGTGAGCTTCTGCATGTAAAAGTGGAAGATGTTCTAAAAGATGGTGTGATAAATGACTACTTCTTACTGGAAAGTGGACATTTTATATATATAAATAAACATGTGAAGCAAGCCATAGCGAATTATTTAGATAAAAGAAGTCTTGCACCAGATGATTACCTATTCAAATCCCAAAAGTGCAGTTCACCTATTACAAGGCAACAAGCATACCGCATCATTAATAAAGCAGCGAAAGAAGTAGGTGTGCCTGGGAAAGTAGGTACTCATACTCTACGCAAAACCTTCGGCTACCATGCATATAGAAGCGGTGTTGCTGTTTCACTTCTCCAAAAACATTTTAACCACACTTCACCTTCTGAAACACTTCGTTATCTTGGAATAG
The DNA here is from genome assembly GCF_020524325.1 of Sutcliffiella horikoshii. Lineage (GTDB taxonomy): Bacteria > Bacillota > Bacilli > Bacillales > Bacillaceae_I > Sutcliffiella_A > Sutcliffiella_A horikoshii_D. The sequence continues at coordinate 108,616 of NZ_JAIVKY010000008.1, forward strand.
ACAAGCATGAAAAATTATCTGTAAGAATAGATGTCAATTTATAAGGGGGGATTAGATGTTACAAGGTGCATTCAATGTAGATTATTTTATATTGTTAACCGCATTTCTTCTGATTGTTGGAGTTATTACAACAAAATTCTCATCAAAACTAGGTGTTCCAGCCCTCGTATTGTTCATCATTGTTGGAATGATGGCAGGGAGCGATGGACTTGGTTTCATCTATTTTGATAATGTAAAGTACGCTCAATTAATCGGTATCTTTGCTCTCGTCATTATCTTGTTTGAGGGTGGTTTGCAAACAAAATGGGGAACCGTTCGCAAGGTTATCAAACCATCTCTATCATTAGCTACTATTGGTGTGATTTTGACTTCTGCACTGGTTGCAGCATCTGCCAAGCTTATCCTGGATGTGTCTTGGTTAGAAGCATTCCTGTTTGGAGCCATCGTTGGGTCAACAGATGCAGCAGCAGTATTTGCAGTGTTAAAAGGACAGAACATTAAAGCTCGAATGGGAGCCACCCTTGAGGCTGAATCCGGTACGAATGATCCGATGGCAGTGTTTTTGACATTATCCTTTATTGAATTGCTGACTGCCTCAAATCCCAGTTACATAGGGTTTATCGGAAGTTTCTTTTGGCAGATGGGAATTGGTTTATTGTTGGGCTTAGGTCTTGGTAAGCTCGCTTCCTTTTCTATTAATAAGATAAATCTGGATTCCTCTGGACTATATCCTGTCTTTGCCATGGCATTCGCGCTTTTAACCTATAGTATCGCGGCCTTGATAGGAGCAAGTGGACTATTAGCTGTATATGTGGCGGCATTAATCATAGGAAACAATGAACTTACTTATAGACAATCGATTTTCCGATTCAATGAAGGTTTTGCATGGATGATGCAGATTCTGATGTTTATTATTCTGGGGCTATTGGTTTTCCCAGGTCAATTGTTCCAGTGGGACATCATGTTGAAAGGCTTGCTATTATCTGTAATCTTAATAGTAGTAGCCAGACCTATTGCTGTATTCCTTTCCACCATAGGCATGAATTTCACTGTCAAAGAAAAAATATTTCTTTCTTGGGCGGGTCTACGTGGAGCAGTACCGATCGTACTGGCTACATTCCCGATGATTGCTGGCATTCCAAATGCTCAATTATTCTTTAATGTAGTGTTCTTCGTTGTCTTGACCTCCACTCTTGTTCAAGGGTCTACGATTACAATGCTTGCAAAAAAATTGGATTTAACGGGTCCTAAGAAGATTGCACCTATTCATTCGTTGGAGTTGGTTTCCATCGGTAAAGCAAATGCGGAGATTATAGAGTTCCAAGTGGAAGAGGATTTAGATATGGTTGGGAAGACACTTGCTGAACTGGAATTTCCGGATAAAACGCTTATTAATGCCATCATTAGAGCGGGAATTCTTGTAACTCCATCAGGTGATACGGTTATTAGAGATAAGGATTTCTTGTATATTCTTACCGCTAGACAAAGTAAACTTGCTTTAGAAGATTTCCTTAAAAAGAAGAAAGCAGTTGAACCAGATGTAGATGAGGAAGAGTTAAGCGAAAAAGAAGAAATAAAAGAAACCGTCTAAAAACAAGGATAGCCTAATGGTTATCCTGTTTCTATTTAATTTATTTTTAAAATGGATCGACAAATTGCTTCGGTAATTAATTTTAAAATGTAAGCAATTAAGGTATATAACGGTACGGAAATATAGAAACTCCAGTGAAAAGGGATGTATAGTCCCAGTTTTTCAGCAACTGGTTCGGCTATCAAAGATGCTCCAACAGCCAAAATGATGTTTGCATATAAAAATCCTTTACCCTCTTGAAAGTATTGATATAGAAGCATATAAGTAATGGGGATGAGACAATAATCAAATATATACGACTTAGGTAAAAAGGGACTAAGATTGTATGTGTATCCCCAAAGCCCAAGCTCAAAACCCAAGCCGTCCAGGTTAGAGGCTACAATAATCCAAAGCAGTCCAAATATGGTGATTCTGGGGAGATGCTTAGATTTTTTTAGTTTCCAAAATAGTGTCCATAAAATAATAAAAATAGCAACCATCGTCCACCATCGCCAAGAGAACACTACATGATCAAGCCAGAAATTCACATGGGCTTGAACTGAGGATTGATTTTCATTAAAGATTTCTATGTACTGTTGCTTGATAGACATATATTAGCCTACTCTCAAAGTAAAGGATAAAGATAGTTTTTCTATTTGAATAAAAATGATACACGAAGTAATAAAATGAACAAGAACCGAGAATAGTTCCCGGTTCTTGTTACGTCTTCACTTATGAAGCTATTTTCTGATTAACGGAAATGTTGTTATCAGAATCTTTTACAATACTTGAAGCACGTTGGTAGGCACAATATACAAGAAAAACTGCAATTAACACATATCCAATAGCAAAATCAGGGGCTGCGTTCACAGCAAGCTTTGGAGCATGCATAAATCCTACGAAAGATAAGAAGGCACCAATCAAGGCAAAATAGGACGCACGACGGTAATCTTGGTCGATAATATAAACTGTAATGGCACCAAGTACTATAGCCGTAAACATTGCTCCTTGACCAAGAGGGACAATTCCTTCTGATATGCCAGCCACCACATCACCTGCACTATTATTGAAACGCGTCATCACATAGTTAGCAAAATAAGGTAGCATGGCAATAGCAACGGCCGGAAAGTATTTTTTGTCGTTTGATCCAAAGGCTGTTGCCACCATGGAAATTCCCACAAACACTAATATGGGTGCAACTGCAGCAAGTGGTATGATGGCTGCAAGTGCCGCAATAACTCCTGTCATGGCAGCTAGACCAAATACAATCGCATTTAAAATGCTGTATCCTCTACCAGCTCCCATCCATTTTGAGCCAACTGTTGCAATGTATACAGTAGTAGGGAAGAGGCCTCCAAAAACCGCCCCAAGCATTGTTCCAACCCCATCCACAGCCTGACATTCACGAACATCATAAGAGTCACCTTCCGCAGACATGGCATCAACGTTATTCATCGTTTCAATGGCATTGTATAACGTGATAGGAAGGATGATTGCCAAAAGACCAATTAGTGCTCCAAACAGGTATGTCATCCCCTCAAAAGCCGCTAAAGATGGCAATATAGGATAAAATCCAATGTTATCCAAACCATCAGCTATTTTAGAAGGAGATTGATAGCCTAAAGTGAACGCTAAAACTGTACCGATAATAACTGCAAACAGGGAAGCAGGAATCTTGAAAGGCATGGCCATTTTTCCTACAACCCCAGCAATGATAATTACTAAAGCCACTAAACCTACTACAGGAATGGAGAAAGTATTAAATAGCATCTCCCCAGCGATAAACGTGAGAGCAACACCTGCAAGCGCACCAAGCATAGCAGCACGTGGCAGGTGATTTCTTACCCAGTTTCCTGTAAAACTAACAAGAGTCTCGATTAACCCGCTCAAAAACGCGGCAGCTACAGCGATTTTCCAAGCAAGTTCTGGGTTCCCGGTTAAAGCATTAGCTGGAGCCAATACCCCAAATAGGAAAACAAACATAACAGGGGTACTTATCCCATAAGAGAGGGCGGTAACATCTGTTCTCCCCTCTTTTTGAGCAAGGCGGTTGGCCATAAATGCATAGTATAGATTTCCGGCCATAACTGCAACAGCAGCTCCAGGGATTACTTTACCGAATACGATGCTCGCTGGGAAACCCATACCAAGCATGGTTACGGCAATAATGACGAAGTTTGCTAAGTTGTTTTGAAAAAGAGCAAAGAATGCATCTGTATCCTCTTTTTTATACCATGGATAATGTACGGTAGTAGCTTTCATATGTTGACCTCCATAAGGTTAGTTGGTGACGCTGATAGGTTCTTCTACAAATGTTATTTCTTCGTTTTGTAGCGATTGAATTCTAGCAAGTGATTCTACACGATATCCTTTTTCCTCTAAAATTTGTCGGCCTGGTTGGAATGTTTTTTCAATGACAATACCAATACCGGCAACAGAGGCACCAGCTTGTTTCACTACATCTATTAATCCTTGAGCAGCCTGTCCGTTAGCCAAAAAGTCGTCAATGATCAACACTCTATCGTTTTCATCTAAGAATTCCTTTGCCACAGTGATTTCACTTGTTTCTTGTTTAGTAAAAGAGAAAACCTTGCTGGTATACACGTTATCTTTCAAAGTCAGGGATTTCTTTTTTCTTGCAAATATAAGGGGAACACCAAGCGTATGAGCGGCGAAAAAACTTGGTGCAATTCCTGATGACTCAATGGTTATCACTTTAGTAATGTTCAAATCAGAAAATCGCTCTGCAAATTCCTTACCTATCTCAATCATCAGTCCAGTATCAATTTGATGGTTTAAGAACGTATTAACTTTTAGGACCCCATTTGGTAATACCGATCCTTTTTCAAGAATGGTTTGTTGTAGTAATTTCATGAATGTTCCTCCTCCTGAAAATAAAAAATCCCGAAAGTTGTAAGCGGCACAAGATCTACAAGTGACCACTTTTAACTTTCGGGAATGCAAATATCCACCTAGGGATTAAACCTAAGTACGAGAAAATTAAAGTATCACTCGTAGTCAAGCCATTTGCGGTAGCTTGGTAGAGACTTGTAGGCCATATTCCCACTATTATACGAGTTGTTTATTATATTGTTTGGATTATGAAGTGATTATAAAGGAAAAAGAACGCTTTGAAAAGAGTTTTTAAAGAAAAACACGAATAAAATAGTTAAATAGTTAAAATGAATTCGGAAAAAGGAAGGATATTGTGATGTAAATGAATTGGAATTTTCAGCTTCTCATGAAAGTGGTCAACTAAAATAGCAAATGATTATATAAAAATCCAAACGACTTTCCCAATAGCTCTCTATAACTATTTGCCTTAAAATGGAATTAGGGCTATAGAACTATATTTTCTTTATTTTATGTTTGAGGTTATGGAACAGGAGGTAAGGATGTTGAAGCGGATACTTATGTTTATTACGTTGTCAGGTTTAGTAGTGTTCGTTGGTTACTCTACCTATGAATATTCCAGTTTTACGATAGTAAATTCAGAAAGTGCCATTACGGGTTTTATCCAAGAACATTTAGGAGACTTGGATGAAAAACCATTGTTGTTGGAGACATATCCAATTAATTATACTAATAATGTGGTTGCTACATTTGAGCATGATGAACAAAATATAGGAGCAGTTATTTTTCAGAAGGGTTTATACGGCAAATTGAAACTGGAAAAAATGTTGCTTAATCGTTCCTATTATTCAGAAATTATAGATACAAAGAAGGGAACTTTTATCCTTTTCATTGGAGAAAACAATCAAACTTCCATACAGACCATTGAAACGGATATCGTTAGCAGTGGGGAAAGAGTAAAGATAGCTGTCCCTCCTCAAAAATATTTCTCCCATATAATGAAATTGGATCATGTCTCAAAAATTGATTCAGAACCAAATTATTTATATAGAACACTTATTGGAGCTATTTCTAATGTCGATGATAATATGGAGTTGATGTTCGTGGACGAAGACAATCAATCTTTTCTAATCTATTCTGAAGATGACTCCATATTAAAAACGGTTCTTGGCGGCTATCATTTTACTGAACATGGTTTTAAAGTAACTGGAGTAGAAAAACCTAACTTCTATACGATGGGAGGAGAAAAAGACTTCTGCTATGAAGAAAAAAATGTGAAAGTAGATAATGAGGAGTATACATATATTCATGGGGTGGTACCAAAAAAAGAAGAGGTTCAGAAAGTGGTTTTGGAAGTGCAAAGGAAAGAGGAAGTAGTTTATCAGATTTCCAGTAATGTTGTCGCAAACCAATTCCTTTTACATGTAGCTTTACCGGAGCTACTAGATGGGGATGCAAAGCTCGTTAAGAAATTTCATTTGTATGATAAAGAAGGAAAGTATATACGTACAGAGATAAATGCTAGCTGATAAGCTTTACAGAAAGCGGCTTAATTTTTAATTGGTTCATCCGTCGTGGAAATATGTTTATAAACGGAGATGTTTTGAAGAATACTAACAACCATAAGTATGAACATCATCCAAAAATACCCAATGTCTTGAATTACAAATGCAATAACGGATGCCACAAGCATAAGAAAGCTTGCCATAATACTGATCACAAAAACAATTTTACTCAGACTCAAAATTACATCTCCTCCTTAACTATAGAAGTATAACATATTAAATAGCATTCGGTACCTTTATACCCATGTTTAGGGTATGGTATGTTTGTAATTATACAATAAAATTTTTAATTTCATCATTACAGTTATGTAAAATATTCGCAAAACGAAATATACTACAATTTTGACGATAATATAATGAGAAAAGTTCCTCAATCAATCTAAAAATGAAAGATAAAAGTTTTATCTTTCATTAATTTTAATTAACTTATGAACGTCTTTTAACACTTCTTCTTCCACTTCATGTCGTATCCAACCCACATTTGGCGCAAATGCGGAATTGCCTTTTCGTAAAGTATTACCGTCCTTGTCTTTTTCTTCAAAATCTATAATGATACAATCATTAAAAGTCTTGGCAGGTGTTTTTATTTCCGCATTAACTTCTCGGATGTGATAAGTGATCTCGAGATCAAAATCCTTGATTTTTTCTGACCATGTTTTACTGGTCTCCAATGGGTAGGCTATTATCTTTGTCTTAGGAAATTTCTTAATATCTTCAGCATCCCATTCAGAAGGAAATTCCTCAGACAATACGATATATCCATAAATACCATCTTTCGTTTCTTCATAAAAATTACTTGTTTCCGAAATATCAGAAGAAGATTGGGCAGCCTCTAGATCAACGATGGTTTTTACTTCAACAATGTCACTATCAGGAACTTGACTATATAATACTCTGTAGTCTGTATGCCCTTTTTCCTCTATATAGCGTCGGAAGGAGTAATTTCCTGAAGTTGGTAATAATGGAGCTGGATCTTCAGTCTTACCTTGGCTTCCTTCGCTTTCTGTTCCGCACCCGGCTGTAAATAAGGTGCATAGCGCAATAAAAAGAATAATAAGTACATTTCTCAAGCCAACCCCTCCTTGAAAGGTTAAAGTTGAAGATAGTGTACCCATTATCCCGTTTTTTAGTTAATCTATTCCGAGCATTTCTAAAAATGGTGCGAAATCTTCAGTGAAATAATAAAACATAGGTTGATCTTTTTCGTTGAAGATCAGTATATAAGGTTTCTCTGCATCCGGAAAAATAAAAATGACTTGCGTTACAGGTTGCTTTAATACTTTCGTTTCAATATCTTCAGCTGGATCAAAAATTACCTTAATCATAAACCCTGTTTTTGGAGTAGGATTAAGTTTTGGATAGAGGGAGTCTGTACTTTTTACAAGTTTTAGTGCTTCTACTTTGTTTTTCTCATCCAAAGGTATGGATTTTATTACCTTACCTTGTGTAACATCAAATACTTCTATTGGAAGTGCCTGTGCTGAAAAGGTCATGGGAAAAGCTCCAAAGAAGAGCAATAGAAGCAAAAATATCTTCCTCATTTATATCACCTCTCTTGTAGTATGAAGCAAAAGAAGTGAAATCATGAGGTTGTTTAGTCCTCGTGACCGAGAAACCGATAACCGATGTATAGAATTAGTAAGCAGCCTAAGGTAATCAAGATTAAATCATAACCGACGCAAGAAGATTGTAGACATAGTTCCCCCATATAAATCCTCCCAATTACAATTTTTTAACTATATGAAAATGAAGGTAAGTTTATGCTTTCTTATTTAAGTAAGCGGTTACATAAAACGCGCTGTTAATTTCCGCAAATGGCTTCGCTTTCCGCGGGGCAACCTTGAGCCTCCTCACAACGCTTCAGGGGTCTCAACAATGTCGCTAATCCCCCGCAGGACAAGGAAGGCTTCGGTAGCAATACATCGCACGAAGAAAATGCGTAGCATTTTCGAGGAGTCTACGCCTTTTGCTCCAATTAACAGCTGAGAATTTCATAATATTTTCGTTTTTTCTTACCTATTTAAAAGTCGAACTTAAGCTGTTGCTTTTGTTCGACTTTTTTGGTTATTCCACTTTTTCTTTTTCGTCTTGAATTTTTTCTTTCAATAACGTGACAGCCTCTTCCTTGTCGTAGGTGAATAAAATCATGTCGTCGGTAAGATATCCTGTATATTCAAACACTATATAAGCGGGAGTATTTTCTATGTTGTAATCTGGATACTTCTCCGCTGCCTCATCTAATCCGATGACTAGGTCACTTCCCCTGAGGATGCTTTCGATACCCTCGATCTCTGATAGTGATTCATCTTTTTTTTGTTCGACCACTTCAATATAAGAAAAACGATCCGGAATGTGTGTAGGCATACCGCAGGCTGTTAGAAAAAGGAGGAATAAGGATAGAATAAAGATTTTCTTCATTTATCAGCACCTCCATTCCTTTAATATTCGACATAATTAGTAAAAACCCTTTTCTGATTTTAGTGCTTTTCGTGGACGTGCTCTCATACATTGTTAGGGACAACTCTCTTACAAATGGGGTGAGGATATGGAACAATTTTTTTTATCTGTTTTTGAATTTTTCACCACATTGGGAGTTTGGGGAATCGCTCTCGGTTTAATGGTGGAGGTCATTCCTAGCGAAATCGTCCTTGGATATGGTGGTTATTTAATTTCAATTGGAGAGATAGGATTTTTGGGAGCGATGCTAGCAGGCGTGGTTGGGGGTACACTAGCTCAGCTGTTTTTATACTGGGCAGGAAGTATTGGCGGTAGGCCATTTCTTGATAAGTATGGAAAGTACATATTGATTCAGCCTAAGCATTTGGACATTTCGGAGAAGTGGTTTCAAAATTACGGACCGATTGTCATTTTCACAGCACGTTTTATCCCGGTGGTTAGGCACGCTATTTCCATTCCGGCAGGCATAGCCAAAATGAAATTTTTTACTTTTTTGCTCTATACAGTGGCGGCGGTTATTCCATGGACCTTTTTATTTTTATATATTGGCCTTCAACTAGGGGAAAATTGGCGGGAGATTAAACATGCAGCCCAACCGCTTATCATTCCATTAATGATATTAATAATACTTGGCGCCATCACTTATTTTGTATTTGAAAGAAAAAGGACGGAATAGGAAGGGGGAGAGGGTATGTCCAAAATTGAAGCCTTTATATTGGGGATTATTCAAGGATTAACGGAATTCCTGCCAATTTCAAGTACGGGTCACCTATATTTAGGAAGAAACCTATTCGGTTTGCAAGAAGCAGGGTTATTGCTTGATACGATGCTTCACTTTGGAACGTTGATAGCAGTCCTTTATTTTTATCGAGAAGAATTCTATAAAATTATCCGTAATCCATTTCATAAATTATCTTTCTTGTTGGTTATCGGGACCATTCCCGCAGTCGTTTTTGGACTTGCTTTTAAAGATTACTTTGAGGAGATTTCCAAAACAGGCGTTACGATTGGGTGGGAGTTTCTGATTACAGGCGCTTTTCTTTGGTTTGCAGATTCCATTAAAAAAGGTTCAAAAAAGATGGAGGATATCACGTGGAAGGATGCATTATTTATTGGCTCTTTCCAGGCTGCTGCGATATTCCCGGCCATTTCAAGATCCGGGTTGACGATTGTAGCAGGTTTGTTTCGGAAATTGGATAGGGAAACAGCAGCATATTTTTCTTTCTTGCTTTCAACACCAGCTATTGCAGGGGCTGTGTTTTTGCAAACTGTTGAGGTGGCACAAGTCGGAAGGGAGGATATTTCTTTATTTTCTTTAATGATTGGAATACTAGCATCCTGTTTCTTTGGGTATATTGCTGTGAAATGGATGATTAATTATTTGAAAAAGCATTCTCTACGTATGTTTGCGGTTTATGTATGGATGTTGGGAGTGGTGATTTTGGCGCTTCAATATTGGGGGCTGTTTTAACTAAGGAAAGGCCGTGTACTTATTTGGTACACGGCCTTTTTTAGGAAAATTAGATAGTCTATAATCCGGTTGATTTCCGTTCCAGGCGCTTCGCTTGCCTGCGGGCGGTCCGTGAGCCTCCTCAGGCTTCGCCTTCCGGGGTCTCACCTGTCCCTTCCTCCCGCGGGCGTCTGCGCGCCTTCCACTCCAATCAACTAAGTTATCCATCTTACTCTTTATAATTCATCAAATCCGTTGTCTACTACGTTTACTTTTGTGTATTGTCTGGACTTTTGTTCGAAGAAATCGGATTTTCCTAGGTCAACGTCTTCGTATGCTTTAATCCATTTCAAAGGGTTTGTGCGATATCCTTCAAAGGGGCGATTGAAACCTAGTTGGTGGGCTCGGACGTTGGTATAGAATTTAATATATGCTTCCACATCCTCCAGTTCGATCCCGGCAAAATGATCTCCGATAATATGTCTTGCCCAGTCAATCTCTAATTGTGCTGCCTCTTTAAAAGTCTCCTCCACGAAAAGCTCAAGACTATCTGTGTCATGTTCTGGGTATTCCAGAAGGACCTCTTTGAAGATTTTCACAAACAAATCCACGTGAATTTGTTCGTCCCTGTTTATATAGTTGATCATTGTACTGGAAGCGACCATTTTTTGGTTTCTCGCCAGATGATAAAAAAATGCAAAGCCTGAATAGAAGAAGAGCCCTTCCAAAATAACATCATATATGATGGATTTCAGGAGATTATCTATAGAGGGTGTTTCAGCAAATGCTTTGTATCCATCGGTTATAAAGTCATTTCTTTTTCTAAGGATGGGTTCTGTTCTCCAGTATTCAAACACTTCTTCTTGTTTCTTTCTAGGCACAAGACTTGATAGGACATAGGAGTATGAATGGTTATGGATTACCTCTTGCTGGGCTAGCATGATCATCAGCGCGTTAAGGCTAGAATCGGTCAAATAGTCTGCGACTTTTCCAGCATAGTCGGTCTGAATGCTGTCTAGGAGTGCAAGAAGTCCAATGATTTTCAGAAATGCATCCTGTTCTTGTGGTGACAAGTGAGGAAATTGCTTGATATCTTGGGACATATTAATTTCAAAAGGCGACCAAAAGTTGGCGAGCATTTTTTTATATTTTGGATAAGCCCATGAAAATGCAACGTCATCCCAATTAAGAACATTGGAGCTTTTTCCATTTATTATTTTGGTCGATCTATTGGGTGCGTCCACATCCATTAAGATGCGTGAGTTTAGGTGTGCATTCATCTGGTTTTCTCCTTTATATTGGCATACTTCTTTAATGATAATTAGCTGTCTAACTTGAACAAGATTCACATTCTTCTAATTCTGAAGATGTAGACCGAACATAGTAGGTTGTTTTTAATTTTTGCTTCCAAGCATCAAGATGAAGTTCAAGTAACGCTTTTGCTCTCACATTGTTCGTAACATACAGATTAAAGGAAATGGCCTGGTCGATATGTTTCTGTCTAGCAGCATTCTGAGAAATGCTCCAATGCTGATTGATTTGGTAAGCAGATTTATAATACCAGGTGGTCTCTGCGTTAAGGTCAGGGGCCGTTACGGGAATCTTGTAATCCTTTTTCTCTTCTGAATACACCTTAAGGAAAATGGGATCAATGCTAGCAGTACTTCCAGCAATGATAGATGTGGTCGCATTAGGGGCAACCGCCATGAGATAACCGTTTCGAACGCCGTAATTTGCTACTTGTTTTTGAAGGGTATTCCAATCCAGTTCGGAGGATGCCCCATATTTGCGTTTGTGAAAATAGTCACCAGTTTGCCAATCAGACCCTTCAAATGCTGGGTAAGAGCCTTTCTCTTTAGCGAGAAGGCAGCTAGCTTGAATCGAGTGAAACGCAATTTTTTCATAAAGTTTGTCTGCGTAAAGCGCTGCTTCATTTGACTCCCATTTAATTCCTTCTAAGGCAAGCAGATGATGCCAACCGAATGTGCCCAACCCAACGGCACGGTATTTCTCATTAGTTATTTTTGCCTGCAGGACCGGTATTTCATTTAAATCAATCACATTATCAAGCATCCGAACCTGTATGGGAATAAGACGCTCCAATTGACCGGATCTTACAGTGCGGGCAAGGTTAATGGAGGATAAATTACAGACTACAAAGTCTCCTGGTGTTTTAACAGTTACGATCGTACCATCCTCTACATATTGTTTTTTCGTTACCGTCGCACTTTGATTTTGGGTGATTTCCGTACACAAATTTGTGCAATAGATCATTCCTTTATGAGAGTTTGGATTCATTCTGTTCACTTCATCACGATAGAACATGAACGGACTTCCGGTTTCTAGTTGCCCTTTCATGATGGCTTTCATAATCTCAATTGCCGGTACTTTTTCTTTCGGCAGATCTGGATGATTGACGCATTCTTTATATTTCTGGCGGAAGCTGCCTGTACCGACTTTCTCATCATAATAATCTTCAAGGGAATAACCCATTAATCTTCTAACTTCATGTGGATCAAATAAATACCAGTCTCCTCTGTTTTCCACCTGCTCCATGAAAATATCCGGGATGCATACTCCGTTGAAAAGGTCATGTGTACGCATTCGTTCATCACCATTGTTCAGCTTGCTATCTAGAAAAGAAAAAATATCTTTATGCCAAACATCCAAATAGACAGAAATGGCACCTTTCCGCTGACCGAGCTGGTCGACACTGACGGCAGTATTGTTCAATTGTTTCATCCATGGAATCACTCCACTAGATACGCCTTTGAATCCTCGTATATCACTGCCGCGACTACGTATTTTTCCAAGGTAGACGCCAAGGCCGCCTCCGGATTTAGAGAGATTTGCAATGTCAGTGTTACTGTCATAGATACCTTGTAAGCTGTCATCAACTGTATCAATAAAGCAACTTGAAAGCTGTCCATACGTTTTACCGGCATTGGCAAATGTCGGTGTGGCAACGGTCATATACAAATTACTTAGTGCCCAATAAGCTTCTTTCACGTAGTGAATTCGATTAGTTTCTTCCTTTTGCATGAGAGTCATGGCAATAATCATGAAACGTTCTTGAGGCAACTCTAGTAAACGTTTATTATGATCTCGCGTTAAATATCGGTCAGATAACGTTTTCAGGCCGATGTAGGTGAATAGAAAATCTTTTTGAGGATCAAGAACTGCCTCTAATTCATTAATTTCATTAGGGGTGTATGCTTTTAGGATTTCAGTTTGATAGATTCCTTGTTCTGCTAAGCCTTTGATTAGAGAATAAAATTCTGTATAGGGCTTGGTGATATTTCTATTTCTGCATACTTCCTGTTGCAGCTTTTGTGATAATAACCTTGATGCAACATAGGTCCAGCTTGGTTCTAGTTCATCCACGTGATTGAGCGCTTCTAGTATTAGTTGGTTTGTAAGCTCATGGTGATTGCTATTATGGTGCAATTTATCAATAATCTTGGTTGCTTTTTGTAGATAAGCTTTTGTTTCAAGTTTTGGAAACTCTGAAAGAACATTTTCTAAAAGTATTTGGTAATCTTGAAAGCTAGGTACATTCTCTTTATGTTCAGGTTTTGTATGTACGGTCATTTCTTTCACTCTCCACTTCGTTTAAAATAAAAAAAACCACTCAAAAGTTGAGTGGATCAAACGACCATAGAAAAGGGAAAGAGTGGAGGGGAGAGTTCTTAAGGGAAGATGCTGAAGTAAGCAAAAAATAATCAAAGAACCCTGTCCTGTTTTTTACCATGTTCTATGTATCGTTTCATCTTCTCAACTCCCGAAGAAAGAGAAACTAAATCGGTAAAGGCAGGTCTCCTGACTCGTGCTTCTTCCTATTTTGAACCTTCCCATACAAGAGCCGTTAAGCGTTCATGTACAGTGGTTTTTCAAAATCGTCAGCACTTACAGTTGCGGGGACAGTCCCGGATTTTCACCGGATTCCCTATTAAGTCTATAAAAAAGACACCTTTATCGCAGAATGTTAAAATACTATATGTAGTTATATATTTATTATGTTTGAACTATATATGGTGTTTATTTAGATGATAGTACTATCATAATGGAAACGCAAACAAATGGCAAGACATTTTATGGAGGGTTCGACGTGAAGGTGAAAAATCCTGCCGGGGTCTGACCCCGGCAGGATTTTTTTAATGCTCTTGTAATATTTGCTCAATAGAGCTGCTGATTTGAATGTCTTTTAGGATGAGACCGGAGTTGATGAATTGTAGGCTTAGTTCCGGGCGCAGGCCTGATATGATTGGTGAGATGCCAATTAGTTTGAGAGATCGGATGAGTAGGTCCATAGTGTGCAGAACTGTTTCGTCTAAACGGTAAACACCCGAAAAATCAATGATGAGGTTGGATATGGAAAGGTTTTTGCTCTTCTCCAACGTTTCTTCTATCAGTATTCCTGCACGAATCTCATCAATTTCTCCGACAAGAGGCAGTACGCCCATCCCTTGTTGTAAAGGGACTATAGGAATAGATAGTCGAATGTAAGAAGCTTTTGTTTCTAACATTTTCTGTTCAGTAGCGATGGAAAAGGCATGACTGAATCCATAGACAATAATATTGAAGATTTCATCTATCAGAATAAAAATATCTGTAATCTGATTCATGTGTAGCCCATCTTCCATACCTTCACGTTGGATAAACGCCCATAGGCATTTTTTATATAACGTCATATTAGAGAGCGTTTCTTCAAGTGATCCGCCAGCCTTCACCGACATGAATCCTATAGATTCCCCCCATTCTTTGGCACGGTCTAGAACTGTATTTTCAGGATCGAGGACATATTCACCCAGGAATACCAATAACGTTCTAAAGATCTCCTTGATTTGAACCTCAACTTCTTCTTCGTGATATTGCGGTACATTAGGATAAGCATTCTGTATTTCCAATAGCATGCTAGCAGCTACTTCGTTCTGTGAATCTACTAATTTTTGTCCTATTAGGGAATAAGCCGTCTTGGTCATGGTAGAATCCTTTCTTATTTACAGTTGTATGTTAATTTCTATTTTAGTTTAAAGTCCAAAAGATGTATATCATTTACTAGATAAGAATAGGAAATAAGCAGTATTTTTGGCTAATTGTATTTAAAAGAGGTATAATTTCTTATTATTAATATAGATAGGAGTGTTAGTATGGAAAGAATTCAATTTGCAGAAGATGTTTCTCTCTCTAGAATTGTACATGGAATGTGGCGTTTGAGTGATTGGGGTTATAGCAAGGAAGAGGTTGTGGAATTTATAGAAAAGTGTTTGGACCTTGGGGTGACAAGCTTTGACCATGCAGACATATATGGTAATTACACAGTAGAAGAGCAATTTGGACAAGCATTAGAGCTTAAGCCTTCACTAAGGGACAAAATAGAAATAGTAACGAAATGTGGAATCAAGCTAATCTCTTCTAATAGACCAGAACATAAAATTAAATATTATGATACAAGCAAAGAACATATCATTCAATCTGTAGAACGGTCATTAAAGAACTTTCAAACAGATTATATAGATATTCTATTGATACATAGACCAGACCCAATGATGGATCCAAGTGAAGTGGCAGAAGCGTTCTCACAGTTAAAAGAACAAGGAAAAGTAAAGCGGTTTGGTGTCTCCAACTTTGCTCCTTCCCAGTATAAGTTACTTAACTCATATCTAGATGAACCATTGGTAACAAATCAGATTGAAATTTCAGCTACCAACTTGGAACACTTCGATAAGGGAACAATCGAGCAATGCCAAATGGATAGAATCTCTCCGATGGCATGGTCCCCTCTAGGCGGAGGAAGTATTTTCACTAGTACAGATGACAAGGTTAAACGAGTAAGAAATACATTAGAAAAAATACAAGGAGAAACAGGGGCAGAATCTATGGATCAAGTTTTATATGCTTGGTTATTAACGCATCCTTCCAAAATCCTTCCGATAGTAGGCTCAGGAAAAATAGAAAGAGTAAAGTCGGCTGTTTCTTCATTGGATATCAAACTGAATAAACAGCAGTGGTTTGAAATTTTAGAAGCATCAAAAGGAAAAGAAGTGGATTAATTTTATTATATTTTCATAATAAAAAACCAGGACCATTGGCCTGGTTTTTTATTTGTTAATATTCTAAAAATTGGATGAAATACCATTAGTATTTCAACTGGTTGTTGCGTTTTTTCATGTGTTTCTTGTAAACATCCGAGAAAAACATCAATCCAATAAAACCAAAAATCACATAGGATAAGTTGAAGTACAATGCCGGATCAATTCGAATGTGATCTCCACCTGCAGCAACTTTAATTATTTGATAGGAATCCAAAGCAACCTTGGCAACAATAAGAACAAATATTGCAACGATTACCCTCCAAAGTAATTTCATTTAAAACGCCTCCATTAATTGCATGAAAATTTTTCTATTTGTAAATGCTATAAAAGTTAAAATAATGGGTAAATAAAAGTAGAAATCAGTTGTTAAATATATCAAAAATTCGAAAGGAATACAACCCGACTTTTGATCTTTTATTGTGTATTATAACAGGTGTTAAGAAATTGGTCTATCATACAGAAATAAAAATACCTCGTAGAATAAAAAAAGTCGCCTTTTGTCGAATGAAAGGGAGAAACACTGAAATTCGAAAAGAGAAATTATATCAGTATTACAAAAGGGAGGATTTCAATGTGAAAATGACATTGACTAAAAAAATAATTATTGGTCTTATTTTGGGGATTTTAGTTGGACTTGCATTAAATGTATATGCACCGTCCTTATTCAAACCATTAGATACATATCTATTCCAACCTCTGGGAAAAATTTTTCTTAACTTAATCACTATGCTTGTTGTCCCAATTGTCCTTATCTCCATTACACTGGGTGTGGTAGGACTTGGAGATACGAAAAAGCTTGGGAGTATCGGTTTAAAAACAATTCTGTTCTTCTTGATTACAACATGTATTGCCATAACAATAGGTCTAACACTTGCTTCAGTTATTCAACCTGGACTTGCCGGTGACTTTGAAAGTATGATGGTTGATGAATTAGCGAAAGAAGATACACCGGAAAAAGCACCTCCTGTTATGGAAACACTATTAAACATCATTCCTACAAACCCGATTAAAGCTATGGCAGAAGGTGAAATGCTGCAAATCATTTCATTCTCGGTATTACTTGGATTTGCCATAAATGCATTGGGGGAGAAAGCAGGTAAGGTGAAAACCCTATTTGAACAAGCAAATGATATTGTCATGCTACTTGTAAATATCGTTATCAAAACTGCTCCATACGGCGCATTCGGATTAATTGCCTCTGCAGTTGGCGGACTAGGATTAGATGCCATTAAGGCTATGGGAGCATACTTTTTGGTCGTCGTTTTAGCATTATTCATACATTTCGTTGTAACATATGGAAGTGCCTTATTCTTCTTAGGGAAAATCAATCCAATTACGTTCTTCAAGCGTTTCATTCCAGCAATGAGTGTTGCATTCAGTACATCAAGCAGTAATGCAACGCTACCAATGTCTATGGATGTCGCACAAGAAAATCTTGGAGTTCCCAAGAGAATCAGTAGTTTCGTACAACCTTTGGGTGCCACAATAAATATGGATGGTACGGCAATCATGCAAGGTGTTGCCACGGTATTTATTGCGCAGGTATACGGAATTGACTTAAGTTTGACGCAATTACTAACTGTCGTAGGTTTAGCTGTTGTTGCAAGTATCGGAACAGCAGGTGTGCCTGGAGTAGGGTTTATTCTACTTGCCATGGTACTAGGGCAGGTTGGCCTTCCGGTTGAAGGAATTGCCTTAATACTAGGGATTGACCGTCTACTAGATATGACTAGAACAGCTGTTAATATAACAGGTGATGCAGCATGCGCATATATAGTTGCAAAATCTGAAGATGGAGAAGTTCAGTTGCCAAAAGAACAAAGAATATAAACAGAAAGCCATTCCAGACAATACAACTGGAATGGCTTTTTCGTATGGAAGATCAGAAAGTATAAGGTTCTGTAGATTTCCGTTCCAAGCGCTTCGCTTGCCTGCGGGCGGTCCGTGAGCTTCCTCAGGCTTGCGCCTCCGGGGTCTCACCTCTCCCTTCCAGCGGGGGAGTAACGGTAGGTTGAGACCCCACAGCGCAGCGAGGAGGCTCAAGCACCGTCCCGCGGAAAGCGAAGCCATTTGCGGAAAGGAACAGCGGCGATTAACCATTAACTAACGTATTTGAAAAAAAGGACTGAGCAGCTTTTTTATTGTGAAATCTTCAGCCCTATTACTCCTATGATTATTAAGGAGAGCAAAAAGAAACGCACTCTGTCTTTTGATTCTTGGAAGAAGATCATCCCAAGGGCTACACTACCCGCCGAACCAATTCCTGTCCAAACCGCATAAGCAGTTCCCATTGGAATTTCTTTTAAAGCAAGAGAAAGAAAATAGAAACTAGACAAGCCGATTCCTACAAAACAAATAGAAGGGATAAGTCTTTTGAATCCTTCTGCTAGTTTAAGAGATGCCACTGCGCCAATTTCACAAATTCCGGCTATAGTAAGAAAAATCCAAGCCATTTTATTTTCCCTCCTCTAGTACTTCTGTTTCCGTTGTATCATCAGAAGTTGTCATTTTTAATCCAATAATTCCAATTAGCATAAGGCTTAGGAAAAACAGTTTGGAAGGACTTGCTGATTCTTGAAAATATAAAATGCCCACAATTGCTGTTCCTGCTGCCCCGAGTCCTGTAAAAATGGCATACGCAGTTCCGATTGGCAAAAACTTTAATGACTTAGAAAACAAGTAAAAACTGATAGCCAATGTGATTAGGGTTATTAAACTAGGCACTAGAACGGTAAACCCTTCTGAATACCTTAGACCTATTACCCAGATAATTTCTAATAGACCTGCGATAAAAATATACATCCATTGCATGGCTAGTTTCCTCCTATCTCCGTTGCTTTCCAGTAATGTTCAAATGCATGATCCGCTTTCTTGTCAAAGTCAGTACTGGAATAAAAGAACCGTTGTACAAACAAGCCATCAATTAAGCAGTAATATGCGTCAATAAGGGGTTCTAACGTTTGGGGTGGTATTTCTTTATTGTCTAGTCCTTGTCTAAAGATTTTAGATAAAATATCAGTCGTGTAAGTTTCTGTTTGTAGAAAGTGTTCTTGTATAGATGATCGGAATTTTTCTTCCGGGAAAAGCAGGGTGCGTTTATACAACAACCCTAATGTTTCGTCTTTCCAGAAATCTATCATGTTAATTAGGAGACGTTTTAACAATGGTTTTGTAGAACTTGATTGAATCTCAGACGAATCGATAGCGACTCTATCCATAAATGTGTCCATCAGTTCCCGCAAAATGGTTATATATAAATCATCTTTATTTTTAAAATGAGCATACAAAGAGGGTTTTTTAATACCAACCAATGATGCTACGTCATTTAAAGATGTACCATAATACCCTTTTTGAGCGAAAAGTTGGAGCGCATGCTGTTTGATAAGTTCCGAAGTTGAATAGGACATGTTATACCTCCTGTAAATTCAAACTACCTACCGTTCGTTAGGTTAGTGATGAATCAAATTATAAGATAAGATACCTAAAAAATCAATGAGTTTTATATTTGATTAATGAGGGTATTTGAAAGTTAAGAGATGAGGGAGGAATTGATGTGAATAAGAGGTTAAAAGCCAAGTTGGAGAAGAGGCAGGCTCTTTTTAAATCTCAGACAGAGCATAGAGCTATAGGGAAGACCATTCGTTTAGCAGCCTCACGACAGGGAGCTCAGAGCAATACACATCGACTCACAACCAGAGATTACAATAAGGAGGTATTATTTTGAGTGAAAATACATTGAAAAAGAAGAATCAAGATTTAATGGAAAAGGCGAAATATGCAGAAGATGGGTCGGAGTTAAAAAAAGATGCGAAGAGCGTCCAGAGAATAAATAGACATATGGAGCGCGAGAAAAACAAAAAAGCGCAAAAAGCAGCTCAACCTGCTTACGAGGTATCAGTTAATGATAATTCTTTCAAGGTAACAGGTGTAAATTCTGAAAAAGAAGCTATTGATAAGTTATCAAAATGGAGTG
Source organism: Sutcliffiella horikoshii (assembly GCF_020524325.1). GTDB lineage: Bacteria > Bacillota > Bacilli > Bacillales > Bacillaceae_I > Sutcliffiella_A > Sutcliffiella_A horikoshii_D. The sequence goes on from NZ_JAIVKY010000008.1 coordinate 128,579, forward strand.
CTTTTCACAACATGGTTAACAAGATGAAGGAAAATGATGAAGAAGTAAATATTGAAGCGAAGAAGATACAGGGATAACAAAACACACCACACTAGTACTGTGGTGTGTTTTAGTTTTGTCTGGCGTCTTTCTTCAAATCATCCTACACACATTGGAAAGAACGAATTCGATTTGAATCTATACCGAAGTACATCCAAGTAAAGAAGAACCAGCGATAACCAGCGACAGATCTTCTTCCTATAAAGGTAGGGTAGAACCAGAATTGTTCTCCATTATTTAACCTGACCCATGTATAGCGGTATAAGCATCCGTAAAATGCACCCGGATCCACTGCCAAAGCAGTAGGTCCACCCGGGGAACCGAAGCTGGCAGTTTGGGGTGGTGGAGTAGATGGCGGTGGTCCGGGTGGTGGCCCACTTCCAGGTCCTCCACCTGGCCCTCCACCAGGTCCTCCCGGTGGTCCAAATCCAGGTGGTCCTCCAGAAGGTGGCCCAAAACCAGGCCCTTGCCCACCACCAGGAGGCGGTCCGAATGGTGGAAAACTAAGTTGACGATAAGGATACATAGGATTGCTCCCTTCTATTCAATTCTCTATACGGTATGCAGGCGCCCAGAGGTTGGTGAAAAAAAGATCTTTTTACTTGATTAAAGACCAAAAAAATATCAGGCTTCCAATTAGGAAACCTGATTAGTCTTATTTTTTATTTTGCTATTAGAACTGGACAGTTGGCAGTGTTTGTAACCTTATCGCTTACACTTCCAAGTATCAACTTCTTTAATCCTCCGAGCCCTCTGCTTCCGATAATAATAAGATCACTTGCTTGTGTGTCGGCATAGTTGCAAATTGTTTTGGCAGGGTCTCCTTGCATGACCTCTACTTTTGCTTCCACTCGTTCCTGGGATAATAGCGCATGGACCTCATTTAATGATTGTGTAGTAGCATCATTTTCGGCTGTAGCAACTTGTTGTTGACTCGGCACTGAATCTTTCACATTATTTGTATAAATGTTTAATCCGTCGACACTGCCCATACCACCGGCAGGAAGTGTATCAGGTCTAGTAGCTGGGACTGGGACATTTACAGATGTTTCTTCTAAGACATGTAAAATGGTAAGGTGTGAGTGTAATTTTTTTTTCATATTTATTCCCATTTGTACTGCTTTCAAACTGCTCTGAGAACCGTCATAAGCAATTAAAATATTATTGAAAGTTTCCATTTTCATCTGCTCCTTTTCCATCATTTTAAGTAAGTTTATTGTTGTAAATTAAATACCCTAAGCAATAACTTTTAAAACAAAGGAGGAGATGTGAAGACCTCTATTTTGCTTGAATGCATATATGTTCAAACTTTCTTACATCAAAAAGTCCAGTATCTGTTAACTTCAGTTCCGGAATAACAGGAAGGCTTAAAAAGGATAATGCCACAAAAGGATTAAAGCTATTTTGGCTGCCGATAAGATGAAGGGCATCATGAAGGTCCTTTAAGGACGACAGAGTTTGATCTGTCGTCATATTGGCCATTAAGCCTGAAATCTCAAGTGGCAAGGAGGCTACAACTTTTCCCTCACAAACAACCACCAGGCCGCCCTTAATCTGTTCTATTGCTTGGACTGCAACCAACATATCTTCATCACAAGTCCCCACTGTGACTATATTATGAGAATCATGTGCTACGGTGGAGGCTATGGCTCCGTTTTTTATTTGAAACCCTTTAACGATTCCAAGTCCGATATGCCCGCGACGCTTATGTCTTTCAATCACTGCGAGTTTTAATTGATCTTTATCATGGTTGGGTACAAAATGCCCATTATAGGTCGTCACGGTTTCTTTTATATGCTTGGTAACAAGACTGTTAGGGATAATTTCTATAATGTTACATGGTTTATCTGTTTCCACACTTATTGTTAAATCATTCTTATGAATTGGTTTCGTGTTTACAGAACCCTTTAAAAGATCTGGAACGACGATGGGAGCGTTTAGATGATCGTGTTCCTTTATTTTGTTTCCATTCTTATAGACATCTTTGATAGTGAATGTTTCAAGGTCTTCAATAATTAGTAAATCTGCGCGGTACCCTGGGGCAACCGCTCCTCTATCCTTTAAAGAAAAACACTCTGCGGCATTTAATGTAGCAATTTGTATGGCTTGCAAGGGTTCAAGTCCTTCTTGGATGGAGATTCGGATATTATGGTCGATACTGCCTTCATTCACCAAATCATCAAGATGTTTGTCATCCGTACAGAATAGAAAGCGTCTTGCATTTTTTTCATTTACAAGAGGAATCAAGGCTCTAACATCTTTTGCGACAGTTCCTTCCCGCATCATGACGTACATTCCCCGCTTCAATCTTTCTTTTGCTTCTTGTGCGGTGACGCATTCGTGATCGGTCTTTATGTTGGCAGAGGCATAGATATTCAAGTCTTCAGGAGCAAGGCCAGCGCCATGTCCATCAATTTGCTTATTATGCTGATACGCTTGTGCCAATTTTGCAATCATTGCTTCGTTGCCCTCACGGACAGCAGGAAAATCCATCACTTCTGCCAGTCCGATAACTCTCTCATGTTCGTAAAATGGAGCAAGGTCATGTGCCTGGATAGTGGCTCCATTGAACTCGAAAGATGTAGCAGGTACACAAGATGGTAGCATGAAAAAAACATCTACCGGGCATTCTTCTGTAGCATCCAACATGAACTGAATTCCAGAAGTACCACTTACATTTGCAATTTCATGAGGATCGGTAATGATGGTAGTGACTCCATGTGCAAGGATTGTCCGGGTAAAATAGTGGGGATGAATCATGGAGGATTCCATATGAACATGCCCATCAATCAGACCGGGACAAATGAATGCTCCTTTAGCATCTACTACTTCATGCCCATCATAATTACCTATACCTATAATCATGCCGTCTTTTATCGCAAGATCTTCCTCTAGAATCTCTAAATTAAATACATCTATTATTCTTCCGTTTTTAATAACGAGGTCAGCTTTGGTCTTTTTTGCTGCTGCTTTTATTATAGATTTCAAGTTAAGTGTCATGTTTTTCCCCTCCAAAATAGATAAAACTCCAAGCAATAACTTGGAGTTTGACCATGGAGAATACCCCTCAATCTTTTTTGCACTATACATGCAGATAAAATAAGAAGGTGGGGATTCTCGTAGTCAAACTCTTTACGGTAGTTTGGTAGAAACTTATGGACCATATCTCCAAGATTATACGAGTAGTTCAATATGAGTATTTTTCCCATTATAGTGGGGTGGAGGAATTTACGTCAAGCTTCTATTTATAACCGGAAAATTTCGAATTCGGTAAAAGGGGTTCACTTTTGTTGAAAAAGGGTATGTAATAGTGTTTAAGTTTGAGGAATGGTATTATCAACGAAGAAGAATGGCTTTTACATATTCTAATGTGGCCAATCTTTGATTATGCATGTCACCCTAAAAAAGAGGGGACTGCATTCGAATTACTATTATTAGTTTTGTTGCATATAGGGGGTTCTTATGGCTGAAAGAGTAAGTAAGCATAAACGAAAAGTTAGCTTTAGAGCAGTACTTCTTATTGCGGGGTTACTGGCTCTAATTATATTGGTTGGAATGCAATTATATATTAATACAAGGGACGTTAGTGCCCTGACAGATCCACTGCCACAATCTTCGGTACTATATGACAGGCACGGTGAAGTGGCAAGCAGGATCACATCCAATCAGATTGAAGGTGTTCCATCTGATGAAATCCCGGAAGTAATGAAGCAAGCGGTTGTAGCCGTCGAGGATCAGCGTTTTTATGAGCATGATGGGTTTGACTTTGTAGGAACCCTTCGAGCCCTTACAACTAATGTTAAAGCTGGAGGCTATGTGCAGGGCGGAAGTACAATTACGCAGCAACTGGCCAAAAACGTCTTTTTATCACATGATAAAACATTAAAACGTAAAACAGACGAATTCTTTTTAGCGAAAAAGGTTGAGAAATCTTATTCGAAGGACCAAATCATAAGTTTATATCTTAATCAGATTTACTTTGGTGAAGGAGCTTGGGGAATTAAACGCGCAGCTGCGGTTTATTTTGCAAAAGACCCAAAAGATCTGACCCTTGCCGAGTCTGCTACATTAGCAGGGTTAATTAAAGCTCCTTCAGCGCTTTCACCATTAAATAATGAGGAGCGCTCCATTCAGCGGAGAAACTTGGTGCTCTCACTTATGCACCAACAAGGATTCGTTACGGCTGAAGAAGTGGAAGAGGCAAAACAAGAAGAATTAAAGCTGGAAACAAGACATGTCGATCCTCATAAAGGAAAATATCCAAGCTTTACGGATTACATTATTGATGAGGCAGAAAGAATGTACGGCATCAGTGAGAGTGAACTCCTTGCGGGAGGATATCGTATATATACGACGCTCGAACCTAAGGTCCAGGAAGCACTTGAAAAAGTGTATGCAGATCCAGCGAATTTTCCGACCGGTAAGTCCGGCGAGGTAGCGCAAAGCAGTGGCGTTCTGCTTGATCCGAAAACAGGTGGAATTCTAGGAATGATCGGTGGCCGGGATTATCAGTTCCGTGATTTTAACCGTGCTTCCAAGCTTAAGAAGCCACCAGGATCCACAGCAAAGCCGTTACTTGTATATACGCCTGCTCTTGAAGAGGGTTATGATGTGTATGATATGTTAAATGATTCTCCAACTGAGTTTGGTGATTACAAACCACAAAATCACACATTGGACTTCCGTGGTGAGGTTTCCATGTATGATGCAGTGTTGAATTCTTATAATATCCCTGCGGTTTCCCTGTTGTATGATATGGGAATTCAAAAAGGTATGGACGCAGCGAAAAAGCTTTACTTGCCGGTGGATGAAAAAGAAGATCGTACACTCGGAAATATCGCTTTGGGCGGATTTCATGGTGTATCCCCGAAACATATGGCCGAAGCATATTCCGTCTATGCCAATAACGGGGAAATTATTGAATCACATGGAATTGTTAAGATAGAAACAGTAACAGGAAAAGAAGTGGCTTCTTTTGAGGAAGAAAAAGAACGTGTCTTTTCCGAGGAAGCCATTCAAAAGATGAACTATATGCTAAAGGGTGTTGTGGAAGAAGGTAGTGGAAAGAACGCTATCATTGATGGACGGGAAGTTGCCGGAAAAACAGGATCTACTCAGACAACTGATAATAATCATGGTGCCACTTCTAATCAATGGTTTGTTGGTTTCACTCCGCAAATTGTTGGGGCATTTTGGATTGGGTTTGATAAAGAATCTGCAGATAACGTCCTTCCCATCATCTCTGGAGCGGGAAGTCCTTCAGCAAAAGTTTTCCAACAAGTTGTAAGCGAAGCCCTTGAAGGGGAACCGGTAGAATCTTTAAACTTGCCTGCAAACCTTCAAAAGAAAAAAGAATCTTCCATGAAGGAAGAAGGAAAGAAAGAACGGGAACAAGAAAGAAAACAAGAAGAATCCAAAAGAGAAAAGAAAAAGAGAGACAAGGAAGATAAAAAAGATAAGAAGGATCGTGGCAAGAAGAAAGACCGGGACGATGACTAATAGGAAACACCTTTCTCAAATGATGGAGAAGGGTGTTTTTTTAAACATTTATTATGATTTATAGTATAGTTATATAATTAATTATTAAAAGAGGTGTCGAAATGAAAGCTTTAATTTTTAATGAATTTGGTGGTCCCGAGGTCCTGCAATACATAGAATTACCTCAGCCGACCATCGGAGATAAAGATGTTTTAGTGCAAATGAAGGCAGTAGGTCTTAACTATGCTGATATATACAGGAGGAAAGGGAACTACCATCTAGTGGGAGAACCTCCATACATCCTTGGATATGAAGGGGCTGGAATTGTTGTTAAGGTTGGTAAGCAAATAACAGATATTCAAGAAGGAGATAGAATCGCATTTGCAGATGTCCCGCTTGCAAATGCAGAATTTGTGTCTGTTCCTTATGAGAAAGCAATTCCGATACCAGATGGGGTTACATTTGAACATGCTGCCTCTCTTCTTTTACAAGGACTAACAGCTCATTATCTTGTACATGACAGCTATCAAGTTAAAGATGGTGATCAAGTTCTGATTCACGCAGCTGCAGGAGGTGTGGGTCAATTGCTGACTCAGCTAGTGACCATACTTGGAGGAACCTCGATTGGCCTTACTTCTAGTGTGGAGAAAGCTGAAGTGGCAAAAAGAACAGGAGCAAAAGAGGTATTGCTGTATGATACATCTTGGTCCGAAAAGGTTAAAGAATTGACTGCAGGAGAAGGTGTAGACGTTGTGTATGAATCGGTAGGTTCTACGCTTATAGATAGTTTTCAAGCCACAAGAATCGGGGGAACGGTTGTCTTTTTTGGAATGGCTGGAGGAGACCCCGCACCTGTTGATCCCCGCATGCTGATGGATACATCCAAGACATTAACAGGCGGCGATCTATGGAACGTTTTAAAAACCAGAGAGGTGCGTATAGAAAGGGCGGCTCAACTGTTTCAATGGTTACAAGAAGGCAAGCTTCAAATTGCATCACCCACTCTGTTTGCCTTAAAGGACGGAGCCGAAGCGCATAAATTGTTAGAAAGCAGGAAGAGTACCGGAAAAATCGTGCTGATTCCCTAAAATCGATAAAAAACAGAGTCTCTATCCATCTTCAGACGGAGAGAAAAAGACCCCAAAGTCTGTTACCAATCATTTCTAAGTAAGGTAAGATTACTTTAAATAATGATTGGTTGGGGGAAAAAGATGAAAAATATGATTGCTATCTTCAAGAAACCAAATTACAGTTTGCTGTTCTGGTCATCTTTTACTTCTACAATGGGGAGTATCGTCGGTATTGCCGCGTTGATGCTGTATTTGTTGGACAGATATACAAATCAGCCATTTTATGCAGCATTGACGGAATTAATGTATTCTTTGCCGACACTTGCGGTCTTCTTTTTAGTAGGGGTACTAGCGGACAGAATGGATCGACAGAAAATTGCCGTATACAGTGATGTAATCTGTGCAGTTTTATCATTGGCACTTATGGGGGCCATCTATATTGATTGGATGCCGCTTGTGTTTGGACTACTATTTTTAAGAAGTGCCGTATCGAAGTTTTTCCATCCTGCTCAGGCTGCAATCATCCAAGGAATTCTTACGAAGGATGAATATACCGTAGCAGCAGGTCTAAATCAGATGACAAGCAGCTTATTCATGCTGTTTGGTAACGCGCTAGGAATCTTTATCTACTGGACCGTAGGCCTTCAGGGTGCAATATTTGTATGCTTTGTCACTTACATGGTCAGTGCGATATTAATTCATGCTTGTAAGTTAGAGGAGGATGTCGTCCTGCCAAATGGCCGACACAAATGGAATCAACTTAATGTGAGGTTTGTAGCGAATGATTTTAAAGATGGAATGCTTTATATTATAAAAAATCCTTTGTTGGTCTACCTTATCATTGGTTTCTTTGTTTTTGGGATTGTAAACGGAGGGCTTTCCGTCATGCCGGCTTATATACTAAAATATAAACTTGCTCCAACAGACTATGAGCAACACATGATGGTGATGGGAGTAGTATTTGGTATCTCGGTTTTAATTGGAAGCATTGTTGCGTCCATGATGGCAAAAAAGCTGAAACTGTATCAAATGGTCATCATAGGTTTGGGTGTTTCTGGAGCATTTGTCGTAGCTAGTGGGTATAGTCCGGATATGTATTACTACTTTGCATTTACAGCTCTAATCGGACTAGGTTTGCCTTTTGTGAACATTGGAATTGGTGGATGGCTGCCAAGGATTGTAGATCCTAAAATGATGGGAAGGGTTCAGGGATGGATTACTCCTTTGATGATGTTGTCTCAGTCTATTACTCTGGGAGTCGTTGCGTTGACTTTTCAAAAAATCCTTTCAGTAGAAGGGCTTCACCTTCTTGTAGGGGGTTGCTTATTGTTTGTTGGGTTTTTCTATATGTTCACCTTACCTAAACATGCTTCAGAAGAGGAAGAGACAGCTGAAGGATTGGAAAATTCCGCTTCTGTGTAAAATTATTCTTTGACAAAATGGAAAAAGCAAATTAACATAGGAATCAGAAATTGCTTTCCGACAACTTTATACGAATCTACCACTAGGGGTGCCTTTATAAGGCTGAGATTGAAGTGTGACTTCAAGACTCTTAGAACCTGATCTGGTTAACACCAGCGTAGGGAAGTGGGGTCGAAACACTTTTCACTTAAATGTTCAGCTGTATTAGTGTATTCACCACCTTCTTTGCGCAAGCGAGGAAGGTGGTTTTTTGCGTTTACTAACATTTTTAGGAGGAATGGAGAATGAAATTTTCACAGCTTGTAAGAGAAAAAGCGGATCACATTTGGGAGGCGAGTTTCCATCATCCATTTGTAAAAGGGATAGCAGATGGAACTTTATCATTGGAGTCGTTTAAATATTATGTAGTTCAGGATGCCTATTATTTAAGCCATTTTGCAAAAGTGCAAGCATATGCAGGAGCAAAAGCTTTTGATTTGCAAACGACAGCAAGATTAGCAGCACATGCCCAAGGTACATACGAAGCAGAATTATCCTTACACGAAAACTTTTCAAGACGTCTTGGGGTCACAGAGGCAGAAAAGGCGGCATTCCAAGCAGCTCCGACCGCACACGCTTATACTTCCCACATGTATCGTGCCGTATTGACCGGCGGATTGGGAGAAGTAATTGCCGCCCTGCTTCCTTGCTACTGGTTATATTACGAAATTGGGGAGAGATTAAAAGACTGCACACCAGCTGAACCAATCTATCAGGAGTGGATTACAGCTTATGGTGGGGAATGGTTCAAGGAGCTTGTGGAAGAGCAAATCAATAGATTAGATGAACTTGCAGACAAGGCAACCGAAGAAGTGAAAGCCAGAATGCTGGAGTATTTCATCATCAGCAGTCAGTATGAATATTCCTTCTGGGAAATGGCCTATACCTTGGAGCGGTGGCCGGTCTCAGAAAAAGCAGTGAAGGCCTAGGGGGGATTCCAATGAACAGTGGATTAAAGCTTACAGATATTTTGGTGACAATCATTATTGCGTTGGTGTTCGGGATTGTTTATAAAATATGGGCTCCGGTTTATAATGTGTTGGCTCCATTCGGACTGCAGCTTCAAGAGCTGACATATGGCATGTGGTTCATTGCCGCGACAGTTGCTTATCTATTGATCAGAAAAGCCGGTGTCGCTTTCCTGGCGGAAGTGGCAGCCGCCTCAGGTGAATTTCTGGTCGGCTCGGAATATGGGTTGATGGTTTTGATATATGGTGTGATACAAGGACTTTTTGCTGAAATAGTATTCATGGCTTTCCGCTATAAGCGGTTTGATATGGTTGTAGCATCTCTTGCAGGTGCCGCTGCTGGTGTCGGCTCGCTTCTTATGGACCTATTTAGGGGATACCTGTTTGATTATGTATGGTGGAATGTGGCATTGCTCATTTCTTTCCGCTTGATCGGAGCAGTACTTTTAGCTGGAGTGCTTGCTTATGCACTTGTAAAAGCACTAGAGGCTACGGGGGTAACAACTCTTCTCAGACCTGCTAGCAAAGAGGATTATGATTCCTTAAGGCAATAGGGAGGCAGATATGGAACCAATCATAAAAGTAAACAATTTAAGGCTTAAATACCCAGGTGGCGATAAAATCTTTGAAGACTTATCCCTCGAGATTGGTAAGGGGGAAAAGGTATTGATTCTCGGCCCTTCCGGAAGCGGAAAATCGACCCTTATTCAGGTTTTGGCAGGGCTGATCCCAAATGTAGTGGAAGTACCGATGATTGTGGAGGAGCAACATGTGCCCAATTCATGGGGGTATGTCTTCCAAGACCCGGATGCGCAGTTTTGTATGCCATATGTGGATGAAGAGCTTGCGTTTGTTTTAGAAAACCTTGCAGTTCCAAGGGAGAAGATGAAGAAGAGAATTGCTGAGGTCCTTGAGATGGTGGGATTAGAGTTGGCGAATTCCCATATAAAAATCCAGCAACTCTCAGGAGGGATGAAGCAGCGGCTTGCTATTGCTTCCGTTCTTGCGATGGAGCCAGATGTGCTCTTTTTGGATGAACCGACAGCGTTATTAGATCCTGAAGGTACCAGGGAAGTTTGGGACACCATTAAGAAAGTGGCTGATGATAGAACTGTGATTATTGTGGAACATAAAGTGGAGCAGCTGCTCGACTTCGTGGAAAGGGTCATCGTGTTGGATGATGCTGGAAATATTATGGTTGATGGTCAGACGCAAGATGTTTTCCGTTCTTCTCTATCCCTTTTAAACGAATATGGTATATGGTACCCAGGTGCTTGGGAGAATTACTTGAAAAATACTAAGCACTTCAAACATAACGTGGAGACTGAAACGCCGGTGGTAAAAGTTAACGGTCTTTCAGGCTTTCGAGGCAAAGATAAAAAGATTTATGTGGAGGCTGCGGAAATTCATAAGGGTGAATGGATTTCTGTAGTTGGGGAGAATGGGGCCGGGAAAAGCACATTGCTAGAATCTTTAATGAAGCTGTTGAAGACAGAAGGCACCATCGAAATAAATGGAGAAAAGGTCAAAAATATCCCTACTGACAAAATCACCTTCGTATTCCAGAACCCTGAATTCCAATTTGTTACTAAATCTGTGGAAGCAGAAGTTGCCTATACGCTGATCTTGAAGAAAATGGAAGAAGAGTGGGTGATGGAAAAAGTAGAGGAAATGTTGAGGCTTTTCCGGTTGGACCATGTGCGTCATCACCATCCTTATCAACTATCTGTCGGACAAAAACGAAGGCTGAGCGTAGCGGCAGCTGTCATTCACCAGCCGAGTATTCTTCTGTTGGATGAACCGACATTCGGCCAGGACAGCAGAAACACGTTTGCCATGCTGGAATGGTTGGAAGCATTAAAAAAAGCAGGCGTAGCTATCTTGATGGTCACGCATGATGAGCACATCGTATCGGAGTTTTCGGATACCATTTGGACGGTAAAAGGTGGCAAGCTGATTGGTATGAGGCGTAATGAGAGATTAAGAGGCAGGGGAGAAAAGGATGCAGTTGGAGCTTTATAAAAATAAATCATGGATGCATGACATTAATCCTAGCTTCAAGTTAATAGGGATGGTCCTCCTCTTTATAGCTGTCCTGTTCATTCATAACATCAATGTGATGCTGAACTTAACGGGAATACTATTGTTAGTCTATCTCTTAATGACGGGGCAAACCTATAAGCTGAAGCTTCTATTATTGATCCCGTTTGTCTTTTTGTTTTTTACATCTGCTATCTCCATGGTTCTGTTTGGAAAGGGAGATACCACCTGGTTAGAATTCGGATTAATACATGTCTCGGAGGAAAGTTTCTATCGTGGAATTCACTTAGGTTCACGGTCACTTGTTTTTGCTTTTTGTGGATTGATTTTCGCTCTGACCACTCAACCGATTTTTTTATTTTATTCCTTGATGCAACAGTGGAAGCTGCCGCCAAAATTCGCTTATAGCTTTATGGCGGGTATCCGTCTTTTGCCGATAATCCTGGAGGAGTTTCTTACCTTAAGGAAGGCGCTGATTGTAAGGGGAGTGGAACAGAATGGCAACTTGGTAAAAAAGGTGTACTTTTACAGCATCCCTTTACTCTCTCAGAGTATCAGAAGAGCGTATAGAATTGCAGTAGCCATGGAGTCGAAGCGTTTCAGTAACCAAAAAAATCGGACCTATTACTATGAGCTGGGATACTCCCGAATGGATGTGTGGTTCGTGTTATTAATCCTGTTGATGATTGCTTTGTCCCTTTATATTGGGACCAGGCTACCTTATGTACCAGTAACAGATGTCAGATACAGTGGATAATGCAATTTCTTTTGAAAATTAAGAATTGTGTGCTATACTGTAGCCATCAATTTAATAACTCGTAACACTAGGGGAGTCAATAGTGACTGAGATGGAAAGAGTAATTTCCAGACCCTTTGAACCTGATCTAGTTTGTACTAGCGTAGGGAAGTGGAAATGTTCTATCACTGTTGGCTTTACATACCACACATAGATGAAACCCACTCTTTACGTTAAAGAGTGGGTTTTTTGCTTTTTAAGATTTTATGAAAAAAGGGGGAAGACCTTTGCAATTACATCTTATAACGGATGGTAAAAAAACGAAGGAAGAGCTTGTAGCCATCTTGTGTGGAATTCATGAGTCAGTGGATTTCATCCATGTAAGAGAAAAACACCGAAGTGCAAATGAGGTCTTTGAACTGGTAGATGAGGTGATAAGGTATGGGGTTCGGCCAGAGAAAATCATCATAAATGACCGTGTAGATGTTGCTCATGTACTTAATGTCGGCGGAGTACAACTGGCCTACCACAGTCTTAGAGTTTCCGAGATTCGCAGAAATTTTCCTGACTTAAGGGTCGGAAAGTCGGTACATAGTTACGAAGAGGCCATACAGGCCGAAAGGGACGGGGCTGATTTTATCCTATATGGCCATATTTACTCGACCTCTTCCAAAGAGGGATTGAACCCTAAAGGTCTGGTGGAATTAAGAAGCTTAACAAAATCATTGAAGATTCCCGTTATTGCCATAGGCGGAATAACTCCTGACAAACTACAGGAACTAAGGGCTTGCGGGGCAGGTGGGGTTGCGGTCATGTCTGGAATTATGGATGCAGAAGATAACGTTCATGCAGCGAAAGCCTTTCAAGCAGCAATGCTTGCCGAAAAGGAGGAGATTGGATGAATAAAAGCTATGACGTAATCATAATCGGAGGTGGTGTCAACGGCTGTTCTATTGCGTATTACCTTGCTCGTGGAGGCAAAAGTGTATTGCTTTTGGAGAGGGAGAAGTTGGCGGGAAAGGCATCGAGTGCGGCTGCTGGAATGCTTGGAGCACAAGTAGAAGTGACGGAAGAAGGAGCGCTTTTTGATATTGCCAAGGAAAGCAGGGCGATGTTTCCCTCTCTTCAATACGAATTAAAAGAGCACTCGGGAATTGATATAGAGCTTGTGCAGAAAGGGATGCTGAAGCTTGCTATGAATGAGGAAGAGGCACAGCACCTAAAAAGCACGATTGCCTTTCAACAAAAGTTAGGTGAGCGGGCAGAATGGCTTGCCCAGGAACAAGTAGCAGAAAGGGAGGGGCAACTATCGGATGCACTGGTGGGGGCGATGGATATTCCAATGGATGGCCATGTTAACCCAGAACGACTTACCCTTGCATTTGCAAAATCTGCAATCAATCTTGGCGCGGTAGTAAAAGAGTATGTAGAGGTATACTCGCTACTTAGAGATGGAGGCAGCGTCAAAGGAGTGGAGACTAGTAGCGGTAAGATTTATGGGGGAAATGTTGTTGTTGCAGCAGGAGCTTGGAGTAAAAGGCTGCTTAGCGAGTGCGGAGTGAAAATTCCTGCCTATCCGGTAAAAGGGGAGTGTTTCTCGGTCATCACAGATCGCCCATTGCTCACAAGTACAATCTTTACAGAAAGTTGTTACCTTGTTCCAAAAAGTGGAAATAGGTTGGTTATCGGAGCCACGATGATTCCTGACACTTTTTCTGAGAATGTAACGATAGGAGGGCTTTTTCAGTTAATGGAGGAGGCTTTTATAGTGCTTCCAGCTTTGAAAAGTTCCACTTTTGAGAGATCTTGGTCAGGGATACGCCCTCAAACAGGGGATGGTCTTCCTTATCTTGGGAAGCATCCAAACTATAAGAATCTTGTCATAGCTACCGGACATTATCGTAATGGAATTCTGCTATCCCCCATCACAGGAAAACTTGTAACAAAAATGATTCATGGTGATTTCATGCCTGAATATATGGAAGCATTCAAGTTAGATAGATTTAAAGAATATGCAAGGGGTGAGTAGTTTGAAACTGATTATTAATGGTGACGCTATTGAAATTCCAGATTCAGTGAATACCGTATCGGAACTGTTACAGCATTTTCAACTGGATCAGAAGGTGGTCATTGTGGAAAAGAACAAAGAGATTCTGCAAAAGGAACATCATGTGGCAGAGAATGTGCAAGATGGAGATCAATTTGAATTAGTGCATTTCGTAGGAGGCGGTTAATTTGTTGAAAATTGGTTCAAATTCATTTAATTCCAGGTTGTTGTTAGGAACAGGGAAGTATCCGGACTTTGATATCCAAAAGCAGGCAGTTGATGTTTCAGAATCGGAAATACTGACATTTGCGGTTAGAAGAATGAACATCTTTGAAGCAAGCCAGCCAAACTTTTTGGAAAAGCTAGATTTGGAGAAATACACGCTGCTACCGAACACAGCAGGTGCAAAAACGGCAGAAGAAGCTGTAAGGATAGCAAAGCTTGCGAAGGCTTCCGGGCTTTGCGACATGATCAAGGTGGAAGTAATCGGGTGTTGGAAAACACTATTGCCAGATCCGGTAGAAACATTGAAGGCAACGGAAGAACTACTAAAAGAAGGCTTTACAGTACTCCCATATACTTCAGATGATGTAGTGCTTGCTAGAAAACTAGAAGAGCTTGGGGCTCACGCCATCATGCCAGGTGCCTCCCCAATCGGGTCTGGTCAAGGAATCATCAACGAATTGAACCTGGGCTTTATTATTGAGCAATCCAGTGTACCTGTTATTGTGGATGCAGGAATCGGTTCACCAGCAGATGCAGCGAAAGCGATGGAATTGGGAGCGGATGGTGTGCTATTAAATACTGCCGTTTCAGCAGCAAAAGATCCCGTGAAAATGGCAGAGGCTATGAAACTTGCGATCGAAGCGGGCCGTCTCGGCTATGAGGCTGGAAGAATGGAAAAGAAACGTTATGCGACTGCCAGTAGCCCAAGTGAAGGAATGAGTGTCGGGTAATGGATCGATATTCACGCCAGACTCTTTTCGCACCGATTGGAGAGGGTGGGCAAAAAAGCATCCGTGAACACCATGTGTTGCTCATCGGTGCGGGGGCATTGGGCACAGGAAATGCGGAGGCGCTAGTAAGGGCCGGAGTCGGAAAAATCACCATCATAGACAGGGATTATGTGGAGTGGAGCAACCTTCAACGTCAACAGCTATACAGCGAAAGTGATGCACACGATAAGCTGCCAAAAGCGGTGGCAGCAAAGGAGCGGCTGCAGAAGATCAATTCAGAAGTGAAAATTAGTGCTCACGTTGCAGATGTAACGGCTGATATGTTGGATTTGCTGGTGAAAGAAGAGGGATTCGACCTGTTAATTGATGCAACCGATAACTTTGATATCCGCATGATTATAAATGATATAAGTCAAAAGTACGCTATCCCTTGGATATATGGAGCGTGTGTAGGAAGTTACGGGATCTCTTTTACCATTTTTCCAGGAGAAAGCCCCTGCTTGCAGTGTTTGCTGAAAACAGTTCCAATGGGAGGGGCTACTTGCGATACAGTCGGAATTATTGCCCCGGCAGTGGGGATGGTGGTCGCGCATCAAGTAGCAGAGGCATTGAAAATCCTTTCTGGTAACGGCAGGGAATGTAATCGTAAGCTTGTTTCCTTTGATCTGTGGAAAAATCAGTATGTCTCCTTGAATGTAGGAAAATTAAAGAATCCTGAGTGCTTAAGCTGTGGAGAAAATCAGACGTATCCCTATCTTTCTTTTGAAAACCAGACGAAAACGGCTGTCCTCTGTGGAAGGGATTCCGTACAGATAAGACCGGCTGAAAAAATGTCAGAAGGAAGAGGGTTTGGGGTTCTTAAAGAGCTTTTAACTACTCAGGGAATAAGTGTGGAATCAAATCCTTACTTAATGTCCTTTCAAGTTGAAGGACATCGTTTGGTAGCTTTCCAAGACGGTAGAGTGCTAGTTCACGGAACGAAAGATATTGCTAGAGCGAAGACTTTGTATCACCGATATTTAGGATAAGGGACGGAGAGACCTATGGTAGCAAAAGTATTAACAATAGCAGGTTCCGATAGTGGCGGAGGGGCCGGCATTCAGGCAGATATCAAAACTTTTCAAGAACTGGATGTGTATGGAATGTCAGCCATCACGGCCCTGACTGCACAAAACACATTAGGCGTTCAAAGCGTCTATCCGATTCCCGTGAACATGGTGTTGGAGCAATTGCATTCCATTGTAGACGATTTACGTCCGGATGCTTTAAAGACTGGAATGCTTTTCAGCGATGTCATCATAGACGCTGTAGCTGGAAAAATTGAAGAATATGGATGGGGGAATGTGGTGGTAGATCCCGTCATGATAGCAAAGGGAGGGGCAAGACTTCTACAGGAGGATGCCATTAGGGCTATCAGGGAAAAACTTTTACCGCTAGCAACCGTCACAACGCCAAATATCCCTGAGGCAGAGGTGCTGACGGAAATGGCGCTGGATACAATAGACAGAAGGAAGGAAGCTGCCCGAATACTACATAAACTTGGAGCTTCTCATGTTGTCATTAAAGGAGGACATGGGAAAGGGGATGAGTTAGTTGACCTTGTTTATGATGGCAGTAGTTTTTTTGAAATGAAAAGCATGCGCATTGATACAAGGCACACTCATGGAACAGGCTGTACGTTCGCTGCGGCTATTGCGGCTGGACTTGCTAAAGGTTGTACAGCAGAGGAGGCCATCTTGACGGCAAAACAATTTATTCATCGTGCCATCGAGGCAGAGCTTGGTATTGGTAGTGGCCATGGCCCGACCAACCATTGGGCATACAGGAAAGCTGGTGTAGTGGTATGAAAAGGGAGTGGCTAAACCTATATTTTGTGATGGGAAGTGTGGATTGTAATGGTCGCGATCCAAGGCATGTGCTGCAGGAAGCCGTCAACGGAGGAATAACTCTTTTTCAGTTTCGGGAAAAAGGGTATGGTGCCAAGGTAGGTTTGGAAAAAAGGAAGCTTGCACGGGAGCTTAAGGACATCTGTAAGGGGCATGAGATCCCGTTTATTGTAAATGATGATATCGATTTAGCTATAGAAGTGAAAGCGGATGGCGTGCATATTGGCCAAGAGGATACACTTTTTTCCGTGGCGGAGGACCGTCTAGCGCCTGGTATGATTATCGGAGTTTCTTGTCACACAGTGGAAGAGGCTACTGCGGCTGTGAATAATGGTGCAGACTACATTGGAGTTGGTCCCATGTACTTTACTACCACCAAAAAAGACATTAGGGAAGTGAAGGGGCCAGAGGTTATCAGGGAGATTAGGAATGTGGGATTAACGGTTCCCATTGTGGGAATCGGGGGCATCGTTGCGGAAAACGCGTTAGATGTGTTAAAGGCTGGAGCGGATGGAGTAGCGGTGATTTCAGCCATCTCAAAAGCAGAATCGGCTTTGGAAGCAGCCAAAGAGTTTAGTCGTATTCACAACATTGTCACAAAATAATCACTATTTCTTCCAATCAATGATATAATAAAAATCACCATTTACTTTATAACATGTTTGCATGTATTCCCCTGCTCTTTAATTAGAGTGGGGGTATTTTTTTGAAAAAAAAAGAGCCTGCCGCACAAAAGCAGCAAGCCCCCGAGAATTATTATTTTACTCCCACTTCTTCTACCTTCTTCATATCAATGGAAGGTCCGAAAAACTCGTATCTGATCTTATCCTCAGCTACCCCAAGTTTTCCAAGCATGGAGATGATAAACTTCATGAACGGAACTGGTCCACACACATAATACAGAGCATGGTTATCGATGTTTATTGCTTTTAACATGTTTTCCGTGATATAGCCTTGTTCATGGAAAGCTCCTAATCTTACATCCTCGTCTGATGGATTTTCATAAACAAATAGCTTTTTCGCATTCTCCATTGTATCAATGGTTTCTCTGACTTCATCTTTAAATGCATGTACAGAGCCGTTTCTTGCAGCATGAATGAAAGTGGTTGGTCTTGCCGGTTGTTCTATAGCAATGGTCTTTAACATGCTTAGCATTGGCGTGATTCCAACACCTCCACTAATTAAGTAAACAGGTGAGTCTTGATTTGTTTCAAGGATAAAGCCACCTGCTGGTGCAGTCACTCCCAATGTACTTCCTATTTCCACATGGTCATGAAGATAATTGGAAACAGCCCCATTAGGATCACCATTTTCTTTTTTGACAGAAATTCTAAAATATTCGCCATTAGATGCATCTGACAAACTATATTGCCGGTTGTATAAATTCTTTTCTCCAGTGATGGAAAGTCTGATTGTAATGTATTGGCCCGGAGTGAAAGCTGGTACAGCAGAACCGTCGGACGGCTTCAAGTAGAAGGAAGTAATAAGGTCACTTTCCTCGAACTTTTCCACCACTTCAAAGTTTTTGAAATCTTCCCAGCCGCCCATTTGTTGGGCTGCTGCTTCATACATTTCCTTCTCAACAGAAATGAATACATCAGCGATAACCCCATACGCTTCTCCCCATGCCTCAATAATTTCATCTGTTGCTGCATCACCAAGAACAGCCTTTATTGCTTCAAGTAAATGTTCTCCGACTATAGGATAATGTTCAGGTTTAACGGCTAAACTTCTATGTTTGTGGGCAATTTGTTTTACAGCTGGTAAAAGGACTTCCAACTGATCGATGTAAGTAGCTGCTGCATAAATCGTGTTTGCTAAAGCCGCTTGTTGACGACCTTTCTTCTGGTTAGCATGATTAAAAATATTTAATAACTCGGGATGGTTGGTAAATAGTGTTTTATAAAAATGAGTAGTAATCTCCTCACCTTTTACGGCTAAGACTGGAGCGGTGGATTTAACAATTTGGATAGTATTTGAGCTAAGCATCGAAATGCCTCCCTGTTAAAAAAGATATATTTTAAATACACCTTTATTATAAGGTAAAGAACTGGTTAAAGTTATATGTGAAATACATCTTTAACAAATTAGTCACAAGTTAGGCTTAGCTCCGGATTTAATTTCATTACCTTCATAATAGAGCCAAAACCAAAACAAAAAGGCTCCCATTGCTGGGAGCCTTTATATGCTGTGCTATAAATTATGCTTTGTTAACGTTAGCAGCTTGGTCGCCACGGTTACCTTGAACGATTTCAAATGTAACTGATTGACCTTCTTCTAAAGATTTGAAACCTTCGCCTTGGATTGCTGAGAAGTGTACGAATACGTCGTCTCCGTCTTGGCGCTCGATGAATCCGAAACCTTTTTCTGCGTTAAACCATTTTACTGTACCTTGTAACATGTTGTTACCTCCTAGTGTGCTTGCCACACAATGTATTACTATTCTTGCTCTTAGAAATATCAAGGCGAAAGTTAAATCTTAACTTTGAATCCTTACATACCGAACAAAAATAATTCTTCTTTAGAATAACAGTAAAATCCAAAAATAGCAACCCAAGAACACAAAACCCCAATTAAGCGTGAGGGTTATATAGAGGAGGGAATTCTCCTGTGCGGGTCTGACCCCTTTATTTAATTTAATAAATGTAACATGATTGAAATATTTAAATTATTGTAATTTTGGTGAAATTGGTGATTGACAAGTGCTTGTACGGGGTGGTAAGTTTAGAAGTGGAAATTATATGAAACTAATTCAAATTATGAAGGAAAGGGAGGGTTCGATGATGATTAAGTTAATGACAGTTGAAATTGTAGATCGTACATCCATCAATTTAATAAATCTCGTGACCTGTCCTGAAAGAAATTCGGTTATTGTCTGTTAATCGAATTATCTATTCCTTTAGACGTATAGACGTATAAGGATTTTTTTGTGGGAAACACAGGTCACCATCTGGGCGTGACGTGTGCTTTTTTTATGGAAAAAAAGGTGGCATACCGATAATCGTTCGGTATGCCACTTTTTTGTTTTAATTAGTTTCTATAATTTTCCAAAAAACAAACCGATGGAAGCAACAACTCTTCCATACAAACAGGAGGAATTCAAAATGGAAAATATTTATGTTCGTTTGATGATGTACAAAGTGGCTTCAGATGGAGGGTAGCAAGAAACTTGAAATCAGCATAGAAGGGAGAGTTTTTCATTATGTTTTCAGTACTAGGAAAATTGGGTTGGTTTTTTAAAGAACATTGGAAGAGATATACAATAGCAATAGCATTACTTATTTTTGCAGGAATTTTAGAGGTTATTCCGCCAAAGATGATCGGAATGGCCATTGATGATATACAAGTAGGTGCCTTCACGCCTGAAAAATTAATACAGTATGTAATCTTTCTAACCATTTTGGCAGTAGTCATTTATGGAATCACCTATACATGGATGTATCAGCTTTTTGGAAGTTCCTTCTTGGTAGAAAGATCACTAAGGTCAAAATTGATGGGCCATCTGCTAAAGATGACACCTACTTTTTATGAGAAAAATCGCACAGGTGATTTAATGGCCAGGGCAACGAATGACTTGAAGGCCATATCCACTACAGCGGGTTTCGGCGTTTTAACACTCATTGATTCAAGTGTGTTCATGCTGATCATCTTGGGGACGATGGGTTTTATGATAAGTTGGAAGTTGACTTTGGCAGCTATCATTCCGCTGCCACTGATGGCAATTGCCATGAATATATATGGAAAGAAAATTCATCAGCGCTTTACAGAGGCGCAAGATGCTTTTGGAGATATGAATGACAAAGTCCTTGAATCCATTGCCGGGGTAAGAGTTATTCGTGCCTATGTTCAGGAAAGAGCGGATCAGGGCAGATTTCATCAGATGACAGATGATGTGTATAAGAAAAATGTAAAGGTTGCCATCATTGATTCTCTCTTTGAGCCGACCATTAAATTGCTTGTCGGGGCAAGTTACCTGATAGGCCTCGGATACGGTGCTTACTTGGTCTTCCATAAATCCATTACATTAGGCGAGCTTGTTGCGTTCAATGTTTATTTAGGCATGTTGATTTGGCCGATGTTTGCAATCGGTGAATTAATCAACGTCATGCAGAGGGGGAATGCATCGCTCGATCGTGTTAACGAGACATTGGCTTACAAAGAGGATGTCCGGGATCACCATGAACCGATAGATGTTTCTACACCAAAAATCATTGAATTCAATCAAGTTACATTTAAGTACCCATCCTCCACAGTGGATAATCTAAAGAATGTATCCTTCCATTTGAAAGCAGGTCAAACACTTGGGATTGTCGGGAAAACAGGAAGTGGGAAAACAACACTGATAAAGCAACTTTTAAGGGAGTATCCACTTGGTACAGGTACCATCAAGATAAATGAGGTGGAGCTGGAAAAAATCCCGTTGCACACCATTCAAGGCTGGATTGGTTATGTGCCACAGGATCATATCCTCTTCTCCCGATCTGTCAAAGAAAACATCTTATTTGGAAAAGAAGACGCAACGGATGAAGAAATTGCACAAGCGATCAGGTCATCTGCTTTTGAAAAAGATCTTGAATTGCTTCCGGAAGGGTTACAGACCTTAGTTGGAGAAAAAGGTGTATCGTTGTCGGGAGGACAGAAACAACGTATTTCCATTGCACGTGCCCTTATTGCTGATCCTGAAATTTTGATACTAGATGATTCATTATCAGCAGTCGATGCGAAAACGGAAGCAACAATCATCGAAAATATTAGAAATGAACGTGCTGAAAAAACAACGTTAATTACTACACACCGCTTGTCTGGTGTGCAGCATGCGGACTGGATTATTGTTTTGGAGGATGGAGAAATAGTAGAGTCCGGAATGCATGACCAGCTCATGGCCATTGGAGGCTGGTACAAAGAACAGTTTGAAAGGCAGCAGGTTCAATCGCCAAAAGGAGGCGAGGTTTTAACATGAAAGACATCAAAGAAATAAAATCAGGCAAACGCCTATTTCAATATGCACTAACACAAAAGAGAATCATCATTGTTGCATTGTTGATGCTATCCATAGCAGTTGCAGCAGAATTGACAGGTCCTTTTATTGCTAAAAGGATGATTGACAATCATATCCTTGGAATTGAAAAAGCTTGGATTGAAACAGAACAAGATAAGGAAAATCGAGTCTATTTCGAAGGTAAATATTATGGTAGAGAAGACCGGGAAACGGAAAATGCAACTCCAGAGAATACAGCAAGGATTCTTCAAGTCGGCAGAGAGTATTATTTCCTTCCTACAGACATCAGTTTTGATGGGGAAAGGTCTGCTTCAAATGGTGAGGTTACCATTAGACGGGGAGAAGAGGAGCAAAGCTATCCTGCACAAAGGTTGACTAATAGTGAACTGATCAATTTTTATCAGCCAGAAGTAAAATATATCATCTATCTTGTCGGTTTATATTTTGGCTTGCTTGTATTGGCATCTTTCTTTCAATATGGCCAAAGTTACTACCTTCAAACATCTGCCAACCGCATCATTCAGAAAATGAGGGAAGATGTGTTTGGGCAGATACAGAAACTACCGATACAATACTTTGATCATCTTCCTGCAGGGAAAGTAGTATCCAGGATTACCAATGACACGGAAACGATCAAGGAGTTATATGTGACAGTCCTTGCAACTTTCTTTTCTGGATTGATATATATCACGGGTATTTATATCGCATTATTTTTACTTGATGTAAGGTTGGCATTAATCTGCTTGACCTTGATACCAATCCTTGTTGTCTGGTTTATCTTTTACAGGAAGTATGCATCGGTTTACAACCATAAAATCCGGGCACTTCTTAGTGATATAAACGGGAATATCAATGAATCTATTCAGGGGATGACCATCATTCAGGCTTTTAGACGTCAAAAGAAGGCGACAGAAGAATTTGAAGGATGGAATGAACAGCATTTCACTTACCAAAATAAACTGTTAAGTTTAAATGCATTAACTTCTCACAACCTTGTCGGCGTACTTAGAAACATTTCATTTGTTGTCGTGATTTGGTACTTTGGTGGAGCTTCCTTAGGAATTGGAACGATCGTTTCGCTTGGCGTTTTATATGCATTTGT
This sequence comes from Sutcliffiella horikoshii, assembly GCF_020524325.1. GTDB lineage: Bacteria > Bacillota > Bacilli > Bacillales > Bacillaceae_I > Sutcliffiella_A > Sutcliffiella_A horikoshii_D. The sequence continues at coordinate 151,361 of NZ_JAIVKY010000008.1, forward strand.
AGACTACCTAGGGAGAATGTTCGGACCGATTACCGGAATGGTCAATCAGTTGGCAAACCTTGAACAGGCACGTGTATCCGCGGTTCGTGTGTTTGAGCTGATGGATGAGGCGGGAGTTCAGGTTTCAGATGTAAAACATCCTCGCTATGACGGTAATGTTTCTTTCGAGTCTGTATCGTTTGGCTACAAGGAAAATGAATATGTGTTAAAAGATATTTCTTTTACAGCTTCTAAAGGAGAAACCGTAGCACTGGTCGGCCATACTGGATCAGGAAAGAGCTCAATCATGAATCTTTTGTTCCGCTTTTATGATATTGAAAAAGGGAAAATCGTCATAGATGGGCAAAACATTCAGGAACTGCCCAAACAAGCAATCAGGCAGCACATGGGAATCGTCCTTCAAGATCCATTCTTGTTCACCGGTACCATCGCCTCGAATGTAAGTCTAGATGATCCAACCATCTCCGTTGATCGTGTGAAAAAGGCGCTAGAGGATGTAGGTGCGATGGACTTTATCAATGCACTGCCTAAAGGACTTGAGGAACCAGTCATTGAAAAAGGAAGTACATTATCTTCCGGACAACGTCAACTGATTTCCTTCGCACGTGCGCTTGCGTTCGACCCGGCAATCTTAATTCTTGATGAGGCGACTGCAAGTATTGATACTGAAACGGAAGCCATCATTCAACAGGCGTTGGAAGTATTGAAAAAAGGAAGAACCACTTTCATCATCGCTCACCGACTTTCTACTATTAAAAATGCAGACCAAATACTTGTACTTGACCGTGGAGAAATAGTGGAGCGAGGCAACCATTCAGAACTAATGGAGAGAAAAGGAAAGTATTATCAGATGTATGAATTACAGCAGGGTAGCAAGGATCTTGCTGTTTAAGAACAAGAGGCTAAGGGGAGGAGAATATCCCTTAGCTTTTTTGTTATTTTTACGGAAATTTGGAGAAAATAAAAATGCGCAAACAAAGTCTTTGACAAGCTTAAAGACTTCTTATACTATACAATATGTTGCGTGAAAAATAATTCATATAAGAATACTGGGGGTTTAACAGAATGAAGAGAATTTTATCTATATTTACATTACTTTTACTATCTGCAGTAGTGTTAACTGCATGTGGGACATCTAATAACAACGGTGCTACAGGAGATGCTCCAAAAGAAGAAACAGACAATCTTCTTAGCAAAGTGGAAGAAGAAGGGGAACTTCTAGTTGGAACAGAAGGTACATACCCTCCATTCACATTCCACGATGAGTCTGGCAAGTTAACAGGGTTTGATGTAGAAATAGCAGAAGCGATTGCGGAAAAAATGGGTGTTGAAGTGAAATTCATGGAAACACAATGGGATGCAATGTTTGCTGGTCTTGATTCCAAGCGTTTTGATATGATTGCGAACCAAGTGGGGATCCGTGAAGATCGTCTTGAAAAGTATGATTTCTCTGATCACTATATCACTTCAGCAGCGGTACTTGTTACGAAAAAAGACAATGAAGAAATCAAAAGCTTTGAAGACATTGAAGGTAAGAAATCTGCTCAATCTTTAACAAGTAACTATGCAGATATTGCCCGTGAGTATAAAGCCGAAATTGAAGGAGTAGAAGGTTTTAACCAAGCAATAGAACTAATTAACTCCAACCGAGTAGATGTAACAATCAATGATAAGTTATCAGTTCTTGATTTCCAGAAAAACCGTCCTAATGCGGCAATAAAAATTGTTGATGAAGCGGACGATGCTGCACAAAGTGGCATGATGTTCCGAAAAGGTAGTGACGAGTTAGTAAAAGCCGTAAATAAAGCACTTGCAGAAATTATTGAAGACGGCACGTACGAAGAAATTTCAGAGAAATGGTTTGGTGAAAATGTACTTAACTAGTATCTTGACTGATCCAGAACGTTTAGATAGATGGATGACAATCGCAGAAAGCTCCCTTCTTCCTTTGGTGAAGGGAGCTTTGTCTAATACAATACCGTTGACGCTACTTTCATTCAGTTTTGGGTTGATGATTGCCATATTAACGGCTTTGGCAAGAATATCACCGGTTAAACCATTACAAATTGTAGTTAGAATTTATGTATCGATTATTAGGGGAACTCCTCTCTTAGTGCAATTATTTATTATTTTCTATGGATTGCCTTCCATCGGAGTTACCATCGATTCTTTTCCAGCCGCAGTGATTGCGTTCTCCTTGAATGTCGGGGCATATGCATCCGAAATAATCCGGGCTGCAATCCTTTCGACACCAAAAGGACAATGGGAAGCGGCTTATTCCATGGGGATGAGTTATCCTCAAGCGCTTAGACGTATTATTTTACCGCAGGCAGCACGTGTTTCGATTCCACCATTGTCTAATTCATTTATTAGTTTGGTGAAGGATACGTCGCTTGCTTCCTTAATTCTTGTAACAGAGATGTTCAGGGTGGCTCAACAGATTGCTGCCACTAACTATGAATTCTTATTACTCTATGCGCAAGCAGGGGCAATTTACTGGGTAATCTGTTTCTGCTTATCTCTAGTACAAGGAAGAGTAGAACGTCGTTTGGACAGATATGTTGCAAGATAATCATTTTAGAAAACAGCCATTTATAAAGGAGCTCAAGATATGATTTCAGTACAGAGCTTATACAAACAGTTCGGAGAATTAGAAGTATTAAAAGGCATTGATTTAAACGTGGAGCAAGGGAAGGTTGTTGTAGTAATAGGGCCATCTGGTTCTGGTAAAACGACCCTTTTACGCTGCTTGAATATACTAGAAACTCCAACTTCCGGTAGGGTGGAGATTGATCAGCAGGCACTTGATTTTTCAGAAAAGGTATCATCAAACAAGATTGCCAGTTTTAGAAGACTAACAGGTATGGTGTTTCAAAGTTATAATCTATTCCCTCACAAGACAGCCCTTCAGAATGTGATGGAAGGTCCCATCACAGTGAAGAAAGAGGCAAAGGCAAAGGTGGAAGAACGTGCTAAGAGGTTGCTTGAAAAGGTAGGGCTTGGAGATAAACTGGATTTTTATCCTTTTCAGCTTTCCGGTGGACAGCAGCAACGTGTCGGTATTGCCCGCGCCCTTGCAATGGAACCGAAAGTGATGCTGTTTGATGAACCTACCTCTGCATTAGACCCCGAACTTGTCGGAGAGGTCCTAAGAGTTATGAAGGAACTGGCTCAGGAAGGAATGACCATGGTGGTCGTTACCCATGAAATGAAGTTTGCCAAAGAAGTGGCAGATGAAGTAATTTTCATGGATGATGGCAAGATAGTAGAGAAGGGGAAACCAGCTGAGATATTTGAGAACCCCAAAGCAGATAGAACGAAGCAATTTCTACGTATGATTGAAAGTGGAGTATGAATGAAGAAAAATCCCCGTTACTTGTAAAAGTGGCGGGGATTTCATTTAGCTTTAACTTCGCTGGTCTTTTGATGCGGCTGTAAAAAAGCTATAGTTTTTAATGAAAATGGCTCATTTTTGCTATGATTTTTTGGTTCGGTCAATTTGCTTCTATCTTTGGACAAAAAATTGTTTGATTTGTAAAGGTTTCGGACAAATCATCCAAGGACTACGGTCAACTTTTACCGGGCCTTCGGTCATTTAAATTTTTGGTTCGGTCAAATCAAAAATTTGGTCAACTTTCCCAAAACTTTGGTCAAAAATCAAAAATCTTCGGACATTTGAACTAACCAAGCAAACAAACCACATCATATGTATTTCTTCATATAACCTGTATCAATTTTATTCTTCAGCTTCCATACAAGCTTGTTGTGAGAGGTAAAGTGTCCGTATTGGAGTAAGGCTTCTTTATTACCTGTTGATAGTAAAGATAGAAAATGACGTTGAGGAGTAAATGTAGAACACATATCTCCATTTAAGTAGCTTGTAATGTTATCCCAAAGCAACTCTGCTTGCCTCACAGCATATACACCGTTTTTAGGAAGGTCAGGAAAAGCTTCAAGTGTTATACAATCACCTGCTCCGAAAATAAACGGCAACCCTTTAGCCTGAAGTGTCTTTTTAGTCAAGAGAAAGCCATTTTCATCACAAGGAAGCGAGCTTTTCTTAAAGATGCTAGGTGAACTTGGACCAGTCAACCATAACACGCGAGAGTGAGGGAGACTTGTACCGTTTTTAGTTAAAACATAATTTTCGTTTATTTCCCCTACACTTTCATCCTCTTTTACTGAAAGTCCTTTTCCAATAGCAATTTCTTTAATCATTTTGGACGCTTGGCTGGAGGAAGAGGGCAACAGCTTCGAGGAAGTAATCAGCGTGACATTAGTAGGTAAGCCGTTTTTCTTTCTCCAAGCAGTAATGGCTAAAGCAATTTCTACCCCAGAGGCCCCGCCCCCGACAACTACAGGAAATTCAACTTCACGGTATTCCTTAATCTTGTTTGCAAAAAAGTAATTTGGTTTAATTTGAACAAGATTATCCTTGAAAGAGGGCGGACTCTTTATTGACGAGCCAGTATCAAAAGAAACTACACTGAAGGGAATTTTCTTCCCTGCCTTTGTTAGGAGTGTCTTGCCAGTAACACAAACCTCTGTAACTTTATCTTCTATAAAGGTTACGCCTGCTTTTTCAGACAGGTCTTTTATATCGATTCTTATTTCATCTAAAGAGTACAATCCTTCCGTATACCCTGAGAACATTCCTGAGTAGTATTGATACCGGTCAGGAGAGATTAAATAAATTTTTTGATTGGGAAGAGGATTCTTTCTTATATCCAATAAACACTTTAAGTGAGCGTGGCCTCCACCAACTAATACAACGTTCAATAACTTCGCCGCCTTTATGGTTTTGGCTAAAGTGTAATATATTATTGGTGTAAATACTAATTTAATGAGTCAGAGCTTCTTCTTTATGAGAGTGATCATGTTTTCTTGGATTCGGTCCGTATTTGTTATCTTGTTCACTTTCTATGCACGCGAAGATGAGAACGGGAATCCAACCAATAAAGGGAATAAACCCTAGTAAACTCCACCAACCGGTTCTGCCGATATCATGAAACCTGCGAACAGTAATGGAGAGTGTTGGAATAAAAAAGAGTAGTAAATAGACCAATAAGAATATTACACCTGGAGTATCATTGTCTGGAAACATCTTGACAAGTAAGTATGCTGAGAACCAGAAGATTACAAAATTTCCTATCCTAAATATCCAATACTCCTTCCTCCTAGCTCTACCACTAAAATTAAAATAATTCCTAAATCCCTCCAAATACCAGTGCATCTTTTTTCCCCCTATTCACAATCTAATTTAAATGCTACAAATTTAATACCCAAACCACAAAACTGATATACCATATTTTGAATAAATGTTAAAAAATCCTAATTAGAATTTAGCTATAACAAAAGCAAGGCACCCCAAAATTGAGGTGCCTCAATCCATACATATAAAATTATGTTGCTACATAAAAACTAAAACTTATCTTCCGCCTAGGGATTGCTCAGCCATTTGAACTAGACGCTTAGTGATTTCTCCACCAACAGATCCGTTAGCGCGAGCAGTTGTGTCTGCACCAAGATTTACACCAAATTCAGTTGCGATTTCGTACTTCATTTGGTCGATAGCTGCTTGAGCTCCAGGTGCTACTAATTGATTTGACGAATTGTTTCTGCTTGCCATGATGTGATTCATCTCCTCGTAAAATAGTTTTGGTTGGACCAACTGGAGTTGCACCAGTAGTGCAGAGGTCTCTGCTGCCGTCTAGGCTGGTCCATTGGGTGATAAGTTGTTACTTGTATTATAGGAATTTCCTAATATCTTTATCCAAATATTTTTAGGTAATTTATGGATATTTTCTGTTTCGATATAACGCATATTTGAAGGTAAGATGTAAAAATTAATGAAAAGTAGAAGTTGTAAGAACTGGAGGAGCTCTAATGGAGATATGTCCGCTATGTAATGGGTTGGAAGAATATCATGGCACTTGCGCATCCTGCGGCAGCATGCTTATTGATACAGGTAAAGTGACGGACTATTTAGATGATTATAGTGCATATATGGAAATTAACCTTTTGAAGATGGTGGATGGGGATGTAAACAGTGTGGAAAATCACGTTTGCTTGCATTTGTTCGATTGTCCAGCTTGTCAAAAAGAGCAAATCATTACTATTCAAGAATAAAAAACCAGGTCGGTTAGGACCTGGTTTTGAAAAGATATATTATTTAGAACGGATACGAGATTCCGTTTCAATGTCGAAGAAGTGGCATTTGTTCATGTCCAATGCAAGTTGAAGCTTTTGTTGAGGCTTCACATCTGTACGGGAATCAACACGTGCTACGAAGTCTTGGCCATTGATTTGAGAATAAAGCATAGATTCTGCACCAAGAAGCTCAGATACTTCAATTACAGCTGTAATAGTAGTACCAACAGATGATTCAATGAATACTGGCTCATCGTGGATATCTTCTGGACGAATTCCAAGGATGATTTCTTTTCCTACATAACCTTGGTCACGAAGAACTTTCATTTTTCCTTCCGGAACAGCAATCTTCTGTTCGCCAATTAGGAATGCTCCATCTTCAAGTTTACCGTTGAAGAAGTTCATAGCAGGGGATCCAATGAATCCGCCTACGAATACGTTTTCTGGGTTTTCGTAAACTTCTTTAGGTGAACCAACTTGCTGGATGATACCATCTTTCATAACAACTAGGCGTGTAGCCATTGTCATTGCTTCTGTTTGGTCATGCGTTACATAGATTGTTGTTGTTTGCAGACGTTGGTGAAGCTTAGAAATTTCGGCACGCATCGCTACACGAAGCTTTGCATCAAGGTTGGATAAAGGCTCATCCATTAAGAATACTTTTGCATCACGAACGATTGCACGCCCAAGTGCTACACGTTGACGCTGACCACCGGATAATGCTTTTGGTTTACGATCAAGGTATTGCTCCAAGCCAAGGATTGCTGCAGCTTCTTTAACGCGGCGGTCAATCTCTTCTTTAGGGAACTTACGTAATTTTAATCCGAATGCCATGTTGTCATATACATTCATGTGAGGATATAGTGCATAGTTTTGGAATACCATTGCGATGTCGCGGTCTTTTGGTGCAACGTCATTCATTCTTTTGCCGTCGATTACGAAGTCACCTTTTGAGATTTCTTCAAGACCAGCAATCATACGTAGAGTTGTAGATTTACCGCAACCTGATGGACCTACGAATACGATGAATTCTTTGTCTTTAATGTGTAGGTTGAAGTCTTTAACTGCTGTTACGTCGCCTTCGTAGACTTTGTAGATATGATCTAATTGTAATTCTGCCATGTGTGTTTCCCCCTATGAAATCGTTTTCTTAATCTGATATTAGTGTACCGAAAACGCATACATTTCGTAAATGTACAAGTTGCACAAAAAAAAGCAACGTCTTTGTGCAACGTTACTTTAGATTCATAAAAACAATTGATTTTCGTTTCAGGCGCTTCGCTTGCCTGCGGCGATCCGTGAGGCTCCTTACTCCTATGGTGGCAATTGAGAAATACTTGGATTTTAACGGTTGTATAGACGCCGCTGTTGATTTCCGCAAATGGCTTCGCTTTCCTAGGGGCGCTGCTGGAGCCTCCTCGGCAAGCCTGCGGGGTCTCCACCTAGCACTATCTCCCTCAGGAGTCTTCGCCTTTTGCTCCAATCACCAGCTAGGGATTTATGAAAATTTTATGTTGTCAGATTTTCAGTTGCCCCTACAGTTCCGGGGTCTCACCTGTCCCTTCCTCCCGCGGGCGTCTGCGCGCCTTCCACTACAATCAACTTGGTTATTGCATTACAACGTTACTTTTCAATGATGATGATTGCTAGGTAGGCGGCCATGGCGCCTTGAAAGTTTTTTATGTCTATGCCTGTTCGTTCGATGAACTTATCGATCCGGTATTGAAGGCTGTTGCGGTGCATGAATAGTTTTTTGGCTGTCAGTGATACATTCATATTATTTTCTATATATACTTTTACGCTTTGCAGAAGTTCTTTTTCATCTTCAAGCATTGTGCCAAACATCTTTTTGATATATAAAACTTGTTCAGGATCAATGTTTTCTGTCAGCATGAAAGGAAGGGCGTGTTGAAACGTATGTATATTTGCCTGCTTCCTTGCTTGTAACGATCGTTCAAAGCACTTTTGCTCCCAGTGAAATAAGTCTGTTAAGTTTTCCTCTAAGTTTGTGTATATTCCGATATACAATTTCACATTTGTATAAAAGTCGGAGGCGGTGATGTCGATGATGTCATGAAGAGGAACGCTTTCCTCTGCTTTCAATTCAGGCATAAAGTCTACCATTACGCCGCTGGTAAAGTTTCTCCAAATAATCTCTAAATCGTTATCAAAAAAAGCAATCAGAGCTTCTTTCCATTCCTCCTTATTCAACAATGGTTCTGAGAATTCAAAGTGGATAAAGCGTAAAGGCCTTGGTTGGGTGTATGGACTCTTTTGAGGAGCGCGGCCGAAAAATAATTCATGCCACCAATGTTCCTTTTCACTCATGGATAGTTGGTGTTCTTCTACTTTTTGTAAAAAAGTTTCTAATAGCAGTATATCTTTTGCAGTCAATGCATCTTTTTCTATTCCATAATAATCATTGTCTGAGGAAGTGAACCAAAGATAACGTGAAAAACTATGTGGGGAGGATGTCTGGATGAGCGCATCCTTAAATATTTTTTTTAAGTGGTTGTACATGGTTAATCCCTTTCCTTCTGAGCTATTCTTTTTATTATATCGAAGAGAACGCAGTATACAAAGGAATTAAAAAACTCTTCCAAAAAGGGAAGAGTTACAGTGTGTAGACAAAGCTAAAAATAATGAAATTCTCTAGTTGATCGCAGTGGAAGGAGCGAAGACTCCTGCGGGAGGAAAGGACATGGAAGACCCCGCAGGGCGTAGCCCGAGGAGGCTTCCGGACTGCCCGCGGAAAGCGAAGCTCCTGAAACGGAGATCAACTCTTCCAACAGATAACCTAACTAGTTTATAGTTTGTCGACAGTCTGAACTCTTCCAAAAAGGGAAGAGTTAATGTTGCTCTTTAGGTGGTTCTTCTTTTTCAAGATCTCGTGCTTCTTCTATGTTCGTGTAGCGGTCCCTTTCGAAGACGCTTCCGCCTGCAAGCCCTTCATTGATATACCTGTCAACATCCATGAAGTACTCATCCCTGCCTTCATTCTGTGAGCCTTTATTGGTCTTTTTCTCTTCTGACATAAATAAATCCCTCCTTTTTTCTTTAGTTTCTCTAAAGGAGGGAAAATGATTCTTCAATCATATACGTGGAATAGCATGAGTTCGTGAATCTGAGCTTCCACGGCTTGTTTTTCTTCTTCGGAAAAGGTCTGTGATTCTGGCCATTCAATGGAACCGTTTTTATGATAGACGGCTTTAATGGCGTGCCCTTTGTAAAAAAAGGAAAGATGCCAGCCTGGTAGTTGGTTGTTTTGATAGAAAGGTTTTAATTGGAAGTGTGAAATCATGCCTTTTCCTCCTCATGTTGTCATGTCTACTAGTAACTTTATTCGACATTATGTGAAGGATTCCTGCATGGAAAAGCCGGATCGTTCATAGAAAACCTTGGTAATACTTTCAGTTGCCCGCTGCTTGATTTGGGCCTCATCAAAATCCATCGGCTTGGCATTCAATTCAAAGATATAATGTTTCCCTTCCGCAGTTATTCCAATGTCGGCCGAAAATTCCCCAATATCATCATAAAAAGAAGAGAGCTGTTTTCCACATTGGTTAATTAGTTGTTCGATTGTTTCATGGTCGGTTTTAATCGGAAGTTCTTCTGTTGAAACTATTACTCCGCCAGCAGGAACGTGGGTAGTTACCTGCTGCTTCTTAGCCATTCGAACCCCTACTCCAGTAATAGAGAAGCGGTTGCCGCTTGAGTGTGCCAATACTCGGTAATCGAATTTTTTACCTTTCATCGGCAAAGTGGTGATGGCTTCTTGGATGATATAAGAATGTAAGGATTCTTCTTTTTCAAAATAATTGGCAAGTTTACTTATGGACGGAAATAGGACAGTGGTAGTGGATGTTGATTTCATTAAAAATGTGTTTCCATTTCGTGTAATAAGGAAAACGCCTTTTCCTTTCTTGCTTTTTCTTTTTTTAATGTACACTTCAGGGTATGTCGTTAGGTATTCCATTAAGGTTTGTTCAGATAGAAGGTCCGTTTTTGGTAGATGGTGTTGCAATACTTCATTATCTTTCAGCTGTAAATATAACTCCCACTTGTCAAAGAAATGAGGATTGAACACAGGAATATGATAAAGGGAGGTCAGTTTATCTGTTTGTTCTAAGAAAAGTTTTTCGTCCTCATATCGTAACAAACGGTTATACAAAAGATCAGGAAGTGGGGTTTGTATCTTTACCCATTGATCTTGTGATGGCAAATAACAAAATCCCTCTATCCCATCCTCCGTCAGTTGCTGTGGAGTAACCACTACGGATAATCCACCAGTCTGTTGGAGATTTCGTTGTATTCTTTTAAAAAGGCCGATATTTCCTACAAATCCGTCTTTCTTCGGACTAGCTAAAATACCGATAAGGGGACCTGCTTTCCATTCCTTTAGTTGAAAAGGGAAGCTAAGGGCTTTGCTTGTATGCTCTTTTTTATAGGGGACAGAAAAGTACTTTCCCATTGTCACTTTCTTTTCATCATCAAAACGCTGGTACCAGGTCTGGGAGGCAATCTCATAAAATAGCTCAATCATGAAAAAACACCTTCCGGATTTTTTATTGTATGTTCGGTCAAATACACCGCATATTCAATGGACAGCTTACGTGTTAGAATGTCTTCGTTTCTCAATTTTGGATGAAAGAAGATGGAGCGCCCAGGTTTGGAATTTGCTTCAAACATCCAAAGCTTGTGGTCTTTATCCAGTCCAAAATCAAAACCGATCTCTCCGATAAATCCAGGCATATGTGTATCAATGGCATTGCTGATTAAAAGGGAAGCTTGAGACAACTTATGGATCACTGCCTCTTGTTCTTCTTTATCTGTAAAGATTTCGGAAACCGTCTTGATTACTCCGCCGCTGTTGGCGTGGGTGGTAATGCTTCCTTTGCCACTAAGCTTAGCAGCCATTGCACTTACGACCCAATTTCCTTGCTCATCTTTATTGGTATGCACGCGAAAATCAACGAAGGAATCATCCACTTTTAATAAGGGAATACCTTGTTGAATGAGATAACAAGACAAGTCCTTGTTTTTCATGACATGAGCTAACAGGGATTCGAGGGAAGAGGAGCGCTGCAGTTTATTGACAAACTCCTCATTTTTATAACGGGCATAATATGCTTCTTCTTCCCGGTTATAAATGATTTTGTAAACGCCAAGTCCCAGACTGCCATTGGTAGGTTTCAGATAAATGAAAGGATATTTAGACAATAATTTTTCCATCTTAGCAATAGAAACGTCATTATGCGTTTCAGGAAGGTAAGGAACAATATTTTCCTCTATCATAAGCTTCTGATGGATATCCCATTTGTTGAAAAAGCCAGGGTTGAACCAGGGAATCGCATAATCTGTTTGCATTTTTTCTCTCGTTTGTGCGAGCAACCGATGTTTTTCTGTTCGCCTGTTGGGAAGGCGATCGTAAACAACATGTGGAAAAGGGAGGGTCTTTTTTTTCCAACCTTGTTCTGTAAACATGAACCCTTCCATAGTACCCTCTTCCCAGTCAATATGATTGGCGCCGAAAAGAAACATATATGCACCAACTTTTCTCTCCGTTGCTAGCAGTTTGGAGAAGAATAAAGAGCGTTCTCCTATAGGCCGGATCATGGAACTCGTAAAGCCTGCCGTAAATATTCCAATTAGCGGACCTAGGTGAAGGGTGCCTTCATGAACGAATACATGAATGTTCCCTTCATAAGGAAGAAGCAACTTTTTGAATAAGGATTCCGAAAGATAAAGAGAATGCCCGCCATGTAAAATTCCATGACAGGAATACTGATGTGTTCCAAAAGCTATCGATTCTATTTGGACGGTGCTGAGCTGCTCTGGAACAAGAATTTGGTGTTCTTTTAAGTCATCTCTGCATTTAACAGGTATGAGTGCTTTCATCATCATCAACTCCCGTTTTCTTACCTTTTGATAGACGACAAGTAACTGCAGTACTTGCTCGGGGCTTCATAGATTTCTGCCTGTACAGAAGGAGAAGCCATTGTTACTATCTTATGACCGGGCTTTGAATTAATATCTAAAATCCATAAATTATAGTCAGGATCAATCCCGATATCTATCCCCAATTCAAAAAGAGGGGAGATTGTCTGGTCAATCGCAGTAGGGAGATAGTCTACAATAACCTGCAGTTTCTTTTCTAATCCCTCTCTTTTTGCACGCTGCAGACCATTAGTAATGACAGAGAAAGGTAGCATTTCCCCGCCACCTGCAAGATTGGATGTAATATGATTCTTTGGGCCTGTCCGGATACACCGTACTCTTTCCGTCCAGTTTCCCTCTTCATTTTTTTGGAGAAATATCCTTAAATCAAAGGGAACATCCCTTTTATTTTGCAACGGAAGAAAAGGTTGGAAAATATACTCTGTAACCTTCATACGGCTATGTAGCCAATTTCTTAAATGATTATCTGTCCTAAATATATAGAGTGATTCTCCTGGCTGAACCACTTCTTTTACAATATATTGCCCTTCAATCCGTTCAACTTTAATTAATCCTCTCCCTTGGGAGCCATTAATGGGTTTAATTAGCCAACATTTTTGTTGACGAAAGTGTGATATGAAAAATGTGACGCTTGTAAGTTTCTTTGTTAGAGGAAAGAAGGCTTGAATTTCTGGTATGGATGTTAACTTGTTATAGACTTCCCATTTATTTGGAAGTCCATACCCGAGAAACTGAACATTTTCCTTCAACTTCAATGAGTCTGTTCCTGCCTTAAAGAGTTGCGCTTTCTTGGTTCCGTAATAACAACGGTCATAAATAAAGGAAGGAATGGGAAATGTGGAGTCTTTCCATTCCTTCTTGTCTGAAGTGTACATGAGACCTGATACGTGAGAGGTGCTTTCTGTTAATTGAGTTGGCGAAATAATGCATATCATAACACCATTTTTCGCAGCATGGTCGGCTATTTTTGTAAGGTAAAAAGTCGGTTGTGAAAATGAGAGGACACCTAGGGTGATCATATTATCTCTCCTTTAAGTGTTCGTGTATAAGGTATAAACAGTAGATGATGACAGCTTTGGCAGAAGGGCGGATGCTTCTTGCGTTTACTGGTTGATCTAAATTCTTGGATGGTTTTGTATTTACCTCAATAATCCAAGGATGGCCGGTGTTATCAATAGCAAGATCGATGCCCAATTCACCGAAAACTCCATCTGAAGCAGCTCCGATTTCGTTTGCCACTTCAAGTGCCAATTCCTTTAATAGTTTTCGGATTTGTGGTAGTTCCCTTGTGTCGAATTTCGTTCGTAGTACATGTTGGACAGAAAGCATTTCTCCTCCCTGGGCCAGATTCGACACGAATGATCCACTCTTTGATGCCCTGGCGGTAGAGGAGGTAACCTGCCAGCGATTATTTTCGGTGCGATGACACAGATAGCGGAAATCAACAGGTCTCCCATCTAAGTGAAGTAAATCTAATCCTTGCTGGAGAATATATTGCCTTTTTTTAATTTCAGGAGAAAGTCGCTTGTACAAATCAGTAATACTGCTGTATGTTTGGGATACTTGTTGTTGAATCGAAGAGTAATCCAATGTGTATCCCTCTTCCGTTTTAGAGACTTTAAATATTTGTTTTCCTTGACTGCCGTTGATTGGTTTCAAAAAAAGTGTAGAGTGAGTTTCTAACCATGACTCCAGTCGTTTGGCAGAAAATAGCGCTGTCTCCGGCAAATAAGGAGCCAAGTGATCAGCGATGGCAAGTTGCTCATGCACGGTCCATTTATTAAGAAAATGATCATTAAAGTAAGGAATCTCCCATTCTTGCAGTTGTTCGGTTAATTCATGAAACATTTCACTCTTCTCGTTCGTACGTTTATGGAGACGGTTATGCACCACCTGAGGATAAGGAAGCAATGCTTTGTTCCAGTTATTGTTTTCCATGTAGTATCCTTCGATAAGTTTTTCTTTCCAATGATTGTGAAGGGAGAAAACATAGAAGATAATTCCGATATCCTCCGAATAGTTGGCGAGCTCCATGCAATACTCTTCAATGGATTTAAGATCGATGCACTCTTCATCTTTCATTCCGATTTCAGTAAGCAGTGCGATAACGGGACCAATATGCAGTGTGTTAGATTCACTGTTATACGTGATGAGGTAGGTTCGTTCCTCTTCAAAAAGAAACAAGGACTTCTGGATACTTCGGTCCATTTTCAACACATTTTCTACTATATTGATAGTTACGATATTACACGTCATTGTATTCCGGCTACATTGAACGGTAAATAAAGATATATGTTCTGGAAGCTTTAATTTTTTTGCTAAAGCTTCACTTATTTGTATAATTGGTACAGGTGTATTATTTTCAATAGGTATTACCCTTGCTGCTAAAAAATTCATGTTTTTCCCTCATTTTTTGTCTAAGGTTAGGCAGTTTAGGAGAAACAGGGGAATTTTCCCCACAATCTATAGTATTGAAATGAAGATAAATCGGTGATTAGAAAGAGGTTGACGATAGATGGATATCTTGTTTGTTATTGTGATGATGATGGCGATTGGGGCTTTGATAGGAGGAGTGACCAATTCTCTTGCCATTCGAATGCTGTTCAGACCCTATAACCCAATTTATGTCTTTGGAAAACGGGTTCCATTTACACCGGGATTGATACCAAAGAGAAGATCGGAACTTGCTGATCAACTTGGAAAATTGGTGATGGAGCATCTTTTGACTGCAGAAAGCATGAAAAGAAGGTTAATGAACAGCTCTTTTAAGGAAAAGTCTGAGCAATGGATAAAAGAAGAGGTGGACCGCTACCTTGAAAAAGGAGTCAGTGTTCAGGAGATTTTACAGAAATTTGGGGTAGAGGACGCAGAAACTCTCTTTCAAGAAAATTTACATCAAATCGTGGAGAGTAAATATGAAGAAGTAATGGGGCAATTGCGTTCGAAACCTATTCAACAGGTATTGCCGGTGAATTTGCTGCACTCTGTTGAGAGCAATATTCCCGCAGTGTCTGAATTCATCTTGAATAAAGCAATCTACCATTTTGAAAGTGTGGAAGGAAAACGGCAGTTGTCTAAAATGATCAACGACTTTATCGCAACCCGAGGCAAACTGGGAAGTGTTGTCCAAATGTTTATGGGCAACTATCCTTTGGTCGATAAAGTGCAACCGGAGATCATTAAATTTCTTAAACATGATGGTACGAAAGATGTCTTAATAAATGTCTTGTACCGCGAGTGGAATAAACTGAAGGAAATGGAAGTGCAGGATTTGGAAAATAAAATTTCCAGAGAAGCAATTCTTTCCTCTCTTCATACAGTAGTAGAACGCACAGTGAACGTTCCAAAATGGATGAATAAAACAGTGAAAGAAGCGATAGAACCTATCTATCCTTGGATGATGGATAAGTTAATTCCTTCCGCATTCTCGACAGGCAGCGAACTTTTGCTCGAGAAATTGGAAGCACTGCTTGTAAGATTGAAACTAGAAGAAGTGGTGCGAGATCAGGTCGAATCCTTCTCCCTTCAAGAAGTAGAAGAAATGGTCCTCTCCGTCTCCCGTCGCGAACTAAAACTAATCACCTACCTCGGAGCCCTACTCGGAGGTCTAATAGGACTACTACAAGGATTACTGGTATTGATTCTTTAAAAGAGAGTTTTCCCTGTAGATTGGAGTGTAAGGTATGAGACTCCTGCGGGGGATAACGTAATTTCTATAATGATTCCTAGCTGGTGATTGGAGCAAAAGGCGAAGACTCCTGAGGGAGATAGCGCTAGGTGGAGACCCCACAGGCGAAAGCCGAGGAGGCTCACGTCAGCCCCTAGGAAAGCGAAGCCATTTGCGGAAATCACTAGCGGTGTCTAAACAACATTTTACGATCACCTGAAACGGAAATCTACAGGAGTAACATAGAATCCCCCCCTTATGGTTTGAATGACTCTGGCATGTTTGTTATACTGGTCACTAGCATGCCTGAAAGATGGGCAAAAAAGGAAGGAATGACATACAAATGGCAAACAACGTATACGATGTAGCGTACAACCTAGAAACAGCAGTAAAAGAAAGTGATGAGTTCAAAAACTTACAAACTTTATATAAAGAGGTATTCGCTGACGAAACTACAAAAAACATGTTCGAGAACTTCCGCAACATTCAACTTGAACTTCAACAAAAACAAATGAGCGGCCAAGAAATCACACAAGAAGAAGTAGAACAAGCTCAAAAAACGGTTGCTGTTGTGCAACAAAACGAATCAATCGCGAAGCTTATGGAAGCTGAGCAACGCATGAGCATGATGGTAAGCGAACTAAACAAAATCATCATGAAGCCACTAGAAGAATTATATAGCGACGTAGATTCCGCTAACTAATAATTGGTGGAAGGACGCTTGTCAGGAAAAACGCATCTATAAAGGTGCGTTTTTTTCTTTCTCATTTTTTCTCTACCCAATGCTCCCCATGTTCTATTTCCCCAAATTTCCTCATACTCATATCAATAAGTACAAACATCTTAGATAAGGAGGTCTCTCCATGATATACCGCCTGCTCGCCATCAATATAGATGGAACGCTGTTGAAATCAAATGGAAGATTGGCAAAGGAAACGAAAGAAGCGATAGAGTATGTGAAAAACAAGGGAGTCTATGTAACACTAGTGACCGGCCGAAACTTCGCTTTTGCTAAGAAAGTGGCTAAATCTTTGAAACTTGATACGTTTTTAGTGACACATGGAGGTTCGTTTATTGCCTCTAAACTGGAGCAACCTCTTCATGTGAAGCGCCTCTCAGAGGATAAGACATTCAATCTTGTTCAAGTGCTAGAAAATTATGATTGTACGGTTAGGATCTTGCATGAAAGGTATTCCATTGGCAATAGACTAAGAGGTGCAAATAACTTGATGGCTAGGGCAGTACTAGGTTCTAGTGATCCATTAATCTACCCAATGCAATTTGTGGAATCTTTAGGAGATACGTTAATAGACAATCCGATTGCGCCTCCGAAAATAGAGGTTTATTTTACAGAGCCAGAAGAGAGAGAAAGAGTGTTAACGACCTTGAAGTCTGCATTTGAGGGGATAGAAATTCTTGTTCATGCTGACGGAAAAGTGGATATCTTACCTGACGGTGGAACAAAGATGGACGGTTTGTTAGCTCTTGGTGAAGTGTTGAAAATTCCACCGCAGGAAATGGTGGTCATAGGTGATACGATGGAAGACCTACCTATCATTGAAGTGGCAGGACTGGGTGTAGCGATGGGGAATGCTCCAAAAGAAGTGAAACTTGCTGCTGACTGGATTACCCGGACAAATGATGAAAACGGAGTAGCCTATATGATTAAAGAACATTTCCGTAAACAGCAACGCATCGCGTTTTTAAATAAAATGAAAATATAGTAGGTGAAGGGCAGACTCTGTATGTTTAGGGGGTCTGTCTTTTTTTGTTTACCAGGAAGTTATAAAATAATGGAATGATAGAATTGTCTTCAGAGTCTTTCTTGTTCGGTGGGATGAAGACCTCCGTGACGAGGAAAAAGGAGGAGAGCGGTCCTCATTGCCGTTATGAAGACCTGAGTGACGAGGAAAAAGGAGGAGAGCGGTCCTCATTGCCGTTATGAAGACCTGAGTGACGAAGAAAAAGGAGGAGAGCGGTCCTCATTGCCGTTATGAAGACCTGAGTGACGAGGAAAAAGGAGGAGAGCGGTTCTCATAACCGTTATGAAGACCTGAGTGATGAAGAAAAAGGAAAAGAGAAGTCTTCATCGCCGTTATGAAAACCTGAGTGACGAGGAAAAGGGAGGAGAGCGGTCCTCATCGCCTATATGACCTTGATGAAAATGAAATTTCATTGAAATGGTTAGAGATGACTCACTCTTTTCCAACGGTATTATCTTGATATGCATCGGCTACATCCGTTACACTAGTGGGAGTGAAAAATCTTGCTGAAAAACAAGGCAAGTGTGAAAGGTGATTAACTTGAAGATTGCTATAAATGGATTACATGATGATAGATATCAACGTCCGTTATCATTGATTGCGGATTTATTTTTTGAAGAAACAGAAGTGGTGCTTGGTGAAGACCCATCTTCTGAGTTAAAGGTAACGTTTGAGGTAGAAGAGAAAGACACCACGTTTATTGTAAGTGGACAACTCGGTGAACTGTCTTGTTCCCATGAGAAAGAATTGGGAGATTCTGATGAAAAAGAAAACTTTCGTCGGAAAAAGCAGGCTGTGTCCTATGTTTATTTGACCCTTCTGCAAGAGCATACGGGAATTATTCAGAAGTGGGGGATCTTAACCGGGATTCGTCCTACAAAACTTCTTCATTCCAAGCTTCAAAAAGGGGAGCCGCGAGAAAAAGTCCATCAGCAGCTGCGACAAGATTACTTGATTACAGATGAAAAGATAGAATTAATGCAGCAGATTGTCGATCGTCAGCTAGATGTTGTACCTGATCTCCATGACTTAGGCAATGAAGTCAGCATTTACATTGGAATCCCATTCTGCCCAACTAAATGTGCGTATTGTACATTCCCTGCCTATGCGATTAATGGAAAGCAAGGAAAAGTGGACTCCTTCCTTGGCGGGCTACACCATGAAATAGATGCGATCGGTTCCTGGTTGAAGGAAAAAGGCATTAAAATCACCACCGTTTATTATGGAGGGGGCACCCCGACAAGTATCACTGCAGAAGAAATGGACATGCTTTACGAGCAGATGTATGCTTCGTTCCCAGACATGGAAAAAGTTCGCGAAGTAACAGTAGAAGCCGGACGTCCGGATACAATTACACCGGAGAAGCTTGAAGTGTTGAAAAAGTGGAATATTGACCGCATTAGTATTAACCCGCAGTCTTATACGCAAGAAACTTTAAAAGCAATTGGTCGCCATCATACCGTTGAGGAAACCATTGATAAGTTCCACCTTGCGCGTGAGATGGGGATGAATAATATCAATATGGACCTGATTATCGGCTTGCCTGGTGAAGGAGTGGGAGAGTTCGCCCATACACTAGAAGAGACGAAAAAGCTGATGCCTGAATCATTGACGGTCCATACATTGTCGTTTAAACGAGCTTCTGAAATGACGCAAAATAAAAATCGCTACAAGGTGGCAGATCGTTATGAAATCGGGAAAATGATGGATATGGCAACGGAGTGGACGACAGCCCATAATTATGTCCCATATTATCTGTATCGCCAAAAAAATATACTTGGTAATTTGGAGAATGTAGGATATGCATTGCCGGGCCAGGATAGCATCTATAACATCATGATTATGGAAGAGAAACAGACAATTATAGGACTCGGGTGTGGGGCATCAAGTAAGTTTGTTCACCCTGAAACAGGGAAGATCACGCGCTTTGCCAACCCAAAAGATCCTAAATCTTACAATGATGGCTTTGAACATTATACGGATGAAAAGATTCGGATTTTGGAAGAACTCTTTTCGACTAGAAATTAACAGGTAGGTGGGGACTTAGGTCCTCGCTTTTTTTATTATAGGAGAATCGGTTGATTTCCAATCCAGGCGCTTTGCTTGCCTGCGGTCTACACGCCTTCCACTACAATCAACAAGGTGACTTCTTTTACTTAAGGTTATTTTGTAGAAGGGTACCACAGGTCGCTAGAAAAATATGTTAAAATACAGATGATGCGACAGATTATTATCAGTATTCAGCAAACTGTCAGTTTAAAGGAATAAAATATTTGGGGGTAGGTTATGAAGAAGGGCTTAATTTTTTTGGAACATTGACATTTATAGGATTTGGGACTAATTTTCTAATTCGGTTCCTTAGGGATGGAGACTTTTACTATGCTGAAATTTTTAAGAGCATTATTGGTGCAATTTTGATATGTGTTGGGATGATTTTAAAAAAGAGTTCTAATCCGTCAAACAATGCTTATTAAATTATCTAGGGATTTTCTGTAATAAGAAAGGTTTGTATTATGATGTATTTGAATAATAAGAGGGGGTGGGTAAATGTATTGGAAATTAAGAGTACCTCTGCTATTGGGGGGTATAGGTGTTGTTTCTGGACTTGTTCAAAAGTTCCCAAACCTTTTTCTTATTAATACTACCACCTTATTTAGCAGTGCCGTGTTTATCGGTCTAATTGGTATCATTTTTACTATTTTAGAAAAATCAAATGTGAATGACAAAAAAGTTCACTTTACAATCGGTGTTGCAATAATTATCTTCGGTATTATTTTTGACTTCCTAATGTCATAGTTGTTTATTGTACAACCAGGAGCGATTGTAGCAAAGCGTTGCGCTCCTTACATAATTGCGCATAGATGTTATATCTTCAAAGGAGTTAATAAGGAAAATGGATTGGTGGTATAGGATTTCTTTTATTATCATTGGAGTAGTGTCTTTTTTTACTGGTGAAATAGTTACATTCTTAATGTTATTGTTTATTTTTTTAATTTTATATAATATCCACTCAACACTAAATAAAATATATATCCAAAATAAAGAAAATAACAATCAAGATTAAGCAAAGAATTTCTTACTCAATTATCTAGGGCGATTACTGAACAGCAGCTCTAGTTGCACTCAAAAGGGAGCTAGTTTATATGCTAGGAGATTTTTTATGAATAGTTATAAGCATTATCTAACTATGTGGGGAGTTTTGGCTTTATTATATACTCTTGCCACTGTGTGCTTGGAATTTCTTGAAGGTAATAAGATATCAACAACCATTTACTATGGACTAAAGAATGTTGGCTTGGGTTTTATTTTGTTTAACTTAGTACATAGCTTGTTTCTTTATCTAATATCCTTTTTACCTTTAACTTTTTTTCTTAACAAATTAACTAAATCTTTTTCTCTAAGAATCATTATTTATTCATTTATAGGAGGGCTAAGTGGAATATGGGTATTTGACCATTTATATGGGTTTGAAAACTTAATCACTACTTATGAACTTAACAGAAGTAGTGCCATTATTGTATTTGGTGTTTCTGGTTTTGTTTATTCACTAGCAGATTATTATAATTTGAATAAGGGTAAACCATCACCACCTTTTATTTTTGTAAATGAGTGAATAATCATTCATTTTTAAGCGTTTTCATATTATACTAGATATATATATCTTAGAGGGGGGAATGGAATGGAGCTTGAAACAGGTGAAGTACTGACTTATTCCAGAACATTCACATTGGAAGAAGTCCTTCGATTTGGGGAGGTGTCAGGAGATCAAGGCAGGCATCATGTGGAAAAAGATGAGCATGGCCGTTTGATGGTACATGGCCTGTTGACTGCAAGTATCGGTACTAAAATTGGGGGAGACATGAATTATATCGCTAGTAAAATGAACATGGAATTTCTTCGTCCCGTCTTTACAGGCGACACCATCACCTGTGAAGCTACCCTCACCAATGTCCAACAACAAGAAGGCTACAAACAAGTCCAAGTCACATCCATCTACACCAACCAAAAAGGCAAACAAGTCCTCCTAGGCAACAGTAAAGGTATTATTCGAGATTAATTGAGAAATTCCTGCGGGGGTCTGACCCCCGCACAGAACTTTAATATTTCAGAAAATTCAACCAATAAAAGTTGTGAAAGGGTGTGCTGATATGAGTACGGTTAATGTGTTGAATCAGGGGCCGGTTGTGGTTTTGGAGCTTAATAGACCTGAGGCGTTAAATGCGATGAATGTGGAGATGTTAGAAGAATTAGAGCGTGTTCTGGATGAAGTATCGCAAAATGAAGATGTCAGAGTGGTCATTGTTAGAGGAAGTGGGAATGCGTTTAGTGCTGGTGGAGATATCAAGATGATGCTTCAAGAAAATGTTGGTGGAGACTTCGACCAGGTGATGGATACGATTGGTTCCATCGTCACTAAATTTTACACCATGCCAAAAGTGACTATCAGTGCCCTTCACGGTGCAGCGGCAGGGCTAGGCTTAAGTTTTGCCCTGGCCAGCGACTTTGTTGTTGCCCACACTTCTACAAAACTGGCGATGAATTTCATCAAGATCGGTCTAATACCAGATGGTGGCGGTCACTTCTTTATGGAAAAACGTCTTGGTGAAGCGAAAGCTAAACAGATGATTTGGGAAGGCAAAACGATTTCTGCTGAAGAAGCTCATGGATTGGGTTTGGTTGATAGCTTGGCTGGAGATCAAATGGAAGAGGAAATCACCAAGAGGGTTGGAGCGCTTCTTCAATCTCCTTTGCAAGCGATGTTGGAAACGAAGTTGATCTACACAAAGCAATCCTTGCCACGCTTGGAACAGATTCTAGAGTTAGAAAAGAATGCTCAGCGTAGAATGAGGGTGTCCCAAGATCATAGAGAAGGTATTCGTGCTTTTGTTGAAAAGAGAAGACCACAATTTAGCGGAAAATGAAATAAAGATGATAAAGCTGCTCCTTAAAAAGGGGCAGCTTTTGTATTTCACAGCTGTTTTCCTAAGTCTACAGTCTTACATTCACTTAATTCTCTGGTACATTACCAATAAGAACAACTCCACTTATACTAGATATCATCAGAGAAAAGACGGAGTGGTTTGTGTGGATATAATGGAAACTGGGAAAAAGCCGATAATGGGAATTGGACTCATACTAATTGTTTTGCTGGTTTATTATATAAGTAAATTCATGGTAATGGCAGAATATAAGGAATTGGAGAATTTACTATTAGAATATGGGTCTATGGCTAAATTTCTCTTTTTCTTGCTGTGTTTGGCTCAACCGATTATTTTACCCCTTCCGGAGGCGGTTACCATTCCAGCAGGTAGCTTGGCTTTTGGGGCAAGTACTTCGTTCTATCTTGGTTTTTCCGGAACATTGACAGGCATCATTGTTATGTTTTTTATTGCAAGATATGGCGGTATAAAAGTAGCTTCTAAACTGGTAAAAGAAAGACATCTAAAAAAATATCAAGATTATGTTAGGAAAAATGAAACGATTATTCTTGCACTCTTATTTATTATTCCTGTTCTACCTGATGAGATAATTTGTGTCGGAGCCGGCATTGGAGCTGTCTCGTTTAAAAAGTTTCTTATAATAGCATCCTTGTCAAAGTTTGTGACTACATTTGTACTCGCGTATTCGGTTTCCTTGGCAAAGTTACTGGACTTAACTTCTACACACTTGCTATTATCTTGCTCTGTGATCATGGGGATTGTTTTCTTAACCTCGTTTGCTTTCAATAAATATTGGAACAGAAAACGCATGGAGATGTAATCCTTTATCTCCATGCGCTTATTTGTTATCTGTGAAATAATACTAGTTTCCCGCTTGCATTTGTGCAACGGTGTGTAGTGTCGAGGTAATTTAATTCTTCTAATCTCTTTTCTCCTAAAGTTTTTGCTTCTTTTTCAGTTGCGGCTTCAAAACTTTCATCCAGTAATGTTTCTCCGTTTTTGCTAAAGACTGTTAACGTATATTTCCCCATGCGTGTCCCCTCCGTGTCTGTAAAATGAATATCCATTCATTGTTTCTATTTTACTAAAAGTTTCTTGAAATGTAAAAGTACTATGAAACTATTTAGTTTCTGATTCGTATAGGTTACTGTAGAACATAGGAGGGATAACGTCATGGCATTACAGATAGATGGTGTAACTAAAAGGTTTGGCAAGCATGTGGCAGTCAATAATTTGACCCTAGAAATACCGGAAAGTGAAATGTTCGGATTCTTAGGTGCCAATGGAGCAGGGAAAACAACCACTTTTCGAATGGTGCTTGGATTATTGGAGCCTACTGAAGGTAAGGTTTCTTGGGCGGGAAAACCCATTACTTATAGAGAAAGTCACCTTGTAGGGTATTTGCCCGAAGAAAGAGGGCTTTATCCGAAATTAACCGTTAAGGATCAAATGATTTATTTGGGCAGATTAAGAGGAATGGAGAAAGCGGAAATTTTAAAGCAGCTGGATTATTGGTTGGAGCGCTTCAAGGTGCCTCAATACCTGAACAAAAAAGTAGAAGAGCTTTCAAAAGGAAATCAACAAAAAATCCAGTTTATCGCGTCCACCATTCACAACCCGAAATTGCTCATCTTGGATGAACCTTTCAGCGGCTTGGATCCGCTAAATGTAGAACTTTTGAAAGAAGCAGTAGTGGATTTGAAAAAGCAAGGGACATCCATTGTATTTTCCAGTCACCGGATGGAGCATGTAGAAGAGCTGTGTGAGCATTTATGCATCATGCATCACGGTCAACCTGTTGTGCATGGGGCACTTAAGGACATTAAGCGTTCATTTGGGAAAAAGAATGTCATCATCCATGCTGATTTTGATTTAGGCTATTTATCCAATGTGGAGGGAGTTACCAAAACAAAGCAGACAGCTGAAGGTATGATTCTACAAGTGGAAGATGAAGATGTATCTCAGACCTTGCTGCAACAAATTACAGGTAAAGGCTATATCCGTAAGTTTATCTTGGAAGAGCCGTCCTTGAATGATATTTTCATAGAAAAGGTGGGTGCTTCATACCATGAATAAATTCTGGATTATTTTAATGCACACCTACATGAGTAAGCTGAAATCAAAATCTTTTATTATTTCCACTTTGGTAACAACGCTACTCATTGTTGGTGTTACAAACATTCAGTCCATCATTGATATTTTTGATGAACAGGAAGACAAAGTTGTCGCATTAATAGATGAAGAAGGCACTATAGCACCATTGCTAGAGCAACAACTAGCAACAAACCCCAATAGCAATTTGAATCTTGAAATAGTATCAAATGAGTCAGAAGCTGAAAGTAAAGTAACAGAGGGGGAGTATGACGGGCTCCTTGTGCTCTCAACAGATCAGAACGGTTTGCCATCTGGTGTATATAAAGCAGCTTCCATCACAGACTCGGAAACGATGACACAAGTGGAAGTGATGCTTCAGCAGGTGAAAAATGAGTTGGCAACAAGTCAACTTGGATTATCTCAAGAAGAAATCGCGCAACTTTATACGCCTATTAACTTTGATGTTGTGGCATTAGAAGAATCTGCAAAATCTGCAGAAGAGTTGAACCAAGCACGTGGATTGGTATACGTATTACTGTTTGTTATCTATTTCTCCGTTATTCTTTATGCTAGTATGATCGCGACGGAAGTGGCAGTAGAGAAGTCTTCTCGCGTCATGGAAATATTGATTTCATCTGCTTCACCAATCATGCATATGTTCGGGAAAATTCTTGGCATAGCGCTATTAAGTTTAACGCAACTGGCATTTTGGATTCTTGTCGGCTATTCATCATTAAGTAGAAATCTTGAAGGCATGACTGAAGCCGGTGGAGTATTTGAATTTTTTGGTGTCGGCGATCTGCCTGTAGCAACGTTTGTGTACGCTATCGTCTTCTTCTTGCTAGGCTACTTCCTTTATGCAACGTTTGCCGCTTTCTTAGGGTCGCTTGTTAGTAGGATTGAGGAAATCCAGCAAATGATTATGCCAATGACATTATTGATTGTGGCAGGGTTTATGATTTCCATGTTCGGACTAGGAAATCCAGATAACTCTTTTATTCAAGTAACATCCTTCATTCCGTTCTTTGCACCAATGATCATGTTTTTACGTGTGGGAATGTTAAACGTACCGGTTTGGGAAATCAGTCTCTCCATTGGCCTTTTAGTGGCAACCATCGTGTTACTGGCCATGTTCGGAGCAAAAGTGTACCGTGGGGGAGTCTTGATGTACGGTAAATCATCATCTTTAAAAGATATTAAGAAAGCTTTGCAATTAACTAAAGACAAGTAATCTAGCATGCGGGACTTTTACAAAAGTCTCGCATGTTTTTTTAGAGAAAGTATAAAATCCTGTTGATTTCCGTTCCAAGCGCTTCGCTTGCCTGCGGGCGGTCCGTGAGCCTCCTCGGCTTGTACCTCCGGGGTCTCACCTGTCCCTTCCTCCCGCGGGTTTCTGCGCGCCTTCCACTCCAATCAACAAAGTGGCTTCATTCATCAGAGGGTTATGAAACAGCACTAAACCGAGTTAACTGAATAAGCGTTTACATATCGTCAAACTAATTTCCAGCTGAGGATTGGAGCAAATGGCGAAGACTCCAGCGGGGGAGTAACGGTAGATTGAGACCCCACAGCGTAGCGAGGAGGCTCAAGCACCGTCCCGCGGAAAGAGAAGCCATTTGCGGAAAGGAACAGCGGTGGTTATCCACTAACCAATGCCTACTGCTATAATCAACACCGAACGTGCATTCGTATTTCATTCGTGATAAAATAAGGAAAAGACGTTTAGAGAAGAGGTTGAATCCAGATTGAGAAAAATTCGCTTCCTGCATGCTGCAGATCTACATTTAGACAGTCCATTTAAAGGACTTAGCCATCTTCCCCAACAAATATTTAATAGGATTAGAAAAAGTACATTCCAATCTCTAACCACACTAATAAACGCTGCTATCCAATATCAAGTAGATTTTATTTTATTGGCTGGAGATCTCTTTGACTTAGAGCAAAGAAGCCTCATCGCCCAAGCAACACTAAGAAAAGAATTTATGCGATTAAATGAAGCAGGAATTCACGTGTATATTATCCACGGAAATCATGATTACCTTACAGCTAATCACTCGCTTTTTAAATACCCGGATAATGTACATGTTTTTACGGAAGCTGTGGAATGTAAAACATTTTTTAAAAATGAAGAAGAGTTAGCCTGCATATATGGCTTTAGTTATAAGCAGAGGCATATGACGGAAAACATGACAGGTTATTATCAAAAAGAAAACGCTAAGATACCTTTTCACATCGGGATGCTTCATGGCAATCTCTCTGGAAGGGAAGAACATGACCCGTACGCACCATTTTCCATACCTGATCTTCTTAGCAAGGAGTTCCATTACTGGGCACTTGGCCATATACACAAACGTGAAATTCTTCATTACCAACCACCCATCGTCTATCCGGGAAATATCCAAGGACGACACAAAAAGGAACAAGGCGATAAAGGCTGTTATCTGGTGGAACTATTGGAAGGTGGTATCTCAGAGCTTACATATATAGAAACATCCGTCATACATTGGGAGGAACTCGAGATTCCCATTAACGGAATCCAAACGGTGGACCAGCTTATGGAGGAAACAATACAAGCAATGGACTCCATAAGGTTGGAAGGGAAGGGGAAATTACTTCGCCTTACTTTTACAGGTAATGGAGAACTTCATGGTTATCTTCAAGATGAAAGTCATCAGGAAGAGCTTCAACTCCTTTTAAATGAGGGAGAAGAAAATAAGCTTTCTTTTGTCTATCTATATTCGTTACGTGTGCGAACCGCTCTATCCTATTTAAAAGAAGACCTGCAGGATAAAACCTTTTACAAGGATTTTTATTCGATGGTTGAGCAAATCGAAGTGAAAGAAGCATTGGCCCCTTTATTACGCCATTCTGAAGCAAGGCGCTATCTGGACACTTGGGATGAGGAAGAACTAAAAGCGATAGTGGAAGAAGCAGAGCAATGGCTTATCAGCAAATTCTTGGAAAGTGAAAAGAGGTGAATAGGTTGAAAATTACGAGCTTGCATATATATGGATTCGGAAAACTAGAGAACGTAGTAATGGAAAATCTATCACCAAACATCCAAGTGATCTACGGCGAAAATGAAGCAGGGAAATCTACTGTTATGGCCTTCATTCACGCCATTCTTTTTGGGTTTCCTGCAAAAAATCAACAAGACCTGCGCTATGTTCCTAAAAAAGGCTTTAAATATGGCGGGAAGTTGATTATTGAAACGGATGACGAAAGAAAAATAACCATTGAACGAGTCGCAGGTAGATCCTCTGGTGATGTCATTGTTCATGATGAGCATGGCAATTCCTGTGATTTGAACGAGGTGCTAGGCGGCCTTGATAAAACGATGTATAAAGGAATTTTCTCCTTTAATATTATGGACATCCAAAATCTACAACTAATAGACTCTGAGCAACTTGGCAGTTATTTGTTTTCTTCAGGACTAATGGGAAGTGAACAGCTACATAAATTATCTCGTGAGTTAACAAAAGAACAGGAAGAGCGATTTAAGCCAAGTGGGAGAAAGCCAGTCATCAATCAGTTGTTAAATTCCTTAAGAGAAGAAGAACGAAATGTCCTGCAATGGAAAGAAAAGATGGGGCAATATAACCGCTTGCAGAAGGATTTAGACCAATATGATAAGGCATTAGAGGAAACACAATTTACTAAAGGTGAGTTAGAAAAAAGTTTAAAAGAAACAGAAGCAATGCTCAACATTCAGCCATTAGTAAACAGAATAGAGATTCTTCAAGTGCAATTAGAAGCTTTCGGGAACATTGAATCGTTTCCGCATGATGGTTTGTCAAGATTAGAAAAATGGCAGACAAAAGCAGTATTCTATCAATCAAAACTTGAAAAAATAGCAAAAGATATACAGGAAAAAGAGCAAGAAATAGGTCAATTAACTATAAATGAAGAAATGCTCTCCAAAGAGGAATCAATAAAGAGTCTAGTAAAATCACTACCGACCTATCAACAGGCAAAAGAGCAATTGTCCCTGGTAGCTACTGAAATAGCGCAGTTGGAAAAACGCATAGAAGGTTGGAAGAAAGATCTGTTGTGGCATGATAAAACCGACTTTGAGCTAGAAACCATACATACTAGCTTAGCATCAAAAGGGGCTTTGCGAGAACTATTAAAAGATCATCATGAACTTCACATCCAGAAACAGCGATTGGACGAACAGTTTCAGCTGTCAAAAGAGGAACTTGAGACTCAAGAAGAACGAGTGAAAGACCTTGAACAAGAAAAACTTCCAAATCATGAAGTTATAAAGATGAAGGAACTGATTGAAGCAGAAAGTAAGGACACGGTGCATAAAGAAGTCCACCTCACAGAGCAGCTTCTTAATCAGTTGGAAAGGCAGCTTGAAGTTCAGACAAAGAATAACCAAAATGAAGTGAAAAAAAGTAAGCAAATCGCTGGTGCAAGTCTTTTTATGGGAATTGCCGGTGCCACGTATTTTTATATGCAAGACCAGTTTTTCCCTTCGCTACTATGCTTAATTTTTTTCTCCATCCTTTCCTTTGTGTTCTATAGGAAGACGAAACAAGATAATAGTCACAATGAGCTATGGACTGAAAAAGAAAAGATGAAAAAGAAGCTGGAAACATTACAAGGGAAGCTTTATTCCACAGATAAGTTCGAAAAACTGGAAGAGTATCAAAGAGCTCTAGCGAAGAACGAACAAGTAATGCAGCTATTGCAGAAGGAAAGACTTCTCCTTTCCCAATGCGACCGGACATACAATAGAATCATTCAGCAATTTGAAGAGTGGGAAGGCAAGAGTTTTTCTTTTCAAAATCATTGGCAGAAATGGACGTCATCTCTTTCACTTCAACAAATCGCTCCTTCCTTTATGGAAGAAGCCTATGACAAGATGGTTCAATTGAAAGTTGCCATAGCAGATAAAAAAGAGCTAGTAGAAAAGCAAATACACTATCAAAATGTAGTAGAAACGTTCAAGCTTCAGCTAAATATATTGATCGAAGAAAACATGGGATTCGACACGAGTCTATCCTTGGAAGAAGCGTTCACACAATTACGTGTTGCTGTGGATGAAAATTTGGAAAAACGGAAAAAACAACAACATCTTCAGGAACAAATAGACGAATTAAGAGAAGAAATTGCAGGCTTGTCCCACCATGAACATGAAGCCAAAAAGCAGATTCAGCATTTGTATGAGCAAGCAGAAGTTGAGGATGAGGAATCTTTTCGTCTAAAAAACCAACAGAATATAGAAAAAACCCATCTTGTAAAGGAGATTTCCATCTTAAATAGTCAGTTGGCACAAATGGAGAATTCCTATCAGCTGAGCCTAACGGAAAGTAAGCCGATGGATACGTGGAGCTCGGAGAAGGTTGAGCTGGAAGAAACCCTAAAGTCCATTAATGAAAAACAGGGTCAACTTGTTGAAAAAAGAACAGCAACCAAAGAATCTATTCGTCTCTTGGAGGAAGCTGGAACATTCTCTGAAGCTGTCCAGCAATTCGAATTATCTAAAACGAAGTTACAAGACCATGCAAGAAAATGGGCAATCCATGCTACTGCATCCCATCTACTAAGCAAAACGATGGACTATTACAGAACAGTGAAACTACCAAAAGTACTGCAAAATGCTTCTGAAAACTTCCGCTTCCTCACAAATGATAATTATATTAGGTTACTAGATGTACACAATGAAAGAACGCTTATGGTACAGCATGCAGACGGTACTAAATTTGAACCTAAGGAGTTAAGTCAGGCAACAGTTGAGCAGTTGTATATATCCATTCGTGTCGCTGTTGCACAAGTTTGGAGTGATCAACAAAAACTTCCATTCTTGATGGATGACAGTTTTGTCAATTTCGATCACCATAGAACAATTTTAGCTATTAAGTTGATAAACAGGCTGGCACTTCAAGGTTATCAAGTCCTTTTCTTCACTTGTCATCAACATATTAAAAAAAAATTGGCAGGAGAACCAAACAATCGCACTTTCTCCTTTGACACATTGAAGGTCGCAGAAGTAAGCAGCAAGCGATGAATTTGGTTCAATTATTGCCGAAAGGAATAGACAAGTGCTATGCTTAGAGAGGTATAGAGAAGCAAGTTGAAAGGATAACGAAAATGAGTGAAAGTGTGATAAAAAATAACAAAGCACCATTAATACTATTGAGCTTTAACCTATTTATCGTCATGGTAGGAATTGGGTTGGTCATTCCCATTCTCCCGTTTTATATCGATAAGTTTGGAGCGGACGCAAGGACATTAGGCTTGCTTGTTGCCGTATTTGCTTTCATGCAATTCCTATTCGCCCCTGTATGGGGAAGGCTGTCGGATAAAATTGGAAGAAAGCCTCTAATTACGATAGGGCTTTTTGGATTTGCTATCGCAGAGTTTATTTTTGCATACGCAAGCGGCCTATGGATGCTCTTTCTATCGCGTATATTGGCTGGTACATTTGGTTCAGCATTGATGCCGACTGCGATGGCATATGTTTCTGATGTCACGTCTTCTGAAAAAAGAGGGCAAGGAATGGGAATAATGGGTGCTGCTATGGGTCTTGGTATTGTAGTAGGTCCTGGTCTTGGTGGCTGGCTTGCTGAATACGACCTTTCTCTACCATTCTTAGTGGCAGGTGTGGCTGCAACCATAGCGGGAATACTTTCCGTAATTATACTGCCGGAATCATACCCAAAACATAAAAGAGAATTGGACGCTGAAGCCTCAGCAGGAGAAAAACGGGACAATCAATTTGTAACGATGTATAAGGCTCTTAAAAGCCCAGTAGGTTTTTTACTGATTCTTGTCTTCATCATGAGTTTTGGATTGGCTAATTTTCAATCCATTTTTGGCTACTATACGATGGAACGATACAACTACAACCCAAGTGAAGTGGGATTAATTATCTTGATTGTCGGCTTGGTGGGTACTGTGGTCCAAGGCGTTTTAGTTGGTAGAATGACAAAGAGGTTTGGGGAAGAAAGAGTGGTTACCAGCGCTCTATTAATCAGCTCGTTTGGGTTTGTTCTCATGACACTGGCTACTAGCTTTACAACCGTTTTATTAACTACCTGCATATTTTTCTTAGGAAATTCTCTGTTAAGACCATCATTGAATTCCTTCATATCTAAACTTGCAGGTAATAGACAAGGCCTTGTCATGGGGCTCAATAATTCATTCTTAAGCTTAGGAAATGTGGCAGGTCCAATATTAGCAGGTATCTTCTTTGAGATAAACATACATATACCCTATCTATTTGGAGCATGCATCATGCTATTTGGACTAATCGTCACCAAACTATGGATCTCAAAAAGAGCCCATAAAATAGAAGTATCTTCATAAGGAAGATTGTGGTTCATAGCAGTTGATTGAAGCAAAAGGCGAAGACCTCCTGAGTGAGATAGCGCTGGGTGGAGACCCCGCAGGCTTGCCGAGTAGGTTCTCGTCAGCCCCTAGGATAGCGAAGCCATTTGCGGAAATCAACTGCGTCTTAAAAAGAACAAACGACAGGGGGAAGGAATAGATGAAAAAAGGTATCCTCCACTTTGAAGTGGGAGAACAAGTAGATGTTCACTTATTAATCAAAACAGCAACAAAAGGCATAGCCAGCAACGGCAAACCTTTCTTGACTTTAATATTTCAAGACAAAAGCGGTGAAATAGAAGCAAAACTGTGGGACGCTTCTGCAGATGATGAAGAGCTCTACACACCGCAAAGCATTGTAAGAGTGCTAGGGGACATCCATCACTATCGTGGCCGTAATCAATTAAAAATCCGCAAAATCAAGCCAAAGGAAGACCATGAGAATGTAAATGTCTCTGACTTAATTGAAACAGCGCCATTAAGCCAAGAACAGATGATGGATAAAATAACACAGGCTATTTTTGAAATGAAGAATCCCAATATACAAAGAATTACGAGACACCTATTGAAGAAGCACCAAAACGAATTTTTGCAATATCCAGCAGCGACAAAGAATCATCACGAATTTGTATCAGGTTTGGCCTATCATGTGGTCTCCATGTTAGACCTTGCTAAAGCCATTGCTAGCTTATATCCTTCACTGGATAAGGACCTTCTCTATGCAGGAGTCATCCTTCATGACTTAGGTAAGGTAACAGAACTGTCCG
The DNA here is from genome assembly GCF_020524325.1 of Sutcliffiella horikoshii. Classification (GTDB taxonomy): domain Bacteria; phylum Bacillota; class Bacilli; order Bacillales; family Bacillaceae_I; genus Sutcliffiella_A; species Sutcliffiella_A horikoshii_D. The sequence goes on from NZ_JAIVKY010000008.1 coordinate 184,038, forward strand.
GACCTGTATCTACCAGTTATACGATTGAAGGCAACCTAATCGGCCACATTTCTATTATGGTTAATGAAATCGGTAAAGCGGCAGAGGAGCTTGGTATTGAAGGGGAAGAAATCATGGTTCTTCAACACTTGGTTCTAAGTCATCATGGTAAATTGGAGTGGGGCAGCCCGAAACTGCCACTTATAAAGGAAGCGGAAATTCTCCATTATATCGATAATATCGATGCGAAAATGAATATGCTAGACCGGGCACTAGACCGTGTTAAACCTGGAGAGTACACGGAAAGAATTTTTGCAATGGACAACAGAAACTTCTATAAACCTACTTTTCATAATTAAGTAATAGCCTCCCCTTCTCTATCATATGTATAAATTAGTAGCACATATGAAAGAGAAGGGGGGCTTTTTTATGCCATGGTGGATGCTCTTAATCGTTATTGGAATTGTATTCAGTGCATATATGACATTAAGATCTGCAAAGGAAGAAAAAGAGGTGGAAGAAGCGATCATTGAAAAAGAAGGACAAGTGTATATGGACAGGATTCAAGAGGAAAGAGAGAAAAAGCAAGTAGTCAACGTATAGAAAAGGAAGCGGAGAGCCGCTTCCTTTTTTTAGCTTTGTTCTTCAGTTTCTTTTTTAAATGTATTTTTGAGGTTGGAGTCCTTCACTTTAATATTGGCATTATCCAGTTCTTTTTGAACAGCAGTGTCAACGGCTTCTTGTTGCACCTTGGATAACAGAACTTCCTCTTTTAAATCCGCTTTCATGTCTTCAAAAGGTTGTTTTTCTTTTTTATCTGTTACTTTGATAATATGGAAGCCGTACATGCTTTCTACAGGCTCACTGATCTCGTTTACTTCCAGGCTATAAGCTGCTTCTTCGAATTCAGGAAGCATAGCACCAGCACCGAACCAGTCAAGGTCTCCGCCATTTTGAGCAGAACCTGGGTCTGTAGAATACTCTGTTGCAAGTTCCGCGAAATCAGCTCCCTCATCAAGCTTCTTCTTCACTTCAATCGCTGTTTCTTCGTCTGCTACAAGAATATGGCTTGCACGTATCTCAGGTTTCATCTCATCATAATATTTTTGAATTTCCTCATCTGTAACTTCCGCATTTTCCATAGCTGCTTTTTCCTGTAGCATGGAGATGCGCAAAGTTTGGCTTAGCTGCTCTTCATTTTTGAAGCCGCTTTGAGCCATTGCTGAATCAAATTGGGGTCCCATTTGTTGCTTCAACTCGTCTAATCGTTCTTGTACTTCTTCATCTGTAACTTCGTATTTTTCACTTAAGACTTTCTCATATACCAATTCACGAAGAACCTCTTCACCAAAACGATCCTTCATAGCTTCATATAGCTCGTCCTGTGTAATGTTACCGGCAGAGGTTTCAGCAATCACCTCCGCATTATCGGCTTTGTCATTGTTACAAGCAGACAGTGCAAGAATTGAAGCGGTTGCACCTAAAGCAATCATCCATTTTTTCATTTAAGTCACTCCCATATGTAGTAAAACGTTCCAATCAATACTATAGCATATTCTCCAAATTTAATGAAATTATTTGACAATACTTTATAGCTGACATTTTGAGGTGATAGCATTTTTTAAAAAAATATGAAAGTTTAAAATGCAGTTGATTTCCGTTCCAGGCGCTTCGCTTGCCTGCGGGCGGTCCGTAAGCCTCCTCACAACGGCTTCAAGGGTCTTACCTGTCCCTTTCTCGCGCGGGTGTCTGCGCGCCTTCCACTCCAGTCAACTATGACTTCATTCAACTAAAGCTATTGAAAAATCATCTAATCGAGTTATTTTATAATGCATGAACGTTTCTTAACGTGATTTCTAGCTGTGGATTGGAGCAAATGGTGAAGACTCCAGCGGGGGAGTAACAGTAGATTGAGACCCCGCAGGCAAAGCCGAGGAGGCTCAAGCACCGTCCCGCGGAAAGCGAAGCCATTTGCGGAAAGGAACAGCGGTGCTTAACCAAGCACCTAAAAATGACGGGATTGGTTTATCTTAAGGTAGCTTTTTAAAAAAAATGGGTAATCGTCCATTCCAATTTTTTAACTTTTACATATGATAAATGGAATCATGAAAACATCAACACACTTTGTTGTCCCAGGATTTGATGTAAAAAACCTTAGAGGCAGGATAAACGCCTATGCCTCCTAAGAAATTGTTGCATAAGATATCGTAACAACTCATAAAGGAGGTGTTACTAAGATGGGTAATGCGTATGCAGGTGGCTTCGCGTTAATCGTAGTATTGTTTATCTTGTTGGTAATCGTAGGTGCAGCATGGTTGTACTAAATACATTTTTAATTAAAAAGGAGGAACTAAAATGTCAGGTGGACATTCCGGCGGATTTGCGTTAATCGTAGTATTATTTATCCTGTTAGTAATCGTAGGTGCAGCTTGGTTATACTAAGCTAGCCCTTGGAGTTTAGGCAATGCCTTTACTCCACAAAAACACCTTCCATGTAAACATGGAAGGTGTTTTTTGTACTGATTTATTATTTGGAGCTTAGCAGAATATCTACATAAGAAGAAATTAATAGAATGGTAATAAGTACATTTATGGTTCGGAAAACTTTCGGCTGACGATCCTCCGGTATTTCCTTTTGAACGCATAAAGCATTCGTTAATTTGTTTATGTAGAAGAGTATAAATACAGCCACCCAAACAAATATAAATGCGATAGCCATAAGATCCCTCCTTTGTGGGGTGCTTTAAACTAACTACGGAATATATACTTATGCCTTCTACCTTACCAAAGTTTATGAGAAAAAGATACTGTGATAGTCCGAATCTTTTACAAAAAAATGAAAAAGCACCCTGAAATCATTAAGATTTTCTAGGACGCTATTTCTTTCTCATTAACTATTAAAATATCATAACCGTTTTCTAATTCTTCAATCTGACATTTGCTTGGTGCACGTTGGATAAGGTTAATATATAGGAAATCTGGAATACATAGACCGATATTTACCGCTGCAAGCATAGAGAAATAATGATAATAGCCCGGGAATATATGGGCAAGTAAGATGCATGCTGTTGTAATAATGGCAAAAGGAGCCAGTAAAACAGCATAGGATTGAATTTTAGTAAAAGGTTTTTTAGTTTTTATTTTCATATATGGCATATAGCACTTAAGTTTCCATTTAAGTTTTACTTGGTTTTTTGTAACAATCAGCGGAAGAACATGACAAAGCTTGTGCATAGTGAACATTCCCATAAGGCCAAGGATGAACCATCCGAAATTGGCAGATGAGACCGTTGTGTCATGGTACATAAGGCTAAAAGACAGAAAGAATACAATAAACGAAAGTAAAGTGATGATAAACGAAATAAGTGTTATGCGATGGAGTCCATATTGTCTCGTAATATCAATGGATTTCCAACAGTTCATAGTTGCGTCACCTACCGTAATTGCTAGTCGTAATCAAAATTACTAAATTAATGTAAGCTTTTTTATTGGAAAAATCAATAGGTGAATGTAATTTATTTTTCTTTGCATCCATCTAAATATTGGTAAGTGTAAGGAATTGTTGTAAAATAAGTAGAAAAGTGAGGAAAACCTTTAAGAATTGCTATAAGAATTTGCAACAGTGAGGACTGAGTAAAGTGGAAGAAAGACTTGCAACCTTGGAGTTCTATGTGGAACTACTTTTAAAACAAATAGATCGTTCCAAGTACCCTTGGGATTATTTGATTATGAGCAGTAAATTGAGCAAGAGGGATGTGCAGGCACTATATCAACTATGTGAAGAATTGAGCAAAGAAATGGATAAACAAAAAGCGGAAGGATTTGTTACATTCTCTCCGCTTCTTATACAATTCAGGGAAGCACTACCTCCAAGTCTGCCTTTGGAGGAGACCATTGCGGCCTTAAGGACACAAGGTCATTATGTTCCACTGATGGATGCATTTCAAAAACTTATCAAGAAGAAGTAACGCTTTCATTTTTTTCTTCAAGCACTTCTTCTTTTTTTGAAAGCTTCCCATCTACCTCTATAAAATCCTCTTCAATATTATTAAAGGAACGTTCAAATATCTGCATGAAATCTTCGCCGTAAACATTACGGATCACGCACATGATATCCAACAGCTCGGGGAATTTTCCATATAAGTCATGCATCGGCAAAGCCCCGCTGAATACGGAGTTTTTACTAGGATCATAGGTTTCCATCAATTCTAAAAGAATTTGTTCTCCTTTTTGCGTTAATTCAATATACGTGTTTCGCTTATCGTTTTCTTTTTTAGAAAATCGAAGAAGTTCTCTTTCTTCTAATTTCTTAGAAAAGTTAAAAGCAGTGGATACGTGCATAACTCCAAACTTGGCAATCTCGGAAATACTGGCACCTTTTAAATGATAAGCAATCCATAAAATATGGTGTTCGTTAATATTTAGGTCATATGGTTTTATCCATTGTTGCCAATCTTTCTCGATGGTCTTCCAAAGTGCTTTACTCAGCTGGGCAACACGTTGGCTGAAGAGCATAGCTTCTTTTAATGAATACTGTCCATTCTGTGTATTCACAAACTCACCTACTTTTTTCTAATATATTACTATCTATTATGACAATAAAATAAAAATTAATAAAGGTCTAAATTTACAAAAAATTAAAATTTTTTATTCAGCAGTGTTTTTTGCTAGCTTTTTTTCTAGATTTTCTAATTCTTCTTGTAGGTTTGCAATGTTTTCTTGAATGGATTCCTGGTGAGGTTTAATCGAATTTTGCCAAAGATCCACGGAGACCTTAATCTCTTCTGCAATATTTCCGACAGTTGCTTTTCCCTCTTCCATAGCTTGTGATACTTGATCCTTAATATGAATAGCCTCTTGTTTCAACTCTTCAATTGTCAGCTGAATAGAATGAGCCGTTGACTTTATTTTTGCTCTTCTTGATGCTCCAGATTCTGCAGTTGTAAGCAGAGCGGAGACACCGGCAATTGTGCCACCTATTAAAACTCCGTAAATGAATGATTTCCCATTCATAGTAATCACTCCTCTATAAAGTTATGTAAATATAGTTCAATACCCTAAGATTATTATATAATTCAACATTTATTAAAAAAATCCTTTTTTTGCTGAATACTTTTCTAGTCTAGCCGTTGAGAATGTAAAGTAATTTGGATTTCCTCATCTTTATTGTTTCCAAATAACTAGTTTATATTAAATCGAACTTTTCGGAAGGTATACTTGTTTCATAAGAAAAGAGAGAGCGGCATAATTATGGTACAAAGGGGGCGGGCTTAGTGGCAGGTATAACATCTGTGTTATTCATCATAAGTATCGTGATGTTGTTTGGTGGGGGAAATTACTTTTTGGCCGCGCAACGGGCAGGGGTATATCCCCCAAGGAGGGTTTTGCAGCAGAGGGCTGTAGCTATTGGAGGTGCCGGTGGTGTGATGTTTTTACTAGCGATATTAGTGACATGGGCTATTTAAAATAAAAAGAGGGCAAATTCCTAACTTGGAATTTGCCCTCTGGGTTATGTTGCAGGTATTAGATTTGAGCGTTTCGCAATGCTCGTTACAATTGGATAGATAATGATCATGACTATTGCATTCAATACGACAGCTGGAAGTACGGCTGTAGCAAAGAAGAATGCAAAGGATTCTCCGCCTGGCAATCCTACAAGTGTCAGGGCACTTGTAAGGAAAATTGCTCCTGAAATAAGGGTACCAATAACGGTTAAGATTCCTGCCTTAACAAGTGGCTTGTCCAGTTTCTTCATTGCAAGAAGCATGAAGAAGAACAAGAATGCTGTAATTGGCTTATCAATGATGTTCGGGATCTGACCGGCTGGAAAAGTAGTTGTCATGGCGGAAATTAATCCTGTGACGACACCTAATAATAATACATTTTTCTTTTCCGGGAACAACATGATACCTAAAAACATCATCGTTAAAGCTAAGTCTGGCTTCATACCGAGAATGACCCCCGGTACCACAGTGTGCAGAACAGCACCAATTCCTACTAATAAAGCTAGTGACACTAAAGTCTTTGTGTTCATTTCTCATCTCTCCTCAACTAATCTAATCTTTTTAACTCCATTAGTACACTCGTTGTCTAATGCGAATTAATAGATACTATTATATAAAAGTTTCCCCTTTTTGAAAAGAGGTAAGCTCGTTTTTACCTATATTTGGCTTGGAAGCTTTTCATGAATTCTGCTAATGCCTGACAGGATTCCAAAGGTACAGCATTGTAAATAGAAGCTCTGCAGCCCCCAACCATTCTGTGACCTCCAAGGCCAATAAAGCCTTCCTCTTTCGCCTGAGTTAGAAAAATAGATGTTAGCTCTTCAGAAGGAAGGTTGAACGTGACATTCATATGAGATCTGGCGCCTTTAACTGCATGGCCAATATAAAATCCTTCACTCTGATCAATGGTTTCATAAAGGAGTCCTGCCTTCTCCTGGTTAATCCTTTCCATAGCTTCAACGCCACCTTGCTTTTTCACCCATTCCAAAACAAGAGAAAGCATATAAATCGAAAAGGTAGGAGGGGTATTGTATAGGGATTTATTTTTGGCATGTGTTTGGTAGTTCAGCATTGTAGGGATATTACTAGGACATTGCTCCAGCAATTCCTTTTTTATGATTACCACGGTTACACCAGAAGGGCCAAGGTTTTTTTGGGCACCCGCATAGATAAGAGAGAAGTCTTTTATATTTATTGTTCTGCTTAGGATATCACTCGACATATCTCCAATTAATGGTATGTACGAAGGAGTGTGTGGGAATTCCTGCCATTGTGTTCCGAAAATGGTGTTGTTGCTCGTAATATGCAAATAAGCTGCATCGGTTGAGAGATCCAATTGAGAAGGAATAGTAGAGTACCCAGATTCCTTTGCGGTGGAAGCAATATGAGTCAATCCAACTTTTTGTGCTTCCTTTAATGCTTTTTCAGACCATGAACCGGACAAGCTATAATTAGCTGTCTTACCTGATGGAAGAAAATTCATTGGGATGGCGGAGAATTGCAGGCTCGCACCACCTTGCATGAAGAGAATTTCATAATCGTCTGGTATTTTCAAAAGCTCTTGTAAAAGTGTTGCTGCTTTTTGATGGACCTTTTCATATTCTTTACTTCGATGACTTAACTCCATAACAGACATACCCGTTTCTTTGAAATCCAATAATTCCTCTTGAGCACGCTGCAGTACTTGCTTTGGAAGAGCTGCGGGTCCTGCATTGAAATTGTATATGCGCTTCATCCTATTACCCTCCTAAAGTAATCTGAAAATAATAATATATATCCTATCATGGATTGTGTTAGAATACATAAAAGATTTTGAAAAAAGTTAGGAGTAATTTAATATGTATCAAGAACATAAGCCTTTTGATGTTAGTCCATATGATCATCCGGATATTTATCCCGGTCCAAGACCTGCGTCTTCTTTTTTATTTTGGAAAGGAAAGGCTCATCGTATTGAGGCGGAAAAAGGGGTGCCGGTTGAGCAACAGCCTATTCACTTTACCAATGTCGATCATGTGCTTGGAAGCTTGGCATTTCAAAGTACGCATGTAAAAAAGGTAGAGGAGTTTTTCAAGGAGGAGCGGTTTGATTCAATGGTACCCGTTGTCGCTTATGGGTCGAATGTTTGCTTAGCACAGCTGCAATACAAATTCCGTTTGCGCCCGGAAGAAGATGATTTTATGCTTTGCTTGAAAGGTACAGTAACGGATTCTGATATCGTTTACGCACCATTTTTGGCACCGTATGGTTCTCTGCCCGCAGTCATTGCACCCGTAAAGGGTGCTGTATGTCAGGTATGGTTGACATTTATTGATAAAAAACAGTTGGAATTGATCAATTCCACTGAAAAAGGATATGAACTTAGAGTTCATGAGGGGAAGAAAGTACGTTTAGATACAGGAGAAGTCTTTGAGAATGTTTATGCTTACTATGACCCGCGTGCCCTGTTATGGAAAGGGGAGATGCGCAGATTCAAGGACATTTCCGGTCAAAGTCCGCTTCAGTCCGTCTGGCAAAGCGAGATGCTTAACGAGTTAAAGCTGGCAGTAGACCATAAAGGAACCCGTGAAGAATTTATACATTTATTAAGATGGGATAGGAGCTATCGTGATTTTGTAGAGGGCTTTCTAGAGGAAGAATGCACCTTTGCTTTTGATCATCCTGACTGGAAAGCGGCGGAAAATATCCTGTCCATCCGCGAGATGGGAAGAAGGTTTTGAATACAAAAAATGACGTGGCCAGTAGTGGGAGTCACGTCATTTTTGTTTTACTTAATACCTTGATTAATTTTAGTTGCTATCTCTTGCAAATCTTGTGTTGTGTAATCGCTCTGGTTTGATTTCCAGACTGCTCCAAACCCGTCTCCTTTGCCGTAACGAGGGAGAATGTGAAGGTGATAATGGAAGACCGATTGACCGGCAGCTTCTCCATTATTATTTAAAAGGTTAAGACCAATTGGTTCAAACTGTTCTTTAATCGAGTTAGCGATCTTAGGCACCACTTTAAAGAGATTCTCCGCTATCTCTGGTGTAAGCTCGTAAATGTTTTCTTTATGTACTTTCGGAATAACTAATGTATGGCCCTTTGTTACCTGGCTAATGTCAAGAAAAGCCAGAACATGTTCGTCCTCATAAACCTTGGCAGCAGGGATATCCCCATCAATAATTTTACAGAAAATACAATCACTCATTTGATTCACCTCTGGACTTTAGTTTTATCTATTTTACCATGTTTTGGACAAGTATCCTAATATGTTGAGCGGTCAAAAATAAACAAGCAAGAGCATTAGCTCCTGCTTGTGAAGAAAGGGACGAGAGGCAACAAGCTTCTCTATCTGAATAAGGAGAAGCCTACAAACATCATTTTAGCGTTCAAATAACTGTGCTTGATAAACACCTCATTTGATTTATAAAATGTGTCTAATTGTCTGCTTTCCTGTTCAAAACAACCATCCCCTTGTTACTGAGTTTTACAACTTTAGTAACGCGGCTATCGACGTAAAGTCTCTTTAACGAACACCTCATTTTCAGAATGAATCAATCACAGGATACGACTTAAGAGTAAAGTGTCGCCCGTAAGCACCTCATTTCTTCATCAATCGGAGTTACGTTACAGATGATCGTGTGGTTGCAGTCGGTTAAGTCCCACAACGACGAGAGAAAAAGTTTAACCTATCGAGAACAAAGCAACACTGTCTTTGACAGTCACCTCATCTACAAAGAAGTAAACCAAAGGCTTGTCTAAGTGCCCCTCTGTCCCCTTCCTTACATATGATGCGCACTTTCCTTAAAATTATGTTATGGTAAAATTTAAATTAGAAAATTTTTTTTGCATTTATGTTACAGGGGGATTAAATTTCGTAAAGGGGTCAGACCCTCAAAGGAATTTCGCCCTCCATGTAGTAGCTATATTCAATACATAATATCGTTGGCAGAAAGGGTAGGTTGATGTGAGTTTATTGGAGATTAGTGGGTTGACTGGTGGTTATACGAATCAGGCTGTGTTGAGGGATGTTTCGTTTGGTGTGAAGGCTGGTGAGTTGGTGGGTTTAATTGGCCTTAATGGTGCGGGTAAAAGTACGACGATCAAGCATGTGATCGGAACGATGGAGCCGAAGAAAGGATCGATTAAGATTAATGGGATTTCCATTCAGGAGGATACAACTAAGTATCGTTCTACTTTCACATTTATTCCTGAAACACCGATTCTATATGATGAATTGACGTTGTATGAACACCTGGAGCTAACTGCGATGGCGTATGGGTTATCAAAAGAAACATTTGAAGAGCGGTTGCATCCGTTATTAAAAGAGTTCCGTATGGAAAAACGTCTTAAATGGTTTCCTGCCCATTTTTCAAAAGGAATGAAGCAGAAGGTCATGATCTTAGCAGCTTTTCTAATCGAACCGAAGCTCTATATCGTCGATGAACCATTTGTCGGGTTAGATCCCCTTGCTATCCATTCTTTATTAGAAATGATGGATAAAGTGAAAAAGAGTGGAGCAGGCATCCTGATGTCCACACATATTCTCGCGACAGCAGAAAGATATTGCGATTCATTTGTAATCTTGCATGAAGGAGAAGTGCGGGCAAAAGGGACGTTGGAAGAGCTGAGGGTTCAGTTCAACATGCCGACGGCTTCGCTTGATGACCTCTATATTCAACTGACAAAGGAAGAGAGCAATGTTTAATGTCGATCAGCTCTGGCAAGCCAGATTCAGCCAATATATAAAGGATACCAGAAAATATTTACGCTATATGTTCAATGACCATCTTGTGATCGTCATGATCTTTCTGCTAAGCGGCCTTGCCCTAGCTTATCAAAACTGGTTAGAAGTAGTACCGCCTGATTTTCCATATGCCTTGCTTATGGGGGCAATTTTAGCCCTGCTAATGACAAGAGGAAGCATCCATACATTTCTTAAGGACCCTGACCTTGTCTTTTTGCTTCCACTTGAAGAGAAGTTAAAGCCATATATCAAAAAATCATTCATTTACTCCATTGTATTGGAGAGTTATTTTCTTTTACTTGTGTTTGGTGTATCTGTTCCGCTTTATTTCAAACTAACAGATGCAACGTTTCAAACGTTGATTTTCGTGCTTCTCTTATTGCTGGGGATGAAATCATGGAACCTATGGATGACATGGCTCATCAATTTCTATACAGATAAAAAGGTAAGGCTTGTGGATTGGTGGATCAGACTTGCTTTGAATTTCGGACTGCTATATCTTATATTTTCCGAAGCGAATCTGCTATTTATCGGTGTGGTTATGGTAATTATGCTACTTTTGATTGCCTATTTTCAAAACGCGACCAAGAAAATGAATTGGAAATGGGACTTATTAATTGAAAATGAAACCAAACGTATGCAGCTATTTTATCGGGTAGCCAATCTTTTCGTTGATGTACCAGGCCTTAAAGAAAAAGTATCAAGAAGAAAATGGTTAGATGTTGTCCTTTCTTGGACTCCTTATGGGAAAGACAAAGCATTTGATTATCTATACTTGCGCACATTTTTGCGTTCAGGAGATTATTTTGGACTTTATTTGAGGTTATTGATTATTGGAGCTATTTTGCTTTTGACACTTCCTGTTGGGTACGCGACATATCTAGTGGCTGTCCTGGTGCTATATTTGACGGGCTTTCAGCTTATTCCGATGTGGCGCCATCATTACAATAAACTCTGGTTGTCGATTTATCCTGTTCAAGAAAAGCACCGTATTCTTGCGTTTACTAAAATGATTATGGTTATCTTAATTTCACAAACCATTATCCTTGCTGCGTTATTAGTTTTTGTAGCGACATGGATGGAAGTATTGGTTGTGTTGGTTGGCGGGGTTATTTTTTCCTTCTTATATGTACAAGGGGTGGTAAAACGCAAGATCGCTTCGCTATAACTTCTAGAAAACACTCACTTTTGCTTGGGTGTTTTTTTTTTAGCTAAGAAAGTATATAAAATCCTGTTGATTTCCGTTCCAGGCGCTTCGCTTGCCTGCGGGCGGTCCGTGAGCCTCCTCGGCTGCGCCTGCGGGGTCTCACCTGTCCCTTCCTCCCGCGGGCGTCTGCGCGCCTTCCACTTCAATTAACAAGATGGCTTCATTTAACTTAGGTTTTTAAAAACCATCTAGTCGAGTTATTTGAAAAAGCATTAACAAATCTCTACGTAATTTCTAGCTGTGGACTGGAGCAAATGGTGGAGACTCCAGCGGGGGAGTAACGGTAGCTTGAGACCCCTGAAGCGTTGAGAGGAGGCTCAAGCACCGTCCCGCGGAAAGCGAAGCCGTTTGCGGATATCAACAGCGGCGTCAATCCAGTAACTAAAATCGTTTTCCCGTTGTTTTTTTGAAACATATTTAACCTAAACCTCGTATATGAAGTAAGGATAGATAAAGGTGAGGAGTGTTTTCATTGTTTGAAGAAAAGGTAATGGATGAAACACGAAGGTGGAAAATGCAGGTGGCCAAAAAGTCCACAATGTTTCAACGATTCTCCAAGGGTGCGCAAAATAAGGTGAATGCAATAATACCAGAAAAAGTCCACACCATCATGACAGAAAGCATTAAAAAGATGGTCCAAGGGACACTTGTGGGGAGCAATATAACAACTAAGATGAACGACGGGCATGTTGTCATGACCTTAGAAGAGAAGGAAAAGTGGATACAAGAGAAATTAAATGTATATAAAAAGGCCGCTGCAATGGAGGGGGCTGGAACAGGAGCGGGGGGAATCCTCCTTGGTCTTGCGGATTTTCCTTTGCTCTTGTCGATTAAAATGAAATTTCTATTCGAAGTCGCTGCCATTTACGGTTTTAATACGAAAGAGTATGAAGAGAGAGTATTCATCCTATACATTTTTCAGTTGGCCTTCTCTAGTGATTCTAGGCGAAAAGAAGTGTTAAGATATATTGAAAATTGGGAAGAGCACAAAGAGGAAGCAAAGGAACTTGACTGGAAGGCATTTCAACAGGAATACAGAGATCACATTGATTTGATCAAGATGTTGCAGATGATTCCAGGGTTTGGAGCGGTAGTTGGGGCATATGCAAACTACAATTTTCTCGATCAGTTGGGGACGACAGCGAAACACTGTTATCGATTAAGGATGTTCAAGGATAAGGGAATTACCATCTAAAAAAACGCCAGGCTTTTTAACATAAGCCTGGCGTTTTTCAATCCTATTATTGATGAGTAGGAATAAGCTTTCCTTTTTCATGTTGATGATACAGGACCGTTGCTGCTCCAAGTGTTTTAGCGGCAATCAGCAGTGACTTTTCATTAATATCAAATTTCGGATGATGGTGAGGGTAAGCCACTTCCACGCCTTCCGGTTTTGCTCCGGTAAAGAAGAAAGTCCCCTTCACATGTCTTAAATAGTAAGAGTAGTCTTCTCCGCCCATATGTGGTGGTGTTTCTTCCAACGTTTCCACCCCTTTTACCCCAGAAGCGACGCTAACCAGGTAGTCTGTCTCGTCTTTATGGTTGACAACAGCAGGGTACCCTCTGTGGAAGTTGTATTCATAAGTAGATCCGTTAAGCGCACATGTAGAAGATGCCACAACATCTATTTCCGCTTCAATCATATCTCGTACATCATCATTGAATGTTCGTACAGTGCCTTCTAAGTAAGCGGAATCTGCAATGATATTAAAGGCATTTTCTGCAACAAACGTTCCAACAGAAATTACTGCAGGGTCAACAGGATTCACGCGTCTGCTTACGATTTGTTGAAGATTAAGGACTATTTGAGAAGCTGTGACAACTGCATCTTTTGTTTTGTGCGGTTGTGCACCGTGGCCGCCGGAGCCTTGAACTTTAATTGAGAAGCGATCGGCAGCAGCCATCACAGGTCCTACTCGGTATTGAATTTTGCCAACATCCGTACCAGCCCATAAGTGCGTGCCAAATATAACATCGACTCCTTCTAAGCAACCGTCATTAATCATTGCAACAGCCCCGCCCGGTGCATATTCTTCGGCATGTTGATGAATCAAAACAACATTTCCTTCGAGGTCCTCTTTAAGTTCATTTAAACACTTTGCAAGCACTAGTAATGTTGCGGTGTGGCCGTCATGTCCACAAGCATGCATGACACCTGGAACTTTTGATTTGTATGCCACTTCTTTTTCATCCTGTATGGGAAGTGCGTCAAAATCAGCACGAAGGGCAACGGTTTTTCCTGGTAACGCTCCGGCAATTTTGGCAACTATACCATTGCCTCCCACATTTGTTTGGTGAGCGATTCCTAGATCTTCATAAAATTTGGCTATGTAAGCGGCAGTGTGGAATTCTTTAAAAGATAACTCAGGGAATTGGTGCAAATAGCGTCTAATCTCAACCATCTCATCATAACGACTTTCTAAAAGCTGATTCAGCTTATCTAACAAGTGGCTCTCCCCATTTCTCAAATTAATTATCAAAGCTTTTATTTAATATAGTATTCTATATGACTATTCGAAAAAATAATAGTCATAACTTTCATAAATTTAGTAAAATAGTAAATGGATATTGGGATAAGAGGAGACGTGAAACATGGAAGCAGAATTAGGCAAGAAACTTGTCATAGAAAAACAAAGCAGGAAATGGAGAAGATTGATCCTATTTATATTATGTGGTGCCTTTTTTATTTGGTCCTTTCAACAAATTATGAATGAACATACAATTGGCTTTGATGAATCCATCCGCAGCATGGTAAATGGATTGGAAGCAGAGTTACTTATTAGCTTCTTTCACTTGTTTACCATGTTAGGAGATAAAACGGGAGTCATTATTATCATGTTACTATCCATAATCCTGATCTGGTGGAGACAAAGGGATTACGCAGCGATGGGAGTAATCGTTGGAGGCGTCATCCTCGTCAATGAACTGAACAAATGGCTGAAAGACTTCACAGGGCGTGAAAGGCCGATGACAGGACCAGGAGCGGAAAGTCTCAGCTTTCCAAGTGGTCATGCGATGGTCGGGTTATTTTTCTATGGGTTATTATTATACTTTGCTTTGAAATATACAAAACAAAGTGGGATGCGCATGTTAATTGCGGTAATAGGTGTAATCTTTATCGCGCTTCTCGGTACAAGCAGAGTATTCTTGAATTATCATTACCCATCAGACGTGTTTGCTGGATATGCAGCAGGATACATATGTTTAATCCTAGGTGTATTGTTTTATGAATGGATTCACATGTTACGTCAAAAGAGGAAAGCAATGTAGCTCCGGCTCATTGCTTTTTTAACTTCAATTCAGTCTTAAGACGGACAAAGAAACTGGCTGTGGATAGGGGATTTTCCATAAGTGAAAACGTAAAATAGAAATATATTAGAGGGTTTACTCTAAACTGTGTCAAATATACAAGAAGGGGGGCTTTAGGAAATCAGATGAAAACATTTAATCAAAAAATCATGGCAATTGTCTTTGTTTTTATAGGAAGTATGTTGTTGCTTGTCAACATCGGTGTCATTTCCTTGGAAATAAAAGAGTATTTTGTCACCTATTATCCGGTTTTAATCGTACTATTTGGATTGAAATTATTAATAGATACTTTATTTTTCCATAAGCGTTCGCTTTTTATCAGCTTATTTCTACTAGCTTTTGGAGGATTGTTGTTAGTTGACCGTATAGGCTATATTGATTTTCAAGTCCATATGTTTTGGAAACTGTGGCCGCTCTTGATTGTTTATATTGGAATGAAATTGTTTGTGAACAAGCGTCCAGTCACAATTAGATTTACTAAGGAAAATGATGAGTTCAAGGATGTATTCGATACCTATGATAAGTCCGATGAAGAGGTAAGTTGGAATGGAAATAGTTCAAAGCGTGTGATAACAATCGGCGATATGAAAATGAATAAGCAAAATTGGGCTGTGGAGCCATTGTCGGTATGGAATGTGGTGGGCGATTATTATTTTGACTTTAGTAAGGCCTATATACCCGACAAAGAAACGTGTATCCAAATTAAGGGGGTTGTCGCGGATTTAAAAATGCTTGTTCCAGAAGACCTGCCAATTAAAGTGACAGCTAAAGTGAAAATCGGGCACTTGAATATATTGGGTAATTCGTCTGAAGGGAAAGGAAACAAACTTTACTATGAATCTGAAAACTACAATGAGGCGACTAGAAAGCTTAACATTGTGCTGGATATGAAAATAGGGGATGTTCGAATTGATCGTGTCTAATAAGGGGAGAAAAATTGAGAGTTTACGATTTTGGTATATCCGTTCTTTTATGGTTGTATCGGTTGTATCCGCGTTCCTTTTTTTCCTGTTTCTCCAGGTTGTCCTACTTTTCTATCCGGATGGTTTAGTCGTCAATGTTCAATGGAGTATGTTGTTGACGGTTGTGGCCTTTATGATTTTAGCCATCACAAGCCTATATTTCGGTTATAAGCAAAGTGGATATATGAAAAAGAGAGTGGAAGATATCTCCACATACATTGCAACGTTAGGTAGAGGGAAATTTTCTGAAAGAATAGCAGTTGGGCAAAAAGATGAGTTGGGTAGATTAGCGGAAGACATCAATCAGCTTGCTATTAAAATACAAAACCAAGTGAGATCCCTTCAAAAGCTGGCGGAAGAAAAAAATGAATTGGCAATCAAAGCCCATAATGCTGCAACTATTGAAGAGAGGCAACGTCTTGCAAGGGAGCTTCATGACTCGGTAAGTCAGCAGCTGTTCGCGCTAAGCATCATGTCTTCGGCTTCCATTCGTATGTTTGACTCCTATCCGCAAGAGGCTAAAAAACAACTGACGGATATCGCGACTATTGCAGCTCAAGCACAAGGAGAAATGAGAGCGTTGTTACTTCATTTGCGACCGGTCTCATTGACCAATGATACGCTATGCGTTGGAATAAACAAATTATTGGAAGAGCTGGAGGATCGAACTCCCATCACCTTTCAAAAAGACATTCAAGATATTACGGTGTTATCAAGCGCCACAGAAGATCATCTTTTTCGAATTATCCAAGAGGCGATATCCAATATTTTGAGACATGCTGATGCCACAATCGTTAAGTTGGACATGCATCAAAAGGGAAATCAGTATGTATACATATTTATTAGTGACAACGGTAAAGGGTTTGAAATAAATCAACAAAAACAAGCTTCCTTTGGTCTTCATACGATGCGTGAACGCTGTGAAGAAATAGGGGGACAGTTCCACATCCGTTCCAAAAAAGGGGAAGGAACTCATATTGAAATCAATATCCCGATACGAGAGGGGGAAAACTAAATGGATAGGATTAGAGTGGCGGTTGTTGATGATCATGATATGGTGCGAAAAGGTTTATTGGCTTATTTAATTACGGAACCCGGAATAGAAATTGTCGGGGAGGGTTCTAGCGGACAGGCAGCCATTGAACTTGCAAAGAAAGAAAAACCTGATGTCATCTTGATGGACTTACTGATGGAAAATGGTACAGGAATTGAAGCTACCAGGGAAATTGTCAAATTTCACCCTACTTGTAAAATCATCATCATCACTAGCTACTTTGATGATGAACAGGTCTTTCCTGCGATTGAGGCCGGAGCGTATAGCTACTTGTTGAAGACGGCAAGGGCAGAAGATATTATTAAAGCGATTGAAAAAGCTGTTCAAAATGAACCTGTCATTGAACCAAAGGTAGCAAGTAAAATGATGAATAGATTTCGTTCGCCATCCAAATTGCCTCATGATGATTTAACAGAAAGGGAACTTGAAGTTCTCATGTGTCTAGGGGACGGCTTGACGAATCAAGAAATCAGTGAAGAACTTTTTATTGGGATCAAGACCGTAAAAACGCATGTGAGCAATATTTTAAGTAAGTTGCAGGTTGCTGATAGAACACAAGCAGCGATATATGCGAATAGACATGGAGTCCTCCGTGAGAAAAAGTGAAGCAAGCAAAAACCCGCCTTTGGTGAAGGGCGGGTTTTTGCTGTGCAATAGATTCAGTCTTGTTCCGTCTTCTCTGCATAATAGGTTGTTACATAAGAAGGACGGGGGAAAATCTGTTGTTTTTGATCAACGCCTTCTGAAGTTCCGCGTTTTTCATGAGCTTTATCGTAAGCTTTGGATTCTTGCCATTGCTTGAAATATTTAACATCTTCCCATAGCGTTAAAATAACATAAGTATCAGATCCTACTGGACGAAGTACACGGATTGCTGCAAATCCAGGTTCGTTTTCAATCAACCCTGCTCTTTGACTGAAACGATATTCAAAGACAGGACGGCCTTCATCTGTTACTGGAATATTATTCAATACGGCAAACTTCCCTTTTGACAGATCGCCATTCGAATCAAGCACTTCAAAATTCTTTCCTGATTTGAAGCTGGACTGCTCAACCGTTTCGTGCATAAGAACCGCATTGTCCTCCCCGAACATTAGCAGGCTTTCCCCGCTTTCCAAACTATTTTTTACATCGTTTAAATAATCCGTGGTTCCGAATGTCATATAAAAATTCATCTTCTATCTCTCCTTTATGTTTAATATCGACATTATAATTACAAAATAAGGGAAACCCGAGAAAAAATATGTAGAATAAGGTAGTATATAGGGTGGATAACCTTTCAATTTAACCTTACTAGATGATTATTCCCGGTACATAGGAGGAGGTAAACCACTTTGGAAAGATTTAAGAGAAATAAATTATCCAAAATAAAGCTACCAAACATCAAAGCAATCTTGTCAAAAAAGTACTTCCTTTTTCCATTTATCTTAGCATGTATTGCTTTTATAGGACTAATAGGTTATATCTTTATCATTTTTTTAGGAGACTATGTCATTGATGAAAAGAAATTGATTATGGATTCTACTACAACCATGGTGGATGAAAACGGAAATGAAATAGCCTCGCTTTTTTTTGAAAATAGGGAAATTGTAGAGATAAATAAAATCCCTACACATGTTAGAGAGGCATTTGTGGCGGTGGAAGATAACCGCTTTTATGAACATAGAGGGATTGATGTTCGAGCAATTGGAAGAGCGGTCTATCGTGATATTTTGGCAAGAAGCAAAGTAGAGGGGGGAAGCACTCTCACTCAGCAGCTGGCTAAAAACATTTTCTTGACCAATGAAAAATCTTGGCTCAGAAAAACGAAAGAAGCTGTGATAGCAATAAATCTTGAACGAAGATACACAAAGAATGAGATCTTGGAAATGTATTTAAATCAGATATATTTTGGGCATGGTGCCTATGGCGTCCAAACGGCATCACAGCTTTATTTTAATAAAAATGTAGAAGACTTGACGGTAGAGCAAGGGGCTTTGTTGGCAGCTCTCCCAAAGGCACCTAATGGGTACTCTCCCATTAATCATCCAGAGGTAGCGAAAAAAAGACGAGATCTTGTCTTGCACCTTATGGAAGACCAAGGTTACCTTGAGGCGGAAGAAGCCGTCGGACTAACGGGGAAAACATTGGGCCTTGATGTTGTAGAATCAAAAGAAAAGCAGGCTTATCTAACCTACATTGATATGGTGATGGAAGAAGCAGAAGAGAAATACGGTTTTACTCCAGAGGAATTGCATAGAGGCGGATATAAGATCTTGGTGCCGATGAATGTTGCGGCTCAGGATGCTGCCTTTCAACGCTTTCAAGACAATCAATATTTCCCCGGCACCAATGATCAGGTAGAGGGTGCGTTCGTCATGATGGATCAGCACAATGGCGGCGTTTTGGCTGTTATTGGAGGCCGAAATTATGTAACCAAGGGGATTAACCGCGTCAATATCAAAAGACAACCTGGTTCTACCTTTAAACCTTTGGCTGTCTATGCTCCAGCATTGGAAGAAGGACAATATGAGCCTTACAGCCTTTTGAAAGATGAGTTGCTTTCTTATAAAGATGGGGAAGAAGTTTATAAACCAAGAAACTATCATCATCAATATAAAACCGAAGTGACCATGTATGAAGCGATTAAAGATTCTTTAAATGCACCAGCAGTTTGGGCATTAAATGAATTGGGAATCAAAAAAAGCAAAAGCTATCTTGAAAAGTTAGACCTTGCCATACCAGATAACGGACTAGCTATTGCACTCGGGGGGTTGAAAGAAGGGGTTACTCCTTTAGAACTAACCAAAGCCTATCGATCCTTTGGCAATAATGGGAAGATTGTGGAGCCTTATTTTATTCAGGAAATCAGAACAAGAAAAGGGGAAGTTATCGCCAAGGCCAAGAAAACCGAAAAGAAAGTATTCAGCCCTCAAACAGCGTGGAACATGACACGTATGCTTGAAGGAGTCGTTCAAGACGGTTCGGCACAAGCGGGTGAGCTGCAAGGGGAGCTTGCCGGAAAGACGGGTACTACAAACTACCCCGGGGTAGATAATGCCATCAAGGATACTTGGTTTGTCGGATATACTCAAGATGTAATCGGGACCGTGTGGATGGGATATGACACGACTACTCCAGAGCAGCATCTAACAGCAGGTGGGGCTTATCCTACAAGACTGTTGAAGGATATATTGCGAGATGCCGGGCTTGATAATGGAGCATTTTCCGTTCCTGTTGGAGTAACGGATTTGGAAAATCCCATCACTATGCCGGAAAGCATCGAATTGAAGGGATCAATGACGTTTCATCCTTTTAGCTTATTTACTGTCGACTTAACGTGGAGCGAAGCAGAAGATGATCGAATCGTCTATAGAATCTATTCCGTGTCGGGTGACAAAGAGAGCTTGATTGGGGAAGTTTCTGGAGATCATCAATACTCTGTTAAGAATATCAACATATTTAATGTTCCGGAATATTACGTCATTCCGTACAACACCCAAACCAAAAAAGAAGGAAATCCATCCAAAACATTAAAACCGACCTTTAGATAAAAAGTATTTGTAGCTGTTGATTGTAGTAAAAGGCGGAGACTCCTGATGGAGATAGCGCTAGGTGGAGACCCCGCAGGCTTGCCTAGGAGGCTCTCGTCAGCCCCTAGGAAAGCGAAGCCATTTGCGGAAATCAACAGCGGTGTTTTACATACCCCACAATATAGAAAATTTGAAATGTACTGTTTGAGGAGAAGCGGGAGATGAATGTACAAGCGACGTTTGCACGATATGCATCAAATATAAAAGAAGCCTGGATTAATGAAAAAAGGTTGAACCTAGAACAGGCACATATCATCCATCAGAAAAACAAGCTGATGCTGGTTGTCTTTGTTACGCTGTTGATTTTAGACCTGTTAACAAACCTTTTTATTTTCCCGGAGATACTTCCAACCATCTTGCTCACTGCAGGCTTTGGGTGTGCCCTGGTAGCCTTCTTCGTTCTACGACCTAAGCTAGCAAGGGGAGGGATGTATGTCATTGTATGTACATCCTTTATTCCGTTTTGGGTGGTTGCTTATCTAGATAAAGACGTGATTAATTTTTATTTTTTAACCATGCCTTTAATTATGTCTTCTTTATATAATCGTATTTTACCCATATTAATTGCTAGTTTCTTGACATGTATTACCCTATCATTTTTTTATATCGATTATAGCAAAATTGTGTTTTCTAATCATTTAAAAGTGGATGTATTGTATTTTATCCTGTTCTCCATTTTCGTTACGATATTCCTCCTCTTTTCGAGCAGGCTGACAGGAAGCCTTTTAGAAAGGGCAGAGGAAAAAGAGAAACAAACCTCTTTAGAACTTCTGTCTACGAAAGAGTATCTAGAAGCGTACTTTAATAATACAACTGACTCAATCGGGGTATATGACCTTAAAGGTACGATTTTAAAGGTAAATGCATCATTTGAAAAAATGTTTAAAGTAGATGAAAAAGATATCCTTGGACTCGAAACAAGCTTTCTTTCCTTTACATCTGCCAATTCATTACGTGTTTTTCTCAGCAAGTTAAAAACGCAAAAGCAACTATCGTTTGAATTACTAACTGCAACGAAGGAAGGAAAGCATGTAGACCTCAATATCACGGTCACTCCCGTAAAGAATAGCGAAGGAGAGATCATCGCACTTGTTTTTCTTATGAAAGATATTACCGACAAAAAGAGAACGGAAGAAGCACTTATGCAGTCGGAAAAGCTTTCTGTGATTGGAGAGCTCGCAGCGGGGGTAGCCCATGAAATCAGAAATCCTGTCACGGTCTTGAAAGGGTTCGTGCATCTGCTGTCAAAGGAGAGTAGAGAGAAAGAATTTTACACCATCATGGATAAAGAATTAGAACGAATCAACCAGATTACCAACGAATTTATGGCGCTTGCAAAACCGCAGGCTATTAAAATTAAAAAGCAAAATCTAAAAGAGCTCATACAGGAGGTCTGCGTCTTTCTTGAAAGTGAAGCGTTTATCCACCAAGTTGTGATGGAGGTCGTTCACTTTGAAGATTGCATATGGTTGGAATGTGAGCCCAATCAAATTAAACAAGTACTAATCAATGTAATAAAGAATGGTATGGAAGCAATGCCGGGTGGCGGGAAAATTACCATTCATACTCAAGTGGTGGATGGGTTTGTGAACCTTGTGATAAAGGACGAAGGAGAGGGAATTGCAGAAGAGGTCATCAATAAGGTGGGACAACCTTTCTTTACAACGAAAGAAAAGGGCACAGGCCTCGGCCTCATGGTTTCGATGAAGATTATCGAAAACCACGGTGGCCAGTTAACTATTCACAGTGAGGAAAAGATAGGATCGACAGTGGAGATCTTGCTGCCACATTTGAAGGTGGGGGAATAATCGTCTATTTTATGAACAATAAGCCCTCATTCTATACTTTCCTTACATTTATAGGTATAGTGTAACATGACAGAAGTGTAACGAAATAAAAGTAGAAAAAAGTCATTTGGAAGGGGTCATCATTTTGAGTCAAACAACATTTAACGATACATTTTTACGAGCATGTAGAGGAGAGAAGACAGAACATGTCCCATTATGGTATATGAGACAAGCTGGACGTTCTCAACCGGAATATAGAAAGATTAAAGAAAAGTATTCTCTATTTGAAATTACTCATCAACCTGAGCTCTGTGCTTATGTGACAAAGCTTCCTGTTGATCAGTATAACGTGGATGCAGCTATTCTTTATAAGGACATCATGAGTCCCCTTCCTGCAATTGGTGTAGATGTGGAGATAAAATCCGGAATTGGACCTGTTATTGATAACCCAATCCGTTCGATACAAGATGTTGAAAAGCTTGGGGAAATTCATCCTGAACAGGACGTTCCATATGTATTAGATACAATCAAACTTTTAACTAAGGAACAATTGAATGTTCCGTTAATCGGCTTTGCAGGGGCACCTTTTACACTTGCTTCCTACATGATCGAAGGCGGCCCATCTAAAAACTATAATAAAACGAAAGCATTCATGTATGCAGAACCGAAAGCTTGGTTTGCATTAATGGATAAACTTGCTGATATGACAATTACCTATGTTCGCTCCCAAATCCATGCGGGCGCAAAAGCAATCCAAATTTTTGATAGCTGGGTTGGAGCATTGAATGTAGAAGACTACCGCTACTTCATTAAACCAGTAATGAATCGCATCTTCTCGTCTTTGAAAGAAGAAAATGTACCTTTAATCATGTTTGGTGTGGGTGCAAGCCACTTAGCAAACGAATGGCACGATCTTCCGCTTGACGTAGTAGGTCTTGACTGGCGCTTACCGATTTCAGAAGCAAGAGAGCGTGGAATCACAAAACCTGTTCAAGGTAACTTGGACCCTGCTATTCTTTTAGCACCATGGGAAGTGATTGAAGAAAAAGCAAAAGCAATACTTGACCAAGGAATGCAACAACCGGGCTACATCTTCAACCTCGGACACGGCGTATTCCCACAAGTAAACCCAGACACACTAAAACGTTTAGCAACATTCGTACATGACTATTCTTCTAATAAGTAAGTTCTGATTCACCTGTAGATTGTAGTGCGGGGTGGTCGACTCCGGCGAGAGGTAGCGATAGACTTGAGACCCCACAGCGAAGCGAGGTGGCTCAAGCACCGCCCGCGGAAAGCGATCAACCGGAGCGGAAATCTACAGGAGCACATGAAATATTCTAATAGACCAGAAAAGAAAAGAGGTAAACTATATGTCCAAAAAAACAATGGGCTTGTTGGTAATGGCATACGGTACACCATATAAAGAAGAAGACCTAGAAAGATACTACACACACATCCGTCGCGGCAGAAAACCATCAGACGAAATGCTGCAAGACCTGCGCGACAGATATGACGCAATTGGCGGGATTTCGCCACTAGCTCGCATCACAGAACAACAAGCAAATGCACTAGGTGAACACCTAAACAACATCCAAGACGACATCGAATTTAAAGTGTACCTTGGCTTAAAACATATCGAACCATTCGTAGAAGATGCCGTTCAGCAAATGAAAGCAGATGGAATAAAAGAAGCGGTAAGCATCGTACTTGCTCCTCACTTCTCCACTTTCAGCGTTAAATCATACAATGGACGTGCACAAGAAGAAGCAGAAAAAATCGGCGGCCCATCTATCGTTTCTGTTGAAAGCTGGTATGATGAGCCGAAATTTATCCAGTACTGGGTAGATAGAGTGAAAGAAACGTTTGGATCTATGGATGAAGCAGAGCGAGAAAAAGCAGTCTTGATCGTTTCAGCACACAGCCTTCCGGAGAAAATCATCCAAATGGGAGACCCATATCCAAAGCAACTGCAAGAAACGGCAGACCTTATTGCAAAAGGTGCAGGAGTCAAGAACTACGAAATTGCATGGCAAAGTGAAGGAAATACACCAGATCCATGGTTGGGGCCGGATGTTCAAGACATCACCCGTGACCTTCATAAAGACAAAGGATATTCTTCCTTCGTGTACACTCCGGTAGGTTTTGTATCTGATCACTTGGAAGTTTTATATGACAATGACTACGAGTGTAAAATTGTAACAGATGAAATCGGAGCAAAGTACTATCGTCCAGAAATGCCTAATACACAACCAGAGTTTATTGATGCGATGGCTACGGTCGTATTGGATGAATTAAAGAAAGTAACTCAGTAAATCTAGAAAAGAAGGCGATGAAACCATGAACGAGGAGAAAAAAAGGGTTGTCATCATCGGTGGAGGCATTACTGGCCTAGCTGCCGCCTATTATCTTCAAAAGGAAAAAAAAGAGAAAAACCTTGATATAGAGATTACCCTGATTGAAGCAAGCAACCGACTTGGAGGAAAGATCCAAACAGTCAAACGTGATGGGTTTACCATTGAACGTGGACCAGATAGCTTTCTTGCTAGAAAGTTAAGTGCTGGAAGATTAGTAAAAGAAGTAGGTCTTGAAGATCAACTAGTTCATAATTCAACTGGTCAGGCTTACATCCTGCTTAAAGGACAACTGCATCCGATGCCAGAAGGGGCTGTAATGGGAATTCCTACAAAACTGTCTCCATTTGTAACTACGGGTTTATTTTCCCCGATTGGAAAAATGCGTGCAGCAGCGGATCTGATTCTGCCTGCTTCAAATAATGGAGGGGAAGACCAGTCTCTTGGTTCTTTCTTCCGCAGAAGACTTGGGGATGAAGTGGTAGAAAACTTAATTGAACCGTTGCTATCTGGCATTTATGCCGGTGACATCGATAAACTAAGTCTTCAAGCTACCTTCCCGCAATTTCAACAGGTGGAAGAAAAATACCGCAGCTTAATACTTGGGATGAAACAAACAACTCCTAAACAAAAGCCTGCACCTGCCCAGAAGAAAAAAGGCATGTTCCAGACGTTGCGCGGGGGACTACAAACGCTTGTGGATGCGCTGGAAGAAAAGCTAGATCAAGTGACCATTTTAAAAGCGGTGAAAGTTGATTCCATAAAAAAAACGGAGGACCAATATTCTCTATCTTTAAGTAATGGGAAAACCATCCAATGTGATAATGTCATCATCTCAACTCCTCATCATGCTACAGCTGGCCTGATTCCTGGTGCGGATTACCTTGCTCCACTTCAACAGATGTCCTCTACATCTGTTGCGACCATTGCAATGGCATTTGATGAATCAGCACTGAAACAAGACATTGACGGTACTGGATTTGTCGTGTCAAGAAACAACGATTATACGATTACAGCTTGTACCTGGACCCACAAAAAGTGGCCGCATACAACACCAAAAGGAAAAGTGATCCTTCGTTGTTATGTTGGTAGAGTAGGAGAGGAAGCAATTGTTGATCAGAGTGATGAGGAAATAAAGAAAGTCGTACTGGATGACCTTAACAAAATCATGGAAGTCGGTGCAGACCCTGAATTTACGATTGTCACTCGCTGGAGAGAAGCAATGCCACAATATGCTGTTGGACATAAAAAGATGCTAAAGGAAATGAATGACCGCCTATCAGAAGAGATGCCGGGAGTATATCTTGCTGGAAGCTCTTTTGAAGGGGTTGGATTGCCTGATTGCATCGATTCTGGTGAAGCAGCAGTAGAAGCGGTGTTAAATAGCTTAAAAAATAAACCTGTTGTTCAGGTATAAACAAAAGGTTCAGTCGTAGCATAATTGCGACTGAACTTTTTTTTGAAAGTATGTAATACAGTTGATTTCCGTTCCAGGCGCTTCGCTTGCCTGCGGGCGGTCCGTGAGCCTCCTCAGGCTTCGCCTTCCGGGGTCTCACCTGTCCCTTCCTCCCGCGGGCGTCTGCGCGCCTTCCACTCCAATCAACAAGGTGACTTCGTTCATTTAAGGGTTATTGAAAAGTCCTCTAACCGAGTTAGCTGTAAAAGGATTAACGTAACTTTACGCTATTTTCAGCTGTGGATTGGAGCAAATGGCGGAGACTCCAGCGGGGGAGTAACGGTAGCTTGAGACCCCACAGCGCAGCGAGGAGGCTCAAGCACCGTCCCGCGGAAAGCGAAGCCATTTGCGGAAAGGAACAGCGGGATAATGCAAAACCTTAACATAGAATTTGCTTTTTTGAAAAAGAGCATCTATAATAAAACTCATTGACCGATATCGACATTTAGTCATATTGATGAAAGGAGCCATCAAATGGATCGCAAACAAAGTATCCTGGAAGCCGCTTTAAAATCCTTCTCACTGTTTGGATACAAAGCTACCACGATGGATCAGGTTGCCAAGCTTGCAAACGTTGGAAAAGGAACGATTTATACCTTTTATTCTAATAAAGAAGAGCTCTTTAGTGAAATTGTAGCTGGAATACTAAGAGAGATGCAGGAAGTAGCTGACCAATCCATTAATCCCGAGCAATCCTTTTTTGAAAATGCTCATAGGGCCCTTATCAGCTTGCTTGATTTTCGAAATGAACATCAATTAACCGTCAAACTGATTCAAGAAGAAAAAGAACTTGGGACAAAGATAGTCAACCAAGAACTTAACCGCCTAGAGCAAATGATTATTAATTTTATTAAAGAAAGAATTGAAAAGGCCATAGAAAAAGGGGAAATCAGAAAGTGTGACCCGGAAGTAACCGCCTTTTTAATGCTTAAGCTTTATGTTGCGCTTGTTGTGGACTGGGAGGAGCACCATACCCCATTATCCAAAGAGGAAATTGCCAATCTATTTGAATTGTATTTTATCAAAGGATTATCAACTTGATGATCCTTACTATTTTGAGTAAAAATGACTAAATGACAAAAACGGTCACAATGTAATATGGAGGTAATAAAAGATGAAAAGTGTAATATTTGAGTGGAAGGAATTACTTACAAATAAAAAAATCCTGATTCCTGTAATAGCGGTATTATTAATTCCTTTGTTATACAGTGGCATGTTTTTGTGGGCTTTTTGGGATCCATATGAGAAACTGGATGAACTTCCAGTGGCAGTGGTCAATTTAGATGAAGGTGCTGAATACGAAGGGGAGCCATTAACGATAGGGAAAGATCTACAAGAAAATTTGAAGAAAAATGATGGTTTTAAATGGGAGTTTGTTTCGAAGGAAGTGGCATACGAAGGGTTGGACAAACAGCAGTACTATATGGTCATTGAAATTCCTGATGATTTTTCAGATAATGCCACCACGCTTTTAGATGAGAATCCATCTTCATTGGAAATGAAGTTCGTTCCCAATGAGAGCTACAATTTTCTTTCTGCTCAAATTGGGTCGACAGCTGTAGAGAAAATCAAAGAAGAAGTGTCCAAAGAGTTGACAAGTACCTATGCTGAAGCGATGTTTGCTAATTTAGAAAAGATGGCAGACGGATACAAAGATGCAGCAGACGGTACTAGTAAACTAAACAATGGTGTCCATGAGTTACATGATGGCTCGGTTGCTTTGAAAAAAGGATTGGAACAGGCGGCAGAAAAATCGATTGTATTCCAAGATGGAGTTGGAAAGGCCTATGGTGCCGTTAAAGATATCCATAAGGGAAATCAGGACCTATCAATAGGTTTGGGCCAATTGCTTGAAGGTCAAGGTAAATTGTCTACAGCATCTGAGCAACTCCAAACGGGAGCAGCAACTCTTAACGATGGTCTAGCAAAAAGCAATGAAGGTATGTCACAGTTGCGAGCTGCTCAAGAAGAACTCACAAATGGAGCAGGAAGCTTGGCAGATGGTGCTGCAGAATTAAATGCGGGGACCTCCAAGCTTGAAGAGGGGGCTTCACAAGCACAAGAAAAAGCAGAAAAATTGAATCAAGGAATGATTCAATTGAAACAAGCTCTTGAACCAATGATAGAGCAGGCAAGCGAAGAACAACAGGCAGAAATCAATGCTTCTTTTGACCGCTTGATTAATGGCAGTGGTGAATTTTCCCAAGGGCTGATGGCTCTTGAACAGGGAGCTTTAGAATTAAATACAGGCTCTTCTTCCTTAGCGGAAAATAGCAGAAAGTTTGCAGACGGCCATTTAAACTTTCAAGCTGGTTTGTCAGAACTAGCAAATGGATCTGCACAACTATCAGAAGGTTCATCAAAACTTCTTAAGGGTCAAACAGAATTTAACCAAGGACTAACACAGTTTGGTGAAAAATTAGGTGAAGCCAATGAGGGTGGCAAAAAGTTAGCAGAAGGTTCTGGTCAGCTTTTAGCCGGTATGGAACAGCTTGACGGGGGATCCAAACAATTTCAACAAGGGACACAAGAACTTGCAGAAGGTTCAAATAAAATCTCCTCCGGTTTGTTTGAAGTCGGTGAAGGAACAGATGAACTTGAAGGTAAATTGAAAGATGCTTCTGAAAAGTCCGGGGAAGTTAAGGGGACTGACAAAACCTTTGATATGATTTCAGAACCAGTAAAAGTAAAATCAGAAGTGGAGAACGGGGTTCCTAACTATGGAACAGGTTTTGCACCTTACTTCTTGTCTCTTGGTCTTTTTGTAGGTGCACTCTTACTATCTATCGTATTTCCAATGCGTGAGCCTGCAGGGATTCCTCGCTCAGGAACAGCATGGTTTACGGGGAAAGTAGCAGTTCTTGCTGTAGTAGGAGTTCTTCAGGCGTTGCTTGCAGATGCAGTATTGATTTTAGGATTGGGTGTAGAAGTAAAGAGCATGACATTATTTATTTTGTTTAGTATTATAACTTCCTTTACATTTATTGCCCTAGTTCAGTTTTTGGTAACGTCACTTGGGGACCCAGGCCGCTTTGTTGCCATAATAATTCTGATTTTGCAATTAACAACAAGTGCGGGAACATTTCCGTTAGAACTAATTCCAAATGCACTTCAACCGTTCAATCTTTTATTGCCAATGACCTATTCTGTATCAGGATTCAAAGCGGTTATATCAAGTGGTGACATCGGATACATGTGGGAAAACGCGATGATTTTAGGTGGATTCATGGTTGTTTTACTTGCAGGTACATGGGCATATTTTGTGTACAAGTTCAAAAAGCAAGACAAGACTTCTGTTGAACACGCACCATTAAGTTAATAGAGGTTATTACTTAGGAGGCCGCATTAATTTGCGGTCTCTTCTATTTTAATTTAACTAATTGTAAAATTTTTATTGAAAACACTTACATTTCCTTTTATACTAGTAGTTATGAAAACGATTTCAACCATTCTACTAACCTATTAATTTCAGCTAAGGTGGCGAGACTCGTGGCAACAATAGAAGATGTAGCAAGATTGGCAGGGTTATCAAGGACCACTGTTTCCCGTGTCATAAATAACCACCCGTATGTATCGGAAAAGAAGCGTGTGCTTGTATCAAATGCAATGAGTGAACTTGGTTATGTTCCAAATTCATCTGCAAGAAGTCTGAGAAGCCAGAAGACCGAAATGGTAGCATTACTCATACCACGTGTGATGAATCCATTTTTCAGTGAACTGATTGAACGGATGGAAATGGCTGCAGCCGAAAACGGTTACCAGCTCATCATCTGTCAGACTAAGTATTCAAAGAAAAAGGAACTTGATTATCTGAACTTGTTAAAAACGAAACAAGTGGACGGGATTATCCTTTCCTCTATACAAAATGACTGGAATATAATAGAACCGTTTTTAGAATATGGACCGATCGTTTTGTGCAATGAGTTTGAAGAAGAAGCAGATGTACCGTCTGTAAGGCTTGACCAGACATATGGCGGTTACATATCCACCAAGCACCTATTGGAACTTGGTCACCGCAAGATAGCCTATTGTACTGGCGGCTATAAAAGCAATGTCGCCAAAAGCAGGGAGGCAGGCTTTAAAAAAGCGCTGGCGGAATTCAATGTGGAATTTCGTGAAGAGTTTTCCTTCCGTGATGCCTTTACCATCGAGGATGGGAGAAGGGTGTTTCAGGAGATTTTGGAGTTGAAGGAAAAACCAAGTGCCATTTTTACAGGCGGGGATGAAGTGGCAGCCGGTATTATTTCAGAGGCAAAGCGCACAGGCTGGAAGATCCCAGAAGATCTTGCAGTAGTGGGCTTTGACAATCAGGCTATTACGGAGCTAGTGGAACCTACGATCACAACCGTCTATCAGCCGATTGATGAAATGGCGCGTAAAGCCTTCCAGGTCATGATGGAAAAGGTGCGTTCCAAACGCTATCGTCATAAGGAAATTTATGAATATGATCTTGAGCTTATCGTTCGAGAATCAACGGTCAAACAAGGGGTTTACGTATAGAATAATAGAAAGAAGAGCACTTATGGGGATGAGTGCTCTTTTTGTTATTTCTAATAGAGTGTGAGATTTGCTAGCTGATGATTGGAGCAAAAGGCGAAGACTCCTGCGGGGGAGTAGCGGCAATGTTGAGACCCCTGAAGCGTTGTGAGGAGGCTCAAGGTCGCCCCGCGGAAAGCGAAGCCGTTTGCGGAAATCAACAGCGGCGTACATCAAAAAACCAGGGAATCCGCTATGAATCTAGCAAATTCCCTGGCTGTTAAATACCATTTATTTTAACTGACTGGACATACACTCATCGCAATGGTTGCCGTAGCACTCGTGCTGCTCATCCATTGTTTTTTTGCATTCAACGCATTTTTTAGGTGGTAAGGTTTTGAAAAATTCTGTACTTTTAATCAACATGTTATCACCCTCCGTTTTCTTATTTGTTTTTATTGTATTATAACAGAGCTTGTCCTGTCAACAACTGTTTTAAAACAACTCATCGAAATAGGAAAATGGGCAGGGATATGGTAGACTTGATTTTGGAAACCATTAGAAGGGTGATGTATAGCCATGAAGCTTACTGTGGTAGGGTTTTGGGGAGGATATCCAGCTGTTAATAGTGCAACTTCTGGGTATTTGGTCGAGCATGAAAATTTTAAATTATTGATTGATTGTGGAAGTGGTGTATTAGCACAGCTTCAGAATTACATAGAGGTAACAGAGCTTGATGCAGTGATTTTATCACATTACCATCACGATCATGTGGCGGACATAGGTCCATTGCAATTTGCGAGGCTGATTTCATTTTATATGGGCAAATCAGTGACGCAACTTCCTATCTACGGGCATCAGGAGGACATGCAAGGATTTTCCACACTTGATCATAAAGAATATACAAAAGGAATTGCATATGATCCTTCTCTGCCGCTCGAGGTTGGACCATTCAAAATAGAATTCCTGAAAACAACACATCCTGTACCGTGTTATGCCATGAAGGTATCTACTGACGAAGATTCATTTGTGTATACGGCAGATACAAGTTATCAGGAATCATTCATCCCTTTTGCAAAAGGGACAGACTTACTGATATGTGAGTGTAATCTGTATGCTCACCAAGATGGCAAGGCCGCGGGACATATGAACAGCCATGACGCGGCAAAGGTTGCACAAGATGCAAATGTTCCTCAACTATTGCTCACGCACCTTCCTCATTTTGGAGAGGTAGAACAGTTGGTAGAAGAGGCTGCAAGCATTTATAAAGGAAAAATCGATTTAGCACATAAAGGATTTAGTTGGGAGAGTGGAAAGAAATGATGCTTTTTATAGATAATAACGGAATTACAGATCCAAGAATCAATTTGGCGATAGAAGAATATGCCCTTAAAAATCTCGATATTGAAGATACCTATCTGCTTTTTTACATCAATGAGCCTTCCATCATCATCGGAAAGAATCAGAATAGTGTAGAAGAAATCAATACAAAGTATGTTGATGACAATGGCATTCATGTGGTACGCAGATTATCTGGTGGTGGAGCGGTCTATCATGATCATGGAAACCTGAACTTCAGTTTTATCACAAAAGATGACGGAGAGAGTTTTCATAACTTTAAAAAGTTCACGGCACCTGTTGTCGAGGCACTAAAGAGCCTTGGAGTAGAGGCGGAAATGAGCGGGCGCAATGACATTCTTGCGGAAGGACGCAAAATTTCTGGGAACGCGCAATTCTCTACAAAAGGACGCATGTTCAGTCACGGTACGTTGTTGTTTGATTCAGAAATTGAGCATGTCGTTTCTGCATTGAATGTGAAGAAGGATAAAATTGAGTCTAAAGGGATTAAATCGATTCGCAGCCGTGTGGCAAATATTAAAGAATTCTTAAACGAAGATATTACAATTGAACAGTTCCGTCAGCTTTTATTGGAGGCAATCTTTAAATCCAAAGATATCCCTAAGTACGAACTAACAGAGGAAGATTGGAAGAACATTTACGAACTTTCCAAAGAACGTTACCAAAACTGGGATTGGAATTATGGTAAGTCACCGAAATTTAACCTTCAGCATTCCCATCGCTTTCCAGTTGGGCAGATTGATGTGCGCTTGGATGTAACAAAAGGAAAAATTGAAAACTGCAAGATTTATGGAGATTTCTTCGGTGTTGGAGATGTGTCAGAAGTCGAAAACCTTTTATCAGGCGTGAAATATGAGAAAACAGAAATATCACATGCTCTAAAAGGAATAGATGTAAAACATTATTTTGGAAATATTACCAGAGATGAATTGATTGATCTAATATATTAATTTCAAGAGCATGGGGCAGGGATTCCCTGCTCTTTTTTTATAGTAAAATATTTTATCTGAAAATTTTAATTTTATCGACATAATATAATGACAGATATCTAGCAATCTACTATAATGGATAATGGGAGATTTATGAATGGTCATTCATTCAATTTACTCGAAGGGGAGATGAAACATTTGAATATTTCATCACAATTGGCACTAACAGCGAAAACAAATCCAATGAAAGAAGCGTATATTTTTGAAGGGGATTCAAAAACTTACGCAGAGTTGAACGCTGCAATAAACGCATTTGCTACAGGGCTTGAGAAGATGGGAATTACCCAGGGGGATCATATCGGGCTTGTTGTTGGAAACTCGCCATACTTTGTCCTTGGACTATATGGTGCGGCACGAATTGGTGCCACTGTTATTCCTATCAACCCAATCTATACTCCAGACGAACTTTCTTACATCCTTAGAGATGGCGATGTTAAAGCCATCATCACCTTAGACCTTCTTGTTCCACTTTTTGAAAAGCTTCATGGTCACCTGCCTTTAACGGAGCATTACATTATTTGCGAAACACCTGACGGAAAAGAGAAAGCGAAAGATTTTCCACTTGAACAACTATCAGTTTATCCTAAATTGAAATCGTTTACATCCATAATGGCTTCTGGAAGCTTTACATATGAAGGTCCGGAACTGAAGGATGACGATGTGGCTGTAATTCTTTATACATCCGGGACTACAGGCAAGCCGAAAGGGGCAATGCTGACACATAAGAACTTGTATCGCAATGCTAAGGATTCCGCGGACTTTTTGAAGATGAACGATACGGATAAAGTAGTAGCGACTCTGCCAATGTTCCATGTATTCTGTTTGACAGTAGCATTGAATGCACCATTGATGAACGGCGCGACAGTGATTATTGTTCCAAGGTTCAGCCCACAGGTTATATTCGATGTGGTAAAAGAATATGAGGCAACTGTGTTTGCTGGAGTTCCGACTATGTACAATTTCCTTTTACAATCAACAGGGGATGTAGAAGATTTGAAATCATTAAGACTTTGCATTTCTGGTGGAGCTTCGATGCCTGTTGCACTATTGAAAAATTTCGAAAAGAAATACAACGTTATCATCTCAGAAGGGTACGGGTTATCAGAGGCATCTCCTGTTACATGTTTCAATCCGTTAGATAAGCCTCGAAAAGCTGGTTCTATCGGGACGACAATCGTAAATGTCGAAAATAAAGTCGTGAATGAACTTGGAGAAGAAGTGGCACCGGGAGAAGTTGGGGAACTTGTTGTCAGAGGACCGAATGTCATGTCAGGGTATTATAAAATGCCAGAAGAGACATCCGTTGCCATACGTGATGGTTGGCTTTATACAGGCGACCTAGCAAAAATGGACGAAGATGGGTACTTCTATATCGTGGACCGTAAAAAAGACATGATCATTGTAGGAGGCTACAATGTTTATCCTCGTGAAGTGGAAGAGGTTCTTTACAGTCATGAAAATGTGGTGGAAGTGGCAGTTGTCGGGGTGCCTGACCCTAAGTTCGGTGAAGCGATAAAGTGTTTTGTCGTAACAAATGCTTCAATCAGTGAATCAGATCTACTCGCTTATTGTGCGGAGCGTCTAGCAAAATATAAAGTTCCAACATCTATTGAATTTTTAGAAGAGCTTCCGAAGAACACAACTGGGAAGATTCTAAGAAGAGCTTTAAAAGAAAAACTGGGTGTATAAAGGAATTTTGCTCTCTGTAGAGAATGTATAAAATAGCGAAATATGTAACCGCTAACAATCTTGGAGGGAGTAGGACAGATATGAGTTATATTGCAGTAGAGGTAAAAGATCATGTAGCAACCGTAACGCTAAACCGCCCAGATGCGATGAATGCGTTTAATTATGATATGTTAGTAGAATTGGGAAATGTAGCGGAGGAGCTTCGTACTAATGCTGACGTCCGTGTGGTAGTGATTACAGCGACAGGGGAGAAAGCATTTAGTGTTGGAGCGGACCTCAAGGAAAGAAGAGGCCTTACCGAACAGCAAGTAAGACGTAATGTTTACAAAATCGGGGATGTGTTCAACCGCATTGCCGACTTGCCGCAGCCGACAATCGCAGCTATAAATGGATATGCATTTGGAGGCGGGATGGAGCTTCTTCTTGCATGTGATTTCCGTGTGACGGGCAAAGAGGTGAAAATGGGACTAACAGAAACAAGCTTAGCCATCATTCCAGGTGCTGGTGGAACGCAGCGTCTTCCGCGTATTATCGGGGAAGCAAAAGCGATGGAGCTAATTCTGACTGCTCGCCGTTTTTCTGGGGAAGAGGCTTACAGTTTTGGATTGATTACCAGATTAGTAGATGAAGCCTCCCATGCGCTTGATGGAGCCATGGAGCTTGCACAGGAAATGTTAAAGAATGGCCCTGTAGCTGTACAGCAGGCGAAGTTTGCCATCCGCCAAGGTATGGGAGTGGATATGCAGACAGGCTTGCAGATCGAACGGAAAGCATATGAAGTGATCATACCGACTGAGGACCGCGTGGAGGCGCTTGTTGCGTTTGGGGAAAAACGCGCTCCAGAATTTAAAGGGAAATAAATTTTTATGGGACTCTCTCTTCTTTATGAAGAGGGAGTTTTTTTGAAAGAGTAAGAAAATCTATAATACGGTTGATTTCCGTTCCAGGCGCTTAGCTTGCCTGCGGGCGGTCCGTGAGCCTCCTCGGCTGCGCCTGTGGGGTCTCACCTGTCCCTTCCTCCCGCGGGCGTCTGCGCGCCTTCCACTCCAATCAACAAGATGGCTTCATTCATTTAAGGGCTAGTGAAAAGTCCTCTAACCGAGTTAGCTGTAAAAGGATTAACTTAACTTTACGCTATTTTCAGCTGTGGATTGGAGCAAATGGCGGAGACTCCAGCGGGGGAGTAACGGTAGCTTGAGACCCC
This sequence comes from Sutcliffiella horikoshii, assembly GCF_020524325.1. Classification (GTDB taxonomy): domain Bacteria; phylum Bacillota; class Bacilli; order Bacillales; family Bacillaceae_I; genus Sutcliffiella_A; species Sutcliffiella_A horikoshii_D. The sequence continues at coordinate 219,665 of NZ_JAIVKY010000008.1, forward strand.
ACAGCGCAGCGAGGAGGCTCAAGCACCGTCCCGCGGAAAGCGAAGCCATTTGCGGAAAGTAACAGCGGCGGTTAACCATACAATTAAAGTTTTTTATCATGAGGAAGACCGGGTGGCTTTAACCGGTTTTTCTATTTTATCTCGTCTTTCGAAATACTCTTTACATTTCCAGTAAACTACTAGTATATTTATAAATAATTCAATTTACTAGTATAGGAGAAATGCACAGTGGCAACGACCATCGCAGCTAGAAAAACCTCTTCTTTTCGCAACGGGTTGCAAGCTGGAGTCAGCATTGCAATCGGGTATATACCAATCGCCATTACGTTCGGACTTTTGTCCAAATCCGCTGGTCTAACGGTTACAGAAACGGTCCTGATGAGTTTGCTCGTATTTGCAGGAGCGGCACAATATATGTCTTTGAATATGATTGTGTTAGGGTCAGGAGTTTTTGAGATTGTCATGACCACATTTATTTTAAACATTCGTCACTTTCTAATGAGCGCTTCCCTAAATGAAAAGGTGGAAGAGAATAGCCTCTGGAAAAAGTCACTCTTCTCATTTGGGATTACAGATGAAACCTTTTCTGTCACTGCGACCAAAGAGGGAACCATACAGACAGGGTATATGTTTGGAGTTATCTTAATCGCCTATTCCAGTTGGGTAGTAAGCTCAGGAATCGGGTATGTCATCGGCAGCAGTTTACCCTCATCTCTTCAGGAAAGCATGGCGGTTGCCCTTTATGCCATGTTTGTAGGCTTGTTAATGCCTTCTTTAAAAAGACACCGAAAAGTGGTAGTGCTTGCTGGGACTGCAGCTATCCTTAATTCTGTATTTTCTTTGGTGATTGGTATTGCAGCTGGTTGGTCCATTGTACTTGCGACCATTACGAGTGCTGTTGGAATCGAGCTTCTATTCGCGAAATGGTCAAAGGAGGAGAAGTCAGATGAATAGTAACATCCTCATGATGATTGTCGGAATGGCTGTCGTCACCTATCTTCCAAGGCTGATACCGTTTGTCATGTTCCAGGGCAAGGAGCTACCGCCATTCGTACAGGCGGTATTGAAGAATGTCCCTTATGCAACACTAGGGGCCTTAATTGTTCCTGGCATCTTCCTGATCAATGAAGATATTATGTATGGCGTGATTGGCGCGACAGTAGCGTTTATTGTAGCTTATTTCGGAGCAAACGTCATTCTTGTTGTAGTTAGCTCGATCGCAGCTTTGAGTGTGTATTCCTGGCTGGTTGGTCAATAATGAATGAAGTAAGTAGGCTTTTCTTTTTGATAGCCTGCTTATTTTTTATATGGTGGCATAGAATATAACAGGGTATTTAGGACAAGGAGGTGCGGAAATGTGAAAAAGACGGTTTCTCTAACGTTGGTTGGCTACATTCTCTATGCTTTAGCAGTGACTTTTTACATATGGATTGGTGCAGATACGTCCCTTCCGGCTGAACTTGCAGGGACAAAAGCGGATCCAACCACTTTTTTAAGTAACCAGGAACTGATGATTACAGAAGAGTATTCGAAGATACGAAATACCTTCTACTTTCTAACGCTTCCAGTGGAATGGATTTTTTATTTCCTTCTTCTTGTTTTAGGTGGGGCAAGGGCCATTCAAGGATGGGCAGAGAACGTCACAAAATATAAAACCCTTCAAACAGGAATTTATCTTTTTTGGCTGACCTTATTTAGCACAGTTATTCATTACCCATTAAGCTATTTGCGCTATTCTCTTTCAAAAGACTATGGCATTACCGTTCAGTCTTATTCCGGTTGGATGCGTGACCAGGTTGTAGGATTTTGGGAAGGAATCCTCATTATGTGGATAGTGGTCCTTCTTCTTTATATGCTTATCCGTAAATTTTCCAAGTGGTGGTGGGCAATTGCCTGGGGATGTTTCATACCATTTGTATTTTTAATGATGTATATCCAACCGGTTGTCATAGATCCTTTATACAATGATTTCACCGAGCTACAAGATAAAGAATTAGAAGCAAAAATCCTGGAATTGGCTGCTGAAGCGGATATTCCTGCCGACAGAGTCTATGAAGTAAACATGGCCGAAAAAACAAATAGCATCAATGCGTATGTTACTGGAGTTGGCGGAAACTCACGTATCGTGCTATGGGATACACTCTTGACTCAACTTCAGGAAGAGGAGATTCTTTTTATCATGGCACATGAAATGGGTCATTATGACATGAATCATATCGTAATTGGCATTTCAGGATACATCGTGTTTTCTTTCTTTGCCTTTTACTTGATCTATTTAACAGCAGGAAAACTTCTAAACAGGTTCGGTCAGGGGTGGAAAATCAATAGCTTAAACCAACTTGCCTCACTACCGCTATTGTTGTTACTGGTGTCTTTGTTGCTTTTCCTTGCTAGTCCGGTAACAAATGCAGTATCACGGTATCAGGAACACAGGGCTGACGTGTATGCGATTGAACTGACCGGTGATACAGAACCTGCTATAGAAGCTTTTCAGGAAATTACAAGATCTAGTTTAAGTGAAGTGAACCCACCGGCCTTAGTGAAGTTTTTTCGATATACTCATCCTTCCATGGTGGACAGAATCTCCTATTTGGAGCGGTATGTAGAGGAAGAGTGAGTGATGTGCTTTCTTATATTACATTGAAAGCTGGATAATACAGTTGATTTCCGTTCCAGGCGCTTCGCTTGCCTGCGGGCGGTCCGTGAGCCTCCTCACTTCGTTGCGGGGTCTCACCTGTCCCTTCCTCCCGCGGGCGTCTGCGCGCCTTCCACTGCAATCAACAAGGTGTCTTCATTCAATGAAGGGTTTAAGAAAAGCACCTAACCCTGTCAACTGAATAAGCATTAACGTATCGATTATTAGAATTTCAGCTGTGTATTGGAGCAAATGGCGGAGACTCCAGCGGGGAAGTAACGGTAGCTTGAGACCCCACAGCGCAGCGAGGAGGCTCAAGCACCGTCTCGCGGAAAGCGAAGCCATATGCGGAAAGGAACAGCGACGTTCATAGACTTCATTTAAACCGGACAGTTTATGCCCGGTTTTTTGCTCTTTTTTCCCATGTCGAAAAATATTTGTAAATAAATTTTCAAAAAAGTCTTTTTATCATGAACATACTGTTATATAATACAATACAAATATACTAACTGTTTCATAACAAGAGAGGAGCAAGTATATCGTGAATACTGGTACAACAGGAATAAGCGTTACAGGTCAAATGAAAAATGGCTATGAAACTGTACTAACACAGGAAGCATTATCATTCATCGAGAAACTTCATCACACTTTTAATGAGCGCAGAAAAGAATTATTAGCCGAAAGAAAAGTTAGGCAAGAAAGAATCGATCGGGGAGAACAACTAAATTTCCTTGATAGTACAAAAGCTATTCGAACCAGTGACTGGAAAGTGAACGAAATTCCACATGACCTTCTAGACAGAAGAGTGGAAATAACGGGTCCGGTTGACCGCAAGATGATTATTCATGCACTTAACTCTGGAGCGAAGGTGTTTATGGCGGACTTTGAGGATGCATCCTCCCCGACTTGGAGCAACATGATAGAAGGACAAATCAATTTGCGTGATGCAAATCAGCGCAAAATTGACTTCACAGCTTCAAACGGAAAAGAGTACAAACTGAACAAAGAAATCGCCACCCTTCTTGTCAGGCCAAGAGGATGGCACTTGGAAGAAAAGCATATGCAAATTAACAATGAATCAGTTTCTGGAAGCCTTTTCGACTTTGGGTTGTATTTCTTCCATAATGCAAAGGTCTTGCAAGGAAATGGAAGCGCTCCATATTTTTATCTTCCGAAGCTTGAAAGTCATCAAGAGGCAAGGTTATGGAATGATGTGTTTGTATTTGCCCAGAAGGAACTCGGGATTGCACAAGGAACAATTAAGGCAACGGTATTGATTGAAACAATCACGGCAGCTTTTGAAATGGATGAGATCCTTTACGAGCTGAAAGAGCATGCAGCAGGACTCAATTGTGGTCGATGGGATTATATTTTCAGCTTTATAAAGAAGTTCAGAAATGATCCATCCTTCCTTTTACCGGACAGAAGCCAAGTAACTATGGCAGTGCCATTTATGAGAGCTTACACTCAATTGGTCATACAGACTTGCCATAAACGCGGTGCCTTTGCAATCGGCGGCATGGCAGCGCAGATTCCTGTGAAAAATGATGAGGAAGCTAATTCTCAGGCATTTGCAAAAGTAAGGGAAGATAAACTTCGAGAAGTGAAAGATGGACATGATGGAACGTGGGTGGCGCATCCAGCATTAGTTCCAGTGGCATTGGAAGTGTTCAATGGAAATATGGAAGGCCAGAATCAGTTGCACATAAAAAGAGAAGATGTCACAGCAAACCCTAAAGAGCTTGTTCAGATTCCTGAAGGTACCATAACTGAAGATGGTTTGCGGAAAAACATTCATGTCGGGATGGAGTATATTGCCGCATGGTTGGATGGAAGTGGCGCGGTACCAATCTTTCATCTAATGGAAGATGCGGCTACAGCGGAAATATCCAGGTCCCAAGTATGGCAATGGGTTAGACATCCCAAAGCCGAATTAGAGGATGGAACACAAATTACACTTGAGTTGGTTAAACAACTGGTTCAGGAAGAAAAACAGGCCATCATTGAAAAAGTAGGCACTAATCGCTTTTCGGAAGGTAAGCTCGATCAGGCGGCCGCTCTTTTTGAAAACCTAATCAAGGATGATAACTTTGCTGAGTTTTTAACACTTCCAGCTTACAATTTATTGGAAGATTAATAGATACCTAAACTAAGGGAGGAATTAATAATGAGAAGAGAAGAAAGAATTGCACAGTTAGAAGAAAGCTGGGAATTAGAACAAAGATGGAATGGGGTTGAAAGACCGTATTCTGCAGAAGAAGTGATGCGTCTTAGAGGTTCCATTGATATTGAACATACATTGGCCAAAAGAGGTTCACAAAAACTTTGGGATCTTCTTCATACAGAGGACTATGTGCATGCACTTGGAGCTTTAACAGGAAATCAGGCTATTCAGCAAGTAAAAGCGGGATTAAAAGCTATCTATTTAAGCGGCTGGCAAGTAGCGGCAGATGCCAATCTATCCGGCCATATGTACCCCGATCAAAGTCTTTATCCTGCAAACAGTGTGCCGCATGTTGTTAAAAGAATCAATCAAGCATTGCAACGTGCAGATCAAATTCAATACTTAGAAGGCAGCGAAGAGGTGGACTATTTTGCCCCAATCGTGGCGGACGCAGAAGCAGGTTTCGGCGGTCAGCTGAATGTATTTGAGTTAATGAAAGGAATGATTGAATCTGGTGCTTCTGGTGTTCACTTTGAAGATCAATTGTCTTCAGAGAAAAAGTGCGGGCATCTTGGTGGGAAAGTATTATTGCCAACTCAAACGGCTGTGAAAAACCTAATCTCCGCTCGTCTTGCAGCTGATGTAATGGGTGTTCCGACGGTCTTGATTGCAAGAACCGATGCGGACGCAGCAGATCTTATTACAAGTGATATTGATGAGAACGACCATGCTTTCTTGACTGGTGAAAGAACAGCTGAAGGATTCTATCGCACAAAGGCCGGCATTGATCAAGCGATAGCTCGTGGTCTTGCTTATGCACCATATGCGGATTTGATCTGGTGTGAAACGTCTGAACCGAACCTAGAACAGGCAAGAGCTTTTGCGGAAGCCATTCACGAAAAGTTCCCTGGTAAACTGTTGGCATATAACTGTTCGCCATCATTCAACTGGAAAGCAAAATTGGATGATGCAACGATTGAAACATTCCAGCAGCAGATTGCCCAGTTTGGCTATAAGTTCCAATTCGTAACCTTAGCTGGATTCCATGCCTTGAATCATGGCATGTTCGAGCTTGCAAGAGGATATCGTGACCGTGGGATGGGAGCATATTCAGAGTTGCAACAAGCGGAGTTCGAAAGTGAGCAATATGGCTATACAGCAACCCGTCATCAGCGTGAAGTTGGTACAGGATACTTTGATGAAGTGGCAAAGCTCGTTTCCGGTGGAACATCTTCCACAACTGCACTGAGCGGCTCAACAGAAGAAGCACAATTTTATCAAGAGAAAAAATAACTTCAATGTAAACAAAAAAAAGAGAAGAGCCAACAGTGCTCTTCTCTTTATTAGGTATTTGGCGTTTTTACTCGTTAAGCTGAAACGCCCCAATCGTTCAGGAACTTTTTATATCTGGCGGAAAGTAAGTGAAACAGGGAGGGGTCATTGGCATCCAAGGCACTGTCAATTTTCTCTTGCAGAAGGTTTTTGTGGTAGTGGAATAAAGACTCATCAATGATCATCTGAACATACACATTCATCATATAGGCTTCAACGGACACTTTCTTGTTCATCTTTTTCGCTTTCATCAATTCCGTATAAGACTTCTCATTCTTCATGAGTTCCTCACCTCGAGCCTTTTTAATAGTATATTGAGGAACGCGATAAAAATCAACAAATATTTAAAATATTTAAAATATTTTTAAAACCTTTACACCGCTTGGGTTTTCTGGGAAAATATACATAAATAGTCAAATTAGTGGTTCTATTGTCACAAGGTGACATGGAACACGTAGAGAAAGGGTGAACATATTGAAGAATAATGTCGAATTGTCGAGTGATTATGAGATTAATGGCTTTACTATGGCAATCATTCCTGTTGAAATGGAGGGCAATCTCTATTCAAAAGTACTTGAAGAAGAAGGAGAGGTTTATGTTTCATTACCTCCAATAAAAATCATTGAAGATAGCTGTAACTTTTACGGATCGAGTTTTGAAGGAAGAAAACAAGGTACCAAGGGCATCTCCGGCTATACTCACAAACCCCCAATTGTCATCGATCCGATGAATGACATTTTCTTTTTCCCCACTGCATCGCCTACAAATGATAACTGCATCTGGATTTCACTACATTATGCATATGAATATAACAAGACTCCTACCGCTAACACAAAAGTGATGTTCCCGAACAACACCATCGTGGAATTTCCCATCTCGAAAAATTCATATGAGGCACAAATCCATCGTACGTCCCTTTTTAGGGCTAAGCTTCAGCAACGAGTCAATAGGAAAAGGAGTAATTCCAACCGAAGCCTTGTTGCTACACCAGGTATTATGTACAGATTGAGAAACAGTAAGGATTTGCAGAGTTAAATGACAGGAATACACCTTTCAACATGAGAGGTGTATTTTTTTAGGAAAAAAATTGCATATCCCACCCTTTTTGAATAACGCTAAAGAAAAGGACCGAGGAGGAATGTCTAAGATGGAGCTTTTCATTGACGTAGTAAAAGTGCTTTTCCGGATTATAACCATTCTGCCATTAATGCTATTTGTTACGCTCTTCATGGGAAAACGTTCGATTGGAGAACTTCCCGTCTTTGATTTTCTAGTTATCCTAACACTAGGGTCAGTGGTTGGGGCTGATATAGCGGATCCAAGCGTTCATCACTTGCCGACAGTAGGAGCTATCATTGCCATAGCGCTTCTGCAAAGGCTTATTGCCTGGTGGAAAATAAAAAATCATCATATTGGGAGGCTGTTGTCCTTCGAACCGACCCTTGTCATTTATGAAGGTCAATTCCATATTGAAAATATGTATAAAATCCATTATTCCATTGATAATGTTCTACAAATGTTAAGGGAAAAGAATGTCTTTCGCATTGAAGATGTCCACTTTGCACTAATTGAAGCGAATGGTGAGCTTTCGGTGAAATTAAAACCTGCAAAAGAAGCGGTTAAAGTGGAAGATGTAGCCACAGTACGACCTAAGACCTCTATAGAATACAGTGTGATTATGGATGGGAGAATACAGCAAAAAACTCTGAGCCTGCTGGGACTGGACGAAGCTTGGTTAAAAGAAGAATTATTGAAAAAGGATATCATTCATATTCAAGAAGTTTTCTATGCTGCCATCAATGAAGAAAACAAGCTCCATGTTTCTTTGCGTAATTCTAAACTAAGCCCGACTATACCTATTTTTCATTAGTCGAAGCCTCTTCCATTCTCAAAATATACTGCATTAAAAGTTCATTCACCTTATTCCTGATTCTTGGGTTGAAATAATTATGGTGCTCTTCATATCCATTAAAAAGAAAAGCATACATGGTGAAGGATTCATCCTGTTTTAACTTGTGGAGCTTCATCTGTTGCTGTTTCATGTCAGTTTTTATTTGCTTAAGTTGCAGCTGAATTTTGCGCATAACTTGATCAATAAGTGTAAGATATGGTTCCTTTAGTTTAATTCCACTGTCTTTAATAATGCTTGTATCTCTTTCTAGAACAATCAGTAACAAAGGAAGATATATCGCCTGTTCAAACAGGTTAATTTGTTCTTTTGATAATCTTGTCATTTCATCTTCCTCCTAAACATTTAGAACGTTTGTTCGTATTTATTTTATACCAAAGTCTTAAAAATATGCAAGTAACTTTTTTAAAGCTTGAAAAATAAAGTTTTGTCAAGTCAGTGTGTAGACAAAGCTTAAAATAATGAAAGTCTCTAGTTGATCGCAGTGGAAGGAGCGAAGACTCCTGCGGGAGGAAAGGACATGGAAGACCCCGCAGGGCGTAGCCCGAGGAGGCTTCCGGACTGCCCGCGGAAAGCGAAGCTCCTGAAACGGAGATCAACTCTTCCAACAGATAACCTAACTAGTTTATAGTCTGTCGACAGTCTGGCTTAAAAAATAAAGTTTTTTCAAGTTTCTTAAAGGGGAATTATTTCATTTGTCGAAATAAGTAGAATAGAGAATTTTACATAAGGGAGAGATTTCCATGACAAAAAGAAAGATAGAGTCAACAGATCTGTTTCGTTTAACGTCTATCACCGATCCGCAATGGGATAAACATTCCCGCAAGTATGCGTTTGTGCAGACGACAGTTCACGAGGAAGACAATGAATATCGCTCTACCATTTACGTAGGGGACTTAGAAGGGAACGCGGTACCATTTACATCTGGAAAAGGAAGAGCAACAAGCCCAAGGTGGTCTCCTGATGGAAGCAAGCTTGCTTTTGTCTCCAACCGAAACGAGAAAAGCCAACTATATGTTATGCCGGTAAACGGAGGAGAAGCAGAGCAGGTTACCTTCTGCAAAAATGGAGCAAGGGGACCAGTATGGTCGCCATGCGGAACGAAAATATTGTTTAGTACTTCTGTAGAGAGTGCGGAGGATTTGCATTCTACAAGCTCTAAAAGTGAGGAAAAGAAAAAGCCTGAGCCTCTTGTAGTGGAGAAAATGCGTTACAAGTCTGATGCTAAAGGGTTTTTAGACAACAAAAACGACCACCTTGCACTATTGGATTTGAATACAAAGGAAGTAAGTCTCCTGACAGAAGGAGACAGGGATTATGGAAGCGCAGCATGGTCGCCTGATGGAATGAAAATTGCTTTTGTAGCAAATCTTGAAGAGAATCCAGATGTTTCTCTAGTTTCTGATGTTTATGTGATGGATGTTCAGTCAAAAGAAAAGAAGAAAATTACCCATAGCAACGGTTTCTTTTCCACCATCTCCTTCTCGCCAGACGGTCAGTACCTGGGCTTTCTGGGACATGAACAAGAGTTTCAAAGTGCAACATTGACTCGTGTATGGGTGACACAGATTGCGACAGGTGAAACTCATTGCCTCACAGAGAACCTTGATGTGGAGGTAGGGGACGTTGCCATTGGCGATTTCCATTCCGGTAATGTGAATCCTGGACTTATGTGGACTGAAGAGAGTGAAGGTTTCTATTTCTTAATGAGTGACCAAGGTGCAACAGGAATCTACTTCGGTTCCTTGGACGGTTCCATGTATCCAATTCATCTCCCAGATGAGCATGTATATGCAGTAAGCATGCTCACAGATACCCATGAAGCGATTGTAGGGGTAAGCAACTCAACAGATCCAGGGGAACTTTACTACCTTGATTTCCGTTCCCAAACACGAACACAATTGACTAAAGTCAATGAAGCTTGGAAGAATGAAGTGGAGTTGAGTGTGGCAGAACCTATCCGCTATAAAGCACCGGATGGTTGGGATTTGCATGGTTGGATCATGAAACCTGCAGGATTTGAAGCAGGAAAAAAATATCCGACAATCTTGGAGGTTCATGGCGGCCCCCATGCCATGTATGCCAATACGTATTTCCATGAGTTCCAAACATTGACGGCACAAGGATTCGTTGTGTTATTCACTAATCCACGTGGTAGTCACGGTTATGGACAAGAATTTGTAGATGCAGTGCGTGGTGATTACGGTGGCAAGGATTATCTTGATGTTATGACAGCAATGGATTATGCCCTCGAAACATTCGACTTTATCGATGAAAAGAATCTAGGAATTACCGGAGGAAGCTATGGTGGCTTTATGACAAACTGGGTGGTCAGTCACACGGATCGTTTTAAAGCAGCTGTCACACAACGCTCCATTTCCAACTGGCTGAGCTTTTATGGAGTCAGTGACATTGGGTACTACTTCTCTGAATGGGAAGTAAAAGGGGATATGGGAGAGAAAGTCGATAAGCTTTGGGACCATTCTCCAATCAAATACGTTAGCAATGTCAATACGCCATTATTAATCTTGCACGGTGAAAGAGATTACCGTTGTCCAGTGGAGCAAGCAGAGCAACTTTTCATTGCATTAAAACAACAGGGCAAGACGACTAAGCTTGTTCGTTTCCCAGGTGCAAATCACGAACTTTCCAGAAGCGGAGACCCAGCTCTTCGAATTCACAGACTAGATCATATTAAGAATTGGTTTGTGGAGTATTTAGAAGGTGCTAAGTAAAAAGTAGTAAGTAGACGAAGCTCTTCCATTTGGGAGAGCTTTGTTTTACTGAGAGGCTGTTTTTGAAGCAAGGAGTCGAGAGGACGTAGTAGCAGAAAAATAAGGTTTTGGCATCAACTCGGGTGCTTTTGGCACGAACTTGGTCCATTTCGGCACGAACACAAGGTGTTTTGGCATCAACTAGCCTGCTTTCGGCACGAACTTGCCAGAAAGCTATGGGAAATTACTATTAGGGAGATGAACTCACATGATAAAAGGTCTCGATCACGTTGTTTTATTTTGCAAAGATACGGAAAAATCAAAGGAATGGTACACAATAGCAGGATTTGAATACTCTCACGGTTATGAGGGTATGCACTGGTTCCACTTAGGAAGCGGTCTAGTAATGCTTCATCCAGCAGAAGAAACCAATGCTGGTATCACAGAGGTGCATGCAGCTGTTGAGGATGTTAATAAGTTATTCCAGCTGGTCACAGAAAATGGACTTACACCAATAGACCATCAAAATGGTAATAAAACACTAGCCGCGCCGGTAACCCGCCCATGGGGGGACATCCAGTTTGAGTTAGATGATCCAGATGGCCACCGCTGGGCATTTACACAACGTGGAGAATAGGACTATGGTTAATCTCCCGCAGAAATATATTCAAACAATCAAGAGCATACATAAAGAAGAAGGAGAGACATGGCTGCGGAATTTTGACTCGCTAATTGAATATTGTGAGGAAAAATGGAGTCTAAAGGTTCTCGCTCCATTTGAACTTTCCTATAATTTTGTTGCCCCAGCCGAGAAAAAAGATGGTCACAAAGTTGTCCTGAAGCTCTCTGTCCCGACAAAGGAGTTCCAGTCCGAAGTAGAAGCGTTAAATTTTTTTGCAGGGGACGGAATGTTACGGATCCTAGATGTTGAAATCGAAAAAGGGATATTGATTCTAAATCATCTAATTCCAGGGGATACCCTGGCAACACTGGAGAATGACATAGAAGCAACCGAGATTGCTGCCGGTATTATGAAATCGTTGTGGGTACAGGAAACACTGGATTCGCGACTGCCACAGATTGAAGAACGAGAGCAAAGTCTCATAAAATTTTTAAAAGCACATCCAACAGGTAAAGCCCCTATTACACAAGACCTTCTTCAGAAAGCCATCCATACTTTCCGAAGATTACTTCAAGAAAAAAGGAAAAGATACATTTTGCATGGAGACCTCCATCATTACAATATCTTAAAGTCGGAATCCACATGGGTAGCCATCGACCCTAAAGGATTGGTGGGAGAGCGCGAATACGATACGATTCAATTTCTTCTAAACAATCTTCCAGATGATCAGATAGAACCAATCTTATCGAAAAGAATTTCTGTTCTGGTGGATAAATTGAAACTGAATGAACGAAGAATCCTTGCATGGGGATTTGCACACTCTATACTTTCTATTTGCTGGTCGTTGGAAGACGGAGAAGAATATAGTGAACCATTTTATAAAAGCATATTTGCTTTTGAGAAACTACATAATGAAAAATTTGGCTGTTTAACAAAGCAAAACTTTTAAATGAGGTTATTTAATGGGACAATAAAGGAATAATTAGTACAATAGAGAAAGATGACTAGCAGAGAAGTGGAGATAAAGTAATGGAATTTATTGAATACTTGAAAGAATTACTGACAATGGAGAATCTACTGGAGGTTTTGGAGGAATATCAATCATTTGGTCCGCTGCCGGGTTTCCTGTTGGTGGTGCTTGAAGCTTTTCTTCCTTTTCTCCCATTGATCGTAATTGTCATGGCAAATGCTGCTGCTTTTGGTCTGTGGCTTGGGTTTATAATTTCATGGTCAGGGTCTGTAGTAGCAGCTGTAATTGTTTATTATTTTGTACATAAATTACAAAGAAGCCGGAGAATCCAAGCTTTACTTAGAAAAAATAAGATTAGGAAAATGATGTCTTGGATCGAGAGGCATGGCTTCGGTCCTATATTTTTATTACTATGTTTTCCTTTTACTCCGTCATTTTTGATCAATGTGGTTGCGGGATTATCCAAAATAAAGTTTTATCAATTTTTTCTAGCTCTGGTAGCTGGCAAAATGGTCATGATTTTCACCATCAGTTATATTGGCTATGACATCATTTCCTTTATTCGTGCGCCGATTAAAACAGCAATCGCCATTACCATTATGTTGGTATTATGGTTTATCGGTAAAAAAGTAGAACTTCGATTACAGCTCTCAGGTGATAAATAAACAATTGTTTGTAAAAATTCAGTATATTATGATAATATTAAAAGTACAAAAGACCTAGATAGATATTCGGGGGTTATGAATTGAAAGAAAAGATCACAAAACGTAAATCAGCAATGAAATGGTTGGTTGTCACATTCCTTTTGGTGCTTATGATTCGTGCGCTTTTCTTTTCCAATTATATTGTAGAAGGGCATTCCATGAATCCAACATTGGAGCAAGGGAATTTCCTCATGGTCAATAAAATGGTTTACTCCTTTACGAAGCCGGAACGATTTGATGTAGTTGTATTTCAACAAGAAGATGAAGATGTCCATTACGTAAAAAGAGTAATTGGGTTGCCAGGTGATCAAATTGAATACAAACAAGATATGCTTTATGTAAATGGAGAGCAGGTAACGGAGCCATTCATAACACCTGAGCGTTTAAAAATCTTTGGTGGCAACTTTACAGGAGATTTTTCTTTAGAAGAGTTGACAGGCGAAGAAACAGTACCGAAAGGCCATGTATTTGTAATAGGAGATAACAGGCTCAACAGCTTAGACAGCAGGCATTTTGGTTTTGTAAAAATAGAAGACATCGTCGGAAAAGTACATGTCCGCTACTGGCCATTTGATGAATTTAATACGACCTTCAAGTAAAGAACAGCTATTGTTATAATTAGCTGTTCTTTTTAGTGTTTTTAGAAGCATAAGTCATTATAATAAATAATAATAGATTTAAAATTCAGAAAAAGGAGGGCTGGTAGATGCAGTCTCAAGAAACGGTATTGCAAACCAAAATAACGACACCTACAGTAAAGGAACATGTTCTTAGAAGGGTTAAAATAGCAAGAAAAATGAAAGCGGTTACTAACTTCGGTGTCACGATTGTTCACTCCGGTCCTGGATATGGAAAGAGCACAATTGTTGCCTCCTTCGCACCCACTTTTGATGCCATCTCCTGTTGGTATACCGCAACGGAATTTGATGATGAATTAATCCCCTTTTTACGATATATTGTCCACTCAATCAGAAACAGGAAGAGTCAATTTGGAGAAGGTTTATTAAGTTACGTGAATAAAATGGACCGTTATATCCGTGAAGAGGAAATTCAAGATCTATGCTCACTCTTCATCAATGAAGTAGTTCAGATAGATGAGCCGCTCGTTTTGATTATCGATGATTTTCATTTTGTGCAAAAGAATCCTGAGATCGTTACATGGTTCCACTGGTTGCTACAGCATATCCCGAATAATCTTCATGTGATTTTGATAACAAGGGAAAGGCCAAACTGGGAAGTTATTACGGCAATGAAGGTGAAGAGTGAACTCTTAGAAATAACTGAGGAAGATCTCAAGTTTTCCAGAGAAGAAGTGGAGGTGCTTCTGGAAGATATTTATATGTTAGAAGTAGATAATGATGACATTGAACAGATCTACTCCTTATCAGAAGGATGGGTCATGGCGTTAGGCCTATTAAGTCAAAGGCTGGCAGAAGAAACCTCCACAGCTGCTTTGGTCACAACGCAAGGGAAATTAGAAGATCTATTCAAGTACTTGGCAACCGAAGTGTTTATGAAACAGACTCCGATGATTCAACAGTTCTTGGAACAGACTTCGATAATGGATGTACTTAACGGGGAAATGTGCGATGAGGTTCTGGGCATAAATGGGTCCAACTACATCCTAAAGTCCCTGACAGAACGTCATATGTTTATTACCTTAACAGGAATAAACCAATATCGTTATCATGCCCTTTTTAAAGAATTTCTGGAAAGAAGATTAATAGAGCAGGACGAGCAATTCATGCTGTTGCATAAACGCTGTGCCAGGTGGTATATGAAACAGAGAGATATTCTCCCAGCAATTTCGCATCTTGAAAAGATTGGTGATTATTCTTCTATCGGAGTTCTAATCCATGAAAACGGGATTCAGTTAATGGAGCAAGGTCAGCTCTCTTACGTTTTAGAAAAATTGCTCAAAATAAATACTGAAATAAAAGAAAGATACTATATGCTCTGGTTTATACAAGGGGAGATTCTCCGTTATCGATGTCATTATGAGGAGTCAGAAACGGCATATAGAAAGGGACTGGATGCTGCCAGAAAGTCCGGGGATACACTTGTAATCATAAGGTCCTTGAAAGGGATTGCCAAAATATATCTGGATACCATCCAACCAATTAAAGCGGAAAGAGTATTGTCAGAGGCAATTATGCTGATGGAAGCATGCCCGATTGAAAAAAAGGAGGAAAATCAACTGTATGCCATCATGGCAGAGAATTCCTTGAATGCAGGACATGCTCCGAAAGCGCTCGAATGGTTCGAGAAGCTTGACTCTGTTTATAAACTAGAGGAGGGAGGAAACCTTGAAGCAAGAATCCTGTTGCGTTCTGGAAAGCTGCATAGAGCCAAAAAGCTCCTTCTATACAAGAAAAAAAATCATACAGAAGGGGCACTGCCGCAGTCACACCGCGAGACAGATCTCCTATTATCGCTGGTGGAAGCATTCATTGGAAATGCAGACCAAGCAAAAAAACTGGCTGATTCGGGAATAAAACAAGGGATTAAACTTCAAGCTCCTTTTGTGGAGGCTTGTGGCTGGATTCGTTTAGGTCATGCTGTTCAATTAATGGACATATATGATAGTGTACTTGCCAAGGAATGCTATCAAACTGCGCTGGAAATTATGGAAGAATTAAATGTGTCAAGAGGAAAAGCAGAAGCGAACATGGGGCTATGTATTTTGCACACTTATCAAGGTGCCTATGAGAAAGCCATTCTATGTGGAGAAGAGGCGTTGAAAGAAACGGAAGAAGTAAAAGATAATTGGCTTTCTGGTCTCATCTATCTCGCAATGAAAATAGCTTCTATTCATAATAGGAAGTGGGACATGGCAAACTTTTATGGTCTCCGTGCGAGCAGGCTATTGCGTAATTGTGGCGACCAGTATGCAGAGATGTTACTGTCTTTCTGGACATCCATCTACTATTTTGAAAGGCAGGAGTGGGAAGGGTTTACAGAATCCATGAATTCATTTTTGAATTTCTTACAAACTGGAAACTATGAATTTATTTTATCTAACAGAACCACCTTTGGGCCATATGATCTGCAAAAATTCACTCCAATACTAATGGAAGCGCAGAATAGGGAGATTCAGCAAGCATATGTTACGTCTTTACTAAATGAACTTGGTTTTTCTCAAATTCAGAACCATCCAGGGTATACGTTAAAAATCCAAACATTAGGAAATTTCAAAGTCTGGCTTGGTCAGAAGGAAGTAGGGGCAAAAGATTGGCAACGTGCTAAAGCAAAAGAGTTGCTAGAGTTCTTTGTCACAAAAAGAAACAAGCAATTAGTAAAGGATGAAATTTTTTCAGCCCTTTGGCCAACTGTACCTGATAAAACAGTGACAAGAGATTTTAAAGTAGCACTTAACGCACTGAATAATGCATTGGAGCCGGTAAGAAAAGCAAGGACCGAGCCTTTCTTCATCCAAAGAGAGGGGAATTCTTATGGATTGAATCCCAACTGCGGCTATGTGCTGGATTGTAGTGAGTTTGAATCGTATGCTTCAGCTGGACTGGAAGAACAGGAGCCTGCAAAGGCAATAACTTATTTAGAAAAAGCGTTGGCTTTATATAAAGGAGATTTCCTTCCTGACCAGAAATATGCTGATTGGTGTCTGAATGAAAGGGAGAGACTTCTGGTTTACTACCTGCGTTGTAGTGAAAAGCTTGCACAACTTTTAGTGGCACGTACAGAATATGATACCGCTATACAGTTGTGCGAAAAGGTTATTGAAAAAGACCCAACATGGGAAGAAGCCTATCGTTTGCTGATGTTTTGTTATTATCACAAAAACAATCGATCACAAGCCATGAAATGGTTTGCAAAGTGCAAACAATATTTGGAAAGTGAGCTTGGCGTAGAGCCGATGTTTTCGACGAAAAAGATGTACGATATGGTGCTTGGAAAAGCTAACTAACCCCGCCTCGATGGCGGGGTTTTATTTTATATATGGTTGATGTTATGCGGTTTGTAACCCATTTGTAACCACCTCGTCTTAAGCTGAAACTACAACTTAAACAAACTAAAGGGTTAAGGGGGAAGGTCAATGAGAAAGTGGAAGACAGGATTTCTGCTTGTGTGTGTGCTGATGTTGGTATTGGCTGGCTGCAGTGACAGCAATGCCGGAACGGAAACAGATTCAAGTGGCGAGGGAGATCAAAAGGTAATCAAGGTCGGGGTACTAGCTTCTTTAACTGGTGCGCTTGAAACGTATGGGAAGCAGACAGTACAGGGTTTTGAACTTGGACTTGAGTATGCAACAGATGGAACAATGGAAGTAAATGGACACAAGATAGAGTTTGTAGTGGAAGACACCGAAACTAAACCGGAAGTAGCAATTCAAAAAGCTACAAAACTATTAGAAGAAGATGAAGTAGATTTCCTTGTAGGATCATCAAGCTCTGGAGACACTTTGGCAGTACTGCCTCTAGCAGAAGAATATGAAAAGGTGATGCTGGTAGAACCAGCAGTGGCAGATAGTATTACAGGAGCAGATTGGAACAAATATATCTTCCGTACGGCACGAAATTCCTCTCAAGATGCAGTGGCTGGAGCAGCTGCAATTGCAGGTGATGGAGTGAAGATTGCGACATTGGCACCTGATTATTCTTTTGGTCATGATGGAGTGGCGGCTTTTAAAGAAGCAGCATTGGAGCTTGGTGCTGAGATTGTACTAGAAGAGTTTGCGGATCCTGCTGCAACTGATTTTACATCCAATATCCAAAAGATATTAGATGCGGATCCTGACTATCTCTTTGTTGTATGGGCGGGTGCAAATTCTCCTTGGAATCAGATTTCCGATATGAAAGTACAAGAAAGAGGGATCAAGATTTCTACAGGTGCTCCAGATATTGCGGCACTGCACACGATGGAACAGTTAATCGGAATGGAAGGGTTCTCTGTTTACTACCATACCCTGCCTGATAATCCAGTCAATGATTGGTTGGTGGAAAAACATAAGGAAAAGTTCAACGGAGAAGTTCCCGACCTTTTTACTCCAGGCGGAATGACGGCAGCCATCGCTATTGTGGAAGCACTGAAGAAAACAGATGGAGATACGGATACCGATTTGATCATAGAGACGATGGAAGGGATGAGCTTTGATACACCAAAGGGTCAAATGACTTTCCGACCTGAGGATCATCAAGCGATGCAAACTTTATATGCTGTGCGTCTGGAGAAAGTGGATGGATTCGATTACCCAGTTCCTGTATTGATGCGGGAGTTGTCCCCGGAGGAAACGGCTCCTCCAATTCGTAACAATCAATAAGTAAGTGTGGAACTTTGGAGCGATGCTCTAAAGTTCCTTCGTGTTATTTGAAATCTAATAAAAGGAGGTACGACTTTGGATCCCATTTTGCAGACTAAGGATTTAACGATAGCTTTTGGTGGACATGTGGCAGTCAATCAAGTGAATTTTTCTGTAGAGCCTTACCACTTCAAGTCCATCATAGGGCCAAATGGAGCTGGAAAGACGACGTTTTTCAATCTCTTAAGCGGGCAGTTAAAGCCTACAAATGGAGAAGTGATTTGGAAAGGGGAGGACATCACAAAGCTTTCTCCTATGAAAAGGACTCGTAAAGGAATCGGTAGGTCTTTTCAAATTACAAATGTGTTTCCAAATCTGACAGTGTTGGAAAATGTTCGGCTGGCAGTGCAGTCCCAGCGCGGGGTAAGGTATAACTTGTTTTCCCATTTCAGGAATTTCACTGAGTTTGAAGAGCGGTCTTTAGAACTTTTAAAGACGGTCCTTCTGGATGATAAAGCCCAAGCCCTCGCCAAAAACTTGGCACATGGTGAAAAGAGAAAGCTTGAGATTGCCATGCTTCTGGCACTAGAAACTGAAATGCTTCTATTGGATGAACCAACGGCAGGTATGTCAATCGAGGAAGTACCGGCAATACTGGAGGTTATTAAACTAATAAAAGCTAAGGGGGACAGGACCATCATACTAATCGAACATAAAATGGACATGATATTAGACTTGTCCGATTCTGTTACCGTTCTTTTTAATGGGAAATTATTAGCGGACGGCACACCGGAAGAAATCATGAAAAATGAGACAGTACAGTCTGCGTATTTAGGAGGATTGTATGATGACAACGCTTCTTAAAGTGGAAAAGATTCAAACATATATTGAACAGTTTCATATTTTACAAGGTGTTAATTTTGAGGCAAGACAAGGGGAAGTGACCGTACTTCTTGGAAGAAACGGGGCAGGGAAAACAACCACTCTCAGAAGTGTGATGGGACTGAATCCGCCCCAAAAAGGATCTATAGTGTTTGATGGGCAGGATATCACCGGAATGGCAACGTATGATATTGCAAATATAGGAATCGGCTATGTTCCGGAAGATCAAGGGGTGTTTGGAGAATTAACAGTGGAAGAAAATATGAAGGTTGCCATGAAAAAAACAGATGAAGAAACTCTCACGAAATTAGATTGGGTGTTAGACTTGTTCCCCGATTTAAAAACATATTGGAAAAAGCGTGGCGGAAACTTAAGTGGCGGTCAAAAGCAAATGCTGGCGATTTCTCGGGCTTATATTAATAACAGCAAGCTTCTGTTAATTGATGAACCAAGTAAGGGGCTAGCTCCGATAATGGTAGAGAAGGTGATGAACTCCATCCAGCAGATGAAAAAAGAAACGACCATTATTCTCGTTGAGCAAAATTTTTATATGGCAAGTACTATAGGGGATTGTTTCTATATATTGGATGACGGTCGGACCGTGCATCATGGGCACATGCATGAACTGAAGGAAGATAAGGAGCTTAGAAGGCAGTATCTTGGGATTGCATAAAGGAGGGGCAGATAGTGGATGTATTGGTGAATCTGACGGTAAACGGATTAGCAACAGGAATGTTGATTTTTTTGCTGGCTGCTGGTCTGACATTGATATTCGGTTTAATGGATGTCCTTAACTTCGCTCACGGAGGGCTGTTTGCCTGGGGTGCCTTTTCGGGAGTGTGGGTATATTCGGCAACAGGCAGCTTTATGATAGGGATTTTTGCTGCAATCGGAACCGGGCTAATACTTGGATTGGCGCTAGAGAGATTCATTATCCAGCCTGTCTATGGAAATCATGTTCAACAGATTTTGATTACATTGGGCGTCATGCTTGTATTAAGTGAAATGATTAAAGTGGTGTTCGGTCCTAATCAGCTTAGCGCGAGAACTCCGTCATACTTGAGTGGCAGTTGGGAGTTTGGGGATATTATCATTATCAAATACCGCTTATTTATCATTGTTTTAGGATCGCTTGTCTTTGCGGCTATCTTCTATACATTAAGAAATACGAAAATCGGGCTTATAGTTAGAGCGGGTGTAATCAACAAGGAAATGGTGCAGGCATTGGGCATCAACATAAAAAGAGTGTTTATGCTCGTTTTTATGACAGGTGCAGCAATGGCGGCACTTGGTGGCATGCTGCTTGGACCATATTCGGGGGTTATTTATGCGGAGATGGGTCTCGAATTTGGGATCTTGGCATTCATTGTGGTGGTAATCGGTGGTATGGGTAGTATTACAGGTTCGGTTCTTGCCGCCATTTTAGTCGGGTTGAGTGGTTCTTTTATGGCCTATTTCGTGCCGGATTTAGCATTGGCAGTGAATATGCTTCTGATGACTATAGTTTTGATTTTCCGTCCACAAGGATTATTCGGGGTAAAGGGGTGAGAGAATGAACAGATACAAGACAGTACCAAATACCGTATACATCATCATTTTTTTGATGCTTCTTGCTCTTCCATTTGTCACAGATTCTCGCACTCTATTAATCATGTTTACTCAAATCTTTCTTTTTGCCATATTTGCCATGAGTTATGATATCTTGCTCGGTTATACGGGAATTGTTTCGTTTGGTCATGCCATGTTTTTTGGTATAGGAGCTTATTCTACTGGTATTATGTTGAAGCAATATGAGAGTACAATTCCGATGCTTCTACTGGCGGTTCTAGTAGGGGCTGTTATAGCTGGTGCTGTAAGCTATGTTGTTGGGATACTTTCGCTACGATTGAAGAGCCACTTCTACGCTATGTTAACCCTCGCCTTCTCCGGACTGTTTCTGGTATTAGCCGAAAAATGGCGAACACTCACATATGGAAATGATGGCTTTACCTTCAGTATTCCTGACCCTTTGCGTGACAGATTAAATTTATATCTGTTGTCTTTAATTTTAATGGTTATTATCTTTCTTTTATTGAGGAGGTTTACACATTCCCCACTAGGAAAGGTGCTCCAGGCAATAAGAGAGAATGAGGAGCGTACAGAATCGCTTGGTTACCATGTGTTGCATTATAAAATCATAGCGAGTGTAGTTGCCGGTGTATTTGCAAGTTTTGCCGGAAGTTTATATGTATTGACATTGAGGTTTGTCAATACGTCTGTCTTTGCTGTGGATGTCACTTTAGATGCGCTATTGATGACTATCATTGGAGGTGTTGGTACGTTGATTGGGGCCATCATCGGAGCAGGGTTGATAGAGTTTGCTCACCATTGGTTATCGGACCTTGCTAAAGTACATTGGATTTTTGAACGCTGGATTATTTTCTTCGGAATTCTTTATATCGTGGTGGTGATGTTTTTCCCTCAAGGTATCGTAGGGACCATCAGATTATGGTGGTCCAGAAGAAGCGGAGCACAGTTTAAAGTAGGAAAAGAGAAAAATATTTCAAGATAATAGGAGGGGAAAGGATGAGTAGTCAGCCACAAGTTGCTTCTTTTGTTGTCAGGTGTGCCGGTTTTTTGGATGCAGGGCAGCTGTCACCAACATGGCGAATAACAGTCAGCCACGTGCAAGGGGAAGAGGAGATAACGGTTACTTCTTTTGAAGAAGTCAGTGAATTTATGAAAGAAAAACTAAGTGGGTGAAGTTATGACACAGATCGGGATTGTGAGTGTCGGTACATTTATTCCAGAAAATTTCATGACCAGCAAGGATATTGCCGAAAAATCTGGAATACCTATAGAGGTGGTGGAAGAAAAACTGGGGATTAAATCTAAGCCTGTAGCTGCATTTGAAGATCATACGTGTGAAATGGGGATAAAAGCTGCACGGGTGGCCTTGGAAAAGGGGAATATTGCTCCAGAAGAAATAGACCTGATCCTCTACATTGGGGAAGAACATAAAGAATATCCACTTTGGACGGCAGCCTTATACATGCAGAAACAGCTTGGGGCGGTAAATGCGTTTGGGTTTGATATGGGATTGAGATGTGGAACCACCATCATGGGATTGAAAGTCGCGAAAGACATGATGATTGCAGATGAATCTATTCACACAGTGCTGCTTGCAGGTGGCTACCGCAACGAAGATTTCATTGATTACACCAATCCACGAACCAGGTTTATGAATAACCTTGCAGCAGGTGGAGGAGCCATTCTGCTAAAAAAGAATCATGGTGAAAATTCTTTATTGGCCTCTCACCTCATAACAGATGGTTCATTTTCAGAGGATGTAGTGGTAGTTGCCGGAGGTACGAGGCATCCCATTTCTCCAAAAGCATTGGAAAAAGGTTTGAATAAACTGGATGTACTGGATCCGGTTGGAATGAAAGCCAGATTAGAAGAGAAATCCATGAAGAATTTCTTGGAAGTGATTCGAATGTCCTTATCGAAAAGTGATCTTACAGAAGAGGAGCTGGATTACCTCGGAATTCTCCATATGAAAAAATCTGCCCACAATTACGTATTAGAGGAACTCGGTTTGTCTGAACATCAATCTATTTATCTCGAAAACTACGGTCACATCGGTCAAATTGACCAAATACTCACATTAGAGCTGGCTTTACAACAAGGCCGAATCAAAGAGGGGGACCATGTAGTGCTAGTGAGTGCGGGAATTGGCTATGCTTGGGGTGCAACGACTATTCAATGGGGGAAATCAAAAAGGGAGGTTGTAAGATGATCGTTCAAAAACAAGTAAAACTGCCAAACGGGGAGACCTATGGATATAGAGAACGAGTTGGCTCTGGTGAAACCATCTTGCTCATACATGGTAATATGACTTCTTCTAAGCATTGGGATTTGCTGATGGAGAACATAGATGCTTCTTTTCATCTTGTAGCTGTTGATATGAGAGGCTTCGGTGTATCGTCCTATCATGAAAAAATCTATTCTATTAAAGACCTATCCGATGACATAAAGCTATTTGCGGACGAATTGAATCTCTCTAACTTTACGTTAGTTGGTTGGTCAACAGGCGGAGCAGTGGGTATGCAGTTTGTAGCGGACAACCCTAACTATGCAAAAAAGCTCATTCTACTTTCCTCAGCATCAACAAGAGGTTATCCAATGTATGCAACAGATGAAAACGGTCAACCAGATTTATCAAAGAGACTAACAAGTTATGAACAGGTATTGCAGGACAAGACAAGGACTATTACCATATCCCAAGCATATGAAAGCAAAAATAAAGAGGTATTGAGAATGATATGGAATTATGCCATCTACAATGACAATCAACCTGAAT
Organism: Sutcliffiella horikoshii; assembly: GCF_020524325.1. Taxonomy (GTDB): domain Bacteria; phylum Bacillota; class Bacilli; order Bacillales; family Bacillaceae_I; genus Sutcliffiella_A; species Sutcliffiella_A horikoshii_D. The sequence continues at coordinate 243,196 of NZ_JAIVKY010000008.1, forward strand.
CAAATCGGTATGAGGAGTATCTTGAGGATATGTTGACACAACGTAATTATCCTGAAATTCTCCATGCCCTTAACATGTTTAATATCAGCCACCACCATAATGGACTGAAAGTAGGGACCGGGGAAGTGGAGCATATCAACATACCCGTTCTAGTATTGGCTGGTGAAAATGATCTTGTCATTTCCGAACAAATGTCCAAAGAAATAGTTGAGGATCTTGGAGAGGTAGCCACTTTTCTTTCACTCAAGGAATGTGGCCATTCCGCACAAGTGGATGATTTATCACAATTATTGCAAGCGATTTCAACTTTCGTAGCGAAACAGGAGGAACAATATAAATGAGACTAGAAGGAAAAGTTGCCATCATAACCGGTGCAGCCAATGGATTGGGTTTGGAGGCTGCACGTGTATTTTTAAAAGAAGGTGCAAGGGTTGCACTGGTGGATTATGATGCAACACTAGGGGAACAAAGAACTGCAGAGCTTCAAGCAGAAGGGGAAGCGGCATTCTACCAAGTGGATGTTTCCAATCAGGCCAAGGTAGTAGAGATGGTATCCATGGTGAAAGAAAGGTTCGGAAAGATTGATATTCTCATTAACAATGCAGGTATAACAAAAGATAACATGCTTCTAAAAATGAGTGGAGAAGACTTCCAAAAAGTAATGGATGTGAATGTAAATGGGGTATTTAACTGTACGCAAGCAGTAGTGCCTCATATGCTCGAAAACGGAAAAGGGAAGATCATCAATACATCATCTGTGAGCGGGGTTTATGGGAATGTCGGACAGACCAATTACGCGGCTTCTAAAGCGGCAGTAGTCGGTATGACAAAATCATGGGCAAAGGAATTCGGCAGGAAAAACATTAATGTGAATGCTGTGGCACCTGGATTTGTGGACACTAATATGGTGGCAACCGTCCCAGAGAAAGTAATTCAGGGTTTGTTGCAAGTAATTCCCCTGCAACGTCTTGGCAAGCCAAGTGATATAGCTAATGCTTACCTGTATCTTGCTTCAGATGAATCGGATTATGTGAATGGTACGGTACTGCATGTAGATGGCGGAATTATGATGTGAAAAATAGATTGAAATAGTAAGGAAATAGAAAAGCTTGGAGGCGAATATCATTCTCCAAGCTTTATTTTTCGTCTTAATTTACTTTCTATTATTTTTACGACGATGAAAGAATTTCTCTAGGTAAGGCAAATAATAAGAGTTTTTTCTAGGGGGAGGTGGATGCTGAATTTGTATGACTTCCCACATGCCATCTTTTTCAGAAGGGTCAATTAGGATATCAATATTAAAATGTAGGCAATATTCTCGCATCTCTATATAATCAAAATAATAGGATTCTTCCTGTTCTTCTAAAACAACCTTCGTACCTATAGGCCCTTTTTCAAATGACAGTGGTTCCCCGTATTGTTCTATTCCAAAATAACCTTCACCATAGTCAATTTTTCTTACTAATTTCCCAGATTGAAAAACCATCAAATTATATGTATCCACCGTACTTTGACCTAATGCATGAATGACTAATGTATTAAAAGTGGAAGAAAGCTTAGACGTTAGATCCATTAATTGCGTATATGAATCGTGTAAGATCGTTATCCAATTATCATGCATTTTACTCAATGCAAAATGTGACGGTATTTCACTATTAAAAAAAGAAAAATGGGAATTCTGATTTGAGTGAGTTATAGGTTCACTGCTATAAGTAACCTCAAGCCAGTTGACTAAAAATGCTTCAACTTCCTTCATCTTGTCTGTTTTTATATGAATCTGATAAATGTTGACGGACAAATTCACACCCCCTAAAGATTACCGATCCTTGTAACTTTCCTATTTATGTAATTAATACTCTTTGAATATACCATATAAATATCTACCTATCTTTTATGGCAATGAAATTTTTTTAAAGAAGCGAAAAAAGCGGCAATAATCAAATAATAATCTAATTAACATGCGTTAATTTTTGATAAAAAAAGTAACAAACGGTTTCAAAGCATATTCATTCTTGCCAAGACTAACAAACACACCGTATGATGAACTCAGGATAAATAGTCAAATTTGAATAATTGAGTATAGGAGGACATCCAGGTGTTTAATGCACTTATTAAAAAACCAAAAGTAACACTGATATTTTTACTATTATTGGTGGTCATCGGTTCCTTGACCTATTTTCAGATACCAAAACGGGAGATTCCTGAAATCTCACTAAATGTAGGAACCATCACCACAGTGTATCCGGGGGCTACACCAAATGTAGTGGAACGTGATATTACCACCCCGCTTGAAAAAGAACTATTGGTTATTGACGGGATGGATAGCGTCACATCTGTTTCTGGATTAGGTGTTTCTAATATAGTGATGGAACTAACCGATGATGCTGACAGGGATAAAGTATTTTCCAAAGTTCAGCAAAAAGTTTCTGATGTAAGCCGTGAGTTCCCAGAAGACGCTTTTGAACCGACCATCAACACGGATATTCAAATGGGTGCCATCGCTTCATATAATATTTTACATGAAGACCGTGCACTATTATTAGATCAAAAGGACACTATTGAAGGATGGATTCCTCAATTGGAAGACATTGATGGTGTTCGAAAGGTAACAGTTAAAGGGCTTGAAGAGTCGAGCTACACACTTAATCTTGATTCAGAAAGCATGCAAGAGGAAAGGGTTCTCCTGCCGGATGTTATTACAGCCATCCAGAACGAGTTGCAAATCACCCCGCTTGGCAGTCAGCAAGCAAATAATCAGATTTCCCAACTGACTTTTGAACATATCGAGAATATTGAAGAAGTAGAGAATGTATTTCTGAAAAAGGATGAAGAAGGAAATTCGCTTTATGTCGGAGATGTTGCAAGTTTAAAGCAATTACCGACAGAACAAGAAGATTTAATCACGTATAATGGTTCGCCTGCCATTTCTTTGACTATCATGCAAGAAAAAGGAGTAGACATTCCAACGTTGCATGCCACGGTGGATAAAGAAATGGAGCGTCTCGCTAAAGATCTGCCTGAAGAAGTGGAGATGGACCTTTATTATACTCAAAATGAGATTGTGTCGAAAATTTTTAAAGACTTAGGGATTTCATTTCTCATCTCTATTTTAGCGGTGGTATTGATCACATTTTTTGGATTAAACACCGTGTCTGCTATCTTGGTGGCAATCTCCATCCCTATTTCTATTGCGCTGGGATTAATCCCATTGCCTTATGCAAATGTGGATCTAAATCAGATTTCCATTATCGGAATTATCATTGCATTAGGAATTTTGGTGGATGATGCCATTGTAGTCAATGATAACATTCAAAGGCGTTACCAACTTGGAGATGGCCCTTTAAAAGGTGCGATAACTGGAACGAAAGAAGTGAGGGTTTCAATTATTACCTCCACTTTGGCCATTGTCTTTACCTTCTTGCCACTTACATTCCTTGGTGGTCCAAATGGTGCCTTTATATCCGCACTGCCGACCGTTCTGATTGCCACAATTATTGGCTCCACCATTGTCGCTTTGACCATAGTGCCAATTTTCATGGCATGGCGCCAGAAGAAAAAGAAACGCAATAAAGCAAAAGACGGCCTGCTTGGATCACAATTTGACAAAGTAAGTAACTGGTATAGTTCAAAAATTTTAACAAAAGTTGTGAAAAAACCTCTACTCACAGGGCTTGCCGTTCTTCTATTCTGTACTGCGAGTTACGCTTTGGTTCCATTTATTCCAGTCGTATTCTTCCCAAGCGCAGATCGTGAAGAGGTAACTGTGTCCGTTACCTACCCTGCAGGGACACCACTAGAGGAAACAGAATCAAGGCTACAAGACATGGAACAGATTATTAAAACAGATGAAGCGGTTTACGAAACGACCATCTTTGCAGGAAGCGGTGAACCTGGAATTTTCGGCAGCACCTTATCCAATTCAGGCGAAAATACTGGGCAGATTGTCTTAAGGGTAGACCGTGAACAGCAATCTGCTGCAGATACGATTGCCGAATGGCAGCCAAAACTACGCGATGAAAATCCAGATGCAGTGGTGATGCTTTCCACTATTGAAGCTGGACCACCTGTTGGAGCTCCTATCGCTTTGACGGTTGTTGGGGAAGACATAGAAGAACTAATGAAATCTGTCAATGGCATGAAAGAAGAGATTGAAGGCTTGGAAGGTAGCGGAGCGGTCATTGATGATGTAGGTTCTCCACAGCCTACCATCAATTATGTTCCGAATAGGGATGCTATGGAGGAACATGGCATCACCTCTCAGGAAATAAGTAATCAAATCAGGCTTGTTACAGAAGGAATCCCAGTCGGATCTTATGAAGCAGGGCTTGAGAGAGAAACGCTCACTATCGTCCAAGACCTTGTTGAAGATGGTGAAACTATAGATCTTGAAGCATTGGAGCTCCCAAGTAAAACAGAAACGACCGAGTTTGGGGGACCGGTTCTTGTCCCACTATCCGAGTTGGTGTCTGTTGAAGAGACAGAAGTATTGCCATTGATTCCTCACAAGGATGGAGACAGAACCATTACGGTACGTGTGTATCCTGGGGAAGACGATAAGCAGAAATTGGAATCAGAAGTGAAAGATATCGCAGCATCCTATGAAACAGATAGTATTTCCGTTTCTGTGGGAGGCGAATCATCTGCAAGAAGTGACTTCTTTATAGAAGTAGGAAAACTCTTCTTGATCGTTATTTTCCTTATTTATATCTTAATGGTTGTTCAGTTCAATTCATTGAGACTGCCATTGTTGATCATGAGTTCTGTGTACTTGGCGATTTCAGGTGCGATGATAGGCTTGTTCATCACTCAAACGGGTCTAGGTTTCATGGCGATGATGGGTATCGTTTCACTTGCTGGAATAGTGGTTAGGAATGCTACCGTGTTCATTGAATTCATGGAATCCCGTTTGCAAGAAGGTGCAACGTTGAGCGAAGCGGTCATTGATTCAGGTAAAGCAAGGTTGCGACCGGTTGTACTGACGGCCTTTACGTCTATCGCTGCTTTATTACCGATAGCATTCAGCGGAGATGTATTATTTACCCCGCTTGCCATTTCCATTATTTCAGGGATTTTCTTCTCGACCTTCTTTACATTGTTGTTTGTACCAGCATTTTATATAGTGATAAAAAAGAAACAAGTGAAAGAAGTCTAAGAAATGTTAACGGGTATCCATCTAAGAATGGATGCCCGTTTTCTTTTGTAACCTCTCTGTAACTCCTGTCTCCTATAGTGTTAATATCTTGTAAAGTGTAGGGGAGAGATGGAAGTGGAAATGAATGGTTCTTGGTTACAGAAGCGTTCACAACATTCTCCATATAAAATCGCAGTGATAGACGGCGAAACGGGAGAAAGATGGAATTATAAGCAATTATACGAACGATCAAGAGATATGGCTGGAAGACTGTTATCTGCTGGTATCGGACAGGGAGATCGCGTGGCTTTGTTGTCACCAAATCATATAGTGTACTTTGATTTGCTATTTGCATGTGGAGAAATAGGAGCAATTTTTGTACCGCTAAATTGGAGACTGGCGGAAAATGAATGGAACTTTATAGTAAAAGATTGCAAGGCTAAATGCGTGGTAGTGCATGAGGACTATTTGGAGGAATCTAAACAATTGAATTGTCAGGTCTTCTCTCTAAAGGAATTGGCGGATAAAGAACTGCAAATGCATCGTACACACACCACAAGTTTCACTGACGCAGCGGCCATCATTTATACAGGCGGTACAACTGGAAACCCAAAGGGAGTAATATTAACTTACGAAAACATCACAAGTAATGCTGTCAATACTATCGTAAGCTGGGGATTAAATGGAGAAGATATCACCCTCACATGTCTGCCTATGTTTCATACAGGTGGCCTTAATGCCTTGTCGACTCCATTACTCATGGCTGGTGGGACTGTTGTCTTAATGAGGAATTTTGAAGCGGAAAAAGCCATCCAACTATTAGACTTGTATAAGTGTACAATTGCCCTTATGGTACCAACCATGTATAGCATGCTGATAGAGCATCCACATTTTCAGGGTACAGACTTTTCGACTATGAAAACATTTCTTTCGGGTGGTGCGCCTTGTCCACTGGAAATCTACGAAGCATTCTACCAAAAGGGAAAATTGTTTAAGGAAGGATATGGATTAACAGAAGCAGGTCCAAACAACTTTTACATTGATCCTCATGAGGCATATGGAAAAAAGGGATCAGTCGGCAAAGCAATGTTATTCAATGAAGTGAAATTAATGATAAATGACAGCTTAGAAGCGGTTGAGGAGGAAGTTGGAGAAATCTATATAAGAGGTTCCCATGTCTTCTCGGAATATTGGGGGAAAGAAGAGGAAACCAAGAAAGCCAAGCAAGATGGATGGCTGAGAACAGGTGATTTGGGTCGCAGAGATGCAGATGGTTATTTTTATATAGTCGGCAGGACGAAAGATATGATTATTTCTGGTGGGGAAAATATTTACCCACTGGAAGTAGAGCAGATACTTTGTCGTCATGAAGCGGTCAAGGAAGCATGTGTAATCGGTGTACCACATCCTGTTTGGGGAGAGGCGGTTCTTGCTATTGTTTCTAGCAAGAAGCAAACTTCTGAGAAGGAATTACTGGCCTTCTGCAAGACGAGAATCGGAGCCTATAAAATACCTAAGAAAATAGTCTTTGTATCGGAATTACCGAAGACAGCAGTTGGTAAACTGGATAAAAAAGATCTACAGCAGTCTTTTAAGTGGTTATTCGATTACAACGAAAATAAAGAAGAACATGTATAATGGAATAATTAACAAAAAGATACACCTAGCAATTATTGCACACTAGGTGTATCTTTTTATTGTAGGGATATACTTTAAATGAAACATTATTATTCTTTAGTTCGTACAAGTAGTATCTACTATAAATTAATTAAAAGGTGATTGCATATATTATGGAATTCTATCTTGATATTCTGCTATACGCACCATATGTAACTGCCGCCGTCCTTTGCGTTTTGACATTTTGCTTTTTCGTGGATTCTAAATATGTTGTATACCAGCACAATGGTTATACGACATCTTTGGACCTTGAAACGAATAAAATGCAGTCTGTTATCGGAAAGCGGAGAAGGTTGATTACATTCATATATAGAAAAAGGCCAACAAAAGAAACAACCTTAGATGAAGAAGATTCCTCTATCTACTTTGCATACTTGAGTAAATAACCTTGTAAAAAGTAGGAGGAATTAAAATGAAGAAATTTTGGACAGTAAGTTTAGTCATTTTTTTATTGGCTTTATTAGCAGGTTGTAACATGAGTGAGCCCATTACCGCAGATAGTTCAGGGGTATGGAACCATTATTTTGTCTATCCTTTGTCCCTAGCATTGACGACGGTCGCAGATTGGACTGGTGGAAGCTACGGAATATCCATCATCATTGTTACAATCGCTATTCGTACACTTATTTTGCCACTTGCATTGAAGCAGCAGAAAAACATGCTTGCCATGCAAAAACTAAAGCCGGAAATGGAAGCGTTGCAAAAGAAGTATAAAGACAAGAAAAAACCAGATGACCAAAAAGAAATGCAAAAAGAATTAATGGCATTATACCAAACGCACAAAGTGAACCCTGCCGCGGGTTGTTTTCCAATGTTGATTCAGATGCCTGTAATCATGGCCTTCTATTATGCAATCGGCAGAACGACGGAAATAGCCGAGCATTCTTTCTTTTGGGTAAGTCTTGGTCAGCCAGATCCATTATATATCCTCCCGGTTGTGGCAGCTATCACAACATTCATCCAGACAAGAGTCACGATGACAGATGACGTTCAGCCACAGATGAAGATGGTGATGAATATCATCCCAGTGTTTATATTGATCGCCGGATTGACGTTACCATCTGCGCTGGCACTTTATTGGGTGATAGGAAACTTATTCGGAATTGGACAAGGGCTATATCTGAAAAAACGAATGAAAACGTTGAAACAGATGGAAGAAACAACAGTCGTTCCGAGCACATAACCTAATGAAAAACCCTCTAACCTCCTTTTTGACAGGGAAGTTGGAGGTTTTTTTATAATCCGGTTGATTTCCGTTCCAGGCGCTTCGCTTGCCTGCGGGCGGTCCGTGAACCTCCTCACTTCGTTGCGGGGGCTCACCTGTCCCTTCCTCCCGCGGGCGTCTGCGCGCCTTCCACTACAATCAACAAATGTTACTTCATTTACTTAAGGTTTGTGAGTGTTAATCTAACTGAGTTAACTAATAGCATCAACAATTCGTTCTCTATGTACCCTAGCTGTGGATTGGAGCAAATGGTGAAGACTCCAGCGGGGGAGTAACGGTAGCTTGAGACCCCGCAGCACAGCGAGGAGGCTCAAGCACCGTCCCGCGGAAAGCGAAACCATTTGCGGAAAGGAACAGCGTCGATAACCTAACCAACTAAGCTTGTAAGAATCGCTTACACATCTTCCCTAATCCCCAATATGAAAACAGCATTCAATATAAACCATATGCCTAAAAAGCCAAGGACAGACAGAAACGAGAAGTTATGGCTTATGATAGGACTGACCGCAGTGCCAATCAATAAAGTAAAAGAATAAAAGGAAATGGCGCTTCCGCGGTGTTTACTGCCTAATATCCCAATATATGTGATGATTGCCGGTAGGAAAAAGGAGATAGCAGCCACATAGATCACAGAAAAAGCACCTATCACAAATAGGTTCTCATAAAAAATCATCATAAAGAAGAACGAAAAGGAAATGCTCAACGAACAAATAAGAAGTAGGCGCTTTGAACCGAGGGTCCGCATCAATATATCAGAAAAGAGACAAGAAACAGTACCCACCAACCCGAAAGAACGGACCAATAAAAAAGATTGATCAGGAAACGCTTCAGATAAAAACTGAAACAGACTATCGTAAAAAGTCACAAAGGAGAGCAGCAAGGAGAAAACAATAAGATAAAGAATCCTTAAATCACGATCCGTCAAAAGCGTGAGAAAATGTTTCCAAGGTTTGTCCCCAGTAATGATCAAAGAATGACCTGGACTTAAAATAAGAAGTGCCAATAAGAACAATAGGAAGTAAATCAGTGAAAAGAAAATAAATACACTTTCCCACTGAAAGTAAGTGACTATAGCTTCGCTTATCATTGGTCCAAAGATGCCAGATAACAGAAAACCTGCATTAATAAGAGAAATGGTAAACGTTCGAAGGGATTGGGAGAAATGGTCAAAGCAATAGGCAAAAGCAACTGGTGCAAAGCAACCGAGGGTGAAGCCTTGAATGGAGCGGGAAACGTACAAGTGAGAAATAGTTGCAGAGTGCGCAATAAGTATGGTGGCTAATGCAGAAAACAGAAACCCGTAGCCAATGATATTCTTCCGGCCAAATCGATCGGATAATGGCCCAAAGATCAGGAGGCCAATTGCATAGAAGACGCTAAAGAAACTGCTGGCTAATATTACTTTTTGTTTGGAAACATGCCATTCCAAGCTAATGGGATCATATAGCGGGATTAGGGAGTAAAGGTTACAGACGACTAAAAACCCCATAACGATTAATAATGTTGCTGAAAAATAATGGTTTTTTCTTCGTTCCATTTCGGTTCACCTGCCCATTTTACCTTATGCATTGGGGGTTTGATCGGTTCCATCTTCGAAAGTAACCCGTTGGCAATAATAGTAGTTTTTCAGTACAATAGAATAAGAAGAACATAAGTGCGTATTATCTTTTGAATGGAGAAAATGGGGGATATCTAGTGTCTATACGATTTTTATTAGGAAGAACAGGCAGCGGGAAAACAACCTGGTGCAACGAGCAAATTCTTCGCATGCTTAGAGAAGACCCACAAGGTCCGCCAATTGTCTACCTTGTGCCGGAACAGATGACTTTTCAATCAGAATACCGGATCGTTCAGTCACCTGATGTAAAGGGTATGATACGGGCACAAGTATTCAGTTTTACTCGTCTAGCATGGAGAATTTTACAGGAAGTCGGCGGTATCAGCCGTTTTCATATCGATCAAACCGGAATTCATATGCTGCTTCGGAAGGTGATTGAGGAACACAAAAGTAAGTTCCATGTGTTTGGGAAGTCTGCCGAGCAGTTCGGATTTATTGAACAAATGGAAAGTATGATTACAGAGTTTAAACGATATTGCGTCACACCAGAACTTTTACATGAAGAAATCGTACGGATTGGAGAAGATGCCTCCATTTCTGAGCACGAAAAAATGCTAGCTAAAAAGCTGACGGACATACTAGTTGTCTATCGTCAGTTAGAAGAAACACTCGAAGGCAAATATTTGGACGGCGAAGATTACTTACAACTATTGGCGGAAAAAATACCAAATTCGAGCTATATCCAAAAAGCAGACATTTTCATTGATGGTTTTCACAGCTTCACGCCTCAGGAATTGGAAGTCTTGAAGGAATTAATGAAACATGCAAACTCGGTCACGGTTGCCTTGACTGCGGATAAGCCATATGACGAAGAAGCACCATATGATCTTCATCTGTTCAGGGAGACCGGAACGACCTATCAAAGACTGAGGGATATAGTCATCGAAGAAGGATGCGAACTAGAAGAACCGGTGCTTTTAAAAGGCACTCCCCGTTTTCAACATGCTGATTCCTTGCGTCATATGGAACAGTATTTTGATGTTCGTCCAACAGTCGTCTATCCGGAAAAGGCTGATGTATCTATTTTACAAGCAGTCAATCGCAGGGCTGAAATGGAAGGCATTGCGCGGGAAATCGTCTCGCTTGTCAGGGACAAGGATAACCGCTATAAAGATATAGCTGTTATTGTGAGAAATGCAGAATCTTATATTGATTTGGTTAATACTGTTTTCAAAGATTATGACATCCCTTTTTTCGTCGATCAAAAGCGGACAATGCTACATCATCCTTTAGTGGAGTTGCTTCGTTCAAGCCTTGAAGTAATTTCAAGAAACTGGCGCTATGAATCTGTTTTTCGTTGTGTAAAGACAGATTTCTTTTACGAGTTAGATCAAGATATCATTGAGATGCGTGAAAAGACGGACAAGCTGGAAAACTATTGCCTGTCGTATGGGATACAAGGGAATAGATGGACTGCGACTGAGCCGTGGAAGTATCGTCGCTTTTTTAGTGTGGATACAGAAGGTCCATACGTACAAACGGATGAAGAGATTGCATATGAAAAAGAGATCAATGAGCTCAGAACGATGATTGTGGAGCCGCTTCATATGCTTGAAAAGCGCTGGAAAAAAGCAAAGTCAATCGATGGTTACTGCAAAGCGCTTTATGAATATCTGGAAGATTTGAAGATTCCGCAAAAACTGGAAGCAAGAATGAAAAAGGCGGAGGAAGAAGGCAATCTGTCCGCTGCGAAAGAAAACGAGCAAGTGTGGAAGGCAATTATTCAAATGCTCGATCAGATGGTCGAACTGATAGGGGACCATCCCATTTCTTTATCCATGTTTATGAAAATGGTGGAAAGCGGATTGGAAAGTCTGCGATTTAGCCTGGTGCCACCAGCAATTGACCAGGTTATCGTTGCGAACTTCGATCTTTCACGCTTGACAGATATTAAGCACAGTTTTGTGATTGGTGTAAATGATGGGGTGATTCCTGCCAAGATTAAGGACGAGGGGTTTATCTCAGAAGAAGAAAGAGAGCTATTGTCAAACTACGGAATGGAGCTTGCACCGACAAGTTTAGAACGGCTGCTTGATGAACATTTTCTTGTTTATACGTCATTCTTAAGCCCTTCCCATCACTTGTATATAAGCTATGCACTGGCAGACGAAGAGGGAAAAACCTTGTTGCCTTCTTCTTATATCAAGCGAATAAAGGAAATGTTTCCGGGGCTTGAGGAGAAATTGCTGCTGAATGAACCTGCAGAACTTACTAGTGAAGAGCAGTTAAGGTATATTCACACACCGTCAACCACATTATCCAACTTGGCAGTGCAGCTTCAAGCGTGGATGAAAAAGTATCCGGTCGAACCGATCTGGTGGGATGTGTACAATACACTGTTGGAAAATGAAGAGTGGCTAGATAAAACCGAACAGGTCTTACGAAGTTTATTTTACAAAAATGAAGCAAAAAAACTGAAGCAAAAGGTCAGTCGTGAATTATATGGTAATTTCATGGAAGCTAGTGTGTCCAGGATGGAGAAATTCAGTGCATGTGCCTTTTCTCATTTTGCATCTCATGGGTTAAAGCTGAAGGAAAGAAAAATTTACCGTTTGGAAGCACCAGACATTGGTCAGCTCTTCCACGCGGCTCTTAAGCATATTTCAGATAAGTTAAGGAAAAGCGGCAACGATTGGAAGAACCTCACGAAACAGGAATGTGAAGTGCTAGCAAAAGAAGCCGTGCATATTCTCGCACCGAAGCTGCAAGGGGAAATTCTGTTAAGCTCCAACCGTTTCCACTACATCAAACGGAAGTTGGAAACCATTATCACTAGAGCTTCGCAAATCTTAAGCGATCATTCTAAAGCGAGCAAATTCACCCCAGTTGGTTTGGAACTTGGATTTGGAAAGCAAGAAGAGTTGCCACCAATCCAGATCAACTTGTCAAATGATGTGACAATGGAACTTGTAGGGCGTATAGACCGGGTGGATAAAGCAGAAGGAAGCAGTGGGTTATTGCTGCGGATCATTGATTATAAATCAAGCAACAAAGCGCTTGACCTGACAGAAGTTTATTATGGCTTGGCATTACAGATGCTGACCTATCTGGATATCGTCATCTCCCATTCTAAAGGGTGGCTAGGAAGTGAAGCTACTCCTGCCGGTGTCCTGTATTTCCATGTTCATAATCCGATGATAAAAACAAACGGTATGAAACCGGAGGACATCATTGAAGAGGAAATCTTTAAAAGCTTCAAAATGAAAGGACTTCTTTTAGGTGATGAAGAATCTGTGAAGCTGATGGATCAGACGCTCGAGACCGGACATTCCAAAATAGTATCTGCTGCACTGAAGAAGAATGGCGGATTTCAAGCGAACTCATCCATTGCAAGTGAAGAAGAATTCACGCAGCTCAGAACGTATGTAAGAAAGACATTTGAGGAAATTGGCATGAAGATATCAGAAGGGGAAACAAGCATTTCTCCTTACAAACTGAAGAATCAAACGCCTTGCACGTTTTGTTCGTATAAATCGTTTTGTCAGTTCGATACATCTCTTGATGAGAATGACTATAGAGTGTTGCCGACGATACCTAAAAATGAGGTCATTTCCTCGATGAAAACGAAGATAGAAGGGAGAGGGGAATGATGAGCATGGAGCTTCTTCCAAAACCAACTGATGCCCAGTGGACAGATGATCAGTGGAAAGCGATTGTCGCCTCTGGGAGAGATATACTTGTTGCTGCAGCAGCCGGTTCAGGTAAAACAGCCGTTCTTGTTGAGCGGATGATTCATAAGATTGTCGAGGAGCATGTAGATGTGGACAGACTGCTTGTCGTAACTTTTACCAATGCCTCAGCTGCAGAAATGCGCCACAGAATCGGCGAAGCATTGGAAAAACAGTTAGAGAAAAAGCCGGCATCGCTCCATTTGCGCCGACAGCTGAGCTTACTGAACAGAGCATCCATCTCTACGATTCACTCCTTTTGCCTTGAAGTGGTAAGGAAATACTATTATTTGATCGATATTGATCCTAGTTTTCGTATTGCCGATACAACGGAAATCCAGTTAATGCAGGAGGAAGTTCTTGAAGGCGTCTTTGAAGAAGAGTACGGGAAAGAGGACAACGATTTATTTTTCGAACTAGTAGATCGGTATACCAATGATCGTTCTGATGGAGCTTTGCAAAACCTTGTGCTTGATCTTCATGAGTTTTCAAGAGCCAACCCAAACCCCGACAAGTGGCTGGATGAAATTGTAACGTTCTATCAGTCGACAAGCACATTTTCTATAGATGACTTGCCTTTCATTTCGACATTAAAGCGAGAAATGAAGCTGCAATTCCTCGGGGCGGAAAGTTTGTTGGAAAAGGCGATGAAGCTCACGCTTGAGCCAGGCGGACCAGCTCCTCGTGCTGAAAATATCGAGCAAGACTGGGCTCAACTTCACAGACTCCAAGCGGCACTCAATACTTCGTGGGAAGACTTGTATGCAGCCATGCAAGAACTCGATTTTTCCAGAGCAAAAACATGCCGCGGGGATGAATACGATAAAGAGCTGATTGAAAGATGGACCAAGGTCCGTAATGATGCAAAAGCAATGGTACAAGGGATCAAAGATGAATTGTTCTCAAGACGTCCGGAGTCATTCCTAAAAGATCTCAAGGAGCTTGCCCCTGTGATGGGGACCCTTGTCGACCTTGTTAAACGGTATGGTGTGGAATTCAGCTTGATGAAGCAAGATAAAGGGTTGGTGGACTTTTCCGACTTAGAGCATCTTTGTTTAAATGTTCTTACCACCCTTAACGAAGGAAAAGTAGAACGATCAGAAGCAGCCCTACGCTATCAGTCTACTTTTAAAGAAGTGATGGTGGATGAATATCAGGATACAAATATGGTCCAGGAAGCGATCCTTAAGCTAGTTACGAAGGAAAGCGAAGAATCTGGAAACATGTTTATGGTAGGGGACGTCAAGCAATCCATTTACAGATTCCGATTAGCGGAACCATTTCTATTTTTAAGCAAATACAAACGGTTTGATACGAAAGGCAAAGAGTCTGGCCTTCGTATTGATTTGAATAAAAATTTCCGGTCGCGTCCAGAAGTGCTTGATGCCACCAACTTTATCTTTAAACAAATCATGGGAGAAACCGTTGGGGAGATCGATTATGACGACGATGCGGAGTTAAAGTTTGGTGCAGCCTATTATCCAGATGCAAAAGACCGTGAATCGGAATTGTTGTTGATAGATCGCAGTACATCAGTCTCGGAAGATGAGGAACCACAGGAACTTGAGGATACTGCAGGAAATTCCACAGGGTTTGATAAAGTGGAACTGGAGACAGCACAAGTCGAAGCGAAGATGATAGCTCAGAAAATAAAACATCTTATTCAGTCAGGGTATGAAATCTATGATAAGGACAGAAAAATGATGCGTCCTGTCACCTACAGGGATTTTGTTATCCTGATGCGTTCCATGCCATGGGCTCCTCAGTTCATGGAGGAATTCAAGCAAGAAGGCCTTCCGTTATATGCAAACTTAAGCACAGGATATTTCGAGGCAACAGAAGTCGCGATTCTTCTATCGTTATTGAAGATCATCGATAACCCATATCAAGATGTTCCACTTGCTTCTGTATTGAGGTCACCGATTGTCGGGCTTGATTCCAATGATTTGGCGATCATCCGCATTCAGCAAAAAAGAGGTTCTTATTATGAAGCGTTAATGACATTTATAGACAAGACACCAGACACTATGGAAGAACAAGAATTGGCGAAAAAGATCCGGTTGTTTTATCAGATGCTTCAATCATGGCGTACAGCTGCACGTGAGGGTGCGTTGTCCGAATTAATCTGGCAAATCTATCAGGACACCCATTTCTTTGATTTTGTCGGAGGGATGCCGGGCGGTAAGCAACGGCAGGCGAACTTAAGAGCACTGTATGACCGCGCCAGACAATATGAATCTACTTCATTTCGTGGCTTGTTCCGCTTCTTGCGTTTTATTGAAAGGATGCAAGAGCGAGGAGAAGACCTGGGTGCTGCAAGAGCGCTTGGGGAGCAAGAGGATGTTGTCAGGCTGATGACTATTCACTCCAGTAAAGGACTTGAGTTTCCAATCGTCTTTGTTGCAGGATTGTCCAGACAGTTCAATATGATGGACCTTAACAATAGTTATTTGCTCGATAAAGAGCTTGGATTTGGTTCTAAATATGTAAATGCAAAACTGCGAATTACCTATCCCACAATCTTGCAGCTGGCTTTGAAGCGAAAAGCAAAGGCACAGCTGATAGCAGAGGAAATGCGTGTGTTATACGTTGCTCTCACGAGAGCCAAAGAGAAATTATATCTAGTCGGAACGTTAAAGGACTTTGAAAAATCTCGATTGCTATGGAGTGAACACGTCTCACATGAAAACTGGCTGTTACCCGATTATGTAAGAGCAGGCGCGAAATCGTATATGGACTGGGTTGGTCCTTCACTTGTTCGGCATAAGGATGCTGAAGCTTTGAGAGGAGATAGTTCGACTGCGGTTAACCAAGAGGACATCGCCAATCATCCTACTGCATGGAAGATATCTGTCACCAATGTGGAACAGTTATTGCAAGGAATAGAAACTGAAAAAGAAACAGAAAACCTTCTTTTAAATAAGGTGAAGCGTGGCGAACAGGTCGACATTGAAAGTCCGTATAAAGCGAGAGTGATAGAACAGCTTACTTGGAGCTATCCATATAGGGAAGCGAGTAATCATCGCTCTAAGCAATCTGTTTCCGAGATAAAAAGAATGCGAGAACAGCAGGATCCATATGCAGATAACACGCTTGTTCAAACAGAAAGAAAGTATTTCCTTGATCGTCCGGCGTTCTTGCAGAAGAAAAAACTGTCTCCATCAGAAATCGGGACAGCGATGCACGCAGTGATGCAGAATTTAGATCTTTCGGCAAGAACCATCGATAGAGAAAATGTACAAGCGCAAGTTATGGAGATGGTTCAAAAAGAACTGATTACTGCTGAACAGGCAAACGTCATCGACTTTGATGCGATTGTATCTTTCTTTAGCACTCCTATCGGGAAGCGGATGCTAGAGGCGCAACATGTTCACCGGGAGGTCCCATTCAGTTTTGCCTTGCAAGAAAATGAGTTTTTTGAGCAGATGGATATAAAAGAAGAAACCATTTTGGTGCAGGGTGTTATTGATTGCCTTTTAGAAGATGAGGAAGGGCTAGTATTAATTGATTACAAAACGGATACCATCACAGGTCGCTTCTCTAAAGGATTTGAAGAGGCGGAACCAGTGCTTCGGAATCGTTATAAGGACCAAGTGGCTCTATATGCAAGGGCTGTTGAAGGTATTTGGAAGAAAGAACTAAAGGAGAAATATTTATATTTCTTTGATGGAAATCACTTGGTAAAGATGGATTAATATAAAGAGCGGCTCAGGTAACAAATGTCAGATGAAAATTTTGTTACTTGAGCCACTTTCATGGAAGGGAAGAAAGAAGATGCGCATACTTCATACTGCCGACTGGCACTTGGGCAAAACATTAGAAGGAAGAAGCCGTTTGCCAGAGCAGGCACAATTTTTGGAAGAACTTCTGCACATTGTAAAAGAAGAAAAAGTAGATGTGGTTCTGATGGCAGGAGATGTCTATGATACCGTGAATCCCCCTGCTCAGGCGGAAGTGCTTTTTTATGAGTCGCTACAACAGCTATCAAACAATGGGAAAAGGCCGGTTGCTGTTATTGCGGGGAACCATGATAATCCAGACCGTCTTTCAGCATCAAGACCTCTTGCAAGCTCACAGAATATCTCCCTGCTAGGATACCCCACCATGGACGTTCAGAGCATCTATGTCCCCACGACAGAAGAAACGTTGAAGCTAGCTTCTTTGCCATACCCTTCAGAGTCCAGGTTAAACGAAGTGCTTTCCGAAGAGTTCGAAGAGAAAGTGATAAGGGATCATTATGATGCAAGAATTCGCCAGTTTTTTGATAAGATGTGTGAGCAGTTTACCGAGTCCTCTGTGAATATCGCCATGAGCCATCTTTTTGTTGCGGGTGGAAATTCCACCGATTCTGAACGCCCAATTGAAGTAGGCGGAGCATTTACGGTGGCAGCAGAAAGTTTGCCGCATCAAGCGCAATATGTTGCCCTGGGCCATTTACACCGTCCTCAAACCATCAAGCGGGCCAAAACGGCAGCCAGATACTCAGGCTCACCGCTTGCTTATAGCTTTTCAGAAGCTGGATATACGAAAAGTGTAACCATTATAGACGCTAAGCCTGGTGAAGAAGTAGAAACAAAAGAAATCTATCTTTCTAGCGGAAAGCCACTTGTGAAATGGAAGGCAACAGAAGGAGTCCAACAAGTGTATAGTTGGCTTGAAGAAAAGAAAGACAGTAATGCATGGGTAGATCTTGAAATTCATGTCACCAATGCATTATCTATGGAAGAAATTCACCGCATCCGAAAACATCACGATGGCATCCTCCATATCCGTCCTATTTTTCCGGAAATGGTCGAGGATCGAAAAGCGGTGAAGATGGACAGTGTTCCCATTGAAGAACTGTTTGTAAGGTTTTATGAAAAACAATCAGGAGGCGCCAAACCAGAGGAAGAATTAGTCCGGTTATTTCTCTCCTTATTGCAGGATGACACGTTGAAGGAGGAACAAGTATGAAACCAATCACATTGACGATCGGAGGGCTCCATAGCTTCCGGGAAAAACAAGTAATTGACTTTGAATCGCTTTGTGAAGGTGGCGTGTTTGGGATCTTTGGACCTACTGGAAGTGGGAAGTCCTCCATATTGGATGGGATGACGCTTGCATTGTACGGTAAAGTAGAGCGTGCCTCCAATAATACGCAAGGAATTATGAATCATGCAGAAAATCAGTTGGAAGTTTCCTTTTTATTTGAACTGGAAAATGCAAAGGGAAAGCAACGATTTAAAGTGGAACGGACCTTTAAACGGACAGATGATATCCGCGTGAAATCGGGAATATCGAGATTGACAGAAGTAAAGGAAAGCGAGCATATCGTTATTGCAGATAAGGCAAGTGAAGTGAACCAGGCCATTCAAGAAATACTCGGGTTAACGATTGATGATTTCACCAGAGCCGTTGTGTTGCCACAAGGTAAATTTGCGGAATTTCTATCACTTAAAGGCGCGGACAGAAGACAAATGCTGCAACGCCTTTTCCAGTTAGAAAAATACGGTGACCAGCTTTCCCGAAAAATAAAGGAAGAGCTACAAGAAAAGACAAGACTCTTGGGAGAAATACATGCCGAGCAGTTAGGGTTAGGCGAGGCTTCAGATGAAGCGGTAAAAGAAGCGGAAAAAGCCTTCAAAGAAGTAGAAGCCCTAGTGAAAAGGTCAGAAAAAGCACTTCAAGAAATGGAACATGCATTTGAGCAAAAAAAGAAGCAATGGGAAAGGCAACTAGAAAAGGCTGAGGTAGAAAAAAAGCTTCAATCTTTCTTATTGCAAGAGGCTTCTATTAAGGAGCTTGAAAATTCCTATAAATTGGCGATACAAGCTGAGAGCTTAAAACCTTTATTGGAAGACTTGAAAGAAGTAGAAAAAGCATTATTAGAGTGGAAGCAAAGAAATAAAGTAAACCAAACAGCCGATGCATCTGCAAAAGAATCGTTGGACAAGTCCTTGAAAATGTATGAAGCAACAAGGGGGAAGAAAGAAGCAGAATTACCTGTGCTGCTCGCAAAGAAAGAAAAATTAGAACGTGCGAGAAACCTGGAAGAAGGATTGACTGCCCATAAGCCAAAAATGGAAGAACTAAAACGTTCTCTATTATCTAATAAAGAATTATTTTCAACACTACAAACCCAAGAAGAAAAAGCGAAGGATCTGTATACCAAGGCAGTAAACAAGCAAAAGACCATAAAAGAAGAGCTTGCCTCCCTTGCGCTAACACCTGCCCGACTAGAATTCCTTCAAAAAGCATTTGATAAGAAACAAGAGATACTGCTCATGGAGAAAAAAATGAAGGAACATGGAGCAGAAGTACAAACGCTGGAAAGCAAAATCGCTTCGTTTCAAGGGGAGAACCAAAAAGCGGAAGAAAATTTGAATAAGGGGAAAGAAACCCTTTTAGAAATTTTTCAACGTACAGAGAATCATTACGATCATGCTTGCGAAATGGCACAACAGCTGGATTGGCTCGAAAGACAGATTGAACAGTTTTTAGCAGCGGAACAAAAGCTTGTGGATGATGCTAAAATCCATCAACTTGCATTGGAGTTGGCCAAATCCCTTGAAGACGGAGATGCATGTCCAGTTTGCGGTTCCACAGAGCATCCCGGTCTTGCTTCTCATCAAGCTCATAGGGAAATAGCAAGCACCAAAGAGGAAACAGGAATAGGAAAACTGCCTTCTGCCATTACGTTGCAAAAACAGGAAAACCTGAAAATTAAATTTAAATTAGAGCAAATAGCTACAGAACTTCATCGTGATCTTGAAGGGGCAAAAGACTTGCCTACACCGAAGGAATCATTGGAAAAATGGGATCTGTGGGACAAGGAACTAAACGAATCGAAGGATACAGCGGTGCTGCTTGCTGAAAAACACCATAGAATTGCAACAGAACAAAAAGCTTTCATTCAAGATCTCATTCAGTTGCAAGAAAAGAAAGAGAAGGTGGATAGCTACCTTCAAACGTGGTCAGGGACCTTTAAAGAAACAGCAAAACTTGCATCAAGCTATACGGAACAACTTGAAGAATGGGTAAAGCGTCTAGAAGATACAAAACAGGATTTGGTAGAAAAGAAAAACAAGTGGGAGAAAGATTTCCAACAAGAAAAAATTGAAGAAATCGAAACCACCTACCAAGCTGCCAGAGAATTGGATAAGAAACGTTTGGACCTGCAGGAAAGAATAAATACGAGTGTGGATTTTATTGAATCAAAAGAGAGAGAATTAAAAGAAGCACTAGAAAAGAAAAGAGAAATTGAAAAGACTATTTACCAAGAGGAATTGCAACTAGAGCAGGTCCAGAATCGGATAAAAGATACGCAAGAAGAAATAAAGTCCATCGTTGGAGAGAATAATATCAAAGATGAACTGAAGCGTGTTGAATTAGATGTGGAAAACCTAAACAGGCAAGAAAGAGAAAACTACCAAAAGTGGATTGAATCCCAGCAGCATGCTCAAGAAAGGGAAAAAGCTGCTTCACACAGTGAACAGATGGTAAAGGAAACGGAAACACGGCTTGCACTCTTCCAGGAAAAATGGAAACATGGGCTGGAAAAATCCGTATTCACATCGACGGATGCTGTAGAGTCAGCAATTGTTCATATAGACTCAAAAGAGATATGGAAAGATCAAATAGAACAGTACTGGGAAGAAAGAAAGGCCATTGAAAAGGACCTCTCTCGTTTGGGTACCTTGATTGGCACAGAAATGTTGGAAGAAGAGGAATGGGAAAAAACTCAAGAACAGTTATTGTTTGCCCGCAAGGAACTGCGTGAAGAAATTGAAAGAAAAAGTGCGCTTCAACAAAATCTTCTTTCTCTAAAAGATCGTAATGAACGGTTTAGGGTTCTCGAGGAAAAGAAGACTAAGCTCTCGGAAGAGACTCAAGCATATCAAAAGCTGCAGAGTATCTTTAAAGGAAACAGCTTTGTTGAATACTTGGCGGAAGAGCAGTTGCACCAAATAAGCAGAGATGCTTCAGAAAGATTGGGACAGCTTACCCGTCAGCGATACGCATTGGAAATGGACTCAAATGGCGGCTTCATTATCCGTGATGATGCCAATGGTGGCGTGAGAAGGCCTGTCTCCACTTTATCTGGAGGAGAAACATTCCTTACTTCCTTGGCACTTGCATTGTCCCTTTCTGCTCAAATTCAGTTAAGAGGAGAATATCCATTGCAGTTCTTCTTCCTTGATGAGGGCTTTGGAACGCTTGATTCTGAGCTGCTTGATGCTGTAGTTACGGCACTGGAGAAGCTTCAGTCCAACCATCTGGCAGTAGGGGTCATTTCCCACGTACAAGAGCTAAGGGCCCGTTTGCCGAGACGGTTGGTAGTAACACCTGCTCAATCTTCCGGAAAAGGTTCTGTTGTGACGTTGGAGAATTTATGATTTTTTATTGTAAGTAATGTGTAAGGGTATATGGATATTATATTTGAATGGTGGGGGTGTATTTGAGATGGGAAAGAAGAAAAAGCAGGACATAGGTACCTGTGAGCTTTGCGAAAGGGAAGAGGTGGAAATAACGGTTCATCACCTGACTCCAAAGGAAATGGGAGGAACCTTCCTGCCGACGGCTAATCTTTGTATTCCATGTCATAAACAAATACACGCCCTATACACAAACGAAGAACTGGCCATCCGTCTGAATACAGTTCTTCTCCTGAAGGATGACCCAAAGATTGCCTCCTTCATCAAATGGATCCAAAAGCAGCCATCTACCAAAATACCACTCACACGTAAGTCAAACGAACGAAAGCAAAAACGCTAAACCTAACAGAAAAACCAAAACCCGTGTCACTTGCGTTGGCACGGGTTTTGTGGTATTTCGAGGTCGGAGGAGAAACTCCTAGAGGGGTCTGACCCCTTTTTTGACCCCTTTTTTTCTTTGTTAACTATTCGCCACGATATCCTGGTCATTGACGTCAGGGTCGATGGTGTTGGTGGCGGATAGACCGTTGTTGGTGATGACGAAGTTGCCGGTGTTAAATCCACCGGATCCTGCTGAGGTTTTGGAGGCCGATTTAGGGGAGATATAGAAGGAATCCCCGAAATTGATGATGCCTCCGCCTACACTGTTGATGGCAACCGGACCTACGATAGCTGGCATGTAGAACATCCTTTTTGTTTTTGGGTGAGCGCACCCATGTTTTTATGATACTTATACTATATGAAGCCTCACTTAAAAGGTGAAGGAACTGAAAATCTAATCATCCTCGCTCTTTTCTGGTATATCTGGTATTCCCATTGCTTTATGAACCTCTGGCCCGAGTAGTTGCCTTGTATGTTTAACCTTTGCTTCCGCGCAAATTGTCTGAGATGAACCGATTTGCAAGACCGAGGAAGAAGAGACCCCTTTAATCTTAATATGATTCACACAAATGTTTGGGTTTACATTATTTACAGACATATTTACCCGCTCTGTTAAAACAGGAGTCGGGGACTGCATTGAAAAAATAGGGTATTCAGAGAAGTTCCCCTCATTACCATAGAATCTGGGAAACTCTCTTTTTACAGCGAGAGCCCTTGATTTAGCATTAATATAATACGAATCCCCAATATGAAAATAAGAGCTGAAGGACAAAGAGTGCAAATTAATCTCGTTTACTTTAGAAATTCTCATACGCTATTCCGTTGTAAGTGGTACAAATGGTCCGATTACCAATGCTTCCGGAGGAGTATCAAAATACGATGATAGACAAATATTCTGAGTGTCCCCCACTAGGAAAATAGAAGAAGAAGAAACCCCTAGTATATCCACATTATTCACTTGCAAGTTATGGTTTGTCACTTGAAAATTCATCTCTTAACACCACGCATCTATTTTTTTTGAGGAAGAGTTTGAATAAAGACAGCGAAAGCCTTATCCATATCCCCTTGAAGCTGTTGAATGGCTATCTCCTTAATTTTTTCATCATTGTAGCCCTTTTGGACAGCTTCTGCTGTTATCGTATTTAAAGTGTGATTCACACGTGAAGCCAGCTGATTGTTTACATCTTGGATCATGAAATCATGATAGTGTTTCTCAAGCGTCCGGCCTTGCTGTTTCGCTATCTGGTCAATTTTTGCTTTTCCGTTTTTCTTGAGATATTCCCGCAGGTCTGCTTCAATACCTTGAGCTAAATTCTGGTTTCGCTTAGGAACGGGTACTTCTAGGTTGTTTTGGGTTACGACGAAATCTTCAATCTCACCTGCGGACCCTGGTGTCAACCCAATATTCAATGTGCCTTCCAACGTTTCCACCTTAAGTTGATCAAATTTATACTCAATTCGTTCGATATTCATACTTGGTTTTTCTTTTAATTGGGTGATTTCCTGCTGCATAAGTTTCACCAGTTCCTCGAGGGTGGAAATCTGTTTTGTCTGGTTTTCTACCACTTGTTGAAGTTGCTGGATCTGTTGCTGCGATTGATAAAAATACTGATAGTTATTGTACATCCGACCACCCCTTTCATTGGTTGCTAATTAAGAGTCAAGAATCATCTCTAATACTTTATGCAAACATTGAAAATGGGTGAATGCCCAGAATGTTAATTATCTTGACCCTGTTAAAGGTACAAATATTTCTGATGCACTCGGAGGTGTTCCTTCTTGCTGTTCTTGTGCAATCTCGGCGCTGCTTACAGGTGCCGGACCAGTAAAGTTTCCGGTGTTGTACAAGTTAGATAAAGATTTAATTACCCCTGCACTGCCGATTTGAAAAACGGAGGAGTTCGATATACCTCCTATTTTCAAATGGTGGATGACGATACTTTGATTAATAAAAAAATTGGATGCCATACGTGCCCCCTCCTATTAGATTTCGCTTTACATATTTAAAGCAACAGGTTGATCATTAACATCTTGATCATAAGTGTTGGTCTGACTGTTGTTGTTGCTTATAGAGATATTGTCTCCGGTATTAAAACTTCCTGCTCCAGCGAATGTTTTCGCAGAACTGACCGGCGACATCTGAAACACGTCTCCGATATGAAAAATTCCGGAGTTACCGATGCTGTTAACATTTACAGCTCCGACGATTGCTGGCATAAACGTTAACTCCTTTACTGTGCGCTTATGATATATCTTATGACATTAGCCCGGTATGGTGAGTGTAAACTAAAAGCGAAAGAGGATTTGACGATAGGAATATAAAGGAAAAAGAGCTATAATATTCACTAGGAAAGTACGAAAGGGAGGAATCTGGATGCAAGCAGCACCCATACAAGAAAAAGAGAGAATTGTAGCTTTAGATATAATAAGAGGCATTGCCATATTAGGCATTTTTCTAGTGAACATGCCATCATTTTTTTCTCCAATGCTTTATGTGAACATAAAAACCTATTGGACGGAAACACGGGATATTTTAGTGATGAATGGGGTGGATATCATTGCCCAAGCAAGCTTTTATACCCTTTTCTCGTTTTTATTCGGGTATGGCTTTATTATTTTCACAACTAGAGTTGCAGAGAAGAATCTCTCTGTACCAAAATACTTTTCTAGAAGATTGGTTGTATTATTGGTAATAGGCTTCATACATGCATTTTTGATCTGGCATGGCGACATACTCATTACATATGCTTTATGTGGGTTTCTATTATTATTTATGAGGAAAATGTCCTCGAAAGCGATGGTGTGGACGGGGCTTCTTCTTATTGTCATTCCGACAGCCCTAATGTCATTGTTAATGCTTGTCGTGACGTTAACGATGGGGGATACAGATCTCTACTCCACATTTGAGGCAAATGCTGCACAATCATTACAGGTATATGCCAATGGAACATTTATGGAGATAACAAAACAGAGGATTGCCGACTGGTCATTTGTAAATATCGCGAACTTCTTTTTTATTGTTTTGTCGGTTTTGCCTATGTTCCTGTTTGGGGCGGCAGCAGCAAAATCCAAGTGGTTGGAAAATGTGGAGGAAAACCTCGCATGGATGAAAAAGCTTTGGATAGCAACATTTGTGATGGCATTGATATTTAAGTTGCTTCCATATTACACGGCACAGAATTACACGACAGAATACCTGCAGGACAGTTTAGGCGGCCCTGCAAGTGCAGTGGTTTACTTCTTATCTATTGTGTTAGCTAGCAGAACAGGGGTTGGTTTAAAATTATTGTCCCCATTTCAGTACGTTGGAAAAATGAGTTTATCCAATTACTTGTTTCAATCCGTTGTTTGTTCTTTCATCTTCTACAGCTACGGACTAGGGTTATATGGGTCATTCACTCCATTTTATGGTCTATGGCTCGTTTTTGGTATTTATATTTTCCAAATCATTATTAGCAGAGTCTGGGTGGCTAATTTCTATTATGGACCGTTGGAGTGGTTATGGAGAGCGGGTACTTACGGTAATAAGCCTAAATTTAAAAAGATGTGAGCAAATGCTCACATCTTTGTCATTGTGCAAAGGAATATTTATTTTGGCTATTCGATAAGCTAATTTGTTGTTGCGCCTGCTTGTTTAACAGAATATCAAGTTCTTGGCTGCATTTCACAGTTTGAGATGCAGTAAATCCGTATTCTTTTGCGCAATGAATCATTTGCTGACGTTTTAATTCAATTTTTAAGGCTAACATTTGCTTCTACTCCATTATAATAAGATTAAGTAACGCAAGCGGTTGTCCTTATTATGGCACGGCTTTTACAAGAAAAAAAGCACTTCGATAAAACAAGTCATAATATAACAAATTACTACATAATCAACATACTTATTGAGGGAAGGATGAATGAGCCAGTGCATTTATTATCTATGGAATTCAATGGGGAAGTTAGAATTGGACTAACAGACGAAGCACAACTATATGTCATCGATCTTCTAAAAGCACATGAAGTTAAAGGAGAGATAGATATTTGGCCCTCTACTCTTTTGGAAGGGATAGAAAAGGGTGAGGATTTTGTCCGTACTGTTGCTCGCCTCCGAGACTGGGTATTCACACAACGAAATTCCAAGGATTATTTTATCCCTATGAAAGAAGTCAAGCTTCTTGCGCCAGTTCAAAGGCCTCGAAAGAACATTTTTTGTGTCGGTAAAAACTATCGGGAACATGTACTTGAGATGGGCAGTGCAGAAGATATCCCGGAGCATATAATGATATTTACAAAAGCTCCCACTACTGTAATTGGCCACGAAGAAATCATTCCTATACACGAAGGTGTAACAAATCAATTGGACTATGAAGGAGAATTAGCAATTGTAATAGGTAAAGTCGGAAAGTGTATAGCTTTAGATGATGCAATGGATTATATCTTTGGCTACACAATTGTAAATGATGTAACGGCTAGAGATTTGCAAAAGCGTCATAAACAATTCTTTCTTGGTAAAAGTCTGGATGGAACGTGTCCAATGGGACCAGTAATTGTACATAAATCAGCGATAGATGATCCACAAAACTTAAAGGTTAAAACATTGGTGAACGGGGAAGTCCGTCAATTTGCTACGACAGAACTAATGATTTTTTCTATTCCGGAAATAATATCAACTATTTCTAAGGGGATGACTTTAGAGCCGGGAGATATTATTGCGACCGGAACTCCCGCTGGTGTAGGGAAAGGATTTGATCCACCGCGTTTTTTAACGGAGGGAGACGTAGTAGAAGTGTCCATAGAGAAAATCGGTACGCTGAGAAATACAATCAATTAGAATACTGTTAGTCAAGCAAAAAAAGCCTCCTGCTAGATTTAGTGCATTCTAGCAGGAAGCTTTTTGTTTATGATAGTACTTGTTTCACTTTTTCAATCGCCCAATCTAAATCTTCTTTGGAGATTACGAGTGGCGGTGCAAAACGGATGACCGTTTCATGTGTTTCTTTACATAACAAGCCTTCTTCTTTTAGCTTTTCACAATAAGGGCGGGCAGCTTCCGTCAACTCTACTCCGATAAAGAGTCCACGGCCGCGAACTTCTTTGATGATAGGGTTTTTGATGGTGCGTAATTCTTCCATCATATAGTTCCCTAAGTCATAAGAACGCTCTACTAATTTTTCTTCTTCCAATACTTCCAATGATGCCATGGAAACCGCACATGCTAGCGGATTTCCTCCAAACGTGGAGCCGTGGGATCCTGGGTTGAATACACCTAGGATATCCTTGTTTGCTGCCACGCAGGAAATAGGGAATACTCCTCCTCCAAGTGCTTTACCTAATATGTACATGTCAGGCTCAACATTTTCCCAATCACAAGCAAATAGTTTTCCAGAGCGTCCTAAGCCAGCTTGGATTTCATCTGCCACATAAAGTACGTTGTTTGCTTTACAAATTTCATAAGCTTCTGAGAGGAACCCTTCAGCTGGTATATTGATGCCTGCTTCCCCTTGAATAGGTTCAAAGATGAATGCCGCAGTGTTTGGTGTGATGGCACCCTTAAGTGCTTCGATGCTGCCATAAGGAATCACCTTGATACCAGGGAGCATCGGACCGAAACCTTGTTGATACTCTTCACTGGAGGACATGGATACAGCCGTCATAGTACGTCCGTGAAAATTATCTTCACATACAATGATTTCTGCCTGGTTAACTGGAACACCTTTTACATCATAAGCCCAGCGACGAACAGCTTTAACGGCAGTTTCTACCGCTTCTGCTCCTGTATTCATCGGTAACACCATATTTTTCTTCGTTAATCTAGCCATTTTTTCATACCAAGCACCGAGTTGGTCATTGTGGAAAGCGCGGGACGTCAAGGTGATTTTATCTGCTTGATCTTTTAACGCCTGGATGATTTTGGGGTGACGGTGCCCTTGGTTGACTGCGGAATAGGCACTTAACATATCCATGTATTTATTGCCTTCCGGATCTTCTACCCATACTCCTTGTGCTTTGGAAATCACAATTGGAAGCGGGTGATAGTTATTGGCGCCAAATTTTTCTGTCATACTGATGATATCGTGTGTTTTAGTAGTCATAAATGAAGTACCTCCATTATTGAATGTAATGGTTTACAAAGGTATTATATCATTGTTAATATTCAAAATCTTATATAAAGGTAATTTACTTAGTTTTTTTCTGACTCTATGGTATGATACTAGTAGTTTTGAGTGAATTGAAGGAGGTTAGTAGAGATGACACACGCGCATATTTCAACATGGGCAATTGCACTTATTCTGTTTGTCGTAGTACTCTTTTTAACAAAAGCAGGAAAAGAAAAAGGTGCTAAAATAACAGCAATGGTTCTTAGAGTGTTCTACATCTTGATTGTTGTCACAGGCTTGCAGCTCGGATGGGCATGGATCACCAACGGACAATATGTATTGAAAATGGTACTTGGCATTGTCGTAATCGGTTTAATGGAAATGATTGCAGTCCGCACAAGAAAAGGAAAGTCCACCGTTGTGGTTTGGGTTCTTTTCGTTGTGGTATTGGCTTACATTCTCCACTTAGGTTTCAGTCTACCAATGGGGATGTAATCTATAAATTAAAAAGCTTGAATCTCTATCTAACAAGGGATTCAAGCTTTTTTATGTTTTTGTAAATGTTTTTGTGATAGTCATGTATTCTCTGGTTTTCTATGATAAAGTAAAATAAGTGAATAAATTGTAAAAAATACACTTGTTTTGTAAAAAGATGAAGAATATATAGGAGTATATACTTATGAAAACAGAAGGAAACATACCATATAACCCCGAAAAAACAAGTGCTAGAGATATAGTTAAACTAAACCGGATCATGAAAAGTTCTTACCAACAATATCAATCACTCTTTGAACACAATAGTGACATTGTTTTTTCTGTAGATTTATTCGGTAGAATTATAAGTGTGAACCCAAGATTTAAAGAGGCATTTGGATTTACAGAAAGTCAGATTATCCGAAAAAGTGCCCTGAACTTCTTAAAAGCAAAAGACATTGAAAGAGTGGCCAATCATTTTTTCCAAGCGTTAAATGGTGTCGAACAGAACTATGAAATCGAATTGGTTGAGAGGGATGGAGAAGAAAAAACCTATCTCATTAAACATATTCCCATCGTCATAGATGGAGTTCGAACAGGAGTTTTCGGAATAGGGAGAGATATCACGGCGCAAAAAAAAGCGGAAGAAAAAGTGGCTTATCTGGCTTACTATGATCCTGCCACAGCTTTGCCTAATAGACAGAATTTCCATGAAAGTTTAAAAGTAAAGTTGGAAGAGTCGAAGAAAAGTAAAGAAAAATTAGCAGTACTATTTATTGATTTTGACCGTTTTAAATTGATTAATGACAGCCTGGGTCATCGTGTGGGAGATGAATTGCTAAAGTGGGAAATTGAAAGGATTTCTGCCTTGTTACCTGCGAATTGTTACTTTGCCCGATTTGGCGGAGATAAGTTTTCATTGTCCTATACGGGTTTTGAGAGTATAGACGAGGTGATTAGTATGGCAAAGTCCATTTTGATCACCATTAAACAACCTATTAAATATCTAGAAAAAGAATTTTATGTGACAGCAAGTATTGGAGTTAGTTTGTACCCGAATGACGGGATTGCTGCAGAGAGTTTATTAAAAAATGCAGATGCAGCAATGAATCAAGCGAAAAAGCTTGGCGGAAATAAAATAAAGTTTTATTCCGATGAAATGAATAGTCAGGCATTATACCGAATTGAATTGGAAAGCTATCTCCGTAAAGCGCTTGAGAAAAATGAATTCTTCCTATGTTATCAACCGTTTATTGATATAGATTCAAAAGCCGTTATTGGAGCGGAAGCCCTAATACGATGGAATCATCCGAAGCTTGGACTTGTACCACCTGCTGATTTCATACCACTTGCTGAAGAAACAGGGTTAATTACAGAGATTGGGGGCTGGGTGCTAGAAACTGCTTGTGTACATACAAAAAACTGGCAACAGGTTAAGGGTTATCAAGAGCTGAATATTTCTGTAAACGTTGCTGCACAACAGTTTCAGCAACCAAGCTTTGTATCAGAGGTGAAACATGCGCTAACAACTTCTGGACTTTCTGCACGTCACCTGCATTTGGAATTGACGGAAAGTGCCATGCTAAAGAATGCCTGCTATAGTATAGAGGTGATGAAAGAGTTGCAGGGCTTGGGGGTGAAAATCTCCGTGGACGATTTTGGAACAGGTTATTCTTCTTTAAGTTATTTGCGAGATCTTCCTATTAATAATTTGAAAATTGATCGATCGTTTATCAAAAATTTGCGTGCTGAGTCAAAAGACCTTGCCATTGTTCATGCCATCATCACTATGGGCAAAGGACTTAACTTGAATGTTATTGCAGAGGGGATTGAGACCGAGGAGCAACTAAGTATCCTTAGGCAGTTAACGTGTGATGTTGCACAAGGGTATTATCTTTCTAAACCCAAGGAACAGAGAGAATTTGAGAAGTATATGAGTGATAGTCAACCTAGTTTGGTATGACACATGAAAAAATGCGATTTTAATATGAATCGCGTTTTTTTCTTATATACCCGTTGATTTCCGTTCCAGGCGCTTCGCTTGCCTGCGGGCGGTCCGTGCGCCTCACTAGGTGTAGGCCACTGAAGAAGTATGTAATTTTCCATATTATTTAACACCGCTGTGTATTTCCGCAAATGGCTTCGCTTTCCTAGGGGCGCTGCTGGAGCCTCCTCGGCAAGCCTGCGGGGTCCCCACCTAGCGCTATCTCCCTCAGGAGTCTTCGCCTTTTGCTTCCATACACAGCTATAAAACTTTACTAGCATAAAAAATTATTTTTCTCAGTGGCCTACTTCATTAGTCTCCACTGTCCCTTCCTCTCTTGGGCTTCTGCGCGGCTTCCACTACAATCAACTAAGGTACTTTCAAATATCAAAGATGGGGTTAATGAAGACAATTTGGCAATCTAATTTTCGTTAAGATTGTCTTCATAGATGTGATGAAGACAATCTTATAGGGGATTTTGTGTTGAGATTGCTATCATATGTAGGATGAAGACAATCTGATGTAAAATTTTCTTTTGACTTTGTCTTCATTGCAGGAAAATGATACACAAAGTTATATGAAAGGCATCTAACCAATTTAACAGAATAAGCATTATCGTATCGTTTACTTGATTTCCAGCTGTGGATTGGAGCAAATGGCGGAGACTCCAGCTGTGGAGTAACGGTAGCTTGAGACCCCTGAAGCGTTGCGAGGAGGCTCACACACCGTCCCGCGGAAAGCGAAGCCATTTGCGGAAAGGAACAGCGGCGGCTAACTCATCAAATATAGTTATTATTCGTTCATTCTGCTTTTCTGCGTTCCATATTTGTAAACATGTATCTTTTTCCGGTTTGTAGAGTGTATTCGAAACGGTCGGTAACTGATTTTCCTCTCGAAAAGTGGTGCTGAACGGAACAGATAAAGGTTTCATTATCATAAACGAGGAAATTTACCCCGGACGGCTCTTTAATATGATCCATGAACTGCATCGTGTTATAGCAATAGATACAATCATAGATAGAAATATTTGAGTTGTTCAACAGAGTGGTGAACTTGGTGAACGCTTCCTCCGACAATTCTTCAAGCCACTCCATATAAGGTTGTGGAAGCCTTTTCCGGACTCGCACGGCATCTCCATTGTTTAATTCATATAAATGCTTGGTATGTAACACAACCTGACCTGTTTCTAATAACACTCCAGGTACCCATTCGTTTGAAAAGAGAATTTCAATACCTTCTTCCGAAATCTCCTCCAAAAGAAATGCTTCATCGTCCTCCGCTTCAAAGAAAATCCATTGTTCGTTTATATTTTCAATTGTTCCGCATGTATAGGAGCGTTTCTGTTCGTAAATAATGTTTTTCCTTTTTTGAAGATTCACAGTCGTTTCCTCCAGTAGTCAACAAGTTTTGTAGGGGTAAACCTTTGTGTCTGCCATTCTTCCCTAGTTGGGTTGCCTTTAAACTAGATGCTTTTTTTATTACTTTACCCACTTTTCAAAGGATTATTGGGAGGAGGACGAACAAGGAAAAAAAGTGAAAGTGTTTCTTGAATTCATGGTATAAGCACTCCCGGCATAGTATAGAACACCCGTAGTTTGCTTGAAGCAAAAGGAGTGGATGGACAATATGTGCGGTATTGCTGGATGGATAGATTGGAAGAAAGATATCAAAGATCAGAAAGATACAGTAAAAAAAATGGCGGAAACTTTATCGTTGCGTGGACCGGATGACACAAATATTTGGATGGACCGTCATGTGGGATTTGGCCATAAACGTCTGGCTGTGGTTGACCTTGAAGGCGGGAAGCAGCCAATGACAAGGAATAAAGCAGAGAATACTTATACGATCTGCTATAATGGTGAGCTTTATAATACAGAAGATATTCGAAAAGAATTGATAAAGAGAGGCTATAGCTTTAGAGGGCATTCTGACACAGAAGTTTTGCTGACAGCCTATATGGAATGGAAAGAAGAGTGTGTACATCATTTAAATGGCATTTTTGCTTTTGCTATTTGGGATGAAGAGGAAGAAAAAGTATTCATTGCAAGGGACAGACTTGGTGTTAAACCATTATTTTACCATCAAGGCAAAGGGACGTTGCTCTTTGGATCCGAACTAAAGGCACTGCTGGCCCATCCGGAAGTCTCGAGTGCAGTCGGGTATGATGGATTGGCAGAAATTTTTGGACTTGGACCTTCTCGTTCACCCGGTCATGGACTTTTCCATGATATCAAGGAGCTCCGGCCAGCCCATTTAATGATAGTTAGTAAAAGGGAAGGGCTGAAAATCAAGCGATACTGGAATGTGGAGAGCAGGCCGCATACCGATAGTTTCGAGGAAACGGTGGAGAAAGTGCGCTATTTGTTCACGGATGCTGTGACAAGACAACTAGTATCAGATGTGCCGGTATGCACATTCCTTTCCGGAGGTTTGGATTCTAGTGCGATTACGGCAATTGCTGCAAATGCTTTTAAAAGTGAAGGAAAGCCGCCACTAAATACGTATTCGATTGATTATGAAGAAAATGATAAGTATTTTAAAGCAAATGAATTCCAACCGAACTCCGATGAAAAGTGGATAAGAAAAATGACGGAAACCTTTGGTACCGTTCATCATCGATCCATTATTTCACAAACTAATCTTGCAGCCTACCTAAAAGAAGCGGTGCTAGTAAGGGACCAACCAGGTATGGCGGATATAGACTCCTCTTTATTATGGTTTTGCAGAGAAATCAAACAGAATTATGTAGTTAGTCTCTCTGGGGAATGTGCAGATGAAATTTTTGGGGGATACCCGTGGTTCCACCGACCAGAAGACCTTGCATCAAGTAATTTTCCTTGGATGCGGTCCACACAAGCCAGAATGGAACTGCTTCGACCTGAATGGAGAAGAAAACTGAAACTAGATGAATATATCACTTCCAAGTTTGAAGAAACTGTAGCGGAAACACCTAGATTAGAAGGGGAAAGTTTAATTGAAGCCAGAAGACGAGAATTGTTCTATTTAAATATGATTTGGTTTATGACAACATTATTAGATCGCAAGGACAGGATGAGTATGGGGGCAAGCTTGGAGGTCCGTGTTCCCTTTGCTGATCACCGTCTGGTGGAGTATGTCTGGAATATCCCTTGGGAAATGAAAATGCACGGCAACAGGGAAAAGGGAATCTTGAGAAAAGCTTTAGAAGGAATACTTCCAGATGAAGTGCTTTACAGGAAAAAGAGTCCTTATCCAAAGACCCATCATCCAGTTTATACGAAATTGGTAAGAAACTGGCTGGAAGAAATTCTGGAAGATTCACATAGTCCGATACTTGAATTTATGGATAAGAAGAAGCTGCAAGACATCGTTTCTTCAGAAGGTAAAGCCTTTCAAGTACCTTGGTTCGGTCAGTTGATGACAGGACCCCAATTGTTAGCCCACCTCGCACAAATTCATGTATGGTTTACTCATTATGGTGTAACAATAAAGGAATAAATTGCTAAGTATGATCAAATGTGTTTTGATTAAAGTGTAGAAGTTCTTTAATGAATTAAAGAGATAAAAGCTCCTGAATAGGAGTTTTTATTTCCATGTTAGTGTGTACAAGCCTCATATTTCTGTTACAGTTTACGAAAAAAATCTTCATCCAAATGCCGGTTCAGCCCGTTTTTACATAGAGAGAGTATTATTTATTGTAAGAGTAATTGCGATTATGTATAATGTTTGTATAATATTTGTTTAATTAATGAGCGGTTTGTTTGGATGGAGGAGGCGTACTAAAAATGAGTAAAAAAGTAATAGTGGTTGGTGCAGGACCAGGTGGCTTAGCGGCTGCCATGATGCTCTCGGCAAATGGCTATGAAGTGAACGTAATGGAAAAACAACCTTATGTTGGAGGGAGAAACTCTGCCATCAAATTAGGGGATTTCACCTTCGATATGGGGCCAACCTTTTTAAGTATGCCTCAGATTGCAGAGGAGATTTTTGAGGAATCTGGACGAAATATGCATGACTATATGGATATGAAAGAATTAAAAGACATGTATGAACTGGTATTCCCTGATAAATCTTTTATGGTAACTCGTAATAAGGAAAAAATGAAAGAAACTATTGAACGGTATTTTCCTGGGGATGGAGAAGGGTACGAACGATTTATGTTCGAGACGGAGAAACGCATGGACGCCCTTACTCCCATTCTTCAGGGGAAAATGGATCGGTTCTATCATTATTTTCAGTGGAAAGTAATTAAGGCATTGCCGCAGCTCAGCCTTGGCAGCAGTTTGTATGATCAATTGAGTAAATATTTTCGAGAAGAACAACTTAAGCTTGCCTTTACTTTTCAATCCAAATATTTAGGAATGTCCCCGTGGGAATGTCCTGGTGCTTTTTCTATCCTGTCCTGGATGGAGCATGCATATGGAATCTATCATCCTATTGGAGGGGTCAACCAGCTTTCCGAAAGCATGGCAAAAGTGGTCAAGGAATATGGTGGGACCATTAACCTTGGTACGGGTGTTAAAAAACTTTGGCTAGAAGGCCGCAAAGTGAAAGGTGTCATTCTAGAAAATGGGTCAAAAGTGGAAGCAGATGAAGTGGTCGTTAACGGCGATTTTGCCCATGTGATGACCAATTTAGTGGATGACAATGTATTACAAAAATACAGCAAAAGAAAGCTTGAAAAGAAAAAGTACTCTTGCTCCACTTTCATGATCTACCTTGGACTGGACACAAAGTATGATCTTCCACACCATAGCATTGTTTTTGCAGAAGACTACAAAAAGAATGTAGAAGAAATCACCAAAACAAAAAAACTATCAAGTGACCCATCTATCTATGTACAAAATGCTTCCGTAACAGACCCTACATTGGCTCCAAAGGGAAAATCAGCTCTTTATATTCTTGCCCCTGTTCCTAACAACTTTAGTGAGATAGATTGGCAGGAGAATAAAGATAAGTTCAGAGAATTAGTCTTTGAGACACTTGAGA
The DNA here is from genome assembly GCF_020524325.1 of Sutcliffiella horikoshii. GTDB lineage: Bacteria > Bacillota > Bacilli > Bacillales > Bacillaceae_I > Sutcliffiella_A > Sutcliffiella_A horikoshii_D. Next base: position 278,816 of record NZ_JAIVKY010000008.1, read on the forward strand.
AGAAGAGTGGATTTAAAGGGTTGAAGAATCACATAGAAGTGGAAAAAATCATTACTCCCTCTGATTGGGAAAAAGAAGTACTTGTTTATAAAGGTGCCACATTCAACCTTGGTCACCAACTGACACAAATGATGGTCTTGCGCCCACATAATAAATTTGAAGAACTTGAAAACTGTTGGCTTGTCGGCGGGGGGACACATCCAGGCAGCGGATTACCGACCATCCTCGAATCAGCGAGAATTACGACCAGACTATTGCGTGAAAAGCGTGAAACACATGCTCAAAAAAGCTTTCAAGCGCAAAGATTGGAGAAGGCTCAATGAATAAACATATTGCGATAGCAGGCGCAGGTATTGGTGGAATGATTACAGCCCTTCTACTAAAGAAACAAGGATTTCAAGTTAGTTTATATGAGAAAGAAAAACAAGCAGGAGGTAGGCTTGCTTTTGTCGAAAGGGAAGGGTACCGGATCGATCAAGGTCCAACTATCGTTCTGCTGCCCGATATGCTCAAAGAAATTTTAGCAGAAGCAGGGGTGTCTGAGGATGCTTGGGATCTACTTGGCCTTGACACGCTTTATAGCATTCATTTCAAAGATGGAAAGAAATACACAAAGTATAAAGATGAAAATACACAACTGCTGGAGCTATCAAAGCAATTTCCCGGAGAAGAAGAAGGCTTCAAGCGATATATGACAGATATGAAGAAGAGCTTTGAAGTCGGGAAGGCTTCCTTTCTAGAGAAATCGTTCACGCGAAAACGAGATTTCTGGACGGGGAAAAATCTTAAAACATTGCTGAGATTAAAAGCTTATCATTCAACCAAAAAATTCGCAGGATCCTATTTCAACGACGAACGTCTCCGGGAAGCGTATTCCCTCCAAACATTATATATTGGTGGAAATCCTCAAACGGCACCTGCGATGTATAGTTTAATTCCTTACAGTGAGCATGAACATGGCATCCATTATGTAAAGGGAGGCTATGCTTCTCTTGTTGATGTGCTAGTGGAAACGTTGAAAGCCAACGAAATTCCGTTGCATTTATCCAATAAGGTAGAAAAGATTCAAAAGAAAAATGGCCGCGTTACATCCATTAGTGTTAATGGTGAGACAATCAAAGTGGATGGACTTGTTTGGAATGGTGATTTTCCTGCCTCGGCTGAACACTTCGACGTTCAGAAAAACTATGAACCTTCCTCAGGTTGTGTATTACTATATTTCGGATTGGACGGAAAGTTTCAGGATTCGGATGTTCACCAATTTTTCATGGGTGGAAACTTCGAGCAGCATATGAAAGAAGTGTTTCAACACAAAAAAGTCCCAACAGATCCTTCATTTTACACCTTTAATCCAAGCGTAATCGATTCCACGTTGGCACCAGATGGAAAAAGTGTTCTTTATGTCCTAATACCAGTTCCATCGGGCAGTCACATTGATTGGAGTAAGGAACAGTCATTTGTTAATAGAATGATCAAAAGTATTGAACATAGAGCTTTTCCCGAATTGACAAAAAGAATGGAATGGATGGAAGTAAGAACACCTAATGATGCCGAGCGCGAAGGACTGTTTCAAGGTGGCAGCTTTGGTATTGCCCCGAATCTTTTTCAGTCTGGTGTATTCCGCCCTCAGGCTAAACCGTCTTCTACTCTCGACAATGTTTATGCAACGGGTGCATCTATACACCCAGGCGGTGGCATTCCAATTGTTATGCAAAGCGCTAAGCTTGCAGCAAATCAGATTATTCATGATTTTGCCCATCATTCATCTGCAAAGGATGTGAATCTCAATGAACGACTTAATGAAAGCATATCATCATTGTGAATCCATAATTAAAGAACATTCCAAAACATTCTATAAAGCATTTATGCTCCTGCCGAAAGAGAAGAAGCAGGCAGTCTGGGCTGTTTATGCGTTTTGCCGACAAGTGGACGATATAGTGGATGAAGGAGTGAATCCAAAAGAAGAGCTGTTTGCATTCAAAGGGATGTTTGCTGATTTTCTAGAGGGCGAATTGCCGTCCCAAGATCCAATGTGGTTAGCTCTTCAGGATGTGTTCAATAGATACGAAATGGATGTCCAATCCTTTCATGACATGATCGTTGGCCAAGAAATGGACTTATACAAGAAGTTATACTTTACTGAAGAAGAAGTTTTACACTATTCCTATCATGTAGCAAGTACTGTTGGATTGATGCTCCTTCCGATTCTTGCTCCAAAGAAAAAAGATGCATTGCGTGAAGATGCTATTGCGCTTGGGCAGGCGATGCAGATAACTAATATTCTTCGGGATATTGGAGAAGACCTTGAACGTGATAGAATCTACATTCCTATTGAAAAGTTGGAAAAGGTCGGCTACTCATTGGATGATTTGCATCAGAATATCGTGAATAACAAGTTCATATCGGTGTGGGAAGAGATGGCGAACAAAGCAGAAAGTCTTTATGAACAGGCATTAAGTACGATTCATCTGTATCCGATGCATTCGAGAACTCCTGTAAAGGGAGCGGCGTACTTGTATCGTGCGATATTAGGATCAATCCGTAAAAAGGGCTATTCAGTATTCAAGACGAAGCACTATGTTACAAGTGAAGAAAAGCAGCAAATCATATCGCAAATTTAAAAACCACAGTCCAATGGGCTGTGGTTTTATTTAATGGATTAAAAAATATATAGTTCGGTTGATTTCATTCAACTCAAGGGCAAAAAAAGAAACCGAATGAGTTACTGATAAACCAATAACAATACTTTTACAAAATCTCTAGCTGTGGATTGGAGCAAATGGCGGAGTCTCCAGTGGGGGAGTAACGGTAGCTTGAGACCCCACAGCGCAGAAAGGAGGCTCAAGCACCGTCTCGAGGAAAGCGAAGCCATTTGCGGAAAGTAACAGCGGCGGTTAAACATATACTAATGTTATACACTAAACAAATTACTGTTTTTCTTATTCGCCTTACTTATTGCATTTGCGACATTAAGGCCTGATAAGGTTACCATCGGCGAACCTCCACCCGGGTGGGTGGAGCCGCCGACAAAGTAAAGATTGGCAATATCTGCGGATTTGTTTCTTGGGCGGAAGAACGCATCTGTTTTTCGGTTAGAGGCCATCCCGTATAAAGCACCTTTATGAGCGCCAAAGGTCATTTGTATATCTTTTGGCGTAATCACCTTTTCAGATAGCATATTCTCCTTCAGCGATAACCCTCTTTTTGCTAATGTTTCATAAATAACTTCCTTATAGTCCTTAGCATTCTCATTATGAGGAGATATCGCCGGTGCATTCACCAATAGGAACAGGTTGTCTCCATTTGGACTTTTCTCCTTTTCTGTAAAAGAAGAATTACTCAAATAGATGGTAGGGTCACTTGCATACGCCTTGTCCTGAAATAGACTCGTGAACTCTTGTTCGTAATTACTCGAAAAATAGACAGTATGATGTAAAAGTTGTGAATGCCTCTTCTTCATTTCTGCAAGGACCACATAGGCAGAGATGGAAGGCTCGAATGTTGCCGCCTTTTTATCTGAAAAATGCGGCCTGTCTACTTCCCGGACAAGTTCAGGATAAGCCACAAGTAAATCTGCATTCATCACAATCGTATCGGCAGGGAACTGTTCTCCAGTTTCTGTTGACACGGAAACAGCTTGTTTGTTTGTTACTTCAATACTGGTAACCTTGCAATTAGTATGGATTAACACTCCAAGCTTTTTTGCAAGTTTCTCGAATCCTTCAGCAATTTTTGTGTTACCGCCTTTTGTATAGTAGACCCCTTCCACAAGCTCCAAATAAGCGATCAAGCCAAAAGTTGCAGGGGAGACAAAGGGAGAAGAGCCGATATAGGTGGCATAGCGGTCAAGGGCTTGGATAACAAAAGGGTTAGTAAAATACTTCCTGTGAAAACGATGCAAGGACTGTAATGGCCGCACCTTGCTGAAAGAAAAGCCTAAACTTGGAGAGAGATAATCTGTGGTTGAAGTAAAGGTCCTCCGGAAAAACTGACTTTCTCCCATCTGATACAAGCGTGTGACTTCCTCCAAATAGGAAGGGTAATTTTTAGCCCCAACCGGGTCAAGCTTTGCAAGCTGGTCTATCATTTTCTCTTGATCAGAACTGAAGTCAAATACAGTTCCATCTGATGAAAAATTACGAGTATGTGAGGAGAGTTTAATAAATTCAAAGTACGTATCAGGATTTTCCCCTGTTTGAGAGATAACTTCCCTGAATACATCTGGCATTGTAATCGTATTTGGTCCAAAATCAAAAGATGCCCCTCCTAATTGAACGGGCATCAGCTTTCCACCTAAGTGGTTGTTCTTTTCTAATAATGTAACTTTAAAACCCTTGTTCGCGAGGCTGATTGCAGCAGACAAACCACCAAGGCCTCCGCCTATGACAACGACATTTTTCATTTATAGGCACGACCCTTCCAAATATAATGTTGTTTTCTCCAAGATTTCCACATGGAAGCGTGCAGAATGACCAAGAACGCCAAAGCGCTTAATGGCATGAAAAGAAATAAATATGCAAGCTGTCCTGTGCGAAGATCTATATAAAGCTTTTGCATCCAGACTAATAGTAGAGGCACCAAAAACCAAACTCCATATAGAGGAGATAGAAGGGCCAAGAAAAGAGGAGCAATATAAAACAAGCTGTAAAACAAGGTTAACCCCATTGCTATTAGTGGAGACTTTCCAATGCCAATATAAATATTTTTCAAAAAGCCATTCCACACCTCTTGATTAGTTTCATACATATGACAGGTAACATAAGGAGTGGCGTTTATTAGTTTTACTTGAAATCCATGCTCTTTCATCACCCTTGCGAGATGAACATCTTCTACGATGCTAGATTTTACGGAAAAATGACCTTCTACAAAATCATAAGCGCTTCTTTCAAAAAACATGAACGCTCCGTGAGCGGCACTGGCTGGCTTGTAGGAGGTGTAATTAGCTAATCCAAGGGGAAGGTGAAGCCAGATCACAAAATGTTGCATAGGTACCACTAGCTTACTTAGCCAACTTGTAACCGGAAACCGTGGAAAACCAGTTACCAACCCGACTTTTTCATTCTGGAAAAAAGGAAGCATGCTTTCAATGGTATTCTTTTTTAGTCGTGCATCCGCATCTAAAAATAACAAATAATCTCCGTTCGCTGCATGGGAAAGTTGATAGCAGGCATGAACTTTTCCTGCCCAGCCCTTTTTTAAAGGAGCTCCTTGCATAATAGAGAACCGGCTATCCTTTTTAGTGGAATTTACTGCCAAAGAATAGGTGCAGTCAGAAGAATGATCATCCAATAAGATAAATTCTAAATTTGGGTATGTGAGTTTCTTGAAATTTTCAATTATCTGGAGGACGTTTCGTTCTTCATCGCGCATTGGTACCAGAATGGAAACAAGCGGTGGTGTGGTGGATTTCTTGGGTTTTGGATAGGCAGGGTAAAACAATCCATTGATAATAATCCAGAGGAAAGACAATAATAGCCCGCCAGAAAGCAAGATAGTAAATGATCCCATACTGTTTTCCTCCTTCGATTTCCACCATTATAGTATAGATTGATAATGGCTTGTTGTTTGTTGTATTACATCTTGCTTTACGCTATCTAAGAGTAGGGTATAGTGATCCTCTAAGGATTGATTTTTCGCTTTTGATGAATCCCCCTCCAGTTGAGAATAATAGATAGGTTCTTCTAGTTTGATATAAACTTCGGGCTTGCGTTCACCAGTGAAAGTATAGTATAGGCATACAGGAACTATTGGAATATCTGTGTTTTTAGTGATGTGGATGGCTCCTGGCAGGAAACCAAGAGGACGAATTTCAAGGTGTCGCTCGTCTCCTTGTGGAAAAAGCCACAGGGTTTTATCGTCTTTTAATCGGTCTTTTGCATAATTCATAGATCGGACAATGTCTTTGGGATTGTCTCTGTTCACCGAAAATGCACCAATTTTACGAAAGAATGGGAACTCGCGAATTCCTTTTTCGTGCATCATAACATAGCTCTCCTGTTTGGTGATAACCTGATTTAAATGAAAGACCACCAAAGCGTCCCACCATGTACTATGATTGACAATATACAAGGCAGGAGACGGGGGGAGGCTTGCACGCTCACCCATGGAATAATAGATACCTTTAAAATGAAATCGAAGAAAACGTTTATTAAACTGGTGAAAAAAATAATCAAACTGTTTGCTTTTTTTTGCTGGAATCATGTAGGAACTCCTTTGATTTCAGTGTAGCCAAGTATAATAAAAGGGTAGGAATAATGGTTACAGTCAACGCCAGGTAAAGTTCTGCTGTTAGTGCAATCATACAGAACATTCCAATCATTAATCCGTACAATACATACATATTCCTCTCCCAGTAGTGATTTTCCTTTGAAGAAATATTTTTCGAACAGAATAAAATGACAAGATGAAACAGTAAAGAAAGTCCAAACCAACTGTAAAAGTTAAACATGGGAATGTCGTAATAAAAGCTTGTACCTTCCCAAATCCAATACTCCTTTGCTATAAACGCAACAGGATCAATGATTAAATCCAATACCACAGTAGCAAAAGAAGCAAGAATGGCCTTTGTTAGAATAGATGCATGTGGAATAACTCTATTTGCCAGCACATGTGACGTGGAAATGACCAATACCCATGCAAAACCAATTGTAATCGGCACATCAAATAACTTCGGCCCAAAATAGGAATTATAATAATAGTCTCCAAAAAGGAATCCATATTTCACTCCAAAGTGTTCCGCAGCCATTGCGACAAAAAAGACGAGAATGGTAAAGAAAATCCCGATAACACGGTAATTTTTAATGAGATATATCGCTCCCAGGGTTCCGGCGGTGACAAGAAAAACGACATTTGCCCATTCCAGCCAAGGAGGCAAAAGATCAAACGTCAATAACACGACCCCGCATATGTACCAAACGATAAAAAAACGGACAATCAATTTTTCCCACATGTTAATCTTCAACAATATCACCTCTAGGAGGAATTATAGCATTATAGTTTAATGATTGTATAGGTTTTGTATACATGAAAAAGCGATTCAGTGGGCTTAGCCATGAATCGCTTTTTCTAGCTATTAATCATGATAGGCGAAGAGGGAGAAGTTTAAACTTCCTTCGCTTTACGTTTTTGTGTAGTTCCGCCTAAATTGTTCAGACGATGAACTAAACCAGTTCCGAATTCTGGTGCTGAACTATTATCGGAGAAGACCGACTCTCTAAGCTCATAAGCAGAAGAACCGTGTTCTGCAAAATCAAGCCCTGAAATCTCTTCTTCCTTCGTAACACGAATGCTAGTAAAGCGGGTAACAATGAATAAGAATAAGCCAACAGAACCGATTGTCCATGCCGTAACTGCCAGGATACCTACTGCTTGAATGCCTAACTGGGATACTCCGCCTCCGTAAAATAATCCCGTTGAAGTGGAGAATAAACCTACAGCAAGTGTTCCCCAAATACCGCATACGCCATGAACCGCAATGGCACCAACCGGGTCGTCGATTTTTGCTTTACGATCGATGAATGTAACTGCCTCTACTAGAAGAACCCCTGAAACCAAACCAATAATGATGGCTCCAATTGGAGATACATCCCCTGTTCCTGCTGTGATACCAACTAACCCAGCTAATGCACCGTTCAAGGTTAAGGAAGCATCAATGCGCTGATAACGGAATTGCGTATAGAATGCAGAGGCCAGCACACCAGCAGATGCAGATAATAAAGTGGTTGTTATGACATGTGGAATAAGGGCTGGATCTGCAGCTAACGTGCTACCGCCATTAAATCCAAACCAACCAAACCATAAGATGAATACACCAAGTGCCCCAAGTGGGATATTGTGTCCGGAGATAACATTAACTTTGCCGTTTGAGTATTTTCCAAGACGTGCTCCTAAAAACTTAACCGCAACAATTGCACCAAGTGCACCGGTAAGATGAACGACTGTAGAGCCTGCGAAATCAGTAAATCCTAGCTCTGATAACCATCCGCCACCCCAAACCCAGTGACCAACAATCGGATAGATAAGTGCTGTCATGGCAACGGTTAAAAGAATATAACTAGATAGCTTCATGCGTTCTGCGACAGCCCCGGAGATGATAGTGGCGCAAGTTGCCGCGAACATTGCTTGGAAAACGAAGAAACCGATTTGATCTTCGTGTCCTGTAAGAAAAAAGCCGTCAAGTCCGGTGAATCCTCCGATTGAACTGCCGAACATTAGAGCATAACCTATTGCTAAATATAGAATGGAGGCGATGGATATGGTGAGGAAGTTCTTCATTAGGATATTCAGTGCATTTTTAGAACGGGTAAATCCTGATTCGACCATTGCGAATCCTGCGTGCATAAAAAATACTAATAGTGCTGCTACCATAATCCAAACCATATCAAGAGAGACGCTTAAACCTTCAACCGTAGGTGCTTGTGCATGTGCTGTAGAACTGATCAATAATCCGCCTGTAACCAGTGATCCTATTTTCTTTTTCATAATTATCATCCTTTCTTATTGAAATTAAATGATGGCAAGCTTTCCGTTTTCTCCTGTGCGGATCCGGATGGCATCTTCCACAGGATAAATAAAAATCTTTCCGTCGCCTACTGTGTTGGTCGAGCATACTTCTTGAATGATTTGGACAATTTCATCTACGTATTCAGATTCGACAACCATTTCCACCTTGACCTTAGGCAAAAGCTTAATTTCAAAAGTGTTTCCTCTAAAAAGACCCTGTTGACCTTTTTGCTGTCCGCAACCTGCTACTTCTGAGACGGTTAAACCGTTGATTCCGACTTCTTCTAGCTTTTCGCGAAGAGCACGGAAGGTTTCGGGTCTAACAATAGCTTCCACTTTTTTCATTGGTATCTCTCCTTTAAGTTAATGTTATGTTTCCTAACATCTTTAGTTATGTTTTATATCATATTCTATATTTATGCGCTGCGCAATAGGAATTATCAAAAAATTCAGTCGAAAGCGCTTACTAGTTTGTAAGGAAATCTAACATAAGGAAAAAAGGGGGTTGCTTAAACGAAAAAAAGCCCTCAAATTGGAGGACTTCAAAGAAGATAAGATTGTATTTAACTTTGTTGATTTCCGTTCCAGGCGCTTCGCTTGCCTGCGGGCGGTCCGTGAGCCTCCTCAGGCTTCGCCTTCCGGGGTCTCACCTGTCCCTTCCTCCCGCGGGCGTCTGCGCGCCTTCCACTTCAATCAACTAGGTGACTTCATTTACCTTAGTCAAAAAGCTATTTAACCGACGTTACTGAAGTACAAATAACCTTTCTTTAACGTAAATTCTAGCTGTGGATTGGAGCAAATGGCGGAGACTCCAGCGGGGGAGTAACGGTAGATTGAGACCCCTCAGGCGAAGCCGAGGAGGCTCAAACACCGTCCCGCGGAAAGCGAAGTCATTTGCGTAAAGGAGCAGCGGCGATACCCTATTACATTCTATGAAGCTTTTTCGTGGACGAAGGATTTGGTTACCCAAATGCGGGACTTCCAGCGATATAGCATGATGATGCCACGCAACCACTCATCTAAAATCATCGCAATCCACACACCGACTAAACCAAATCCAAAATGAATGCCAAGCACATACGAAACAGTAACACTAACCCCCCACATCGATAGAATTCCGATATAAACAGGAAATCTTACATCACCTGCTGCACGCAAAGCATTGATTACAACCAAGTTGAATGAACGCCCCGGTTCCAAAATCACGGTAAATAAAATCAGCGTACCTCCAAGTGCAATGATGTCTGGGTTATCTGTAAAGAATCCTAAAAGAGTATCAGAGAAAAATGCGATTGGTATAGCGGTCAAAATAGAGATTAAAATGGCGAGGCGTAAACTTTTAATGCAACGCTTGTATGCCTCTTCTATTTTTCCTGCCCCGATCTGATGACCAATCATTATTTGCGTACCCTGACTGATGGCTACACTAAATAAGAAAATAAACATCATTAAACTTTGTGCATACACCTTTGTAGTCAATGCCTCTGTACCGATCATGACGATGAAATAAGTAATCACAATTTGAGATGTATTGTAAGACAAATGCTCTCCAGCTGATGGAATGCCTATTTTTAATAAATTTTTCAGATGGCTTACAGGCAGGCGGAACATTTTCTTAAATGGCAAAGGTTCTTCAATTCTTTTGAAAAGAAGAAAAGTAATGACGATTAATCCTAATGCCCGGCTTGTTACGGTAGAAATAGCTACCCCTTCCACGCCTAGAACGGGGATGCCGAACGGACCAAATATAAATAAATAGTTACCGATAACATTAATGATATTCATTCCAATGGTTACATACATGGCATCCCTAGTGAAACCATAGCTTCTGATGGTAGCACCCATCGTGATGATGAGAGCCTGAACAAACGAGAAGATCCCGACCATTTTCAGATAAGAATCTGCCTCGGTTAAGAGTTCTGGAGGGAGATCCATCAATAATAAAAGCTTGGAACTGAAAAGGAATACCAAAATACTGATGGCTACACTGAAAATTAGATTTGCGCCGATAGAGACAACCGTAACTTCTGCAGCAATTTCTCTTTTTTTTGATCCAAGATACTGTGCAACCAGGATGGTGGTACCTGTTGCGATGAAACCAAACATAACAATCAACATAAACAAGATTTGATTAGCAACCCCAACGGCTGCAACGGAGTCATCTGAATACTGACTCAACATTAATATATCTGCATTTCCCATTAGCATGTGAAGTAGTACTTCAATAAAGATTGGCCATGTTAAGGCAAAGAGGGTGAGTTTCTTAGTGTTTGTTTCTTTCATTCATTTACTCCTTTTGATGAATCCGACATAAAACCATTCCTAGTTTAACCGCATTTTATTATAATAGAAAGAGATGATTTCGATACTTATTGGATTATTACGACTTGAGGTGTAAAGAATGTCAATGATAGCTATGTCCATCCCGCCATTTCCGACTTTTATAAGGGGTGGGGAATATACATTTAATAAAGGAGAACGGCACTTTTCCAGAGTGTTTACCGTTTTTGATCTTTTATATGTGAAAAAAGGTACCTTGTACATGCAAGAAGGGGAAGAACGTTTCGTTGTGAAAGAAGGACAATATGTCATATTGGTTCCAGGTGAAAGACACGAAGGATATGCAGATTGCACAGAACAAACCGATTATTTCTGGTTGCATTTTGTTATCCCTGGAAATGAGTATCAGATGGTGGAGGATAAGGAACTGGATTGGTCCTTTGTATATAAAAAAGAGCCAACCTTTACGGAAGTAGGTTACTATCATTTTCATATTCCGCAGTGGGGTGAAGTGAAAAGAAGGGAAATTGTCGAACAACAATTGGAAACGCTTCTTACTACGAGAGATGGGGATGCACATGTTCCGGATGATTACTTAAAGCAGCAAATTCAATTCTCTGAGTTCATCGTACAGTTGCAAAAAGAGGCATTCTCGATTCCGAGTGCGACCGAAAAGGTATGTGAGAGTGCAATGAAGTACATTCAAGAAAATTATAAAGAGCCTGTTAATATGAGTGTATTAAAAGAGGAATTGAATTTTCACCCTGATTATTTGACGCGTTGTATGCAAAAAACGATAGGAATTAGTCCGATGCAGTACTTAACCCATTACCGCTTGCATCATGCGAAAAAGCTTTTGGCGGAAACGGAGTATAAGGTATCAGCAATTTCACGAGAGGTCGGCATAGATGACGTTACGTATTTTTCTAAGTTGTTTAAGAAGGTTGAGGGCACAACACCGATGGAATACCGTAGATTGGTGCATAGGAAATGAGTTTATAGACAACGAAATGCCCGCTATTTTGCTTAGCGGGCATCTTCATTGTTACTCCGTAAATTTAATAAGCCAAAATCTGAAACCCGTATGCCGGAAGCTTCACTTGCAATGCGCTCGCGTCAGCAGCAAAGGCAAATTCTTCTTCGTTCCACAGATCACGTAAGACTTTGCCTTTTACATCATCTGGAAGGGTGACAATCAAGTCCTTATCGCTATTATTTACAACGAATAAGATTCTTTCTCCAGTGGAATCGGAAACTTTCTCATACATAACGTGATTGGTCTCATCGTTTGCTTCAATAAAGCGGATGTCTCCGTGGTTTCCGAAAACAGGAAGTTCTTTGCGGAGTGCAATCAACTTCTTAACAAATTCAAACATATCGCGGTCTTGTTTGTCTTCTTCCCATACCATGCACTTACGGCAACCAGGATCTTGGTCACCTGTCATGCTGAACTCATCACCATAATAGATGCATGGAGCTCCAATAAAGGATAATTGGAACAAGAATAACAACTTCAACTTGTTTTTGTCTTCTTCACAAATGGTCAAGATTCTAGGTGTGTCATGACTGCCCAATAAATTGAATGCAACTTCATTTACATTTATAGGGTAGGAGTGCATCACCTTAGATATGGAATTGGCAAACTCAGTTGCCTTCGTTTTGTTTTTTGCAAGGTAGTCAAGAGTAGCGGTAGTAAAAGGATAGTTCATTACTGCATCAAACTGATCACCTTGCAACCATGGCATAGAGTCATGCCATATTTCACCTAGAATGTAGACGTTCTCTTTTTCACCTTTTACAGCCTGACGGAAGTATCTCCAGAACTGATGGTCCACTTCGTTTGCAACGTCCAATCTCCATCCGTCAATGTCAAACTCCCTTACCCAATAGCGGCCCACTTCTAATAAATATTCCTTTACTTCTGGATGTTCCGTATTAAGCTTAGGCATGTCTGAAACAAAAGCAAATGCGTCATAATTTGGTTTAGGCTTTGTCACAACAGGGAAGTCCCAAATGTGGAACCAATCCTTATACTTTGACTTTTCTCCATTCTTCAAGACATCCTGGAACGGTTCCCAAAAGTAGCCACTATGGTTGAATACAGCATCAAGCATTATTTTAATTCCGTTCGCATGACAAACCTCCACAAGTTTCTTGAAGGTCTCTTTGGTGCCGAATTGTGGGTCGATTTCCATGTAGTCAATGGTGTCATATTTATGGTTGGATTTTGCTTTAAAAATTGGAGTGAAGTAAATGCCTGTGATGCCTAATTCCACTAGATGGTCGACATGTTCTATAACTCCCTCGAAATCCCCTCCGAAGAAATTGGTAGTAGAAGGATCTGTGCTTCCCCATGGAAGAGCACCTTTTGGATCGTTTTCTTTATTGCCGTTTCCAAAGCGTTCAGGGAATATTTGATACCAAACTGTATCTTTTACCCAATTTGGAGCTTGAAATACATCAATTTTATTAAGGAATGGAAAGCAGAAGTATAGTCCGCAGTCTTTCGGTTCTTCCTCATAAAAACCTTTTTCATTATAAACTAAGGTTTCTTCACCAGATTTCAGGGCAAAGCCGTATCGTAAACGTCTAAACTCTGGGGAAACTTCAGCAAGCCAATAATCATAAAGATCATCGGATCCTGTTTTCTTCATTGGCTTTTTAAGTGAAATCCATTCGCCGTCTTCCCATATATATGGGTCGCCATGAATTAATTCTACCGATTCCACATCCTCTTTCTTTGTTTGCAGACGGATGTGTAAAGTTGTTTCATTATAGGCGTATGCAAAATTGTTCTTTGGACGATGGAATATTGCTTCCTTAAGCATATAGCATTCAACCTCTCCTTAATGCAATCGCTTGCATTTATTGCGAAAAAAAATGGTTGAAATGGTTTCATTGCCATTTTATTCAACATAAGGGTATGTCAAAAAAGAAACAATGTCAATGAAAAGAGAAAGGGTCATGGTGAGAGGAAGGTATTGAAAAAAACTACGTGATGAAAAAGCCCTGACTCTGGATTGATTTTCTCATATATACCAAGGTTTTTAGAAGGTAGGTAATATCATGCAGACTATGAAACTATCAGGATATCAAAGTTTTTTTAAAAAACAGGTTGTCAATTGGGCGAATACATGTATAATAAAAAGTGAGAGTTGTGCAATCGTTTTCATGAAAAATGTAAGCGTTATATGTTTTCGCTTACATTTATGCAATCGTTTGTGCAACTTAGTAGAAAGATTATTCAAATGACGGAGGGGTCAAAATGAAAAAGTTTTTAGCAATGCTTATGGTTGCTGTCCTAACACTAGGCGTACTTGCAGCTTGTGGTCCACAACGTGACACAGGTAACAACGCAGGTGGCAACGGTGGTTCAGCAGAAGGCGAAGGAACTACAACTGAAGGTGTAGATAAGCCTGAAAAGTTAACAGTTTGGGTAAACGATGACGAGAAACAAAGAGCAGCATTAGATGAAATCTTTACAGCTTATACTGAAGAAACTGGTATTGAAGTAGAAGCAACTGGTATTTCCATGTTGGATCAAGTGGAAGCGCTTGCTCTTGACGGTCCAGCTGGTAACGGTCCAGACGTTTTCTTTGGTCCACATGACCGTCTTGGTGATATCGTTCTTCGTGGTCTAGCTGACCCAATCGACTTAGGGGAAGATGCTTCTCTTTACAGTGAAACTGCTATGAATGCAGTAACAGTAGATGGTGAAGCGTATGGAGTTCCTCAAGTTCTAGAAACATACGGTATGTTCTACAATAAAGATCTTGTATCTGCAGAAGAAATTGCAACAATGGAAGGACTAATGAAAGTTGCTGAAGAGCAAACTGACGCTGGTCAAGACAAATACGGATTCTTAATGGAAGCAACTAACTTCTACTTTGTTTATCCGTTCTTCGCTGGTAATGGCGGTTATGTATTCAACAACGATGGATCTGGATTTGACGCTTCTGACATCGGTCTTGCTAACGAGGGTGCTGTTGAAGGTGGAGCATTAATTCAATCTTGGTTCGACAATGGTTACATTCCTAAAGAAATCAATGGCGACATCATGAGTGGTCTTTTCACAGAAGGTAAAGTAGCAACTGTTCTTACAGGTCCTTGGAACATCGCTACTTACAGAGATGCTTTAGGTGACAAATTAGGTACAGCTACATTACCTAAACTTGAAAATGGAGACGTTCCTAAGTCTTTCGTTGGTGTAAAAGCTTGGATGTTAAGCTCTTACTCTGAGAATCAAGAGTGGGCAATCGACTTAATGAAGTACATCACAAAATATGAAAATGCAATGAAATACTATGAAGCAGCTGGTGAAATGCCTGCACTTCAAGAAGCATTAGATAGCGAAGAGATTGCTAACGATGAAATCATCGGTGCATTCGCTGAGCAAACTCAATATGGTGAGCCAATGCCAAACATTCCACAAATGCAACAAGTTTGGGATCCAATGGGTAGCGCTCTTCAATTCATCGCTAACGGCGACGATGTTGGTGAAGTATTAGAAGAAGCAGTTCAAACAATCGAAGATAATATTGCAGCTAGTGGAGCTGAATAATTACTAACGATTAAACCTGGTGGGTAGACTAAGCTTCAACGCTAGTCTATCCACTATATTTCTTTAAGAGGAGGATCTGCTATGTCCGGCACAGCAACTGAAAAAATGCGCTCACACAATCCAACCTTAGCGATGGTCCTTTCCATTATTTTTGCAGGGTTAGGTCAACTCTATAACCGCAGATATGCGAAAGGGATTACTTTCATCATCATTGAAGCTGCATTTTTGATTACGTTTTTCGAGTTTCTTAACATTGGTTATTGGGGCCTATTCACACTTGGAGAAATTCCTCGAGTAGACCACTCCATCTTTTTATTAATACAAGGATTAATTTCTGTTATCATCACTGTTTTTGCAGTGGCCTTATACTACCTAAATGTAGTGGATGCGAGAAATAACGCAATCGACTTGAAGTTGGGAAAAGAAAAGCCGACTGTAAAAGAAGCACTTAAAAGCTTCTATGACAACGGATTCCCATATTTCATGGTTATTCCTGGTTTAATCTTGCTTTTATTCATTGTAGTACTACCTTTAATGTTCATGGTTTCCTTGGCATTTACCGATTACAATCTATACAACACGCCTCCAAGAGCATTATTAAGTTGGGTAGGGTTTGAGAACTTTACAAGTCTGGTATCGATTCCACTGTGGAAAACGACTTTTGTTAGTGTATTCGCCTGGACAATTGTTTGGACAGTCTGTGCAACAACTGGCCAGATTGCATTAGGACTATTTTTAGCATTGCTAGTAAATGACCCCCGCATTAAATATAAACGCTTTATCCGTACGATTTTGATTTTACCTTGGGCAGTACCTGCTTTCGTTACAATTTTAATTTTTGCTGCGATGTTCAATGATCGCTTCGGTGCCATTAACCGTGACATCTTAGGAACAATTGGTGTTGCGCTTCCTTGGTTGACCGATCCGTTCTATACAAAAATCGCCATTATCATGATTCAAACATGGTTAGGATTCCCGTTCGTATTCGCATTGTTCACAGGTGTACTTCAAAGTATCTCGAAAGACTGGTATGAAGCGGCAGATGTAGATGGCGGAACGCGATTCCAGAAATTCCGTTTCATCACAATGCCACATCTTTTGTTTGCAACTGCACCACTATTGATTATGCAATACGCAGGAAACTTCAATAACTTTAACATCATTTATCTATTTAACCAGGGTGGACCTGCTGTGCGTGGACAAAATGCCGGCGGATCGGACATCTTGATTTCATGGGTATATAAACTGACATTCGATACGAGTAACTACAACATGGCAGCAGCAATATCTATTATACTCGGACTAATTGTAGCCGGTTTTGCCTTCTTCCAATTCCGTCGTACTCGTTCGTTTAAAGAGGAGGGTAATATTTAATGAACCTTAAAACGAAATCCAAGATCGAAGTATCATTGATCTATCTATTCTTAGGCTTCATGTTCATCATTATTGCCTACCCGCTTTTATGGACAATCGGCTTATCCTTGAATCCTGGCACAAGTCTTTATTCTGCTTCCATGATTCCGGAAAACTGGTCACTTGAACATTATGTTTGGTTATTTACAGATCCACAGAGTGACTACTTGATTTGGTATAAAAACAGTATTCTTGTTGCAGTAGCCAATTCATTTTTCTCTGTATTAGTAACAGCTTTTGTCGCTTATGCTTTTTCAAGATACCGTTTTAGAGGAAGAACGTATGGATTATACGCATTCTTACTATTGCAAATGTTCCCGGCATTAATGGCGATGGTTGCAATCTATATTTTGCTTAACATGGTTGGCTTATTGGATTCACTTGTCGGTTTGACAATCGTTTATATCGGTGGACAGATTCCATTTAATGCATGGCTTGTAAAAGGGTATTTCGATACGATTCCAAAAGAGTTGGATGAAGCGGCTAGAATGGATGGAGCAGGACATTTTGGAGTATTCTTCAAAATCATGCTTCCACTTGCGAAGCCGATCTTAGCTGTAGTAGCACTATTTAACTTCATGGCGCCATTTACAGACTTTATCCTGCCACGAATTGTATTGCGTAGTCCGGAGAATTTCACGTTGGCACTAGGACTGTTCAACTTTATTAATGATCAGTTTGCTAACAACTTCACTCGTTTTGCGGCAGGTTCCATCCTGATTGCCATTCCAATTGCATTGTTATTCTTGTTCTTACAACGCTATTTGATTGCTGGACTAACTGCAGGTGGAACAAAAGGATAAGAATAGTATATAATCGTTTATGGAAAGTAAGGGTCATTGACCGAAAACTTCAATACTAAAACGATTTAAGGGAGGGAAGCGGAATTGATGAAAAGAGTGATGGGGCTCATTCTCGTTCCGTTTCTTCTTTTTTCTGCATGGTTCGTTCCATCCGTTCAACCTGTTAAAGCTGAAAAAGAAGAACACGCATGGCAAGATGAGATTATTTATTTTATCATGATTGACCGATTTAACAATGGTGACACTTCGAATGACTTTGAAGTAAACCGTGATGATCCAAAAGCTTATCACGGCGGAGATTTCCGCGGGATTACAGAAAAGCTGGATTATTTAAAGGATATGGGGTTCACTGCCCTTTGGCTCACTCCAATCGTCCAGAATGAAGAAAAAGGGTACCATGGTTATTGGACGGAAGACTTCTATAATACAGAAGAACATTTCGGTACCATCGAAGAATTCAAGGAATTAGTGAAAGAAGCACACAAAAGAGACATGAAAATCATTGTGGACCTTGTTGTCAATCACACTGGTTACCAGCATGCATGGCTAAATGAAGAAGACAAACAAGATTGGTTCCACCCAAATGAGCCTATTCGAAACTGGGATGACCAAGAGCAAGTGGAAAATGGCTGGATCTACGGTCTTCCAGATTTAAATCAAGACAATCCTGAAACCAGAAAGTACCTGATAGATATGGCCAAATGGTGGATTGAAGAGACAGACATTGACGGTTACAGATTAGATACCGTAAAACATGTTCCGAAAGATTTTTGGAAAGAGTTCACAAAAGAAGTGAAATCGGTAAAAGAAGACTTCTTCCTAATAGGGGAAGTTTGGCATGATGATCCGAAATATGTGGCAGGGTATCAAGAAACGGGGATTGATTCTTTTGTCGATTTCCCGACATACAATGAACTTACACGTGTGTTTTCTGGACCCGATGAATCGTTGACTCGTTTGGATTCACTGTTTAAAAGCAACCAAAATCTATACGATAACCCTTATGTCCTTGGAACCTTCTTAGACAATCATGATGTAGAGCGCTTCACTAGAGCTGTTATTAAAAAGAAACAGTATCCTCCAACACGGTTGAAGCTTGCATTGGCCTATATGTATACGACACCAGGTATACCGATTATGTATTATGGGACCGAAATGGCGCTTGATGGGGGAGAAGACCCAGATAATCGCAGAGATATGGACTTTAGAGTAGACGAGGATTTGATAAATTATATTACGAAGCTAGCAGAACTGCGTAAAACCATGCCAAGCCTAACACACGGTACGTATGAAATGGTGTATGACGATGATGCCATGGCCGTAATTAAACGCGAGTACGAAGGAGAAATGACCTTTATTGCGATTAATAATTCCAGTGAAACACAAGTAGCTCCTATTGATGTTGAACTTGTAGGTGAAAATCTTGAACTACGTGGTACATTGGGAGATGAATTGGTTCGTAATTCGGACGGCAAATACACGATCGGACTAGATAGAGAAACTGCAGAAATTTATACCGTAAAAGAAGATTCCGGTATTAATGTAGGATTTGTCGGTGCGATGGCATTAATTTACGGTGGTTTTATTGCTTTTATAGCAGCTGCTGTAATGAGAAGAAAGAAAAAGAATAAAGAATAGATGTGCCTTACTCCTCCTTTAAGGCTAGGCCACTGAAAAACTGATATTATTTAGTACTTGAATATTACGAGCTGTTGATTGGAGCAAAAGGCGAAGACTCCTCGAAAATGCTACGCATTTTCTTCGTGCGATGTTTCGCTGTCGAGGCCTTCCTGGTCCTGAGGAGGATAGCGCTAGGTGGAGACCCCGCAGGCTTGCCGAGGATGCTCCAGAAGCGCCCCTAGGAAAGCGAAGCCATTTGAGGAGATCAACAGCGGTGTCTAAACAATATCTAAATTCAATGTCTTTTTCAGTGGCCTTTTTTAGGAGAAGGTACTGTTATATTTGTATGCGTTTCCAATTAATGAAGGGGGAGGGATAGGTGCATGGCAGTTACAATAAAAGATGTCGCGAAAATTGCCAATGTGGCACCTTCCACAGTTTCTCGCGTTATCGCGAACAATCCACGCATAAGTGAAAAGACAAAAAAACGCGTGAGAGAAGCAATGGAAGAGCTTGGATACCATCCAAACTTTATTGCCAGGAGCTTGGCTAATCAATCCACACAAGTAATCGGACTTGTGATGCCGGCATCAGCAGATAAAACGTTTCAAAACCCGTTTTTCCCAGAAGTGCTAAGGGGAATTAGCACTGCCGCACATGAAAAACAATATGCCCTGCATATGTCCACCGGCGTAACTGGCAATGAGATTTTAGAAGGTGTTATGCAGATGGTTCAAGGGCGTCGTGTTGATGGCATCATCCTTCTATACTCGGCAGTAGAAGATAAAATCATCAAGTATCTGCAAAAAGAGTGCTTCCCATTTGTCGTCATCGGTAAACCATTTGAACAGGTAGAAGAGATTACCCATGTAGACAATGACAATTACCGTGCCGCCAAAGAAGCAACACAACACCTTATTAGTCTTGGACATAAAAGGGTAGCATTTGTCGGAGGAAGCATTCAATTGGTAGTTACCATTGACCGTTTGCTAGGATATGAAAAAGCAATCAGGGACGCAGAAATTCCATACAAGAATGAATACATCATTCATGAGGAATTTTTGAAAGAAGGGGGACAAGAAGCAATTTCCGAACTTCTTTCTCTTGATGAGCCACCGACAGCCTTGGTCGTATCTGACGACTTGATGTCGCTCGGTATCCTTAACACCTTGCATGACATGGGAATTTCCGTACCAGACCAGATGTCGATCGTAAGCTTTAATAATGTGTTGCTCGCAGAAGTGGCAAGGCCGCCATTGACCTCTGTTGACATCAATATATTCCAGCTTGGTTTCCAGGCCGCCAAGACATTGATACAAAAGGTAAAAGATCCTTCTGAGCCGACGAAGCGGATTATCATTCCACATGCGATGGTAAAGCGTCAGACGTGTAAGGATATGACGAAATGAAGCTTATGTTTTAAATAGTCTTATAGTGAATTTGTAATGAAAGCTGGCCTCTGATGAGATGATGGGGTTGGCTTTTTTATAATATTTACTGTGTTTTTGAGGATTTGTTATGATTTTAGTGGGATAAAAAAGGGTTCGGTCAAATTAATTAGTTGTTTGGACAATTAAAGACAAATGGTTACCTTCGGACAATTGTTTTCGGGGTTCGGTCAACATTTACATATGGTTTGGAAATTCTATTTTTTGGTTCGGTCAATTATCATGCGAAAACTTCGGACAACTTTCCAAAAACTTCGGACATTTACACAATATGACCCCCTTCCCGCAGAAAAAATAACTCAAAAAGCGCTCTTTTAGTATTCAAAGAGCGCCAAGTTTTTTCCTATTACCCGTTCACAATTTTCCCGCCATTCACATGCAGCATCTGTCCGGTCATGTATGATGCATCATCACTTGCCAAAAACACATAGCTCGGTGCAACCTCTTCTGGCTGTCCCGGCCGTTTCATGGGAGTATTTGCTCCAAAGCTTGCAACCTTATCACTTGAAAACGTGGACGGAATCAGTGGCGTCCAAATCGGTCCTGGTGCCACACCGTTAACTCGTATCCCTTTTCCAACCAATTGCAGTGCCAGAGAACGTGTAAATGCCACAATGGCCCCTTTGGTAGCCGAATAATCCACCAGCAGTTCATTACCAGCGTAAGCTGTCACAGATGCGGTATTAATAATGCAACTGCCGCTTGCTAAAAAAGGTAGTGCCGCCTTAGTTAAATAGAAAAAGGAAAAAATGTTCGTCCTGAATGTTTTCTCCAGCTGTGCAGCAGTAATGTCTTCAATGCTCCCCTGTGGATGCTGTTCTGCCGCATTGTTGACAAGTATGTCTATTTTACTAAAATTGGCCATCGTTTCATCGACAATTTGCTTGCAGAATGTTTCTTCCCCAATATCTCCTGAAATAAGATGGCACTTCCGACCTTCCGCTTCCACTTGCATTTGCGTTTCCTTCGCATCCTCATTTTCATTTAAATAAACGACGACAACGTCTGCACCCTCTTTTGCATAATAAATAGCGACAGCTCTGCCAATTCCACTGTCCCCACCAGTGATGATAGCTACCTTGCCTTTTAACTTTTCACTGCCTTTATAAGTCGAGTCCTCTGACTTAGGCTTTGGTGTCATCTCAGACTCTATGCCTGGTTGCTTGTTTTGATGCTGTGGGGGAAGCGTTTGTTTCTGCTGATTTGTCATAAATAGCACCTCCAATAATCTTTCCTATTATGAGAAAAGCGCCTATAATTTATCCAATGGGAGAAAAAAGGGGAGAGGTTAGATGATAATTAGAGAAGCAAGAATAGAAGATGCAGAAGCACTTTTAAAACATGCTGAAAAAGTATATGGGGAAGGCCGCAATCTTCTAACAGCACCGGAAGAATTCAACGTCACCTTAGAACAGGAAGTACAATGGCTAAAAGATAATAAGGTAAAAGGACATCTAACCCTTGTGGCAGAACACGATTCAATTATCGTAGGAATGCTCAATGCCACAAAAGGCTCTAGAAAAAGAGTAAAGCATATCTGCATGTTTGGCATCAGCATACAGGAAGAGTTCTGTAACCAAGGGTTAGGAAGCAAGATGATACAAAGATTGCTTGATTGGGCTAAAGAGGATAAAGATATAGAAAAAGTGTGCCTAGAAGTATTTGCCCACAATGAACGTGCTATCCATGTATATGAAAAGCTTGGATTTAAAGTGGAAGGAAGAAAAGAAAGGCATGTGAAATTTGAAGACGGAACTTATTCGGATGAACTGATTATGGGACAATTTATCTAAAATAAAATACCCCCGTCACGTTTTGATGGGGGTATATATGTATGGTTGCAGCTTATCGGTAGTTTACAAATTGCAGATCGATATCCAAATCAGCTTCACGGAGAGCAGCAATCACCTGTTGAAGATCATCACGGTTCTTTCCTGTTACACGTACTTGGTCATCCTGGATTTGAGTTTTCACTTTCAATCCAGAGTTTTTGATGATAGTGTTGATTTTTTTCGTATTGTCTTTATCAATGCCTTGAACAAGCTTTCCACGCTGACGAACTGCACCTTTAGAAGCGTCTTCAATTTTACCGTATTGAATATTTTTCGTTGGTACATTTCGCTTAATCATTTTACTAACCATTACATCTTTCAGTTGATCCAGTTTGAATTCACTGTCAGAAAGTAGAACAATCTCTTCTTTTTCTAACTTGATGTCACTCACAGAACCTTTAAAGTCAAATCGGTTTTGAATTTCTTTTAACGCAATATTAATGGCGTTTGTCACTTCAGATAAATCCACTTTTGAAACAATATCAAAAGAACTCTCTTTTGCCATGGAAATCCCTCCATCATAGGTTTAAAAATTTTACCAAATGGTAATTGTAAGAAAAATATCGCTTTCTGTTCCTAATTATAGTAGAATAAAGCGATTTGGACAACTTAATCAAAGTCATGTACACTTTACATAACAAACTCAAGCATTCATATGATTTGCGAATGTTGATGATAATAATGGGCAAAAAGGAAGGTATAAAGAAATGATGCAAACAGGTACGGTATTAGAATTAACGGTTGATCGTGAGACGCCGCTTGGATATATGTTAACAGATGGAGAAGAGACTATCCTTCTTCATAAAAATGAAGCAACAAGGGAACTAGGGGAAGATGAAACGGTAGAGGTTTTCTTATATTCTGACCAAAAGAGCCGTATTACAGCTACCATGACCATCCCAAAAGGTCTAAATGGGCATGAGTGGATGGAGGTAGTAGAAGTGCTTCCAGGACTTGGTGCTTTTATTAACATAGGAATTGCAAAAGATGCTCTTATTCCTGCAGATGATTTACCAGTATATGAAGAAATTTGGCCGCAAGTTGGTGCGCATCTGCTTTGCCGTGTAAAAACGGACCGCCGTGGAAAATTAATCGGAAAACTTGCTACTCAAGATGTCATGTTAGACAGATCCATTAACGCACCATCCAATATCCTTAATCAAAACATACAAGGCACGATCTACCGACTTTTAAAAGTGGGAAGCTACTTGATTTCTAATGAAGGCTATGTGGGCTTCATTCATAACTCAGAACGCAAGGAGGAGCCGAGATTGGGCCAGGTGGTGGAAGGAAGAGTAATTGATGTGAAAGATGACGGAACCATCAATGTATCTCTTTTGCCACGCAAACAAGAAGCTATGGACGACGATGCCAAGGTTATTATGGACTATCTTGAAATGAGGGGCGGAGCAATGCCTTATAGCGATAAAAGTGCCCCTGATGATATCAAGGAGCAGTTTAATATCAGCAAAGCCGCATTTAAGCGTGCAATGGGCAAACTCTTAAAACAAGGGTTAATCCGTCAGTCTGAGGGTTGGACGTATATGAAGAAAGAAGAAAAATAATAGTGTGTTCGACGGCTTACAGCTCATTAGGTAACTAGTGGGCTGTTTTTTATTTGCGGGCTCGGAAATTAATAAACGGTAACAGAGGGAGCGTTCAATAACAGCCCCCATCCCTCACACAAAAAAACCGCTCCAAAAAGGAGCGGTTCGACTATTATATATCCTACAAATGATCTGTCGTCTTAGAATACTGACGCTCACCTTTTTTTGCATTCTTCTCACGTTGCATGTTCTTTTCGTGACGTTTAGCGTTGTTGTCTTTCGCTTTTTTGTCGTTATCGCTTGTGTGTGGCATAGATAAACCTACCCCTTTCTGAAAAAGATAGGAATAGGTTGTCCTGCCTGCATGAAGTTATGTGTTACGCTTTTTTCCCGTTAAGGAAGAATAAGGCGATGGTTCCCGGGCCTGCATGCGCACCTACTGCAGAGCCGATTGAAGTGATTGTAAAGTCATTACAATCACAAGCCTCTTTGATCATTTCTTTTAACGCTTCTGCAGTCCCAAGGTCGTCACCATGGCTGATGCCGACTCGTTGTTTGGAAGAGTCAAAACCATTGCGCTCCCGCATTACTTCAACCATTCTGCGCAATACTTTCTTTCTGCCCCGGATTTTCTCAAGCGGCACCAATTTACCATCTTCCATATGAAGCAGAGGCTTGATATTCAGAAGCCCTCCGACAAATGCGGATGCTTTGCTTACGCGCCCGCCGCGAGCTAAGTAATCCAAGTTGTCCACTGTGAAAACATGCTCCATATGTTGAATATCATAATTCACGGAAGACAACAATTCTACTTTGGATGCTCCTGCACTCGCCATTTCAACAGCGCGCTTCACGACTAGTCCATATCCAAGTGAAGCGCATTTTGAATCAATGATGGTCAGATCAAGATCAGGGTATTCTTCCAATACCTCTTTTTGCATAAGTACTGCTGTTTGATATGTACCTGACAATTCAGAGGAGAACGCTACATAAATGGCAGTTTCTTTTTTCTCTGCCACTTTTGTAAACAGTTCCTTCATAAAAACAGGGGATGCTTGTGATGTTTTAACTACTTCACCACTACGCATGGCATCATACACTTGTGAAGAACTAATAGTGACCATGTCCTCATATTCTGTGTCACCAAACAGTACTTTTAAAGGAATAAGGTCCACCAAATCACTCGCAAAAAAATCTTTTGGTAAGTCGCTAGCACTATCTGCAATAATTCTTATTGTCATAAGGTCACCTTCTTTACTATACTTACAAGCATGGGTTAAGCTGTATGAAAAAATAAACGTTTCTTCCATTAGAGGAATATTGCTCCTTTTTTCAAGTTTACCTATTAATGAATCACTCTTCAAGAAAAGAAAATCAAGATTTTCGTTTCGCGAGGGTAAAAAGAGGAAAAATACATAAAATAAGGCAGCAGGCTGTTAGGAGGTTTTTGGCCATATGAATGTGCAACAACATGTTAAAAAGGTACTAATTGTATTAGTAGGAGCTTTTCTAAACGCGATTGCGATGAATTTCTTCCTAATACCGGCGGATGTTTATGCTAGTGGATTCACAGGTGTATCCCAGCTCATATTCCGTATTTCAGAAGATTTTCTACCGTTCACGGTTTCAACAGGTATAACGTTATTGCTACTTAATATACCGGTTACCATATTGGCGTGGAAGAAGGTAGGACGCTCTTTTACTATTTATAGTTTTTTAAGTGTTTTTTTGATGTCGTTTTTTTTAGAAGTTGTTCCGATTTACAGCTTTAATGACGACATTTTACTTAATGCTGTTTTTGGTGGTGTCATCGCTGCGGTTGGTGTCGGTTTGACACTTAAGTGGGGGGCATCCACTGGTGGTTTGGATATCATCGCCATGATTTTATCTAGGATGAAGGACAAGCCTGTCGGAACGTATTTCTTTGCACTTAATGCGGTAATCATCGTTACAGCGGGTCTCGTGTTTGGTTGGGAAAAAGCTTTATACACCCTTGTGACCCTTTATGCTTCTACTCGTGTTATTGATGCGATCCATACCAGACATGAGAAATTGACTGCAATGATTGTGACGAAGAAAGGCCAGGCGGTAAAAGAAGCGATTCATGCGAAGATGGTGCGTGGTATTACGTCAGTTCCGGCACGCGGAGCTTTTACTGGTGAAGATAAGGAAATGCTGATGATTGTTATTACTCGTTATGAGATGTATGATTTGGAGCAAATTTTAAAAGTAGCAGACCCGAATGCGTTTACTAATATCGTGCAGACGGCTGGTATCTTTGGGTTCTTCCGAAAAGATTAAGGTTTGTTAAATACCGCTGGAGTCTATACCCTTTGCTCCAATCACCAGCTCCACACTCTAAAAAAAAACAGCGCACAAGCTCTGAATATGGCTTGTGCGCTGTTTTTTTTGTGTTACTTGTCTTGTTGGCTGTTGAAAAGTTCTTCCTGCAATTCACGAAGCTGCGCTTTTTCAGCATCGTTTGAATTTGCATAAGCGGAGGATAATGCGTTTTTAGCAACACTCATCGAATTGGAGTCAATTTTAGATGAATAATCATGTTTATGGTTATGCTCAGGTGCAGAATCATGCTTCCCTTTTACTACATTCATCACGGCTTCACGAGCGGATTGAAATAATTGGTTTCCCATCATTATATCCCTCCAAGAGAATTGCGTTCGGCTTGGTGTGCTTTGCGCTCTTCTGCTTGTTCCATCGTAAGGTGATAAGGGATTTGCTGGTCATGAAGCTGTACAGAATTTTTACCCTGCTGAACAAAACGTTTTGATTTGCTGCTTCTACCCATTATGAAAGCCCCCCTTTTCATATCGGGCAATCACTTGCCCACTATGTAGTCTAAGTAAAAAAGGTGCTTTCTATTAGGGCAAATTTTGGTCTTAGAGCTGCAGTTTTTTCTCTAGAAATACAGCAATTCCGTCTTCTTCATTACTTAATGTAATTTCGTTGGCCTTTTCTTTCAATCCGTCAATGGCATTGCCCATTGCAACGCCAGTTCCTGCATATTCAATCATTTCATAATCATTGTCTTCATCGCCAAATGCAATGATGTTTTCTTTCGGAATATTGTAATGTGCGGCAACTCTTTGTAATCCCACTGCTTTGTTCATCCCTGTTCGCACGAGCTCAATAACGTGCCATGGTGCAGCCCATCGTCTGTGGTCGATCACTTCGGCATGTACTTCTGATAAATATTTTCTTATTTTAGGCACTTCGTCTTCACTTGCATGAATAAGGATACATGTTGGATCCTTTTTTAGTACCTTTCTCAGGTCACCTGTCTCTATTTTGGGATTACCAAATCCGAAGATATCTAACAATTTCTCATCATGAAAGTGAAAATATACATCGTCCATTACTTCTGCCAAAATATTATGTATGTTATATTTTTCGCTTACTTCCACAATTTCTTTTACTGTATCAATGGAAAGTGGCTCATGATAAACTCCCCATTCATCGTTGCCAGGGTAATGCACAAATGCGCCGTTAAAGTTGACGATAGGAGAAGTAAGATTCATTTCTTCATAATACATGATGCTTGCTCTATAAGGCCGACCAGTTGCAATGACGACTTCATGTCCCTGCTCCATCGCTCTTTGAAGGGCCATTTTATTTCGTTTGGAAATTTTTTTGTCATCTGTCAATAATGTTCCGTCCAGGTCAACTGCAATTAGATGTTTTTCCACCATATCAAACTCCTTTTTTGTACATTAAAAATATTTCTAATTCAAGTGTAACCTTTTTCAAATTTGATTGTCTACATGTTAAACTAGACAAGAGTATATTAAATAGGAAAAATGCGGTAAAAACGGACTGGGGGATGTAAGATGATTAATGTCGTCAAGCAGAAGACAGGTGCTGTTTCCTTTCTACATGTATGTGAAGCAGAATCCTTTTCAAATCTGAAGCCTACTGTTATCTTTGTACATGGGTTTCAAAGCGTTAAGGAAAATAACCTGCATTATGCCTACCTTTTAGCTGAAAAAGGTTTCCGGGTAATACTTCCTGATTGCATCCATCATGGAGACAGGGATAGCGGATTGAAGGGTCAACAAATGATGCAGGCGTTCTGGGAAATAGTAATACAAACGATTCATGAGATAGATATATTAAAGAAACACCTCACGGAATCTGGGTTAGCTGATGAAACGGAAATTGGAGTTGCAGGAACATCCATGGGTGGCATCGTAACTTTTGGGGCATTAAGAAAATACCCTTGGATAAAAGCAGCAGTCAGTTTAATGGGTTGTCCGAGCTACCAAGAGTTTGCACGCTACAAAGTGGACAAGTTTCTTGAGGCAGGCTTTGCATTGCCATTTACGGAAGAGCAATTAGAGTCATACTACGCGAAATTAGAACCATATGACCTAGCTAGCGACCCATCATCCCTTAACGCGCGGCCATTGTTATGCTGGCATGGGAAACGGGACACAGAGGTACCAATTGATCCAATGTTGACGTTTGTAAAAGCCAATAAAGGTTATTATAAAAATAAGCCAAACAATATAAAAGTCATCGTGGATGAATATGCCGATCACAAAGTTAGCAGAGAAGGTGTGTTGGCAACAGTGGATTGGTTTGCCGAGCACCTAACACAAAGATTAAAGGAGCGATATCATGCAGGAAGCATTAAAAGATAAAGTAATGGAAATTTTGGAGGAAGTAGAAGACCCAGAACTAGGTGTGGACATTGTTAACCTAGGACTGGTGTATGATGTGGAAATTGATGCATCGAATAATGTTGATATTACCATGACGTTGACATCGATCGGTTGCCCGCTTGCAGGGGAGATCGTGGAAGATGTCAAAAAGAAGCTAGCACCTGTGGAAGAAATCAAAGAAGTGGATGTAAACATTACATTCAATCCGCCTTGGAGCAAAGATCGTATGTCTCGTCTGGCGAAGATAGCATTGAATGTAACCGACTAAAGAATAATGATATATTAGAGTGAAAGGGGAGAAATGGTCATGAAAAACAAAGTGATACTTGTCAGTTCGAACCAATTAGGAAAAGGCGATGAAGCTTTAGGGGAAGGTGTTCTTGAGACTTTTTTTACGATTCTAAAGCAGCGTGAAGATAAGCCAGAGGCAGTCTTCTTAATGAATACAGGGGTGTATACGTTGACGGAGGATTCTCTGGTTTCTGTTCACTTAAAAGAAATACATGAATCTGGCGTTCCTGTCTATGCTTGTAAAACTTGTGTCGATCATTATGAGGTGGAACAGAAGCTCATTAGCGGTGAGATCAGCGGGATGTCTCATTTTATCGACCTTGCTTCCAAGCACGAAGTTTTGACGATTGCTTAATAATGGATGACATGACCTTCCATAGTTTCAGACATGAAACAAGACAACTTGGGTACGATAAAAGGGAGATAGTTTCATCTCATTTTACGGTACAGTCTTAGAATTTTCATGATCTGACTATAGGAGGTAATCGTATGGGACAGAATCAACAATTCAGACCGGGTCAAAAAGCGCCCAATAACGGTATTTATCTTGAAATTGGGGAAACAGGAAGCGGAGTAAAAAATCCTCAAAAGGTAAACTTAAAAGCTGGGGACACTTTTCCCGAAACATCCAATCATAATCGCCTATGGGCGAAAAAGCGCCGTCCGTAACTATTAAGTCATCCTCTTGTTGAGGGTGGCTTTTTTGGATATTCAATGAGGAAACTTTTAAGTGAACTGGTACGTAGAAAAATATTATAAAAAGGAGTGATCTCAAATATGAACATCAACCAAATGACCACTAAGCTCCAGGAGGCAGTTGTGATGGCCAAAAGTCTTGCGGAAAAGATGAATCATCAGCAAATTGAACATGAGCACCTTCTTCTTGCATTGATTCAACAGTATGAAGGGCTCACAGAAAGAGTTCTCCAAAAACTGAAAATAGATACTCAGTCGCTCCAACTCAACCTTAATACCATACTTAAATCAAAACCTGAAGTGAGCGGTGCAACCAGCGACGCCTATATAAGTAATCAACTGAACCAAACGTTCAAAAAAGCTGAACAATGGAAAGCTGAGTGGGAAGATGATTATCTATCCATTGAACATATCCTTCTTGCTCTATTCCACCAGAAAAGCGCAACTCAACAATTGAAAAAGTTAAGCAATACCTACAATCTCGATGTAGCACGCTTAAAACAAGCCATCCAAGAAATAAGGGGGAACCAGCGAGTGACTTCGAAAGAACCAGAAACTACATATGAAGCATTAAGAAAATACGGAAGAGATTTAATTGAAGAGGTGAAGAGCGGCAAGATAGACCCTGTAATAGGCCGTGATCAAGAAATTCGCAGGGTCATCAGAATTCTTTCAAGAAAAACCAAAAACAACCCTGTTCTTATCGGTGAACCTGGAGTGGGAAAAACAGCGATCGTGGAAGGTCTTGCACAACGTATTGTACGAAAAGACGTTCCAGATAGCTTGAAGGATAAAACAATATTTTCTCTCGACTTAAGCTCACTAGTAGCTGGTGCAAAATATAGAGGAGAGTTTGAAGAACGCCTCAAAGCGGTCCTCCATGAAATCAAAAAAAGCGACGGACAAATTCTGCTTTTCATTGATGAACTGCACACCATAGTTGGTGCCGGTAAAACGGAAGGTTCGATGGATGCCGGTAATATGCTAAAACCGATGCTGGCACGCGGTGAATTGCACTGTATAGGTGCCACCACATTAAATGAACATAGACAATACATTGAGAAAGACCCGGCGTTAGAGCGACGTTTTCAACAAGTTCTAGTCCAAGAACCTACAGTGGAGGACACCATCTCAATCTTACGTGGACTGAAAGAGCGTTTTGAAATACACCATGGTGTTAATATCCATGACAGGGCGATTGTTTCTGCAGCGGTCTTATCAAATCGTTATATTTCTGAACGATTTTTACCAGACAAGGCCATTGACTTAGTGGATGAAGCATGTGCCATGATTCGAACCGAAATAGACTCGATGCCATCTGAACTTGATGAAGTGACGAGAAGGGTAATGCAACTTGAAATTGAAGAAGCGGCCCTAAAGAAAGAAAAGGACCAGGCGAGCATGGAAAGGCTGACGCAACTTCAGCATGAATTAGCTAACTTAAAGGAAAACGCCTCTGCAATGAAAGCCCAATGGCAGCTTGAAAAGGATGATATCCAGCTAGTCAGATTAAAACGTGAAGAATTGGAGAAATCCAAACGTGACTTGGAGACGGCTGAAAATAATTATGATTTGAATAAGGCTGCGGAACTAAGGCATGGGAGAATACCAAGCCTGGAAAAAGAACTATTGCAACTAGAGGAAAAAGCCAAACAAAAAAAGGAACCAAATCAACTTCTAAGAGAAGAAGTAACAGAAGAGGAGATAGCCGGAATAGTGGCTAAGTGGACGGGCATTCCTGTTACAAAACTTGTGGAAGGGGAGAGAGAAAAGCTATTAAAACTGGAAGAGATCCTTCATGAACGAGTAGTAGGTCAAGAAGAAGCGGTTCAGCTTGTATCCGAGGCTGTTATTCGAGCTAGAGCAGGAATTAAGGATCCAAACCGGCCCATTGGTTCTTTTATATTCCTTGGTCCTACTGGAGTAGGGAAGACGGAGCTTGCCAGAGCCCTTGCACAATCGCTTTTTGATAGTGAAGAGCAGATTATACGCATTGACATGTCAGAGTATATGGAAAAACATGCAGTTTCAAGATTAATCGGCGCACCTCCTGGCTATGTTGGCTATGAAGAAGGTGGACAATTGACAGAAGCAGTAAGAAGGAAACCATATTCAGTCGTCCTTTTAGATGAAGTAGAAAAAGCTCACCCTGAAGTTTTCAATATACTATTGCAAATGTTGGATGACGGAAGAATTACAGATTCACAAGGAAAAACAGTAGATTTCAAAAATACAGTCATCATCATGACCTCTAATATCGGCTCTCATATCTTGTTGGAACATGCAGGGGAAGAGCTGACCGAGGAGACGAAGGAAAAGGTTATTCAGCAATTGAGACGTCACTTCAGACCTGAATTATTGAACCGAATAGACGATACAGTTATCTTTTCTCCATTGTCAAAAAACGAAATCGGTTTAATTGTGGAGAAGTTGATTAAGGATTTACAAAAACGACTAGAGGATAAGCATTTGTCATTAACCTTATCTGAAGAAGCAAAACGCTTTATTGCCGACAGTGCCTATGACCCAGTTTTCGGAGCTAGACCATTAAAACGATTTATCCAAAAACATATCGAAACCCTTATTGCAAAAGAAATAATAAAAGGGACTATCCAAGATTTTCAAGAAATAATTATTGAAGTAGAAGAAGGAAAACTCATCATCA
Source organism: Sutcliffiella horikoshii (assembly GCF_020524325.1). GTDB lineage: Bacteria > Bacillota > Bacilli > Bacillales > Bacillaceae_I > Sutcliffiella_A > Sutcliffiella_A horikoshii_D. The sequence goes on from NZ_JAIVKY010000008.1 coordinate 311,153, forward strand.
GTGACAAATAATATAATGAGATAAGTGTAGTAATAGGCGGTTCTCTAGCAGTTTATTGGAGCAATAGGCAAAAACTCCAGCAGCGGAGTAGCGACAATGTTGAGACCCCGCAGGGAACCGAGGAGGCTCAAGGTCGCCCCGCGGAAAGGAAGCAGTTTGCGGAAATTAACTGCGGTCTTTAAGTAGCCAAAAAAAAGAACTTGTCTCAGGGAGCAAGTTCTTTTTTTGAAAAATCAGTGCTTTTCTACCGGTTCGTTTGGTAACGCTTCCCCGATCAGCATAACTAATACAGCGAAAACGACCGCAATGATTGAAGCTAATACGTAGTTATATGTATCACCCTGCATGTTAGCTACAACATAAGAAACCATGTTTATAAGAAGAAGTGACCAGAAAATAGTCCAAAATGCGCGCATTGTGACTCCCCCTCCATTTCATTATTTCAAAGCTCATTCAGAGGATATTTTACCACAAACGCGACATATAATAAATGTAAATATGTTTAACTTAGTCGAAAAAGGGGTTGTTAAATGGTGAACAGTCATGAAAAACTTCTTGAATTGAAATTGTTGTTAGATCAAGATGGGAGTAATTTAACGGAGTTGGGTCAACGTACTTTGGAGAATTTAAGAGAAGAGCTTCAATATGATGAAGTGGGAAGGGATTAGGTTATGGCACCTTCCTTTTTCTTTTTTTTGATTGATTTTTATCTTTGAAAAGTGGCCTTTTGACTCTGTCAGAACAGAACTTTTCTACATAGCATACGATATATGAGTTTGTGAAATGGGGGGGAGATGAGTCAGATGAGCTTAAATCAGCGCTTTTTTCAAATGGGCGGTCAATGGAATGCTGTACATGTGCCAGAAAAACCAAATGGGTTCGGCTGTCTTATCATTGGAGATACCAACCACTTCGTGGATGAACATAATAGCCTGTGGCTGCAACATATCGGGCGAAATAAAATAGTCGAAGAAATACTGAAATGTGGATATACCCTGTTTTACTCTAATCTTCATGGAGCTCACTGGGGTAGCGGTCAATCTGTACTTTTGGCTAAACAGCTTTACCATATCATTATGAAACAGGAAATCTTAAATAATAAAATCCATATCATTGCAGAAGGGATGGGTGCGTTGACAGCCTTGCAACTAATGGAGGAATTAAAAGAACAGATCCGTTCTGTTGCACTCATAAATCCATGCATGGACGTAAAAGCACAACTCGCTCAGGAAAAGGATAGAAAGTTCTTTTATAAAAAGGTGCAGAATGAGATTGCAAAGGCCTATAATGTACCGGTTAATGAACTCGAATCATATCAGGATCTTCCTGATCTATTCCAGTTTCAACAATGTTCTCTGCCGGTGAAAATTTGGCAAACCACCACCAATTTTTCGTTTGATCCTAATCTTCACTGTAAAAGATATGAGGAGTTGCGAGCTAAGAACCACTCCCCAATCACAGTTGCTTATCATCTTGTAGAAAAACGATATTCATACGGTCCATCCATATGCCAGTTTTTCAAAAAATATGAACAAGAATTATAAAAAGTCCCATTCCGCATGCATGGAATAGGGACTATAATTTTGTTTTCATGCATAAGGATACAATATCAATAAAGATGGGTGGAATATTAAAATGATGAAAAGTGCAGTGGTCATTGGGGCTACCACACAAGTTGGTTTCGCCCTATGTCAATATCTGATTACTAAAGAAGTAGAAGTGACAGGGCTGGTATGGTCGGAGAAAATGGATGAGAAATCCGAACAGATGTTAATGGAGATTGGTCGAAACGCATTCTTTAATTTTCAAAGAGACCGTTCTTTTAACCAAAGCCTGGATGCTGTATTTTATTGTCTGGACGGAGTAAATCATTTAGACGTGAACGAGCAGGGAATGTATCTGGAGTTAGCGGAAAAAGGAGAGAAGCTTGTCTTCATCTCTTCTTATCGTAAGATGCCATTGAATCAAGAATACAAACAACATCTATTGAAAAAAGTAAAGGATAAACGAGAGGAATCCTGTTATTCCATTTACTTGCCGATGGTGTATGGTCCATGGCAGCAAGAAGAGGAAGCGGTTTATAAAAGACTGATAGAAGAATTGGAACAAAAAGAGCCAGCCCCCTTAGCGATTAAAGAACAAGATGTACTATTCGTAGAGGATGTTGCAGAAGCTATCTATCATTACATTACCCGAGATGAAAAAAAGAAAGAGGTACTTTTTGAAAATGAAAACCCTCAAGCATCGGAAGAATTGAAAAGAGAACTAAACCTTACCTTGTTAGCTTCTATTGAACCAAAGGAAGTAGAAAAGCTAACAAGGTACAAAGTGCCACAACGTCATACAATAAAAGAAGGTATACAAGCACAAAGGGATCAAATGTATCAGAAGTTAAAAATAGATTAGTGGAGACCTGCCCCTCTCTTTCAAGCATACTAACAGAATATTTACTTTTCCTTTACCGCTAAAGCATGTACAATATAAAAGGAAGATCTTGAAACAGAAGTAGAGGGGCAATCCTTTTAGGCACTAGGGGGTGGTACTTACATGAAAAAATCATTTATGGTAGTCATACTATTTATACTTTTATTAACTGCATGTGGACAAACTACTCCTGAAAGTGGAGATCAAAAGGTAGGCTTGTTGGTCCCAGATACGATTAGTGATCAGGTATGGGGAACGAAAGGCTATAAAGGGCTGTTGCGGATTCAATCGGAATATGACCTAGATGTATATTATAAAGAGGGCATACATACTGAGTTATCAATTAAAGAAGCGGTAAAAGAGCTTCATAAAGATGGGGTTACCTTGGTATTTGGGCATGGAAGTGAATATTCACAAACATTCAATGAGATTTCTTCTGAATATCCCGAAATTCATTTTGTGTGTTTTAATTCCCATGTTCAAGGTGACAATGTCACAAGCTTAAATTTTGAAGCAAATGCTATGGGCTTTTTTGGAGGAATGGTAGCTGGTCATATGACGGAGACTAATACAATTGGTATAATCGCCGCATTTGAATGGCAGCCTGAAGTGGACGGATTTTTTGAAGGCGTTTTACATGAAAATCCTGAGGCTAAGGTTCTAATACGGTACACTCAAGATTGGAATGATCCTGATAAAGCATTGGAAGTTCTTGACAATATGATCGAGCAACAGGTGGATGTTGTGTATCCTGCTGGTGACGGATTCAATGTGCCTGTCATTAATAGTCTAAAAGAACAGGGGCTATATGCTGTTGGGTTTGTCTCTGATCAATCAGACTTAGGGGAGAATACTGTACTCACCAGTACCATACAGCATGTCCCTGCCTTGTATGAATTGGTGGCAAGTCGCTTTTTTGCAGGGGAATTAGAATCTGGTAACCTTTCCTTTGATTTTAAAGATGATGTCATTTCTCTTGGGACATTCAGTCCTCTAGTAAGCAAGGAATACCAGGCTGATATTAATCAACAGATCGAGGATTATAAGTCTACTGGGTTATTACCAAACGAAAAATAGAAAGTAGGTACGAATATGGAACAAGATAGAACGATGCAATATATGGCTATAGCCATGAAATATTTACCTGAAGCAAAACAAATGCTTGATGAAACAGGCTTGGAATTGGAGCCTCAACATATCCAACCACTTGTCTCGTTACTGACAAAAGTGATGGATGAAGCATATGAGCTTGGAAAGCAAAACGCGTTAGATATGGAATAAAAATAGGGACTATCCAGGGAGATTTGCTGGATAGTCCTTTTATGTTCTAAACTTATTTCTTGAAGTAATCTAAAATTGGAGAAAACTCCTTTATCATCGGCTTCAGTTTATTAACTGACTCCATAATGGAGTCTACCTGCTCTATAAGTGCGTAATATTCATCTCCAACCTTTTTATCAGAAGCGTTTTCCGTTTTATCTTCCGATGTTTGTCTTCTAGGCTGAACTCCAAACATCATTCTAGTAAATGGATCGACTTCGGTCTCGTTGTTCACTCTTTTTTGTTCTTCACTCATGATTGTCACCTCACCTAATCAGCATTTATCCCCCTCTGAAACTATAGTATGCCGTCTAAATTAAATGGGATAGGCATTGGTCCAAAAGCTTCCCCTCCAAGCAAAATAGGCATTTATGTATTGTCAATCAACAAAGAATGCGTTAAAATTAGTACCAAGTCATAATAATTGATATTAAAAACTACCTGTTGATTGGAGCTAAAGACGAAGACTCTTGCGGGGGAGTAGCGACATTGTTGAGAACCGCAAGCGTTGTGAGGAGGCTCAAGTTCGCCCCGCGGAAAGTGAAGTCTATTGCGGAATGAAACAGCGGAAGTTAAAAGTCCAATAAGAGAGTTAGGTGTTATATCGGTGAATGCAGGAATACTAGGAATCGGAAGATATGTACCTGAAAAAATACTAACCAATACAGAATTAGAGCAAATGGTAGACACAACAGATGAATGGATAAAAACAAGAACAGGCATAGAAGAACGAAGAATAGCAACAGATGATGTAGATACATCACATATGGCATATTTTGCAGCAGAAAAAGCACTGAAGGATGCAGGAATCACAGCAGAAGAACTTGACATGATTATCGTTGCGACTGTAACACCAGATAATCCTTTTCCAAGTGTTGCATGCATGATTCAGGAGCGCCTTGGTGCCAAAAAAGCATGCGCTTTTGATATGAGTGCAGCATGTGCGGGATTCATGTATGGAATCATCACAGCGAAACAATTTGTGGAAGCAGGAACATATAAGCATGTATTAGTAGTAGGTGTAGAGAAACTGTCCAAGATTGTGGACTGGGAAGACCGCAACACAGCAGTCCTTTTTGGTGACGGGGCAGGTGCTACAATAATTGGTCCGGTTTCAGAAGGTAGAGGAATTCTATCTTTTGAACTTGGAGCAGACGGTACTGGAGCGAAACATTTATATCAGGATGAAACCATTGTGATGAATGGCCGTGAAGTATTTAAATTTGCGGTGCGCCAAATGGGTGAATCAGCTGTAAATGTTTTAGAAAAAGCAGGTCTATCAAAAGAAGATGTGGATTTCCTTATCCCGCATCAGGCAAACATTCGAATTATGGAAGCTGCGAGGGAGAGGCTTGGTCTTCCGGTGGAAAAGATGTCGATGACTGTGCAGAAATACGGAAACACTTCCGCTGCCTCCATCCCAATCTCCATTGTGGAGGAAGTAGAAAACGGAAATATACATGACGATGATTTATTGGTTATGGTAGGATTTGGTGGAGGATTAACATGGGGAGCAATCGCCATTAGATGGGGAAGATAATTAATATAAATTTGGATACAGCAGTGGAAGGAGCAGGACAATCATGCAAATGCCTAAAAAAAGAGTAGTAGTAACTGGCCTTGGAGCGGTGACTCCAATTGGATTAAATGTAAGTGAAGCGTGGGAAAATGCCATCAAGGGAGTTTCAGGAGTAGGTCCATTGACAAGGGTGGATAGTGAAAAGTTTCCGGCAAAAGTCGCTGCTGAGATTACTAATTTCAACGCGGAAGACTTTATGGATAAAAAAGAAGCGAGAAGAATGGATCGCTTCACTCAATACGCTATCGCAGCTTCTTTCATGGCTGTAAAGGATGCCAATTTGGACATTACAGATGAAATAGCTCCTAGAGTTGGTGTTTGGGTAGGTTCCGGTATTGGTGGAATGGAAACCTTTGAACAACAATATAAAACGTTCTTGGAAAAGGGAGCACGTCGTGTAAGCCCATTTTTCGTCCCGATGATGATTCCAGATATGGCTACAGGTCAAATTAGTATTGCACTTGGAGCCAAAGGAGTGAACTCTTGTACGGTTACAGCCTGTGCTACAGGTACAAATTCCATTGGAGATGCATTTAAAGTCATCCAACGCGGTGATGCGGATGTTATGATTTCAGGAGGAACAGAGGCTCCATTGACAGAAATGTCCTTTGCAGGATTCAGTTCAGCAAAAGCTTTATCCATGAATCCAGACCCGAAAACGGCGAGCCGACCATTTGATGCAAACCGTGACGGCTTTGTCATGGGTGAAGGAGCAGGGATTATCGTATTGGAAGAGCTAGAACATGCTTTGGCACGCGGTGCTCGCATTTATGCTGAGATTGTTGGATACGGCGCGACTGGTGATGCCCATCATATCACTGCACCAGCACCAGGCGGAGAAGGCGGTGTCCGTGCGATGAGAATGGCTATTGAAGATGCCGGACTTCAACCAAACGATATTGATTATATTAATGCACATGGAACCAGCACGGAATATAATGACAAGTTTGAAACCCTAGCAATTAAAGAAGTACTTGGGGCACATGCAAGCGATGTAGCAATAAGCTCTACAAAGTCCATGACAGGACACTTGCTTGGAGCAGCAGGTGGAGTAGAAGCGATTTTCACAATCAAGGCAATAGAAAACGCCGTAATACCGCCAACAATCAATCTGGATACACCAGATCCAGAATGTGACCTTGATTATGTACCGAACGAAGCAAGGCACAAAGAAGTCAAAGCTGCAATGAGCAACTCACTCGGCTTTGGCGGACACAATGCAACGATAGTGTTTAAAAAATACGAATAAACGAAAAGCAGTAGGAAGTGATATAAACTTTCTGCTGCTTTTTTTGTGGTTTTAGGTATATCTGGATTATGAAGACGATTTCGAGCGGGAAAACTGGCTGAAAGTGTCTTCATTAGTCGCATGAAGACATTTTGGTGTGAAAAATCAGGTTCAAAGTGTCTTCATAAAAGGTATGAAGACAGTTCCGAGCAATGAAATTGGCTGAAAGTGTCTTCATCGCTCACCTTCTTATCATCTCACCAATCCCCCCTCTTCATCATACAATGACATCAAAAAGCAAAGAAAAGGGCTGTAGAACATGAGTATTATTCATACGGATAGATGGTTGGAAGAGGACTATCACCAGCCATTGAACATTTCCAAGAAATTGCTGAAGTACTTTGAGGACGTAACTGCAGCGGAACTTTACGATTACCTGATTATGCACGGAATGTACCGACCTGTAAGGGATGGAAAAGGAACTGTTGAAAAACTGAAGACTTTGGATTGCTGGAATATTGTATTAGCAGAATGGAAAAGGTTAAAGAAACTTTGGAATGGACCAGATATCCCGATTTTCATCTTTCCTTCTGACAAATATAATAATCAAATGAAAAGGGATTTCAAAGGAAAAGCGGGGGTAGCATTCAAAGATAAACTGTTTTTATTTCTACCGGAGGATATAGAAGTGAATGAAATGAAGGCATTGTTGACTCATGAATATAACCATATTTGTGTCCTCGCTAAAAACAACAGAAAAGATGATCAATATACGCTTTTAGATTCTGTACTAATTGAAGGGCTGGCAGAAAGTGCAGTGAAAAGCTTAGTTGGAAAGGAATTTACCTCCAGCTGGACTTCTTACTACACGAATAAAGAACTTGAAACCTTCTTAAACAAATATATAATCCCCAATAAAGATGTGAAAAAGAGCGAGAAGGATCATATGAAACTATTGTATGGCAAAGGATTTTATCCCAAAATGCTTGGTTATTGTGTGGGATATTACCTTATTCAAAAAATATTAAGAGAGGAGAAAATTACCTACCGAGCGTTAATGTCAAAAAGCCTTTCAGAGATAACAAAGCTATCATTTGAATAATTCTTTAAGGAATAGGAGAAAAATAACAAAAAACAAAAAATCTAGCAAAAAAGGCTAGTTTTTTTGTTTTTTTTTGTATATAATCAGTTTTTGTAGAAGATTGCTACAAGTTTTAATTAAAAAAATTTTTAGTTAATTTTTAAAATAAGCTTGAACTTGTAACGGAATTGTAATAATATACAAACAGACGATAATTATTTTCCGATAATTTAGTTTTTACAGTTAATTTCATGTAAATAGACTGAAGATTTCGTAATAAACGGCATGGAAAATCTATAATGGCAATCTTTTAATAGATTAATAGCTAGTAGTTTTGTAAATTTGTAATATTAAGATTAAGAATTAGTTAAATTTTTCTAAGTTCTATATATTACATATTTAGACATCGTACAGACCATGCATCGAAAGAAAAAAGGATGGTGAAGGCTAAATGTCAGCTTTATTGGAAGTGAGAAACCTAAAAACTCACTTTTTTAGAAAAAAGCAAGCTATTCCAGCTGTAGATGGTGTAGATATCTCCATTAAAAAAGGAGAAACTGTAGCACTCGTTGGAGAATCAGGATCTGGTAAATCTATTACTTCCCTATCTATTATGGGTCTTGTTCCTAGCCCTGGAGGGAAAATTGTTGATGGAGAAATTCTATTCGACGGACAGGATCTTGTGAAACTGACAGAAAACCAATTATGTAAAGTTCGTGGAAATGACATCTCAATGATTTTTCAGGAACCGATGACATCATTGAATCCGGTACTAACAATCGGTGAGCAAATTACCGAAGTATTAATTCTTCATCAAAAAATGTCAAAAACAGCAGCAATGAAAAAAGCGATTGAAATGCTAGAAGTTGTAGGATTTTCAAGAGCAGCTGAAATTGTCAATGACTATCCGCACCGTCTTTCAGGTGGTATGAGACAAAGGGTAATGATCGCGATGGCGATGAGCTGTAATCCGAAATTATTAATTGCGGATGAGCCAACGACAGCGCTGGATGTTACCATTCAAGCTCAAATACTAGATTTAATGAAAGACCTTAGCCATAAATTTGACACTTCCATCTTGTTAATAACTCATGACTTAGGGGTTGTATCAGAAGTTGCTGATAGAGTTGTAGTTATGTATTGTGGTCAAGTGGTAGAAGAGGCTTCAGTTGACGATTTGTTCGAAGAGCCTTTGCACCCATATACAAATGGTTTGATGGGGTCCATTCCTGATATTGAAGGAGATATTTCTCGCCTTCAATCTATCGAAGGTAACGTACCGCCACCAACCAATTTACCACAGGGCTGTCGTTTTGCCCCGCGCTGTCCAAAAGCATTCGATCGTTGTTACAGCGAAGTTCCTGAACTTCTTCAGCGAAGCGGGAATCGATCCGTTCGATGCTTCTTATATGAAGGCGAGGAGGCGAAATAATGACTGCAACCGAGATTAAATCAGAAAAGATTTTAACGGAAACAAGTTCTGATAATATCCTTGAGGTTAGAGGGTTAAAAAAATATTTCCCAATTAAAGCAGGCTTATTACAAAGGCATGTAGGGGATGTAAAAGCGGTTGATGACCTAAACTTTTACATTAAAAAAGGCGAAACATTAGGACTTGTTGGTGAATCTGGATGTGGAAAATCCACAACTGGGAGAACCATCATCCGACTATATGAACCTACAGAAGGAAACATCATATTCAAGGGAAGAGATATTGCGACCATGAGTGAAAGCGAACTTAGAAAAACAGTTCGTAAAGACATTCAAATGGTATTCCAAGACCCATTCGCAACGCTTAACCCGAGAAAGACATTAAGATCAATCCTTAAAGAACCATATAACACGCATAACTTGTTCACCAAAAAAGAGCGAGAAGAAAAAGTGCAAGAGTTACTTGCTAAAGTAGGATTGGATCCAAGTTTTATCAACCGTTACCCGCATGAGTTTTCCGGTGGGCAACGTCAACGTATTGGGATCGCCAGAGCACTTGCGTTAAATCCAGAATTGATTATTGCAGATGAAGCAGTATCTGCACTGGACGTATCAATACAAGCCCAAATCATCAACCTTATGCAAGATCTTCAGAAAGAAATGGGACTCTCTTACATCTTCATCTCACATGATTTAAGTGTAGTTCGTCATATTAGTGACAGGGTCGGCGTAATGTATTTAGGGCGGATGATGGAACTAGCTAGTAAAGAAGATTTATATAGTGAACCACTTCATCCTTATACTCAAGCGTTATTATCTGCTGTACCTTCCACTCGCCGTAAAGGGCAGGTGAAAAGAGAGCGTATCGTTCTAAAGGGTGAATTGCCAAGTCCGGCTAACCCGCCAACTGGTTGTGTATTCCATACACGTTGCCCAGCAGCAATGGACGTTTGTAAGCAGATTGTTCCTCAATTCAAAGAGGTTAAACCAGATCATTTTGTTGCTTGTCACCTATACGAATAGGTGGCAAGTACATAAAATATATACCCTTTGAAAGGGGGAGATAATCAAACAGTTAACTTTCTTTACCTTTCATTTTCAGAACATTAAAAAACATTTAGGGGGAGTAAACGTGAAACAAAAATCATTACTACTTATCGTTTTAACGTTAGTTCTGTCCTTGTTCCTTGCTGCTTGTAGCGGATCGAACAATGCAGGTACAAATACTAACAACACAAACAATGCACCGGCTGGGGAAAACAACGAAGAGCCAGCTGAAGAAGAAGAAGAAGCTACGAATGAACCCGTACAAGGTGGAGACCTAGTTATCGGTTCTACTGGTAGCCCGACAATGTTCAACCCGCTTTACTCTGCAGATACTGCAAGTTCTGCAATCGAAGGTTTCATTTTTGACGGATTATTAACAAGCGACACTTCTTTTGAAACTCAATTGAACATGGCTGAAAGCTGGGATGTTTCTGAAGACGACCTAGTTCACACACTAAAAATTAAAGACGGCATCAAGTTCCACGATGGTGAAGCTTTAACTGCTGATGACGTTGTCTTCACTCTTAGCATTCCTTTAAACGAAGACTATGATGGTCCTCGTGCAGGTTACTTCGAGAAAATCGAATCAGTTGAAAAAGTGGACGACTTAACTGTAAAAGTAACTCTTAACGCTGTAGATCCAACAATCCACATCGCATTAGGTTACCCTATCCTTCCTGAGCACATTTTAGGTGAAGTTCCAGTTGCTGAGCTTGGTGAGTACACTGAGTTCAACACGAAAAACCCAATCGGAGCAGGTCCATTCAAATTCGAAACTTGGGAAGATGGACAATTTGTTAAGGTTGTAGCAAATGATGACTACTGGAATGGTCGTCCATACTTAGATTCTTTAACTTACCGTATTATTCCTGATGCAGATGCATTAATGACTGCATTAGCTGCTGGTGATATTCATTACTACACAGTTCCTGCGTCTGACATTGCAACAGTTAAAGAGTGGGAAGCTAATGGTCAATTAAAAGTAGAATCTGGTTTAGCATTATCTTACACTTACCTAGGATATAACCTACGTAACCCATTATTCGAAGATAAAAAAGTACGTCAAGCTTTAACACACGCTCTTGATCGTGAACTAATCGTTGAGTCTGTAATGAATGGTGACGGTGAAGTTGCTGACGTTCCTGAGTCTCCACTTAGCTGGGCTTATGACGAAGATGTACCTCGCTTTGAGTATGATGTAGAAAAAGCAAAAGCAATGCTTGAAGAAGCTGGATGGACTCCAGGTGCTGACGGAACTCTTGAAAAAGACGGTCAGAAATTTGAGTTCACTTTAAAAACGAACCAAGGTAACAAAGTTCGTGAAGATATCGCTGTAGTAGTTCAAGAGCAGTTCGCTGAGCTTGGAATCAAAGTTACTCCAGATATCATGGAATGGTCTGCATTCTTGGCTGACATCGACCCTCCAAAATGGAACTTCGATGCTATCATCCTTGGATGGGCATTATCTACAGATCCAGATCCAAGTGGAATCTTCCACTCTAAAGAAATCGAAGAAGGTTTGAACTTCGTTGGATGGTCTAACCCAGAAGCTGATAAGCTAATGGATGAAGCTAACCTAACAATGGATCGCGACGAGCGTGCAGCTAAGATCCAAGAAATCAACAGAATCATTGCTGAAGAGCAACCATATACTTTCTTGTACTATCCAAATGCACACCATGCAATGCCTACTAATCTAGAAGGCACAGAATTCCATGCAAGAGATGAATTCTACAAAATCAACGAGTGGTGGTTAAACCCGAACACTGAGAACTAATTTAACCTCCGTAAAAGGTAGAAAGAGAGGGAGGGGAATTTCCCTTCCTTCTTTTTTAATGAAATGAACTACTTTGATGCTATTTCCACGGAACGGAAATATACAGTTTGAATCAATCAAACTTGTATTTCTTTAAATTTGACCACTTTACTGTACAACGTCGCAAAATGTACAGTATTAAAATAAAAAACACGTTTACTTCTACCTTCCTAAAGTAAAGACAGAAAAGGAGAATCAGCTATGATCTCATATATCATCCGCCGTTCTTTAATGGCGATTCCCCTATTATTCGGTATTACAGTATTATCCTTTGCCATTATCCAAATGGCACCAGGTGGTCCTACCTCTTTAATGATGGATCCGAATATTAGTAAAGAAGATATGAAGAAATTTGAAGAGCGCTATGGGCTAAATGATCCTATTCATGAACAGTATTTCAAATGGGTAACAAATATGGCGCAAGGCGATTTCGGTGAATCACTAATTCGTCGTGGAGTTCCGGTTAGTGAAATGATTATGAATCGTCTACCGAATACTTTATTGTTAATGATAGTTTCTACTATACTAGCAGTAATTGTGGCAATTCCTTTTGGAGTTATCTCCGCTAGAAAGCAATACAGTTTAACTGATTATACGGTTACAGTTACGTCCTTCCTAGGACTTGCAACACCTAACTTCTGGATTGGGTTAGTACTTATCATGGTTTTCGCTGTCCAATTACAATGGCTTCCAACTGGTGGGGTAGCTACCTTGAATGCTGAATTCAGTATCATTGATAGAATACAGCACTTAATATTGCCAGCATTCGTTCTAGCAACTGCCGATATGGCTGGTCTAACCAGATACACACGTTCTAGTATGCTTGAAGTGTTAAAGCAAGATTATATGCGTACAGCTAGAGCAAAAGGTTTAAAGGAAAATAAAGTAACATATAAACACGGTTTACGTAACGGGTTAATTCCTGTAATTACAATCTTTGGTTTAATGCTACCCGGTTTCATTGGGGGATCGGTTATTGTTGAAAAGATTTTTGCTTGGCCTGGTATTGGATTGTTGTTCTTTGACTCCGCATTCCAGCGGGACTATCCAGTAATCATGGCACTAACAGTGATCTCAGCGGTCTTTGTAGTTATCGGAAACTTGGTTGCCGATATTCTATATGCAATTTTTGACCCGAGAATTGAGTACTAGAAGGGGGAACATCGATGCAAACTCAACCATCAACTCAACCAACTAACCAATCGTTAAACCCCAATATTAAGAAAAAACCAGATACTTTATTGAAAATTACGATTAGTAAATTCATGAAAAATAAATTAGCTGTCATTGGAGCTGTTTTACTTTTCATCATCATTTCTTTAGCAATACTTGCACCACTTATTGCTCAGTTTGAACCTCAGAAGCAGAGCTTATTGAACAAATTGCAAACTCCAGGTGGAGAACATTGGCTTGGGACGGACAGATATGGTCGTGATGTATTTGCGCGTATCTTGTTTGGTGCAAGAGTATCACTTCTAGTTGGATTTGCGTCAGTAGCAGGGTCCATTACAATTGGAACAGTTATTGGTGCGGTTGCCGGTTATTTCGGCGGGAAAATTGATGCCGTTCTAATGCGTATCGTAGACGTTATCATTTCCATTCCAACTATTTTCTTGCTAATCACATTAGTTACAATCTTCCAACCAGGTGTGGACAAGCTAATCTTAATTTTCGCTTTGACTGGATGGACATTTACAGCACGTCTTGTGCGTGGAGAGTTCTTATCCCTTCGTACACGTGAATTCGTTCTTGCTTCTAAAACAATTGGAACAAGAAGCCATACAATCATCTTCTCTCATATCCTTCCAAATGCGATGGGTCCAATCATCGTATCTGCAACATTAGGTGTAGGGGGAGTTATCTTGGCAGAATCCGCATTAAGTTACTTAGGTTTAGGGATTCAACCACCGACACCAAGTTGGGGGAACATGCTGCAAGATGCGCAAAACTTTACTATCATGTTAAAACACTGGTGGTATCCGCTATTCCCTGGATTAATGATTTTAATAACAGTGTTAAGCTTCAACTTTGTTGGAGATGGATTACGTGATGCACTTGATCCAAAGACACTTGACTAGAAAAGCTGAGAGCCAATCTCGGCTTTTCTTTTTGCCTATTTTTAACGTAACTTGTCATTATTTTATTGTCATATCATAAAATGATAATAATATTAGATAGATTGGACAAGGAGACATTAATATGCTCATAAATAGGAAATATTCTGTGAGAGATGGCTAATGGTCAGGGGAATACTTTTTGTCACTGGATTTGGCAGCTCTGTTGCTGGAGGAATTAGTACAATTGCCTACTTGAATCTTTTCGCAACAGGATTAAGTATGATGGAATTTATATTTTTTCTGTTTACAAGGCCTGAATGCTATCTATTACCTATCGGTTTGATTCTTGTTACCATCAGCATCTATTTATCTGGCAACCCAAATCCGTCTTTTCGAGACAAAGAATAGACTTATGAAAATTTATTGGGTATTTTGGAATAATTATGCACTTCACTGTTCATACTGTTGGATAAATAAAAGAGTAGATGTGAAGTGAGGGGTATGATATGTTGTATCTTCATGACGTATGGGTAAATTGGTTTGAAGGAGAAGAAAACGGTTATAATGTTTGTCATTTTCATGAGTGGAGGAAGGACGATAGTGTAGAATTATTGGACCAAGTTCCACTATTGAAAGTAGAATCTGTTTTGTTTCACTATATTGAAAACGACCTTCAAGAGCTGCCTTCATCTTTACTGGAAGATATTTTTCAAAAAAGCTATATTCGCAAAAACCATGAAAGAATTCAACTGGACTACTGCTTTGTTGTTACAGATGGAAAAGGAATATTAGCTGTAGATACGATTGGTTACAATATTCCAATCCGCAAAAGTAGACTAATTCCAAGGCAAGAACAGTTAGTATATGATATGGTGGAAAACCATGATTATGAAAAGTATTCTTTCTCGCCAACTAGCAAATCGCAAAAAGATTATCATATTTTATCCCCATCACCAGAAATCATGAACGGTTTGACTAGAAAAGAAAGACAGTTGAAGCAACTTCTTTTCATGGCTTTGGATCAATTAAAGTCAACTTGTAATGTTGCTGAAATTAGATATTGGTATACAGAATGGAACCCTATTCATTATCGGGAAATTCAGTCGATGAGTTTTGAGGAAGTTTGGTCACAGTTACTTGAGGAAACAAGAGAAGGGTGGTCTGAAAAACATCAGACTTTTTGTGAGCATTTGGTAAAAGGTCAACCGTTTTTTGAGAAGTTGTGGGAATTGGAGCAGCACCCTAAAGTTAATTAAGTGTCGAATATTTCCGAGGAAAGAAAAAAGCTGTCAGAGATTTGTTCTGACAGCTTTTTTCGTGATTAACGACGTTTACGGCCTAAGCCCATTGCGTTTTCAATTTTTTTAAGTGTCTTCATTGCTACGCGGTTTGCTCGTTCGGCACCCTCATCAAGGATGGCATCAAGTTTGTCAGAATCAATAAGTTCATTATACTTCGTTTGGATAGGTTCAAGGGCCTCCACTACTACATGGGCTAGATCGCCTTTGAAGTCCCCGTATCCTTTTCCTTCGTATTCAACTTCCAATTCTTCAATCGTTTTATTGGCCAAGATGGAATAGATAGAAAGAAGATTGGAAACTCCAGGTTTGTTTTCTTTGTCGTAACGAACAATTCCTTCAGAATCTGTTACTGCACTTTTAATTTTTTTCTCCAGTTGTTTTGGTGTATCCAATAAGGAGATAAAGGATTTTAGGTTTGGATCAGATTTACTCATTTTCTTTGTAGGTTCTGTTAAAGACATAATTCTCGCGCCGACTTTTGCGATTTTGACTTCTGGAACAGTCAATATATCTCGGTACTTTTTATTAAAACGTTCTGCAAGATCTCTTGTCAATTCGAGATGTTGTTTTTGATCTTCACCAACAGGAACAACGTCTGTGTTGTATAGAAGAATATCAGCAGCCATCAATGGTGGATAGGTAAGCAATCCCGCAGTTACGGCTTCTTTTCCTGTAGATTTATCTTTAAATTGCGTCATTCTTTCCAATTCTCCGATATACGCAACGCATTGCATCATCCAGCCAAGTTGAGCGTGTGCAGGTACTTCTGATTGAATGAAAAGTGTAGCTTTTTCTGGGTCAAGTCCGATCGCAAGATAAAGAGCAGCAAGCTTTCGTATGTTTTTGCGAAGTTCTTGCGGATCCTGCTGAACTGTTATTGCGTGTTGGTCTACGATACAAAAATAACTGTTGTAATCGTTTTGTAGTTCTACAAACTGCTTCATTGCTCCAATGTAGTTACCAAGCGTCACATTCCCACTCGGTTGAATTCCTGAGAAAATTGTTTTCATTTTTTATTCTCCTCTTTTATTATTTTGTGCTTTGATGACCTCCTGGTAGTTTTCCGTTCCAGGTGTTCGCTTTCCTAGGGGCGGTGCTTGAGCCTCCTCACTTCGTTGCGGGGTCTCAATCTACCGCTATCTCCCTCAGGAGTCTCACACCTTGCACGCCAAACTACCAGGTGGGACCTGAAATAGTATGAAATTACATTTGATGAATACACAAAAAAGCCCATTCATCCCTGAAAAAGGGACGAATGGACCGTGGTACCACCCTTATTATTTCACACAAAAAATGTAGAAATCACTTAACCTTGTAACGTAAGGATACGTCACAGCCTACTATTTTGTTCAGCCGTGAAGCTCAGAAGTCCATTCCTAAACGTTAGCTGTTTGTTCCCACCGACCACAAACTCTCTAAAAACTAAGCTGTTTAGTACTAATCTTCATCATTGCTTTTATTAAATAAATATTCTCTAATTATAACCATTTCAATGGAAAATATCAACTATTGTAATACATAAATAACGAAATAAACATACAAAGGAACAACAACAAGGAAGCTGCAAATATATGTTGTATGGAAACTGGTTGTAAAAGTTCCGATGGCGGTCTCATTTCATTTCTAATATCCTGTTCTAACTCTTTATCAGGCTGTGAAGATGCAAAAATTCTTCTAAAACTATATGTAATCCCGTCAAAAAAACCTTTTTGGATCACTAGTGTGAATAAAGAAATAAAAATAAAAAAACTTGAAATGGTAAAGGATGTATTAATGAAGGTCAGCAAATTAATTTCTCCATAATATATCCAACTTGTTCCGACTGTTGTTAAAAGTAAAACTAAGAAAAAAATGAGTGAAGATTTAAAGGAAATATTCATGCTTCCTCCTACTAAGAAGTTTAATGTTAGTCATCTAAATTGTATTGTAATGAAATGAATAGAATAAGACAAATTTAAAGAAACTATAAAAGGAATTACTTGTGAAAACAAAAAGACGAATTGATGTAATATTTGTAACGATTTTGCAATATAAGGAAAGTTTACGACGGAAAGTTTATAGGTCTTTAGAACTATCTTTGTAATGATTATGCTTGAAATATCAGTATTTTGTAAAATTGACGTTAAATTTATGAATGCACAATGTTTAGAAAACTTGTATAATAAAAATCGTTACCTCGAAACACAACAATTTTCGACACAATTTTCTTGGGGGGTTAAGTAAATGAAAAAGTCAAAATATTTACTTCTTTTAGCGCTTACACTTGTACTTAGTGCTTTCTTAGCTGCATGTGGCGGCGGAAACTCAGCGCAAAACAATGGAGGACAAGGGGATACTCCACCAGCAGGTGAAGGAGAACCAACAGGTCCACAGGTACTTAACGTGGTTGATTCTGCAGAGATTCCTACAATGGATTCAGTTCAAGGTACCGATGCAGTAGCATTCAACGTAATGAACAACGTTTTTGAAGGTCTTTACAGACTTGGAGAAAATGATGAAGTAGTAGAAGGTGTTGCGAAAAGTCATGAAGTATCCGAAGACGGTCTTACTTATACTTTCACTTTACGTGAAGATTCCGTTTGGTCCAATGGCGAACCGGTAACAGCAAACGATTTCGTTTACGCTTGGCAGCGTGCTGTAGACCCGAACACTGGATCTGAGTATGGTCCTTATATGATGAATGGAAAAATTAAAAATGCTACACAAGTTTCTGCAGGTGAATTACCACTTGAAGAGCTTGGGGTAAAAGCACTTGATGATTATACTCTTGAGGTAACACTTGAGCAACCAGTTGCTTATTTCGAATCTTTAATGACATTCCCAACGTTCTTCCCACAAAACCAAAAGTTCTTGGAAGAACAAGGTGACAAATATGCATTAGAAGCCGACACTCTTATCTACAACGGTCCATTTACTTTAGATAGCTGGGAGCATGAAGTAGGCTGGACAATGAAGAAAAATGCTGACTATTGGGATGCTGAAACTGTAAAACTTGATGAAGTTAATGTTAAAGTTGTAAAAGAGGTTTCTACTGGTGTTAACTTATACACTGCACAACAAATTGATATTTCTCCTGGTTTAACATCTGACTTTGTAACTCAATACAAAGAAGATCCAGACTTGATTTCTTATCTTGAGCCAACTATTTTCTGGTTTAAATTTAACCAAACAAAGAACGAAGCTTTAGCGAATGTTAACATCCGTAAAGCAATTTCTATGGGCTTCAATAAGCAAGACATGGCTGATTATGTATTAAACAACGGTTCTATTCCAGCAAACTATTCTGTACCAGTTGAATTTGTTCAACACCCAGAAACGGGAGAAGACTTCCGTGAAAAGAATGGCGACATTAATGCATTTGATGCAGAAAAAGCTAAAGAGCATTGGGAAAAGGGTCTAGAAGAATTAGGAACAGACGCTATTACAATTGAAATCCTTGGTGGAGACACTGAAACAGCAAAAACTATGCAAGAATATCTTCAAAATCAATTGCAAGAAAATCTTCCTGGTTTAACAATCAAGTTGAAAGAAGTACCATTTGCTCAACGTCTAGACCTAGATGCAGCTATGGATTATGACATGCAACTAGCTGGATGGGGTCCTGACTATCTTGATGCGATCTCTTTCTCTAATCTTTGGATTACAGATGGTGGAAACAACAAGATGGGTTACTCCAACGAACAGTACGATAAGTTGTTGAACGACGTAATGACTACGTATGCAAACGATCCAGTAAAACGTTTTGAAGCGATGCAAGAAGCAGAAAGAATTCTTCTTGAAGAAGACGCTGCGATTGCTCCAATCTACCAACGCGGTACGACAAGATTGTGGAAACCATACGTACAAAACGTTTACCGTCACAACTTTGGTCCTGACTTCAGCTACAAATGGGCTTACATTAGCGGTAAATAATATTATACTGATATAAAAATAATTCTTTTAAAATAGAGAGAAAGAGAGTATATTTGAAATATATACTCTCTTTTTCCCTGTAAGGAAATTGTCGAATTATAGGGAAAATTATAAACAATTCGACGTATTATTTTTCTAGGAGGTGCCTCAATGACAAAATATTTGTTGCAACGTATCTTATATATGTTTATCACCTTATTCTTAATTGCCTCATTTACCTTCTTCTTAATGAAGATGATGCCAGGTTCCCCATTTACGATGCAAGACAAACTGTCAGAAGCACAAAAAGCAATTTTAAATGCAAAATATGGTCTTGATGATCCAGTGCCTGTTCAATATTTAAAATATCTAGGAAGCCTAGTTCAAGGAGACCTTGGTATATCATTTCAATACGATAACAGAAGTGTTACCAGTTTGATCATGCAGCGTATCGGTCCATCAGCTCAACTTGGTTTCCAAGCTATGTTCTTCGGGACAATTATTGGGATCTTCTTAGGTGTCATTGCCGCTTTAAGACAAAACACATGGGTGGACTATGGTTCCACAATTATGGCCGTACTTGGTAAATCAATTCCGTCCTTTGTATTTGCAGGATTATTACAATATTGGATCGGTGTGAAACTTGGCTGGTTCCCAGTTGCGTTCTGGTCAGGATGGGAGTTTACAGTATTGCCAACTATTGCACTAGCAATGTTCCCAATTGCTATCGCTGCACGTTTTATGCGTACAGAAATGATTGAAGTATTAGGTTCAGATTATATTACTTTGGCGCGAGCAAAGGGTGCTTCCAATTTTGATATCGCAGTGAAGCATGCTCTAAGAAATGCATTAATTCCAGTAGTAACGGTTCTTGGACCGTTGGCTGTAAGTTTGATGACAGGAACACTTGTAATTGAGAAAATCTTCTCTATCCCAGGCCTTGGAGAACAGTTTGTGCGTTCCATTACACTAAACGACTATCCAGTAATTATGGGAACGACATTGTTCTTTGCGGCTTTATTCATTGTCATCGTTCTTGTAGTTGATATTCTTTATGGAATTATCGACCCGCGTATTCGCTTGGCAGGAGGTAAGAAATAATGAATAACAACAATTTTGATAAACTGCCAAAGGAATTATTCCAACCGGCGGAGCAAGACCCTAGTAAAAGTGAAAAAATAGCGAAACCAAGTTTGACCTATTGGCAAACTGCTTGGTTGCGCATTAAGAAAAATAAAGCTGCTATAGCTGGAGCTGTTATTTTAATCGTCATAGCTTTCCTTGCAATCTTTGGACCATTTATGAACAATCACGGTTTCAACACCCAGGATGTAACACAGGGGAATCTACCACCTAAAGTTCCAGGCATTGAAAACCTTGGTATCTTGGATGGAACAAGAAATGGAGTAGACGTTTACGAGCAACGTGGAATAGAGGAATACTATTGGTTCGGTACCGACAGTCTTGGACGTGACTTATGGACTCGTGTATGGACAGGTACACGTATATCTCTATACATTGCCTTATTAGCAGCATTTATCGATATGGTAATTGGTGTAGCATATGGTGGTATTTCGGGCTTTTACGGTGGACGTACAGATAACATCATGCAACGTATCATCGAAGTATTAGTTGGTATTCCAAACTTAGTTATCGTTATTCTAATGATTCTCGTTCTTGAACCGGGGATTATAGCGATTACCATAGCTTTAACCATAACCGGTTGGGTTGGAATGGCCAGGGTTGTCCGGGGGCAAGTACTTAAGCTCAAGAGCCAGGAATATGTTCTCGCATCCAAAACTCTCGGTTCAACCAATAACCGAATCATAACGAAACACTTACTACCGAACGTGGTGGGAGTAGTCATCATTAATACAATGTTCACGATTCCAAGTGCTATTTTCTTCGAGGCATTCTTAAGTTTTATTGGATTAGGCTTGAAGCCTCCTATGGCATCACTTGGTACGTTAATAGACGATGGATTTAAATCATTGCAAATCTTTCCGCACATCATGGTATTCCCTGCAATTATCATCAGTTTATTGATGATTGCCTTCAACCTTGTTGCGGATGGGTTCCGTGATGCATTAGATCCGAAAATGAAAGACTAGTTATAAAGGCAGGTGAATGACAATGGAAAAAATACTTGAAGTGAAAAACTTACATGTTTCTTTTGATACATTTGGAGGAGAAGTTAAGGCTATCCGTGGTGTGGACTTTGACTTAAAAAAAGGTGAAACGTTGGCAATTGTGGGAGAATCCGGGTCCGGAAAATCCGTAACGACAAAAACCGTGATGCGTTTATTGCCTAAGCATAACTCCAACATTAAAAACGGGGAAATCTTATTTAATGGAAAAGACTTAGCAAAGCTATCTGAAAAAGAAATGCAGAGCATTCGCGGTAAAGATATCGCAATGATTTTCCAAGATCCAATGACTTCTCTAAATCCGACGATGACAGTTGGAAAACAGATTATGGAAGGAATCATTAAACATCAGAAACTGAGCAAAAGAGCCGCTGCAGAAAAAGCGATTGACTTGCTTCGTCTTGTAGGGATTCCAATGCCAGAAGAACGCTTTAAGCAATATCCTCATCAATTCTCTGGGGGTATGAGACAGAGGGTTGTTATTGCAATTTCACTTGCATGTAACCCTAAAGTGTTAATTGCAGATGAACCTACAACTGCACTGGACGTTACCATTCAAGCTCAGATTCTTGATTTGATGAAAGATTTACAGAAGAAAATAGATACATCCATTATTTTTATTACACATGACCTTGGTGTGGTAGCAAATGTTGCAGACCGAGTAGCTGTTATGTATGGTGGACAGATCATTGAAACGGGAACAGTAGACGAAATTTTCTACGACCCGCGCCATCCTTACACATGGGGATTATTAAGCTCCATGCCTGATTTGGACTTAGGTGATGAGGATGAGCTTTATGCCATTCCTGGTTCACCACCTGATTTGTCTGATCCACCAAAAGGAGATGCATTTGCTCCACGTAACGAATTCGCTATGCAAATTGATTTGGAAATGGAGCCGCCAATGTTCCAAATTTCCAAAACGCACTTTGCGAAAACGTGGTTATTACATGAAGATGCACCAGCAGTAGAACCACCACTTGCTGTTCAAAAGCGTCGTCGTCACATGCCACAAAACTTCGAAAAGCCTGTTTTGGTAAAGGACGGTGGAAACAATGGCAACTAATGAAAAATTAGTGGAAATTCGCAATCTGAAACAATACTTTAACGAAGGAAAGCCGAATATGGTTAAAGCAGTAGACGGCTTGAATTTTGATATTTATCGCGGAGAAACGCTTGGACTTGTTGGAGAGTCCGGATGTGGGAAGTCTACAACAGGCCGTACCATCATCCGCCTTTATGATGCAACTGACGGAGAAGTACTTTTTGAGGGTGAAAATGTTCACGGTAAAAAGTCCAAGAAAGATTTGTTGAAATTCAACCGTAAGATGCAAATGATCTTCCAAGATCCATCTGCATCCTTAAACCCTCGTATGACGGTTGCCGACTGTATTGCAGAAGGAATCGACATTCACGGTTTAGCAAAATCAAAGAAAGAGCGTCTAGCTCGCGTCCATGAATTACTTGAGACAGTTGGTTTAAATAAAGAACACGCCAACCGCTATCCACACGAATTCAGTGGTGGTCAGCGTCAACGTATTGGTATTGCCCGTGCACTTGCAGTGGAACCGGACTTCATTATTGCCGATGAGCCAATTTCCGCATTGGACGTATCCATTCAGGCACAGGTTGTCAACCTGATGAAAAAGCTACAAAAGGAAAAAGGGCTGACTTATTTGTTTATCGCCCATGACCTTTCCATGGTGAAATACATTTCCGACCGTATCGGAGTAATGTATTTTGGTAAGATTGTTGAGCTTGCAGATAGTGACGAGCTTTATAACAATCCAATCCATCCGTACACCAAATCTTTATTGTCCGCGATTCCTCAACCGGATCCGGACTCCGAGCGCAGCCGTAAACGTTTTGCTTACGACCCAGCGTCCCACGGCTATGCCAAGGACGAGGAGTTAGAGTTGCGTGAAGTAAGACCAGGACACTTTGTATTGTGTTCGGAAGCAGAGTTTAAGAAGTATCAAGCTGAGTATGCAGGTAAATAAGTTTTTGTGGACCGATCCTCGAATGTGGGGGGTCGGTTTTTTTGTGTTGTGATTGAGTAGGGAGGGCGGGCAATTCTAAACGACCGAAGGACCTTCAGAAGGGAAGGAAATGTCTAATATAAGGTCTCTATAAGCTCCGGGAAGAGAAGAGGAAATGTCTAATAGAACCCTTATCTCCGCCCGAAATTCCTCCATAAAAGTAAAAACGGTATGAGATAGGCTGTCTCTGCGCCCGAAACTGCTCCACGAAAACCAAAACGGTAACAGAGAGCCCTTCTCTGCGCCCGAAACTCCCCCACTGAACCAAAAACGGTAACAGAGAGCCTCTATGTAGTCTCACAATATCCCCAACAACCCCTCGACTCTAGTACTCTCGAATTATTTTGAAGGAAATTGTTGAAAAAGGTAAAAAAACAACGATTTTCCAGTATAATAGAGATAGCATATAAGAGAAGGGATTTTGAAATGAAATGATGAAAAAAATGATTGGTGGTCTGGTGGCTGCAGTCGGAATTTTCGTATTAGGTGGAACGCTAGTTCAAGCAGAAGGAGAAGAGGTACTCCAAGCTGCACAACATGCAACAAAAAAGGTGGAATTACAAACTCGCGAGTTACCAATATCGATTGCGAGGTTTGCATTTGACTCTGGTTATACCTTTAATTATCCAGATGCAGTTAGAGGTATCTATGTAACCGGTCACTCCGCGGGTGGAGAAAGATTTCCTCGCTTACTAGATTTACTGAAAAAAACAGATCTAAACGCAATGGTTATTGATATTAAAGATGATCATGGCTACCTTACTTACATACCGGAGGAGAAAGACTCTCCATTCATGGACATTGCGCAGCCTTATATCAAGGACCCAAAACAAATGATGAATACCTTGGAGGAAAATGAAGTTTACCCAATCGGTAGAATCGTAGTTTTCAAGGATACTGTCTTAGCTAATAAGCGCCCGGATCTATCTTTTCAGGAAAACGGTAAAGTATGGGTGAACGGTCGTGAAGAGGCATTTGTTAGTCCTTTCTTAAAAGAAGTGTGGGATTATAATATTGATATTGCAATTGAAGCAGCTAAAATGGGCTTTCAAGAAATACAGTTTGATTATGTGCGTTTCCCGGAAGGATTTGAAAAGAGAGATACAACTCTTGAATACACGTACGGAGAATATAAAGACTTAGATATGGACAATGTTCAAAAGCGAGTGGAAGCGGTAACAGATTTCGTGGCTTATGCTCGTGAGCGCTTAGAGCCTTACAATGTTCAAGTGTCTGTGGATATCTTTGGCTATACAGCAACCTTGCCAGAAGCACCTGGAATTGGTCAAAACTTCAGTCGCATTTCAGAACACGTGGATGTTATTTCTTCCATGATTTATCCAAGTCACTGGACATCTTATTTCGGAATAGCAAAACCTGATACGGAGCCATATAAGCTGATTGAGGCGTATTCAAAGCTCGAAAATGCCAAGTTGGATGAACTGGAGAATAGACCAGTTTCAAGACCATGGATACAGGACTTCACGGCAACGTGGCTTGGGGCAGGCAATTATATCCCTTATGGCGCCAAGGAAGTAGAGGATCAGATCCGTGCTTTAAATGAAAATGGAATAGATGAATACTTGATTTGGAATGCTGGTAACAGCTATACAGAAGGACTAGATTTTACGCCGTTAAATGATTAATTAAAAAAGCTGCCAATTCGGCAGCTTTTTTCTGTTATTTCTTTTTCCCTCCAACACTCTTCCATCCAGCCTGCATACTCGCGGATTTATCAAAGCTTTCAGTGCCTTTCTTTCCGCCAAAAAGCTTTTCTCCGATACCGTTTGTCAGTACGCCCATAACGGCGGTGATTCCGATTACCAATAAAGCTACGATGGTAAAATCAATGAAATATTCGATCAAAACCACACATCCCCTTTGTCTTATGTAATCGTATACAAAAAACAATCATACTCCTATTGTATGGTATGTTTAATAGAAAAGGAAGAGGGTATATTAACAGTGAGGTCTGTTCAAGTTTGTTATACTTAAAATGTACATAGAGAAAAAGCGAAAGGGGAGTTTATTACAGAATGAATTGGTATGAGAAATTAAATCAATATTTTCCAGTAGAAGAGATGAAATCGAGGGAGCATATGGAGCTTCTTTTAAAAGAAAGAGGGGACATTTACCACAAGGATGAAGGGGAGCATCATGTATTAATGTATGTGGAGCTTGATAACTTCATTTTTATCGATTACTTGTTTGTTTCAAAAGATGCTAGAGGAATGGGACTTGGACATAAGTTGTTAGATAAAATGAAGGAAAAAGGCAAGCCGATTATTTTAGAAGTAGAGCCTGTTGATTACGATGACACTGATACGGAAAAACGACTTCGCTTTTACAAAAGAGAAGGGTTTGAACATGCTACATCCATCGGGTACAGACGTCGTTCTCTTGCAACTAATGAAGTGAATGCAATGGAGATCCTTTATTGGTCACCTACGGATGCAGGGGAAGAAGCGATCTATGAGGGAATGAAAGCTACATACGAGCAAATTCATACATATAAGGATAAAGAATTGTATGGTGAATCTTATGATAAAGTAGACAAAGTACTTACCTATGATGAAGATGATGATAATGAGGATATCCTGTCTAAATTATAATCAATAAGAAAATCCCCCGGAAATAAAAAGCTGCATGCTTTACTTCCGGGGGATTTCTGTATCACTCTATACTTTCCTGATAGGCAATCTTCATTAATCTGACAATTTCGGAATAGCCCTTATCATTCGGGTGAATATCTTCTTCTGAAATGTGCGTCCACTCCAATGCTTTCCCCTCGAACGCTTCATACGGATCGATCACCAATGTGTTGGATTCCTCTCCATACTCCACAATAAATCCATTAAACAATGGGGCATACTTTGCACCAAGCTCTGTCAGTTCATGACCTTCTGGGTAGGGATTATAGAGTCCTAAAAGAATGATAGTAGCATCAGGATTCAGCTCACGCAGCATCTTATAGGTCTCTTGGTAAGTTCTCTTCAAAATTTCCAACCTAACATTAAGTGCTGTTTCATCTTCGCCTTCTGGTACAGAGCGGATAGTCTGTAAGAAGTCATTGCCTCCGATAGAAACTGAGATGACTCCGGCCGTTTTCAGACGGTTTTGCAAAGCCTCATCCGCATTTAACAATGCCAATAAGCCTGTGGAGGAAAGGCCGGGGATCCCATAGTTCTCCACCGTCACATTGTTTTTCTCACGTAAATACTTCGTAAATTGCGGGACGAATCCGTGAATGCGTAAATAGTTTTCTTCAGAAGATCCAAGACCTGTGGTTAATGAATCTCCAATGGCGATATAGGTAATTTCACCAGGGGATTCAGCAGTAGCGGGAGGATAGATAAGAAAACTCAATACAAGCAGCGTTAAAACCAAAACCCATTTTTTTAGCATGTTAATCATCCTCCCGCCAATTTTTTAAGCATCCAGCTTTTCTAATTTCTTCAGCTTTCTTTTTTCTTTAAATTCATCAAATAGATAGTAAACAACCGGAATTAAAATCAAGGTAATAATTGTTGCGAAACTTAATCCAAACACGATTACGATAGCCATTGGCTGTTGAATTTCCATCCCTTCTCCAAAGCCCAGGGTTAATGGAATCAACCCAAGTATAGTAGTAAGGGCGGTCATGAAGATTGGTCTTAGACGGGTTGGTCCTGCTATAAGGATAGCTTCCCGTGTTGTTTTGCCATCACGCTTCATTATATTTACATAGTCGACAAATACGATGGCGTTATTGACGACGATTCCGGTTAGTATTAGCATTCCGACGAGGGAACCAACACCTAGTGGCTGCCCGGTGACGAGCAGGCCGGTAATGATTCCGATAATCGTCAGCGGTACGCTAAACATAATAATAAATGGATAGAAATAAGACTCAAATTGACCAGCCATGACCATGTAGACAAGCACAACGGCAAGCGCCAGGGCCCCTCCAAGTTTGAAGAAGGCGTCATTCATTTGTTCATCCTGTCCGCCAATCGTTATTTTATATTGATTATTTGGAATGTAGATGTTTTCTTTCAATGTTTGTTCCACGTCGTCAATGACGCTGCCAAGATCGCGATTGACAATATCGGCATTAACCGTAATTTCACGGTTTCTGTCTGTTCTGGTGATCTGGCTTGGTCCCTGTCCTCTCTCAACAGTTGCGACTGCTTGAAGAGGGATATTTTCACCAGTCGGTGTATTGATCAGCAATTTCTCCAAATCTTGAATAGAAGCGGTATACGTATCTTCAATGGTTAACCGGATATCAAGTTCAGCCCCGTCACGAGCCATTCTTGATGCGACAAGTCCTTTAGTGGCATTTGAAACGGCAGAAGCGATTTGTGCACTTCCTATTCCAAACTGGCTTGCTTTAACTCTATCAATATCTACGACAATCTCGGGATTTCCTTCTGTATAGTTAGAGGAAGGTTCCCGGATACCATCTATTTCAGAAAGAAGTTCGACTGTCTCATCCGCCATTGATTTCAGCGTGGTCAAGTCAGGTCCTGTAATGCTTAAGGATACAGGATTTTGAGAAAAACCAGAGTCCCCGGAAGAAAGGGAGATGTCCGCACCAGGGATGTTCTCAAGCTTTTCTCTGATCTCATCTCCAACAAGTTTGTCGGAGCGGCTCCGTTCTGTAACTGGTGTCAAAAGAATGCTGTAGTTTGCCCGGTTTGTCTGAGTACCGGCTGAAACCGAGAAGTTGTCTGTTCCACCGACTGTCACAAATGCCAGGTCAATTTCCTTAATATCCGATAACCTCGAATCTATCTCTTCCATCACATCATATGTAGCATCAAGCGAGCTTCCATCAGGTAAACGTACGGTCATGGAAATGAAACTTTGGTCCTGTTGTGGCAAGAACTCTTTTCCGATAAAAGGAATGCCAATTAACGAAATCAGAAACAATATGACAATGGAGGTGACAGTCTTTTTAGGATTCCTCAACACTTTTTCCAAAATAGAACGGTACCAATTGGTGAATCCGGTAAACCTCTCTTCGAAACGAGAAGTGTTTGTATTTACTTTCAATAGAAGAGAAGAGAATAACGGAACAATGATTAATGCTGTGAACAAAGAGGCAAGCAATGAGAACGAAACGACAAGTGCTAATGGTTTAAATAATTGTGCAGCCAAACCGTCTACAAATACGATAGGTAAGAAAACGATGACGGTGGTCAAAGTGGAAGCAATGATGGCAGGACCAACTTCACTTGTTCCTTCAATTGCAGCATCTTTCATGCTATAACCTTTTTGTCGTAAACGATAAATATTTTCTAAAATGACAATGGCGTTATCGACCATCATCCCAATTCCCAGCGCAAGCCCCCCTAATGTCAGCAGGTTTAACGTTTGACCGCTAAAATACATAAAAATGAAGGTAGCTACAATGGAAACAGGGATAGAAAATAAAATGATAAGTGTACTGCGAATGTTTCGTAAAAAGAAGAACAGTACCAAGGCCGCCAATAAACTACCAGCAATCATGTTGGTGGTTACGGCGCGAATAGATTGTTCAATAAATTGACTTTGGTCAAATATCGGTTTTATTTCAACGCCTTCAGGTAAATTTTTTCTGATTTCTTCTAACTTTTTCTCAATATTGTTTGCAACCGTAACCGTATTGCTTCCTGACTGCTTCAATATGGACATTCCTACTGCAGGTTCTCCATTCAAGTAGCTAAGCTGAGTTGTCGGCTGTAGGGTTTCTTTTACTTCACCGAGCTGATCGAGCTGAATGACGCCTTTAGGAGTAGGAATAGGAAGCGTTTGTATGTCATAAATGGAGGCATATTCTCCGGTAATACGTATTGGTAAGTTTTGATTTTGATCTGTCAGAGAACCGCCAGGAAGGTTTAAGTTTTCGGCAGCGATAATTTGCTGTAATTGGTCAATAGATACATCGAATGAAGAAAGAGCGTTTGGATCCAACGTTATTCTTACTTCATTTTCCGCGCCGCCTTCCACAGAAATGGACGCAATTCCATCCACACTGCTTAATTGAGGTTCAATATCTTGTTCAGCCAACTGCTTCGCCTTAGTCATTTCTCCAGAGGGATCTGTGATGGCAAGTTGCACAATTGGCAGGTCACTTGGATTGAAGCGGAGAACCCTTGGAAGATTGGCGCCTGAAGGAAGGAAGTCGCGAACCGAATCAATCCGCTCTCTCATATCCAAGGAGGCAAAATCCATATTCGTTCCCCAGGTGAAAGACACGAGAACAAGAGATCCTCCCGTTCTTGAAATAGAGGTAACAGATTCCACATTGGGCAAAGTGCTCATTGCATCCTCTAGTGGGGAAGAAATCAGGTTTTCTATCTCTTCAGGGCCAGCCCCTTCATAGGTTGTGGTTACCGCTACAATAGGAAAAGTTAATTCTGGAAACAAGTCCACCGGCATACCGCGCATACTGACGGCGCCAAGTATTAACATAAGTATGATCACCATTGACATCGCAATGGGACGTAACACAGAAAGCTTCGCAATTTTCATCTAATAGGCTCACTCACTTTGTTCAGTTATTTCTGCACCGTCTTTTAATCTTTCTTTTCCGTTTACGGCAACTTTCTGGCCTTTAGAAACTCCTTTTAGAATCTGCATAAATTCATTGTCACGGAAACCGGTTTGAACTTCTTGTCTCACCGCTTTATTTTCTTCAATGACATACACATAAGGATTTTCCTCTTCATATAAAATGGCGTCCATTGGTACGACAGTTTGAGCTTCTAGGTTATCAACGGCTACATATGCAGTGGCTCTCATTCCACCTTTGATTGCTAAATCAGTATTGCTGACAGGAATGGTGACAGAAAACATATTCGTCTGTTGGTTGACGGTTGGAGAGACTGTCTCAATCTTTGATTCAAACGAATCTGCCAATCCCTCAAAGTTAATAGTCGCATCTTGCCCGGCCTTTAATTTACTTACTTGATAACTATTCACTTGGAAAGTTGCAGCTATATTGTGTAACTGAATAATCGTTCCAATCGGAACATTTGGAGAGGCAATGCCATCGTTTACTACATTTAATTCAGAAACAATTCCGTCAATCGGGCTTGTAATCGAAGTCGCATCTGCCATTTGTTGTGCTTGCTTCAGCCCTTGTCTAGCCTGACTTAATTGAGCTTCCACTTCCATGGTGTTAAAGGTAGGCATTTGCTGGACTTGGCTCGCAGCTGTCGCAAGCTGTGCCTGTTTGACCATCACATCCACTGTGCTTTGAACCAAATCAAGTGAAGTAACAGCCCCTGTGTCAACGCCATCCAATAGAGCTTGAGATTTTTCTAAACTTTGGTTTAATTCTTCTTGCAACTTGGGTATATCAGAAACAGAGGCCTGATTTTCAGCTGCCTCTTGCATTTCTTTCATTTTTGAAAGGGCATTTTCTAGCTCTGTTACTGCACTCTGAGCCTGCGTTACTTGTTCGGTTGCAGCATCAGAATCCAATGAAACAATTAAATCGCCCTTTTTTACTATATCTCCAATTTTCACATGAACAGATTCAACGGTAAGGGGGGAGGTAGTTAGGAGTGGTACTTGTGTTTCCGGTACAGCCAGTCCGACCAATTCGATTGTGTTGCTGATGTTTTTTTCCGTAACTTCAGCAATCGTTACAGGTATCTTATTGGACTCTGTATTCTGGCTTGTAATCTCTTTTTGACTGCAAGCAGTTGAAAATAAGAGTACGAACATGGCAGGAAGCAGCCAATATTTTTTCAACATATATCACCTCATACTTATCTTGTCTAATTATAAAACTAACATGTATTACAAACCCTTACAAATCCTAACTATCGAAGGAATATTGAAACAACAAAAATGTTACCACTTTGTGAACACCAAAAAAATAATGAGAACTAATTTCATTTATATGAAACCTTCAAGCCCAACCAAACGTCTGAATAGATGTAAGCAAAGCAGTAAGTAAAATTATTTAAATGTACAATTAGATTTCCCCTTTAGATTGTAGTGCAAGGTGTGAGACCCCTGAGGGAGATAGCGGTAGGTTGAGACCCCGCAACGAAGTGAGGAGGCTCAAGCACCGCCTCTAGGAAAGCGAACACCTGGAACGGAAATCTAAAGGGCGTTAGAGCAGTTAATGAAAAAAGAAAATTTGAACATGCTGTGACAACTTGTCCGACTTTTAAAATACTATACCTTTTTAGTCGGAAATCGTGTATAATAATCAATAGAGATTACTTCTTTAGAGTAATTTCAAATTGAGAGCGATTCACAATTAGAAACGTTCAGCATGTTCTTTCGAATAATACTAGATAAAAGGAGAGGAAAGTTCATGGTAACCCTATATACATCTCCAAGTTGTACTTCTTGTCGTAAAGCAAAACATTGGTTAGAAGAACATAATATTCCATATACAGAAAGAAATATTTTCTCTGAATCCTTATCTATTGATGAGATTAAAGAGATCTTACGAATGACGGAAGACGGAACAGATGAGATCATCTCAACTAGATCTAAAATCTTCCAAAAGCTGAATATAAATGTGGAGGCAATGCCACTGCAAGAATTATATTCTGTTATTAAAGAACACCCTGGTCTATTAAGAAGACCTATCATCATAGACGAAAAACGACTACAAGTAGGGTACAACGAAGATGAGATTCGTCGATTCTTACCAAGAAAAGTAAGAACCTTCCAATTGAGAGAAGCACAACGATTAGTTAACAGCTAATATAAACAAAAAACTTCTACATGCATCATCGCATGTAGAAGTTTTTTTATCTCTAAAATCTCCTTATTAATTGAAGTGCAAGGTGTGAGACTCCAGCGGGGGAGAAACGGTAGCTTGAGGCCCCACAGGCGAAGCCGAGGAGGCTCAAGCACCGTCGATAAGCGAACACCCTTGAACGAAAATCAATAAGCGTTTAAGCAGCAACTTATTCAACGTACTTTAAGAAACTGTCTTTTATATAATCCAGTAAAAAACAACATACCCAGAATTAGCACATACGGGAAAAACGACTGCCACTCACCGGCAGGGAGCATTACAGCAACCTTAGGCTCAAAAATAATCATCTTTCCGGCCGTATAACACAAAATACTTGCACCAAAATAGATAATTATAGGATATTTCTCCATTGCCACTAATATAATCTTACTCCCCCATATAATTATAGGTATGGAAAATACCAGGCCAATGATCACCAAATAAAAATTACCATGTGCAGCACCTGCAACAGCCATAACATTGTCTATTCCCATCACGATATCGGCAACCACAATTGTTTTAATGGCAGCACCAAGG
Source organism: Sutcliffiella horikoshii (assembly GCF_020524325.1). GTDB lineage: Bacteria > Bacillota > Bacilli > Bacillales > Bacillaceae_I > Sutcliffiella_A > Sutcliffiella_A horikoshii_D. The sequence continues at coordinate 343,785 of NZ_JAIVKY010000008.1, forward strand.
GAGTGCCTGCCCTCAACAATTGTTTCGTTTCCTTGATCTAGGATTAACTGCGCTGCTATATAAACCAATAATACTCCTCCGATAAAATGAAGAAACGGAATAGCCAACAGATATACGGCACAGATGGTGAGTAAGATTCTGCACACAATTGCGAGAAGAGTACCGATTATGATTGCTTTGTTACGGTGCCGCTCTGGAAGATTGCGACATGCTAGTGCTATCACTATGGCATTATCTCCGCCGAGTACAATATCGATGCCAATGATGATTAGTATGGAAGTTATCAGTTCCAGTTCCACTTTATCGCCCCTTCTTGTCCCAGTCCTCTATAAATATAGTGGCCAAGAAGAGAGATTATGCCAGAAAAAATGGATGAAAGAGCAAGTCTGGGGGTTTGTAAAAATGTTAGATAGGCATTTTAACGATTTTTGAAAATGTGAGCATTTTTGTTTCCATTCTTCCTTTTTTTATCATAAAATAAAAGTACAAGTATCACTCTTGTTAGTACAATGTTCTTTTTATATGCTGCGGTCATGGTCTAGCTACAGGCTAGGTACTTGAGGTCATTACTCATCTCTGAATAGAGATGTATCACAATCTATGTTTTGCTTAAATGGACCGGAACCAGCCGCATTTGCTCATCTTTGCATAGATTTTAGGTTTACTCGCTATGCTAAATGGATAAATTGTAACAATAAGGTATAAGAAATTTGTGGAGGGTCCCTTCCAAGGAAAGACGGAGGAAAATGAGAAGCGGACAATAAGAGACTGGCATTTCTCACATGAGATTTGTTTGCAAGAGAGCACGCTTATCATTTACCGAATCAGAAGGGAGTTGTTAAGAATGGAAATAGAAAGAATTAATGATCATACCGTAAAGTTTTATATTTCATATGGTGATATAGAGGAACGTGGATTTGACCGCGAAGAAATCTGGTATAACCGCGAGCGTAGTGAAGAACTATTTTGGGAAATGATGGATGAAGCCCATGATGAAGAGGATTTCATGGTGGAAGGACCGCTGTGGATACAAGTTCAGGCCCTTGATAAGGGATTGGAGGTCATCGTTACCCGTGCTCAGTTATCTAAAGATGGAAAGAACTTCGAAGTACCGGTGTCAGAGGACAAGCGAATTGACATACCTGTTGATGAGCGGATAGAAGCGCTTTTAGATCAGCACTTTAATTCTCCAGCAAAAACAGATGAAGCAAAAGACGATAAACTGGATGAGGAAAAAGACCTTCTGCAATTTATGGTCCGGTTCAGAGATCTCGAGTATATAATTTCGGCGAGTCACCGACTGCAACACTTAGAAAATTTAAGCAACCATCTGTACTTTTACGAGAAAAACTACTATTTATATGTTGATTTCTCGAGTGAGCATTATACAGACGAAGAGATTGACAATGTGCTAAGCGTATTACTCGAGTATGGGGAAGAATCAGCCATCTCCATTCACCGTCTTCAAGAATATGGTTCGGAAGTTGCCAAGGACGATGCAATGAAGGAAATGACGAAACATTTTCCTCTAAAATAATGGAAGGCCGATTTCACAATGTTGAAATCGGTTTTTTCCGATTAAAATATCGATTATTACATATAGAAAGAATTGGCGAGTGCTCTTTAGGATAGAGGAGAAGTGAGTCTGTTGAAAAATACCATTCGGGTTATTGTATTTATACTTGTGATTGGTGCCGTTTTATTTGCGACCCAAGGACTTTGGGAAGGCTGGTTGCTAGGATCCATTTCAATATTTTTTACGATATCTGTCGTCTTTATCGCATTTTTAATTTCTCTTGAAAATAGACACCCGACTAGAACGCTCACCTGGCTGGTTGTCTTGGGAAGTTTTCCGGTACTCGGTTTTTTCTTTTATTTAATATTTGGCCGAAATGTAAGGAAGCGCAGGCTTTTTCAAAGAAAAGCCCTTCTGGACAAAGAAGTTCTGGAAGAAGTGGAAGGAACAAGAGAATACACGGAACAAGATATGCGACTCTTGGACGAAAGTAAAAAAGGAATCTTTCAACTCTCACAGAACATCGGAAGAAGTCCCATTTCTTTTGATACGCAAACGGTAGTGTTGACTAACGGAAATCAGACATTTACCAGGATTCTAGAAGAAATCAGCAAAGCAAAACACCATATTCATTTTGAATACTATATTGTAAGAGATGACGAGATAGGTTCTCAAATCAAAGATCTATTAATTGAAAAAGCTAAAAGCGGTGTACAGGTAAGATTTCTGTTTGATGCAGTGGGAAGTTTTCAATTAGGCAGTAAATACATAAAGGAGCTCCGAGCGGCTGGAGTGGAAATCGTCTCTTTCTCCCCTGTAAGGGTACCTGTGTTTAATAACAAGATTAACTTCCGTAATCACCGAAAGATCATTGTGGTGGATGGAGACGTAGGCTTTGTGGGCGGTCTGAATATTGGGGATGAGTACCTTGGACGCGATGAGTATTTCGGATTCTGGCGGGATACCCACCTTTATGTGAGAGGGGAAGCAGTTAGGACACTGCAGTTAATATTCTTGCAAGACTGGTATTATGCAACGGATGAATCTCTGCTTACCCCGAGCTATTTGACTCCTGCCTTGGCGAATGAAGACAGAAAAAAATATGGTGGAGTTCAAATGATTGCTGGAGGACCTGATCAGGAATGGGAGGTTATCAAAAGTTTATACTTTTCGATGATAACTTCTGCCCGTAAATCCATTTGGATCGCCTCGCCTTACTTTGTTCCTGATGATGATATTTTCACGGCATTGAAGGTGGCAGCGCTAAGTGGCCTGGATGTCCGGTTATTGGTCCCGAAACGACCTGATAAACGAATCGTTTACTATGCTTCTAGATCCTATTTTCCTGAAATGATGGATGCAGGGGTGAAGATTTTTCAATACGAAAAAGGCTTCCTGCACAGTAAAGTGGTGGTGGTCGATGAACAAGTTGCTTCTATCGGAACTGCAAACATGGATATGCGAAGCTTCCATCTCAATTTTGAAGTGAATGCGTTTCTTTACAATACCGAAAGTGTGCAGACTCTTGTAGATGATTATGAGCAAGATCTGCATGATGCGAAACCTATTGCAAAAGAGGCATTTGCCAACCGTCCTTTTTATCAAAAGGTATTTGAATCCTTAGCTAGGTTGGCGTCCCCATTACTGTAAAAGCCGGAGGATTTCTTTCCGGCTTTTTTTGATTGTAAGATTTTTTATAATACTGTTGATTTCCGTTCCAGGCGCTTCGCTTGCCTGCGGGCGGTCCGTGAGCCTCCTCGGCTTTGCAGCCTGCGGGGTCTCACCTGTCCCTTCCTCCCGCGGGCGTCTGCGCGCCTTCCACTACAATCAACAAGGTGATTTCATTCAATGACGGGTTTATGAATAGCAATCTAACTGTTTTAACGGAGTAAGCATTAACGTATCGTTTATGTGATACTCAGCTGAGGATTGGAGCAAATGGCGTAGACTCCAGCGGGGGAATAACGGTAGGTTGAGACCCCTGAAGCGTTGTGAGGAGGCTCAAGGCACCGTCCCGCGGAAAGCGAAGCCATTTGTGGAAATTAACAGCGGTGATTAACCAATTATCTAAAGTTTAAAGTTAAAAAGGAACGGGTAGTTATTTTTTTATTGTATTTATTGAAGGAATTTGTCAAAGTATGGCGAATGGTATAGTGGTGTAAAATTATTTAGCGAAAGGTGTGTTGGAATGTTTGTTGCTAAAAGAAAAGACGGATCTTTTTTCTCGTTACTGGATTGGAAGAGCCGAGAAGATGTGGAGCACCTGACAAAAGGGGAGCAGTTTTTCTGTCCAGCGTGTCATAGAACGCTCCAAATAAAACATGGACAGGTAAGAAAAGTACATTTTGCCCACATGAACGACTCCTGCAATGCTTCCTCAGAATCAGAAACCACCTACCACCTTGAAGGCAAAGCCAAGTTGTATGAAAGCCTTCTCCACTCTAATGATAAAATCACCCTGGAACATTATATCTCGACCACAAATCAAAGAGCGGATGTATACATGGAAGCAGAGAATCGAAAGTATGCCTTCGAATTTCAATGTTCCACCATATCCAAATCAGAGTTTAGTAAGAGGACCCAACTTTATGAACGCGCAAACATCAAGCCGATATGGATTCTTGGAAAAGAAAAACTAGGAAACATACAACCGCAAATGAAGTTTTCTCCTTTCCAATGGGAATTCCTACAAAGATTTACTCCACGAAGTCCGCCATACATCCTCAGTTTTTGTCCCAAAACTTCTTTATTTTATTACCTCTGCCCGTCATTTTCCATAAATACGTCTACCACCTATATTTCCATCATGGCAAGTAAGAGCTGGTTGGAGCAGCCTAACTTCCTAAACATCGATCATGACTCTTGGAAAGAGCATTTTCTTCACTATAAGAAAAAATGGCGATATAGTTATTCCCTCTATAAACCGCACAATTATTTAAGAAAATATTGTTACTCTAAAATGCAGATTCCTCTTTCGTTGTTTCCAGCAGAAATCGGTCTCCCTGTTCCTTCTTTTTATAGACTGCATACACCTGTCATTGAATGGCAGGCATGGCTCTACTTCGATTCTATATACCACACTCCCTTACATTCCATTATTCACGTTCCAACCGTTTTGCAAAATTTTAAAAGGCGGTTTAAAAGTTCGCACATAATATTAAGAGAGTTGCCACTTGTTAAGACGGGGTCTTATGAAGATGCCGTAGTGGAATATTTAGACGCTCTCGTTTCTATTGGGGCATTAAAGCGGGAAACGCCAGTAGTTTATCGGAAAATAAAAAAGGAACTGCCTTATTTGTCCATGGAGGAGGCATGCAAGCAGGACCGCATCATCTTGGAATACTTGTTGCATATAAAACAATCTTAAGATTAATAAAACAAAAAAGGGAATAATAAGCACGTGTCGAATAGTTAAAAGGATGCACTTTTTATTTTTAAAGGAGGTTTAACGATGGCGGAACAAACTGCTGTTAAGAAATTACAAGAACGTAAAGACATTTCCGTAGAAGATACATGGAGATTAGAGGATATTTTCTCAAGTGATGAGGCATGGGAAAAAGAGTTTCAAGAAGTTAAAGGAATGATCGGCAAGATAAAGGATTACGAGGGGAAATTATCAGAATCTGCTGATGCATTATTTGAAGCATTGCAGTACCAGGATTCCATCTCAGGTCGATTAGGGAAGCTATATACATATGCACATATGCGTTACGATCAAGATACTACCAACTCCTTCTACCAAGGATTAAACGACCGTGCAACCAACCTTTATACACAAGTGGCAAGCGCGCTTTCTTTTGTGGTGCCAGAAATTTTGACGATGAAAGAAGAAGACATTGCCAAATTCCTGCAAGAAAATAAAGAACTTGCCTTATACGAACACTCTTTAGATGAAATTAATCGCCAACGTCCGCATGTGCTGTCTGCGAAAGAGGAAGCATTATTAGCAGAAGCTTCTGAAGTGCTATCCGCTTCTTCCAACACGTTTGGAATGCTAAACAATGCAGACATTACTTTCCCATCTGTAAAAGATGAAAACGGGGAAGAAATTGAAATCACACATGGCCGATACATTCGCTTTCTAGAAAGCGAAGATCAAGAAGTGAGAAAAAATGCATTTAAAGCTGTGTATGAAACATACGGAAGCTATCGCAACACATTCTCCAGCACATTAGGTGGTGCGGTGAAAAAGGACAACTTCCAAGCGAAAGTCCGTAATTATGATTCTGCACGTCAAGCTGCACTAAGCAACAACAATATCCCTGAAACTGTTTACGATAACCTGGTGAACACAATTAATAAAAACTTGCACCTATTGCACCGTTATGTGGATCTTCGCAAAAAAGTGCTTGGTGTTGAAGAGCTGCATATGTATGATCTGTACACTCCTCTAATTAAAGAAGCGAACATGAAGGTTTCTTATGAGGAAGCAAAAGATTACTTGCTTAAAGGCCTTGCTCCACTAGGTCAGGAGTACCTGGATATTGTTAAAGAAGGTTTTGATAATAGATGGGTAGACGTTCAAGAGAACAAAGGGAAGCGATCTGGAGCTTATTCTTCTGGAACTTACGGCACAAACCCTTATATCTTAATGAACTGGCAGGATAACGTGAATAACCTGTTCACGCTTGCTCATGAATTTGGCCATTCCGTACACAGTTACTATACAAGAAAAACGCAGCCATATCCGTATGGAAACTACTCCATCTTTGTGGCAGAAGTAGCATCGACATGCAACGAAGCATTACTAAATGATTATCTATTAAAAACAGTGGACGATGACAAAAAGCGTCTGTACTTGTTAAATCACTATTTAGAAGGCTTCCGGGGCACAGTATTCCGTCAAACGATGTTTGCTGAATTTGAGCACAAGATTCATGAGCTTGCTCAAAATGGTGAGGCATTGACTGCTGACCTTCTAACAGAAACATACTATGAACTGAACAAGAAATACTTTGGTGAAAACATCACGATTGATGAGGAAATCGGTTTAGAGTGGGCGAGAATCCCTCACTTCTACTATAATTACTATGTATATCAATATGCGACAGGCTACAGTGCAGCAACTGCTCTAAGCAAGCAGATCCTTGAAGAAGGACAGCCTGCTGTTGACCGTTATCTTGAATTCTTGAAAGCGGGTAGCTCCGATTATCCAATCGAAGTGTTGAAAAAGGCTGGAGTCGATATGACACAATCCAACCCGATTGAAGAAGCTTGTAAGGTATTTGAAGAGAAGTTGAAAGAAATGGAAGAGTTGCTTTCCTAATATTTTGAAGAGGGACCACCTTGTGATGAGGTGGTTTTTTTTGAGGGGTTATTTAAATCCTTTAAATCGTCGCTGATTATTCAGTAGTGCGATCAGCAGGAATATAGAAAAGAATAGTACGGGAGAGGTTAAATAGATCGGGTACAGCTTCATAAGTCCAAGGACATTAATAAATAAGCTGAACAGGATAAACGCGATGCAGAATATGAATGTGATTTTTGACATGGAGGCTGCTCCTTTCAAATAGACTTGTACCTCTACTAGCTATATGTACGTAAAAGGGGAAGAATCCATTACAAAAAAAATCGTTTGTGACAAAGTTGTGAAATAGAGGTCTAACCTCTTGTCAAAAGCCGCTGGCATCTGATATATTTATAACTGTGAAACGATTCACAAACAAACATATACCCCTTTGTTTGACCGTGAAAAATTTCTCCCATCCCCTTTGTTGTCTTTAATGACAATAGATTAGCCCTGGTCCCGTTGACCGGGGCTTTTCCTATTTGTAAAACAACTTAGTCTCAAACTGGCGCAGCCGGAATAATGTAGTCCCCAAATTGCGAATCGGGCGATAATTAGACTATTACGGGCGATTTTTTGAAATTACGGGCGATTTTCAATAGCTTTCGGGCGAAAATAAAAAATACGGGCTATTCGCTAAAATCTAAAATTAAAGACAACTTTTTCGACCTTAATAGCTTAAGAAGTTGCTCCAAAAATAAAAACCGGAGAGGCAAACATCATTAGTTTGTCTTTCCGGTTTTTTAATTCTTTCTAAATCAATTCGCAATATATCTCCAAAACGTCCCATGCTTCACGGGAACCTTCTCTACACGCTGTGCCAGCTGAAGCTTCTTCAACTCATGCTCCACTTCCACAATCGGCAAATTATAGACAACGGATATTTCCTTTGTAGCCACAAACGAAAACTGCGACAAGAAGTCCTCTAAAGGCGGCAACATCTTAGGAAATGGCTGTTCCCCCAGCATGTCTTGCAAAATGTGCACATACACTTCATAGGAGTGATAGCCGGAAACCTTGATGCCTTCTTCTTCAATATTTTCGTTAAAGAATACAAGAGTAGGGATCTCGGATACGTCCATTTCATTAGTGATTTTGAAATCACAATTCAACGCTTTGGATGCACAATCCCCGTTCATATCCTTTTCGAACTCTTCCATGTCGAGTCCAACCGACTCTGCACATTCCATCAAAACAGGTAGTTCTGAGATATTCTGTTTCTCTAGGAACAGTACCTCTTGTAGCTTTCTCAGATACTTGATTCCTGCCTTACGTCCTTGAAGCTCGGCTGCTTTAATTGCAATGGATGCAACATAGGGAGATTCAATCGGATTCTCAAGCCACAAGGAACCATCACAGGACATGCCGGAGCGGGTTGCCGTGCGTTCCCACACTTGTGCCATCGAGGCAGCATAATGTTTTTTGGCAAGATTGAGGGATGTCAATTGCCCTGTGACAATATGCTTGATGGTAAAGTACTGTCCGTACTGCACATATAACTTCTTTAGCATCGGTTCCAATGCCCAGCATTCCGGGCAGAGTGGGTCGATAAAGAAGTAAATTTCTATTGGTTTATTGGTAGTATGCTGTATGTTTTGTAAATAAAATAATTTCTTATCATTACAGGTCACATGAATCTTCCTTTTCTTCAGGTTTGTCTGGGGTATTGATCATATGTTGAGCCGTTAGTACTAAACGCTGAAAAAATTCTTTTCGATATGAACCCTCAAGTCCCACTTCTTCCATTGCCTCTTCCATACATGCAAGCCATGCTTTCGCACGCTTTGGGGTAATTTCAAAAGGCATATGGCGTGCACGTAACATCGGGTGCCCGTGCTCACTTGTATACAGAGGTGGTCCTCCTAAATATTGGGTAAGAAATTGCTTTTGCTTCCTTGCTGTTTCCGTCAAATCATTCGGGAAAATAGGAGCTAAACTGGGATGGCGACCTACACGATCGTAAAATGCGTCTACAAGTTCGTCAATAACTTGCTCTCCGCCAACAGTTTCAAAAGGTGATTGTATGTTATCCATCATTTTTAACTCCTTATATCTAAAGTAACGATTGTATGTATATTTTAGCAATGTGGTTATTATATCTCAAACAATTCGATTCCACCCTTGCAAAAAATAGGGAAAAAAGGGAGAGGATTGGTTAAACAACGCTGTTGATTTCCGCAAATGGCTTCGCTTTCCGCGGGACGGTGCTTGAGCCTCCTCACTTCGTTGCGGGGTCTCAATCTACCGTTACTTCCCCGCAGGAGTCTTCGCGTTTTGCTCCAATCAACAGCTATAGACTACGCTTCATTTTCATAGGCAAAATAAAAACACCGCGCGTGAGATTTTCAAAAGCATGCGCGGTGTTTTTTAATGAAATTTAAGCCTGATAGTTCCCAGTAACCTTGCGGACGTAGTTCATGGTTTCTTTGAAGGGAGGGATTCCGTTGTATTTGTCTACGTTTCCTGGGCCGGCATTGTAGGCGGCCAGGGCTAGTGTTAGGTTGCCATCATACTTGTCTAGCATCTGACGGAGGTATTTTGTACCACCCATAATATTTTGCCTCGGATCCATCGCATTCGTGACGCCGAGTCCTTTTGCCGTTAGAGGCATAAGTTGCATCAAACCTGCTGCTCCTGCATGGCTAACCGCCGATGGATTGAAGCTTGATTCTTGTTGAATGATTGCTTTAATTAATTTCGGGTCTACTCCATATTTTATAGAAGCTTCCTCGATAATATCTTCATAATCTGATTTTCTAGCCACACTCATATTTTCCCTAACTGAGCCAGTAGCATGAAGAGGAGCTGTATTTTTACCAATTTCCGCTTCCAACAAGCTTGCATTCATGGAAAGCATTGCGGAATTCAATGGATGAGAAAATGAATGCTGACCAGAGAGCGAGGAATTAACAGTGTCAGTAGTCATCATTCCCGCCAACACAGTAGAGAATGAACTTGAGTTATTGTGTTTCTTGTTTTCTAATCCTTGTAAAGCTTGAAGTTGCATCATAGACCTTAGCTGTTCTACGTTCATTTTTGGTCCCCTTCTCCTGTAAGTGAACAGGCTTTTGCCTCGTAAAATCTTACAATTTTATTTTTCGTTTCCCGAAGAGGGATTCCGTATGCTTCCAGCAGTTCGTGGAACAGTTTTTCGCCTTGTGCATAATTGTTTACTTCATATTCTAGCTCAAAGTCGCTAGTATCCATGTAATTGCTTTCATCCAATACTAACAATCCGTCTTTGTAAGAAAGCTCGGCGCGGTTTGTTTTTAACGAACCAAAGTAGATTACTTCAGATGGGGTGATACTAAGCTCGTCGTTTAAAATATTGGCGATAATACCATTTATTAATCCAGTCTTTGCGTTTTTCATAGCTACAAATTCATCTTCTGTCACAACCTGGTGTGTTTCTAGAAGCCCTTCTTTAGCAGGTTGTTTTAAGGTGAGCGTAAATGTGTCTCCTTTTTTTCGAACGCGAAGAGCACAGCCTTTTTCCTTCAGTGCAAACCCAGGCGTGTCAAAATAATGGTTTTCCTGCGTGAAAAAATCATCTGATTTTACTTTAAATGCCGAACAGAGAGACGTAAATTCATCAAAGGTCAATAAATTTTTAAATTCAATTTCGATTTCTTGGTTAGTCATAGTTTTACCTCTCCTAATTGATATACTTCTATTATTACTTGCTTTCGGAGGGAAGGCAATGTTTAAGTGCATTCTTCTAGGAATCATGAAACACAATTTTTTGGTAAAAAGTTAGGTTTCCATTTCGTTGCAGGAAGGGAATTATGATAATATATGAGTAGGATTTAGGTTGGAAGGAGATTATTATGCAAAAAAGAATTGAAATCAAGAAAACAACATGGAATGAACAACAACTTTTGCTAGAGGCGGATTCTGTTTCTTTTCCGCTTGATCAGGTGTCTGCGAGCAATCAAATGCTGGTGGATTCAGACAATCTCGCATTTATTTATAAACTGGAGACCGCGACTGAATTTATCTATGTAAGCATCAAGGATGATTTCTGGAATGATGTAAAACAGGCATTGCAAGATAAAAAAGCAATTGTACTTGTAGTGGACAAGACGGCATTATTGCTGACAAACATAGAAGAAGAAATAGGGTATTTAATAGAAAACATTAGAGACAACGCCAATTACGGTGAAGAGATGGAGAGAAGAGTAAACGAGATTTTTTAAGGGGTTTGGCCAATTATGATACAACACTGGGATTTGTTTTTAGCGCCTTATAAACAGGCAATAGATGAAATGAAAGTGAAATTAAAGGGGATGCGCGGGCAATTTAAGATGCAATCGGAGCACTCTCCTATCGAATTTGTTACGGGAAGGGTCAAGCCGATCGCAAGTATTTTGGATAAAGCGACACGCAAAGGGATTTCCCTTGAAAAGCTGGAAGATGAAATGCAGGACATTGCAGGTGTCCGCATGATGTGTCAGTTTGTGGATGATATACATAGAGTGGTGGAAATTCTCCGGATTCGCAATGACTTTGAAATTGTCGAAGAACGAGATTATATTTCCTCACGAAAAAACAGCGGGTATCGTTCCTATCATGTGGTCGTCCGTTATCCCGTACAAACGATTGAAGGCGAAAAGAAAATCCTTGTAGAGATTCAGATCAGGACACTTGCCATGAATTTCTGGGCAACTATCGAGCACTCGCTGAACTACAAATATAGCGGCCAATTTCCGCAAGATATAAAAGAAAGACTTGTGCGTGCAGCAGAAGCGGCATATCTTCTTGACGCGGAAATGTCGCAAATTCGAGGAGAAATCCAAGAAGCACAAGCGATCTTCTCTCGTAAAAAAGAGCTGGATTCGGACTAACTAAAGGGGTGGGATTATGAAATTTGCCATAACCTCCAAAGGGGACTCGGTGTCTAACACATTGATGCACAAGATGAGGACCTACTTGCAGGATTTTGATTTGACGTATGATGAAGATCAACCTGATTTGGTTGTTTCTGTCGGGGGTGATGGGACACTTCTTTACGCGTTCCATCGCTACCGCAGCCGCCTTGATAAGACTGCATTCATCGGAGTCCATACCGGTCACTTAGGATTTTACGCCGATTGGGTGCCGGAAGAAATTGAGAAACTGGTCATTGCGATTGCCAAGACTCCATATCAAATAGTGGAATATCCTTTATTGGAAGTGATCATCCGCTATCTTGATGGAGGTAGAGAAGCACGTTACTTAGCATTAAATGAATGTACGGTGAAAAGTGTAGAAGGTACATTGGTGATGGATGTGGAGATTAAGGGGCAATTATTCGAAACATTCCGCGGTGACGGCTTGTGCATTTCCACTCCTTCTGGAAGCACCGCCTACAATAAAGCATTGGGAGGAGCGATTTTGCATCCATCCCTACCTGCTATTCAGCTAGCAGAGATGGCTTCCATTAATAACAGGGTGTTCCGTACCATCGGGTCACCACTTGTGTTACCGCAGCATCACACCTGTCTGTTAAAGCCAGTAAATGATGTCGATTATCAAATTACCATCGACCATTTGACGTTGCTACATAAAGATGTAAAGTCTATTCAATCTCGTGTGGCAAAAGAGAAAATTCGCTTTGCACGCTTCCGTCCTTTCCCTTTCTGGAAACGGGTTAGCGATTCATTTATTACGGATAAATAAGAGGACTGGTTTTGTATGGAACAATTTTGTCTTAGCTTTCAAGTAGGTCAGCAGGATGAGAACAAGCTTCTTAGGGACTTTTTAAAAGAAAAACAAATTTCCAAAGGAGCATTGATCGATATAAAATTCAACGGTGGGGCGCTGCATGTAAATGGCAGCGCCGTTACTGTGCGATACGTTCTGCACAAAGGCGATACGGTTGAAGTGTTTTTTCCAAAAGAAGAGCCGAGTGAAGACCTTATAGCAGAAGCCATCCCTTTAGATATCGTATTTGAGGATGAGTATGTACTAGTGGTGAACAAGCCTGCTGGGATGGCATCAATCCCTTCACGAGAGCATCGCCATGGTACACTGGCCAATGCAGTGCTTGGCTACTATCAGTTAAAGGAAATCTGCGCAACGATCCATATTGTAACTCGATTGGATCGAGATACATCAGGATTGATGCTCATTGCCAAGCACCGTCATGCGCATCATCTTTTTTCGTTACAACAGAAGGAGTTCGGCGTGAAGAGGCGGTATGAGGCGTTGGTGCACGGGGAGTTGACAGGTGAGGCAAGCTCTGCTGGCGGTAAGGTGGATGCACCGATAGGTCGGAAGGATTCGAGTATCATTGAGCGCGAAGTCCGTGATGACGGACAGCGTGCGGTTACTCATTATGAGGTGCTTCGTATTGGATCAGATTGGAGTCATGTAACGTTGCGCTTGGAGACTGGGCGCACCCATCAAATCCGCGTGCATATGGCTTATATAGGCCATCCGCTGCTGGGAGATAGTTTATACGGAGGTTCTGATGTTGCTGGAATGTCACGCCAGGCGTTGCATAGCTGTGAGTTAAGTTTCTTTCATCCGGTGAAAGAGCGGGAAATGACGTTTCGATGCTCGTTGCCGAAGGATATGAAAAAAGTATTGGGGGAGAGCTGACGTTCCAGAGGGATGTCAGTTTTCTTTTTTTGGCTGGCTCGCTGTCCGGCGAGAAGGAGAGGGCAACGTGGTGCTGGTGGAAATTAGGAATCGCCCGAAAAGTTCTGATTTTCGACAGATGGAGTAAAACACTACTTTTGGGGGCTAACCGAGGTGGCGGATTACCATCGTTGCTGTCTCATTTCCTCCGCCCCGGCGTTCAGCCCGCAACAGTTCCAGCAAAAATCAACCGCCGATCCATCCGCCATCAGATGGCTCCCTCAATCCCACAACTCCCGAAATTTCTCCTTCACAAACGGCATTCCCGATTCTACAGAAACTGTCACCATTTCAGGATAACGCAATGCAGAAAGCTTCCCGCCAAAGACTGAACCTGTATCTATATTCGCGGTGTTATTAACAATTCTCACTTCTCGAACTGGCGTATGGCCATAGACAATCCAAGCGTCGCCATCATATTCCTGAGCCCAGTCACGGCGGACAGGCATGCCGTTCTCGTGAGACTCGCCTGTAATATCGCCGTACAGGACAAATGTTTTTACTTTCTTACCCTGCTGGCCTATGTATTCTTTCTTAATGCCGGCATGCGCTATAACTAGCTTGCCTTCATCCAACACCTGATAGAGTGGCGAATCCTCGTACAGTTTAATAAACATCTGCCGGAAACGTTCCTGCCCAGCGCCAGAAAGCGCCTCAAATTCCGCAACGGTCGTCTCCAATCCATGCGTATGCTGAACTTTGTTACCTAAAAGAAAACGATACAACTTGTTGCAATGATTTCCCGGTACATAGTAGCCAAGTCCCGCTTCGACCAAAGCAAAAACAATTTTCACTACACCGATGGAGTCAGGCCCACGGTCAGTAAGATCCCCAACAAAAGCAAGTTTTCTTCCCTCAGTATGTTTATATAGACCATTGACCTCCGAGTAGCCCAATTCTGTTAGAAGAGACTTAAACTCCTCTATGCACCCATGAATATCACCAATGACATCTATTTTCATATATCTAAAACACTCCTTTTATATACATATCTATCCCAGTTTCTCCATACAAATGAGTGAGAAAAAAGGAAAAAGTTCATACTATTGTTAATATCTTCATTCTACCATTATTGTAAATTTTACATTAAGAATTTATCGGATTGCTGTATTAGCACAGTGAAAACGTGATATAATTTTTGCTTATTACCTACAAAAAAGAACTGATCGGGGAAGATAGCATGTTTGAATTACCAATAAAGGAACCGGTGTTAATATTTACAATAGCCATGATCATCTTTTTCATTTTTCCCTATTTCATGAAATTGTTGCGTATACCGGGTTTGATTGGGCCAATTTTGGCGGGTGTCATTATTGGACCTAACGGGTTGGCAATATTAGAGAGAAGCTCAACGATTGAACTTTTAGGAACAGTAGGTTTGCTTTTCATTATGTTCATTGCTGGACTTGAAATGGATTTGGATGGTTTTAAAAAATACCGGAACCGCAGCATCGTATATGGGATGCTTTCATTCTGGATTCCGTTAGTGGTTGGGACAGTCATCAGCCTGCTGCTTGGATACACTGTGGCAGCAGCTATCTTAATTGGGTCCATACTCGGATCCCATACACTCTTAGGTTATCCGATTGCCAGCCGTCTAGGAATTGGGAAAAGTAAAGCTATCACCACCGCAGTTGGCGGCAGTATTTTAACGGATACATTTGCCTTATTGGTGCTGGCAGTCATCACAGGTGCAGCAGCGGGCGAACTAGATATTTATTTTGGTGTAAAATTGACTTTCTCCTTGATTGTTTTTGTTGCAATTATATTCTTGGGGACGCCTTACCTTTCAAGGTGGTTTTTCCGAAACATTGCGACTGAGGGAACAGGTGAGTTTATTTATGTCATGGTCATGCTTTTCACAGCAGGATCCTTGGCGCTTATTGCAGGTCTGCAGCCGATTATCGGTGCATTTTTAGTGGGGCTTGCCCTCAACCGTTTCATCTTTGACCAAGGACCACTGATGAACAGAATTCGATTTACAGCAAACAGCATTTTCATTCCGTTTTTCTTGTTATCGGTCGGAATGTTGATGGATTTAAGTGTACTTTTCGGCAATGCTAAAGCTTGGGTGTTAACGATTGCTATCGTGCTTGGGCTACTGTTTAGTAAGTATATTGCGGCGGCGCTAACGAGTAAATTTTACAAATATACTAAAGATGAAAAAATGGTCATATTCGGACTTACGACTCCTCAGGCAGCTGCAACGCTTGCAGCCACACTTGTCGGATTTAATGTCGGACTGTTGGACCAGGCGACCGTCAATGGTGTCATCATCATGATTTTGATTACATGTATTGTTGGTCCATATTTGGTTGAAAAATATGGACGCAAACTCGCACTCGAAGAAGAAATGATGCCTGTTCAAAAAGGGGACGTACTAGAGCGAATCTTGATTCCGATTGCCAACCCAAATACGATGGAGTCCTTGATGGATCTTGCTTTTGTCATCCGACAATCTAATTCTGTCGAGCATCCGTTATATGCGCTAAGTGTAGTGCAGCGGGACATGTGGGGTGCAGATGGAGATGTTGCAAAAGCGGAGAAAATGCTTGGTCAAGCGGTTTCTTATTCCAGTGGAGCGGATGTGCCTATCCGCGTGACGACAAGGGTAGATCGAAACATTGCAATCGGTATTAACCGCGCCATCGCCGAAGAACGGATTACCACCCTTGTTGCAGGCTGGAACGGAGAACGTACGGCCCCTCAGAAAATTTTTGGTGGTGTCATTGACCAGGTCCTGGATCAGACAAATGTTTCAGTGTTGATTTCTAAGCTTGGCCACCCGTTGAATACGACGAAGCGGATTGTGTTGATTCTTCCAAAAGGGATTGACCATAAACCGGGGTATTGGGATGCATTAGCCACAATAAAATTAATTGCCAGCAATCTTGGTGCAACCATTCAATGTTATGTGATTAAGGGATTCCCAGATGTTTATAAAGCGCATATGCGCGAAATCAAACCAAATCCGCCTACGATTGTGGAATGGGTGGAAGGTTGGACGGCGCTCTATGAAAACAAATTGCCGACCCTGCAGCCAGATGACCTAGTAGTTGTTTTGAGCGCTAGAAGAGGGACGACCGGCTGGCATCCGCAATTGGAAAAGATCCCTGGTAAACTTGCAAAAATTAACCCTGAAAGCTTTATCATTTTCTATCCACGTGAGGAAAAAGAAGATACGCGTGGAACGCGCGGAACGGAAATACCTAAAGAAGTACTGCTTGGCAGGGATTATGATTGATTTGTTTTATTTCTATAGAAAGCAGTACAGGGGGAAGATACCTGTGCTGCTTTTTCTTTTAAAAAGAATAAGTTCGCATTTCATTAACTATATGCTATAATTATGACTAGGTACTAATAACTTATATAAATAGGAGGATATATATCCAATGAACTTATCCTTAGATGGTCGTACATATGTAGTAATGGGAGTAGCAAATAAAAGAAGTATCGCATGGGGTATCGCACGTTCTCTGCATGACGCAGGTGCGCGCCTTGTGTTCACATACGCTGGTGAGCGCTTAGAAAAGAGCGTAAGAGAACTTGCAGATTCTCTAGAGAGAAACGACTCGATCGTTCTTCCATGTGACGTAACAAAAGACGAAGAAGTGCACACGTGCTTCCAACAGATTAAAGAAGATGTTGGCACTATTCATGGTGTAGCGCACTGTATCGCTTTCGCCAACAAAGAAGAGCTGCAAGGCGATTACATGAATACAACTAGAGACGGATTCTTACTTGCGCACAATATCAGCTCGTACTCTTTAACTGCTGTGGCTAAAGAAGCGAAAGAAATCATGACAGATGGCGGAAGCATCGTAACATTAACATACCTTGGCGGCGAAAAAGTGGTTCCTAATTACAACGTCATGGGTGTGGCAAAAGCGAGTCTTGATGCAAGCGTGAAGTACCTTGCCAATGACCTTGGTAAAGTGGGAATCCGCGTGAACTCCATTTCCGCGGGTCCAATCCGTACGCTTTCTGCCAAAGGTGTAAGTGATTTTAACTCCATTCTAAAAGAAATCGAAGAAACTGCTCCACTACGCAGAGTGACAACTCAAGAAGAAGTCGGGGACACAGCGTTGTTCTTATTCAGTAACTTGTCCCGCGGGATTACAGGGGAAAATATTCACGTGGATTCCGGGTATCACATCTTATAATAAATACTAACTTAAACCATTCTGGACTATTTAAGCCTGGGATGGTTTTTTCTAATCTCTATTTTAAAATTGGCTCTCGCCCCTCCTCATGCACCTATACCACCTTTACTACTCTAGCATATTTTATAGTATAAGGAGGGGATCATCAGATGAAATTGATTGTATTAGACCCTGGTCATGGTGGACAGGACCCGGGGGCTGTGTTTCAAAGGCTTCAGGAAAAAGTAGAGAATTTAGATATTGCAAAACGTGTGAGAACCTATTTGGAAAAAGAATATGAAGTGAAGGTAATGATGACAAGAGAGGGAGACACTACGGTTAGTCTTGAGGCTAGGTCAAATCTCGCAAATTCTGTTGGGGCGGACTATTTCTGTTCTATTCACCATAATGCTGGTGGGGGAACAGGCTTTGAAAGCTTTCGTTTTAATGGCAGTAATGACTTTTCTAGTCAAGCAATGACTCTTCAAGAAATCGTTCATAGGGAAGTCATTAATGTAGTCACAGGTAAATACAATAGAAGAGATAGAGGAATCAAAGCGGCGAACTTTCATATATTAAGAGAAACGTCGATGCCATCTGTTCTGTTGGAAATCCTGTTTCTTGATGACACCGAAGATCGAATGCTTATCCAGAATGAATCTTTTAAAGAGGATGTTTCGACTGCGATTGGGGAAGGTCTTGCCAAAGCTTTGGCCCTGCCAAGGAAGGTGACTACGAATTTGTATAAAGTAATTGCGGGTTCATTTTTGGGAAGGAAAAATGCGGACACCAGGCTAAAATTCCTTCAGGAAAAGGGCATTACAGCATTCATTGCAACTACGACCTTAAACGGTGCACCTTATTACCGTGTTCAAGTAGGTGCATTTAATGACAGGGAAAACGCCGAAGAGATAGTGGGCCAAATGAAGATCTTAGGAATTGAAGCATTCATACTAGTAGAAACTACTATGACTCCACAACCCACACCTCCAACACCACCTACACCGCCTGCTCCACCAAACACTCCAATGCCGAAGGGTCTATCCATTGAAGGCACTTCCGTTTTAAAAGCTGAAGAACTTGATGCCTTCGTCAAAACGATTAACCCGAATGCACCTTTGCTTGGTGAATATTATATAGAGCTTGGAGAAGCTTATAATGTCAGAGGGGATGTCGCATTTGCACAGGCCATCCACGAAACAAACTATTTTCGTTTTACAGGAACGGTAAAGCCAGGTCAAAATAACTATGCAGGCATCGGTGCGACAGGTGGAGAGGTGAGAGGTGCCACTTTTGCAACACCGGAAGAAGGTGTTCTTGCTCATATTCAGCACCTTTACGCATATGCCAATCGTAAACCGCTTCCGACAACTTACTCAAAAGTAGATCCCCGATTTGACCTTGTTACAAGAGGGATTGCCCCTGGATGGATCAATTTAAATGGACGCTGGGCAGTACCGGGAACACAATACGGACAGCTAATTTTGAAAATATATGAAAAAATGCTTGAAGAAACGATTACGGTAAAACAGGTTGAGCTGGAGAAGATGAGGGATGTGCTGGTAGAGGTTAGAAACAAGCACTAAATCACTCTACTAGTTAAGACGTTCTCTCATAAAAAATTCTTAAGCAACATTTTGACCGCTGCCATTTAATATGACAGCGGTCAAAATGTTGCGCCTTAATTTATCTTTCCTTATTTCTTCGTCTTTTCCCCATTTAGAAAAAGAAACAAGCATACTGCATATATATTAAAAACGATAAGGTTGAGGAGTTAAAAAGAATAAAATAACGTGCGGAGAGCATGGCTGAGTCGTAATTATGTCTTCCTTTCCCATAGCTTCATGGCACTAAAACAATATTACCCTCAATACAAGTAGTTTAAAGTCTATCATATATTGGAACGGGCACTGCATCTTGTTTTCGAAAAATGAAAAAAAGAAGGTGATTCTTCAAAATGAATTACACGATTATAGAACATGAAGAATTTAAAGAATATAAGTCTTTGAAAAATGAACACGAATTGAAAATAGAAGTCAGTATTATTATTCCATCTTATAACAAATTCCCACAAAATTTATTAACCTTATATTCATTAGAAATTCAAGATTTTGATTTTAATAGGATGGAAGTATTGTTTATAGATGATTGCTCTACCGACGAGACCCAGTCGACATTAAATAGTTTTAATCCGGATTTTCCATTTCGTTATTTAAGATGTAAAAAAAATGTAGGTAGAGCAAAAGCAAGAAATCTTGGTATAAATGAATCAAAAGGAGATCTACTCATTTTTTTGGATGCAGAAATGCTTGTACGGCCCGATTTTGTGAAACAACATTATCTGCAACATTTCAATAGTTGTACCCTTCAAGTAATAACGGGTGCTTTATTCTTTGAAGGAATATATTCTTGTCTCTATCCATCCTTTACAGTTGACCAAAAGATGCAAATATCAAAGAAAATCATTAAAAAAAATGAGCTCGATAGAAGAACCAAAAGTATACTATATCATTTCATTAGTGATCAAGATATTACGGATTATATTGTACTTCTTAGCAAAAAAGATATCATGAGACAAAAATACAAAGGTTTAACATTTACAATGCACTCTTTTGGTACGGATCTCATAGAAAATTTTGGAGATGATTTAAAAAGTTTTATGTTTCCATGGATGTTATTTCTGACAGGTAATCTTTCTTTAAAGAAGGAATTACTTTTGAATGTAGGTTTATTTGATGAGAGTTTTAAATTTTGGGGATATGAGGACTGGGAACTTGGATATAGGTTAAGTAAATATGGGGCAAAATTTAAAAGTAGTAAACTGTTAATGGGTTATCACCAAGAGCACCCAGTTACTCTGAATAAAGCATTTGAGGCAGCTATTAATCTTAAGTTATTTTTAAAAAAATACAATTATGAAATTGATTTATTAATATTAATTCTCCAATTAACGGGTTTTGCAACATTCGTAGAGATTAGCAAGTGTTTAAAAGATTTTAAAAGACTGCCTGTAAATAAATATAATAATATAAAACATCTGTTTCGAGAGGTGTTATTAGAGTTAGTTCGACAATTCGAAATGGAACCAACACAAGATACAAAGAGCTTTAAAGATAAGTTAGGATTTAGTTTTAAGGAAGTGGAAATTGTTGAATTGGTAGAACTTAAAGAAACGGAACAATATGATACATTAATAAATTTAATTGAGGGAATTATTCAGGACTAATTACCGGACTGGGTAATTAGTCCTGGGATATTAATGGGGTATTACCATAATTTCCAATCCGCTTTTCCGGTATCCCACATTTTATTCAGTGTTTTCTTATCTTTTAGGGTGTCCATTGGATGCCAAAACCCAGCATGTTTAAATGCCATCAGTTCTGCCTCTTTAGTTAATTGTTCTAATGGTTCCTTTTCCAGGACGGTATTGTCGTCTTTTAGGTAATTAAAAATCTTTGAGCTAAATACAAAATAACCTCCGTTTATCCACCCAGTAGCTCCTTTAGGCTTTTCTATAAAACTTTTAATAGAACTGGTGGAATCAAGCAACAGAGTACCGAATCTGCCTTCTGGTTGGACTGCTGTTAATGTGCCGATCTTTTTATGCTTCTTATGAAAATCAACTAGTTCATTTATATTCACGTTACTTAATCCGTCTCCATAAGTTAACATAAATGTTTCTTCGTTGATGTAAGGTTGTATTCTTTTCAATCTTCCCCCAGTTAGCGTATCTTGCCCTGTGTGTATTAATTTTACTTTCCATTTTTCCTCTGGCTGACTTAAGATTGTCACCTCATTACAGTTAAGATCAACTTGTAAATTAGATTCCCTTATAAAGTAATTGACGAAATAATCTGAAATCATATTCCCTTTATAACCTAAACAGATAATAAATTCGTTATATCCATAATAAGAGTAAAGTTTCATTATATGCCATAATATTGGTCTCCCGCCTATTTCAACCAAAGGCTTAGGTTTATTTTCTGTTTCTTCGCTAAGTCTTGTTCCATAACCTCCAGCAAATATCACTACTTTCAATGTAATACCATCACCTTTCAAAGATTTAAACTATATTCTACAAACATAATATTTGTAAAAATTTTATATCTTACCTTGCTTTGGGAACATATCTATTAATCATAACTCCACGGTATTTTCTCATACACATATTGGCCATTTTCAACCAAATCATTTATATACTCATTAAAAATCCTTGAAAGAATTATTTTATTATTCCCAAGTGAATTAATTGTAGAGGCTAGCCGTTTAGTGTGAGAAAAATGGAAACATCTTAATGGTAGTTTATTTACAATTAGCTGTCCTCCACTTTTTTCAATTTTCCTTTCATATAAATTCCAAAAAGCAACGTTATAACCAGGATGTTTTAGTATATATATATCGAAGAAACACGGTGCAGCGTCTACCCACTTCTGATCTACAAATAATCCTCTTTCTAAATCTTCAAAACAATATTTATCAAGTCTTTTTGTAATCCAGTTTATATATCTCTTGCTTTCATCTGAACGGGTAAAAGCAAAAAAACCGAGATTATACGTTCCATAAGTTAAGTGATGTATTTCAAATTGGTCAATCAAATCTAAAGGGCATGGGGTTAATAGATGAGGTGTCAATATCATATGATGTGTATCTAATAGCTCATTAACTTCATCTAATGCACTAAATATTTTCATATCGGGATCTAAATATATAAATTTGGAGTGGTTGGGAAATGAATTAATCAAATAGTTGAAAAAGTGGCCTCTTACTGAGATTGCACCCTCATAGCGGTTATACTTTTTAATATTGTTATCGACATCAGGATTTCCTAATTGGTTAGCCAAAATTATTTGATCAAAAGATTCGCATTGGTAGGCTAACTCATGTACATATGTTTCTACTAAGCAAATGATAAATATCGATTCGGGATGAAATTGTTTAACAGATTTAGCTAAATTTATCGCTAAATGTAAATGGTCTGTGCATGAAACAGTACCAAATATCACTATTAATCACTCCTTTATTAATCAATAATATTAATAAATGATATTTTCTCTAATAGGTTTCTATATTTATCTTTAATAAAATGTTGAACTTCTTTAGTATCTTGGTTACTAATAATAATAAAGGTATCAATTTGATGTTTATCAAAGTTCTTTAAGGATGAGGTAAGGTTGTTCCAATTATAAGGGAGTAAAGTTAAGTTTTTTAATTGCTTTTTCGATAAAAAACTTTTTTTTAGGACCTTTATTGTATTTTTATCTGCCATAATCACCAATTTGTTAGTGAGGGGTTGATCATTGATTAGGGTAATCAAGTTTTCTTCTGATATTTCAATAACATTGGATTTTACATTTTCCCTTTTGTATGGGTTTGGTATTAAATCAGCATTAGTTCTATTCGTTCTAAAAGGTATTCTGTCACTAAAGGTAATTTGTTCTCCATCCTCATAATACTCATAGCTCCATGGGAGTTGCTCATACTCTTTTTTTCCCATTTCATCAAGTAAATTAATATATTGTTTTTTAAATTCATAAAATGGATTATATCTATCAGAAATGTAAATTTTTTCTCTTTTTTCTGCGAAGGAGCCTAATCCTGAGAAATGGTAAAATTTAATATTTCTCCCGTTAGAGGTATACTTTCCATTAGACTTTCCTATCTTTCTTTCTGGTAAATTCCATGAGGATACGTTGTAGCCGGGGTGTTTCAATATATATACCTCAAAAAATGAAGGTGCTAAATTAACCCATTTTTGGTCTACAAATAGTCCTGAACTTAAGTCTATATAACAAGCATATTCAAGTCTTTCAGTATACCAATCAATGAATTTAAGTGCTTCTGGATGTCTTTTGAAGCCTAAGAAACCTAAATTGAAAACTCCATATAACAAATGTGGCAATTCGATATCGTCGACCTGTTCATCTGTTTCCATCGGCTGATTAATTTGTGGTGTCAAAATAATGGAGTTTGATTGAAAAATCTCTGTAATTTCAGTAAATGTATCTAAAATCATTATGTCAGGATCTAAAAAAATAAAATTATCTTCTTGGATTAAATTATCCAATAAATATTTAAAATAACGACCTTTGACAGCAATGCATGCTTCATAAATAGTGTGTTTAAACAAAAAATGCTCAAAGTTAGGAATTCCTATATCCTTAGCGAGTACTATGTCATCAAACAGATTATTTTCATTTAGCAATGAAGGGATCTCTTTTTCAACAAGACAAAGATACACTTTCACATCTGGCATATGTGTTTTAGCAGTTTTAGCCATTACTAATGCTTTATATAAATAATCAGCACAGGTTACTGTACAGATAACCATATACTTCACTCCTTCATTTTCCTTCATTAATACTATTTATGCATATAAAGGAGGTTGTGGACCGAAAAGTAAAAGAATTGGTCTCCTTAAAGTTAGAAAATCATACTATAAAAAAGTTGACGTTAGATTTGAAGGGTTACTTTGTTTTTATTCATGATAGATTATCAGGACCAACGATATTAGTTGGAAGACAAACAAATATAAAGGGTGGGGGAAATGAAGATAATTGAAAATGAGTTGATGGGAGTACTGGAAATTACTCCTGAACCAAAAGTAGACTTTAGAGGCTACTTTCTTAGGATTTATGATGAGGAAACTTTTTTTAAAAATGGCATTAATAATAATTGGGTTCAAGAGAATCATGTACTCACGAAAGAAAAAGGAGTAATAAGAGGATTTCATTTTCAATATCCGCCATATTCCGAATCCAAGTTGATACGGGTAATTAGTGGCTCAATCTACGATGTATATGTGGATATTAGAAAAGGTTCTAAAACTTTCGGTAAATGGAGTGGCACATATTTGTCATGTGAGAATAAAAAAATGCTGTTAATTCCAAAAGGTTTTGCCCATGCATATTGTACGTTAGAACCGAACACCGAGGTCACTTATAAAGTTGATTCCCCATATAACCCTAATTCTGAGGGAGGGATTATTTGGAATGATCCTACACTTAATATTAACTGGCCAATTAAAAATCCTCTTCTCTCAGAAAAGGACCATAAATTAAATACATTTAAATTTTTTTTAAGTGATAAAAAGTATTTAGATATTTAATTTTTTTAGAGTTTAATGGCCTTTGTGTTCGATTTGAAAAGGGGTTGAAATAGTGAAAAAGCTTCTTATTACTGGAGCGAATGGATTTATTGGTAAACATATCTTAGAAAAGCTCAGAAATAAAGATTATGAGGTTCATGCAATCACAAGCAGAGACATATCTGCAATACCTACAGGGGATAAGGTGATATGGCACAATGTAGATTTGTTAAATTCAAATAAAATGGAAGAGATAATGAAAAATATCAAACCGTCAATTTTGCTCCATTTAGCTTGGATTGTTACTCCAGAAAATTATAAAGAATCAATAATGAACATTGAGTGGATCCTGGCAAGTATGAAGCTCTTAAGGTTATTTAATAAATATGGTGGTAAGAAAGTTGTTATTAGCGGCACATGTGCAGAATATGATACATCTACATTTGTATGTATAGAAAACTCAACACCTCTTAAACCCTCGACACTATATGCAAAAAGTAAATGTGCTTTACGAACAATTGCAGAAGAATACTGCAAAAAAGAAAATATATCCTTAGTTTGGGGCAGGGTTTTCTATGTATATGGACCAGAAGAGAATATCAATCGATTAGTTCCTTATGTAACTAGTTCACTATTAAATAATAAGATAGCTAACTGCACACATGGACTGCAAGTCTTAGATTACTTATACGTTAAGGATGTAGCTGAGGCATTCATTGCAATTTTAGAAAATAACATTACTGGTGAAGTGAATATTGGATCCGGCAAGCCAATTTTATTGAAAGATTTAATTTATCAAATAGGATATCAACTAAATAAGCCACATTTGATTAAATTAAGTAATAAATTCCCTGATAAACCACATGAAAATATAATAGTCGCAGATATTTATAAAATTCAAGAAAGTACAGGTTGGCATCCGACCACAACATTAGATGAAGGTTTAGACCACACCATAAGATGGTGGAAAGAACAAGTCAATGGAGGAATGTAGAACATGAAGATAGCAGCTAAGCTTACTAATTCCATCCTTAAAGAAGACCTTGTATATATCCATAATCAAGTAAAGCCGGAGCAAAAATTTAAGGACTCAACCATCCTTATAACTGGCTGCGCAGGATTTTTAGGATATTATTTTTTAAATTATTTCTTAGCATTTAAAGAAATTCTAGGTTTTAAAAAGATTATATGCTTGGATAATTTTATTCTTGGAAAACCTTCGTGGTTAAAAACATTGGAGGATAGTAATAAGGAATATATTGATCTTTATCCATTTGATATTTCAAAGGATAAAATAAGTTCGATTAATAATAGTGCTGAAGCTGATTATATTATTCATATGGCTTCAATTGCTTCTCCAGTTTTTTATAGGAAATATCCTCTGCAAACAATAGATGCGAATATATGGGGGTTAAGAAATTTATTAGAATATTATAAAGCGAACAAGTTGAAGGGATTTTTATTCTTTTCAAGCAGTGAAATTTATGGAGATCCTGCACCTGATTGTATACCCACGCATGAAGAATATCGAGGAAATGTATCCATGAATGGACCTAGGGCTTGTTATGACGAATCAAAAAGGTTTGGTGAAACACTTTGCTATGTTTTTTCAAAAGAGTATAAATTACCAATAACTATTGTTAGACCTTTTAATAACTATGGTCCCGGGATGAAGCTAAACGATAAAAGGGCCCCTGCGGATTTTGCAAACTCGATCATATCTAACAAAGATATTATATTATATTCAGATGGAAAACCAACTCGAACTTTTTGTTATGTAGCAGATGCTATTGGTGGTTATTTAAAAAGTTTACTATTAGGAAAGTATGAGTATTTCAATATAGGAATAGATAAACCAGAAATATCAATTAGAGAACTGGCAGAGATTTATTTAAGACAAGGAAAATTAATTTATAATTATACAGGGAAAATAGTTTTAGAAAAATCTCAAGAGGAAAATTATTTAACACATAACCCAAATAGAAGGTGTCCGGATATAGATAAATCAAGGAAAATTCTGAGCTACACCCCTTCCATTCATGTGGAAGAAGGAGTTGGTAAGTTTTTGAAGTTTCTTAAATACGGCGGTGTTAATAAGTTATGATAACTGTTATCGGATTAGGTTTTGTAGGACTAACAACTGCTCTTGGCTTTTGCGAAAAAGGTTATGAGGTTTATGGAGTAGAAATAAATGACGATAAAAGAAAGCAATTAAATGATGGGGATGTACCTTTTTTTGAACCGTATCTAGAGGTGAAATTAAGGCAATTCTTAAATAGAGGTTTTGTAGTCACACAAAACTTACAACAAGCAGTAAAAGAAAGTGAGCTAATTATTTTTTGCGTAGGAACTCCTAATGATGTAGATGGCAAAGTTGACCTGAAGTATCTTTACCAATCGATAGCAGAAACGTTAATTTATGTGACAGATGCGAAATATAGGGTTTTGGTCATTAAGTCTACCATTCCACCTTCTACAACTAAAGAAAAAATCATGCCTTTCATTGAATCCCAAAATTTCAAGGTTAGTAAGGATATAGGGTTGGCAAATAACCCGGAATTTTTAAGGGAAGGATATGCTTGGGAAGATTTTACCCAACCAGACCGCATTGTAGTAGGTATAGATATAAATGATAAAAAGGGTAAAGATATTTTAAAAAAGTACTATGAGAAATTCAATAGTCCGATATTTTTTCAATCTACAAATACTGCAGAGTATATAAAATATTTATCTAATACCTTACTCTCTACAATGATAAGTTTTTCAAATGAACAATCCATGCTGGCACACAAATTAGGTAACATTGATATAGCAAGTGCTTTTAAAATTCTTCACTTAGATAAACGTTGGTATGGCAGCTCAAATAAGCCTGCAGATATGTCTAAATATGTTTATCCAGGCTGTGGATTTGGAGGATACTGTTTGCCCAAAGATACTAAGGCATTAGCCTCACTTTTTTTGGAGAAAAGCATTCAACCTCAAATATTAAATAGCGTTCTGGAAACAAACACCAAAATAAAAGAATTTCTTTTTGAAAGATTTAAGGCAGAGGTTTCTACAAATGAAACTATAGGGATACTAGGTTTAGCTTTTAAGCCAGAGTCAGATGATGTAAGGGAATCGGTAGCTAAGGATTTCATTAACCTATTAAAGGATAATGGCTATAATAAAATCAAAGCTTATGACCCTATAGCAACAAAAGTTTTTAAAGATACTTATCGTTTAGATGTTACTTATAGTATATCTTTAGATAAACTTCTTGAAAATACAGATACTATTATAATTTTGACAGCTTGGAAGGAATTTATAAAAAATAAAGATATTCTTAAACAAAAAAAATTGTATGATTTTAGATACTATATAAATTAGCAATACAGTAGCAAAGGCCCAACTCAAAAATTTTACCTTTTGCGTTGGGCTTTAAATTTCATTATTAGAATATTAATATATTCTTCATTGATTTTTTTAATAATGGATAGTTTGGAAGCTTAGTGAATAACTTATATTCCTTCACTAATTGTTTATAGATTGATTTATTACTATCATCACTTTTCCATAAGTCTTTCTTTAAATTGTTAATTAAATTTTTATTTTTAACTGGAAGAGAGTTTTTTTTCATCAGTAAAAATAGTTGTGGAGCTTTTTGTAAAGCCGATAAGTAATATCTTTTTAAATGATTGAAATGTTCAGGATGATAAAGACATAGATTCTTATACTCTTTTAGTGTTGCATTTAATAATAATAAATTTGCATTTTGTAATAAAGGTAAGGATAAAATAGCTACATCTGGATCAGGATGGAGATTTTGAAACTTAATAAGATTCTCCATTCGTTCACTTTCTCTGTTTTCTGGGGAAAATGAATGTTCTTGATGATAGACCGATATTTCTGGCGCTTCAATAAACCTAACAGAACTCTTGTATAACCTGTATGCAAACTCACTATCTTCACTTCCCCATCCACTAAAATTCTCATTAAATAATCCAACTAAATCGATTGATTCTCTTGTAATAGAAATGCATCGTGTTACACAAATAATCCAAGGTAGGTGAAAATCCTCTAATTGTAAACCATGTTTCGAAACAACATCAGTAAAGTAAGGAGCGCTGTATGCATAATATCGTAAGAAATCAAGGGTTAAGTCTTCAGAATGAAACAAAGGAGTAGGAGATGACAGGTCAGAATGTTCAATTTCCACTAATTCCTTATAAGGAATTAGTGTCCTTATCTCATTCCCTAACTTTTTAAGTGAAAAATCCAATTTTGTTAGTTGTTCTTCATTGAAGTTTGGCTCTATAACTGTAAATATTTCCTTTTGGGAAGTATTGGTGCATACTACTACATTTCTTTTTTCATTATGATAATTGACATGTTTCTCTATAAAGTCAGGCTCTACAATCATTTCACCATTTAAGAAAATTAAGATCGATCCTTTTGCTTCCTCTAAACCTATGTTTTTTGCTCCTGCTCTATCCAGGTTTTTTTTACATTTAATATATTTAAAATTTGGAAGTAGTTTAAAGTCACGGATGTTTGAAGATTCATCTGAAGATGCATTGTCCACAAATATAACTTCTACTTTTGAAAGGTCAAAAGATTGTTTAGAAATGCTATTTAATGTAAACAAAGCTTGGTGATAAATATTATATGATATAACAATTATACTAACTTCTATGTTCATTTTTTCACCTCGCGTTTTTTTTTGAAAATCAAAAAATTGAATTGAGGATGGTGTTTAAATGATATCAATTATTACACCTACTATAAGACAGAAGAATATGGAGAACGTATTTCTAAACTACACAAGACAAAATGTTCTAGAAAAAGAGTTAATAGTAATATTAAATAAAAATGAGATGGATATCAGTGCATGGTTAAAATATGCAGAAAAACACAAAAATGTAACTATTGTTCAATTATCAGAGAATATATCATTAGGAGAATGTTTGAATGAAGGTGCAAAAATAGCTGCATTTGGGGTTATTGCTAAATTTGACGATGATGATTATTATGCTCCTAATTATGCTCTAGAAGCCTTGAATATCCTTGAAAAGAAAATGGTTGATATTGTTGGTAAATCCTCTATATTTGTATATTACGAAGAGAAGAAACTGTTAACTATATTAAATCCTGGTTACGAAAATTTGTTATCAACTACTGACCAAAAACTTACTGAAAGGTTATTAAGCGGAGCAACGTTGGTTTTTAAGAAAAAAGTTATAGAAGATGTTCCATTCCCCCATTTAAATCTTGGAGAAGACTCGTCGTTTCAAATAGAATGTCTAAAAAAGGGGTATGTGTTATTTTCCTCTGATAGGTATAATTACTTCTGTGTAAGAAAAGCAGATAAATATTTTCACACCTCTGTTGTCTCGAATCAATGGTTATTAAGAAAGAGTAAAATAATAGGTAAAACAAATACACCTGAAACTTACACTTATAAAAAGAAATCTAGCGATTAAACTAGATTTCTTCTAAATTATTTAAGGATTAGAATTTATTATTTTTATTTCTTTTTAATAGCTCTCTTGTAACGGATTCAATGTCTTCACAACAAATATACGTTACTTCCGCAGG
Organism: Sutcliffiella horikoshii; assembly: GCF_020524325.1. GTDB lineage: Bacteria > Bacillota > Bacilli > Bacillales > Bacillaceae_I > Sutcliffiella_A > Sutcliffiella_A horikoshii_D. The sequence goes on from NZ_JAIVKY010000008.1 coordinate 374,012, forward strand.
CATTCTCATTGGAGTAACCATTCCGTCCTCTAATAATGTTACACAACAAGTTTTAGGATCGAATGCTTTAATTTCAACCTCAGTAAATTCATATCCAGATTTTGTTCTGATGGTTACAGTTTCTCCTACTAACTCAGCAATCTTTTTACAGATACATTTGTTAGTTCTGCTGTGTTTATTACAGAAGCCACAATCTTTACTTCTTTCTACAAATACACTACCCATATTTTAAACCTCCTTTTTCTTGATTAATAATAATGTATTCATAGGAAGCTTTATTGTACGGGCTAATCACTTAATGAAAAAGCCTTTTTATTCTTAGAAATCTTACTCGTTACATTTGAACGATAATCTTGTTGAGTGCGGCTGTATTATCTTTTACATTACTGCCGTAGATAAAGGCTTCCACTATGACTCTTCCTTTAAAGTCATTTTTGTTGATTATCAATTCTATGCCTTTCAAACTCATGGTGGTTTGTCTTAGTAGATTTGAGTGTTGAGAAGGACGAATCCAGTACTCTCCATCGTTTAGTATTTTATTTCTCCAGTCTTCAATGGCGTAGATCCATTCAGCAGCAGGTTTTAGTTTCTCACTATCTTGTATTAGTTTTGGGTTGGCTATTTTTGCTGATAGATTCACTTGTTTAAGGGGTTTTACTCTAATGCATACAAGTAGGTCCTCCAGATCTAAATCCCCATTATTAACAAGGTTCAAGTCGCTTATGACCGTTATTTCTGCTTCGCCCTCCATTGGAAAAAGTATGGAATGATTGAAATAAGCAAAGTAAGATAAAGTTTTGATGGGAGAAGTGTCGACTATGTGGTGTGTGTCTGTTGGTACTACATCTTGATTAAGTGCTTTTTCTTCTTCCAGTTGTACCTCTAATTCTAATATTTTATTGGTAAGAACCTTCAATTGGTGGATGAATGAGTTTTTTACTTCTTTTTTCATATCCATTAGTTTTGATTGTAAGTATCTATTGCGAATTTTTTCCCTTTCTAAAAACAATTCCATCTCTTCTAATTTATTTTTATATTTCTCTACCTCTGATTTGTAGTGTATAACCTGTTGTTGCAATCTTAATACATTGTCATTCATATATGGAACCTCCTTTGAAATATTCTATGCAGTGGAAAGGGTGTCCGATGTGATATGTAAAAACAGCCAGAAATTCAGTTGACTGAAATTTTGGCTGTCCGTCATTATTTATTGAAATTGTGGCAGGTACTATCTTTTTCTTCTATGTGCAGGAAATACTTCTGGACATTGTGGTGGAAATTCTTTTGGAGGGCATAGTACGCCTTCAATAATTTCATCACGCGGTCTGCAGATTCTTGCTTCGATTTCTAATTTAACATCAGCTTCCATTTGTACGTCTAAGCATAATAATAAATTGATATCTAATTGGGAAAGGTCAGATGTAACAATCAGATTGGAATCGCAATCAAAGAATGTTACGTGGCAATCCAACTCTGTTCCTTCTGGCGCACATAGTAAGAATGTTTGGATGTTTGCGAATGGGATTGGCTCAGAGCAGCATAGAACTGTACCGCTGTCATCTACAATATGCACTGTTACATAGCCCTTAATAAGAACTTTGACACGTTGCAGCGTAACTTCTGTACCATCTGGTAACTCAACTTCTACTTCTGTACGTCCTCCTGCCTGATCGATTTCCTTACAGACAAAAGCTTTGTGGTGACGGTGGTTATAGTGTGCTTTTGTGTCGATTTTGTGACCATGCTCATCAGATAAGAAGCAAACTACAGACAATGGGCCGATTTTTTTATCACATAAAATGTCTGCAATGTCAGCATCGTCGATACATTTAAAAAGGTCATCAAGGTCAGTCTTACAGATAGGTTTTAGTGCTACATCTATTTGACGAGTAACCCAGTCGTAAACTTTACGAGTCTTAATACAGACTCTTTCAGTTTCGTTATGACTCACTTAAAACTCCTCCTATACTTTTATTACCCATTTGGGTTACGGGACTACTGTATAGTATGAATTTGGTGGGTAAGTGTGCCGAGACAATAGCCCGAATTTTATTTTTCCATCTGATTGTCATATTTCCCGAACTTAACGAATTACTTTTAAAAGGGAGAGTTTTAGGAGGGAAAAGCATGAAGAGCATTAAAAACGATGAAAAAATCATCTTACAGCAAAAAATTATTCATTTAGGTGCAGAAGTGAAGCGCCTAACAGCAGATGTAAACCGGCTTAACAGCAAGTCTCTGTTGAAGAATATAGAAAAGCAGAAAGATGAATATGAAGTGCAAATCAACCTACTTAAGGATCAACTTGAGAAAATGGAAGAAGAGGGAAATGATAAGGTCTCCAAGCTTCAAGGGGAGATTGCACAATATAAGGCAGAACTTGCAAAACAAAAAGAAGAGCATCAAGGGAAGTTAGTAACAATCAGCAAAGAAGTGCACCACTTAAAGCAAGAATATGAACAAGCAATAAAGGAAAAAAAGGTACTAACTTCTGAATTAGAGGAATTAAAGAAGGAGCTGAATAGACAGAGCACGATTAATATGGATCTTGAAAAAGAGTACGAAATGGTGAAAGAAACAGTAAAAGGTTTGTTGGTGAAAATTGAAAGCTCTAATCAGGCTCAGGAAGGATACCAAAAAATAGCAGAAGTTAATAATGAGTTGGAAGTGGAGAATCAGAACTTGAAGAAGATAATTGCAGAATTAAAAGAGGAGATCAACACGAAATCTTCGACAAGTATAGAAGAAAAGAATACTTCTACACAAGTTAAAGAGCAAGATGTGCGAATGCAATCTTGGTTCTATAATAATGTCAAAAAAGACACATAAGCCTATGTGAGTAATGATAGATGCGGAAAACCTTTTTGACGAGAGAGCATAAGATAAAGTATCTTATACTACGAACAAATTGGAGGTCGCATATGAACTATTATCATTATTCAGGCCAACCCAAACCTATATCTGGTCAGATGAAAGTGATTTCTTCTAGTAATAATTTCGCTTCATCGAACAAGAAAAAGAAATCCTCCGGTTGTGGCTGCGGTAAAAAAGTAAAAGTTATCCAAGAAGATTAATTTCATTACTACTATTTCCCCCTTTCATACATATCATCAATATGAAAGGGGGAATTTTTTTGCTTGAAAGCTGGTTTTGGTTTCTTCTGCTTGGACTTGCCAGCTTCCGTTTAACGAGGCTTATTGTTTTGGATAAGATAGCTGGATTTATCCGAAAGCCTTTTATGGAAGAAATTGAGGAGAAGAATGATAAAGGAGAAATAGAGGAATATATCATCATAAAAGGGAAAGGTCTTAGACGCTGGATTGGAGAACTGCTCAGTTGTTATTGGTGTACCGGGGTTTGGGTGACAACGGGTTTGTTTCTTTTGATGACGTTTTATCCTTTTATAGGAGAGCCTGTCCTGATTATTTTTGGTGCAGCTGGTGTGGCAGGATTTCTAGAAAGTCTCGTGACAAGAATCACTGATTAGATCGGGCTCTCCTTTGGGAGGGCTTTTAAAGTGGAGTTTTCTATACATAATTTCGAATGCTGATATAAATATTAAGAGATAGAGTATGCAAGCAAAATGAGGTGATGGAATGAAAACGGTGGCGTTTGTAATTTTGTTGGCGGTGTCAGTTGGCATGCTGGCTGGGTGCGGCAAAGGTGAGGTTAAGACAAGAGTCGAGGATACGGTCATGAGGACTTCTAATGATCAAAAAGAGAAGTCTGATAAAGAACAACGAGCTGAAGAGATTGCCAAAGAATTTAAAGAGGTAAAAGGTGCTATTGCCTATGATACCGAAGACGAGTTAGTAGTTGTGTTTCATGTGACACAATATCAGAAATTTTTCACGGAAAAGATTGAGAAGAAAGTGAAAAAGGCGCTAGAAAAAGAGTTTCCAGATGAAAATGTGGTCGTGTCCCATGATTTAAAGATAAGACTTGAGATTGAAAGGCTTCGAAGAGATGTGGAACAGAAGCAGATTTCAGAAAAAGAGCTGGAAAAGCGAATTGAAAAAATGAAGACACTACGGGAAGAAAAAGCATAGGAGGTGCCATCAGATGAGCAAGAAGGATAAACAGCTTACACCGGAACAGAAGGCCTATCAGAAGATTGAACAAAAGATTGAGTTAAAGCGGCCGGTATGGAAGAACTGCATTATCGCCTTTTTGGTGGGTGGCGTCTTTTGTATTGTGGGACAGGCCATTCAATTAATGTACATATATTTCTTTAATTTTACAGAAGTGACGGCAGGGAATCCGACTGTAGCTACCATGATCTTCATTGCCATGTTGCTCACAGGATTCGGTGTGTATGACCGGATTGCGCAGTTTGCAGGAGCGGGAAGTGCCGTGCCTGTAACAGGATTCGGGAACGCCGTCATTTCTGCTTGCATTGAACATAAAACAGAGGGGTATGTTCTTGGAGTCGGATCTAACATGTTTAAACTTGCGGGATCGGTTATTTTGTTTGGAGTATTCTCGGCCTTTGTGGTCGCATTGGTGAAGACGATCGTGGTCTCGATAGGAGGGTTCTGATGCTTCAGGGAAAACAATCATGGATATTTGCGAATAAACCTGTCATTACCTCGAGTGCTGCAATAGGAGGACCCTTTGAAGCGAATGGATTGCTTGCGAATGATTTTGATATGCTGCATAAAGATTTGTGGCTAGAACAGGATAGCTATGAAAAGGCGCATCGGGTTTTGCTGGAGGAAGCGTGTGAGACTGCTTTGAAGAAGGCAGGATTGACACTATCGGATGTTCAGTTTTTACTGGCAGGGGATTTAATCAATCAGATGACGCCTTCTAATTTTGCGGCAGAAGCGTTGGAAGTGCCGTATCTGGGCGTGTTTGGGGCTTGTTCCACTTCAATGGAAGGATTGGCACTGGCTAGCTTTCTTGTGAACTATGGCGGAGCAAAGTATTGTTTGACAGGTGCTTCAAGCCATAATGCGGCTGTAGAGAAGCAGTTTCGTTATCCAACAGAATATGGTGGCCAGAAGCCTCCAACGGCACAATGGACCGTTACAGGTGCTGGAGTGGGGCTTGTGAGCAACGTCGGCGTGGGGCCGCATGTTACTTCAGCTACAATCGGAAAGGTGATTAACATGGGGCTCTCTGATCCTTTTAATATGGGAGGTGCAATGGCTCCTGCTGCGGTGGATACGATTAAAGCTCATTTTAAAGATACTGGCAGGGATCCTTCTTATTATGATCTTATTGCAACCGGTGACCTTGGCGAGATTGGTCGGGAGGTTTCATTGGAACTGTTGAAGGAAAATGGGTTGCAGATTACGGATGAACAATATCAGGATTGTGGATTAATGATCTATGATAAGGGCCAGCCGGTACTTGCCGGGGGAAGTGGAGCGGGGTGTTCGGCAGTTGTCTTGTATGGACATTTATTGAACGAGATGAAAAAAGGGACATACAAGCGGATATTGCTCGTAGCTACAGGTGCATTGTTATCTCCGGTTTCTTTTCAGCAAAAGGAATCGATCCCATGTATCGCCCATGCAGTGTCCATCGAGATGGGGACGGGGGGTGTCAGCTGATGTTGTTATCATTTTTTTGGGCGTTTGTTGTTGGGGGGTTAATTTGTGTGATCGGGCAAATTATGTTTGATGTGTTCAAGCTAACTCCGGCACATACGTTAAGTACTTTGGTGGTAGCCGGTGCAGTATTGGATGGTTTAGGGTTGTATGAGCCGTTTATTGCCTTTGCAGGAGCAGGGGCAACTGTTCCTATCACGAGCTTTGGTAATGCGTTGGTGCATGGTGCGTTGGAAGAGGCTGAGAAACACGGGCTTGTCGGTGTGTTGACAGGAATGTTTGAAGTGACAAGCTCTGGTATTTCAGCAGCAATCGTGTTCGGTTTCATTGGGGCACTGCTATTTAAACCGAAAGGATAAGGGGCTGCGTGTGAAATGGACGAAAAAATGATGCTTACCTATAACCGGGCAAGTCTGAAGATGATTCGAAATAATCTTCACGTCTATGCGACGGAAGCAAGTGAACCCGCTGCACAAAACACCTACCACGAATCCATGATGAAAATTGATGACCTGCTTGCTAATATAGATCAAAAACTCAAACAATTATAAAGGGATTAAGATTGTGAGAAGGGGGAGAGGGTGTAGTTTAGTGCTTTAAAGGAGTGGTAAGGGGTCTGACCCTCAGTCAATTAGAGTGCTAAAGCACCCTTTTCAACATTGTCTTTTTTTGAAGGAGGTTTGTTTATGCCGCAGTGGGTAGAGGTTGCTGTTAGGTCTTTTGCGATTATTGTTGGGTTGTTTTTGATTACAAAGCTTTTGGGGAAGAAGCAGTTGTCAAAGCTGTCTTTTTTTGAGTATATAGTTGGGATCACAGTGGGGGACATTGCCGGGACGTTGTCGATGGATCGGGAACTGGATCTGAAGAACGGAGTGACAAGCATTTTGATTTGGTCCCTTTTTCCGTTGGTGACCTCTCAGATTTCTCTTCATAATAAGAAGTTCCGAGATTTTGTGGAAGGTAACTCCACCGTGTTTATGCGAGAGGGAAAAATATTGGAAGAGAACTTGAAGAAGGAAAAGTACACCATTGATGAATTCCTTGAGCAATTGCGTAAGAAAGATATATTTACAGTAGAAGATATTGAGTTTGCAACGCTTGAATCAAACGGTGAGTTGAGTGTGCTGTTAAAAAAAAGCAAGCAGCCTGCCACATACGGCGATCTCTATCCGGACACGCCTGATCAATTAGAGCCTCAAACAGTGATTATGGATGGGGAAATATTAGATGAGCCGCTTGCTCAGATAGGGTTAAACAGGGCTTGGTTGGAAGCGGAACTAGAAAAGCGAAATGTTCTTTTGGAAAATGTATTTCTCGCTCAAGTAAATGCTTGGGGAGAAATGAGTGTGGATTTATATAATGATCATATTAAAGCTGCCCCGCTAAAAGAAAGAATGTTAACACTTGTGACACTTGAAAAATGTTCTTCTGATTTTTCTTTTCTTAGTGTAACTGCGAGTTCGGCTGAGAACCGCGCCATTTATCAGAGTGCTATGACTAGTTTAGAAGAGCTGAGCCGGAAGTTGCGCCCATTATTGAGGGGTTAAGCTTCCGGTATTTTTTTTGTTCATATAATGTTTTGAGGTGAAGATTGATGAGCGAATTTGATTTTGGAGACGAGCATTTAAAGTTTCTTTTTGAACGGTGGAAAGTGGATGAAGGAATTGCTGAGGCCGGAAAACAGGCGAAAATGAATATTCAATCAGCAGATGAGGGTTTCATGCATGTGCAGCAGCTTGAAGCGCGGATGAAGAAATACATTGGGAACCTGGAACGGTGGATGGAAGGGAAAGCCAATACGGTTGGTCCGGATTTTGAGGATGAAGATGAGTGAATTTTTTTGCGAAGTGGGAGAGATTTAATGGTCCCCTTCGTTTTTTGTTTTTTTGGGGGGGAAGTTGTAGAAGGTTTTCTTTTAGTGGTAAAAGGTTACGTGATAGTGGTAGAAGCAGCGGGTTAAAGTTGTAGAAGGTATGCCGGGAAATGTAGAAGGTCGCTTGGGAAAGGGTGTGTCAAATAAACTGTGTAAGTTTTCTTAATCGAGGTACTTAACAGCTCTTCCCTTAAGATTATCATTGATTAATAATTGGTTCATCACTTGTGGCCAATTTTGGACGAAGCCC
>NZ_JAIVKY010000009.1 GCF_020524325.1 Sutcliffiella horikoshii
CTTTCTTGGTCATACCGATCATCCCCCCAGTTAGTTAAAATAATTTTAACAAGAAAAAAACTAAACTGCGAAGTAAAAGTCGTACGCTCTTTTACTTACACAGTTTAGTTTACAAGACCCCGAACCAAATTTCCGAACCAAAAATTTAGATATTTCTCTTAAAAAAACAGCATTTTTTCTTCCTTATGTCCTCAAAGACCTGGATAAGCCCGAATCTCCTAAAAACAACAAAAACCATCCCTGAATCGGAATGGTTCACTTAACAACTTAATCCTACATTTATTTTTTCTTAACTTGTTTCTTTAAACCGGGCTTTTTCGGCTTAGCCTTTCCTCCACCTTTGGAAGAACCACTAGCAACTTCAGCTTTAGCACCGGTCTTTTGTTGCCCGAAAGATCCCTTCGAACTACCAGCCTTTTTCTTCCCAACAAATGAACCTTTCGTTCCACGTCCGCCACCAGAACCAGGCTTTCCAGACTTCAGCTCATCTTCACTAACAAGCTTCCCGCCGAACACAACTCGCTTCTCCAGTTTCAAGCCAAGTTCACGCGCAAATTGCTTCAGTTTACGTTCTTCCCGTTCACTTACAATGGAAATGACAGTACCTTCCGCTCCTTGGCGGCCTGTTCTGCCAGAACGATGCACATAGCTTTCCACTTCTTCAGGTAAGTCGTAATGGATAACATGACTCAACTCTTTAATGTCGAGACCACGTGCTGCCACATCTGTAGCAAGAAGGACCGGATATTCATCTTTTCTAAAGTTTTTCATGGCATTCTCGCGTTCCTGTTTGGAGGATTCGGAATGCAAAAATCCAACATTTAATTGTTTATATAGTAGTTTTTCCGTCAGTACGGCAAGGTTTCCAATATCACGGACAAATGCCAGTGCTTTGATTCCAGGCTCACGGAGCAAATTAGCCAGGACATTCGCTTTGTCTCGCTGATCGACCACTGCGTACAAATGCTCTACACGTGCTGGTGGCAAGTCTTCTTTGGTGACCTTAATAACTAAAGGCTCCTTCAGCAAGTTAACTGCCTGTTTCTCCGTTTCTTCCTTCAAGGTAGCAGAGAACAATAGTAGTTGTCTTTCCTGCATAGAAGATTTAATGATGTTTTCAATGGTCTTTTTATGTTCTGGGACAAAAAGCTGATCTGCTTCATCCATAACAATGGTCTGTACTTCATGCATTTTTATTTTTTTCATCTGAATTAACTCTTGCAGGCGGCCAGGTGTCCCAACTAAAATATGCGGTTTCTTTTTCAGTTTTTCAAGTTGGCGTTTCACATTCGCTCCACCAATGAAAGACGCACCAGAGATATCGCTGCCTTCTGTCCACTTCTGGATCTGTTCAAAGATCTGCATGGCTAATTCTTTTGAGGGCGCTACAATTAACGCTTGTGGATGTTGTTTAGACAAGTCAATGCGTTCAATGATTGGCAACAAATAAGCCAACGTTTTCCCTGTTCCTGTTGGTGACTCGACAAGTACATCTTTCCCATCTAAAATAACCGGGATTGCCTTTTCTTGAACTGGAGTTGCAGCGGCAAATTCACTATTTTCCCAAAGCTTTTGTATAAAAGGTTGTAATGTATTTATAAAAGTTGTAGACATCGTTTTCTCCTTTATGACCCTCATACGGGGTTTTACGCTATTCTCCATTCTACCCTTTTTCCCTAGAGGTTCCAATAGAAATATCGTTGTCATTTTCGCTAAAAAGATACATGTTTTCCTCGCTTTTGGAAAAATTATGTATATATTTGTGCAACAGAGGAGGAAAAACTAATGGATCAATCAAATTTTAACGATCTTCCAAAAGGACCGGAAGCTTATTGGAGGGACTCTGCACCTCTTCCCTCTTTTCCTACATTAAATGAAAACAAAAAAACGGATGTATGTGTAGTCGGTGGCGGTATTACCGGAATAACGACTGCGTATCAACTTGCTAATGAAGGACTTAAGGTCATCCTTATTGATGCAGATCAAATTCTTAATGGCACTACAGGACATACAACAGCCAAAGTGACCGCTCAACACGGCCTAATTTACGATGAGTTCATTCAACATATAGGGCAGGAAAAGGCTAAACTCTATTACCAAGCAAACCAAGAAGGGCTTCATTTCATCAGAGACCTTGTGGACCTTAAGCGGATTCAATGTGATTTTAGTGAACAGAATGCCTATATTTACTCTCAAACAGAGCAGGATGACCAAAAGGTAATGAAAGAATTCGAGGCCTATCAAAAACTAGGAATCGATGGGGACTTAACGTATGACATACCTTTTACGCTGGAGACGAAATCTGTTGTCGTCATGAAAAACCAGGCTCAATTTCATCCGCTGCTATATTTGAAGGTATTAGTAGATGGTATTGTTGAAAAAGGCGGTGAAATTTATGAGCACACCGTTGCGACTGATGTGGAGGAGTCACGTGGATTATCGGTAGTGACGAAGAACGGAGCAAAGATTGAGTGCGAGTATATTGTTGCAGGCTCTCATTTTCCTTTTTACGATGGCAAGGGTTTCTTTTTTACAAGAATGCATGCGGAGCGATCTTATGTGCTTGCGGTAAAAACAGAAAAAGAACCGCCAGAGGGTATGTATTATAGTGCAGGCCAGCCTTCAAGGTCCTTGCGTTATGTGACGATTGACGGGGAAAAAGTTGCCTTGATTGGAGGAGACGGGCACCGGACAGGTCAAGGGAAAGATACCTTGAAACACTACGAAGCGTTGAAAAGTTTTGGCGAAGAAGTGCTTGGGATCAAGGAAATTCTGTATCGTTGGTCCGCTCAAGACTTATATACGCTAGACAATGTCCCTTATATAGGACGCATCACATCTGGGCATCCTAATATTTTCGTTGCGACAGGCTATCGGAAGTGGGGAATGACGAACGGCACAGCTGCAGCACTGCTCTTACAGGATTTAATTCTTGGCAGGAAGAACACATATGAAGACCTGTTTTCACCTTCCCGCTTTGTTGCGGACCCTAGTCTGAAAAAATTCATCAGCTCTAATATGAATGTAGCGGGACATCTCATTGAAGGCAAACTTGATCGACCTTCGAAAAAACCTGAAGACCTTGGTCTGGATGAAGGCGGAGTCGTGATGATTAACGGTCGACGTGCAGGAGCCTACAAGAATGACAAGGGAGAAGTCTACTGCGTGGACACGACCTGTACGCATCTTGGTTGTGAAGTCGAATGGAACCACGGTGATCGAAGCTGGGATTGTCCTTGCCACGGCTCACGCTTCTCCATCCATGGCGATGTGTTGGAAGGGCCAGCAGATAAACCGTTAGAGAAATTGTAAAAGAAATAACATAAGAAAGAGACTGCCAAAATTTATTGACAGTCTCTTTTCTTTTATTACCCCACAACCGATTCCTTCCTCACTTGTTCCTCCTGCCTCACTGGCGGAAATGAAATCTTCACTTCAGTTCCTTTTCCAAGTTCACTCGAGTAAACTACCTTTCCATTCATTGAATCGATAATCCTCATTGAAACCGTCGTGCCAAGACCTGTCCCCTTATCCTTAGTCGTATAGAATAAAGTACCAATGCGAGACACCTGCTCCTTGGTCATTCCTTTTCCGGTATCTTTAATGAGAATCTGAATGCCAGATGCGTTGGAAAACAATTTTATGTAGACTCTGCCATCTTGAGGAGTCGCTTCAATGGCATTTTTTAAAATGTTGATAAGTGCTTGTTTGAATTGATTTTTATCGGTTTCCATAAACACGTTTTTCTCAAGATAACTTTCAAGATGAATGCCTTCTTTGACTGCTAATGGATTTAACAGCATTTTTACATCACTCAATAGTTCTCCAAGATCCACTTTTTCAATTTTTTTGAACTCTGGTTTTGCAAAATTGAGATAATCATTGATGATGGACTCTGCTCTTGCCAGTTCACTTAGAACGAGCCCGAAATACTGAAAATTTTTCCCTTTGTCTTCTCTGTGCATGAGTTGAAGAAATCCCTTTACAACAGTTAGCGGGTTTCTGACTTCATGAGCAATGGACGCCGCAAGTTCACCTAATGTGTTTAGCTTTTCTGCACGCCTGATTTCCTGCTTCATGAGCTCCCTTTCAAGGACCGCTTCATGTAAGGTAGAGGCGAAACCGACACCTACTACTTGAATTAATCCAAACAGCAAAATGTATAATAGTAGATTTGGTCCTTCATTCGCAGCGGGCGAACTGATAAGATAAGCAATTAAGATTGCGAGCATGACAAAGTTCGGCCATAACCCTACAAGCACTGCAAAACCAATCCTTTTCTTCTTCGTTTGAATTTTACTAAACCGTCTTAACATTAAGAACGGAATGGCTGCTGCTACAAGTCCGCTAACATAGCCAAATGCCAAAGCATCGCCACCAAGATAGGTTCTTGTTCCAAGAATGGCAGCGAGCACAATTAACCCGGCCTTTGGTCCGCCATAAAGGATGGCAAGAACTAATGGTATGTATCGCAAGTCCCAATAAAGACCATAATCATAGAATGCAAACAGTAAACACAGGCTTGCAGAAAGCCCTTGCAGGATTCCAATAAAATATGGTGATTGACCAAACCTCTTATTTTCGGAAACAACATAATAAATCAGCACCGGTGCTAAAATAATCAATACATGTAAAAGTAGTTTTTCCGCCAACATTCAAGCCCCGCCCCTAACCATAACTTCTAATTTCTATCGTATAGTTATGTTTCGACAACATTAGAGAAAACCCTTGTACAATCCGTCAAAAAATGTATCTATTCTACTATTTCCCTTCTGTTCGAACCTATTTTTCAACATTTCACGCTAAAAACTTCTTCCGACAATAAATTAATAGTAAAATTATCCTATCTATTAAATGAGGTGATTTCATTGCACTGTACGGATTGTGGAATACCGGACCATATTGGACGTTTTGGTAAACTTTTTATTAAAAGAGAACAAATGCATGAGGAATTTGAATATCAATCGTTTGAAGAATTAGAGCAGTTACTGATCAACATTGATAGCTCTGATATTTTGGTGAAAACATCTTCTCAACGAGGCTTTTATTCACCAAATCAATTGTTGAACCTGATGAAAAATCATGATTTGTTAGAATTGATTACATCCAACTCCTTTTCAACTCACTTTCAGCCAATTATAGACTTACAGAAAAATGATGAAATTTTTGCCTACGAGTGCTTGTTACGCCCTCATTTCAATGGTCAATCTGTTCCACCTTTTAAACTATTCGAATTCGCCCGTGAAACAAATCTACATAACTATTTAGATCAAAAGGCTCGCGAAAGCTCTATCGTTTCCGGAAGTAACCAACAGATTCCTTCCCACATAAAATTATTTATCAATTTCTTACCATCTTCCATTTACAATCCGGAATATTGTTTGCAACATACATTCAAGATAGTGCGTGAAAATAACATCTCACCCGATCAGCTCGTATTTGAAGTGGTGGAATCAGAAAAAATTCACGATATCGATCATCTTGAATCCATTTTCAAAACATACAAGAAATCTGGGATGCAAGTGGCACTCGATGATGTCGGAGCAGGATATTCAACCTTGGCAGTCCTCGAAAAGCTACAACCCGATTTTGTTAAAATAGACCGGGACTATATATCTCACTGTGATACGGTACTAGAAAAACAACTTTTCTTAAAAAGTGTCCTAAATGTCGCCACCAAATTAAACATTAAAGTGCTTGCAGAAGGAATTGAAAGAATAGAAGAACTTCAATTTTGCCGAGACATCGGAATACATTATGGCCAAGGTTATTATATTGGAAAACCAAGTCCGAAAGTTTTGACACCAATCATGTCAGTCTAGGAGTGACAAAAAGCCCTCACCATAAAAATATTGGTGAGGGCTTTTTGATTTCTGTTATCAGGATGCTTTTTCATCATCCTTCTTATATTCTTTTGTCCAGAACTCCGCATTTTTAATACCCAATTTCTCAGGATTAAAGGTCGGATCTAATCCTTGCTTTCTTTGCTCATCATAGTCTTTTAATACTGCCAGTGCAGGTTTCGCCAACAATAACAGCGCAATCAAATTGAGCCATACCATTAAACCAAGTCCAATATCTCCTAAATTCCATGCTACTTGTGTTGTTCTGACAACCCCAAAGTAAGTTGCACCTAAAAGAACGACCTTCAAGATGAACATTGGAATCTTATTGCTTCTTCCACGAACCAAATATGCAACATTCGTTTCCGCAATATAGTAATAAGCCATTATAGTTGTAAAAGCGAAGAATAATAAAGCAATTCCTACAAAACCTGCACCAAACCCAGGCAAGACTGACTCAACGGCAGCCTGTGTATATTCCGCTCCTGCCTCTACTCCTGCACCAAGGTTGTTGACAAGGAATTGTCCCTCGTTTGCTGGATCTACCACATTAAACGATCCTGTGAATAGAATCATGAATGCAGTTGCAGAGCAAACAAGAAGGGTATCAATATAGATGGAGAATGCTTGAACTAACCCTTGCTTTGCAGGATGCGAAACCTCAGCAGCCGCTGCTGCGTGTGGCCCAGTACCTTGACCTGCTTCATTGGAAAAGATACCACGTTTAACACCCCATGCGATAGCTGCCCCAATGATTCCACCAAATGCGGAATCAAAACCAAAAGCACTGGAGAAAATCAAACTGAATACTGCCGGTAACTCTGTAATATTCATAGCAATGATTCCTAAAGCTACTAACATATATGCTACTGCCATGAAAGGAACGACAAGTTGAGCAACAGAGGCAATACGTTTAACTCCACCAAAAATGATTAATCCGATAACAATAACCAATCCAATAGCAATTACTTGCTTATTAATTCCAAAAGCATTATTCAATCCTGTCCCAATCGCATTAGCCTGCAAGCCTGGCATTAATAAGCTCATCGCTAACAGTGCTGCAGATGCGAATACAATTCCATACCATTTCCAGCCAATACCTTTTTCTATGTAATAAGCCGGACCGCCTCGGTATTCTCCATCTTGTTTTGATTTGTATACCTGAGCCAGCGCTGATTCAACAAATGCACTCGCCGCTCCAATAAATGCGATCGTCCACATCCAAAAAACCGCTCCTGGGCCTCCCATCGCAATAGCAGTTGCTGTACCAGCGATATTACCGGTTCCTACACGTCCAGATAATGAAATGGATAATGCCTGAAAAGAAGAAACCCCTGCCTTCGACGATTTTCCGGAGAATATTTGCTTTACCATATCCCCAAATAATCTTACTTGTACAAACTTTGTCAAAATGGTAAATAACAATCCGACTCCCAAACAGAAAACAATCATAGGTGTGCTCCAAAGAAGACTTACTAAACCACCAATCGGATCTTGCATAAATGCATCCAAATTGTAATCCCCCTTTAACTTATTTGTAATATTTAGAATTTTCATTCTGTACTGCATTATAAATCATATTCGGGAAATAGACAATACATGTCTCCATCATCATGTGCTCTAATTTGACAAGAACCTTTATATAGCGACGTATTTCCTGGGAAAAAATAAATGATTTTTTCAATATAGTGCAGAAATATTGCAAAAAAGCACCTGACCATTCATGGTAGCTTGCCATGAATGGCCAGGTGCTTAGCTCATTTCCTTATCACACTACTTCTTTTTTCAACTGACTCGTAAACAATTCATAATAGAAGCCTTGTTCTGTCAGCAGTTCATCGTGAGACCCTTTTTCGATAATTTCTCCTTCTTTCAGGACAAGAATCTGATCGGCATTTTGAATGGTATTTAATCGGTGGGCAATGACAAAGCTAGTTCTGCCCTCCATTAATCGTTGAAGCGCTTCTTGAATTTTCATCTCCGTGATGGTATCAATACTACTAGTTGCTTCATCAAGAACCAAGATGGTTGGGTTTGCTAAGACCGCACGTGCAATGGACAGTAACTGCTTCTGCCCCTGACTGATCCCGCTTCCGTCCTGCTTCAAATAAAAATCATAGCCTCCCGGTAATTTTCTAATAAAAGAATGTGCATTGGCCATCTTTGCCGCTTCCTCCACTTCCGTGTCCGTAGCGTTCAGCCTTCCATAGCGGATATTCTCGCGAACCGTACCTTCAAAAAGAAACGAGTCCTGTAAAACAAATGCCATATGTTTTCGTAAATTCGAACGTTTAATCCTATTTATAGGGTGGCCATCTAATAGAATACTGCCACAATCTAGGTCATAAAAACGCGAAATCAGATTAATGACTGTTGTCTTACCTGCACCCGTTGGACCAACGAACGCAACTGTTTCCCCGGCATCAACATGGAAGCTAATATTCCGAATGGTCGTGTCATCGTCTTCATAAGAGAAGGAAGCATCCCTAAATTCCACTTCTCCTCTTACCGTTTCCAGTTCTATTGCTTCTGTTTCATCACTTTCTTCCTCTTCTTCATCCAACACATCAAACACACGTTCGGCACCTGCTACAGCAGATAATAAAGTATTAAACTGGTTGGCAAGATCGTTTAACGGGCGCGTGAATTGTCTGGAGTATTCAGCAAAAATGACTATTACTCCAATTGTAATTCCAGATTGCGTGTTCAATGCCAATATCCCTCCAACACCTGCGATGATGGCAAAACTTAAGTTATTCAACATATTCATAAGCTTTGGAATAAACCCTGAATATGTCTGAGCCCAGTATGCGGACTTCTTCAGTTTTAAACTCTTTTCGGTAAACTCCTCCATCACCTTGTCTTCTTGGGAGAATGTTTTCACTATTCTTTGACCAGAAATGGTCTCTTCAATATAGCCATTTAACTCACCCAAGTTCTTTTGGGTTTGCTTGAACAAGGGACCTGTCCGGTTGGTGATCCACCTTAAACCAAAGAACATGACCGGTACGATGATTAGCGTAATGCCTGTCAGCAAAGGACTTAGATAAAGCATGACAGATACAGTCCCAACTAAGGTCAAGATACTGGAGAAAATCTGAATGACGGAACTGTTTAATGTGGAACTGACATTTTCCATATCATTGGTCACACGGCTCATCAACTCCCCGTGCTGCCTTTTATCAAAATAAGGGATCGGCAACTTGTGTAAATGCTCAAACAGCTGTGTCCTCATCTTCAAGACGGTATTTTGAGCTATCCCCACCATCCAGTAGTTTTGCAGCCACATGGAAAGCGAGTAGAAAATATAGATGAAAACCAACCCTATTAAAACGTTTAAAAGTCCAGATGTATTTTGCTCCACGACATAGTTATCAATTGCCATTCCGACAATAAAAGGTCCCAATAGTCCTAAGGCGGAGCTGACAACGACCATTAGCATGACGAGCATTAACAAACCTTTATTTTCACCTAAGTATCGCCAAACTCGTTTAATCGTCCCTTTCCAGTCCTTGGCTTTCGGCTTGGGGCTGGCTTTACTTGCGACGGCGGCACTGCTACTTATACGCTTGGACATGTTCTGCCACCTCCGTTCCAAATTGCGACTGATAGATTTTCTGGTAAAGTTCCGAGGTTGCCAGCAGCTTCTCATGGCTTCCCTCTTCTAGTAGCCTTCCGTCTTCAATCAATAAGATTTTATCTGCTTCCATCGCCGTACTTACCTTCTGCGTCACAATGAACATGGTACATTGGTATTTTTTAATGCCCGAAAGCAACTTCGCTTCTGTCTTTAGATCAAGTGCGCTTGTACTGTCATCCAGCATGAGAATCTTCGGTTTCCTTACGAGCGCGCGAGCAATGGATAGACGTTGTTTTTGCCCTCCGGAGAGATTGACACCTTTTTGCCCGAGAACTGTTTCGTATTTTTTCGGCAAGCGATCGATGGTGTCGTGAATTTGTGCATCCTTCGCTACCTGAATGATTTCTTCTAAAGTTGCATCTTCTTTCCCCCAGGCGATATTCTCTTTTACCGTTCCAGAAAAGAGAAGCGCTTCCTGTGGCACATAGCCAATTTGTTTTCTTAGCTTTTTTAGAGACAAATCGGTCAGATCTTTCCCGTCTACACGGATGACTCCCTTATCCACATCGTAAAGTCTAGGTATCAATTGAAACAAGGATGATTTCCCAGCACCTGTAGCTCCCATAATGGCAACAGTCGTTCCTGCTTCGGCACGAAAGCTGATGTCCTCCAGAACCGGAATGTCTGTATTCGGATAACGGAAAGATACACTGTCAAATTCGATTCCTCCTTGAAGGAATGTTGCTTCTTTATCCACATCTACCTTATCCACCAAATCAATTTCCTCATCGAGCACATCCGTTATCCTGTGAGCTGAAGCTTTCGCACGGGCAAATGCCATGATGATAAAGGAAAAGATAGAAAGTGCTCCGGTGATTCTTGTTGCATAGTTCACGATTGCGACAACTTCCCCAACCTGCGCTCCCCCATTTGAGACACCTATCGTACCAAACCAAAGGACTGCAAGGATACTTCCGTTCATGATTAATAGAAGGATCGGCATGGTGATTTCCATTAGGCGAAGTGCAGAAACCGTTTGGTCCTTCAACTCCTCGCTTGCATGACCGAACCGTTCTATTTCATGTTTTTTGCGCAGAAAAGCTTTAATTAAGCGAATGCCACCAAGGTTTTCCCTCATGACATTGTTTACACCATCAAGCTTTTCCTGAACAGTTTTGAAAAGCGCTCCACCCTTTTTCATTACCCATACAAGAAATAGAAAAAGGACCGGCACGCCAATAACAAGAAATAGAGCAAGCTGCCAATTTACAATCAACGCCATGATTACCCCTCCTACCACCAGAAGCGGTGCGCGGAGCATAATGCGTAAACTCATAAAGACAGTATTTTGAATTTGTGTGACATCATTGGTCATTCTAGTGATGAGAGAGGAAGTTGGAAACAGACTGAAGTTCGCAAAGGAAAACGACTGTATTTTTCCGAATAACCCTCTTCTAATGTCGAATCCAAAACTTTGACTGACATGAGCAGCAAAAAAGGAGTTGGTAACCCCTGCAGCAAATGCGATAAAGGAGAACAGCACCATGATGCCTCCCCATTTTATGACCGCATCCAAGTCTCCTGTCAGGATTCCCTCATCAATTACTTTAGCCATCAGCAACGGATGCAAAAGCTCCACAACGAGCTCTGTCAGCATAAGGAGTAAGGCAATTGTGACGGCCAGCTTATACGGTTTTAAGTATGAAAAAATTCTCCCCATTATACGTGATCCTCCAAACCTTTCACTATGTTTAGTCTGCGTTGAAACGAGAAAATCTATTTTGAACGCATATGATATTTCGTTTGGCGAAACGAATATCTTGAAATTTATATATTATCTTATTATCATACCTTTATTACTATGTTTTTTAAATAGTTTGAATTATTATTATTGGTAGGATGTTGAAAAAGTTTGTTTTAACTTCCTGCAGATTTGCGCTCCAGGTGTTCGCTTATCCAGAGGGACGATGCTTGAGCATCCTCGGCTTTGCCATGGCCAATGAAAAAGTCTTTGACTTTAGATTTTGATAAGATACCGCTGTTGATTTCCGCAAACGGCTCCGCTTTCCACGGGGCGACCTTGAGCCTCCTCGGGCTATGCCCTGCGGGGTCTCAACATTGTCGCTACTCCCCCGTAGGAGTCTCCGCCTATTGCTCCAATCAACAGCTATAAATTATCCAAAAGATAGGTTATTGGGTTTTTCAGTGGCCTCGGCTTTGCCTGTGGGGTCTCAACCTATCGTTGCTCCCCCTCTGGAGTCTCACACCTTGCACTTCAATCTACAGGAGATACTACTTTATCATAAAATTATATAGGAGGTTTTTTGGATGAACCACCCGAAACTCTCTGGGCTTGTGGATGATTGGTTGCCGAATGCGACGATTGAGGAGCTGCAAGCGGCGATGGAAAATGGCGAAGTTACTTCAAAAGAATTAGTTCTCATGTATCTTCACCGCATAAGTAAGTATGATAAAAACGGTCCAAAATTAAATGCAGTTCTTGAGGTTAATCCTGATGCCGTATTTATTGCCGAAGCCCTTGATCTAGAAAGAGACCAGTCCGGTGCACGCGGGCCTCTTCATGGCATTCCCATCCTTTTAAAAGATAATATCGATACAGGCGATATGATGCATACAAGCGCAGGATCTCTTGCTTTGGAACATCATGTGGCAGCAGAAGATTCCGCCGTGGCAAGTCAGCTTAGGAAAGCTGGTGCGGTCATCCTCGGCAAAACCAATATGACGGAATGGGCTAATTTCATGACGGAAAAGATGCCAAATGGTTACAGCTCCAGAGGTGGACAAGTTCTTAACCCATATGGTCCAGGACAATTTGATGTTGGTGGGTCAAGCAGTGGTTCCGGCACTGCGGTTGCAGCTGGCCTCGCAGCTGCGGCTATCGGTACGGAGACTTCCGGGTCCATTTTAAGTCCTGCAAGTTCCAATTCCATTGTGGGGATCAAGCCAACTGTTGGCCTCATCAGTCGCAGGGGCATCATCCCAATCTCATTCAGTCAAGATACAGCCGGACCTATGACAAAATCAGTCACAGATGCCGCTATCCTTCTAAGCGCAATGACCGAGACAGATGAAAAGGATATTGCCACCAAAACAAATCCAACCCCAGGTATATCCTACACTTCCTTCCTATTAAAAGAAGGACTTAACGGGATGAGGATTGGAGTGGCCCGTGATCCTTATTTCACATATTTTTCTGATGAGGAAGCCCTTCTGATGGAAGAAGCAATTGCCAGCCTCAGAGAACAAGGAGCAGAAGTAATCGGATCCATTGACATTCCTTTTGCAAAAGAAGAATGGGATTATCACACGTTGTTTTATGAATTTAAACCAAGTCTGAACACCTACTTAAGGAATACCTCTTCAACTGTACCGATTAAGAGCTTGCAAGATTTAATTGCTTTTAACAAGAAAGACTCATCCACTATGCTCAAGCATAATCAGACTGTCCTTGAAGAAAGTGACAAACACAGTGGAACATTAACGGAAGAAGAATATCTATCAAGTCGTGAAAAAGATCTCTACCGTTCTCGGGAAGGGGGATTGGATGCCGTAATGGAAGAACACACCCTTGATGCAATTCTGACACCTAACAACTTTGGTGCCGGCATTCCAGCCAAAGCAGGTTATCCTTCCATCACTGTTCCTGCCGGCTATACGGAACAGGGCAAACCAGTTGGGGTGACATTTACTGCCAGAGCGTTTGAAGAAAGCACCCTCATCCAGATCGCTTATGGATATGAACAAGCAACAAAACTTCGGAAAGCACCAACACTTCAAAAGACGGAGGTAAAATCATGACAACTGCAACCATTACTTCTTATCTAACAGAGCATCGAGAAAAACATCTAGAGGAATTAAAAGATCTTTTGGCGATTCCAAGTGTGAGCGCCTTACCAGCACACAATGCAGATACGTTACAGGCTGCGGAATGGATGTCAGAGTCTTTGCGAAAGCTTGGCATGGAAAATGTGGCCCTACACCCGACAAAAGGGCACCCCATTGTATATGGTGATTGGCTTCACGCCGGTGAGGACAAGCCCACCGTTTTAATTTATGGACATTATGATGTTCAACCAGTTGATCCCCTTCATTTATGGGATACCCCGCCTTTTGAACCGGCAATCCGTGATGAGCGCATTTATGCACGCGGTGCTAGTGATGACAAGGGGCAGACGTTTATGCACATTAAAGCGTTGGAGGCGGTTCTTGCAACAACTGGCACATTGCCCTTTAACTTTAAATTCTGTATTGAAGGCGAGGAAGAAGTCGGCAGTCCCAATTTGCCGGCATTTATTGAGAAAAATAAAGAATTGCTTGCTGCGGATGTGGTTGTTGTGTCAGACACATCTATGATTGAAGAAGACAAACCGACCATTTGCTATGGGCTACGCGGAATGTGTGGTTTCCAGCTGGATATTAAAGGACCAAAACGTGATCTTCACTCCGGGCTTTACGGTGGTGCTGTTGCAAATCCGATTCACGCGGTCGTAGAGTTGCTGGCTTCTTTTCACGATGGGGATGGTGTGGTGACAGTCGATGGGTTTTACGACAAGGTTGTCCCTTTAACTGCGGAAGAGAAAGCAGCTTTTGAAGCGATTGGTTTTGATGAAGCTGTAGTAAAAGAAGAAGTCGGGGTTCAAGAGTTTTATGGAGAAAAAGGATATAGCTTTTATGAGCGCACATGGGTCCGTCCGACACTTGAAATAAACGGCGTGTACGGCGGGTTCCAAGGAGATGGAATCAAAACAGTTCTTCCATCTGAAGTACATGCAAAAATTACATGCCGCCTCGTACCAGATCAGGACCCTGATGAAATTCTGGCCTTATTGCAGGAGCATGTTACGATGCATAAACCTACTGGAGTTGAAGTTACTGTTTCCCTTTTCGACAAAGGAGCTCCATTTGTGACTCCATTCAATCACCCTGCTATCCAAGCAGCAAGTCGTGCCTTTGAAAAAGTATGGGAAGTTCCGACCACATTTACACGTGGAGGTGGTTCCTTGCCAATCGTTTCAACATTGGATGAAGTCCTGCAAGCTCCTATCGTTTTAATGGGCTTTGGGTTGCCTTCTGACAATGTGCATGCACCGAATGAAAACTTCAAGTTGAAGAATTTTGATAAAGGGCTGTTGACGCTTTGTGCGTATTGGGAGGAGTTAGCAGCGGCGTTGGATGTGGAGTGACGGTCAAGGCCACAATAGATTAGGTGTACCATGTTGAATTTTGAGTCTCTTTGTTGGCTTTAGCTAAATGTCCGAAGTTTTCGGGAAATTGACCGAAGTTTTTTCAAAGTTGACCAAAGATTTTGCGAAGTTGACCGAAGTTTTCCTAAAGTTGACCAAACGAAAATTTAAAATGACCGAACAGCTCTCCTTTCTTGTCCGAAGGGAGAGCTTTTTTGACCGAACCTATTAAAAAGAAGCAGTTTAAATGTCCGAAGTACACCCAAAAGTGTCCGAAACATTTTAAACCGCAACCCCAAAAACATCTATTTTCCTTAAAAACTAGCATATTTTAGACCTAAATACCGTCCACACCAAACATCCTACGATCATAAACCGCCACCTATTTCCGCATCCCCCGCGCATCCACCTTCCATCTATCCACAACCTGCTCGCCTTCTACAACCACATACTCATCAAACATATTAGCCACTGTACAAGCATGATTGGGAATAATGCGCACTTTATCATTCAAGCTCAAACCACAATCACTTTCAAAGACCGCCACTCCGTGCTCCTCCGACAGCCTCTCTATTGTCAATTCTGGATGATCTACCACAAAGCCAAACCCTTTCACTGAGTCCAAGCCATGTGCACCTTTATCCAAACACAACGTTTTACTCCCTGTATCC
Organism: Sutcliffiella horikoshii; assembly: GCF_020524325.1. Taxonomy (GTDB): domain Bacteria; phylum Bacillota; class Bacilli; order Bacillales; family Bacillaceae_I; genus Sutcliffiella_A; species Sutcliffiella_A horikoshii_D. The sequence continues at coordinate 15,299 of NZ_JAIVKY010000009.1, forward strand.
AAAACAACTCTCCCATCATACACCCCCACGACAGATGCCAAAACAGTTAATGCACACTCTGTCTTGTCTGCAACGCCCAGACCAACTTGAATGCTGTCAAAGAAGACCGCGTTTCCGGGACGAACTTCTGTAATTCCATCCACTTGACCTGAAATCTGATAAGTCGGGGTAGACCCAACGCTTCTTACCAGGATCGGAATGCCCGCTTTTTCACACGCTTCTGCACTTTTAATTACCGCATCTGCTTCAGCAAAAGCGCTGCGCTCAAGCTCTTCTTGCCCCTTTGCACCATAGGAGTGGCCTGCATGGGTGAAGATACCCCCAACGCGAAGCCGGGATAACAAAAGGATGGCTTGTGCTAGCTTAACAGCATCCTCGCCAGGCTCCACCCCACAACGGTTCAGACCAGAATTCACTTTAATCCAGACTTCCAACGTGTGCCTTGTTTTTTCTAGTGCCTTTTGAAGCAGCTTCACTTGTTCCAAGTTGTCCACCGTTACTTTCAAATCCACCCCTTGATCTAAAAGACCAATGATTCGCTCTATTTTTGCAGGATTTGAAACCGGATATGCCACTAGAATATCTTTGATACCTGCGGCGGCCATCACTTCTGCCTCTTCCAGCTTTGCAGTCGTAATGCCAAGTGCGCCATGCTCTAACTGAAGTTTGGCAATCTCGACGGATTTATGGGTTTTAATATGCGGCCGCAAATTCACATTATTTCTTTTAGCGAATTCGCTCATCTGAAGGATATTTTTCAGTAAAATCCCTTTGTCCAAAAGTAATGTAGGCGTATCAAGTTCCTTCCAGTCCTGCTTCATTTTTTCTCCCTCCAGACCATCTTTTCCTCACTATACCACGCCATGAGTGCCGTTCAAAATTTGATGAAGCCTGATAGTAAATCAGACAATCCTATATGCATACATTGAAAGAAGTAATCTGGGCAAAGGGTGAGAAGCATGGGAATAATAAACGGCAAACAGTATCTCGACCGGATCAACTCGCTTCATGCAAATGTTTGGCATAACGGACAGCAGGTCACAGGGAATATTTCGGAGCACCCAGCTTTCTCTGGTGTAATGAGAAGTCAAGCTGCGCTGTTTGATATGCAAAACGAAGAAAAACACAAAGACATAATGACATTCAAATCCGATACAACAGGAAGCTTGATCGGGACCTCTTATCTTCGGCCGACAACTAAAGAAGATTTAGAGAAAAGAAGAAAGATGGTTCAGGTTTGGGCAAAATCGACTTTTGGAATGATGGGGCGTTCCCCTGACTATAAAAATTCTACCTTGATGGCACTTGCCTCCTCTGCAGATCTATTGGAGGAACAAGGTCCACAGTTTCCACAGAACCTTAAAAATTTTTACGAGTATGCCAGGGAAAATGATCTTTCTTTTACTCATACATTCATTTCTCCACAAGTAAATCGCTCTTCTTTTCATTATGAAGACGATGAGAACATTGTGGCAGCACGGATGGTAGATAAGACATCAGAAGGAATTATCATAAAAGGTGCACGGCTATTAGCTACCCAAGGGGGGATTACCGATGAGATCATCATCTCATCTTCTGGACTAAAAATGTTTGAAGAGCCATTCGCCTATGCTTTCAGTATCCCAAGTAATACAGATGGATTGAAATTTATCTGCCGGGAATCGTTTTCCTATGACTCTTCCTCTTTTAACCATCCTCTTGGGTCAAGGTTTGAAGAGATGGACGCGATTGTAGTGCTCGATAACGTTTTGGTGCCGTGGGAGAGAGTATTTGTTTCGGAGAATATTGATGTCGCCAATAAACTGTATTCGATCAGTAACTTCAAACCACTTGTCACCCATCAGGTGGTGTCGAGGCAAGTAATGAAAGCTGAATTCATTTTAGGAATTGCACAACTTTTGGTCAACACCATTTCGATAGGTGAGTATGGGCATGTAAAAGAAAAAATCAGCGAGATCATCATTGCTGTTGAAAATCACAAAGCCTTACTCCTCGCTTCTGAATTGAACGCCAAACTGGATAAGCACGGTACCATGGTTCCAGATGTTACACCTCTTTCTGTTGCTATCGTACAATTTCCTAAAGTGTATCCAAGATTCATCGAGATTCTGCAGTTGCTCGGCGCTAGCGGCCTGGTCTCTATCCCAACGGAGGCTGACCTCGAGTCACCAATAAGAGCTGACATTGACCAATACCTACAGTCAGCAACGACTGATGCAAAAAGCCGCATCCAGCTGTTCCGTTTAGCATGGGATATAAGCATGAGCGCCTTCGGATCCCGCCAAACGCTTTACGAACGCTTCTTCTTTGGCTGTCCAACGCGCTTGGCCATGGGACTCTACCAAGAGTACAACAGAAAAGAATTAGTAGATGACGTTGCGCGGGAATTAGGGTTCTTAAAATAGAAAGGTAGCCGAAAAATTATGGCTACCCTCTTTTTTTATTTTCTAACTATTCTATAATTTAATTATGAGTAGATGACAAGAGAAAGAGGGTACGTTCACAAATGGCGGAGATTATCATCCCTTCAAAAAAGAAAACCCGGAAGAAAAGGAAAGTTTGGATAGCCCTTGGCACTATTGCCGGTACGCTTGGCACGTTAGGCCTCATCTTCACTTTTTCCCCCATTAACAAACAAGCAACAAAACCTTTTTTCGAAAATGAAGGCGTTCCGCTAGTCATTGCCCACCAAGGCGGAGAGCATCTCGCACCTTCCAATACGATGATAGCTTTTGAGCAAGCAGCGGAAATGGGGGTTGATGTACTGGAAACAGATATACATATTACAAAAGACGGGCACATCGTTGCCATCCATGACCCCACTGTCGATCGCACAACAAACGGACAAGGTGCCGTTGCAGAGCTGACCTTAGAGGAAATAAAAGAATTAGATGCAGGCTATCATTTCATTGATCTTGAAGGCAAAAACAGTTTTCGCGGAAAGGGAGTCATCATCCCTACGGTAGAAGAAATGTTTCAAGCCTTCCCAAATACGAGAATTGAAATAGAGATTAAAGACACCAATCCTCCTGAAAGGTACGAGGAGATTGCAAGAAAGCTTTGGGAGTTAACGGTGGAGTATAACAGAGAAGACACCCTGCTTGTCGCTTCTTTCGACCAGGAAATTCTCGAGACATTTAATAGCTTTACAGATGGCAAGGTAGCGCTTGTTGGTGGCAGACAGGAGATTACTAGATTTGTCCTTCTTCACAAGTTATTTGTCCGCAACCTCTATAAGCCTGAAGTAGATGCATTTCAAGTACCATTACAAGAAAGTATTTTTGATTTGACGAATCAGAGGCTGATCCTGGATGCGCAAAGAAGCGGCGTACAGATGCACTACTGGACCATTGATGATAAGGAGACCATGCGATATTTGCTAGAAAGAGGGGCAGATGGAATTCTGACAAACCGCCCGGATCTATTGCTTGAAGTGAGAAAGGATATGGGGTACTAGGAATGAGGGAGCTTGGTTATGTTATAATAAAATACTAGTATAAATAGAAACGTGAGGCTTTAAAAAATGAACGGACAAAAACGATCCGATATCACTATCGGTCAAGCTGTAAAGATTGTACTCAAACAAGATCAACGCACAGGCAAACTAACAAGCGGGATCGTCAAAGACATCCTAACCAAATCCCCCAACCACCCCCACGGCATCAAAGTCCGCCTCCAAGACGGACAAGTCGGCAGGGTCAAAGAAATAGAAAAAGCGTAACCTTCCATTGACGGACGGTTACGCTTTTTCTTTATCCATTTAAAGGAGTGAGGGTCAGACCCCTCTTCACCTCTCTACCACTTTAACGCACAGCGGGTCAGACCCCTTATTTATGCCCCTTCCCTCATTTCTTCAAGCACTGTTCGTTTTCTGCGTTTGCCTTCGGTCCAGGCGAAGAGCATGGCGAGGAGCATAAAGGTGCTGGAGATTTGGAAGAGGGCGGCGGTTTGCACGAATTGTGCTAGGAGTCCAAAGATGATTCCACTTAGTCCAATCCCTAGGTCGATGGAAGAGAAGAACATGCCGTTTGCCACTCCACGACGGTTTTCAGGCGTCATAGATAAGGTCCATGACTGTAAGGTCGGAATTAAGGAACCGAAACCTACCCCAAACAGCGCACCAGCTATCACGATAAACAAGTTGGAGTGTGCAAAGGAAAGGACCCACATACCGACAAAGGACAAGAACATGCACATTAAAACCAAGCCCCTCGGGCCATGGTTATCAAACCATTTCCCTGCAACCGGACGAGATAATGACGCCATGATCGCATTGACAAGATAGAAAAGAAAGATCTGGTCTATCCCGCGTTCTTCGCCAAATATCACGATAAACGTCACAATCGATCCGTAGCCAAACGTCGCAATCAATGTGATAAATGCAGGATACCAGCTGCTCTTTTCTACTAGCGAACCGAAATAGGAAAACTTGAGGTCCTCTTTCTTCGTCTTTTCCACGATAGCAGGCGTCTGATAATGAACCATACCTAATAGCACAAGCGCTATAACTCCAAGTACCGCACTTACCATAATCAAGTTAGAGAACTCTGTTACTTGATAAAGATAGATCCCTAAGCTTGGTGCGATAATCATTCCGATTGTAATGGATAATCCGTAATATCCCATCCCTTCACCAAGACGGGAACGGGGAATAACATCTACCGCTGCGGTTCCATTCACCGTAGTCGACCAGCCCCATGCAAGACCATGGACAAGGCGGAACAACAGAAATACCAGCACGATCTGCGACAATGGGTAGATGATCGTCACAGCAAGCAACGCAACCGCACCGATCAACACAAGCGGTTTACGTGCCCGGTACTCTAACATAAAACCGATAAATGGCCTACTCAACACAGCACCAATGGAGAACAAGGCAGTTACCAATCCAATTTCGAACCCCGTTGCTCCCAGCGACTTAACGTATGGAGGCAATGTTGGGATCAGCATCTGAAACGACATGAACACAAACAAGTTTCCTACCATCAACATGATGAACGATTTCGTCCATAGCACTTCTTTTTTTTGAATCGGTACCATTCTTACACTCTCCCACTATAAAAAGACGCCCTTTAAGATATAAGTCCACATAAATAAGAAAATGAATCTCCACGACCGAAGATTCATTTCCCTAAAAAGGCTGCGTCTGCTATATATATTTCGTCTATCTAAATATTAACACAGACGACGTATAAAAGAAATGTAAAGAACTTCCTCACCATCAAAAATTCAAGCTCTTATTTCATAAATTTTTTCAGCATCTTAATGCTTTTATCGGAATACGGCGGGTAAAGAAAACTTAAGTTGAACTTAGTACTCTTTTTCATCACACTTTTTTTATGGGAAAAAGTATCAAAGCTGTCTTTCCCATGATAAGAACCGATTCCTGATGTTCCTACTCCACCAAATGGCAGGTATGGATTGGTCAAATGCGTGACCGTATCATTCACACATCCCCCGCCAAAAGAAGTGCTTCCGATAACCTCTTCTGCCACCTCATCATCCTCTGTAAACACATACAATGCGAGCGGCTTTGGATAGTTATTAACCTGCTTTACGGCATCCTTTATGTCTTTAAAAGAAAGAACGGGTAAAATTGGACCAAATATCTCATCTTGCATCACGTTATCTTCCCAAGTTACCCCATCCATCACTGTCGGTTCCATATATAACGATTCCCGATCGTAGCGTCCTCCAGCGACCACTTTTTCCTGCTCTAATAAAGAAACAAGGCGATCAAATTGACGTTCATTCACCACACGCCCGTAATCCTTGCTTTCTTGTGGATTGTCTCCATAAAAATCATGAATCGTTTTTTTCAATGCTTTTACCAGCTTCTCTCGAACATCTTCATGCACAAGAATATAATCAGGTGCCACACACGTTTGGCCGGCATTCATGAATTTCCCCCAAGCGATTCGTTGTGCCGCCACCTCAATATTGGCATCTTTATGGACGATACAAGGACTTTTGCCTCCAAGCTCGAGTGTTACCGGAACAAGCCGCTTAGCCGCAGCCTGCATCACGATTTTGCCGACCTGTACGCTTCCCGTAAAAAAGATATAATCAAATGGCGCATGGATAAGGGCGGATGTTTCCTCTTTCGCTCCCTCCACCACACTGATGTATTCTTCGTTGAAAAATTCCCGTATCATTTTTGTAAGCACACCAGAGACTGTCGGCGTGAATTCCGAAGGCTTGATCACAGCGCAGTTTCCTGCAGAAATAGCACCGATTAGAGGCTCTAATACTAACTGAGCAGGGTAATTGAAAGGCCCGACAATCAATACAGTCCCGTAAGGCTGTGAATAGATTAGACTTTTGGAACCAGTATGAACGAGCGGTGTTTTCACCTTTTTCACTTTAGCCCAGTTCTTTAAATTTTTCATGAAAAATCCGATGCTATCAAGAATATACCCAACCTCTGAACCGTATGCCTCGAAGATGGATTTCCCAAGGTCTTTTTTCAAAGCATCTGTAAGTTCCTCTTCATATTTTTGAACTGCCTTCTTTAAGGTCGCCAGCTGTTCCAAACGAAAATCAATGTTCTTTGTTTCTCCTTTTTCGAAATAACTTCTATGATTCGCAAGTAGTTTTTCTACCTTTTCGTTTATATCAGTCGTTGTGAATGTCATACAAGATCCCTCCTGTTTTCCCATTTTCAAATTATGTTATTTCTATTGTCTTACAAATAGAATGAATTAGACAAGTTTTTAACTGCTATTACGTTTAAAAGTTTAAACACTTAATAATAAACAGTCAAGTAATATAGAAAAAGCACCCTTACCAGGTGCTTTCTCCTCCATTAATCCTCATCTTTAATATCAATATCCTCAGGAATCGGTTCACTTCTTACTTCTTCTATCAACTCTTTATATTTCTCCATCTGTTTCATGTGCGTCGTAAATTGTTCTTTGTTGATCATATAGTCGGTTCCATCATATAATGCTCTAATTTTCTTTTCTTGAATAAGTTGTTTTATATAAGACTCTGAACAGGATAAATATTCGGCTGTCTCTTTTACGGATAAGTACATCTTGACACTTCCTTTTAATATATCTGTTTTTAATTGTATGTGAATTTCTCGTGTAAAACAACAAAGCTCTATATTCCGACATGAAAACGGTCTATTTTACAAAAAAATTATTTTTTTCAGAATAATCTGTTGTTTTTCCGCTTAAACGTGATAAAATGTTTGAAATTGTAATTTTCACACAACAGGAGGAGAGCAACATGATCACTTTTTTCGGTGCACTTATTTTTCTAGTTCTAGGTTATGTTTTTTATTCTAAATTCGTTGAACGGGTTTTCGTTATTAATGATCAGACCCCAACTCCTGCCTATACGAAAAGGGATGATTTCGACTTTGTTCCGATGCCTTGGTGGAAGGGGAATTTAATTCAACTATTAAATATTGCTGGATTGGGTCCAATCTACGGTGCCATCCTTGGGGCACTATATGGGCCTGTTGCTTTTATTTGGATTGTGGTAGGAAGTATTTTTGCCGGAGCAGTCCATGATTATTTTTCCGGTATGTTATCCCTACGTCATAACGGTGCGCAATATCCGACCATCGTTGGAAAATATCTTGGCAATGTAGTGAAGTCTTGTATTTATGTGGTATCTCTAGTATTAATGGTCTTAGTCGCTGCAGCCTTTACCGCGGGACCTGCCCAATTAATCGCCCAATTAACACCACTTAGCTTCATGATGGCCTTACTCTTAATTTTCGGGTATTTTTTATTGGCTACTCTATTACCAGTCAATCGAGTAATCGGTAAAATATATCCATTACTTGGGGCAATCCTGCTTTTCATGGCAGTTGCCATTGCCGTTGCACTTTTATTTACGGACAAACAAATTCCGAACCTGACATTTGCAAACTTACACCCTCAGGAACTGCCAATCTGGCCATTATTGATGGTTACGATCTCTTGCGGAGCCATTTCCGGCTTTCATTGTACACAAAGTCCTATTGTTGCTTGCACGATGAAAAAGGAATCTCATGGTCGCAAAATTTTCTATGGTGCCATGATTACAGAGGGAATGATCGCACTCGTTTGGGCAGCTGCCGGGATGACCTTCTTCAATGGTACTGGGGGACTGCAAGAAGCACTTGCCCTAGGCGGCCCATCTTATGTTGTGAATGAAATCTCCATTTCTTTACTAGGTACACTAGGTGGAATTCTTGCTATCTTAGGCGTTATCATTCTTCCGATTACAACAGGAGATACCGCACTTCGCTCTTCCAGAATGATTTTAACGGAAGTATTCTCGAAGTTTTTCAATATGGAAGGAAAGGTAAAAGTTCTACTAGTAACCTTGTTGCTGGCTGCACCTGCCCTTTACCTTGCTACCATCGACTATACATTCCTTTGGAGATATGTCGGATGGACAAATCAACTTGTTGCCACTGTAATGCTATGGACAGCGGCTATGTATCTTCTAAAAGAAAATAAATTTCACTGGATTGCAAGCGTTCCGGCGTTATTCATGTCAGGAGTTGTCTGTACGTATATCTTCTACGCACCAGAAGGTTTTGGATTGGAGTATAACACTTCTTTACTTATAGGTTCCGTCTTAACCTTCGTGGTACTTGGATGGTTTGTCAGTCAAATGTGGAAACATCGTAACATCAAGTCTAGCAGTGAAGAAAAGCGTGTAGCTTAATACTGGAACAGGCAGCCTATGAGTGGGCTGCCTGTTTTTTATCTTCTATTCTACTCCAACCGAACTTTTTTCCCAGTTTACGATTAAGTCAAAGTAATGAAGCTTCTTATTTTTTGTATCATACCACGTGTCCGATTCCTTCCAGGTCGTTTGCATGAATAGTTCGGCCTTCGCCTTTTCACGGTCATCACCTGAATTAGCCCCGTCCAATGCAACGACACTTTCAAATATCTTAACCATCAGGCTAGCAATCTTTTTGGAATAGACGGTCTGTATCTCTGGTGTACAACTGCTCGTATAATGGCATAACTCCTGAAGTTTCACTAGCGCGTCCTCTACCGGTTCTTTCATAGAACTGTCGACTTGAAGTGACGCCACTCTCTCTCTCATGGACTCTATAAAAATACGTTCTACTTTAAAACGGCCCATCAGCCTGAGCACTTCCATCCCAAGAATATTTGCGGTTCCTTCCCAGACCGTTAACACCTGGGCATCCCGGAGCAATCTTGGCGTAACAAAGTCCTCAATAAAACCATTTCCCCCATGCATTTCAATTGCTTCATGGGAAAAGTGTACGGCCTGTTCTGCCGTTTCTTTTTTTAACAATGCAATAAGCAATCGATTCAATGCAATATCTTCTTCCGATACCTGTTCTCCTTCGTTTCGCATCACTCGATCAAACAGTGACACAAGCTCAAAACTAGCACTCAATTCCACCTCAAGTTTTACAGCCATATTTACCAAAGATTCGCGGATCATAGGAAAATTAATCAGCCTGTCGCCAAATGTCACTCTGCTTTTCGCATAATCACGCGCTTCGGTATATGCCCTTTGCATGATTCCAAGAGACGCAATCGCATTACAAACACGCGACAAGTTCAATGCCTCCATCATATAGTGGATGCCCTTGCTAGGTTCCCCTACAAGGTATCCTTCTGCATCGTTGAACAGAACCTCTGCGGAAGGAACCGCCCTGACACCAAGTTTGTCCTTCAACCGTCGGATTTCAATACCATTCAAATTACCACTGCCATCTTCCTTTTTCCAAGGAACAGCAAAAAGACTGAGCCCCTTCGTTCCTTTAGGTGCACCCGTCATCCTCGCCAACACCATCGCAACACCACACTGTCCCGCATTGGAGGCAAAGTATTTTTCACCGGTCAAAAGATACGTATCCTTATTGGGATGTGGCACCGCCTGCGTCTCGTTCGCCCCGACATCAGACCCACCTTGTCTTTCCGTCAAAAATGTCGCTCCCTCGAAAAGTTTCATCTCGCCAGTCGAAATGACATGCGGAAGAAATTTTTTCTTAACGTGTTCATTGGCGTAATGCTCAAGTAAATAAGCAGTTGCCATGGTCAGCGTAACCGGACAGTAAAATCCCGGCTCTGACTGGGACAGCAAATAGCCTTGCGCATATGAATACAGGTAGTTGCCCTTTTGACCGAGCTCTGGAATTTCCTTATGCACATATCCAACAATTCCTCTATTATAGGTTTCCTGCACCGTTTTCTTATACCCTTCATTTACCCAAACTTGCGAAATGTCCTCGCCCATCTTATTATATTTGATGAGTCTCGGCTGCCCTTCCCGATCGGTATGCACCGCACGCTCCTCTATTTCATTTGCACAACTCTCTCCGAACTCCGTGAGCTCTTTTTCCGCCCATTCGTACAATTTTGGCTCCATGTGTTGCTTTAGAACATGTTGCAGATGCTGATCCTCTGTGAAAAAATTACGTTTCATCGTCATCCGTTTCTCCTCCTAACCTTTTTTGAAAATCTGTGAGAAGTTCATTCATTTCATTTTTTAGTTCGGTGAGCTCCCGTATCCTCTCTTCGACTTCTGCTACTTTTTTGGTCCCATATTCAATGGTTTTTTGAAGTTGCTTTGTACCAGTGCGGTCTTTATCAAACAAGGTGACCATCTCTTTAATTTCATCAAGCTGAAAGCCATACCGCTTGCCCCTTGTTATTAGCTTTAAGCGAGCATACTCCCTTTTAGAAAAGACTCGCTGGTTTCCATCAGAACGGGAAGGTTCCAGTAGCCCCAACTCCTCATAATAGCGGACAGTCCTCGTGGAAATATGAAATTCATTGGCCAGTTGCGAGATCGTGTACATACAGAACCCCTCCCTTTTTCTGAAAATATAGATAGTTATAGTTTACCATTGACGTTAACGTGAAGTTCAATGGAATTTTGCATAAAAAAAAGACCTACCTCTAAAGGTAAGTCCATTCAAACTCAATCCGTTTCCCGTCTATTCTTCCCGCGCACACGTACAAATCGGTAGGCAAGAAATGCGATATACAATGGAATTGCTATATAGATCAAATAAGGATATTGTGCATATGTTCCTTTATAAACAATAAATAAAGACGCTCCTAAAAACAACGTAACAATAGTTCCATATTTTGGTAGCGGGACATCCTTAAAGCTTGGAATCTTTATTTTGCTAACCATAAGAAAACAAAACGCTGTGAAAATGACCGTTGTTACAATTTGTGGGATTAAATCCCCGAATAAAGTCAACAGTGCCAAGATTCCGCCTGCAGCTGTGATAGGAACTCCCGTGAAGTATTTTCCGGAAGCTTTGCTTGTACTTATATTGAAACGCGCCAATCTGTATGCACCAAACAGTGGAAATAATCCTGCAATGGCCATGCCAAGTATGCCAAACTGATAAAAGTATGTGTAATAAACTAAAAAAGAAGGTGCTACACCGAATGTAACGACGTCGGCTAAAGAATCGAGTTCTTTGCCAAGCTCCCCATCCGCATTCAACATCCTCGCCAGGCGACCGTCCATACTGTCGAGCATCATACCGATTAAAATTAATATTGCTGCGTTACTGTATTCTCCACTTGCGGCAAAACCAATTGATAAGAATCCGCAAAATAAATTCCCCAGTGTGAACATATTGGGGATGCTCTTAATAAGACGCGTCCGCATTCGCATAAATAATCATCACTCCGTCTGTTGATAAGTCATTAGTCATATGTAAAGGGTCATACCCCTATAGAAAATAAAAAAACCTAAACAAAGGAACATGCTTAGGCTCACCTTTCTTTAATTATACCATTCTGGAAGTGGACGAGTAAAAATTATTTTGAGGAAGTGTTCGCTTGTTGCTGGTATGTTCGTTTTGATGAGCTTAAAGCGCTTCTATTTGACCGAACTACACGTTTCAGACAAGCTTCGGGCGTATAGAACGCTGCTTTATTTTTCTATCGGACATATGATATCTCCTACCGAGAAGATCTTAATATCATTTATTATAATCCGTTACTGTTGGATCTTTTAAATTCCCGCACTACTTTTCATTTGAACTCCAAAGTAATCTATGTTTTAATAAATCGTAACGATTACTATTTTCAACAAAAGGAGAGAAGTTTATTATGGCTAAGAAATCTAAAGTAGCAAAAGAAAGAAAGCGTCAGCAACTTGTTGAACAATATGCAGAGATCCGCAGAGAGCTAAAAGCAAAAGGTGATATCGAAGGTCTCCGCAAATTGCCGCGCGACTCTTCCCCTACCCGCCTGAAGAATCGTTGTGAGGTAACCGGCAGACCACGAGGCTATATCCGCAAATTCAAAATGTCCCGTATTGCATTCCGTGAGTTTGCTCATAAAGGACAGGTTCCTGGTGTGAAGAAAGCTAGTTGGTAAAATAGCATCTTCCAGTGCATATTATGCATATACTACTAGAAACTCTTAACAGGGAATGAGGTGTTTTAGATGAAGGAAAGCTTATATAGATACCTTATTAAATGCAGTGTGGCGGAGCTCCCTCCTGAAAAGCAGCTCTTCTACAATTTTGTTCAAGACGTGGAATATGCTTATGAAGTACAAGCAGAAACCCCTGAGCAATACTATGATTTGCTTGTGAAACACCATCCATATGTAGAGGCTGCAAATCATTTTAATATGCCTGTTAGAACAGCCCGAAACCTCATGATTGAGATTGAGCAGAAGATAAGAAATGCCGCAAACAACAGAATGCAACAGGTATTCTGCGTTGATTACACCAAACAAGTTTCTGCTATCGAACATTCAAATAAGCAATACTTTTTTATTGGAATGTAACAAAAGCTTTCTCACAATGACGTTGTGAGAGAGCTTTTTTCAATTGTTTAAACTAACCAGTTGCAATCCTTCTCAGAAAGTGGCACCCTTAATAGGTCAGGAAATTTTTCGGAAACGTGTAGGTGATGACCATGATTGAAGTAAAAAGTTCTCCAGTAAGTGACGGGGAATTCAATAGAGGCGTATTTGCAACAGAGGATATCAAAGAAGGGACACTGTTCCATTCCGCACCGGTAATATCCTATCCCAATGAACAGCACGAACATATTGAAAAGACGTTATTAGCAGATTATGCATTTGAATACGGCATTAATCATTCTGCCATCTTGCTCGGTTACGGCATGCTTTTCAACCATTCTTATGAGCCAAATGCAAGATATGAAATCAACTTTGATGAACATGTCTTTGACTTTTTTGCCTATAAGGATATTAAAGCCGGTGAAGAGATTCTCATCAACTATAATGGCGATGTGGATGAAATGGATCCGCTTTGGTTCAATATGGACGAAAGTGAGAAAGAAGAATAGAAAAATGGTGTCCTAATTTTAGGGACACCATTTTTTTGTTTAATTCGTTATTCATAGACTCGTTTCAACTCTACTCTATGGCCTTCTTCATTGGAACGACGGGCTGCATCATTTATCAAGGTGAGCAAGTATGCGTCTTGGTGGCTGATGTCGGGTTTTTTACCTGATGAGATTTCTGTGACCCATTGCATCATAGCAGATGGTGCGTTCTCAGGTAGTTCATATTCAGATGGTATATGCCAGCCTTCTTCAAGCTTTACACTTTTAATTCGGATGGTATCGTCTTCTATCATTAAGGTACCATCTGTTCCATAAACCTCTAATTGGAATGGACTACCAGAAGAAACAAACCCTGTTTCTAAGATCCCTAGTGCACCAGATTCATACTCCACAATGGCGACAGCATTATCATCTACCTCATAATTAAACGTTTCTTTAAACCTTGCTGTTACTGCTTTTGCTTGTCCGCCTAGTCGGTTTGTCAAATATATTGGATGTGCGCCAAGATCGATGAATGCACCGCCACCGCAAAGTTCCTTATCGTAAAAATGCTGTGGCAGCCAACCATTAGGATGCTCTTCTGTTGGAACGGATCCATTGTGTGCAACACGGCAGCGGATGGTTGTAAGCCTCCCCAATAATCCTTTGTCCACAACTTGTTGTGTGTATAAATAATAGTCCGCTGTTAAACGAGGCAGAGAAACCATCAGTTTAACCCCGTGCCTCTCTACCTCTTCGAGAATAGCCGCTGCATCTGCTTCCGTTTCTGCAAGCACTTTTTCCGTGAAAACATGCTTGCCGTGCTTCGCAGCTTTGGTGATGATTTCTGTATGCATGCTTGTTGGCGAAGCGACAATGACCGCATCAATCTCTGAGTTCCTAAAAATGTTGTCTAACTCTTCTTCAAAGGTGAGACCGAGCTCATCTGCCCAATCTTGGCCTCTTTCTTTTTGCTCATCCCAGACGTGTGTAAGGGTTATGTGCTCATTTTGAATCGCTTCTTCTGCATATTCTTGTGCATGCACATGCCATTTGCTAAGTAGTGCCGTCCTAATCATAAGTGATGCCTCCATTTATATAATAGTTAATAAAGTAAAAGAACAATATCTCTAACGCGACCTAAGACCTTAATCTATTGGGACGTTTTCTCGCTTTTTGTATAGCTTTGAAGTATTAGGCTTGGCCGGATCAATTCTATACTACTTTACTCTCATCTATTACTTTTTCAACGAAATCCCTTGTCACCAAGGTCTTCATAACAGCGATGAGGACCTCTCTCCTCCTGGTTTCTCCTCACCGAGGTCTTCATAACGGCCATGAGGACCTCTCTCCTCCTGATTTCTCCTCACCGAGGTCTTCATAACGGCCATGAGGACCTCTCTCCTCCTGGTTTCTCCTCGCTGAGGTCTTCATAACGGCCATGAGGACCTCTCTCCTCCTGGTTTCTCCTCACCGAGGTCTTCATAATGGCCATGAGGACCTCTCTCTTCCTGATTTCTTCTCGCTGAGGTCTTCATAACAGCGATGAGGATCTCTCTCTTCCTGATTTCTTCTCGCTGAGGTCTTCATAACAGCGATGAGGACCTCTCTCCTCCTGATTTCTCCTCACCGAGGTCTTCATAACGGCCATGAGGACCTCTCTCCTCCTGATTTCTCCTCGCTGAGGTCTTCATAACGGCCATGAGGACCTCTCTCCTCCTGGTTTCTCCTCACCGAGGTCTTCATAACGGCCATGAGGACCTCTCTCTTCCTGATTTCTTCTCGCTGAGGTCTTCATAACGGCCATGAGGACCTCTCTCCTCCTGATTTCTCCTCACTGAGGTCTTCATAATGGCCATGAGGACCTCTCTCCTCCTGATTTCTCCTCACTGAGGTCTTCATAATGGCGATCAATAATTATTCTGAAGACTATCCACAATTCGATTATTTTATTATTTACTAAACAAAAAAGACAGAGTCGCCCCTGCCTTTCAGTCTAACGACAAAATTATAGCTTTACTTTAATCTTGATATCTTCCCCAACTTTTTTGTTATTCTCATCTACAGGTGCTTTCATATTAATCTGCACCCATTCCACATCTTCGGCTTTTGTTTCTTCTAATAAGAAGAAAATAGCCCCTTGCTTCTTTTCTCCGCCAGTGAACTTTTCATTAAGTTCACCAGTGTCTTCACTCTTTGTCGTCAAACGAGAATCAGGTGCAGCGACCTCTTCCCCTGTATTTGTCACGATACTTGCTTGGTACGCTTCAAAATTTAATGAGTTTGAAGTTTTATTTTCCACTTCCAAATCAAACTGAATATATTTGATTTCATCCTGGCCCATGTATTCTTTGAATCCGCCAGCAAGCTTACCACTCATTACGGATACTTTGTCCACATTAATGTTGAACGAGTCTGTTTCAATTGGTTTTAAGCGGTTGTTTCGAGCGTGATACGTAAAGCTACCACCCTCTGTCTCTGCCGTTTCACCAACTGGAATCAAACTTTCTTCATCTTGTCTTTCTTCTGTTTCTTCTGCAAATCCTTCTTCATTTGCTTTCTTATCATCTGATGTGCATGCCGCAAGCACCACAACTAGTAGCCCTATTAAAAATAAAGATAGAACTTTCTTCATCTTATGTTTCCCCCTTGTGTGACTGAATCTCTTTTTTGTATATATGGATGATTATACTGCATGTTTTCGCAGAATTGCTAGTATTCCGACAATATTCCCCACAAAAATATACTTCCATTTTCAGGAACTACTCAAAAAAAAGAGAGCCTATCCTAGTGATAAGCCCTCCCCATACTATCAACCTTCCAACAATAAGTCTTCCGGATCTTCAAGCAATTGCTTTACTCTTACCAAGAACTGTACCGCATCTTTTCCGTCGACAATACGGTGGTCATAAGATAATGCGATGTACATCATTGGTCTTACTTCTACTGTATCGTTATCATCTACAACGACTGGTCGGCGTTGGATTGTGTGCATTCCAAGGATACCAACTTGTGGTGTGTTCAAAATTGGAGTGGAATACAGAGAACCAAAGATTCCACCGTTTGTAATCGTAAACGTTCCACCTTGAAGATCTTTTAGTCCTAAAGAGTTGTCACGAGCCTTTTTGCCAAGGTCACCGATTTCTTTTTCAATACCGGCAAAGCTTAGTTTGTCTGCGTCACGTACAACTGGCACGACTAAACCTTCTTCTGTTGATACAGCAACTCCGATGTCATAAAACTTCTTCAACAGGATTTCGTCGCCTTGGATTTCCGCATTTAATAATGGGAAAGATTTAAGCGCGCCGATTACCGCTTTTGTGAAGAAGGACATGAACCCAAGTTTAACGCCATTCTTTTTGAAGAAAGCATCTTTGCGACGGTTACGAACATCCATTACTGCCGTCATATCCACTTCGTTAAACGTTGTTAACATTGCTGCTGTATGCTGTGCTTCTACTAAACGTTTTGCGATGGTTTGACGTCTTCTGCTCATTTTGATGCGTTCTACGCGAGCATCATCCTGAGTTGGTGCTGCTACAGCTGGTTTAGATGGTGCAGCTGCCGGTTTGGATGTGGCTTCAGCCTTTGGTGCATTTTTAGCTTGGCTGTGTGCTTCCACATCTTCTACACGAACGCGTCCCATTGGATCACGGAAGGAAACTTCATCAAGATCGATGCCAAGCTCTCTTGCTTTTTTACGTGCTGCGGGAGAAGCAACTGTTCTTGACTTGCTTACTTTTTTCTCTTCCGCAACTGGAGCTGGTGTAGCTTCTTTAGCAGGCTCAGCTTTAGGAGCCTCTTCTGCTTTCGGTGCTTCCTCTTTTGGAGCCGCTTCCGTAGCTGCGCTAGTGCCTTCTTCTCCAAGCTTCGCAATGACTTGTCCAACAACAACATTGTCCCCTGGTTCAGCTAAAAGCTCTTGGATTACCCCACTGAAGTCACTTTTAATTTCTACGTTTACCTTATCTGTTTCAAGCTCTGCAATTGTTTCTCCCTTTTCAATCGCGTCACCTGTTTTTACTGTCCATTCTGCAATCGTACCTTCTGTAATTGATTCTGCTAGTTCTGGCACTTTAATTTCGATCATTTGTTTTCCCCTCCAAGCCCTTTGTGTACGTTCACTGTATCTTCCACGATCCATGCTTGTTCTTGTTTATGAATATGCGGCTCACCTGTTGCAGGACTTGAGCGTTTCGGACGCCCGATGTAGTCCACTGCAATGCCGTCTGTTGCAATTTCATGAAGATTTGCTTTCACAACCGGCCATGCTCCCATGTTCTTCGGTTCTTCCTGAACCCAAACAATTTCTTCTAGGTTAGGGAATTGTGCAGCAAGCTCTTCCACTTCCTTATGAGGGAATGGGTATAACTGCTCCACGCGTGCAATGTGAAGGGATTCTACTTCTTCGCTGCCCATCTCATCTACTTTGGAAGCCAGATCAATCGCCACTTTACCTGTACATAATGCCAAACGTTTTACTTTATCTTTGTTATGTCCCGTACGCTTTTCTTCTACCAACAGCTTGAAGCTTCCTTCTGTCAACTCAGACACATCGGAAACAGTCATGGCGTTACGCAATAAGCTCTTCGGCGTCATAACGATAAGCGGTCTTGCATCTTCTTTTGTTGTCAGCTTCGCCTGTCTTCTTAAAAGATGGAAGTACTGTGCAGCACTCGTCACGTTCGCCACAATCCAGTTGTTCTCTGCAGCAGAGTTCAAGAAACGCTCTACGCGGCCGCTGGAATGCTCAGGTCCTTGTCCTTCATAACCATGGGGCAGTAGCATAACTAGGCTTGATTTTTGGCCCCACTTCGCTCTTCCGGATGCGATGAACTGGTCAATGATTACTTGTGCTACGTTTACGAAATCCCCAAACTGTGCTTCCCAAATAACAAGGGATTCTGGCGATTGTACGCTGTATCCATAATCAAAACCAAGAACTGCCGTCTCCGATAAAGGACTGTTGTAAAGGGAAAGAGACGCTTTTGCTTCCGGTAATTCATGCAACGGAATGAAGCGCTCGCCCGTTTTGTTGTCATGCAACACAAGATGACGATGTGAGAACGTTCCGCGCTCACTATCTTGACCTGTAAGGCGAATTGGCGTGCCATCAGCAAGAATTGATGCAAACGCAAGTGTCTCCCCTAAGGACCAGTCCACTTTGTTGTCATTAGCAAGCAGGCTTTCACGCTTTTTCAAAATACGGCCAAGTTTCGGGTAAACAGTAAAAGTTTCCGGGAACTTCACCAGGTTACTGTTGATGGATTTCAATAAGTCTTCCGGCACTGCCGTTTCCAGCTCAGGAACCTGATCACTAATAGGTTTTGGCACCTGCTTAATTTTCACATTGCCTTCGTCCTCTTTACGAAGCTCATCGAAAATACCTTGCAGCTTCTGCATGAATTCCGTTTTCTTGCCAGTAAATTCTTCTTCTGAAAGGATGCCTCTGTTCACAAGCTCTTTTCCGTACTTTTCAGCAATAACCGGATGATTGTTAATTTTTTCATATAAAAGTGGTTGTGTCACATTGGCATCATCCATTTCGTTATGACCGAAACGACGGTAACCAATTAGATCAATCACGAAATCTTTCTTAAACTTCTTGCGGTATTCGTATGCAAATACCATAACAGCCAAACAGCTTTCCGGATCGTCAGCATTCACATGGATGACCGGGATTTCATATCCTTTTGCAAGGTCACTTGCATACTTCGTTGAACGGGAATCACCATAGTTTGTTGTGAATCCAAGCAGGTTGTTTGCGATGATATGAATCGTACCACCTGTTGCGTACCCTTTTAATTTTGTCAGGTTCAACGTTTCAGCAACCACCCCTTCACCAGGGAATGCTGCATCTCCGTGTACAAGGACACTGAAGGATGACTGCTTGTTCTGTTTTGGATAGCCTTTTTCTGATCGGTCTTCCTGGGAAGCACGCGCCACCCCTTGGACGACAGGATTAACAAATTCTAAGTGACTCGGGTTGTGAGCAAGATTGATGCGCACTACTTGTTCCTTTTCACCAGTTACTTGACGGTCAGCACCCATATGATACTTTACATCCCCAGACCAGCCAAAGTTGATTCCGCGGGAACCTTCAGAAGGAACAAGTTCCTTGTTCGGAGAGTGGTGGAATTCAGAGAAAATCAGCTCATATGGCTTGCCAAGAACATGCGCAAGTACATTTAGACGACCGCGGTGCGCCATCCCGATGCTGATATTCTTTGTTCCATCTTCACAGCCGGACTGAATCAGCTTGTCGAACATCGGTACAAGCATGTCCAACCCTTCGATGGAGAAACGCTTCTGGCCAACGAATGTTTTATGTAAAAACTTTTCGAAGCCATCAACTGAAATTAATCTTTCAAGTAATTCAACTCGTTGTTCTTTAGTGAACGGTCGCTCAATTCTTGTATTCTCAATATACGAGTTTAGCCACGTTTGCTCTTCCTCATCATGGATATGACCAAACTCATACGCAATTGTTCCTGTATAAATACGCTTAAGGTGCTCGTAAGCCTCCCAAGCATTCGAAATCGCCTCAGGTGCAGCTTCCCACACAAGGTCAATTGGTATTTGCACAAGATCCTGTTTGCTTAATCCGTATGTTTCTACATCAAGAAATCCAACATCATCTTGTGGCTCCTTGTGGAGGGGATTAATATTAGCCGCAAGATGTCCAAGCTCACGAATATTACGCAGAAGCTTGTTTGCGGAGATTACTTTTTTGATCGCCATTTGTGGTGCAGTTTGAAGGCTGGTTGCCCCGCTAGCTGCATCATTGTTAGAAATGGAAATGGAATCCATTCCAGGCGGTGGACCTAGTTCCTCAAAAAGCGCACGAATAGATCCGTCTACTGATTCCGGATCTTGTTGGTACTTTTCATACATGTCATACACATAACCCATATTCGGGCCATAAAAGCGCTCCCAAATTTGTTCAACTTCTACCTTACTCATTATTACATGCCCCCATCTTAGGCTGTGACGTTTTTAAAATGCCTCTGAAATAGTTACTATATAAAGGTTTCAGGTACTTAATTGACTCATTTACAAATCCTATACCCTCACCTATTACTTTCACACCTAAATTATACAGAAAAAACTTTCTATTTACCATAAAAACGTTTTCATATTTTGGACAAATTTTCTTTTCTATTGGAAATAAAGGTTTTTTCAGAATATTATAAATAAACAAAGGAGTATTTGGGGTTCGGGTGAGGTTGAAAATATTATAGTGGGTGAGAGCTATTCCTATTTGGATGCAGGGCTAGAATAAGCAAACGGCCTGCCTAAAACCTAGGCAGACCTAACTACTAACTTGCTTTTTTAACTGCTTTATCTTTACCTTTTTCAAGCTTCCATTCTTTGTCCAGCTCTTTTAACAAACCATAGCACATAACCAAAATGATGAAAGTTAACGGCAAGGCACTAACTATAATTGCGGTCTGTAAACCAGCCAACCCACCTGATGCCATCAGCACTAATGTTGCTGCGACTAAAATGATTCCCCAAACAATTTTCACGTTGTTTGGAGGATTTAATTTCCCTCCAGTTGTCTGCATTCCTAAGACAAAGGTAGCTGAATCAGCAGAAGTAACAAAGAATGTAGTGATTAACATAACAGTCAATAAGGATAAAAACGCACCTAAAGGCAATTGTTCATACACATAAAAGAGTGCGGTCTCAAGGCTTTGATCTGACACGTTCAGACCTTGTACAAATTCTAGATGTATCCCTGTTCCTCCGAAGACTGTAAACCAAAGCGCACAAACCAAGCTTGGAACAAGTAGAACGGCGATTGTAAACTCCCTGATTGTTCTCCCCTTGGATACACGTGCAATGAACATACCAACAAAAGGTGTCCAAGATATCCACCAAGCCCAGTAGAATACGGTCCATCCCTGTGTCCATGCAGCTTCTGTGGCATCAAAAGGTGACAGGCGCAAGCCCATCAATGCTACATTCTGTACATAGCTTCCTAGTGTAGTAGTAAACATATTTAATAGGAAAAGTGTTGGCCCAAGAATAAGTAACGCAAAGAACAAAATAACAGCAAGTGACATATTAATGTTACTTAAGTATTTGATACCCTTTGAAATTCCTGTAGTTGCTGAAACGATGAAAAGTACGGTAATCACAGCCATAATAATGAACTGTACAGTGAAATTATTCGGAATACCTACTAAATACTCCAGCCCAGCATTGATTTGTTGCGATCCTAATCCCAATGATGCCGCTACACCGAACAATGTAGCAAATACCGCAACAACATCAACCGTTGTTCCAATAGGTCCTTTCACCTTTTCACCAAGTACAGGACGAAGTGTAGCACTCATCAACCCTGGTGCGTTGTTTTTGAATTTCTGATAAGCAAGTGCCATCGCTACTATTGCGTAAATGGCCCATGCATGAAGACCCCAATGCAACCACGTATATCTCATACCTAGTATGGCAGACTGCTCTGTGCTTCCTTCACCAAGTGGTGGAGAAGCAAAGTGAGAGATTGGCTCTGATACGCCATAGAAAAGTAATCCTATTCCCATTCCCGCTGAAAAAAGCATCGCAAACCATGTTGCTCGATTGTATTCAGGCTTATCATCTTTTTTTCCGAGTTTAATTTTTCCGTATTTACTGAAGATCATGAAGGCGGCAAATAAGAGGAAGAACGTGGCAACTAATTGATAGAACCAACCAAACGTTTCCAAAACAAAATCTTGCGCAATTCCCATCGCATTTCCAAGCTGATCTGGAATCAAAACCCCTACTAATACAAATAATGCGGCAATCCCTACCGAAATTTTAAAAACTGACCTGTCCATAAGCATCAACATCCCTTTTTCACAATTTTTTATTCTATTCCCTGCAATGCCTATTAATTAAACCATATTACTAATAAATTAGAAAAAGGGAGGAGGAATGATATTCCAGTAAATTCACCAATATATTCCTCCATGGCTCATTCACCTTTCGTAGAGGGAGAATTGCGACCGAATAGTTAAAGATGCTTCTGTTTGCGAACTTTACTATAGTAGAGAAAGGGTGTCATCCTCACACTCGCTTCTCCAAATCTTTCGCCGTCTTGCTTGTTTCCACGTCCTTTTCATTTTTCAGCGTTCCAAATAGTACATCTACAAAAGGTGTGGATACTCCATACCAAAAATTTTCGTTCTTAAAATGATGAAGAATATGCGTCTTTTTCACCCATTTACCAAATTTCGTCCGAGGTTTGATTGGTCGGTGCGCAACGTAGTGTTTCCACTCGTAAAGAAAGAGCATCATCATCAACCCGCTTGCAAATCCGAGCGTTAACCCCGAGCTTCCTGCGATTAAGTAGAATATTATTGCGAGCACAGACAGATTCGGCAAGCTATACCAAAGCGGTAAAAACAGCAAATGCAAATCATTTGGATTCGTATGGTGGTCATAATGAAGACGTTTTAACATTTTTAGAAAAAATGAATTTTTCGGAGGCTTCAGGTGAAACACAAATCGGTGTGTCAGGTACTCGCTGAACATAAATGTCAGCATTCCGAATGCAAACACCGCCAACAAACCCCACGTCAATCCACTCCAAACTTGGAAACCGATACTTCCCACAATCAGCATTAGTAAAATAGTGATGTCCGGAAACAAAAAGAACTCCCTGTAATACCCCTTCATCTCTCTTCCCCCTTGTTTTATTTATTTTACAGCGGTTTGATCCTGCCACATTCTGATACTTTGTTCCATCATGTTGTGCACAAGCTGTTCCGCTTTGTCACCGTCTTTTTTCAAAGCTGCTTCCATCAACTTCATGTAGTAACTCTTGGAGGCATTCCGGTAGGAGGCTTCTGTGAAATAGTAGGTTGCCATTTTAAGATAAAGATTTCCAAAACTATTGAGAATGAGCAGATAAATAGGATTCGGTGCAGCTGCTGCAAGTCTCCGTTGTAGATGCCAGTCATATTCTGCAAAAGAGACAGGGTCGTCTGCGACACTTTCACTTTCTCTCAACAAAGAAATAACCTCCAACGGTTTATGTAAGACCGCTCCTTTTACATAGGAAGGGGAAAGGTTTTTCCTAAGCTCGAGGAGGTGGATGATAAATTCGTTTGGAATACTCTCCTCTTCATTTAGAATGTGAGCGATTGTCATGAGATTGCCCTCTTTCCAATAGTCATTCACTGTAGCACGTTGATTATGGCGAATTGTGAGCCAGCCATCCCGTTCAAGACGTTGCAACACTTCACGAATAACTGGCCGGCCAACTTCAAATACCGTTGCAAGTTCACGTTCCGAGGGAATTTGTGTACCTGACGCAAACTCAGCATTGAGGATTTTTTGAATAAATAGCTTTTCTATCTTATCGCTAGCTCGCATGATAGTTTTAGTCCTCCTTTTTCCCAATAAAAATAAAACTGGTAATACCAAATCTATGTGTGGTATTACCAGTTTATATTCTACTCTAATTAATTTCAATAATTTTCTGTTAATTATGCATACCACTTATGCCACATTTTCTTGTTGTTACCTCTTACAAAGGTATCAATTCTGCCCATGCCCCATGAAACGGCCGCTGGATGGGATTGCACTCCACCACGAGGTGCACCAAGATTGCCCCACTCACTCCAACGTTGGCCATTCCAATATTTTTGCCACATGCGGTTGTCATCGCCTTTTACAAAAACATCAATCCGATTCGGTGCCCAAGACGCTGCGGCTGGTGCTCCTTCAAACCCGCCTCGTGGGGTGCCTAGATTCTCCCAACGACTCCAACTTCTTCCGTCCCACCATTTGTGCCACATGCGCTCATTCAATCCTCTGACAAAACAATCGATCCGGTTTGGCCCCCATGACACGGCACCCGGGGAACCGGTCAAGCCGCCACGTGGGGAACCAAGATTTTCCCACTGACTCCAGCTGGATCCGTCCCACCACTTGTGCCACATGTTATTGTCCATGCCTTGAACGAAGCAGTCCAAGCGATTAGCTGACCAAGAAGATACAGATGGCGTACCTTTAAAGCCGCCACGCGGGGAACCTAAATCCTCCCACTGACTCCAACGCTGTCCATCCCACCACTTGTGCCACATCGCTTCATTGGCACCGCGAGCGAATGTATCGATACGATTTTGTCCCCATGATACAGCTGCCGGAGAACTTCTCAAGCCGCCTCGTGGTGCACCAAGATCATTCCAGCGACTCCAGCGTCTGCCGTTCCAGAACTTTTGCCATAATCGATTGTCTTCCCCACGAACAAACGTGTCGAGACGATTATTAGACCAAGAAGCAACAGCCGGTGCCCCTTTCATACCAAGTAACGGCGATCCAAGGTCCTCCCACTCTCGCCAGCTTGCACGCATTTCGTTTTCATTGTCGTCCGTTCTGTAATACGGATACGGGAACGGGCGTGGACGAGGATAGTAGTAAGGATAATAATATGGCGCCGGATAATATGGATAATAATAAGGATAAAATGGCCTTGGACGAGGATAGACATAAATCAAGCGCTCATCATTCGGCGTTTGCCGATATGCATAAGGATTCTGCCCATAATGTTGATAGGAATACATAAAAAAACCTCCCCTAACTAGACTTCTGCCTAATAGCTTATGCAGAAAGCGTGTGGGGAGGTGCATGTTCTATCTGGTTAATGGTTGGAGGGGATTATAAGATTTGCTCAGCAATTAAACGATCCAGCTTGCGGATATCCACTTTCTTGTTAATATTCAGCTTGAATGTACCAGCCTTTGTCCAAAGCTCAAGCTCTGCGTTGGTATCAAATGTACCTCCGTTTTCCGAAGAATACATCACAATGGATTTGAAAGGAATGGTATACATCTCTACTTTTTTGCCAGTGAGGCCTTGACGATCCGCAATAATAATTCGTTTATTGGTGACAACGGCTATATCGCGGATAGTTTTATACGCAATTTCCGCTCTTTCCCCTTCTATTAATATATCCTCAATGTCTCGGGTTACAGCTGTTTCTGACATAAAAGTCCAGGTCATTAATGTGTTAACTGCCATGTCTTTCATCCTCCTTTATTTCACTTATATTGATAGTATTATATAAAAATCGGATGAATCCTGCATGGAAGAGGGTATTTTTGGAGAATTGGTAGGCAGCGATCTAGCAGAAACCACCAACATATGGTCTTATCCATTGTAAAAATGATTTATCCATTGTAAGTGGGGACATATCCATTGTAAAAATGATTTATCCATTGTAAAAATCATATATCCATTGTAAATCCAATATATCCATTTTAACTTTCCAGCTCCCCTTTCCGCACTCTCAAACAAAAAACAAAGCTCCCATAAAAACGGGAGCTTTGCCACCAAATCCACTTTCCGTGCCAGCATCGAGGGTCAGACCCCTCTTTACCTCTTTACCTCTTTACTACTTCACCGTACAGCGGGTCAGACCCCTTTTTAAGACCCCTTTTTAAGCCCCCTTCTCCTTAGTTCATCACCCATTTATCCTTCAAAAACATGATTCTAGCAATCACAAAAGCGATAATAATGCAGATTAGGTTGCTTCCTACCATGATGGCAAGGTGTTCGTAGTTGATGATGCCGAAGCTTAGTTCCTTCAAGATTGTGAAGATGTTCATGATTGGAATGGCAAAGTGTTGGAAGGAAAGCTCATTAACCCCAATGCCAGATATAATCATGATTGGGAACATCCCCATCATCATGATAGGTGAACTGTAGCTTTGTGATTCCTTTAATGTTTTTCCCATGATGCTTGTAACCATTAGCAAAGTAGCCGTGAACATCGCATAAACAAACGACACCAAGATGGAAACGATGATTACCATGTAGGCGTCCTCCCCAAACGCTATTGCTTTTTTAAGATTCTCTGTTAAAAAATTTATCTCAAGTGCCACGACAATTAACGTTATAACACCTGTAATAGAACCTATTGAGGTGATGGTTAACCATTTCGCCATAAGCAGTGTCATCCTGTTTACTGGCGTCATCAATAATGCTTCCATCGTCTTCTTTTCTTTTTCACCTGCGAACATGTCAGACGCAGCTGGTCCTGCACCAATACCTATAGCCATCCCTAAAATCAACGGCACCAACAAAGCCACAAGGTTGACACCCATGTTATCTTCCGTCAGCTCTTTTTGTTCTAAAGTAAATGGCGCAATCAAATCTTGGGAGGTCCCTTGCGCTTCCAAACGTTCCGCAATGACCCCCTTTTCAAAGTTTACAAGCGCCGCTCTCACCTGATCCATTAATACGGAAGAGTTCTGGCTGAACGAATCTCCGATAAGAGTTGCATTTGCAGCCGCTCCACTCTCCACATTTTCTAAAAAATCAGCTCCCAACACCAAGGCAGCCTGTGCGTCTCCCGCATCCAATGCTGCTTCCGGATCAGCAGATTTTACAAATTCAATTCTCTCAATAGTTGAAAACAATGCTTCCTCCTGTTCACCAAATGTCTCATTCACTGCCAGGGTAAACGTTTCCCCTTCTCCATCTGACATCATGTTTTCATAAAACAACACAAGTCCTGTCATCATCACTATCGGTAAAAAAACAGTCAATAAAAGCGTACGTCTGTCTCGGAAAGAGTCTTTCATTTCTTTAAAATAGATTTTACGAAGCATAATGTTCGTTCCCCCTTACAAGTTTGCTCATGAAAATATAGTTAAGGTCACGTGACCCTTCAGTTTTATATAACGCTTCCAAAGAGCCATGATGGACGAGCTCCCCTTTGTGCATCATCGCCACCGAATCACATAGCATACTCACTTCTTCCATGATGTGACTAGAAAAAATGATCGTTTTCCCCTCACGCTTCAACTGATGGACGAGCTGCCTGAACACATTCGAAGACGTTATATCCAACCCAGTGGTCGGCTCGTCAAACAGGATGATATCCGGATTGTGGATCAACGTTCGGGAAATTGCCACTTTTTGACGCATCCCCTTTGAAAACCCTCCAACCTTACGATTCAAGTAATCTCTCATTCCGAACATTTTTGCCAGTTCCTCGATACGCACCTTTGTCTCATGCTTACTCAATCCATAAAGTGCAGCAAAATACTCCAAATTTTCCCGAGCAGTCAGGCGGTCATACAAACCAGTTTCCCCTCCAAACAACACGCCTATATTCCTTTTGATGGCATCTGGATTCTTCACGGTATCAAATCCAGCAACACTGATAGTCCCCTCTGTAGGCGTTAAAAGGGTTGCAACTGCCCGTAACAACGTGGTTTTCCCCGCACCGTTCTCCCCAAGCAGTCCCACTACCTGCCCTTTGTTTACCGTAAATGTTACATGCTTAAGCGCCGTCACATAAGCCTTTTTATCTTGAAACTTCTTTGTTACTTGATTAATTTCGATCATGTTTCTTTCACCTCGTCTGTTTGATTTCTTGTTTTCATCATACAAACTAATTGCCGATGAATCTCTAGTTATGTCGCGAATATTCCATTTGATGTCGCGAAAATGACCATTCCATCCATTTTGATGGTAAAATAAAGATAATTACCATGAATATGGAATGCAATAATAACATCAAGGTGAGGGTTAAACCATGCGAGTTGGTCTTGTAGATGACAGATACATAGATTTGGACAAACTAAATGGAATTGTGGCAGCCGTACCGAATGTAGAGATCGTCTTCTCTACTCAATCAGCGGAAGAAGCCTATGAATATATAAAAAAAGAAGCAGTGGACCTTTTGATTGCAGACATTGAAATGCCGAACCTTTCCGGCTATGAACTAGCAGACATCATCCACTCACACGCATTGAATATCGCAGTCATATTTGTGACCGGCAGCAGTGGATATGCCGTCCACGCCTTCGAGTTAAACGTGCACGACTACATCATGAAGCCCTATCCAAAAGACCGTCTGTTGAAAAGCATAGAAAGATTATTGGAAAAATCCAAGTCTGCTGAAATTGCCGGCAGACTCTATCTTAAACAAAAAAACGACATCCACATCGTTCAAAAAAAGGACATCGTTTTTATTGAACGATCTGGCCGTTCCACCACCATCTACACAAAAAGCGGCCCAATCAAAACCTACCAGACATTAAATGAACTGGAAGGAGAACTGCGTGAGCGTGACTTTCTCCGCTCCCACCGTTCCTTCATCATCAACATTCATCATGTGAAAAACTTCTCCCTCTACGCGAAGAACTCGTACATCGTAACGTTTGAAGGTATGGAGGAACAGGCGATGATCACAAAAGATAAGGTGGACTTTCTGCAAGAGAACTATTTCTAAAAAAGGATTGATTAGCGTTGAGGACTTCCTTTATTTACTGGGGGGCGCTTGGGGCGCTCTTATTTTTACATATGCATGCACTTTTAGGCGAATGGATTATGTTCTATATCAGTCTATTGGTTGCCGCAGCACTCACGTTTTATTTTTATAGAAAAATAAATGTACAGATTGCAAGTTTAGATTGGAAAGTCAATAGTGTGCTCGGAATTGCACAGCTGCTGGTCGTGTCTATTGCCTTATTTGCTCCTCTACCACCTTGGTTGACTTTTGCACCCATATTAGTATTTGCAGCTGGAGAATATGTGAGGATAACGACCTCTCTCCATTTCACTAGATTACACCGGGACCTAGATCAACACGAGGAACAACGAGCTCACATCAATGAAACGTTCCGGATTGTCCGCAGCGAGCGACATGATTTCCTCAAACATGTTTCAGCCGTCCACTTTATGCTAGAGGACAGAGAGGCAGAAGAAGCCAAACGATATCTCGATGAGCTTGTGGAAAACTATGAAGAAACCAACTACTCTATTAGAGGAGAGCGCGGGGTGGTCGCTGGGGTGTTACATCAAATGTACCGACGCGGAAAAGCTGCCGGAGTCAGTGTGGTTTATGATTTAGACTTACCTTTGTCTACATTACCTATTGGCGACCAGAAAATCGTTGCTCTACTTGGGAATATGTTAAGCAATGGTTTAGACGCATGCGAGGAGTGGCAAACGGAACGCGGTCAGCAAGCCATATTGACTTTACAGTTTTATAAACGCAGCGGTCTGTATATGCTGATCTGCAAAAATAACACCTTGCCTGTACCGGTTAATGTACTTGACTCCCTGTTCGCTACATATGGACATACAACTAAGGGCGGCGAGCACGAGGGGTTAGGGACGAAAATAATCAAGGATATCGTGGAGGAGCACCAAGGATTTTTGGATTTTGTGTGTAAAAACGAGGAGTTTACCGTGAAAATTAAAGTTCCGGCGATACGGTAGGTGATGCGGGTGGATAGGTGACGGTGTAATTGTGGATATCCATTTTAAAAATGATATATCCATTGTAAGTGGGAACATATCCATTGTAAAACTGATATATCCATTGTAAATTCCAAATATCCATTTTAGCCCTCTCAAACAAAAAACAAAGCTCCCATAAAACGGGAGCTTTGCCAATATATCTGTCAGCCTATCTTATCCCTTCCTCCTCCGCCTCCAACAACATTTCCGCCACAAGCCATCGCAATGTCTCTTGGAAAACGGTCTGATCCTCAGCAGGCGTCAATGGCACAAGACTGATACTTTTCCCTGCCAGCTCCTCCACTTCAATCCCGCCATGCTTTTCCGGATAGAGCACAAGTACCTGATGAACAGGACGATACTTCTGCCAACGCTTTTTTCCATAGATATAGGGAGATCTCACGTTATCGGCATAGCTAGTCAGCTGCCTCATCGAATCTGTCAGCGCATGACGTTTGCGATACTTCATGTCAATCATAATGGTGCCAATATAGACTTCCCGCAAGAATAGATCCATCCGTACATCCGGGTTATTATTGGTCCCAGTCGTATACACTGGCACCGTCCATTTATCCGTTGCTTCCGGATGGCTCGGGATGGTTCCGTCATAGGTAATATGCAAAGAGATATCCCCAAACCTATATTGAATCATATTATCCTTTGCAACAGGCATACTAGTTATCTCAAAACTGCCACGCCCCCCATGCTCTCCACTGCCCCGCTTACCAAACACATCCACCACCTGCAGCCAACCCCAAATCTCGTATAACTGATCTGTCCGTTTCCACTGCTGACCAAGCCCTGTGTGCACGGGAAGCTCATCTCCTTGAAGTGCCTGGTCAATTTGATAGAGCTTTCGGTACCTTACATCCACAAACATCACTGTCGGAACAGCAAGCGCCTTCCTGTAAGAAACTTCCTGATACCAGTGACTGGATTTGACCAGACTTAACGCACCACTCATGCGCATTGCTTTCCCGCGATATTCCTTTAATTCCTCCACAAGGCGCCGTTTTCTCTCCAATGGAAGGGAAATGGAGAACGAATAATCCTTACGGCTCGATAACCCTTTGATGGTCGTATCCATACAAGCCACAAACTCATGCAACAATCGATTCCATTTTTCCAAAATTGCCTTTAACATCTGATTTTCCGGCAGGTCATAATTGATCCGCTTTTGCACGGATTTCACCAGATTCATCGTATCAGGACGTTTCAGCCGATGCTGAATGGACACAACGTCCACATGCGCAGGCATTTCAGCGGGTTGCATCTGGTATTCCTTCGCAACCGATGACCGCACCTTTTGGGCAAGGTCTGAAACAATGGCGTAAATATCGGTAAAATAATGCTGCAACACCTGGTACTGGCGAAACAATACCGGATCAATCCGCAAAGCTGCTAAACTCTTTGGGCTATGCTGTTTGCGGATGACGTCAAGCGCCACACCCTTTAATTTCCCATCCACATCAGAACGCATCGTTGCAAGCTGATCGTCAAATAACCTATTCGAAATAACTTTCACGAGCGTGTAAAACGTCCTCCCATCCGACGCTTCCACCCTCAAGCTATACAACCCGGGAATATAAGGATAATAATTATCGGATGTTGAATGCCTGAAAAGCGTTACATGACCATTGCAACCAAGATAATTTTCCTCTGAATCAGAATCCACCAGCAATCTGTCATCCCCAAGCCCATCAAATCCGTCCATATAACATCTAGCACCCTGATCCTCGCATCGAAACCGCAGCTCAAGATTCACGTTTTCGCGAATCTCCGTATACACATGAACAGATTCATCCCAGTCTGAAAGGTGCTCGACAAAGCTTTGAACCTCTGTATCCTCCCGAGATCCGTTTTGAAAAACATGTGTGAAAATAACCGAAAAGGGCTGTGTGCTACATGGTGTATCCATTATATTTCAGCTCTTTCGCTTTTTGTTTAATGACATTTCTGCTTTCCTTAAAAATCGATACATTTGTATACCGATCAAATAACCGGATAATCAAACTGCCTTCCACGGTATCTTTTTCACGGTTGTAGCGACCAAGCAGTTCCCTTAGCTGATCTTCAGACCCTCTCACCTTCGTCAGGATACGCTGGACAACTTGAAGATCAAAGGCATCCTCCCGTA
Organism: Sutcliffiella horikoshii; assembly: GCF_020524325.1. Taxonomy (GTDB): domain Bacteria; phylum Bacillota; class Bacilli; order Bacillales; family Bacillaceae_I; genus Sutcliffiella_A; species Sutcliffiella_A horikoshii_D. Next base: position 46,948 of record NZ_JAIVKY010000009.1, read on the forward strand.
AAATGTAGTCCTGCACCGGAAGATTCCCCAAATACTGATCAATCTGCTTCACAATTCGCGGACCTACCCCAACCTGCTTGTTCACATTTTGCATCATTTGGTGAACCTCCCACAATAATGCAAGTTCATCATCATGAAGACTTAAACTTCTATTTTTATATTGAAAAGATTCAAACGTGTCATAATCGACTTCATCTGCCCGAGCGACCATCCCTTTTTTCTTTTCCGGAAGCTGTTTCATCTCCGTGAACGGCATCACATCTAGTGACAATACATTTGCCCGGTCCAACACTTTATCTGAAAAATGATACGTCGACTCATCCATATTGACGGTTCCGACAAACAAAACGTTTTCACGGATTACGATAGTCGGCGGGTATTGAGCAGAATTGTATAACCTGCTCTCTAAATCATCGTTATACAGTCTCAACACACGCTTCCCATGATCCATTTCCAAAATCGATAAGAATTGAGAAAAATAATGCTCCACTCTTGCCAAGTTCATCTCATCAAAACAGATAATGTACAGTCTGTCCTTGTCATCTTCTGCCTTTCGAAGAGCATTGATCAGCCCCGAATCGCCTGGACGGTACACCATGTTCAGCGTATCCGCATAACCAATCAGATCTGAATCCGATGTCCAGGACGGACTTACCGGAATGACCGTCAGCTGCTCTCCTTTTAACCCAAGAGACTGACTATACAACTCCACCAATTTCGTTTTCCCCGTTCCGCTCATCCCAGACAAAATGACAAGAGAGGACGACTTCATGGAGGTGTGAAAATTGATCAGATTCTCTTTCCGATAAATGAGTCCGGCATCCTGCGTATGGCTGTATAGAAGCTCCAAAAACTCTTGTTCCTTTTCATTTCCTTTTGGGGCAGAAACGTTGATTTCACTTGAAGGCTTTTCCATAACCGATACGGCAACCTCTTGCCTGCTGCTTTGAATTTCCGGGGAGGTTTGCGGTTCTATGGAAGGTGGCCCACTCCCCGTATCTTGAAGATAGTTTTCTCGAGCAGACTCGCTAGCTGGGACCTTTACCGCCTCTTGTTCTTCTATACGATGCAATAATTCTTCATAAATCCCAATCGGCACAAATGCAACATTTGGACTCTCATCCGTAAGGTAGCACTCATCCAGCCACTCTTCTTCCAAGTCAGCCTTCTTCAACTCATCCCTCAATTCAAAGTTGAAACCACCATGTGCGTACTGATGTTTTTCAAACACGCCGTACACAGAGAAATGTTCGTCCTCGTCCGTTTCTTCTTTCCAAAGCACAATAGGTGGCGTGTCATTTGTCTCATGTGACACTTCAGCTATGCGCCCGACAAATTTCTTATCCACAAGCCTTGAAGTAAATTCCCTTTGATCCAGCCCACTTAATTTTTTGCTGAATATAGGAACAGGAATCAGCTTTAAGTCCTTTTCATAGCTTGGTAGCTTTGGCATCACCCTCACTCCGAACATGTTATACACTTCTTCATGATTGTAACGAATGCGTTTTTCCACTTTGAAAATTAACAGCCGATCATCCAGCCATTCGCGTAACTTTTCTTTACGGATAAATTCTGGCTGCGTATAATCATCCTCAAATCCCCATTTTTCCAAATCGGAATAAAACCCGGTCACCGCTTTGACATTCGGAAAACTTTCGGCAGGTTGCGAAATGATTCGGACAAAAAACTGGAGACTGTCCTGCTTATTTATTAAAATCGAGTCCCGGTACAGTAGCTCACTCTGATCAACATCTGCCAGCACACCAACTAAGTCATTCTCCCAAACCTTATTCATCTCTCTCAACCTTTCTCTATATAACGTTTCATTGTCGGGAAATCGCTAAATTCTTTAATATTTTTCTGTACCGTCCGTTTTATTTTCCTTCTCATCTGCGGCGGCACAAGATACGTCATCATCCAAACCTCATCGCATGTTTCAAGTAAATCCGACTCTAACGCTTTTGGAACGTCCTTTAGTTCCAACACATGAAAACTGTGTTTTGCTGAATTTTCTGTTAATTTATTTTTAGGGTCTCCCACCAAAACGATTTCCTTTTGGTCCGTTGCAGTAGATTGTTTTTCTTCCACCTTAGCTGTTGTTGCGGCCACTTCTTGTTGTTGATGAAGCAACATCGCGTTTAAGCGGGAAATTTCCCCCTTCAACTTTGCCACTTCCTCTTTCAACGCTTCATTTTCCTCTGCGGTTTTCTTGTTATTTTCAACCGTCTCCCTGTGTTGCGCCCGTTCTGTTCCAAGTTCCTGCTGCAGCTTTAACTTCTCGCTCAATGCTGATTGTTTCTCTTCCTTAGATTGCTGCTTTAACTGTGAGTACTTTTTTTCCCACTCCGCTATTTTCGCACGCAGATCCTTGTTCTTGTCTTCGGATTTATTCCACTTTTTCTCCCACTCCGATTGGGAGACGAATTCTGCTTTTTCAGGTGAAGTTTCTTCTTTCTCTTTTTCCTGCCTGTCTACAAGACTACTTAAATCATCCACATTATATTTTTCTAGCAACGTCTCTTCCAGCTCCAGCGCAAGCTTTTCAAACTTCTCCTCTTCGCTCGCATATAAGCCACCAAGAATTAAATGCAGCTCTTTACCTTCTTCATATATTTCAATCAATGCATCCAGCGTAATCTCTTCTCCTTTGTCCGCCGGTTCATCTGCTTCGTCATCGTTTATGGTGTAATAAGCTTTTATCATTTTTAGATTTCGCGGTTTCAAGGCCTCTGCGATAACCATCGCCCTTGCGTGTTTTATATTTTCTTGATTTATTTGGCGAAAGCCTTTTACCTGTATCGACCAAAAGTCCACTAACTCCACCAATTCCACATCCGGAATCGTACTAAATACCTTTTTCCATGTTTCCCTGCTCAATTGAATGACCCCCTCTTATTTCTTGTGAATCTCCTGTTTTCTTTGGTACTCTATTAAGTAATGACACTTCTAATTCTACATGAATACACGCGTTTTTGTAAGGTTTCGAAAATTTAAACATAGAACTATCTTCCTAGAGAGCTCTTTTCAAGTCGGCAATTGGACTTTTTACTTCTTACCTACTTTAGAAATCGCAAGTAGTATGCTTCATATGACAGAGAAAAGAGCACGACAGTAAGTTATATTACGGCTAATTTAACTATGCGAAACAACAACAAATTTTACGAAAACAGTCCGCTAGAGAGGTGATTGGTTATGAGTCTTTTAGAAAAAATCAAAGAAATCCCTGCAACACCAGGCGTTTATCTAATGAAAGACTCTCTAGGCCAAGTCATCTATGTTGGAAAATCAAAACGCCTTCGTCAACGGGTTCAGTCTTACTTTAGGGAGTCTTCCGCTCACTCAAACAAAGTCCGAAAACTTGTCAAACATATAAGAGATATAGAAATCATCGAAACAGACACGGAATTTGAAGCCCTTCTGCTCGAATGGCAGCTCATCCAAGAAATACGCCCACAATACAACCGGCAAATGAAAACACCAGAGGCTTTCCTCTATCTAACCATCCGAAAAGTCGGCAAGCTCTATCGCCTCCGCCCATCCACCCAACCCTTGCGTGGAGGCGATGGCTGGAGCTTTGGACCATATACAAGCAGAAAAACAGTCAGTTTTGCAATACAAGGATTGAAAGATGTGTACCGACTAAACTGCTCTAACCCCGCCATTAATGGTTCCCCCTGTCTAAACTACTCCCTTGGCCTATGCCGTGGCATCTGTCTTGGCGGCAAAGCGGTAGGTGAATACAATGCAATAGTGGAACAGCTCATCGCCTTGCTTAACGGGGAAAGTCCCGAGTTGCTGGAAGACATGCAGCGAGAGATGCAGCAGCTTGCTGCCAACTTGGATTTTGAGCGTGCAGCCAGATACCGCAACTGCATTCAATCCTTGCAGGCACTCCTGCAAAAAGAAGATGTGATGGACTTTACGGAAGGCAATCATTTAATGTTGGTGGCGGAAAAGCTGGATGAACAAAGGGTGAAGTGCTTTTTGATTAGGAGGACGGATGTATTGTTTAGTGAGGTTTATGGCGGTGAAAACGGAGTGGATGAGGAAGTCCTTCAGGATATTATCGCGAGGCTCTCGGATGAACTTTCTGACGCTCCCTCAGCTGCAGCGCGTGAAGTTAGCCGCTTTGAAATCGATAAAGCGCAAATTATCTATAGTTATTTGCGGAGTGGGAAATGTAAGTATAAAATGATCGGTCACGAGGATTTTGGTGCGTTGGAATCGATGATTTCTGAGATTTTTTCAAAGGAATAGTAGAGAAATCATCTCTGGCCAACCAATTTTCGCATGAAATGGTTGGCTTTCATTGTGTTTTTTCAGGTATACTCTCGAGTTGGTGCCGAAATTGGACAAGTTCGTGCGGAAATCACTCGAGTTCGTGCCAAATCGGGGCAAGTTCGTGCGGAAATCACTCGAGTTCGTGCCAAATCGGGGCAAGTTCGTGCGGAAATCACTCGAGTTCGTGCCAAATCGGGGCAAGTTCGTGCCAAAATGCCCCTAGTTCGTGCCAAACAAGCAAACACATCAAAAATAAAGAAGCATGGAAAGGGGCACTCGCCCTTCACATGCTTCCAACCTTCATCAACCTCACACACTCACTAACCTACTTCTCAAACTAATATTCACAAACGAATAGGCACTGGAAAACTCCTCAAAACCTACCGCAGAATCCAGCGTGTGTTTATCATGATTCCACACAAAGTTACTCAAGCCCTTAATCCGGTTATAGAACCCTTCCACCTGCTCTTCTGTCAACAGTTCAAACCCATGAACAAGACGGCTTTTATTCCGCAAGGTAATCATGTTATTCATATCTGCAAGTCCAATATCGCGAATCATTGGCTCTTGCAGTGCCCTTAGCAAAATCATCCCGCTCATCAGGGTTATTTTGTTTGGAAAATAATGCAGCGGCCGGTAATTCGGAAATACCTGCTCCCCTAGCACATTGTAATCCTTCAACAACTGTTTCTGATCCAAATGACTGAAGCTTGCATTGGTCGTATAAATACCATGCTTCAACAACAACCTCTGAACCGTCATCTCCAAACATCTATACGTCAAAAGGGCGGTAATATCATGTTTGTTATTGGATTTATAGTGCTTTGTCATCTCAAACAAATAAGCATAAAGATGCCAGTATAACTGATCATTGCTCAGTTTTTCACGGTCGGAGCGGTCATGTAATGTCATCAGCGGTTCGATCGCTTTCAACTGCTTACGCAATTCATCGGTAGGCACCTCTGATAACTCCATTCGTTCGGCCCATTCCACCGCTTTCCTTATGTAGTCATGTGCCTGATCAAACCGCATCGATTCCAGATGAGCATAACCAACAGCCAGATTTTCAAGCACCTCATACTTACGAGGATTGATCACCCGCTCCTTAATAGCCTTAAAAATCTCTGCCGCCGCTTCAAAATCCTCACTGTTGAACTTGGCAATGCCACGCTTATATTCATTCTGTCCAAACACCACAAGCGGGTCCTGCAGAATCATCGGCTCCTCTTTTCCAAGATAGCCGCTACCGGATTCCTCCTTATGAATATAAAGCAGGTCCATCCCAAGATGATTTGCCGTCAGCGTGCACCCGGTCACCATACTTTTCGTACCATCCGTAATGTCAATGGCCACCCTATTAAGCTTGTTCTCTTGCATAATTCTATTCTTTTCAATGAACTTGTTAATCATTTCATAAACATCTGTGCCATTCGTTTTCCGGATGACTTCATGATCGCACTGCGTATGAATTAACTCAGCCCTTTTACAAATCTCATCCACATACTGCTCCGTATCCTCTGAACATAGGAAGAAGACTCGCTTAGGTCTCAACGCCTTAATCCACATCACCAGTGGCTCGATGTTGTAGCCGACAGTCATGATCAGATAGTCGTACTCCTGTATTTCTCGGTTTGCCTGTTTTTCAGCTACCTTTTTCTGAAAATTAAAACAGACACTATCAAACAAGTGCTGAAAATAATATTCCCTGGCTACTTCTCTATTTTCGTGGAGTTTTTCGTAATAATTTGAAAGGTGTTGTCTCATCATAATCTCAAGCCTCCTTAATATGTTATTAGTATCCCATAGTGATAATAGTAAAAATATCCTATTAATATTATAAAAGAAACTATATCTTTAAACCATATAGTACCACCTAAAAACCCCTTTTCAATGAAAAGAGGCTTTCAAATTTAGAACTATCCGACTAAGATGAACTTTCTATCACATAAATCCCAAACGGCGACTCCAATCTCCCATCCTTCTCCATCATTTCCATCAAGTCACGGTATCCTTGCCCGTAGACGTCATTTCTTCTCATCAACGATCCATGAATTTTGTCTGCGTATTCTTTCTCGCCGATGGAGCGGGCGTAGTGAACTTCGATCCAGCTGGCGAAGCCTTCGATTTCTTGGATGGTCATGTATTGCATGTTCAGGTTGTCGAACTGCCAAACATGGGTGAGTTCGTGGGCCAGGGTGATGGCGGTTTGGACGCGCGGGGCGCCCATTTCGATATAGACGGAAATGTTTTTTTCCTTATCCATAACGGCACGGCCGACCATTCTTGGATTGTATTTGATTGTCGGGACGAACGGGATCCCGCTTAGTTCGTGCAGTTTTTTGGCGCTGTGCAGCTTCATGTGGATGTCGCGTCGCAGCTCAATTCCAAATGAGTTGACGAAGTATTGGCGGATTTCCGGGTAAATCGCTTCCACCTGTGACACTTCGGTGATGGCGGTTTGTGTGCAATAGGAGCACCGATGGATCCCTTCGTCCACTTCTTCAAAATCAGTAGAATAGTATTCTTTGGCACAAAAATCGCATTCTATTTTTTCCATGTCCTCGTCGTTCAGTTGCACAGGTTTATGATTGCCCTGGCGGAGCTCACGCAGACAACCAGCTGGCAGCAATGTTCGGATCAGGGACGATGTTTCTTCCAAAGCAAAGACTTGCGGAACATCAGCAGCACCCATTTTTAAGAAAGTCGCATGGTTAGCGCGGTCCTCCAGAAGCCATGCGAGATAGTCATCCACAATTTCAAGGATGTGTTCCCAGTTTTCCTGAATGGAGGCGAGCAGTCCGAGCTGAAGTGGAGAGTCTTCAATAAAATAGAGCTCCACGGCTTCTTCGCTCGTATGTTCCACCTTTAGTGTTGGAAACAGACCTTCAATGAGCTCCTCGTTCTCTTTGTAGGTTTCCTTGAACCCTTCAGACAGCTTTGTAGTCGCCGTTACATACATATGAGATGACGGGAACAGGCTGAAGAACGTTTCATTTAAAAGGAAGGTCAAAGTGAAGGCGATTTTCTCTTTATTTTCTAAGTCATATAAACCTTGGCGGTGACGAAGGGACACTTTGAGCACCTTTCCATTTGGGTAGATTCGTCTTGCCTGCTGTTTTTGCTTTTCCGTCAGAGTTTGATAGGATCGAAAAGCATCATCAAAATTAATATCATTTTGGAATTTGAAATAGCCATCCGTCACAACATCAACCACTGTTTCGCCTGTTTGAAACGCCTGCTCATAAGGACCGACCTGCTTGATGTCTGTTACACCAACCAGATCACCTATGGTGTAGGTCTGGTTCTGACGGTACATCGTTTTGCCAGTGAGAGACTGAAAGCTAACATCCACTTGCTTCATCTCTTCATTGAATTCATTCATTCTAAACAGCTGCCCATCTAGAGTTAATAGTTGTCCTGGCAAGTATTGCTGAAAAAGATGGCCGCCGAACACACTGCCGATAATTTTACCGGTATGGGTTTTGAATTCAAAAAAGTCATAGCTGTTTTTGGTTAGCATTTCTCTAACCCTTACTGCGAATTTGTAAGAGACGGTTTCTTCAAAACTCTTACTTTTCGGGTGAAAGCTCCGGTCCTTTTTTACTTCAATTGCATGGCGATAGTCCTCTTCCGCTCCAAAGTGTTGTTGAAAGAAACGGTTTATTCCTTCCATTACAATTGGCTCTTGAATATCCGCGTTTCGTAGAAAGCTTTTCACTTCCTGCTCCGGGATATAGGTATGGGACATTCTTTCTAGTAAAAATAAGGCAGCGCCCCAATTTCGTTTTAATAGTCGCGGTGCCAGTGGTGACACCTTTCTGTTGTTGTTGAGGTAAAATTCCGCAGTGCCAGCCAAGTAGTCACGGAGCAAATAAGGCGGGCTGGTGATGTGCACAAATAGCTCATCTTTGGCATTGGACCAACACTGTGAAAGCGTGTCAATCAGGTTGTAGTTCAAATCACGCACAAGAAACAAGCCCTGCTCCTCCCTCGGAACCTCCCAATAATTTTTGTAATAACGGGAGCGTTTCTGGAAAGAATCGATATAGTCATCGGAGATATACAATTCCCTCAGATGGTTACGGTTGTCGATTAGTTCGTCGACACTTTCTGAGACAGGGTTTTTGTCTTGATACAGATAGCTGATTTTTTCAATGTTATATTTCAATGCAATCGTTGCAAGCACCGCTTCAGGTTCAATCACACGATGAGTAAGCTTTGGAAACAACCGCTTCTGAAAATGCTCCTTCCCCTCCTGACGCCACACTATGTAATAGAAGTTTCTGCTTTTCGGAACGGTGGCGAGCGTGTCATGGATATTGGCCTTCGTGATTTTTCGCAAGGATGCCTCAAGCCCCTCTCCCCACTGGGAAAGAACAATAAATTGCGGCTCCTTCTTTAAATAATCCTCGAGTCTTAATGTAAACGTATGAACAAGCATGCCGTATTCCATAATGATACGTTCTGCCTCTATCATCAGCACCGCTTCAAATTCGGCCGTTCCATTGGCATGCTCGAAATAGTCGTACACGCCTCTTTCCATAAGGTTTTCCGGAGCAAGTACGAGAATATTCGTTTCCAGATTTTCTTCGATTGTCTGATTCAAAGTAGCTACCTTCCACAGAAAGTCGATCCCACTTGAACGTTTAATGCCCTCTTCTATCCAATCCACTGCAAGTTCGGCACTCTGTTTATCTTTTGTCAGCACAACGATTTTTTTATTTTTTACAAGCATGGACGTGATGGCAGGAAACAGAAACGGACTAATTTCCTCATAGACCGGGTCTTCCAAAAGAACGTCCTTTTCCTGAAGGATATTTTTCAACAATTCCATATGGCTTGCCCGCAAAGGAATGTTACGCTTTTGCAGGCGCTGTAGTATCTCCGTGAACTGCTTTTCCACTTCTCCGAGGGCTGGATCTGTGCCCATTAGAGCTAAACTTGGAGTGGAAACCGTCTGTGTTTCAATATGTCCTTGGGTAAGAACCCGCTCCGGCCACATATCTTGGTAGACATTGAACAGATCCTTGTATTTGGAATTGAGCTTCGATTTGCTGTTCTCCCCTTCGAATGTCTCTTGGCGCAGCTTTGGCTTCTTACCGCCAAGGAACCAGGCACATTCTAAAATGACGATTAGAGAAAGTGCCGGATAAGTTGGAAGGAACGGCTGGATCCCTTCTATTCTCCCAAAGACTACGCCTGCCATATACAAGAAGATGATGAGAGCTGGAAGAAAACCAATAAACACAAACACATTCCGTGGAAAGAACCATTCAGGCTTTAAAGTGATACTCCGTTTATCATCATAGTAGGCGATGGCTACAGTACGGGAATCGCCATTTTTTACAATCAAGCGATTTCGAATATTTACAGGCAACCGCTGAATCAGCTTAACAAATAAGGAGTTGCGAGAACCTCTGGAAAATCGGTTGATCCCTGATAACTTTGCTAGTATCCAAGAGCCTGTTACTTCTAATGTTTTTGCAGTCATTTTCAATCCTAAAAACAACAACAGGATAACCAGATTTAAAAAGAGCAGCACGGCCCCTTCTAAAAATGGAAATCTTTCATAGGCCATAGTGATATATGGGTTGGACAGCACATAATCAATTCGGAGGACCGCCAAGCTGAACAAGACGCCAATAAACGGAAACCATAGCTGTTTATGTCTTTTTTCTTCTTTATAATTGGTCACCCAAAGCAATCCGAGAATTCCAAGGAACACGACGATAGAAGTAAATAATAATAGCCATTGATTCATAGTTTATACACCTGATCTTTTACTAATCTTAGCTCCTGAATGACATGAAGATAGCCCGCATGTACGGAGCTTTTTTGTTTGCCAACCGAGATGGACAGTTTTTCAAGTTCCGTCTCCTTTTCGATCTGACAGTCAAATGGCGAATAGATGGGGCTTTGTGAAACATCCACATCTGATTTAAACTTTGTTTCAAAAAAATCATGGTATTCCTTGTTTAGTTTCGGTGAGAGTCCGAGGTTTTTAATCAGCCTTCCACACGTATCAAGAAACTCATCGACCCTGCTTTGATGATAGCGGAGCTGATGATTCTCCCGCTTAATCCGTTCATAATGAGCTTTGACGGTTTCATAATATTGTCTCGTCCGATAAAGCTCATACATTTTATTCAAGTAGTTGTTGTATTTCCGATGACTTTCCTGCTGGCTTTGCAAAAGCTCCTTGCGCTTGTCTTCTGATTTCTTGCTCAACCGTTCCACCGGCCTTAGCATATAAGACTTTACTAGAAAGCCAATCGCAAACACCCCAAACAGCAATCCTCCAGGTACGATAGAATAAGATAGCCAGTTGTTGCGAAAATCGATAGTACTCCAGTCAAGGGAAAACAACTGAGGGGCCAAAAGCATAAGTCCCGATACTCCCATTGCAATGGCTACCTGTTTTTTGGTTGGACAGGCTCTCGAGTAAATCTCCATATAGAAGTTAGCAACCTTTTCATGCTTTTCCCACTCTTTCGCCTCGACACTCTGACCTGGCTCATTTTCATCCAACTCCGCATATAACGTATCGACTTTATCTTTTAACTCTTCCAAGTACTCGGTGATTTCGACTTTTTCCTCATCAAGCACGGACTTCCTTCTTTTCAACTGTTGAATTTTTTTTGCACCTGCTCGCGCACCAGAAATCATATCCTTTTCCCTATTCTTCAGTTCTGCGCTTACCCCATTCATGTACCTTTCCCATTCAAGCATGTAAGTCTCTTGGTTACTAATTTTAAAGATGGGAGCGGAGAGATCCTCATTGTCCTTTAGTGGTTCTGTGGAATATGGCTGCACTTGCACCTCTTCAAAGCGATTATGCGTCAACTCTTGTCGGTCTAAGAGCTTGCTCTCAATCTTGGTCCTCGCGGCATGAAGAGAAGAATCATAACCAGATAGCATCTCCTCTAGTTTTCCGCTTCGCAATACCACTTCCAATTCAAAAATACCACCGGGGGAGATTTGTGAAAGGATGTGTTCCTTGAACGCGACGGCATTCAAGAATAAGGCGATATTGATAAGGGCTGTTGTTCTTTTTTCCACTGAGTAAATCGCCGAAGTCTGACGGATAATCCGGTAATCTCCAATCGCTGACTGAATAGATAGCCTTTCCTTTAACAGTTCCTTCAAGATAGCAGATGGGGCGAAATTGGCGAGTTCTTCCACAAGAGGCGGGATTTTTTTTCGTTGCAGCAATTGCAAAAAGGAAGCTTCCAAGCTTTCCAATTCTGCTAGCATCAGTTTTTCCCCATGGATGTTCTCCCGATATAACATCTCTTTCTTTTCTCTGATAATCTCAATGAATTTCCCCGAAACCCGGTTTATTTTTTCCACAAGAACAGAAATGAATGCTGGATCGGGGCGGTCAATCCGACCCGCTTCCGTCAGATTCAACTGATTGCCCCATGTGGCATCAAGTTCTTCTAGTTCCCTTTGTACAAACATATTCGCCGGATGAGACACTGGTATTTCATCAAAATAATACCCCTCATTGTCCAGCTGCCAATATGGATTGCTTTCTCCATCATCAGGAGCAAAATTTGCTGTCCTTTTAATAGGATCAAGCATCAAAAAGGCCACCGTGCGTGGCGGCAGTTCATGTTCAATGAACTGCCGGAAAAACTTCTCCCTCATTTCTTGTAAAAGACAGGTAAGACGCTTCGTGTTCAGCTTCGCACAGGGAACGGTTGTCAGCACGACCGCCTGCCATTTGGTCACCCTAAATTGGGACATATGGTGGGTGATTTCGTGATACAGCTTGTCGTAGGAATTCCCATCCTCCACCTGGTAGATAGAAAGCTGACCTGCGCTCTGAACCTTGTAAAAGAACGGTTCGATCAGATGCCAATCCTGCGGGACATCTTGTAATTGGATGACAATTGTATGCATGGTAAAACCGCCTTTACGAGTGCTGCTTTAAGGAATTCAGTGTTTTCTCGATCAAGTTCTTCCATTTTAAATACTCGGTGCTATTTTTTTCAGCCACATGGCGGAATTCTGAATCCTCCCACATACTTTCAATGAATTTGGCAGCATCGATTCGCGCTTGATTGGCACGATGGTTGCCATAGGCTCTTGAAAAGTAGCCTGTAATTTCTTCAAGTAATGTCATACGAAGGCGTTGCCCGATCTCCGGTAACGTCTCATCTCCCATCCCTTCTGTTTCATAGGCCAACACCGCATCTAAAATAGATGTGATACCATCTTTCGGAACGGTGGCAAGACGCTTGGAACCAGTAAGGAAAGTGTGTTCTTCGATATCTTTTACTCTACGAATATCATCAAGTTCCTTCGTAGCCGCTCTGTCCAAAATCTCTTCATAAATTGCCGGGTTATGGCTCAGTGCGTTATGAAGACTATAGAATTCCTCCGGTACGACTGTTCCACCTTTTAAAATGAGAGACGTTCCCGTCAATCCGTTATAAAGATACACATTGCGACCAGCCTCCGTTCCTAGGTATACATAGCCATGGATAAGGCCAAGCAGGAAAGCTCGATCATTCTTTTCTGTATCCAATTTTACCTGCTCTGGATTCAAGTCTGGCATAAAAGCTGGAAGGTGCCAGCGTTTATCTAAGTGTGGCGTAACCGTCGAAGCACCTTTGTTCAGGCGATCCACTCTGCGACGGTAAGACTCGTAATAAACACCAGGCTCTTGTGTATGGCTGGCCGATTTTTTCCCTGATGAGAACTTGCCAAAATCACTCACACTTAATCCATAGTGCGCTTTATAGGATACAATTTCGTACTTGGAGAAAGCATCATTCTTAATATCCTTGCCACCGAACACTTGAAGTGCAATTTGCTCCTTCAGATGTTGGGACGCTTCCGTATGAATTCCCCAGAACTTCAATTCGCGCGCGTTATCAATCCGTGGAATAAACGGACTGGACAATTGGTTGATGCTGCTGATGCGCTCTGTCAAATACTCATCCGCATCCACCTGCTTGAACTGCGCCTCTTTTCGTAACGCTTGAACAATACTAAGATCCAGGCGGTCATTGAACCGTGAACGAAGCTCCTCTCGGCAGTAGGCCAATACATTATCACGGAACAGTTCTTCGACTTTCAGCTCCTCCACATAATTACTGTAGGATGCTTCATTGCGGCTGCAATATTGGCGGTAGTGACTGAGATAGATCTGTCCGGAGATATCATCAGGAAGCATGCCCTGGTCAACAGATGGACGAATGCTTTGCCACATGTTTTCCTGTAATTCTTTTGTCGCAAGAACATACTCCTTAGTCGGATCTACTTCTTCTTCATATTGGACTGCCCTTTGGTTCGTCTCGACCAACAAGCTGTCACGCGTGTCCTTCAAGTTGTCAAAGAAACGCTCCCAGTCACGAATCATGCTTTGAATTGCCTGGTTGACGGAAGTGAGCACAAGCTCTAACAACATTCCTTCCTTGTAGGCATTAAGATTGCTCAGTTGACGATTGGACTTCGTTTTATAATCGCTGATAAATGATTTGAACTCATTGGAAATCAGGGAGCGCAGGAACTTTTGGTTCAGCGCTAAATCCACACGTTCAATGGCCGTTTCCTTACGATCGGTCTGACGGATATCAAAAACATCTTTATAATTATCGATGTTTTCCTTTAACTCCATGTTTTGATTTCTGATTTCTAAAATTTTGTCGTTGATTCGCTCACTGATTTGATACAGCATAAACCTTGTGGCAACAGGATGAAGTGGGGACGGTTTTTGAATAAACCATGTATTCAGGCGGTAATCTTGCCCTTCTGATCCATTTGGTGCATCACAATCCTGATCCAAAATTTGATGGGCGATAAAAGAACGATATTCATAGACTTTATTTTTGATTTGTTCGTAATAGAGTGTAAGATTTGCCTCCGTATCAGAAATCTCTTTGCGGGCATGATCACGCACATTTAGGCGAACATTACTTGGTTGGCAGTTGCTTTCAAATGTTTTCAGAACACTGTCGTTATGCAACACTTCCATAACTTTTCCTTCTACGGCCTTGAGGAAAAGAGAGGATTTATACTCCCCGTATTCACCCTTATCCAATTCAACCCGAACTTGATTGTGGGCGAGCTTGAAGAATGGGTTCGGTTTCTCCCCATTTGCCATCTGCTCTAAATGCCAAATATAGCGCTTCCCTTTTTCCGGACGCTCCCGGTTAATCCCGCTCCGAAGGTCCTTTTCATAACGGGTACGCTCTTCCTCAAACCGGCGATCCAAAGACAACCAAGACTCATCCAAACCGGAAGTTGCCCATTTCAGCGCACAATACTCCACCACATCCTCATACGGAAAGTTGATAGTAGAAGCTGCCGCCCCGCAATAGCGCCCCATGCCTTCTGAATCAATGATTTGGAGAATTTGGTTATCTTCCTGCGAGAAATGCTTATTAGACAATGGACTAAAAAGTTGCAGGTAAATAGTTTGTGACACCTGGTCCACGTACTGACTGATAGAATGCAAGTGCTTACCTTGCAGATTTTCATAGTCATAGAGGAAACAGAAATCATATGGACGCTGGCCCGCCTGGATCGCATGGGTGTTTCGCCCCTCAATATCTACCTGATTCGGGCGGTACTCGAGGTCTATCGTCACATCAGGCCGATTCGTCAGCTGGTTGGTCGCACTCATCATGATGGCATTTAACTCTTTTAAACTTGCATAGCCGTTAGCACGAACCGACTCATACTCTCGTTCATTAATCGTGCGTGTATTCACGAGAATATCAGGTAACAGGAATGCACCTCTTATCAATATGCTAGAATGGCCAAATTTCCTTTTTAACATTTCCCTGATGTTCATTGCCACCTGTAGAAAAATTCCAGAACCGGTCCCACCGGCAAGGGAACTGATGATAATTACACGGATACCATGCACCATTTTATCTGTGGTCACAGGGAAAATTTTATCAATATCATCCCAAAGTCCATTCATCTTCCCTTCTGCCATTGCAGCCCGAAACGCAAGTCTGGAAACGGAACGGACTTGCCCCGCTCCTGCCGTCATCGATTTGTCTTGAAGATGCGGACTATCCGGGAACCATGTCAATAAGGAAGGGTTTCCATGAAGATACTGCCCGACAGTTTTCAGCGTACTTGTCTGCGTGATGCTTCCTTCAAGATGCTCCATTCCGACAATCGTGTTCACATCTGTATCAAACGCATGAACAGCCACACTGTCTCGACGTTCCACCGGTATATTTCCATATATCGTATTTACGACTGTACAGCCTACTCCACCTAATCCCACTAATATTGTTGGTGCATTATTCGCCATTTTACTTCCTCCCTTATCACCTGTTTTTTATCTCGTAAAATGATAAACTTCTTTGCTCACTTGCGACTCTGTTGTAATCTTATCTCCTTCATAAATAATGATGTCCTCTACTCCGGCACCTTCTCCAAGGCGGGTATAGCCGATTCTCATATCTTTACTTTGACAATCTTTTACAAGCAAGATTTTATCTTTATCCCTTGTCGCTTTAAAAGTTAGGTTGCCAATCAATTTTTTTTCAGCTCTATAGGGGTAAAAGTACTTTAAAAAAAGATTTGTCTTAAAATCGTATTCTGTATCTCTGCCGGGAAGTTCCATCCCATTCACTTTCTGAATAGATTGCAGATTGATGATCGCGCCATGACGGTCGAACCGCGGCTTCCTTATGACTCCAATCAACCAATACAGAAATAAGAAAACAAGGGCGGAGATACCTAATAGTTTTCCGTACTTATCGAGAAAAGGGATGTCCTGGATGTTGGCTCCCACCTCAATTTGTGCACCCTCTCCCTCATACCGTCCCTTCAGCTCCACCAAGAAATGAATATCTCCTATGGAAGTGAATGCAGGTACGATATAGGCTTTAGGATAGAGTTCAATTTGGTTGCCATTTTGCTTTATTTCATATTGAACATTCTCTTCAGTCGTGACCTTGATGTTATCAAACAACTCGGTTAGTTCCGCTTCCGTCATTTCACGTTCATCCACATACGGCTGAATCGTAATTGGTGTAGTGTTTTGGAGTTGATCAAGCGGATGGCTCCAATCCGATGTCAGTGTTTGGAGGCTGAGTTGCCTGTCTTCTACTCCTTCGAGTGGGAGAGTTTTGGTGTCCTGGTAGAACCCTTTTACAATTGTCGTAACGGTCGCTTCCGTTGGTTCGGTTGGCATGGTGAACGGTCCCGTAAAGCTCTGCCGTTCTTCATTCCATGAGAGTGTGAAAGTTTCATCTTGAATTTTTGCTGTAACCTCGATTTCTTGGTCAGGATTCATCTGGTTGAAAGAGACCTTCCCTTGTGATCTATCACTTGGAAAAAGTTCCACTTCCATCATCATTTCCGCTTCGTAAAAAAAGGTTTCCGGCTCGTTATTCCAAGTTCCGTCGCTCTCAAGTTTATGTATCGTGATATCAAAATCTAGTGATGGTTCAGCAATAAACTGAAAGCTTTCTTGCTCTTGAGGGGTCAGAGGTTTGTTGAAGCTGATGGTATATTCCCCTGCTTGCAGACTTCCTTCTGGATTTTCTGGTGCAATATGGGATACGCCGCCGTAAATATCGCCTCTTAATTTGTTAGGATCATTGGGTGTCTTCATGTAGAAAGGTCCGTCAGTGGTAAGTTGGCTCGCTTCGCCGTTGTAGTTAACTTTATTAATCTCCCATTCCAACTGGCTGCCTGTAGTCTGATGTAGGACGGTGAGTCTTCTTAAGGGAAAAGGGGTCTGTATCGTTACTTCCTGCCCTTCATTGGAAAATGTCGGGTTCAGGTCAAATGTGCTATCTGTTTCAGTGGTATTTGGGTCACGGTTGGTAATCAGTGCCGCCACCTCGTTGATTCGTTCAATAATTTCCGATTCGTTATCAGCTGTCAATTGGATGCCGCCTGTTGCTTCTTGGAACATCCCTTTGAACTCTTCCATCTGTGAAATCTCATCCTCTGTAAGGAATGATTCAATGGTAACGAGGATACTATTAAACTTCACTTCTTTTTGTTTCATATAGTCTGCCAGGTCCTCAAGCGATTTTCTGGCAATCTCATAATTTTGGGAGAGTTTGGCGCTGTCCTCTTCAAAGGATGTGTCCAAGTCATTAAAAACTCCATCCATGATGATAATGAACCAAAAATCACTGGGCGGATTTTGTTCGACCGCTTTTTTCATGTTGTCAATAGAGGTCAGAACGGTTTGGAATGGTGTTCCCTTCTGTTCGTCCCAGCCTGGAATACGGTTGATTTCACGTTGTCTGCTAGAATAGCTAATGCCAATTTCATCAATATTTTGGGAGTTGCTCATCCGCACAACGGACAGCTCATCTTCTGGCCCAAGCAGTGAAATCAAACTTTGCAAAGAGTAGTTGGCAAACTTCCAGTTATCACTTGGTAACTCTTTACTCGTATCACCATCTTCATAAGTGAACCACATACTTCCAGAGTCATCATAAATCAATGTCACATTTCGATTTTTATGTATGGGGTCTTCTTCTGCAAATACAATTGAATTCACTGGAAAAAAACCACTCCAAAACAACAGTACACACAATAAAAGTATCGGTAGTCTAGTTCGCATCTCTCTCTCCTATGGTCGTAGTCATTAATACCTATAGTTAATTTCGACACAAATGGCTAAGAACCTTTAAAAATGGTGACATTTTTCCAATCATTCCATTTAAATGAAATTAGGAAAACACACAAGTAATACATACTCGCTTACAGTAGTAATTTAGAACCCAAAAATACACATGCTTGGTGAGCATGTGTATTTTTAAGTGGACTTCTTTTTTATTATTGAATAAATCCCTGCTATACCAATCCCCATCAACAAGCCGAATGCAAGATATAGATTTACCTTTACATTTATATGAACCCCAGAAAATATTATTTTCGTTGTTGGGAATATCGGCAAAATAAAGCCAGAGAAACAGCCTAGAATCATAAATAAAGTTACTTGAGAAGCCAGTTTTTTTAGTTTCAGGAAACGAATTAAATGAATACTAACAAAATAAACCATCCCACCAACCACTATGACAAACACCAGAATAAAAAAATAAAAGATGAAAAACGTTGCACCAGAGAACTCATTTAAGCTTTGATAACTAGAGGTGCTCATCTTTGGAAGGAAGGGATAAATTAGATGCAGCAATAGATTTAAGATAAATGCTATTGCCAAAAACCCGTATATGTATAAATGATAGTGTTCTTCCTTATGTGGATCCTCCGTCATTTTGTCCCCCTTTTGCTTTAACCAGTTTCATTACTTCCTTATTAAACTCCTCATCGGTAAGTTCACCAGATAGGTTGCGCCGAACCAAGTCGGTGTGCTGCTCATTAATATGAAAACCAGAAGCCTCCATGCTTGCTTTGGCTGACTTTAATGCTTTTTCTAATTGTTTTCTTGGCATTTCCTTTTCCCCTTGTTTTAAATTGTGCTTAATTCAAATTACTTAATTAGCTGAAAATGTTCCATATATATATCAGGTTTAAAATAATGGTCCATTTTCTTAACCCATTCTTTAAATAAGTCAGAGCCCACAAAACCTTTCATATGATCCTCAAGAGTTTCCCATTCCACTTGCACCATATACTTCCCTTCTGTCTCGACGCATTTATGTAAAGTGTGGGCGATATAGCCTTTTGATTGAGCGATTGTTTCTTTAGCTACTACTTCAAAATCTTTTTTAAAATCGGCTTCCATTCCTTCATTAATATTAAAAAATGCTACTTCGGTTATCATAGTTGTATCTTCCTCCCACTAGTAAAATTTCTCTTATATCCATTATGCGTGAAAACCGCTAAAAATAAAAACCAGACACGTAGAAAATGCCATTCGACACATTCCGCCATTAATCGATACATATCACCTCGACCCAACAACAAAAAATCCGCCCCCACCCAAAAGGCAGAAGCGGACGTCCCTCACACAAAATTTAATTATTCCCCACCAATTTTGTCTCTACCTTTCGCTTACCACCAGCACCGGCTAGCTCACCAATCGGCTCTGGCTCCACTTCTGCGTGTGGATCCTCCGCCTGTGTCGCCCGCTTAATAAAGAAAGACAACACAAGCGCAACCACCGCGATAAACGTCGACACGAAAAAGGCAAAGTTGATTCCTTCTAACATTCCTTGCATCATGACTTGCTGCTGGACACCTGCAATGGCCTCGGTGGATGGATTCGCACCCAACGCTGCCATGGCATCTCCTGAAAGTTCGCGACCAACACTCTCCGCCCGTGTAGACATCAATGTCACAAGCAACGCCGTTCCAATCGCTCCAGACACCTGTTGCAGCGTGTTGTTCATCGCGGTACCGTGCGGATAGAAACGAGTAGGAAGCTGATTCAACCCGTTTGTGGAAACAGGCATGAACACCATGGACATTCCGAACATCCTAACAGTATATAAAATCAACAGTTGCGTGTAAGTTGTTTCGAATGTCAACTGACTGAAGAAATACGTCGTTACAACGGTAATAGACAAACCGGTAATGGCAAGCGCGCGGCCACCGTACTTATCAAACAACTTCCCTGTGATCGGTGACATCAACGCCATCACAATTGCTCCCGGTAACATCAACAATCCTGCATCTAATGGTGAAATCCCTCGGATCGTCTGCACATAAATCGGCAGCAAGATCATCCCGGAAAACATCGCCATCGTGATAACCATCGATATGGCAGATGATAAAGCAAACATCGGATAACGATAGATTCGGAAGTTCAGCATCGGTTTTTCTTTTCCAAGCTGACGTAAAATGAACCAAACTAACGATATCGTCCCAATTGCAATCGTTCCGTAAACGAGCGGACTATCCCATCCCTTAGATCCAGCAGAACTGAATCCATACAATAATCCACCAAAACCTACACTCGATAAGACAACAGAAATTTGATCCAAACGAATATCCTGTTTTTCTTTTCTATCTTTTAATAGGACTACGCCTAAAAGCAAGACGGCAATCGCAATCGGAGAAACAAAGTGGAAAAGCATTCTCCAATCATAATGTTCAATTAACCAACCGGAAAGCGTCGGCCCGATGGCAGGTGCCCCCATCATGATCAGACCGAAAACCCCCATTGCAGTTCCGCGTTTTTCAATCGGGAAGCTGACCAACATGACATTCATCAATAGCGGCATTAAGATCGCCGACCCGGACGCCTGCATCATTCGCCCTGCTAAAAGAACCCCGAAAACCGGTGCAAAACCGGCCATCAGTGTCCCAACGGCAAAAAGACCCATGGCGACAATGAACAAGTTCCGAACAGAATACTTCTGAATAAGGAAGGCTGTGGTCGGGATTAATACCCCGTTGACCAACATGAAGCCGGTTGTTAGCCACTGAACCGTCGAAGGACCCACTTGAAGTTCCGTCATGATGGACGGCAGGGCAATATTCAATAATGTATTATTTAAAAAAGCAATAAACGCGCCGATCATCAAAATGGCCAAAATACCGTATGGTGGACGACTTATAGTGGTGTTTGGTACTGCTTGCTGCATTCTTTCTCCTCCATTTATACTAACAGTTCATTTTTTATACTACTATTACATCTACCCCAATTTTATACCATCAGTTCATATTTATCAATCTTGAAAACTTTGTTAATTTGCTATTTGTGTAAAGGGATATTTTCGTGTACTATTATTTTTGTACCACCAGTCTATTTTAGTTAGGTGATAAAATGAAGGATCGCAAACTGCATGTTCTCATGTGTGCTCATAAACTATTTATTGAAAAAGGCTTTCAGACGACTTCAATCCAGGACATTCTGGACGAAAGCGGAATTGCCAAGGGTACCTTATATAACTATTTTTCTTCCAAAAACGAACTTTTAATAGAGTTGTTTAAAACTTTATATAATAAAATGGAAAAAGAACGGAATGACCTCCTAATTGGTCAAGACCCGTCTGACATAAACATTTTCATCAAACAGTTTGAACTTCAAATGGAGACGAATAGGGCAAACAAATTGATTTCCCTTTTTGAAGAAGTCATCTTCATTAATGATTCAGAGTTAAAAGATTTCATTCAAAAGAGTCAGCTAAGGATGCTGAGATGGGTCCATCAACGATTCTTAGAGATTTTCGGCGAGGAAAAACGGGAATATCTGTGGGACTGTGCCATTATGTATCTTGGGATCCTGAACCACGGCATTCGATACTACACCATGACACACGACAAGAAGCTGGATATTCATAGAGTTGTGCAATACAGTGTCAATCGCTTGGTGAAAATTGTGGAAGATGTAGCGGAGTCGGGTGAGGTTCTAGTAGAAGCGGAGTCGATGGCGCGATGGGTGCCACAAGAAGGGGACAAAGAATTGCCGCTTCCACATGCTATTACTCATGCGGTGAGTGACTTAAAGAAAACTCTTTCTGGTGTGGCTGATTATGAACGTTTAGCCGAACTGTTGGATTTTATTCAACAGGAGTTAAACGGAAAAAATGGTATTGCGCCGAGGCGTTTCCTGGTGGAGAGTGCAATGGATAGCCTAAGAGGGAACGAGGATTTTGTTTCTAAAGGTGGGCCGGATTGGAGAAATCTTCAAGAACTTGTGGAGAGCTACTTGAAGTCGCATGACTAGTGAATTGCCGTAGAATTGGTTTGGAGATTGAAGTTAAATGGAGACAGGCGCGAGTGCATATTTTCACTCACGCCTGTCTTCTTTTTTGTCATGAAGACCATTTCAACTAACTTTCAGCCACGAAAGTGTCTTCATCACCACTATGAAGACACTTCCCTCCATTTTTTCTGACTAAAAATGTCTTCATACACTGCATGAAGACACTTCCAACCCAAATTCAGGCCCCAAAACGTCTTCATCTCCCTCCTTTGCCGAGATCCGAACGCACAGCGGGTCAGACCCCTTGTAAGACCCCTTTTTAACCTCTTTCTTCCCAAAACCCCAATTCCCCGCCTCTTATTCAGTACTTAGGAAACATTCCAGAGTAAATTCCGGTCCGTTTTTCCGCTTTTTTCGGCTTTTTACTGGTTCTCCAGACCTACTGAAAACACCATTTGTCAGCACACTCATACAGCATTTACAATTCAATTAACTTCGCATCATGAATCACCAACTACACTATAACTCTCCAAAGAATTTCAACTAGAGGCTTGTAACATTTAACCACACAAAACATCCCAGGAGGTGAATTCCCGCTCTATTCCACTCTACCAATCAATCAACTTCTTAGAATTACATACTCTTCAATAACAACTATCAGAACAGGAGAATGCACATGCGAAAGCCAACAATTAAAACTTTTTTTATAGCAATTATCGCCGTTTTCATGCTTGCCACTTCCCTTTTTCAAGGTCAGGCACTAGGAGCAAACACCCAATCAACGACAAACAATGAACCAACCATCATCAACGATCAACTGGGAACCGAGGACTCTAAAATCACCCTAATAACCGGTGATATCGTTCATGTAACTGCTCTGCCAACTGGAAAGAGTGTCATAAATGTAGAACCTGCCGAAAACAATGGTGATGGCATTCGTGTCATCACAGTCGGTGACGATACATATGTGTATCCGAATGCCGTGATGCCTTACTTGGCAGAAGGAAAGCTTGATCACAACCTTTTCAACATTACAAAACTAATAGAATACCAATTTGATGATAAAAACAGTTCTACTGTCCCTGTCATTGTCGAATACGAAGAAACGAAGGCAAGAGCCGCTTCCACAAAAACTGCTCCAAAAGGCGCAAAGAAACAACGTGATCTTAAGAGTATCAACGCTGCTGCTTTAGCAACCAACAAAGAGGAAGCCAAAACTTTCTGGAAAGATGTACAGTCAAAAAAGACGGACCCATCAAAACCAGAATCCATACAACTTAACTATGCAATTGAAAAGATTTGGTTAGATGCTCGTGTAGAAGCTACCCTTCACCAAAGTGTTCCACAGATTGGAACACACACTGCTTGGGAGTCAGGTTTAACTGGGGAAGGCATCAAGGTGGCCGTCCTTGATAGTGGAATTGATCCTACACATCCTGACATCGCTCCTCAACTGGATGAAGCAATAAGCTTTGTACCTGGAGAAGAAGTTTTAGATAAAAACGGACACGGCACACATGTTGCTTCTACTATCCTTGGAACAGGCGCTGCTTCTGGCGGCCAACATAAAGGTGTTGCACCAGATGCTAGATTGCTAGTAGGAAAAGTGCTTGCTGATTCCGGATCTGGTCTTGCATCATGGATCATCGAAGGAATGGAATGGGCAGCTCAAAATGCCGATGTAGTAAACATGAGTCTTGGTAGCCAATCCGGTAGTGACGGCACGGACCCTATGGCACAAGCAGTTAATACCCTAACAGAAGAGCATGGAACATTATTTGTTATTGCAGCAGGTAACAGCTACGGTGAAGGAACAGTTGGATCCCCTGGTGCAGCAGATGCCGCACTTACAATCGGTGCAGTGGACAAGTCAGACAGACTGGCCAGTTTCTCCTCCAAAGGTCCAAGACTTGGTGACATGGCATTAAAGCCTGATGTTTCCGCACCTGGAGTAGGAATCATGGCCGCGCGTTCTCAATACGCATCCAGCACAGGTTCTTACACTAGTAAAAACGGTACATCCATGGCTACACCTCACGTAGCAGGAGCAGTGGCTATTCTTTTACAACAAAATCCTGAAGCCACTCCTCAAGAACTAAAAGAAACAATTATGAACACAGCGAAAAAACTGCCTAACTACCAGCCATACCATATCGGGACTGGGCGCATTGATATCGTAAAAGCATTAAATACAGACATTAGAGCAACAGGTTCCATTTCATTCGGCTTCTTCCAATGGCCACATGATGAGGCCACTCCTGTAGAGAAAACAGTAACGTACACTAATGAAAGCGACCAAGACATCACCCTTGACCTTGAAGCTACTTTTGCAGATGCAAATGGCAATGCAGCTCCTGAGGGCATGCTGACACTGGCACAAACAACCGTTACTGTGCCAGCTAATGGGACGGCTGACGTCAAAGTAACAGTAGACCCTGCACATGGAGAAAGCGGTCAACGATACCAAGGTCACTTAACAGCCAGTGCCAACGGGCAAGAACTGGTGCACACGACAATGGCCACAGTCAAAGAAGATGAGCGATACACATTAACCTTGAATGCGACCGACCGTGACGGTTCACCTGCCCTTGCATATGTAGTCCTATTCACAGAAAACATGCGACCAGAATCGATTGCAGTCCCAGGAACAAGAGAACTTCGTTTGAAAAAGGGTACTTATTCTGTCATGTCCATGATGGACGTGGATGTAAATACAGACCATCAGGGCGTTGCTCTTGTAGGGGAGCCGGAAGTGGTACTTGATGGACCGAAGACAGTGGAATTGGATGCTAGAAAAGCCAATAAAATCACAGTGAAGGTCCCTAAGGAGACAGAACCGGTTCATCAGCGTATGGAATATTACCAGACAATCGGCCAAGGAACTGTCCATAGCGTCTATCTGATGCCTGTATGGGTTGATCACCTATATGCTGCACCAACCGAAAAAACAATGTTTGGTGAGTTTGAATTCTTAACGCGCTGGCGCTTGATAAAGCCTTACCTGACCATGGCATATAATGGTGTAGAGCTTGATGATATTGTGATGCCTGGAAGTACTCTTCTGGAAGGTAAGCATAACCTAGATACAATCTACGCAAAAGAAGGAACACAGGCTGATTATGAAGGCTTAGATGCACAAGGAAAAGCGGTGGTGGTTAATCGCAGCAAGACAATCAGCACTTCCGAACAGGCTGCTGCAGCTGTTGCTGCCGGTGCGAAGCTATTGATTATCGCCAACTACGAAGATGTGGAATATAACACTGTGGTTCGTATACCTGGATATACAGAGGTACCTATTACTGTAGCTGCGATTAGTATGTCAGAAGGTGAAAGGCTAATTAACACGATTAGTTCTGACAATGTACAACTTCATACAGAAGGCACTAAAGACACTCCTTATGTCTATGACCTAGATTATGTTCATCCAGATTTCGTTCCGACTTCATTAGCTTACGAGCCGAAAAACAATGAACTTGCTAAAGTCGAAACAAATTACAACTCTCATATTGAAACAGATGGTGGAGAATTCCGATTCGACATGAGACCATACACAGTTCGTGCTATTGGTTTCCTAAACAAGATTTCCTTCCCTACCACTAGAACCGAATATGTTTCTGCTACAAAAGATACGTATTGGTATCACCAGGCAAATATCCTAGATGCATCATGGGAAATCCGTCAACCTCTAGCAGAATATGAAAAGGGGCAAAAACTTGTAGAAAACTGGTTTTCACCTGTGGTTCGTCCTGCATTAGGAGTTGGGTACTGGACTCCAAATCGACAAAATAATTATTTGCAATTTAACATACCGGCATGGGGAGATGCAGGTATAGGGAACACTGGAGGAAAAGGTTATAGTCACTCTGTACAAAACCAAACAAATAAATTGTACCTAGGTGATACATTGGTAAAAGAAGGGAAAGGTCAATCTATCCCTGGCAGCATAATAGCTCCGGAAGAACCTACCCAGTACCGCCTAGTAACAGAAGCAAAACGAGATGCAGAACGCTGGAACACATCTGTTCGTACGCACACGGAATGGACTTTTTGGACAGAGAGCCAAGGAACATCGAACTCATTCCTTCCATTACGAACATTACTTCCATTCCTTACATTGAACTACCAAGTTGAGACAGATGTAAATGGAAATGCACAATTGAACCCACCTACGGAACTTGTCATCTCTGTAGCAAAGGTACAAGATGCCATTGGTTACGGAGAAGTAGACGGTGCAACACTTGAAGTGTCATTTGATGAAGGATCAACTTGGAAAGAAGTGAAATTGAACCGTAATGGCGACACTTTTACCGCTTCCATTACTAATCCAAAATCAGCTACAAGCGTCTCCCTTAAAGCTTCCGCATGGGATGACAAAGGCAACAAGATTACACAAGAAATTATAAAAGCATACGGACTACAATAACAAAATAGTGGAGCATGGAATCTTACTTAGATTCCATGCTCCACTAACTTTTATTAATAATAGCTTTCTCACACAAACTGATTATTTCGCCTAAACTTATTGATCACCGGCCCAGCAAAGCGGTTTGCTTTTTCCATATCATCCTTCTCCATATAATAATCAAAAAGAACGACCGTATAGTGCTCCACAAGCAGCATATAGCCTTTTTCCTTAAAGTATGGAAATGCTTCAACTTCCAAATATTCGTAATATTTCTCTGACTGGTTCGAAAGATAATAATAATGCATCTTGAATATGTGGATAAATATAGAAGCATTTGAAGACTGGGATAAATTCAACCCTTGATCCACGAGCAATAAAAGTTTTTCCTTAGACGTCTTTCCTTCTTTTGTCAAAGCATTCACGTAGCCTTCTAAAGAACTTAGGTAGTTAGGATGACTCATTTCTCTCGCATCCATTGATTTTTTATAAAATTCACTGGCTTTTAGGTAATCAGCATTTCTTAAATAGAGATAGGCAACATTATGATAGAGCATCGCTTTTTGATGTTCGAGCCCATAGTCTTCCGTCATATCTATCAATCTATGATATTCTTTACTCAAGGTAGGATGGTCTTCCGATTGTTCTAATTGAATGACCATGAGCATTTCTGCTTCAATGATACGGGAGAAACTGCGTATTTTTGTGAAATACTGAAGTGCTTTATTTGCATGAAAAAATGCCAAGACTCTAGAATTTAACGAATGGTAAGCAAGGGCCAAATCATAATAGTACTCTTGATTAGGATAGCCTTCAAGATTAATCTCCTTCAAGCATGCAAGTGCCTCCACGTAGTTGTTCTTCACGGATAAGTGGTAAACTCCCCTAACATGTAGCAACAAATTCTTTTCATAAGGTGTTAAATCTGTCCAAATCGACATTTCTTCTATTAAACCGTCCAAGGTTCCTCCTTCACCAACATATAAATAGTATCTTGCAAGGATTAATGTATACAGGCGATAAAAATCCTGCATGTGTAGAAGGTTGAAACCTTGGAGTTGTAGTTTGATAGATTCCACCCTCGGTTTTAGCTTTTTTACAATAGCATTATCCCACTCTTTCAACAGCTGTTCGATCTCCCTATAATTCTTTATTTCCGCTTCCATCTCGATTCCCAAACGCTTACATAAAAAATCAATGGTTTCATCGGAAACCTCCGTCAATCCCCGCTCTATCTTGCTTATATGGGTACTGGAACAAATTCCATCTCCTAACTCCTTTTGCTTTAACCCCTGAAATTCCCGATAAAATTTAATAATCTTACCTTCCAGCATGCTGTCATCCCCTGTGAAAATCATATAATTTTTTTATTATCCTACCACAGTTCGTTTACAGGGGACAGACAGCTTCTCCCAATTGAAACAAGTCAGACATATGACTTTGACAAAATGAAAAAGCCCGCATACCTCAGAATGCAGGCGATCTTATTTCTATAGATATAAAGATACTTCCGTCGCCTTTTCGTGTTTATTGCTTCCCACATAATGAAGAAACAATAGCTTCCCGTACCGTTTCATCAATGGGACATGTTTCCCGGAATAGAATTGCGGGAGCGCAACTTCTTCCATGAATGTATAATACGTTTCATAATCTTCTTCCACCCGATATCTCAATAATTTAAATAAAGTAATATGTAAAGTATTCCTACTTTCTTTTGCTTTGTTCGCACCATCCTTGATGAGTCGCTGAAGAACCCGTTTTTTAGCAAGTTTCCCTTCCATACAACTATCAATGAAGTTATACAGTCTAACCAAATAGCTGTTTGAGTTTTCGTCCGCAAGTGCCAGTGCTTCTTCAAAGTAAGACTTGGCCTCCTCAAATAATCCTCTGTTATAATATTCATACCCAAGATTATTCATTAAAAGGCCCTTATTTTCCTCCAACCCGTATTGCTCACAATTACTGATCAAATCCTTATATCTGCATACAATATAATGAAAATCACTATACAAATCCCCACTCAACTGTAATAACATTAACGCTTCGGCCCTATTCGCTTGCATATAATTGTTCGTTTCCTGAAAGTGCTGCAGTGCCTTGTCAACATAAAAGAAAGACATCACTTTGGAATCAATTAAAAAGTAGGCAGTTCCTAGGTGAAAATAATACTCCTTATTTCCATACTCTTTAATATCGATTTGATTTAACACACTAATAGCTTTCTGGTGGTCTTCGATATTAAATGAGGCTAAATAGTAGATCCCCTTCACATGAAGGTATAAATTATAATCAAATGCCAGCATATTAGGGTAATCTTTTTCTACTTTCCTAATAATCTCGTATGCTGGCTCCAATTCATTTCGAAATAGATGGTACCTTGCAATCAAAAGTTGATGGCGGGCAGCGTATTTAGAGGCTTGGACAATAGTTGACTCTTCAAGCCTTTCTTTCAACTTCTCAATCTCTTTTTTCTTCCGAAGAATAATCGCATTATGCCAATCTCTCAGAAATTTTTTAACCTGTTGCAGATAGGCCAACTCTTCGTGTATATCTATATTCAACCTTTCAGAAAATAAAGCAATAATCTCTTCAGAGAAAGCTGTCTTTCCACGTTCAATTTTACTCACGTGCGTCGTCGTACATATTCCTTCTCCTAACTGAGACTGTGTTAGTCCAGCTTTTTCTCGATAAAACCTGATAATTTCTCCCACGACCATGTTTATGTCCCCTTTTGGCTTCAATTAGCTAAAATTGTTGTATTTATAGAATTAAAGAAAACTTGCCAAATCCCTCTTGGGGTTATTTTTCGGGAAATAAGTCATGAAAATGACGAAAACCAACCTTTTTTGCCATTACTCTATGTCGAATTAATCCAAGCAATAGGAGAAAAGTCGGAAGTTAAGGGGTGAAAGTTGGGGGAATTTGCGAATACATCAAAAAAAAGAACCCAAAAACCTTGATTAAGGTTCCAGGATTCTATTAAACTTCCTGTGCAACGAATTCGATACTCATCCACATTCCCAATCAAAGGCAACACAGCAACCGTAGCACTAACAGGAATTATAGGTAAGTTAAATGCTCTACCCGTTTCCTTTGCGAACTGATTAGCTCGTCCTTAAAATGAGAATAGCTCAAAAAGAAGTTATTTAAGAAGTAATCGATATAAGGAAGTGTAGCTATCTTTGCCCACTCCCTTTTATCAATTTTATAATTAATTTGTTTAAATCTTAACTTCTTGCTTTTTTTATACCTTGATAAATATCGGCTATTGATGAAATCAAGAATATTAATACTGCCAACCTGAAAATCATATTTAGTTGGTACGTTAAACCAAACATTTCTTCAAAATAGTGAAAAAATGCTGGATTAAACACTGCAAGATTGTGAAACACGAGAATAAATACAGCAAGCGATACAGCATGAACAATGGCATTTGCTATAACAAGTTTCATGGTCCAATGACCAAGTCTCCATTTATACGCCACCAGTCCAACCTCCACCATCATCACTACAATCACCAGTGCCCAAAAGGAAATCAATTGGGATTGATTGAAAAGTGGCGTCACAAGTGTCAATCCTTCTTCCCCTTTTTCATAAATACCAAGAAGCTTATTGGCATTAAAATAACCAGCTACCCAAATAACCGTCCAAATTAAGCTGCCCAACAACTCTATTTTTCCAATAGCTTTCCTTTTTGGAATATAAGGAACATCTTTTAAATCATCAGGGGTCCATTCCTTCCACTTTGATGTGATTGGATTGGTATTATTGGAACTATCATATCTTTCCACCATTGCAAACGTCACCGTTATCCAGAAAAACGTCTGAACTCCTGCACTAAGACTGTTCCATACTCCCTCTCCAATCATCCCAAAAATAACAGGGAAAATTTCTCCTTCACCACTATAAGAAAGAATGCCAACGAAGGTCACCACGCAAAAAGAAATAATCATTGCGAGTGGAATAATGAGCTTCAACAAACTTACATACACATCAAAAAACCGCGGACCTATCAAATGCATAGGCTTATCTAAATAACCGCTGGCAAGCTTTGCTGGATGGCCAAGCTCTGATAGCACTGTTTTTACATCTTCTTCCTCATACCCCTCTGGAAGCATATCTTCAATGGTCGATCTCAGTTCAAGACCGATATCTTCCTGTTGACTCTCTGGCAGCCTGCGAATCACCTCCTGAACATACAACTCAATCAGATTCATTCTCCTCATTCCCCTCTTTTAGTAAAATTGCTAGTTCCTGAGACGTTTTCTCCCATTCTTTTCTTAACTTCTCGAGGATCTCGATTCCATAATCACTTAAAACATAATACCTCCGGGGCCTGCTTTCCGTTTTGTCCCAGCTGCTGGTCACAAGCTCCTGCTTCTCCAATCGCCTGAGTAACGGATATAGCGTACTCTGCTCAATAGTAATTCCACTTTTCTCAAGCAATTGCACAAGTGAATAACCATATTGCGGAGTTCTCAACTGACTTAACACCGCCAACGTCAACGTTCCCCTTCTTAATTCCGTTGTCATCGACTGCAACAATCCATCGCTCATTTGCTCACCTCTTTTAATACTATATGTCGTACAGTATCATTTATACTATGTATCATACAGTATGAAGGTGAGGATAGTAAAGCCACTCTTTAAAAATGTACGTTTACACCACTTTTTCTTAGGCGCATATACTGTGTAATTAATACATTTAGGAGGTTACACCATGTTTTATCCTTATTTTCACCGCCAAACCCCTGATACTTATGGAGCAAAAGGGGCCCTTAATGCTACTTCATTAACGCTACCTGACATACTTACCTATGCACTGCAAGACGAATATTTAGCTCAAGCACGCTACAACCGGATCCTTGGCACCTACGGTTATATCCGTACTTTTGCAAGAATCCAAGAGGCCGAGCTGCGCCACATTAGTGCCCTGCTGCCTTTATTCCAACAATATCAGGTCCCTGTTCCGCCAGACATCTCTCCACAGTTCGTCACCACACCGCCAACGATTAAAGATGCTTATGCAGCTGGCGTGGAAGGCGAAATCGAGAATATTGGTATGTATGAAAAATTCCTAGCTTTAGACATTCCAAATGATATGAGAATTGTATTTACCAGGTTACGCGACGCTTCTGTCAATCATTTGGCTGCTTTCGAGAGAGGGCTTGCGAGGTAACAGGAAAAGGGAATCAGCCATGACAACTGATTCCCTTTTTCCTAACCTATACTTTTTTCAACATATATCCTATTGTTTCTTCTATTCCTTTTTCGTATGAAGTACTTTTCCATTCTCCTAAAAACTTTGTTACCTTCTCCCCTGATAGAATGGTCGGCTCAGCGTTGATATACTGCATTTCCAAAGCTTCACGCATTCCCTTTCCGGCAACAATGGCATATAAAGCAAACATTGGCTTAGTGATGTAGTAAAGTTGCTTATCTTTTCCTAATTGTTTTCTTACCATCTTTTCAAAGTCCCGCCCGGTAATGGTCGACACTGCAGGGATATTCCAACTGTGCCCATAGGCATCATCCCTTAATGCTAACTCCACCATCCCCCTTGCTCCATCTTTTGTAAAAATAAATTCTCTTTCAATATCTTTGGGTCCAACATACCCTCCCTTTTTCTTTTTCAGGAGTTGTTCCAGTGTAAAATGAATATAGGTATTCGTAGCATTAGGACCGTAGAAATCTGGAAAATGGCAAATCAAAGACCGGATTGGAGCCTGTTGAATCATTTCCCCCATTTCTTTTCGAACCTTTCCTTTTTTAGTGTGAGGGGTTTTCTCTTTATCTTCCTTCAAGCGTTCACCACCACTTTTACCATATGCATAAATATTATCCACCACCGCAAGCTTTGCACCATTCTCTTCCGCTGCTTCTATGATGTTTTTAGTGATTGGCAAGAGATTCTCTTTCCACTCTTCATAGGGAAGGTTCAAGGCATGGAAAATGACATCAACTCCATTGGCAGCTTCGGATACTTGTTTCTTTTCACCTGCATCTCCAGGTCGGATAATCACATTTTCTATTTTCCCAAAAAGCACTTCGAGTCGCTCTTTCCCTCTCGCAAACGCCACCACTTCCACTCCACGACTAATAAGTTCCAGTACCAGTGCGTATCCCATCCCGCCTGAAGCCCCTATCACCATAGCTTTTTTCATAGTAAATACCCCCTGTTTAATATTATTTAACCACTGGTCAATTTCTGATAAAAAATTTTACCCTAAAGTAGTTAGGATAAAATTTACATGTGATTCTGCCAAGCCTTTTACTTCTTCATAGTCTGCATCACACCGGCAGTAGTGACTTACGAAACCGTGTAACGAAAGGAAAATAGACCATGCTTGCTGGATGCTGATAGATTGATTGCTCAGCTCCATTATTGCTTTAGCAAAGTTTTCATAAGATTCATTCGGCCCTTTGTTTACATAGCTTTTTACTTCCTCATCTGACAGCAAAAACATCATTTCATATTGACTCTTATGTGTAAGGCCAAAGCGGATGAATTCGAGCAGAACTTGCTTCAACTTTTCCTTATTATCTAGGTGCTTAATCATGACATTGTCCAGCCATTGATCTAGCTCTTTAAAATCCTTTTCGATCATGGCATAAAAAAGCTCTGCTTTATTTTTGAAATGATAATAAATAGCGCCATGACTGTAACCTAACTCTGTTGCAATCTGTCGCATCGAAACCTGTTGATACCCCTTCTTTCGGAACAACTCCCGTGCCGCGTTCATAACCATACTCTGTGTTAATTCATTTGCTACCGCTTTTCTAGGTGACATTTCCTTACTCATCCTTTTATTGACCACTGTTTAATTAAAATATAATCCTTTGGAGATACTGTTGTCAACTCAAAAATTGGCAACAAGTTCCTCAATCTGTCACAATGATAGAGGAACTTACTTGTCTTAAAAACGTACAATTATCAAACAAGCCTTTTAAAGGAGATCACAATAAATGGAACCAGTCAAAAATAAAAATTTGAAGAAATTCACCTCCCTCATCCTGTCGACCAATATTCCTAAAGTTGCTCTGACACTAGGGTTAGTCGGCAGTCTAATCACGACACTAGTTGGATTGACGATCCCATTGCTCACTCAACAACTAGTCGACGGCTTTTCGATGGAATCGCTCAGTGTGTGGCTGATTGTTGCCATTGCTGCCGTCTTTATTATCCAAGCGGTGATTGACGGACTATCCACCTACTCCCTCGCCTATGTCGGCCAAAGCATCGTGGCCGGCCTACGTGAGAGAATGTGGTTTAAATTAATTCGCCTGCCTGTCAGTTATTTTGATAAAAAAACAAGTGGGGAATCAGTTAGTCGGGTGGTTAATGACACCGGGATTGTGAAGGACCTGATTTCTCAGCACTTCCCGCAATTTATCACAGGTATCATCACTATTATCGGGGCCGTCACCATCCTTTTCATCATGGATTGGAAAATGACCTTGCTTATGCTGATTTCTGTTCCAGTAACGACGCTGGTCATGATTCCACTTGGTACGAAAATGGCGAAAATTTCTCGTGGCATGCAAGATGAGACGGCCAACTTTACCGGCAGCGTCCAGCAGACATTAAGTGAGATCCGGTTGATGAAAGCATCCAATGCGGAAACGGCTGAGGAAGCAAAGGGGCAGTCAGGCATCCGTACACTTTTGACGTTTGGTCTACGAGAAGCGCGCATCTTTGCCATCATCGGACCGCTTATGTATATGGTCGTCATGCTTGTAATTGTAGTAATAATCGGGTACGGCGGAATTCGTGTAGCAGAAGGAACCATGACAACCGGAGCACTTGTTGCATTCCTGCTTTACCTGTTCCAAATCATTTTTCCAATCACATCCTTTACGATGTTTTTCACCCAATTACAAAAAGCAAAGGGTGCGACGGAACGGATTATTGATATTTTGGAGATTGAGGATGAGCCCGGTCAAGAGGGCTTAGAGGCGGACATCACCAATCAGCCTGTCTTCGTTAAAGGTGTGTCCTTTGGATATAACGAAGACGAGCCTATCCTGCATAATGTTTCCTTTGATGTAGAGCCTGGTATGATGGTGGCTTTTGCAGGACCGAGCGGTGGCGGAAAAAGTACGCTTTTCGGTTTGCTTGAGCGTTTTTATGAGCCAACAGACGGGGAGATTTTCGTTGGGGCTTTGCCTATCCGTTCGTTATCCATGAAAGCTTGGCGCCAGCAGATCGGATATGTCTCCCAGGACAGCCCGATGATGGCCGGAACCATCCGGGATAACTTGACGTACGGCTTGGAAAATAAGGATTCATTAACCGATGATCGCTTATGGGAAGTGGCAAAGATGGCTTATGCCAATCAGTTCATTCAAGAGTTTCCAAAAGGACTTGATACCGAGGTTGGCGAACGCGGTGTCATGCTTTCAGGCGGACAGCGTCAGCGTATCGCGATTGCCCGTGCCTTTTTGCGAGATCCAAAAATCTTAATGATGGACGAAGCAACCGCGAGCCTTGACAGCCAATCAGAAGGAATTGTCCAGCAAGCCTTGACCAGACTGATGGAAGGCCGGACGACATTTGTGATCGCCCATCGACTGTCTACGATTGTAAATGCAGATAAGATTATTTTCATTGAAAAAGGTGAAATCACCGGGATGGGAACTCATCAGGAGTTAGTGGCGTCGCATAAGCTTTATCGCGAGTTTGCAGCACAGCAGCTTACTTAGGTGGTAATTAAGAGGGTCAAGGATGCGGAGTCCTTGACCTTTTGTCATTGGAAGATATGTTCTAGATCAAGATGAAACCCAATTAATAGCTTTGAGGTAATTATGCCCTCTCTACTACCGTTTCCCCTGTTTTCATTGCATTTTGGGCGGAGAGACCGCCTCTCTACTACCGTTTTCCCTGTTCACATTGCATTTCGGACAGAGAGATCACTTCTCTACTACCGTTTTCCCTGTTCACATTGCATTTCGGGCGGAGAAACCGCTTTTCTACTACCGTTTTTCCGGTCCCCATTGCATTTCGGGTGAAGAGACTGCTTCTCTACTACCGTTTTCCTTGTTTCCATTGCATTTCGGGTGAAGAGACTGCTTCTCTACTACCGTTTTCCCTGTTTCAATTGAATTTCGGGTGAAGAGACTGCTTCTCTACTACCGTTTTCCCTGTTTCAATTGAATTTCGGGCACTGAGATGGGTATTTTTAACACACCAAGTTAATTTACGATTGAGTTCGTGCGGAAATCAAGCAAGTTCGTGCCAAAACCACCCGAGTTCGTGCCGAAATCGGCCAAGTTCGTGCCAAAACCACCCAAGTTCGTGCCAAATCAAAAATCCACATCAAGTTCCACAATAAGTCCGGTACCCAGCCGTCACACTCGCACCCGGTGCCACACAATAATCTTCCTGCTCATCCGAATACGCATAAGGATCACGCAACACCCTCACCAAATTCTCCATCACACCATAATTCCCATGCTCCACCGCAGCCAACAAAGCTGCTTCGACCCGATGATTACGCGCAATTACCGCAGGATTACTCTTCTGCATCAACTCCCGCACACTTTCCGCACTCGCAGACTGTCTTCCCAATCGCTCCTGCCACACCGAATGCCACTCCAAAAATGCAGGCCTCAATTCCAAATCCAGCTCTCCCAATGTCAACTCACGAAACGTATTCGTAAAATCCGCCTTACTTTCCTTCATCACATCAAGCAGCCCCTGCACCAACGCTTCATCACCAGATTCTTCACCAAATAAACCTAGCTTCGCACGCATACCAGACAACCAAAACTCCTTATACAAGTCCGAAAACTTATACAGCTCCTCTTGCGCCAACTCAATCGCACGCTTTTGGTCCTCATCAAACAATGGCAGCAGAGCTTCCGCAAAACGAGCCAGATTCCAGCCACCAATCCGTGGTTGGTTTTCATATGAATACCGCCCTTGCGCATCGATGGAACTGAACACCGTCGCCGGGTCATACACATCCATGAACGCACACGGTCCATAATCAATTGTTTCCCCGCTGATTGTCATATTATCTGTGTTCATCACACCATGGATAAAGCCGACGAGCTGCCATTTTGCAATCAACTCAGCCTGCCGCTCCATCACTTTTCTAAAAAATCCTAGATAATCACCAGCTTCCAACTCAGGGTAGTGACGTTTCATTGCATAATTTGCCAAGGCATGTAACTTTTCCATGTCTCCCCACTGAGCAGCAAACTGAAATGTACCAAAACGAAGGTGACTGGATGCAACTCGTGTCATCACTGCTCCAGCCAGCAGGCCCTCACGCAACACCTCTTCTCCTGTCGTCACGACTGCCAAACTACGAGTCGTTGGTATTCCCAACCCGTGCATTGCTTCACTTATAATGTACTCGCGCAGCATTGGTCCTAACGTAGCGCGACCATCCCCACCTCGGGAATATGGAGTACGTCCTGATCCCTTCAACTGAATATCAAAGTGGCTACCCTCAGGCGTAATTTGCTCGCCAACCAGCAACGCCCGTCCGTCTCCTAGCATCGTAAAATTGCCAAACTGATGGCCAGCATAAGCCTGTGCAATTCCAGAACCACCTTCTGGAACCTTGTTGCCTGCTAAAATCCTTATACCATCCGCCCCCCTTAATGCATCTGCACTAAGCCCAAGCTCTTCTGCCACTGATTCATTAAGCACAATCAACTTAGGCGTTTCCACAGGATTTGGCTCTATTTTAGAAAAAAACAATTCAGGCAATGATTCATAGCTGTTATCAAACTTCCAACCCATTTCACTTACTTTGCTCATCATATCCCCTTCTTCTTATCTGTCTTGTCGTTGCATTTATTATACCCTTTAGGACCCAGAACTTAATAAAGAAAGCTCACCAAAAAAACAGTTCACATTTTCGCACAAAGGAAAAAAATGCTAAAATAACTTCAAGCCCAACAAATTGAAGGAGAATCCCAATGAACAAAACCTGCAAAGATACCCGTGTTATCCGAACCAGCCGAGTGTTTCCAAACGACATTAACAACCATAACACCCTTTTCGGAGGAAAACTGTTATCGGATGTGGACATGCTTGCCTCTATTTCTGCTGCCCGCATGTGCCGTTGCGAATGTGTAACAGCCTCCATGGACTCGGTGGATTTTCTATCTCCGATTAGACCGACAGATGCTGTTATTTTTGAATCGTTTGTGACTTGGACTGGCAAATCATCAATGGAGGTTTTTGTGAAAGTGACGGCAGAGGATTTAACAAAAGGCACCAAAAACATTGCAGCGACAGCTTTCTTAACATTTGTTGCACTAGATGATCAAGGAAAGCCTGCATCTGTTCCTTCCATTACACCAGAAACCGAAGAAGAAATATACCTGAATAAAACAGGGGAAGAACGAGCAAAAACTCGCCGCAATAGAAGGTCTGAAAGTAAAGCGCTGGCCTCCAAGCTTGCAAGTGGGTTTTTTGCAGAAAAATAAAGAAGAGAGTGCTCATCCTTTCAGCGCTCTCTTCTACTCGACCACATTTGCTGCAAGCTTCATTTCCGCTGCCCGAGCGTTTTGCTTTTCCAGTGTAATCCTTGCAACCGTTCCTTTATTCAATTCACTCTCATAAACAAGCGAGCCATGATGATTTTTAATGATTTTATTTGTAACAAGCAGGCCTAAGCCTGTTCCTTTTTCTTTCGTAGTAAAAAATGGTTTGCCGAGCTCCTGGATTTTTTCCGGAGAGATGCCAACACCTTGATCTTCAAATTCTACACAAACCGAATCGGCTGTTTCCCTTAGACGGATGGTTACCTTTCCGCCACGTGGCATCGCTTCAAAGGCATTTTTTAAAAGATTGATGAACACTTGCTTCATTTCACTTTCCACACAGACATGCATCAGTGATTCCACTATTTCCAGCTTGACTTCTATATTGAGAAACAGTGCCTGTGTGTCCAGCAAAAATACTACATTCTTCAAAATCTTAACCATGTCCACACTTTCCAAGAACTTCGCCTGCGGCTTTGCAAGTACCAACATTTCATTAGAAATAAGTTCAATCCGCTCCAACTCACTCGCCATAATTTCGTAGTATTGCGGGTTCACACCATTTTGAATGTTGATTAACTGTAAAAATCCCTTTAACGAAGTAAGCGGGTTTCGTATTTCATGAGCAACCCCGGCAGCCAACTGCCCTACTGCTGTTAATTTTTCAGAATTAACAAGCGCCTCCTCTGATTCCCGGCGCTCTGAAATGTCCCTCGTGGTACTAATTATCTGTGTCAAGTTCCCAGAGTCATCAAAGACGGGCTTAGCCACCGTTTCAAGCCAAACAACTCTGCCATCCTTTGACAATACACGAAATTCTTTACTTAATGATGATGGAGCCTTGTTGAGGTCTTCATTAAAACTTCGCACAGTGTCAAGATCATCGACTGGAATGAACTGAGAAAAATCTGCTCCAATCACATCTTCTTGACTATAACCAAGAATATCAGTAACCGCAGGATTGATGTATTGAACCGTCCCGTCCGGTGAAGCTAGCGTAATGATGTCTTTCGCATGTTCTGAAATGAGCTGATACATATTTTCAAATTCCTGTTTTCGCAAAAAAGTAAAGGCGGTCACCGCATGCTTACTCATCAAAATGGACAGACGAATATCCATTTCCGTCGGAGTATATGGATAACGATGATAGATCGCGAAAGTTCCATAAATTTTCTCTCGATAATAAATAGGGATGGACCAGACAGCACGGACTCCAGATAAGTCAGTAAGTTCCAAGAACGGCTCCCACACAGCATCGGTATGCATATCTTCACATATGACGATACGCTTCTCATTTGCTGCTATCCCGCATCCACCCACACCAAGTGGCAGATTTTTGGCCTTTTCGACATAAATTATCGGAAACCCATCGTAACCCGGTCCTGGATTAAGTGTTTGCGTCACATCATCAAAAATCATCGTCGTGACAATGGAATCTTCTGAAAGCATCTCTTGCAACTCTACCACCAAACGAGATAGTATCTTCTCCACCGTATCATCATGTTCAAAAGGATTTTTATGTAAAAGTTCATTCAGCATAGTATGCCCCTCAACGTTCCTCTAGTATTTTCCTACTATTCTAATAATAACTTTATCATATTAAAGTGTTTTTGGCTTTTTATTTCCACATAGCAGACTCCTAGATTGTGCAGAAATGACTGAATATTGGTGTGAACTGTCAGAAAATACGTATGAAATATTATCATTTGCTCTGGCACTTGTCCCTGTCAAAATCAAATCCTGCTTCGTAGTTGAATTTGAATTGATTCCAGACTTACCAGAATTCCGGTTTGGGCCACTTTGTGAACTTTGAACTTACAATGGATGTCGTGCAGACTGTAAATCAAGTAATCTAATATACTTGCCTACAGGAAAGTTACCAAGAGCGTTGCCTTGATACAGTTGGTTCATTAGCATTCGCACCAACTGTCACGACGGATAACTGTGGACGACAAGTGATAAGTTTGCGAGGGTTGTTTCTGAGATTTGTGGGCTGCGGGGAATGAGTAGGTAGATAAATAGACAGTTTGGAGAAAAGTAATGGGCAGTAGATCTTCATAAAATGTTATGAAGACCTTTTCCACGTGGAATCAGCCTCAAGATTGTCTTCATAAACGGTATGAAGACAATCTCAACAAGAAATCATCTTCAAAAGTGTCTTCATAAGCAACATGAAGACACTTTCGACAAGAAATCCCGTTCGAAACTGTCTTCATACCCACCTTCATAACCATGAAAACCCTACCTTAAATCTCCTTGCCCATTACTCCTCTATCTGCTTCAACGACTTCTCCACAAAAGTATACGCATAGCCCTCTGATACTCTTTCCGCATTAAAATAAAATGCATACACATCCTCATCCACGCGGAAACTTATTCTGAAAGTATCTGAAAAAGAATTTTTTCTATGCCTATAGTAGACTGTTTTTCCAGCAATAGTTTTTTCCTCACCAATAAGGTTGCTATTAATTAAATCAATATGACTCGTTTCTCCATTTAAAATGTTAAGCCCAACAATGTGTTTATCATTTAACAGAAACTCCCCATAAATCAAATCCGTAGATTTCGATAATTTTCTAAGCTCCTCTGACTCCCCTTCCTCATCACCCGCTTCTAGGGTACTATACACAAAAGCCGCCATTACCGGATCGCCTAAATACTCTTCCTCACCTTTAAGAAGGTACCCATCATGCATGATAAAAGCAGTCTGTAAAGGAACATCCGCATGAAACGGAATATGAACCTCCGTCCCAAGCTTAGCAGATACCGCTTTTTCTATACTGGTATACGGAGTCACCCCACCAGCCACAGCTTCAGTGTCATTCTCCTCCTCCACCGACAAACTTGTATTCTTATCATCTAAAAAAATCAACTCATTCGCAAGAAAATACCCACCGACCACCAACAAAAATCCAGCCAACATAAATGAAACGACCGGCCTCATATCCCATCTCCTTTGTTGTCTTTTATCTGGTTGCCTAACTGACCCCATCACTCTACTATGGAGTTCTTTCTTCCCTTCTTCATCCAGCCTGATTTCTTGGTACCCCTTCAATGTCCGATCCAAGCGACTTTCATCTTTTTCATGCGTCATGGTTATACCCCTCCTTCAGCATTTGTTTCTTCAAGGCTTCCAACGCTCTGTGCAAAGTGGTCTTCACCTTACCTTCATTCCATCCCAGGATTTCTGCGGACTCCCGCACCGTCAAATCCTTTATTTTTCGTAAAATAATAACCTCTCGATAAGACCTTTTCAATTGTTGCAAGGCATGATACAAATACGCCTCAAATTCCCCTTGCTGCGCTACCTGTTCTGGTAAATGATCTGTTGTCGACAGCATGGCAGTAACTCCCAAAGAATCAGCCACAAAACGAAAAGGCTTCCTCTTCCGAAACTCATCAATTGTCGCATTCCGAGCAATCCTATACAGCCAATTCCTTTCACTTGTCTCCCCTTTATAACGATCTAATGCTTGATATGCCTTGATATACGTATCATGCGTTAAGTCCTTCGCCATCTCTGGATCGCCGGTCATCATCAGAACATAACGAAAAACCTCGTCACTATAACGCTCATACCAATCATTCAGCTTTCGAATTGACCATTCTCCCTCCATGTATTTCACCTATCTCTCTATAGCTATCGCAAATTTGCTTACTTTAAGGACGTGAGGATTGTTCATTGGTTACAGTTTTTGAAAAAAAAGTTCCATCTGCTACTCTAGTTTACACTAGAAAGTAGATGGAACCTTTTTCGTTTAAAGTTAATTAGCTTGTTATAAAGACATCTTTTCTCTTATTTCCGCCTCACTCACGTCTTCATACATCGAATGAAGACATCTCTCCTCTTATTTCCACCTCACTCACGTCTTCATACCAGCCATTCAAACAACAAAAAACCGGAGACCCTCCCAAAAAGCAAGGTCTCCAGTTTCTATATATTTTCCACTTAAACCCTCAAATCCCATCGCTCTTGCTCCGTCTCTTTCAACTGCTTCTCCGTTTCTTCAGGATAAACGGTACGGAACTTATGGTCATCAACTGGAATGATTTCCACCATCTTTTGAATCATATCTTCAGGATGGAACTCCTTTAGCTGCTCTTCCTGCTCGATCATGTCTGCTTTTCTTGTAAAATGCTTTTCTTCATCAAACCACTTCCACTTTTCCTCAGCAGCACGTTTATTGAAGCCAGTTGCATATGGTCCTGGATTGATGGTCGCCACTTTCACTCCGAACTCTTCCAGCTCTGATTTCATTGTCTGCGCGATACCTTCCAAAGCATGCTTGGTGGCTGTATAAGGACCCACATAAGGTGTCGCGGAAATACCCGCCATGGAACTCATGAAGACTATCTTTCCGCTTCCCCTTTTCACCAGTTTCCTTGCAGCAATCTGCGCAGTTTCAAGAGTCGAGAAAACATTTACTTCAAAAAGTGCGCGGAATCTTTCCATCGGCACTTCCCCAAGCGGCCCTCCCTCGTTGATTGCAGCATTTGCCACAAACACGTCAAAATCGTATTTCTCTATTTGTTCCAAATCAATAGGGTTTGTAATATCAAGTTTAAAAACTTCCATCTCTAGCCCTCGGTCCTCGACTTCCCGCAAAAGGTCCGTTTTCTGGGATGTCAGTTCCGTTGTGGCGATCACTCTATGCCCCTTCTCGGCAAGTCCTAACGCAGCACCTCTTCCAAGCCCAGTACCCGCTCCTGTAATGAATATAGTTTTAGCCATTTGAAATCCTCCTGTAAAATAGGTTATCGTTTTGTGTTCCCTGTAGGAGTAATGGCAAAACAAGGAGTTGCTATCACGGGCCAGTTAAGTCAAGCCAAATTTTTTATTATCCCTTTTCCATCACCGCAAAATAATTCTCTTCTCCATCGGCAAAATTAAACACCTTACCAGAAGGCATATGGACCATCTCGCCAACTGTTACATTTCCTTCAGTCAATTTTCCATATAACCCTTCCAGATCCTCCGTGAAAAACATCAAAGAAGGTGTACCCAAGTTCAGCTCCGGTGACATTTTGGCAACAAACTCTTTATTGTGGAGGATGATGCTTGTTTCCGATTGTTTTGTGGGTGCTATTTCAATCCATCTCATCCCTTCTCCATTGTCCTCTTCTGAAATTACATGGAACCCTACTTTATCCGTCCAAAACTTTACCGCTTCATCCTGGTTATTAACGTAAAGCATGATTTGACCGAGTTTATTGATCATCGTTTCCTACCTCCTTCAAGGTTTATGTAGTAACAATTTCTAGTTACTTAGTAAAAATCCTTTAAGCTAATGGAACAAAAAGTCTTTTCATAATTCAAAAACTTATGTAAACTAAATTTATTATTAAGTTGACTAAAATGGAGGATTAACAGATGACGGCAAAAAACGAAAGATTAAGATGGCTAATAATATGCGCTATGTTCGCCGCGATCACAGCGGTTCTCGCACAAATGGAAATCCCTTTACCGCTTGTGCCAATCAGCGGACAAACACTCGCGGTGGGACTTGCTGCAACAATTCTTGGAAGTAGATACGGAGCAATGTCAATGGTGTGTTACGTCCTGCTGGGAGCTATTGGGTTACCCGTTTTTGCAGAAATGAAGGGCGGAGCTTCCGTACTCGTTGGCCATACAGGCGGTTACATATTCGGCTTTATTCTTGCCGCCTTTTTTACAGGCTACATTCTAGAGAAAACAGCATTCACATTAAAAATGGCCATGATTGCAAACACCGTTGGGATGATTATCACGCTTGTGGCAGGAATGATTCAGCTTAAGATTGTGTTGGACATGACTTGGGCAACTGCATTTAAAATTGGTGTGTTCCCTTTCATCATTGTCGGTCTCATCAAAGCATTCTTAGCAAGCTGGATAGGAATCACAGTGAGAAGACGTTTAAAGCAAGCTAACTTACTGCAAGTCAAAGGGGATGTAGCTGCGTAATACTCTGGTGTATAATAAAAAAGAGAGTAGTGCGCCAACACCACTCTCAACGATTTATCTTAGTATGAAAGCCACCTTTTTCTTTTACCGAAGCAGAAGGTGGTTTTCTTTTGCCCACATTCCTTGCGATATCACTATCACGCCACCATCTTTCTTCGATCGGTTCCTGTAAATAAAAGTCCTAACCATAAACCAATTCCCACTAAGAAAAAAATCATGAAAGAACTGATCGCAATATACACCTCACCAGTCGCAAACCCTGTTGTAAAAGCAACAAATAGACTAAATGCGACCAACCCGATCGCCACTGCATATAAAATGGCCCGAACCCTATTCATCGCATACTTCCTACTCGTCTCTCTCGTTAACCCGCTAAACGTAATAATAGCAACTCCAAACACGACGAAAATTGCAGTCCCTGTCACAGCTTCCATTTCCATATCCATAAAATACAACATGGTTGATGTTAATACACCGAACAGAATAAGCAATATGCCAGTAATCAAGCCAGCCGCAGAAATTCGCGCTGTCATGGAAGAGTACACCGCTTGCTTCGCTTTGTTCTGCCCAACTTCCCGCATATCATCTACCAGCCCGCTAAGATCTCCCATGGAACTCACTGCTTCTTTGAATGCAGCAGTCTCATCCATCCCGTCCTTCTTGTAGTCCGCGATTTTCTCTTTTAGATTAGTAGTTAGCTCTTCTTTAAGATCAAATAATTGCTGACTTTCCCCAACGCCTGAGAAAAGGCCATCCACATACGCCTGAACTTTTTTGTCCACA
This sequence comes from Sutcliffiella horikoshii, assembly GCF_020524325.1. GTDB lineage: Bacteria > Bacillota > Bacilli > Bacillales > Bacillaceae_I > Sutcliffiella_A > Sutcliffiella_A horikoshii_D. The sequence goes on from NZ_JAIVKY010000009.1 coordinate 91,411, forward strand.
TCACTTCTCTTCATTCTCGATTCCTCCCTCTATCAAGTAATTAAGTATCTCTTTAGCAAACTTCCATTCTTTCTTATATTGCTCGTAGCGTGCCGTACCGTCTTCTGTTATCCGGTAGTATTTGCGGCGACCACCCTGGGTTTCGTCTCCCCAATAAGAAGCAATATACCCTTCCTTCTCTAAACGCCGAAAAGCAGTATAAAGCGTGGCCTCTTTCAGCTCATACTGATTTTTACTTAGCTCAATAATGGTCTTGTAAATCTGATACCCATAACTGTCCCCTTGCCGAAGCACATTCAGAATAATCGTATCCGTGTGACCTCGTATTATATCAGTCGATATTTTGGTTTCCACATTTTCTCACCTCCTGGTTATAATTTACAACATATTACTGTGTGTGTCAAAGTAATTTTTACACCGAAGTACTTTGAGATTAAAATACCATAAATTACTAATTCTATAAAGAAACTTTTCCCACTCCTTTTCGTACTAATTAGTAGACGATTAAAGGAGGAAAAGCAATGTCCCTATTTTCAAAGCTAATAACAAGTGTCGGGATTGGTTCGGCAAAAGTGGATACGAAGCTAAAAAAGAACTATTTTATGCAAGGAGAAGTGTTGGATGGAGTTGTGGATATTTTGGGTGGAAACTCCAATCAAAAAATTGATGCCATTCATTTAAAACTGATGACGCTTTACGGTCATGAAGGAAGCAGCCGCCTCACTAACACCGTCATACATACCCACAAACTAAATGATTCGTTTACCATTCATGCAGGCGAACGAAAGGAAATCCCGTTCTCGTTCCGAATTCCTTTAGATACACCTATAACCATGCAGGATCCTGAAACCGGCAAGAACATCCCGCCCGTTTGGATCGCAACAGAAGCGGATGTCAAGAATGCTGTGGATCCAAGAGATAAGGACTACATCACCATTGAACCTACCAAGGTGCACGATCAAATCCTCGACGCCTTGAGAGTCCTAGGATTAAAGTTCCGTCAGATGGAAAGCCAGAAGCTTCCCTTCAATTTTAAATCTGAAAAAGTATTCGGCCAACAATACGAATTCGTACCTACATTCGGAAAATATTTTAAGAGATTAGAAGAAATTGAAGTCTATATTTTTCAAGGAGATGTGGAAACAACGGTCCTTTTTGATGTGGATAAACTGCGGAGAAACCCACTCTCCTCGGTTGTGGATAAGTTGAATCTAGATAAAAACAGAGGCAGCGTGACATTTAAGAATGAGCAAATCTTAAATGATAGAAGATCTGTGAGTGATGAGTTTGAGAAGATAATTGATAGAGTGTTGTAGGGTAGAAGAAGAGCCAATCCTTAAATCGGGTTGGCTCTTTTAATTTGGTTCGCGATGAAACTTTTTATTTTTTTCCAAACCCAAACAGTGTATGCATCGTCTAAAATGGTGAAAGGAGGGATGTCTACATGAACGAACTAGAACATGTAGTTGTTTCTAAGGAAAATGTGATAGAAAAGGAACAACTTATCCAAGAGCTAATGAATGAGAACGGGGATGCGGTTCTCCATCTTGTTTTTACATATGTAAAGAACCAGACGATAGCGGAGGATTTAACACAAGAGATTTTTATTAAGTGCTATGAGAAGCTAGAGCAGTTCAATCACCAGTCCTCCATAAAGACTTGGCTCTATCGGATCGCCAGCAACCATTGCAAGGATTATCTAAAGAGCTGGCATTATCGAAAGCTACTACTCAATGAAAAAATATTGAACTATTTACCGTCCAAAACAAAAGATGTCGACCTTGAAGTAATAGCTAAAAGTGAAGAAGCCAGCCTTACCAATGCAGTAATGGAATTGCCTATACAATACCGTGAAGTGGTAATCCTGCATTACTATGAGGAACTCCATTTATCTGAAATCAGCGATATTACTTCCGTAAACATCAATACCTTAAAAACCAGACTTAAACGGGCAAGGGAAATGTTAAAAGAACACTTGATAGAGGAGGTTTAAAGAATGAATGACCCATTTCTAAATTTTAAAAAGTCTATGAAAAAGAATGTTTTCAAGGATCTCTCTTTTACGGAAGAAAGAAAAGCTAGAGTGAACGAAGTGATACAGTCAAGGCATTCATCCTCTACTCTTCAATCATTTAAGGAAGAAACCGTCCTTTCCATTTTGCAATCTCTACAACTAGAGGCAAAACATGGCTTTGAAATCTCCACACGACTTTTTCAAAAAAAAGAACATAGCTTTTTGCACAATGAAGGACAGCTTTATACACTTTTACATTTGCTGGAAAAAAAAGAGATTCTGAGTCATAAGTGGGATGAGGAAAAGAAATATTATTCATTAACCGCAAAAGGTAAAAAGTACTTAAAAGCTGCCCAAAAAGGTTATTCCAAACAACCGCTTTTATTAAAAGAACTTCTAGAGGAGGCCTCCTTATGAGCTCCCCCATGTTTAATGAATTTTTAGCAAAAGTAATTTCTAAAGTAAAGTCCAAAGAAGCTCACAAAATGATTGAGAAAGAGCTCCATCATCACCTTCTAGAATTAAGTCAATCATTCCAGAATCGTGAGGATTCCAAAGAAAAAGCAGAGGAAAAGGCCGTTCAAGAAATGGGGAATCCTTATTCAATCGGGGAGAGATTAAATAAGCTTCATAAACCTAGAATGGACTGGACGCTCATCACCATATTTATTATGATAGGTGCGATCAGCTTTCTCCCCTTAATCGGGAATGCACCTGGCTCGTTATTTTTGGAACAGCAGGCAATTTGGTACAGCCTGGGAACAATCATCCTGATCTCTTTTCTATTCTTTGATTATAGAAAACTGAAAAATTGGTGGTTCCTTTTTTATAGCAGTGGCTTGCTTGTGCTACTATACCTTCCTGTATTCGGCCTTTCAGCAGGCGGAGTCAAGAGATGGATCTCATTTGGCGGGTTTACGGTAGATGCTGCCTCCATTTCTATGCTTTTGTTTTTCCTTGCTTGGTCTGGTATTCTCACTAAACCTGACATGTTTAACGGTTGGAAACAAATAATGATGTTTGGTCTTTTCTGGATACCTTTCATTCTTTATATGATGCTTCCTTCCTTTACTTCTAGTATTTTTTATTTTTTATGTGTATTAATGATGTTCACTTTTTCTCATTTACCGAAAAAGAGCAAGGTCATCATAATCACAGCAAAACTGACCACGTGTCTACTGTTTATTGTGCCAATCTTAATCAGCTCTCGTGGCAGTCTTTTAAGTGAAAGATTGTTTTCTTTTCTTTCCCCTGAAGAATATTATGATGGATCGGGTTATATGTACATGTTAATCAAGGGACTCCTTGCTGAAGCAGGCTGGTTCGGAAATGGTCTAAATGGGGATAATGCCATCCAATCCCTACCAGACGCTCATACAGAATTCGCTTTCCCCTATCTTGTATACTCACTCGGCTGGGCATTCGGCATATTTCTTTGTATATTGTTAATAGTATTTATATGGAAAATTTCACAAAATGCAAGCAAGACGAAGGACTCTTATGGAAGGATTTTAGTAGTTGGAGGAGCTACCTTAATCGCGGTTCCTGCTATATGGAATATTCTTATGGGATTAGGTTTTGCACCAATAATAGGTGTATCTTTACCATTCATCAGTTATGGGGGAACCACACTGATTATTTATTCCGCGGTTTTAGGGATTATTTTAAGTGTTTACAGGCGGAAAGATATCATCGAGCCAAGTGAAATTTAACTTTATAAGGAAAGGGAGATTTCTTCTGTATGCCAGTAGAAACCTCCCTCTTTTTTACTTAAATAACTCTTTCAACAAAGTCCAGAACCCCTTCTTTTCCTCAGGCTCCGCTTCCTTCGTTTTCTTCTCATCCATCTTAATTGCTTCCGTTTTAATGACAAATTGAACGGAAGTGACTTTTTCATTTTCTTCCGATACAAACGACACTGGTTTGAAATCTGATTTATCGTATTCCTGAATCATCTTGTCGATCTCGGCTTGCATTTTGGCAGGAAGGTCTTTGGTTTCAGCGTATAATTCCTCTGTTCCCTCCGATAACTCATTCACTCCTGTTGAAAGTTCATTCGTACCGTCCGTCAAGCCAATTAAGCCTGTGTGAAGTTGTGAATAGGATGTGGATAGCTCTCCAACACCATTTGTATAACTCACAAGCCCCGAGTGGAACTGATTAAAGTTGGCCGCCAACGTTTCCATGCCTTTTGTCAGCTCAGCCAACCCGCTCAAATCGGTTTCCTCTAGTGAAGCCGATAGCTCATCCGCAATTGTCGTCAACGTGCCACTTATCCCTCTTACTGCTCCATCGACTTGTTTCAATGATGGCTCCACCGCTGCAAATGCTTCCTGGACCTGTGCATAAGTTCCTTTCACCTTTTGGGCAGCCGCATAGTTGGCTGCCAACTTATCCACAACGGCAGGATCTGCTCCGCTTTTATATAAAGCAGCAATCTCTTCTTCGGATAGGTCTCCTGCGGGTATTTCAGTGATTGCACCGTCTAGTGCAGCATAAGCCGTCCCATAGTTTTCCAGTAATTTTCCGAGTCCGTCTGCCGTATCATTCAAGCCTTTCGCAAGTTCACGCAACCCGGCTGGCAATTCGGTCAAACTGCTCAAATCAACGTCTGCTGCACCAGCGGATAGTTCCCGATTAATCGTTCCTAACGCTTCCTTTATAGATGCAGAAGCCCCAGCCAACTCAGATGACGACCCATTCAGCTGATTGATGCCACTTTTATATTGTGCAGATCCATCACGAAGTTTCGCCGCACCGGTGTTCAACTCAGAAATCCCGTCCTGCAGTTGGCCTACACCATCATTCAATTGCCCGATGGCATCTGACAGTTCTGCCATATCATCGGTCATCCCTTCCGTTCCGGTCGTATCAATCGGAAGGCTGGATGGGACTGCGGCAATCTCTACACCATTGAATTCAAAGTTTTCCACGTCTGCCTCAACTCGAAGCTGCTCTTCTTTTCCAGGCATCACCGTAAACGTGATTTGTTTATTTTTCCCGACATTCGCCTGCATGCCACCAGAGGATGCTTCGATATTCTGATAGGTATTCGGCATCGTCAGGGATACTTGCAACAAATAATTTTCATAAAAGACAGATGCAACGTTGTTGTTAGACGCTGTCTCGACTTGTATCTCTACATGACCGCTTTCCCCCGCAAGCTCTGCAGGCTCCACTTCACGCCCATCCAAAAGATACGTAACCGTCACATCCCATGGCAGTTCCGTTCCTTCTTCCAAGTCGCCTTGGTAGTAGAACTTCCCTTCCTGTTCCACTTCGGCCACCACACGCTCGCCTTCTTGCTCTAGTTCCGTCATATCCGTCAAATTTTTCACTGTTTTATACTCACCGAAATCGAGGATTTCCCCCGCCTTCACAACATCGAGGGTATTCACAACATAGATAGGGCCAAGATCTCCGTTTGCTTTCAACGTGGCGTAGACCACTTCTTCCTTGCTTCTGACATTCCGTTGATCTTCCGCGTAAACGCCACTCGCTTTCCCAAGAAATGAAGGCAAGAAAATCATTCCGGCAAGTGTAACATATAGTAGTTTTTTCTTTCTCATCATCACTTCTCCTCTTTGAAATTGGACTTATAGGTTGTTTTCTTGATGAATCTATCACACACAAGCAGCATCGCCGGTAGGAAGAACAACACCATGATAAAAGCCAGCAGTGCACCTCTTCCAAGCAACAGTCCGATTGAACCGACAATTGGGTTAGAAGACGTAATCCATAAAATAAACCCGACACTGGACAGAATGGCTGCTGAAATTGAAATCGAGAACGTCTTCTCATCCAACGTTTTGATAATTGCCTTCCTGCCCGACATTTCCTTACGATGGTGGGTGTAAGCCTCTGTAAATAATATTCCATAATCCACAGTAGCCGCTAATTGCACCGTACTGATGATGAGGTACCCCACGAACACCAGCGAGGTCTGCGAGAAATACGGAATGGATAAGTTTATCCACACAGAGGACTGAATCGCCAATAACAAGACAACCGGTATTGAAATTGACCGGAAGCCAATCAATAACACAATGGCAATGGTCACAACCGTCAACACATTGACCAAAATATTATCCTTTGTCACCGTATTTTTTATATCATACAGCGTCACGCTCTCCCCAAGGCTGAGCGCGGAATCTCCGTAATACGCCGATGCGGCTTGATCCACATTTTCCACAATCGCAAAAGGAATGTCCCCTTCTGTCGCCTGGTTGGTGTTGATCACGATCCGGCTGTAATTTTCCGAATAAAATTCATTTCGGACCTCTTCATCCAAGTACTCTGGCGGGATCACCGGGTCCACCATGTTTACGTAGGACACGACACTTGTGACATAATCCATGGACTCAAGCTCTTCCACAAGCTCCTCTTCTTTTGCCACCTCGCCCTTTGGCACTAAAAGCACAATCGGTGTGATTTCCCCGAAGGATTCGTTGATTTTATTATAATCCGCACCAGCTCTTGTATGATCTGGCAGTTCACCAAAACCATATGTAAAAGAGGTATTGGTCTGCGCAAGGAATGCGGGTACAAGTAGAGCGAGCACAATTAGTAAACTTGGAACCCTTAATTTGACCACAAAGTTCCCAATCCCCTCAAAGCTTGGGATGAAGCTTCTGTGTTGCGTCTTATCCATCCATTTATAAAAGAAGAGCGTTAATGCAGGTAAAAATACCATTACACTGATAAAACTAAGCACGATTCCTTTTACCAGATTCAACCCAAGGTCAGAACCGATTTCGAAATCCATAAACGTTAGCGCAATAAATCCAAAGAATGTCGTCGCCGCACTCGCAGTAATGGCCGGGAACGACTTCTTCATCGCAAGCTCCATGGCCTCTTCAGGATTTTTTGTTTTTTTACGATAATCGGAAAAGCTGTGTAGGAGAAATACCGCATAATCAAGCGACACGGCGAGCTGCAGAATCGGCGCCACCGACTGCGTCACAAAGGAAACCTCCCCGATAAAGATGTTGGTTCCTAAGTTGATCAGGACAGAAACTCCAATCGCTGTCAGGAAGAAAATTGGCTCCACCCAAGATGTTGTGGAGATGATCAGAATGAAAATGATGATCGGCACAAGCAGCATGGCCGCATACATCGATTCGTTTCCGGCCATTTTTTGTGAGGTCGCGGTATTGATTGCTTCCCCAGCAATGGCACCATTTTCACCAATCAATTCATAGACGGCATCCGTAATAGCCACCTCATCTCCACTACGTACGCTAATGGAAAACAAGGCATTGCCGTCCATATAGTAACTTTCGACCATCTCTTGATCCGCTATTTCGAGTGGTTTTTTTAAGTCGACCACATCATCGAGCCAGATCACTTCTGCCACTCCATCAATGGCTTCTAATTTCTCTTTATACGTAACGGCTTCCTGTATCGTCACATCCGATATCATGACCCGCGTATCCGGTACAGAACCCGTAAATTCTTTTTCCATAATCTCCATGGCCTTGGTCGACTGGGCATCATCTGGCAGATAATCTACCATATTATAATTGACCGAAACAAAAAACTGCGCCACGGTCGAGATGATGGTCACCAACGCAAACACAATCAAAACAGCCTTTTTATGCTTTATAATACGTGATGCAATATTTATCGTTGTTCATCCTCTCTTGTGTCGTACCACTTTTCATCTTATTATTATATTAGACACCGTGTTGGGTATTCAACAGACAGTTGCGTTCCGGATGTTAGATAGACAACATATGATTCTATTGTGTTGTTTTTTATGAAAGGCTGTGATGAAGATGAGCGAAAAAATGGATAGAAGAAAGCAGTACACACGCATGGTACTGAAGGAAAGTTTACTGGATTTACTTAAGGATAAATCCATTGCTAGCATTACAATAAAAGAAATATGTACAAAAGCCGATATTAACCGCTCCACCTTTTACGCCCACTATTCCAGTCAATACGACCTGCTCGATTCCATTGACGACGAATTCACCGAGGACATGGTCAAGACGCTTAACCAATATAATTTCTCAAAAGAAGACGAGGCATACCAAATGACCGAGAAAATCTTTGAATACATCGCCTCTAAGAGTGATATTTGTAAGATCTTATTAAGCGAAAACACCGAAGTGCAATTCCAGAAAAAAGGCATGATGATCGCGAAGGAATACATACTGAAAAACTTCATTCCTAGCAAACAAATCGACGCGGAGACCTTTGAATACTTAAGTATATTCTTTGTCAGTGGGAGTATTTATATGATTAAGAACTGGTTGGAAAGTGGGATGAACAAAACGCCTAAAGAGATGGCGGGACTGTTGAATGAGTTTTTGAACCGTGGGTTGAGGGGACAGGCTCGGTGACGCGTTTTTGGGTTGGCTATGGGGACAGGCACGCAGCCCCTAGAAAAAACAAGACCCTAAAATAAGGTCTTGTCTCCAACTCTATCTATTTCGCATTCTGATCTGGCTGGTGGATACCAAACACATTTCCTTCGGTGTCCACATAATACCCTTGCCATGCCATTCCCGGCAATGCATGTTTTGGCACGGCCACTTCCCCACCATTCTCAAGAATCAACTTTTCCGTAGCATCGTACTCCTCAACACCCATTGTGCAGGCAAACCCATTTAGAGGTTGATTGGCCTCAGGCGCAGCACCTTTTCGTTGCATCAACGCACCATTAATACCAAGCTCACTCTCGTCCCCTGTCACCGCTCCGAAATACGGCATTCCTGCATACTCGCTCCAATCTTGAAATGTCCAACCGAACACCTCTCCATAAAACCCCTTTGCACGCTCCATGTTATCCACATGAATTTCGAAATGAATTAATCTTCCCATAGTACCCCTCCTACTAGATTAATATTTCTAATATGTACCAACTTACTTCTCTATCATAAATCACCCATAGACAAGGATTCAATAACTAGTTATGAAGATACAGCAGTTTCTTTCATCGCCTCCTCCAAAAACTCCAACACTTCCTGCCTAACTGGATAGAACCCCAACTCAGCAGAAGCCCCTTCTGATTTCCTCACAACCCAAAACTTTTCCGCCAGTTCCGCATCGCCTTTAAACGTTTCCTCAGACAAAATCATCACATCTTCCGCGATCAGTTGTCCGGCTTCCGAACCCGGCTTTTTCCCCTCGGCAAGACAAAGCTCAATTCGCTTAATAATGTTAATCCACTTCGCCACTTCCACAGGGTTGTCCTCTAACTTAGGCAAGTTTTGCTGCATAACTACTTGCTCCTCCTCGCTGAACACCAATTCCATTTCAGCCGCTCGTTGCTGCCGCTTTCCTTCTAAGTCCTCTCCCAGCAAAGGAATAAGGTGCTCCCATTGAATGTCCTTTTCAAGCTTCAACATATTTAAAAGAGAATGTGTGTGATCGAGCGACAATTTTACCTTCACCAGATTTTCCTCTAATTGCCCCTTATGTAAAAGAAGAACCCTCTCCATCGTTATCTGATTTAAAACTTTTTGAATATCCTTCAGAGGCATAGCAGTTTCCTTCAATAGCAATACTTTTTGGAGCTGGAGTATATCCTCCTCCGTATACAGCCGCCTTCCACTGTCATCCTTTTTTGTCGGCTCCACCAACTCAATGTCGTCATAATATCGTACTGTCCGCAAAGACACCCCTAATTTCTTTGCAACCTCTCCCGATGAAAAATAATTCATACATTCCCTCCTAAACTACTTGCAGGTTACGTAACGTCACCATTTATCCTACATTTATCATACAAAATATCTGGAGGAAATCACATTGAAAATTAACACAAAATGGAATGTTAAAGAATTGATCCTACTACTATTTATGGCTCTCGTTTTCGTGCCAATATTTTTTGAGGTGTGGCTGCACCGGTATTTATTGCAAGCATTTAATAACGCACTCTATGCCGGCACCATGACTGGCTTCATCATGTCCATCATTTTTACACTAAGCGTGTACTTGATTGCCCTTAAACCACATGGAATAGGTTGGGAGGAAGTCGGCCTTCGTTCCTTCCGGAGAAGCTATTGGAAATGGATTCCCGTATGGACGGTCGTATTAATTGTTTCTAGTATTCTATTGGTCGTTATCATGGATATGTTAGGAGTCGGAGTCGACAACAGCAAAACAGAATCACTGAAAGATGAGGTAACCTGGTTCACTTTCATGATCGCCTTTCTTTCAGCCGCTGTTATTTCACCCATCTATGAGGAAATCTTTTACCGAGGATTTTTATATAAGTGGATTCGGGGGAAATGGGGTGTGGGGGCTGGTCTTTTGGTCAGCTCGTTAATTTTTACGGTTGTGCATATCCCAACCTACAACACGTTACCCGTCAACTTCCTTTCAGGGATAGTTTTTGCTTGGACCTACGAGAGGTCGGGGTCGATAGTTCCGGGAATCATTATTCATGGAGTGTTTAACGGGATTGCGGTGTTGTTGACGGTGGTGGGCTGAGGGGCCAGGCACGCCGACCCAGGTTTTTCAAAATTTACGGGGAGCACCTGTCGGTATTTGTCGAATGGCATTTATATTGCCCAAAGTCGTTGATATATTTGAAAGTTGGTTGATAAACCTGAAAAAGTGGTTGATTAATTCAAGAGTTGGTTGATAAATCACCACGCCACCCCATTCAAAACCAAAGGAGCCACGCATTTCGGCTCCTTTTACACTTTAACGACTTCCCGCTCAGCAGCTCCAACACTTTTCCGCGAAAAAACGACCACAAAACTCGAAGCAATCACAAGAATCCCTGCCAAAATCGTAAAACACATCAAAATTTGCCCCATGGAAACAAGTCCCGTGAACACTGCCAATAACACGATCCGCAGCAACAGGCCAACTGCTCTCAACATCCCATCGACCCTTCCAATAATCTCATTCGGGATCCGCTCCATCATGAAGGCATTCCGCGCCACCCTTGCACCAGCGTTACCAAGCGCGATCAACAACATCATGAACAGATAGCCGCCAACAGGTAAATAAACCATAACCGAAATTGCCAACGTAAAAAGCACCATTGTCCCTGCAACTAGCTTCTTGTCCTCAAATTTCCGTGCGGCAATCGGAACAAAAACCCCAGCCAGTACAGCCCCTAGACCATACACCATCCCCTGGATGCCATAAATATCCCCCTCCACTTTCAACACATCTGCCAAGTAAACAGGAAAAAGATAGTTTGTGAGCATAACCCCAATGAACGGCAAGGTCGAAGCCAGCAAAAACAGGAACATCGCCGGCTCCCTTTTTATAAAATCAACGGCCACAAATGCGCTCACTTTAGCACCATCGGAAACTGCTCCCACTGGACGATTCTTCCGATAAGGAATTTTTACAAAAAAGTAGATTGCAAGCGCGTACGTACATACATCCAATAACAAAATGTAATGGAGATCCCACTTTAAAAGAAGCACACTCGCAATCGCTCCAGCCAGCATACTTGATAACTGCCCCTGCACCTCCATTGTGCCGTTCAATACCTTAAACTGATTTTTATGAAACAATTCCTGATTTAAAGCAAACATCGTTGGATAAAAAATCGTGTAATACAGACTGCCAATCATGTAGATGACAATGTAATGCCAAAGTTCATATTCCAATCCAACAAAACCAACTCCCGAAAATAAAGCCAAAGCAACGAGGCTGACCATCTTACTGCTTACAAGTAATCTCTTCCTAGAAATCTTGTCAATCAAATATCCTAAGTACGGAGTAAGCATAAAGTTAATGATCGTCATACAAATTGCCACGTAACCAAACACTTCATTCCCGTTCTCACTCGTCACCAACAGCCACGGAATCGCGATCATGGTAATTCCGCTCCCAATAGCTGACGCCACATTTGCCAAAATAATATACTGAAACCTGCTGTCTTTATATAAACTGTTCATTGCTGTTCTCCCTCTTCACTTTTGATACTTTTATCATAAAGGAAGAAGAATTTGGTAACATTCAGCAAAGGAAGGAAGTTTGAATACAGCTTTGTGATGGGGGAGGTGCGACTTTAGATGTAGATTAGATGCTTCTAGCAATTTTTCACTTCAGCTTTTCCCTTCATATCCCACTTACTGTCCAAACACACCCATTTACTGTCGGAAATGCCCCCAATACTGTCGCAAAAATAAAAATACAGTCCGTCGCCCCCACTTTACTGTCCAAACTACCCCAAATACAAGCGAAGCGACAAATCCCAACAAAAAACGACTCCGCCCAAAAATCTACGGAGTCGCACTTAGTAACGGAAACAGGCACGCCGGCACCAACCGAATCTGCGTGCCTGTCCCTAAAACCCATTATTCAAATAAATCCCCAAACGAAAACGGTGCAATAATCAAATTATCCTCATTGTTTTCGATAATCCATGTTTGTTCACCATTACTAATATACAATAGTGCACCAATAGCTACCTGCTCCCCAAGACGATAATCATACAACGAATTCAACTTTCCTTTTTTCGCCACAAGAACATTTAAAAATTGCGGGTTAAACAGATTGGTCTCATCCTTTGTAAGCTCCCTGCCCGCCAACAATTTGTCTACCACCTTTTCAAATTGCGGCTCCTTCACAGTAAATGCTTCGCCATCCATCCGATTCATACTCAGATCCATCAACCGGCTCAGCTTCTGTTCATCCGACTCACCAAACAACTTAAAAATACGGTTATCATACAACGATTGTTGAACCGTAAAATCTTCACCACAGAATAATGACACCGTACTGGCACCTTCGTCTGTTGCTACCTGACAACGAACCACACGCTTCACATTGGTCAGTCCCATTACAAACTCCCGAAACTGCTCATCCACTTTCTCCTGATTACCATCTACCGAAAATAACCCTTTAGAAATCAGGCCGCTTGTTGCACTATCCAGCCGACACTCCAATAGTTGATCTGAAATATCACCGAACACCTCATCCTTGATCGAAGCGGCCACTTCCGCCCCATCAAGCAATAGAAGCGATAATATGTATTCTTCCGCAGTAAGAGTATATGACATATGAGTAACCCCTTTCTTTTTCAGGTTCGTTTAATAGTATTCATTTAACGAATCCACACTCAGTTATCTAATATCCTCTATATAACCAAACACTATAAAGCTAACGATTGCTAATATAAATATTAATATTGTATATAAGATTAATAGCACCCTGGCAACAAACCAATTATGCCGCTCATATAAACTGCTTGCTGCCCACTGAGTCAGACCCATTATAGGAAAAGATAAGATATCCAGAAGGCCGTCATGCGTAATCCATCGATAAAAGCCAATTCCTGCAGATTTGCTAAGTATATATAAGAGGGCAAACAGGACATTAAATAATAAAAATACAGCGAGGGCAATTAAGATAGTTCCAATTAGTTCCACTGAATTTTAAACACCCCACAACGCTACCTTTATGAATTTTTACTATCAACTATTAGCCTTTTCAAAATATCTAAACTTTAATTACATCCGATCTGTAAAATACCCAAACATGCTAAAGCAAAGTATTGAAAAAATTAATATAAATATGGCATAAAAAAGCAGGAACACTCTTGCCACAAACCAATTATATCGCTCATATAAACTATTAGCCGCCCATTGAGTTAACACAAATAACGGGGCAAAGATAATGGCCAAAAAAACTAGATCATGAGTAACCCAACGATATAATCCATTTCCTGCTGATCTACTAAGTATATATATAAGGGCAAAGAAGAAATTAAATAATATAAATGCCCCAAGAGAACCAAAAGAAACCGCAAGAATTTGCATTATCTCCTAACACCCTTAAAGACTAACTTTGTATACTCAGTCACTGCATATCCGCAAAATGCCCGAATGCAACAAAGCAAACAATCGCTAAAACAAATACTAAAATGGCATATAAAAATAACAGCACCCTTGCTACAAACCAATTAAATCGCCCATATATGCTGCTGGCAATTAACTGAGTCAACCCAAATAGAGGAGCAGACAGGATCATCAGAAACTCAAGGTCATGAGTAATCCACCGATAAAAACCGTTTCCTGCTTTTTTGCTAAGTGTATATAAGAGGGCAAAAAGGAAATTAAATAATAAAAATGTTCCTAGTATCCCAAAAATAGTTGCAATAACTCCCATTACGTATCTAGCATCCCTTAACACTACCTTTATATATTTTTTTGAATTAGTTTACCCCATCCAACCGAACAATGAATCTTTTGCATCGCTTAGTGCATCTTTAGCTCCATCCAGTGCATCTTTGGCTTTTTCCTTCACATCATGGATTTTCTCACCAACGGCAGCTCCAGCGTCACTTGCCCATTTATTCGTATACTTTGAGGCCCATTCGCCGACTGTGGCCCCTATAGCACTACCAATTACAGCTCCAGCTGCAGCCCCAAACGGTGCAAACGGACCAGAGAGTAATCCTCCTATTGCTGCACCAGCATAAGCTCCGACAGCTGCCCCAGTTACATTACCTGCTACTTTATTAACTTCCTCTGCAACCACTCGTCCCCTTACATTATATTTTTCTTTACCTTGCAAACCGTCTCCTTCGCTCCACCTGTCGCTTATACTAGTAACCGCAGAGTAGGTGCCAACTATTGCTGCTCCGACACCTGAGGCTTTTGCTGCCACTTTCTTAAAGGCTTCCTTTGGGATGACCATTTCTCGTGAAGAGTGTTTAACTATCTTATTTTTAACATTTTCATGAAGAGGTCGGTTTTGCGTTGCTAACTTCCAAACACCGCCCTTTACTTTCTGACTCGCAGTTCTAGGATCCTTAAATTCCTTGCCCTTTAAGACACTTGCCTTTTGAGCTTTTAATGTTTTCTCTATATTTCTATAGCTTTTTGATGTTTTATTAAACTTTTGAATGAGCTTCTTTGTCCAATCAGGCCCAATTTTCCCTTTAAGGAAATGCATGAGCTTCCTATTATATTTAAACGTATAATGATTCTTCTTCTTCGTGTATTCAATGCGAAGAAGCTTTGACTTATGTGCTGCCACTAACACCGCAAGTGGCGCGAGTGATTCAAAGGCGCCGTCCTTAATAGCATGGAAAAGGCTTTTCGATTCATCCTGCCCCTCCGTGTCCGGTACATCCGCATTCAAATTACTTTCATGCGATAACAATAAATTAAGTGCACGTTCACTAATGGAATTCCTGTTAAGAGCTGTACCCGAAGAACCACCGGAGCCATCAATCCCAGACATAATCGCTTCATCTGCCAATTTCTCAAGCAACGTACCTGATTCATACCCGCTGATGCTAATCTTTTTCGCAGTGAACATGGAATTAATTTGCTCAATATATCCCGTTGCAACCTGGCTGCTCTCTGAAACGGCATCTAATTTTCTGGTTTGCTCCTGATCAAATACATGCAATTTTTCAAGCGTTTGGTCAATATCCTTCTCGGACATCCGGACCTGATCGACAAAGCCATCTTCCCTTAAGTTGGGCAAGGAAACAATGTCGCTTACAGAATAGAGGACCTGATTTGTTTCGTTTGCTAAGTCTGTTGTCATTCGCCTTGCATTATCCAGTGCCCGCGGTAGATCATTTTGCAAAAAGCTTTCATTAATATAGCCTGAACTTGAAGGTTCAACCGATTGAAGAGCACTTTTCATTCCGTTCAACGTATTCTTGAATTCATCAAGCATGGATTGATAGTAAGTCAAAAATGGAATATGGCAGTCCTGATAAAATGCCCGAATCGCCTGTCCACCTTGTCCCTTCAAGGAATCTTCCAGATTAACAATCCCCATGACATCATTATGTATCTTTTCCACTTCTTCCTTCTGCAGCTCCAATTTCTCAAGCATGGATTGAAGTTCCATTTGGAGCGATTCTACTTCTAAAATTTTCATTTCACGATCACCACCCACGTTCATTTAAAAACAGTTAGTTTAATTTTACCAATTTGCCAACTTGTTTAGAATAGGTGTTATGGTTTATGTTTTGTCTAGATAGCAAGCTCCCACTCCAAAATTTGTAACTTTCTTCCCATTCCTATACACAGAATTTCACGCTTCCATAAAACATTCGCTCTAGTATACTTCCTTTTTTTCACATTCCCAAATTATGAAAAGGTAAAACTCCAAATTTCACAATTACATTTTGTCGAATGGCATTTATATCCCCCTAAATGGACTATATAATGAAAAAGTGGCTTATAAAACGAAAACTTGGACTATAAAACAAAAAGTTGGCTTATAAATTAAAAACTTGGACTATAAAAAAGCAAAGACCTAAAGGAGACGTCACATTGACTACAAAAGATAAATTCGACAATCAATTAGAGACAGATAGATTATTAGTAAGACCACTAAAAAAAGAAGACTATAAAAACTGGTTAAATGAATATGAAAACCGGCTACCTTCCCAACACCGACATGATGAAGGAAAAATGGATATGAGCATCTGTACACTGGAATGGTTTCACAATCTAGTGGATAAACATCAAGAATTGGCACTGGAAGACAAAGCTCATATATTTGGAGTGTTTAGAAAAAATGATGGAACACACATCGGCATGATCGATTTTTCCACCCTTGGCAGGGATGATTTCCAATGGGGGAGGATTGGATATACCATTCATAATCAGTATTGGAGAGTAGGTTACGGGAAAGAAGCAGTAAATGCAGCACTAGACATCGCTTTTCAACAGTTGAATTTCCACCGCATTGAAGCCCATATTAACTTGGATAATACTCCTTCTGTAAAATTAGCGGAAAGTGTTGGCATGGAATTTGAATGTATACGGAAGGGCTTTATTTTCGAAAATGGAGAGTGGACCGACAACACGGTTTATTTTAAAAACGCTAATTAAGACTTATAAGGACAGGCATGGCGCCATTATTTAATCGCCATGCCTGCAAATCTCTACCACTAATTCATTCCGTTCCATTCCCCTTGATTCTTAGAGGACTTTTCTTTTTTAGCCTTCTCTTTATGAGCTTGGTTAGCTGCCGCACTTCCTAATTCATTAGAAAATTCAGCGTCTGTTTGGCTAGCATCAAAGCCTTTTTTATTCTTTTGTTCTGCAGCTGTTTTGCCGTTTCTTTTCGCCATGGCCAGTATCCCTCCTTTTTCCTTTTTCATCTCTTAGTATGAAAAGGATAGAAAAAATTATACTGACGTAAGAGGGACAGGCACGCCAACCCGAATGGGTCACCGTGCCTGTCTCCTCAAACCACTTACCTAACCTTAAAGCTCTTCACTTCAGAAGGAGAACTCAACTCCTTCTTCGCACTATAGCTATCCCACAGATATACCTGAACTGTGTATTCGCCTTTCTTCGCGTTCTTCGGCAAACTAAATCCTGCTCTGGCTTCTGCCGTGGTGTTGTGTTCACCGGAATAACTCATCGTTCCGATATTGATCACATCACCTTTTTTATCTTTCACTTGAAACACGACTTCTCCTTGTTGCTTTTCTTTAGAAAAATTACCAATTTCCGCTTTGATGAGTACCATGTCTCCTTTTTTATAGGAAGCTTTCTCCTCTCCATTCATATCGGTCAATTGTACATTCTTGATTTCTAGGGGAGAATTGTACACCTTAAAGTTGTGCGTGAAAGTCTCGAGCTTTCGCCCATCTTCACTTTCCCCCTCAAGTAACAAGCGGTAGTTTCCGTCTGCAAGATCCTTTTTAGGCAGCCATTGGCCTTTGATCTGCAACTTATCAGCAAAAGTCCAAGAGTCGACGGCTTTTCCATCTTCCTTCACTACTTTCACTTTCCAATTCATCGTCTCACTACCAGTCGCTTCATACACCAACGGAGTTTGATGGCTGACCGTATCCTTGCTTATTTTCAAGCTTCGTAAAGAAAGTTCCGGAAGCTCTCCTTCTCCCCTCACGACAACAAACTGCTTCACATAAGCATTCCCAGCAATATCAATCAATTCCACCGACACCATGTTTTTACCCATCTCAAGCGGAATTTTATGTTCAAATGCTTTGGACTCACCAGATTGCGCTTCCTCTAAACTAATCTTTCCTACGTTATTAGAGTTCACATATAACGCTACTCTGGACGTTTCATCGTAAAAACTTCCTTTTAACAGATAGGTTTCCTTACTTTCTGGAACTACCGTAGACATCAACTTGTCACTATCATCATCGATGGATAACTCTGGTGCGGTTGTATCAACCGTAACCGGTAGCTGGAATTCTACTTTGTTCCCAACAATATCCTCAGCCACTACTGGCAGTTTCAACACGCCATCATCCTCCACGCGGATAACAGAATCAAAACGCTTCAGTTCATTTAGTGGTATATCCTGGCCTCCTACCGTAAACGTTTTGATAGGCGATGCATTCAGGATAGCCCCTTGCAGACGAATGTCTTTTGTAAAATAAGTGGAACCTGAGCGCGGCTGGTTAATCGCTACAGTCGGAAGATCCTGGTCCACCATCACCCTAAACTCCTGAGCCTGATTCGGATATTCATACCCAAATTTGTTCAATGGCGCTACCCGCACCGTGTTATATCCTTTCTTCAATCCTTCTATTTTATAAGAGGTATTCTTGCCATTGTTCACATCTAAAAGAGTGATACCTGTCTCAGCGAACACTTGGATGTTAACTCCTTGAACATTTTCCGATAAAGAATAAGAAAACTCGTATTCTCTTTCTGCTGTATAGTTCACATCCTCAATTGCTCCACCTAAAATCAGATTTTCTTGCTGAGGTACATCCCCAATCGTTACGACAGGTTGTTTCTCCACTGGAAGGTAAGAACCATTCCCCGCCTTATCAAATGCGATGACATTGAATCGATATTCTCCCTCTTTACTAAATTCCTTCTTATTTAAAATGTACTTGCCATCCTTAAACGCACTTGGTCGAACTTGGACACTGTCGTCCATATTGTTATTCAGAACAATATGATAACCTGCAATCCCTGACCCATTTTCATTATCTTGAGCATTCCAGCTCAGCTCTACATTTCCATCCTCTAGAACTTCTGCTGTAACACCATTAATTTCAGGTTGTACAGAATCAACTTTGATCACAAACTCATCTACTTGCCAGCCCGCATCCGCAATATCGAGCTTTGTTTTCACTTCATATAAATAGTGGCCATCTTCCACATAATTGTAGCTTCCCGTTTTCGGGTTATATTTTGCCCCTTCCCACATCCAAGTACCATAGTAGCTGTATTTAGTCAGCTGCCCTCTGCTGTAGTTCTTACTTAGAAACTTGGGAAAGCGTGCGCACTAGATCCCCTTTAACAAAATCTTCTCCCTGCTTTTCTCCAGCATATACATTCACTTCTACTTCCTTTGCATTCCTTAAGAAAGTAAGTACCGGACCTGCTGTGGTGCTGTATTCTGGATGATTAGACATCGCCACTTCGTCTTGATTATAGACTTTATTGTCATAGTCATAACCAAGCTTCGCGATGGTATTCCCACTTGTTATGGAATAAAGTCCAGTCATTTTATGATAAGAATCTTCCTCTGAGAAGTGAGCATCCACCGTTTTAGGCAAAGACCAATCTCCGTAAAAGCCCATATAAGGGACAGACAGATTTGGATGCGTATCATCAGTAGGAACTAATGAAATAAACCCTTCCACAAAAATACCAGGATTCTGTGCTGTTAACTCTCCCAAGTCAGGAAGGTTGGCAAGCTTAAACGTTAGTTCCACCGTGCTCTTCGGACCAACTCCCACCTCAGAATCCGAAACGGCTGCACCGTTCACACTTACAAGCTGCAAATCTGCTCCATCTAAAACTCCTGCCCTTGTTGTGCTATACGTTCGCCCATCCTTTTCATATGTTTCATCTGTAAGCACCGCGGAAGCTTGGTATTCATAGCTAACCGTGGAGTCGGAGAGATTCTTCAAAGTAACAGAAAACTCTTTCTCTCTTTCCACAAAATCTTTTAACGCTACTTTTCTTGTTGCAACTGCCGGCGTTTTCACCGCATTGTCGGCTTTCGTCAACCCTGCCCCTTGCTTTCTCGTTAAGTAAGGCAGCTCGTTTTTAGCGTCCATTACCGGTTCTGCCGTATTCATGATCGCCATTTTTACGGCATCTGCCAACTCAACTGGAGAAAGATCATACTTCTCCTTAAACGCTTCATATACAAGAGCAGAAACCCCTGTAATATGCGGGGCAGCCATACTTGTCCCACTCATGCTTTGATATTGATCACCATTTTTTAACGACCAGATGCTTCCTCCTGGAGCTGTAATATCCGGATAAAAACCGAGATCACTTGTTGCGCCCCACGTACTGGAATCTGCCATTGTATTCGCTTCTGTATTTGGACCAGTCATGAACTGTTCGCCAAATGCAACAGACAGACCTTCTACCATACCAAGTTCCCCTGGCTCTTGATCTTCTCCAATCGCCAATCCACCTAGTTCTAACATGTTTTTCCCTGCCTCATGCCCGACTAATACTGCTGGAATTTGAGGGCGGAATGAAGAGAACCCCATTTTTGTTAAACGTTCGCCTGTCGCTGTATCATTTAGTACCAATACAGCCGCTGCCCCTTCTTCCTGAGCATTTCCGACTTTTGTGTAAAAATAACGGCTATCAATGTCATCTGGTTCGTGTCCTCTTTTTATAAGCAGGATTTTCCCTTTAAGATCAATACCTAAATCATGCTTAAGCTTACTCAGATCCTGCTTACTTCCAAAGCCTGCATAGACTAGTTCAAAATTATTTTCCAAACCAATAAATTCTTTTATATCAGGAGTGTCTGCAGGAAAATATGCCGCCATCTGTTTTTGCTCGCCATGCTTATACTCAAACGCAATATCAGTGACGGTTGTATTGTTTAAAGATGCCGCAATTACTGTCACTCCATATGTCGGATCAGATACCCCGTTATCAGGATTTTGCGCCAATGGATGATTTGTATCATTGGCTGTATTGGTGTTGGCATAGTTGGAGCTGTTACCTGCAGACTTTATCACGATTACTCCTGAATCCGCTGCATTTTTCATTGCCGTGTACTCAGGTCCGCCTTCTGCAATATTAAATGCTGCGGAAGATCCAAGACTCATGTTGATGACATCTGCTCCGATTGCGACCGAGTGATTGATGGCAGCTAAAATATCATCACTATAGATACCGCCTGCCAGCGGGTTATTGGTTAACACTTTTTGAGAAATCAACTGCGCTTCAGGTGCTACACCTTTAATGCCACCTTCTTCAACATTTCCATTTGCTCCTATGATTCCCGCTACATGTGTACCGTGGTTGCTTCCAAGATTACTATTCTCCCAAATCGTGTGGTTTTGGTCGGCCCAGTTATACCCTGTTGGAACTTTATCAGTAAACCACTGTAAGGTTAAATCCTTGAATTCCGAATCTTCAGGTAATTCTTGAACCACTTTCGCCAAATCTGCTTCGTTTGACAGTTTCTTTTCCATTCCTTCAGAAAGAACCAAATCCCTATGTGTAGGATCAATTCCTGAGTCAATAACGGCAATTAACATACCCTCTCCGCGAAAATCACTGCCGAGACCGTTCTCTTCGCCATCCCATACGTGAGGTACGTTAGTAAGCTTCGTCGCATTATTCATATCTAATTCGTACTCTTTCACCAAGTGTACTTCTTTTACTTGAGGAAGCTCCTTGATTGCTTTGATATCTTGGCGCTTCACTTCTGCACTGGCACCATTAAAGGCTGTTTTATATTTGTGCTTGTACTTAATGGCAAGACCTTTCGCCTTTGCTTGATTTGCGAATTCCTTATGTGATTTACTGGCACTTGTATAAGCACTTTCTAGCTCTTTCTTTGCCGCTTTTCCCATGTTCTTTTTGTTTTTATTAAACGTTTCAAGAACAGAGTCTTCCTCATACTCAATTATGACTCTCACATTCTCTTTTTCTTCTGATTGCGTTTCCGCAGCTTGTTCGTTTTCTGTTGCATCTTCACTTTCTAGTTGTATCGAGTTCTCTGCCATCACATTGTCATGCAACTGCTTAACCGCTTCACTTAACGCGACCTTATTAGTAGCTTCCGTACCATTATTGTTCTCCGTTGCAACAATCATGTTCGGCAGTATGCTCATCGTAATTAACAAAACGGTCAACAACATCATCCATAGCTTTCTAGCATTCATCCTTAAATACTCCCCCTAGATATCCTCTTTATTTGTTTTTGGAAATAACAGCATCCCTAATGAATAAGCATCTTTTTGTTCTGCCTGCTCTTCGTTGTTGCCCTTCGTTCGGTACCACTCCATAAATTCTTCATAGAGCTTCGCCTTGATCTCTTTAACCTCTTTTTCTGTTAAAAAAACCGTATTGTACATGAGTTGAATTTCTTTTGTGTTTTTCACACTTAACGATTCCTCCACCCACTCTAGGTAATCATTGTAGACCTTTGTGATTACCTTGCGATGCATCGCCTTTAATTCACTGTCCGGATCATTCCCATCACTAAATTCCAGTAGAGACTTATCTACATTGAAAATCTTTGCCACAGGCTCATAATACTTCTCAATCACTCCCCCTTTTTCTTCTTTATGTACTAATTCAATAAAACCGTTCGCCTTTAATGCTTGCACATGGTAATTGACCTTGGAATGAATTCGGTCCAATGTCTGCGCAAGGTTCTTCACACTCAATGGTTTCTTCGCAGCAATCATGATGTTCAAAATCTCCGTCTTGTTTTTATCCGAAAAGACCTTCAACTGTTCCTGAGTCTGAATCACAAAAATCTCTTTCACTCTAAAAAACCCCTTTACTATCCCATAAAAAAAATTTTGTTACATAAAAAATTAATAATATAAAACTAGATTATTTTCAGAACATTGTAAATACTTTGTCGAACAATACACAAAAAAAGTAGTATAGACCCAGTGAAAAAGAACCGAGGGGACAGGCATCATGACCCATTTAACAACAAAAAAAGATGGTATCCCCCCTCCATCTTACCTAAGGAGCAAAGTACCATCTTTCTTAATCACCTATATCTGTGCACTACCTGTCTGCCTCAAAACATCAAATACATATAAAAAAAACGCCCTCATTAACGAAGGCATTTTTATCATAATCTTTATTCTCCAAAATTTAATTGCCAGTGCACGCCAAACTTATCGGTTACTTGCCCGTAAAGCTTGCTCCAGAAGGTTTCTTGCAGTTCCATATCAACTTTTCCGCCTTCTTTTAACTGCTCAAACCAAGATGTCAAGTCATCTGTGCTATGGCTAACCAGTGCCAGTGTAACATTGTTGCCTTGAATATATTCTTGCCCCGGGAAGGTGTCGGAGAACATCACGTTGCTTCCATCTATAGAGAGGCGGGTATGCATGATGCGTTCTTTCGCCTCCTCAGGAAGTGGATAATCCGGATGTTGCGGACTTTCCCCAAAAGTCATAATCTGCGGAGATTCTGTTTGAAACACCTTTGCATAAAATTCAACCGCTTCTCTACAATTCCCATCAAATACAAGATAAACATCTACAGACATCATCTTCACCCCTAGTATAAAATGCGTACAACCCTATTTTATCCGATTGTTCTAGCAATAGACACTAATAAATGGCACTTTCTTCAACTAAAAAATCTATCTTCTCTTCCAAACACCCAAACCTTAGACGCCTTCTATTTTACCCTTTGCCCGTTTTAAATTAAGCTTCGGGCGTATAGATTCCTAATGTTCCTACATCCGCCTTCCAGCACTTTGTCTTCGTCCCTGTCCCCCCGACCCAAACTTTCCCCTGTTCAACATATTTGCAACCCTCTCATTCATATACCACAGGGCAAAAAGGTTGCTCTAGACCCACTCGATTCTTGCTTGCTATTATATGTAAGTGCAAATCAGGGAGGCAAAATAATGGAACAAGAAAAATATAATAATCTTAAACTCGGGGAGCGAGGAGCAATCATTAGCATCGTTGCATACATATGTTTGTCCATTCTGAAGCTGGTGGTTGGCTTTATGACCGATTCCGCTGCTCTAAAGGCG
The DNA here is from genome assembly GCF_020524325.1 of Sutcliffiella horikoshii. Classification (GTDB taxonomy): domain Bacteria; phylum Bacillota; class Bacilli; order Bacillales; family Bacillaceae_I; genus Sutcliffiella_A; species Sutcliffiella_A horikoshii_D. The sequence goes on from NZ_JAIVKY010000009.1 coordinate 115,316, forward strand.
GATGGACTCAACAATACAACCGATATCATCGCATCTCTCGCAGTTCTCATAGGACTAAAACTATCACAACGGCCTCCAGATGAAGATCATGGGTACGGTCATTGGAAAAGTGAGACCATCGCTGCTTTGATTGCCTCTTTTATTATGGTGGCGGTCGGGGTTCAAGTGGTATTGGATGCTTTCTTGACCATGTTTGATGGTGGTAAGGAAGCTCCAGATGTCATGGCGGCTTATGTTGCTTTCTTTTCTGCTGTGGTCATGCATTTGGTATATCGCTATAACAAGAAGCTTGCTATGAAAATTCAGAGCAAATCGGTGATGGCCGCGGCAAAAGATAATGTCTCAGATGCCTGGGTGAGCATTGGAGCTGCTATTGGAATAGTCGGCTCGCAACTTGGCATGCCTTGGCTTGACACAGTAACAGCAATTCTTGTTGGTTTGCTAATTTGCCATACAGCCTGGGGAATTTTCCGTGAAGCTTCTCATGAGCTATCTGATGGGTTTGATGAGGAGAAAATTCAACACTACCGAACTATCATCCTACAACTTGAGGGGGTAAAAGGTGTTAAAGAAATCCGTGGACGTAACTATGGAAACAACGAAGTAATCGATGTCGTTATCCTTGTGAAATCTACACTCGACATCGTAGAAGCTCATGATATTTCAACTCGTGTGGAAGCAATATTAATGAAGGAATATGGCGTTCATGACGTGCATGTCCACGTGGAGCCAAACTGATAAGCCCATTACCCGTTCTCCAATTTGTCACAAAACACTTCGACTATCTAACTATTTTTCTGATAGAATTTAACCCGAAATCGGTTTATCAAAAAAGCAAAAATTGGAGAGGATTACATGGCAAAGAAAAACAATAATTCTTTTAAATTAATCATGATCTTGACGCTTGTTATTGTCGGATTATTAGCTGCAATCATCATCCTTACCCAAGCAACAAAAGAGGATGCTAAATCCTTTGAAAATATGCCGGATATCTCTGGACAACCTGTTCTTGGAGAGAAAGACGCTCCAGTAACCATCGTGGAGTTTGGAGACTTCAAATGCCCTGCTTGTAAGGCATGGGGGGAAAGTGCTTATCCTCAGTTAGTGAAAGATTATGTGGATAGCGGCAAGGTGAAATTTGTCTATATTAATGTTCTTTTCCACGGGCAAGAGTCTGCTTTAGGCGCGGCAGCTGCAGAAGCAGTATGGAAGCAAAATCCGGATGTATATTGGGACTTCCACAAGCAACTTTTCGATGAGCAACCTACCGCAAACCATGACAGCCAGTGGATTACAACAGAAAAGTTGATCGAAATTGCAAGCAACACAGAAGGCGTTGACTTAGAACAATTCAAAGCAGACCTTACGAGCCAAGACATCGTGGATGCAGTCCGCCTTGACTCTGAACTGACGGATGAATTTAAAGTAGAGATGACTCCAACCATCATGGTCAACGACAAAGCGTTAACAGATCCATTCGATTACGAAAAAATGGTTGAAATTATTGAACAAGAGCTTGATGGTGAGTAACATGAAGCAAGAAAACAGTAATTCCCATCAAATATATCTGTATGTTGCCTGGGTGGTGGCCCTTGTCGCCACGTTAGGCAGTCTTTATTTTAGCGAAATCAAAGGGTTTATCCCTTGTGACTTATGCTGGTATCAAAGAATTCTTATGTATCCATTGGTATTAATTCTTGGGATAGGCACTTTTCAAAATGACCTGTCAGCAAAGAAGTTCGCCTTTCCCTTGGCAGTCATCGGATGGTTCATCTCCACTTACCACTATCTTGTCCAAAAGGTACCAGGCTTCGCTGAAATCAAACCATGCGTAAACGGCGTTCCATGCAATGCCCAATATATAAATTGGCTTGGTTTTATTACCATACCATTTTTGGCCTGGACAGCCTTTTCATTGATTATTTTATCGTTAACGATTCTTACCATTAAACAACGCAAAAAGTAAGGACAGGCATCTCGCCCCACTTTAATGGGGCCTGAGAACCTGTCCTTTTCTACTCTTCTTTTCTATAAGCTTTCCATTGTGTCTTTAACGAAGCATACATCCCGACTGCTGCGTTTCCATAAAAGATGCCCATAAAAATTCCAGCAAAAAGATTTGTTCTATGTGCAAAAAAGATGGAAATGAGAAGTCCAAATATATTAGCTACCATTGGCACTACGGGCTTTCGTATGTTCCCGAACTTTTTCAAGATTTGAGTAAAGATTACGACCAAGGGAACGGCAATCACAGCATCCCAAAGATTTGTATGAATAATAGGAAAGGACTCCATAGCTAACCCACCTTAGCAACTTTATGATACTATCTTTCCTTCTACTCCATATTTTATGTAAAACACTTATTAAGCTTGAAACTCTTCATTTATCATATGGATGATTTGCTGATCCTTTAAGTGAAGGCTGTGTTCCTTTGTTTTACCCACTAACTGTTTAATGGATGAGCTCGCTTGTTGAGCCCCGATGACCAGAAGAGGAGAGCCAATGAAATCAAGTCCCAACCCCCTAGCGATAAATCCCCCGACCATTATCGCAAATGGAACATTCGGCGATGTATTGGAGAAAATGATCCGTTCGGATAAACCAGCACTTTCCCCAAGAAGCTTACTGAAATTTAGTAAGGCTGGGATTACCAGCTTCGATGAGCGCTTCCCGATGGTATAAACACTGTGTCCCCTTTTATCTACTCCATAAAAATAAAATGACCCGCGTCTTTCTTTTTTAGTTTATTAAAATACGGGACCGCCTTAGGCTCCTTGAACCACCATAAATGGCCCAGAGAGCCTGTCCCTTTAAATCACCTTGTTTCATATTCTCGAGATAATTAACATATATTGGTCTATGTGAATTTCTTTCCATTCTCCCTCGGCCCTTAAAGCAAGCTAATAATACTCGCTAATCCATCTCCCTCTTTCTAACTATCCATCTAGTAAAATATAACCAAATGTTAAAATGGTGTTGCAGTAATATTACAGTAACGTTACACTAGTTGAGGATTTTGAAATGTAGGAGGAATTATTTTGAATAAATTATGGATTACGATTCTTTTAGCTGGGATGTTGATACTTACAGCATGTTCTTCTAATAGTGATAGTGAGGCTGTTTCAGAGGGGAATTCCTCGACAGAAGCGACGAACCCAGATACTTCAGATAGCGAAGCAGCAAGTGTGGACAAGGGATTATTTAATGTGGAGGTTACCATTCCGGCTTCCATGTTTGAAGGTGAAGATTTAGACGCTGTAATCGTTGAGGCGGAAAAAGAAGGAATGAAGGCTGCAAAGAACGAGGACGGATCTGTTACATATAAGATGAGCAAATCGAAACATAAAGAGATGTTGGCCGAAATCAAACAGTCCATCGTAGATTCTATTGAAGAAATGAAAACTAGCGGTGAATTTGTTTCCATTAAGGATATCACTCACAATAATTCGTTTACAGAATTCACGATGGTGGTGGATAAAACAACTTATGAAAATAGCATGGACGGATTTGCCTCTTTTGCTCTTGGCATAGGTGGAATGATGTATCAAATGTACGATGGAGTTGACCCTGATAAGTATAAGGTCAACATTCTTATTCAAGACGAGGAAACAAACGAAGTGTTCGATGAGATCTTGTTCCCTGATGACATGAATGAGTAAGAAGAAATAAAATCTAGGAGGAAAACTGATGGATAGTTTATTTTTAATATTATTTTTCATTTCATTTTTAGCATTTTTTATAGGCATGATTAAACCTAGTATTGTATTATCATGGTCTCCTGAGGCCAAGAGAAAAAGAAAAAATGTGGCGAAGTATTTTGGAATTGGAACAGTAGTATTTTTTATTTTATTTGCAATAACTACACCTCCCACAAGCGAGAGCGCCGTTAAAAGTGAGCAAACAGAGGAGGAAGCTGAAGCTAAGAAAGATGATAAAGATGCTGTGAAGGAAGAGGAAGAAGAAAACGCTAAAAAAGAAGCGGAAGAACAGGCTAAGAAAGAGGCTGAAGAGCAAGCCAAGAAAGAGGCTGAAGAGCAAGCCAAGAAAGAGGCCGAAGAGCAAGCCAAGAAAGAGGCCGAAGAGCAGGCTAAGAAAGAGGCCGAAGAGCAGGCTAAGAAAGAGGCTGAAGAGCAGGCTAAGAAAGAAGCGGAAGAGCAGGCTAAGAAAGAGGCCGAAGAAGCAGCAAGAAATGCAGAAACTATGGCACAAACTCAAGCAGTTCAAATGGCTCAAGATTACCTAAACTACACTGCCTTCTCAAGAACTGGATTGATTCAACAGCTAGAATATGAGGGCTTCAGTAATGCGGATGCTACTTATGCTGTAGATAAAATAAGTGTAGATTGGCAAGCGCAAGCAGTTCAAATGGCTCAAGACTATCTGGACTACACTGCATTCTCAAGAAGCGGCTTAATCCAACAGCTAGAATTCGAAGGTTTCAGCAATGAGGATGCTACTTATGCTGTGGACGAAGTAGGGCTGTAGGGACAGGTTCCTTGACGATATCCACTAACCTTCCACTATACCAAAGAGACATGCCAATGCAGCATGTCTCTTTCACATTTGATTAACGGAGGATAAATGGGTCGCCATGCCTCTCCCCTCAAACCACTAAAAACCAACAGTAAACTCCTCTCCCCCTCTAATCTTCTCTTCCTTATCATTAACCACTTCACTTGTCTTAATCGTCAGGTTCTTCAGTTCTTCAGGGTTGCTTTCGTCTATGATTAGGCCGAGACTTCCTACTTTTTCTTCGCCTGGTTTTAGTTCGCCGTTTAGTTTTTCAATATAGAAGTCTTCTTCCCATGTCACGTTTTCTCCCTGGTCGGTGGCAAGCTCAGCGACCGGCGCAAAATGAAGGGGTTCGTCGCTGTTATTTTTCACTTTTACATTCACTCGAACATACGGGAATTCCACTTCTTCATGGGTTAAGCCGTGAAAATAGTCGACCAAATCAGGAGAAGGGCGATAGTTCATCACCTTCACCTCTTCAATCATCATGGTGATATCTCCTATTTGCTTTGTTTCATTTAGATTGGCATATTGCTTGAGCGTGACTACTCCATCCTGATCTTCCAGTGTTTCGCCCACCTTTTTTAATTGTCTGTCGTCAGGGGCTTGTGGACTGTCTTGGAATGTTTTTGGAGTAGATTTAGTTGACTCCGCCTCATTCGTGCTTTGTGAAACAGAATTCTGTTCTTTCTCCGGACCTTCTATGGAACACCCACCTAAAAGCAAAGCCGAAATTCCTATGATGAAATAACGTTTAAATGACATGAAAAGTACCTCCTAAAAATGAAGCATCCCGAGAAGAACTCGGAATGCTTTTAAAATTAGTCGTCAATTCTTCTAATTAACGCCTTTATTCATCATCTTTATGCTTGTCTTTATCTTTTCGAGCTTCTTTCAAGATCTTGAAAATCTCTTTTGCTGTATCTGTATTATCTATTTTACCTGTAAAATTATTCATGCCAGGACCGTATGCATATACGGACACATCTTCACCAGTGTGACCGTCCGTTGTCCAGCCAGTTCCTGTACGAAGATCAAAGATTTTCTCAATGGCATTGTCAATTTCTAACACCTCGCTGCCACTTGTCTCTTTTGCATCCTTAACAGACTGAATTTCTTCTTCTGTCAACTCAAGGTCGATATATTCTTTTAATGTTTCTTCAACAGGTGCTCCTTCTGCAATTTTCTTAGCGATGAAGTCAGGTGTCTTCTTCGCTGCTTTGATGGCAGTTGGATCCCACTTGTACTCGCCGTCACGGCCCATCGCCATTCCGCCGGTAGAGTGATCGGCAGTCGCAATAACTAGTGTGTGCTTGTCCTTTTTCGCATAGTCAATCGCTGCTTGGAACGCTTCCTCGAAGTCTTGCATGTCACTCATTGCACCAACGATATCATTATCATGGCCAGCCCAGTCAATCTGGCTCCCTTCTACCATTAGGAAGAAGCCTTTTTCATTGTTATCCAGACGGTCTAAGGCAGAGTCCGTCATTTCTTTAAGGGAAGGCTGTTCCTCAGGACGGTCAATCATTTTATCTAACCCTTTTGGTGCAAAAAGACCTAGAATCTGCTCGTTATCATCCTTTGCCATTTCCTCAGCAGTTGTTACATAAGAATAGCCATCTTTTTCGAATTCTTTTGTAAGATCGCGATCTTCACGTTCAAAATAGCTTGTCCCACCGCCTAGTAGAACGTCGACTTTATGTTTGCCGTTGATCAGGTCATCGTAGTAATCATCAGCAATTTGATTATAATTGTTACGAGATTCATCATGCGCTCCGAATGCTGCAGGAGTCGCATGGTTAATTTGAGAAGTAGCTACTAGTCCAGTAGATTTCCCGTTTTCTTTTGCTTGCTCCAGGATAGTTTTCACGTCTTTTTTCTCCATATCAACAGCAATCGCACCGTTGTACGTCTTGATACCAGCAGACATGGAAGTTGCAGCTGCTGCGGAGTCCGTTACGCTCTCCTCTTCATCCGAAGAATGAGTCGACTGCATTCCAACAAGATACGGATCGTACGCCGTTTCTTCCATCTCTGGAGTGTTCGGATCATCTTTAAGAGAACGGTATGCGCTCGTATAAGAATTCCCCATTCCATCTCCAATCAGGAAAATAACATTGCGAATTTCTTCTTTATTATTATCTTCTTTCTTAGCGGATACATGGTTCATTGCAACCCCACTTACCGCAAGAGAAGCAACCATGGATACTGTTAAAAGTTTTTTAGAAAACATAATAACCTCCTAGAAAATGAATTTATCAATCTCACTTACAAGAGTTAGTATACTAATATATTATTAAGCCACCCTTGAGCCAACGTAAAGATTGGTTTACAAGCGTGTTACAGCGGGCTGAGGGGACAGGCACGACGACCCATTTACGGTTATTAACAGGACAATGATGAGTCACGGTGCCTGTCCCCTCTACTCCAAAAGCCTCATTTATCGCGTTTTACACAATTTTTACACAATTCCCAAACCTTCTGATGTACGCTAATTATGTAACAAAGCAACCATGAGGAGGAGAAACGGTTTGAATCGATTAAACAAAAAAGTTAGAGGCTTATTTATTTTCTTATTTGCTTTCACCCTTGCATGCTCCCATGCCGTACCTGATAAAATGAGCGCTGCAGGTTCCGGCACTTGGAGCTCTCCGTTTACTGTCAGTCAAGCAAACTCCAATCAAAACGGTTCTACTCAGACTGTTGAAGGCTATGTAGTGGGACAACCGACCGCAACAAATACCGTGGTTACGAGCAATTTCCCTAACGACTACGCATTAGCGTTAGCCGACAGTCCGTCTGAAACAAGCACATCTAATATGATTTATGTTCAGATCCCATCTTCCTTCCGTTCAGGTTATGGATTGCAGAGCAACCCTAATCTAATGGGAAAAAAATTAAAGGTTACTGGTTCTTTAACAGCTTACTTCTCTCATTCAGGTGTTAAAAACGCATCTGCATTTGAGGCTGTGGATGGAGGGACAACGGATCCTACTGACCCTACGGACCCACCACCAAGCTACGACGAGTATTACAGTTCTGCAGAAGGTAAAACAGGATCCGCATTGAAAACAGCGTTGCATAACATCATCGACGATCACCAGACGCTGTCCTATTCTGCCGTGTGGGATGCGCTGCGTAATACAGATGAAGACCCAGCTAACGCCAACAATGTTCTTTTACTTTATTCCGGCCGTTCTCAATCCAAGACCACAAACGGTGGCGGTGTAGACGACTGGAACCGCGAGCACGTTTGGGCAAAATCCCACGGTGACTTCGGTACCACACAAGGCCCTGGAACAGACCTTCACCACCTGCGACCAACAGATGTAACGGTTAACTCCTCCAGGGGAAATCTCGACTTTGATAACGGTGGAAGTCAGCATTCGGAAGCACCAGGAAACTATTATGACAATGATTCTTGGGAGCCGCGTGATGAAGTAAAAGGCGACGTAGCACGCATGATTTTCTATATGGCGGTTCGCTATGAAGGAGACAGCGGGGAGCTAGATTTAGAGATTAATAACTTAGTAAACAACGGCAGCGCCCCTTATCATGGAAAACTGTCCGTCCTATTGCAATGGCACGCAGAAGACCCAGTGGATGCGAGAGAAATCCGCCGCAACAATATCATATTCGAAAACTACCAAGGAAACCGCAACCCATTCATCGACCACCCGGAATTTGCGGAGATGATTTGGTAGAATGTTATATTAGGACAGAACTCGGTAGGGGTTCTGTTCTTTTTTTATTGTAGCCAAAAGGTTTGAATGTTCAAGTTGAACTGTTTTTAATGATATTTGTTAGTAAAATACAATTTTTTTATAGAAAATGACTCTGTTTTTGTGAATATAATTTGATTCGGACATTTATCTTCTTGCTTCGGACAAATCCAAGCAACATTTGGGCAACTTTCGACCCTCAGCTTCCTTTACCAATAAAAAAAGAGAAAGGAATGTTAAAACATCCCTTCCTCCTCAATGGTCAGAAACGTAGGCTTCTTATTCCGCGGTTTTTAATCCCATCTCATTTAAATAAAATTCTAGATCCTTTTTACCGACAGTTTCTTTCGGTGATTTTCCTTTAGGAGCATCAGGTCCTGTTGACAAGAAGTTCTTTTCAATGAAACGGACATCTGTCTCGTCCACTGTACCATCTTGATTGACATCAAATGTCGGAACTTCAGGGTTTTGTTTACCGTAATATTCCACGATATCACGAACATCTTTTATGTCGATTAAACTGTCGTTGTTTACATCTCCTGCAAGGTTCACCTTGTAGCCGGAATTAATATATCTTCCCAGAGTTTCACCGTTCAATTCGAAGCCGGTGATAACAGGTGTGTAGGTCTTCAAATGCCCAGGCACTTCCACTACGACATTGTATGTTTCCCTTGAAGCAGGAACGCCTGTTATTTGATACTTTCCATTTGGTGCGATCGTGCCTTCATATTTTTCACCATCTGGTGATAACGCATAAACCTTTGCTCCAATAGTTTGAGCTACACCATATGGTAAATTAGGTTTTAGGAATGCTTCCGGTCTGATATTTCCTTGAATATCTGCATGTTCACTAATGAAATCAAATTCCGATGTACTGTAATACGGGAGGTTCACTGCTTGTTCTTCACCGGATTTCATATAGGTGGACTTTGTGACTTCCAATTTATCAAATCCGTAATACCAGTTATCGGCAGTTACCTTAAAGGTCACATCCACTAATGGCATGTCCCCACTAAAACCGTCATACCCCTCACCGTCCAGCATTGCGCCAACTGTAACAGTATCAAAATAGCTGCTATCTTTCACAACTGGCTCTTGAAGCGTAACTTGAAGCCCATTTTCTTCTGCATAGTTTTTGAACTCTTCATTTAACTCCGCTGATTCAAAAGAGTACATATCCCCTTTATACTGAATGGTGTACTCACCGGAAATAAGATCTTTAACATTATTCAAGCTAAGGGTCATTGTGAAGGTATCACCCAGCTTCACTTCTTCCTTGCTGTAATCCGAAGTTAAGTACTCCGTTCCTTCTTGTAAGAAGATATATCTTTGGTAATTGACATTCAATGCAACGTCAGTGCCTGCAAGGCTTAATCGTAATGGTCCGTTTGCAATGTCGGAAGGCTCAATGCCAAAATAAGTATCTCCATTAGCGTCCGCCGGCGGGAAACAACAATTATAGTACTCACGACTTCCGGTTGCAATTAAAAATTTATTGGATGATTGATCATAGTCCATCCCTTTTGATTGTAAGACATCCACTGTTTCATCCTGTATATTTCCGTGGATAAAGAACGCTTTCTGTCCGTTCTCTTCTGTATACATATCTTCACTAATTTCATATACATCAGGAGTTTTATCGAATGTCACTTGTGGTTTTGTATTGTCGATGATGACAGGTGTGTCGATGGAATAGGTTTTCCCCTCTTCATCATAACCTATGAACTCAAGTTCATAATCCCCTTCAGGCAAGTCCATACTTTGTTGAGAAATAGGATTTTCATTATCACCTGTAAATGGATACACATTTCCTGTGAAGACACCTGGAATGTAATACCTAACGTCAGCTTTTGCTGATGGATCTGAAACAGAACCTATTAAACCAATCGCGTTACCTGATTGATCATCTTTCACCAGAATATCAATCCTGTTTAAGGGGCTTTTCATTTGAAATGCTGCACTCATCAACGGATTATAATACTGCCATTTTGCCGTATTGTTCGCAAGTGCCGGTCTATCAGTTTCAAGGTATTCAAATCCCTTTTCTGTCAATCTGACAGCGAATGGCACCTGGTACGTTTCGCTGCTATCATTTGCATTCGTCAAATGGATGTACCCTTCATAACGTCCTTCTTCTGCATTTTCAGGAACTGTGATAGTTGGTGAAACAACTTCCTCTGTGCCGCTGGAAACATTAAGACTAGCTGGAACATCCAAGCGGATTCCATTTTCATCTGCATCCTTTATACCTGTTCGTTCGCTATGATATTCCACTTCAATATTGAATGACTTGTTTTCTTCTCCGCTATTCTTAATGACCATTTTGCTACTGGCTTCAACAGTAACTCCTGTTTTGTAATGGCTTCCGAAGTTGATCGATGCCGTCTCATCATCAATCTCGACTACTTCACCATTTTCATTTAGATTTTTTGTTTTACCTAACACTTTGACAGATACCTCGGCATGAACCGCCTCATAAGCATTTATACGTCCAGCTCCCTGTTCAAATACAGATACGTCACCATTTAAATCTTCGGCTGTATTCATCAATGCAGCTTTTATATCAAATGGGGTAGCATCTGGATCTTCTTGAAGCATGAGAGCTGCCACACCTGCAACGTGAGGGGTTGCCATGGATGTTCCTTGTAAACGTGCGTAAGACGCTGTGTAGTCCACTCCTTCTTCCGGACTATTGATAAATTCAGGAATGGTTGAGAAGATCGCTACCCCAGGTGCCACAACATCCGGTTTAATATCATAGCTGCCAGCAACTGGTCCTCTGGAACTGAAGCCTGCAAGGTTGTCTCCCTCAGTTTGAACGCTTGCTAAATCCCCAAATGTAATGTCCGAGCTATCTCCTATCTCTTTCAAACGCTCTCCATCCGCTTTTGTCATACGGAAGGTTGGGATATATTCTATTCCTTCTCCTAAATAAGCCGGAATGTTTCCGTCTGTATTATTGTAGATAATGACAGCTTCTGCCCCTGCTTCTTTGGCATGTTTGATTTTATCCACAAAAGTAATTTCCCCGCGTTGAATCAGAGCGATTTTACCTGATAAGTCTTTCCCTTCAAAATCAGCTGCATATCCAAGACCCGCAAAAACCAACTGCTTGGACTGGCCTTCAAGAGATGCTAAGTCATCTGAAAAATTCTTCCCCATTAATAAAACATTTTCAAATGTTTCTCCATTGGCACTCAAGGACTTAAAGGTAGGGATATCCATGGCAAAGTCACTTGCCCCAACTGTAATCCCTAACGTAGCTGTACCGGGAGATCCGAGTGTTCCTTCATTCGGACCGCTATTGCCTGCCGCGACAACTGTCACAACTCCTGAGATTATAGCGTTATTAACTGCTACAGAAGTTGGATATAAAGGATTATTTGTGGAAGCACCAAGTGAAAGGTTGATGACATCCATTTCATCGACAATTGATTTTTCAATAGCTGCAAGGATACCTGATGTTGCCCCGGAACCATAAGGTCCAAGGACACGATAGCTATACAATTCCACATCAGGAGCAACACCTTTTACAGCGTAATCGACTCCGTTCTTCTGGCCCCCAGCGATCGTTCCTGATACGTGTGTTCCGTGCTCAGTATAGTAAGCGGATCCTGAGGCAGGATGTCTTTCAGGCAGACCGGAATTTTTCCAGTCTTCGTAAGTTGCTTCCATTGGATCATTATCGTTATCGACGAAATCATATCCACCTTTGTATACATCTTTCAAATCAGGGTGATTGTAATCAATCCCTGTGTCCAGTACCCCCACCTTGATGCCTTTACCTGTCACGTTTTCAGCATGAAGCTTGTCCACATTGATTTGAGGAATACTATCCATCATTTTGGATTCAGTAGCTGCTTCTTTCATATCCGGAAGTTCAAGCTGAACGGTCTCATCCTTCCAAACCCGCTTAACTACTCCGGAATCCAGTAACCTCTCAATCTCGTTACCTGGAATGGACATCGCTACACCATTGATGGCCGAACGGTATTCTTTCGTAATTTTTGCTTCTTGCAATTGCGGACTTGCATCTTTTTTATTTTTCATAGAATGAAAGCTCTCTTTAAACTTTTTGTGAGCTTTCTCTACCTTAATAGCCGCTTCATTTGCAGTAGTACGGATTCCTTTTGCCGCTTGCTTCATCACTTCAACTTTAGCTGGTGCTTGATGAAACTCAACGATTACATCGACAAGCCCAACACTTTGTGTATTGATATTCGGTGAGATGTCAAAGTTTGGAGTTGCTTCGATTTCTTTAATTGCATTTCTTTGTTCGTCTGAAAGATTCATTAATATGTTCTCAACATCTTTGATCTGCGTAAAACCGGGTACATCTGGCGTACCTTCCGCCATAACATTCACAGGGATACCTGATGTGCCAAAAAGACTCATCGCCAGCGCAATAGTCAAAACTTTCCCAGAACTTTTCTTCTTCATATTTTCGCCCCTCTTTCGATTATCAAAGTTGCAATCTGTCTTCTACTTAAAATTGTACGGGGGAAATTAATTTCTGTTAATTGGGAAAATTCCTTACAATAATCGACAGTACATTTATAAAATATTCGCTAATTGTTGCACTTCCAGATGGTCAAGACAGAAAGACAAGATTAAAGTTGGGAAAGTTTTTCATAGAACAGTCATTATACCTAGCAAATCTCCACTGGTTCATGGATATCAGGTATAAATACCCAATAGTCAGACATCATCTGAAACCTTGCTTAAATAAAAAAACAAGCAGCTGTTAACGGCTGCTTGTTTACTTATTTTGTGCTTGCGTGGTTAAAAAGTAATTTCTTTAACAGTTCATTCGCTAATTGTAAATACTTATTGGAGGAGTTCATATCTCCCTTATTTTTGAAAATGTCCGCTAACCGCTCGGAGTAAGTTACAGCTTTATAGACGTTATACTGCTTCATCATGGGCAAACCACACTCGATTAAATAATCAGTAAGCCTTTTGTCATCTTTTATGGTCTCCAAATAAAGAACCATTAACTCTACATACTTACTGGACTGTTCATTTTTGAAATTCTTCAGGACATCCTTCAACATATGGAGGGCCTTCTCATTTTCATTTAAATCCAGCAATATTTCTACAATCTCAATTAAGGTGCTGAGATAAGTGGTAGTGTTTCTGGTTTTCAAGTTAAGAGATTGAGTGAAATAGTCCAGCGCCTCGCGGGGGTTTCCCCTTTTTTTATTCAACAAACCAAAGTTATGAAGGGCACTTATCTTCGTGGTTATATCCTTCATCATTTCTGCATCATTTAAGGCAGTTTCGAGCATGGTTTCTGCACGTTCAAGGTCATTAATATAAATTAAATTTGCGGATAAGCCAATCTTCACATGCAGGATTCGAGAAATATTCCCTGTATTTTGAAAGATCCGCAATGCCTTATGAGAGTAGTGGAGGGATAAAGTAAAATGCTTCAATAGTCCATGGACAGCTGCTTTGTAATAGTAGAAATCCGTTACTTTATCGCTGAAAAGCTCCGCATTATTCTCTATTTTATCCATGATGGTAATCGCATCTAAATATTGAAGTTTTTGTGCGTAATATATTCCCTGAAAGAAATCCCAAAGGTGTTTTTCAAACGCAGAGTATTTGTTTATATTTTTTTTCAGCTTATGAGAAGCTCTTTCAAATTCGGAAGGATTATTTGTAAAAAGTAAATATCGAAGCATGTATAAATCATACAAGTAAATCATTTCCGTACATTGTATAAAGTCTCTATGCTCTTCCAAGTCCTTTTTCAATCTTTCGGCATGATCTCTATGAAGTCTCTCCATCGCTTCATAGAATTGTGACAGCTTTCTCATTAACATTTGTGTTTTCTTATTTTCTTCCTCGATCGAAATGCCAAGTCGTTTGCAAAGCAATTCCAGGGTTTCCAGATTCACCTCTTTGGAATTATTTTCGATCTTACTTAAATGGGTCGTTGAACATATGCCCTGGCAAAGTTGTTCTTGCGTCTTATTTTGCTTTCTGCGATGGTAGTAAATAACTCTTCCAATAGACATCTCAGCACTTCCCTATACTTATATCTATCTATCATTATATCAGTCTAAAGTAATAGATAGAATAGACTTAAAATCTTCCAACACAAACTCCAGTTAGGCTTATATTAAAAACACTTGATTCCCGAGTGGAAAATCAAGTGCAATATGTTTACTCTTTTTCTTCAAACCTCTTCATGCTTTTCATTAATTCCAAATCTTAATTTTCTCCAGTTTCCCCTAAGTATTTATACTCAAAATATTTAATTCTTGCTGAAGGGTCAAACTCGCTATCATGCCAATCTGAATAATCAAAGTACACATTCAATTTTCCTGAACTATTAACTAGAAATGTTACTGAAAACCAAGGTTCTTGATCATTTTCAATAAATACTTTTTGAAGCTCAATTGTTAACTCAAATAACTTTATGAAGCTCTTTATTGTATGTCCTCTTATCTATGTTATATATTCTAGGAATATAATGGGAGTAAATGTGTTGTTCTTGACCTTTAGGTTTAAAAAAGAAGAAAACTCCCCCTTCTTGATTTTTCACCTCTCCGTTAAAAATAAACTTCATCCCAATCAATTGGAATCATATCACTAATCTGTTGAGCAATATTATGATACAACTTGTTTAAGTCTGATTCAAAACCCATTTATATCAAACTCCTGGTTTATTAGCAATCTCATAAGTTAAAAAGTTAATCTGGTCGCGTTGAATTAAAGTAGAAGAGTTAAATGTTGTTGAAAATAGTTCATGTGGCAGCAGAGAATCTCCTAAACATCCCTACTGATTCTCTTAACCTAACATCCCTCTAGTAAAAAAAGAGACACGTAGCATGTCTCTTTTTTTAATACATAACCTGTGAAGGGATTTCAAGCTGTTAACAGCTTACCTAAGTTTGATGAGTAAAATTCGTTCACTCACTTTATTCACTTAGAAGAAAGAAATTTATCTAAATATTTTTTTCCGGTATTGCTTTTAGGTAACAGTCCTAAATTCTTGTACTTCCAAATAGTTTTTCTTTCATTTAAGTCTACGGATGAAAGGTCATCATAATTATATTCTATGTGGAATTTCCCGGACTTATCAAAAACCAGAGTAAAATTGGTCCAAGGTTCTTCCCCACTATCTTTAAATTCTTTCTGAAGTTCTTGAATTAAATCCACTAACTTATTCCAGTTATTTGTGTACTCAAGCTCACTTATGGCGAATTGTTCTGTTATATCATGGCTATAGATAGGTTTATCGCTAACTTTAGGATAATAATAAAAGAAAGCAGTCTGTGACCCATTTACAACTTCACCATACAGGTAAACCTTCGACCATTCTTCTGGAATAGTATCTATAACTACCTCTGCTACTTGTTGGTATAACTTGTCTAAATGTGCTTCATTCATTTAATTTTCCTCCAGGTACATTATCGAATCGTCTAATTTCCCATTCATCTTCACCAATTTTATACTTTATATTAAAACTTACTGGACGTTGCGAATCTCCCATATAATTAGGTAATATCTTTACTCTTACTTCATCACCTTGTCTAAGTGCATTTGCCCAAGTGTTCTCTAGTTTCTTCCATTCACCTTTATTTAAATTTCCATTCATAGGTACAAGGTTATCAAGGTTTCCTGATCCTTGAAAAATACTTGCAATTAAATGACCACCTTCATCGTCAGGTAATCGACTATCTCTTCCTACAGTTCTTTGAGCATAGTTATTTCTTTTACCGTCACCTAATTTAAGTGTTCCTTCAGCACTAAAGATACGACCGTGACCATCTGTCTTATAATTGTATCCTTCTTTACTTTTGTACTCAATATTTGGCTTTAAGACTTTTTTGCGACCACTTCGTGTAAAAGGAGTAGAACCATTCCATGCTACCGACTCAATTCTACTTAGAATTTCACTATACCTTTCCTTTAGTGAATCCTTAATACGCTTACTATTTAAAACATTGAACGGGACGTCACCAGCCATTACTGGTACAAATCCCATGTCTCTTCGTGGCGCCAAATTATTCATCAGCTCACGAACTCGATCCATCCCCACTTTTCCAGCAGCTTTAGCTGCAGATAGCGCACTAGTATGAATCTCGCTTAAGCTCATTTTCAAGTCTATCTCTGTTCTTCGGCCTATTTGAATGGCCTTTCCAGCGCCTTTAACAGCTCCTGAACCTCCAACAAGTATGCTTCCCACTGCAGGAACGGCGTAACCAAACCATTCTCCTCGACTATCTGCATCTCCATGTATAACTTCAGAATTAAATGAATGGTACAGTTCGTTTACAATGGCCATTATTATTACCGGGTTTTCTGCTACTTCATTTACAAACTCCCAAGTCTCCTTGATTACTACATGTGGCTCGGTCACTAGTCTTACTGCACCTTCCACAGTTTCCTTACCAAAATTGATAAATCCTTCGCCAAAACCAACATTAAATTCCCATAGAGCTTCCCATACCGATTTCTGCTTAGGCTCCGGCCTCGCACAACTAGAATTCACCCACTGATCAAACGACGTAGCATGCCCCACCGGATAAAACACCCCAAGCTCCGGAAAGTGCTCACTATTCCACCGCTCCATAACCGTCTGATTATACAACCTCGTCTGCAACTGCCCGTATGCCTCCAAATCCTGGAGCATCACCGGCGAGAAGCTCTTTACATTTATCTTACCCGATTCAAACTGCTGGTTCATTTCCTCTATGTAACGCTTGATTAGGGATAAGTCCTCGACCAGAGCACTGAACGACTGGGTTTGTTGGTGATCGAACTGGTGCAGCTTGTCCACTGTTTGCCGTGCTGACTGTTTGGCTTGCTGCATGCCTTCGTGGAACTGGTGATCCTGCAACCGCGGCAGATGCATGATGTCACTGACACTCCTGAGTTGGGCGTTCGTCTCCCCTGTCAGCTCGGCCACCATTCGGTTGATTTGATACAAGCCGTCCTCTAGTTCACTCGACAGAAAGGATTCATCGATAAATCCGCGGGAATCACCCTCCAGCCCGTCCATCTCAAATTGAAGCTGTTGAAGCTTCGATTGAAAGTTTGTGAGAAACGATTGGAAGAACTGCAAAAATGGAAGATGCGCGTATTCATAAAATCGTCTAATCGCGCTGGCACCCTTACCGCGATAGGAATCCTTTGAGGCGACAAAAGTTCGTATACTATTTTCCACGCCATTTAATTGTTTTTCTAATTGCGACAGTTGCTGGGTCATCCCTCGTATTCCCTCATGCAGAGATGACACATCAAAAACCTTCATCATTCCCCTCCTCTCGCTATCATTTTACAAATACTGTATATGCATAACTATCACGTTTCGACCTGTTCAGAGAAATTCCTGCATAGAATGGCAAAATGAGAGAATTGACCTATAAAAAGAAGGAATGTTTTTGAAGGACCGGTGACTTCCCCAGAAAAGGTTTTCCCACCTCCTTATAGAATATATCATTTACAGCTATAACTATTTGGATAGATACGGAGTTGGTCTTATGGGGAATTTAGTTCAAGTTCGAGGTACGAATCTCTTTGTGGAGGAGTTTGGGGTAAATAACGAGGAGGTCTTGTTGTATTTGCACGGTGGGCCTGGCGCGAGCTGCCTTGATTTTTGTTATGAACAGGCAAAGTTGTTAGGGGAAAAGCTTAGAGTCATTGCACTCGATCAGCGAGGCGTGCTTCGATCTGACCCAATCAAGGATGATTCGGATTTTGGTTTGAATGATATTATTGCAGACTGCGAGGCTTTAAGGGAGCAGTTAGGCATTCAATCATGGACCGTGCTAGGACATTCCTTTGGCGGTTTTATTGCACTAAAGTATGCACATGAACATCCCAATTCTGTTAAAAAGGTAATCTATGAGGCGCCAACTTTTGATTTAGGGTTATCTAGTAAATCGATGATTAAACGAGCCCTCCTATTATTGGATTCTGAACACGAGTATAACCGCTACATCCAACAGGATTCCTATACTACCAAAGAGCTTTGGCATGCGATAAGTAAGGTTTATCAGGAATTAGGAGAAGAGAAAAAGGATTCTATTTATCTAAAATCGATTAAGCCACATGAGTTAAACAGCATCTATGAAAAGGCGCAACTTCCGTCTGAATTATGGGGACGCTCACAAACATACACCCGAAAGCTTGAGGAAGAAGACATGATCTTCGAAAGCCTGCTTCCCATCATTCCATTAGTAAAACAACCTTCCCTGCTTTTACATGGAAAATTTGATCCGGTCTTTTGTGAACAGCAGAAAGATTACTTCAAGGAGAACGCTCCCGCAAGTAAAACGGTTGTCTTTGAACACAGTGCTCACTTTCCCCGATTAGAGGAGCCGCAAAAGTATCGGGACGAAGTGGTGAGCTTTGTATTAGAAGCAGTTCCCAGTAAGTAAGGAACGCTACATATAAAAAGGAGGCAAAAAAATGAACCGCCTAAATATCATTACACTTGGTACAAAGGACATCTTGAAGGCACACCAATTTTACAAGGAGTTAGGCTTTGACACGTCCATCAGAGGACCGGAATCCGCACCAGCCATTATCTTTTTTAAAAATGAAGGCACACGGATCGCGCTTTATCCGCTTGAAGAATTAGCGAGAGACGTGAACGAACAGCAACCTCCAGCAACTGAAAAAGGTTTCCCTGGAATCACCTTGGCATATAATACAAAATCAATAGATGAAGTAGACGAAGTCATAAGGAAAGCGGAGTTAGCAGGAGCAACCATTCAGAAAAAGCCGCAGAAAACAGATTGGGGTGGCTATAGCGGTTACTTCACCGATCTTGACGGCTACTATTGGGAAGTTGCTTACGGGGAGTTTTGGGAGTTTGATGAATCGAATATGTTGGTGATTGAGGATGTGTAACTAACTAATAAACAAGCATCAGGCATTTACCGCCTCATGCTTGTTTGTGTTTTTAAGATGACTTTTTCTCTTTCTTCAATGTTCTAAGTAGTTGATCTACAGCCGCTTGGCCTGGTATCGCTGCTTGAGTATTTTCAAGAATGCTTTTGGTAAGTTTAGGTTCTTCTGGTTGCTCATTAGTCGAGGTCCATTCAGAAGTGTTTCCATTATAAGATAAATTGTTGGTTAGGTCGCCGTCGGGAGCTGTCCTTACGTGCTCTTTTACTACCACTAACTCCTGTGATGGAGCCTTCTTATCAGGACCGTCATAAGACAGATTATTTGTTGGGTCTCCATCCGGCGCCGTCCTCACATGCTCTTTCACCAGCACAAGGGACTCTCCCGAAGCTGCAGTGGTTCTAGTCCCAACCGGGTCTCCTGCTCCTACCTTCGTTTCCGCATAGGCTTCTCCCGTAACAGGCTTCGTCTCCACTACAGCCTTTTCCATAAAGAAATCCCCACCGACATGCAGCTTAAGAAACGGCAGTATAAACGCGATAATTATCACAGGAACACTCCCCATGATCCCTAAAGCTCCATAACTGGAGTAATTATATTGATAGAGCCAGCTCAGTAACCGTTGTAAGCAAACAAATGCAATAACACTTACAATAGCCCCTTCCATCACTGTACCAAAAGAAAGAAATTGATAGGAGTTTAAATAGATAGAACGGCCGATCAAACTACCAGCGATCCCATATAAAAAGATGCCAGAAACAAATGGACGCCAGTTTTCAATTACATAACCAATCCGCATGAAAAATAAGACTATCATGACAATAAAAATAATGGGTGCCAAAAACGGTAAAACAACGGATATTACACCTAGAATAATCATCCAAAATAACATGGATTTTAATAGTTTAAAAGAAGTGACAAGAAAGAATACCACCATCCCTATCCCAAAAATGAAAGGATGTAAATAACCTAAAAAAATGACAAGCGGAAACAAATAGACCGCCACCCTATGATGAGTGGTATTCTGTTGTTCCTGTACCCAACCCTGATTCATCGACTGTCCTCCCAGATGTCCTAAACCATATAGAAAAACGCCCTAAAAAAGGACGTAAAAAATCCAGAAGCAATGACTACAGGCTGACCATTCCATGAGCACTCTTCCAGCTTTGCGTTCTACTTTTTTACAGTAGTTTAGCTATAAATATATTAGGAATTTTTCACTATACCTTAATATAATTCAATTGGGCTATTTTGTAAAAACTTTTTTTATATGGTTTATGAGTAAGTTTGTGGGAAGGGTGGTTGCTGATGATCGTGTAACTTAATAAAACAAAAAGAAAGAAACAAAGCATCCCAGAAGTATAGAACATGATGCAACGAAAAAGGGGTTTATGTAACTTACCTTTTCTTCATTAGAGGATGGAGCATATTTCCCTAGATACTAAACCGCGACAGTAGCTGCTCCAAATGTAGAAGCACCACCACTATACTTGATAAAGGCGGCTACAATACTTGTAATGAATGCAACGTTACTAAATCGAAAATTAAAGAAGTGGGAGATCATAAAGATAATACCGAGTAAGACAGCTAAGGTTAAGAAGAAATAGAGAAAGAGTTTTTTCAATTGTATGGACCCCTTTCTAAATGAAGTCATTTAATAATTTACAGTTTAGAAGTTGGAAAATTCCATTAAAAAAGACCATAGCTCATCATACATTCAGCTATGGCAATTCAAATGATTTTCATGTAGGAGCCAAAATTACTTTTACCCAAACATCCCTTTAATAGACCTGATAACCTTTAATGCCTCTTTGTTCTTTTTCTCCATCTTGGTTGCTCCTTGTAGCCGGGTTAGTTTCTTGGGTGTCGCCTTCTGTTTTTTAGGTTTTTCCATTCACTATCCCTTCTTTCTTCTATTACTATTTTATCTACCAAGATTCACGATTTAAATTACAATCAAACTCGTTTTCATTTGTAGTTTCGTAGTGCTTAACCGCCTTCTTGTAGTATTCCACATAGTCTTTGGGACTGAGGGTTGTTTCATCACATTGCAAACATTTAAAAACCGGGAAGTTACGGATAACCAACTCTTTATCTTCGAACTCTTCTTGAATGGTGATTTTTGCAGGTACAGCAAATTCACCGCACATGCACTCTCTATGCGTCACCGGATTTGTATCTCCCATACTTAATCACCCTTTCAAAGTTAATTTAGTCCAAAGGGATTCTTATTTTATTTATTCCCATAATGGACATCAACGACACTATATATGGTTTTATCTAATCATACTTCTAGCAGCATTATGAGCACTTCGGTGGAATGGGTTGAACTTTCTTTTATCTGGAGGTAGGTAAAGAACTTGGAGGTTGTCACCAAATACAGATTTCTGTATTTGATACAACTGTTTCATTTCTTTCCGCACTTCTTTGAGATGTACATTCTTTTTGAAAAATGGATCATCCCCCAGTAGTTTTTCAATATCAATCAAATCTGTATATATGATTATTTTTGCAGCTCCGCCTCTATGCTTTTCAAAAAAGGTCAAAGCAAATATTATCGCCTTGATCTCGGCATACCAAGAGGATAGTTCCTCATTATACGATGACTGAGTATATTGTTGTTTTACTATAATTGTTCCATTTACCACATAAGAACAAGCTATTCCCATTCCCGTGTAATCTTCCTTAAGAGAGGCATGGCATCGCAATAAACACATAGTGTTTCTTTATCATAGTACTGATCTAGAATCCAAACCTTCAATTCCTCAGGAACCTTTAAATGCGCTCGATAATTCTTCCAAAAGTCTACAGGTGCGCCTGCTCTCTTCGAATTGCTTTTATATCTCACAAAACAAGCCCCTTTCTGTAGGGAAAATGCAAAATATCATCTTTGTAATCTCATCTCATATGCCTTATCAATAAAAGGAATTATCTGCTCTAACTTATCTACCCACTCCAATCTTATGTAGACTTCTCCATCAGTTAACTTAGATCTATCAAAATCCTCGTAATTTCTACCAAGTAATTCGTCTATCTCTTTTTGCATGTTCTTTGCGGTTTCTGAATGAAGCCTTTTCCCTAAATGAAGTACGAAGACTACTTTCCTTGCAGAAGTTAATGTGGCAAATTTATAGTTTCCTTTTTTACTAACATAACCGATACAATCAGTTCGAATCCCATTGTTAAATCGATCATGGGAATCTTCTACTTCTCGGAAGTAAGGGCTTTTCTTATAGAGGTATTCATCAACCTCTCTCGCCAAATCCTTAGCACGTTCTGTTGGAAAAAGACTAAAGAAATATTCTTTAGATTTAACTAATACCTCAGTCACCCAACAGAAATATAAGTTTATTCCATATACATCCGCTGGACCAACGACATTATTCCTCTTAGCTAACAAACCAAACAACTTAACAAAATTAGAATAGTCCTCAAACCATTTGGATTGCTGACTAAACGAATGAACGAGAAAGAGGGCATTCTTCGCATTCACTTTTTCAGCTTCAATAAGTGCAGATGCAGCCCTATGTATGAGTTGATACCTAATATTAAGTACTTCTTCCTCACGCAAGTCCAAAGTAGTAAGTAAATGCTTTAACCTCTCCCTTTTACCCATGCTAGGATTTCCTCCCAACCATGACGTAACCGTTTCGCCAAATGGCTCTGACACCTTACCTTCTACCATAATCGGTAAAAGCTCGCTTCCAGCTTTTGCAAGCACATACAGGTCATTCTGGGAACTTGCACTTCCCCCTGGTAAAGATACCTTATACTCAGGAAATCCGTACAATAGCGTTACCTCTTTAAATAAATCCATACCACTCTGATCAAAAACTTTCCTTATGTTCTCGGGTAACCCGTCAGTTCCATCCCAACTGTTAGCTAGCTCGTAAGCAGAATACCCCACTTTCCACTGCTTTTCGGGATCTGCAAGATGCTCTTTCCATGAAATAGCTCCTTTAGAAGGTACAAAGAATTTCCCCATTTTCTACACTCCCTTAATTACAGAAGTCCATCCTCTGTTTTTTGACTTCAATTTAGTTGTTACACTTACAGCAGTTTGTATCTCCCTCGTCCCACTCTTTCTAGGACTCTATACTTTGAAGTTATCAAGGATGAGTTGTTTCCACCCTTATCTTTTGCTACCATATCAGCCATAGGAGTCCCAAAGTCTTTCCACTTTTCGCAGTATTCTTGTACAACCCATTGTTCTATTTCTTGAATGGATCTTACTCCACCCAAGGCCTTAAAAGCTTCTATAATGACTTCAGCCTGTGTTTTCATCTTGGCCTCCTAGTAAACTATTTATATTTTGTAACCACAATGCACGTTTTTCCATTAAGGCTGGTCTTGGGTGTAAGTAAAATGGACAACGATCATGCTTAACACCAACAATTGTTTTTAATAAAGAATGGTCTAGTGCAGTCTTAGCAAGCTGTTTTATCCTAGTGTTTGTCCCCCAAGCAACAATTACTGGACCTCTATTGTTGTCCATAATACATTCCATTTCCCTAATACGTGTATCTGATAATATTGAATGGTCAAACTCTTTCGCTTTTCTTAAATAGCTAAAAAACACATCAATATTACCCGAACAAATATCAGATAGATTGATAATGACTAAATGATTCCATCCTCTCTTATCCATTAATCTCATCAGTTGCTCCTGTGTTTGATCAGAGTTAGCTTCTACAAAGGGGACCCTTTCAGTGACTGGATTCAAGATGGGGATATTATAGTTCTTATCACTAACATTACACGAACCAGGATTGACCATCATAACTACAGCATCAGAAGTAATAGTGTCAGAATAGCCTCTCCGTTTTATCCTAGCTTGATTACGAAGAATAATATACTCATCTCCTATTTTCCTCTTATAAAAGCTAGCCTCCACCCTGAATACCTTTAACAGTTCCTGTCTACTAGTTAGTTCCACAAATGCAACCCCCTATATTGAAGAATTTGGAATATCTTATAGGATTCCATTCTGCATTACGGGACTATTTTCCTGCAAAATAAAAAAGTAAGCGACAAAAACCTGAAGAGTTTATGCCACTTACTTATATATCCGAATCATAGACTGTTCAATATTTTGTCGATGACAAGTAATGATCAATCGTCTTTAAATATGTTTTCCAATCCTGATATCGATTTTGAACTTTCTGTTCCAGTACGGAATCGATTTGTTGCTCTTCATTATATATTCCTTCTTGCCTCATGTTTTCAAGTCTATTCATATACTGAATTACAGAGATATCTTTTAATTTTCTTTCGTTTTTATTCAACAAGTGCTTTTGCTTCAGATATTCTTCAAACTCCATGATATGCCCCCTAGTGATTTACATCCTTACAGCTATTCCTGCTATCACCTCCACCATCCTCCCCCTAACCCGCTCCAACTCCCAAACATCCACTTCCCCCACATCTTCCTCCCGATAAAACTCCCCAAACCATTGCCCCTCATATCTCGGCACCACATGCATATGGTAATGAGTCAACTCATTAAACACCCCACCATTTTGGTTAATGGTGATACCATCTGGATCATACAGGCGCTTCAAAGCCTTGGAAATAAGAATAGAAGCCCTCATAATGGCATCGGCGGTCTCTTCATCCAGTTCATCTACATCTAGGAAATGTTGTTTCGGTAGGATTAAGGTGTGTCCCTCGCTAAACGGGTCATGGTCTAGGAAGCAGGTGACATAGTCATCTTCGTAGACCATATAGATGGTTTCGTTTTTGTTGACTAATCGGCATCCTAGGCAGTCTTTATGTGCCACTTTTCTCACCCCTTTACCACATGCCATTACTTACTTTTTAAAAGCATATATCCCAATTTGGATATCATAATAAATATCAGAAACAGTAAAAGATTTTTAGATAGTACATATCCATCAATAGCTAGGTCATAGCCACTTGGTATTAAAATATCATCAAGAAACGTATAGATAACGATTAAGCAGAGGATGGATCCTACTACTAAAGTGGTACCTATCGTTCTTTTTACATTGTTGTCCATAACACACTTCACCTGCCAATCTAAGAAGTTTTATTTCATACAATCCTCTTCAAAACTGAATCCCCCAACACCTTCCTATAATACTCCCCCGCCAAAATCCCATAAATCGCACAATCCTTATACTGACCTTTGGAATTCCGGATCATATCTCTCACAATCCCCTCTTGCACCATCCCCGCCTTGCTCATAATGCGGCCGGATGCTGGGTTGTCGGTGTTGTGTGCAGCAGCAATCTTATGAAGATTCATGTGCCGAAAGCCAAATTCGATCACGGCTCGCAACGCTTCCGTGCCATACCCCTGATTCCACCACCGGTAACCGAGTGAATAACTCACCTCGCAATTTCCGGTTGTCTCATCAAAGTCATACAAATCAATCTCGCCAACCAACTCTCCACTACCCTTCAACTTCACTGCCCAATAACAAAAATCTTCCTTCTCATATTGCGAAACAATACCCGCCACTCTCTCCACCGTCTGCGAAACATCTGTATGCGCCGCACTCACTCGATTGTCCGTCACCCGCTCATCTGAAATCCAGTGATCAAAGACTTTCTGGGCATCACCGAGCACAAACTTTTCCAAGAGTAGTCGTTCTGTTTCTAGTTTTGGTGTTCCGATATATGTAATCACTTTGCACCTCTTTGGAAGGATGAAGACTGCTAATCCCCTTTTTCTATAAAAACTTTCAAATATCATTTATTGTATCCATGAAAAACGATAAGTCTGTCTATTTCTATTATTAATTCTTCTAAAATAGCTTTTGCTGGGATAGACGAGTTTTTAATAATTCTATCTATAGTCTTATCAATATTCTTTCCTAATTTATCAATAACTTTATCTTCTTTTTTAAATATCCTTTCTATAAAATTACCTACGGAAAGCATTAATATTGGTAAATCTAACTTCATATAATTACTTACAGAGTTAGAGTAGATACCGGAAGATATTAAAACACTTGTTTCAATATTGTCTTGAATTCGTGCTAACTCTAAAACTAGTTCAATTAACTTTTCATGGTCATTTACATTAAATAATGGATTTTCAATAACTAAATTTAATGATAGATATTTTCTAGATCTAAAACTTTGATTTTCATTCTGATACTTAAGGAAAATTTCCGTTTCTTTTCTCAATAACTTCAATAATTTTTCCCTTTGAATATGGTCATTCTTTATTGCCAATTTTTCTGCCTGTCTCATTGTTATATAAGCCCCAAGCCAAACAGAAAATAACGGAATAGAAATTGGTAAAATCCATTCTTTTGTAATATTCATAATTTCTTGCATACCTTGTAATACCCCCATACTTTATGCAATCTCTGCTATCTATTCAGAATCACTTTCCACCCTCCCCCCTATAAACACTGCAACGTAAATCTCACCCGATCAAACCGCTTCTCCATCAAGTCCTCTTTCTCCATACAGAAGTACAACATGCCACTATCTCCCCACATGACATCTGCAAGTTCTTCATCTGAATCAATCTGGAACAAGAGCACAGGGTCCTTTCCATCCTCAAAAAGCTCCTCAAACACATCATTTTGAATACTCATCGGCGCGCCTAACATATAATGCGCCGGCACCACTTTGCCATCCCTGTCCTCTGGCTGCACTAGCTCCTGACGGAAATCAAAGTAATTCGCTTCTTCATCATCATCTGCAAAATCCAGTTTCTCGGGACTCTCTGGCAGCGTCACTATTGTCTCAAAGGAAAGCTGGAACGCCGGAAACTCAACAAACTCCGTCCTACTACTCGGGCTTTTCTTCCGCTCCAACTCTTCCATGTCTCCATCAAAATAAAGCACCTTAAAGCATCCCTCATCTCCATCAAATCCCCAAGGCTGCTCCAATGCTTCGTAAAATAAATACAATATTCCGCTCTCAGGCAACAGATTATCTTTGTCATAGGGTTTTGCTTCTGACAGATTAACCTGCAGCATAAAGGTGAGATGGTCATCTTCATACTGGGGAAATTCACAACCAGAAGGTAAGTCTGGGGAACCTCCTATTTTGGAAGAGCCTAATGGGATGTCTATCTCGTCTGTTTTAATTTTATTTAGTTTGATAGAGTTTTTGAAGGCCGCGTAAATGGCAAATTTTTGCTGTGTTAATTCAAATTCACTTATTAATTGGTCGATTTTTTGCATAGTCGTGTTCCTCCTAAGAATATAGTGCTTTATATTAGTCGAACTCCGCTATAACTGGCATATGATCACTTAGCTTTATCCAATCCTCATACCTTCCCACTTCAAAATGCTTCATTCTTTCAAAGAAGGAGCGAGAGGCGAATAGATAGTCCAAATGAAAAGGCCTCTCTTTCTTCCGCCAAAAATAGTGAGTTGGCTTTGTTTCCATTCCATGCTCTTCATTAAAAAAATGATGATACCCACTTTCTATCTCATCAGTCTGTAGCATGTTCACAACTGTGGTGTGATTTCCTACTCTTTTAATGTAATCAAACTTTTGGTTGCTGTTCCAATCCCCCACAATGATGCATGGTTGTTTGAACAAATCTTTATAATATTTTATTGCATGAAAAATCTGCCCTATATAGCTATCATACCTTGTTGTTGCTCGCTGTGCCCAAACTGCAAGGAGTATAAAATTTTCTTTCCCGGTTACTTCAAAAGGAACAATATACTTAAAATCTTTTTTAAAATGACAATGTCGTTTAATTTGGTAAGAACTATTCATACTGAAAACGCCAAGACCTTTGTTAAGATTATACTTTTTATCCACCCAAATAAATTGATGAATTCCCTTCACCTTATCTTTCCCTTTCCACTTTGATGGCGCCTCACACTCAGGAATGACTAGAATATCAGCATTCAAAGGAAGTACATGGTCTATCTTCTCTCTAAAGCACATTGCACAGTTCCAGGTAAGAATTTTCATCGAAACGCCTCCTTTATAAAAAACTCAATAGCTATTTTATGTAACTTATCTCTACTCCACGTTCTGTAAACTCTTCCTCAAAAACCATACTAAAATAACCAAATTCATCTTCCCTACAAATCGCTTTCCTTTCTTCCACCATTCCATCTGCTGAAAAGTGATACGCCCATACTCTCTGTGCCTGTAAGCATTCATCAAAATACCTATACACCATTAGTGCATTAGATTGCTGTTGCTTATTTTTATGTAAAACTAGATTGTTTAAATAGGATATGCGTTCTTCCGAATCCACATATAGAATTCCCACTACGTCATTAGGAATAAAGTTTTCTTCCGTTTCAGAAAAAAGCTTCTCAACCGTTTCTTCATCCTTCCGTGAGAGACTTTCTCTTTCTAGATGAAGCGCCATATAGGCATAATTCTCTGGATCTACCCGCTTGTCCCACTTCCACCAGGCTAGATCCATAGGACGCAAACGGTTCTTTGACTTATCAAACTTTGAATCTGCTATAAAGCTTTCAAACCCCAGCATCTCTCCTAAGTCTGCAAAATAATTTATTTCTTTCTGCGTAAACATGGATCTATTATGTAACGTAGTTAAATTTAATTTTCGATAGTTTTTTACAAACCCTTCAAAGAACTGCATGAGGTTGAGGTGTGGTTTATTCATAGCATTCAAGCCCTTCTTGTTTATTCTCTCTAAGTTAAAATTCTACAAAAACCTACACTATCCTTTATTTTCCACAACAAAAAGACATGCATAACATGTCTTTTTGGGAATCTCTTAAACTAATACCCCTTCTCCACTCTCTAACAACGGAGTCTCCACCCCAACACCTAACTCCCTCAACATCTTCGCAATAGTCATCATCGCTCTCTTTGGACTTATCTTTGCCTCTATATAATAGGTTTCACCTTTATGGATAGACTCATAAGTACGTAAGGAAGTAAATTTTCTTCTATCCTTATGTATTGGTTGAAATGCTATAGCAAATCGTTTACCACTGTTCCCACCACCCAAGATGATGCCTTCTTCTACTTGCTGTCGAAGAGGAAGGTCTTGTTCTTCCATCCAGCGTAAAGTTCTTTTGAAAAGATCAGTAACATTGCCCGCAACTATAACAAACTCATCATTGTTATGTTTCACGATGACTCTAAGTTCATCCCATCTCTTATAAATGTTTCGCTGAAATGGATTGGTAAAATTCCAAGTCTCTTCTATATCATTCTCTTCATCTAGGGTCCACTTGATGGTTCTAAAAACTTCCCCATAAGTATCGTTTACAACGTTCTTCACATAGTTTCTTTCTTCACTTTCATCTTCTGCTGCTATTTTCGTTACAGCTTTAAATACATCTTCAAAGCGATCATAAAGGGAGCGAACCAACACACGCTCTTCTTCAATGGTAGCAAGCTTCTCACGTTTCCCTTTATAAGGCATACGTAAAGCGTCCAAGTACTGTTGGATAATCGGCTTTGCGAAGGCATTTAAATCGGGATTTTCCAGGCAAGGCATTAAAACGATGTCCACCAATTGTTGATAATCGATTCCAATCCACTCGGAGCTTCCAAACGTTTCTTCATTGCTTTCCTTGATTTGACTCTTCGGAACCAAACCTACCAACAAATACTGCTCTTCTTTAAAGGTCTCTTCAAACTTTCGCAAGTACTTGTTACATTGTTTTACGTCCACTCGTGCATACACTTTTTGCTCCACTGCAAGAATTAACTTTTTAACTTGAGTAGGATCTGTGTCATCCACAATATTCACTTTAAAAAAGACATCCAGCCTTCCCTTATCATCACTACCAGCTGTTTCCTCTAGTGCATCCGACTCTATGATATTCAACTTGTTAATATCTTTTTCCGCTACTACCTCTGGGTCTCTGAACTGCTTCATATTCAGCATGGCAATATCGGTAATTTCATCGATATTTGCATCCGCTGAGTCAGCTACAGCCATCAGAAACCGCTGAAAGGGATAATAGCCAAGATTATGGCGTTCAGTAGGGTCTAATAACCAGGACAGAAATCTTGAATGCCAAGTTTCCAAATGGGTTGCCCCGGCTACATGAAAAACATTCGGTCGATCAATGAGGAATTTTAATGCTACAAAATCTTTATCCATTGTTAATTCATAGAGCATTCTTTTTAGTGATTTCATAATTGCACCCTCTATACAAGTATTTATAAAGACTTTCTCCAGAATATAAAAGCAAGCAACAGGAAACCTATTTGGTTTTTAGTTGCTTACTTTCAATTTATCTATGAACTCTGCAATAACTCACTCGTATCATAATAATAATTCAAATACTGCAGAAAAATTGGCTTTAACTCTTCTTTTTCTAACACGGGAGACATAACGACTGGGTAGCTTTTATTGAATTCAAAGATTACACGTCGTCCAACACGTTCATCTTTGCCTAGGTCCTCACGATCAGTGATTTTCGCCTTCAGGACTTTGGACAACTGCAGTTCGTCAATAATATCTAGGATGTTTAGTAGAAATTGATCATTTCGGAAGATCTCATACTTAATAATGTAATTGTACAAGTCTAGGTTATCGACAAGCAAAGAGTAATAACGTTCTCTTTGTGCAGGGTCCGTTACGCGATCATTGATATACTGTGCACCAAGTACACATTTGTAAATATAGTTCTCCCAGTCAAATTTCTTCAGGACTATGTTGTTAAAATGACTAAGGCCCTCAGTAATCTTAGGGTATGTCTCTATAAGATAGTCTCTTTTGGTTATAAGTAAAGAATGCCAAAAGACTTCATTTAGATGGATATCCCGATCGGTTTCAAGATAGTCCTCTGTTAGCACCTTAAATGCTTCTAGAAACAATTCTTTCCGTTCTGCTTCACTGCCTTGTGCCATATAGATAGGAAAATCCGGTGCCTTATCTAGATGTATTATTTCTGAAGTATAGTACTCTTCCTTCAGTTGCAATTGATCTTCAAGGAAGTCTTTATAGAATTGCTCATTGTCTTTATATCCTTTTTCTAGTAATCTAACTTCCACTTGAAATTAACCCCTTTACTACAGTTGTGTACTTTTCAATCATGCGGTCAGAAATTGCATAAATTACTTCATCAATCGTATCTATACTTAGTTCCTCGACCATCTTTTTCCTCATTAAATGATAAAGTTTTAAGTCTAAAGGATTGGCCGGAGGATCTATTTCTAACAAATCTACATATTCATTGTCTTCTCCGTTATTAACAATGAACCTTTGTAAGGCCATATGCATGCCTGTGTATACATATGGATTGTTTAACGTATTGCTCTTTGGCAAATTATTAAACTGGAACTCTTCATTCCTATACTGAATTACAATGGTTTCGTGGCTCAGTTCAATCTTAATGGCTGATTTTAATGCTGGGTTCAACTTCTTTTCAAACAGTTCCAATGGCTTTGTAGTGCTACCTTCAAACATAACAACATTGGAGAATCCTAATATAGAATGTTTAGGTACAACTAGTTCGTCTTTGAACTTATCATAGAAGGTGCTTAAATCTTCGTTGTTTCTAAAAGAAACATCTTCCGTTGATTGAATGTGCATTTGAATGGAAGTACGACTACTAATGGAGATTCGTGATTTTAATATTTTTATAGATGACTGTGCCATACTCACTTTAAAGAACTTATTATCTTTAGACTGAATAATTAATATGAGTTGCGCTTGGCCTTCTCTTAATAGTTTATTGATAAATGCTGAGTCAATTTCGTATTTATAGTTGAATTGGTAGTGGTGCACATTTTCATGCAATTCTACATCTAATATAAACTGACTAGAAGCATAACTATTAGACTTATTCGTTAATACAGGATACGGGAAATTTGCGTCTTTTTTGTAGATCATGTTACACCTCGATGTAATAAACAAATTTTAGTGATTTGTTAAAGTTGTCATTTAGCTCCAATTGTAGTTCGGAAACACCTTGGCGAATTTTCACATCTTTAATAACGTTATTGTTCACCTTGTACTGATTGCTGGAGTATGGGTCTGCGATAGAACTATAGTTTCCTAGTAAGTTAAATTCGTCAGGATACTCTACACCCATCCCGTCAATAATAGATAGGGAGATATCACAAGCCGTTTCGTCTTTTATAAGCTCACTTTTAGTAAAATCGAATTTTACCAACTCTCTTTTACCTAAAATAAGTCGCTCTACCATTTCAGGGTTAGCGCTATACTTTGTGCTTTTCTGTTCTTCCGACTCTGTACCTTTTTCTTCTCTTTTCTTACGCTTCAAAGGATCACGTTTCTTTTCAGGATTTTCCTTCTCAGTGTTTTCCCCGCGTTTCTTCTTCGCTTTTTTAGGAACTTCTGTTGATGCCTTTACCACTGATTTACCTTTGTTGATCATAACAGTACCAAGACTATCAGATAGGTCATTCTTAAATTGAGTTTCCACTACATAAAGAATATCTTCTGTATTCATGACCCCGTCAGTTGGATTATTCTCTTTGATTGCTTCTTCTATTATTTTAGCCATCTCTTTAGACAGATTATTTATAAAACGCTTAGCACGTTTTTGTAGTTTCGGATCTTTAATGTGTTCCCATGATAGTTCTGTATGAGATTCGTTTTCAAGCGACTTTATATACGCATCCTCATCTGCACCACCAATTAGAACAGCATTGAATGGTTTATTAGCATTGGAAGTGACTTTAAAGTCTTCTATCTTCATTCCTATCGTTCTAACTATTGCGACACGACCTTTAGGAATTTGTTCATCGTAATGGAAGTAAAGATTAAAGTTATAGTCTCTGACACTATCGGAGACCTTCAAACTTCTCGGCTTTTGATTTTGATAAGTTTCTACGTATAACGGGGTAAATATTTTTTTCGCTTCCGTTATATCCTGTTCATAATATTTAGGATCTTTTACATAATCCAATATCGTTTCGCGAGTAATAATTTCTTTGTTAACCAACACTTCTAGCTTCCCTTCTAAAATAGAAACAAAGAAGCTATCACAAATACTTTTGACAATTTCTGTTTCATCATCATACTCTTCTCTTAGAAAAGGAATAATGATTTTTAGCCCGCGCGTATTTTTTTCAAATACAGGATGGAAATTGTTTTCATACGGATAAAACTTGGACTTATTGTCTTCTAATCTTTCGATATCTGTAAAATACCCAGTGGATCGATAGCATTGATCGTCATATACATGCTCAATTAGTTGAACAGTCCCTCCCAAATGCTTATCACCATATTCATCACAGTTGGCAAAATACATCAGATGTAAATCGGAGGCTGCATTGGAGGCTATCTTACCAACCCCATGTGATCCTCCACGAGATGTTTCTACTTGAGAATCTGCTTCCTCAAAATGTACTCCCTTGTTGTATGCATAAATCCCCCAAGTATCCCGGGCAGAATTGCTTTGACCATTTTTCGCACCAGTTAATCCTCTAGTATTCGAGTCTTCAAAGGATATGTATCTCACTTCATCTTGATTGATTTTATTAATCATATGTTGAATTGTTTCTTTCGTATAACTATTTCTGCCTTGCAAACACTTTATTCTATCAATTACATCATTAACCCCAGGTATATCTTCTTTCTTGATACTTCCGGTTTCTATTTTCAAACGAACTGGTCCATCGTTTCCAAGTAAACGACCGTCCATCGAATTTTGCGTGTTTTCACGAGTTAGACCGGTCACACGCATATTATAAAATCTCTCTAATATTTTATTAAAATTTGATTCTTCTATATTAGGAATCGGGGAAAATTTCCACAATGGTTCCTTAGACTGCTGTTTAAACATGATAAGCTCCTCTTCTACTAATATCTGTATTTTCACCTGTTAACATTTTACATCATCTTGCTATTTTTGTGAATTTGCTGATAATAACGATTTACTTATTAGCTAGAAACTTCTACTTTAAAATTATTTTTTATATTCTAAGGGATGTAAAAATATGTAGTAATTTGCTTTATTTTGAAAGATCCCATTGATCCTATTAATGTTGTCTTCTACAATATAACTATAGAATAAATATGTAATTAGGGGATGTCATTATTGAGTATCAACAAGCAGTTTCACTCTGATGGATTAGTAAAAATCGCATCATTATTAAATGGCCAAGATCGCTATAAGATTCCTATTATGCAAAGGAACTATGTATGGGGTAAAGAAAATTTAAAAGATTTTATTAATGACATAAAGGATAGTATGGAAGAGGATTACGAACAAGATTATTTTATTGGGAGTATGGTTTTTTCTGAAGATGAGCCTAATATGAAATTAGTAATAGATGGGCAACAACGTATTACTACCATAACTCTGTTAATATCAGCAGCAATTTTCCATTTTCAAAAAGAAGAACCTATGGAATATATTAATTATTACCGAAACTTTTTAAAAACTAGTTATATTAATAGCAATGGTGAATTTACTAATAGTTATAGACTTACCCATCATACTAGAGATAACGAATTATATAAAAAGCTGGTTGAGTATAACCCTAACCAACGCTATGCAGTGAATAGTACTTCTCAGAAAAATCTTCTATCGGCAATTGAGACTTTAATTGAAGAAATTGATCCAACTGCAGGTTTTCCATTGAAACAGTTTATGAACTATTTAACGAGTAAAGTTTATATTGTTTCAATGGTTTCTGGAAGTATCAATATGGCTTTTAGAATATTTGAAACATTAAACGATCGTGGTTCTAAACTTCAACCAGAAGATTTATTAAAAAACATGTTATTACGCGATTTGAATGACGATCAGTATGATTTAATAGTTTCTGTATGGGATAAGTTTATAAACCATTTAACTGACAATAATGGTAAACCAATTGTAAATACATCAACATTTCTAAAACATTTTCTTATGTCTAAAGGTTATTTAGTTCAGAAGAAAAACATATACAATTGGTTTGAAAAGCAAATTGAGGAGTCAAAGAAAAATGCAAGTCCAGTTTACGATTTAAAATCCTACTCAGGAGTCTTGGCGCTTGTTACAGAATTAGAACAAGCTGCATCAATATATTTAAAAGCCTATGAAGGTCAAGTCAGTGATAGTATCACCTCTTGTCTTAATTTAGGAGTTAAACAAACTTATATTATTGCACTAGCTACCTGTAATTTAAATAATGAGCTTTCTCATGAAATCTTCAAAAAGTTAGAAACCCTAATATTCAGTTATGTTATTTCTTCTTCTCGATTCAATGAGTTAGAAAAAGAACTTCCGAGTATCGCAAAAGAAATAAGAAAAGCTTCTGGTAGAGATATTCATTTCAATAATGCTCTAAAAAGTATCCAAAAATTAATTAACAATAAAAAAGACGTTGCTTTAACAGCTTTTGAGCAATATAAATTGAAAGGCTCGGATAAGAAAAAAGTTATTTACATTTTATCTAAACTAGCATCATCATTTGACGGCGGGAATTATTCTAATTTCACTATTGAGCACATAATGCCCGAAGAAAAAAAGAATTACTGGGGTTCAATTCAGGAGGATGGCGAGGAATACAAAGCTTTAGTCTCCAGTATTGGAAACCTGACGTTATTACCTAAGTCAGATAATAGTTCGCTTAAAAATAAGGCTTTTAATGAGAAGAAACTAGTGTATGAAAATCAACCGACTTTTACCCGATCTATAGTTAAAAAGATAGAAACAGGGACTAAAAATACAAAGCATGATAAAGCAATAAAAAAGTATAATTATCAACCAGTTACCGACAATTGGGATAATAAAGAAATTTCACAAAGAGCTAAAGCATTACGCAGACTCGCTGAATATGTTTGGTACGAGGATAAATAAAAAAGATAAGACTTCAAGTTAAGAACTTGAAGTCTTGTCTTTTTTCAGTATTAAATAATGTATTGTAATCTAACTAATAACATACCTCTCCGGCCCCTTGAAAACTTCCTTCACATGCCAGTAAATAAAGTCATCTTTAGGGTAGTAGCTTTCCTCAATCGGCTTTAAAATCTCATTCCCGTGGTATCGCATCAGCCATTCATTAAATCCATTGGTTCCATGAGCATCCTGTGAAACAATCATCCTACGGTCATTATTAATGGTAAAGACCCCTCTATCAAAAAGCTTATGATGTAGGGAGCACAAGGCAATGCCATTCTCCTCTACATCTGGACCTCCAGCCTGGTGCCACTTGATGTGAGCTGCCTCTACTCCTACCAGCGTATGCGCCAACCGGACATTAAACCCACAAACAGCGCAGCTATACCCGTAAGCTCTAAGAATCTTATCCCTAAACTTCGAATCTCGTTTTCTCTTTTTTGTATAGGTAAAAGAGAAGTCCAATCCAACTGCACTCAAAATATCATCATGAATGGAAGCAGGGAAATGCTGTTCTAGAATTATCTGAGCAAGCTCTGGGATAAGATTCATATTATCTTTTAACGTCTTATATACCTCGGGAATAAAACCACCTGCAACAGCTTCCTCAATCAACTTTCTATTATTCGGACTTGAGAGGTTAACAGGCTTATCCAATTCCCAAATACCATCTCTCGAAAGCCTCACAAACGGTTCCTCAGGATGATAAGACTTCCTGATAGGTCCGAAATCTACTAACAACTGCTTCAGATCCTGACCCGTTTGTTCATATGGTAAGAATCTAGGATTACCCTTCTGTAACTGTCCCAACGCATACAATAACAGTAAAGGCTTATGTGGAGCCCTTTGGTTCCCCTTTTTCCAAATGGTTAGGTTACTTATTGAGTTTTTTATTTCATCAAGATTCATCCCGATTACCATCCTCAACTTCTACTAAGAATATCTGCCCTTGGAATCCCCCACGTTTTTCCGATTTTTCTTTACGAAATTTCTCTACTTCTTCCATAGTAAAACCATGATAGTTTGCAAGTGCATGGAGAACTTCTAGTATGTCTGCTAGTTCCTCCACTGCTTCCTCGTTTAATTGAGCTGCACAATACTCGTCCAGTTCCTCATAGCTTTTTATTTTAAGGTATTTAATATAATCAGTATCATCTAATATCTCTGATGTGTACTTCTTTCCTGACTCTTCAATAATTTGTGGTATCTTATCTCGGACTAGCTTGTTGTAGATTGGCATATTAGTACCCCATTAGTGTATTTTTTAATACAATTTATTTTATATGAATTTTACCATATTACACTTGATTTTAGGTTTAAATGTAAAGCTAGTATCTATTTGACCCATTATTCAAAAGTGGTATCATAACAATAGCTAATTAATACGAGGTGTCCAAATGAAAAAAACAGTTAAAGTAGTCGCAGCTATTATAGAAAATGATCAGAATGAAATACTTTGTGCTCTACGTTCACCATCAATGGCTATTCCAAATATGTGGGAGTTCCCGGGTGGGAAAGTAGAAAAAGATGAAGATTTATATTCTGCTTTAAAGCGTGAAATTGAAGAAGAAATGAATTGTAAAATCGAAACTAATGATCTATTCCATGATAACATCCATGAGTATGAAACTTTTATCATCAATCTTATTGCTATTAAGGGTAAGATAACCGAAGGAGAACCAGTTCCAAATGAGCACTCTAAGCTTGTATGGCTTAAGAGAGAAAATTTGAATTCCTTAGTATGGGCTCCAGCAGATATACCTGCGGTTGAGCAATTAATAGTAGAAAAAGTGTAGTCGCAATGGACTACACTTTTTCTGTTAACTCAGTATATAAAACTGGTGGGATCTTGTTCTCCAGTTCTAAGATAACTGTAATAGGTTTATTCCCTTCATACTTGATGGAATTACCCTTTCCGATATAAATATATGGTTCAGTCTTTCCCTTATCTATCTCTTTATATTTTCTAACAAACAGATGAAGATTGACACCTCTTTGCTTATTTCGAACTAAGTCCTGGCCTCTTTCGGTGTGCTGAGAGGTATTATTGACAGATTGCCACTGAAGGTGACCTGGATCAATGAATTTATCTTTATAGTTAATACTATCCTTGATGTTTTCTTCTTTATGGAGATCTATATACAAGAAAAATTCTTTTCCATTCACCACTAATCCTGAACCTCTGAATGAACTGTGCGTTTTACGATAGTTTGATAGTAATGCTGCGTCTACCATTTGATATTGCTCATAGAGTTTAAAGTGTGGAACCCCATAATATTCTTCCCTATATTCTCTTTCATACCGGAAAATCCCGTAGCTTATAATATCTTCAATATAATGTCTATAGACATCAATTTTCAAGATATCATCCAAAAGCTTTGTCTTACGAACTACACCAGTTTGATAAGAAAACATCTTAGGAATGTTCTTTACCTGCAGCCGATCATAGTAATCTTGATTTAAATATTCAAATGCATGAAAGATACTGTCCTCATCCACGTTCTTAACTAATTTTAAAATTTCATTCTTTGCTTGGTGAAGGGTAACTTCAGGATGGTCTAATAGATAGCGTATGATGACAAAATCATAAATTCTCTTTAACGGAAGCTTGCTGGAAAGTTCTTTAATGATAGCCTCAAAAGGTTCATAGGCTAATAGCTTCTTTAACTCTTCTTCTTTTTCAACCTTTGCTAAGAAATGAAGATATGATTTCTCTTTAGAAATAAACTTAGTTGGATCCGGGGCACCATCATATTTCAAATAATCTATCAATAAGTACGGAATCCTACCTTGGTTCATCTGCTTAAACTCAAAATACTCTTCTTTTAAGTATTTTATGGAGTTGAAATTTTCTTGATCTATTTGAGCAAGGATTCTTTCCTGAGATATTTTATCCATTTGGATATGGGTGCATCCTGGGATATTAGCGAAACCTGTTGCAATTGCTACCTTCAAGCTTTCTTTATCATAATATCTACTCCCATTTAAAGCTAATGCAATAAGAAAGGTTTTATTATGATTACCAATGAAGTCGAGAACAGTTAAGAAATTCTTGTTCGCATGTTTCCGCAAGCCACGCCCCAGCTGTTGGATGAAAATAATAGGAGAATTAGTTGGCCGTAGCATAAGAACCGTATTAACCGAAGGAATGTCGACTCCCTCATTAAAAATGTCCACTGTAAAGATAAATTCCAACTCATCTTGGTCATTTTCTAACCTATTAATATAATGTGTTCGTTTCTCAGGCGAGTCATCTCCATACAAGAAGACACTATTAAAGCCTCTCTTATTAAACTCGTCACTCATATACCTTGCATGTTCGATACTTGCACAAAAGCCTAAGCATTTACGTTTCTCCCCATCAAAGTCATAAAAGTTCATTTTCTCTATGATGAAATCCACTCTTTCATTGACCTTTAGACGTTTGGTTACTTCTGCAATATCATCTATGGATACATCACTAAGATCTACGGCGTCTATATCTGTTATGCCAAAGTAGTGAAACGGAATAACTAATTCGTCCTCTAATGCGTCATGTAATCTAACTTCAAGTGCAACGTTGTTATCAAATAGATCAAACACATTATGACTATCACTTCTCTCCGGGGTAGCCGTCATTCCAAGAGTGAACTTCGGAGTAAAGTACTCAAGTATCCTTTGATAGGTGGAACTCGTAGCATGGTGTGCTTCATCAATGATTATGTAGTCAAACTCTTCCCTATCAAATTCATGCAAGCAGTTAGTAATAGAAAGGTTTGTAGCAAACACAAAGTCCACGTGTTTCTGCTTTTGATTTCCTGTTAATAATCCGAATGTATAGCCCTCATTTGGTAACAGTTTTTCAAAGGTTTCCTTTGCCTTCCTTAATATCTCTTCACGATGAACGACAAAAAGAAGCTTTTTAGGCTTGAATTTCTTTACGTCAAATGCAGACATATATGTTTTCCCTGTCCCAGTAGCTGCTATTACTAGAGCCTTCTTTTCTCCATAGTATCTAAGCCGCTCAAGGTTTTCAGTTGCTTTTCTTTGCATTCTATTTGGAACAATGTATTCACTATTCTCGTAGATGAGTTGCTTCTTCCATCCACTTCCTTGTATGTTTTTTAAGAAATCCTCATATCTTTTAATGAATTCTGCATCAGCATCCACACTTGTGTTCCATAGAAACTCATATTCTTTAAGTACATCTTTAATAAAATAAGCATTCCGTTTAGAGATAATTTCAACATTCCACTCCACGTTACTTTTGAGGGCACTCTGTGTAATATTGGATGACCCAATAATCACTTTATAACTTTCAGGATACTCAAAGATATACGCTTTCGTATGAAACCCTAGTTCTTTATCCGTAACAAACACCTTAAGGTCTACATTACTAAACTCTTTAAGTTTCTCTAATGCCTTTGCATCAGTGAAATTCAAATAAGTAGAGGTGATTATCTTCCCCTTTACGCCTTTATCTGCTGCTTCCTTAATAGAATCCAACAAAAGTTGTAGACCACTAAAATTAATAAACGCAACACTAAAGTAGAAACTAACGCATTCGTTCATTGATCTGGTTAGTTCAGTTAACAGGTTTCCTCTTTCTGAGTTAACTATGAGTTTCTCCCCTATCATACTTATCCCCTACTATTCATTTATCTTTTTGACTCTCTTTTGTGTCTCGATCTTATTCTGTTGCTGCCATCCCTCAAAATAAGAAGTAAACTCAGACTCCCCCGAATACGAAATACACAAATACTCCTTCGCCCTCGTCATCCCAATATACATTAACGAAACTTCCCGTTCCTTATCCTTTTCAAGCGGGAATGGCATCGTATCCGCTTTCACAATAAACACTGCTTGGAAGTCCAGCCCTTTGCTGCTGTCTATGGTGCTGATCTTTACGGTCTCCTCTT
The DNA here is from genome assembly GCF_020524325.1 of Sutcliffiella horikoshii. GTDB lineage: Bacteria > Bacillota > Bacilli > Bacillales > Bacillaceae_I > Sutcliffiella_A > Sutcliffiella_A horikoshii_D. The sequence goes on from NZ_JAIVKY010000009.1 coordinate 156,061, forward strand.
CTCTATTAAAAGCTCTTTTGCTAGTTTCGTTTTCTGTTATCCATGTTGCGGGGATGCCTTCTTTTTGGAGCGCTCTTTGGATGGTACCGATAATGTCTGCTTTATGTGTTCGTTTTACACGATATAGAATGAGCATTTCAGAGTAAGGAACTTTCCGCACTTGATGGAGCTGTTGTATTTGTCTTGCGATAATCTGCATTTCTTTTGCAAAGCTTTCTGCTTTTAAGATGGCAGGTTCTGGCCCTTTGCGTTTTGTGCTTTTTGGAGAGATAATCTCTACTCCTTCTGTTTCGCCCACTACCACCTTGTTTTGTAGCGAGGAATTCTTTTGGAAGAAGTCCCAGGCACAGTTGACGATTTGTGATGTGTTCCGGTAGTTGATATTCAATATTTTTGATCTACCACGGAAATCCAGACCTGTGTCCTTGAGATAACTTCTTTTTCTTGGATAAATCGTTTGTGCGCGATCTTCAACAAGCAGTAGTGCTTTGGTTTCAGGGTTAAGGCATAAGCTAACGAGATGCAGCCAGCTTGCTTCAAAATCCTGTCCTTCGTCAATAAGAATTGCATCATATTTAGGAGCAATGGCTTCTCCCTTCTCTAACTTCTCAATGTATGTATCGATGATTCCCTCACTCATCTTTAGGTCATTTTTCAACCATTGATGAAAGTTTCTCACTTCAATATTCCTAGGAGTTGGCTGGATCTGTATTTCTCCATCACCAAAATGAAAGTCAAATAGATTATCAGGCTCCAACGCCATCGCTCTTACTATTTGCGCGATATTTTGGGAGAGTGATATGTTATAGCACAGTATCAAGATTCTCCAATTGGGATTCTCTTTTGCCAGCATCTTTGCTCTACTCGCCAGAATAATGGTCTTCCCGCTGCCTGCTACTCCACGAATAAGCCTGTTTTTATCTCCAATTTGTTTGGCCATGTTCTCCTGGTGGAAATCCATTGTTTTGATATCTCTTAAAGATAGAAGCAGCTGATCCTGGTATGGGACAGGCTCTTTGAACTCAGCCCCAATCCGAACCTCTGGAAACAGATAGTACCTAATCGTATTAATTTCCTCATATGTAAGCGGCTTTCTTAACCTGAAAGGTACTTGGAACATATTAATTAATTTCTCAGCAAACACTTCTTCCGAGAACTCCCCGTAATCTGGGTCTATCTCTTCCCTTGTAAGCATGCTATCAGGATCAATGATAGAATAAATCCCGTCCTCTAGAACCTGCTTTTGGTTTAACCGTGTAAAAACAACCCCATAGCCGTAAGGAAATTTTAGTTTAAACTGATGCTTCCCTTCCGTTTGAATCAGGTTCTTATCCTTCTTCAACACATCATTTATCTTAAACACGTAATCTCTTGCCTGTTTAAGTGGACTCTTCACGCTATGTAGGTTTCCACCCGTATCTCTAATCGTCCACTCATCCTTATTCAATTGATACAACGTGTTTCTAGTCTAATCTTTCACTTCGAGCACAATCAGTCCAAGATCAGGACCAATAATCACAAAGTCCGGCCTGGTCCCCTGGATCTCCGGTTCAAAATACACTATATAATCATCCGGCAAATACTCCTTCAAAGTGCGGAACAAAATCCTCTCCCCAGAAGTAGCACTGCTCCTAATCGTTTCCGGAACCGTAACAGCCATCCTTTTCACCTACCGACAAAATATTACTTTTATTATAGCAAAAGTACTATGGTTTTTACATAAAGTTACAAAAAAGCGATATATTCATACATTATTATAGTCACTCCCAAACTCTTATTAAAAAAGAATCGTGAGTACTTTCATTTTAAAAATTCTTTTATAATTCATCAGTAAAAAAGACATAGACTTACTAGGCCATGCAGAAGTAGAAAAGAATAAAGCAGAATAGAGGTTGTATCAGGAGAAGAAAAGAGAAAATTACATGCTCATATATACGCCTTTCCAACCGTCCCAACAATGTCTGACCTATATAAATTTTCCCGTTAACTGTATTTACAACTTTTGTAGATATGACCGTATACGTTCATTCCTGCATCGCCCCTTTTCCCAATGCTCAAAAATATCTTTGAGAACCACCTCTCAAATGTCTTGATTAGCCCTATCCTTTATCTGCATTAACAAACCAATTATCTCTTCGTTTTGTTTATTTGCTCGCCTTAACTGCACTTCTATGGATAAAAGTGTAATGACAATAATAATTAACACTATAATTAGCAATACCTTCACCTCATCCTTCCTGCTGAACTCAATTCAATAGATTAGACTTACTAAATAGATGATAAATATTGCTATTACACTTTTTTAAGAGTATTTTCATAGTCCCCACCTTATCATCAGCCTTTATTTCACAACCTGCTCCTCTTTCACCACATTTATAGCCTTTGCAATCCCCTCACATTTCTTTATCCCCCAAATGTAATGATCGGAAGTGTTCGCTGCAAAATAGCTATATAAATTACTTGTCTTCGTCCATTTATAGTATTTCTTTGTCATGATTTCTTCATTGGTATGGGACCTAATCAGTTCCATCACTCGCTCATGGCTTAACTTTAATTTCTTTATCGCTTGATTTAATGTTACGTCTTGGTAGTTTTCCCAAGTACGCATATTGAGTTGCCCGATCTTACTCCATTTATATCCCGGTGCCGGCATAAACGGGGTATCCCCATTCATTCCTTCCCGATACCATCTCTCCAGCATGGCATGCCATTCATACAGGTGCATGACTACATCACGGAAATTCTTATCTCTTTCTACAGTTTCAATGGAAATGCCTCTTTTTCTACTTGGTACGGATTCAATAATTTCTAGTAATCTATTAAAGTACTTGTCACTGTTCATCAGTAGAATGTCTTTTTCACTTGTAGTCACCTTGGCACTCCTCTCCTCCCGATATACTCCCTGTGTTTCGCACAAACCCTAAATACCGAGTCCCTTGAAAGCTTAATATTCCATTGTCATCTTCGGAGAGTAAACCATACTCTTTACCAGCAACATGAAACTCCGAACGGTCACCACTTTCAAACTCGAACGTCACAAAGTATTTTGTATGCGTGCTGGAAGAATGGTGATGATGGGTGTCGTTGTGATGATGCATATTGGACCTTTTGGTGACATCTATCCGTTTTGATGTAACAACAGCTGGCACACTTAGCCTCGGAGACTGCTCATTCTTCTGCCACTGCCCAATGCCTTTGAAAACCGAGATTAAGATACTACCGATAACAATCACAAAAATAATGCCAATAAAAATAGGCACAATCTGAAACATAGTATCGCCAGCCCCATAGCATATGGATCTACCATGTAAACACTCCCCCTTTGGTTACATCTTCTGGAAATATATACGCGTGCTAATGGGAAAAGTTTCAAAAAATCTGTTACAACATCTTCATCCCTATCATAAAAAAATAAGCGCTGATCCTTTATACAAAGGTAGCGCCTGGTTATGGAGTATGGAACTCTCATTTCATTTCTCAATCGTACACGCATGCAAGCTGCCGCTCTACGAAAAATTCCTCTCTTCCTATTTCTTGAAAAAACCTATTATAGTGGTAATGACTCCTATCGCAAAGATGATTTGCACTACGTTTGAAATGGTTTCTGTACCTTCTGTAGGGATATTCTGAACGAATATACTTATGATCAATATTGCGATGCCTAATAACATTATTCTGATTGGTTCTTTCATATGTACCCACCTCGTAATCTGCGCATGTAAATTCCTACTATAAAAAATCCTTGTTCTACTCTCCTGCCCAAAAGAACAATATCACTAAGTTTATTTATCTTCCTTCTCCCCTTAACTGTGTTCCATTCGGAGACGAAATTACGTCTAAATAGTATCTCTCTTTACCTTCTTCACTTATTGATGAAATGGAAAACATATAGCTTTGGTCTTTTTCAATTAGGTTATAAACATTTGCATCTTTAAAATAGACTTTATAATTTTCTCTGTTCTCCTCTTTTTCTGCCCCATTATAACCAACAACCCACATTTCCATATATTCACCCGGTTCAATATGATGTTCTTTTTCCACCACATAAAAATCTCCAAATGTATGATGAGAATTAATTAGTTGATTATTACCTTGGCGATTCCCGGAATAAATAAAAATGCTTGTAATAATAATTAAACCGACTAAGGCAAAAATCACTTTTCGTTTGTTACTCATTTTATAATCCCCTTCCTAAACAAGGAGCCCTATTATTTACTGATAAACCCTTTTCCAAGAACTGTTTTTTTATCTAATCCAACATAAACTACAAGATCTCCAGTTGTATCCGTCACAGTGTTATTAAATGTAACAGCATACACTTGGTCTTTATCATAATTATTATCTATTAATTGTTGTATATCATCATTAACAGGAACTTGTTGTATGCTTGAATCTTTCGGGCTAACTGGTATTAAATCTCTTTCTTGATCAGTTAAACTATTAAAAGCTACCATTTCTATTGGCATTTGGTCTTCGGCCTTGGATACAGAATAGAAAGAAATTATTCCTATAATCATAAACATTAGGAGTACCCCTGATAGCACTAAAATGAAAAGATTCATTAATTTCTTCATGATTCTCCCCCTTGGTACAGATGATTTCGTTATCAAAATTCACAGCCCTTGTATTTAACTCCTTTTTCTTAATAACAAGTAGAGAACCGTTCCACCTAGAGTGAAAATAACCGTACCTATAATAAACTTTGCAATTGATACACCTACATCAATGCTATCTTCTGTTTGATTTTTTATTGTATTTACTGTCCACCAGTCATTTATGGAAGATTCATATATTGCAAGATATAGCCATATTAAATAACAAAAGAAAACCAATAAAAGAAGACCAACTTTCCTATTCATAACTTCTCCTTTTCCCTATGAGCTTTTATGCAAAAGCTAACTTTCCTTAACTTCTTTGCATATGTTCATAAAAGTGGTAGAATCAACAAGTTTTAATACACCTGGACTTACATCTTCTATTACTATTTGAGCACCAACAATATTATTGTCTTGATTACTATAAATTAGGGCAGTTAATTTACCCTCACATCGCTCTTTTAATACTACTGTTTGGATGTATAAGGTCTCTTGCTTTCCTAATTCTTCCGGATTAAGACCCTTATCACGTAGTTCATTTAACGATTCTTCATTATCTGGAAGTGAAAAAGGTTCTTTTTCCAACACACGACTTACTGTCCAACCATTGTCATTCAAATACCTTAAGTGCTCTTCACTTATTTCTGCAGATGAGCAGCTTGCTAGGAGTATTAAAACAAGTGAGCAAACTATTATTAACCTGGGCAGGTCCAAGGGGACAGGCACCGTGACCCATTTTTTGTTATACATTACCCTCACCTTTTCTGCTTTTTTGTTTGTTGAAACTATCCCACATCCAATGAATGGTGCTTATAATAATAGACAAGATGAACACATGGATACCTTTTGTGAACGTTTCCCCGACTCCAAAAACAACTAACACAATGTACGCTGCAGCGAAGAATGTAACAAAGAACAAACCGTACCTTTTCATAGACACCTCCATGGGGACAGACACCGCGAACCATTTTTGCGGTGCATCCCTTCTACCCTTGAGCTTTGGCTTCTTTCTCTTTCAAATAGTTCTCATAAGCTTCTTTGACCGGGTCAGGTTTGGGTAAATCTTTGGTGATCCTTTTGTGAATGTCATTTAGGAGATACAAGCCTCTAAATAAGGTGCCGGTGATTATTGCGAATGCCAGTAATCCTCCTGCTACTGGACCCATCATAAGTAATACACAACCTAAAATGATGGTTAGAATAATGGATAGTAATAAGTACATTGCGTAACCCCCTTTTATTCTATGTATCTGTAAATATTATGTATTAATCGTATATCAAAAAGGAAATTTATGCTAATGTATTTTTATAAATGGGCTGAGGGGACAGGCACGCTGACCCATATTTTCGTATGAAGAGGGGGAGTTTTTATTAGACATTTGTGGATAGTTGTTTCTCTGATTCCTATACCGTTTTTGTTTCATTTCTATGAAACTACGCAGTATCCTGAAAGTGCAAATTTCTTGTTTATAGGTACCTTGTTATTTGCTGGAGTGGTTGGTTTCTTGACTATGAAGGTGAAGGTCGGTCTTATAATCCTATTAAACTTGATTACTATCATTGTTTCTGTTTGGTTTGGGGCAGCGTTCATCACTCCCCCAAATGGGTCATGGTTTAGCCCTATCGGAATGGCACCTGCCATTCTATTTACGGGAGTTGCCTTTTTAGTTGTTGTGTTAGTGCTTCGGTCTGTCTTTAAGGTTATGTTATCGAGGGAGTAAAGGGGTCAGGCACGGTGACCCCTAGATCAGAGGTACACAGGAGCGTTAGTGAATTCCTCCGCTCCCGTTTTTGTTTAGTCCCTCCTTCTATTCCTCCACCCACTGAATATTATGAGCATCCACATACTCCGCACTCTCCAACGTCGACAAGTCCATTACATATGTGTTCCCAACCGAATCCTCCACCATCCCCTTCAAGATCGTGCCGAGTGGGGTTGCATGTTCCATGGAGTGATAGACCAGGTATTGTCCGTCTGGGGAGAACCCAGTTGGGCGGTATCCGGTGAATTTCTCGTCATATAGGCCATGAAATTTCTTGATTATTTTTTCGTTTCCTTCGCTTAATAGATACAGAGATCCTTTTTTCGAAGAAGCCGTCCCATTTTCCGTTTTGTTCTGTATATAGTCTGTCTCTATTTCCATCACTTCTTTTTGCATTACAGTCGGTGTCTCTTCCCCATCCCTTAAGGAAAACAAACTCCAAGAGCCATTATCCATCGCGATGAAGTATACCGTTTCCTCGGCCTGATTATAATAAAATTCTATTATATTATCATTATAATCCCCTAACCCGTCGTTTCCCTTGCCATTATGGCTATACACTAACGTTTTATTTTGCAGGTTAGCATCTGATTTGAACAAGGTAAGAACCCCATCCACTCTTTCTGTAAAATAGATCGTTCCCTCTAAATCTGTTAATACTTCTGGATTGATGTTACTTGTAGAATTCTGAAATAGTTTAAAAGATACGACGGAGATTACTGATACTAATAAAAGTCCTATGATAATTTTTTTCTTCATATTGCCCCCCAATTTATATCCAATAATAACCATAATTATATAGGAGTCTCTTTGTTCGTCAATCACCTATTTTGTAAAGCACCCTTGACATTTAGCGAAATGTAAAGTACGCTTTACTTACAACCGATTGTAAAGCTAACTTTACAAAAATAATCGGAGGTGTGGAAAAGTTGAAAAATCGGATTAAAGATCTGCGCAAGGATGCGAAGATGACACAAGAGGACCTAGCCGTAAAGGTAGGTGTCTCAAGGCAATCCATTATTGCGATTGAATCAGGAAAGTACAATCCATCACTTGAACTAGCATACAACATTTCAAAGGTATTCAATTGCATCATTGAAGAGGTCTTTATTTTAGAAGAAGGGGGAGAGAAATAATGGAGGTACAAATTGGTGGGTTAGTCGGATTATATGGAGGAGCTGTAATTGGTATAATAGCTTGGTGGTTTGGCCGCCGTATGGCCAAAAAGCAAGGTGGGTTGGATGAACTGCATGACCATATTTGGCAAAAGGCACGGGCAATTTCTTGGTTTTTCAGCCTTGCAGCCATGTACATTCTATTTACTTTGATTATGTTCGGAATGGAATTAAAGGCCGCCATGGTACTGGGCGTCATCATGCTTGTTCATTTTGCTAGCTGGGGGATTACAGGTGTGATTTTGTCCATCAATATGAATATGGAGGAGCCGTTGAAACCTTCTAAAGTTAAATTCGGGATAGCGATTGTGGCCGTGTCCCTTCTATTATTTACAGTTCTTTCTGTGGTTACCGGCAACTGGTGGTTCCAGTTGGCTAGCGTCCCCCCAACCTTGATCGGGTTGATATGGGCATTGACTCCGGGAAAAGGCAGTGAAGAGACCTTTTAATTGTAATTAGTAGTAAAAGACCATTAAAATCTTGAGCGTTTTAATGGTCTTTTTTCAATTTCATTTAAGCTCTTTGCAGCCTGAAATAATACATCCAAGTTTTTGTGATGAATGTTCCAAACACTAGTATTAATAGGAAAAACATCGCTGTATTTGTATTCATTAAGGTCCAGGACTCCCCTTGTTTGAGCAAATAGCTTAAGTTTATGCTGGCAATATAAATGTACATAAGTACTATTGGCAGAAACAGCATGGTATAAGAAAGGGCTACTTTCTTTGCTTGTTTGAGCTTATGCGTTTTGTCGCTGTAAAAGGTTGGTGGCGTCTCGCCATCTTCGTATTCCTTGCTCCAAATCGTCCATTTTTGAAGGGCACCCTTGGAGCTGAACACATCCTTCCAACCTGCTTGTCTATGAATCTCGAAATAGCTGTCGTTCGATATATTTTGGTAGTCTGCGCTGTATTTGATATGGTGTGGTTCGCCTTTTCGGAAGTAGAAGGTGGTGCCCAGTTTGTTGACACGGTGGAGGCGGTTTCCTTCTGAAGCCATTTGCTCTAGCCAGTTTTCCATTTTATCCGGGGAGTACATCCAGCCGAACTTGCGGCATTTGATGATGATGCCATCGCGCTTCAGTTGTTTCTCTTCTGCTTTGGTTACGTTTGTCGTTTCTCGCGTGTTCGTTGCCAAGTGAGTTGATTGACCCTCGGTGGAGAGCTCTTTATTTGTCTTTTTTATTTTCCAAACAGAGTAGATCATGAACATGTAAAAGCCGGCTACTAACGCTGCGCCAGTGTAGGTGATAATCCAGAGCGGGCTTTCCACTACTTCCACGTTGCCGTCGCTTGCAATGGTGGCGGTGGTGATAAGGGCCACGTTTGCAAGAGTTGCGCCTGTTATGTAAATGAGGATGGCCATGAAGGCGTAAAAGATATAGTTGTTTCGCTTGATAATAGCGTCTCGACTGGTGGAAGTGGTCACTTCTGCCTGCGGTCTATCGTTTGCGATCACATACCACTTGCCGCTTTGGGTAATCTTTTCCCAGCCGTCATTGCGCATGGTGTTGGAAAGCGTGGCTGGTTTTATTTTGTCGTAGCTGATTCGGTAGGTGACGTCCTTTGGTTCTGCCTTTTCGAAAGTGAAGCGACGTTTGAAACGGTGGAGCTGTTTTAGGTGATAACCTTCCTTTGCTTGATCGGTGAGCCATTGCTCTGTTTTCTGCACATCATAGCTCCATAATGGTTTGGTCTCCGTTTTCATTTAAATTCCCCCTCGTACTTCAGTGCGTTTCCGTGAAGCTCCTTTAGTCGCTCTATCTCTGCAGTGATTAGCTCTTTGCCGCTATCGGTAATTTCGTACACCGTCTTTCGTTCGGCATCGGCAAACACCGTAATGACCCCATCCTTTTGCATTTTTGTCAGTGTTCCATAAATGGTTCCGGATCCCAGGCGAATTCGGCCGTTGGAGATTTCTTCGACGTGCTTGATGATGCCATAGCCATGGCGCGGCTCTGTTAAAGACAGTAAGATGTAAAACGCCGTCTCTGTCATGGGAATGTATTTTTTTATAATCTTGGTTAGATCCATTGTGGTCACCTCTGATTATCGAGTATGTGTCGCGTTGTGACATATGTCGTAGTTTGACTATATCACGGTGCGACATATTTGTGCAAGGGATTTTGTGTTGAGGGTACAGGCACGGTGGCCCAGTTTTGGGTGAGGATTGGTTTTCTATGAAGGGTATATATTATTTTAGTATAGAATGCGAAAATGGTTGAGCTTTGACGAATTGATTTAAAACCACTCATCACAATGATGATTTTCCGTTTAAACCAACGTTTGTTTAAAATTTGTTATTCTAGCAAGAGAAGAGAGAAAACAAATTGCAGGTATTCTATGTTGTCACCTACATGCCTTTTTGGTAAATGGCCGAAGATTTTACAAAGTTGGCCGAAGATTTCGCGTTTTTGACCAAAGTTTTTCTTAACTTGACCGAAGTTTCCAAGAAGTTGACCGAACCATTAATTCAACCTGTTAAAAGTTGGCCGAACCCCCTTGGCACCTTGTCCGAACCTGACGTTTTTACCATCATTTATTGTCCGAAGTGAACAAAAAATTGACCAAACCCAATTCACCTAACCAAAAACAGGCATTCTTCTATCAAGAACAACTCATTTTAGCTTTGAACTGGAAATGTACTTTCCCACCTCTACAAAAAACCACTAAATCCCCAAAAAACGACAACACTGTCATTTTATATTGACTCTTAACCTATTTTGCCATACAATAAAAACGACAACAGTGTCGCTAAAATACTTTTACATCTCACAGGAGGTTGTTTATACATGTTGGTTACGATGTTAGCAAGTGGTACCCGCGGAGATACCCAGCCATATATTGCACTTGGATTAGAACTAAAGAAACTTGGAATGGATGTTCGAATTGCCGCTTCTGAGTCCTATCAAGGGCTTGTGGAAAGCTACGGATTTGAATATGCAAAGATTCGAGGAGATGTCGCCAAGATCATTGAGAGTGGTGTGGTAAAGGAAGCGGACAATCCCTTTAAGTTTTTTTCAAGCTTGAAGAATAATGATCTGATTGATTTAATGGTGGGTGCCCAGGCGGATCAGCATAAAGCGTGTGAGGGTGCGGATGCTATTGTTTATCATCCAGGTTCGCCACTTGGTTATTTTGTGGCTAAAGAGATGGGCATTCCAAGCATTCTGGCCTCTCCCTTCCCTATGGTTCCGACCAATGAATATCCTGCAATTATTTTTTATGACAAGTTGCGGCTTGGGAAGCTTTCCAATAAGCTGACACACCTTATCTTTGAAAAGGGTTTTTGGAAGATGGCCAATACAGGGTTTAAACGATATTGGACAGAGAAGTATGGCAAGCTTCCTGAGGGATTCACTAACCCTTATCCGAAGCAGCGCACAAAGAATAACCCTACTATTGTTTCCTTAAGTCCGAGCGTTTTTCCTGTTCCTAAAGATTGGCCGGAGCATGTGCATTCTTTTGGAAATTGGTTTATAGAAGATCAAAAGGACTACCAGCCTTCAGAAGCGTTGCAGAAATTTATAGAAGATGGTAACGCGCCGATTTATGTCGGGTTTGGAAGTGTTGGCGATAAGAAGCGCGCGAAAGAATCTACGGACATGGTGCTTGAAGCATTGCGTGCAACAGGCAAGCGAGCCATCATCAATGCGGGTGGCGGAATGGAAGAAAGAGCAAACACAAAGGATGTCTTCTTTGTGAAAAGCGTTCCACATGAATGGCTCTTTCCATATATGTCTGCCGTCGTCCATCATGGTGGTGCCGGGACGACAGCTGCTGCTTTGCGTTCGGGAGTGCCACAAGTCATTATTCCATTCGGAAATGACCAGTTTGCTTGGGGCAGAAGAATGAATGAGTTGGGGGTTGGAGCGAAGGCCATCCCTAGAAAAGAACTAACGGGAGAGAAACTTACCGAAGCCATCCGATACACTCAGACAGATTCTGTTCAAGAAAATGCAAGCCAATTAGGAAAAAAGGTGCTAGCAGAAAATGGTGCTCAAAAAGCGGCACAACTAATCGTTGAAACCATCAATAATTATCAACCATAAAAAGAAAGAGGTGGCTTCCATGCCAAAAGTTAAGCCAGAACATGCAGAACGGAAAAAAGCAGAAATAGTTGAAGCAGCAAAGCGTGTATGCAACAGAAAGCCCGTCTATGAGGTGGCAATGAGGGATATTGTCTTGGAATCTGGAATGAGCCAGGGTGGCGTTTATAAGTATTTCGCTAATATAGATGAAGTTTTTGTCTTTATTTTAAATGAGGAAACCTTGACTTCTTCCATGAAGGAAAAAGCAGATGCCATTTTTCAAAGTAAGGAGACACCTGTTAAGAAGCTGGACAATTTTCTTCACGTCATCGGGCAGCATATAACATCTTCTATTACAACAGATGGTTCCATTTATTATGAGCTTATTTCCCTTTATTCAAAAGATCCACAACGATTAGAAACGGTGAAGGGGCAACTAAATGAAGTGTCCAATCTTCAATATCTCCAAACATCCTTTGCGATATTTTTAGCCGAACAGATAGAGAATGGCATGTTCAAGACTACCATGCAAAAGGAAGAAGTATTGTCCCTGATTGAGGTGTATATGACTGGACTCTTGCATCAGCCAGACCTTTCTCTTAAGGCATCAGATGAAATCAATGTACAAATCAGCAAGCAAATAAACGTATTATCGACTGCACTCCAAAAACTTTTAGCGGGGGAGTAAAATGAGAGAGTTTAATCGTCATTTCAAGTTAATGGTAGTGGGGCAGGTTATCTCCATGTTCGGAGCATCTGTCCTCCGATTTGCCCTGTCTCTTTATATCCTTGATTTGACAGGTTCAGCTTCCATCTTCGGTACGATATTGGCTCTATCTATCATCCCGACTATCTTTATTTCACCAATCGGGGGAGCCATCGCGGACCGCTTTCATAAGAAAAAGATGATGGTGACGCTTGATGTGATCAGCGGTACACTCATCGCCATCTTTGCCATCATTCTTTTTAGCAGCAATGTGACCGTTGTATCCATCGCACTTCTGATGACAGCCCTAACTTTAATCAGTGCGATGTATCAGCCTGCCGTGCAATCGAGTATCCCTTTACTCGTCCCGAAAGAATTACTTTTGAAAAGCAATGGTGTCATTTCTGGCGTCATGTCCATTTCTAACTTTATCGGTCCAATTGTCGGTGGTGTCCTGTATAGCTTCGTGAGTATCGAAGCTATTGTCATTGTCAGTGCGATTTGTTTCTTTTTTGCAGCTATCATGGAAGTTTTCATAAAAATACCTTTTGAAAAAAGCCCTCCCCAACCACTAGTAAAGATGGTTGTATCCGATATTAAACAAGGACTTATGTATATTATTCATGACAATCGATTTATTTTAAAAAGCATTATCGTCACTTTTATCGTCAGCTTATTTATTGCCCCTATGTTTTTTGTAGGCCTGCCTTATATGGTTAAGATATTGTTCGGCATGCCAGACACCTACTTTGGTTTTACGCAGTCCGGCATTTCCTTGAGCATCATTTTTTCTGCGATGACCATCGGTATGTTAAAAGGCAAGATCAAGGTAAACAATTTATATCTTTGGATTATAGGTTGTGCCGGCATTTACTTCGCCATGGCTGCCGGAACCAGCGGACTCATTTCCAGTCCATTTGTCAAATACTTGATTGTAACGTTTAGTTCCATGCTCGTTATGTTTGCCTTGACGGTAGTCAACATCTTTATAAATACCAAGATCCAAGAAGAGACACCTAGCAACCTGATTGGAAAAGTCATGGCCATCCAAATCACTGCAGGAACAACCGCTGTCCCTATTGGACAAATGCTATTCGGCTTCCTAGTCGACGGATTCTCTTCTCAAATCTATCTTCTTATATTTGGTGTGGGAATCTTGACCCTTTTCATTAGTTTAGGAGTGAAGCAGCTTTATAGAAAGAGATTATCAGAAGAACTAACTGTTTAAAAGAAAGGAAGAAGGATACTTTGTTCAAAAATATATTACTACTCATCATCTCCGCCATAGCCATTCCGATTGGTATAGCACTTATCGGAGGCGGAGGATTTATCCTGTTAAACCTAGCCGGAGGCATACCCATTGATGATTCCATTCAAATGATAGGAAGCTTCCAAGAAAAAGCACAACCATATATGAAGTATATGCTTATCCTTTTTGCACTTCCCCTTCTGTTGAAGAGCATGAAGAAAAAGCATTAGTAAATCGAGGGGACAGGCACGGCGACCCACTTTTCTTTAACTATTGAAACTTTAATAAGCTCTAATCGTAAAAGAGATAAACCGTTTTAAAGTTTCATAGGAGGTGGGGGAATGCATTATTACTATAGTGTAGCTTTTACGATTATCCTGTTAATCCTTTTTACGCTAGCAGCTTTTTCAATCGATTATATCAGCAAAGTTTTACAAAAATATATTAACCCTAAATACCTTAATACCACAGTCATTGTTATCTTGCTCTCATTAATGATAAGCGGCACTTATATCATCAGTTTACTCGGAAACTGGAAGTTCATTGATACTATTTTCATCTCCAGCCTGTGTCTCTTTGGACTAGGCTGGATTACCAACATCACAAAGAAGGCAAACATAAATTCTCAAGGCACCGTCGCAAAATTCCTTACCAACAACGATTATGAACATCAATATGAAGCCGCGAGCTCACCTGATTTTAGTTTATATTTCATTTCAAGTTTGATCTTTTTTGTTGGGAGTTGGGGTATTGCTTTTCTATTGGCATTTTCATAGGCTTTGATATGATCCATTAGTGGAATATAATTAAGTCGGGGCACTTTGCTTGTCCCCTTAATTAAAGAAAGTTAGGTGATACTATGTATTGGAAATTAAGAATTCCTCTTCTCTTGTGTAGTTTTGGAATTATCTCTGGATTTGTTCAAATGTTTCATCACCTCTTTTTTGTGAATATTCCATATCTCATAAATAGTGTTATTTTTATAGGCGCAATTGTTATCATCTTTACACTATTAGAAAAGACAAGAGTAAACGAAAGAAAGGTTCATTTTAGTTTGGGTGCTGCAATCATTCTATTTGGTATTACCTTTGACTATTTAATGGTTTAGAGGGGCTAGGGGGACAGGCACGGCGACCCACTTTTTCACTAGACTCGTGCCTACTATCCCTCAACTAAAACATGGTATTCGATTAACTCCCCGTCTATTTCTACTAAAATTACAATTGGTAAATCTTCCTCTATGTATCCCTTCTCTGTTGAAAAAATTTCTGTTCCTTTTGGCAGTTTACTTGCGTAAAGGTCCCGAAACCACCAAGTATTTGTTGTTTGTTCCAGGATTTCCCCTATCTTATCCCCTTTGACATAATCACTCTCACTGTTTTCATCCATGTATCTGGAGTAAATTAAGCCCTCCAGTTGGATAATGTCTGCATCACTATTTTCAGATAGGATCTCGTTTGCAGTGGGATTATCAACAGAGGTTGCCTTACATGCTGTTAATAACAAAGCTAATCCTACTATCCTCAACCACTTATGAATGGAAATAAAATCACTCCTTGGTAATGCCTTGATCGAATCAAAAGTGGGTCCCGGTACCTGTCCCTACGACTCTTAAGCACTTCTCATTCTAAGGACATATTCACCGCTTCAAAAGCATGGATGTATGCTGTGTCAAATAGAGGAACATCTGAATCCTCCGGTTTTACCAATAAACCAATTTCTGTACAGCCTAAGATAATCCCTTTGGCACCAGAATCAATTAAGCCCTGAATAACTCGTTTATAGTAATCCCTTGATTTTTGTTGAATGTTACCTAAACATAACTCTTCATAAATAACTTTGTTTATAGTCTCTCTTTCCTTTTCATTTGGTACAATAACCTTTATTCCGTTCATCTCCAAGCGAGATTTATAAAAATCTTGCTCCATTGTGTACCTTGTACCTAGTAATCCAATCGAATTTATACCTTTCTCCTTGATTTGGGCTGCGGTTGCATCAGCGATATGCAATAGGGGAATCGTTATTTTTGACGCGATTTCCTCTACAACTTTATGCATCGTATTGGTACAAATGACAATAAAGTCCGCTCCCCCCATTTCTAATGAACGCGCAGCATTACCTAACACTTCACCGGCTTTTTCCCATGCACCTTCTGATTGGTAACGTTCTATTTCATGAAAATCGACACTATACAATAAACATCTCGCTGAATGTAATCCCCCCAACCTCCTTTTAACCTCTTGATTGATAATCCGATAATATTCAACAGAAGATTCCCAACTCATTCCGCCAATAAGACCAATAACCTTCATTTTATTCACTCCATTATCCTTATTCATTGATTAAAATAAGCCAATGCAAAAAACCGGCGTAGGCCGGCTTTCTGTATCATGACGATATCAGCTCTTTTGGGCATTCATTGCTTCCCATTCTTCTTTACTAGGACCATATACTCCAGGAACTTTCAAGTCTGCCTGTCTCATAAGGACAGTCAATTGACCGCGATGATGTGCCTGATGTTGAATCAGCAGACGTAAAACAGCTTGAAATGGCATGTCTCCGCCAAATAAATTCACCATTTTGTTCATCGTTTCATCTGTAACTTGTTCAGAAAAAGCTTGTGTAAAGCGCTGACTAATTGTTTTGTAGGTCTCGCTGATTTCAACAGCTGATTTTGGGGTCTCTTTTTGAATATCAGGAACCTCAAATTTTATACCCACCTGAGCAGGAAAGTAGTAAGCGGATCCTGTAATATGCCAAGCCAGGCTTCCAACACTGTATAATCCTGGGGAAACTTCGTGGTTCAACGATTCATCTGTCATCGCATCCAATACTTTTTGAGTAACAGCTGCTTCTTGTTTCCATTCATTTAGAAAATCATTAACTGAAGTAAACATTCCATTCCCTCCTCATATTAGGAAAACTCTTCCTTTTAAACACCCTTCAATTAATTCTACCACGTTCTGCCAACCATCCGCTTCTCTCAAAGCCTACAAAGAAAAAAATAATCTAGTTTAGGAGGACAGGCACGCCGACCCACCTATTTAGATTTTTGCTCATAAACTTCCAACTCGCTGTCAGTAAAACAACCTTCTCTCTTGTGAAGTATATCATTGTGTTCACGGTATTCATGGCTTTAGACCAAGGATTCGCGAAACCCATTGTGAACATCGGCTTCTTGCTGATTTTTAATGCGTTATAAATAGCTTTTGCCATCTCATTTGGTATCGGCTGCAGAGATTTTGTCAAACGAAACCTGGAGCGTTTTGAGAAAAAAATGGAGAAAGACCAACACACGCCAAATACCCAAATGCCGAACACACCAAACACACCGAAAAAG
This sequence comes from Sutcliffiella horikoshii, assembly GCF_020524325.1. GTDB lineage: Bacteria > Bacillota > Bacilli > Bacillales > Bacillaceae_I > Sutcliffiella_A > Sutcliffiella_A horikoshii_D. The sequence goes on from NZ_JAIVKY010000009.1 coordinate 172,919, forward strand.
TTTGATAACAATGACTTTAACGGACCTAAAATCTAATAACAAAAAAGAGACGCCGGGTGATGACCTGCCGTCTTTCTTTTCCTCTGACTGTGAAGGCATCTACTCCCACTACCCTTTTTGATTAATCTATTCCTTCCACAATACTCTTCATCGTCGCCTCATCCATTGGGCCGATAATCTTCTTTTGGATGATTCCGTTTTTGTCGATGGCGTAGCTTGTTGGGATGGTGAAGGCTTGGTATTGCATGCCGATGTCGCCGGCTTCATCCAGTGGGATGGCGAAGGTAAGTCCGTAATCTTCTACAAAGGTATTGATTGCCTTCTCCCCTTTATCCATATTGGTGAGATTGACCGCGATGACCTCGACTTCTTCGTGGTTTTCTTCGTAGAAACTTTGCATATGTGGCATTTCTGCTTTACATGGCGGACACCAGGTTGCCCAGAAATTCAAAATGACCTTTTTGCCTCTGTAATCAGATAGCTTTAATTCGGATCCATCGAGTGTCGTCAACGTAAAATCAGGAGCTTCGTTCCCTTCTTGCACTTCTCCTAAATCTACTCCTGGGATGCTTTCGTCTTTTGTGATATCCACACTATCCGCATTACTAATTCCCTCTGAAGCTGGTTTCTCCCACACATTCACGAAAATGATGGCGACCGCTAACAAAATGATGGCAATCGATAAAAGGTTCTTATTCATGGTCCATACTCCTCCTTTGCTCCAATAAATTCCTACTCATTAAGATGTTTAAAAAAACAAAAATCAAACCTAATATTTTCCCCGTATCTCCACCGTGAAAATAAAGAATAGACATGGGCATTTCCAAGAATAGCTTTGGATGAATTACTATGTAGCTAAGCTTCCAAATGACAAAATAGAGGAAGATATTGTCCCAAAAGAAAGAAGGAATCGCCCGTCTTGTCGCAAGTTTATAAACAACCGGCAGCACCATTAAAGCGATAACCATAACTACCAAACTTGTAGAGATCGTCATGCTTCCGAAGGTCATATAACTCATTCCAGTTCTCCATCGTCATGAATCAAATTAATCAAAACATCCACATTAATTGCAGGCAAAACGGATTGGATCATCCCACAATTTTTCAATACCAAGGAGGAGATCTTTTCACGTTGGGCAAGAGTCAGCTCATGCTTAGAAAAGATATTCGCTTTAATTGTGATCCTTTCAATGCGGTTAGACTGACTCGGATTTCGAATCGAATCTGCTTCCATCTCTAACTTTTCATAACTTACTCTTTTCTTTTCCAAAATTGTCTTAAGCAAAGTTCCACCGCAGCCTATCAGGGAAGATATGAAGAGTTCATAGGGTCTGACCCCAACACCTGGTGTGGGTGATATGACCATATGACCTGAAGGCAATTCTGCGATTACCCGGTCCGATTCTATTAAAAAATTCATCTACTGATTCCCCCTTTCCAACTAGTATGGAATCAGTTTGTTAAGGGTTGATTAAGAAACTCCAGCTAATTTATTGACCAACAAATTTATAGCCCATTCCCCTCACCGTTTGAATATAGTCCTTTGGCGTATACATCTTTATTTTCTCGCGTAAATGCTTGATATGGACATCAATGGTCCGGTCCGACACCATTTTTTCATGATGCTCATAGATTGAGTTCAAGATTTGCTCCCTGGTCAGGACTTGGTCCGAATGTTGCATAAAAAAATGCAAAAGCTTAAATTCAAATTTAGTGAGATTCAGCGGACTGCCATTTATTAAAGCTTCCCCTTTAGCCGGCTTTAGGATAAAACCAGTAAAGCTGAGCTTCCCGCAGCGAGCTGCCGTCCTTCTAAGAACCGCTTCAATTCGCACCATTAATTCTGCCGGACGAAACGGCTTGACCACATAATCATCTGCACCAAGTTTGAAGCCTTTGATGATGTCACTTTCTTCTGCTTTTGCCGAGATAATGATGATGGGCATCAAGCTTTTCAACTCATCCCGGACCCACCTGCAAATTTCTTCGCCGCTTATTTTTGGGAGAGAAAGGTCTAATAGGAGGATACACGGATCCAATTGTGGAATCATTCTCTTCGCCCGTTTCCCATCTGGAGCTTCGAGCACCTCATACCCCTCCTTCTCCAGATTGGTTCTAAGAAGCTTGCGTATCTCGTGATCACTCTCCACAATCAACACCGTTTTACCAATCAATTTTTCTTGTATCAACGCATTCACTCATTTCGTTATGTCATTGCGGAAATAAATTATAAATAGAAAGCCATGCACTTATTTTTTGCATTTGGCCTGTTAAAACAAGAAATCCAAGGGCAATCATGACCACTCCATTAATGAATGACAGCTTGGATAGGTACTTGTTGATCTTCCTGACTACTTTTAAAGAATAAACAAGAACAAGGGAAATCACCAGAAAAGGAATCGCCATTCCAATCGAGTAGAATCCTAATAACAGGATACCTTGGTTCAGAGTCTCGGTTGAACTAGCCAACAGTAAAATGGAGGATAGCGCGAGACTCACACACGGAGACCAACCACTGGCAAACGCCATTCCCAAGAGGATTGAACCAAACATGCTCTTTGATTTATTCCTGTACTCAAACTTCTTTTCTTTCATAAGGAATTTGAATTTCAAAAACCCTGCCATCTGTAATCCAAAAATGATAATCAACAACCCGGCTATTTGCATCAAGGCAATCCTATATTCCATTAACAGCTTGCCTACAAAACTTGCAGAAGCCCCTAAAGAAATGAAAATAATACTAAAACCGACAATAAAGCCCACCGAGCGCAAAAACACCTTTTTCCTATCCACCAACATTTTATTATCCTCCATTTTACCACCTGTCAAATGCGTTATGTACGCAGGCAACAACGGAAAAACACACGGCGAAAAAAAAGACAACGTCCCCGCAAACAACGAAAAAATAACCCCTACATCACTCATTCCATTCACTCCTTTACCCTCATTATGAAGTGCGAATATTAATGTTTGGTTAAGAAATGAAGAAAAAAAGTGGGTTGAGGGGACAGGCATGGTGACCCAGTTTCCTCACCAATCCTCCACTAGTGGGTCGCGGTACATATCCCTTTGAACCAAAATTTTCTTGCACCACTACTATGTAATACTATATACTAGTAATAAGTAATACGGAGTACTGAATCGAGGGATATATTTGGATAATATTACAGAAATGCTGAAGGGCGTACTGGAGGGTTGTGTGCTGGAGATTATCAGCCACGGCGAAACGTACGGTTATGAAATTACACAGCAACTGCGGGCACTTGGTTTCACAGATGTGGTGGAAGGCACTGTTTACACAATTACGATGCGCCTTGAAAAAAACAATCTGGTGAACATCGAGAAAAAGCCATCTACCATGGGGCCACCAAGAAAATTTTACACACTTAACGAAGCTGGCCAAGAGCATCTTAAAACGTTTTGGGGAAAATGGGAATTCGTTTCAAGTAGAATCAACGAACTCAAAACAAAAGACTTATCAAAAGGAGAGATACTATGAGCTTTTTAGAGAGAATCATCGGAAGTTTAAACGACAAACGGGAATGGAGAGAGATGGAGGCGCGCGCGAAAGCCCTTCCTGCTGAGTACCGAAACGCTTACTATGCAATACAGAAATATATGTGGACCGCTGGCGGGCCGACTGACTGGAAGGAATGCAGTCGTATATTCGGGGGCATTCTAGAACTTTTCGAGCAAGGCGCAGCAGAAGGCAAAAAAGTAACAGACCTCACCGGAGAAGACGTCGCAGCTTTTTGCGATGAGCTAGTGAAAGATACGGAAACTTATAAAGATAAATATCGCAAGAAGTTGAATGATACGGTTAACCTGGGGTAACAGTGGGTTGAGGAGACAGACAGGCACGGTGACCCACTTTCTTATAGGTCACCGGTTTACCTTATACTTTCCAAAACTAAAATTTCGTCTTTAATGAACTTTTCCAACTGCCTTATGAAGTCGTCCACCTGGTTTATCTCCGTCAGAATATAAAAGGTTGATTGCATAGCATTTGGAACCTCTAATCTATTATCTACATTAATCTCGATACCTATTATTCCTCTTCTATCATGCAGGAAGAATCTCATGGATAAGAATGGCATATTATTGTCACTCTCAGCCCCAGTTACCCACTTGAATTCATTTTTACTAAGTTGATTCGCAAAAATATAAACTCCATTTCGCAATTCTTCTAATTGAACATTATCTAAATAAAGGTCCATATCAACCATGCAGTTAGTTCCGGTGAGCGATACATTCACTTCAAAAAAATCAGTATCTCTCCAAATCTTCTTCATTCTAAATCTCGGCTCTGGCAACCTCATCACCTCCTAAAAGTTTCAGACCGTGTACGGCATGCTGCCCTTCTTTACTCTCTTTAATTCATCAATCTTTTGGTAATCTTTCGCATTTTCAAAACTATTAATTTGTAATATAGTAATTAGGTTATCGCTTAAATGAAAAGGAGCTAGATTATGGATATTATCATCCTATTAAAAGCAGTCATCTTAGGAATCGTCGAGGGGTTGACGGAGTTTGCTCCTGTTTCATCCACGGGACATATGATCATTGTTGACGATATGCTTCTTCAATCTGAGGAGTTTCTTGGTAAATATGTCGCTAACACATTTAAAATTGTCATACAGCTGGGCTCCATCCTTGCAGTAATCGTGATTTTCAAGGACCGGTTTATTGAATTGCTTGGGTTTAAAAAACTCCGTGGAGAATCTGTATCGCAAGGTTCCAAGCACCTTAAACTTACCCACGTTATTGTCGGTTTGATTCCCGCAGGTGTCTTGGGAGTGTTATTCGAGGATTATATTGATGAACACTTATTTTCACTGGAGACTGTTCTGATCGGGCTCGTCATTGGCGCTGTATTGATGATCATCGCAGACATATTCGGGCCAAAAGAGCCGAATATGCAGAGTGTTGACCAAATGACCTACAAGCAGGCCTTTTCAATCGGGTTGATACAGTGTTTATCTTTATGGCCTGGATTCTCAAGATCAGGTTCCACCATCTCAGGAGGAGTTCTGCTTGGAATGAGCCATCGTGCTGCCGCAGACTTCACTTTCATTATGGCGGTGCCAATCATGGTTGGAGCAAGTGGATTATCCTTAATGAAAAATTGGCAGTATTTCAGTATGGAAGCACTACCGTTTTTCGCAGCAGGTTTTATAACCTCATTTATTTTCGCACTAATATCCATTAAGTTCTTTTTACAATTAATCAATAAAATTAAACTCATGCCATTTGCCATTTACCGCATTGCACTGGCATTAGTAATCTATCTCGTATATTTTTGAGTCGAGGGTGAGTCGAGGGGACAGGCACGGTGATCCAGTTTTTTTCACAAGGCACTGCGCCTCCCTCAACCCTCACCAAATACTTAAAACTCAAACACCTGACGCAATTCGATCTGCCCTTCCCCATATCCTTGTGGGTCTGGCATCCTCATTGCCCACTTTACGGCTTCTTCCTTAGATTCTACATCAATCAAAATGAAACCAGCAACCACATTGTTAGGTTCAGAAAATGGACCTTCTGTCACCACCCGTTCCCCTCCTGGCTCTGGAAACGAAATGCGCATTCCATTTGAACTTGGATGCAGTCCCTTAGCCATCACCCGCACGCCTGCCTCTACTAATTCTTCGTTGTATTTTGACATGGCTTCATTCAGCTCGGGGTTAGGACGGTTTCCTGTTTCGGAATTTGTTGAGGCTTTAACGATTAGCATGAATAACATTTTAGTTTCCTCCTTATTAGTAACAAGTCTTAAAATTCTAACTTAAAGATATGATATAACGTCCATTGTCTGTTGGTACAGGCCTTTCATTGCAATTGTCCGAAGTTTTCGCAAAGTTGACCAAAGATTTTGCATTCTTGACCAAAGTTTCGGTGAAGTTGACCGAAGATTTTCGAAATTTGACCGAACAAATTTTTTAAATTGACCGAACACCTGTTATAAGTTGTCCAAACCCCTTATGTACTTTGACCAAACCTCTCGTTATTTCAACATATTTTGACCGAAGATCTACGAAAAGTGTCCGAAGCTAATTTTCAACCTTATAAACTGGCATTTTTTCATTAAAGAAGGGCCTTTACTCTACATTTTCAACAAATATAATGACCTGCATAGAAGGGATTGGCACGCCGATCGATTGGCACGGTTCAAAAAAAAACTCCCTAACATGTACTACTCAGTTAGGGAGTGAAATGTTTCATTTTGATAGATTAATAATATGGATACGGTGGATACGGGTAAGGCGGGTATCCGTAGTACGGATATGGTCGTGGTGTTAAAAGCGCTCCGGCTGCTAATCCCGTTACAAACGGAAGACCGAAACCAATACCACCGAAGCCAAAGCCTGGACGGCCGAAACCTAGACCCGGACGGACACCAAAGCCAGAACCAAATCCACCTAAACCAAAGCCCGGGCGACCAATGATTCTTCTTTGATCATTATAATTAAAGTTCACTAGACTACACTCCCTAAAGTTAATCCATACATCCTATTCACGGGACATGAGTCTATAAACTTGTACCCAGAAAGATGTGCGTATGCCTAAGGGAGGTGGGTTGAGGGGACAGGCACGGTGACCCTGTTTACAATAAGCCACTGTGTCTTACCGCTCAATTATCACCAGTTGCTTTACTCAAACATTTTTGTTACCCTACCCCAATGATTAACTTCATACGTTCTTGCTCTTCGGACTTATTTAAGTATTCGTAGAATCCCAGACGATTCCCCCAAGGATCTGGAAATGTCCCCCATTTCACTGGAACTCCTTCTCTTGAGTGGATGTCAAAACTATCAATCTTCAATTCTTCTACTAGCCTATCTCTTTCCAGCTCAATATCAGTCACCCCTAAACGCACCGGCCCGTTCCCCTCGGTTAGAGGTCCTTCCGCAACCTGTAGCCAGCATCCTGGAATAAGCTCCCATTCTACGAATCCTTCATGCGCAATAAAATCTGGTTTCTTTTTTAGCAACGTTTCATACCACTCTTGCCCCTCAACAATACTGGAAACACGAACCTGTGTAGTCACTTCAAAAACCATCCATTTCTCCCCTTTAAAAGTAAAAATATACCTTTAACTATACCATAATTTCCCTGGGTTGAGGGGACAGGCACGGCGACCCGTCCAGTTTTTATATTACCTTCTTCCATCGCCAAACCGTCGCACTGAAGATGATCAGAGACATGACCAACACAATCATTGATGAAACAAAATAACCTTCTACCAGATAATTTAATCCAAACCATTGCGGCAATAGTAACATTGCTATAGGAATGGCCCAAGCAAAATCAACGGTAGTTTCCACAGAGTCAATGTAAGCAGTCAAAGCAGCGATTCCTGAAGTTAACGCCCAAAAAAACGCGTAAAACACCAGGACACCCTTGCTTTCTGCTTTATAAGCGAATCCAAAGCAAATTATCCAGACACCTAAATGAATGACGGTTACGAGGAGATGATCTAAAGTTGCGGGATTACCTACAAAAGAATCGAGTAAATTCAATGCTACTCCAAAGGCAATATTAAGTAGCGGCAGAACTAAACAAACAAAGATTTTGTAATTCATTGATAGCTTCCAGTTTTTCAAAAAGGCATAGCCGACAAATAACATTAAAACACCCATTATAAGTACCGCAACAATCGTTAGAAATGACATAAATATCCCCCTTTTACCTTTTTGTGTAATTTTACACTATAAGTGCAGTATTTACCATCTGTTTTTAGAGAGAAAACAGCACTCCGCCATTGTTTCCTATATTGATATACCGTGCGAAAATGGTTGAAATGTCCCGAATGCTTATCATCACTTATCCCGCAATACGAAATTTACTTTTGAACAAACGATTGTTTAAATTTTGCTATTTCAACATATTGTATAAAAACAAAAAAATACCCAGAGATCTAATCTCTGAGCATTTTTTACTTCTTCATCCCCCTAACTGCCACTGTATGATATCCTCTTGAATCAGGACCCCTCATAAGTGAAACGTCTTTAAATCCTGCCTTCCTCATATGCGGAATGACTTGATTTTCAGTGATATCTCTTATACTTTTCCAAGTATCATCTTCTTTTCCGTCAGAAAAAGTAAGAACGAAAACACCATCTGGCTTTAAAACCCTGAAGATTTCTGAGATTGTCTTATCTATATCCACCCAAAAATAAATGGTTTGGATACTGAAAATCTTGTTGAAGTTTTCATTCTGAAAGGGCAACTCATTAAGATTTGCTTGCACTAGTTTTACTCTCTTCTCCCTTATTGCCCGTTTGTTTCGGATACTTGCTGATCGAATGATTGTTGGAGAAATATCCACGCCGACTATTTCTTCTGCCAAATCTTTTTCTGAGATTAATTTGATCGCATAGCCAGCCCCGCACCCTAATTCTAGAATTCTGTCCCCTTCTTGGACATCCATTTGCTCTAATGACCAATCCGTTTCCGTCTTGTGCTGTTTTACCATTTTTTCACCGATAAATGTACCCAATAATCCTTTTGGTGTTTTGTAATTACCATCTATAAATTCTCTCGCTTTTTTCAAGAATCTCAATACATTTCTCCTCACTTTTCCCTGTTACCGACTATCAAACATCCCTTTCCCCGTCTCCATATTTATTGGCAAGGAGGAATGTTCATGGGTTATCACCCAAGATTCACTTATTTTCTTCAAGCCAAATGTAAACCGATTTGTGATTTGACGAAGCTTCTCTTCCGATCTTCCACTATACGCAGCGAAAGTAACCGCACAATGAACAAATGCAAGATTCATATCTTCCTCAATCGTTACATCATTAATATCCACTCTCAGTATTTCACCTTCCTTCCTCATACTCTCAAACCAATTCACTACATTTTCTCTCCATAAAGAAATACCCTTACTCTCCCATTTACCCCAGCAATCATAAATATGTACATTCTCATCATAGATAGCTAGGAATTTCTCTACATCTTTTTCATAAATGGCCTGTTTATAGATTTCCAGAACGCCATCCACATTACTAGCACCCAACATAGCGTCAGCTCCTTATAAATTTTATGAAAAATTTAAAATTATCCGTATAATTATTATATCTTGTAACGTCTTTATACTGTAAGCACTTTAGGAGGGAACGAATATGGAACAGGCAAGTACCATTAGCAAAGGTTTTGTAGAAAACGCGCGGAAATTAAGAAATGAGTTTGAAGAAATAGTTTCTGTTTATTCAACGGATTTGTGGAATTACTGTAAATATGTCACCGGTTCTCCCTGGGATGGAGAAGATCTTTTTCAAGAGACGATGATCAAGGCTTTCGGGTTACTTCCACAGCGTTGGAGTGATATTACAGACAAGAAATACTATCTTTTTAGAGTGGCGACGAATACGTGGCTTGATCAGTGCAGAAGGCAAAAACGTGAAATAGGAACGTTAGATGAAACACCAGAAGCTAATCTTGATTTCTCTGACGCTCTAAGACTAGAAGAAATCTTGACATCGTTGAATTCGAATTTGACCCCAAAACAAACAGCTGCGTTTCTCCTTTTGGACATTTTTCAATTTAATGCAGAAGAAATAGCCGGAATTGTCCATAGCACGCCCGGTGGGGTCTATTCAGCTGTACAACGTGCGAGAAGGAAAATAGCCTCTTTGGACTTTTCTAAATTCAAGATGGAATGGGATTCATCAGAACAAAATCCAACCATTCAGGCATACTTACAAGCCTTTAATAATGGAGATTTAGATAGTATGCTGAGACTGTTTAGTGATCAAGCACAAAACGAAGCGTTCTTCGGGTTCCAAGAGTTTTCTAAATCCGAAATGCTAAAAGGCTCGCTAAAATTTGGGTTACCCGGCCATACCGCTCAAGAATTCATTCTTTGGGATAAACCTGTCATCATCGTGCTAGCCAATGGAGAAATTCACGACATACAAATACAAGAGATTGAAAATGGAAAAATAGTAAGCCACCAAAGTTACTTTTTCAGAAAAGAGTTTATCTTAGCAGCTGCAGAAGAGCTTGGAATGAAGGCGCAATTGGATAAGCCACCTGTAAATTGGGAGTGAGTTTTGAGAGGGGAGAGTCGAGGGGACAGGACGCCGCCCCATTTTCCCCTCTCCCTCTCCAGCTTTAATTCCCACTCTATAATCTTAGAACACTCACTAACTTCTTTTCGGCAAAATCCATCTTATAGATATCCGGTTTCGAGGTGCTATGCAAAAATTCCAAGTCATACCTGCTATCAAAATAGCTCATCATCAAGGTCATCACCACACCGTGAGTACCTATCACCACTTTTCTACCCCTATAAGTATCTAGTATCTCTTCTAGTACTCGGCCGGCTCTTCTTTGGCATTCCGCATTTGATTCCGCTCCCTCTAAAGAGAAATCCGGATCCGAGAACGACTTCTCTAACAGTGGCAGCAATTCTGCATCAGGCACCCGACCTTCTCCAGAAGAGAAAACTCTCTCTTTTAAATCCTCGAATACCCTTACTTCTTGTCCTCGTTGTTCAGCTAGCTGTTGGACCGTTAACACCGAACGTAAATAAGGGCTTGAAACAACTACATCAATTTTTTCTTCTATTTACAAGCCTGTTATTCGTTCTGCGTCCAAATATCCTCTTTCCGTTAATCCTCTGCTTCTTTCGTTTCCATCCTTTGGCGAGTCACCATGCCTGACCATATAAACGACTGTACTCATGTGATAAGTCCTTCTCTTACCTGGATACAAATAATCCGGTTGCCTTTGTAATTCTAATCCCTTCATCATTTTCTTCTTTTACAGAAGATAAATAGTGAAGAAATTCCGCTAATTTTTCATCTACTATAATGCCAGAAAGGTCTGGATTCGTTGAAATCAGATAATCTACTATCGCATTTATATCTGTAATAATTAGGTTCCCTGGAAAATCATGATAAGTTGTCGTGTTAAAATGAGTGGCTAGTTGCGCTTCTCCATTTTCTATCCCGAAAGCATCAGCAAGGTTGTTAGCTGAAGCATACTGTATATCCGAATCAAAAGCCTCCACGAGCTCTCCAAACTCCCTCATGTGATTCTTTCCTATCGTTGAACAATAAAATACGCCCCTTGGCTTCAACACACGACGAACTTCGCTTATGGCACGCTCTCTATCTGGAACGTGGTACAACATATGGTTCGCAATAATCACATCAAAACTATTATCTTCATATAGTATTTCTTCAATATTTAAAGGACGAAACATTATATTAGGAATGCCTTCTAATCTATTTTTTGCCGCCTCCATCATCCCCAACGATAAATCAGACAAAGTTATGTCCCAATTAGCAGGAATCCTGTCTTTATTTTTATACCAAAAAGTCCCGTCCCCACAACCAACCTCTAATATCCTACTATTTGGAGGAATATCATACTGTTCAAAAAGCCAGAGATGCCAATCCTCCTTATTTGTACTATACAACTCATGAATATTAATTCGAGTATGTAAATTAGATGAATTCTTGTATTGCACTTTCAAATTTTCCATTTTACATTTCTCCTTAACGCTTTATCGCATCCACTATTAGTGAAGGAAACGCGAGTTTATCCCCTTGATTCCTAGGATCGAATTTCTTAGAACGAAAAATAACTCCATTCTTGCCGTCCCAATCATGAGCATGAAAGTTACCATCCTCATCGCAATATTCTATTAAGTTGACTTCAAATCCCGCAGTCTCAAACATTGACGTCAGGGTTCTATAATTGTGCACTATTCTATGACTTGCAGCAGGATGATCAAATGATCCAGGTCCCCCTACTTTCACAATGTTTTGGTATTCTTCATCTGGAAAGAACCCATCTGGAACAGCGCAACGGATATACCCCGAAGGTTTAAGATACTGATAACAAAGCTTTGCAGCCTTTACGCCTTCTTCATAGGTTAAATGCTCCCATACATGTTCTGCTAAAATAGCTCTAAGAGAACCTTTATCGAACTTGTCACTCCAAGTGCTCCCATCTATTAAATTCAGTTCGTCTTCTTATGTATGAATCCAGCCAGGATTATTGTTATATTCCCCTGCTCCGATTACCACTTTTAATTCTTTATATGTTGTTTTCAATGAATTCACCTCTCGATAGTCGTAGGGTAGGAGCAGTGATCTATCTTACAATCCCCCCTGCCCCATTAAGCTCGACTTTCTATACTTCTATATTTTATAAACCACTCAATAATCAAAAATATCAAAAGCAAAATAATGATCCCAACCAAATTAACTAAAGGTAACACTAAATTCATAAAAGAGATGGATGTAACTTGATTAAATATAAAACTGAAAACCACTATTCCTACCACTAAAACAACATTCACTAATAGAAACTTCTTAAATATGTTGCGCTCTGTTTTCCTCTTAAAAAAACAGTAAATCATCATTCCCACAAACAGAAGAACGAACATTACTTCAAGACTTTCCGACCATCTACCTAATTGTCCAATCATTGCACTATCATCTGCAGTTAGGATACTCTTTGACAGCCAAACCTCCGACAAACTCATTCTGTAAATAGTTAACCAAACATACCCTCCGTAAGTTAAGCCCATTAGAGCAAGATAGACATAGACCATGATTCACACTCCTTCTTTGAGTAGAGGGGACAGGAACGCTTACCCACTTTCAATCAATCTTCTTTCACTTCTACCTTTTTCGCATGACCTTGGGCGGGATAGGAGTGATCCAATCCTCCGTCAATCCAAATTCTCACTTCATCTCCGGCTTTTACATCAGCTAACTTCTCATAGTTCAAATAAATTAGTGAAATTCCTTCCTCATCTAGTTCTTGTATGGTTTTGGTACTAATCTCAGCATACTCGCTACTAGTTACATCTTCTGCAACTAACATCCTTCCGTCTTTAATCTCCAGTATTACAGCATCGATGAGCAAGCTGGATTCTAAAGCTTTTTCTTCTATATTTGCACAACCTACCATGAGTATAAAAAATAAAGTTGCACTAAACTTGAACCATTTTAAATTGTCCATTTAACTTCCCTCACAAAAGGTTTTAGTTTAGCTATTGAAATAAGTAATACCTTGAAAAACAGCAAACAAAATCACACTTTGAATAAATGTTATGAAAATATCTTTTTTCCAAGTATTATTTTGGGGATATCTGCTCGGAAACCGACTAAAAGCAAGCAATATGGCCCACCAAATAAAAAATCCCAATATTAAAGCACCAACGTTTTCATACAACAAACTGACTCCCCCTCTTCCCTGTCCTTTACTTATAATTTAACATAAACTACCAAAATATAGAGATGTTTTCAGAAACAAATTATTTTTCCGACTACTCGTTACATGTTTATGTTAAAATTACCCTAATTATTTTATAGGGGTGAGGGGACAGGCATCGCGACCCATCTAAATGGTGGGTCACGGTTCCTGTCCCTTTAGATCAAAAGGAGTGAATTCACATGAAATTTGTACACATATTCGGCCCCCAAGCAGTTGGGAAAATGACGGTTGGCCAGGAGTTAGCGAAAATAACAGATTTGAAGCTTTTCCACAATCACATGACGATTGATTTGGTTGGGAATTTTTTTGATTACAGCACAAAGGAAGCCAAGCGGTTAGTAAATTTGTTTCGCCAGGAGATATTTGAAGAGGTTTCTAAAAGCGACCTGTATGGGATGATGTTTACGTATGTGTGGATGTTTGATATGGAGTCGGATTGGGAGTATGTGAGAAATCTCACCAACCTGTTTGAATCCAGAGGTGCGACTGTTTATTACGTAGAATTAGAAGCAGATCTAGAAGAACGACTGGAGCGAAACAAAACGCCAAACCGGCTGGAGCACAAGCCGAAAAAGCGAGACTTGGAGTGGTCTGAAAAGGATTTAATGCAAACATTGGAGAAACATCGATTGAATTCAATGGATGGAGAGATTACTTTCCCTAACTATATCAAGATTAATAATACTGACATGAGTGCAAAGGAAGTGGCCCAGGTCATCAAGGATCAGTTTGGTTTTTGAGGAGAAGGGCGTGCGCCACTTTCCATCATTGGTACAAGGGGGGGAATTTCAAGAACACTTTCCCCACCTCTTTTCTCACCAATCACATTCACTTTATTTTTGCCACACCGAATGCAAAATGGTCAAACAAAATGTTTTCTACAAGTTCTCCCTGCTCGTCTTTACAATCAACAATCATAATCAATTCCGAGTGTACGCCTTTTAACAACCGTTGTTTCTTTTTTAAGACCTTTTCCGTAAAGAGACGTATGGCAAAACCTAAAACAAACCCGGCAGATGCACCTATTAAACCCCAATAGATTGGCCCCCATGCTAATTTAAAACCTATACTGGCACCAATTACTGCAAAAGCGGTCCCTAGTGCTGCTCCAATATCAATAAGAGATGTCCCATCTGAATGATGAAGGGTATCAAATAGTTTATGTTCCTCTTTTCTGTTATCGAGAGGGACGACAAATATATTTTCTCTTTCTATTCCTTTCTTCTCAAGAGTGGAAATTGCCAATTCAATATGGATGGAATGTTTGAATGTAGAATATAATTGCATGGTCTAGTCCACCTTTTGCCCTTTTATTACCCGAAAGGATGAAGATTGGTACTTTTTCATAAAAAATCCACGTTGTTCTTTATCGTATAATTTATTATTTTCAACCGTGTTAATATATGAATCAAAAATCGCAAACCCATAAAGTGATGGGAAGAAGAGGAGCCACTCTGGATCAATAACCGACGTAGCCTTTTCAATTTCCCCTAAAAACAATAGAGATATAGCTTCCAGGCCGTGAGAGTAATAAAAAAAGACGATCACCCAAACGATAACGAAAAATGCTGTTACTATTCTATGTAAGTAAAGTTGCCCTAATCCTGGTATAAAAAGAGACCAAAGGACTGCCATAACAGGGTTTCTTTTATCTAAATAATTTATTTCAAGGGCCCCTATACTAAAAGAATTGAACTTATGCTCTTCCCGCTCTGCCAACACAAAGACCCTATTCATATCAACCGTTGTACGATAGCTATCCCAGATTGCAAATATATAGACTGGAATATAAATTAATAACCATTGGGTATCTAGAATATCTTTCGCTTTATCGATGTCTCCTTGAAAAGAATAGATCATGGCTAAATTAACATGTGATTTAATATTAATTAAAACTTCCCAGATAAACAGAACAAATCCCCGAAGATATTTGGACAAAAGCAGATGACCAAAACCAGGAAAAGCAGCACTCCACCAAGCCATGATATATGGGTTTCTAAGATGAAGTTGAGTCGTACCCAATATACTGACATGCGCTCTATACCTTCTTGCTGTGTTGTCATTACTATAATTCTCCAAGATGTTCTCCTTTAAGAAAAGCCTATTATCCGTATGTTTCCTCAATCTTCTTCTTTTATGTAGCACGGATAAAGAACCGGGTTAAGTGCGGGTTAAGGAGACAGGCACGCCAAACAAGTAACAGCAAAACAAAGGATTTTTCATAAAAAATACCCAAAGACCATAATCTTTGGGTATTTTTATTTAGATATAGCTTTCACCATAAGAAAATGTGGATTCGTCATGAGATAGTTGTAAGCTTCCTCTTTTACTTCTCGCATCTTCTCGTGCGGTTTAGGTTCGATAAGTTTATCAAGCATAAAAATTTGAACAGTTTCATTTACGATATCCTCCATCGGTCTCCTGTAAAAACTGACTTCAATGGTGATGGTCGGCTTTTGCCACGTTTCTGTTAGTAGTTGCGTTTTAAAGTAATCTTCACAATGGAACCTTGTATAGTCCATGAATGGATGATGAACCGAAAACAAAAATGTTCCCCCTGGTTTTAACACCCGATTGAATTCTTGGAACGTTGGTGACCAATCCTTTAGATAGTGAAGTGTAAGAGAGCTAATAATTACATCAAAGGAATTGTCCTGAAATGGCAGAGGCTCTTGAAGATCGTGACAAAGGAACGTGGCCTCGTCCCCCACTCTCTCTTTTGCTGCTTTGATCATTTCGGGACTAAGGTCTATACCCGTAACCTCGGCACCACGTTGCAACAATTGAGCACTGTACCAACCAGCGGAGCAACCGGCGTCCAGCACTTTTTCACCTTTTAAGTTAGACGGCAAAGCAGCCATCATAGCCGGTCGTTCGTAGTAAGCGTTATAAGGACTTCCTGCATCTGTATCCTTTTGATAGGTTTGAGCCAGTTTGTTGTAGGTTTCTTTTGTGGGGTTGGTCATGTTTATCGTCTCCTAAATCTTTATTTTGGAGCCTCCAATAAAATTAATGCTTCATACAAATCTTTTTGCAGTTTTTCATTTTCACTCACATAAAATACCAAAAAGTTATTTATTCCATAAGATTGGTGTTCTATCAATTCCATTGTGGCAGTTTTTTCATCAAAGTCCACAATCCCATTTGCTCTTTCGGTTGATGAGGGGAAAATATAAATGGACAACATGTTCTGTTCTAGACTATACACTTCAGGTGTTACACCGTTTAATTCTAGTGTAAAGACACTCTCTGTTGATGAGTTTTCATTTTCTTCTAAAGTAAACCCTTGCTCAGTTAATACCTCAAACACTTCATCTAGGCTAATTGGATCTTTGATTGGATCTTGCTCTTGCTTTGTGCAACCTCCTAAGATAGCTAGGAGACCTGCGAAAATTAATAGTTTCTTAAACAACTTTACTCTCCCCTCCTTCTCCCTCTTCATGATATTTATCATAATGCTCCCTGAAAACATCTTTAAGAATGCTAATATTGGACTCACTAGAGACAATATCAAGTACATCCGAACTTGTGTATAAAAGATACGTTTCATTGTAAAAGCATATATGCAGTTGTCTCTCATGACCTTTCATTAGCCCAATCATGTATCGATATAACCTTTCCGCGTTTAAGTTCGTGATTGTCGTATACACACAGGTGCATTCTAAGTCGTCACTCCAAATTTTGGTTTCTTTCCAGTTGGTGATAACGAACTTTCTACCTAAATGGAGCTTTTCTTTTTGCTTAAACCCCTCAGACTCATAGGCTGAAAGAAAAGTACAATCTACTTTTGATTGTTTTTCAAGCTTCAAGCTTTTAAAAATCTCCTTAAGCAACCCTGGGTTCTCTTCTAACACCGTCCATCCAAACCTTATTCTTTGACGATCCCCCACTTGAAAATATGGGGCCAATGGATTGGTTATATTTATATCATTAAACGTTTTTAGTTTCATACTTTTCACCGATCTCTATGTTTTAGTAGTATTTTACCAATATTTGATACCTTTTGTGAAACTAATTCATCTAGAAAACGTAGACGGTAGTAGAACAATTTTTGAAATGACGAAAGGGGTTAAGTTAAGGAGAGATGGAAAACCAAACATGTAAAAAATGCGGAGGCAAGGAATTTGCAGAAGGAACAGACTATATGCCTATTAAAACCAGTAAAATGGCGCTAACCGGTGCTAATAAAATTTTCACATTCTGTTTAGATTGCGGAGAAGTAGATTCTATAAGGATTGAAAATACAGAGATTTTCAGAAAGTGATCGTCTCGGCAGGCACGCGGCACCTAAAACACTGTGGAAGAATGGCTACACAACTAGTATTAAGGAGAAAAAATGAACAACTTACAGTTTACTTATCAATTTTCAAATGAACCCCATGCAATTTCAAATAAACACTCTAGAGATGTGCCTACCATCCTCTCCATTGATGCTATTTTCATTGTGAAAATTAAGGGTGAAGTTTATTTAGAGGCGGAAATCGCTATTCTAGAATTCTATAAGGCACTCTTAAAATGGAAACAAGAATTTACCTGTTCCCACATTCCCGCGTTCCATTACTATACAATTGAGTATGACGATTACGAGGACGGAGCAATTCTTCCCATGCTACCTTTTGCAGACAAGGCAAGGATTACAACCATTTGGGCAGAAGTTGATATTTATAATGTCTTTGATCAGTCTTATGCCGTTTCAAAGCTTGTGGAGCTAGAGGCTAAACTTAAAAGGGATATCGAGAACTATTTCCTAATAGATTGGGAGAAGTTCGTGCGACACATTCCTTATGTAAGCGATAATATATTTTAGAGGTGACACCATGCCAATAAAAGGACTCAACCATTTTTTATTTTCTGTTTCAGATTTAGAAGTTTCTATTAAATTTTATAAAGATGTATTTGGTGCTAAATTGATGGTAAAAGGCAGAAACACTGCATACTTTGATTTAAATGGAATGTGGCTAGCTCTCAATGTAGAGGAAGATATACCTCGTAATGAGATACACCAATCCTATACACACATTGCTTTTTCCATTGAAGAAGAAGAGTTTGATGAAATCTACGAGAAACTAAGGAAATTGAACGTGAACATTTTATCAGGTCGCCCTAGAGATGAACGAGATAAGAAATCCATTTATTTTACGGACCCAGATGGTCATAAATTTGAGTTTCATACAGGTACACTGCAAGATAGATTGGAGTACTACGCAAAAGCGAAAACACACATGGATTTTTTTAACTAAAATGACGGAGGAAAGCAAATGGGTCAGAATGCTATAAAAATCAGAAAAGCAAATCTATCAGATACAAAAGGGATAGCTAAAGTACACGTTGAAAGTTGGAAAACTACATACGCCAATATTGTTCCAGACGAATACTTGAACAAGTTAACTTATGAAAGTCGGGAACAAATATGGATAAACAGCATTCCAAATGGCGGTGTATATGTAGCAGAAAATAATGAAGGCGAAATCGTTGGTTTTTCTTCTGGCGGGAAAGAACGAAGTGGTGATTATGATGGCTTTGACGGGGAGTTATATGCGATCTATATTTTAAAAGAGTATCAGGGACAAGGGATTGGAAGAGCACTTGTTCAACCAATAATGGAAGAACTTATAGGAATGGGATTAAACTCCATGCTTGTTCTTGTTTTAAGAGACAATGCTTCGTGTTTGTTTTATGAAGCGCTGGGTGGCAAAAAAATAGATGAAATTGAAGTGCAGATTGCTGGGAAGAAGCTTACGGAAGTTGTTTATGGTTGGGAGAATGTTAAAGGGGTATTTTGAGCCGGGGGACAGGCACCGCTGCCCTTTCTTTATTAAGTATAGGTCACGGCGCCTTCTAATCTACCTTAGGTCTCCATTAAGATAGTTATAGTTACCAATCACTTCAAAAGCCTTTTCTTCCGGGTTAAATTCAAGTAAAAAATGGGGCTTTCAAATGGTAAAGGAAAATGACGGAAGTTGGGCTGTGGCGTTTGTACCACTTCAGTAGCTAGGTGAGCCGTGGGGACAGACACGCCAACCCATAAATTAAATGAAGACAATCTCAAACAGATTTTGAAAACGAAATTGTCTTCATTACGTGGATGAAGACAATTATGTGGAGTTTACAGAGTTGAAATTGTCTTCATAACACCCATGAAGACAATCATGTCCTTTTTTCTACGTTGAGATTGTCTTCATGGGTGAGATCCCCCTTGCAACTAAAACTCTAAACTAAAATTTCGAAGTTTCAAAACGGGGTGCTGAAGTAGGAAGAGAAAAAGAGATAAAAATGTTAGTATAAAAATAAAGAGGAAAATTACCATTATTTTTACAAATATTTTAGTGATTAAAAAAGTGAGGTGAACCTAGTGGATATATTACTCTGGATAACAATCGCTTTCATAGTAATCGGCTTTGTTGTTCTCGCTTCTTTGAAAAAAGGGATGGAAAGTAAGCTCGCTTTTATTAAAGCAAATGAGGAAAGCGAGGAAAGTTCAATAAAAGCTAAATCTATAATTTGGTGGATATATAGCGCCACAGCTTGGGGAATAGTTAGTATGGGTCTTATAGTTTGGAGTTTTCATAGTTATTTTTGGGTAACTGGTGCTGGATGAAGACCTCTCTCTTCTTGTTTCTATGTAACTGACGTCTTCATTAGGGCGATGAGGACCCCTCTCTCCTTGTTTCTATGTAACTAAGGTCCTCATTAGGGCGATGAAGACCATTACTCTCCCATTCTTAACCAATTGAGGTCTTCATACTTGAAGACCTCAAAACACTTTCTCACATTACCGCAAACCCGGGTCTAGGAACCTGTCCCCACAACCCTTCCCTACACTACATACCTCCAAATAATGCATTGCTCTAGTACACGCAGTATAGAAAACCCTTCTCAAGCTCTCATCACCATACACTTTATCGGATGCATTATAAATAATGACAGCATCAAACTCGATACCCTTGGACAAGTAGGACGGCACAACAACCACGCCTTGTTCGTACTCCATGGAGTTCATTTTCAGCAGCTTCAAATCATTAATCCTAGGTGAAAGTGATTCAAACGCACGACCACTCTCTTCACTTGACTTGCAGATAATCGCAATACTGTGATAACCGTGGCCTCTTAGCTCCTTAACCCGAGCAGTAATCCCAGCATGCAAACTATCAAAATCAGCAACTTCCGTCATCACAGGTTCCTCTCCGTCCCGATCAAACGGAATGATCTGATCCCCGTTTGGAACAAGCCTTCTTGTAAACTCAATGATCGGACGTGTAGACCGATAACTCCGCGTAATATTAATGATTTCCGTCTTTTCCTCTCCATAAAGACCCTTCAAAACATCAAAGTTGACCGCTTCACTCGCATGCGCGAAGATCGCCTGGTTAAAATCCCCCAGGACAGTCATTCTAGCAGCAGGGAAAAGGCGCTTCATGAACTCAAATTGAAACGGCGAGTAATCCTGCGCCTCGTCCACGACAAAATGCTTGATGGAGCTGTTAATCTGAAAGCCAAGAATCAATTCTTTTAAAAGTAAAAATGGCGTCGCGTCCTCATACATCAGTTTATCTTCCGCAAGTGCCTTCACTGGTCCCTGGCAAATCGCCGGCCAATCTTCAGGCGACGTTCCTTCCAGCCACTTGCCAACACGCTCCGGCTCTGCAAAAATCTGCTCATACAACGTTTTAAAGTTGATAAATTGATAAGCACATACCCGCTGACGCAATGGCTTCATCTTTTTATGCACCAGCAACCTCCCAAGCGACCTCGGATCCACCTCATAATCCGCGACCTCTTCCCTTTCCAAGCCTTTCTTTTTCGCCAAAAAGGCACGGGCTTCATTGTATTCCTCATTACTGAGAAGTTCCATCTCCTCCTGCACCCAAGGCTTATCGCTTTCGGTTTTCTGGATTGATTTTACCTCTTTAATCAGCCAATCCTTCAACTTTTCCAAACGGTTGGACAGACGAAGCCCCGTTTCATACTGATAAAAACGGTCTGCAATTTGCTGTGCCGAAACAATTGTTTCCCCTCTAAAGGTGATGTCTTTAAACGTCATTCCTTCCAACGCTAACGACTCTATATAAGATTGAATGGCATCATAAAAGCGAAGCGAAGCCTTAAATTTAATGCCCGCAAGTCTAGCTTTATACCCAGGCGTTCCACTCTCCGTCAACACATACTCCAACTGCTCATAAGGATTTTCCACTTGAAACGATTTGGAGAGACGGTGATCAAGATACTCCTGAAAGGTAACCTGCTGCATGCTCTCTTCGCCAAGCTCCGGCAGAACATTGGATACATAGCTTTTAAACATCGAGTTCGGTGAGAACAAAAGGATCTGGTCTGCGTCCAGGTTGTCTTTATATTTGTATAGTAAATACGCAATCCGTTGCAGCGCAGCTGAAGTCTTGCCACTACCAGCCGCACCATGAACAATCAGAAGCCTCCCGCTATCATGCCTTATAATTCGGTTCTGTTCTTGCTGGATCGTAGCAACGATATTATGCATGTAGTTGTCTGCAGTCGCCTTGCCAAGCACCTTTTGTAAAATTTCATCCCCAATGGTGAGACTTGTGTCAAACATGGATTCGAGCTCACCATCTCGGATTAGGTACTGCCACTTCTTTTCCAAGGTGCCCACGATTTCGCCCCCAGGAGTCGTGTACCTGGCACGGCCCGGTTGGTAATCATAGTAGACGCTTGAGATAGGAGCCCGCCAATCATATATAAGGAAGTCCTCCCCACTTTGATCCATAAGGGCGGAGATTCCAATATAAATTTGCTCCTCCTCTGAAGTTCCATCTTCTTTAAAATCGATGCGGCCGAAATAAGGAATCTCCTCCATTTTACGTAAGGTGATCAAACGCTTGGCAGCATGCCTGTGGGAGCTCTGACTCACTGACAACGCTTGCGCCTCCTGCCTCAAGCCAATGATTGTTTCGAGATAATCATCAAAAGAATCCGTACTAACCTTAACCTCATCCCAAAAGTGTTTGCGAATCGTAATGACTTCATCCTTACGCTTGGAAGTCTCGTTTTCCAACTTCCCGATCTCCTCTGTAATGGTCTCCATCACATTGTCCACACGTTTTTGCTCCAACTGAAATTCCGTACTCATGCAAACACTCCTTTTTTTCGAAAATGGATAATTAGGGGGTTGACTCCGGGGTGGATTGTATTGTATGATTATAATAGGGATAATTATACAATAAAACTATACGTTACAATACAGTCCATTTGAATTTACCATGTATTTGGTGAGTATTCAAGTGTTTTTTTGTGTCGAGGGGACAGATACCTCGACATTTTTTTGTTTAAAACCAGGAATAAGCGATATTCTTGGCTTTTTATTTTCTAAGCTTCTTTCCCCACCTCGATAAGATCAGCTCCATCTACATGAAAACAACTCTCTTAAGTAATACAATCCTGTTTGGAGGAAAAACTATATAAAATAATTGACAGAAGTAAGTGTTACTTTGTATTATATGTTTAAACACTTAAACATATAAAATATTAACAAAAAGGAAGGTAATATATATGACGAAAACAGCTGTTATCACAGGAGCGTCTAGCGGACTTGGCTTAGAATTTGTTAAATTATTTGCGAATGATGGCTATAATTTAGTAGTAATAGCACGCAATGAAGAAAAACTTCTAGAAATAAAAAGAGACTTTCCTGATATTAACGTTACAGTAATTGCTAAGGACTTGAGCATGCCCAATGCAAGTAAAGAGATTTTGGACGAAATTCAAACAAAGAAAATCTCCGTGGATGTATTAGTAAACAATGCCGGCTTTGGATTATTAGGATCCTTTGAAAGCCTCAATATTGAGCAGCAATTAAATATGATTCACCTCAATGTTTCATCTTTAACCGAACTAACCTATCATTTGCTTCCGGACCTGAAGAAAAGTAAGTCCGGAAAAATATTAAACGTGGCAAGTACAGCAGCATTCCAACCAGGACCAAATATGGCTGTCTACTATGCCACAAAAGCATATGTTCTATCCTTCTCAGAAGCTTTGGCTGAGGAGTTGAAAGAAGATAATATTACAGTGACCACTCTATGTCCTGGTGCAACCAAAACAAACTTTAGTTCTGTCGCAAAAGTGGAGAATACGAAAATGTTCAGCAATGCCATGTCTTCTGATGTTGTAGCACAACAAGGGTATCATGCTTTAATGCAAGGAAAAGGTGTGGTGATAACCGGCGGATTTAACAAAGTTGGTGCATTGGCCGCTAAATTTTTACCAAGACGAACGGCAGCTAAGGTTGCAAAGCTTGTCATGAAAGAAAACTAAAGGGAACAGGCACACCGACCCATTTTCCATAACACATACACATGAAAGCCGAGAATCGCATGGATTCTCGGCTCTTTTTCATGCTAGAAAATTTCTTAAAAGTTCATTCAATATGTTATGATATTTAGGTTATTTATCTACCATACTACACATGCCCATTCAGCTTAGAAAAGAGGTATTTATGCAATCTGAGAAATTAACGAGGCAACATTGGTTGCTCATTTTAACCCTTTCTTTATTAACATTTGTCCTTGGAACAAGTGAGTTTGTTATAGTAGGAATTTTGACAGAGATTTCTTCAAGCCTTGATATGTCTAACGCGAAGGCTGGCACACTTGTTTCTGCGTTTGCCATTACGTTTGCCATTGCCACACCAATCGTGATGTCCGCAACAAGTCATTTTCCTAAGCGAAAATGGATGTTGGTGTTGATTGGAGCGTTCATTATTTTTAATGCTTTATGCGCCGTTTCTACATCTTACACGATGCTGCTTTCTTTTCGAATTCTAACGGCTATTGTTACAGGTGTCCTGATCTCCCTAGCCATGATTGTGGCGAGTGAAACGATGCCTGCAGCCAAGCGTGGCCTTGCCATATCCTTCGTGTTCGGTGGTTTTACCCTTGCGAACGTTATTGGAGTGCCTATTGGGACGCTTGTGGCATCCTGGTTCGGGTGGAATTCCACGTTCATGCTGACTACCATACTGGGAGTATTGGCGTTTTTGGCTTCCTATTTTGTGCTGCCGAGCAAGCTCAGTCAGGTTCGTAGCTCCATTCGTGATCAGTTCTCGTTGCTGACCAACCCAAGAATCTTAATTGCTTTTTTCATTCCCGCTCTTGGATTTGGGGCAACCTACGTCGTCTTTACGTACCTTGTTCCGATCTTGAAGGGAATGGGCGCACCAAGCTATTCCATCAGTTTGATTCTTTTCGCGTACGGATTCATCTCAATTTTTAGTAACATTCTAGCAGGGAAAATAGCCAGTCATAACGCAATCGGTCGTCTTCGATTTGTGTTTCTCATTCAGGCAGCTGTATTGATCAGCTTATTTTGGACCATCAACCATTTCGGGTTGGGACTTATAAACATTGGATTGATGTCGTTGATGGCCATTCTTTTAACTACATCCACCCAGCTTTACCTCATAGACCTAGCCAAGATCTATCAGCCAAGTGCAACAGGGCTCGCTGCTTCCCTCATGCCAGTGGCAAGTAACGTCGGCATCGCACTCGGGTCAGCCTTGGGTGGAGTCGTATACCATCAAGTAGGCCTCATCCATGTTACATGGGTTGGGGGAATTGTTGCAGTTTGTGCGAGTCTTCTTACGTTTTTGAGTTATTATTTGGATCAAAAAGAGGCGTCGAGGGGATTTGCACGCTGACCCATTTTGTTATTGACACACATAGAGCCGAGAATAGTTAATATTCTCAGCTCTTTTTTGTAGGAAATAGCGGGACAATGGGCTATTATAACCTATAGTCCTTAGCTGTACCCCAGTACTCAAATTGGTTGTAGGTAGGGTCCGTTGAATCAAACTGAATCCAGATGGGAGCATTAATTAATAGTGGATTGGATGTAGTGAACTTTTTATCCCCATAGACGATCGCTTCAAGCGCCAAGGGCAATTCTCGTCTAAAGATAGTATTACGGATAGCGTTCATTGCAGGACCATAATCTCCTACATAAACGTAAACATACAAGAATAAACCACAGTTAGAATTTCTCCATTCTGCTAAAACCTCATCCCTCATACTAGTGATCTTATTATAAGCAAATTGTAAGCCTATAGTCAGAAAAAGTTCAACTGTGATATCCGAGTGGGTCAAAGTATATTTTCGTCCCAGTATTGGTTCTGTCGTTGTCACACCTGGTCTGAATTCCACATAAAGCTTTTCAGGATCTAACCTTCTCATCATTCAGCTCCATTTCTTGGGTCATTGGGTCACCTCAACCCATTTTTATGATAAGACTGGTTGCATCAATCAGCATTTCGAACAATAAGGTAGGCGATTAATCCTAAAGGTCCAGTTGCGAATACAATCAGCGCCCACAAACAACCAATGTTGGTACCATGCTTCTCTTTTGCGTCCACGAAAACCCAAAATAAAATCACATAACTCAGTAAATATAATAGTGGGATGGCAAAAAAAAGTAAGGATATATCCATATGATTGGTTCCTCCTCCCTCTATACCTTCTATATTTATATTACGGATAAGAGGTGGAATATGTATTATGGGAAGTCATGAGCCCAGGCACGCCGACCTGTACACAGACACAAGAAAGCCGAGAATAGCAAGTAATTCTCGGCTTTTCACTTTATCTATTTATTGTATAGTCGGTCACAGTAGCTGTGCCTACAACTCATTTTCTTTCTCAAAAGCATCCAGCAATGCCCGCACTTCGTCAGTTGATTTCGTGTTCATGAGTTGGTTTCTCAGTTCTCCAGCTCCACGGAAGCCTTTGACATAGATTTTGAAAAAGCGGTGAAGCTTAGACATGTTGCGCGGTACGATTTCCGCATAATGATCTTGAAGATCCAGTTGCAACCTTAGGAGATCTAGATACTCCTTGCTGGTGTGCTCTTTCGGTTCTTTTTCGAAAGCAAATGGATTTTTGAAGATACCTCGTCCAATCATCACGCCGTCTATGCCATATTTCTCGGCAAGCTCCTGCCCAACTTGACGGTTAGGGATATCTCCATTAATGGTTAGCAACGTATCCGGCGCAATGCGGTCACGCATTTCCTTAATTTCCGGAATCAGCTCCCAATGCGCATCGACTTCGCTCATTTCTTTTCGCGTACGCAAGTGAATGGATAGGTTGGCAATATCCTGCTCTAAAATATGCTTCAACCATTCCTTCCACTCGTCTACTTCTGTAAAACCAAGTCGAGTTTTCACGCTGACTGGCAAGCCACCCGCTTTTGCAGCCTGGATCAGTTCTGCCGCAACATCTGGACGCTGGATAAGGCCGCTCCCTTTTCCTCTTGTCGCCACATTCGGTACAGGACAACCCATGTTTATGTCGATCCCCTTAAATCCAAGCTCCGCCATCCCGATACTCATTTGACGGAAATACTCAGGATTATCGCCCCAAATATGCGCCACCATAGGCTGTTCCTCTTCTGTAAAAAGTAAACGCCCGCGCACGCTGTCTTTTCCTTCTGGATGACAATAGCTGTCAGAATTTGTAAACTCTGTAAAAAACACATCTGGGCGCCCCGCTTTCCTTACCACCGTGCGGAAAACTACATCCGTTACATCTTCCATCGGCGCCAACACAAAAAACGGCTTCGGTAAATCACGCCAAAAATTTTCTATCATATCAAGCTCAAATCCTCTCGTTAGTAATGCAACTTCTCCTACCCGTTCAAAAATTTTACACTTATAACTTTATAACATGCTTCCTAACTAATTTTCAAACACTAGAAATTGGATATATAAGAAAATACCATTATAACTTCTTTTATTAAAAACAAAAACGACTCAACACATAAGATGTAGAGTCGTTTTGTCTGCCTGATGAATCTGATGAGGCAATTCTGGATCAAGGTTCCTGTCCCTAAAACCCACTCAGTATAAAAATGAGATATCTTCTAGTATTTGAGTTGTATCCAGTGGATCATTGGCATTGGCCATGTCATATAGTGCGCGTATCTGGTTTTTATCATCGAGAAGGTACATGGTGGTGGAGTGGGAGAAGAAATCACCTTCAAGCTTTTGGTATTGCATGTTAAAACGGTTTGCAATTTCTTTTGTCTCAACTATGGTCCCTCTCAACCACTTCCACCCTTTAGGATCAGTGTTAAATGCCTGCGAGTACCTAAGAATAGATTCTTGTGTATCCTGCTCCGGATCAAGGGAGATGGCTACAATCTCCACCTTTTCACCAAATACTCCCTCGTTTTGAAGCTCGACTTGAAGCTTTGTTAAATCAACGATTGTCATGGGGCAAATATCAGGACAGCGGGTATAAAAAAAAGTGATAACCTTTACTTTTTTGTTGTTTAATTGATACGTACTCCCTTGGACATCTTGTAATTGAAAGTCGGATACACTCCCCAAAACCGGGAGCTTTTCGTATTTTGGCCAAAAAAAGTATATCACTAAGAATCCAATAATACTAAAAGGAAGAAACAACAACCATGCTTTTTTTGTCATTTAAATCCACACCTTAATAATCTTTACCGGTGACCTTTTTGATAGGCCGTAAGTTTTTTTGTCTATTTTTATGGACACGAAGGATTCCCCACATTCCTTGCTCGATATCCCAGCGAATGTTTCCAGAACGGTACATATAGTCTCCTGGTAAGTTATAGAAACTTCCTGCGCCATAATTCACTTTAAAGTCACCAGTAAAACCAGCTACAATTCTCCCCTCCAAGGAACGAATTTCTGACGAGAGGTCTTTATCATCAGTGTTCCAATAGTGTCCATGCAAGTGAAACCCATGGCTGCGCCTACGCTCGGAAGGATTGACTAGCCGAATTGTAATCGGTTCTCCGGTATATGCTTCAAATACGGGAGTAGATGGATCTCCATGCACTTTTGAGCTGAACAAGTCCTTCAAGACAGGATGTTTTTTGAACCGATTTAATAATCGTTCTGTACGATAATTAAATCCTCTTGACCCATTATCATACGTATCCACTAAGTCTTCTGCCTCTTCTGGGTCAACTCCTCCAATAATTCCATCTACAGGATCTACGATAAGTGTCCCTTTTCTATCAACTAATCGAGCTCCATCATACATGACTAAGACAAATTCTCTCGTTTCTGGTAAAAAGGGATTCACTAGTACGACGTTATCTGCTGTTAGGACTGGCTTTAATGTTTTGGGGTGGAGGAATTGCGTTCCTCGGGGTTCGGCAATGAATGCCCCAAATGTCCCTAATGAACGGTGATTGCGGATATCCGCCATATCCCACATACCACAGGAGCCTACTTCTACATCCACATACCACTTGTATGTTATGGTTTCGCCGGGTCCTACCGTTTGATCTGGATTGAAGCCTACTGTTTCCCCTGATGATGTTTTCACATCATATTGAATCAATTGGGGGTGTAACGATATCCTGATGGAAGGGGGATAAAAAGCCTGCTCCTTTACAGGTGGATATGGCCATATACCATCTGGAAACGGAAATTGATCAAACTTTAGGAAACTAGTTAATGTCACTTCCACAATATCGCCTTGATTTGCCCTTAGTATCAAAGGTTTTGGATTTTTTCTTCCACATAATATATCATCCATATCTTCTTTTAGGGAAAAGACAATTCCAAATGGATCTTTCTCTCCCCATTTGCTATATATAATCGGTGTATGAAACGCCACCACATCAAACCGTTTTACCGGGGCATCTTTCGGTCCAATTGGCTCCACTTTTTTAGCTGGAGCTGGTGGTTTTCCATTGCATTCAGGGAGTGGTTGTTTTCGTTTGGGTGGCCTCTCTCGATCTGGGAGCGGGATTAAGAAATCTACCTCTTCATCAAATGCTCGTATTAGTCCCCACAATCCATTCCACAAGTCCTCCTCCGTTTCAAACGTCCATAGATAGTCTCCTGATCTTGGTACATCCATTTCAAATGTGAACGATTCTGAAATCCCAATATGTTGTTGAGCATTAAAGCTAGTTTCCACATCCGGGCGATCTGACTTCCAACGAAGTCCGTGTATATTAAAGCTGTGTGATTCTTCATGTGCACCTTGTAATAATCTTACTCTTATAGGGTCTCCTTCATAACAATGTAGGATAGGTGTCACCGGGTCCCCTTTTACAAAAGAGCTGAACGAATAAGCAGGATCATCATCCTTCCCTAAACGAAATTGCAATGGTTCGTTCTTATAGTTCACTCCATATAAACCTGGATCATCTTCAGACCCTGGGAATTTTGGAGGATTTAATGGGCATCCATCTTTATCATATAAAAAGGTGAAGTCTTGAACCATTAAGGCAATATCCCGGTAATCAGGTATTAATGGATGCGTAACGGTTACTTGAGTACCGCTGTTAACCTCTTTTCCTGTTTGGGAATCTAAAATTTCAGAAAATCTGGCATGAATGACTCCTGAACCAAATACCCCATGCTGCTGATGATAGTTGGCAAATAAATGATCATGGAAGAACCAAGCCTTTAATTCAACATCTGCAAAATATTCATAACGTATCGTCTCTCCAGACAGGACACTGGAATCATAATTCCACCCTACATTTCCTCCATCACAGACAAGCACGTCAAATTTTACGAAGTGAACATGAATGCCAGTTTCATAGGTTCTTGTTACTAACTGGAAGGCATCTCCACCAGCAACTTCAGGAAGACGGTTTGTAAAATTCACACGAATACACGTTCCGGCATTCATATGAATGATTAGCGGTTCTGGTTCTTTCTTGCCTGATAATACATCGTCTACATCTTCATCAAGCACGTATATTCTCCCTTTAGGGTCGTTCCAGCCCTGTCGATTATAAACTAATGGACATTCAATCAAAGAAATATTAAACTCTTGAACTACTGGATTTTCTACAATGGCACAAGGGTCAGCAAACACAGCTCCAGGCCTAGCAAAAGGGACTGCCGCATTCCGTTCTAGCTCCGTCATATCTCTACCACCTATAATGCCTAGTGGGGGCCTTGGTGCCTTACAACCAACTTTTCCAGGAATGAAATTTGGAAAGCCAGGACGTTCCTTTGTTGGCCTTGGTGGACAGGGCCTGTCAGGTAAAGGCTGCAATGCTTTAATCGGGAGTCCATTCGGATAGCATTGACTTCCGTCCTGAAGAGTGTCAAAGATTCGATTCATCCCCCACATTCCTACTGCAAAATGAGGATAGAGATGACAATGTATGATGACATCCCCCATTGCCTCCTGCAACGAACCTAGTCCATAAAGAGGTTCTATTGTATACCAAGTTTGAGGGCTTACCGCTATAGAATCAATGACATCTGAATCTGTATTGTGAGTGTCTTTAAACCACTGATGTACATGATAATGGAAAACATGCGTTTCCTTCACTCCACCGTGAACCAATCTTATCTTTACAGGATCTCCCTTATAGCCTCTCAGGATAGGAGTGGCTGGGTCACCAAATACCCATGAGTCATGATGAACTTCTTCTCCATCACAATCAGGGCAAACAACCCCTTCCTCTAGCAGTTTCCTTCGATTTTGTATAGGCTCATATCGATAGTTGATTGCATGTGTTGACTCTCTTTCTTGATTTGTAACAGGATCGAGCGGCTTGTTCCCTGTCATATCTAAAGTGGACATTTCATCATGAAATATCCAGGCATATTCCCGGAAGGATGGAGCAAAAGGGTGATGGACATCCGCATATAATCCGCTATTTATCTTTCCTCCAGTAACAGGGTCGGTCCACCATGATCCTCGGCGTTGCACAAATAAGCACCCGAATAATCCATTAATATTTGTCCCCTCATCACTACTCTCAGGGTTACCTAAATCATGGAAGTAGTACACCCCCTCATGATTTACCGTAATACGATATAGTATTTTCTCCCCTGGCTCGGCAAGTGTACTTGGATTAAAACCAACGTTTGCTCCATCTGAGTTTAGTACATTGTAGTCCGCTTCCAAAAAGTGCATCCCTGCAGCATAACGAATTTGATTTTCAAATAATATTTCCACCGTGTCCCCATTATTGGCTCGAATACATAACGGCTCTACTAAATCTACCGGGGTGAAGGGATTTTTTTTGACTAATTCTTTTACTTTTTTTTCATTTTCTTTTAATACGTACATCATTCCATCGGGAGCATAATCACCAAAGTTATTCAGAACAATTCTGATTGGGATGGCAACGACATGATAGCGCCTTTTCATCCGTTTCCCCCTTTGTTAAAAGTCTTCCATCAGTTTCGGGATCCTTGGTAATCCTTTTGTTTCTATATAGTAAGTTTCAATACTATGGACGTGAATAAACCAATTACGATTCTCTAACTCACCTATTGTTGTAACTTGTGTATCTAGTAACACATAATCTTCAATCACCTCTGCAACCTTACCAATAAATACAAATGGAAAAGAAGGTGTCAGTATAAATGCTTTTTTACCAATCCCATCTCTGAAATTCTGAATTACCCCTTCATCATGAAGATCATTTATGGAAGGAGATTGAATCCAATTTTCATCCTCTGCATGTGTCATAAGAATCCCCCTTATGAAAGAATTTACGTTAATGGAAAGCGTTGTCTTGGGTCAAAGTTTGGAGTAAAGTGTGCTATTTTTTCTAGTGGAAAGCTTAGTGGTGTTGGAAACTCAAAGAATGGAGCATTCACTATTTTGATGATAACTGGATAAAGTGTTATGTGTCCTTGTTGAACGTCAAATATGGTTCCAGTAAAGACAGGCCTGAATGTTTGACCAAAAAGGTTTAGTTGGTCAGACTCTGTCACGAGGAGAATATCCTCTCCCTTTAAATCCTGTAACTCCTTTAATAATCGATCTACCCTTACTTTTTTTTGTTCACTTGCTTCTGTGTGTTTGCTATCTTTTATTTCATGATTTTCATGAGACATTTATAGAACCTCCTTTATGTCCTTCTAGTACTAGATAGTGATTTCCATATTTCAGAAATGACAGTTAGAGCCCTTATCGTCTCTATGTATTGAATCTCCTTTACAGGAATGACCATTGACTTACCCAAAAATTCCATCTTAAGAAGCTGATCTTTTATTTCTTTTATTTTTCCGACCCTTCTGGAACCTTCGTCTAAAAAGATAACTACCCATGTTTCTTTCCATGTTTCTAAATTTGTGATTAGTGATTCTTCAAAAAACTGTTGCTTCAATAAATCACGCCTGGAGACAGTTTCTCCAAATTGAAATAACAGTTTTTGTCTTAAATTGTTATCAAAAATGAAATGCTGGTGGGTATTGGAGTAATTAGGTATCCCATATGGAATATTTGCGGACTTTATTACCCTGTATGGAATCCAATTTCTATCTCTTAAATTTGTAAGCATTACAAAATCACGCCCAATGGCACTAACCTTACCCTCTTTATAGATGGACTTGGAACCGCATTTAAAATACACCTCTACCTGTTGGTTCCTTCTAGACTTAAAAAATTTTCGATATGTTAATAATTTGCCACTGGCTTCATTATGTTTAGAAATAGTAAACATGTTCGCACGATCTATATACTCCATTAAGAGCCGAGTTGCTTCCGTTGTTGCTCCTGAAGTTGGAGATGTGCTGCCAAGCCCCTTCTTCACGTTAAACTCATTAATAATATCTTCTTTCATCATTTCTTGTTGGCGTTTCTCCATCAGATTTTTTCTATAATCATCTAAGAATATCTTCCTCTTGTTTTCTTGGTTTATTTTTTCCACAATCACATCTCCTGTATGGAAATATTTCCTTACACTCGTAGCGAGTAGAAAACTAAACTTATGGTTAGTACTACTAGACTTGTTACGAACAGGCTAAAGGTAACGATACTTTGCTCGAGACTCATCGTATCGGAGAGTGGTAGACTACATAACGAAGGATTTTGAATAACAGCACCCAACATTGTCCCCATAATGCTCCCTATTACTCCATGTGTAAAACCCGATAAAAGAGATTGAAAGTTAACGAGTGCACCTAGTAATACACCAATAGTCCCTCCTACTATGGAAGTGAGAAAAAGGATGAAGGAAAGCTGAATTGGGAGAAGAAAATGAAACAACATGGCCAACACTAAACTTAAGATACCACTGCAACTCATGGCCATAACCATGCCAAAACGATCGCTAAATAGTTTTCTTTTGCTATACAGAATCTTATAGATGGTTAACCCAATCAAGACATGTAATACAATTATGCCAACAAGAAAAAAAGTCATCTGACTCCCTCTTTACTAAAAGATTGCTTTTCAAAGAAAGCAGGCTTACATTATGTTTGTCTAGTGGATAAGACGAACAAAAGGAGAGAAAAAACAAAGATACCCTCTAAAAATAGAAGAAATAAAGGATCTCCCTTTGCTGCAGCCCCCACCATTGGTGCCATGATCCCCATCATCATGCCATTCACATAACCAGTTAAAAGTGTCTGATAATCAAATAACCCGCCAATTAATGCTCCAAAAATCATGCCAATAAAAGTCGTAATAATGGTAATCCACACATACATCAATGGAAATTGATAGATTAATACAACACCCGAAATGATGGCTAAAAATCCGCCTAGCATTGTGGATAAGTTCATGCCAAGTTGAAAACCAATAAGCTTTCGAATCCTTAATACGTAAATATAGGCTAATATTGAAATCATGATATTTATATAGAATAATAATCCTAGATGTTCTATCACCAACCATTCACCTCATATTTCGCCCCATATATTTTACAAATATGTAGAATTTTCTTCTTGTATGCACACCTCAATAAATTTTACATTTTCTGGTGTGGAAATCCCAATAGGTTTCATGGTTCCTGGTTCTAATTTCAAATTTTCAGTTATAAACGCCCATTCCAAATTTTATCGCTCCCATATACTAGGTCTATATACTAGAAAAGGAGTGTGGCTACAATTAAGCGTGCAAAACCACAAAAGTGCTGGCATCATTCTGACTGGAAAAGGAAGGAATCTAGTCGGTTTACATGTCCTGATTGTGTTCCAGCCGATCACGATGACAGTCTTTTTTGTACACCATATAAATGTCCCGACAGGATTCCCCAACCTAAATTCCCTTCCCCAAACAGTTCCCTGCAACCTGAGGAATTAGAAGAATTGCAGGAGTGTATTCAAGAGGCTAATCAACTCCTGTTAGCTCTTGGTTTGGAAAGAGATGAAGAAAACTTAAGAGCTTTTCAGGCATACCTTCGAGGACTTCGAATGAGTTATGTCAGTGTGACTGTTTCATGCGAAGAAGAAGAAACTACACCATTAAAAGGTGCAATAGTGGATGCAGGAGTTAACTTCCTGATTTTACAAACCAACGTCGGCAATTTGTTGCTAATCCCTTTCGAAAGAATTGTATGGATTAATCAGTTAGAAAATGATGAAAACTTTATGAAAGACCAAGAATTACTTGATATCTCCTTATGCCTGCGAAGATGTATCACGCTTCATTTTAGTGAAGTTGTTTCAAAAAGCCCTTTTTTACTCAACCTTTTCTACGGCATTGAACTATGGCTATTCCTTGAAAGTTACGTTGGATGCTTAGTATATGTAAAGCAGATGGATGAGCAAAAGGAAGTGGAGGGGATTTTAATATCTACTGATAAACGAAAGATAGAAATAAGTATGGATGGGAAAAAACAAGGAATTAATTTTGATAAAATTCAAACCATCGAAATTGAACAGGAAGCACTGACGAACAAACTATTTGAATGTCACTTTATCCGTCCACACTAGAAAAGGAATCCCCCAACAAAGGGGAATTCCTTTTTTTACATTATTCTTCAGCTTTAATCTCAAGCTTGACTCTACAGCCTATATGACGGAATAACTCCCAGTTTACTCCATGAGTTAACCCAGCAAGTCTTAATTTAAACTTGTCATCACAGAATGGTATAGCAAAGTCACAATAACATGTGCATTTAGGGAAACAATCGTCCGGATTATTTCCACAATCCTCACAATGTTCATCCAGTTCAAAATTTTCGTCATACCCTCTGTTTAATTTTACACAGCGACACTTATGATGGTGGCACTTCCTGCAGATACCAGTATAATTGGGATCTAGCCAGACAATCTTTGAAATACGATCCGTCAGTATGGTAACAAGGTCATTATTGTCCAAAAGTATATTCACATAATCAATACCAACTTGATGGATTTTCCCTTCCATAAGGCAAGTGGGAGTTAAATCATATTTTTCAGAAACAAATTTAAACTTTGCTGTATTCATACTATTTGTAGAATAATCCATCTTCACTACTTGTTTAAAATACATTTCCACCCTCCTTTCCAGTTACAGTAACATATGAAGTTAACTGGAGCGTGGTTCTCTAAAAAATAAGTAGGATAAGGTGCTTCCAGACAGTAATATCTGGGACATTTTGTGAGACAACAAAAAAGCACACTACAGCGGCTCAAAAAAGTGCTGTAATGTACCGTTATTTCTACCTAATATTGCCTTATGACAAAACTTTGATAGACTTCTTCTAAATATAAGTCTCTATCGGTTCCTACAGAGAGTTCCACAACCTTAGATAGAAGATTTTCCTCCATCATAGAGTGTATATATAAATATCTCCTGGTACCTTCATTCGTTTCTTCAACTTCTTCATAAGAATTTAGTTTATAAAAGTTAATGGCTTCTCTTACTACATTTTTGATGCAGTCTATATTGTTCTGATCAAAGTGCTCTATAGCTTTCACTGTACTTTGTACAAAGTCTTTTAAACTTGTGCTCATACACATGCTCCTTATGGTGAATTCACACACGTCTTGTATAGGGCACTCAACATGCATGGTATGACAGAAAATATCCGTTTCCTCACCCTTTATATATTATGATATAAAGCCAGTAAAGCCAAGACCGATTATACGATGGTAGGGATTCGTTCCCCCTCTCCTTTCTCACAAATGATGATTAACCCTAGGGTGATTCCCCTCTCTATCTCTAAAAATCTGCACAAACTCCAACAATCCCTCTACCGCTGCGCTCATTAATTTCTCTCCTTTTTCCCTCGTCGCCTGTGTTGGGTCACCCAGCGTTCCCGTTTCCGAAATAGAGCTCCAGTGAGGGACCATGACAACGGGTCTTCCTTCGCCTTTTCCCACGAGATCTAGCCAGAAGTATTTGGACATTTGGTATTTGTCGATGTCGCGGACTGCTTTCTCCATTTGGACAAGGTCTTCTTTGATGGCGAGGTACATCGAGGTTTCAAGCTCACAGGCATGGTTGATGCCTCCAGGGCTTTCTGAGTCGCGGATTTGTTCGGTTAGCTGGACGACGGGCTCGAAGTCCCAATGGGAGATGGAGGTACATTGAACATCTGGATAATGAAGCATTGTCTGTCTTGCAGCTACTTTTAGGAGTGACACATTACTGCCATGGCCATTCATAAGTAAGATTTTTTTAAAGCCTTGATGTGCAAGGCTATTGCAGACATCCACTACATAATTGATGAACGTTTCGCTGCTGATGGAAATAACGCCTGGAAAGTCCATTTGGTGAGGGGCATAGCCATGGTTAATTGGTGGAATGATCACCATATTTTCCGGTGATTTCGCACCAGCGCGGTAGCAGATTTCCGATGCTAGGACGAGGTCGGTATCAATAGGTAGGTGGTGGCCGTGCTCTTCAATCATCGCAACGGGGACAACCGCTACGCGTTCTTGTTTTACCGCTTCCTTTACCTCTGGCCACGTCATTTCCCCAAAAAGATGTTTTTTTGTCATGTAGATAAACCCCTTCTTTCCTTATTTTTTTCGCTTTTGTATCGCTTGTATTCTTTTATTATTTGGGACGTTAATTAATTTGGAATACGTGTTCCGTCTCCCATCACTGACTTTCTGAACTCTTCTTTTATTTTTTGTTGCAGCTCCTTGCTTTGAATGACCTTCCAACAGGTGTGGGCCATTGTTTTTCCGGCCAGCAACATCGTGTCATAGGCGAGAGGAGTATTGCACATATCAGCAAATTCCTTTGTGTGGCCTGGGACAAGTTGGTCCGTTAAGGATAAAACTGGATGGATCGATGGCACCTTCAGACTCACATTGCCCATATCGATCGAGCCCATTCCTTCATGATGTTTGGATAGATCGACATAGTCAAATTCATCGAGACTTTCCTGGTACAGCCCAACTAGTGTTTGATTGCTCACCATCGCGGCATAAGGGTGACCAATTTCGTTGATTTCCACCTCTGTCCCACTCATAAGGGCGGCACCTTTTGCAATGTCCATGACCTGCGCACAGACTTCTTCTAAATAGTCATTATCAATGGAACGAACACAGAATTCTGCCACCGCGCGATGGGGGATGATGTTCGTTGCTTTTCCGCCTTCCTTAATAATGCCGTGGATACGTACATCTGGTTTTATGTGTTGGCGTAAGGCGCTCACCCCGTTAAACAGCTGAATCACACCATCCAGTGCGTTCTTCCCTTCCCATGGTTCAGAAGCTGCGTGCGCATTTTTTCCGTGGAAGATAAAGTCATAGCTGTGAAACGCCAATGATTTTACATCGATAATTGTGGAGTAGCCTGGGTGGAACATCATCGCGACATCCACACCTTCAAAGGCACCTTCGTTGATGAGATCGATTTTCCCACCGACACCTTCTTCATCGTGTGTGCCTATTACGGATACTTCGAACGCCTCATCAATCTCCATCTGTGCAAGAGCTAATCCCGCTGCGACACTGGCGACACCGATAAGATGGTGCCCACACGCATGGCCCACATCTGGAAGGGCATCATATTCTGCGCAGAATGCGATATGGGGACCGCCTTCTCCCTTTTTCTTGTTGGCAATAAACGCTGTTTCGAAAGGTCCCACTCCTCGTTGAACCGTGAAGCCTTTTTCCTCTAAATAATCACATAGGACTTTAGAGGATTTATACTCCTCTCCTCCTAGCTCCGGGTTTTGCTGGATATAGGTACTTAATGCGGCTAAGCCTTCTTTTTCCCGTTCTAGGATGGCATCGATTTGTTCTTTTGACACAAACATTCACTCCTTAGTTAAGCTCTTCTGCAAAATGACAGGCTGCAAAATGGTTCTCGCTGTATTCCACTAGTGGTGGTTCCTCTGCTTTGCATTTTTCCTCGGCAAAGGGACATCTAGTATGGAACCGGCATCCACTTGGGACATTGCTTGGATTGGGTGTTTCTCCTTTTAGAATCATTCGCTTCCGTTTTTCCCCGGCCACGGTTGGTTTTGGCATGACATTGATCAATGCCTTCGTGTACGGATGGAGGCTTGCGGAAATCACTTTATCAACATCACCAATCTCGACGATTTTTCCTAAATACATGATGGCGATCCGGTCAGAAATCAACCAAGCAAGCGAGATATCATGGGTGATAAACAAGTAAGAGATGCCTTTTTTATCACGGAGATCCACCATTAGTCGTAAAATATCTGCTCGGACCGAAACATCCAGCATTGACACCGGCTCATCCGCCACGATAAATTCAGGATTCAAAATCAGGGCCGCTGCAATGACGACCCGTTGGCGCTGGCCGCCGCTTAGTTCATGAGGATAACGATACAAATATTGCTCCGCTGGTCTTAATCCGGCCCACTCTAACGCTTCTTTGACCTTTTCCTTCTTTTGTTGTTCACTTTTGATAAGACCATTGATTTCTAACGGTTCTGCCACAATGTCAATGATCAGAAACTTGGAGTTCAGTGACTCATATGGATCCTGGAAAATCATCTGGGCTTTTTGCCGGAATGCTTGGATCTGCTTCTTATCCTTTTGCAAGATCGGCTTACCGTCGTAGGTGATGTCCCCTTCCACATTCTCAAGCAATTGCAGGATTGCTTTTCCTGTTGTCGTTTTCCCGCTGCCACTTTCACCAACGAGCGACAGGATCTCTCCTTTATTGATATCAATATCAATGCCGTCCACCGCTTTGACGCGTTTTTTTTCCTTTGAGAAAAGCCCTTTTAAAAAGCCAGTCTGTAAGTCGAAGTGGACGCGCAAATCTTTTGTTTTAATGAGACTTTTCATCTTACTCCCCCCTTAAGTGACAGGCGACATAATGATCTTCGGCTATTTTTCTGAGTTCTGGCGCTGTCCGCCTACACTCCTCCGTTGCATGCTCGCATCGCGGATGAAAATAGCAGCCTGTCGGCGGGTTGATTAAATTGGGTGGAGACCCGGGAATCGATTCGGTCATTTCCCGTTTTCCGTGAATATCCGGGAACGCTTTGACAAGCTTTTGTGTGTAAGGGTGAGAGCTGTGATTGATCACGTTTTCCACCGTTCCCGACTCCACGATTTTCCCGGCATACATCACCACGGCTTTGTCACAAGTTTCCGCCATCACCGACAAATCATGAGTAATGAGAATGAGTGACATCCCAAGCTCTGCCCGCAGCTTTTCCAGTAATTCTAATATCTGTGCTTGCACCATGACATCGAGCGCTGTTGTCGGCTCGTCGCCTATTAATATTTTCGGATCGCAGGCAAGAGCCATCGCAATCATAACCCGTTGCTTCATTCCGCCACTAAATTCATGAGGATATTGGTCGATTCTATCTGGATCGATTTCGACTAATTCCAAAAGCCCCTTGGCTTTTTTTCTGGCTGCCTTGTAATCCAATTTATTGTGGTACATCATCACATCAGTGAGCTGTTCGCCGATTTTTTTGACGGGATTTAAGGCATTCATAGCCCCCTGGAAGGCAATCGCAATTTCATTCCAGCGATAGCGCCTGATTTGGTTGTCATTTAACGCTGCTAAATTTTTTCCATTATAATTGATCTCCCCGCCAGCAATCTCCCCTTCCTGTGGAAGGAGGCTGGTGATGGATAGGGCAGTGGTCGTTTTCCCACAGCCGGATTCGCCAACGAGGCCAATCGCTTCTCCCTTTTCAAGTGTGAAGCTGACATCGTCCACTGCTTTGACGATTCCGTCTTTTGTATGAAAATAGGTTTTTAGGTTTTTAACTTCTAGAAGACTCATCATCTATCTCCTTTTTAACTTTGGGTTCAAAATTTCATCAAAGGCATACCCGATAAAGGTAAAGCCAAGTACCACCAGCACGACACATAATCCCGGCGCCATCAAGTACCAGTACGCCCCAAGACTTGCTGCCCCTGATTCAAAGGCATAATGCAGCATCATGCCCCAGCTTGGTTGGGTTGTATCTCCCATTCCTAAGAAACTCAAGGTTGTTTCGGATAAAATTGCAACTGCCGAAACGAGTACGGTGTTAGCGAAAATCAAAGGAAATACGTTCGGTAAAATATGTTTTCTCATTATATAGAAGTGATTGGCCCCGATGGAGCGGGCACGCTCGATAAACTGCCTTTCTTTGATTGAAAGGGTTTGGGAGCGAACAATGCGGGCCGTTCCTGGCCAACTCGTTAAGCCAATGACCAATATGATGTTCCAAAGGCTTGCTCCGAGAATAGCTGTTAAGACGAGGGCCAGTGGCAGCCATGGTAGCACCAAAAACACGTCGGTTATTCTCATTAACAATGTATCTACTTTTCTTCCATAATAGCCGGAAGCGATCCCGACCACCGTTCCGACAAACATGGAAATTAAGGTGGAGATGAATCCGACCATGATCGAGATTCTGGCACCTAAGATGACGCCTCCTAACACATCTCTGCCAAGGTCATCGGTTCCGAGCAAGTTGTCCCAGGTTGGGGGACTTAGCACGTCCGCTACCCCGTATTCCTTTGGATCATAGTCGGTTATCAGTGGGCCAAAAATCGCAATCAGCACGAAGAATCCGAGAATGATTGCTCCTGAGTACCCCATTTTGTTCCGGATAAATGTTGTGAGAAATTCTTTTGTTTTCTTTGCAGCAATGATATGTTTTTGTTCCATCTTCCTTCACCCTAGGCTTTATTATTTATTCGTGGATCCAAGTAACCATATATGATGTCCGCACAAAGATTGGCAAGCACGACACAGACACTGACAATCAGGAAAATCCCTTGCAGTAACGGATAATCTCTATTGTTTAATGCTTCATACATCAAGCGTCCCAAGCCTGGCCACGAAAATACCGTTTCAATTTGAATCGCGCCTGCTATCATAAAACCGATGTTGATCGCGATGATGGTCACCATGGGGAGCATCGCATTTGGCAGCGCATGTCTTCTAATAATTAACTTTTCCGAGAAGCCTTTGGCTTTCGCGGTGGTGATATAGTCCTCTGTCAAAACCTCAAGTAAGGAATTACGCATGATCAAGACAAATTGCCCAATTAAGACTAGGGCCAATGTTAAAGTTGGTAAAAATAAATGCTTGGACACATCCAGTGCCTTCTCAAAGGAATTGGCAAATACCGCACCTGCTGTACTCATCCCGCTGGTTGGAAATAGGTTCAGTGTGACGCTAAAAAAGACAACCAGCATGATTCCAAGCCAAAATGTAGGCATCGCGTAGGTAATGAGAGAAAAAGTTAAAGAGATAATATCAATTTTCTTGCCTCGTTTAGACGCTGCCACAATCCCAATGAACATCCCAGCAATGATTGCGACAATTGTGGATAACCCCACGAGTAAAAGGGTCGGGACCAGCTTTTCACCAATGACTTGAATGACTGGCTCTTTGGTCATAAAGGACATTCCGAGATCTCCCTGAGCCAGCTGCTTAAAATAGAGCCAGAGCTGGACATACATGGGCTGGTCGACTCCAAATAATACTTTGATTTTTTCAATCGCTTCCTCAGAAGCATTCGGGTTCCGCACAATCATGGCTAATGGGTTTCCTGGCATGACGCGAAAAAGAAAGAAGTTAATAATTAACACGAGGAAAATTGTCACCATAGATTGAAAGAGTTTCTTCATTAGATAGTATTTATTCATCGTTTTCACCTTCGCCTTTGTAATAAAGGGCAAAGTAGCTTCGCACTTTGCCCTTTATTTTTCTTACATATCGTCGTCGATTGACACATCTTTTTTCTTTCGTTTTACAAGGAAAATCCCCGTCATAATCGCGGCTGCCACGATGACAACCGCAATGATTGCTCCTGCGTTGCCGGCTGCTTCTTCATTTTCCGTTGTGTCCGATGCAGTAGCTACGGTGCCATCCTCAGTGTCAGCAATTTCTTCCCCAGCTGATGCTAGTTTTACATTTAAATAGTTTTCATGATTGAAAGAATAGAAGTATACCCCTGCTACTTTTGTCCAGCCTTCCCATTTGTCACTATTTACAGCTTGAAGAGCGTTATCATACATAAGGATGATATATGGGGCATCCTCGTATAACATCTCCTGCATTTCATGAACAACCTTTTGTCTTTCCTCTTTATCTATGATCGTTTCTTGTTTGGCCAGTAGCTTGTCGTATGCTTCGTTGGCATAATAAGAGTCGCTTAAGTTCCCTATTTCTTCCGAGGACATTACATTTAGAATTGTAGTTGGATCGGCGTCTGTTCCCCAGCCCCAAATGAACATATCAAAGTCCGCATTATCATAGATTCTGTCGCCCAGAAGTCCATCATCAACTGTTTCAAGCTTCACACCAATTCCTACATCTTCTAGCATGCTGCTAATCATTTCCCCAGCACGGACTTCCTCGGAGGTTTTGGAACGAACCATTAATTCAAACTCTAGGGGCTCCCCATCTGCTTCTCGGATTCCATCACCATCTTCGTCCTTAAATCCGGCATTATCCAAGATTTCCTTTGCTTTTGCCGGATCAAAGGAACGCAGGTTTTCCGGTTTGTAGTGCCAGAAATCTAAGCTTGGTGGGATTAATGTCGATCCAGGTGCTGCTTGACCGGCATATGCCACATCAATGATTTTCTGTTTATCAATTGCATAGCTCATCGCATGACGAATATCTTTTTCACGAAGGAGTGGATTTCCTTTTGAATTGTCATCTGGCCAAGTGTTGATGGAAAGCTCCGTAAAACCGTGGGTGGTCGCGGAAATCACTTCAATGCTTTCCTCTGCGTCCAGCACTTTCACTTGGTTTGCTCCAATATTAATGGCTGCATCAATCTCGCCTATTTTTAAGGATTGCGTCAAGGTGTCTGTGTTAGCATAAAGTACGAATACAAGGCTATTGACGTTGGCTGGTTTGTAGAAGTAGTCCGGGTTCTTTTCCAGCTTGATGAACTCATCTTTCTTGAATTCGCTAAACTTAAATGCACCTGTTCCAATTGGGTTTTGATTAGGCCATGTTTCTAGGTCTGCCATGGAGATGTCTTCCCAGATATGCTTTGGTAAAATCGGCGTCGTGCTTTGCAGCATGTTCGCTTTCGGTTCCTCTGTTTTTATGACGACCGTCAGCTCATCCGGCGTTTCAATGGAGGTGATTCCATCCAAGTATCCAGCGTATAAGCCTAAGCCGCTCTCTTGTAAAGTTTCATAGGTGAACTTTACGTCTGCAGAAGTGAATGGAGTCCCATCATGCCATTTGACTCCCTCTTGCAGATTGAACGTCCAAGTTAAATTATCATCACTTACCTGCCAATCCTTTGCCAATCTACCAACAGGCTCGACATTATTATCAAAGGCAACTAATGGATCATAGATTAACTTAAAGATTTCAGTCGCGGAAATCGTCCACGCCAGAAACGGACTCAGACTATCTGCCTCTGCTGTCCAACCGATTTTCAAGGTTGCTGTCTCCTCCGCATTCGCCTTGCTCATTGGTAGTACCATGTAGCTGAACACCAAAATGACAGTTAATAATATACTTCCTAGCTTTTTCATCCTTTTTCCCCCTCTTTTTTTATGGAAAAGCTGCTTTCGCATAACATCCCCCCCTTTATACGATAAGAGCCTTACTTCACACCAGATTCTGTTACAAATAGCTTTTTATTAGTTGCATCAAGATACGCATTCACGCCCATCGGCAATGTTGCGAGATCTTCTGTGTGGCCAATCGGTAATCCATGGATTGCTGGAATTCCTAATGGTTCAATAAAGTCATATAAGATATCTTCCAAGCTAAAGGTAACGTGGAAGCCCGGATCCATTTTCTTCGGCTCACACAGGGTACATTCGCCAATGACAATACCCGCGGCCTCCTGTAGCTTGCCGGCATGTAGTAGGTGTGTAAACATGTGGTCGATATTCCATGGTTCTGACCATACCTCTTCCAGGAAAAGAATCTTTCCTTTCGTGTCAATCTCATAAGGGGTACCAAGTGAAGCACAGACGAGCGTCAGGTTTCCTCCTACTAGCTCTCCCTCTGCTTCCCCCTTGTTAATCTGATTGATCCACTTCTTCTCATTTGATTTGCGTATTTCTCCAATTGGTTCCGTTTCCATCAAAGCTTTAAAGAGGTACTCTTTTCGATAGTCGGTCAGATCCTCCGAGTTAAAACCCGCCATCCCAGGCCCATGGAAGGACACCAAGCCTGTATACTTTTGAAGCGCAAGGTGGATGGAGGTGATATCGCTGTAGCCAATAAAAATCTTCGGATTGTTCCTCACAAGCTCGAAATCTATGTACCTTAGCATTCGTGCTGAGCCATATCCACCCTGTGTGACAAAGACAGCATCGACCTGATCATTCCGGAACATCTCATTGAAATCATGGGCCCGCTCCTTATCCGTTCCCGCTAAGTACTCATGCTTGTTATGGACATTTTCCCCCACGACGACCCGGAAGCCCCACTCCTCGAGCGTCTCGATACCGCGAATGATATCGCTCCTGTTATAGTGTGGACTTGCAGGGGCCACGATTCCAATCGTATCTCCTTTCTGGAGCCGTTTTGGTTTGATTTTTTCCATCTGGTATTCTCCTTTCTAGTAAACTTTCTTATAGCCCAAATCCCGTG
The DNA here is from genome assembly GCF_020524325.1 of Sutcliffiella horikoshii. Lineage (GTDB taxonomy): Bacteria > Bacillota > Bacilli > Bacillales > Bacillaceae_I > Sutcliffiella_A > Sutcliffiella_A horikoshii_D. The sequence goes on from NZ_JAIVKY010000009.1 coordinate 217,834, forward strand.
AGATTTCTTCTGCGGCAAGGAGCAACGTTTTAAGATATGTTTGTCGTTTTTCTTCGCTGAAAAAGTGCTCCGGACCAGTTATGGCAATCCCCGCTTCTAGCTTGCCTTCGTAATTAAAGACCGGTGCCGCATAAGCAACGGCGCCTAATTGCAGCTCTCCTTCTGACTTGGCATAGCCGTGCTGACGAATGGACTCGATGTCATTTTTCAGCTCTTGCCTCTGCGAAATGGTGATCGGCGTAAAGGTTTTGAACGTGTCTGATAATCGATCAAACTCTCTTTCTGGTAAATAAGCCAAGATCAATTTAGACAAGGCACCTGCATAAATAGGTAGCTTTTGCCCGACCTTAATTTCAAATCCAAAGTTATGGAATGATTCAATATTGACTAAACACAGCGCCTCCCCATCATCATAAATACTTAAATTGACGTTCATCTCTGTCTTTTTCGCCAATCTATGCAAATAAGGAGACGCCTTTTGCACCAAGTCAAGCCCTTGGATAAGGATTCCCGCAACCCGAACAAATTGCATACCCGGGCGAAACTTCCCGGAAATTTCATCCTGCTCCAGATATCCTCGCTGCAAAAGCGATTGGACATTTCTGTGAACGGTTGTTAGGGGCAATCCAGTTTTTTTAGAGATATCTACTAGTGTAAGCTCGCGTTCTCTTAAGGAAAACGTCTCAATAATATCAAGTGCACGGTCCACCGCACGCACGCCTGTTTTACTTTTATCTAATGATGGTGTCATGTTTTCGATCCCTCCTTTCAGCAAAATATTAGTGTTTTTGTTTCCGCTTGGTGGAAACACGTTTCCGTTTCTTTGTTATAAAAAATTTATTCTGTTACCAGAATAGGTAGTACCACATTCTAAACATTTTATATGTTCTGAACATATTAAAGTGTAGAAAAATTCCTTGATTCAATATAACAACACATACTCATCCGTAAGTTTGAATCCCAATGCTTGATAAAACAGATGCAGATGTGGCAGTGTGGCATCGTAGAATAAAAAAGGTGTTCTCTGTTTATTATGTAAATGATCCGTTAATGCTCTTGTGCATGCCAATCCATAGCCTTTTCCACGAGAATCCTCATCGGTGTAGATCCCACCGATTAAAGCATATTGGGAGGTTTCGGAATGTGCCATTGCAATGGAAACAACTTTACTTCCTTCTTTTACGATAAAAGCCGAACCATTTCTAATAATGTTAGGCAGCCGCTCCTGAACTTCAATCATAATGTCCTTGTCTGCATAAAATTCCTCAATGGCAGGTATATTGTCAAATGTTGCCTGGTTGACCGGCGAGTTGATCGGTAATGGTGATTGATTGGTTTTACTTAGATATCCGTAACAATAGGGATACTTTTGTCGATTCGGCATGTCGCCCAGAAGTGAAAGTATATCCGCTTTGCCAAATAAATAAGTGGATGAAGTTTTAATCAGGTGTTGCTTGAGGAGTGATAGATAGTGTTTGTCCATTAAGGAAATTCCAGTATTCAATGGACTAAAATACTGTACGGCTACAAGCTTGTGGTGGTCATAATACCCATAAAATCCAAATCGTTTGTCTTTGTTATGTAAGTACTCCAGATACTCGTAGAACTGTAAATTATTCCTTTGATCATTGTCGAGCAGTTCTACAAGTTCTCGTTGATTATGCGTGTTCAATACCCTTTTTTCAAAGATATCCCATCACTCCTGATTAACATTCACTAGTTTCCATTAGGTGGAAATGCGTTTCCGTTTTTGTTATTGTAATCCATTATACATACATTAACTATCTATTTCAAATTTTCTAATAATTTTAATGGTTTTTTAGTCCAGTTTTAGGGACTTTTTTTAGGGGTTAATCCATTGTGGGAGAAGGGGTTTGAGAGGGTAGTAAAATTGTCGGAGAATTTTTTTAGGACAGGTCCCTTTTCCCCATTTGAAGGGTATGGAAACAAGGCTTCCTAAATAAAATCCCTTGAACTATTAGTCCAAGGGTCGTAAAGAACGTATTAACTTCACCTACAGCATGCTGTTATAGGTTTTTGATGACAAATTATTTTAACTCTATTAACGCGACTGCCTCTACGTGTACGGTGTGAGGAAACATATCCACCGGTTGCACTTCAACCGTCTTATATCCCCCATCCTCCAACACTTTTAGATCTCTAGCAAGCGTTGCTGGATTACAGGATACATACACAACCTTCTTCGGCCTCATTTCCAGTATAGTATTCAGCAGCGCTTCATCACAGCCTTTACGCGGTGGATCTACCACTAACACGTCCGCGGTGTTGCCTTCCTTATACCATTTAGGGATCACGACTTCCGCTTCGCCTACTGCAAACTCCGCATTGGTAATTGCATTCAGTTCTGCGTTGCGTTTGGCATCTTCAATTGCTTCTGGCACAATTTCTACGCCGAACACTTTTTTCGCCTTTTGAGCTAAAAACAAGGAGATAGTTCCGATCCCACAGTAAGCATCAATGACACTCTCTTCGCCTGTCAGGTCAGCATACTCGAGCGCTTTATCATACAGGACTTTTGTTTGTTCCGGGTTGACCTGGTAGAAGGATCTGGCGGAAATCGCAAACTTGATATAACCGATGAAATCATAGATGTATTCGTTCCCCCAAAGTACACGTGTTTCATCTCCGAAAATCACATTTGTTTTCTTCGTATTTACGTTCTGCATAACGGATTTTACTTCCGGCAGGGCCGTTGTTATTTCTTCCACAATTGCCTTGCGGTTCTGGATATCCGGCGTACGTGTGATGAGCACAATCATTACTTCCCCAGTAACCAGGCCATAGCGGGCCATCACATGACGGAGCACACCTTTATGCGTTTTTTCGTTATAAGCACGCACACCATGCTTATCGCAGATCTCGCGGACCGTTTGAACGACACGGTCGTTGATTTCCTGCTGGATCAAGCATTCCTTCATATCAATAATTTCGTGGCTGCGTTGCTGGTAAAAGCCTGCAATCAGGCCGCCTTCTCGTTCCCCAATTGGAACCTGCGCTTTATTGCGGTAGCGCCATGGGTTGTGGTCCATGCCGAGAACCGGATGAACCGGCACGTCTTTTAGGTGTCCAATGCGTTCGAGAACATCCTTGACCTGCTTTTGCTTCGCCACAAGCTGACCTTCATAACTCAAATGCTGAAGCTGGCAACCTCCGCATTGCTTGTAGATTGGGCAAGGTGCATCGACACGAAAAGGACTTGTCTTGTGGATCTCCTCCAGTCGACCGAATGCATAGCCTTTTTTTACTTTTATTATTTTGACTTTGATTTCCTCGTCAGGTAAGGCATTTTGGACGAAAATTGGAAAGCCATCTATTTTTGCTACGCCGGCGCCGTCATGCGTTAAGTCCTGAACGGTGACATCGTAGTATTCATTTTTTTGAACAGGTACTGTCATGTATTTTCTCTTCCTTCACGTTTAAAATCGCTGTTCCGATTGTACCACATGGAGGTTGGGGTTGCCAGTTGGGGTAGTGAGTTAGTTGTTGGTTGAATATGTTAATATTAGAGTAGTTTAATGGAGGAGATGTTGCCAAATGACCATTGTCGCTTTTTTAATTATCGCATGGGTACTAAGCTGGTTCGGTTTTAATCGACTGTTTGTGCAAGCATTTAATGAACTATTTAATAAGGAAGTTTCCAGCGCCAGCTACTACTTTATATTCTTTTGCATTGGTGTTATTGGGGATTTAATTTTATTTTTCAGAGGACAATATCCGTTTGACTTGTAAAGGGGAAGTGGGAAAGAGTGAAGTTCTCTAATTTTTATGTTCTACATTTTTGGGCTCAGCTTCTACCCTTTTCCGGTGAGCTTCTACATTTCCCAAACGAACTTATACCATTTTAAGCCGACCTTCTTCAACCTCACAAAAAAAGAGGTTTCTACCGCTGCGCTCAAGCGATAAAAACCTCCATTAGCACCTCACATTCAGTATTAAGGCATCGAACTAGTAATAAACTCGATCATCAACGCAAAAACTCCCAATAATATGGTCATAAAAGTTGTCGCAGCGACTATTTTTTTGCTTAGATATTGATCAGATGTCTTTGATTTTCGATTTATAATAAAAACAACAATCCCTAAAAGAATGGATCCAATCCAGCTGATCAGACCAATATCTGTCGTTAACTTCTCCCAATCGAAAATCCAAAAGTATGCTATTAAAAGGTGTACAACAACCAACGGCATCGTAATAACTCTCACCATGCGAGCCACTTTAACTACTCCTCGTCAGGCCTATACTCCAAAATGTCTCCCGGTTGGCAGTCGAGAGCTTTGCAGACGGCCTCTAGGGTGGAGAAGCGAATGGCTTTGGCTTTGCCGTTCTTGAGGATAGAGAGGTTTGCCATGGTTATTCCGACTCTTTCAGAGAGTTCGGTGACGCTCATTTTTCTTTTTGCCAACATGACATCGATATTTATGATAATAGCCATAATTTCCACCTCACACTGTTAAGTCATTTTCCGATTTTATGTCAATGGCTACTTGTAATAGCCTTTGAAGGACCGCAGCGAAAACGGCAATTACGATAGAGGCGAAGATCGGAACCGCACCCATGATAATCGCCCCTGGTGCATCATCTTTATCTGCTAATAGAAATATAAACGGCATGATGACAACATACACGCTACTGATAGTAATCGCACAAAATTTGATTTTCTTCAACGCTTCCACCGAAAAGTGCGAGAAAGCCTCGTTCTTATCAATATATCCTAAAAGTTTCAACGCCTGATACAATGCAAAATAAAAAGGAATAGTTGTCAGAAACATCCCGGTGACAATTGGATACAGGATATACGCGTATTCAGGATTTGCCGGGTCTTTCACCAAAGAAACCAAACCAATAATACTTAAAATAAATACAGGAGTTCCAATTAAAAAAACCGCTATTTTCAAAAAAAGAGTAGAACCATGCTTCATCAAAAGCACCTCGCTTCATCGTTATAAATAGAATTTACCATTTTATTTATTGTTTTTCAATAAATATATATTGAATAAGGCGGTCTGAGGGGACAGGCACTGTGACCCATTTTCGCGCAAAAAAGACAAGCAACTCACTCGCTTGTCCCTTAAATTCTATCTATTCATTTCACCTTCGCAAAAACACACGTATCACGCAACTCCCCAGTTACATCTCGCTCACTGTTTTTAAGAATGCCCTCTAACGTGTAGCCCGCTCTATCTGCAACCGCGCGGCTCTTCACATTTTTCGAATCACAGCGAATCTCCACGCGATTTGCCCCCAACTGTTCAAATGCAAACTGGCTGATCCCTTCCACCGCTTCTGTTATATAGCCCTTGCCACTGTGCCTGGAATCAATCCAATAGCCGATTTCAAATTTTGGAATGGACCAATCAATTCGATGCAACCCTGACGAAGCTATAAATTCCCCGGTTTCTTTTAGAAAAACTAAGAGCCTTAAATCTTTTCGTTGCAGAAACTCTGTATGACTCTCCCTTATATTCGCTTCCACATCTTCCACTGTCTGATTGTGTTGCGCGAAGATCATCCAAGGTTTGAGTTCAGGAAGAGAATGAATGATCGCGTCATGTACCGCTGGGCCGTCTCCTGGCAGTGGCATTCTTATTAAAAGCCTGTCTGTTGAGAATTCTGATGGGAAGTCTTTTAAGATTGGTTTTATGTTGGACATCCTTTTCTCCCCCTTTATTGTTTATGTACATAATTAAACAGAATAAAGCCCATTGCCAATACCTTTTCTATATCTCTGTATTGGTCGTCCACCAACTCAAAGCTGTATTTTGACCGTAATACTTCAGAGCGCTTTCCTTTAGCAACCACTTGATTATCTATCAGCACTTCTGTGGCCGATCCAATTCCAAAAGATTGATAGCTTATTAATTTATCATCTATCTCTACTGTTAATGCTTCTTTAAGCTTTGCGGCATTTTTCATGGAGTATTCAGTCTTTACAGTTCCAATGGGCTTTCCATCCTGCATAATTTTCCAATTAGTGTTATTTTTAAATAAACTGCTTTGTTGCTCCACAAAGCTGATTTTCTGCCCTTCAGACAAATTGAAGGTAAGATTCATATACCAGTTCCCGTCCCCTTCCACCACTTCGTTGACCCAATGCTGCCAACGACTTTGATAGAAACGGTGGTACTCTGCAACCTTCTCCTTTCCTTTATAAAGTTGCTTCACACCAGTTGAATACCGTTCACCCAAGTGAGTATTCCAACTTTCATCCGTATCCGCAGGTGTATAATTTACATCTCTTTGTTTCATCCATCTATGTATATACCAAACACCAACTGCCCCAACCGGAAACAGGAATAACATGAAGGCCTGACTCCATTCAAATTCTCCAATAATGAAGAAACGTAAAGTAATGCCAATCGTTCCGACGACGAAGAATAAAAGTAATTTTCCCATAGGTTGGTTGGCCCCCTTCCTTTTACATATATACGGAGCTTTTTGGGGAAAGGTTTCATAAACCGTCTTTATGGAAAAATAGCATTTTTTTAAAACTAATGGCCTGCGAAAGTTTTTTCCCAAGATTTGAGTAAATATTTTCCCTATTTTTGAACCTTTAAACCCTTAATTCTTTTTTAAAGTCAGTTCTAATTTCCATACTTATAATAGTCCTGCGAATGGTAACTTCTAAACCCACAAGATTCATAGAGTCTCAATGCATGAACATTTCTTGCTTCTACTTCCAAAAAGACTGGCAACCCTTTATCCGCCTGCATTTTCACCACTTTAGATAGAGCTTTCCGTCCAATCCCTTTTCCTTGTAGCTCTGGAGAAACTGCAAATCCATATATCCACGCTTCTCCGTTAGTTTCCGAGACACGAATTTTCCCAGCAGTTCGGCCCTCTGCTTCAATAATGAACATGTCTTCGCTATTTAGTTCCTTCATTCGCTCGTTGAAGCTGCGCGCTTCTTGCTCTGTAAAACCAAAGCATGCCACTTCTAGTTGAATTTCAGATTCAAAATCCTCTTGGGACGTGGATGGTCGAATCTGTACAGAATGATCATCGTACAACTCGCCTGCTTCCCATTTCATTTGATACTCCGCTACTTCAAATGTACACGGGATGTTTTTAAGAAACTCCTTTGCGCTTTGAGAGTGGCTAGGTGCATTTAACAAAATGGTAGAAATCTCCCGCTTTTTCACCTCAACCATCGCTTCAGCAAACAATTTTGCGAAAATCCCTTTTCTACGGTAGTCCGGGTGAACCATTCCCGTCATTTCAATTTTACTACCAAACCCGTAACAACCCAAGAATCCGACAAGTCGTCCATCTTCATAATGGAAAAAGTCCTCTTTGCTTTTACCATCCCTGGTTTCTAGCATATCTTCATTAAGCTTTAGCTCGAACCCGCCTTCTTTTTCGCAAACGGATTTGAGTTCTGTGATTTGTTGTAGCTGTTCGTTTGTTAGCATGGGTTACACCTCTTTAGTCTGAAGTTGATTATAGCGCTTGCCTTTAATATCATCGCTTATAATTTCCATTGGTATCATCAAGATCTTTCAATAATATGTCCAAATGTGTTTTCGCCAGTTCCAACAACTGAAAGTCATTGTTCTCAATCTGTTGATTGATTTTATCTGCTTCTGCCCAGGCAAGTTCGTATTGGGACTTATTTATTGTCCCTTTGTTTAGTGCTTCATCCAGTTCATCCGCATCTTTCTGAATGACTTCTCCTGTCGAAAGCACGATGATGTCTAAAAAAAGATCGTCGGTATACGGAAGGTCGTTTTCCACTCCGTTCTCATGGGTGATATCGATGTACCACTGAACCACCACGCCATTAGCATCAAACATAGTGGTTAAAGAGTAATGTTCATTGCTTGGAAAATGCTGAAGCCACATGTACCCATCGTCCACAATGCATACATTCTTTTCTTCATAGTTTACGAATAATGGATCCGTTACTTTATGTATATGAAGCAAGGTGACATAGCCTTTGAAGCAATTTGTGTCAATAAACTTCTGAGTGTATTGACGTTTTAAGACCCGCTTCCATTCAGAGCGGTCTCCGTGTCTCCGTTTTAGCATTGGCATCCTCCTTGTGGGCTTTGGATTGTGGGGACAGGCACGACGACCCACCTTTAGGCGGATTCCCCTGAAAAACACCCCTCCCATACTTACAATATATGGATTATTGATCATTTCAACCGGTTTTTTGTATACTTTCCGTTGTTTTTCGATCATTTCAGGCTGTTTTTTGACTAATTGGTACCTTTTTTTGTCTAATTGGTAGTTTTGGTATTAGGAAGGTGCGACAAAACTAACAATTTGTCCCCTCGGCTCTCCTCCTCAACTCTCTGCAAAAGAAACACATCGGGATTTCTAAGCTTCTTCCACTCTTCAAATCCAAAGCTTTCTTGGTAGTTTCTTAGCAAAAGAGACATGATATTTCCATGTGTGACCACAACGATGTTTTCTGCGTCAGATTCTAAAACCTCTTCTACCACGCTGACGATTCTGTCCATCGCTTCTCTACTTGACTCCCCGCCTTCAAATTTCAGATCCAACTCTTCATAAGTCGCTTCCAATTTTTCCAGCCAGTCCGGTAAATCCACCGTGCTTAGTATGCGCTCAGCTAAGCGTTCATCCACCTCTATTTTTACGCCAGTATCCCTGCTCAATGGTTCTATAGTTTGAACAGCTCGTGAAAAAGGGCTCGAGACGATGCGGTCAATTTGAGTATTTGAGAAAATCCCCACGAGCTCTTGGGCTTGTTCAAACCCCTTCCCTGTAAGCTGCGACTCTGCCGGTTGCCCCTCAGCTTCGCAATGCCTGACTATATATACGTTTTTTGACATGTGTTGGTCCTTACCTCTCTTCAATCATTGAATCTTTTGCAACTTAATTAATTTGATAATCTCTTCTTCTTGACCTGGATCAACGTATACAAGCTCTGTATTTTCAATCATACTCTCTGTGAGTTTACGCATATAATTTTTATCAAGATCTTTCGGTACATTCTGTTCAAAACGCAAAGGCACATTGTATACGTTTATGGTGCCGTCTCCATTGCCGCTATAGGTTACGGAGCCATCTACCAGACGGGAACCTGCTAACTGAATAACCTCTTCTGGGTATGTCGCACTTGTTTCGTCAAGTGGATTTACAGGCTGACCTGTTGGAATAATTCGAACATTCAACTCATCAATTTCTTGATTTGGACCAAGGAGAAGCCAAACGCGAGCGTATTCGATTTGTTGACTGGAAAAATGAGATAATGTTTCGCTTCCCTTCTCATCTTCTACTTTTAAGCTACTATTCTCAAAATCTTGCAATAACATAACGGTGAACTCCCCATCAAATGAAACCCAATTAACAGAATCAATGCGAAGCTTAGAATTCAACTTAGGCATCTCTTCCATCATCTTTCTAGCTGTTTCTGTCATCGTCTCTATTTCCTCATAGACTTCCATATGAGCATTCTGAAACTTTTCTTTCATTTCGTAACTATGTACTTTCAAACTGGGAACGATATTAACGGTATAATCTGTTTTTCCTGTCTCCTCGTTTTCCCAGCTAACTGTTTCTATATGTGAATTGGCCAGCGAATAATGCTCATTTAAGTAGTCTTCTACGTTAAATTCTGTTGGCCTATTTGAGTCTACCTTATCTATATTTTCGTCTGATCCAACATCTGACTTTGGTACTTCTTTGCTAGCAGTACTTGATGTTTCATCAGCACTATCATTTACATTCTTCTGAATTTCCCCCATCACCAGCTCTTCATTTGGCTCAACTGACTTGGCACAACCTACAAACACAATCAACAAACCAACTACCCAAACAAACATAAAACCTTTCTTCAATTACTACACATCCCCTTCCTTATATTCCAATTATTTCAAAACACAACCTTCATTTCAAGGGTATATTATTGTGCAAGGAAAAAAGACGATTCTTTGACTTCTACATTCAAGAAGTAAAGAAATCGCCTCTAAAAATTTCGTTTCAATTATTGTTGGATCAATGGGTCGAGGTGCCTGTCCCTTCGATGCCAACTCTTTTTCCATACACCCAACCACATAAGAAAATGCTGGCTTCATATAGAAGGGTTAAAGGTATGAGTACAAAAACTTGAGATAATAGGTCTGGCGGGGTGATCATGGCGGAGATGATGACCATTGCCAGGTAGACATATTTGCGGTTTTTTGTCATCATGGTTGGCGTGAGAACGCCTATTTTGGTTAAAAACCAGACAACTGCCGGCAACTCAAATATAAGTGCTAAGGGAATCGTAATCTGGAATAAAAAACGAAAGTATTTTTCCGCAGTGAACATCGTCTGAAACATACCCTCTGATAACGCTACAACGAAACTGAAGACCTTTGGGAATACAACAAAATAACCAAAAGATAAGCCAGTCGCAAACAGAATAAACAATACTGGTATAAAAAGAACTGTTGATTTTCGCTCCTCAGGTTTCAAGGCCGGTTTAATAAACGCCCATAACTGGTAGGCGGCAAATGGTATGACAGCTGCTAATGCACAAGTACTGGCAAGCATAAAATAAACCCATACTATCTCTGAGGGCCCAAGAACCGTCAGCTCCACTTTTGCCGCCTTCATAATCCATGCGTATACTTTACCAACTTGAAAAAAACTAACTAAAAAGATAGAAACGTATATAAACAGAATCATTAGCAGCCTTTTTCTTAGTTCGGCCATATGTGCAAGAAAAAAAGTCTGTTCCACGGAGCACCCTCCTTTTTTAAAAAAAGATGGGCTATCTACTAAGAAAGATAGCCCACTCATTAAGATTACAACATCTTCTCTTCAACCTTTTTGTCTGCCTCCACATCGTCCTCATCCTTCATTAAATCCTTTGTCCCCTTTTTAAACTCACGCAGGGTAACGCCAAATGAACGCCCAATCTCTGGCAGCTTGGTTGGTCCGAAAATAAGCAGAGTAATAACTAGTATGATAATAAGTCCTGGAATACCAATGTTTTGTAGCATGTTCTCGTCCTCCTTAGGATTAACTAAATATGCCTTGCCCTTGTGTCACATTAAGTTTCACTTCGCCATTTGGCACTTCACATTGCCACAATAGTGATTTAGTAGCCTCTGGTTTTTCAATATTGTCTACCGAATAAGCAGTCCAAGTCGCTTTTGCTTCTGTCAATTCAAGCAGTGCATAGCCGTGTGCTGTACTGTCAAACAGTTCGATCCATGGATTTTCGAGCTTTACAATCCTTTGAATTTCTTTAAATAAAAGTTCCGCTGTAATCGTTGCGACTCCGCTCAATCGACCTTTTACAATATCAATAAGTTCTGACGCAGCCTCAATCGGAATTGGACCTGATGTGTCAGGAGCCTGATTCAAGGCATTTCGCAATGTCTCTCTTAGATTACTTGACGTAACAGACCCTACCATTAACTCAACACCATACTTTTCGCTACTTCTCTCGTATTTATACTGAAGGTAAGAGGCTTCAAAAGTATGAAAATCTCCAGTGAGCGCTATAAAGTTATCAATCTTATTGTTCATGACGGTTTGTGCGATAAGATCTCTTTCATAGGCAAAACCGTCCCAGGCATCCAGATTCATGTAGCGATTTAGCAGCTTCAACTCGGTGATTTGCACTTCATTCCCCCATATCTTCCAGGTGCTTCCTGCATTTTTCAACTCATTCAGAAACCAGTCACGCTGGGTTGTTCCAAGCATAGATCGATCAGACCGATTAATGCCTTCACATCCTCCTGAAATGTAGCGGTCCAACGTCCCTTGTCCACACGGGTGGGCATCACGATATAGCCTCTCATCTGTTAATAGGATGGTTGCAAGATTCCCTATTGTTACAGTGCGATATATTTTTATACATTCTTCAAAAGACTTCGTCCCATCATAAGGAACACGCGCTGGCATGTATTCAAACCAAACCTGATTGGCAACAAGCCTTCTCGCAGGATCTGACTCCGGGTTGTCGTCTGGTGCAACCGCCGGATAATACGTGTCATTAGCAAATTCGTGATCATCCCACGTCGCCACCATCCCATGGCGTTCATGCAGCTTTTGAAGGTCCTTATCTGTTCGGTATGTCTGATACAATTTGCGGTAATCTTCCTTTGTAAATGCTTTTGCTTGTCCGCTTGGAAGTTTAATTTGTCTATCTTTCAAGTTGCCTTGGTATGCGGCATCCCCAACAGATTCATAAATGTAATCTCCAAGATGCAAGAAGAACAACATGTCCTCTTCCGCCATATGACCAAGTGCATTAAAATATCCATTCGTATAATCTTGGCAAGAAACATAGCCAATCTTGGCAGAGGCCACTTGACTGTTTTCAACAGGAAGTGTTTTGCAAGTCCCCGTCTTACTCACATAGCCTTTTTTTGTAATAAAACGGTAGTAATATGTTTGATTCGGTTTTAGCTGTCCATCCAAGTCAATTCGAACCACATTGTCGTGATCCTTCCAGATAGGTGAGAACCCTGTAAGAGCTATATTTGAAAAATCCTTGGAGGTACTTACCTCAAACATCACGAATTTTCCTTGTTCGATTGCCTCCGCCAGAGACTCATCATTGTTGGCAGTTTTATTTTCTAAATAGTAGATAACATTGCTAGTAATGTCTTCTGTTGAAAGTCCTTCTTCAAGAGTTGGATCCACCCTTGTCCACAGCATCATTCCACTAGATGTTGGGTCACCTGAAGCAACCGATTGAGGGAATCCTCCCCCTACTGGGTGTACCACTTTATATGGTGCTACCGCTTCTGCAGCATGCGCTTTATTGGATAAAAAGGAAGTCAGTTTCCCAATTCCCGTTGTTTCCATAGCCACCACTGCTGAACCTGCTAAAAAATACTTCAAAAAAGTTCTTTTAGACGAATCGTATGCTTCAAATTCCCTTCTGCCATTCTTCAATGCTGTTTCCTCCTTCTAAGTTGGATTCATAAACAGAATAAAGGGGAAAAGTAAATGTGGTTTGAATTATCTGTTACAGATAAATTAAAAGCAGATTACAGGAGTGGGTTGTGGGGACAGGCACGATGACCCATTTACACTTTAAAGCACTAAACAACAATATGCAAAACAAAGAAAAAAATGTGCTGGGGGCTATTATTCCTACCTTAACCCGGCACCTCACAAGTAACACTTTCTCCTTTCCTGCCATAGATATGGCATAAAATAATAATCTATACTACAATGTAATTGAGAATGATAATCACATACAATGACTACTACAGGAATGACAAAGGGGATGATTTAATGAAATCTAATATATCAAGTTTAGCTCAAACTATTCGCGAGCGACGTTCTATAAAAACTGGCTACACCAACAAAGAAGTGACACAGGAGACCGTTCTAGAGCTCCTGAACAATGCAGTCTGGGCACCAAACCATGGACTTCGTGAGCCTTGGCGTTTTATTTTTGTTTCTTCAAGTGAGAAAAACGGATTTGTGGAAAAACTGGTGAAAACCTTTCCTCCAGAGATGCAGGAAAATAGAAGGAATTATTTTAATCAACCGGCATCCTTCTTGATCGTAGTGATGGAGGAAGACCCGAGGCAAAAGCAATGGGAGGAAAACTTCGGGGCTGTAAGCTGTCTTATCCAGAACTTCCAGCTACTTGCTTGGGAGAAGCAGCTTGGCGTTGTCTGGAAAACCAATCCACATATATACGATCCTAAGGTTCATAAAATTTTAGGCGTACAGCCTGGAGAGAAAATAGCTGGATTTTTGCATTTGGGATACTTTGAACAAGTGCCGCCAAAACGTGAACGAAAGTCCGCGGAGAGCAAATTTACGTTGTTTAAAAATAGTTAGTTGACTTGAAAAGACGCTTCCCTTTACTAAGAGGAAAGCGTCTTTTGACTTTGAGTATTGTTTTTTCCTGTGGTATTTAAGGTGGGAGTAAACACTTAGAGGTTTTGTTAGAGGATTATGCAGGGGCCACCTTAATTTTTAATATTACTTTTCATTATGAAAATCTCTTTTTCGAGTCTGTTTACTTTATTGTCTAGGAAGTCGACCTCAGTTATCCTGGACTCATTCGTTAATTCATATTGATTTCCCATTCCGTCAAGCTTTGCGTCAACTTTATCAAATCTCTCGTCAACAACATTAAAACGCTCATGCATTTCTGACTTCATGCCAGTCATTTCTGATTTCATACTACCGATTTCTGACTTCATGCCTGCCATTTCCGACTTCAGACTGCCGATTTGGGACTTAACGCCACCCATTTCCGACTTCAAACTGCCGATTTGGGACTTCATGCCACCAATTTCCGACTTCAAGCCTTTAACTTCTGAATCCAAACCTATTAGCAATTCCAAAATTTTCTTTTCCATATTATCACCTCCTCCTCTCATTATAAATGTTAGGGGGAAAAGAAACACTGTTTATACGAAAAATCCATTTTCCAATTTTAGAAACGGCATGACAGAGACCCACTGTCAAAAGTGGGTCATCGTGCCTGTCCCCTCTACCCACGAAGTATTGGCAACGTACAACAGCGAAAAGATCCTCCAGATTTAATAATTTCAATGATATCCACTTCTATTACTTCAAAGCCCCTCTTCGTGAGTTCGGCGTTCACCTTTGGATTTACGGGTAGGCTGAAGATTTTTTGGTTGCCGATGTTGAGTACGTTTGTGCCAAGGGTGAACTGTTCTTCTTTTGTTACTTCAATGAGTTCAAACCGTGAAGAGAGAATGTCTATTTCTTGCTGTGTAAATGCTTCTGGATAGTAGAGTGCTTCTGTTGGTGAAATAATATTGAACACGCAATCAAGATGTAAGTATTTTTCCTTGAATGGCACTTTCACGACTTCATAATGGGGAAGAATGCTTTGGAGATGTTTGATTGCATCCTCGTTTGTCCGGTTACTTAGCCCGACATACACCGTTTCTCCATTAATCATGACGTCTCCGCCTTCAATCATGTCCCCTTTTAAATTCAAATAAGAGATTTCCTGCTGTTCCAGCATACTTTTTAGGACTTCTTCTTCGCCCTGTCTTATTTTATTGGCCATTTCCGCAACAAATAGAATATTCCCAAGGGTGAAGCCAATATCGCGGGTGAAAACTTGCTCTGGGAACATTTTGATGGCAGGCAGGAGGATCACTTCCACTCCATGCTCCTCCAATGTTTCTACAAATTTTTTATGTTGTGCCATGGCAATTTCAATATGAATTCCTTCATTTTTAAATTTTTTCTGCGTTTCATTTATGACCTCACGAATGGTCATGTACTCTGGCTTGCACAAGATCACTTTTTGCAACACATCATACTCACTACTAGCATGCGGCTTGACCGGACTTTTAGAAAATAAAGACATACAAATACCCCCATCACAAAATATTGTTTTTATTGTTACCTAGTGAAAGGATTTTTAATTGGCAAAGAAGACGATTTTAATTTTCGGGTTAATGACATAGAATAACGATACATTATTGTTAGTAAGGAGATTGAACATGGACCAACACCAAGAAGAAAATTTGAAGAGAGCTTTAGAAAAAGCAGATAAGGCTGTGTATGCTTCACAATTAGAAAGCAACTCCGATAACATCGGCTATTCCCATCAGGCAATTGAACGTGTGGAGCAAGCGTTAAAGGATGCACCGGAAAACTCCTCGCCAACGTCTGAAGCGCAACATGCAAGAGATATGTTACGACGATTGAAAGAAACACAAGCTGCTGTGAATGCCATACGAAACGATTAGTCCTCGGAGCTCCTTACTTCTAGGGCTCTTTTCTTATGAAAAAATGTGGTACAACCCTTCCTCATTGAATAGAAATGTAAGGAGATGACGGGGAGGGCTATTCTATGAATTCTATTTTTACTTATATATTTTTAGGGGTGTCACTGGCGGCACCGATTGGACCGGTCAATGCTGCGCAGTTGGATAAAGGATTGCGACTTGGTTTTGGACATGCCTGGCTTTTCGGCGTAGGGGCACTTGTCGCTGATATATGCTATATGTTGCTTGTTTATATGGGAATGATCCATTTTATCGAACAGCCGATGATGCAAGCATTTCTCTGGCTTTTCGGCTTTTTTGTGCTGACGTATACGGGAATCGAGAGTTTGTTGAAGAGTGGAAAATCCACCTTTGTGGATGGACCTAGAGGAAAAGCAAC
Organism: Sutcliffiella horikoshii; assembly: GCF_020524325.1. Classification (GTDB taxonomy): domain Bacteria; phylum Bacillota; class Bacilli; order Bacillales; family Bacillaceae_I; genus Sutcliffiella_A; species Sutcliffiella_A horikoshii_D. The sequence continues at coordinate 233,938 of NZ_JAIVKY010000009.1, forward strand.
ATTGCTTCGTTCATGGACTTCCGGCTTCCTCCTTTCCATCTCCAATCCGCTTACCATTCTTTTTTGGCTTGGTATTTATGGCTCTGTCCTCGCAAAGAACGCTTCTTCTTTTTCCAGCAGTCAATTGGCTGTTTATAGTGCGGCCATAATTTGCGGGATTCTTCTTTGGGATGTGTTTATGGCTACGATTTCAAGTCTCGCGAGGAACCTTTTGCATACTAATTTTCTTGTGGTAATTTCGATCATATCGTCTTTATCGATGATTGGTTTTGGCATTTATTTTGGTGTGGAGGCTTTTAAGTTGTTGTTTATGTAAAAGATAGGTGGTATGAATGGCTGTATGGGTTCTATGCGACTATATTTTTGTTTTGGCGTGAGCTTCGGGCATATAGAGACCTTCCATTTGACGTTTTACATGTTTCGCATGTGCCTTTGGGCGTATAGAACCCCTTCTATTTGACCTTTTACGCGTTTGAGCAGGGCCTTCGGGCGTATTGAACCCTTCTATTTGACCTTTTACCTACTCTAGCACGGCCTTCGAGCATAAAAAAAGCTTTTGTTAGGAAATCTCCATCATTCCGCCTTCCCTCTCTTTCACTAACCCCACTTGCACAAACTTCCAGAATAACCTACCCCCATTAACCTATACTAACAATGTGCGCGACAAAACGGATTAAGAATAAAAGTGAGGGGTTAACTTGGCAAAAAAAGAGGAAAACGTATCCACCGATGATGCAGTGATGCAGATGCTGCTTGATTTAACAGATAAAGACGGTGTGGAAATTGGAATTACGTTAAACATTAGTGGAGCAGTAGTAGCCGGAACGCTTGTCGGGCCACATACTTATTATGAAGGAATCATCGCCTCAGCAGATGAGGTAGAAAATAGCACCCTCAAGCACGTTCTACATAAAAAATTCACGGACCTTAAAGAGGCCTATATCAGTGAACGGCAAGAGGAAGAGGAGAAGAAAAAGCAGGATATGATTGCTACTTTTATTCATTTAAAAGACGCTGAATATATCTCTGGAAACACGCACTCTTCTATCAAGAGTCATGCATGGTGGCGCGGAAGAATTGATTCCATTGATGGGTTTTCATTTAAGCTTTAAGCAGTTGAAATTATTAATCGTAGACAAGACGATGGAGGGGTAGAGGTGACAAACAAGAAAATCGGACAAGTCAGTGCTTGGTGTATAATAAGCATGGCTTCCATCCCTCTTATTATGACACTGGGCAATTCTATGCTTATTCCTGTTTTGCCAATGCTCGAGAAAGAATTGGACATCTCCTCCTTCCAATCTAGTATGATCATCACTTCTTACTCTGTTGCTTCTATTTTCTTAATACCTATTGCTGGCTATTTATCTGACAGGTTCGGCAGGAAAATGATTATATTACCTAGTTTAATGCTTGCGCTTATCGGGGGATTGATTTCCGGTTTTGCATCTTGGAAAATAGATGACCCCTACATTTGGATTATCATCGGGCGAATCATTCAGGGCGTCGGGGCTGCAGGTGCTACCCCAATCATTTTGCCGCTTGTCGGAGACTTATATCAGGATGACGATGAAAAGACCAGTTCTTGTCTCGGAATCATTGAAACGTCCAACACATTCGGGAAGGTTCTTAGTCCCATTTTAGGTTCGCTTTTAGCAGCTGTCCTATGGTACCTTCCTTTCTTTTCTATTTCTTTTTTTAGTTTAATTTCCATCTTAATGGTCCTTATTTTCATCAAAGTACCTAAGAAAAAAGACAAACCACTTGCACTAAATATTTTCATACAAAACACTAAAAAGATCTTTCAGAAAGAAGGAAAATGGCTTTATACCACCTTCATTATCGGTATTTACGCCATGCTAATCCTATTCGGCTTATTATTTTACCTATCAGACATTCTTGAAAAAACGCATGATTTACACGGTGTAAAAAAAGGATTATATCTAGCCGTTCCTTTATTCACCCTCTGTGTCTCTTCCTATATCACAGGAAAAGTGATCAAAGGCAATATTGAATTAATGAGAAAAATTCTTCTTGTCTCTCTTGGGGTCATAGCTTTAACCATTGTTTTTGTTGAATATCAGCATGAAAAGATTTTTTTGTTGCTCACCATTACGAGCTTTATCGGTATTAGCATTGGGGCGATGCTACCAACGCTAGATGCTTTGATTACAGAAAATGTAGAAAAAGAAGAAAAAGGGACAATCTCATCCCTTTATAGCTCTTCCCGCTTTATCGGAGTAGCTGCGGGTCCACCCATCATGTCCGTTGTAATGAAAAACCATCTACTAACAAGTCTATATATATCTGGTGCCTTGGCAATCATTATTGGAATTCTAGTGTTTATTTTTATCCAAAATGTTAAGCCAAAGAAAAGCACGCTCTGGTAGCCGGTTAAAAGGAGAATCACATGTCAAAAGCCTCTTGCAGTTCCAAACAAACAACAGGTGATTTAGCATGGTGGCAACTGTCACTAATAGGAATTGGTTGCACCATCGGCATCGGCTTCTTCCTCGGATCATCCCTGGGAATCAAACTTGCCGGCGCCTCCATTATCCTTTCCTTTTTGATTGGTGCTGCCGGAACCTATATTGTGTACAGCAGATTAGCCAAATTGACCGTTAACGATCCACAAGAAGGCTCTTTCTGTTACTACGCAGGCAAGGCTTTTGGAAAATGGGCTGGATTCAGCTGCGGGTGGAACTACTGGTGCTCCAACATACTAATAATGGGTAGTCAGCTGACTGCCCTAGGCTTGTTATCTCAATTTTGGTTCCCAGACATTCCGCTTTGGATTTTTTCAGCCGGCTATGCCGTTTTGTCGTTTCTAGTTGTGATGTTAGGGACAAAAGACTTTGATAAAATGGAAGACCTTTTTGCCATCATAAAGGTTGCGGCGATTGTGATGTTCATTGTTATTGCGTTGGGGATTTTTTTTGGCTGGATTAAGGGGAATGGCGGTAGTGCCGGGACAAGTCCGGGAAACTTGCCGAACACTGTAAAAGATTGGATGCCTCTAGGTTTGAAAGGGGTTTGGTCTTCGCTTATCTATGCCTTCTACGCATACGGTGGAATTGAAGTCATTGGACTCATGGCTATGCAACTGAAAAAGAAAGAAGATACCTTAAAAGCCGGAACCATCATGATGTTTTTATTAACGATTCTATATGTAGGCTCTCTTGGACTTGCAGTTAGCCTTGCTGCCTTTGAAAAATTCAATGAAAAAGAGAGCCCGTTTGTGACAGCCTTGACCAATTACGATCTTTCCTTTTTCCCACACGTATTCAACGGAGCCATCATCATTGCCGGCTTCTCCACCATGACCGCAGCACTTTTCGGCGTAACCACCCTTTTGGTGACATTAGCAAAAGACGGAGATGCCCCGAAGCTATTTCAGAAAAAATTACAGTTCAGAGAATTACCACTCCCTTCCCTTTTACTTGGGGTGGTGGGATTAGCCGCATCGGTTGTTTGTGCGTTTGTGCTGCCAGGAAAGGTATTCGAATACATTACCACAGCAGCAGGATTATTATTGTTATATAACTGGATATTCATCTTGCTGTCATTCCTAAAGTTGGAGAAGAAAGGCAAGGTGGTTTCCGTGGTAGGGCTGCTGCTCTTGCTCTTAGCCATAAGCGGAACCCTTGCAGAAAATACAGTGCGAAACGGCTTCTACATCAGTATCCTATTTGTAGCATTGATTGGGGTCGTTGCCTTGATCATGCAGAAGAAATGGAGAAAAGGCGGCGGAAAGAAGTTGAAGTATAGTTGATGAGGGGTGGGTTGGGGGGACAGGCACTGTGGCCCGTTTTGGTTTGGAGTGGCGCGCAGTGTGGTTTTACAAGAGCTACCTTCTTGGGAAAGACCTCTAATTTTTAGTTTTTTTGGTACTGAGGTCTTTAACAGCTTTATAAAGTCCATTCTCCACTACTTTTCTCGCCCCAAAGGTCTTTATCAACCTTATCATGACTTCTCCGCTCCATTTTACTCTTCGTAAAGGTCTTTACAAACCTTCTTATGACCTTCTTCGCCATAGAACTGACAGTTATACTAAACAACATTGCTGCCCCATGATAAAAAAATGGACTCCGAAGAAAAGCAAGAATTCCATAAAAAGTCATCTTCCGATCTAATATTGGCGCTAACACATTTATTTCCTTCTTAATGTATATCCAATAAGTACACCAATTATGGTTCCAATTAATAGAGAGATACCAAGGCCTAAACTTACTTCTCCGTTAAAAAATATCTTATATCCCAATAAGCCCAGTAACGAACCAGCAATCGAGAACACTAAAAATTTGCCTGTATCTTTAATTATCTTTCACTCCTATCAAAAAAATGTTACATATTTTACCTATGTATTAAGTATTTCTATTTTAATTGGGGGATTCCCTTTTATTAAGAAAGAAATTATTGGGGAAGTATTTTAAAAAAAAGAAGAACCGCTCTCCTGCTCAAGTTAGCAACCATTATTTAAAGACAAGTGGCACTAGTTGAGGTTGTAAGAAGCGGTTCTCGATTGGATTGGTAAGGTTAATTCTGTTAGTGATCAAATGTCACATTATTTTACACGTAGTTCTTCGCGAAGCTCTTCCGCTTGAAACAGCGCAACTTTATCTTGGGTGATGTCCCCTGGTTGGTTCCCTTTTCCGATGATATACCCCTTAAATTCCATGCCCATAAACTCAAAAATATAGTTGAATTGCTCCATCATTGGCAGGCCTTTTATAGAAGGAGAATCCCCTCCGACTGCAATCACATAGGCTTCTTTATTAGACATTTGGGTTTTGAAATCCGGAAAATTGTTATCTCGCATCGAATGGGACCAGCGATCAATGAAGTTTTTCATGGTCCCCGACATGCTATACCAATATATTGGCGTGGCAAAAACTAGCGTATCATGCCGAAGAATACGTTCAATCAAAGTATTATAATCATCATTTCGATCCTGAAATCCCTTTTCATCGTGACGCTTATCAATGATTGGGAGGACATTATGTTCGTTTAGGAAAATCTCTTCTACCTCAATACCTTGAGTGGCGTGTTTTGCTAAGGTTTCTGTGTTTCCATTGGGACGAGTCCCCCCATATATTACTGCAATAGACATGTTACCTCTTCCTTTCTACTATGTTGTCTTGGTGTTGGCTTTATTTTATAATGAACGTTAAAATCAATAAAGCTGATAATACCGATAACATCAATCAATAAAATTGATTAGCGAGGTTACACAATGGATATTAAACAATTAATTACCTTCCACCATGCTGCATCCACCTTAAATTTTACGCAAACTGCCAAAATGTTGAACTTTGCACAATCAAGTGTGACTGCTCAAATTAAAGGATTAGAAAAAGAAGTCGGCAAGCCTTTATTTGAGCGATTAGGAAAAAAACTGGTCCTAACGGAAGCTGGGTTACAGTTCAAAAACTATGCAGAAAAAATGATTCGTTTAAGTGAGGAAGCTATTGAGGCAGCACAAGGTGAGGAGGAGTTGACCGGTAGCCTTACCATTGGCGCACAAGAAAGCCAGTGCACATACCGCCTCCCCTCCCTTTTAAAAGACTATAAAGCTTCTTTTCCAAAAGTGAAACTCATTTTTAGACCAGCACATTCCGACGAAATGGCGAGAAAACAACTAATGGATGGGGGACTGGACGTAGCTTTCATAATGGATAAAAGCAGTCATGAAGGATCTTTGAGAATGGAGAAACTTGTGGAAGAGGAACTTAAGCTCGTTATCGCATCAGATTACCCGAAAAAATTACTTACCGTTTCTGACTTAGTTCACGAAACCTTATTACTAACAGAAACTGGTTGTTCCTACAGGGATATGTTCAGGGACTACCTGTCATCAGAGGGGATCTTCCCGTCAGATCAAATTGAATTCGGAAGCATTGAGGCCATCAAGCAATGTGTCATAGCAGGACTAGGTGTCGCACTGCTCCCAAAAATGGTCGTCCAAAAAGAACTAAAAGAAGGGAAAATGCGTGAACTTCCATTCACAGCATCCACCCCTCCTCTATTCACACACTTGGCCTGGCATAAAGACAAACAAATGACTAAACCTCTCGCAGGATTCATAGACCTTGCTAGAGAGAAGATAAAAAGTGGGTAATAGGGACAGGCACCGTGGACCATGGTCCCTCCCCGCAATATTTATAAGCCAAGTTTTCATTTTATCCGCGACTTTTTCCATTTTTTCCGCCAACTTTTCATTTTATCCACTACTTTTTCCGTTTTATCCCCCAACTTTTCGTTTTATCCGCGACTTTGGATAATACATCTTCCCTTCAACACCAAACGACAAACGCCGAGACAATCCACACCTACATCGGCGTTCCAAGTCAAAGTTTCTCCCAAATCGCATTTGTATACGCAACCTTCAACCCGGCTCGCTCCATGTTCTTCTGGCTCACGCTGCCAAAAGCCGCTTGTCCAACCAAATAGCGGCAACCTTCATCAGCCGCCTGTTTCATACGCTTTTGTATCAACGCCGTTTGCACGCCTTTATTTCTAAATTCAGGTACAGTTGCGGAAGCAGCCAATGTCGCGACGTCATTTTTCACATACAAAACACCTATTCCGGCTGCCGCCCCGCCTACACTCGCCAAATAAAAAGTCCAATTGTCACTCTCTGCAAGTACCTTGTTATTAGCCGTCACGAAGTCCTTGAATGCTGCTGGCATCCCGAAACCTCTCGTATATAACTCACCAAAAATATCAAAGTTCTCAAGATTGATTTCTTCAATTTGGACAGAGGTGTCCGCATCACCCATCACACGTTCTTCCGTCGACAATGGGCTGTATAGCGCTGTGTGAAATCCACACTGAAAAAAGCCCAAGGTACTTAGCTTTCGGAAAAGGTCAATAGAGGCATTGCCTGGCGTTACTTCGAACCGAGCGAGAATACCTCTGCTAGTATAAAATTCTAGTATCTCATCCAAATCGTCTATATTCTCTCCGCTAATCCCCTTCACCGTATTGAACGAAGGTCCCGGGATATTTTTCACAGAGAATGCCATGGCGTTTCCAAACCGCTTTAGCTCAACCCCCATTGCGTTTTCATGAAGGCTTGCAACTCTAATTAATCTATCTTCAAGCACATCAATCTCTGACAGCTCCACGATTTTCATAAGGTCTTTTGTTAGGATTGACATGTCTTTACCTCCGGAGCAATCAGGTCAGTGTCCGGTGGGCTATAACCAAGCTGCCGGCCAATTTTTACGATCTGTCCTTTATGGTGGAATTCATGGGTGGTGGTGTGGGTGAAAAGCCAAAGTGTGCTGAAGTCAGATGTTTCATTATTTTTGAAGGTATATGGAATGGTATGTTCCCAGTTCCCTTGAAAACTTACTAAAAACTCCTCCACAAGCTCGTCCGTTTTCCGAAAAAGTTCTCTCATATCTTGAACGGTTTTGATGTCTTCCGCCTCTGTCTTAGCGATTGATTTTCCAAGACCGTGCATCCCCAGCCAAAAGTGATAGCACGTCGCAATATGTACGTGAAGATTTCTGATGGAGTCCCCCCCGAAACTCTCCATCTCTTTGACATAATCGGCTTGTATCATACCCTCACAATATTGAAATAACGTTTCCCTTGTTCGTCGAATCCAATCATACTGACTTTTAAATAACTCCATTTTCACATCTCCCCGAATATATGAAAGAATATTCCGTCTTTATGTTCATAGTAACATACGGGTAGATAGACGGTAATATTTTCTACTAATTATTGAATAATAGAATTTGCGACTCTCACAAGCAATTCTTCTTTTACATATGGCTTTGAAAGTGCGCGAATATATTCGATCATGTAGTAATTTCCTTCAAATTCAAAGGATAGTTTTGAGATAGACGCGTGGTCTTTTCCTTCAATATATGAACCGCTAATGCCCTCCTTAAGAGTAACTTGTTTCGCAATATTTAATGGAATATTTTCCTGCTCTTTTTCCGCAACCCAGACTACCAAAACATCCATATTACTTGAATCAACATATTCGAGTTCTAAACTCCCTTTAAAATACCCTCTGTCATTATATCTCCCAAAAGAATGTGTCGGTTTGAAAGGAAAGGTATCAGGGGGCGTGGCGTTTAGTTTTGTCTTCTTTTCATATTGAGCTGTAGCTTTTTCAACGGTGGTGAAACCAGAATCTAAATAACTCGATGTTATAGAATCGACTTCGATATTTTGGGGGTGCAGAGATGCTACCATTAGCAAGCTGAATAAAAGGAGTTTTGTCATTGGTGTGGCTCCATTCTAGTGTTTTACAACTAGTTTTGCTTTGAATGTCGTCAGGTATTCTAAGAAGGCAAATATAAAAGTTTACCTACATACTATACAAGCGGGGGTACATGTCCACTCATCCAACTAAACGATATGTCTCATACCCAGTTGCTCCAACTAGAAATAAAATAACAGCCGATCCACTGATAAATCTCGTTTTATCAAGAACTCCATCTTCGTTAAAGAAGAAACCTTTAATATTGTGGAATAAGTCAATAAATAACGTTGCGATGTCCTCGCTAAAACGATGTCTATATATATGTAAATTTTAGCAGAATAAACAAAAACCCATGCTGATTTACGTGTATTTTTTTATTTACAAAAAGTTCGTGCCAAAACAAGGTGAGTTGATGCCAAAATGGTACGAGTTCGTGCCAAAACCAGCCAAGTTGATGCCAAAATGACCTTAGTTCGTGCCAAAAATCATTCTTGGTCTTTCGGGACAGGCACAGTGACCCACCCGTGTTTAAAACTCACTATTTAGGGGAAATTAAAACCACTTTGAACTATTACATATTTAGGAGGTACTGCCTTTGAAGAAATTATTTGGTGTGTTGCAGAAAGTCGGGAAGGCGTTAATGCTTCCGGTGGCGCTCCTACCGGCGGCGGGGATTTTGCTTGCGCTTGGGGCTGCTTTGAAAGAGGAGAATTTACTGGAGTTGATGCCGTTCCTTGGCGCGGATTGGATCCAGTTAGTGGCGAGCGTCATGGATGCTGCCGGAGGAATTGTATTTAGTAACCTCCCTGTACTCTTTGCCGTTGGGGTTGCAGTTGGACTTGCTGGTGGTGAGGGGGTTGCCGCACTTGCCGCAATCATAGGTTACCTCATCATGAATGCAACGATGGGGGTTGTACTTGGAGTGGATGACGGGATGCTTGATGACCCGGCATACGCGAATGTGCTTGGAATTAACACGCTACAGAGTGGGGTGTTCGGTGGGGTAATTGTGGGTATCCTCGGGGCCTTCATGTACAACAAGTACTACAATATCGAGCTGCCATCGTACCTTGGATTCTTCGCCGGCAAGCGGTTCATCCCCATTGCAACCGCTGCTTCGGCGGTTCTACTTGGAATCCTGATGTCCTTTGTATGGCCGCCAATTCAAGGTGGATTGAATACACTTTCAGAAAGTATGATTAATACCAACTTAACGCTATCTGCCTTTATTTTCGGTGTGATTGAACGTGCGTTGATACCATTCGGACTACATCATATTTTCTACTCGCCTTTCTGGTTTGAGTTCGGTTCCTATACGAACGAAGCTGGAGACATTGTCCGCGGGGACCAAGCGATATTCTTTGCGCAGCTGCGTGATGGAATTGAACCTACTGCAGGAACATTTATGACAGGTAAATTCCCGTTCATGATGTTTGGACTTCCTGCTGCCGCGCTTGCGATCTACCACACAGCGCGTCCTGAAAAGAAAAAAGTGGTTGGGGGAATCATGGCGTCAGCTGCTCTTACCTCGTTTTTGACAGGTATCACAGAACCAATTGAATTTTCGTTCCTGTTTGTGGCACCAGTGTTATTTGCGATTCACACTGTGTTTGCTGGGCTGTCATTTATGGTAATGCATATTTTAGATGTAAAAATTGGGATGACTTTCTCAGGTGGGGTTATCGACTACCTGCTCTTTGGAGTTGTGCCTAACCGAACGGACTGGTGGCTGGTAATACCGGTCGGGCTTGTGTTCTCGGTCATTTACTATTTCGGTTTCCGCTTTGCAATTACAAAATTCAACCTTGGAACTCCTGGTCGCGAGGAAGTGGACGAGGATGAAGATGGAGCATCTCCGACAACTGCAGGCGACCTCCCACATGATGTATTAGAGGCGATGGGTGGAAAGCAGAACATCTCCCATTTAGATGCTTGTATCACAAGGCTTCGCGTTTCGGTAAACGAGATTTCCATGGTGGACAAAGCCCGCTTGAAAAAACTTGGTGCCTCCGGAGTTCTAGAAGTCGGCAACAACATCCAAGCCATTTTTGGACCAAAATCGGATACCCTTAAATCACAAATCAAAGATATTATGGATGGCAAAACTCCTCGTCCTGCTAAAACCGACTCCAACAAAGAAGTCGAGCAGCAAATTGAAGAGGTCAATCCGGATGCGATGCAGACCAAATCGACAGAAGGAGGATTTATCGCTCCGATTAAAGGCGAAATCAAACCGCTTGACGATGTGCCAGATCAAGTTTTCTCTGGAAAAATGATGGGTGACGGTTTTGCGATTGAACCTTCAGAAGGGCTTGTTGTCTCACCTGTTGACGGAAAAATTGTCAACCTGTTTCCGACCAAGCATGCGATTGGGATTGAATCGAACGAAGGACACGAAATTTTAATCCACGTAGGGATTGATACCGTCAATCTAAAAGGCGAAGGTTTTGAAGCACTAGTTGCCCAGGGTGATACGGTGACAAAAGGTCAAGAGCTCCTTAAGTTTGATATGGACTTCATCGGGAAGAATGCTCCTTCATTGATGACACCGATTGTGTTCACAAACTTAAAAGATGATGAAAAAGTGAAGTTGAACAAGCAAGGTGAAGTAGGATTAAAAGAAGAAGGAATTGTGGAGATTTCTAAAGGATAAATAGTAAAGGCGTCTCGATTGCACCTCGAGGCGTCTTTTTTCGGCCTGCCGTGTATGTTCATGATACAATAAAGTAAAATTCACCAAGGGAGGATCTATAATGGAAAAACATCGCATCTACACGATGAGTTTTGCAAGCGTATACCCCCACTACGTTGCGAAGGCAGAGAGAAAAGGCCGTACGAAAGAAGAAGTCGATGAGATCATTCGATGGTTGACAGGCTACAGTCAGGAAGAGTTAGAAACGGTCATTGAAAAGAAAATGGACTTTGAAACCTTTTTTGCGGAAGCACCCCAAATGAACACTTCTCGAAGCTTAATTAAAGGAGTTGTTTGCGGCGTGCGAGTAGAAAACATCGAAGAACCAACTATGAGAGAAATCCGTTACCTGGATAAGCTCATTGATGAATTAGCAAAAGGAAAAAAGATGGAGAAAATCTTACGAGCTTAGGGGACAGGCACCTCGACACACCTTAGCATTCGACAAAGAGACGTGGAATTTCCCTAATGGAGAAACAAACGATTTCCCAACATACCTTTTTCAAAAGTTAATTTTCATTTTTTCGCTGAATCCCTTCTCTATCAAGGGGTTCTTTTTTTCTTTAACAAACGTTTGTTTAAAAAAACCTATTCCAAAATAAAGGTTTCCCGGGAAATTTGTCGTTTAAACATGAATAATGACAGGTTTGTGAATTATACCACTACACCTTTTTCAAAAGTTAATCTCTTAAAATAAGTTTTCTCCTTACAGCCCCATAGCTTTGAAAAATTCTTAATCAAACGTTTGTTTAAAAATTACTATATTAGTATGAAAAAAAGGACAGTCCCTTTTAACCAAAAGGCTGTCCTTTTCTATTAACTAATGTCCATAATGAAATCCGTAGACTTAAATATTAATAGACTAATTAAGATAATTATGAGAGGCAGAATGATTCCGACGAGGCTGCATATCAATCCTGCCTTCGCATATCCTCGTCCTGATTGATCCGTTTTGTGAATCTCGTTTAACCCAATCACAGCAAGGACAAAACCTGGAACTGCAAAAAGCATGCTCAAAAAACTAATAACACAACAAACGATCGATATGATACCGAGTATTAAAGAAAGAATAGCATTACTATTTAACTTTCCCGTCTCGGAATGTGAAACAGATTCATTCATTTTTTTGCACCTACCATTCTAATCCACTGAATGTTAGAAAATAAATTTTTAGACTCTTACTGCATTATAGCTCTCATTAGCTACAACACGCCACTACTTTTCTAGTATCCTTTTCCCTAATCCAGATATCTCCATGCCTAATTTCGTAATTTATTTTTGCTTGATTTAATCGTTGGATCTGGTTGTCTGTTTTTTCTGTCCAGTAAACGTAAGTATCGTTGTTCTGTGAGCTGCAGGCAGAAAGTAAGACGAGGGAGAATAATCCTGTAATGATTAGATTTTTCATGAGACGCTTTGAGATATGGTTTTCTGGTATATATGTAGAAAGCTTTCGAGTGTTTGAGAGTATAAATCCGGTTGTTCCCGATGCACTAAGTGTCCTGCAAACGGGATGACTGCTATATGGATATTAGGATTCTTTTCTTGAAAGATAATTGCAGAAGACACTTCGATGCTCTGTTTTTCTCCTACCAGACAAAGTGTAGGTATAGTCAGATTTCCTACATCCCCTATTTCTTCAAAAGGGTAAAAATCTTCTGCTTGGAACGAGTGTAATAACTCTTTCCAATCGTTATTACCATGAATGTCATTCAAAAAAGTAACAGCCTCTTCATTTTCAAACAACTGTTCATGCGCTTCAGCTTCTTCATTTGATAGCTCGTCCCAGTTATCAGGTTTAATTGGAATGATACCAGAAAAACAAAGGGTGTCTACTTTTTCAGGGTAGCTCTTTGCAAATAAAAGTGCTGCCACTCCTCCCACTGATACTCCTGCAATATGACAGGAATCAATCTGGAGATGTGCTAATGTATCAAGAATATCTTTAGCGCAGTGACTAAAATACTTCTCTATACTTCCCCCTGATTTCCCATGCCCCCTTAAATCTGGGCGTATTACCATATACCCATTTTTTACAAAGTATTCTGTTTGCTCCATATATTCAGTTGTGCCAGTCATTCCTCCAGAATGTAATAACACTAGTGGTTTGCCTTGGCCAGATATCTCTGTATGTAAGATCATTATTCCCCCCCTAATTTCATCTACAGACACTTTATTCCGCATTAGACCAGCTCAATTATTGCTATAAATAAAAACAAAATCCCTAAAAAGTAATCAGTCCTATAGACCTTCTTTTCCTCTCTGTAATAGTGCGATTCTACACCGTTCATAACATTCAAGAGTCCTACTATAAGAAAGACATAACCTAGATACGTGCCATTAAGATTATCCCTAAATCCTATGATAAATAGTGCGATCATTGCTATAGCTAATATTATTCTTATTGCCATTAACGGCTTCGAACTTTTCGTCCGTTTTACTTTTTCAAAAAACAACCCCATCTAGTACAACTCCCATTTAAATGCGGAATAGATATTCACACCTTACACCTCTTTTTTCTTATAGAAGAATGCTCGCTCAACAACTACTTCGCGTAAATCAACAGGTGTTCCTACTAACTATACGAAATTTGTTAGGAAAAAGTTCCATGAATGACCAATTCTAAAGTTGTTGGATACTGTGGGATTTTCAGGGAGCGGGTTCTCAATTACCGTTTCTCTTCTTACAAGCTGGTTTCGGGCGTTGAAAGCCCATCTCTGTTACCGTTTTCCTTCTCACATACTCGATTAAGGCTTTGAGAAGGGCTCTCTGTTACCGATTATTGTTTTCAAACTCCATTCGGGATTTGAGAGGTCCTCTCTATTACCAAACCCTTATTGAACACCAAAGTTTGCTAACAGAGGCACACCTTTTTAAAATCACCTCTGATTTGATTGAGAGTTATAACCTATTGACTTTACTAGATTGATTTCTTCTAATATCCCATCCCGATCATCAACCCTGAACACTACTTTGTCTACCATTTTCTTTATCCCGTATGACCCTCTCATTTCCACCGGCTCTTTCAAGACAATCTCAAGATGAGGAGAGTCTAGTTTCAATAAAGAATAGTACGTACTTTTAGGAATCTTCATCCCTAACTCTATTTCTTTTGCCCGGTTGATTTGCTCAATGTTGGCGATATCTAAAGTAATACTACTTTGGAAACCTAGTCGGATGATCATTTTCCCTTGCGTGATCATATGCGGTAGGTGTTTTGTTGATTTGTAAAACCCTATCAAATATAGAATTCCATACACATTGAGTAAGGTGAAGACCCACGCTATCACATCATTCCACTTTTGCAAAAGATAATGAAAAAGCACACCTTCTCCAGATATTAAAATAGCAAAAACAATTATGAAAGTTTTCATCTCTGAGCTTTGATGGTAAGTATATGCTTTTCCGTTCTTGTCAGCTGATTGAGATTTTTCAAACCAAGCTAGTAATGAAAAATAAAAAACATTGAGCTCCGTAATAACAAACTCTATTAAAATTGATTTACCTAACTTCTGCTCCAAGACTGTCCTAATTTTACTGCTGAAATCGTATTGCTCTTTGCTACTCTTATTTTTCAAACCAATAATGCCTTTTATAACACTAAAAATAATGTATGTTACAATGCATGCTTATAGTGCTATCACTATCCAGAACAGGTCGCTTAAATATGTCCTCCCCCAAAATAGTAATAGCCCTAGAGCAATTAACAGAGCGAATTTCTTTATGTTGGTAACCCCTCTTCACTAGAAAAATTAGTAACTACACCCTACCCCTAGCATCGTCAGGAAAAATCCTATCACCAATAAAATTAATGTTGCCTTAGCAAAGTTTTTTAAGTTTTCGTTGTGATCACCAAATGCTAGGACCAGTAGAACGATGAACCCAACAAATGGGATTGCGATAAGAATCAAAACAACAAGCCAAGTCCCAATTGTTACCTCACTCTCATCCCAGCTGTGGCGAGTTGGGGTGTGACCGCGGCTATCCAAATGTGATTGTTTGTAATGATAATCATTGTAATCCAATGACATCCTCCTCTCACTCGAGAAAACTAATTAAGTATCTCTAACCAACTCGGATAATCAAACTGGCCGTTAGAAATTTGAAAGAACCCTCCATAGACCCCTAAATGGGTAATACCGTGTTCCCCCGCAACTACTGGAGTGTAGGCAGAAAAGAGAAAGAAGTTCACGCGTTCCACTTCCACTTCCAGCCCCTCAGGCCACTTTTCATAAAATGGCTCCCCTGTCATCTCAAGGTACTCTTCCTCACTGGGGTTAGTGAGTACAGCTACCATCAACAAGGTAAACACCAAAAACAATAAACTATATTTCTTCACTCAGATCACACCCCAAACCGACTAAAGTGCCTTCTTAATCCCTCACCCAAAATATTAAACGTCAAAATAACATACATGATCGCAAATGCTGCGGCGGCTGGAATCCACACGGCCGTAAAGATATCTTTGCGGGCATCTCCTAAAATTGTCGGCCAGTTGAAGCTTGTGTTGACCAATTGAAACATCCCTCCAGGCGGAACCTCCACAAACTGCATCGTAATGAAAATAGAGAAAATCCCGAGCTGACCGATGATCAAAGCCACTCTTCCAATATCAAAGCAAAAATTAACCAACATGGTTGGCAGCAACGTCGGCAAAAAGTGATTCTTGGCAATGCCTATGTTTGATAGTCCGATCGTTCTCGCTGCATCAATATACGGTTTATTTTTCACATGAATTAATTGATCGCGAATGGTCACACCAACACGCCCCACTTCCACCAATGCTATGCTGAAAATGACAATCCAGAACCTGTTTTCCGCATAAATTAAAAGTGGTAGATTAAACGCTAAGATGGCAAAGAAAATTACCGGCATGCTGGAGAAAATCTGATCCCATACGTTAAGCATGTTGGAAATAACGCGTCCTCCTAGTGATGCAATTGCACCAAGTACAACACCCACAACATATCGAATGCTCGTAATTAAAAAAATAAGCAATAATGTATCCTTAGCTCCCATGACAAGAAGACTTACCATGTTTCTTCCTTCATGGTCAGAGCCAAGCGGGAAGTCTGCCGATGGTGGGAATGGCGCAGATACAATACCTCCAGCCTCTGGGAAGATTAATCGCTTGCCTTCCAATCCTTCTTTTACATAGGAAAAAGAGGAGCCGAATGTCGCCACCACCACTAACACAAACAGAAAAAATCCCCCGGTCCAAAGCGCTGTGTTTTTCCGCATCCCTTACGCTCCCTTCTGGCTGAGTTTTGTCAGCATAATCATTTTTACAATATGAACGACAAGCACGGTTGCTATGAAGCAAAGGGCAAATCCAAAAACAAGTCCCGCTTCAATATCTGAAGTACCAAATCCAACCGTGTTCTGCCTCCCACCTAATGCTACAAACATCCGGTTTCCCGCCCCAGCATAGCCAGTCAAGTATTCCACCATTAACATGTTCGAGATTACCACCATCATGATGGTCGGTAGGTGGGCAATCAGGTCTAGCGCACTGTTTCTCAAAATATGACGGTTGATGACCTGCCTGACTTTAAATCCTTTAGCAAAAGCAGTGCGGATATAGTCCTGACCGTCTTGATTCAAAAGCGACACACACGTCATGCGCGCGACATACATCGTTGGATAAACGGAGACAAGTAATGCGGGCGCTGCAAAGCTGTACCAATTCTTATTGCTGAAAATCATCCCCATCGGCAAGTAGTAGAATGCTAGATAAAAAGCAATTATTACGACGAAAAAGTCAGGAATGGACTGAAAAAGCCACGTCGTTCCGTTGCCAAGAAGATTCTTTTTCGTATATGTATTGCGGTAATCAAAGATCCCTTTTAATACGCCGAAAATAATGCTGACCACAAATCCAATCACCATGATAAGTAAACTTTTCGGGTAGTACCTGACTAGTTCTTTTTCAACAGAGGTTTCAGAAAACATGGTTCCCCCTAAACTCTGGTGTTCCCAAATATGCTGAAAGAACTGCGTGATGTTTGTTTGGTACACTTCAAAAAATAAAGAAAGTTGGAACCCTTGAAATGCCCCATCTTCTAGATTCATAGGGATTTCTCCATAGTACCCTCCTCTTGGGAAAAAGATGAGCAGGATGGTGAAAATTAAAGCCATAATAACAGAAACGGACAACTTGAGTGATTCTTTCTTTAGTTCCATTTGATCCCCCATATTTTTAAGATTCGGTCTTTTCTCTCTGCAATATAGTATTTTTCATTCAACTCGTATAGGATGAAGCTGCTGTTCTCGGTGTGTTTGTAGAGGGCTGTTCCGGGTGATAGGGAATTGCTTTCTAGATGTTGTTCTACTAACTCTTCGTCGGTCGAACAAATTCATATGCCCATGATGCTTCTTCTGAGGATTCTGTGAGGATAGGTTCTTTCGCTGAAGCGCAACTAACTAGAGTCAGAGTAAGGAAGGTTATTAATATAGTTTTTTTCAATATTATCACCTCAATGGAATAGACGGATGGTGTGTTTGGAAGGTTTCAAGAGGGCTATGATTTGACTACGTTTCTTTTACGTCGATACGTACTTGCCAATAAACCTACTAGGATAGCAAAAGGAATTTTCAGAAGAAAATAGGCTATCAGCCCTTCCACCACATATCCTTTTGCCTTTTGGAAAATCGTTGTTCCAGGCACCCAGTCAATTACATATCCAACACTAAAAATACCAGGGAGTGATAGGACGATGTAGGCAGTGATTGTGGTAATGAAAAAACGCTTCCAGGACATTCGTCTCCCTCCTTTTGTTAAGATAATCCATCTCCAATTATTTCAAAATAGATCAGATTACTCAATTGTTTTTTGAAAATTTTGTTAAAATAATTGGGATATTGTTTACAATTTGTCATATTTAAAGAAGACTCTAAATTAGGTAACTAAAAACGCTTCATTATTCTGGAGCGCCTTAAGTACAACTCTCTTTTTAATATACTAAGAGGATAGGGCCATGTTCTATTTGACATTTGAACAGGTGCTAACGGGGCTTAAGATTTATAGAAGCGTTCTATTTGACCTTTTCACCTATTCAGTCACCGCTTCGGGCGTATAAAATCTACTCATCTATCCCCCTCCTGCAACTCACGTTCAAACACCACCATATCCAGTGCCTGAATGCCATCCTCAAAAATCGGTTCCGGATACTTCAAGAAAAAATCTTTTCTTATTCCCACCATCCTAAACCCCGCTTTCTGATAGAATGCAAGGTTCGCGATGCTTGAGTTGGCGGTGCCGACAATCATTCTGCGGAAACCCTGTTCCTTAAAAATATCAAAAGCCAGATCAATTACCTTCTTCCCTACCCCATGCCCGCGAAACTGGGGATCCAATCCGATGTTTTTCAGTTCAACTACATCAGCCGACTCTTCCACAAACAAAGCAACACCTGCCACTGATTCAGCCCCAACAATAACCGCAAACATTTGCCCATCTGCAATATACTCTTTTACCACACTCTCACTCTCATCCGCCATTACCAAATACGGCAAAAACTCCAAGCGTTTCAAACTCTCAACCAACACTAATCGTACACTCTGCTCTCCCATAGCTCTACCTCCTAAACCCGCCTTCTGAGTGAATAATCTGTCCGGTCACCCATTCCGCTTCTTCACTGACAAGGAACTTAATAGTCCGTGCGACATCACTTGGCATACCTACCCGTCTGGAAGGGAACATGCCAGAAAGATCTGACTTAATTTCCTCTGTCATCCACCCTGTGTCAGTAGGACCCGGGTTAATTGCATTGACGGTAATTCCAAGCTTTCCAACCTCTGCGGCCAGCGTTATGGTCATAGCATCAATGGCGCCTTTCGTCGTTGCATACGCAAGCTCACCTGGCATCGGCCCGCGAAATTGACCGGATGTCAGGTTAACAATCCGCCCACCGCTTCCAAGGGAGAATTGCTGAGCAAATCTACTGCTCAATAGAGTGGTAGCCCGGATGTTCACAAGATAATGCTTATCCAGATCCTCCGCTGTTATCGTGCTATAATCATCGTTGGTGGAGTAGGCCGCATTGTTCACCAGAATACTTGGCTCACCAAGGTCCTCCCTCACTTTTTGAAGCAGCACATCTGCCGCTTCCACACTTGTGAGGTCAAGCTCCATCATGCCCACCGAAACGCCGAATCCCTCCAGCTCTTCTTTTAAAAGTTGCGGTTCACTGGCTTCAGACCCCCATGGCATTTCTTCATCATAAGGCGTCCAATACGTAAAAAATACAGGATGGCCTACTTTCGCCAACTCTCGGACTACCGCTGCTCCGATTCCTTTTAAACGGCTCGCCCCTGTAACGACAGCAATTCTATTCATAAAATAACCCTCCAACCTTTGGGTTTAAACAAGTATGGCCGATAAAAGAGATGTTTTTCCCCATAAAAAAACAGGTGCACCAAAGGCACCTGTTTCAAGTGGGGTATCGACTCCACAACATGTGTATCCCTTTAATGAAATGATGGACGGACAGACTGATCCCTTGGTCGGAACAGCTGATTCTATCCAGTTACTCAATTTCCTTAAAGGTTATTCCACATTGGTTGGCTTTCGATTCCCCTTCCGTACATCTCTTTCTTTTATGGTAAGAATTTCTAAGGAATCTGTCAAGAATTATAACGCGTAATGTTGCCCGCAATCTCCTCTATGATGCGGTTCGGATCCTTATTGGTCGTGTCATACAAATAGGGCGCGTTTTCTTTTTTATTTTCTAGCTGGTGGAGAAGCTCCAAGGAACGGGGAATCATGTTGATGTCACCGCGTTTGGTGATACGCTCCACAAGCACTTCCGGGTCAGCACACAGGACATAATAGTGCAGCGTTACATCCAGCCTTGCTTGTTGGAGTTCCTTGCAAAACCATTCCAGCTCATCCTCCACCACATAATCAATCACCACATTATAGCCATTCGCCAAAAAATTCTTAGTCAGGCTGCTTAAGTTTTTCCAGACGATGGAGAGCTTCTCTTCCCAAGCAGGTTGCTCCTCGCCAACAAACATAGCGCTGATGAGGTCCCCCTCAACTAGTACCGCTTTCTCTAATTTACGTGCAAGTCCCTTTGTAATAGTCGATTTCCCAACACCACACGGACCTGAAATAATATAAACATTACTCGTCATGGCTACACCGTTCCCTCTAACAATTTCACTTTCTGAGTCAATGCGTTATTATGTATAATCTTTCTTAGCTTGATCATCTCATGGTTGACCATAAAGCTTTTCGGCAACAAGACCGCCTTATTTTTCGAAACATAAAATAGGAACATTTCCTTCTGTTCATGAATGGAAAGGATATCATCCCACTCCCAAAACGCTTCTGCTTTCCGGCGCTTCTGCTCAATACCATCCTCACTGATGGTCAAAAAAACTTCAATTTGCATCAGCTTGTCGCTTTTATATTCTTTTGCAGAGCGAAAATTGATCACAACGGTTAGCATTAATTTTATGATACCACACAGGATGAGGGCAGTAATCAGGGCGAAAAACCAACCCAAATCAAGCATCAACCAAGTATACAAAAAGAAAGCAAATAACAAGATAGTCAGTATCAACCTGTTCAACGACTGAATATGATAGCCCAAGAATTTCTTGAAAATCTCCTTACTAATTATTCCACTTACCGATACTATTTCTTTCTTTTCTTCCAAAAAAATCACTCCTCTGTTACAAGGATAACATGAGTTACGGTTTGTTTTAACGGTTTAGCCTGTTAAACCAGCTGCCTACTCCATCGTCCCGTCATCAAAAAATCGCTTCTCACATCTTGGGCATACATACGCGTAAGACAGCTCGATTTCACTATCATACCTGAACGGAAGCCGCTTCTTACAGTTAGGACATCTCCAGAAAATGAGGGAGACGATAGTGAATATGATTACAATAATAATTGTTGAATAAATCAACCATTCTATGTTAAAAATTTGGCCAAAAAAATTAAAAAACGCTCCGACAATCAACATCCACACAGCAGCATTTCTTATTTTTAACGGGTTCAGGTACTTTCTCCACTTTCTCCCCACCGCGCCCACCCCTTTTTAAGGTATACGATTCTTTTGCGTATATGGTCCATTTAAATGTTAAAAAGAGTGGTAATTACGTTGGAGGACGTAAAATCACCACTCTTATTTTCTTAATATATAGTGATTATATAACTCGTCATCTATCATTTGATGCCCTTGAAAAGTGAACCCACATTTCTCAATCACTTTGTTTGAAGATGGGTTATGTGGTAAAGCTACTGCATTAAGAATCTCTAAATTTGTGTTTGTAAATAAGTAGTTTAATAACCCTAAAGAGGCCTTTGTTGCGTAACCGTTCCCATGGTACTCAGCTGAAATGGCATACATAATCTCTCTATTTGGAGCAGGAAGTTCCTCTTTTATCCCAGTACAGCACCATCCAATAAATTCATCTGTTGCACTCATAAAAACTCCTAGTTTTAAAAAGCGACCTTCAATATCACCTGTGTTTTTAACTGCTTCTAGAAATGCCTTATTGGCTGGTATTTCATAGTTGGTAACCCAATCTATCCTTTGTTCTCTAGTGGACTTCCAATCTGGTAGAAAGGTAGATATTTCAAGTTGATTGGAAATTTTGTATATACTGTCTGCATCTTCTATAGAAAACTCTTGGAGATAAATATCTCCACAATCGATTTTAAAAAGTCTTTCCGACACTCTCATTTCCCCCTTGACCTATCCTTTAAAATAAACACTTCCCTGATAAAAGCCCCCACAATGCCAGACGCTCCGACGATGGATATCAAATTGACAATCCTGACAAAAGTATGAGGAGTCGAAACAACCACGATACTTTGTAAGATTGTAGACAGGCAAAGTAAGGAAGACATTATAACCAAGTATTTAACGGTTGGCTCCTTTTTCTTAATCAATGAAATCCACCTCATACATCCCCTATACTCTCCCTTACATTGATTTTCCATATCATATGATGATAGCCTTCCCCCCAGTAGTTTTCTAGAAAATAAGAAGGCTCACCAAATTTCTTCTTCCAAATATTCTGCGCACGTGCATACCCGCTATCTAAGCAAAACTCGCGAATTCCTTTGTTCAGAAGTGTTCGATACATATTTTTTAAAAGTAAATTCCCTACTCCCTTCCTTTGGAAATCAGGATGCACAAACACCGTCCCCACCTCATGCAATTGCTTTAATGCGTTATCGGTACATTTGCATATAAGGTCGCTTGCCTCACCATGTTCAATAGTACCAATGATCTTTTCTCTTTCTAAAGCCAGCAGAAAAAATCGATTCTCTCCATTGCTTGCTAAATCATCCGTAAAGTAAGCTTTCTTATACTCAATCTCAGCTTCCAAACCCTCTAACTGATTCCCTATGCCTTCTTTGATAAATGTATCTTCAATAACTGTTCTAAAAAAATGATGTAATTCATTAATATCTTCTGCTCTTGGCCTTCTTATCTCTATCTTAATCATTTATAGACCCTGCTTCCCAGCAACATATCTTTTAATTGATCTATACTAGAAACGATGCAAGTCGGTTCCGCATCTCTTATTTCTTCCTGAGAACCGTACCCATACGTCACCCCAATTGAGTCAATCCCTGTATTCTTCGCCCCAATAATATCGTGCTTCCGGTCTCCAATCATGACAAAGTCACCGCGATTAAATTCAGAATATTTATCAAGTATGTATTGGATGATTTCCGTTTTGGATGCCCTTGTACCATCGAGGTTACTTCCGACAATCAGTTGAAAATACTTCTCTAACTCAAAATACTTTATTATCTGCTCAGCGAAAACGGTAGGCTTCGAGGTTGCCACCACTAATATAAAGCAGCACTCATTTAACGCCTCTAAAAGCAAGGAAATATCCGGATATAGGACATTTTCAAACATCCCCTTCTCCTTAAACCTATCTCTATAAAAATCGATAGCACGTATAGATTGCTTTTCATCTAAACCATAATACTCCGCAAAAGAAACCTGGAGTGGGGGACCGATAAAAGTCTCAAGTCTATCGGTATCAGATTCCACAATACCCATTTTCGCTAATGCATATTGAACCGATTTTGTGATACCTTCTTTTGGATCGGAAAGCGTTCCATCTAAATCAAATAGAATGATCTTGTATTCTGCCAAAAAGTTCCCTCCTTGTTACTACTGATTACTGCTTACGCAACCGTGAATGCCGTTTATCTGCTGCATTCAAAATAAATAAAATAGAAAAAAAGTTGATGAATACTCCTACAGAAATCATGATCCAAGTAGCAATTGGGAATAAATCTGCCAGTAGAAACAGTAATGGGGTTACTAGCACCAAGGTTAATCCTATGAAAAATGACTTTCTCTCCGGTACTGCTTTGATTTTATCTATCATTTTTTCACCTTTTCCTGTTAAGAATGGTAGCTCTTTATGGCTGTACTATTCCTTCTTCCACACCGAACAAAAGAAGGCCTTCATAAGGATCACCGCTAATGTTAAGAAGTTTACAAAAAGCCGGTTCCGTTTTATACCCCTGCTTTTTAAGGCTAATCACTTTTTCTCTTAAGTCTGGATCTCTTTCCAACAATTCATATTCAATCTTCATATGCAGGTACGCGTACTGTTTGAGTATAGGCTGAGCTTGACCGAACAATTCAAACTCGAAATCATGAAAAGTAAAATTCGCTTTCACGACTTCCTTGCCCCGGATTGTTTTTCTTTTTAAAGTGAAATTTTCTTTATCAGCGTAAAGAGTATACAATTTGTTTGCGAAAGTATCTAATTCCCTTACTTCCATAATGATGTCTAGATCTGAATCTTTCACATCAATACCGATAGGAAGTGTTCCACATACTACTAGGTTATAAATATGTAGGTCATTTAAAATATTTAACTCGATAATGGCTGAATAAGCCTTCTGCTGTTGTATATTACCGGTCTGCATTTGCTCGAAAAGATTATTCAAGTACCCACTCTCCTAAATCCTAAAAAATCTAGCGCTATTCCTGTTTCTAGAATAGCGCTAGGTTTTGAAAATATTTAATGAAACTTCGCAAACGCCACTAACGTCCCCTTATCACAAGACTCGAAGCCGTTTTTCTCATAGAAATGCCTTACATCAGGGGCTTCATCTGTTAACAAGACTTTTTGCCGCACATGTTTGTATTTCTCTAGAACCTGTTGCATTAGTTGAGTAGCAATTCCTTGATTTTGATATGCATTCAACACCAGAATGTCTTGGATATAGATAATGGTCAAACCATCCCCAACTATCCGAATCAACGCTACTAATTCGTCACCATTCCAAGCAGAAACCACTTCTAAAGAGTTATAGAATGCTTGTTTAAGGACATCTAAATCCTTGGTGTAAGCATACCATTCTACATCGTTGTATAACCTCTCTAATTGTTCTAACTTGATCGCTTTATCTCTACTAAATTTAATTTCCATTTCCTTTTCCTCCTCAAAATTATTATTTTGAAGAGTTCATCCACCATTTAACCACTTTCATATACCTCCAACTTGCTTTAATTGCATATACATTATTTCGACTTTATTCTGCAAACACCTTCATAAATTTCTAAAATCCGGATGAAGACCTGACCACTCCGTTTTTCCTTCCACAGAAGTCTTCATAACACCTATGAAGACCTGACCACTCCGTTTTCCCTTCTAGAGAAGTCTTCATAGCACCCATGAAGACCTGACCACCCCGTTTTTCCTTCCAGAGAAGTCTTCATAACACCCATGAAGACCTGGCCAGACGTTTTTTCCATCCAGAAAGGTCTTCATAAATATATAAAGCTAATTAATCCTCTTTCAAACTATCCAACAGCACATATCCAAATATCAATCCAGCGATGTTGGAGCTATCTAAATGTATAATGTCAATCGCAAACGGAAGATACTTACCTAGAAAAGTGAAAGAAAGTAGTGGGACCAAAGCTAGATAAAGGGTAGGGAGTCCAACTGCCAATAACTTTATCCAATTCACGGACCATGCTTTGTCCCGCTTAATTTCTGTTATTAATTTTGGCAAACGAAGGAGTATTCCAATTATGACTGGGAAAGCAGTCGCAAATATTGCCGCAGGCCATAAATTATAGGTCATTTGACCTTTTTCAATTAATTGTAGCTCATACCTTGAACCGATAAAGAATATAAGAACTATTGCTACAGTCCAGAAAAAATATTTTAAGAATTTACGCATCATAAAACCTCCTATATTTTGCTGGGCATCTTTAAGTATTTATACGGAGTTACAGTTAATAAGTTTCACACTTTCAAGTAAAAAACTTCCATAAATCTAAAAAGCACAACCATCGTTCCATGGTCGTGCTTCAGTAAAAAATTATTCTAGTCTATACTTCCACCTGCATTCAGGTATCGTGCATTAAATTCCTGAACGAATTGATTAACTATTTCTGTATCATGAATGATCAGCATGTTTTCATCATTGACATCATTTCCGTTGTTGCTCCAATTGGTGGAACCTACCACTACCGTTGGATCACTTGTTGTATCCGCATCAATCAACATCGTTTTGCTGTGAAGTTTCCGGTCTTCGTTAGCTTGGTAAACTGGTGCTGGATTGGCCCACCGAGTGTTCGGATTGTCTACACTGGTTTGACTAGCAGTACGGCCTGTCATATCCACACTAGCACTCCACCATTGATTCCAGAAGCTAGAGTCGAATAAACCTTTAACATCAAATCCAGTTAGTGTACCTTCTAGGTCGTTGTATGACCCCTCATATTTATTTTTCAGTTCGTCTACAAGACCTTGGTCACTCCAAGCGAAAATAGTGAAATAGCTGTTTATGTCTGCTTCATTCTTGACTAACTCTCTCATACGGCCTAACGCATCATCTCCAGTAGAGAAATAAACTTCTACCGTTTTCCCACCTATATCAAAAAAATGTTGCGTATTGTCTGTTTTTCCTGTTCCAAAATTAGAAACCATAGGATCCGGAGTCAACGAACCACTACCCCACATTTCGTTAAACTCTGTTTCATAGGCGTTGGCAATTTCAGGTGCA
Source organism: Sutcliffiella horikoshii (assembly GCF_020524325.1). Classification (GTDB taxonomy): domain Bacteria; phylum Bacillota; class Bacilli; order Bacillales; family Bacillaceae_I; genus Sutcliffiella_A; species Sutcliffiella_A horikoshii_D. The sequence continues at coordinate 259,873 of NZ_JAIVKY010000009.1, forward strand.
TGAAGTTCTACCACATGTTGCTGATTTCCACCTAACACACCGTTCGCCATGTTCTCTTCTGAACCATATAAACCAGTGACAGTGAAATTCCAACTGCCTGTAAATACCCACGTATCATCTACCACTGCAAATTTATTGTGCATTTGGACTCCGGGAGAATAATAAGTCCCATCTGTCTTTTGTTCAGCGTCAACAAATAAATAGCCAGTTTGATTTGTGCTTCCAATAGTATAGGTTCCATAGGAAAAGTCATTTGGTACAGGCGGTAATCCGTGTTTCTCTCTTAATGTTGCATCTTCTACTGCTAACATGGCAGAATCAGAAAAAACGTGAATGTCGTCATTTGTTCCAACGAGTCCATCTTCTCCTCTAACCATTTCCTCTACATATAATCTCATCGTGTTAAAACGATCCGCATAATGAGGGTCTGTAGCATCCTTTGCATCTGCAATGACACGTACATCTATCCCTTGTGCGGCCTTATTTATTAACGTATCGACCACACGCGGTAGGTTAATTTCATACGTAGCAAAATCAATACTGGTTGTCGCTTGATTTAATCTTTCAATCAAACGATCTTCAAGGTTTACGTTATAGTTAGCTGAATTTCCTGTTGTAGCATAATCAGTCAATGCACATTTATTGAAGTAAACATTAATCGCAAATAGTTCACTAGATACATTGTTTAATTGTTCCGTAGTATCGCCGCAAAAATTACTTCCTGTTGTGCCACCGGTAGATCCGCCACTTCCAGAAGTTGAACTGTTGGCAGGGGTACCGTATCCACCATCATACACATCTGTAGCTGTTTTCCAACTCTCAGCAACCGTTCCTAGCCCATTCGTGTCGACCCTTTCCATCGTCGCCTTAGAAGTGTTATCCCCTCCATACCAAGCATCGACAGAATCTACTAGAACACCATTAGCATCGCGCAACTCCAGAATTTCAGCACTATTTCCAAGTGAACCGCTGTAAATCAAATCTGCTGCTATGCCTGCTACTGAATTATCATCTGTCTTTTCTAGCAAATAAAATCCGTTGGCCGGGATTTGACCTTCTAAGTTAATAGATGGAGATCCATCTTGAGCGTTAAGTGACCACCCCGTTAAGTCAATCGGCTCATTTGTGGTGTTATGTAGCTCCAGCCATTCATCGGTGTAATTATGTGTTGTTCCCATCCAAGCAATTTCGTTCAACACTACACTATTAGTAGCGGTAGCATACACGTTTTCTTCCTTTTCAAAAATTGGAACAAAAAACGAGAATATGAGTGCAAAAACCAATGATAGATTTACAGACCTTTTCATTCTTCCAACTCCTTTTTTAAAAATAAAATAATTACTATACTAGTATAAAGTAAGTTCGCTCTATTTTTGTTAAGTTACTATTATTTATCTGTTAATATTCTTAAAACAAAGACAAGAGGCATTGATATCTATCAATGCCTCTACAAAATAGATTTGAAGTATATCGATTACCTTTATCTATTCTTCTGTAGCTTTGTCTTTAGTCTTTAGTCTTCATCGCCATCGTCGTCTTCATCTTCGTTATCTTCTTCGTCATCATCTTCGTCTTCATCTTCGTCTTCATCTTCGTCGTCTGTGTTAGATTTCTCACGCTTGCGCTTATCTTTCTTTTCCGCTTCCTCACGCTTGCGCTCTTCTTCCTCTTCCGCTTCCTCACGCTTGCGCTCTTCTTCCTCTTCCGCTTTCTCACGCTTGCGCTCTTCTTCCTCTTCCGCTTTCTCACGCTTGCGTTCTTCTTCCTCTTCCGCTTTCTCACGCTTGCGTTCTTCTTCCTCTTCCGCTTTCTCACGCTTGCGCTCTTCTTCCTCTTCCGCTTTCTCACGCTTGCGTTCTTCTTCCTCTTCCGCTTTCTCACGCTTGCGTTCTTCTTCCTCTTCTACTTTCTCACGCTTGCGTTCTTCTTTTTCTTCCGCTTTCTCACGCTTGCGATTCTCTTCTTTTTCTTTTTTTTTGTCTATAGTTTTATTATTTTCTTTCACACTAGTAGCAGTTGTTTTTTCATTTTGGTCCTCTTCTGTTTCTTCATTTTCTGTTCCTTCGTCCTCTTCGTTCTCTTCGCTATCTACTTTGGGCTCTTTCTCTTTTTTCTTTATTTCTGAAGGGTTAAAGCCCAATTCTTTTGCTATTTCTCCAAATCCTTTATCTTCCTCAGCAAATAAATCCGCCACTTCCTCAACTGTTTTCCCTGATTTTTCAGCAAGGATAAACACCTGTGCAATCTGACCAAAGCCTAGTCCCTGTTCCCGTAGTTCTGCAACTTTCTCTTCAGATAGGCCTTTTACAATAGCCGGCAACTGTTTAATGATTACTGTTCTTTGTTCTAATTCTTCTTTTGTTTCGTCTTCTAATTTATCTTCTAATTCCTCATCAACTTCTGTAGCTTCTTCCATTTCATCGTGAAGCTCATTCAACTCTTCCTCTTCCATCTCTTCATTCAAGTACAGTTCAGATAGCTTTTCTTCCGCTAACTCAAGTTTGTCTATGTAGTCCTTCACTGTTTCGTTAATGAACTCTTCTTTCTCTTCTGCATTCATTTCTTTTGCCTCTGCCAAACGTTCTTTGGCAAAGTTCAACAGTAGCTCTAATTCCTTTGTATCTTTCACTGTAATGAACAGCTGCAACTCCTCCAGCATTTGATCTACCGAATACATGACGTGATCTGGGGTAATACCTCCATCCACATCCTCCGTTGCTGCTGAAGCAGTAGTTCCGAATGCTAGTAAACTTGAAAATAAAACTGGAATAATCACTCTTCTTTTCATGAATGTTCCTCCTAAATTTTTTTAGAATCAGACGATAGAAAAAAGAATGACAGATTATTCATTCTCGGCAGCTGGCTGACTCCTTGAGTCCCTATAGCTTTGCGTCCCTATATTACTAAAGGTTTGCCCTTATCGAGTTTGATTCCACGACTTTTATATCGGTGCTAGAACATTTTTATTTAGAGGCTTTCTTCATGCGCTATTTGTATTCACAAGTAAAAGGCTTCTCGGTCCATAATATTTCATAAAAAAATGGCCTGAGTATAGTCACTCAAGCCATTTTTGCGTATGAATTTTTTAGACATTCTTTAAGATATCAATAACTTTACCTGGCTCTACACGTTTTGTATAGTCAGAATCGACATCTGCAAAAACAATGTTACCTGACTGGTCAATCACAAATGTAGCTGGTTTTGGTAGTTCCCAATCATCATTACCATTATGGTCCGGAACCATTAGCCCTGAACCTTTATATATCTCTACTAAATAATCCGGCATTTTAAATACTAAATTGAATTGTTCTGCAACTTGGTTACCTTCGTCACTTAGAACCAGAAATTCCAGTTCATTTTTTTCCTTTGTTGACAAGGTAGCATCAGGTGTTTGAGGACTGATGGCGATTAATGTTGCGCCAGCATCTTTGATAGAGTTTAATTCTCGCTGATAGGCTTTTAATTCAAGATTGCAGTAAGGGCACCATCCGCCGCGATAGAATGTCAGGATTACCGGACCTTTTTCAAGCTCTTCCTTAATGGACACCATTTTGCCAGTCGCGTCAGGAAGGGTAAAATCAGGTACTCTCTCTCCCTCTTTTAGCCCTTGTGCAACTCCAGACTCCTCTAGTTCTTTTGTTGCTTGCGCCATCAAGCGTTGTTTTTCCTCGGGAGCCTTTTGTTTAAATACCTCTTTATATGCTTTAATTTCTTCGAGCAATGTAGACATCCTTATCTTACCTCCTTATGATCTGTTCAAAATAACCATAACAAATTAAAGTTTTCTTTACCTCTAATTTGCTTGAAGGTAGAAATCCATAGGAAAACGCAGGAGATTATCCCCTGCGCTTTACGTCATTTATTCACTTCTTTAGAACCGGAATCCATATTTCACATTTCACTGATGGTGCTGATATATCTTTATTTTTAATCGACAACATTTCAGGCCCTTCTGCTACTTGGTAGTTCGAAGATGGGAACCACTCAGAATAAATTCTTCCCCAAGTTTCCTGGAGGGTTTGAGGAAATGGTCCTGCTGATTCAAATATGGCCCAAGTCAAAGCAGGGACTTGAAGTTTTGAAAAGTTTTCGGGATTCTCTTGCGTTGTTGCGACTCCAATATACTGATCCAACTCACCTTTCTCTTCCATCCGTCCTTCCGAGAAGTTAGTAGATGCTTGAATCATGCCCATGGGTTCAACATTGGAGAGTTTTTGTAAATGAGCTATCTTATCTGCATCCAGGGATTTCCACATCTCTGTTATTTCCGGATTTTCCCCTTGAAAAATGATGGGAACCCGCTTCATGATTCCAACGATGTTAAATGCTTCTTTTTGTTCTATTCGGAAATTCATTTCATTACCTCCTCTTATTGATAATTGAAAGGTCATACTTGGATAAGCTTTTAGTTGGTGACCATTTTCTCTGGCCTCTGATGGTGTAATGCCGTGTAAATTAAAAAAAGCTCTAGTAAAAGAATCCGGCGAATTGTATCCATACTTTATCGCAACATCGATAACTTTTATCTTACTATCATGAAGCTCCAATGCCGCCAAACTAAGTCGTCTGCGGCGTATATATTCTGATAACGTAATTCCTGCAAGGAAAGAAAACATTCTTTTGAAATGATATTCAGAACAATGAGCTATCCTTGCCACCATCTTAAAATCTATTTCATTAGTAAGGTTTTCCTCGATATACTTCATGGCAGTATTCATGTCCTTAAGCAAATCCATTTGTATGCCCTCCTTTCATCAATAGAATAACAGGAGTTTATTCTCGTCATCCGATATTTTGTGCACCATTTTGTAGGATTATCTATTTGTTTTAGGGCTAAAACTGCTTCCAATGTCCTTCGGAAACAACTTCTACCTACCCGTCTATTACTTTGATAGCGGTCATGTCATCAATGGCATATGCTGGCCCTTGCATTCCTGCGGCCCATTTCTCTGCGGCAGCCATAGTGTTACCCGGCAACATCTCGTGGTCCAGATGCGGGAACATGGCAAAATCAACGAGCCCCAGCGTTTTATCTTCACCGTTTGGTGGAGTCCAGCCAACGAAGAATTCCCCAATATTCGGAGCCATCACCATGCTCCCTGCGCTCATTCCCACATAAACTGCCTTGAGCCCCGGCAAGAGGTCTGCCAGCCCGGATTGCTTCATCCAGTGATACAGATAGAGAGCATCTCCTCCCGATACCAGCAGGACGTCCGTCTCTCGGACAAGTGGCACCCAGCGGGCTTCATCTATACTTGGCAGAGCTGTGAGCTCAAGTATGCCGATGGACTTCCACCCCAGACTGACCATGGGATTATCAGAACTACCTCTAATGAAATCCCAAGCTTTTTCGCCAGGTCCGACCCAGGGATGTCCATACATCGCAGTAGGAATACACAGCGCGTTGGATTCGGCAATCGGCTTGTCCAGCATGTCAACCAACGCGTCGTGAATACTTTTGTTATTGACTCCTCCAGATGTTAGCAATAGTTTCATAACTACACTCCTTTTTTTAGTGTGATATTTCCCTTTATTCGAGGCAAAGGCATTAAGTGGGCTTACAGTTTAAAAACTAATTCTACATCTGTCGAATTTTTTTCATGTGGTAATTTCACTTTCTTGAAGATCATCTTGATACCCTGAGGATCATCCGGTAATGGTGGGTCCACGATGAAATTGAAAGAATATTGACCAGATGACCCACTTCCCCCTTGCATTCTGGCATGGTATTCTTTGCTTCCTTCTATTGCAAGCTCATATAAACCGGGGTCATGCTCTTTCGGAGAGTTTTCTTCCCAATCAATATTTAAATAAACCACTGTAGCGTTCTCATATTGACGAAGATACGCTATGTAGTACATTTTTTCATCAACAATAGTAGATTTGAAAATCTGAACAATTTTTCTAAAACCTGTTGGTTCTAAAACTGGACGATAATAATCATCTCTCATTATCAAATTAAAAAGAGCATGCAATTGAGATTCATAATGTCCATACTCTTGTGCCCATTGGGATATGTAATCAAGTGGAGGGAAGCCCGGATTACCATTTGTAACCTCCCGCCTAGTTTTTAATAGTTCACAAATTTTTTCATCAATTCCAAGTGCTTTATTATCATAATAATCAGTGGGACGTTCAAACGGCATAGATTTCCACATGTCATATTCTCTCCTTCAAAATGCTTACCTGACTATCTTATAAATCCCTTTCTTATCACGAAGCTCACAACCATTTTTCTCAAAAATCTTTATCATATTGGCATTGTTCACATCCGTGCTGCCGACATAGTAGGTTGCATGGAAATGCTTGAGTAAATGCATACTTATTAGGTGAATATTCGCTCCAATTCCTTGACCTCTTAGGGCTGGCACTACTCCGAAATAAAATAATCTCCCTTCATCTTTCGTGCCCATTTCAATATGAGGGATGCTGATTCCTGCAAAGGCTCCGTCTTTCAAAAAATAATAGCAATGCTTGCGCCATTCCTGTCCTAGTTCATTTTCTAGTGAACTCATCACCTGGGATATTGGTTGTTTCGTATTTTTGTTAGCAGAGACCGACCGGCAAAGCTCATAAAGCTCTGCATATTTTTGATCATCCATTAACCCTTCTGCAAGAGAGTGCGGAACTATTTGATTTTCCGTACTCTGCAATTCCTTTAAATCTCTTGTGTATTCAACGATACTTGAAATCTTACTGAACTTCCTCTCAAGCAACCAGCTTTCAAATTGTTCATCCATTAGCAGGGACAAATATCCAATCTCTAAACGCTCCCAATTCTCTAGGATAGCTGCCAATTCGTGTATGTATGATTCAGTTGAACCTTCTTCCTTTTTGATTTGATCAACAAGCCAATACTCCTGTTTATTTTTGATGACATTAAATAAGTTCATTTTTTCTCCTCCCACTCAAAAAATATCATATTAAAATATGGAAATCTAGAAATTATTGGAATACACTTATTGAGTGAGAGTTTTCTTTAATGGAGGGTACATATGTTTTGGTTAAATATGTTGTTTATGTTTATTATCGTTTTTTCCATCATGTATCTAGCAAAGTGGTTTTTACGGAAACTATTTAACATCAAAAAGACTAAAAAGAAGCTCTTTTCTTACAATCATATTAATAAATGGCACGCCAAAATTGATTGGGGAATAAGGATCGTTACTGTGATTGTAAACTTTATTCTTATTTTCCTGATTTCTTATGAGCGTATTTCTATTTTAAGTATCTCATTGGTTCTTGTATTAATAATTATTTCGGACTATTTGGTGCGGGCTTTCTTTGAATGGAGATATACTGATAATCCAAAAGAAGCGATTTTAACCGTTAGTGACATGGTTATATTACTTGTTTCTGTCATCCTAGTTTTTGGGATGAACTTATTAAATTTAAATGTTACCTAAAGCGGAAAAAGCAACCATCATCTTGGTTGCTTTCAGGATTTGGACTTCTAAAATTGCATGCTGCAGTGCAGTAGGCTTTTTTTTGCTGTAGGTGGTGACGGAAGTGGCGGATATCAAGAAATTTTGCGATATATCAAGAAATTCAGGGTGGATATCAAGAAATTTCGTAATTTATCAAGAAAAACAAGATAGATATCGAGAAATTTCACAATATATCAATAAATCCCTACACATTTCAACAAGCTTAAAGCAACCATCACCTTGGTTGCTTTTTCAGGTAGGTGCTATCCTTTAACAAACTAAACCCAATTTTCTTTAAAGCATGTTCCAGGTTGGACTGAACAAGGATATCACCTGTCTCAAATCCAATACCGATTGCTTTTATGGCAACATCCGGGGTGATTCCGGTTAAGATTGGTTTTACTCCTATTATATGGAGGAGGTTAACTATCTTAAGTAAAGAGTAACTGACTAATTCATTTATTTTCCCTATACCAGAAAGGTCGATAATTAAATAGTCCAAGGCTAGGTCCTGACTTTTTTCTAAGGCAAGGGTAATGATGTTGTCTGCTCGTTGTTCATTGACATTACCTGTTATCGTAAGGGCGGCAACACCTTGTGTGATCGGTATGAATGGAACGGACAGGCTCCGAATTTGTTGATATGCCTCATCTAGTTCTAGAACATATGTAAGCAACGACCCCATTGTTTCAAAAACTTCGATAAGCTCTTCTCCCAAATTATGCGGCCTAGTATCCAATCCACATAGTGTTCCATAGTTTCCCCCATCCTCATAGTAAATAGGGATTCCTATAAAGCAACCGCCGCCCAGACTTTTGGTCACCATCATGTCCTTTGTCAGGTCACTTTGCGTAATGTCCGGAATGATTAGAGGCTTACTCCCGTGGTCCACAGATAACTTGCAGAATGTCTGCTCAAATGGAAGGGTGCCACCTTCTTCTAGCAAAATATCCTTTTTATTGAGAACTTTCATGATTTTGTTCGTGCATCGGTCGTTTTTGGCAATGAAGAGAGTATTGATGTCGAGTAGCCTGCTCATCATTTTCAGGATATTATCTGCTGCTTCATCAAAATTTTTGTAGATCATTTTTTGTGTGCTATAAGAAGTGTTTTGCATTACACGTTTCCCTTCTCTGGATTATGCATCCTATCTCTATAAAATAATTATGTAATAATAAAGTCCATCTTATTCCCCTTTCCCTATTTTCTATCTTTTTAATCTACTTATTTACATCAATTTCGCTTTAATCTATGAATTTATCAGAATATTTTCTAATAAACTAAATACTAGGTCATTGTTCACGATATTAACTAAAAGGGGCGATGGTTAAAATGGGATTGCTGGTTAAATACCGGTTTCTAATTATAAGTATATTTTTAATACTCTGGTTTCCACAGGTTGTTAACGGGGAGGCAGCATCCACCGCTATTACTTCCTCCGAGTCCCAGCCGAACAAATTCATAGTCATTTTATGTACGCTTGCCGTGATTCTACTTTTCTCTCTTTTTAAATGGTGGAAAGACAGAAAAACTACTTAGGGAGAAGTCCAAGCATGCCAAGCCAAGTCTCATATCCTATAGGAAAGACTTTTTATGGGAGTGAAATGGGATGGGAAATGCATGTCTGGATTTCAATATCAGAGCACAGTTTACTTTTTCTGTGAGTGACCGGGATCTGAGCCGTATCTTAAATGGACTAGCTGAGGAAAGCGTGAATATCAATGGCTATTTCCAGACGCTTGCCGGCAAGAAGTTCAATTTTGTCCGCATGGTTGTAGGTACCTCGATTGCAGAGAGCGAGCGCGACTTTAGGGCGGTTCGAAAGGTGATGAAGCAAGTTGGTGTTCGTTACAGGGAGAATCAGGTCATTCAACTGCTTGATAGTATTTCTGGTGTTCCCGGTCAAGTCAATGCCATATTTGGAACGCTGTGGTGCAAGATGCAGGTTCGCGCAATTTATCTTGGGGAGGATAATAATATTTATTTGGATGTTTCCAATATTGGATACGCCATTCGGTTGTTGTCGGAAGAGAACCCGCCTCGTTGTTTAGATTGAAGTAATGCCTTTTCCTCGTGTGCTGCATATTATAAGGTAAAACTCAGGTTGAGGGAGTTGTCTGCGATGCGTGAAATGCCGGAAGTAGTGGAGTCTTTTGATTATTTGATTCGGACGCAGTTTTCTTTCCAGGTGGACGATTGGGCATTAAGTTGTATTTTGGATGGTTTGGCAGAGCAAGAGATTAATGTAAATGCCTACTTTCATACGAAACTGGATGAGGATACACATCTTGTAAAAATAGTACTTGGCAATAGCAATGGCGAAACAACAAGAGATCTACAGGGAGTTCGTAGAGTTTTGCGCGGGTACGGCATTCCTTTTAAAGAAAGACAGGTTATTCAGGTGGTAAAGCTGCCGGCTGGACAGTCCGGACAGCTTAACGACCTTTTTGGTGCGCTCTGGTGTGAATTGCAGGTGGAAAGTATGTATATAGGTGAGAACACTAATGTGTTCCTCGATACTTCTGATTTGGAACGAGCAATCGAGATTTTATCACACTCTGATTTAATTCTCTGTCCAAAAAATTGTTAGAACGGGACGTGGTCCTCGATTGGCGTTGTTATGTTTTGCTCCCAATCCTTGCGTGTGATGGCATAGCCGACGGAATCAAAAAGCTTATCGTTTTGTGGCCAGGCACTTCGGTGGTAGGCTTCTTTGACGTACCCGCTGTTGTGGAAGGTTTTGCGCATCGCCAGGTTGTCGTGGCGGGTATGACCTTCGATTCTGATTAGGTGCGGGTAGGTGGTGAATGCAAATTCAGTGAGCCATTTTACAGCATGGGCGCCGCGGTTTTGACCTCTTGCTTGTTGTTTGAGTCTGATGTCGAACAGGCAAGTCGGATCTTCAATGTCGAAAAGTCTGAACATACCGATGACGGTATTGTTTTTGTCTTGGATAAGGAAAGTCTTTGTGTCAGCGTTTGTGTAGTTGCCTTGTTGGATGGAAGCTTGTATGGCTTCCTCTGTCGGGTTTTCGGTTCCATGGTATGGCCAGGTTTCTGTTGTCAGCAAATGGACAAGGTCTCGTTCATTCGCTTTGGTGAGTTCAGTGTATGTTTGCATGGTTTTTAGTTTCCTCCTTTTTGGGTGGATTCCATTTGCTCCCATTCCTCGCGCAACATGCCCATCCGGATGGAATCGTACAACTTGCCCTGGTAGGTTCGAACATTTCGGATGCGGGCTTCTTGGGTAAAATTCAGTTTGGCACCGACTTTTACCATGCGATGGTTGCCGGACCAGGTTGTGTAACCTACTCTCGGAATTTGCGGTTTTGTTTGGAAAAGGTGGTCGGTCCATAGTTGGATGGCCTCAGTTCCAAAGCCGCCGTTCCAGAATTCCGGCAGGTAGATGATGATGCCCATTTCAAGCCAATTGGAAGGTTCGTGCTCCCAGTAGTAGATGACGCTGCCAATGGTTTGGGGTTCTTCGTTAGTTGTTTGGATAAGGTAAATGGAGTCCAGACCTTCGTTTAGTTGTTTCGTCATCTTCGATAGGTAGGTTTCCTCGTCGATCATTTCAAGTGGGAAGTATGGTGCGTCCCATTTTTTGTATTCTGGATTTGGGTCGCCGTACATTAGGTGATAGAGTAGCGGCAAATCTTGGATGGTGAGCTGTTTTAGTTGGATTTTGGTTCCTTGGATGGTGGTTTGAGTAGAAGTTGTCATACGTAAAGGCTCCTTTGAGTTAGGTAATTAAGTAATTTACGTTTTTAGTAGAGTTTTAGTTTCATTTTATTGTTTGATTAAGATTTTTTCGTGGGAATATATGGATTCTCGATAAATTGAAGTGTTTTTTCGATAAATTGAATAGGTTTTTTGACTAATTGGACCGCTTTTTTGACTAATTCCCCTCGTTTTTCGACTAATTCCCACCAAAGGATTCAGCGCTGCACAATTTCACAAAAAACCAATCGCCCAGCCAGAGCAACAACCTCTTATAGTAGCATAGCAATTTTTAAACAATCGTTTGTTCAAGAAAAAACTAGCCTCTTGCCTCCCAACGGTTTCACACAAAAAATCAAAATTAACTTTTGAGATTACTATATCACAAACAAAAAACAGGCCTCCATCCCTAAAGATAGAAGCCTGCTCCCAAAATTAACTTATTCTCCCAAGTCCACATTATGATACACACGTTGCACGTCGTCGCAGTCTTCCAACGCATCGATCAGCTTTTCAAACTGCTCTTGCGCATCTCCTGGAAGTTCTACTTCGTTTTGCGCTAACATTGTCAACTCTGCTACGGTGAATTCTTCTACGCCTGCGCCTTTTAACGCTGTTTGCACGGCATGGAATTGATCCGGCTCTGCGTACACGATTACCGTTTCCTCTTCTTCCATGATGTCACGTACGTCTAGATCCGCTTCCATCAACACTTCAAGCACTTCGTCGGAAGTTTTTCCTTCGAATGCAAATACAGCCGTTGCGTCGAACATGTAAGCAACTGATCCACTTACGCCCATGTTACCGCCATTTTTTCCGAATGCTGCACGCACTTCGGATGCTGTACGGTTTACGTTGTTTGTTAGTGTGTCTACAATTACCATTGATCCGTTTGGTCCAAACCCTTCGTAACGAAGCTCGTTATAGCTCTCTTCTCCGCCGCCTTTTGCTTTATCGATTGCGCGGTCGATGATGTTACGTGGTACGTTGTACGTTTTCGCACGCTCTAGCACGAATTTCAACGCCATGTTGGATTCTGGATCTGGCTCGCCTTGCTTTGCTGCTACATAAATTTCAAGAGCAAATTTAGAATAGACTCTACTTGTATTCTGATCCTTTGCCGCCTTTTTTTCCTTAATGTTGTTCCATTTACGACCCATATATATTCACTCTCTTTCAGAAATTAAAAGATATAACTTGTTCTATTATACATCAACTTCCCAGAGGGTTTCGAGTGATTTCCTTATACATCTCGAGAAATCTGGTTGCAACCTTTGATAAATAGTATTTTTTCATCCAGGCAACCCCGTATTGAGACGTCAGATCCTCATCCTCCACCAAATACGAATGGACTTTTGCTCCAGAAAATATATGCATGGCACTCTCTGGAACCAAGGTTGTTCCAAAGCCTTGCTGGACAAGACTCGATAGCAACGTTAAGTCCGAACTCGCACACACAATGTTTGGTTCAATTCCTCTTTGTGCAAAAGCCTGCAGAATATAATCGAAAAGGCCTTGTCCTTTTGTGCTTGGAAGAACCAGTGATTGTCCAGCAATCTTATCTAAAGTCAATGATTCGTGCCAAGCTTCCCTACTGACAAAATAGAATGGTTCCCTCTTTAGCATAAAGTGGGCAAATTCATCTGATTGTACGGGAAAACGAATCACTGCCAAGTCTATTGCACGTTCACGTAAATGTTGAAACAAATGACCTGATTCATTTTGATGAATTTCATAGGTTACCAAAGGATACTTTTCTTTGAATGCAAATAACAATCTGCTAAGCGAAATTTCAGACAGCGTGTTCACCCCAATTTTCAAAGAGCCCTTTAATCCCTCACCTACTTCCTTCACTTCCTCCATTCCTTCTTCCATCAGTTTGGTGACCTGTACCGCATGGTGATAAAGCCTTTCTCCCGCTTCAGTCAGCCTAAGCTTTTTTCCTTCGCGATGTACAAGACTTACTCCCAATTCTTCTTCCATCAACTTTAATTGTTGGCTTAATGGAGGCTGGGACATATGTAATTTCCGTGCAGCCTGTGAAATATTTTTCTCTTCCGCAATGACAGTAAAATAGCGCAATTGCCGGATATCCATCCAGATTTCATCTCCTATATTTTTTTCATATGATTCCACAACAAAACAAATATCATCCATATGGTTTTACATATGATACCATATATTTGGAGAGAGGCAGGAGAATAGAATGAGAGCGATTCTAATTCTTATTATACTTAACTTAATAGTGATGATTGCTTTACTTATTGATGCAAAATCGACATCTGAAGGAACCAGGGTCCATGTAAATCAACATTTTTATGCGCACGTTGAACTACAAATGCAACTAAGAAAGGAACTTCTATGAATAAATTATTCTCATCGTTTACGATGTTTTCTTCCATACAATGGCTCTTTTTCATTTTCGCCAATACAGTCGTGGTTCCGTTATCGGTCGGGGCCGCTTTTGATGTGTCACCGGAAGTAAGCCGGATGATGCTGAGCGCCTCCCTGCTGTTCACGGGGCTGGCATGCATCTTTCAGGGCTGGTTGGGGCATCGTTACCCGTTGCTCGAAGGACACTCTGGTTTATTATGGGGCGTCATGTTGAACCTTGGACTTACCGCCTCGTCACTCGGTATGAGTTTCACGGAGATTGGTGGAGGCGTTGCGACAGGACTGTTGCTTGCGGGTGGATTTACGATGCTGCTTGCAGTCTTCGGCTGGACATCCGTACTGCCACGGATTTTCACGCCGATGGTCATGACGGTGTATCTTTTCCTATTAACCTTTCAATTGATGATGGTATTTTTCCAAGGAATGCTTGGCATTTCAGAGGATGGCGTAATGAACGTACCTGTCAGCATCCTTTCTGTGATGCTGGTCATATTTGTAAGTGTGTTAAAAATAAAAGCACCAAGGGTTATCGGGAACTTCGCGATTCTCATAGGGATTGTCGTCGGATGGATTGCCTATGTGCTGCTGTTCCCTGGTAGCGGTCAGGATGCGCCAGCTGCAGCTTTTGCCTTTGACCTGTTCCCGCTTGGTGCACCGAACCTTGAATACGGTATTATTGCCGTCGCATTTTTCGCCGGGGTGTTGAATATGAGTAACACGATCGCCTCCGTTCAAGCGGCGGCAGACCTTTACGGTGAGACAGCCAAACCGGGACAATTCAGAAACTCCTTCTTTTTTACCGGTTTGTTTTCTGTCATCGCATCCTTGTTCGGCCTTGTCCCGTACACACCGTTCACGTCGACGATCGGATTTTTACAGAGTACGCGAATATTGGACCGAAAGCCGTTTTTCATCGGTGGTATCATGCTTGCCGCTATCGGGCTTGTACCACCGTTGACCTCGTTCTTGGTGACGATGCCGATGACAGTCGGGAATGCAGTGCTGTTTGTGGCGTACCTCCAACTATTCGGGACTGCGTATGGGAGTTTGCGAGGCGCTGTTTTCAACTCGGATACCATTTTCCGTTTGGCCGCGCCTGTATTATTGGGAGTTTGCTTGATGAACACTTCGCCGGCCGTGTTTGGTCCTTTGCCCGTGTTATTGCAACCGTTCCTTGCGAATGGCTTGATCATGGGCGTGCTTCTTTCGATTGTGTTGGAGAAGGTGACGAACTGGGGACAATTTGAGGATAAGGCAGTTGAGCATAGCTGATCCTGGGGGATTGGCTATGCTTTTTATGTTTCCCTCACCCTTTCTAGTGGTAATATAATAATCACAGAGAACTAGGAGGATACCATCATTCGCCAAATAGAATTTACATACGAAGTCACAAGACACGCTTTATCCGCGCTGGTTGATCACTTTAAACCTTGGCGCTACGGGAGAATCCTCTTTTATGTAGGGGCTTTTATTTTCAGCATTTATTCTTTAATTGATTTGCTTAAAATGTACGGAGAGGTGCCTACTGGAATATTTGCCCTGTCCACCGTTATGGCATTTCTTGTTCCGTTAGTGGTTGCGTTCCTTTTAATAAAAGTCGTCACTTTTGTTGCTGGAGTCATTTTGTTAAGGAAGCCCATTTATGAGGATGAAATGGTGGTGCACTATCAGGAGGGGGATGATTTCTTCCTTGCGGGTCATGCAAAATTCCACTTAAACGACCATTCGAAAATAGAAACCAAGGACTACTATATCTTTTATAAGGGAAAGCAGTTACAAGACGGAATTGCGATTCCAAAGCTGTCATCGCTTGATGAAGGCTATGAGGAGCGAGTTGGGTTTTTGATTAAGAGAGTAAAATGAGCAAGAAGCCTTTCGCGGATGTGGAGAGGCTTCTTGATTTTGTGCAATAAGGTCTTTTTAAAAGTGGTTTTAGGTAATTAGCTTGGTTTTTAAGTGACTGAGTCTATTTTTCGGATTGGCACCACCCAATTGAAACGTGAAAATGAGGATATCCATTGTAAATTCGTTTTATCCATTGTAAAAGTAATATATCAATTATATAAATGATATATCCATTGTAAGGAGCAATATATCCATTGCAAAAATGATATATCCATTGTAAGCTTCCACCTTAAGAATCCTTTGCCGGTACAGGCTCCTCCTCAAAATAACAAACCCCAAGAATATGGCCGTCCGGATCCTTAAACTCGAATGACAAAACCGTTCCGTAATCCACGACGTCGTCTACCGGAACTCCGCGCTCCCGCAGTTTCTGATGCGCATCATATATATCTGAAGAATAAAAGTTCAATAGACAATGAGATCCCGGCGTCACTTTTTCCGCCCGCACAAGCGTCAGTGGTGTCTCCCCCATCTCAATTGCTGCATACCCATTCTCCACATCATGCCACCTGACCGAAAAACCAAGTACATCTGTGTACCATCCAATCGATTTCTCCATATCAGTTACCTCAAGGAATACCGTATCAATTCTTTTGAATAACTCACTCATGCAAACCGCTCCTCACCATAGATTCTTCGAAAGCTTTATTTTCGATATAACACTAAATACTCTCCGAGATCCTCGGCACTTTGAATCCTTGAAATCTCCTCCTCCTGCAGTTGGAGCGTCCGATTCTCATAGCTAATGCCAAAATGATGAAGGGGAACTCCTTTTTCTTTTAAGGCTTGTAAAAGGAGAAACGCCCTCTCTATTTCCGTCTCACTGTTAGCGCTGTTCACTTGAATATTATCAAGTGAGACACCTACTTCAACTGTTGCGTGCTTTTTATAATCGGCTCTAATAACCTCTTTTGGTTCAGTTTCAGGTAAGATCAAACTAACACCATAGTTAAAGTGGTCTGGATAATATTTTTCAACAATTGGACCAACTTCTTCTTTTGCTTTAAAGCTCCAAACCTCAGATGCATACCCATCTTCCGTCTGACCTGTATACCTATTCTGCCCCACATAAAACAAAAGATTTGGTTCGTCTTTTACATAGGCATAAGCGTTATATTTTCTCGTATTGAAAAAATCAAACGAGATATCCTCAATCACAAAATCCTTTCCATACTTTTCTTCCAAATAGACTTCAAATGCCTGCTTGTTCGTCCATATCCCCCAAGGAGAACCCCAAAAGACTAATGACACAAGCAAGGCCAGGACGATTCCCCCTGACCCCCACCATATATATTTTCGTTTCAGCTTACATTCCTCCAGCTTTTCGTTTTTTCCAATCTTCCGCAAGCATTCCGTACACCGCATGATCTACATGATGGTCATACAGCCATTCCGCTTGGCGAATCTTCCCTTCCAACGTAAATCCGAGTCTTTCTGGAATCGACCTGCTTTTTACATTCTCCACCGCGGCACGAATATCGACGCGGTTCATTCCAAGCTCGATGATGGCATAGTCCGTCAGTGCTTCCGCCACCCTCGTCATGATGCCATTTCCTTGATAATCCTTATCCAGCCAGTACCCGATGTATGCCACTTTGTTTGTCCAGTCGAGTGTGTTGTAGCTTGCCGCTCCTACTATTTCACCCTTGTAAAGAATCATCGTTGTCATCGCTTGATTTTCCGCGTAACTTTGTCTGGTTCCTTTTATGAAATTTCTAGAGTCCTCCACCTTCTTAGTGAAGTCAAGCCAAGGCAACCACTCACGCAGATAATCCCTTGAATTGTCGGTCAGCTCAAACAGTCGCTCCGCATCTTTTTCCTCTGCTAGTTTCAAAGATAGTTCCTCGTCAATTTTATGTATGAACATGGTTTTGTCCCCCTAAATGATTTGTAGTTTTTTCAATGCATACTCAATTCCATCTTCACTGGATTTTTTCGTGACAAAGTCAGCAACGGATTTCAACCTGTTGCTGCCGTTGCCCATGGCGATACCATAGCCAACAAGCTCTAGCATGTCGATGTCATTCTCCCCGTCCCCAAATGCGACCGCATCGGACTTTTCGATACCGAAGTAGTTTAATATTTTCATAATGGCGACAGATTTGGACACATCTTCTTGTAGGACGTTCAAAATGAAAGGGTGCCATCTTCTGAATGTTAAGTGTGGGAATCTTTCTTTATATGGATCCATCATTTCTTCCGCAGCAAATAAGCACATGAGATAGACTTCCTGCTCCTTGCTGTGGTCCATTACCGAAAAGTCCTCTAAACCTAGTACCCCAAGTGTTTCTTTCAAGGCTTGGGAGATTCTTGGCTCCTCCACTTCGTTCATATGAAAGCCTTCTGTATAAAAAGAAAGACCATGATTTTGTTCGGAAGCAAACTGAACTACTTCTTCCATCACCTTTTTGTTCAGCGGAATTTTGTGAACGACCTCTTCTAAATGCTTGGCATACCCTCCATTGGCTGTGATAAATGTATCAATTCCAAGCTCCCGAATCTCTTCACACATCGACAGCGGGCGGCCCGTTGCAGCAACCACAATGATTCCTTTATCTTTTAACGCTTGGATGGCGGCTTTTGTTCTCTCTGAAATACTGCCGTCCTCGTGATGCGTGATAGTGCCATCAATATCGAAAAATACTATTTTGCAATCCATAACATTCCCCTTATAAAACCATTTTTCTTTTTATCGGCTCAAATGCTCATGAATCAACTTCCATTCTTCCTTTTCTTTTACAAAAACATTGGTTGCGCGTCCGCTTCCTGAGATGAACTCCCCGTTCATGTATCCTTGAAAATAAAAAGTATAGAGGCACGTCGCGGTGCGCTCATCCACCGCTATCCACTTCACATCTTTAGCAGCGTATACTTCCTCTTTGATGGTGTCCCATGCGTTTTCAAAAAAGGCACGGATTTCTTCTGTGGTCGTGCAGGATTTATTTGTGAACCAGTAGACCACATCGTTGTGGAGCATTCTTTCCACATTATCGAAGTTGTGTGTGTTGGTTGCTTTGATGTATTGATTTAATGCGATTTGATAATCCATAGTCATTCTCCTCTAACCTTAGTCGATACACATACTGTTCTCCCATCCGTCCCATTACTCTTTTTCCACTGTCTTCAAATCCCGCTCTTAGGTACACCCGTTGTGCCGCTTCATTCCGTACGTTTACTGCCAATACTACCTCATCCACATGAGGGAAATTACCCTCCACATAATCAGTTAGCAACTCTAGTGAAGTACCTGCAATTCCCTTTCCTTGAAAAGGAACCGCAACCGAGTAAGCCCGTAACAGCATAGCATTAGGATTATCGGTGTAGCTTGGAAGCTCCGCCCCCTGATATAGCACAAAAAAACCTGCAGGCTGCCCTTTCTCCAAAATAACTATGGGATGCCGCCTCTTATCTGTTTCACAAGCTAATAACGCATCTTTAGGGTGTGAGGTGAATTCTAACTGACTTTCAGTAAGCTCATATTTTAATAGTTCTTCTAAATATTCTGGTCGATAGCCTTCTAGGATTACCTCTCTTTTAGTAAGATCTTTTTGATTACAAGAGCTAATCAGCTCTTTAGCAAAATGGATGGTTGCGTTTACTCGTTCTTCGTTCGTAGTAAAGATTCTGTCTTGATTGCCTTTCCTTATATTCATTGCCTCTTGTATGAGCCCCTGCCATTTAGGTTCAAGTTCACGCAGTCCATACTCCCCTGCAGCTAACTTGGAGATGATATCCTGCTCCCTCAATGTGTAAAATTGTCGCAGCAACCCCAGCACTGTCCATTCCATTTCGGTTTCAATAATCTCGACCGGGTATGTCATTAACTGTTCTTTTTTCTGTTCCATGGCAGAAGTTCTTTTGGCCCAGTATTCATTCATGTTTTTTCGTACACAGGTTGAGAGATCTTCCGTTGTTACGTCATGGGGAAGTTCGCTAGCGGCCGGCCCCAAGATCGTTACGCCTTTGTTCTTGAGCAACCACCACGTAATTGGAGTATCGTGGACCGCTTTACCAAAGGTCCCTTCGTTATAAAAATAACCCTCAGCTGCTAAGTCAGCAGATTGCACGTATATGCCATCCAACTGTGGCTTTTTGCATGTTTCTGCAAGTTCCAGATGGATATTTTTCAAAGTAGCTGCGTCGTCATTTGTTAGCTTCCTGCTGGTCACCGCAACAAAATCAATGTCACTTTGCCCTTCTATGTACGCATCAATAACAATAGATCCGTGAAGGTACATACCTTCTAGCAATCCTGGTAACTCTTTATTGCACTTATCTATAAAAAGGGCTAAAACCTTTTGTACGTTTTCTGGAATTCTGTACATCACTATCACCTTTTCTTTCAAAATACACTTTCTACACTTTTCGACTCTTTGCATGTTTTATCCTTTTTCAAACCCGAAAACAGAATAAAAAAGCTAAAACACGAAAATTATCATTGAATAAACATGAAATAATTGGAATGAAGTTGAAACTAAACATCGGGGTGATGATTTTGTTTACAGATGAAAGACGGGGAGAAATTTTGAAAGTTTTAGAGCAGGATGGAAGAGTGTTGGCTAAGGATTTAGCCGATCAATTCCATATGTCCATTGATTCCATCCGCAGAGACCTATCCATCATGGAAGAACAGGGGTTATTGAAAAGAACCCACGGGGGTGCAATTCCAGTTGCATCCGTTCGTACCATGCCACGCCCACCTGGGGAGCGCTTTGGGGACGGCACGGAACACCAAAATGCCATTGCAAAAGTGGCTGCCGCGTATGTAAAAGCTAACCAAACCGTTTTTATCGGCGGGGCTTCGATTCATTATGTGTTACTCAAATATTTGCCAAAGGATATTCCGTTCACGGTGCTGACTAACTCGCTTGAAATTGCGTATGCTTTACGAGCTTCTGAAAACATCTCCACGTTTTTGATTGGCGGGAATGTGAAAAGCTCAGGTAACATCACAGATGCATTGGCCAATGAATTTGCGCGACAGTTCACCGTAGATTTATGCTTTGCAACGGCAGGGGCACTTTCTGTAAAAGGTCTGAGCACTGCAACGCCAGAAGTGGCGATATTTTATAAAACTGTTTATGACAATTCGAAGAAACTAGTCGCCATGTTTGAGCACACGAAGGTCGGCCAGGAGATGTTTGCCGGTATGTATCCGACTGGGAAATTGGATGTGGTGATAACGGATTCGGAGACCGATAAGGAGAAAGTTGATGCCTTGAAGGCTGCCGGGGTAGAGGTTTTTGTGGCTGGAGTATAGATTTATAAGGAGAAAGCGACAGGGAGGATGGGTACTGTCGCTTTTTTTAATGAAATGTATGGATATTAAGCGATGATTTCACTGTAATTCGCTGAGTTGATGCGGAAATGCACAAAGTTCGTGCCAAAACGGCCCGAGTTCATGCCGAAACACCTCAAGTTCGTGCCAAAATGCTCAGAGTTCATGCCAAAACACCCCGAGTTCATGCCAAACTCTATTTTCCACCAGCTCTGCTCTCCAAGAACGATTCCCAAATCAACTACTCTCCCCTCTCATACTCCTCCCGCAACAACCCATAATAAGCTAAATCCACAAATTTTCCGTCCCGCATCGCATGCTGGCGCCAGGTTCCCTCGTGCTTCAAGCCTACTTTCTCCATAATGCGCCAAGACCCGGGATTATCAACGAATGCACCCGCGAACACCTTGTTTAATCTCAGCGTGTCAAACCCATATGCAACCATCGCTCGTGCCGCCTCTGTCCCATACCCTTTTCCCCAGTAAGGACGGCCAATCCAGTATCCAAGCTCGCCGCGTTTAAAAGCAAGCGTCTGCTTGATATTAATGATCCCTACTAGACTTTCGCTCTCTTTTTCCACCACCGCAAAAACCACTAACCCTTTCTCCTCTGCTGCCCACATGCTTTGAATGAAGTCTGCCGCAGATCCCACAGGATATGGATGCGGCACGTTAAGCGTGGTTTTTGCAAGTTCATAGTCACTTGCCAGTTCTTCGACACGACGGGCGTCTTCCAACTTTAATCTACGTAACAATAGTCTCTCTGTCTCCAAAAAATTCGTCATGCTCCTAAACGTCTCCCCTCATAAATATAGAAAATCCAAGTAATATTTTCCTATTATATACATCTTCCCGCCACTGTCCATACTCCTAAACTATCATTTATCCAAATTTTTACTAGTCACTCAAAACTCTCCATTCAAAAAAACAGGGAAATTTCCCCACACACTTTACCACGTTACCGCATCTTAAGTCATAGCAGATCCTGTCAAATCTTATCGTTTCAACACCGTTCAAGTTCTCCTGACCTTAAAAATAGTCTGAATAGTCTGTTTACCAAACCTTACCATACCATTAAGATGAACTTGTCGAAATATCGAAACCCGATATTTTCGTAACACTAAATATTTAGAGGGGATGGGTTTATTTGAAGAAAATCTTTATTTTAGCTGCAGTAGTATTCCTTATTTTCGCCGGTCTATTCTCCGGTGGACCATCGTCGAACGCGGCGAGTTCCTTACAAGAGTTCAAAAGCAAAGGAAAAGTAAGGGTCGTTGATACTCAAGGCAAGCAAGGTCCACCATCCTTTGTTGCTGGAATTCTATCAGAAAAGCAAGCAAAGGCAGATGCGAACAATGCGAAAAAGTTCCTTGGTAAGCATAAAGACTTTTTCCACATGAACAATCCTGAGAAAGATTTGAAAGAAGTAAGATCAACAACCGATGACCTTGGGATGACCCACGTACGCCTGCAACAAACAAAAAATGGCGTTCCAGTCGATCGAAATGAACTGAATGTGCATTTTAACAAAAAAAATGAAATTACGACTGTAAATGGAAACTTCGATACGAAATTAGACTCCTTAGAAATTAACACCACACCTTCCATCCAAGCGGACAAAGCGGTAACAGAGGCAAAGGCAGCGGTTGATGCTCCTGCAGAAGTTCCGGTTGAGTCATCTGAGCTAGTAATCTATCCACTTGAAAAAGACTACCATCTTGCTTACCGAGTAAATCTTGAGTTTTTCGAAGGCGATGCTGGTAACTGGTATGTGTATGTGGATGCCCACACTGGAAAAGTGTTAGATCAATTTAACGCGATGACTGGCTTTGGATTCTTTGAAGACATCATTGGAACGAACGAAGTAGAAGGTTCTTCCGCTTTAAAAGTAGAGCAAGGTCCAAATCCGAAAGCCGTTGAAAATGCTGGGGAATTAAAGCCAGCGCGCGGTTCTGGCTTAAGTACGACTGGTTTAACAAAGCTGTTGAACCTTGCACATGGAAATGTTCCTGGCAGTGGCGAGGGATCCCAGTTCTTCTTGGCTGATTACACCACTCCAGATATGGATGGAATTTTCACTTATAATATGAAAAACACATCCAACCAGATGTGGTTATACTCCAACAAGAATGCTTCATGGAAAGATGTAGAATACACGGGAGACAGTAGCACATGGGAAACAGTAGGACAAGGTCCGGCAGTGGATGCGCACTCCAACTCCCGTATTGTGTATGATTACTTCTTAAATGAGCATGGCCGCAACTCTCTAGATGGGAACGGGATGGCAATCAATTCTCGCGTTCACTTCTGGAAAGAATACAACAATGCCTTCTGGAGTAATGGAATTGCGATGATGACGTACGGAGACGGCGACGGAAAACAATTCATTCCTCTAGCTGCTCTTGATGTAACAGCCCACGAAATGGTACACGGCATCACTCATTACAATGGCGGACTTCGCTACCGTTTTGAAACGGGTGCCATTAATGAAGCATATTCTGATACCTTTGCGGCACTAGTGGACGATAGCAACTGGGATATCGGCGAAGATATCATGGGTGAAGAATGGTTAGCAAACGGCAGAACGGCCCTTCGAAGCAACGAAGACCCAGGGAAATTCCCGACAGGTGCTGTTTACTGGCCTTACAGCCTTGACGGAGAAGGTCGCTATCCTGCTCACATGGATGAGTATTACTACCTGCCTGCCAACATGGATAATGGTGGCGTACACATCAACTGTACGATCCTTCAGCACTCCGCCTACCTTGTAGCGGAAGAGTACGGCATGGGCAGAACAGTGGTTGCGGACACTTGGTACCGCGCGTATGATTACCTCCACTATGACGCTTCCTTTGCAGAGTTCCGCGAAGCGATTTTACAGTCTGCCATCGACCTATATGGTGAGGGCAGTGACGAATACAACGCGTTCTTGGGAGCATTTGACGACATCGGCCTTTATGAGGGCTGGTCTGTGAATGATAATCCAAGAGCACCACAGTTTTAAAACGAAAAAACAGTGCCGATTCTAAACTTGGCACTGTTTTTTCTTTATTTTTCTAAATAATGCACACTAAATTTCTCTTCATCATCCGTCCACACTTTCCTCGGCTTGAAACCGCACTCCAATGCCATCGTCTGAAACTGACCAATGGAGTATTTATAGGAGTTTTCAGTGTGAATGGTTTCGCCTTCTTGGAAGAAAAACTCGTTTTCCCCGATTATCACGGTTTGATTACTTTGGCTCTCAAGGTGCATTTCGATTCTACCCTGATGCTCGTTATAGTACGCAAGGTGCTCAAATTGTTTTTCGTTAAAATTTGCCCCAAGCTCTCTATTCAATCTGGTCAGAAGATTGAGGTTGAATGCAGCCGTAACGCCTTTCCTGTCATCGTATGCCCGTTCCAGTGTTTCCGTATCTTTTTTCATATCAACACCGATGAGGAATCCATCACCATCATCCAACAACTTTGCGGACTTCATCAAGAAATTCCGCACCTCCACCGGCTCGAAGTTTCCAATCGTAGACCCTGGGAAAAATATCACCTTCTTGCCATCCGCCTCTAATGGCAAGGTAAGTGGACCGGTGTAATCCCCACAAACCGCCTTTATCGTGATATGAGGGAACTGCATCGCAAGCTCTAGGCTAGATTGGAAAAGAAAGTCCCGAGAGATATCGATGGGCACATATTCTTTCAGACTCGCAAAATTGTGAAGCAGTGCCTTAATTTTGTTGCTGCTTCCACTGCCATACTCAATCAAAGTGTGAACATCGCCAAAAGCCATCGTAATTTCTTGTATCTTTTCGTTAAAGATCTTCATTTCCGTCCGCGTTGGATAGTACTCCTCAAGTTCCGTTATCATCTCAAATAACTCTGATCCCCTATGGTCATATAAAAACTTAGAGGAAATGGTTTTCACTGGAGCTGAGAGACCTTTTACGATTTCATCGCGCATGTTCTCTTTTTCTATATAAAAATCGTAACTCTGAATATTATTTTCTAATAATCTCATAGCGCATCCTCCGCCAATCGGAATCCGCTGAACTGCCAGCGTTTGTCCGCTGGAAAGAAGTTGCGGTAGGTGTTTCGAATATGATTTTGCGGTGTGGCACAGGATCCGCCGCGCAGCACCATCTGGTTGCACATGAATTTAGCGTTATATTCGCCAAGTGCCCCTTCAAGCGGCTTGCTGCCCGGGTATGGGGAGTAGGCGCTTGCTGTCCATTCCCACACATCGCCAAACATCCTCGATCCGGCTGATTGATTGGATGCTGCTGGATGATAGTTGCCGGTATCCATCGTATTCCCGTTTATCTCAAGATCTCTTGCGGCATGCTCCCATTCCTCTTCTGTCGGAAGACGCTTGCCTCTCCATCTGCTGAAGGCATCCGCCTCATAGAAGCTGACATGCACAACCGGTTCATTTGGATCTAGCTTCTTCTTGCCTGCGAGCGTAAAGATGGACCACTCTTCGTTTTCTTTACTCCAGTAAAGCGGAGCCTGCCAATCGTTCTTTTTTACTGTATTCCAGCCGTCGGACAGCCAGTAATAAGGCTTCTGATATCCTCCTGCTTCAATGAATTCCAGGTATTCCCCGTTCGTGACAGGGTGATCGGCCAACTTAAACGGCTCCAGCCACACTTTATGGTTCGGGCTTTCATTATCAAAAGCAAAGCCATCACCGTTATGACCGATTTCAACGAGTCCTCCGTCATAAGTGTGGAAGGATGGTTCTCTTTTTTGTGATGTTGTGGAGTTGGATTCTTTATAGACTGGATGCAACGGATTAACGAAAAAATTGTATTTTACATCCATCAGGATTAACTCTTGGTGTTGTTGTTCATGCTGCATGCCGATTTCTATGAGGCTATGGATTTTGTCCCTCTGTTCGGACTTGGACTCCTCGTGTTGCTCGAGAAGATCCACGACATAATTATCAATAAAACTGCGGTATTGGAAAATGTCTTGGATGCTTGGTCTTGAGAGGACGCCGCGTTGATGCCTTGGCTGAAATGGCCCAACCGTTTCGTAATAGGAATTGAAAAGAAAATCGTACGTTGGATGGAATTCTCGGTAGTTCTCGAAATACTCTTTGAGGACAAAGCGCTCAAAGAACCAGGTGGTGTGGGCCAGATGCCATTTCGGCGGGCTGACATCCGGGTGTGATTGAATAATGAAATCCTCTGTTTCTAATGGTTGAACAAGCTTCATGGTGAGGTCACGCACATTCATAAATCGTTGGGAAATTGATTTTATCGTCTGTGTTTCCATGGATACCGCCCCTTTTATTGGATTCTAGCTTTGTTCAACTACATTTCCCTCTGCAGGGATTGGCTGGTTTTGGAGCATTTTTGAAAAATGTATTAGGTTATATGCCATAATTTTGGCATGCTCCATCGTGAAATTATTCTTATGTCCTTCCGCTTCAATATACGACTCACCCGGTCCCGCTTCGCCAACCCAGTATGTATCCACATTCGGCGGAATCGTAAAGCCCATATGCGTCAAGCCGTATAAAATAGATGCAGCCGCATGCTTCGCGCCATCTTCGTTCCCTGTTATCACCACACCTCCCACCTTGTTATAGTAAATATATTGACCTTTGTCGTTCGTTAGTCCACTTCCGCCATAAAGCCTCTCCATCACCATCGTTGCGACACTGCTCTTCTCACCAAGCCAAAGCGGGGTTCCGATGATGACAATGTCCGCACGCATCACCTTGTTGAACACTTCCGGCCATTCGTCACCGTAACCTTCATCCTCGCTAACGCCGAACTTAATATTGTAATCTGCAATTCTCACAATTTCGGATTCTACGTTTTCATTGTTGAAATGCTTGATGACCTCTTTCATCAGAGCTTCTGTATTGGATTCTTCGCTGGAAGATTTGAGTGAACAGTTAAGGAAAAGCGCTTTTGTCATATGGGGGTGTTCCTCCTTTTGGGTAATTGAGTGGAAAATATTATTCTTTACCCTATTAAAGGAGATTGAAACGTAAAAAGATACATTTGGAGGGTGTTGTTTTGGTTAAGAGATTGTGAAGGGTGGGTGGAATGTAGGGGGGCGAGGTTGTACAGCCATCCATATGAGAATTTCAAGGTGATTTTGACATTTATCCAACAACTTTTGAGTTTTATCCGCGAGTTTTTTGATTTATCCGCGAACTTTTAGATTTATCCGCCACTTTTGCATTTTATCCACTACTATTGACTAGATAACCGTCATTCGACACCTTTCGACACAATCTTAAGGCGGACTGCATCGAGAATCCAGCCCGGCTCCCCCCTCAAGATACCTTCCGCTCCTCCAACTCCGTATCCATAAACCTAAAATACGGTAGCAACATTCCTACCAACGCGACAACTGCAATCATAAAACCTATCAAAAAGTACAACGGCCTCACTCCCCACACCTCACCAAGCATACCGCCGACCAACACCCCCAGGGGCATAACACCTCGAATGATAAACAGCCGAACAGAAAAGATCTTGCCCATCAAATGGTTAGGGATAATACGTTGACAGAGAACCGTATTGTTAATGCTGAAGACCGCCATCACCACACCAGCCACCACTTCGAGCACAATCGCAACGATTAAACTGCTCTCATTTAACCCTAGCCCGACAAAAGTCAATCCGCCAATTGCCAAACCTCCAAGCATCACAAGACGCGTACGACCAAAAGAAATTCTCCCCACCAACAATGCACCCAAAATATACCCAACAGGAAATCCCGCCATAAAATACCCATAGGCAGCATAACTCCCTCCTAGCTCGCCGGTAATGTAGGGCAGCGTCGTCACCATCGTGACCCCCACGCCAAACTGAACGAACACAAGGAAAAATCCCAGCCAAACCACGATCCGCTGCTTGAAAAAATAGGAGATCCCCTCTCCAAACTCCTTCCACCATGTGCTCCGAACACCCCTCATAGGTGCTGGTTCTTTTACAAACCACAACAGCCCTCCACTTAATCCAAGAGTGGCAACCACAAATATCAGGGTCAAATTAACCCCTATGTATTCAATCACCAATCCCCCAAGCAAGGGAGCAGTAAAGCTCATCAACCGCACCGAACTTTCTAACAAAGAATTGGCCTCTTTAAGTTGATCCACGGCAACAATCGTCGGGGTAATGGCATGATTGGCCGGCACATATAATGGCGTGATCAATCCGACCACCACCTGAACGACAAAGATATGCCACACTTCTAAATGGCCAGTACTCCAAGCCACCAAAGGAACCACAAACACCGCAGCCCGTGTCCACTGCGAGAAAATCATAGTCCACTTCCTTCTCCTTCTATCAATAAACGGACCAATAAAAAGTTGAAGGATTAGCGACGGAATAAAATACAACAACCACATGGAGCTCAAGGCCATCGTCGAACCTGTCAGCTGGTACACCATGATCGAGTTGCAGAAGGTCCCAAAAGCACCGCCAAGTTCGGAAATCACGTTTCCCGACCAGACATAAACAAAGGAGCGATTCCTCAAAAGCCCCTTCATCAATCAAGATACCTTTGCAAGTCTTCTGCCATAAGATGCACGGCTTGCTTTCGTAAGGTGTAAACTCCATCCTTGCTATCTACAAGTTTAGCAGCACGCAGGATTTTTAAGTGATGATGGATAGTTGATTTTCCTAAATCTAGTAAGCCGGTCAACTCCTGCAGGGTGCATTCCTTTTCAGAGAGGTGCTTGACCATCCGCAATCTTGCCTCATCCCCCAGTGCCTTAAATTTTGCCACCAAAAAGTGGTCCGGGGTGTACGGATCATTTGGTGAAATACTCTCATCCGCCACAGGGTAATAAAATATCTTCGTTCCCTCCATATCCGCTTCTATATTCCAGGGACGGTAAATTTGCTGCGGAACCAACAATACCTCTTGCACATTCGGCTCCGCACGATAGTCAATCCCACCTGTCGCCCACTCTACCAGTTGTTCTGTGGTGAGCTTCTTCTCCATCTCTTGCTTAGAGGCGACATCCCTCTTGAGCATCTCACAGATCTCCAGCTCGGATGGTTGCACGAATTCCTCATACCACTTGCTCATGACGGTTTTGAGGTGGTTTTTTAAGTGAGTTGTTTCCGTTTCACAAATGAACTGTATGTAATTTGAAAAGAAGTTGTGTTCTTTGGTCTCCTTCATCAAGCTCCGACAAGCCTCCATGTCCCCCTCAGAAGCCTGCCTCCTCATTTCTTGAAGCTCCTTGCCCAAGTAAGGCAAAGAGTAAAACTTTAGTTGACTCTCCTCAAGCTCTTCTATAAAAGAAAGAAACTCCTTAAGATCTTCACAATGATGATAATGACAAAGTTGCAACAAGGTTTTCCACGTGTTGTGCTTCTCTACAAAAACCAAAGCAGCCTGTAATTCAGATGACAAGTTGTCCCGGAGATTGCTCCAATAGACTTTAGATTTTTCCATGGAATTGTGTAAAGGGGTATTGGTTATTGCTGCAATGCCCAACGCGCACTCTAAGAGAATGGATTGCCTGAAAGATACTTGGTAGGACTCTCTTTTTCTGTTTGTAATGTTTAGGAGTTTCATAATTGGCGAACACCTCATTTTATGTTTATAGAATAAAAAATTCTATAAATGTAGAATGAATCCCTTTTTTATTCACAAAAAAAAACGCCTTCATCGAGAAGGCGGTCATTCAACAAGCTATTCTTTCAACCAAACTTTCTTAAAATTAATAAATCCATAAGCATCCTCTTCTACTTCATTCAATAGCGGATGAAAGGATTTGCTTTTCATGGGGTGATACATAAAGAGATAGATATACTCACTTAGGATAAATTGTTCCATTCGCTTGATGATAGACTCTCTATTTTCAGGAGACTTGGAACCTATGATTTCCTGTATGAAACCTTTTATATATTCCAATTGTCCATCCGATAAATATCGCTGGAAAATTTGTTCTTTTGTCAAAAAGGAACTTATCAGTGATAGATGTTTATCCTGCGAAAAGACTTCCCCCATCAACAACATGTCTGCTTCCTCTATAGTATTACTATAGTATTCCATCAGGGTAAAAGTTTTTAAATTTACCCTAACTCCTAATTCCTTTAGCCTAGATTGAATCCACTTCGCTTCTTGGACGTAGTCTTCCTTATCTAAACATAGTAGAGTCAATGTTTCTCCTTGATATTTAGAAAGGGTAATTGCACTAACTGCCTCACTAAAACATCTACGGCCAGGAGAATTGGAACTATTTATGAAGAACCCTGTCGCCAATTTGACTGGTTTTTGCATGATATCTTCGTTCATTCGCTCTACATCAAGTGCGTGGTACATCGCCTTGCGATACATTTTATCGTTAAATAAGCTGTTTTTCTTAAAGTTAAAGGCCAAATATCGAAAGCCATTCTCCAGATTTTCTATGGTGTTTTCATGAGAGTCTTGATTCGAGATTTGGTAACTCAAATGATTTCCCCTCTTAAACTCCGGAATAAATATTTCTACCTTCTCTAAATGTGGTCTCATTTGAAAATAGTCCTTGAAAGCCTCTAACGTAACTTTACCTCCTGACACTTCCGTTAATCTAAAAGCACCGGTTGTCACCCATTTTTCTTCACTAAATTGATAGTTTTTCGGGAAAATAATAAGATTCGGGGAACTTAAATATCGCAGAAAAAATGAGTTTGGGTACTTTAAAGTAATTTTTATAACGAGAGGAGATAAACATTCCATACGTTGAACCCCTTCCATAAGCCAGCGGAATGGACTATGGCCGGATAGGAACTTCTCAAAAGTACTTTTCACATCTTCACTTGTTAAGTAGCACCCATCATGGAACCTTACACCTTTCCGTAAATACAATGTCCATTCTGTATAATTGCTGGCTATCTCCCAATGGTGGGCCAGATGAGGCTCTAATTCATCCTGCTCTGGGTTTAAGGTTGTCAGTTTTCGTGTTATAAACGTTTTTAGCACATCCTCATTTCCACCCAGATTGAACTCACTTTTTAACCGATTCAAGAATTCACTTCCCCATTGATCCGGTAAAGGCAAGGTTAAAAGTTGGATAAGAGGCTGGTAATCATTCTTTTTTATCAGAGACTCCACATAAGCTTCTAGCTCGGTGCGAAAAGAGGAATGGAAGATAATCTTAGACTTGTTCCCCCTTCCTCTAGCAGGAAAATAAGAAAGCACCCCTTCTTTCTCATAATTTTCTAATCTTCTCTTTACATTCCGCTTCGAACATATCCATAACTCAGCCAATTCTTGTTGATGAAAAAAGGCGATATTTCCAGTTATATTTGTTTGAACAAAGGCTCTCATTTGAAAATAATAGTATTTTTTCATCGTAGTTGCTCCATATAAAAGTTGACATTTTTCAGTTAATTATACACTTTTTCTACTAGCTTGATTGGTGCAAAATAAAACTATACCGCGGAAAGGAAGTGCTGATATGGAAAACACATGGAAGCAAGTCGATCAATTTCTAGAGAGAAAGACACAAAAAAGGGATACTGATTTACAGCATATCTTGGAGAATAATAGAACACAAGGTTTACCTAGCATAGACGTTTCACCAAACCTTGCAAGTTTCTTACATACCTTGGCAACAATAAAAGGGGCAAAACGAATACTGGAAATTGGAACACTCGGGGGCTACAGCACCATCTGGCTTGCAAAGGCTGTGCAGCCGGTTGCTGGGACAGTCACTACCCTTGAAATAGATCCTCATCATGCAGAGGTGGCTAAACAGAATCTGCAGTCTACTGGACTTTCGGAACTTGTAGAAATCAAAGTAGGAAGTGCCCATCACAGTTTAAAAGAAATGATTGCACTTCACTCCGAGCCATTCGATTTCATCTTTATCGATGCGGACAAAGAAAGTAGTGTCGCTTATTTCCAAG
The DNA here is from genome assembly GCF_020524325.1 of Sutcliffiella horikoshii. Taxonomy (GTDB): domain Bacteria; phylum Bacillota; class Bacilli; order Bacillales; family Bacillaceae_I; genus Sutcliffiella_A; species Sutcliffiella_A horikoshii_D. Next base: position 291,459 of record NZ_JAIVKY010000009.1, read on the forward strand.
CTGCCCTTCAACTTTCCAAATCAGGGACGGTCATCGTGACAGATAATGTTGTCAGAAAAGGAGAAGTAGTGAACGAGAATAGTGATGATAAAAGTGTAAGAGGGGTTAGGGATCTGTTTGACTACATCGAGAACTTGGAAAATGTGAGTTCTTCTGCTCTGCAAACGGTTGGCTCTAAGGGGTATGATGGCTTTTGTGTTAGCGTGGTGGAATAAAGGAGACATACCCGCTCCAAACAGGTATGCCTCTCCTTAATTAAAAATGCTCCTCCAGCAAGTACATCAGCTTGTGAGGACCTCTTTCCTTATTGGACGGGATTACGACGATCATTTCTGAATCCGGGTAGTAGCCAGACGCAAAGCTAACGCCCGGGTCATAGCCCATGACATGGTATTTTACTATTTTATCTTCGGATTTCTCGATCCACATACCATAGCCATACCAATCTGTTTCGTTATCCGATTGAATCATTGGGGTCGTCATTTTATCGAGCAGTTCTTTGCTTACTAGCTTTCCGTTCATTAACGCTTGCCAAAGTTTTGCAAAGTCACCTGCCGTAACATAGGCGCCACCGTCCGCGCCACCTTTTATTGGGATGGAGTAGTTGTTGGTCTTCCAGGAACCATCTTCTTTGTCGATATATCCTAGTGCCGAATTGGCGGGTAAACGATCTAAAGAGAAGTAACCGGAGTCATCCATTCGTGCCGGCTTGAAGATGTGCTCCTCCACATAATCTGTAAAAGGAACGCCCGCTATCTTTTCAATGATCAACCCCAATACTATATAGCCGGCATTATTATAGTGGAACTTTTCGCCCGGATTGAATTTCATCTGTTGATCCTGGAACAACGGGAGGAAATCCTCTAGTTCTCTCATGTGATACATTGGATTCTTCACCCAAAGCTCTTCAAAATCATCCATTACTTCCTCGTCAAAATAATCAGGAATACCAGATGAGTGTGTCAGCAAATGGTGGACCGTCACTTCTTCGTGGAAAAGAGGAAAAGTTTGATCCAACAAACTGCTTAATTTTGACTGAAAAGATATGCTCCCACTCTCTACCAACTGGCATATGGCAATCGCCGTGAAAAGTTTGCAGCCTGAGGCGATTCCGAATCTCGTGTTGGTAGTGTTGGGAATGGACTCTGCCCGGTTGGAGAAGCCATGAGCACTGGTGTGGATCATTCCAGTGCGGTTTTCCACATGTATAACTCCTGAAAAGTCTAGTTCACCGACCTTTTCAGCTAATGTTGTTTCTAATTCTACGTTTTTTACTTTCATTTAGGTTAAGCCCCTTTATTATTATTTTGACTCGGGGGACGGGTGGCAATTAGAGTAGAACTTGCCCCAGTATAAGATGCGATTTTTCACTTACTGTCCAAAGTGACGCATTTACTGGCGGAACTCGGATGAATACTGTCGAAGTTGAGGCATATACTGTCCGTTCCAAACCAAATACTGTCCAAAAACGGTACAATACATGCTAAACGACACATATCGACAAACCCCAGTATAAAACTGCTTACCCGTTTATTTGCCTATTGCCCTCAACAGAAACCGGTCCTGCCTGATATCCAAATACCCTTCCCGCTTTATTTTCAGGTGAAGCTCATACAATGGATCCACGTAATCTTCTACACTGAAATCTACCACCTGCCAGGGAATGGCCTTCAAATAGTAAATAAGTGCTCCTATATCGAAAAAGCGTTGCACCGGGAATTCCTTCTTACTGAGCAGAACTTGAAAATCGTGCTCTTCCAGCTGTTTGTGGGCAAATTCCAGATTCCAATGAGCATATTCTTCACTAACCGGTGCGCCGAGAAGTCTGTTGATGTCCTGACAGTCGCTCCACCCTACCTGCTGCGTCAGAAAAGTCCCTCCCTCTTGCAGAACTCTTCTCACCTCGCTTGGATTGTACTCTTCGTGTTTATTGATAATCAGGTCAAAGTGTTTGTCTGGAAAATGCAGTCGGTTGTCTGGCTCCACTTCTATCACCTTTACACCAAGCGGTTCCAGTCTTTCTTTTGCAATAGGAAAGTTTGGTTTGTAGCCTTCCGTTGCACAGACACTTTGCGGGAACGGTTGCAACTTGGAAAGCAACTCTCCTCCACCTGTCCCCATGTCCAGCATGGATGTAGCATCTGCCATCAAGGTTTTTGCCATGCTGCCATATGACCAGGAAAGCATACCTGATGCAAGACGGCCAGTTTCTGTTATGTGGGAAAAATCCCATCCAGAAAATTCGGTTTCTGCTTCTTTTAGATAGTGTTGAAAAAGTTGATCAGTTTTCATTTCGTTACCCTCCATTTTTTTAAATTGAGTAGCTCGTGCCTAGTAGGCTTGGAGGTCCGCGAATGCGGTTTTATATGTTGTGTTCGAGTAGATTCATAGAGTGGTCTCCTATTTTGCTTTTCTTTAAATATACCAAATTTTCCAACTGTTTAAGTGAATATTCCTAAATATTTAAAAGAGAGGGCTTTAAAGTAGTGATGAAGACTTCTCTCGCTCAGATTCTTTGCTACTAATGTCTTCATAATCTCCATGAAGACACCTCTCACTCAAATTCCAGCTTACTCACGTCTTCATAACCTCCATGAAGACACCTCTCACTCAAATTCCAGTCCACTCATGTCTTCATCTCCCCCTCAAATTACTTTCAACATACAACGAAAAAACCTGCCCGCAAAAATTTGCGTCAGCAGGTCTCCCTTTCTTTTATAGCAGCCTTCATCCTCAATAGCGCTTCCGTCAGCACCTCACGCGGAGAGGCAATGTTTATCCGTTCAAACCCTTGGCCGCCTGCACCGAATTTCATTCCTTCATCCAGGCGGACTCCTGCTTTTTCTAAAAAGAAAGCATGTAATTCTTCCGGCGGAATTCCAAGTTCCCGGCAGTCCAACCAAATGAGATGGGTTGCCTCCGGTTTCACTACTTTTATGGCAGGAATATGCTCTTTCAAGTAGGTGCAAACATACTCCAAGTTTGCACTCAAATATTCCTTCACTTCTTGCAGCCACGGCAACCCTTTGTAGTAAGCGGCGATGGTTCCTTCTACCGCGAACGCGTTGGGGCGCATCAGCCCGAAGCCGGTTAACAACGTTTCATATCGCTCTCTAATCTCCTTGTTCGGAATGATGAAAATAGAGCTTTGCATTCCGGCGATGTTGAACGTTTTACTTGGCGCCGCACAGGTGATAGAAAAGTCTAGATGGTCCGGATGCACTTTTGCAAATGGGATATGCTTATGGCCCGGATAGGTGAGGTCGCCATGCATTTCGTCCGAGATGACAATCACTCCATGCCTTTCACAAATCTCCCCAATTCTCCTCAACTCTTCTTGCGTCCAAACTCTTCCAACTGGATTGTGTGGGCTGCAAAGAATGAACACCTTCGTATCAGGCTGAGCAGCTTTCTCTTCAAAGTCCTCAAAATCCATTTTATAGCCGTCCTCGGAATAGAGGAGAGAATTATGCAAAATGGTGCAGCCTTGTGTTTGGATGGTAGAAAAGAAAGGATAATACACAGGGTCCTGCACAATCACGGAATCACCCGGTTGAGTCAAAGCCTTGAGCAAAAGGTTCATCCCGGGGATAATGCCGGGACTGAACGAAATCCATTCCTGCTTCAGCTCCCAGTCGTATTGTGTTTTCCACCAGTATTCAACAGCGTCATAATACCGCGCGCAAAATGTACTGTATCCATAGATGCCGTGTGTGGCTTTTTGGCTGATGGCGTTGACAATCTCTTCTGAAACTTGAAAGTCCATATCTGCGATGCAAAGCGGGATGATGTCTTGGTCTTCGATAAACCATTTGACGGAATGAGTTTTTCTGCGGTCGATGAATTTTTCCAGTTGCATGGCTTTCTCCCCTTACTCGGTCTAGTATGCTTTAGCCCAATATACCATATGTTTCGCTTCTTTTCCGCAGCATACACAAGTTTCGGCTACCTTTTCTTGTTCAAAAGGCATACAGCGGGAAGTGGCGCTTGTTTCCTCTTTTATTTTGTCCTCGCATGCTTGTTCGCCACACCACATTGCTTTGATGAAGCCGCCTTTCGCCTCAACTTGCTCTTTAAAGGCGTCAAATGTCGTGGCCACACTCGTTTTCGCCTCGCGGTGGGAACGAGCTTTTTCTAAAAGGTTTTTCTGGATGTCTTCTAGGATTTCTTGGATTTTCACTTCTAGTCCTTCCATTGGGGTAATCAATTTTTCTCCGGTGTCACGGCGGACAAGGACGACTTGTTGTTGTTCAATATCGCGCGGGCCTGCTTCTAATCTTAGTGGGATTCCCTTCATTTCATACTCGTTGAATTTCCAGCCAGGCTTTTTGTCGCTCGCGTCGATTCCGACCCTGATGGATTCGGAGAGCTTTTCTTTTAAATCATAAGCAAAATCCAGGACTCCCTCTTTGTGCTGAGCGATTGGAACAATCATCACCTGCGTTGGAGCAATTCTTGGAGGAACGACAAGGCCGCGGTCATCGCCGTGAACCATGATCATTGCACCGATGATACGGGTTGTGAAGCCCCAGGAAGTTTGCTGCACGTATTCCTGCTTGCCTTCACGGTTTAGGAATTGAATGCCGAAAGCTTTGGCAAAACCGTCCCCAAGATGATGAGAAGTGGCTGACTGCAATGCTTTCCCATCGTGCATCAAGCTTTCGATTGTGTAGGTGTATTTCGCTCCCGCGAATTTTTCTTTTTCCGTCTTCTGGCCTTTGATAACAGGGATGGCCAGGATGTTCTCACAGATTTCCGCATAGACGTTGAGCATTTTTACCGTTTCCTCGTGGGCCTGTTCGTCTGTTTCGTGGCAAGTGTGCCCTTCTTGCCAGAGGAATTCTAGTGTTCTTAGGAACGGTCTGGTTGTTTTTTCCCAACGGACGACGTTTGCCCATTGGTTGTAAAGCTTTGGCAGGTCGCGGTACGAATGAATGATGTTTTTGTAATGCTCTCCGAAAAGTACTTCAGAAGTTGGACGGACAACTAGGCGTTCTTGTAATTTTTCATCTCCGCCATGCGTGACCCAAGCCACTTCCGGTGCGAAGCCTTCAATGTGGTCTTTTTCTTTTTGCAAGAGACTCTCCGGTATGAAAAGTGGCATATACACATTTTCGTGGCCGGTTTCTTTGATCCGTTTATCGAGCGCGTCTTTAATGTTTTCCCATAGCGCGTAGCCGTATGGGCGGATGATCATGCTGCCGCGGACGCTGGAATAGTCGACCAGTTCCGCTTTGGTGACAACATCTGTGTACCACTGCGCGAAGTCTTCGTCCATATTGGTGATTTTTTCTACGAAATTTTTATTAGACATGTTGGTTTGCTCCTTTTTGAAAAGTATTTATGAGATTTAATAGTAAAAATGTCGGTTTATCAATGTGAACGGCTCTATATCTGCTGGTTTTCATAAAATTATGGGGTTATGCATGTAAATAAGACCGCCTTTTTTGAAAGTTCATGCCGAAATGAAGTGAGTTCGTGCGGAAATGGCCCGAGTTCGTGCCAAAACAAGGCAAGTTCGTGCCAAAACAGCCCGAGTTGATGCCAAACCCATTTTCCAGCTAAATAAAAAAAGCCCTGCTATAAATAAGGGACCATTTCCGGCGGTACCACCCTTATTCAAAGCAAAGCTTCACTCTCTTTCATGGTAACGGTTTTGAACCGCTGCACCGTTTCTGATGCAGAACTCTGAGGCAGGTTCAAATGCTCATCTATGGCTGCCTCTCACCACTCGGCACCCTCTCTTGGATAGACAAAATCATTTTACTGGTCCTCTTCGACGTTTGATATTGAGAAGATTATATAGGTTCGTTGGAAAATTTGTCAATCTATTATTTTACTAGTATAGGTCTATTGTTTATTCTTAAACGTATGTCCACACAAAAAAACGCACGTACAATCCGACAAGTACGGGCGTTTTTTATGCAACTGCTATGATATCAACCTTTCCTTCAACCGCAACAACTCCCCCAGTTTCTCCCCCCTAGCCTCTTCATCCAACCTATACCTATCCTCCAATATTTCCCATAACAGCTCCCCTTTTTCTTCAAAAGTTAAAGGCAGCCGCTTCACCACCTCTCGATATTCCGCGAGAAACTCTGTATAAGAAATCCAGGAAAAATCAAATTGTTCCTCGAGTTCTTTTTTCAACTTACGGGTCAATTTGGGACTAGATCCGTTGGAGGTAACGGCAATCTGCAAATTTCCGCGCCTCACCGTTGCCGGAAACGTAACATTCCCTTCTCCCGACTCGTCTACGACACACACGAGCTGTGACTCATGCAATCCGCGAACCAAAGAAGTGTTCACCTCTCTGTTGTTCGAAGCCAAAATGGCCAGAAAAGCTTCCTCAAAATCTTCCGCCTTTGCTCCCCGCTCCACCAACCGGTAACCCCTCAACACAGACAACTCCCGCACTTCCGCCGAAAACTCTGGAGCAATAAACGTAATATCCGCCTGCTCGGCATCCAACACCTTTGCTTTCCGAGCTGCAATCCTTCCGCCACCGGCAATGACTATCTTCTTCCCTTTCAGATCAATGATTAACGGCTGCAACAGGCAAGACCTCCTTCCCTGGCACAGTAGCCCGCTCCACCACAATATCCTGAATCACCTCGTGGCGGCTCAACGGTTCCATCAGCAAGATATCCTGGCCCCCACGCTTCCTTTTCCGGACCTCTCTCTCGACTTCACTCAACAGCAGGCCTGCAAACAGCAAGTACGGCACCACCAGCACCCGGCCCCCTGCATTCCTACTTATTTCCTCAATGCCCTCAGCGAACAGTGGCGTGTTGGCCGCCAAATAACAGACATCCACTCGTGACACACCAAGCCGCTTACCAATTCCCGTCCTTATCTGAGAAAATGCCTTATGAATAGCAGGATCACTGCTCCCCCTGCCCACCAGCAAAACTGAATCTGCAGTATCAACTTGCCCAACGGTAGTCCTCACCAATTCACTGATCGCATCCACAATCCGCTCCTGCACCCCAAAAGCAGGGGCAAGCTCAACAAGCACCTCCGGATATTTCACACGCAACGGCGCGAGCGCTTCCGGAATGTCCTCTTTAATATGTCCAGCTGTTAAAAGAAAGATGGGCACGACGGTGATCTCGGTTGCTCCCTTAGCCACACATCGCTCAAATCCTTCTGGGATATACGGTTCCGTGAGTTCCAAAAAACTAATTTCTTGAATTGGTGCATCCACTCTGGCGATGACCCGCCCCACAAATTCTTTTGCTTCCTCCGCACCTTTTTTCGACCGCGTTCCATGCCCTACATACAAGATGGCTTTCGTCACAACACCAGCTCCCTTCTATCCGTGCACAACCGGCAAGTGTGGCGCGACTTCCTCTTCGAACCAGTGCAACTTCTCATGCAACTTCACTACTTCTCCAATCACAATCATGCTTGGATTGGAAATGTTGGCATCCTTCACATTTCGCTCGATATTGGCAAGCGTGCCAACGACTGTCCGCTGTTCATTCAGCGTTCCCCAGTGGACAAGGGCAATCGGTGTTTTAGGCGACTTGCCATTCTCCTGCAAACGTTTAAGTATATTTGGCAGCTGAGAAACCCCCATGTACACACAGATTGTATCCACGGCATGCGCAAGGTTTGCCCACTGATGCTCCGCTTCTTTGTCGCCTGCCTGGTGTCCGGTGACAAAGGCGAAACTTTTGCTTAAGGTACGGTGGGTGACAGGAATGCCGGCGTAAGCAGCCGCTCCGATGCCAGCGGTAATCCCCGGTACGACTTCAAAAGGAACATCCTGCCGTGAGCACTCCTCTGCCTCCTCGCCGCCACGTCCGAATACAAACGGGTCGCCTCCTTTCAAACGCACGACCTGCAAGCCTTTTTTCGCATATTTTACTAGGAAGTGATTAATCGTTTCCTGCTTCATCGTATGATAATGGGGCAGCTTTCCGCAGTAGACAAGTTGCGCCTCTTTTTTTGCATAGTTTAGTAGTTCCGGATTCACAAGGCGGTCATAGAGGATGACATCCGCTTGCTCCAGGAGGCGCAACCCCTTCACTGTAATTAAATCGGGATCTCCAGGACCCGCTCCCACCAAATATACTTTTCCGGTCATGCGCTACCACCCTTTCTCCTCTGGATCTAAAATATAGCCACTCTTCTTTCCAAGGCGCTTTTTCTCTCGCAATATAACTTCTTTCACATCAGGCTCTTTCAGATAAAATTTCTCAAGCTCCACATCCAGGTGTTCAAAAGCCGCTTCATCGTTATCGGCAAAGATGACGGATACAATTTCCTTGGCCTCTATCGTTACGTCGAATCTATACAGATACGCCATCGGTTTCTTTTCCTAAAATAGTATCTAGTACGCCTTGCAAGGTAGAGACTCCCACGCGTCCGACAAAATCAAAGAAGGATTCTCCCTTTGCTTTCTGATCACGGAAGTAGATTAGTAGCTCCTCAAGGACATCCGTCAATTCCTCTGCCGCCACTTTCCCCTTCAGCTTTTCATTGAACTTGCCACCCTTATTCAATGTCCCGCCAACATAGATTTCATAGGCTTCGACCATCTCTTTTTTCTCATTTCGCATCTTCATGCCCTGAAGGCCAATGTCGGCAATCTGACGCTGACCGCAGGAGTTCGGGCAGCCGACCATGTGGGTTCGGATCGGGACATCAAGACTGATTCGCTGATCAAGTTCTTCTGCAATCAGTCTCATTCGCTCTTTCGTTTCCACCAATGCTAGATTGCAATATTCAATACCTGTGCAGGAAACCGCATGCCCGAGAAAAGAATTCGGGTTGATGGAAATACGTTCAAAAATCGGTTCTTTCAAGAGTGCTTCCACGTTTTCAGCTGGGATGTTCGGGATGATGAGATTCTGAGAGTTACAGGTTCTAATCTCCCCGTTCCCATATTTTCCTGATATTCTTGCAAACTCGAAAACTTCTTCCGAATCCAAGCGTCCGACTGGTACATTAAAGCCAAGGAATTTCAAGCCCTCCTGCTTTTGGTCATGGATGCCGTAAAAGTAACCCGCGTTCCATTCTTCTTTTGGCTCTTCGCCTTTGGAAGGCAGCGAACCTGTGTACTCTAGTAGCTTCTCCTTGAACTTTTCCGGTCCCCAATCGGCAATTAAAAACTTCAGGCGTGCGAGATGGCGTTTCTCCCGGTACCCAAAATCACGGAAAATGGTCGTGACGGCAATGGCGATTTCAAGCGTTCGTTCCGGTTCCACAAAGACATCGATGGTCTCAGCCAGAAACGGCCTAGAGGAAAGACCGCCTCCGACTTTCAAGTGAAAGCCACTTTTTGTGACGCCATCTATCGTTTTCGTCGCGGGTGTAAAAGAAACACAGTTAATTTCAGCGTTGGATGCATTTTTCGTATTGGCACTGATGGACATCTTATATTTTCGCGGCAGGTTGGAGAAGTCCTCATTCTTCTGGAAGAAATCATAGACCTCTTTTACAATCGCCGTTGTGTCAAAAAGTTCGTCAGGATCAAGACCAGCAATCGGGTTGCCGACTATGGTCCGAGTGATGTCCCCGCACGCTCCTGCACTCGAAAGACCCACTGCTTCTAGTCGGTTGAAAATGTCCGGGATCTGCTCGATTTCCAACCAGTGGAATTGAATTGCCTGACGTGTGGTAATATCGAAAACCCCACGGCCATAGTCGCGCGCGATGCCTGCCAGTGTTTCCACCTGTGGCTTGGTGAGGATGCCGGACGGAACGTTGACCCTCATCATGAAATAACCGTCCTCTTTCGGGCGTTGCAGATAAAGCCCGGCCCACTTGAACAAATCCCACTGCTCCTTTGGGATGGAACCGAAGCCATTTTTTGCGTAATGCGGGATGTCATCGAGTATTCGAAGACCATCCTTCTCCAGTTTTGCTTTTTCCGTCTTGTTGATCTTTTCGTTATCGGCCCAGTGTTTTACATATGCCATAAGTACAGCCCCCTTTTAGATTATTTTTTGGTTCCTTAAGTATTGGAGTATCGTGCTGACGGCTTCCTCCACCGTCTGTGTGCCCGATGCGATAGTGATTTCTGGTTGTTCTGGCTCCTCATACGGAGAATCAATGCCGGTAAAATCCTTGATCTCCCCGCGTCTTGCCTTTGCGTACAGTTGTTTCGGATCTCTTTTTTCACATTCTTCTAATGGGCAGTCAATGAAAACCTCGATGAACTCCCCTTCTTCGAACAGTTGTCTCACCTGATCCCGGTCTGCTTGGAAAGGTGATATGAATGCCGTCGTCACAATTTTGCCGCTGTCCACGAAAAGCTTTGCCACTTCCCCAATGCGCCGGATGTTTTCATTGCGTTCCTTTTCCGAAAACCCAAGATCCTTGTTGAGTCCATGTCGGACATTGTCCCCGTCTAGGACGTACTCATTAATACTTTGGCGGTATAATTCCGTGGACACGGCGTTTGCGATCGTCGACTTCCCTGAACCGGAAAGTCCGGTGAACCAAAGGACGCAGCTGCCATGCCCGTTCTGTGCACGGCGCTCCTCTTTTGTAATGGTCTGATCATGCCAAGTGATGTTGGTTGCTTTTGCGCTCATTTCTCATTTCCCCCTTTATACGGCAGCTGTTTTCTCTTGTTTTAACCCATCAATCAAGACTTCAATGACTTCTTTTCGGCTGAAGGTGGACGGCGGAAGTTCCCCTGCTCTCAGCAGCTCCCTCACCTTTGTTCCGGATAAAATAACCCTGTCTTCTTTAGGGTGCGGACATGTTTTATCTGAGGCCATGCCCTCGCATTTATTGCAATAAAAGCTATGTTCGAAAAATAATGGCTTGATGCCAAGCTCCTCCTCGGTAAACTGGTGAAAAATATATTGTGCATCATAGGTTCCGTAATAATCGCCAACCCCAGCGTGATCCCGCCCCACAATGAAATGGGTGCAGCCAAAATTCTTTCTGGCGATAGCGTGAAAAATGGCTTCGCGCGGACCGGCATATCGCATGGCGGCTGGATAGACCGCCAGTTGGACACGATCTGTTGGATAGTAGTTTTCTAGGAGGACACGGTAGCTTCTCAGCCTGACGTCTGCCGGAATATCATCCGATTTAGTCTCGCCCACTAGTGGATTGAGGAAAAGTCCATCTACCGTTTCGAGTGCTGCTTTCTGGATATATTCGTGTGCACGATGGACAGGATTTCTCGTCTGGAAGCCAACGACCGTTTTCCAGCCTTTTTGTTGGAAAAGTTCACGAGTTTCTTTTGGTTCTAGCCAAACATCTTGGGCTACACCTTTAGTTGGTTTTTGTGTAAGGATGACTTCCCCCGCGACGTAAATGTCGCCTCTTTCAAATAAACGTTTGACTCCAGGGTGTGCGAGCTCTTCCGTTTTGTAGACTTCGCGGGCTTCTTTTTGTAGGTCTGGTTCGTACCATTCGCTGACGGTGATGACTCCGTAAGTGGTTTGTTGATGGGTCAGCTTGTAGGTTTCTCCTTGTTGTAAGGTGTTTGCCTCTTCTTTAGTGACAGGCAGTGTGACCGGGACCGACCAGATGGTGCCATTGGCTAATCGCAGTTTTTCCACGACAGATTCATAGTCCGATTTGTTGAGGAATCCTGTGAGCGGACTGAAGAGGCCGACTCCGATTAGTTCCAGGTCGCTTAGTGCGATGGCGTCAATTTGGATTTCTTTTGTAATGTTTGTTGTGTCATAGTCTGGTTGGTAAGCTTGCACCAGAGTGCCGCCGTGTGGTTTTGGTAAGGTCATTGATTGTTTCCCTCGCTTTTTTGTGGAATTTTTGGTTGAAATCTATGTTTTTTTAGTAGTTTGAAATCGTTCGGTCAACTTTAGAACATGTTCGGACAAAATCACCTCTTTTTTGTTGCTGTTCGGTCAATTTTAACAAAACTTCGATCAACTTTAGGAAATCTTTGGTCACTTTCGGCAAAACTTCGGACATTTGCTCTCGGCGGTCCCATTTCGCCCTCCTACACTCCCCTCCACCTGATCAGAAATCCTTCATCAATCCTTACTCACTGTCGAAACAGCTGCCTTTGGTGCCACTCCCGACCGCTGCATCAAAAACTTCACCCCTAACACGGATACAAGCACTCCGATCATCGCAACCACTGGATACACATTCTGCTCAATCAACAGCTGTATCAGCGTGTAGGATAGTACCATCGATAACACCGGCGACACCACCCACACAACCAGAAGCTGCACGACAATGTCCTTTTTCAAAACAGATCGACCCTGCCTCACAAAGCCAATCCCGATAATTGAAGACGTCGTGATCTGAGTCAGCGGCACGGGGATCCCAAACACCGATGCGACCGTGACGATTCCTGCACCCGTGCCCGAAATGACGCATCCTTCCTCCAACCGCAGCTTCGTAATTTTCTTACCGTTCGTTTCCATGACACGTGTGCCGAGCAGCAGCGCGCCCAATGCAACAAACAATCCTCCCCAGAGAATTCCCTGACCGGTGCTCATGATACCAGCTCCAACAAGCGGTCCCACCGCATTGGCGACATTGTTCATCCCTGCGGAAAATGCCTCGAACACTCCCATGACAACGACCAACACAGACAATATCGGAACGGCCCGGGACGACTTCACCCATCGATCGATCACGCTATTTTTCAGCACCCAGGTGGCCCCGATTGCGAGCATAAATGCGATAACTGGGGTGAGCAGCCAGAACGAAACGACCCAGGCGAGCTTTCCAACAAACACCGATTGATAGACAATTCCAGCGCCGACAACCGACCCGACCGTCACTTCACTCGTGGAAAGCGGGATGCCGAATACATTTGCCAAAAATAAAGATAGGGCTGCAGATGCAATCACAATTAGGGCGATGGCAACGGTAAAGGTACTCTGTGGCACAATTCCGCTACCCATTGTTTTGACGACCTCACCACCGCCTAGCCACGCCCCAAAGAACACTGCAATCCCGCACAATACCAGGGCCACTTTCCTTTTAACAACTCCTGCACCATAGGCAATTCCCATGGATGCTGCCGCACCGCTCGCTCCGATATTCATGGCGAAAAATAGACCAACGATGACAGCTATGATAACTAGCATGTTTTTTCCTCCTCCACTTCACTGCGAGCCTTAATTTGTATGCAGTCCGCACTCCGTCTTTCCGCTCCCCGCCCAACGGCCAGCGCGGGAATCACCTTCCACACCGACTGCCTGTGTACAGGGAAAACAGCCGATGCTTGGATAGCCATGATCGTGTAGCTCGTTATAGGGAAGTCCCCGGCTTCGAATATGATTCCACACGTCCTCCCATGTCCAATGGATGAGCGGACAAATCTTGATGTTTTGAAATTTTTCATCCCGGTTCAGGAAGGTCGTACTTGCCCGCGTTGGGGACTGTTCTCTTCTGAGTCCGGATATCCATGCCTTTTTTGGGGTGAGCGCTTCTCGTAGAGGCTCCACCTTGCGTATATGACAGCACTGTCCTGGGTCTCTTTTCCAAAGAGCAGTGCCATGTGCTTCGGCTTGCTCATCCAAGGTGAGCGAAGGCTTCCTCTTTTCAATCTGCAAAGTTGGGTATCTACTTTCAATCTGTTCAATGACTTTATACGTTTCTGGAAAATGCAAATCCGTATCTAAAAATACAATCTGCGCATCTGGCTTTATCTCTTGAATCAGGTCGATCAGTACCACTGCCTCGGCTCCAAAGCTTGAGGCATAAATGATTTCATCGGATTCATACGCTCCGAATGCCCATTCCAATACCGCGGTCGCTCCTTTTAAGTCAACATCAATTCCGAAGGTGGAGGATATCTCCTTCCAATTTTCGTACGTTATTTTCTGCGTCATGCTGTAACTGCTCCTTTCTTTTCCAACGAAAAAAGGCAGTCTCTTTATATGTGCAGGCTGGTTATTCCAAGCCAAGCATCATGTAAAGTGACCGCCTCCAGTTTGTCTGGTCAGCGTGTTTTATTTTTTCTGAAGGCGAACCTTCTCGTTTTTTTCTATTTGAATGACTTTCCCATCCTGTACGACTAGGGTGATAGATCCAAATTTGATAGATTGTAGCATTCTTTCCAAGTGGGTCACAACTTCTTCCCATTCCGACTGTGCCAGTTGGTTCGCCTCCATTTCATCACATAAAAAACGCCTTTCCCAATATGGAAAAGGCGCCTGTATGTAAGTGCACCTTATCTTCCAAAATGGGTATCCATTTTGCTGGAATTGGCACCTTGCTGTTCGCAGGTTGCCGGGCTTCAACGGGCCAGTCCCTCAGCCGCTCTAGATAAGCGTCAATTTAAGTTGTGTTTTTGTTAAAATTAATCCTACCATACTTATATGAATTGTCAACAAAGTTATTGACTGTTTTTTAAGATTTTTTTATTTTCAGGAAGTTGGTCCTATTCGACTCTCTATTCCCCAATTTTTTTAAGTTTCGTTTCTGAATCAATAATGGCCGCTTGATAGGATTCTCCTGATGTTGTTTCAAACAAAACACCTTGAACGGTTTCTTCTTGTTCTTCCAGTTTCACCATATCCACTTTTGATAATCCGTTCGGGTCAAATGTCACTTTCCCTTCCAGCTTGAATTGCCCTTCCCCTATTTCCTCTGCCAGTTCTATTTCATGGTCGAGCATGCGCTCCTCTAGCCAACCGGCAAGTAAGGGCTCCACCGTATCTTCTTCTATTTTCAGACTATCATTATATGTAAGGATCATGGAGTAACGAACATACTGCACCGTTTCATACTCATTCCCGCCCATGCCAACAGAAGTGGAGGAGATGGTGAATTCGGGATCGGGATCTGTTTGTGTGAAAATATTACAGCCGGATAAGACAATGGTGAGACAACACAAAACGGCTAGTCCTTTCAAGCTTACCATCCAAGACATATTTCTCTTTTTCTTAACCACTCCTAAACCCCTCCTGGCAATCCATTTTATTCAACATTAACATATTTTTCCTAACATATGTTGCATTATAGTAAAAATGATGCGAGATTCCTATGGAGAAATGATTCCTCATTATTTTTCAAAAAAAATAAGCAACGGATTCATTCTCCGCTGCTTATTTCTATTCGCATTTAGCCATTTCTATTTCCTTACGCTTTTCCGTTACAAGGACATCAAGATGACGGTAAAGGTTGACGAATTCGCCTGGAAGCAGTCCACCGTACTCGCCGTCTAGGTTTAGCTGCATTTTCTCTTGTGTGTTTACTTTTACCCTGTTCGCCTTCGTGTAGATGACTAAATCGTCTTTCACATGATCTCCGCGCAATGCCATGGAAGCAATGCGGATGAAGTCTGCGATGTTTGCTTTTTTGAGTATGATCATATCAAACATTCCGTCATTCATGCAGGAGTCTGGCGCAAGCTTTTCGAAACCGCCTACCGAATTCGATAAGGAAACTAAGAACAACATGATTTCGCCTTCAAAGATTTTTCCATCGTATTCGATTGTAACGTTTGTGGGGCGAATAGAAGGAAGCATCTCGATTCCTTTAAGGTAGTAGGCAAGCTGGCCAAGCATTGTTTTCATTTTGATTGGCACCTCATAAGACAGCTCGGTCATTTTTCCGCCACCGGCAATGTTCATAAAGTACTGATCATTGGCTTTTCCAATATCCACTGGCATCGGAACGCCTTTTGCAATGACATCGACACAACCTAAAATATCATCGCGCGGGAGGTCAAGTGCTCTGGCAAAGTCGTTCGTCGTTCCTACAGGAATAATGCCAAGCTGTGGACGATATTCTTGTTCTGCCAATCCGTTGACCACTTCATTGATTGTACCGTCTCCACCAGCTGCCACCACAAGGTCATACCTGCGTTCAACTGCAAGCCTAGCTGCTTCTGTCGCATCTCCATGTCCGGTTGTTGCATGGCAGGATGTTTCATAGCCAGCTTTTTCTAATCGAACCAACACTTCTGGCAGATGCTTTTTGAATAGCTCGCGACCAGATGTTGGATTGTATATTACCCTAGCTCGTTTCATTTCCCATCATCCTAAACGTATATTTAACTAAGCCCTCTTTTATATTTATGTGTAGTCTGTCTCTGTTGTTATATAGAATAGTTATATTTACCAATACCACTAAGTAGTGAACCTGTAACCCACTACTGATAACATATTAGCCTATTTGAGTGTGGATATGCAATTAAAATGAAAATTTTGAGAACTGCTTCCAGGCACCTTCCCAAAATAAAACCCCCAACCGCACCACCACTTCTCAAAAGTAGCAGCTGCAGATGGGGGTACACAACTCACTTATTCTTCTGTTTTCTTCTCTTCGCTCTTTTTGCTCGTAGCAATTTCGCTCGTTAAGCTGTCGATGCTGTGACGCACGTTTGCTTTTCCGGAGAAGTTTTCAATCAGTTCTTTTACATCAATTCCAGATGACGCCTTCAAAGATTCTTGAAGCGTGGACATCAGGTTTGTTGCGTAGCCAGTCACTTTGTTGGCACCACTGTTTTCACCGCTTCCGCCAGTGTCCACAACCGTGATCTTATCGATGTTGCCAAGAGGAGCTGCAACTTGCTTCGCGTATTCAGGAAGCATTTTGATAATCATGTCTAGGATAGCCGCTTGACCGAACTGTTCGAATGCTTCTGCAATCTTTTCTTTCGCTTCTGCCTCTGCAAGACCTTTCAGGCGGATAACTTCCGCTTCGGATTCCCCTTGCGCTCTTTGTGCATCGGCAATCGCAAGACCGTCGATACGTACTTTTTCCGCTTCTGCTTTGGCCATTGCTTCGATACGGTATTTGTTAGCATCCGCTTCTGCCATTTGTTTTGCTTTATCAGCTGCTGCAGCCTGCTCCACAGAGTAACGGTCTGCATCGGCTTTCTTCTTAACTTCGGAGTCGTATTGACGCTCACGACGCAGGATCTCTTTTTCCTCAAGCTCAATTTGCTTTTGACGCTCGATGATTTGGATCTGCATCTGTTGCTCGGTTACTTCTTGTTTCGCACGTGCCTCCTCTAGGTGGTACGCTTGGTCGGCACGGGCTTTCGCGATGTCTTGCTCGCGGCGGTACTCGGCAACCTTCATTTGGTTGGTTTTTTCCGCTTCTGCGATTTCCGTCGCACGCTCAAGCTCAGCGCGTTGTGCGTCTTTAGCCGCTTCGGCACGCTTGATACGAGTTTCTTTATCCGCTTCCGCCGTTGCAATATCTGCGTCACGCTTAACTTGCGCAATACGTGGTTTACCAAGAGATTCTAAGTATCCGTTGCTGTCGCGGATATCGCGAATGGTGAAGGATACGATGATTAATCCCATTTTCGCTAAATCCTGAGAGGCAACGCGTTGTACTTCTTGCGAGAACTTTTCACGATTTTTATAGATTTCTTCTACTGTCATGGAACCTAGGATCGAACGAAGGTGACCTTCTAGTACTTCACGCGCTTCGTTTTCCAGGTCCTCTTTTCTTTTTCCTAAAAATTGCTCGGCAGCTGTTGCGATGTCGCCGATGGAATTGCCAATCTTGATAATCGCTGTTCCGTCCGCCATTACCGGAACGCCTTGCTCTGTGTAAACTTCCGGCGTTTTTACATCTAGTTTAATAGATAGCAAGCTCAATGGCTCTGATTGTTGGAATACCGGCACGATGAACGCACCGCCACCTCGTACAATCTTAATTCTGTTTCCTGCTTCGTCTGTGTGGACATTTTTTCCACCAAGGTAGCTACCTGTGATGATTAGCGCTTCATCTGGACCAACTGTTTTGTAGCGTGCTACGAAAACAACGATCAGGACGAAAATCAGTGCGACGACGGCACCAATGATAATAAACATTTCACCCATTTTCTCTTCCCCCTATTTATTATAGTTTTCTAATACCTTTTCGTATGGAGTGACAGAGACCACTCCGGTTTGGACATCAATGATCAGGACTTCCGTATCATAAGGGATTTCCTCATTTTCAAAGCTCTGTGCAGATCGTGAAACGGTGCTTCCCCCAATGCTCAGTACCACTTCCCCGAACCCGTCTTTCGGCACGGAGATGATGACTCGTGCAAGCTTTCCTTTTAAGTCATCGTCCGTATAACCGAGTGAAGAATCGGCAGACCTGATTGGTACAAAAACAAAGATGTGAAGCAAAGTGACTAGTAGAAGTGCAAGGACGGTGGCAATGGCCAACACAAGCAATCCTGATAGCGGCGAATATTTTTCAACTAAATAGCCTGTTGCTCCAAACACAGTGAAAAATGAAAAAATAAGAGCTGGATCAATAGGGAACGCATCGAATATTCCGTCCACTACGTCAGATAATAAAATGTAGATCAGCGTCAAGCCGCCAAAGATGATGAGGCACCAAAAGTAGAGTGTCATCATGTCCAATCCAAACATCGTCATAAGCCATCGTTTCCTTTCCTGTTGTATTGAAGGCAATTCCCTTTGGGTCCCTGATCTTCCTTCCAAAATTTCCTTCCGCTATTATATACGGGTCCATTATCCTAAAGGTTTCAAAAACATTTCTATTTTTCTACCTTTTTCTAGGAAGATGTTAGGTGTAAAATAATAGTAGGAATTTACAAACTTTTACCTATTCCATCATAAACCATATAAAAGGGGAAAACTATTAGTTATGCTAAAAAAAGGGATTGTTTGCGGAGTGAGCCTGAGTGTGTTGGCAGGTTGTACGAGCTTTGATAGTTTATTAGAGGAAAAAGAAGTGTTGATCGGTACGCCGCATACCACTAAAATGGCGGTACCGCAAATGGCAGATTACGATATGGATTGGGATGTTTTTTTTGAAAAAGAACCGGACGCTGGCGAGGAAGTGGCCGCAGCGGACAACGATACGGAAGATCCTGCGGACGAGGAGCAACCTGTGGAGCCGGCAGACGAGGAAAAGCCAGAGGAGCCTGGGGATTCAACGGAGCCTGAAGCGATTCCTGTTGTCGCCAACCCTGGTGCTATGAATGTCATGGTCAATAAGTTCTGGTCACTCCCTGAAGGTTACCGTCCAGCTGATTTGATCAAGCCGAATGTGCCTTTTTCTTTTGGTGACGAAAATAGTGACCGTTCGAAGCTGCGGGCAGAAGCAGCTGAGTCGCTTGAGGTTATGTTTAATGTCGCAAAAGGTGAAGGTATCGAGCTTTATGCGCGTTCCGGCTTCCGTTCGTATGAAACACAGGAGGCTATTTTCAAAAATGAGGTAGCTACATTCGGTTATGAGCAGGCCGTACTCTACGTGGCACTGCCTGGGACAAGCGAACATCAGACTGGACTTGCGATGGATGTTACCGCAAAGAGTGTGGGGCTGGAATTAGTGGAGGCATTTGAAGGTACAGCAGAAGGCAAGTGGCTTGCTTCGAATGCCCATCATTATGGCTTTATTTTGCGCTATCCGAAAGGGAAAACTAATATTACGGGTTATGCGTTCGAGCCGTGGCACTTTAGGTATGTTGGAGTGGACATTGCTGGGGAGATTTATACGAAGGGGCTTACGTTTGAGGAATATATGGGGGATGTGAGGGAGTTTTAGGTGATTAGAGTGTGGAGAGTGCGCATTTGCGGCTCTTTTTTTGTGTGTTCGTATGTCACTAAGGGGTTTTATCAACCAAGTTTTTTATTTATCAACCAAGTTTACATTTTATCAATCAAATCAGAGTAAATAAACGCCATTCGACACACATCGACACCCTCTCCAGCAAAAAAAAACAGGACCCCACTATCAACCTCCGGGGTCCTGCTTGTATCTCAAATTACTTATCGCTTCTTAATTTCCTCAATCAAGATCTTGTTCACCATTTGCGGGTTTGCCTGGCCTTTGGAGGCTTTCATGATCTGGCCGACAAGGAAGCCGATGGCACGTTCTGTTCCTTCTTTGTAGTCCTGGACGGATTTAGGATTTGCATCCAATGTTTCACCGACCATTTTACGAAGCGTGCCTTCGTCCGAAATTTGGACTAAGCCTTTGTCTTTCACGATTTTCTCCGCGTCGCCGCCGTTTTCAATGAGTTCTTTGAAAACTTTCTTAGCAATTTTAGATGAAATCGTTCCTTTTTCAAGAAGCTTGATCATGCCTGCAAGTCCTTCTGGAGTCAAGGCGGTGTCATCAAGCTCTTTGCTCTCGGCATTCAGGTAAGCAGAAACCTCACCCATCAGCCAGTTGGAAGCTAGCTTCGCGTCAGCACCTGCTTCTACTGTCCCGTCGAAGAAATCGGACATTTCTTTCGTGATGGTCAGAACTTGAGCGTCGTATGCAGGAAGTCCAAGCTCTTCAACGTAACGCTTTTTGCGCTCATCCGGAAGAGTCGGGATGTCTGCGCGAACGCGCTCTTTCCAGTCATCATCAATATGAAGTGCCACAAGATCTGGCTCCGGGAAGTAACGGTAGTCGTCGGACCCTTCTTTTACACGCATCAGAATCGTCTTTTTCGTCGCTTCGTCATAACGGCGTGTTTCCTGCTCGATCACTCCGCCAGATAATAGAACCTGCTCTTGGCGAACAACTTCATGCTCCAGTCCTTTTTGGACAAAGTTGAAAGAGTTCAGGTTTTTCAATTCCGCTTTCGTACCAAATTCCTTTTGGCCGATTGGACGTAAGGAAATGTTCGCATCACAGCGCAACGATCCTTCTTCCATTTTACAATCGGAAACTCCCGTGTATTGAATGATGGACTTTAATTTTTCCAAGTAAGCATACGCCTCTTCCGGAGTGCGGATATCAGGTTCCGATACGATTTCCACAAGCGGTGTTCCTTGGCGGTTATAGTCAACAAGGGAATAGCCGTCGCCTGTGTGCATCAGCTTTCCTGCATCTTCTTCCAAGTGCAGGCGCGTGATGCCAATGCGCTTCTTCTCCCCGTTCACTTCTATATCAATCCAGCCGTTTTCGCCGATTGGTTTATCATGCTGAGAGATCTGATAAGCCTTCGGGTTGTCCGGATAAAAGTAATTCTTACGGTCAAATTTCGTGTCGGTTGCGACCTCACAATTCAGGGCCATTGCTGCCTTCATCGCGTATTCCACCGCCTGTTTGTTCAGGACAGGCAGCGTTCCCGGATAGCCAAGTTCCACAACACTTGTGTTGGAGTTCGGTTCTGCACCGAATTCGTTTGGACTTGCCGAGAAAATTTTTGATTTTGTTTTCAATTCTACGTGCACTTCAAGACCAATAATCGTTTCAAAATTCATGTTTTCACCCCTTACAGCTGTGGCTTCTTTTTATGATGGTCGGTTGCTTGCTCAAACGCATGGGCAACGCGGTAAATGGTGCTCTCGTCAAAATGATTTCCGATGATCTGCAAACCTACTGGCAGTCCGTCCACAAATCCTGCCGGTACAGAAATTCCCGGTACGCCAGCAAGGTTGACTGGGATGGTCAGAATATCATTTGCATACATCGTAAGTGGATCCTTCGTGTTTTCGCCCACTTTAAATGCTGGAGTCGGCGTAGTTGGTCCGATGATAACATCATATTTTTCAAACACGTCTTCGAAATCCTGCTTGATCAACGTACGAACCTTTTGTGCTTTTACATAATAAGCATCATAATGCCCTGCGCTCAACGCGTAAGTTCCAAGCATAATACGGCGCTTCACTTCAGGTCCGAAACCTTCGCTGCGCGTCTGCTTGTACATCTCAATAAGGTTCTTCGCATTGTCCGTGCGGTAGCCATAACGAACGCCGTCAAAACGAGCAAGGTTTGCGGATGCTTCTGATGATGACAATAGATAGTACGTTGCTAAAGCGTATTGGGAGTGAGGCAGGGAAACTTCTTCCCATGTTGCGCCTAGTCCTTCTAAAACTTTCAGTGCATCTTTAACAGATTGGCGTACCTCTTCGCTCACGCCTTCTGCCAGATACTCTTTTGGCACACCGATTTTCAGCCCTTTGATATCTCCTGTCAGGCTGGAAAGGAAGTCCGGTACATCGGCGTTTGCAGACGTGGAATCCATTGGATCCAGTCCAGAGATCGCTTGTAAAAGGTAGGCATTATCTTCTACTGTACGCGTAATTGGACCGATTTGGTCAAGGGATGATGCAAATGCGATCAGACCGTAACGGGAAACGCGTCCATAGGTAGGTTTTAGGCCGACAACTCCGCAAAAAGCTGCAGGTTGACGAATTGATCCACCTGTATCAGAGCCAAGGGAGAAAAATACTTCCCCTGCTGCTACAGCAGCTGCAGATCCACCGCTTGATCCACCTGGAACACGTTCAAGGTCCCAAGGGTTTTTCGTCGCCGCAAAGGCCGAGTTTTCATTGGAAGATCCCATGGCAAACTCGTCCATATTTATTTTCCCGATGGTGACGGATTCCGCTTGGTTCAGCTTTTCTACCACTGTTGCATTGTAGATTGGGTTAAAGTCACCAAGGATTTTACTCGCAGCTGTAGTGCGAATGCCTTTTGTGACGATGTTATCCTTCACACCAATTGGAAGACCGAATAATAGGCCATGGTCCTTTTCTAGTCCTAATGCTTGGTCAAGAACTTTTGCATATTTACGGGCATTCTCTTCATCAAGTGTCAGGAATGCTTGCACCTTATCGTCGACTTCGTTGATTCGTTTGTAGGATGTATCAACGAGGTCAGTTACGGTGATTTCTTTTTTATGTAAAAGGCTATGTAATTCCGATAGCTTTTTATCAAACAATGACATGGGGTTCCCTCCTTACTCTTTCCTATTCAATAATGCTTGGTACGCGAATCTGGCCGTTTTTGTGGTCTGGGGCATTTTTCAATACCTCATCAACCGGCAGGCCATCTTTCGCAACATCTTCCCTCATGACATTCTTCATATGTAGAACATGAGAAGTTGGTTGAACATTTTCTGTATCTAATTCATTCAGCTTCTCCGCGAATGAAATAATTGCATCTAATTGACTTGTGAACATAACCGCCTCATCCTCGCTGATCGCAAGACGGGCCAAATGCGCCACATGCTTCACCTGATCCTCCGAAATACGTGACATCCTCTTTCACCTCCGCAAAAAATCGAACTTGCACAATACCCCTATCATACTAAACTTTAACCCCCACAAGCAATTCTCACGGGATATTGGCGGAAATTTCTTTAGTTGGGTAAAGAGGGGTCTGACCCTCACTGCGTTAGCGCACTAAAGATCCCCCCTCTCCCTCTCTATAAACGTTTTTGTTTTGGGTGTGGTATGTTTCGATTTTTTTGTGGAAAAATAAGTGGGCATTCTGGGAAGAGTGATGGTGAGTAGAGTTGAAAATATTACAGCAATATTACGTGTTAGATAATTCTGAATAGTTTTACTTTAATTAATTGTCAAGTGGGAAGTATGCCCATTGTATCAAGGGGTAGCGTGTTTTTCTTCCTATTGAAAAAGGTTTCAATCGCTTGAATAAAGGGAAATACTTTGTTAGCTTAGATACTCGTAACCGTTATGAGAGCAATTTGGGGCGCCGAAATTGCTGATGTACAAACAAATTTAATTATAATTTAGGAGTTGATATTGTGGAAACAGGAGTATTTATTTCCCTAGCACTTTATTTTATCGTCATGCTAGGAATAGGTTTATATGCCTATAAAACATCTACCGACGATATTTCAGGCTATATGCTTGGTGGACGTCAATTAGGACCTGGAGTAACTGCACTATCTGCCGGGGCATCTGATATGAGTGGTTGGATGCTTATGGGTCTGCCAGGTGCTATGTATGCATCCGGTGTATCAAGCATGTGGATTGCAATCGGATTGGCAGTAGGAGCATATGTGAACTATTTGGTCGTTGCACCTCGTTTAAGGGTTTATACAGAAACTGCGAATGACTCCATTACAATCCCAGATTTCTTTGAAAACCGCTTTTATGATGGAACTCGTATTTTACGCTTCGTATCTGCGATTGTTATCATCATTTTCTTCACACTCTATACATCCTCTGGTTTAGTTTCCGGTGGTACACTATTTGACAGTGCATTTGGATTAGACTATAGAACAGGCTTATTCGTAACAGCTGGTGTCGTTGTCGCTTATACATTGTTCGGAGGATTCTTGGCGGTTAGTTTAACTGACTTTGTACAAGGTGTCATCATGCTACTTGCCTTGGTACTAGTACCGATTGTTGCTTTTACAGATTTAGGCGGCGTTGGTGTAACACTTGATGAAGTACGTGCTATCGACCCAACTTACCTTGATTTCTTTAAAGGAACGACCGTCCTTGGAATTATTTCCTTACTTGCTTGGGGACTTGGGTACTTTGGACAACCACATATCATCGTTCGATTTATGGCAATCAAATCGATTCGTGATTTTAAAGCAGCTCGCCGTATCGGAATGAGCTGGATGATCGTTTCTATTATCGGTGCGATGGCAACAGGTTTTGTAGGTATTGCCTACGTAAACCGTACAGGAATGGAATTAGCTGATGCAGAAACAATCTTTATTGTGTTCTCTCAATTCTTGTTCCACCCACTTATCAGTGGATTCTTACTTGCTGCAATCTTGGCTGCTATCATGAGTACCATCTCTTCTCAGCTACTTGTTACATCTAGTGCGCTGACAGAAGACTTTTATAAAACATTCTTACGTCGTGAAGCATCAGATAAAGAGCTTGTGTTGATTGGACGTATCTCCGTTCTTATCGTTGCTCTTGTAGCAATCGCGCTATCTCTGACACCAAACGATACCATTCTTAACCTTGTAGGTAACGCATGGGCAGGATTTGGTGCCGCATTTGGTCCAGTAGTAATCCTAAGTCTTTACTGGAAACGTATGAACCGTTGGGGTGCACTTGCAGGTATGCTAGTAGGTACTATCACGGTACTATTATGGATCTATGGTCCATTCACAATCAACGGCGAACCGCTGACAGATTTCTTATATGAGATTATTCCAGGATTCATCCTAAGTACAATTGCCGTAGTTGTTGTAAGTTATCTTACAAACTTCCCACGTAAAAAAGTACGTGAAGGCTTTACGGAAATGGAAGAAACAATGGAAACAGAAACAAATAAAGAAGATTAATTTATACAAAAGAGAACCCGTTCACTTGGACGGGTTCTCTTTTTTGTTTACTTCTCGCTATCCACCAACACAATTACTTCTAATTTATCAGCTGTATTTACTGCAAAAACACTGTACACTGTGTCTTTTTCAAGCTTTGTTCCAGAAAGATCTAGAACCTGTTTTTTATCAGGTGTTCTGATTTCCAAATCGTATGTTCCTGGCTCAAGTTCCTGATAAACGGAAATGTCTTTAAAAGAAAGTTCACTGAAGACCGTATCTCCTTTAATTACACCTACATCCACTTGTGGAGCATCTGGAGAAAGGTGACCAACGCGTGTGAACGCTTTTCCTTTAGGTGCTTTTCTAGTATCCTCTACAGCAATCATCTCAAGGTTCGCAAGCTTGTTAACAGCCGCTACTGTGTATGCCTTGCCACCTTCTACTTCAAGTTGCTGAGCAATAACCGGCTGATCTTTTTTCCCTGCAGGAAAGATTTCTACTTTATGCGGACCTGCTGGAAGCATTAAGTAATCAGTAGCATCTTTAAACTTCGCACCCTCTACCGCCACATTTCCATCCACATAGACGTCCACTGCCGGCGCGTCAGGGGAAGCATGTAAAATCCTTACTTGTGCATCTTGCTTGCTGCCCGTATTCGCATTCGCCGCAGCCAAGTTGCTCATTCCACCTAAAACAAACAACAACACTGTTAAAATACTAAGGAATTTCTTCATTTTATGTCTCCTTTTCATACTTAGATTTAAACACATATGTTAGTATGAAAGGTTTGTGTGGAAAATATGTAAAAATGTAACAATAAAGTTTAGGTATTCAGTTGTTTTTAGCTGATTTTTAATGGAGTTTAAGTAGTACTCGACCGAGTTCGTGCCGAAACAGAGCGAGTTGATGCCTAAATGGGTTGAGTTCGTGCCAAAATGGGTTGAGTTCGTGCCAAAATGATGCGAGTTGGTGCCAAAACCAGCTAAGTTCGTGCCAAAGTGCTTTTATGGTACACTCCCATCCCCCACCACCAAAAAAGAAGCCGATACCCAACCAGGCATCAGCTTCCTTCTATTATAACTATTACAACGTTTCAGATGTTGTTTTTGCTTGTAAGTGAAGCAATAGGTAGTCAGGACCGCCCGCTTTGGAGTCCGTTCCAGACATGTTGAATCCGCCGAATGGTTGGTATCCAACGATTGCACCTGTGCATCCACGGTTGAAGTAAAGGTTACCAACGTGGAAGTCTTCACGAGCTTGCTCGATTTTTTCGCGGTTGTTTGTGATAACCGCTCCAGTCAAGCCGTACTCTGTGTTGTTCGCAATTTCAAGCGCATGATTGTAGTCTTTTGCTTTTGCGAATGCTACAACTGGTCCGAAGATCTCTTCTTTCATCAGGCGAGCTTCTGGGTCTACGTCTGCAACGATTGTCGGCTGAACGAAGAATCCTTTGGAGTTGTCTCCTTCTCCACCTGCAAGAATGCGTCCTTCTTCTTTTCCGATAGCAACATATTTCATTACTTTATCAAATGCAGCTTGGTCGATAACAGGTCCCATGTAGTGGTTTTCTGTCGGGTCGCCAACTGTCAATTCTTTTGTTAATTCTACTGCACGGTTTAATACTTGATCATACACATCTTCTACGATTACCGCACGGGAGCACGCAGAGCATTTTTGACCGGAGAATCCGAATGCAGATTTTACGATGGATTGTGCTGCCAACTCAAGGTCGCCCTCGCTGTCTACCACAATCGTATCTTTTCCACCCATTTCAGCGATTACACGCTTTAGCCAGATTTGGCCAGGGTTCACTTTAGAAGCACGCTCATAGATTCGTAGACCAACGTCACGAGATCCAGTGAACGAGATGAAGCGAGTGCGTGGGTGGTCTACTAGGTAGTCCCCTACTTCCGCGCCGCTACCTGGTACAAAGTTAAGCACACCAGCAGGCAGTCCAGCCTCTTCCATTACTTCTACGAATTTAGCCGCAACAACAGGAGTTGTAGACGCAGGCTTCAATAGTACTGTGTTACCCGTTACAATCGCCGCTACTGCAGTACCAGCCATGATTGCAAATGGGAAGTTCCAAGGAGAGATGATGACACCTACACCTAGTGGAATATAGTTATAGCGGTTGTATTCGCCAACGCGGCTCTCTAAAGGCATACCGTCTTTTAGTTTCAGCATTTGACGCGCATAGTACTCAAGGAAATCAATTGCTTCCGCTGTATCCGCATCCGCTTCATTCCAAGGCTTCCCTGCTTCTTTTGTTAAAAGTGCAGAGAATTCGTGCTTACGACGGCGAATGATTGCTGCCGCACGGAACAAGATGTCTGCTCTTACTTCAGGCTTCACTTTACGCCACGTTTTGAACGTTTCGTCAGCAACTTGCATCGCTTTTTCAGCCAAGTCACGATCCGCCTTTGACACACGACCAATAACCTCTTCTTTATTTGCAGGGTTCACGGATACGATTTTATCTTCTGTCGTAACACGCTCTCCACCAATAACTAAGTCGTAATCTTGTCCTAAATAAGAGTCCACTAGTTTCAAGCCTTCAAGATAAGCTTGTTTGTTTTCCTCTTTAGTGAAATCAGTAAATGGTTCATGTTTGTAAGGTAATACCATTACATTCGCCCTCCTTTGCATTCTAAAGCGCTTGCATACAATTCTCATTCTACCCTATCATTACTAGTCTTTCAAATATTGTTTATATTCTAATAGGAAGAAAATAATGGAGGGACTATAAGAGTGCGTCGAATGTGGACAGGTATGTCTTTGTGCTTTTTTGTAAAAGTCACAATAAGGTTGAAGAAAGTTACAATAACCTCTGAAAAAATCACAATCAACCCGTGGTCCCTCCCTTCACAACTCAAAAAAACCCACTATCCCATATAGAATAGTAGGTTCTTTCAAAATTAATAGATATGAACAAACGGTTTTTCTGAACCGGCATCCCTTACAATCAACGCTTCCTCTCCACTAATGGAAGAAATGGATACTTGTAGATTAATATAGTTCGGGAAGTGTTCTACCACCAGCCCCGTTACATACTGAGTAAAACCGATCAACTCGGCTTTTCCGTTAAACTCCATATTCACTTCTATCGAAAGTTGTTGGAGTTCACCATCGCGGTAATAACCTTTTCCGATGACACCTGTATGGTTTGGAAAATAGTCGTCAATGTCGAGCTTGAAATTCTCGAATCGAACGGCGTCATCACGGTATAATTCCGTCGTATCACTGTTTGGGAAAAGATGATATTCTTCGTTCACTTCTTCCCATTTCCCAATCGAGTTGTCGCCTTTTGACACATTTGCTTTTGCGATAAAGCTTCCAGGAACAACGGAATTGGCTGGACTCTGTTTATATAGACCAATTATAATTGGTACATTTTCCAGACCTTTCATGCCACGGACTCTTTTGATAACTTCTTCGGCTATTTTTTTCCCCTCGGCTTCAAGTTCGTCATCTGGAATCACATATTCCCTCGGATAACCGCCTTCTTCATCTGTTAAATTATAATAATGAACAGAGTTCAAGGCAATTCCAATGGAAACACCGCCAAGTTCCACCTGATCTTCTCCTTTACGGATTAGATAGTTTTGTTCTTGGATATGTGCAAGGTAGATGGGACTTTTTTCGTTCGTATCTTCTGTATCCACACCACGAATTAACGGGGGATTTAACCCAGGCTTTTCCTCATCTTCAGGATCTACTCGCCCTAACCAGCTTCTTATCGTATCGCGCTTAATATACTGCCCTTCCTGATACAAAAATTTGTCAGAAGGGAATACCTCCTGGGCCATTCTCATCAATCCGGTTTCCAATTCCTCCACATCGACCCGGCTGTTTAGGCGCGGGGCGATTTGACCGCGGGTTTCCCCGGGCTTGTAAGGAAGAATGGTTTGGTAGTAGTCATCTGAAATTTTATATCTAGGAACAATAGCTTGTTCCGTGTTTTCCTGCTGCGCTGGATCTTGTACCACTTCTTCCTGCTTCTCGAAGCCAGGCACACATCCGGTGGCAAAAAGAGAAACAACAAGGAGCAACGACAAAAACCTTTTCACTTCCAACACCTCTTATGATTGTATTTCCTTAAGCATTTGTGCTTCGTTCCAAACTTCTATTCCAAGCTCCTGAGCTTTCGTTAGCTTGGAACCGGCTTCTTCTCCAGCTATAACGAGATGAGTGTTCTTGCTGACGCTACCCGTCACTTTTCCGCCAAGTTGCTCAATGGCGGCTTTCGCATCATTTCGGGACATCTCTTCAAGCTTCCCTGTCAGGACAATCGTTTTTCCTGCAAAATAGGAATCTACATCTTCGGCACTTACAGGTTTTGGTCCTTTATAAGCCATGTTGACGCCAAGTTCTTTTAACTCTGAAAGCAATTCTGTCACTTCAGGCTGTTCAAAATAGGTCACAATGGAGTCCGCCATCTTGTCTCCGATTTCATGAATCGCAGTCAGCTCTTCTTTCGTCAAGCTTGCAAGTTTGTCCATATGATCAAATTCCTGTGCCAATGTTTTGGCTGCTTTCGCTCCAACAAGGCGAATTCCAAGTCCAAACAGAAGACGCTCTAGAGAGTTGTCCTTCGTTTTTTCAATAGCTGAGATCAAGTTATCTGCAGACTTTTCGCCCATTCGCTCGAGCTCCAGAAGCTGATCTTTTGTTAATTTATAAAGGTCTGCTACGTCTTCAATTAAGTTCTCACGGAAAAGTTGTGCAATCACCTTTTCGCCCAGGCCATCGATGTTCATGGCATTGCGGGATACAAAGTGAATCAATCCCTCACGAATTTGTGCCGGACATTTCGGGTTGATGCAACGCAACGCCACTTCCCCTTCAATGCGGACAAGCTCGCTCTCACATTCTGGGCAGTGTGTTGGCATCGCAAAATTGCGTTCTTCGCCTGTTCGCTGCTCGACCAATACATTCACAACTTCTGGAATGATATCTCCGGCTTTTTTAACGATGACGGTATCTCCAAGCTTGATGTCCTTTTCACGGATGAGGTCTTCATTATGTAAAGACGCGCGCTGAACCGTTGTGCCTGCTACACGCACAGGTTCAAGGATAGCGGTTGGTGTCACCACGCCTGTACGGCCGATATTTAGCTCGATATCGAGAAGCTTCGTGGTCACTTCCTCTGCCGGGAACTTGTAAGCAATGGCCCATCTCGGACTTTTGGCCGTAAAACCAAGCTGTTCCTGGTGTTCGGTGTTATCCACTTTAATAACGATACCGTCTATATCATACGACAGATCCGGGCGTTTTGTGTGCCAAGCTGTGACATATTCCAAAACTTCTTCAATCGACGAGCATACTTTTCTTTCTGTATTTGTTTTAAAGCCGAGTTTATCTAAGTAATCTAAGCCCTCACTGTGGGAATCCACACCTGCTTCTCCCGCGTCAGCAAGGCTATAAACGTACACGGACAAGTTACGGGACGCAGCAATCTTGGGATCAAGCTGACGAAGGGAACCCGCTGCCGCATTTCGAGGGTTGGCAAACGGCTCTTCTTCGCGCTCCATCTTCGCCTCATTCAACTTTTCAAAAGAATTCTTAGGCATATATGCTTCGCCGCGAACCTCCATCGTTACCGGTTCTTTTAAACGCAATGGAATGGATTTAATGGTTTTGAGGTTCATGGTGATGTCCTCACCAGTTGTTCCATCCCCACGGGTCGCGCCAAGAACGAAAAGGCCATCCTCATAGCGCAAGGACACGGCAAGACCGTCAATCTTCAGCTCGCACACATATGTCACATCATCGCCGACAGCCTGTTTGACACGGCGGTCGAAATCACGCAAGTCATCTTCGTTGAAGGCATTGCCAAGGCTGAGCATCGGGGTACGGTGCTCGACCTTGTTGAACATCTCAAGAATATTTCCTCCTACACGCTGGGTCGGAGAGTCTTCTGTCTGCAGGTCTGGATGCTCCTTTTCAAGCGTTAAAAGCTCTTGTAAAAGAGAGTCATATTCGGCATCTGAAACGGACGGTTTGTCCAGCACATGATATTCATAATTATATTGGTTCAGCACATCATGCAACTCGCGAACCCGTTTTTCAGCTTGTTCTCTTTCCATGCAATGTCGTCCTTTCTTTTTTGGCGGTTGTCATCTATTGTTGAACCTTCGTTACAGGGGCAAATTTAGCCAATAGGCGTTTGATGCCTGTTGGGCTTGGGAAGGCAATGTCGAGCTCCTTGTTGTCTCCGTCACCTTTGACGCTGACAACGGTTCCGACTCCCCATTTTTTATGTTCCGCCTTGTCTCCTACCATCCAGTCTAAATTCTCTCCGCCTGTTGCGGTTAGACCTCGGGATGGGGCTGTGGTACGTCGTGCCGTTTGGGAAGCAGGACTTGCCGCCCTTGTTCTTCCAGCAGCTGAACTACCTCCAAATGGTGACGCAGAGCCGCCTCCAAAACTTGACCCGCGTCCACCAAATGGCGTTTGGCGGGATGCCGCTTCTTTGTTTTCTTCGCTTTCAAGTAACTCTTCCGGTATTTCTTTTATAAAACGGGAAGGTGGGTTGATGTTCGTACGTCCGAACAACGTCCGCATCTGGGCATTTGTAATGAACAGTTGCTGTTCAGCACGTGTGATTCCCACATAAGCCAGGCGGCGTTCCTCTTCCATCTCTGCTTCTTCAAACAGGGAACGGCTGTGAGGGAATACCCCTTCCTCCATTCCGATTAGGAAAACAACCGGGAACTCGAGTCCTTTTGCAGCATGAAGTGTCATTAAAATAACGCCTTCCTGCTGAGCTGGATCTTCCTCGTCCAATTTATCAATATCCGCAACAAGCGCCAGGTCCGTAAGGAAAGCAACCAAGCTCTTGTCATCATACTTTTCTTCAAAATTCTTCGTAACAGACAAGAACTCATCGATGTTTTCCAGTCTGCTTTGCGATTCAATCGTTTTGTCGGCTTTCAACATTTCACGATAGCCTGACTTTTCAAGAACCTCTTCCACAAGTTCCGTCACAGAGATGTACTCTTGCATTTGCACATACCCTTCAATCAGCGAACGGAATTCCTTCAATTGGGAAGTAGCTCGGCCGCTGACACCAATCAGGTCCACCTCTGCCAGCGCCGTGTAGATGGAAATATCATGTTGGGCTGCGTAATTGGCAATCTTATCTACGGTTGTTGCTCCAATGCCACGTTTCGGTACGTTCACAATCCGTTGCAAGCTGATGTCGTCGTCAGGATTGGCAATCAGGCGAAGATACGCCAGGATATCCTTGATTTCTTTTCTGTCGTAGAACTTGGTCCCGCCGACGATCGTATAGTTGATGTTGGACATGAGGAGCATTTCCTCCATCACACGAGACTGGGCATTTGTACGATACAAAATCGCAAAGTCGCCAAGCGTGCGTGTTGGGTCTTGTCGCATCAGTTCACGCATTTTTCCGACCACAAACTGTGCTTCCGATTTCTCAGAATCAGCTTGATAATGAATGATTTTTTGCCCTTCATCGTTTTCTGTCCAAAGGTTCTTCTTTTTACGGCCAATATTGTTTTCTATCACCCTGTTTGCCGCTTCTAGAATACGTTTTGTTGAACGGTAATTTTGCTCAAGCATCACGACTTCGGCGTTCGGGTAATCTTTTTCAAAAGAAAGGATATTGGCGATATCAGCACCGCGCCAGCGATAGATGGACTGATCAGAGTCCCCTACGACACATAAATTTTTCAGGCGATCCGCCATAAGGTTAACTAACGTATATTGCGCTCTATTCGTATCTTGATACTCGTCCACATGGATGTACTGAAACTTGCGTTGGTAGTACTCAAGCACTTCCGGTACACGTTTAAAGAGGTGGATGGTCGTCATGATTAAATCGTCAAAATCAAGCGCTTGGTTCTTTTTCAATCTCTTTTGATAGTCGGTATAGATCTCTGCAACTTGCTGCTCATAAGGTCCAAGTGGCTGTTTTGCATATTGTTCTGGATTCATCAGTTCATTTTTTGCCGAGCTGATGGTACCTAGGATTGTTCTCGGTTCAAACTTCTTTGGATCAATATTGCGGTCTTTTAATATATTCTTGATGACAGACAGCTGGTCGGTCGTATCAAGGATGGTAAAATTACGGTTAATTCCGATGCGGTCAATGTCGCGGCGAAGGATTCGTACACACATGGAGTGAAATGTGGAGATCCAGATGTCTTCTGCAGCCGGTCCGAGCAGCTTTTCCACACGCTCTTTCATTTCACGGGCCGCTTTGTTTGTAAAAGTGATCGCAAGAATATTCCATGGTGCGACTTGTTTTTCGGCCATCAGGTAGGCGATTCGATGCGTAAGCACCTTTGTTTTTCCACTTCCCGCTCCGGCCATGATAAGTAAAGGTCCGTCCGTTTTTTTCACTGCTTCTTTTTGCATGGGGTTCAGGCCCTCAAGAAGCCTTTGACTTAGATATTGCATATTTTTTCACCGTCCCAACAAACATATGTTCTTATTTCCTATCATACTAAAATGTGTAGTGAATTACTATTAATTTTAGAATCTTTGCATTCACCGCTGTTGATTTCCGCACTGGGCTTCGCTTTCCTAGGGGCGGTGCTGGAGCCTCCTCAGCTTCGCCTGCGAGGTCTCCACCTACCGCTATCTCCCTCTGGAGTCTTCTCCCTGTGCTCCAATCAACAGCTAGAATTTCTTGGCACTACTTATTTTTCACAGCGTCGACTGTCTTCAGTGCTTCTTTTAAGTTATCGTATACGGCGTTGCCGACTATTACGGTGTCGGCGTGGGCTGCCATTTCTTTGGCGCGTTCCGCTGTGGAGATGCCGCCTCCGTAGAATAGTTGCGTTTTTTCTAAGGTTTGTTTTGCCGCCTGGACCATTTCCACGTCCCCGTACGTACCACTATATTCTAAGTAAAAGATAGGCAGATTAAACATTTTCTCCGCCAGTCTTGCATATGCGATGACATCTTCTTTGTCGAGGTCCGTTTTTGCTTCAGTCAATCGAGCCGCCTTGCAATCGGCATTAAGGATACAGTATCCTTCTGCCACGATTTCCTCCCAGTTCATGATATCGCCGTACTCTTTTAGCGCCTCTATATGAAGGTCTGTGACCCATTCTGTTTTTCTACTGTTCAACACACTTGGGATAAAATAAAAGTCAAATCCCGGTGTGACCGATTCAATGGTGGAAACCTCCAATGCACATGGCAAGGAATATCTGCGCACCCTGCTCATCAGACTCAGCACATTGTCCAATGTGACCCCGTCCGTACCTCCGACTAGAATTGCATCTGTGCCAGATTCACACACAAGCTCTAAATCTTCGTCCGATATCTCTTTATTAGGATCCAATTTAAAAACGTGCTTCCACTCACGTATTTCCATTAACACTGCAAACGTCCCCCATTCTAATTTTCCATTCCCCTATTATAGCAAAATCCCGGCTAATACGAAAAAGAGAAACGGAGATTGTCGACTGGAAGTTACGACCTTTTTCCTTATAAACTTTTGCTCATAAAAAATAGCCCACCTATGTAGTGGGCCATCCTTTATACTTCTTCTGTTTTCTTTTCTTCTGCAATACGCTCAAGCGCCATTTCGTAAGCATCGTTACCGTAGTTCAGGCAACGTTTCACACGGGAGATTGTCGCTGTGCTTGCACCAGTTTCTGTTTCGATTTTATGATACGTGAAACCTTCTCTCAGCATTCTTGCCACCTCTAGGCGTTGTGCCAAAGATTGGATTTCATTGATGGTACAGAGGTCATCAAAAAATCGATAGCACTCTTCCATGTCTTTTAAAGAAAGAATAGATTCAAAAAGTTGATCCAGTTCTTTTCCGCGTAGTTTATTGATTTGCATGATTGATTTCTCCTTTGCTAATTAAGACTAGTATATGACTTTTTCAAAATCGGGAATAATTTGAATCCACGTTTTGCCCGGGACAAGTGGGACCTGTTCGCCATTTTTGTAGGGAAGGATCTTGCCGTCCACCGATTTCCATTCCACATCGAAACGCTCTCCATGTTGAATGAGCACCCCTTTGCCGCCTGAAGTTATATCGATGTCCCTTCTACCTTGTTTATCTACTACAACATGAGACGCTTCTACCAAGAACACATTATGAGCCACAATCTCTTCCTCTGTATCAAGGTCTGTGTGCTTCACACCGCCGCTGTAGCGAACATATGCTTTTTTCTCCGGATCGTATCTATATTCAACATGTGTTGCCTGTCTGGATGAGTATTCAATTTTCACTTGTTCTGAAGCGGTACCTTCATAAGGATTAATCTGTCCTTTTTTAAAAAAGGTGAAAGGTTCTACCTCCGCTTGTGTCGCATAGTTCAGTTGCTCTGCGCCTTTTTGAATATTTTCAGCGCTGATATAGGAGTTATGCGGGGCCTTGCGGAAACTCGCCCGTTTGAAAAGCGTTCCGTCATAGGTCAGGCCGTTAATTCCATCCACTTCTCCTGCTTGGATCTTCTCTTTGGCACCAGGACTCCAACCGTGAAACACATACAATGGGTCATAGCCTTTTGCCAAATCTACAAAATATGCTCTTGAGCTTCGGACAGGGCCGACAGTTTCCGGCATTTCACTGTGAAAAATGGCAAGGAGTCTTGTAATATCGCCTTCTGCCAGCACTTCATACACGATATCTGCTTTATGCAAACCAGACTGCGGCCTTGCTTTTATATCATTATTCACCATCACCGCAACCGGACGGGCATCTACTTTCTCTTCCACCATTTCCCCAGTTAACGGTGCTTGCTCCTTCAGTTCGGAAACCTCTGTCGCCACCTGCTCTTCCTCTTCTATCGTTACTTCCGTTGGCTCTTCGCTTTGCTCTTGACTAGAATCAACATTCTTTTCGTTATTGGATTGACAACCCGCTAACATAAGCATGAGGCTTACCAACAATAACAACATCTTTTTACTACTCATCCTTACATAAACACAACCTTTAGTAATTTTACATACTTTTATATTTTAACGCATTATTGACGGAAAGAGTACCGTTTTATTCATCACATCGTATATTCCTCTAGGTGTTATTCTAATATAAGGTAGATGCGTGGATGATAAAAACAGCAACGTATAGATCGGATCATTAAAGCTATAGCCTCTTTCAAACAGTTGATTTCGCAGTTCTGTTTCCTGCTTCATCAACTCTTCCATGCTACACTCCGACAATCCACCTGCAAGCGGCAATGGGATGTCACATATGACTTCTCCATCTTCCACCAGCACCATTCCCCCGCCTAAGTCTTTCATATGTTGGAAGGCTTTCATCATGGCGTTCTTGTCTTTTCCAATGAGCACGATATCCCCTGTATTGGAATACGAGCTTGCAAACCCTTGAACATGTGTCCCAAACCCTTTTAGAATCGTATTCACACGCCATTTACCTTTTCGGTCTATCAGCATGAGAAAGGACTGATCATGGGATGTGGACAGACTGTCACCTGAAACATCCACTGAGATAGTATATGGCTTGATAATCACTTCGTTAACCATTTCCATTCCAAGCGCCATTGAAAATTGCAAATCATCCATGCTTAAGTCCCAACCTAGTTTCATTGGTTCTAAGCCGAGTACAGGCCAATTCTGGGCTGGAAATGCTTCTTTGACAGCCTCATTATCCCTTGTTACCCATTTGCCTTTTGAAAGCACAGATACAGGTGTCGGCTCTTCTTTTGCCTTCAGGAAGTTGATGTTTGCTATCCGGCCCGGAGCAATGCTTCCGTGCAACTTATCCATCGAAAAATGTCTTGCTGCATTATAAGAAGCCATTCTGTATGCTTCTATGGCTGGCACGCCTTTGTCTAAGGCAATGGCGATGGTGCGGTCTATGACACCGCTTTCATAAAAGCTCGGTGTAGAGCCGTCTGTGTTGAAAAAAGTTTGGTCATAATAATGAACGCCTGACGCTTCAAGCTCCTCTAAAATTAACGGTAGATCTGGCCTAATCGACGAATAGCGCAAGGAAGCGTGATAGCCTTGAGAGATGCGTTTGAGAACATCCGCCCCATTCATCGCCTCATGGTCACTGTGGATTCCGAGCAGCTGCATTTTGGTCAGCGTTTTTTCGGATGCACCCGGAAAATGCCCTTCCACTGGC
This sequence comes from Sutcliffiella horikoshii, assembly GCF_020524325.1. Lineage (GTDB taxonomy): Bacteria > Bacillota > Bacilli > Bacillales > Bacillaceae_I > Sutcliffiella_A > Sutcliffiella_A horikoshii_D. The sequence continues at coordinate 328,415 of NZ_JAIVKY010000009.1, forward strand.
TTTTTGCGCGCATTGGCTTCTTGTACCCAATGCAAAATCAAGTCGTCCCCAGCCATTAACTTCGGCCAGCTTGTCAATTCTCCCCCCTGCATAACGAGAGGATGATTCAGCCAACTTTTCATATTCGGAGTAGAGAAAATATCATCCTCATTTTTGATCTCCGTCTGCGCATCAAATCGGCACCACCAGTACATCGTTGCAGCAGACTTGTTCATTTCCTCAATAAAAGAAAACGCTTTCTTTTTTGTCATCTGCAAAGTAAGCATCAAATTATCATTGACGAAGGTCGTTGTTCCCAATTTTGATGCATATTGCGCAAAGGACAGGGGATTATAAAGTTGAAACGGATGCACATGCGGCTCGATATATCCCGGTACAAGGAATTGCGATGTACAGTCGACTATTTCCGTATTTTCTGTGTATACCGGCAGCTGGTCTCCTACATAGACGATTCGATCTTCATGGATCCAGATGTTGGCCGTCATCCACGTTTTTAATTGTACATTTAAGTATGTTGCATTGGTTAAAACTAAGGTTGGTGCCTGTTTTCCATCAATTACGGCGACCTGTTCTCGAATTTTTTTGTTTTTCCATCTATATGCTTGTTCATGCATGATTTATCACCCACTCTTTGTGAGATTGTATCTTTGTCATATTTGTATGATTTTTCTAGTGAATATTATTTTGATATAACCTCTTTTTACCATGTTACCACAACAGAGTCTTACTTGCATTATCGTTCTTAATAATTATGTGAAAATTAATGCAATTTAACACTTTAACTCATAAAAATTATATTTTGGAGGGATTAGAATGAAAGTGAGACCAAATATCAGCATCATCAATGCGATGATTCGCATCACAGCAGGATTTGCTACATTAGCGTGGATTACAAGCAAAATGGTGCGACGTCCACACCGTGACTCCTACAAACTTGTCGCACTTCTAGCAGGCATGAAAATTGCGGAAGGCATCCTGCGCTACTGCCCAATGACCGCAGGCTTCGAACGCTTCCAAGAATACCGCAACGACCACAACAGCGAAAACAACCACAACAACTTCGACTTCGACGACTTCGAAGCCAAAGCAAACGGCGACGGCGGAACGGATTCTTATAATCCCTCGTAAGAGGTAAAAAGGGTTAATAAAGGTTAAAAAGAAAAAAAAAACACCTTTGGGGGTCAGACCCCCAAAGGGTTTTCGTCACTCACGTCGAACACTATAAGGAGGTATGAAAAATGCTTGAGTATTTAACGGATATGTCGTTTGTGTTGGCGACGATTATTGGTGGTATTGTTGCCATTTTGTATGTGTTTGTTAAGAAGAAACGCCGGACGCAATAGCTTTGTGGGCGATGTCCTTGCGATAGAATAGATTATCGCATTTTACTTTGTGTAGCTCTTCGTACACTTTTTTCTGCGCTTGCTCTAAGCTGTCGCTTTGTGCTGCGACCAACAGCACGCGGCCGCCGTTTGTTACGAGCTTTCCTTCTCGGGCTTCTGTGCCGGCATGGAATACCAAACCTTCACCAACTTGATCCGCACCTTCAATGACCGCACCATTTTCATAAGCTTCTGGATACCCTTTAGAGGCCATGACAACCCCAACCACAGATTGATCTGACCACTTAAGCTCCAACTCTTCGTCTCCACGCAATACCCCTGTCAGCACTTCCGCCAAGTCCGATTCTAGTCTTGGCAATACGACTTGCGTTTCTGGGTCACCAAAGCGAGCATTAAACTCAATGACCTTTGGGCCTTTCTTTGTCAAAATCAATCCTGCATATAAAATACCTACGAACGGACGTCCCTCATCAACCATTGCTTTAGCTGTTGGAAGCAGCACCGTTTCCATTGCTTCTTTCACAACGGATTGTGGAATTTGAGGCACTGGGGAGTATGCACCCATTCCACCAGTGTTTGGTCCCATGTCTCCGTCAAACGCACGTTTATGATCTTGTGCAATGACCATTGGATACACCTTCTCACCGTTTACAAAGGCCATAAAAGAGAACTCTTCTCCTTCAAGGAACTCTTCGATTACAAGCTTGGAGGATGCTTCTCCGAATTTTGATTCTGCCATCATCTCATGCACGGCATCAAGCGCTTCTTCATCCGTCATGGCTACCACAACGCCTTTTCCTGCTGCCAATCCGTCAGCCTTCAGGACAATCGGAGCACCTTTGCCTTCAATATACGTTCTTGCTTCCTCGTAATCAGTGAACGTTTCATAGCCGGCTGTTGGGATGCCGTATTTCTTCATAAGGTCTTTGGCAAAGCCTTTGCTTCCTTCTATGAGAGCTGCCGCCTTGCTTGGTCCGAATACTTGAAGTCCCTCAGCTTGGAATGCATCGACAATTCCGTTTAGTAGAGGTACTTCGGGTCCTACCATGGTGAGGTCGATTTGGTTTTCTTTTGCAAAATGAATCAAGGAGTTTGTGTCAGATTCTTGGATTGGTACAAGCTTTCCGACTGTTTCCATGCCGATATTTCCTGGTGCGATGAAGACTTCTTTTACGGATGGGCTTTGTGCGAATTTCCATGCAATGGCGTGTTCGCGGCCACCTTTTCCGATTACGAGTACTTTCATGGTTTTTCCTCCTGACGTGTTGAGGGATAATCGTTAACTCCCTGTTTCCTTTCGTTCCAGGTGTTCGCTTTCCGCGGGGCGGTGCTTGAGCCTCCTCGCTGCGCTGTGGGGTCTCAAGTCTACCGCTACCTACCGACGGAGTCTCACACCTTGCACTTCAGTCAACAGGGTAAAGTTGCTCAATCTCTTTAGGACAATCTTCTATCAATGTTTAAAATGTCTCATTCCTGTAAACACCATGGTGATGCCGTATTCGTCGGCTTTTTTGATGGAGTCTTCGTCTTTGATGGAGCCTCCTGGTTGGATGATGGCGGTGACGCCTGCTTTTGCTGCTGCTTCTACTGTGTCGTTCATTGGGAAGAAGGCGTCTGATCCTAATGCGGAACCTACCGCTTTTTCGCCTGCTTGCTCGATGGCAATTTTCGCTGCGCCTACACGGTTCATCTGTCCTGCACCAACGCCGACAGTCTGCCCTTCTTTTGCAAGAACGATGGCGTTGGATTTCACATGCTTCACAACTTTCCATGCTAGCTTCAGGTCTGCCCACTCTTGTTCTGTAGGCTCGCGCTTTGTTGGAACAGTAACCGTCGCGTCTTCCAAGCCAAACTGGTCCTCATCTTGTACCAACAGTCCACCACGAACGGATACCATACGGGACTGCATTACGCCTGCCCCATTCATATCTACCAATAATAGTCTGATATTCTTTTTCTGTTTCAAAACAGCTAACGCATCCTCACTGAAGGACGGCGCAATGACAATCTCTAAAAACAACTCATGTAAAAGTTCTGCTGTTTCTTTATCTACTTCGGTATTGAAGGCAATGATGCCGCCGAAAATGGATACAGGGTCCGCTTCATATGCACGTCGGTACGCTTCAACTGTTGTTGCACCAGTTCCCACGCCGCAAGGGTTCATATGTTTAACCGCAACCACTGCAGGGTCTTTGAATTCTTTTACAATCTGCAAAGCCGCATCTGCATCATTAATATTGTTGTAGGATAATTCTTTTCCATGAAGTTGCTCGGCTGAAGCGATCGAGAATTCAGACGCTAGTGGCGCTTGATAGAACGCTGCCTTTTGGTGAGGATTCTCCCCGTAACGCAAGTCTTGTTTTTTCTCAAATGTAACAGTAAATGACTCCGGATGCTTTTCTTCCACTGCTTCTGTCAAGTAGTTCGAGATCATCGCGTCATATGCTGCTGTATGGCGGAAAACTTTAGCTGCAAGGCGACGGCGTGTTGCCACCTCGATTTTTCCGCTTTCTTTTAGCTCAGCAATTACGCCTTCATAGTCAACCGGATCCACTAAAACCGCGACATCCTTATGATTTTTGGCTGCTGAACGAAGCATTGTCGGACCACCGATATCAATATTTTCAATCGCATCTTCAAACGTGGAATCCGCTTTGGAAATCGTCTCTTTAAATGGATAAAGATTCACCACAACCAAGTCGATTGGCGTAATACCGTGCTCCTCCATCTGTGCTTGGTGACTCTCGTTGTCACGCATTGCCAATAATCCACCATGGATCATCGGATGTAATGTTTTCACGCGGCCGTCAAGGATTTCAGGGAAGCCTGTCACTTCGGAAATGCCGATAACGTTCACACCATTATCCTGCAAAACCTTCTTTGTCCCGCCAGTAGAGATAACCTCCACCCCTAGATCCACTAATTGTTGTACAAATGGGACGATGCCCTCTTTATTGGAAACACTCACTAATGCTCTCATCGTATCGCTGCCTCTCCTTTGACTGAAAAAAGTTGTTGTAAGGTTTGTGGGTAAAAGGAATGTTCTACCTCATGTATTTTCTTTTCTAAAATTTCACGTATGTCGTCAGGTCCAACTTCAATCGCCTGTTGCGCGATGATCGGACCAGTGTCCATGCCTTCATCGACAAAATGAATGGTCACTCCTGTTAGTTTAACACCATAATCGAGCGCTTGACCAACTGCGTCAAGCCCCGGGAATGCCGGCAGGAGGGACGGATGGATATTGACGATTCTTCCTTTAAAAGCGTTGAGCAGCGTCGGTCCAATCAGACGCATATATCCTGCCAGGACAATGAAATCCACTTCATACCGCGCCAACTCCCGTAGGATGTGACCTTCAAATTCTTCTTTATTTTGATAGCTTTTCGGTGCAAATGCGAAATAAGGAATGTCCGCTGCCGTCGCACGTTCCACCACAAAGGCGCCAGGTCTGTCACAAACAAGCAACGCCGGTGTGGCATCGAGCAAGTTTTTCCGGCACGCATCCGTAATCGCCTGAAAATTGGAGCCGTTCCCTGATGCGAAAATGGCGATTCTCGTTGTCATCGGATTTCTCCTCCGCCAAACGTGATGCCCTCGCCCTCTTTTACACGGCCAATCAAGTATGCCTTCTCTCCGCTTCCTTCAAGAATGCGAACCACTTCCGGTAAAATCTCTTCGTTAATCGCAAGCACCATGCCAATTCCCATGTTGAAAATATTGAACATTTCTTTGCGGTCAAGCTCGCCAACCTCTTGTAAAAGGTCGAAAATCGGCGGAATCGGCCACGTGCCATAATCCACTTCTGCCTGCAGGCCTTCTGGAAGCATACGCGGAATATTTTCGATAAATCCGCCGCCTGTAATATGAGCCATTCCGTTGATGTCGTATTTCTTCAAGACTTCAAGAATTGGTTTCACATAGATTTTTGTGGGAGTGAGCAGCTCTTCGCCAAGTGTCCCTGCAAAGCCTTCGTACTGCTTGTTAAGGTCCAGTTGTCCTTTTTCAAAAACAATTTTCCGAACCAACGAGTACCCATTGCTGTGGATTCCGCTTGAGCTCAGTCCGACCAATACGTTGCCCGGCTTTATTTTGGAGCCGTTTATTAATCGCTCCTTGTCTACCACACCAACTGTAAATCCTGCCAGATCATACTCTGTATCGTCATACATACCAGGCATTTCCGCCGTTTCGCCGCCTACTAATGCGCATCCTGCTTGCTCACAGCCGTCCGCGATTCCTTTTACGATGTTCTCAATACGCTCGGGCACCGCTTTTCCGCATGCAATGTAGTCCAGAAAATATAGTGGCTCTGCTCCTTGCACGACAACATCATTCACACACATCGCAACTGCATCCACCCCAATGGTGTCATGTTTGTCGAGCTGGAAAGCAAGCATCAGTTTTGTGCCGACTCCATCTGTTCCGGAAACGAGCACCGGATTTTTCACATTTACTGCCGACAGGTCAAACAGGCCGCCAAATCCGCCCAGGCCTCCCATCACCTCTGGCCTCATCGTTCTAGCCACATGCTTTTTCATACGCGTTACCGCTTCATAGCCCGCTTCTATATCTACACCCGCTTGCTTGTATGCATTTGCCATATGTGTTGTCTCCCTTCCATTGGAAAAGCGACGAATCTTTAGAATCCCGCCGCTTTTTTGTAAGCTTTTTATCAAAAAGGTAATTATGTTTGGACTTTTCCCCGTTTGCGAGCGCCTCGAAATTTGAGATTGTGAGTTTTTGATGAGTCATTGTGAGTTTTAGCGGTGCTATTGTGAGTTTTTCACCCGCTATTATGACTTTTTCGGCGTCGATTGTGACATATCCCACCGTTATTGTAACTTTCCCTCTAAAACACACCCGCCCAACAAGTCGCCCAGCCTACTAGCACTTCTCATGCGGCAGCACCGTGTCCGGGAAAATCTCCGTCGGATACTTGCCGGTAAAACACGCCATACACTGGCCGCGAGTCTCGCCGTCAAACGGGCGATCGATCGCTTCCACCAAGCCACCAGGACTCAAAAACGCCAACGAATCCGCACCAATGATTTCACGCATCTCCTCCACAGAATGCGAAGAAGCAATCAACTCTTCATGCGTAGACGTATCGATTCCGTAAAAACAAGGATTCTTTATTGGTGGTGAACTGATGCGCACATGCACCTCGGTCGCACCAGCCTCGCGAAGCATCCTAACAATCCTTCTGCTGGTCGTACCGCGTACGATAGAATCATCGACCATTACCACACGCTTGCCTTCCACAACCCCGCGGACCGGAGAAAGCTTCATCTTCACACCCTGCTCCCGCAAAGACTGGGAAGGCTGGATGAACGTTCGACCCACATATCTATTTTTAATTAGTCCAAGCTCGTAAGGAATGCCAGAAAGCTCCGCATAGCCGATTGCAGCTGAAATACTGGAATCGGGTACCCCAGTTACCACGTCTGCCTCTACAGCCGACTCCATTGCCAGCTGCTTACCAAGGCTTTTGCGTGCAGTATGGACATTGATGCCGTCAATATTGCTGTCTGGTCTGGAAAAATAAATGTACTCCATGCTGCACATCGCGCGTTGGGTATGCAATGTGAAACGTTCGGAATGCAAGCCGCCATTGTCTATGATCAATAGCTCTCCAGGCTCGATGTCACGGATAAATTCCGCTCCAACCACATCAAACGCACAAGTCTCAGAAGCCACAACATAAGCATCATTCAGTTTCCCCAACGAAAGTGGACGCAAGCCGTTTGGATCAAGTGCCACCATCATTTCTGTCTCTGTCATGATTAAAAAGGCATACGCACCCTTTAACATCGACAACGCATTTTTCACGCGGTCTTTCAGAAGAGTGTAGCCACTTCTTTTAATAAGGTGAGCCAGCACCTCCGTGTCAGAGGTCGTCTGTAAAATACTCCCCATCGTTTCAAGCTGATGCTTTAGCGCATTAGCATTCACAAGATTTCCATTGTGTGCAAGTGCAAGACTGCCAGATTGAGAGTGGAACAGTAAAGGCTGCACATTCTCATAACCGCCGCCCCCTGCCGTTGCATAACGGACATGGCCAATCGCTGCTTTTCCAGCGCCAAGTTCTTGCAATCTGCCATTACCGAACACTTCGTTCACAAGCCCTTCCCCTTTTACCGCTACAAGCTTTTCCCCATCTGTTGAAACAATCCCTGCGCCTTCCTGGCCACGGTGCTGCAAGCTGTGCAGTCCGTAATAGGTAATCTGGGATGCTTCGGGATGTCCCCAAATCCCGAACACCCCACATTCCTCATTCAAGCCTTTTAGTTCAGCAAGCATGGAATAGCTCCTTTCCAAGCATCGCGAAGGTCGTCCACAGATACGTGAACTGCAACTTCACGAGATGCCGATTCAATATGAAGATTACCAGTTCTAGTGACAGTTCCTACTAGACTAGCATCCGCAACTGCTGCCTCAAATGCCTCTTGATGATCGGGATGAACAGAGACAACAAAGCGAGATTGTGTTTCACTGAACAGTGCAGACGTCATGTCGCCCGTTAGCGTAACAGCCGCTCCCAAGCCACGAGCGCCCATTGCACTCTCCGCCAAAGCAACTCCTACTCCACCTTCAGACACATCATGAGCAGATGCCACAAGTCCAGCGCGGATTGCAGCCAGTAACTCATCCTGACGTCTAGCTTCCACATCTAAATCAATTGCAGGTGCCTTTCCAAAAATCTTGCCATAGTTAAGCTTCTGCAGCTCACTTCCACCAAACTCGGAAGCCGTTTCCCCAATCACATAAATCAGGTCGCCTTCATTTTTAAACTCCTGAGTTGTCACATGCTTCAAATCATCAATCAATCCAACCATGCCGACAACCGGTGTCGGATAAACTGCCACACCGTTTGTCTCATTATATAAGGATACATTTCCACCAATAACTGGTGACTCTAACTTACGGCAAGCCGCACTCATGCCATCTGTCGCTTTTTCGATCTGCCAGAAGATCTCCGGCTTTTCCGGATTACCAAAATTCAAGCAGTCCGTGATGGCCAATGGCTTAGCACCAGAACAAACAATGTTACGTGCCGCTTCTGCAACGGCGATCATTCCGCCGACTTCCGGATCTAAATATAAATAACGGGAATTACAGTCTGTTGTCATTGCCAATGCTTTTTCCGTTCCACGAATACGAACAACTGCCGCATCGGAACCTGGAACTACTACTGTATTTGTACGAACTTGATAGTCATACTGGTCATAAACCCACTCTTTGCTTGCGATGGTCGGCTGCTTCAATAGAGCTACCAATGTTTCTTCATAGTCCGCAATTTCCGGCACCGCTACTTCCATATCCTGGAACTCGCGATAATATGCAGGCTCAGTAGAAGGCTTATGGTAAACTGGTGCTTCTTCTGCCAACGCATCAACCGGTACATCCGCAATCACTTCACCTTTATGAACAAGGCGCAGCTTTTTGTCATCCGTAACTTTTCCAATCGACACAGCTTCTAAGCCATATTTTGAAACAATTTCATGCGCTTCATGCTCACGGCCCGCTTCCACGACGATTAGCATGCGCTCTTGGGATTCAGATAGCATCATTTCATATCCAGTCATACCTGTTTCACGCTGAGGCACAAGGTCAAGGTTCATCTCAATCCCGGAACCTGCTTTAGAAGCCATCTCCGCAGACGAACTAGTCAAACCAGCAGCCCCCATGTCCTGGATTCCAACAAGGCCATCCCATTTCACGATTTCTAAGCAAGCTTCCAATAATAATTTTTCCATAAAAGGATCTCCGACTTGTACGGCCGGACGTTTCTCTTCAGATGCTTCAGACAATTCTTCGGATGCAAAAGTTGCCCCGTGAATCCCGTCGCGTCCCGTTTTTGCCCCAACGTACATGACGGTATTGCCGACACCTTTCGCCTGCCCTTTTTTAATATCTTCATGATTAATCAGACCCACACACATCGCGTTCACGAGCGGGTTGCCATCATATGCCGGGTCAAATTGGATCTCGCCGCCAACTGTCGGGATGCCCACACAGTTTCCGTAGCCTGCGATTCCTGCCACCACTTCTTCAAACAAATATTTTACGCGCGGAGATGTTAGTTCCCCAAAGCGCAGAGAATTCAATAATGCAATCGGACGTGCGCCCATCGAAAAGACATCGCGGATGATTCCGCCGACACCTGTTGCTGCACCTTGATAAGGCTCGATCGCAGACGGGTGATTATGACTTTCGATTTTGAACACCACTGCCTGATTGTCACCGATGTCTACAATTCCGGCACCTTCCCCGGGACCTTGCAACACTTTTGGCCCATCAACTGGGAACTTACGCAATACTGGCTTGGAATTTTTGTAACTACAGTGCTCCGACCACATCACCGAAAATAATCCGGTCTCCGTGTAGTTCGGCAAACGCCCAAGAATTTTTTCTACCATTAAGAACTCTTCATCGCTAAGTCCCATTTCACGGTAAATGCCTTCCGCTTTGATCATCTCTGGATTTGGCTCAAGAAGTAACGACATGTGATTCCCTCCAATTACGAACGATAGATTGAAAGAGTTTAAGGCCATCTGCACTGCCCAACAGCTCAGAAACCGCTCTTTCCGGGTGTGGCATCATACCAAGAACATTTCCTTTTTCATTTACAATCCCTGCAATATCATGTAGACTACCATTTGGATTGTCACCATTATAGGAAAAAGCAATTTGCCCATTGCTTACTAATTCCCCTAGAGTTTTCTCATCACAATAGTAGTTTCCTTCCCCATGCGCAATGGGGATGGTGATAATCTCATCTTTTTCGTACCCTGACGTGAACATCGTTTTGTTATTCTCCACTTTTAATTCCACCGGACGGCACATGAACTTCAAGTTCTTGTTTCTTCTCATTGCCCCTGGAAGAAGACCTGACTCTAGCAAAATTTGAAATCCGTTACATACGCCCAAGATCGGCTTACCCGCTTCAGCTGCCTTTTGCACTTCAAGCATCACATTGGAAAAGCGTGCAATTGCACCAGATCTCAAGTAATCTCCATATGAAAATCCACCTGGAAGTAAAATCCCGTCATATTCCTCTAAGTTTGTTGCATCATGCCACACATACTCGACTTCTTCCCCAAGCTCGTCTTTGATCGCGTGGTACATGTCTACATCACAGTTGGAGCCTGGAAATACGATGACTGCAAATTTCACGATCCAACAACCTCCTCCACCTCATAACGGAAGTCTTCAATCACTGTATTTGCTAGTAAACGCTCACACATTTCTTTTACTAACACGTCTAAGTCACGGTCAGATTTTGCAATCGTCAATTCTAAAAATTTTCCGATACGAACTTCCTCAACCTCTTTGTAAGAAAGACTATGAAGCGAATTTTTCACTGCTGTTCCTTGTGGATCTAATACGCTTTCTCTTAACGTTACAAATACCTTCACTTTATACATGCTGCTCTCCTCCAATACGTGCTAGTATTTTCTCATATGCATCTGTCAGGCTTCCAAGGTTTCTGCGGAAGACATCCTTATCTAACTTCTCATTTGTATCTTTATCCCACAGGCGGCAAGTATCCGGTGATACCTCATCAGCCAAGATGATTCTGCCATCCTCTGTTTTGCCGAATTCAAGCTTGAAATCTACTAATTTCAAATCCTTCTTTTCGAAAAATTTCGATAATACAACGTTCACCTTGCACGCTACATGCTTCAAAATATCCACTTCTGCAGGTGTTGCAAGCTTCAAAAGTTGTACATGATCTTCTGTAATGAGCGGATCACCAAGTGAGTCATCTTTATAGTAGAACTCAACGATTGGCTGTTCGAGCTTGATGCCCTCTTCGATTCCAAGGCGTTTAGCCATGCTGCCGGCGGTGATGTTGCGGACCACGACTTCGAGTGGAATGATGTCTACTTTTTTTACGAGCTGTTCTGTTTCGGATTTGCGCTCGATGAAGTGGTTTTCGATTCCTTCTTCTGTGAGCATGGAAAATAGTAAGCTAGTAATCTCGTTATTCAGTCTGCCTTTGCCTGTGATGTCGGCTTTTTTTTCGCCGTTGAAGGCGGTGGCGGAGTTTTTATATTGAATCCAAACGATGTTTTCGTCGGTTGTTGAGTAGACCAGTTTTGCTTTGCCTTCGTATAGTAGTGCTTGCTTTTGCAAAGTCATGGGTTTGCCTCCTGTAAAAGAGAGATAGGTTTTTGGGAAAACTCCCTGTTGATCTCCGTTCCAGTTGTTCGCTTTCCGCGGGCGGTCCGGGAGCCTCCTCGGCTTCGCCTGTGGGGTCTCCCCTGTCCCTTCCTCCCGCAGGAGTCTCACAACTTGCACTCCAATCACCAGGGTGAATCACTTTGAATGAATGGTACTGCAGATATCACGAAACAACCTAGCTGTTGCTTGGAGCACAGGGCGAAGACTCCTCGAAAATGCTACGCATTTTCTTCGTGCGATGTATCGCTGTCGAAGCCTTCCTTGTCCTGAGGGGGATAACGGTAGCTTGAGACCCCTGAAGCGTTGTGAGGAGGCTCAAGCACCGTCCCTAGGAAAGCGAAGCCCAGTGCGGAAAGCAACAGCGGTGCTCTACCAATTTCTATTTTATAGTCCTAAACGATCAAAAATCGTATCTACATGCTGCAGGTGGTAATTGTAGTCGAAGCAGTCCTCGATCTGTGCCGGAGTTAGGCGGGAAGTAATTTTCTCTTCGCCCTCTACTAGCTCGCGGAAATGCACTTGCTTCTCCCAAGCTTCCATTGCTTTAGGCTGAACCGTGTCATATGCTTCTTCACGAGACATGCCAGTGTCAATCAACGCAAGCAACACGCGTTGGGAGTAGATAAGCCCCAATGTACGGTCCATGTTGCGCTTCATGTTTTCCGGGAACACCGTCAAGTTTTTGATGATGTTGCCAAAACGGTTTAACATATAGTTCAATGCAATCGTGCTGTCTGGTAAAATGATGCGCTCTGCAGAAGAATGCGAGATATCGCGCTCATGCCATAGTGGCACATTTTCGTAAGCTGTCATCATGTACCCGCGGATTACACGTGCAAGGCCTGTCATGTTTTCCGAACCGATTGGGTTACGTTTGTGCGGCATTGCGGAAGATCCTTTTTGACCTTTTGCAAAGAACTCTTCTACTTCGCGTGTTTCACTCTTTTGCAGTCCGCGTACTTCTACTGCGAATTTCTCGATGGAAGTTGCAATCAAAGCAAGTGTGCTTAAGTAGTGGGCATGACGGTCACGCTGTAAAGTTTGTGTAGAGATTGGCGCACGTTGCAGGCCTAACTTTTCACATACATACTCTTCTACAAACGGATTGATGTTGGCGTAAGTTCCAACTGCTCCTGAGATTTTTCCGAACTCGATGCCTTCTGCCGCTTGTTTGAAACGCTCTAGGTTACGCTTCATTTCTTCGTACCATAGAGCAAGCTTCAATCCGAATGTTGTCGGCTCTGCGTGTACTCCGTGTGTACGGCCCATCATGACCGTGTATTTATGGTCTTGCGCTTTTTCTTTTAAAATAGATACGAAGCGTTCAATGTCAGCAAGTAAGATCTCGTTAGCCTGTTTCAGCTGGTAAGATAAAGCTGTGTCGACTACATCTGTGGAAGTTAATCCGTAATGCACCCACTTTTTCTCGTCGCCCAATGTTTCGGATACCGCTCTTGTAAAAGCAACCACGTCATGGCGAGTTTCCGCTTCGATTTCTTTGATACGCTCGATATCGAATGATGCCTTTTCACGAAGAACCTTTACGTCTTCTTTCGGGATATCCCCAAGCTCCGCCCACGCTTCACAAGCCAAGATTTCTACTTCAAGCCAAGCCTGAAAACGGTTTTCTTCTGTCCAAATCGCGCCCATCTCGGGTCTTGTATAACGTTCAATCATGTTAAAATCCTCCGTTCAACTGTGTTCCATATCTGCCAGGAAGCCTCTTGCTCCAAAGCCTGTTCTATTGTATCAGCTAAAATGTTGATATGTCCCATTTTTCGTTTCTCTTTTTTCTCAGCCTTGCCGTATAAATGAAGCTTTGCATTTTCATAATGTGGAATGTGTTCAATCGAAGCGTCCACGTGCTCCCCTAATAGATTAACCATTACCGCAGGCTTCCATAAGGTGGTTTTTCCAAGCGGCATCCCTGTGACCGCTCTGATGTGCTGCTCGAACTGGGATGTCTCGCATGCATCCATCGTATAGTGTCCAGAATTGTGCGGTCTTGGTGCCAGTTCATTTATATAGAAGGAACCGTCTTCTAGGACGAACATTTCGACTGCCAGTGTCCCGATAAGGTTGAAGTGCCTTGCCAACGTCATTGCACTTTGAATCGCATTCATCTCTAAGATCTGGTCCACCCTTGCCGGTGCAATTGTTTTATATAAAATATTTTCTCGATGTTCGTTTTCACCAACCGGGAAAGCTTTAATTTCACCATTTGTGCTTCGTGCAACCACGACGGATATTTCTTTTACGAAAGGAATCCATTTTTCAAGAACGCATTCGCCGTGTTCAAGTAGTTGTGCTGCCTGTTCGAGAGCAGTGTCATCTTTTAAAACTACCTGGCCTTTGCCATCATAACCAAAACGGCTTGTTTTCAAGACACTTGGATAACCAATTTTACGGATGGCTTCGTGAAGCTCTTCCTGCGTCGTTACTTCCATAAAAGGTGCAACCTGAAGACCTGCTGCTTCAATCGCCATTTTTTCCGTCCCGCGATGCTGGGTGACTTTTAAGACTTCACTGCCCTGAGGCAAGTAGGCATTTTCTTCTAGCCAAGTCAGTGCTTCGTAATCGATGTTTTCAAACTCATAGGTGACGACATCGGATAATGAAGCTAGCTTTTTGATGGCTTCCATGTCGTTGAATGCCGCTGTGATTTCAATGTCTGCGACCTGTCCGCATGGTGAATCCGGTGTTGGGTCAAGGACGGCGATTTTAAATCCCATTGCTTTTGCCGATAGGGCCATCATTCGTCCTAGTTGTCCGCCGCCGATAATTCCGATTGTTGCTGGTGGGGTAATATTTTTAAAATTAAACAAGCTGATCACTACTTTCTATCACTTGTTGTTCTGTCTTGTCTCTACGTGCTTGCAGGCGTTCTGCCGTATTACTGTCATATGCGCTGATCATTTGTGCTGCAAGGAGGCCTGCGTTTGTTGCGCCGGCTTTTCCGATGGCAACGGTTGCGACCGGAACTCCGCCTGGCATCTGGACGATGGACAGCAGGGAGTCAAGACCGTTTAGCGCTTTGGATTGAACCGGTACGCCGATTACTGGAAGGGTTGTTTTAGCAGCTACCATTCCAGGTAGGTGGGCTGCTCCTCCTGCTCCTGCGATGATGACTTTTAGGCCTCGTTCTCTTGCTTGTTCTGCGTAGGTGAACATGAGGTCTGGTGTGCGGTGTGCGGATACGACTTTCTTTTCGTATGGTATATGTAGTTCGTCAAGCATGTCACATGCGTGTTTCATTGTTTCCCAATCGGAAGTACTTCCCATGATCACTCCAACTAAAGCGTTCATTATGTTGCCTCCCTTTTTGTAATGGTAGGTTATTTGGATAACTCCTGTTTCCTTTCGTTTCAGGTGTTCGTTTTCCGCGGGACGGTGCTTGAGCCTCCTCGGCTTTCGCCTGCGGGGTCTCAAGGTCGCCCCGCGGAAAGCGAAGCCTTTTGCGGAAAGAAACAGCGGCGTTTAACAGAAAACAGAAAAGCCCAGGTGGACTGGTCCCTGGGTTAGAGGGAAAGCAGTCCATCTGGGCTTTCATTAGCATAGGTATACAAACTTAGTTGCCATGAAAAACATAGATAGTGTTAACTTCCCCTCATAGTCCGACCAATTTACGGCGGTCAGGTAGAGACTTATGGGCCATATTCCCAAAATTATATGAGGTTTCATTATTTGTTTTTTAATTCGTTTTCATCTACGTTTATCTTATCGTCAATCTGGGCAGATGTCAACGAAAATCATGAACAATGTGGTTTATTTGTCGATTAATGTTCGTATTTTGATGTTATTTTTCGATTAATTTGCCTTCAAACACTATTTTTCTTCCAATTGGATGTACTTCTTTGTGTCCGTTTTTTACTGTCTCCTGAAAAATTGGCTCTTCCATCCGGCGTGAGGGCATGTAGCCTTCTTTTGCCATTCGGTCAAGGCAATCACTGATCGTCTCGTTTTCCATTACTTCGAATCTTCGTTTTCGCGGCGTCTTACCCATTCTTTGATTTTCCTTTCTTTTACTGCTTTTACCCAGAACCCGCCATGGATGGTCTTTGGTTCGTAGGCAATGATGAATGCCTTAGGGTCATGCTCTTTGATCGCATGATATAAGCTTACTTCATATTTTCTAGGCGTTAAAATTTGCATCGCCATCCGGTCGCCTTCTAAGCCGTTCGCCTGCCAGTTAGTCACCCCGTACCCTTTTTCACGCAAAAGCTTTGGCAGATCCTTATCATATTCCTTTGTGATGACATTTACCGTCGTGTAACCAAGCGCCAGTTTTTCCTCTATTTTCATTCCGACAATGACGCCGATACCATAACCAAGCGCATACGCAGCTAAGTTTTGAATTTCATTAAGGTTGTCGAGCACAAGCCCAAGACCAACCACATAGATGACCACTTCGACCATGCTGATTCCTGCTGCCAAATAACGCTGACCCTTTAAGGTCAAGATCATTCTTATCGTAAAAAATGACACATACACAATATTGATAATGATGATGATTGCTACCATAACAAAACTATTTTCAAGCAAAATACATGCCTCCTAGATGACAAATCTAGTTCCTAATTCTAATGGAACCTGCTATAACCTGTAAACACTTTAGGTAAATTAATTGGACTAAAGTCCCAGAAGTGTTAGGATGGTATAGCTGCCGTTTTTGTAACAAATACTTAACCTATGAAAGAAGTGATGAGAAATTATTAAAGGAGTGAAAACATCATGAAGAAAACAACGCCTGTATTTATTGTTTCTATTATAGTTGCTGTCTTATTCATTATTTGGGGCGTGATCCCTGCAAGCATGTTGGGAGACGCCGCTCTAAAACCTGTCACAGAAGCTGTGCAAGGTTTTATTGTCGATAAGTTTGGCTGGTTTTATCTTTTAACCGCAACAGGATTTTTGTTATTTAGCATTATTCTTATATTCACTAAATTCGGCCGTATCAAACTTGGAAAAGATACGGACGAGCCGGAATACAATTACATCACATGGTTTGCGATGTTATTTAGTGCCGGGATGGGTATCGGATTAGTATTTTGGGGTGCTTCAGAGCCGATGTATCATTTCTTCGCCCCACCAACGGGAGAAGGGGAAACGGCTGAAGCGGCCAGGGTAGCAATGCGCTATTCATTTTTCCATTGGGGACTGCACCCTTGGGCCATCTATTCTGTCATTGCGCTTGCATTAGCGTATTTCCAGTTTAGAAAAGGTTCACCAGGGGTTATCAGCTCTATTTTACGACCAATTTTAGGAGACCGTGTAGATGGTCATCTAGGGACTTTCATTAACTTTATCGCGGTTTTCGCAACAATCTTTGGAGTTGCAACCTCCCTTGGTTTAGGAGCAATCCAAATTAGTGGTGGGCTTGCGAGTGTCACCCCTGCTATAACTAACAACATCAATACTCAATTAATCGTCATCGTTGTAGTGACGGTCCTATTTATGCTCTCGGCACAAACCGGATTGAACAAGGGAATTAAGTATTTGAGTAATCTGAATGTCGTGCTAGCGATTTCTTTAATGTTCTTCCTGCTATTTGCAGGCCCGACCAATTTCATCATGGACCTTTTCACAACTACTGTAGGGAGTTATGTTCAAAACTTGCCCGCCATGAGTTTCCGATTATTCCCTTTTGATGTGGATAACACTTGGGTTCAAGATTGGACCATCTTCTACTGGGCATGGTGGATTGCATGGGCTCCATTTGTGGGTACATTTATTGCCCGCATTTCTAGAGGACGGACGATCCGTGAATTCCTGCTTGGAGTATTATTGGTTCCCACTATTTTCGGAGGATTATGGTTCTCTGTATTCGGTGGATCTGCGATATTCCTGGAGTATTTTGAAGGAATTCCTGTTTATAGCGTAATTGAGGAGTCTGGAATGGAAGTGGCACTGTTCTCTGTCTTGCAAAACTATCCGCTTGGCATGATCATGTCTGGCCTTGCGATTTTCCTAATCTGCACCTTCTTCATCACTTCAGCAGATTCAGCGACCTTTGTACTTGGCATGCAAACAACCAACGGCAGCCTGAATCCGCCAAACTCCATCAAGTTTGTATGGGGGCTTGTCCAATCGGCAGCAGCAGCAATTCTATTGTGGACAGGTGGCCTTAAAGCGCTACAAACCGCTTCCATCATCGCCGCCTTCCCATTCGCCATCATCATGATTCTCATGGTCTTCTCGCTCATGAAATCATTCAGAGGCGAAAAATTCACCAACGTGACAAAACCGGTTGATGTGGAGAAGAAAGACTAAACTACATGAATATCCAATAGAAAACCCCCGCCTTTTTGAGGCGGGGTTTTTAGTGCTTTAACGGAGTGAGGGTCAGACCCCTCTTTATCTCTTTACCTCTTCATCACTTTACCATATAAAACAACTGCGGGCAGCAGTAGCATGGCTCCTAGTACTAGCGCGGTGCGAATGTAGTACCTGGTGGCGATGACGCCGACGAATGGTCCTCCAAGTCCTTGCCCGACCGCGTTGCCTTGGCCCATTATGGATAGGACGGTGGCACGGGACTTGCTTTCTAGCTGCTGATTCAGCCACGCCTGGTACATCGGGGCTGTGATGGAACCAATAATGCCCAGCACCCAGAAACAGGCAATGGCCAAGTAGAAGGAAGGTGTTACCGCGAAGAGGATCAGGAAGATAACCTGCCCCATCGTAAAATAATACAAACTGTATCTAATCACTTTTGGCTGATTCACATCAAATCTTCGTTGATACCATTCCATCGCGCCAATGCTAATCAATGTCCCTACAAACTGAATGATACCGAACCAAACAACCACATCAAGTGAACCAATGCTAGGAAACGTGAAGGCCTCCATTAAATGCGCTTCCCAAAGTCGGTCAAAGCCCTCAGAAGTTGCACCTATAAATACCGTCACCACTAACAGCATAATAAGTACGGGCTTGTTTTTAATAAAAGATACTCCAGAAAAAAACGTTCCGGTCATTGCTTTCAACGGATTCTCGTTGGCATTTTCCACTCGCTCGAAATTCTTTTCTTTCATATAAATACATAAGAAGATACCAAGCAAAATATAGAGTGCCCCGCCTGCGAGATAAGGTAGATTCAGTGCAATACTTGCAAGGGCAACACTGATGATGATCCCGATGAGGCTCGCAGTAAGTCGGAGCTGGTTCGTGCGGACAAAAATTTTCGCAACCGCCTCTTCCCCTACTTCATCAGTGAGCCAGGCCTGATCCGCTCCACTAAGGAACGTTTCTCCGATTCCGCGGATAAATTCTGCAATGAGTAAAAGAACAAACGCTGACAACACCCCTGCAATAGCCGTACTACCACTAATGTAAAGGATACTCCCCTCAAAAATAAAGGCAACACCTAAAATGAATGTCGCTATGATAATTGATAATCTCCTGCTATACGTATCCGCCACCACTCCGGTTATACTTTCAAAAACAATAACCGTCAGCTCAATGGCCGTTCCAATTAATATTAGCTGTAAAGGATTCAATCCTAATTCTTCAATATAATAGATCGCATACGTCGTAAACATAATTGAGCTCGCAAGCGAAATTATAAAATGCATCGTGTAATACACATGCTTTGTTTCCAGTTTATCCATTGTTACCTACTTTCCAGCAAGCAACAACACGGTTTTAAACGCTAGTCGTCACTTGCATTACGTTGTTATTTCCTTTGTGTTTTCGTTTAAAATCCATGTATTGTTTTTTGACATGTTCAAACACCTCCATTTCAAAATATACCATGATTCCCCTTATCTTTGCTTAACTGTTTTTCGACATAGTAAAGGAATTAGAACTGACTCTGACAGACTATATCTAGGCACTCACCCGCCCATCTCTGCATAATCTATTGGCAAAGAGAATGCAACCCTTGAAAGGAAGCGTGATGGCCAATGATGCCCTTTAATCAATTTAAAAATATGGGAGACTGGCGCAAACAGTGGGATCAGTTCTTCGGAGACGAGTTCTGGAACGGGTTTGAGCCATACTTTGAAAACATGCAGACCCAGACCAATCTATATAAAAAAGAGAACGAACTGCTATGTGTCATGTGTCTTCCAGGACTTGTGAATCCAGAACAGGTACAATTGTTTGTTCGCCCGCAACAACTTGAAGTGAAAGGCCAAATCAATCTCAACATCCAAGGCTACGAACTCATTGAAGAAGGAATCGCTCAAGGCGAATTCCAACGCACCTTTGAACTCCCGTTCCCAGTCCGCGACGACAAAGTAGACGCCACTTACGAAAACGGCCTCCTTCTCATCCAACTCCACCGCCACATCATAAGCGACACCAAACGCCAAATCTACGTCAGGGGCGGGGGGAATAAGGAGAAGGGATAAAATAAAAACCGAAAAGGGGTCAGACCCCTCTAGGAATATCCTCTTCGGCGTCGAATACTATATAAGTTAGTAACTTTCAATCCTCCCCCTTCACTTGCGAAGGGGTTTTTTATATGGTTTTTAGGATAGTTTATTAAGTGAATTGTGCATCCAGCAGAATACACTAAAAAAATTTAAAAATAAAATGAACGGTTTTTAAACTCACACCGTCTTATGGTTGAACGAACGAAAACGCTAAGAAAGGAGGCATCGATTTGGAGCAGGAAGAAGACATTTATCTCATACAAGAGGCAATCACAGGCGACGACGATGCCTTCACGCAGCTATTTCAGAAGCACTATTCTTTTCTTTATAAGTACTTACTTAAACTTACATTAAATGAAGAAACGAGCAGCGACCTGGCACAGGAAACTATGATGAAATGCTACACCAACCTAGCCTCCTTCAAAGGGGAAGGAAAATTCTCCACCTGGATGATCTCGATTGCCTCAAGGCTCTACATCGATACCATCCGAAAAAAAGAGCGCGAGAAGAAAAAAGCCAACCGGCTCCTGCATGTCCTGTCGAGACAGCTCACCTTCCGCTCAAAATCAAACGGCATGGAATGGAGCGATACATTCGCAGACTTTAACCAACTGCCACCCGACACAAGAACACCCATCTTACTGAGGCATTACTACGGTTACACCTATGAAGAAATCGGCGCCATGCTCGGCATGAGAACAGGAACTGTTAAATCAAGAGTGCACAACGGGATTAAAACGCTAAGAAAGGAGTGGGACCATGACGAGGAGTAAACAGGATAAAAAAGAACAGGAACTTCTAACAAAACTTTATAAAGAATGGCAGCAACTAGACGAATTAGGGTCACCTCCTATCCCTACAGCCCAGCAGATGCAGGAACAGCTTCATATGGCAAAATCGGCAAAACGCAAAGCCTTCCAAAAGGAACTCAGTATTTTCGTCATTACGGCGCTCATCCTTTTAACTGCCTTTACCACAGCCATGTTCCAAGCACCAATTCTATATTTCGTCATCCAAGCGTCTGCACTCGTCGTAGCACCAATCATTTTTTACATCTTGCAAAAAACAAAAGCTAAACAGGAAGGAAGTATCCTGTCATGACGCCAGAAAAAATGGAGCAACTGTACACCATTCTGCCATGGCTCATTCCTGTTTTGTTGACGCAAAGCATCATCCTGTTCATTGACGCTAAGAAAAAAGGCAGTTACGCATGGTTCTGGGGAATCTGGGGATTAATTCAATTCCCACTGCCTACTCTGTTCTATCTGATATTCGTATTTTACCCACATCATAAGAGACAAAAAAGGAGAGGATTGTAATGGAAAACATCAACTGGTCACTTGCAGCACCACTAATTGTTTTGCAATTAATTTTAATCATCACGGCCCTTATCAGCCTTAGCCGTCAAGAACAAACGAACGGACCTAAATGGGCTTGGGCCCTCATCATACTATTCATCACCACGCTCGGTCCGATTCTGTACTTCGTGATAGGCCGAAAAAATGACTAGGGAGCGACCGGAATGTTACTTGAAATCAATAACTTAACCAAAACATTTAAACAACACCAAGCCGTAAAAGGCATTTCTTTTCACATAGAAAAAGGCAGTTGTGTCGCACTTCTCGGTCCAAACGGCGCCGGAAAAACGACCACCTTGCAGATGCTTGCGGGTCTTCTCACACCAACATCCGGAACGATTCGTTTTTCCGAAAACAACGGTAACGACTATCGTCACAAAATCGGATTTTTACCGCAGCATCCTTCCTTTTTTTCTTGGATGACACCAAAGGAATATTTACAATTCGCAGGCAAACTATCCAACCTTCCAAAGGCTCAGCTTAAGGTCAAAATCGAAGAAACACTGGAGTTTGTCAGCTTAACAGACGTGAAAAATAAACGTATCGGCGGCTTTTCCGGTGGAATGAAACAGCGCTTGGGCCTTGCGCAAGCCTTATTGCACGACCCTGAACTCCTGATTCTCGACGAACCCGTTTCCGCGCTTGATCCAGATGGCAGACGCGATGTCCTAAAAATACTCACGAAATTAAAAAGCCGCATGACCATTCTGTTTTCCACCCATGTCCTACATGATGCAGAACAGGTTTGCGATACCGTCATCATGCTAAAAGACGGCAAAATCAAATGGGACGGCAGCCTGGAATCGTTAAGATCTGAGCATACAACCTCTGCTGTAAAAATAAAAACAGAAGAATCTCTCACCGGCCAATTAGACGGCATTCCAAGTATAGAGTCCATCAACTATCACGACACTCACACTGCCACCATCTATGTAAACGAAGCAACCTTCCGCAGCAAGTCTGTTTTGACAAAACTACTAGATAACCAACTCACCCTATCACACTATGAAAAGGTGCAAGATTCCCTTGAAGACGCATATATGAAGGTGATGAACTCATGAAAAACTTTATAACCCTTTTTATAAAAGAAATGCAAGAAAGCATGCGCAACGGAAAGTGGATTTGGCTACCTATCGTCATCATGATCATCGGCATATCCCAACCACTAACCAGCTACTATATGCCGCAAATCATTGAATCCGCCGGTAACCTACCAGAAGGAGCCGTCATCCAGATTCCGATTCCCTCCGGAGAAGAAGTACTTGCGGGGACACTAGGGCAGTACGGCACCCTGGCCACTCTACTATTTGTGCTAGCTTCCATGAGTGCCATATCAATCGAACGCCAAAACGGCACTCTTACACTAGTCATGGCCCGTCCTGTCCAACCATTTCAGTACATCCTAAGCAAATGGGCAGCACAACTAGTCATCGGACTAACATCCCTGCTACTAAGCTATGTGCTGACCTGGTACTATACCAATCTACTATTCAACAAAGTAGACTGGCACATCATGCTGGCAAGCCTTGGGGTCTACAGCCTATGGGTTGTGCTAATTATCTCCATCACCATCTTTGCAGGAACTTTACTCCGCACCTCAGGCGGCATTGCCGGAGTCAGCGTGTCATTCCTGGCACTTTTGACAGTTGCCACAGGACTCTTCACCAAATTTATGGAATGGAGCCCAGCTAAGTTGCGAGAACACGCCACCGCCATCCTCATGCAGGGAGAGCTTTTAGAGAACGGCCTGCTCGTTATTACAGCTACACTTTGCCTATCTTTTCTACTTGTACTGTTGGCAACCTTCAACTTTAAGAAATTTGAACAGTTTTAACCTTAAAAAAAAGAGTAGCGTGCGGTTCTTAGTTTAAGAAACCCAGCTACTCTTTTGTTTTTCTATCTCTTGTATAAAATATTCAATGGCCCTTTTCCCCTTTAGCCTCACCACCAACTTGTCCTCTTGATAAAAATCCAAACGGGACTTCATTGCTTTTTTCCTTGCACGGTAAGTGGTGATGATAAATTTCAGGAATCCCCACTCCATTCTCTCTGTACACTCCCCGCCAAGATCAGGACGCCTATTCCCCAGGTTAGTTAGCCACCTCTTTATTACACGATACAAACACACTCGTAACGGGAGCTCTAAGTAGATAATGACATCCGCCTTTTCAGCTCTTATATCAAAAGTCGCCGTATAGTTTCCTTCCACGATCCAAGCGTTGTGGTTTTTTATTATTTCTTTTTGTGATTGTGAGAACTCCTCGATGCTTGCCTCCACCCAACCTGGTTTCCAAAAGAAAGCATCTAGATGAAACACTTGAATGTCTAACGCTTTTCCAAGCCTGGCGGCGAATGTGGACTTACCCGCTCCGGCTGATACCCCAATGACCATTATGCGTTGCATGTTTGGTTTCCCCCTTTTAGGTACGCTCTATGTTTAAGATATTTAGTATAGAGGAAATTAGTTGGAAAATCTAGGGGGAGTGAGGTTATCAAGACCTTTCCATTGGAATTTCTCCGGCCAAAGTGTCTTCATAACCTTAATGAAGACACTTTTAGTGAAATTTCCGTTTTCAAACTGTCTTCATAACCAAGATGAAGACAGTTTCAACTAACAAATCCTTAGGAAAGTGTCTTCATCTTACATATATTGGTGATGAAGGAGGACAAAACTTCCTTCTTCCTCATTATTTTGGCACCGTTCTCGCCCAACTATGACAGAACACCCTCTTCTTCCTCGCTTTTGGCACCGTTCCGCTTCTACGATGACAAAATTATCTCTTCTCCCTGTGTTTTGGCATCGTTCCACCTCTACGATGACAAAAACTCCTCTTCCCCAAGGATTCTGTCGTCTTTCCGCCCCAACTACCCTAAAAGAAAGCACAAAAAAACCAGCACTTATATAAATAAGCACTGGTTTCCCATAAATTTGCCTGGCAACGTCCTACTCTCACAGGGGGAGATCCCCCAACTACCATCGGCGCTGAAGAGCTTAACTTCCGTGTTCGGTATGGGAACGGGTGTGACCTCTTCGCCATCATTACCAGACATATTCAGTTGAAGGTTGATCCTTCAAAACTAGATAATGTGTTCTATCAAGATATTCATATCGTTCACTTATTTCGATACTTATTGGGTTAAGTCCTCGATCGATTAGTATTCGTCAGCTGCACGTGTCGCCACGCTTCCACCTCGAACCTATCTACCTGATCATCTTTCAGGGATCTTACTTACCGAAGTAAAAGGAAATCTCATCTTGAGGGGGGCTTCATGCTTAGATGCTTTCAGCACTTATCCCGTCC
>NZ_JAIVKY010000010.1 GCF_020524325.1 Sutcliffiella horikoshii
GGGCTTCGTCCAAAATTGGCCACAAGTGATGAACCAATTATTAATCAATGATAATCTTAAGGGAAGAGCTGTTAAGTACCTCGATTAAGAAAACTTACACAGTTTATTTGACACACCCTGGTTCGGACATTTACCTGCTCTCTTCGGACAATTTACCGATGGAAAAAAAGGGGTTCGGACAATTTACCGAGGTAGTTCGGTCAACTTTTACTATGGGCTTGGTCATTTGTTTTAGAGGTTCGGTCAAATTTAGAAAAACTTCGGTCAACAATCCGAAATCTTTGGTCAACTTTCCAAAAACTTCGGTCAACTTCTGAAAATCTTCGGACATTTGGAATCTTCCCGCATTCATTCCCAACAAAACCGAACGTCCTATCCAAAACTAAAAATCGGCAGCCACACGATGCGACTGCCGACATCCTATCAAAAAACCTATTCCACAACCCCACTAAACTTCAACGCCTCAAACCCTCGAAACACAATATTATTACGTCTAACAGGCTCTTCAAGTATTTCTACATCATGTACTCGTTTAAGAAGTACCTCCAATGCAATGACGGCTTCAAGTCTTGCAAGGGGTGCTCCTAAGCAAAAATGAGGTCCGGATGCGAAGGAAAGATGCTTCACATTTTCCCTAGAAACATTAAAAACATCAGGCGACTCATGAATGTTAGGATCACGGTTGGCTGCAGCGAGAGCGATAATTGCAGTTTGGGCCTTCTTTAGTTGTTGTCCGCTAAGCTCCATATCTTCTCCTACCCATCTTGAGGTAAGCAAAACGGGCGGATCGTAACGAAGTATTTCTTCAACCGCATTTCCAATCAAGGAAGGATCATCTAAGAGCTTTTTCATTTCATTACGGTGCTTAAGCAACAGGTGGTAGCCGTTTGTAATCAGATTTACTGTTGTTTCATGGCCAGCGATTAATAGCAATAGGCAAGTCGCCACAAGCTCATCTTCATTTAACTTGTCTCCAGAGTCGGAAACGGCTATAAGTCCGCTCAATAAATCCTCACCGGGGTTCACACGTTTTGCCGCAATGAGCTTACGCATATATTGGTCCGCTTCCTCTAAGGAAGGAGCAACCGCCTCTAAATCTGCTTGGGTCGTATTAAAATCAATGAATGTTACGAATGAATCCGACCAGACGCGGAATCGGTCTCGATCTTCTTTTGGCACGCCGATCAATTCTGTTATGACCATGACGGGCAGGGAATAAGCAAAGTCACGAATCAGTTCATGCTCCGCTTTCCCTTTTCTTGCATCCAAAAGATAGTTCGCCATTTCCACAATAGTCGGACGCAAGCGCTCGGTCATCCGCGGAGTGAACGCTTTATTCACAAGCCCGCGTAGCCTGGTATGGTTTGGTGCGTCTCGGAAAAGCATCATATTGCGATTTAGCATAACCACTGGCACTAATGTCTGTGGAATAGGAGGCATATTCTCCTCAGGCACTAGGTTTCTAATTTCTTTAATAAATCTGGAGTCTTTTAACACGGACTCTACTTCCTTGTATCCGGTAATTAACCATCCTTCCACATTGAAGAATGAAACCCATTGGATAGGATTCGTAGCTTGTGCTTGTTTGAACATCTCATATGGATTGTCTATAAATGCTTTTGCCACATCTGTTTGTACACTCATTAACGCCCCTCCTTAACTATCTGCTCTTCAATAATTCGCTAAAAAGTGAGGAAATCCTTGATGAAAATACAAAAAAGGAAAAAGTTTCTACCTTTTTTCTCCAGAAATACCGCCCTCATTTGACACTTATCTAGCAATCTATTGTAAAATGGTCTAATAACAATAATGAGGTTAATTACATAAAGTGATGGAGGCTTATATAGAATGTTTTGTCACAAATGTGGTAGGAAAGTGACATCTGATGCGAATTTCTGCTTTAATTGTGGAGCGAATTTGAAGGAAGATGTGGAGAATATAGAAGAGGAATGGTTGGAAGGTAGAGGAAAACATAAGAAAAAGCGTTATACATACATTCCATTTTTACCTCCCATTATTAGTTTAGTGCTGATAGCTGGAACCATTGGGTGGTATTACAATCATGAACAAAGTGTCAATGCAGAAGTGCTGGCGATAAAAAAAGAAGCAGAAGATTTGGCCCTGCAAGGGGAATATGACATGGCAAAGGCAGAGTTGGCCGGTGCCATGGAACTGAGACCTTCTTATCATGTGTTAAGAAACAATCTTGAAGTGGTGAAAATTGCAGAAGAGGTTAACGGGGAGTTAGAGGAAGTAAGAGAGCAGATCAAAACGAAAAAGTTTGAAGATGCCGAAAAAAATCTTACAAGGCTTCGTGAGAAAATCACGAGGTTAGATGGACCTTTGATCCAACCATTAAAAGAAGATGTGTCTGAAAAGGATGTCATGATTAAGGTTGGAAAAATAAATAATGAGTTAGACCAGCTAAAAACGGTAGATGAACTCTCAAGAAAGCTTGCCGTCATTTCTTCCATTCCTTCAGAAGAGGGGAAAGCGGTAAAGGAGCAAATCTTAAATCGCATCGTGCAGCTTACGGTGGAGGATGCAGAAGATAAAATGGAGCAAAAGCAGTTTACCAATGCGATGACGATAACAGACAGAGGGCTTCAATATGCTGTGAACGACAAGCGACTCCTGTCTCTAAAAGAAAAAATCGAGCAATCCCGTCAAGAATTTGAACAGGCGGAGTTTGAAAGAATAGAAAAGGCCATGGAAGCGGCGGCCAAAGAAGATTTGAAAAATAAGAACGCAGCCTTGGAAATCGTCGACTTTAAGGCAGAAGAGGATGAAGTCGGAGGCATGACCGTCACTGGTGAAGTAAAGAATATTGTGTCGGCAACCGTATCCTCCATTACCGTCTACTATAATATTTTAAGTAAAGATAAGACGGTATTAGATACCGGTTTTACCACCGTTTATCCGTTCAAATTGGAGCCAGGTAAAAAAGGGAAGTTTGAAGACTATTATTATGGTGTATTTGAAGATGTGACAGTGGAGATAGAAAACATTACTTGGGTTGTGGAAGAGTAGAAAAGCACTCGAAACGGCCAAACATTAAGAAGGTGTAGCAATGAATGTAAGATGGTTCATAAGTATCATCATGACGATCATTTTAATTGGTGGGGGAATCCTTGGTTATTTTCATATAAAAAATACGATCCCTGCTCAACTGACCGCTCCATCTAAATTGTATTTGGAGTCTGAAGTAGTAGAAAAGGAAAATGTCCCCCAAGCTTTAAAAGAAATAATATTTGAATCTCAAAAACTTGTGGTAAAAATTGAATTACCGGACGGATCGTTTGGATCTGGTTTTCTTTACAACGATAAAGGCGATGTTATTACCAATGCCCATGTTGTAGCGAATGCGAAAGATGTCAAAGTAACTTCCGCAGATTCTAAAGAACTAACAGGAGAAGTGATCGGCATCAGTATTGATACGGATATTGCTGTCGTGCGAGTTTCTGAATTGGAAGGTACCAAACCTTTCAAGCTAGCAAAAACTAGAAAAGCAGAGCTCGGTGATGATGTAATTGCTTTGGGGAGCCCTTTAGGTCTTCAAAATACAGTCACAACAGGGATCATTAGTGGTGTAGGACGTGAGTTTGAAATCGATTCTTTCAAGTATGAAGATGTGTTCCAAATTTCCGCACCAATTGCACCTGGTAACAGTGGCGGTCCGCTTATTGATACAAAAACTGGGGAAGTGGTGGGAATCAATTCCGCAACTATGGATCAAGGAGTGATTGGCTTCAGTATACCTTTAGTCAATGTCATGCCGATGATAGAAAGCTGGTCGGCGTCTCCCATGGAGTCACTGCCAAGGATTGGGGCTAACACAACCGGAAACAGTGCAGGTGAAACATCAACGAATGCCGATATTGCAGAATACCTCGTCAATTATTTTTACGAAAGCATCAATTATCGCGATTACGTGACGGCCTATTCGTTGCTCGGGAGCAGCTGGCAATCTAAAACGACTTATGAGGATTTTCGTGCAGGATATCTCGATTTCTTAACAATTGAGGTAGATGATTTGCTTACGAAGCAGAATGGGAATAACGTAGAAGTTATCACGGTCATTACTGCGCAGGAGCGTTCGGAAAAAGGAGTATCCTATAAAAAATTCAAGGTTACCTTTGAACTGGGGCTTGAGAATGATCAAATGAAAATACTCTCTGAGAAGCGGGAGAGTATGGAATAGAATGAAAAAAAGGCCAAGCGATTTTTGCTTTGGCTTTTTTGCTAGAGTTAGAAAGTATATAACTCGGTTAATTTCCGTTCCAGGCGCTTCGCTTTCCTGCGGGCGGTCCGTGAGCCTCCTCACAACGCTTCAGGGGTCTCACCTGTCTCTTCCTCCCGCGGGCGTCTGCGCGCCTACCACTCCAATCAACTGTGTAGTCTCATCCAACTACACGTCTTACCCCTATCAGTTTTTTTCGCCAATAGGGATCAAGGGAGGCGATTGATACTTTCTTTTCTATCCGGGATGTGTGTAAGATGGAATTATTCCCTATGAAAATTGCAACATGACCAATTTTGTGAATTTCTTTATGATTAGTACGCTTAGGGGTGGTGAAGAATACAAGATCTCCGCGTCTTACAGATGACAGTAGGACAGGTTTACCGATAAGATACTGCTGCCGGGAAGTTCTTGGCAAAATAATGCCATGCGCACCATATACATATTGAACAAATGAACTGCAATCAAACCTGTCTGTCCGTCCGGATTCTGCACCAAAAACGTATGGTGTTCCAAGGAATTCCTTGCCGGTTTTTATAATTCGTTTTGCCTTTTGGAGGGACATTCATGTCACCTACTTTCATCTATTGCTATATTAGTAGATGAAAGATAATAGAGAATTGCTTGGACAATCTAGTAGTTTTTTTACATAGGAGGTAGGAATATGAGTGTAAAAGATAGATTTCTGCATTACTTGGGAGTAGATGAGAAAGAGGCGGATCTTGCATTTTTAAATGAACTGATTGCTGCCCATCAGTCTAAGGTAAGATGGGAAACTTGGACAAAATTCCTTGATTTTGAAGAGAGGAAGATGAAGGATCTTTATTTGCCAAGTATTGAGGAGTATGTGGACAGAGTGATAAATACTGGAACAGGTGGAACCTGCTGGACTTTGGCGATTGGCTTTCATTATTTGTTGAAAGAGCTAGGTTTTAAAGTTGATTACTTGTATATGACGCCTGGCCATCTTTGTTTACAGGTGGAGTTAGATCAGCCCTATTATGTGGATGTTGGGTATTGTGCCCCGTTTTTTAAGGCGTTTCCATTGCATAGCTCGTTTGAAGTGTGTACAGATATGGAGATTTTCCGTTATCAGGTAAACGGGGATGAGGCTTTGGTGGAGCGTACACCGGGACCTACGAAGTCATTGGGTATGAAGCCTGTTACATTTGAGGAAATGATGGGTCCTTTACTTGATTCGCATAATTGGGAAGAGGGCTTTTCTTTTCATAGCCTGAGGATGTTTGGTTATATTGACGGGGTTCCTTATCAATTGCGCGAAAATGCAATAAGAAGATTTAAAGACCAAACGCATGTTGAGGAAGAGTTGACCGATGAGCAAATGCGCTATTGGATCGAGGAAAGGTTTGGGGCAGATTACGGTGTATACTTGCGGGCGAAGGAGATATATCGGAAGCGGAAAGGACCGAAAGAGAGTATATGACCATAAAAAGAACCTTTGTGCAACATCCAAAGGTTCTTTTTTAAATCTAGTACCTAATTTGACTTCTTTATTTTTCCTCCAAGCAACGTCATCACCAAGATCACAGCAGCCAAGGCATACGCAACATATGCGACATTGCTGTAATCTTCCATGTTTTTCACGCCAATTCCAATGAAGGCCCAGACGAAGACAAGCGGATATATCCAGTCAGCTTGAGAAATCCGAAACCATATAGCTAAAAGGGTTGCCACAACAAGCATGATGATCGTCCATGTCACATCTGATAAGCCAAATCCATTCCAGCCCTTTTCAACCAATACATAACTAATGTTTACAATGGTGGCGACACTGATCCATCCTAAATAAATAGAGAAGGTTGCTAAATCAAGCTTGCCAGGGTTAGATGCACGCATTTTCGTATAGAGTGCGATAAGTGTCAGTAACAAGCTAATCATCACCACTACTGTTGTCACCCAGAATCCGTAATGCCACAGTACCACCCATGCACTGTTTAACAAGCAGCTTAAGACAAAAAGGCCGCTCGTGTTCACATAAATCGGCAGATCTCTGCGTGATATCGGGAACTGGCGAATAATCCAAATGCCAAGCATTAGATAAATCAAACTCCAGATGGAAAATACATAGCCCGCAGGTTGAATAAGTACATTAATTCGATTTGCGATATCCCCTGTTGTAAGCCCGTTAATCGGTAAGGCATTGGCAAGATAATTTACAACTATGACCAAAATAAATGCAGCGATATTCAATAAAAGTCTCCACATTAGAAACACTCCTTTCTTCTCTCTACTATTACTATTCCTTTTGGCGAACTTACATAACCATCCCAATATGCAAGTGAAGCAGAATAAGTAGAAGGACTCACAACATTCCAGCCATATTTTCACAACTTGTCTCATAAAATAGGAAATGGATTTTCTAAGAGTGAGAGGTAGAGAGGGGACAATTTTGGTTATGAATAAATTTTTTAAAGGGACACTCCTTCTGGCAATTGCCGCCTTTCTGGGAGAGAGCATAGAATTTATCGTCAATATGGTACTGGCCAAGAATCTTGGGGAAGAGGGTATGGGGCTTTATATGTCTGTTCTGCCAGTCATTTTTCTGGTAATCGTCATCTCTAGTTTAGAGCTGCCAATATCTATATCCAAATTTGTCGCCGCCAAAGAAGAGAAGTATCATCAAAGCATGCTTCATCATGCCATGCGGCTGACTATTGTATTTACTATGATGGTGCTGTGCGTAGCAGCGGTCATCCTACCGTTTGTTCCTGTTTTCGAGCATTACCACCCGCTTGTTAAATGGTTGATTCTTATTCTGATTCCGGTAATTTCCTTCTCCTCTATAGCGAGAGGATATTTTATGGGACTTCAGCATATGGGCAAGATTGCCATCTCGAATTTTTTAAGGAAGATTGTGCAACTAAGCCTGCTTGTCCTTGTTTATCACTTCTTTCATTTTTCATTGGAAGTTTCCATTCTGATCGCTCTTTGCACATTGGTGGCAACAGAGCTGATTGTCTGTTTGTATCTTCTCTATATGTACAGGCTTCAGTATATCGAGCTAAAAACAAAGGCTGCCGCCCGGATCGATGGCAGAACAGTGAGAAAGAGCTTACTTGAAGTATCCATTCCTACAACGGGTATGCGTCTTTTTCATGCCGTGACAAATGCCATTCAACCGTTCCTAATTAAAATTGCGCTTGTAAAAGCAGGGCTCACTCATACGATTGCACTGGAGGAGTTCGGACTCCTTGCCGGGGTGGCATTAACCATTGGCTTTTTCCCTGGATTTATCGCACACTCATTGTTAATTGTCCTTATTCCGACGGTTTCCGAAGCCCATGCGAATCATGATTATCAAAAAATGCAGAAGCTGCTAAAGCAAGTGATGATTATCACGTTTATTTATGGCATTCCTATTGTGATGGTGTTTTACCACTTTGCGATTCCGCTGACGAATGTCTTTTTTGAAAATTCTCATGCTGCGTCATATGTTCAGCTGTTGTGGCCATTCTTTCTTTTCCACTTGTTTGTCTCGCCATTGCAAGCTTATTTAATTGGATTGGGGTTAATTAAGGATGCTTTTTTACATTCCATTTGGTCAACCTGTATTTCTTTTCTGTTAATGTTTCTACTCGGTTCGCTTCCCAACTTGCAGATGAATGGGGTAATCCTTGGCATGAATACCGGGATGGTTTTGCTGACATTGATGCATTATTTTACCGTCTGTAACAAAATACATGTAACGCTATGGTTAAAACGGATAGAATCACCTTCAGTTTAATGAAGCCACAATAAAAGTCTCTGATGTAATGTGTTGTTTAGACACCTCTGTTGATTTCCGCAAATGGCTTCGCTTTCCTAGGGGCGGTGCTTGAGCCTCATCGCATTCGCTGCGGGGTCTCAAGCTACCGCTATCTCCCTCAGGACAAGGAAGGCTCCGGCAGCAATACATCGCACGAAGAAAATGCGTAGCATTTTCGAGGAGTCTTCGCCTTTTGCTCCCATCCACAGCTAGAAATCACTAATTACATGAGATGTCAGTTTATTAGTGGCTTGTATTTAAGCATGAAGATATTTTTAAACAAACGTTTGTTTCACGTGAAAAGAATTAATCCGCTTTCAATTGTGCAACTTCTTGCTTATGTGTTTACATGCCTGTCCTAGGTCTTTATAATCCCAACTAGACTGTTAAAATCAAGAGGGAGGCTGACCGGTATGAACAAACACTTGAAAACACTTTTATTCTTGCACGTAGGTCCTCTTTTTGTTGCGATACATGTACATTTTTTTCTATCACCAAATAGCTTGGCGACAGGGGGAGTCAGTGGACTTTCCATCATCTTGAACGACGTATTTCCGATGTTATCGATCGGTGTCTTAATGTTGATCGTGAATTTAGTCTTATTTATTGTGGGCTTTTTACTACTTGGATTCGGATTTGGGGCAAAAACGATTTATGCGAGTGTCATGCTATCTGTAATGGTATGGCTTTTAGAGGCTCTGTTTCCAATCAGTGGGCCAATCAGTGAGGACATCTTGATTCAATTGATTATCGGCCAATGTATTGCGGCACTGGGAATGGCGCTTGTGTTTAATCAGCGGGCATCCACAGGGGGAACCGATATTATTGCGTTAATTTTAAATAAATATTTTTCTGTGGATATGGGCCGTGGAGTATTATTGGCAGATATCTTTATCGCTTTATCTTCCATTCTGGTGTTCGGACCCGAAGTTGGGATGTATGCGGTATTCGGCGTTATTTTAAATGGATTGGTTATTGATTATGTGCTTCAACAGGTGAACGAAATGCGTGAAGTCGTGATTATCAGCAGTGAAAGTGATCAAATCCGCTCCTATATTGTTGGACAGTTAGGACGTGGAGCAACTATACACTATGCAAAAGGTGCCTTTACTTCTGACGAAAAAGAGGTAATCACCACCATCTTGAACAAAAAAGACTTCTCTAAATTGAAAAAGTTCATTGGAGCAACGGACGAACAAGCATTTATTACTGTCCATAATATGAAAGAGATATTAGGGCAGAACTTTAAACAATTAGTGACGAAATGATTAACTGGGACAGGTCCCTCGACCCAAATAAGGGTGAGGGACCTGTCCCTATTTATTACCAACACCTAAAAAGTTTCTTTTCCAGTGCCAAAAAGCTTACAATAAGAAGAGGGAAATTCATTTGAGGTGGACATATTGTTAGAAAAAAAGGAAGTTCTTTTAAAAAAAGCAGAGGAATT
The DNA here is from genome assembly GCF_020524325.1 of Sutcliffiella horikoshii. GTDB lineage: Bacteria > Bacillota > Bacilli > Bacillales > Bacillaceae_I > Sutcliffiella_A > Sutcliffiella_A horikoshii_D. Next base: position 9,454 of record NZ_JAIVKY010000010.1, read on the forward strand.
TATCCTGCAGTGTTATCAGGAATTGGGGAAGTCCGAGGACGAAATGACTGTCAGGCTGCAGATGATAAAAGATGAAATAGACCTATATGGTTATTATGAGCATACATACGAAGAATTGGCACATGGCTCGAAAATGGCATGGCGCAACAGCAACCGTTGCATAGGCAGACTATTTTGGAATTCGTTACATGTGATAGACCGTCGTCACTTAGAAGACGAAAAGGATATTGCAGAATCATTATTACATCACATTGAATTTGCAACGAACCATGGCAAAATAAAGCCAACTATCACTGTTTTCCGTCAACAAAAAGAAGAAGGGAAGCAGATGCGAATCTGGAACCATCAACTTTTGCGGTACGCTGGTTATGAGACCGATTACGGAGTTATTGGGGATCCGGCATCCATCGACTTCACGAGAAAGTGTCAGGAATTAGGATGGGAAGGTACAAAAACCCATTTTGATATATTGCCTTTAATAGTGCAGGTTGATGGAGCGGAGCCAAAACTATTTGATATACCAGAGAACATAGTGCTTGAAGTGCCGATTGTTCATCCTACCATACCTGCGTTTGTTGATTTAGGGTTGAAATGGTATGGCACGCCATTGATTTCCGATATGCGATTAGAGATTGGTGGTATCCATTACACTGCTGCCCCATTTAACGGCTGGTATATGGAAACAGAGATTGGTGCGAGGAATTTTGCGGATGCTGATCGGTATAATATGCTCCCGAAAGTTGCATCACTTATGAACTTTGATACGAGTACGAATGCGACGATGTGGAAGGACAAAGCGCTGATAGAGTTGAATTTAGCGGTGGTTCACTCCTTTAAGGAACGTGGAGTCAGCATTGTTGATCATCATACTGCTGCGACGCAGTTCAAACTTTTTGAGGAGCGGGAAGCGGAAAGTTGCCGGCATGTAACAGGGGAGTGGGCATGGTTGATTCCGCCTGTGTCGCCTGCTGCAACGCATATCTTTCATAAGTCATATGAGAACAAAATCGTGTTGCCGAACTATTTTTACCAGGATAAATTGTATTGAATTTGGTCTCTTCCCGCGGATGGGGAGGGGCTTTTTATTTAGATTAGGAAATATTATATTACGGTTGATTTCCGTTCCAGGCGCTTCGCTTGCCTGCGGGCGGTCCGTGAGCCTCCTCACTTCGTTGCGGGGTCTCACCTGTCCCTTCCTCCCGCGGGCGTCTACGCGCCTTCCACTACAATCAACTAGGTTATATCATTTGCTTTAGGGTTTGTGAAAAATCATCTAACGGAGTTAACTGAAAAAGCACTAACATCTCGTTCATGTAATTTCCAGCTGTGGATTGGAGCAAATGGCGGAGCCTCCAGCGGGGGAGTAACGGTAGCTTGAGACCCCACAGCGCAGCGAGGAGCCTCAAGCACCGTCCCGCGGAAAGCGAAGCCATTTGCGGAAAGGAACAGCGTTGGTTATCCAAACAAACAACTTTATATAACAAACAAAAACCGAGCCCCTGAGATAGGAGCTCGGTTTTTTGTGTTTATTTTTTAATCAAGTAGCAGCCTTTTGCAGCTTATGAATAACAGTCAATGATTTTCCTGTACCGATCGCAACAGACTCCAATGGGTTTGGTGCCACATATACAGGAACAACAATTTCATTGCTCAACCATTCTTGCATCCCGTTCAACAGAGCGCCACCACCAGTGATGATAACCCCTCTGTCTACGATGTCCCCACTTAGTTCCGGAGGGCAATCTTCAAGCGTTGCACGGATTGCTTCAAGGATGTGCAATAAAGATTCTTTGATCGCTTTTTGAATTTCAGTAGAGTGCAATTCGATCGTTTTTGGTAGACCTGTTACAAGGTCACGACCGCGGATTTCCATCGTGATTTCTTCGTGGTCCACTAATGCATAACCAATTGTCATTTTGATTTGCTCAGCAGTACGCTCACCAATCAACAGGTTGTAGTTTTTGCGTACATGATGCACGATATCGTCATCAAATTGGTCTCCACCTACACGGATTGAGTTACAAGAAACTACGCCACCGTAAGAGATGATGGCAACCTCTGTTGTACCGCCACCGATGTCCACTACCACGTTAGCCACAGGCTCGTCTACTGGTAGATCTGCACCGATTGCAGCCGCTACAGGCTCTTCAATCAAATGAACGTGTTTTGCACCACAGTTTTTTACCGCGTCTTGAATAGCACGACGCTCAACCGACGTAGAGCCAGATGGTGTACATACAACTACACTAGGCTTACGAATGGAGAAGCCCATTGCTTTGCCAGCTTTTTTCATGATTTGCTTTAGCATGCTTGTCGTGATGTCGAAATCTGCGATAACGCCATCCTTCAATGGTCGAACTGCCACGATTCTTCCTGGAGTCTTACCAATCATGTTTTTCGCTTCTGTACCAACAGCAAGCACGGCCTTAGTTTCTAAATCAATTGCTACAACGGACGGTTCATTGAACACAATCCCTTTACTTTTACTATAAACCAGCGTATTCGCTGTACCTAAGTCGATCCCAATTTCAGTTGTTGAAAACATAATCCATTCACCCAATCTTTTTAGTTAGTTAGTTTAGGTCTCTTATATACTTTCTACGAAGAATGTCGTTTTGTGGGGGTGAATGTACTAGAATAATATGGTAATATATTTAAACGGAAGGTAAGATGTTCATACTTTATAATACTATTAGAAACTCGTGGATTTTACTGGATAGTTATGTTATATTCTAGAAAAAAACGGGGATATACTGCCTATGATTTTTCATAATGAGCATAAGGAAATAGAAGAATTAGAAGAAGAGGGCTTTTGGGATGTTAATCCTAGAACGGTTACTTTCTTCTTAGCGGCGTTGGCCTTAATTGTTGCGATCATTACTTTTCTAAGCTTTTATGATGGATGGAAAGTAAAGAGTCAGGAAGAAGTAGCCACTTATGTTAATGAAATGAATCAATTTTTGACAAAAAGTAAGCAATATTCCGATTCTGTAGAAGACTCTCTTAAGAATGGGACAGCTACAATGTTTACTAAAAAAGATGAACAGGAATTTCGTACCCTTATGGATACAGCGGGCAAGTTGCCTTTCCCATCGAAGTGGAAAGAGCATCAAGAAGCAGCAGCGGGGCTAATTTCTGCTAGATTTATGTTTTTCTATCACTATCAGCAGGATATACGGCTGGGTGAGGAGGACATGGAAAAAAAGTTGTCCGAGCTTGAAAAACTTGAAAAGGAAGAAAAAGAAGTGCTCCTATCTTCGTTCGATGCTTCAGGTATTCCCTATCATGAAACAGAAGAGGGCAAGATTACTTTCTCCATTAAAACCTACTAAGAAACCTGAAGTTCTCTCTTTTATTGAGAGGCTTCAGGTTTCTTTTAATTCTGTATAAATCACAAGCCGTTCTTGATGATTGTTTGTTTTGCGATCATAAAGACCGGTACAGGTAATCAAATTCAGTTGTTGATTATTTGTCGGTCCAAATATCGTACGTATTGGAGCTTGATCGTATGGATAAGCTTCCTTCCCTGTGACAACAAAGGTCAAGGTTTGGTCACCATCCTCCACAATAACCTCATCACCAATCTCCAAGTCTTTTAAGTAGAAGAAAATGGCAGGACCAGTATAGTCGTCAACATGTGCCGCCAATACTGCATTTCCTTTTGCGCCAGGTTTTGTTCCCGGTTCAAACCATGCGACAGTTTCTCCGTCCTCGGGAACAGCCATGGCACCTGATTCATCCAATCCATAAGGTTTCACACTTGCATCCACGTTTATAGCAGGAATTGTGAGCCTCGTAGGAATGATGCCCTTTGGAGGAGGAGTCATTTCTGATTTGTTAGAATCAGCTTGATTTTCCTCATCAGATTTGGTGTTATTCTCATCTACTTGTGAAGCTATTTCTTCCTCCGGAGCATTGACAGTCTCCGGAGGAAGATTTGTATCAGCTTCATTCATTGTAATAGGTGAACATGCTGTGGAGAAGATTAGTAAGCCTCCCAACAGACCTAATAGTTTCTTATTATTTTTGTGCCGCAAAGCGACGCACTCCAACAGCCGCTGCTCCAACTACTAGAAGACCAGCAATTAAAGCCCAAGAGTTGATACCGTTAGATTGTGAAGCACCACCCATACCTGTTTGAGGCATTTCGCTTGGCATCATCGTGTTATCTTCTAATACTAATACTTCGATATTGTCTACTGTGTTGATTGCATATACAGAGTAAACTTTGTTTTCCTCAAGCATTGTACCAGACAAGTCTAATACTTGCTCTCCACCATCAGCTGTGCGAACTTCCAAATCATATGTTCCAGCATCAAGTGTCATGTAATCTGTTACTGCTTTGAATTCTGCTCCAGAGAATACGTCATCTCCGCCAATTAAGCCAACATTTACTGCAGGTGCGTCAGGTGAGAAGTGACCTACACGAATTTTAGATTGACCTTCCGCAACCATGTTGTCATCAGTAGTAACAGATAGTTCAAGGTTTTCCACTGTATTAATTGCTGCAACTGTATAAGACATTCCAGCTTCGATCGTTAAGTCGGTAGCGATGACAGGATCTGCTTCACCCATTGTTCCAGCTGCATAGATTTCCACTTTGTGCGTACCAGCTGGTAAGTTCATGTAATCAGTAGCTGCTTTAAATTCTGCATTTTCAACTGTTGCTTCGCCATTTACATAAACATCAACTGCTGGAGCATCAGGTGAAGCGTGGATGATGCGGACCATTGCGTGGTCATTTGCACTTGCAAAGCTTCCTAATACTGAGAATGCCAAAATACTTGCGATACCTGCAATTAATAAACGTAACTTTTTCAATCAAATCTCTCCCTTTTGTATAATTTATGTACAAGTGATGTTCACCACCTGTATAACAAATATATACCACATTACTTTGAATTAAAACTAATAATATGCTCTTGAATGTGCTCTATTAAAAAATGAATTTGTTTTATGAGTGAGGAGTGCGGGTATAAAATGACTATAAAACAAGGAGGCGATAAAATGAGTAAACTATTTAAAAGAGTATTTGTTGCGGTGTTGCCGATATTGGTGAAAGAAGGATTTCGTTATTATAAAGAAAGAAAAAGTTCATCCACCAGCAGCACCAAAAGTGCGTAAGGTATTGGTGTGAGAAAGGAGGGAATCACATTGGATAAGTTTACTTATTATGTAACAATGGAAACAGGTCAGATTCACCGGGAACCTTTTGACGATCAGGTTAAATATTATGAAGTGCTTGCAACACAGGAAGAAATTCATGAAATTGAAAGACTTTTTGAGGAGTTGCATACGACAGAATATAGTCCAGATGCGTTCAAAAGCCCGCTAAATGAAAAAAGCACTCAAGAGCATCGGGATAAACAACAATTAATACTTGATAAAATACTTGTAGCCATCTATGAATTGGGTACAGAAGTGACCAAAGAAGAGATTCGCACAATGAATGGAATGAACCAGCGTGTTTAAAAGACGCTGGTTTTTTTATGGGGGTAGAGTGTAAGATTGGTAGCTTCTGACCACAAATAAGAACATTATGGAATAAATTATCTGGAGGAAAGACCTATTTTTGGCTATGGCTCGGGCTTTCCGTTGAAAGTGGCGTGCGACCGCGTTAGACTAGGTAAAAAAGCAGTGTTAGGAGTATTCCTATGATGAATAAACAAAAACAGATTAGTATGTATCCTGCCGTGGCAGTGATCATCTTTGATGAGCAAAAAAGAATCTTATTACAAAAGCGAGCGGATGTTGGATTGTGGACGATTCCAGCCGGACATGTGGAACCAGGTGAGACGGTGGAGGAAGCAGCTGTACGAGAGGTTTATCAAGATACAGGACTGGTCGTCGATCCATACCGCCTGATTGGCGTTTACTCTGACCCAGAATCACAAACTTTTGAATACCCGGATGGGCGATTAGTCCAGTTTGTGACATCGTATTTTGAAGCGGAGATAACAGGAGGGACTACCACTAAAAAGGACCCTGCCCTCATTGAGCTCGAGTTCTTTGCGCCAAACAAACTGCCACATGACCTCTTGCCTATGCACCCAAGATGGCTAGTCGACGCTTTCTCTGACAGACCTGAAGCATTTGTAAGGTGAAGGGTAAGTAAGATAGAGGCAATTATGTATAACCATTTATTATTCGACGCGAACTGAAAAAATCCTTGAGGGGTCTGACCCCCTCAAGGATTTTTTTCTAACTATATATCAATTAAAGTTGATATCATTCAAAATCATTAATGCACATTTGTTAAGAACGTCAGGAAGAAGAGTGCCGCGATCACGTATAGTGGAGCGGAGACTTCTTTTGCTTTGCCTAGTAAGAGCTTCATTAGCGGGTAGGCAATGAAGCCGAATGCGATGCCGTCTGCGATAGAGTAAGAGAATGGAATCATTACAATTACTAGAAAAGCAGGGAATCCTTCTGATAGGTCTTGGAAGTCGATTTGCTTCACAGATTGAAGCATCAGTACACCAATGATAATTAAGATTGGTGAAATCGCACTGCCAGGAATTATTTTAATGAAAGGAATCGCAAACATGGAAAGCAAGAATAGGCTTCCTGTCGTTATTGCTGTTACACCGGTTCTTCCGCCAGCAGCAATACCTGCTGCCGTTTCCACTGTTGAAACGGTAGGGCTGGTACCGAAAAGCCCACTTGTTAAAATGGAGATTCCGTTTGCCTGGAAGGAACGTTTGAACTTTTCAGGGCGATTGATCATTCCCAGGTGTCCGTTGATAAGCCCGATGTTCTCAAACAAGAGAACCATCGTTAAAGAGAAGACAGCCACTAAGAACGTGAACTCTCCAATCTTTGTAAATGAAACGGCACCAAATAAGGAAAGATAGCTATCCAACGGTAAAGCACTTCCACCAACATCAGAGAAGTTTACCACTCCCAAAGCAGCTGCGATAACCGTACCAGCAACAATACTAATTAAAAAGTTTGCTGGGACATTTCGCATAAACAATGTTACGGCTAAAATCACCGTCAGGATCGTGGCAATCACATAAGGACTAGAAACATCTCCAAGTGATAATAAAGAGTTTTCGCCTTTTACAATAAGTCCGCCTTTTTCCAAACCAATCAAGGTCAAGAATAACCCTAACCCAACCGTAATCGCATGCTTTAAAGAGCTTGGAATCGCCTCGAGTAGCACTTGTGCAAGTTTTGTAAACGAAATGATTGTTACAATCACACCAGAAACCACTACGACGCCCAATGCTTCTTGCCAGGTTAATCCCATAGAATGAACCAACGTATAGGTGAACATTGCGTTGATCCCCATACCAGGAACAAGGATGATCGGCGCATTCGCCCAAAATCCCATCAGCCAACAACCTACAACACATGTGAGGATGGTGGCGATGATTCCGGCTTCAATTGGAATACCTGCTTCTGCAAGAATCGTTGCATTAACAGCAATAATGTACACAATGGTAAAGAATGAAATCATTCCGGCCATCAATTCACGCTTTAAAGTCGTCTCATGACCAGCCAGATCAAATGAATTCTTCATCCATTGAAGCATAGTAAAACACCTTATTCAGTTTCCCTCTCCCACCCGGCCGCACAGGACCCACAAACAAGTATTATAACTCGCAATCATTCATCCGACAATAGAAAATTAAAAAGTATATTTGTAAGAATGTTCAGAAAAAACACGCGCTTTTTTTAGGAGAAATGGGGTAAACTGGTAGTAATGAATAGGAAAAGGGTGAGTGCGGTGGACTTTTTTCGACTAACAGATGAAAAAATTAGAAAAGCTTATGAAGATGGAGAGTTTGAAAACCTGCCTGGTTACGGTAAACGACTCGAACTCGAAGATTTATCAAATGTCCCTCCTGAGATGAGAATGGCATACAAAATGATGAAGAACGCGGGGATGATGGAAGAACAGCAGGTTCGAACAGAGATTGAGTATTTAGAAGACCTTATCGATGGAGTGCACAGTGACATGGAAGAAGCCAGGTTGAACCAAAGGCTAACAGAGAAACAGCTACGATTACAGCAACTAGTCCAAAAGAAGAAAAAAGACGCCAATTCAGCGGTTTTCAAAGACTATCAGAACCAAATCTTGAAAAGGTTCGATTAAACTTAAGGAAAAAGGACGGATCCCCCAGAATAGATGTGGATCTGTCCTTTTTATGTGGGCATTTTTTAGTATATTCATTCAGATGGCAGGTATATCCATTGTAAAAGTGATATATCCATTGCAAAACCAGTATATCCATTGTAAAACTGATATAACCATTGCAAAAGTGATATATCAACTGTAAAACCGATATATCCATCGTAACAAAATATCTAACTTTACATAGAAGTTACACGAACATTACACTTTCAATTCTCATCAAATTCTCATCCCACGAGCACCAATATTTAGGTAGTATTAAAGAGAGACTTAAAATAAGGCAACTCGTCTAAAATAAATCTAGAACCCACACGTAAGGTGGAGGTGCAACCATGTGCAAAGTATTAATAATAGAAGACGAGAAGAATCTTGCTCGCTTTATTGAGCTAGAGCTACAATATGAAGGTTTTGAAGTGGCAGCATCCTATGATGGGAGAGAAGGTCTTGACCTTGCACTAAAAGAAGATTGGGATATTATCTTGTTAGATTTAATGCTCCCTGGACTTAGTGGGATGGAGGTTTGCCGAAGAATCCGTGCAGCTAAAGAAACACCTATCATTATGCTGACTGCAAGGGATAGTGTGATGGACAAAGTATCAGGTCTTGATAGTGGTGCGGATGATTATATGTCCAAGCCGTTTGCTATTGAGGAGCTTTTAGCAAGGATCCGTGCACTTTTTCGCCGCATGGAAGGGAAGAGGGAAGAGGAGAATAATATCCTGTCCTTTAGGGAGCTAAAAGTAGACCTGGATGCAAGAACCGTCATGAGGGCGGAAGAACAGATAGATCTGACAAAGAGGGAATTTGACCTGCTTGTGATTTTCATGACCAATATTAACAGGGTGCTGACAAGAGAGCTTTTACTAGACAAGGTATGGGAACTTGGGTCTTATGCGGAAACAAATGTTGTCGATGTTTATGTCCGATATTTGCGCAATAAGATTGATAAACCAAGTGAAGAAAGCTACATCCAAACAGTAAGAGGGACAGGTTACGTGATGAGAAAATGAATCAATTTCAAAGGTATGTAAAACAACTGCCAATCAGGTGGAAAATAACTATATGGTCCTCCTTGGTATTATTCGTTCTTTTCGTAGCATACAACTCTGTTCAATATTATGTGATGAGGACTTGGATGATTGAACAAGAAGAACGCAATATACAGGAAAAGATGAAAGAGATTCAGGCATATTTCTCAGAGCAACCTTTTTTTGTAGGTAGGACGGAAATAGTAAACAGCAGCGGTTTTATCGAGAAAGTAAATGAAACCAATGAACTTATCCGTGTCATTGATAAAGATGGAGCTCTGCTGGTTGCCGTTGCAACAAATCTCCCACGAGAATTACTTATCACTCCAGTAGAAAGCAAAAACCTGGAACATGTGAAAGTAAATGGAAAACATTATCTCATTCATCGAAAACCTGTGATTACCAATGGATTTATTGGGTACATAGAAATAATAAGAGACTTAAAGAATTATGAACGGCTTCGAGGATTGATTTTCCTTGTCACCTGGTCTGCCGGTGCCGGAGCGATTCTATTGAGTGGAGTCGGTGGTATGCTTATTGCCAAACAACTCCTTGCACCGATTCAAGCGCTCACAGATACGATGAAGCGAATTAAGATGCGCGGATTTAAGGAACGTGTACCTCAGGATAAAAATCAAAAGGATGAAATAGCAGATTTGTCTAATGTTTTTAATGAAATGATGGATGATGTGGAGATTTCTTTCCAAAAACAAAAACAATTTGTAGAGGATGCCTCCCATGAATTGAGAACGCCAATATCCATTTTAGAGGGACATCTTAAACTGCTCAACCGATGGGGTAAAAATGATCCTGAGGTACTAGAAGAATCATTAAAGGCATCAGAACAGGAAGTAGAAAGGCTCAAAATGCTCGTCTATGAACTGCTGGAACTCACCCGCTTGGAATCCGACCGGCTGGAATTAGCTGAGGACTTCATTGAGCCTGTCCATGTTGTGGAAGATGTTGTGAAGAAATTCACTTTGCTCTATCCTTCTCTGACATTTAAGTATGAAAACACCTTGAATAGTGAAATGAAAGTGGCGATTGCAGAAAGACATTTGGAACAGGTGCTTATCATCCTACTTGATAACGCCGTGAAATATTCTAACGGATCCACTACTGTTGAAATCGTTACAGAACAAATCCAGAATCAATTTGCTTTATCCATTAAAGATTACGGCATTGGTATTCCAAAAGAGGATTTAGAAAAAGTCTTTGATCGATTTTATAGAGTGGATAAGGCACGGAGCAGAGAAAAAGGTGGTCAAGGTCTCGGTCTGTCTATAGCTAAGAGAATGGTAACTAATTACAGAGGCACCATTACAGCGGATAGTATTGAAGGAGAATGGACGGAAATTACGGTAACGCTAAATGGTGTATTAGAAGAAGAAACACAACAAGAGTAGCACACAAAAAAATTCTCATCATATTCTCATTTTTCTTTAAGATTACTTTCATCCTTATAGGGTTAAATAGAAGTAGATAAAAAATTGATGAGGTGAATTAAATATGGGTTATTATGACGAGCATGTAACTCAAAAGAGAACTAGGAAAGAAAAGAGCTTCGGAAAAGTAGTGTTTGCAGCTGTGACTGGAGGAGTTATCGGAGCGCTTGGAATTGTAGCTATGTTACCAGTCCTATTAGATTGGGGATTTTACATGGATAACAATGAAGCGGGTGCTTCTGAAACAGCACCAATGAGTGTAGAAACCAACTCGGTTGTTCAAACAGACCAGGTGGAATACGAAAAAATACAAACAAATATAACAAATGCGGTAGAAAACGTTTCTGAAGCTGTAGTTGGGGTAGTTAATATACAAAGAGGCGGAAATTCCCTATTCGACCCACGTGGTGCGCAAGGAGATCAGGAGGCAGGAACCGGCTCGGGTGTTGTTTACAAGAAGGAGAACGGTAAAGCCTATATTGTAACTAACGCTCATGTTATTGACGGAGCTTCTAAAGTGGAAGTAAGTCTTGTAGATGGAACAAGAGTAGAAGCTGAAGTCGTAGGTAGTGACGCTTTAACGGATTTAGCCGTACTAACGGTGGACGAAGCAAACATTAAACAAGTTGCAAAATTCGGTGATTCTGATGCAATCACACTTGGTGAACCGGTCATTGCTATTGGAAATCCATTAGGACTTGAATTCTTTGGATCTGTTACTCAAGGAATCATAAGTGGAAAAGAGCGGATTATACCCGTTGATATAGATCAAAATGGCCAACCTGACTGGGAAGCAGATGTTATTCAAACGGATGCTGCCATTAACCCAGGTAACAGTGGTGGAGCACTTGTTAATCTTCGTGGTGAAGTTATAGGTATCAACTCCATGAAAATAGCTCAATCAAGAGTTGAAGGTATAGGATTTGCCATTCCAATCCGTGCTGTTCAACCTATCATTGAGGATCTTGAAAAACATAAAGAAGTACAAAGACCATTTATGGGAGTCGGCTTAGCGTCACTTTCGGATGTTCCTCTTGAAGCACAAAGGTCTACTTTAAAGCTTCCTGAAGAAGTGAAAAGTGGAATTGTCGTGACAGGAGTAGAACCAACTTCCCCTGCAGATAAGGCTGGTCTTAAACAATACGATGTTATCGTAAAACTTGATGATCAAGAAATAAAGGACGCACTTGGTTTAAGAAAATTCCTTTATAGCCAAAAGAATATCGGTGACATGATGAAAGTTACCTATTATCGTGATGGTAAATTGGAAGAAACAGAAATGAAACTAGTTAAGCAGATGTTCTAGTATGAGATGAAATAAATTATGTATGTGTGAAAGTCCAATAATCTAACGAATAGAGGGATGAAAACATGCAAAAGACTGTAGAAAAAGCGAAAAAAGGGATCGACGTCAGAAAAATCGTTGATAAGTATAAAGCTAAAGGAATTAAGGTAGAAGTTGTAAAACCAAGGTTAGATCTAATTAAAGGCTTAAGCCCACAATAACTATATATACTCCCCCTTAAATATATATAGGCGACCTGTTATCAAGTTTGGTAACTCGTCGCCTTTTGTGTTTTATGCCATATTTTTTAGACAAACTAAAAAACCGGACATGAGTCACGGTTTTCAAAGGGGGGAGTTCTATTTATTTCGTAATTAATTCTTGAACCATGTATTTCTGATAGACGTGAATAATTTCTTCGTCATCCATTCCTAGAACTTCTTCACGCAGGTGGCCTTTGTTAGTCAATGTTTGTTCTACACTTTCACGTTCCATGTCCGTTAAAAAGTATCTCTTTGAAACTATCATCTACTAGCACCTCGTTTGTTTTTTAGTATTTAATGATAGTATTCCCAGTTTAGTAGAATAATATACATTAATACTAAAAAAAAATGAAAAGTTTTTTTGTTGCTAAAACACCGCTGTTGATTTCCGGAAATGGCTTCGCTTTCCTAGGGGGCTCACGTGAGCATCCTGGGAAAGCCTGACGCCACTGAAAAAGTCTATAAATTTAGATGTAGTTTAGACACCGCTGTTGATTTCCGAAAAAGGCTTCGCTTTCCTAGGGGCCTGCTGGAGCATCCTCGGCTACGCCTGCGGGGTCTCCACCTAGCGCTATCTCCCTCAGGAGTCTCCGCTTTTTTCTCCAATCAACAGCTACGAATCATCATAAAACGCAGGAGTCTCGCGTCTTTCACTCCAACCAACAAGGCGAAATTGTTAATACATTGCATTTACTAATTTTCTTAATAAGTCAGCATCATTGCTTTTCTATATATTCAAATAGAAAGGATTGGCCGTTTCGGTAGAATCTTGGGTCGTAGATGCCGAGTCTTTCTTTGTCATCGACAATGACGACGAATGGAGACCACTCGTATAAGGTTTTTGCTTCTGGCACTTGGGCAAATAATGTGTCCAAGTCGGCTGCTTCTGCTGATTTTAAGGTGTATTGCAATGTAGGACTAGTGAAAAGTGCATCGTCAAAGATTTCCACTGTATGTTCGTTTTTCCCTATCACAGAAAAATGCCAAGGTAGGAAACTTGCAGACAATGCTACTTGCTCGTATTTATCTTCGTATTGCTTGTATAACATATAACCTTGGCTTGTTTGTATGGCAACATGGGCAATAATCAATATCCATACCAAACGATATAGGAGATGTCTCTCTTTATTCCAAAGCTTTCTGGCGAAAAAAGCGATCGCAATAATTGTCCAGATGACAAAGTCCACAATTGGGATGGTGCCAAAGGTTACTCTTATAGAGGAGAATGGTTCTAGATAGCCGGTTCCCCATGCATTAAACAAGTCTGCTGTGTTATGTATGAATACAGCAATAAGCGGAACCCAGAAAAAGCGCCAATCTTTTCTTTTTAAAAACCAAATACTGAGTAAAAAGAAGAGCAAAGCCCATATCGGAACCATAAATAACGAGTGAGTTATTCCTCTGTGCCACATTTGGTACATGCCTTCTGTGTCCCAGAGGCTGGAAATGACATCACTGTCCGGGATTTGGCTTGCCCCGACAGCTGAGACAAACATTGCAATCTTAGTCTTTTTATAATCTTGGCGTTTATCTACTGCGCCATAAATGGTCATCCCAAAAAGTGTGTGGGTAATGGTATCCACGGTAAGCCACCTCATTATATGTCTATTGTAATTTCATTTTACCTTATGAACAGTAAATAAAAAAAGAAACAACCTTCTTGAGGCTGTTTCATTTTGCGTTTATGGATTCATTTTCTTCTGTCGGTTCTGGAGGCAGAGGATCGATTTCGATGGCGTCTTTTTTGTTAAGTCCTTGTGAGACATTATAGAGAAAGATGCCCATCAGTAAGAATAATAATAAGACAAATCCTATGGTTGCTGCGTAAAGAAAAACCATGCTTATCCCCCCTCTGTACACTTATATGCAGATGGAGAAGGGGCTAGTACTATGATTGTTAAAGGGTTGAATGTTAATTTTTGAGATTTTCAGCTGTTGATTGGAACAAATGCCGAAGACTCCTGCGGGGGAGTAGCGGCAATGTTGAGACCCCGCAACGAAGTGAGGAGGCTCAAGGTCGCCCCGCGGAAAGCGAAGGCATTTGTGGAAATCAACAGCGGCGTTTAACAAAGTATATAATAAAAAACACCTACCGAAGTAAGTGTTTTGTAAGTCGTATTATTGTTTACGCAGGTTGCCGAGTTCTTCTGCGATTGCTTGCATTTCGTTGGGGCTAAATGATGGTTTTCTCATGACAAGTTCATAAATGTCCTTTAGCTCTTCGTACATCTCTTCATCAAAGTGTGAGGGCTTGATGGCACCAAGGTTTAATACTTTTAGTTTTCCTTTAATTGCTTCGATCATATATTCTACATTTTCAGTTGATTTTTCTGTTAAGTTCATTTGAACCGTCCTTTCGTACAGAAGCTTTTCTTTATTTTATCATGAATAGAGAAAAAACAGTATCTTCTTCTGGAAACTGGGGTATTAAACCATTACAAGAGTCGTGAAAGTTTCGAATTATGTTTATAATAAGGGTAAGTATGACGGAAGATGAAAAAAAAGAAAAACTAAATGGATAGGAGAGAGGTTAATATGGGGAACAGAAATAAATTAGTCGATGGTATGTTGATTGGGGCACTTATTGGAGGGGCCATTTCTTTATTTGATAAAAATACAAGAACCACTGTCATACATAATGGTAAGTGTGTTGGTGGAAAATTAAAGTATGCGATACAGCATCCACAAGAAATTGCTGATTCAGTACGGCTTCAAATTGAATCTGTTAAAACAACAGTGGAAGATGTGACTAATGATATTGATTACCTCCGTTCTAAAGTGAATGAGTTAAAAGAAACGACACCGCAGATGCTTGAGATAATTTCTGAAACAAAAGAGGTCATAACCAAGCATTTGGATTCAGCAGAGCGCAAAAATAAAAACTTGTCGTAAGGTGGACTTGCTCACAATAGAATAGAGTAAATGAGTCGTTCTGGAGGAGAGTGAATGGGAATTTTACGTTTTGGAAAACAGCTGTTTCATCGCCTGGACCGGAATGAAGCATTGGGAATGTCAGCAGAGTTAGCGTACTTTTTCTTATTATCTCTTTTTCCGTTTCTTATTTTTTTACTTACGTTGATTGCCTATGTTCCAATTACACAAGATGATGTATTGGGAGTTATTCACCAATATGCTCCTGGAGACACGATGCTTCTTATTGAGTCGAATGTCGTACGAATACTAAATGAACAACGCGGTGATTTATTGTCATTTGGTATCATCGCGACCATTTGGTTTGCTTCAAATGGAATCAATGCGATTGTCCGAGCATTCAATAGGGCTTTTGATGTGAATGAGAACAGGCATTTCTTTATTGTTAGGGGCACGGCAATCTTGTTGACCCTTGCGATGGTATTTGTCATTATTGTGGCGCTTTTATTACCTGTTTTCGGTAGGGAAATCGGTTTGTTTATTTTTTCTTCTTACGGTCTGTCGGAAGAATTTATCACCATTTGGAATACCATTAGGTGGGGAGTAAGTTTTGTCATTTTGTTTTTTGTTTTTACCTGTTTGTATTTGGCTGCACCTAACATCAGGTTGCATTTGAAAGATGTACTTGCAGGTTCTTTTTTTGCAACGATCGGCTGGATGTCCGTGTCTGTGTTGTTTTCCTATTATGTGAGCAACTTCGGGAACTATACAGCGATGTATGGAAGTCTTGGAGGAATCATCGTGTTGCTTGTGTGGTTTTACCTTTCAGGCCTGATGATCATCATTGGTGGGGAAATCAATGCGATTCTTTTACAATGGAAAAAGAGCTTTGTGCGATAAAAAATTCCCAGAAAACTTTTTTAAGTAAAAGGGAAATCTATTATTGAAAGATACTCTAACCATATAGGAGGGACCTTTCATGACAAAGCATACGAAAAAAGATGGCGGTACAAAACAAAACTCCAAGCACAAACCGAAGAACAAAACTTCAGGTAGTGCAAATGGACAAAATGGATACCACTAGATAGCAAAAAGCAGCGAGGCATGTGCCCGCTGCTTTTTAGATGGTGAATTTATCGCAATAATCTTAACCCGTTTAAGATGACAAGTATGGTACTTCCTTCATGGCCTATTACTCCGAAAGGAAGGTCGATGAATTGAAGGAAGTTAGAACTGATTAAAAGCATAATAACAGTTATGGAGAAAATAACATTTTGTTTAATAATCTTGTTCATCCGCTTTGAAAGTTTGATGGCTTCGGCAATTTTAACAAGGTCATTTTTCATCAAAACGACGTCAGCGGTTTCTAGTGCCACATCTGTTCCTTCACCCATGGCTATGCCCACATTTGCTGTTGCGAGTGCGGGAGCATCATTTATCCCGTCACCAACCATGCCGACAATATTATATTCTTCTTTTAGTTTCTTTACCGTTTCTACTTTAGTCTCCGGCAAGCATTCTGCGACATATTTTCCGATAGCGGCCTGTTTTGCAATGGCAGCAGCTGTGCGATCGCTATCACCCGTAATCATGATGGTTTGAACCTGTAGGGCTTGCAGTTGTTGGATGGCTTCTACGGTTTCTTTACGTATAACATCTTTCAACGCAAGGATGCCGACAATTCCTGTTTCGTCTCTTACGTAAACAACCGTCTTGCCTTCATTTGTAAAGGTTTCTGCAGCGCCATTCCCAAATACCTTGGCAGCATCTGTACCAACAAAGTCTGCCTTTCCGACAAGGTATTCATTTTCATGTAGACTGCCTTTTACTCCCCAACCAGCCTTGTCATCCAAATGATCTGGACGTTGCAGCGGTTTAGCGATATTCTTTTTGGCATATGCAGTGATAGCTTGTGCCAGTGGGTGGTTGGAATAGCTTTCAATAGAGCCGACAATATATAAGAATTCCTCTTGTGAAATGTTTTCACGTACGACAACATCTGTTACTTCTGGTTTTCCTTTGGTTAGCGTACCTGTTTTATCAAACGCAATGGCTTGCAGATGGCTTAAGTTTTCTAGGTGAACGCCTCCTTTAAATAAAATTCCTTTGCGTGCCCCATTGGAGATGGCCGACAATGTTGCTGGCATAATGGAAGCAACAAGTGCACAAGGGGAAGCAACAACTAGTAAAATCATTGCTCTATAAAATGTTTCGTTCCAACTCCATCCCAACAGAAAATGGGGGAGGACCATCATGATGGCCACAACGCCAAGGACAATTTTTACATATGGCCCTTCAAAACGCTCTAGAAACTGTTGAGAAGGTGACTTTTCACTTTGTGCATTTTGGACAAGATTAATAATTTTTTGGAACAAAGTTTCTGTAGAAAGTTTGGTAACTTCCACTACAATGGAGCCGTTCACATTCATCGTTCCCGCATAGACCCCATCACCTTGTTTTTTCTCAAGGGGGATTGATTCGCCAGTGATAGCAGCTTCATCGATTGCGGATTCCCCTCTGACAATGTTTCCGTCAGTAGGGATGCGCTCGCCAGGTTTAACAAGTACGTGATCACCAATAGCGAGTTGGGAAATATGCACTCTTACTTCCATGTCATCCTTTATTCTTAATGCTTCCTCAGGTTGAATGTCCATTAGTGCGGAGATTTCTTTTTGACTCCGATTCAAGGTGTAAGTTTCCAGGGCGCCACTTAAAGCGAAAATAAAGATAAGGATAGCGCCCTCCATCCAATACCCAATGATGGCGGCACCAATGGCCGCAATAATCATCAGCATTTCGACATTCAATTCTTTTTCTTCTATAGTATCTTGAATGCCTTCTTTAGCTTTAAAATAACCTCCAATTAAAAAAGCAAGTATGAATATGGGGACCGCAGCCGTCTGTATATCAAGCTTTAACAGGACCCAGCCTGTAAAAATAAGAATCCCTGAGATAATAGCAAAAATAAGTTCAATATGAGTGGTGAACTTGTTAAAAAGTGAATCTTTCTGTAGGTTTTCTGTCATTTTTTTCATGCAATCGACCTCCTAATTGAGAAAAATAATCAACATCATTAGCCTTATTAAATGACGAAAGCTGCCATCTATCGTGATAGCAGCTACACTTTATAAGGAGTATCTCTTAATGAGAGTAGTTATCAATAAATTATATTAATTATTATCTAGTTATTATTATAGATTATTATCTGAAAGATATCCAGTATTTTTTCTTTTCCAAGACTATACAGTATGTACCGTGTGATTCTTCTGTGTATAATGTAGCTTGGAGAGAAGGTGAATAGCCGTGACGGCTGAAAAATTTTTCACAAGCAAGCTTGGTATCATTGCAGCGGCGATGTTTGCAACATTTCTGTGGGGCAGTGCTTTTCCTGCAATAAAATTAAGTTATACAGCTTTAGATATAGGAGCGAATGAATACGACAAGCAACTTTTGTTTGCCGGCTATCGATTTTTCCTCGCTGGAGTCATGATCTTTATATTTTTTACCCTATTCAAACAATCGTTAAAACTGAGAAGAGCGACAATCGTTCCATTGGCACAGTTAGGGCTTGTACAGACTTTCTTGCAATATTTATTGTTTTACTTTGGATTAAGCTATTCAACCGGCATGCAGGGAGCTGTTATTGCTGGAACAGCTTCGTTTTTTCAAATCCTGTTTGCGCATTTTTTATATGCTGACGATTCATTGTCTGTACGAAAATGGCTTGGAATTGCCCTCGGCTTTGGAGGAGTGTTGATTGTTAATTTACCAAAAGCAGGGGCAGGTTTTCAATTTGGAATAGGAGAATTATTGTTGTTGCTGGCCATGATGGCTTCTGCCTATGGAAACATCATGGCAAAAGAACGCGCGGCGTCGATGGATGTTTCCTATTTGACGGCTTATCAAATGTTGTTCGGGTCAGTAGGACTGATTGTCGTTGGTGGAGCGAGTGCAGGGTTTCTTCCGTTTGAGTTTAGTGGTTATACGCTGTTACTTGTGGTGTATCTTGCATTTTTATCTGCAGCAGGATTTATATTGTGGAACAATGTAATGAAATATAACAAGGTGGGCAAGGTGTCCATGTACTTGTTCCTTGTCCCTGTATTTGGTGTCCTGTTATCTGGTGTTTTTTTAGACGAGGTTATGCACTATACAATTTTGATTGGTTTAATGCTAGTGGTTGTAGGCATTATTATTGTTAATGGACAGAAGGCATCTGATAAGACAGCAAAAGAAAAACTGCAATCTTCCGCTTGATAGAGGAGGATTGCAGTTTTTTGTTTGTTTAAAGACTCTGATGGATCATCATTTGCTCGTATACATTATTGTATAAGTGCTCGATGTCTGCATCCGTCATAAAAGCTAACGATTCACGATCCGCCTTCTTCATCACTTCAATAAAGTTAATCATGTTTTTACGTTCTTGTCTGCTCATATTACTTTCTCCTCCTTTGTATTAGTACAGTGTATGTTCGATTGATATTATTATATAACAGAATATTTAGAAATGGAACAACTTTTTGAAAGTTTTTTAAAAATGGGAGTTTTAATTAAAAACAGGCGAACCCAGAAGCTGGATTCGCCTGTTTTTTTCTTTTTTTACCCTTTCACCGCAACCAATCCGCGCTCTCCAAAAGAGTATGTTAACAGAAATATTACAAACAGCAAAAAGCTGATGATGTGGAAAAAGCTGATGTCTGAAAAGTATTGAATAAAAAGTCCTCCAAAGAATGGACCTCCCAGACTTCCAATACTAAAGGCTATTCCGCACATAAGGTTACCAGTTGGGAGCAGGTTTTTTGGCATCAGGTCGGTCATGTAGCTGATACCGAGCGAGAAGGTAGATCCGACAAGCATTCCTGCGATAAAGATGCATACTGCTAATGCGATGAAAGTTCCTTCAAGGAAACTCGCCGTCACAAAACTTAAGCACCCAAGAGAGAGAATCACCAATAAGATGTTCCGACGACCAAATTTATCGCTCAGTATCCCAAGAGGCAGCTGAAAGACAATTCCACCAATCGCGAAGGATGCAAGTAATACAGAAACATTTCCGACTTCAATACCTGTTCGCAAAGCATAAATGGGGAAACTACCATTCAGTGAAGCTTCCAAAAAGCCGTAGCCTAAAGGCGGCAGGAACGCAATCCATCCGTATTTCCAAGCTTTACGAAAACGTTTGATGGTCTCGAAGAAGGAGTTTACTCCAAGTTCTTGGTCCGGATGCTCATTTTTTAGGAAAAATAAGAACAACCAGCCTATCAAACAAAGAATGGAAGAAACGATAAAAGGTAGGGCCTGATTAATTTCGACCAGTGGAGTCATTAATGGTCCGGTCGCAAAGCCTATTCCAAAAAACACCCCGTAGAGAGATATATTTCGGCCACGTACATTTTCAGCAGAAAACGAGGTGATCCAAGTTTGTGTTGCAAAGTGCAAGGCGTGGTCCCCAATTCCAATCAGCAACCGCAAAATAAACCAGAACCAAAAGCTTTGCCATAATGGAAAAAGGGCTAGAGACACAACAACTAGAAAACCACCGACCAATATAACAGGACGATAGCCGTATTTACGTAAAGGCTGTTCCATAAAAGGCGATGCAAGTAAGATTCCAATATATAAAGCAGTAGCGTTCAATCCATTCAAAGTGGAGGAGACGCCACTATTTTCAAGTATAACAGCTATTAATGGTAACAGCATTCCTTGGCTAAAGCCGGAAACTGCTACAATGGAAACAAGGATCCAAAAACGAAAACGATTCATAAGATGCAACCTCGAAATTTAAGTATTTTTACCATCCCTAATTCTACATAACTTATGACCATATTGGAATGGATAATATTTAGCAAACAAAAAACTGGCAGGAATATTTGCCGATTTGCTATTCTATAGAAAGAAGGAGATGACAGCCAAATGGAATTCAAAATGAAAGAAGTCGGATTTACAACGAATCTAGAATACGGTGAACTACATGTAGCAGGGGATGAGCAGTATGGTTTCCGTCCATATCAGTTGATGGTATCTTCCATTGCCGTCTGCAGTGGAGGCGTGCTGAAGAGCATACTAAAGAAAAAACGTCTAGAGATTGAAGACATAGCGATAAAAGCGGATGTTACACGAAATGAAAAAGAAGCAAACCGAATTGAGAAGATACATATTCATTACACGATTAAAGGTACGGACCTAGTGGAGAGCAAAATTGAGTCTGCCATTGAGCTTGCTAGCAAAAACTGCCCTATGGTTCAATCTGTTAAGGGCAGCATTGAAATTGAAGAGACATTTGAATTGGTTTAATATTTTTTGAAGCACTGTCCAGTGAGTTGGATGGTGCTTTTTAGTTTGTGTGAATGGGAATTGCCCTTACTAGAAGTGGTTTTAGGTAATTGGCTTCCTCATTAAGGGAAGATCTAAAAAATTGAGCTGATTTTGCCCGAAAATCAACAAAAACCCCCACTTTTATGCACCTCAAAATTGGTTCGGTCAATTTGCCCAGTGGTTCGGACACTTTTATCGTGCTATAGCAGGGGGTTCGGACATTTGAGGGTGGGGGTTCGGTCAACTTTTCTCCACCTTCGGCCACCCCAAAATTTCGTTCGGACATTTACCGTCAATCTTCGGTCAACTCTGCCAAATCTTTGGTCAAAATCGCAGAAACTTCGGTCAAAAATCTAAAATCTTCGGACATTTAGAATTCCGAAATAAATAGAAGGCCCCAAAAACTATCCCAAAACACTTTACCACAAGTATTTTCATAAACTAACTATCATCTTTAAAAAAGGAAAATTTTATAATATATAGAATACAAACAGATAAGGGTGCAAAACAATGATAATTCTAAAATCGGAAAGAGAAATTGAAGCAATGGCAAAGGCGGGGAAACTTTTAGCTGCCTGTCACAGACGATTGGCGAAGATGATCAGACCCGGTGTTACCACCATGCAAATTGATAAATATGTGGATGCCTTTTTAAAAAAGAATGGCGCTAAATCGGAGCAATACGGTTACAAGGGGTATCAGTTTGCTACTTGTGCCTCCATTAATGATGAGATTTGTCACGGATTCCCGAGGGATACTCCGTTAAAAAAAGGAGATCTTGTTACGATTGATATGGTAGTTAATTTAAACGGTGCACTCGCAGATTCGGCCTGGACCTATGCCGTCGGTGACGTAAGTGAGGCGGCGCAGAACCTGATGAATGTGACGAAGAACTCCCTATATATTGGAATGGAACAGGCTGTTATCGGAAACAGGCTTGGTGATATCGGTCATGCCATTCAAACCTATGTAGAAGGAGAGGGATATTCCATTGTCCGTGATTTTACCGGACATGGCATTGGTAAAAACATTCATGAAGAGCCGCAAGTCTTTCATTTTGGCTCACCTGGGCGTGGTGTTCGTCTAAAAGAAGGAATGGTTATTACCATTGAACCGATGGTAAACGAAGGAACTTGGCGAAGTAAGATGGATGATAATCGATGGACGGCGAGGACAGTAGACGGAAAGCTTTCTGCACAATATGAACATACTATTGCCATCACAAAAAATGGGCCGGTTATATTGACAGAGCAATAGAAAGAGGAGGAAAAAGTTGATAAGGAAAATGAATGATTTAACCACCTATGAGTGGATAGAAGAAGAAACAGTCAGCATAGACCCCATAAACTGGAATGGCGGCAGGGTGTGCAATCTAATTCCTAATCGTTATACCCACTATTGTAAAATCATGAATTCGACTTTTTACCGAGACCGAGGCATTACAGATGAGACGCTTCTCTGGAACCAGATTCCTCCGAATGAAGAGGTGACAATTGATTTGGGTGAAGGGATCACCCTCAAGGAGCTCGCTAAAAAGTATGACATCACATTTGACAATAAGATCAGCACCAAGGCGATTGAAAGGAAGCTGGGAGGTTATCCAAGATATTTGATTTTTCCAGATGAAGGTCGTATAAATATGGATGTGCTAAAGGAAATGACCCAGGTATTGGCACCCTTTAATGAACATAAATCATGTTATTTCTTTTATAACATCCTGAAACTTATTGGTAGGATTCCTGAAGAAGAAGTGGAAAACGGACATCTGTATACTGGCAAACTCAAAGATATATTCACTATTTACAACAAGGGGGAAATGGACGGCCTGGCATCCCCTACATATTGGTGGCCTGAAGACCGCAGCTGGTTCATATCCACTGACTATGACCTTGATTTCACTATTTTCGGTGGAGGTAAACAGCTTTTCAACGCATTAATGTCCAATGAAAAATTAGAATGTATAGAAGTGGATTTGGACACACGAGTTGATAACTAAAAACCATTCAAAACCACTCACCCCGAGTGGTTTTTTAGAACCATTTTTGAAATTTAGTTTCAAAATTAAAAATAATCGTTGACACTAAATATCAGAAATTTTATACTTAAGTTATTAAAAGTGTTAGGGGAAAGACAATGATTATAGGCATTGATGGGGGAGGCACCAAGACTACAGGAGTGGCTGTAGACGACAGTGGAAAGATCACTGCATTTAAAACGGTAGGTCCTTCTAATCCCAATAGTTCGTCAGAGGAAACAGTTCGTCATGAAATCAATGAATTGTTTTCTGTTTTAACAAAAAGGAAAGCGCTTACAGAGGAAGATGTTGTTTTTGCAGGAATATCAGGTGTCGAAAGTGGCGGAAAAAAAGAGTGGTTCATCAAGTTGTTGAGAGAGTTCACAGGTCCGCTTGCCAACATTTTCGTTGATAACGATGCTGTGACAGCACTTTATTCGGAAACAAAAGGCCAACCAGGAATTGTATGTATCAGCGGAACAGGTTCTATCGCCTTCGGTATTAATGAAAGCCAAAAACGTGGCCGCGTGGGTGGCTGGGGTTTTCTTATTGGCGATGGGTATAGTGGATTTGCATTAGGAAAAAGGGCGTTGGAACATATTTTTTCTGAATTTGATTGTGGTGAGTTACCTGAAGAGATGGCAACTCTGATTCTCAAAAAATTTAATGTGAAAACAGTACCGGAACTGATACCCAACATGTATGAGTTGGGGAAAAGTCGGGACCGAGTTGCCTCCATTGCTAAAATCGTGATAGAGCTTTCCGATACAGGTGATGAAAAAGCTACCAAATTCCTACATGAAGCAGCAGATTCCATGTTCAAAGATATTACTTTACTATTTCATAAGTTATATGAGCACGAAGGGGACCACACGCAAATTCCTATCGTGTTAACAGGCGGAATCAATCAGCATGCAAAGTTGATAATAAACTATCTAAAAGAAAAAGGATTGAAAGAGCGTTCGCCGTTTTCTTTCAAGTTGGCAGCCCAACATCCTGTGGCAGGTGCTATCTATGCTGCTCATAAGGAAACGGGAAAAAGCATCACTCCAATCTTTATAAAAAGGTTGGAAGAAGAGTTAACAATACGGATGAAAACGGAAGTAAAAGGATGATAGAAAATGAATGGTGGACTATTACGCTTACGTGAAGCGTTATCAACAATTAATCCGGCGGAGAGAAATGCCGCTACTTTTATACTTGAACACCCTGAGGAAGTTTGCACATTATCTGTAAAGGAATTAGCTGATAAAAGCAATTCTAGTCAAGCGGCTATTATTAGACTTTGTAAGAAAATCGGCTTGGACGGATATAAAGAATTAAAGCTGCGCATCGCGGGAGATGTTACAAGCATCTCGTCTAACAGCCAAGAAGCATATCATGAGTTTAGATATAACGCAGATATTCCGACATTTATGAAAACCATTACCGAAAACAATATTAAATCTTTACGCGACACATTGGAATTACTTGATAAAGAGGAAGTAACCAAAGCAGTCGAGTTGTTACATAAAGCACATCGAATAGACTTCTACGGAGTGGCTGCCTCACAACTCATCGCACAGGATGCTCAACAGAAATTCATGCGGATAAACAAACTTTGCACTGCATACAGTGACTCCCATCTTCAACTAACTTCTGCTACAACGATGACCAAGGCTGATGTAGCGGTTGGGATTTCTTATTCGGGAGAAACAATACAGACGATTGAAGCTATCAGGGAAGCGAAAAAGGCAGGAGCTGTAACAATCGCCATAACGAAATACGGTACAAACACGTTAAAAGAGATTTCGGATATTAATTTATCCATCTCTTCCATGGAATCATCCATTCGAAGTGCGGCAACTTCATCTAGAATCTCGCAATTGAATGTAATAGACATATTATTCACAGCAGTTGCTGCGATGGACTTTGAACAATCAGTCGAATATCTGAAAAAATCCAGAGAAACAATCAATAAGACTTACAGATAATAAGAGTTACATAAAAAAAAGGTGATGGTGATGATGGGATTAGAAAATTTGCAAGATTTAGTGACGGAGCAGCAGAACTTGAAAACATTAAAGATCGATCGTAAATCTACGGAAGAAATTCTCGAAGTCATCAATGAGGAAGACCAAACAGTACCTTTTCATATTAAAAGGGAAATCCCAAGCATTGCTGCGGTGGTGGATCAAGTGGTGAAATCCTTTGAAGTGGGAGGTCGGCTCTTCTATGTTGGTGCAGGGACGTCCGGTAGAATCGGAATCCTGGATGCATCCGAATGTCCTCCGACTTTTGGAACCCCCTCAGAAATGGTAAAGGCGATTATTGCAGGCGGAGAATCGGCCATTTTTAAAGCGGTGGAGGGTGCAGAAGACAGTGAAGAACTTGGTGCCTCTGACATACATAACAACGGTGTCAGGCTTCATGATGTGGTAATTGGAATTACGGCGAGCGGAAGAGCACCTTATGTGATTGGTGCGCTAAAGGAAGCGAAGAAACTTGGTGCAAGTACAGTTTCCTTCACCTGCACAAAGGATTCTGCCCTTAATAAAGTAGCAGATTACAAGATTAATATAGAGGTTGGCCCTGAAGTAATTACGGGATCCACAAGAATGAAAGCTGGTACCACCCAAAAGCTGGTTCTAAATATGATCACAACTACTTCCATGGTGAAACTAGGAAAAGTTTATAACAACTTGATGGTGGATGTTCAACCGTTGAATAAAAAACTGGTGGATCGTGCAAAAAGGATTATCCAAAATGTAACCGGCTGCTCGTTTGAGGAAGCTAGTGAGCTTTTTGATCAATCAGAGGGTAATCCGAAAATCGCTATTATTATTTACACCTGCCAAGTCAGTAAAGACAAAGCGGCAGAGTTATTAAAAGACGCAAATGGATTCGTTTATAAGGCTATAAAGGCTTATAATAAATAAAAATTTTCAAGGGGGAATTGGTTTTGAAAAGGGGTTTAAGTTTAATGATGGTCATGTTGCTTGTAGCTGCCGTGGTTCTTGGTTGCTCCAACAATTCATCGACATCATCCGATGGAAAAGACGTTGTAACAGTTTGGACATATCCTGTTCATGGTGAATATGAAGCAGAATTAGAAGAGTTAATTGCTTCATTCGAAAAAGAAAATGAAGATATTAAAGTAGAATATGAAGTACTAAGCTGGGCGGAAGGTCCACAGAAGTTTGATATTGCTTTGAACTCTGGTAATCCACCGGATGTTTATTTTGGCAAACCACAAGGTAAATATGTGGATTCCGGTTTGATTGTAAACCTTAATGACAAGTTAAATGTTTCTCAAGATGACTATAATGAAGTTGCTTTAGACTATATGAAAATTGAAGATAACCTATATGGATTGCCAATTTACATGTTCTTACATGTATGGGGTGGAAACAAACAAATGTTAGAAGCAGCCGGCGTTGACTATGAAAAGATCCAACAAGAAGGCTGGACTTGGGATGAGTTTGAAGAACTAGCATCTAAAGGTGTTGGCAAGAAAGACTCTGGTGAAGACACTTACGGGTTTGTATTCCAAGGAAACAACGAAGAACTTCTTGTTCATTTAGCGATGAACAATGGTCTTCCAAGCCGTTATAATGCGGATGGAACGACTTGGAATGACGATAAAATCTTAGACACGATGAAATATATTTCGAACTTGGTTGATTCTGGCATTATGCCAAAAGAAACAGCTGCAGTTGATCCTGCAAAACGTATGGAACTGTTCTATAACCACCAAGCAATGTTCTTTGGGCGCGCTATCCCTTACTTCGACCCTGTAGTAGAAGCTCATAATGAAGAAATCAAAGCAGGGAAAATTGAAGGAGAGGAAGTAGATTTCGTTCTATTGCCAATCCCTCATAACGAAGGGGAAGAGCAAGTATCATTTGGTGGATCTGAAGGATACATGTTATTCACTCAAAAGAATGCTAAAGAAGAACACTTGAATAATAGCGTAAAAGTATTAGAACACCTAACAAGTGCAGAAGCTGGTAAAGCTGCAGCAGCATTGGCATTGCCACAAGTTCATAAAGATGCTGAAGGCAAGTTTGAAATGCCATTGGCGCCTTATAATGAAACGGCTGCGGAAGTTCTAGCTTCTAAAGTTTTACCACCAGCAAACGCAAGTGCTGAGATGGCAGCAAAAGATGATCGCTTCCGTACAGAGGTAGTCATCCCAACATTCCAAGGTCTACTAAGCGGTGAATTGACTCCTGAAGAGGCGTTAGAAACCTTTAAGACCAAAGGTGAGGAAATCTTTAAGTAAGGTAGAAGGAAAAGAGGAGGGGGTAACGCTCTTCCTCTTTTATTTATAAGGAGGTGTAGACATGTCAGCGAAACCAGCAGCAACTGCAACAACCAATAAATTTAATTTCTCCCAGTTTATAAAAGATTATGGATGGTGTTATGCCTTCATAGCTGTTCCTATCATCCTCTTTCTAATGTTTACACTATTTCCAGTAGGATACGCCTTTATTATGAGTTTTCAAAACTATCATGTGTTAGGTTCCACTTGGGTAGGGTTGGAAAACTATCAAACGATGGTGAATGATGATATTTTTTGGAAAGCAATGTGGAATACATTTATTTTCACAGTAGGTACAGTTCCGGTGAATGTGGCCATCACTCTATTCTTGGCAGTGTTAATCTTTCCACGTGCCAAAAAGGCTCAAACTTTCTTCAAAGCGTCGTTATATCTTCCAACGGTAGCTTCTGGGGTAACCATCGCGTTAGTGTGGTTCTGGATTTATGATCCAACCACTGCAGGACTTTTCAATATGTTTCTAGGTCTTTTTGGTATCGATAACATCATGTGGCTCGGGCAGAGTAGTACAGCATTATTTTCTATCATGCTAATGTCTTATCTTACAGGACATGGCGCCGGTATTATTCTTTACCTCGCAGCACTTGGAGGGATTCCCAAATCTCTTTATGAGGCCGCAGATATCGATCATGCGTCTGAGTGGTCGAAATTCAGAAACATCACCTGGCCATTATTAAAGCCTACTACTTTATACCTTTTAGTAACAGGCATCATTATGAGTTTCCAAGTGTTCATGAGTATCTATCTTATGACTCAGGGTGGTCCTAACTTTGCGACTACCACTATTGCTTATCTAATTTACACACACGCATTCGAATATTATAAATTTGGTTTGGCCGCGGCAGAATCATTTGTGCTTGGAGCGGTGATCATTGTGGCATCTGTCATCCAATTCAAAGTCATGTCATCTGATGTGGAATTTTAGGAAAGGAGGAAACATCTTTTGGAAACGACAACAGTAAGCAATCAAAATTATGCAGATATTGCCTTGAAAAAAGAAAAAGCAAGAAATCGTAAAAAGAAGATTTATAGTGTGATCAGTTACAGCATCCTTATTTTATGGGTCATTATCACGATCATTCCCCTTTATTGGATGTTAATTTCCTCCTTCCGGGATACGACTGTCAGTGTCTCCTTTAAACCTGAATGGTTTCCGTCCGAAGTGACACTTGCGACATATGTTCGATTTTTGACAGAAACAGATGCAATGCGTTGGTTATTTAATAGTATTTTTGTATCATCCGTCTTAACGTTATCAAATGTTGTTTTCTCTTCTCTAGCAGGGTACGCATTTGCGAAACTACGATTCCCAGGAAGAAATACTATTTTCTGGTTACTGCTAGGTACGATGATGATTCCCGCACAGGTAACACTAATTCCGGTTTATATCATGATCGTAAATGTATTCGGGCTGGTAGATACATATTTAGCCATTATGCTCCCGATGTTTACCGTAGTGGGCAACATCTTCTTGATGAAACAGTATATGTCTACACTTCCGACCACTCTCATTCAAGCTGCCCGTATCGACGGATGCAGTGAGATTGGTATATTCAGAAAGATTATTTTACCGATATCTAAGCCTGGTGTGGCTGTGTTAGCAATTTTCACGTTTGTGTCTACCTGGAATGAATTCTTTTGGCCGTTCCTTGTTACGCAGTCCAGTTCCATGAGAACGATACAAGTTGGATTGGCTAGCTTTAAATTCCAAGATGCAACAGATTATGGGGCAATGATGGCAGGATCGATGCTCGCTGCACTGCCGATGTTCATATTGTTCTTTGCATTACAGCGTTACTTCTTACAAGGAATTACAATAGGTGCAGTGAAAGGATAGGTGGAAGAAATGGCAAGTATCATTATGGAAAACATCACAAAAACCTTCGTGGACGAAAAGCGTGGCGGAACCTTCACTGCTGTAAATGATGCCAGCTTTGAGATAAAAGATAAAGAGTTCCTCGTATTTGTAGGACCATCCGGATGTGGAAAGACGACTTCCCTCCGCATGATCGCAGGACTTGAAAGACAAACTTCAGGAAATATTTACATTGGAGATAAAGTAGTAAACAATATGCACCCAAAAGATAGAGATATTGCAATGGTGTTCCAAGATTATGCGCTATATCCCCATATGACCATCGAACAGAATCTCGAATTTGGATTAAAAAACATGAAGGTATCCAAAGAAGAAATTAAAAAGAAGGTTCAATATGCTTCCAGAATTCTGGGACTTGATGAGATGCTTGATAGAAAACCAAAAGAATTGAGTGGAGGACAACGACAACGTGTGGCTGTTGGTAGAGCCATTGTCCGAGACCCGAAAGTGTTCCTTTTTGACGAACCTTTATCCAACTTGGATGCCAAATTGCGTGTGCAAATGCGTATCGAGTTGGCAGAATTACATCAGAGATTAGGCGCAACAATTGTATATGTTACACATGATCAGGTGGAAGCAATGACACTTGGAGAACGGATTGTCGTTATGAATAAAGGGGAAGTCCAACAGATAGCTTCACCGAGAGAATTGTATCGTAACCCCGCAAACATGTTTGTGGCAGGTTTCATCGGTTCCCCTCCAATGAACTTTTTCGATGCTGTGCTTGAAACGGTATCTACCCTCAGAATTGGTGACATTACCTTCACTATTCCAGAAGGACTTGTAAAACAATATTCAGATTATGTCGGGAAGAAAGTAATACTTGGTTTACGACCGGAAGATATTTATGATGAAGAGTTTGCGTTTACCGTTCCAACCAACAATAAAGCGGCCATAAAAGTTAAGGCAATGGAACATCTAGGTGGAGAAAACCTTGTGTACTTCTCGATTGGAGAACGAATGATTACCGCAAAAGTACATGGTGAGAGTTTTGTCCGACCTGGAGAAGCGAAAAATTATGTATTCAACTTAGATAAAATGCATTTATTTGATCCTACAACAGAGAAAAGAATATTCTAATAAGCTTTAACGATTACAACTAAGAAAAGATTTTAAAGGAGAGAGTGTAATGGATGGATTAACACAAATTATAAGAGTCACAGGGAGAGAATATTATAAACATATAGTTTCTATGGTCATGATCAGCCTTATAATGGTGACGGTACTTAGTCCATCCTTCTTTCTTATTAAACTGCCATTTTCTATTGTATACGTGATGATCGTAGTGGGGCCTTTGTTTGTGGGGGCTGCCTGGGCGGTTCAACAGTTATTGCTTGATAGAAGCACATCTGTCATTAAGAGTTTCTTTCAGGGAATAAAGAAATATTTTCTTCCAAGCATCGGGTATAGCTTATTTTTATCCTTTTTCGTCATCATCATTGCTGCTTCTTGGTGGCATTACAACCAAGTGGGTGGAACGTTTGCTTTTGCATTAGCGTGCTTTCAAACCTATTTCTGCGGCATGGTTTTCTTAAGTCAGATTTATACCGTTCCTTTATTGGTGAAATTCGAGTATTCATTAAAGGATAGTATATTTACGAGTGTAAAACTTCTAGTGAAAAATCCTTTGTATACCATTCTATCGTTCTTCCAGATCTTATCGGTCTTTGCTTTATTGTTATTAACTGTCGTGGGCCTTTTTATTATTTTCCCTGCCCTTGCGACACTTTTCAATAATATTGTAACAAGTACTGTCATTGCTACAGAAGAAAATATGGATAGTTGGGAAACGGTAAATATTTAGGAGGGAAACATGGCTAAAGTCTTATATGGAATCGACCGTTTTGTAGATGAAAAACCAGATATGTGGAGTGGAAAACGAATTGGACTTGTTACGAATCAAACAGGAATCACTTCTGATTTCCGCTCTACTATCGATGTGTTGAATGAGATGGAAGGAATAACCCTTCATAAACTATTTGCATGTGAACATGGCGTAAGAGGAGATGTTCAGGCAGGAGTGCATGTAGAAGATTTTATTGATGAAAAGACAGGGTTGCCTGTTTTTAGCTTATACGGACCATCCAAAAAGGTATCTACAGAGTTGTTAGAAGATGTAGATGCCATTTTTTTTGATATTCAAGATGTAGGAGTAAGATTTTATACATATTTAGCGACAGTTAAGTACATCATGGAGGCCTGTCAGCAGACTGGAACGGCGTTTGTGGTAATGGACCGTCCTAATCCCATTGCACTGCTTATGTCAGGAAATATCCTGGAGTCAGAGTTTGTTTCATTTGTCGGCCCTCATTCCTTGCCGGTTTGTCTTGGTTTGACGATAGGGGAATATGCAAGGTTGATTCAAAAGGAGTTATACCCGGAGGTTGAGTTGCATGTTTACGAGGTGGAAAACTGGAATCGGAGCATGTGGGGCGATCAATGGCAACAGCAATGGATTCCGCCATCCCCAAACATTCCGCACTTTTCCACAACTATGTATTATCCCGTTACATGCTTTATCGAGGGGACGAATCTTTCGGAAGGAAGGGGAACAACCAAGCCGTTTGAATGGATTGGTGCGCCATGGTTTAAGCCGGAAGAGATGATTAAGCATTTTGCAGATAAAAACCTGGCAGGTGTAGAGCTTATTCCAGCTTATTTTACGCCAAACATGAGTAAGCATGCTGGTGAACTTTGTAAAGGAGTGCAACTTTTGGTTACAGATCGCGACTCTTTAGAAGTTTCCAAAGCAGCATATGAGTTTTTGCATTCTATCTTTTCCGTTCATGAAGAGGCAACGTGGCTAGAACCATTTAAAGAGGGCATGCCCCCCTTTGCTGACCTATTGTGGGGAACGGAAAAAGTCCGGATGGGAATCGACGCCCTTTTACCTTATGAGGTGGTAGCAAAAAGCTGGGACAAAGGTTTAGATGATTGGAAGAAGCGAATAGATTCCATATTACTTTATGATTGATAGAGGAGGACTTGGAATGAAGACAATTCACGAGATGACATTGCAGGAAAAAGTAGGTCAATTGTTTGTTGCAGGCTTTCACGGTACTACCCCTTCTGAGGAGATAGTGAAACTAATAAAAGATTATCACATTAGTGGAGTCATTTATTTTGCAAGAAATGTGGAAGATCCTAAACAAGTTCAAGCGCTTTCTAAAGGATTACAGAAAGCTGCAAAGGTTGTGGGAACAGCTCCACTCTTTATTTCCATTGATCAGGAAGGCGGAATGGTTGCCCGAATAACAGAGGGTGTGACGTTAAGCCCTGGCAACATGGCACTTGGCGCAGGTAGAGATGAAGAGACAGTTTACCAGCTAGGAAAAGTAGTGGGGAAGGAACTCCGCTTGCTTGGGATAAACATGAATTATGCGCCGTGCATCGATGTGAACAACAATCCTTTAAACCCTGTCATCGGTGTTCGTTCTTATGGCGAGAGTGCAGAGTTTGTTGCAAAGATGGGGGTACAAGCGGTGAAGGGATTGCAGGATGCCAATGTTTCCGCTGTTGTAAAACATTTTCCCGGGCATGGAGACACTAGTGTGGACTCCCATTTAGACCTCCCTGTGGTTCATCATGATTTAGAGAGATTAAAAGAGTTGGAACTGGTTCCTTTTAATGAAGCGTTTAAGCAAGGAGTGGATGCAGTTATGATCGCCCACGTTGCATTTCCTTCTATTGATCCAGAGAAAGTACCTTCCACTTTATCTCGAAAGGTGGTAACGGATTTATTACGTAATGATATGGGCTATGAAGGCGTGGTTATGACAGATTGCATGGAGATGAACGCAATTATTGATTACTACGGCATAGAGGAAGCTGCTATCTTGGCAGTCGAGGCGGGAATCGATCAAGTCCTTATCAGTCATACATTTGAGCGCCAGACAAGGGCGATAGAAGCGGTTATAAAAGCAGTGGAGTCGGGTCGTATCTCATTACAGTACATTGACGAAGCGGTGGAGAGGGTTCTTACATTGAAGGAAGCACGTAATCTTCAGGAAGAGAGTGCTGAATGGGCGGATTGTCAAGGTGAAATCGGTTCTGTTGATCATACAGAACTTGCACAAAAAGCCAGTGAGGCGAGCATTACTTTGGTTAGGGAAAATGAGAGGATAATCCCACTTCAACCGGAAGAAAAGATCCTTTTGATATCTGTAGATCCTTATGTTACTTCAGGAGCAGATGATACTTTATATTCAGAGGTCACCATCGGTAGCTTTTTAGAGGAAAAGTTGCCAAATCTAACAGAAGTTATTGTTTCTGTCACTCCAGAGGATGAAGTGGTAGAAGAGTTGATTTTAGTAGCTTCTGGTGTGGATAAAATAATGGTTGCCACATATCAAGCCGTTCAGCACGTTTCTCAGGCGGATCTTGTTCGAAGACTTGTTACGAAATATGGGGATAAAGTAGCCGTCATTGCACTAAGAAGTCCATATGATGTGGATAAGTTCCCAGAGGTATCCACCTATATCCTTACTTATGAAAGCAGGAAGCTTGCCCTTCAATCGGTTAGTAAATTCCTTTTAGGCGAAATAAAAGCAATAGGGAAACTGCCTATCACACTTGGAACAGCAAGGGTAAATTAACCATGCTACAAAAACTATTAAACGTTACAAGTAAACCAGAACGGATCGGTATCGGCATCATGTCTGGAACATCTGTGGATGGTGTGGATGTTGCGATCATTTCTGTAAGAGGCAGTGGCGAAAAGCTGAGTTATCAACAACTTGCCTTTGATACGGTGGATATTCCTGAAGCGTTGAGGAGTGAGATTTTTAAACAGTTTAATCCTGCTGAGAGCTCTGTGGATAAACTGTGCAGTCTTAACTTTGAACTTGGGCAGTTATTTTCCATAGCTGCGCGTTCGGTTGTGGAAAATGCAGGTTTGCGCTTGGAGGATATTGACTTCATTGGGTCTCATGGTCAAACGATCTATCATATACCTGTAGATCAGCAAGATAGGGGCTTAGTAAAATCGACCATGCAGATTGGAGAAGCATCTGTACTTGCAGAGGTTTTTAAATGCCCTGTTGTTTCTGATTTCAGGGTGCGCGATATGGCTGCAGGTGGGGAAGGTGCACCATTAGTTCCTTATGTTGATCATTTACTTTTTCGGTCAGATAGGGAGAATATCGCCTTGCAGAACATTGGAGGAATAGGGAATGTGACCTATCTCCCTAAAGGTGGTTCTGCTTCAGATGTGATCGCGTTTGATACAGGACCGGGGAATATGATTATGGATGAGACGATGAATATTTTGACGGAAGGTAGGTTTCTTTTTGATAAGAATGGAGAGCTTGCGGCAAAAGGTACAGTCAACGAAGAAGTGTTAAATGAGTTGATGGCACATCCTTATTTTACGTTGCCTGTACCTAAAAGTACGGGTAGGGAGTTGTTCGGGGCCGCCTTTACTAGAGAGCTAGTTGATAGAATGCTTGGGAAGAGACTTTCTTCCGAAGATATTTTGGCAACGGTCACGATGTTTACAGCTATGACTATTGTAGATCAATTCGATCGATTCCTGCCTGTTGGAGGTGGAGTTGACACTCTTGTTGTCAGTGGGGGAGGGGCTTATAATGCCACTCTTCTTGAGTTCCTGAAGGAGTTAGGTGATTTTACTGTGAAAACGCAGGAGGATCTTGGATTTTCCAGCGAGTCTAAAGAGGCGGTTGCTTTTGCTATATTGGCAAATGAGACATTATTCGGTTTGCCTAATAATGTACCTACTGCTACTGGTGCGGCTAAGCAGGTGGTGCTTGGGAAGTTGACGGTTTGAGAATTGTGAAAAGCAGCAGGGAGTTGAGTTGAAGACTTCTCTCGAGCGAAAATTAAAAGGAAGAGGTCATAATGAAGACATCTCTGACTGTGAAAATCGAAAAGAGAAGTCTTCATCGGTGTTATGAAGACATCTATGACTGTGAAAATCGAAAAGAGATGTCTTCATCGGTGTTATGAAGACATCTCTGACTGTGAAAATCGAAAAGAGAAGTCTTCATCCGAGTTATGAAGACATCTCTGACTGTGAAAATCGAAAAGAGAAGTCTTCATCCGAGTTATGAAAACATCTAT
>NZ_JAIVKY010000011.1 GCF_020524325.1 Sutcliffiella horikoshii
CGAGTTATGAAGACATCTCTGACTGTGAAAATCGAAAAGAGAAGTCTTCATCCGAGTTATGAAAACATCTATGACTGTGAAAATCGAAAAGAGAAGTCTTCATCGGTGTTATGAAGACATCTCTAACGTAAAAACTAAAAGGAGGAGGTCTTGAACCTCTCCAATGCCAGAACCTCCACGTTCCCTAAAGTTTGGTCATCTTAGTCATGAAATCCACTACACCGTGAAATC
The DNA here is from genome assembly GCF_020524325.1 of Sutcliffiella horikoshii. Classification (GTDB taxonomy): domain Bacteria; phylum Bacillota; class Bacilli; order Bacillales; family Bacillaceae_I; genus Sutcliffiella_A; species Sutcliffiella_A horikoshii_D. Next base: position 232 of record NZ_JAIVKY010000011.1, read on the forward strand.
CAAAGGGAAATCTACCTCTTCCAAACTATTTGTTCCCTTCCAATCGACCCTCCAACCCCTCTAATAAAAAATCAGCAATATGAACGGCCCTCAGCACCCCGGTCAACCCTTCTCTTTCAATCCCAAGCTTCATCTGCAACAAGCATCCCGGATTTGCAGTCACAATGGTGGTTGCCATACTCTCAGCTACTTTCTCCATTTTATGGTCCAGTATCTGCATCGACATTTCGGACTCAACGATGTTGTAGATTCCCGCCGAGCCGCAGCAACGGTCGGCATCTTTCATCTCATAGAAGTCTGCACCAGCCACTGCCTGCAATAACATTCTTGGCTGAAGAAAGGTGCCCTGCACATTGCGAAGGTGGCAGGAGTCTTGATAAGTAACCCGTTGCGGTCGCACCGACAAATCTTTCTCGTGAAACTTCAATTCTACCAAAATAGCGGACATATCCTTGATTTTCTTTTTAAAAGCGACCGCCCTCATAAACCACTTGGGATCATCTTTCAACAGATGGTCGTAGTCCACAAGAAAGGCTCCGCATCCACCTGCGTTGGTGATGATATAATCCACTTCCAAGTCTTCAAACGCTGCTATATTCTGCTTTGCAAGCTCCTTGCCTTTATCCTTTTCCCCGCTATGACCGTGAAGCGCTCCACAGCAATTCTGCTGCTTTGGTATGACAATTTCACAACCTGCATGTTGAAGCAGTTTCATAGTGGCATCGTTTGTCTTAAGGAACATGGTATCCATCAGGCAACCGGAAAAGAATGCTACCCGTTTTTTCTGTGCTTGAAGCGCTGGTAGGTGAGAAGGGCGATTTTTCATTTCCTTCATAGTAGGAACTTTTGGCAGAACACGCTCCATGCTTGCCATACTATCCGGTAACAACCTTAGTAATCCAGAGTGATGAACGGCCTTTTGAAGTCCTGATCGCTGATAGATTCCCAGAAAGTTTGTTAAAACACGCATGCGACTTTGATGAGGGAATAGCCCGTCAAACGCAGTCTTCCTCAGTACCCTTACCGGAAGCGAGTGCTTTTTATTTTGATTGATGATGTCGCGCGCTTCCTCGAGCAGGTGGCCATATTTTACACCCGAAGGACAAACAGGCTCACAAGCTCTGCAGCCTAAGCAAAGGTCAAGGGTGCGTTCCACGTCTTCGTCTGGTTCGATGATGCCATCTACTACGGCTTTCATCAAAGCGATTCGTCCACGTGGGGAGTGGGATTCTTTGAAACCTGACTCTATATAGGTCGGACAGGAAGGAAGACAAAAGCCGCAACGCATACAGTTCAGCAGCTCATCTTCATCCATGCGACTTTTGAATTCGTTTTGAATGACTTGTTTTTCTTTAACCGAGGTCATCGTGACACCACCACCCGTTTTCTGGATTCCTTTGCAAAAACTTTACCGGGATTCATGATGTTGTTCGGATCGAAAGCCAATTTAATGGCCTTCATGGCCGCTATACCTTCTGCGCCTAACTTCCACTCCAGGTAAGGAGCTTTCATCATTCCGACACCGTGTTCTCCAGTGATGGTTCCGCCAAGATCGATAGCCTTAGCAAAAATGTCTTCGAATGCCGCTTCGACCCGTTCCATTTCTTCGTGGTCCCGAGCGTCTGTGGCTACTGTAGGGTGAAGATTGCCATCCCCTGCATGACCGAATGTACAGATTTTTACTTGGTGCTTAACAGCAATCTCATTGATAGCTTTAACCATCGTGGCAATTTCCGAGCGCGGGACTGTTGCGTCCTCAAGTATGGTTGTCGGCTTCAGTCTTGCCAGTGCAGATAAAGCGGATCGGCGGGCGGTCCGTAATGCTTCCGCTTCCAATTCAGATTGTGCGAGCTGAACGGAAACAGCCTTTTCTGCTAGACAAATCTCCTGTATTTTTTGCATATCCCTTGCGACCACTTCACGAGGGCCGTCTTGTTCGATGAGAAGTACTGCCTGCACATCTGTTGGGAGACCAATTTTAGCGAAATCCTCTACTACCTCAAGGGTTGGCTGATCTAAAAATTCAAGTGTAGCAGGAATGATTTTATTGGAAATGATGGTGGAAACCGTTTTGGCTGCGGCCTCGATATCTTGATAATGGGCAAGCATCGTTTGTTTTGTTTCAGGCATGGGCACAAGCTTCAACGTTGCTTCTGTGATGATGCAAAGCGTCCCTTCTGAACCGACGAACAGCCTAGTCAAATCATAACCGGCCACATCCTTGGCTAGTTTGCCGCCCGTCCGTATGATATCCCCATTCGGCATAACGGCTTCTAGTGCAAGAACATAGTCCCGCGTTACTCCGTATTTCAATCCGCGCAATCCACCTGAATTTTCATTAATGTTGCCGCCAATTGTAGATATTTTCATGGAGCTTGGATCTGGCGGATAAAATAAACCTTTCGCTTCTACAGCTTGAATCATGTCAAGGGTGATAAGACCAGGTTGAACGGTGACTGTTAAGTTCTCTTCATCCAACTCAAGGAGTTTGTTCATGTTGGTGAAAAGGAGGACGATACCGCCTTCTGTGGGACATGTCCCTGCACAGAGGTTGGTGCCAGAGCCTCTAGGGACGAGCGGAATGCCATACTCATTGCAAAGTTTGACGATTTGAGAGACTTCATCTGTGTTACTGGGAACAATGATAGCATCCGGCATAGATTGATAGTTTGGTGTGGCATCATAAGAATAGACAAGCTTTTCTGCCTTGCTATCCCGGTAATTTTCCGGTCCGACTATACTGATAAATTGCTTTTTTAAACGTTCACTTATCATAAAAAAACCTCCCAGTCTATAAAACATCTTATCTCTATTTTATAAAAAGGAAGGGAGGAACTCTATGTATATTTATCTAAAGTAGTTGCTGGTCTACTAGTGATTATTTGTAGAATCATCCAAAAGGATGCAGGCCAGATAAAGAGTAGTCAAATCATGTGGTTTTTTCAGTTCTAAGCCAGTCAACATTTCCACTTTACGCAAGCGGTAATGTAATGTATTTATATGAATGTGCATGGCTTTGGCCGTCTCTTTCAAGGATAGGTGGTGGGTAAAATAGATCTGAATCGTCTCAAATAATTCCTTCTCTGATATGACGGGAGATAGAAGACGTTGAGCAAACTCTTTTTTTACCTCAACAGGGATTGCTTGCAGAATCATTTCAAGGCGAAGGTCTTCTTCAAATGTAATTGGTTCATCCATAGAAGAGGCATTCAGTGCTCGTTCAGCCTCCAAATAGGACTCTTTTAACGAAGAGAAGTTGCCTGCTTTTCCAATTCCCATAAAAACAGGTGCACCGATATAGCTTTGAAGTTGGGATTGAAAATTTCTCAGCAACGTAAGGAGAGGTTCCCTACCCAAGCCTTTATAGATTGCCAGGAGTAATATCATTCTGTTCTGTCCCCATTGCACAAGAATATCTTCCTTCTTCAGTTCCATATCCAATTCGGAAAAACGCCATCTTTTTGTTTTCATGAGCGCTTCCTCACTCTGAAACTCAATTAAGATAACTTGTCGGCTCACTTCCATGTTTACACCTAGTACTTCCGCACGTTTTTGGATCGATGCGGATGGTCCATCCTTCAATAACCAATCAAACACAAACGTCTCAAGCGACCTTGCTTCCCATTCAAACTGATCCTGATAGTGATTTTCTTGGATCAGTAGCTCTGTCATTTTCTTGATCAATTCCCCGTAAGGAAGCACTTTTTCTGGTGTTCCAGTAATACCGATTACCCCCACAACCTTTTGCTGATGGAAAAGGGGAAGGGTGATACCGGCTTTTACACCCGATAGAGTCGTTTCATCTTGTTTAGATATCACACGCATTTGTTTATCCGCAGCTGCAAGATACGCCCCTTCATGAAAATTACCGAGTCTATCAGGGTCTGTACTTGCGATGATGATACCGGATGTATCCACCATAATTAAATCTTCTTCTATAAAATTCTTCACTTCTCGTATGATTTTTTTGGCAAGCGATGTTCGTAGCAAAGTGACACCTCCTATAAAAAAAGCGGCCTGTGAGGAAGGGCCGCTTTCTAGTCGTTATACTTAACTTACCATAAGTATAAGAAGGCTTCTACTACTGTTCCAACACTTCCGCTTCACTGCCGGCCTTCTCAAAATAGCGAATAACAGAAGGAGTCAATTTTAAAAGCAAATATTCCGGATCGTCTGGACTTTTAATCCATTCCGATAATTTTGCATCCCAGAATTTCTTTTTCAGTTCCGCATTATCCTCAAAGCTTGCTTCTGCCTCTATTTCTGCGTAAGGTTCCTTCCAACTTGTATCCTCCATCCCTAAAAGGATATGTACATGTGGGTTTGCTTTTATATCTTCAATTTTGTGGGTATGCTCATTTGTTGCACAATACAAGGTTAAATCTTCATTGAAAAATAACATAAAGCGGGAATATGGACGGTCGCCTCTAATGGTAGCAAGTGTTCCAATTTTATGGTTGCTGAACATCGAATTGATTTTGTTTTTTAAGTCAGAATTCATCGTTAGCCTCTACACCTTTCATTTAAAAAGTACTCTCCGTTAATGTGGCATATTTGATGAATTTTTAAACACTGTTGTCGTCAGGTTTTTACGATAAAAAGGAGTGGGCGGGGATATTATAATGGTAAATGTGGAAAGAGGGGGTAGGGCTGTACCTTTTTTATGGTGAATGAGGGTTTGGGAACGAACTCGGGTTGTTTTGGCATGAACTTGGCCCATTTTGGCACGAACTTGCTAGTTTTTCGCACGAACTCAGATGATTTTGGCACGAACTTTCGAAGTTATATAAAAAGACTCTGTGCGGTAGGCTGCACAGAGTCCCAAAGCATGTAGGGCTAACTCATCACATCTAAGTACCAAGGGGTTAAAGCTTTGAACTAAGGAATAAAAAGCTTTATATGTGCACTGTGTAGGTGTAAATCACTCCTTCACTCTAAGGTGACTGCGCTTTATTTCCCTCCTTCGTTTTAAGGTATTTCTAGTATATAAATTAAATGTTATAAATATTCTGATTTATTTAATCTTTTTTTATTTCTCATATTTTGATGATTCACGCTTACAATGATAAAGTAGGACAAGTGACAGTAAATTGTAGAGGAGTTATCAGATTGGTAATACGGACATTATATTATTTAATTGGCCTTTTTGTCTTATCCTTCGGGATCAGTTTAACGATAAAATCGGATTTGGGGGCCGGAGCGTGGGATGCACTTAATGTAGGACTTTCCACTACATTTGGACTGACAGTGGGAAGCTGGGTGTTTATTGTCGGGATCATCCTGATTGCCATCAACGCTTGGTTACATAAAAGCAAACCGGATTATCTGGCGGTCATTACGATTTTCCTTGTCGGAGTGTTTATCGATTTTTGGTTGATGCAGGTCTTTGGCACATGGATTCCAGTGGGGATGGTTTTACGTTTTGTTGTCCTTTTGGCTGGAATGGTCATCATGGCAGTGGGAATATCTGCATACCTGCAAGCAAAGTTCCCGGTTATTCCAATTGACAACTTGATGCTTGGGATTCAGAATCGATTCAAGGTGAAGATGATGACAGCAAAAACGATCGGGGAAGTGTTTGCCCTTATTTTTGCTCTAATTTTCAATGGGCCGATCGGGATCGGGACCTTTATCATCACATTTGGGATCGGACCATTAATTCAGATTTTCTACCCGCGTTTGGAAAACCTATATAAAAAATTACGACACGAGAGCTGAGATTAGCTTTCGTGTTTTTTAATTTGGTAAAAAGTTTCACCTTTCATGGATAATCTTAAATCGCTTCGAAAAAGATAACAGTACATAGATTTCAAGACGAATGAAAGGAGTAATTCACATCATGCGCATACTTCAAATTATGTTGGCAGTCTTTATTGCATTTGGTTTCACATTGAGCAGTGTTCAAGCTGAAGAGACAAAGGTGAAAGCCGCTAATAAAAAACTGGAGGTACCAAATTCTGTTTTAGACATTTCTAAAGACAACACGTATCCAAACCCGTCTCAGGACGTACCTTACCTGCAGCCAAGTGAGCTATCTCAAGAACTGATTGACTCTTCTAATGTGAAAATTGAAAACCCTAAGCTAATCAAGATACTAAATGAGTCGAACATATCTCCTTCACCAGTAGCAATAGGCTATCGTGCCACCATCTACCTTGGACAATGGCCGCTTTCTTACGAATCTACAGAAACGAGCGTAAACTGGGAATACCAAAAAATCAACACTAATTACACAGATAACCGTGGTGGAAAAGTCCCACAACAGCTTCACTATCGTCAGGAAGCACAAAAAAGTGTCAAAGGCGGCTTGACTTCTAAAGTGGAGGCTGCTGACGATGTGAAAGAAATGATGATGTTAAAAGCGATGTCTAAAACAAAGCTGCCTTTATCCTTCCAAACCATTGTTGGCGCAGGGACGAAAAAGGATCAGGTGTATAATATACCTGTGAAAAAATTAGGCTACCTGTATGCGTACTCCCCTGCTGTTAGTGAGAAAGGGAAAATTACGTACGGGGAGGTCTACCTTGTATTAAAAGGGAAAGAAATGAAGATTGTTGTGAAAAACGTGACTTCGCAAGGAATCGGGGCGTGGATTCCGGTTCAGGACCATGTGAGTTTCATTTTTGCAGCGTCCGATCGCCCGAGATAGTTCTTGTGCCTTACACCAGCCTAATTCTAAGGGCTGGTGTTTTCTTGTTGAAAGTTGTGATGATTTTACCAGTTTCGATTCTTTTATAAGCTGGGTAATAGAAGGTTACAGAACTTCCACTACCTTGTCGAACGAAAAGCAGCCGCAGACCGAAACTTTTTCCGCCTTCAAGCGTCTTAAAAAGTGAGAATAAAAAGGAGGTCATCAACACGATGATGCACCTGGTATTATTGGTCTTAAGTTTGTCTGTTTTGTTAGTTGTTGTTCGGACAATGGTCACAGTCGAATTGAGGCAAAAGCCATCTTATATAGAAAACGAAGATAAGCATCATGCGGTCTTACTGCTTTGGGGTATAGGGATTATTTTTCTATTATTGTTTATACCATATCAAGCATGGCAATTGGCAGGAAGCTCGCGCGGATGGGACGGAGCGTTAATTTTGGGTTCCAGCTTGATGGGGATTGTATTGATTAGTTTAGGGTTTTATTGCGGGGTAAAAGGCAAAAGACTTAAATCAAGAGTGCCAACCACGTGAGTTTCACACTAAAAGAAAGCCTGGGATTAGGTGTCCCAGGCTTTTGTTTATTTGGTCAATTTCGTTTGGCGCACAGTGAAATCCGTTGTAGGATAGTACGCATTCTTCACTAATATGTTAGGTCCAAGACAGGCAACAGCCGGACAATGGCAGTCTAATTCTTTTGCAATGGAGGTCTCTTTCCATTTCTCATAAGCCGTTGGCAAGTCTGTTGTTTGAATGTTTCCAAGAGGAGGCGTATCGCCAAAATCTGTGACAATGATATCTCCGTTAAAAATATTCACATTCAAACGAGAGCGACCGTCCGGGTCATTTCGAACCGTCACGTTCTTTGCCTCATATACACGTTTTAATAATTCGCGATCATCCGGATTATCACTGCAAGGATAGAACGGCAGCGTGCCAAACAGCATCCACGTATTTTCATCACGCATATCAAGTAGTCGATGAATCGCATCACGCATCTCATCAAGTGTCAGAACTTCCATACCACTAGCGAAATCGCTAGGATACATAGGGTGTACCTCGTGCCTTTGGCAGTTCATCTCCTCGACGATTTGCTTATGAATATGTTCAATATGAGGAAGCGTACGTTTGTTTAGCATCGTTTCAGCAGATACAATAACCCCAGCAGCAGTTAACGCCTTTGAATTTTCAATCATCCGCTCGAAATACTTTGCCCTCTGCTCATACGTCGGTTTGCGGTCCATCATCGCAAATCCGCCTTCCACAAAGTCATCCATCGTACCCCAGTTATGAGAAATATGTAACACATCCAGGTAAGGAATGATTTTCTCGTATCTGGCTAAATCTAACGTTAAGTTCGAATTGATCTGTGTACGCACACCGCGTTCATGCGCATACTTTAATAGCGGCACAACGTACTCGTTCACCGACTTCATGCTCATCATAGGCTCACCGCCAGTGATGCTGATTGAACGAAGTCGTGGGATTTCTTCCAGGCGTTGAATAAGCAATTCTATCGGCAAAGCTTTAGGGTCCTTTGGTTGTAACGTGTAACCGACGGCACAATGCTCACAACGCATATTGCAAAGTGTGGTTGTGGTAAACTCTACGTTCGTCAGTTCCATCTGGCCGTATTCTTTTACATCTAAATAAGCTTCCCATGGATCATAGGAAGGGGTGATTGGTGGTAGTATGGTTGTCTTCATCGTAAACTCCTTTATTAAAAAACCTTACCCTTCATTGTATCACGATTCATAGGATTACAGACCGGAAATTTCATGCCAAGGTTGCCGGAAGAGATTTAGTGCGGTAGTATAAAGAAAAACTTACAGGAATAACAGAAAGGTGCGATTTATAATGGGTAAAGCAACAGACAACAAAGATTCCCAAGTCGATTACTTGAAAAATAGATTGAATATGTTTTTAGAGGTCGTGGATTCCTTAGATCCGGAATCAACCGATGTGGAGGACATTGACCGTCTGATTCAGATGCTGGATGATTTGGAAGGGAAATATAATCAGTTTAAGAAGGATTGGTAAGAGGGATGGGACTTTTCTATGGAGAGATAAAGCCCTTTTGAAGGTTAGTGTGTGTGATGGTCTTCGTACAAGTTATGGAGGCCATTTTTTGTGAGAATATATGGAAAGAAGAGTTAATTGCGGTTATGAAGACACTTTGAATACCAAAAAGAAAGCGGAAAGGTCATCATAAGGTGTATGAAGACACTTTTGGGCTAAAAAGTTTTTACAGAAATGTCATCATAGGAGGCATGAAGACACTTTGGGACTTAAAAAACTTACAAAAGTGTCTTCATCGAATTACTCGACTTGCATTCCTCGAGAAATGCAGAATGGAATAAACCTTACTTTTTAACCATCCTATAAACCTCTAACAACTCCTCCACTGACACCCCATCAATTTTCATCCCAGAAATGTCGCAATCACTAATTTCCACATTGCCCATCTTACAATGGTTAAACCTCGTACCCATTAATTCACAGCGTTCAAAGCTAACTGGAGCATTTTCAATAGTGATATCGCGAAACTCCACACCACTCATTTCCACATGCTTCACCCTGCTCCCAGAAAAATTCAAGTCAGCAATCAACGTATCTCGAAAATTGATGTTCTGAAACTTAGAGCTGCTTAGATTTATATTGCTGAAATGTGCCCCTGCTAAAGTGCTATTACCGAAAGCGCTGTTTGCTAAATTTGTCTGATAAAAAGTCGCACCTTCCAAATTGCAGGATTCAAATTCATTCTCCACAGCGATTTCATTACCACGAAACCTTTTGATGTAACACACCTCATCCTCCGTTTCAAAGGTGCGTTTATAGCCCATTTTTTCATAAAAATGAAGGTTGCCCTTTTGCCTTGGGGAAGTTTCTAATTCCCAAGTCGTCACAGTTGGATGTGCTGTTTCCACTAATCTGATCACTTCAGAACCGAATCCCCGTCCTTGATATAAAGGAGCGATGAAAATACGATCAACCCGACCAAAGCGGCTACCGGTAAACGTCAAGATAATGCCACCAACAAGTTGCCCGTCCTCCATTATTTTATAGTATGTGTGCTCTTCTATCATGTAACGAGTTGTGTGCAAGGAATCGTAGCCTGGCGGTTGGATATTATAGTCCACGATATGTGAATCAACCCTACCAAGCCACGTTCGAGCTTCCTCATCAAAAGTTTTTTTCATTAATGAAGTCAATTGCTCTGCATCTTCTAGTTTTGCTTTTAAAAGTGTTATCTGTGCCATGTATGTTTCTCCCATCTCTAGTGTCTCTATTTTTCACTTTACCACAAAAATCCAACTAGCATTAGTGTTTTAGTGGAATCGGTTACAAAGTGCTTTATCCTTCTAATTAGAACAAGTATAATGAAGGATGTAAAAAAGAAACGTAGATAACTTTTCAACTGGGGATAGGAGAGGGAGTTAAAGATGAATAAATTATATGAGAGCATGTATGACTTGATCGTAGAAACCTCTACAAAACTGCCTAAAGATGTACGACGTGCGATTGCTAAAGCAAAGCTTAGCGAAAGTGCCGGCACACGTGCAGCAATGTCACTTGCTACAATTACCAATAATATTACGATGGCAGACGAAAAGGTGTCTCCAATTTGCCAAGACACAGGACTGCCTACTTTTAAAATAAAGACACCAGTTGGCGTAAACCAACTGGAAATAAAAAAGGTAATTAAAGAAGCAATTGTTCAGGCCACAAAGGATGGAAAACTGCGCCCGAATTCAGTGGATTCTTTAACTGGTGCAAACAGCGGGGACAACCTGGGCGATGGAGTACCTGTCATCAAATTTGAACAGTGGGATAAAGATTACATTGATGCTCGCCTTATTTTAAAAGGGGGCGGCTGTGAGAACAAGAATATTCAATATAGCTTGCCATGTGAGCTTGAAGGACTTGGCCGTGCGGGCCGTGACCTTGATGGAATCCGTAAATGTGTCATGCATTCTGTGTACCAGGCTCAAGGACAGGGCTGTAGTGCAGGCGTCATTGGGGTTGGAATCGGTGGCGACCGTACTTCTGGTTATGAGCTTGCGAAAGAACAGCTTTTCCGCAGTCTTGATGATGAGAACACAGTACCAGAGTTAAAAGAACTTGAAGAGTATGTGATGGAAAATGCAAATAAACTTGGTATCGGAACAATGGGCTTTGGTGGCGAAACAACATTGCTTGGCTGTAAGGTTGGTGTTGCACACCGTATTCCGGCAAGTTTCTTCGTCTCTGTTGCTTACAACTGTTGGGCATACCGCCGTTTAGGTGTGAAAATAAGTCCGGAAACCGGTGAGATTAACGAGTGGTTGTATCAAGAAGGAGAAATGATTGACTTCTTTAAAGAGTTGGCAGATCAGGAAGAAGTCGCAGCAACTTCTGAAGCGAGTGAAATTGTTTTGGAAGCACCGATTACAGAAGAGAAAATCCGTTCTTTAAAAGTGGGCGACGTGGTTCGCATCAACGGCAGAATGTACACAGGCCGTGACGCGATTCATAAACACTTAAGCGATAATGATGCGCCGGTTGATTTAGACGGCCAAATCATTTATCACTGTGGTCCGGTTATGCTGAAAGATGATGCAGGAAACTGGCATGTAAAAGCTGCCGGCCCAACGACAAGTATTCGCGAGGAGCCTTACCAAGGAGATATCATGAAGAAGTTCGGTATCCGCGCTGTCATGGGTAAGGGCGGAATGGGTGCGAAAACGTTAAAGGCATTGGAAGAGCACGGTGGCGTTTACTTGAATGCAATCGGTGGAGCGGCACAATATTATGCTGACTGTATCAAGGGTGTCGACGGTGTAGATTTGATGGAATTCGGTATTCCAGAAGCAATGTGGCATTTGAATGTAGAAGGTTTTACTGCGGTAGTAACGATGGATTCCCATGGGAACAGCTTGCATGCTGATGTAGAGAAATCTTCCTTAGAGAAGCTTGCACAGTTTAAGGATAGAGTGTTTAACTGATTTTTGAAGAGTTGGCGGTTCGGTGATCCAAAGGGTTGCCGAACTTTTTTTGCTTTAAGGGTGAGGAATCAAAAGGCTGGGGATGTGTCATTATTTCCCGGTAAATGTCGATTGGCATGTATTGAGGTTGTTTTGGACAGTATTTGGCAACTTTTCGCTTGTATTCATTGGTTTTCCGGTTGTATTTGCCTCAACTTGGACAGTATTTCTCCTTTTTTCGACAGTAAGCTAAATGGAACCTCCAATTGGAAAACAATACACCGTATCAATCCCTAAGTCCAAACGAAACATAATAGTAGCTAGAAATAATGGAAGGGAGGAAACATCATCATCATGCGAAAATTACTTAATATCCTAACCATAACTATTGTTGCACTATTCATCATTCCGCATTTAAGCCAAGCGGACACCTATTCGACTACCACCTTACATTGGGGGTTCAAAAAGAGTCAAAACCACGAGCCACCTGATGCAGGTCAAAAATACAAAGAACTTTTAAAGAAACATGATGCTTTTTATCTTGGAGATACAAGTAAAAAGGAAATTTACCTTACTTTTGATAATGGCTATGAAAATGGATACACCGAAAAAGTATTGGATGTTCTGAAGGAGAAAAAAGTACCTGCAGCTTTTTTTGTTACAGGGTATTACCTCAAAGATCAGCCTGAATTGGTCAAACGAATGGTCAACGAAGGTCATATTGTTGGCAATCACAGCTGGCACCATCCTGATATGACACAAGTAAACGATGTCCGTTTCAAGAAAGAGCTCGATATGATAAAAGAAGAATATAAAAACATCACCGGACTTGATAATATGACGTATTTACGGCCTCCGCGCGGTACGTTCAGTGACAGAACATTGGCACTTGCGAATCAAATGGGCTATCAGCACGTATTTTGGTCCTTGGCTTATGTTGACTGGTACACCGATCAGCAAAAAGGCTGGAGATATTCCTATGACAATATCATGGCTCAAATACATCCAGGAGCGATACTTTTACTGCACACTGTCTCCAAGGACAATGCAGAAGCGATGGAAAAGGTCATTGACGACCTTCGTAAACAAGGGTATGAATTCAAAAGTCTGGATGAAATTGCTGCACAACATACTATTCCCAATCCAATCTTGCTTATACAAGAAAACTGACTCCTTGCTTTTAAAGCAAAGGAGTTTTTCTGCATTTGGCAACACACCAGAAAGCCGTTATAATTGGGAAAGTATATGAAGGACGGTGGGGAAAGTGGTTAAGATAAAGATAAATGGACCATACGATTTTGACAGAGTGTTGCAACGGTTATCCATTGACCCTTTAATGGTCATCGATCAAAAAGAACGCACTGTGAAAGTCCCGATGTACCAACAAGATACACCGATTGTAGTTAAAGTAAATGCAACAGGTACAAAAGAGGAACCTTCATTCCAATTAACATGTACAGCAGAACTGTCAGAAACAGAACTCAATCAAATTAAAACCATTTTCCAATGGGACAAGCCGCTTCAAAACATCAGCAATCATTTTGCCAAAACTGATCTTGCCACGATATTCCAAGAGCACGAAGGAACGCCGCTCGTGCTCGATTTTGACCTGTATCACTGCTTAATGAAATGCATTATCCATCAGCAGGTCAACATGAAATTTGCACATACGTTGACAGAACGGTTTGTTCATACATTTGGTTTTGAAAAAGAGGGAGTATGGTTTTATCCAAAGCCCGAAGCTGTTGCTAAGCTTGATTATGAGCAGATTACAGAACTAAAAATGAGCCGCAGAAAAGCGGAATATATTTTAGACACCTCCCAACTGATTGCAAATGATGACTTGCCACTATACAGTTTGGACAGCCTGTCAGATGAAGAAATTCTGAAAAAGTTGATAAAAATAAGAGGGATTGGCCCTTGGACAGTCCAAAACCTGCTTCTGTTTGGACTCGGAAGGCCGAATCTTTTCCCTATCGCAGATATTGGCATCCAGAATGCCTTGAAAAAATTAAAAGGACTCGACCAAAAGCCTACTGTTTTACAAATGCAGGAGTGGGCGAAGGACTGGGAACCATATTTAAGCTATGCTTCCCTATACCTTTGGAGAAGTATCGAACCGCAAGCTGAGGAGTTAGTGAAATGAAAACGAAGAAACCATATAATAAGCAACAATCCAATATCGATATGAAAGTTGGCCAAACTTTTCCGTTAACGATTAAGCGTCTCGGAATCAACGGAGAAGGTGTGGGTTATTTTAAAAAGCAAGTTGTGTTTGTTCCGGGTGCACTGCCTGAAGAAGTAGTCGTAGCGGAAGTTACAGACGTGAAAAACAAGTTTGCGGAAGCGAAAATCAAAAAAATCCGTAGCAAATCCCCACATCGAACCACACCGCCATGCCCGATTTATGAGCAATGTGGGGGCTGTCAGCTGCAGCATCTTAAATACGATCAACAGCTGACCTTAAAGCGAGACATTGTCATTCAATCGTTGGAACGTCATACAAAGCTAAATGTGAGTAAACTCGACATTAAACCGACCATCGGTATGGAAGACCCGTGGTATTACCGAAATAAGAGTCAATTCCAAGTTGGCAAGCAAAAGGAAAAAGTGATCGCAGGCCTTTACGGTGCCAATTCGCACAAGCTAATTGATATCGATAATTGCATCGTCCAGCACAGTGCTACAACCGAAGTAACCAACACGGTTAAAAAAATTCTTCAAGACTTCAATATTCCTGTTCAGAATGAGAAAAAGGGGCAGCCTTCTGTTCGCACCATCATGACAAGAGTCGGTTTTTCCACAGGGGAAATTCAAGTGGTACTGATTACGACTGATGAGAAATTGCCGCGCAAACAGTTGGTAGTAGAAGAAATTCAAAAACGTTTGCCAAAGGTGAAAAGCATCATGCAAAACATAAACGGCAGAAAAACCTCTCTTATTTTCGGCGAAGAGACGATTCATTTAAGTGGAGAAAGAGTAATACAGGAAACGCTAGGAGATGTATCGTTTGAGCTGAGTGCACGTGCATTCTTTCAGCTCAACCCCGTACAAACTGTAAAATTGTATGATTTAGTGAAAGAAGCTGCACAATTGACCGGTAAAGAGAAAGTAGTAGACGCTTATTGCGGTGTCGGAACCATCGGACTTTGGCTGGCAGAAGGTGCCGGAGAAGTTCGCGGTATGGACACAATTGCAGAATCGATTGAGGACGCTAAAGAAAACGCCAATCGCCATGGCTATACCAACATGAAATATGTTGCAGGAAAAGCTGAAAAATGGCTTCCAAGATGGGTAAAAGAAGGCTGGAGACCGGATGCGATAGTTGTTGATCCACCACGTACGGGCTTGGACGAAACTTTCATGAAGACCGTTCTTGAGGTAGAACCGAAGAATTTTGTTTATGTTTCCTGTAATCCATCCACACTCGCTAAAGATATTCAGTTCTTAAGTAGGAAGTATAAAGTAGATTGGATCCAACCTGTGGATATGTTTCCACAAACAGCACACGTAGAAAGTGTTGTCCGGTTCATACGTAAATAAATGTAACTAACCTAAACAATTAAAGAAGTGATCGATTTAGTTCATCTAAAGTAAGTGGTTCCTTTTATATCACAGCCTGAATTCTTTAACGGGAATCAGGCTGTTTTCTATCATCCGTATGTTTTGGACATATCTCCTACTTCCCCACATAGATTGTAAAAAAGTGTATTGTGAGGGTGGGGATATGTGGTCGGAATTTAAAGAGTTTATCTCAAGAGGAAACGTTTTTGAGCTGGCGATTGCGGTGATCATTGGTGCGTCTTTTAATAATATTGTCAAATCCCTTGTAGAGGATATGATTATGCCTATTATCGGGATCATTGTCGGGGGAGTGAATCTCGAAGGCCTATATATCCGAGTTGGAGGGGCATTTGTCTTTTATGGGAAGTTCATCCAATCGATGATGGATTTTCTCCTGGTGTCGGTGGCTATCTTTACTGTCATTAAGATTTTTAATACATACCGGCGGAGAAAAGAGAAGAAAGAATACAAGGTTAAAGCCATCACAAATTTAGAATTGCTTACAGAGATCAGAGACATTTTAAAAAGTCAGGGGCAATTGGGGAAAGATGCAAAGCCTGAGGAGACTATTATACGACTTAGAAGAAAAGTGAAGTAATAATTGGAGGGGTGATTACACAAACCCAGTGGACTATATAGATAGTGTGAACTTTCATAATATATAAGCTTTAGTATTTCATATTGTGCAAAAGATCTTCCTCATGTTAAAGTGTCAAAATAAACTTCATACGAATTCCTTATATAAATATGGTGATATGGTCCATAAGTCTCTACCCGGCAGCCCTAAATTGCTGGACTATAAGGAAAGTCATTCTATGCATGAAAAGTGTATGGGGCTTTCTTTATTTTTTTGGAAGAAGGTCACATACGCTTTTTTATTTTTCTTTGGAGGAAGTCTGACATCATACGACGATATAGGAATTAAACATTCGTTGAAGAGAACACATCACTGGGAGGTATCTTGCATTGAGTTTTATTTACGGAGTTTTGTCTTTGATGGGGGTCCTGTTTTTGGCCTGGCTATATAGCAGCAAGCGTTCTGCGATTAATTGGCGCACGGTCATTGTTGGGATAATCCTTGAATTTTTGCTTGTATTGTTTGTTTTGAAGGTTCCTTTTGGACAAACCATTCTGAAGAAGGCTGCTATGGGTGTTCAAAAGGTCATCGATTATAGCACAGAAGGAATCATGTTCGTCTTCGGAGGTTTTTTTGGAGAAGGGACCAACATCACTTTCGTTTTTGCCATTAATGTCCTAGGCGCAATCATTTTTATTTCGGCACTCATATCTGCTCTCTACTATATGCGCATCATTCCCTTCTTTGTAAAATATATCGGGATTGGGCTTGGCAAGGTTTTAGGTACAACAAAGGTGGAATCGTTCAATGCGATCGGCAACTCCTTTTTGGGCTTGGCGGAAGCTCCGTTATTGATTAAGCCTTATCTAATCAAGCTTACCCGATCAGAGGTATTTGCTGTCATGGTTGGAGGAACCGCGTCGGCAAGCGGGGCGATACTAATAGGATATTCCTTAATGGGTATTGATATGAAGTTCCTGCTTCTTTCCGTTTTCAGTGTGCCAATCGTTTCCCTCGTTATTGCCAAAGTGATGGAGCCTGAAACAGAGGAATCGCAGACAAATGGCGATATTTCGCTAGGAAAGACTACGCATACCAATGTATTTGAAGCAATCGCAGATGGTGCATTGAATGGTACGAGGCTTGCCATCAATATTGGGGGACTCTTAATTGCTTTTATTGGTATTCTGGCACTGGTCAACGGCCTGCTTGGTCTGCTAGGCACAGAGCTTTCCACCGTTTTCGGCTATGTTTTCTATCCCTTAGCAGTGCTGATTGGCATTCCGATGGATGAAGCCTTCAGGGCAGCTTCCATTATAGGCACCAAGTTCTCTGTCAACGAGTTTGTCGCGTTCAACGAGCTTTCGGCAATCATGGATGACCTTTCACCAAAAACAGTGGCCATTTTATCTATTGCGCTTTGCAACTTTGCCAACCTGTCATCCATCGGACAACTGATTGTTGGATTAGGTTCCCTCGAGCCCACCCAACAAAAGACCGTATCCAAATTAAGCTTCAAGGCAATTGTGGCAGGAACCCTGGCAAGCTTTATTACAGCCATTATTGTTAGCATCTTTTTATAAAAATCATGACGATTGTGAACCTGCCCATATAACTTGCTACCGACTATAAGACGCCACTCATCTGAAAGAGTGGTGTCTTCTTTTATTCCCTCGTTCAATTGATGCAAGGATGGGCTTGTGATAGTGATTGAAAATTTATCCATGACATCATAATCATTCCTCTTTATAATTAAAATATAATATGTAGTTTAGAGGCTATTCAACTGGAGCGTCTCATCGGAAGGTTGTGCTGTGATGGATAAATATAAAAAGAAGTTAATCTCTACTATTTTAAATCAAATAGATCAGTGGGAAGTTCAGGCTAGCGATATTCCCCATGAAGAAGTTTATCGGTTTGTTCACTCTATTAAAGGAACTGCTAGGACAGTCGGGCTTGATGAGCTGGGAGATTTAACAGAAGCGCTATATGAACAGATAAGCGTGGTTGAAAAGAGTACGTGGCAGTTGGGAGAATGCCAATCCTTTTTGCAAGAAGTTATCGTCTATTGTAAAAAGAAAGACGCATCTACAGAGCAAACGAAAGATCAACCAAGGATCCTCATCGCAGATCGTGATCCAGCTTTACTTATAGAATGGAAAGAATACCTAGAGAGAAAGTCCTTGCATGTTTTGGTTAGTACAGATTTTGAAAAAACCATAGATACCTTCTATGACGTGAAACCGGATTGTCTAATAATGGACAAAGGGCTAAAAGATGATGAAGGGCTTTCGTTGTTAGAGAGACTTCAAGCAAGCGGTCAGCAAATGTTGACACCAGTTATGGTGATTGATGACAATCCAAACAGGGAAAGCCGATTAGACGCTTACCGCACGGGAGCAGATGATTTTATGTCCAAACCTTTGGACATAGAAGAGTTTGAAGTAAGGGTCTCAAGGCAAGTGGGAAGAAAAAAGCAATATGACGAATTGTTGTTGATGGATGAGCTCACAAAGGCTTATAACCGAAAGTACTTCCAGTCATATTTTTCGAAACAGCAGTCGATTCTTACAAGAGTAAAAGAGCCCTTTAGTGTAGGCGTCATTGATCTCGATTGTTTCAAACAGGTAAATGATACATATGGGCATGTGGTTGGGGACGAGGTATTGAAGCAGTTAGCATCCTTCATGAAGCAAAATATGCGATCTGGTGATGTTTTTGCCAGGTATGGAGGAGAAGAGTTTGCCTTGTTGCTGCCAAATACGACTATAGAACAGGCAAAAAAGCTGGTAGAACGGCTTCTGAATGGTTTTATGAAATTGAATTTCCAGGCAGATCAAGTATCTTTTAAATGTTCCTTTTCTGGAGGAGTTGTACAGGTAACAGATGGTGGCTTGGCATTGGAAACAGTAATGGAACGAGCAGACAAAGCTCTTTATGAAGCAAAAAAAGAAGGGAAAGCAAGAATTGAAGTATATGAGGGAGGCCAGGAGGTTGTTACTCAGAAGGTCAAAGTGGCAATTGTTGATGATGATGAAATTGTAAGAATGATGCTTTCTGAAGTGATTAGTAAGCTGCCTCTTCCTGCAAATAAGGTCATTGAAATTGAAACATTTTCAGATGGAAAAAGCTTTCTACATTCGGAGTGGCTACAAAGTGATGATCGGTATGTGGTCATTCTTGATGGGATGATGCCGAAAATGGATGGACTGGAAGTGTTACAGAGACTTCGCTCGGAAAGACGCCATGACCAGTTTAAAGTAATGATGTTAACTTCAAGGAAAAGCGAAAGGGACATACAAAAAGCGTTACAGCTTGGAGCGGATGACTATGTGACAAAGCCTTTTAAGCTCCTTGAGGTGGAAGCAAGACTTCAGCATCTGATAAAGCGGGGGATGTGACGTTGATAAGTAGTCTTGTATCTATTGTACTGGTAATCATTCTTTCTCTTTTTATTTTCCTCTCGGTGTTATTTATCTATATGCTTGTCACCAAATTGATGCAGAACAGCCTACGTCAAAAAATTAATCAACATAAAGAAGAATTAAGGACTAAAGTTTTTGAATACTTATACAGGCAAAACAAAGAGATTCTTGAACAGGATTGGAACGGAAAACAGGGCAAAGCAATGGAGGAACTGTTTAGTGATTTTGCAGATGTTGTCCAAGGGGATGAAGTGCAGGAGCGAATTACCCTTTTTGCAAACACTCATTTTTTGGAGAAGTATAAGCGGAACCTTCATCATCGTCGTTGGAGCATAAGGATGAATAGTCTGTATGCAATTGAGGATTTTCAACTAAAGAACATGGTTCCTTACCTTCTCAATACTTACGAAAAGAGAAGTCTTACTCAAGAAGAAAGAAGACAATTATTAAAAATATTAGTTCGATTTCAAACAAATCACTGGGAAGAATTAGTGAAAGAGCCAAAATGGCGACTTTCGGAATTTATGTACAGATCTTTATTTGGTGTGATGACAGAGAGTCAGTTTCAGGTGATGGTCTCAAACTTCGATGACTTTCCTGAATACATTCAACTTCCAGTGCTAGATATGATAGGAATTGAGGGGAAAAGGGAATTTTTGCCCTTTCTTGAGGACCTACTAAGTATTTCTTCTGGGGAAAAGAAAATAAGAATTCTAAAAGCAATGAATGAATTAGGATATTCAAGGATCCTGGAATGGATGGAACATGTAGATTTCAAAGAGAGCTCATGGGAAGAGCGATTAATGCTCAGTAAATTGCTTGGAAGAACTAACCGTAAGGAAAGCCTTCTTATTTTGACAGAGCTTTTAAGTGACACACATTATGATGTCAGAAATAACGCTGCCAAATCCATCTTATCCATTGAAAGTGGGACAGAACTTCTCCATCAAGTCCTTGAAACTTCAGAAGATCGCTTTGCAAGAGACATGGCGGAAGAATGGTTGCAGAGAGGAGGGCAAATCCGTGGACGGTAGTTTTATTTATTTGTTATTACAGGGAATTGGTTGGTTTGTTGTCGCTTATATGGGATTTGTCATTCTTTTTTATCTCTTTATGTTGCTGGTTTCCCTGTTCCAAGTTAGGAAAAACTTTCAATTGGACAATACAGAACCGTACGAGGACCTATTGGATGTGAGTTATTCTAAACCCTTATCTATATTGGTGCCGGCCTATAATGAATCACTTGGAATCGTTCCATCTGTTCGATCTCTACTTAGCATAGAGTACCCACAGTATGAAATCATTGTGATTAATGATGGATCTAAAGATGATACAATGGAAAAGCTCATTGAGGAATTTCAATTGAAAAAAATAAAGAAAATAGTGAAACAAAAGTTGAAGACAAAAGAAGTAAAAGGTATCTATCAGTCTTCTATTTATGACTATTTATATGTAATAGATAAGGAGAATGGCGGGAAATCGGATGCGTTAAACGTTGGAATCAACGTGTGCACTTATCCGTATTTCTGCTCAGTGGATGGCGATTCTATACTGGAAAGAGACGCTTTCTTAAAAGTAATGAAGCCTATCATAGATTCTGATGGAGACGTTATTGCCACAGGTGGAAGTGTAAGAATCGCTAACGGTTCTGCTATCGAAAACGGATCTATCATGAAGGTGGGCCTTTCCTCCAATCCACTGGTTATCATGCAGGTTATTGAATATTTGCGCGCATTTTTAGTGGGGAGAATCGGGTTAAGCAAGCACAATCTTTTATTGATTGTATCAGGTGCCTTTGGGGTTTTTTCTAAAAAGTGGGTAACGGATGCAGGGGGCTATTCTCATACCGTTGGAGAGGACATGGAATTAGTCGTAAGGTTGCACCGATTGATAAAGGAAAAGAAGTCAAACAAGAAAATTGTCTATGTTGCAGATCCTGTATGCTGGACAGAAGCTCCAGAAGAAATTACATTCTTAAAAAGACAGCGGAATCGTTGGCACAGGGGGCTATTTGAAAGTTTGTGGATGCACCGCTCTATGGCGTTCAATCCTAAATATGGATCTATTGGTATGGTATCCATGCCATATTTCATCTTAATAGAGTTTCTGGGGCCAGTGGTGGAATTAACAGGCTATTTATATATAATTCTCTCTTTTTTCCTTGGTGGGATGAATGAAGAAATAGCGCTGCTCCTATTCTTACTTTTCGTCATCTACGGTTCTATCTACTCCATGTTGGCCGTTTTGATGGAAGAGTGGAGCCTAAAACGATACCCTAAAGCAAGGCATATTGTTGTCTTATTCTTTTACTCCCTAACAGAAACCTTCTGGTACAGGCCTTTAACCATAATCTGGAGATGCCAAGGCATCTTAGATGTATTAAGGAAAAAGAGAGGTTGGGGAGAAATGCAACGAAAAGGTGTATCCCAATAATTTTCTAATCGAATGATAAATGGAGGAGTCAAAGATGGCAAATATATTACTTGCTGAGGACGAGAGTGTTCTTCGCATGCTCATAACAGATACACTAGAAGATGAAGGTCACCATGTTGTAGAGGCATGCAGCGGGAAAGAAGCGGTGGATATTTTGGAAGCGGGGAAAAGTTTTGATCTGGTGATCCTCGATTATATGATGCCTGTATACACAGGATTAGAGGTACTAACAAAGATGAATACAATGGGACTTAAGCCTGTGCCTCCTGTCCTAATGCTTACAGCAAAAAGTCAACAGTCCGTTCGTGATGAGGTCTTTGCCTCGGGTGCTTCAGGATTTATGTCCAAGCCGTTCAGTCCGATGGAGCTGGCAGAAAGAGTAGAGGCAATGCTGAATGAAGTGGAAAGATAGTATATCTACGAAATTTTTAACGATTAATGGAATCTTTTTTCTAGTTTTGGTCACAGGTATCGTAACACTGTTGGTTTACGAGTACTCCCTTTCTCAGGAGTTCAAGGAAAGGAATGAAGTACTTGAACAGAAAGAGGAAAAAATACAAAACATTGATGATAACATAAATAGCTCGTTCTTGAAGTATCGTGGATATGTAGCATTTTCCAATCGAGAGATGTTAAAAGAAGCAAAAGGATTTAAAGATAACATCAAAGATGATATTGAAAGTCTTGCTGAAATGGCTGAAAACAGGAACGACGAGCAGTTTGTGGATAAAGTAACAGATTTTCATACATTCTATTTCTCTATCTACCTTCCGAAAGTGGAGAATTTATATGAACAAGGGGATATGAATGCGCTTGAGGATTATCTGTTCAACCAGGGTACATCCGATGATATCTTTGATTTTATGGGTTACATGAAAGAATACCGGTATGAAGTAGATCGGGAAATAGAAAACAATGTGGATTTGATGTCAGATAAAATTCAAGCCAGTCAACTTTTGTTTTCCATGTACTTTCTGCTCGTGATTTCCCTACTGTTCATCATAACTTGGGTGCTTATTAAACAGGTGGGAAGACCGTTGCGTGAACTTTCAGAGGCTGCAGATAATATTACAAATGGAAAAATAACAGTACTGCCCTCTTATCAGAAAAGCTCGGATGAGATAGGTGTATTAACCAACGCTCTCCATACAATGGTTAATACCCTACAATACAAAGAAGAAGAGTTGATTGCTCAAAATGAAGAACTACTAGCGCAGCAGGACGAACTTCATGCACAACAGGACGAACTTCAAGCACAGCAAGTACAATTGGAAGAAAATATTTCGATAATAGAAGATAGTAATGAGCAACTTGAGGTAAGGAATAAGTTTATTCATGATATGGGAGAGACGTTAAGCAGAGAGCGTCTGTTAGAAAATGTTGTCCGTAATATGGGGAAAGTATTAGGGGCAGAAGTGGGTATCATGATGATGCTTAATGATAAAAAAACAGCTGCTTCAATTGGTCTGTCAAAGAACATGGTAGAACAGTTAAGGTCAGAAGAGAATAATGTATTTCTCCAACAATTATTGGATGTCCAAAAAGCATTTAAGGTGAATAGAAAATGCAGTCGCATGGAAGCAACCTACCATTCGGAAGATATGGCAGCCTTTGATTTATTCATACCCGTCCTTACATCTAACGGTATAATAGCGGCTTACATGCAGTTCACAAGATATGATGCCCCTTTTACTGAACGCGAAATTGAAACAGGGGAAGCGCTAGCGATGCAGGTCAGTATGGCTTTGGAAAAAGTTGATTTGTACGAGGATTCGGAAGAGAATCGCCTCTTTTACCAGGACATTCTAAACACCATACAAGAGGGTGTCCTATTAGTGGATGAAAGAGGTAGTGTACTTCAGGCCAATACCAAAATGAGTTCTTTATTGAACTTTCCAACGCCTAATCGATTGTTGCAATTATCGTTTGAAGAATGGACAACGGTTCTTGTTGAAATGGCAGTCGACAAAGAAAAACTGCGAACAGATCTACTCACTACTTTTAGTGAGAAAGAGTCTGCTGATGATGCCTTAATATTTGAGTTGTATCAAAGGCATGAGAGATGTGTCTTTAAAATGTATAAGGAAAAAGTCTCACGACAAGACCTTTCCTATGGCTACATCTTGGTGTTCCGTGATATGACAAAAGAGTATGAAGTAGACAGGATGAAATCGGAGTTTGTTAGTACCGTAAGTCATGAGCTAAGAACGCCATTAGCCAGTGTTCTAGGTTTTACAGAAAGAATGATTTACAAAGACTTGTCCGAAGAACGGAAAAAAACCTACCTGAAAACAATCTATCAGGAAGCAAAGCGTCTGACTGCGTTAATTAATGACTTTTTGGATGTGCAAAAAATGGAAGCAGGGAAGCAAATTTACCAGAAAAAAGCTGAAGATATCGTGGATATTATTCAGGAAGTAAGTGAGATTTTTCAGCATAACGCCACTACTCATCCAATTCTTCTTGAAGTAAAGACGGAACAGACAAAAGTGGAAGCGGACAGGGAGAAGCTGGCACAAGTAATAGCTAACTTGCTGAGCAACGCGATTAAATATTCTCCTGAGGGAGGTAAAATTCATATAGCAGTCACATCCGAGGCTGAGACGTTACAGGTAACAATAAGGGACCATGGTATTGGTATTCCAAAAGAAGCAATCCCTCATCTTTTTACAAAGTTTTATCGGGTTGACAACTCCGATCTGAGAAAAATTGGGGGAACAGGACTCGGCTTGTCCATTGTGAAAGAAATTGTCCACGCACATAATGGAGAAATCGGAATAACATCCGAGATGGAGGAAGGAACTGTCGTCACGATAGAGCTTCCCTTGTCAAAATAAATGCTAAAATTACTGGTAAATGGTAATAAATATAGGGAATGAGCAATACAAAAGGAGTTTATATATGACTAACAATGATATTCTAATCAGACTAAGATACGCACTAGATATTAAAGACAACGACATGGTCGAGATCTTCAAGCTTGGTGACATCGACGTGACGAAAGAAGAAGTCCAAATGATTCTCACCAAAGAGGTGGATAGCTATGACTATGACACCGAAGAAGAGTACGAGCAGGCGCTTGAGGAGGAAGAAATCCTTTCTATCAACAACAACAAGCTCGAATCGTTCCTAAACGGTTTGATTATTTTCAAAAGAGGCAGACAGGAACCAAAGCCCGGTCAGCCAGCAAAACCGCCATTTTCAAACGAACCGGCAAACAATATTCTTTTGAAAAAAGTTAAAATTGCCCTTACGTTAACAACCGAAGATATTATCGACATTATTGCAGAAGCCGGAGTGACAATAACGAAGGGTGAATTGGGAGCCTTTTTACGTAAGAAAGGGCACAAGAACTATAAAACATGCATGGATAAATACGCGAGAAACTTCTTAAAAGGTTTGGCGCTTAAATACCGTCATTAATAACCAATGTAAATCAGCACTTTCCTAAATAAAAGAGGAGAGTGCTGTTTTTTGTCGAAATGAAGAGAAAGACCAACTACTACATAAAAGGGGATTTGAATATGAAGAAAATAAGAGTAGGCATTATTGGTACAGGATTTGGAGCAAAAGTTCATGCACCTGTGATAAAAAGTCATCCAGGGTTTGAGGTAGTGTCAATTTCAAGTGTATCTCGTGGGAGACTGGATGATATTAAAGAGGAAACAGGAATTGAAAATGTTTATGGAAACTGGGAAGAAATGCTGGAAAAAGAAGATTTGGATTTGGTATCCGTTGCTTCTGCACCACTGTTACATCATGATATGGTGGTAAAGGCATTCGAGAGCGGCAAACACGTTCTATGTGAGAAACCTATGGCTTTTGATGCTCTTGAGGCAGAGAAGATGATACAGGCAAGAGATGCAGCTGGTAAAATGGGCTGGATTAATTTTGAGTATCGCTTTTTGCCGGCGAGACAAAAGATAAAGGAGATCATCTCAAGTGGGACAATTGGCAAGGTTTTGCATGTGAATTTCTCACTGAACATTGCAGGATACGAGAGATATGCTACAAGTAAACGTGGTTGGTTGAGCCAAAAGGATCAAGCAGGCGGAATGCTTGGAGCGGTGGGTTCTCATTTGATTGATTCTCTTCTTTGGTGGACAGATGCGAAGGTGGAATCAGTTTCAGGACAGCTGACCACTCATGTACCGGAATTTATTGATGAAAATGGTGAGAAGGAAGTCCGGACAGCGGATGATGCTTTCCAAGCGATGGGCAATTTTGTAGGTGGGGGCACTTTTAACATCGGCTCCAATATTGCTGTTCGTCATGCAGAAGGGTGGGAGCTAGAGGTTTACGGGACAGATGGTACAATCAAAATGTCTCAGGACAACAAAGTGCTTGTTGGAATTGGGAATGATCCTTTGGAAGAAGTGGAGCTAGAGGGCGCTTTGGAGATTCCGAAGGGAATGAATCCGGTTGCTGCTGGGTATTTCAATGCTTTTTATCGCTCGTTGGATGAGGTGTACAAATCTCTATTAGGAGACGAGGTTAACCCTGATTTACCTGTTTTAGAGGATGGGTTTAGAGTGCAGGTCGTTATGGATGCAATTCGCCGGTCAGCTGAAGAGAGAAGAACGGTAATAATTGATTAATAAATTTTTTGATTGGTGCAGCTACTGATTGGCGGCTGCACTTTTACATTTTATGGGTTCTATAAGACGTTAGGAGTTGTTTTGAAGTTGCTTCGGTCGTATAGAGGCGTTCTATAAGACGTTAGGAGCTGTTTTGAAGTTGCTTCGGTCGTATAGAGGCGTTCTATACGACATTTCGAGCTGAAAATGTGTTGCTTCGGGATTATAGAACCATTCTATAAGACATTAGAAGCTGAGTTGATGTTGCTTCGCTCATATAGACACAAAAAAACATGAAACCCCACCCAGGGATCTCATGTTTTTTCTTAATCATTCCTAATCAAAGTCCTCAACATTTCAACAAAGAAAATACCTTCATCAATTTCCGTCGCAATCCTGACGCAACCTGCACCTGTGCATTCTGGTACTCCCGGCCTGAAGTCTGCAATCGAAAGTCCCTCTGCATAACTTACCTTATATTCTACCTTTACCTCTTTACTTGTGTAGGTGAATAAACCAGGAATCTCTAGGCTAGCCATTACAGCTGCCATATCGTGTTGAGGTGTCCCGGCAATTCCAGGTTCTAGCTCTTGATAGGCTTCATAATAGAAATCAAGAATAGGTTTAATAATCTGCTGAAGGGGAGTAGTGGCAACACTATCAATAAAGTCCACAACTCTTGGGATAATGAGTGCTTTGCGAGTGACATTCAAAGGAATGATTGTGAGGTTAGGGGAATTTTGCGCAATGAAGTTTGCTGCAATAGGGTCTCCGAAAAAGTTGGCTTCTGCTACCTCCGTAACGTTTCCAGGCTCAATAAAAGCGCCTCCCATGATAAACGTTTCTTTTACCAATTCCATCACAGAAGGACTCAAGAACCAAGCCAAAGCAAGCGATGTACAACGGCCGACATTCACAATGGTTAGTTCATTCGGGTTCTCTTTAATGATACGGAATAAATGACTGAAATTTGTTCGATTCATAAAACGTTCTGCAGGGATAGGTGGTGCTATAGGGCCAAGTCCTTCTTCTCCATGAATTTCTGGGAAAAATTCCGGTAGCTCACCGCTTAATTTTCTTGTACTTCCATTAATGATGGGAATTCCCTCCTGACCCGCCAACTCTAATAGATACTCTGCATTTCTAGCACTTCGATCGCGATCCGTATTTCCGTATCCTGCAACAATCGCTTTCAACTCTACCTCAGGATTTTTCAATGCATAGATGACGGCAATCGCATCATCAATCCCCGTATCAGCAAACAAGATAATCTTTTTCATTTTATATCACCTCCTACTATTATTTATGAAAGATTAGTAGAAGGTGCTTGTATGAAAGTACTAGAGTTAGTAGAGAAATTACTTTCCTTCTGAAAATATTCCCAATTATTAAAAAAGTACAGACAATACCAAAAGAGTGCTAGTGATAACGCTTACACACCCCTGTCTGCCAGCCATATAATTAAGTTGTATTAAACGAAACAAGCCAAAACAAAGGGGGAGCAACAAATGAAGAAGACTTGGAAAGCTATGTCATTATTACTGGTTTTAATGCTTTTTACAGCTATGCTAGCAGCGTGTAACAGCAGTACAGGGGGAAGCGGCAGTGTAAGTGTAGGAATTGTTTTGCCAACAAAGGATGAGCCAAGATGGGTGCAGGATGAGCAACGCTTTAAAGATGCATTGAAGGACTCTGACTATACAACAGAAATCCTTTTTAGCCAAGGATCTTCCGCTAAGGAAAAAGAGAATGTTGAAACATTGATCAACAAAGGAATTGAAGTGCTAATCATTACTCCACAAGATGGAGATGCAGCAGCTGCAGCGGTGGAAGCGGCGAAAAAAGAAGGCATCACGGTTATCTCTTATGACCGTTTAATTACAAACACAGATGCAGTGGATTACTATGTAACATTTGATAGTGTGGCTGTAGGTGCTGCACAAGGGCAATATCTGATTGATAACGTTCAAGGTTCTGGTGTACCACTTTACCTATATGCAGGTGCTGCTTCTGACAATAACGCATTCTTGTTCTTTGAGGGAGCTTGGAAAACATTACAACCGAAAATTGCAGATGGTACGTTCAAGATTGCAAACTCCAGTGAAGCGGAAGCGTTAAAAGATACAGCGGAACTTACTCGTGATCAAATGAGTAAAATCCTAGGACAGGTAACAACAAACTGGGATCCAAACGAAGCAAAAAACAAAGCACAAACGCATCTGACAGCTGTTGGTGCAGATATGAAAGGTGATGTGGCAGTACTTGCTCCAAATGATGGTACAGCTCGTTCTATTGCAGATGTGTTCGCATCTGACGGAGAAGTTTCAAGTTTCTTGGTAACAGGTCAGGATGCCGAAAAAGCTTCCATCCAATACATTATCGATGGGCAGCAATCCATGACGGTATTCAAAGATGTGCGTACTTTAGTAAAGGATGCAATGGGAATCGCAGTAGAAATCCTAGATGGTAAAACTCCAAAAACAACAGGCTCTTACGATAATGGAGAAGTAGAAGTTAAAGCAAAACAAACAGATGTTATTGTAGTGGACGAAGAGAATGTTAAACAAGAACTAATCGACTCTGAATACTACCAAGCAAGCGAATTTACGGGATTATAATTTCTTTTCTAAAGAAACTTCGCGAAATAGTGATAGCAACCTTATCACTATTTCGCCATTGTCATTGCTTTTGTTAAGGGGGTAAAAGGATGAGCAGATTTATATTGGAGATGAACGACATCACCAAGGAATTTACAGGAGTCAAAGCGCTGAGTAATGTGAATTTCAAAGTAGAAGAAGGAGAAATTCACTGCTTAATCGGGGAGAATGGAGCAGGAAAATCCACGCTGATGAAGGTGCTGAGCGGAGTGTATCCTTATGGAACATACGATGGAGACATTGTATATGAAGGTCAGGTTCAGCAATTTAACAAAATCAGTGACAGTGTAAATACCGGCATCGCCATTATCTATCAGGAGCTGGCGTTGTTTCCAGATTTGACGGTGTATGAAAATATTTTTGCAGGAAATGAAATGAAGCTTGGGGGGGTAATCGATTGGAACAGGACAATTGTAGAAGCCAAGAGATTACTCCGGAAAGTGAAGCTTGACATAAATCCTGACACACTTGTAAAGGATTTGAGTGTGGGTAAACGCCAACTGGTGGAAATAGCAAAAGCATTAAGTAAAGAGGTTAAGCTCCTCATTTTGGATGAGCCGACTGCAGCACTTAACGAAGACGATAGCGAAAATTTGCTTTTGCTTTTGAAAGAACTGAAACAGCAGGGAATTACCTGCATTATGATTTCCCATAAGCTGAAAGAAGTAATTAGCATTGCTGACAAGGCAACCGTCATAAGGGATGGCAAGACGATTTGTACGCTCGAAGCTTCCAAAGGTGAAATCACAGAAAGTGTCATCATTAAAAACATGGTAGGTAGGGAAATTGAAGACATCTATCCGAAAAGAACAAAGAAAGTAGCGGGAGAAAACGTGCTGGAACTCCACAACTGGTCTGCCTACGATCCACAACTCGGAAGACAGGTAGTGAAGAATGTAAATCTTCATGTGAAAAAAGGAGAAATTGTTGGAATTGCCGGCCTTATGGGGTCAGGCAGAACAGAGCTTGCACTGAGCATTTTCGGCAATGCTAAATCCTATAAAATTGATGGCGATTTGATGTGGAATAACAACCTTACTACTCTTAAACATACAAGCGATGCGATTAAATCTGGAATCGCTTACGTGACGGAGGACCGAAAAGGGGATGGACTTTTCCTTTTGCAGGATATTAAAAGCAATATTTCTGCGGCGAACTTAAAAGGAATAGCTTCGCAAGGTGTTATAAACGACAATGAGGAAATCAAGGTCGCAGAACAATACAAACAATCTCTTCATATCAAAGCCTCCTCATTAGAACAACTTGTAGGGAATCTTAGTGGTGGAAACCAGCAGAAGGTGTCTATTGGAAAGTGGCTTTTTGTTGGTCCAAAGCTTCTCATATTAGACGAACCGACCCGCGGAATCGATGTTGGTGCCAAATTTGAGATTTACACCGTCATGAACAAGCTTATCGATGAGGGACTTAGTATCGTAATGATTTCTTCTGAACTTGGTGAGGTACTCGGCATGAGTGATAGGGTTTATGTCATGGCACAGGGAGAAATAAAAGGAGAATTGGAAATAAAAGAGGCCGACCAAGAAAAAATTATGGAGCTTGCTACGCAATAGGGGGTATTAGGATGAATGTTATACAAGAAGCCAGAGCACTGATACATGAAAACATCCGTGACTACGGAATGTATATTGCACTATTTGTAATCATATTAACTTTTACGTTTATGACAAACGGTTTGTTCATGTCATCCCGTAATATTAGTAATCTACTGGACTCTGCTGGTTATATCGCCGTGCTGGCAGTAGGGATGACGCTCGTTATCGTTATTCGTCACATTGATTTATCTGTTGGGTATGCTGCTGGGTTTCTTGGAGCGATTGCAGCTATCTTGCTTACACAAGCTGGGGTTTCTGTTTGGGTAACCATTCCGGTTATCTTGTTATTAGGTGTTGCTGTTGGGCTATTTAATGGAGTACTTATCGCCACGATTGGGATTCCCTCCTTTGTAGCCACTCTTGCCGGAATGCTTATTTTCCGTGGAGCTTTGCTACAGGTCACAGAAAAAACGGGTACTATCATCATCCAGGATGATGCTTTTAACGCAATTGGAAATGGCTATATCCCTTCACTTGTAGAAGTTAATGGTTTACATCTGCTATCCCTGTTAGTCGGGCTAGTTGGAATTTTGCTATACATCTTCAGTGAGATCTCGACCCGCAGGAATAAAATTAAGTATGATTTCGAAGTCGTATCAAAACCGATTTTTTCACTGAAGTTATTGTTTGTCTCCGCCATAATAGGTTATATTACTTGGATTCTCGCAGGTTATAATGGCTTCTCTTGGACTGTTATCATTATTTTATTAGTAGTTGTAGTCTATCATTTTCTGACAACTAAAACGGTTCTTGGCCGTCATATCTATGCGGTCGGAAGCAACCCGGAAGCGGCACATTTAAGCGGCATCAACGTGAAGAAGATTACTTATATTGTTTTCGGATCAATGGGGATGCTTGCTGCTCTTTCTGGAATCCTATTTACTGCACGCCTGCAATCTGCTACCACAACTGCTGGAACACTTTTTGAGCTTGATGCTATCGCTGCTGCATATGTAGGAGGAGTATCTTCTGCAGGTGGTGTGGGAAAAGTGACAGGCGCCATTATCGGTGCGGTTGTAATGGCATCCCTATCCAACGGGATGAACTTGCTTGGCGTAGGTATTTCCTATCAATATATGATTCGTGGAGGAGTCCTTGCCGGAGCCGTAATTTTTGATGTTATGACCCGTAAAAAAAGATAATGAATAAAAAAACTGCTATCCCTGTTGAGTCCCTTACTCAACAGGGATTGTACTATTTTCATTAGGTGCTATGATAAAAATAGTACACCTCAAGTTGGGGAGGGGGATATTAGTCTTGCGGAGAACAGGAATTCTAGCAATTTGCATCATTATTATTCTATTATGTCATCTTACTTTTTTATCCGCACAAAAAGTCTTCCAATCCGATTGGCAGTTGCCCCAAGCGCTAAGCTCGAGTAGAGAGGAACATCGTCTAGTTCTTATTACGCAGGATATGGAAACGCCGTTCTGGGACAAGGTGAGTGTTGGTGCCAGAAAACAAGCAGAACAAAGTGACATGAGCCTTGAAGTATGGGGCAGCTATGGTAAGAATCGAGAGGACTTTCTGAAAAATATAGAAATTGCCATTCAGTCTAAAGTGGATGGGATTATTATACAGGGACTGGATACAGAGGAATTCAAGGAATTGACGAAGGTGAAAGCCGCCTTTCACGGCATTCCCGTTATAACAGTAGCAAATGATGTGCCAATGGAGGAAAGTATCCGGCGTACTTATGTCGGTTCCGACCAGTATGAAGCAGGTAAAATGATTGCAAGACAACTATTGATTGATATGGGTAGAGTGGGGAATGTCGTACTCATGTATGATAAGAACCAGGAATACTATCAAAAGCGGCGGATGGAAGGGATTCAGGATATCTTGAAATTTTATGATACTATCCATATGATCCATGCCACTACGGAAGACACAAGAGAGCTAGTCATTGCAACTACACAAGATGTATTGAACAAAGAGCCAGATATTGACGCGTTCATCGCCATTAATGCTAATGTTGCCGGTGCGATGATTGGCGAGATAAGTAAGCGCTCTCAAGTGGAACCGTACCATATTTATTCTTTTGACGATGGAGCTGAGACATTAACTTTGTTAGAGCAAGGAAAGTTGGATGGGGTCATTGAACAATCTCCAGAAGAAATGGGTAGAAAAAGTGTCCAGCTCATGAAGGAATGGTTGACCGGAGAAACTGTCCCTCTTGATAAGGACGGGTATCTGACAGAAATCAGAATAAGGAAAGCAGCGGATATCCAATGACGAGCATCCAAAAGAAAATAATTGTTCTTACTACGGTAGTATTGGTGAGTATGTCAGCAATTTGGATAGCGCTTACATATTACAACCATAAAACTCATAAACAATATAACGATATTCTGCAACGGTATCTGAGCATGAATGAAGTGACAAAGGCAAGCCAACAGTTGATTACAGATTTGAATAACTATACCCTTGATCCAACTCAAGTCAGCCTTGACCAACTGACAGCAAGCAAGGAAAAGGTCCAGCAGGCAAAATATGGTGTTCATCATTTAAGAAACACGGAAAACGATTTTACTTTAACCAATTATATGAACTTGATTGATAGTTTGGTGGAAGCAACTGACAGGTCAATCATGTTTCAGTTGGAAAATGATACGGAGGCCTCCGCTCAGGAATTTGCAGAGGCCACGCGAATTACCACCTATATTTCTGAAATGACCTTAACCTTGATAGATACAGAATTGAATACATTTGACCGATTCTACAGGGGAATCATTGAACAATCAGGTGAAGTAATTAAGCTCGGAATTTGGAGCCTGCTGCTGATCACCTGTTTATTGATACTTGTCACCTACTGGTTCTCCCTTACGATTACTCGCCCTGTATTTCAGCTGACCAAAGCGGCCAATGAGCTGTCGAAAGGTAATTTTGATCAGCAAGTGAAAATAGAAACCAATGATGAAATCGCCTTTTTGGCAAGGACGTTCGATCGAATGCGAATCAATATAAACAACTTGATATCTGAGATTAAACAGAAGGCAGCGCTTGAGCGGGAGCTTCAGGAAAGTAAACTTCTTTTGCAAGAAAGCCAATTTCGAAGCCTGCAGAGTCAGATCAACCCGCATTTTCTTTTCAACACGCTAAATACCCTTTCAAAAAAAGCCTATTTGGAAGGGTCTGAAGAGACAAGCGATCTACTGGTTAGTGTTGCAGGGATATTGCGTTACAACTTAAAGCGTCAAGACCGAGCTGTAACCCTGCAAGATGAAATTCAAGTATTAAAGCAATATATGGACATACAGAAGGCACGTTTTACCGACCGGTTACAGTTGCACTGGGATATTGATGAATCTTGCCTTGACTTGAAGATTCCAGCCTTGACTCTTCAGCCAATTATTGAGAATGCTGTCATCCATGCGGTGGAGCCGAAGGAGGATGGAGGAAACATCTGGTTCCGAGTCAAAGTTGAAGATAGCCATGTAGTGATAGAAATTGAGGATGATGGCATGGGAATGCCAAAAGAAAAAATCCTGCAAATCCTAAACGAAGAATCCCCGCCACCTACAGAAGGTCATTCAACAGGTATCGGCTTCAGCAATGTTGTTAAACGACTCCGACTCTTTTACGGAAATGACGATGTTATTGATATAAAAGGAATACAACGCCAAGGAACAAAAGTTATTTTGAAAATAAATTACTGAATACAAAATCCACCTGTAGATTGTAGTGCAAGGTGTGAGACTCCTGCGGGGGATTAAAGATAGGTTGAGACCCCGCAGGCGAAGCCGAGGAGGCTCCAGCAGCGCCCCTAGGAAAGCGAAGCCTTTTTCGGAAATCAACAGCGGTGTTTATACAACATCTTAATTCATAGGCTTTTTCAGTGGCGTCGATGAAGCCGAGGAGGCTCAAGCACCGTCCTCTGGATAAGCGAACACCTGGAACGGAAATCTACAGGAGTTAAATAAGTTACCTAAATAATGAAAGGAGTCGAACTGAATGATCAAA
Organism: Sutcliffiella horikoshii; assembly: GCF_020524325.1. Taxonomy (GTDB): domain Bacteria; phylum Bacillota; class Bacilli; order Bacillales; family Bacillaceae_I; genus Sutcliffiella_A; species Sutcliffiella_A horikoshii_D. Next base: position 34,656 of record NZ_JAIVKY010000011.1, read on the forward strand.
CTCCTCATTGTAGATGATGAACAAATTGAACGACAAGGCATGCAAACTATTCTAGAAAGAAACTATCCTGACCTACTAATTAAACAGGCCAAAAATGGAAAAATGGCAGTTGAGATGGCAGACAACTACACCCCTGACCTAATTTTGATGGACATCAAGATGCCAGGTTTGAATGGGCTAGAAGCTATTGAACAAATCAGTGCCAAGCATCCAAATACAAAATTCATCATGGTCACCGCCTACGATACATTCGGATATGTCAAACAGGCAATCAAACTCGGGGTCAAAGATTATATTTTAAAGCCAAGTAAAATAAGTGAAATTAAAACGACAGTCGGAAAAGTCCTAGACCAAATCGAGAATGAGAAAGCTCAGGAGGCCAAAAACAAGCTTCAGGAAGCGGCATTTGAAAAAACACTGACTCTTGTTGAGACAGATGTTGTGACACAACTCCTCTTCGATCACGTGCATGAAGTTCATATAGACATGTTGATGGAAATGCTTGATATCCCTTCCACGAATGAAATGTTTGCCATGATTGTACTATTACCTCCAGGATCCGAATCAAATTATTCTATGATCAAGGATAAGGTAAGACAGACCAAGAGCGGATGGGTAGGTGCACTATATGGAAATCAACTGCCAATTATCGTGTTCCGGCAACCAGATAAGACCTTCAGATCTCAAGCTAGTTCACTTGCACGAGATATTCTAGCAATCTCTAAAAAAGGACAAACTATCGATTGGTTTATTGGGATTGGGGAGGTTTGCAGCTCTCTGGAACAGGTTCGCCAATCCTATCAAGACGCTCTCGTGGCTACAATGGATACCAAGACTTTAACCAATTATCGTTTCTACACAGACATTCATACAAGTGTGGTTGCCCGCAATAGTAGCTTGGATAGGAATCAGCAACAGGAACTTGCTGATCTAATCCGACTTGGCCAGTGGGATGAGGTACAAATGTATGTCATGAACATTCTTCAATGCTATGAAAAAGAAGGAACCAATTTACTGCATACACAGCAACGGATGCTGGAGATCCTTTGGATTACTTCTCGAGTGATGAATGAATTAGGAGTGGAAAATAAAACTCCGCTCTATTCTGTACAAACTACAAATTATCGTCAGCTTCGTTCAGAAACAAAGCAGCTCCTTGAGGGGATGAAACAATCTTATGACGCCCACTGCAACCACTTGGAGGCAGACACCATGCAGCAAATAAAACAATACATCATGGAACATTCTCATCAAGATATATCGCTTGATATGCTGGCGGGAAAAGTGGGGTTAAGCCCCATTTATATCAGTAAAATGTTCAAGGAAAAGCAGGGCATCAACTTTATCGATTTCCTCACAGAATGCAGAATGGAGAAAGCGAAACGACTTATGAATGATTCAGAAAAGAGTATAAAGGAAATTACCTTTGAAGTGGGTTACCATGACCCAAATTATTTTAGTAAGGTATTCAAAAAAATGACTAACTTTTCTCCAAAAGAGTATCGTAAAACACTCTTACGAAATAAGGCGAACTAGGCAGAGAGGGTGGAGGAAATGGAGCTTAGAATGCGTAGATTATTAACTTGGTTTGTTATGCTGGCTCTGTTTTATGTAGCCTCTGGCTGTGAAAAGATGGATAATTCCCTTCAAAAGGAAGTGGAATCTGTAAAGAATACGCCCCTTTTGCAGAATGAAGAAGTGGCTTCTGAGGAGAAAAAAATAAAAATTGGTTTTTCTATGGACACGTTGGAGGAGGAAAGGTGGCTGAGAGACCGTGCTCTTTTTAAGTCAGCAGTTGAGACCTTGGGAGCGGAAGTTGAGATACTTGCAGCAAACGGGGATGACGCGTTGCAGGTTCTACAGGCGGAAACTCTAATTAGCCAAGGTGTTGATCTTCTTGTAGTAGTCCCGCATAACGCAGAAGCAGCAGCCACGATTGTGAAAAAAGCACATCTTGCGGGAATCAAGGTACTTTCTTATGACAGACTTATCAAAAATGCAAAAATCGATCTTTATGTTTCTTTTGACAACGAACGTGTGGGAGAGATGCAGGCAGAGGCAATTACAAAGATTGTCCCAAAAGGAAAATATGTTTATATTGGCGGAGCGGATACGGACAATAATGCCCACCTATTCAAAAAGGGAGTCTTCCATGTCCTACAACCACTGATTGATAAAGGGGATATCACTGTAGTTTATGATCAGTGGACGAAAAATTGGCTACCAAGCAATGCTTATGCAAACATGAAGGAAGCACTCATTGCAAATGGTGGAAAAATTGATGCTGTCATCGCAGCAAACGATGCAACAGCCGGGATGGCAATTGAAGCCCTTCAGGAAGTGGGACTAGCTGGAAAAATCCCTGTTGCAGGTCAGGACGCAGAACTAGCAGCCGCTCAGCGGATTGTGGTAGGTACTCAGACAATGACGGTGTACAAACCGATACCAACTCTTGCTGAAGAAGCGGCAAGACTAGCAGTGGCAATGGCCAGGGGAGAGTTTATTGACACGGGTCGCAAAGTGAACAATGGGAAAGTGGAAGTGCCTTCTGTGTTGTTGCCGCCAATTGCGGTGAACAAGTCGAATATGGATGAAACAGTCATTTCTGATGGATTTCATTCAAAGGAGGATGTGTATAAAGGGGATAAACAATAACTGGTGTGTTATAAAATCTCAGAGGAACTCTGTTTATTAGAGCATCTCTGAGATTTTTTATTCTGCATAATAGACCTTTTTTTCTAAAGCCTCCAAACAATACAAGCGTCCTCCATAAGCACAACCGCCATCAATCCCGATAATATTATTCTCACCGAAGTAAACCTCTGGCTTTTTATGAAGGTACTTTGTTGGCGTATGTCCAAAGACTACTATCTTCTCCCCTTGATATCCTTTATGAAATTCTTCTCTGATCCACACTAGGGTGTGAGGTTCCGTAAGTTCCAATGCTGTCTCAGGGTGTACTCCTGCATGGACGAAGATATGAGTATCTGTTTCATAATAGAAGGGGAGTGTTTTTAGAAAGTTTATATGAGGGCGAATTTGCTCATTGATGACAAGCGCTTTCGGTATCTCCTCTGTCGTGTACCAGTATTTCGCGTCGTCTTTTTCAATTTCGTATCCATAATTCTGTAGGGTTTTGATGCCTCCGTTATAATACCACCTTTTCAAGTGAAGGGGATCTTCAGTGTATTCAAACGCGTCAATCATCATCTTATCGTGATTTCCCATCAGGGCAATGGCCCCTTCAGCAGTCAATTCAATCACCTTGTCTAAAACCTGACGTGACTGTGGGCCGCGATCCACATAATCGCCAAGCAACACGAGCTGATCCTGCTTGCTGTCATAGTTAATTATCTCAAGTAGTCTATCAAATTTTTCTATATCGCCATGTATATCACTTACTGCAAGAATACGCCTCATTGTCACTCATTCCTTTACTAACAATTATTTTAATTTTATCACAATTTCCGAAAAGCGAAATATTCTATGCAATTTTCCATTATAATGATGGAAACGATAAGTCCGAAGGAAGGATGTTTTCCGTGAAAGCAATTTTAATCGGGGTAGTAGCCTCCATGTTCTTTGCTGTCACCTTTATACTAAACCGTTCCATGGAACTGTCTGGCGGTAGCTGGCTATGGAGTTCGTCCTTGCGCTTCTTTTTTATGGTGCCGTTTTTGCTTTTGATTGTATGGATGAGAGGAAACCTTGGACCTCTATTACGTGAAATGCGATTGGCCCCATTTTCTTGGTTTCTATGGAGTTTTACTGGGTTTGTACTTTTCTACGGACCAATAACATTTGCTGCCGCATATGGACCGGGCTGGCTTGTTGCCGGAACGTGGCAGCTGACCATCATCGCTGGTGTTCTTTTAGGTCCTTTCTTCTATAAAATAGTGCAGGGAGTAAAGGTGAGTGAGCGTATTCCCATGCGAGGGCTTCTTATTTCCATGGTCATTTTTGCAGGTGTACTGTTAATTCAGACTCAACAAGGAGGAGGTCTAACTGGATCAATGATTATATATGGAGTTCTTCCCGTAGCAGTCGCTTCCTTTGCCTATCCGCTTGGTAACCGGAAGATGATGGAGGTGTGCGGTGGTAGGCTGGATACGTTTCAAAGGGTGCTTGGAATGACTTTGTCCACTATACCTGTGTGGTTGCTTGTTGCTCTAACGGGATCTATAACAGTGGGTGCTCCAACGCAGGAACAGGTTCTCCAAACATTAATAGTCGCAATCAGTTCTGGCGTCATTGCAACTACCTTGTTTTTCATTGCAACAGATATGGTGAGAAACAGCCAGGAAAAACTCGCCGCAGTAGAAGCGACTCAATCAACCCAAGTTTTGTTTGTTTTATTTGGAGAAGTACTACTCTTATCCACACCATTGCCGAATGGGATAGGGAAGCTTGGTTTATTTATCATCATAATTGGTATGCTCCTGCACAGTTTTTTTACGAAAAGAAGGGTTAAGCCAAAGCAACTTGCTGCTTAAAGAGTGAACATCCATGTGGATTCACTCTTTTTTTAATTTTTTTCATAATAATATTTACCTTTTTCCCTAAACAAGATCCCAGGTCTGACAAGGAATTTTAAGAGGTCTGACAATCCCTTACAAAAACTATATGACATTTGTCATACTCTACATATGACACCTGCTACTAACTAATTTTTTTTAATTGGATATAATAAATTTTATCAACTCAACAACGAAGGGATTTAATAAAATGTCAATTCAAAATGAAATGAAAAACCTTAAAAAACAAGTTGCTCCTTTCGAAAAATCGCAAACTAAAAAGAGTATCTGGCAGTTGATCAATACGCTAACGCCATTTTTCCTGTTATGGTATCTCACTTATATAAGCCTATCTGTTTCTTACTGGTTGGCATTGGTACCAGCAATTTTTGCAGCGGGATTCATGACGCGTATCTTCATTATCTTTCACGATTGTACGCATCACTCCTTCTTCAAAAATCGCAAGTGGAACCGTGCAGTAGGGACTTTGACAGGTGTATTAACATTATTTCCATTCGATCAATGGGGACATGACCACTCCGTTCACCATGCAACAAGCGGAAATTTAGACAAGCGTGGTGTTGGTGATATCTGGACACTGACTGTGGAAGAGTATAAAGCAGCATCTTTTAAAACTCGTTTATCATATAGATTATACCGCAATCCGTTGGTAATGTTTGGATTAGGACCAATTTACACTTTCTTAATCAGAAACCGTTTCAACCGTAAAGAAGCAAGACAAAAAGAGCGCAACAACTTATACCTGACAAATGTACTAATTGTCGCTGTAGCCGTACTATTGAGTTTAGCAATCGGCTGGCAGGCATTCCTGATTGTACATGGCACGATCTTTATGATCGCCGGAAGTGTAGGAATTTGGTTGTTTTATGTACAACATACTTTTGAAGATTCCTATTTCGAAACGGATAAAGATTGGGAATACGTATTAGCGGCAGTAGAAGGAAGTTCTTTTTACAAGCTGCCAAAAGTATTACAATTTCTAACAGGAAATATTGGTTACCACCATATTCACCATTTAAGTCCAAGAGTACCAAACTACGAGTTGGAAAAATGCCATCATAGCACACCGCCACTTCAACATGTACCAACTATTACGCTGGCTACAAGTTTAAAATCTCTGAAATTCCGTTTGTGGGATGAAAAGAGTAAGAACTTTGTGACGTTCAGAGAAGCGAAGAAACTGGTCCACAACACTGTTTCTAGAACAGAAATGAAACCTGAAGTATAAGATACAAAAAACCAATCCCAATTATTCTAAGGGGTTGGTTTTTTTATTTTGTAAAATAAAGGATGGAATTGTCTCTATAAATAGTCTTGAGTTGACCGATATAATGATTAAGGCATGTAAGAAAAAACAAAATATTACAAAAAAATATAGATTTAAGCATATGTAACTTGTATAATTATGGTGATATATAGGAAAAAAGCACGAAATTACATAACGTTACTACAGGAGAAAGTCACAGATCACACCGAGAGAAATATATATAAAATTTTGAGGGGGATTACAGTGAAGAGATTAGGTATGTTAGCTTTCTTTACCATTTTGTTTTTAGGAGTTTCGTTAGGGTTATCAACAAATGCACAAGCAGCAAGTGATGCAGATGTTGAAAAAGCATTAGAAATTATTGACGCAGCAAATATTGAAATGGATCAAATCATTGAAACTGGTGTTCAAGATGCGGACGCTTTATGGGCTGTGTACCTTGAAGAATTAGCAGTATTAGAAGGTGATTTAGCAGAACTAAACAATCAGATAGAAGAAGTAGATGCGGCACTGTTAACATCTACTGATAGTGTACAGCAAGCTGAACTTGGACAAGCACTTGCAGATTTGCAAGCTGAAAAGGGACTTTTGGAGGAGCGTATCGCTCAAAGAACCGCTCAATTCGATCAAGAGGTTGATGCAATTATCAGCTACGTATTTGATATTACTTTGCAAATGACACAGGACACGATTGATGAAGTTGCAGAATACGGTGTCGTAGCAGAGTGTTTCTGGAAGTATGTGAGATTTGCAGATCGTTGGGCTTGGATTGATCCTGTAAGATTAGTAGGATATTAAAAGATTGTAAGAGAAAAGCGGTTACTTTTCATAAAAAAGTAGTCGCTTTTCAAAATATAAGAGGTGAACAAAAGGTGGCTTTTACTATAGGGAAGAAAGATCAAAACATCGAAAAGGTAAATATGGAAAATTTTGAATTAAGTCTTCTATCCAAGGGTGAAGGTATAGAAGTAATGGTTCAAACAATTAAGAAAGATAATATTTTTTATATTTATCCTGCAGAAAGTCCAAAAGTAGTAGAATTCTTTTATATTCTCGAAGGTAAAATACTGTGTGAAAGCAATGGGGAAAAGATTGAGTTAGGTCCATATGATTATTTTTCTTGTAGTGACTTAGAAGATACCATTCATTTTACGGCTTTGACAAATGTGAAGTATTTGTGGGTAATAAACGAACCCACTTTTTTCCAATTAAGCGATAATGTTAAAGAGCTAAGCCAAATAGTAGAACGAGTTGAAGAAAGAGACCCATATACTTATAAACATAATGAAAGAGTTGCAAAATACTCTATAAAAATCGCGAAAAAGCTTTCACTTTCTAAATCAAACTTAGAAAGACTTTATATTTCCGCTATCCTACACGATATTGGAAAAATAAACATTCCATCAGAAATACTTAACAAACCAGCAAAACTCACAGATGAAGAGTTTGCATTAATTAAGAAACATCCTGGAGATGGTGCAGAAATGGTTAAAGAGCTATATTATGACGACACCATCGCACTCATCATTGAACAGCACCATGAACGTTTAAACGGTCGAGGATATCCAAAAGGACTTAAGGAGGAAGAGATTGTACTCGAAGCCCGCATCATCGCAGTCAGCGATACTTTTGACGCGATGACTGAAGATAGAGCTTATCGCGGTGCCTTTACTCCAGAATTCGCAATAGACGAACTACTAAGGCTCTCTCCATCACAATATGATCTTGACGTAGTAAACGCACTAATTGAAGTCCTTCAAGAAGAAGGCAAACTAAATGAAACAAGCCCTAAAGCATAAACCTTTGCTTCAGGGCTTGTTTTTTATTTTTCCGTTTTTTGTGCTTCTTCAGCAAAAATAACACTCGCCACTTTCATTGCTTGTACAGCTTTAGGGAAACCCGCATAGCCTGAGCATTGAATGATGACTTCTTTAATTTGGTGTTCTGTTAGGCCAACTCGTAATGAGGCTCTTATATGAACATCTAATTGTTCGAACGCGCCTTGTGTTATCAAGGAACTAAGTGTGACAAGTTCTCTTTCTGCCAAATTTAGTCCTTCGCGGGGGTAGAGCTCTCCGTATCCAAATCCGACAATCATTTCCCAGAAGTCAGGAGAGATTTCTTTCATTTTTTTCATTCCTTCTAAAGCTTCCGCTGGGAACATTTTTTCAAGAGTTTCTATTCCTAATTCAAATCGATTCTTTTCCAAGTTTATTGCCTCCCCATAGTAGGTGGTATTTCATCAGGGTCAACGATGACCTCGATTACAAAAGGTGTTTTCTTTGTTTCTAAAGTGGTTAATCCTAGTACAATGGCATTTTTTAAGTCTAGAGGATTGTAGCATTTATATGAATCAAGACCCATAGAGTTTGCAAAGGCAGCAATATCAAGTGGAGAGTTGTATATGGCTCCGATTGACTTTCCGTTCATTTTTTTCATGCCTTTTTCCACCATATCAAGCCTTCCATTATTCAATACGATAAATAGGACAGGCGATTGGTAGTTTAACGCTGTGGAAATTTCGGTTCCATGCATGAACATGCAACCATCCCCAACAAGGCAAACAATTGGTTTGTGCGGTGCAGCAATTTTTGCTCCTATGGAATAACCTATTCCATGGCCCATCGCACCGAATATATCATCGAAAATAAAACTGCCTGGCTGATAGATGTCAAAATGCCTGATTCCATAAAACGTGTGGCTGCCATCATCTCCAAATACGATGCTGTCTTCTGGAAGTTCATTACGTAATACTTTTATCGTTGTTTCAGCTGACATGTATTCAGAGGGTTTATTAAATGGCACTTCTTTTATTTGCTTAGGTTGCAAAAACTTAGAGCTCTCGGTACTTATTACTTCTGCGAGATCTAATAAATGTTGTAGATTGGAGCGAATATCCCCCATGACTGGTGTGGTTGGCACCTTAATGCTTTTTCCGATGAATGTGGAATCATAGTCAAAATGTATCAAGTGATCAGGGTACATATCCGGAGTGAACCCTGCTGTGGACATGTCACTTAATTTCGATCCAATGACGATTAGGAGATCTACTCCTTTCCGTAAGTAATCAGATGCTTCCTTTGTTCCACCTAAACCGAATGCTCCAAGTGAAAGAGAGTGGTTCGTTTTAAACGCCCCTTTGCCTCCTGGGGTAGTCATTACGGGAATAGTCCAATGTTCTGCTAAGAGTTGGATTTCTTTATAAGCCTTACTAGAATGAACACCTTTTCCTAGAAATAGTAAGGGCCTTGTTGCATTTTGTAATTCCAATTTCACCCTATCGAGGTTGGTGGAAATCATTTCGATTGGCTTGGGTAAATCAAGTTCAAACGGGTCAATCTCTTCTAGTAAAATATCAAAAGGGATGGATAGATGGACAGGGCCTTTTACGCCTGATAAAGCCTTTTCCAACGCATGTTGGAGCAGGGGTTGTAGCATATCTCCCCGTTCCACTCGGGCACTGAATTTGGTGACATGGCGAAACATTTCAACAAGATCAGTACCAAATAAAGATGAATCCTGTCCCATTCCTTTTCCTGTGTCCTTCATGGAAGGATGTCCCGTAATAATCAAGACAGGAATATGAGAAGCTTTTGCTTGTCCGGCAGCAGTTAATAAATTTGTTCCTCCTGGCCCTGAAGTCCCGATTGCAACACCTATTTTTCCGCTCATAAAAGAGTAGCCTGCTGCTGCAAAGCCTGCACCTGTTTCATGTTTACATAATACAAATTCAATATCTTCTTTATCAGATGCGTAAATGATGGGTGAAATAGCCTTTCCAGGTATGCCAAATATATGTTGTACATCCCACTTTTTAAAGAGTTTTGCTAATACGGCGGCAGCAGTATCCATTTTCAACATTGTCGCAGAAGTATTCATTTGTACATTCGATCCCCTTATACGTATATTTTCTCTATCTCTTTTAATAGCATTGGGTGTAATTGCTCGAATTGTTCTACTGAGATTGGCTTACTAAAAAGATAGCCTTGTATGGTGTCGCAATCATATTTCTTTAAAAAGTCTAGTTGTTCAATCGTCTCAACACCCTCAGCTATAACTCGTAAACCAAGGTTGTGAGCGAGAGTAATAATAGCTTTCACAATATTTACATCATGATTATCTTTCAGTACATCTCTTACAAAGGAGCGGTCAATTTTCAGATAGTCAATTGGAAAGCTTTTTAAGTAACTCAATGAGCTGTAGCCTGTCCCAAAGTCATCAATACTGATATAAATACCAAGGCCTTTTAATTGCTGAAGTACTTTCAAGGAATAGTCGAAGTCCATCGCCATAGATTCCGTTATTTCTACCACCAAAAACTGTGGATCAAGGCCAGTTTGCTCTAGAACACTTTGAACATGGCTTACAAGATTCAATTTAAAAAATTGTTGGGTAGAAAGGTTGACGGCCACTTTAAATGGTGTCATGCCGGCATCAATCCATTTTTTGTTTTGTGCACATGCTTCTTCAATCACCCATTCACCTATGTTAGTAATTAGTCCGGTTTCTTCTGCAAGGCCGATAAATTTATCCGGATAAATTAGACCAAGAGTAGGGTGGTTCCATCTAATCAATGCTTCTACACCAATTAATTCCCCGCTCTTATTACAAATCTGAGGTTGATAATGAAGAATAAATTCATTTCGCTCTAAAGCTTTGCGTAAATCTGTTTCTAGTTGTAATTCCTCTATCGAATTGTGCAACATATCAGAGGCGTACACCACATACCGGTTCTTACCTTGTGATTTCGCTTTATACATGGCATTATCGGCATAGACCATGAAATCTTCAAGTGTAATTGAATTATTTGGGTAAATAGCAACACCAATACTGACCGTGGTGTGAAATTCATGGGAAGTGACGTTGAATGGCTGATTGAATTGCTTTAATACTTTGGTTGCCATTTCGGTTACATAAGTTTCCGAATCGAAATCCCGCAATAGGAAAATAAATTCATCCCCTCCCATACGTGCAAGTGTATCTTTTTCCCCAAGGCACCCAACCAACCTTTTTGTCACCTCTGCTAGTAAAAGGTCGCCATTGGAGTGGCCGAAGGTATCGTTAATAATCTTAAATCGATCAAGGTCAAGAAATAAAATGGCCATCTTCGTTTCTTTTCCTAAACGATTGTCTTGGATAAGCGATTCAATTTCCTTTTGTATGTAACGTCTGTTTGGCAGTCCTGTTAAGTCATCATGGTACGCCAAGTAATTAAATTTTTCTTCTATAAAATAACGATCGGTAATATCCCGGAATTGACCAAAGGCACCAACCAATTTGTCCTCTTCATAAATAGGTTGTGCATCAAAAAGACAGACCACCGGGTCGCCACTTGGGTTAATAAACTTTATTTCAACATTCTCGTATTTCTTCTCATTTTTAATTACTTCTTTAAAATACTTACCTGTCAGCTCTGATTCAAAAATGGTTCTTCCTATCACTGACTCTCTTGTGCGATTTGAAATTTGTTGGGCAAACTCATTAAATTCCGTTGTGACACCTTTTTCATCTGTAATGACAATCCCGTTTCTCGTCCTGCTCAACATAATTTGGTTCATGATATTCAGTTTTCTGTTTTGTTTTCTCAGCAGGAGTTCGCGCTCTATAGAGTCCACGACTTGTGACAACATCGTTAAGAAAAGCGGGTTCTCAAATTGGATCGGCATCATAATACATACGCTGCCGAGTAGATCATTATCATCTGTATAATGTAATGCCGCACCGTAACAGGCGATCTGATGAAATGTTTTGTGATAATGTTGGTCTCCAATTAGGCTGATGGGATGATTTTGTTGCAACGCTAAACTGATTACATTAGTTCCTGTATCCTCTTGCGTAAATTGGCTCCCCTTTTTTATGCCAAACCGTTCGATAGTCGATTTGATCATCTCATCTCCAGCAATTTCTAGTAAAAACCCTTCAGCGTCAGAGATTACGACAAGGATGGGTGTTCCTTTTAACGAGTTCAACAATTTATTGGAAAAAAAACTAACAACAGATAAAATTTCTCCATAAGCTCGTCTCTTTTCTTCCAATTCTTCATTTGTCATAAATTTTTTCGGACTTGGAATCTCGTCAGGATCCATACCGCTTTCCAAACATCTTCTTTTAGAAGTAGCAATAAAGTACGGTTCTTTTTCACTCATTTTCCAACACCTCAAATAATTAACAATTACGTATAATCTCATATTAAGTGTATTAAGGGTAGATAGCAAAGAATAAATTACACAAATCGACACAAATTGTCGAGTGGGTATATAGAAATAGGTAATTAAGACTAGTTTTCTAGACCGATTTTGTTCTATTGATGAAATGTTAAAAATCTTAAAAATGGGTAATGTAAAAGAGAGAGGAGAGTGGATACGTATAAATTTATTTATACATAAAATAAAATTAACTAATTTGTATTATGGGTAGTCAGGTACTACAATGAAAACTGTAAGGAATACAAACAACATTTAGGAGGAAATTAATTATGACTAAACATATATTAATGGTAGTAACTACAGCAGATAAAATGAAAGACGGTCACGAAACAGGACTATGGCTTTCCGAATTCGGTGAAGCGTATGTTGAATTCGCGAACAAAGGTTATGAAGTTACAGTAGCAAGCCCACTAGGCGGAAAAGCTCCTGTCGATGCTAGAAGCTTAGAGGGTGGAGAAACTCCTCAAGAAATCTTAGACACAGCTAAATACCTAGAAAACACAATTAAGTTAGATGAAGTTACAGACCTATCTAAATTTGATGCGATCTTCTTACCAGGTGGTCATGGTACCATGTTTGACCTTCCTGATAACGAGAAATTACACCAAGTGATTCGCGACCTTTATGAAGCGGACAAGCTAGTTGCAGCAGTGTGCCATGGTCCTGCGGGTCTTGTGGGAGTGAAACTTTCCGATGGGACTCCACTTGTAGCTGGAAAAACAGTAACAGCTTTTACGGATGATGAGGAAAGAGAAACTACATTAGATAAATATATGCCATTCCTTTTAGAAACGCGCTTACGTGAATTAGGAGCGGAAGTTATTGTGGCAGATAACTGGGCAGACCATATGCAAGCAGATGGAAACTTAATCACAGGCCAAAACCCTCAATCCACTATTAGCGTAGCAAAAGAAGTAGTAAAACAATTAGGCTAAACACTTTCATCCTGTAAGCAAGAAGGTCTTGCTTGCAGGAATTTTTTTGGCAAACTTTCACAAAGAGGAGATAATGATGGAAAACTTTCAATATCACAACCCTACGAAATTAATTTTCGGTAGAGGACAGTTAGAAGCTTTAAAAACTGAAATCCCCCAATATGGAAAACGCATCTTACTAGTATATGGTGGAGGAAGTGTCAAACGGACTGGATTATATGACCGTGTAATGACCATCCTCAATGAAATGGGAGCACATGTTGAAGAATTAGGCGGTGTAGAACCAAACCCCCGTCTTACAACTGTTAACAAAGGAATTAAACTTATCAAAGAGAATAAACTTGATTTTATCTTAGCAGTAGGTGGCGGGAGTGTTATTGACTGCTCCAAAGCGATTGCAGCAGGAGCAAAGTATGAAGGAGACGTATGGGACATTGTCATGAAAAAGCATGTGCCAACTTCGGCTACTCCAATTGGTACGGTGCTGACTTTAGCTGCTACTGGTTCGGAAATGAATGGTGGGGCAGTTATTACGAATTGGGAGGATAATGACAAGCGTTCATTCGGTTCCATTCATACTTATCCACGCTTCAGTGTGCTTGATCCCGAATTGACATACTCTGTTCCCCGTGATCAAACGGTTTACGGAATTGTGGATATTATGTCTCATGTATTTGAGCAGTATTTCCATACAACGGAAAATGCACCTTTGCAGGATCGTATCGGTGAATCTATTTTACGAACGATGATGGAAACCGCTCCTAAATTACTAGATAATCTGGAAAGTTACGAGCATCGTGAAGTAATGCTTCTTAATGGAACGTTTGCCCTTAACGGAACGTTATCTATGGGGGTTAAAACAGACTGGGCGACGCATATGATGGAGCATGCGGTGTCAGCTGTATACGATATTCCTCACGGAGGAGGGCTAGCTATACTATTCCCGCATTGGATGGCTTATGTGGCAGAACAAAAGCCGGAAAAAGTGGCGCAGCTTGGCGTAAGGGTTTTTGATATAGAAGCAAAAGGCAAACCGTTAGAAGAAGTTGCGAAGGAGACAATTAGGTCTTTACGCGAATTCTGGACAAGCATTGGTGCTCCAGTGTCATTGGCTGACTATGATATTACAGATGATCAGCTTGATTTAATGGCTGAGCGTGCCATGGTTAGAGAAACAATTGGAGGATACGTACCGCTTGAAAAAGAAGATGTGAAAACCATTCTACGAAATGCTTTATAATTTAGGAGGAAGGTGAATTTTGTTGATGAAACCTATTACAATTAATGCCATTATGACTGCCAAACCCGGTATGGAAGATGATCTGTTTCAGGAAATGCAGAGAATGGTGACACCATCTCGTGCAGAAAAAGGCTGTGAAGAATATACGCTACATCAGTCAGTCGAGCAGGAAGGTGTGTTTGTTTTCTATGAAACTTGGCAGGATGAACAGGCACTAAAGGAACATATCGAAACGGAACACTACCAAAACTATCGACAGAAAATTGAAAGTTTAGTGGAAAAACGGGAAGTATATAGACTAACTAAGGTCTAATTTTATGTATGAAATTGCACCGTTCTTCTTAGCGAAGTGCGGTGCTTTCATATAAGAAAAGGAATGCAAACAGCATGATTGATTTTGAATGGTATCGTAGTTTTATAAGTATATACAAACATGGGTCCGTATCGGCAGCGGCCAAAGCACGAATCTTGACACAACCTGCTATGAGCCAGCACTTGGCCGCATTAGAAGCGGAGATTGGAGATTCTCTATTTGTTCGAGCACCTAGAAAAATGATTCCAACAGAAAAGGGAAAGGAACTCTATACAAAAATTGTCCCTCTAATTGAAAAGTTGGAGAGTACCAGTATGGAGTTGAGAAATGGTGCCACTCAACCTGCTCTTGCACCTTTAGTGAAGCTTGGTTCACCTGCGGATTATTTTACAAAAGCAGCACTTGGTAAGTTAAGTGATATGGAAATAAGGCTATCTGTCCAATTTGGCTTAGCACATGAATTGCAGGAAAAGCTTAGTGCAGGGGAGGTAGATCTGATTATTACCACGCAAAAGACACCCATCGCTGGCGTAGAGTATAAGAAAATTGAGGACGAAGTGTTTGTGGTTGTGGCAGCGGCAGATGGTGATCTTGATTCTAAAGCTGTGGGGATGGATGATGTAGAAGGGTGGCTGAATGAACAGACTTGGTTGAGTTATGGAACGGAGCTGCCGATTGTAAGAAGATACTGGCGTGAGCACTTTAATAAACGACCGGAAATTCAACCGTCTCATGTGATTCCTGATTTAAGGGCGGTTCTGGAAGCAATAGAGAATAACATGGGAATTAGTGTGCTGCCTACCTATCTGGTAAGAGATTCAATTGAGGCTGGAAGAACAAAGATATTGTTCCCGCAACTCTCGGTAGAAAACACTATTTACCTGGCTTATAAAATGGAAAACCGTGATCATTCACATGTTCGGGAGATTTTGAGAAGGTTAAAGCGGTAGGGGAAAGGCGGACGGAAAATAGGGTAGGCGTCTCAAGGCCCGAAGTGTGGTTTGAAAGCGGAAAATGGTAATAGAGAAGGCGTCTCAAGGCCCGAAACGTCATGGGAAAGTGGCAAACGGTAACAGAGAAGGCGTCTCAAGGCCCGAAGCGTGGTTGGAAAGTGGCAAACGGTAACAGAGAAGATGTCTCAAGGCCCAAAGCGTGGTTGGAAAGTGGCAAACGGTAACAGAGAAGATGTCTCAAGGCCCAAAGCTAAGTGAAATGTAGGGAACTTGTCTAATAGAATCCATATTTTACTAAATGCATACCTCATTTCCCTAGTTTAGTCTCAAAATCCATAAAAAAAAGTGGCCACATAGATAACTTCTATGTGACCACCAACATGAACTACTAAATCAATTCAACCAATCAATACCTAACCCCAGTCCGCGTATGTGTCTTCTTAAACTCATCTGGGTTTGGATCAAAATAGTCCTCATTATAAGCTGCAATAAACTTATCATCACGATCGATATATCCTGAACCCCATGTTGGGTCCATCTCGATCCACTCACCATCCAAGTTTGCTTCGACCCAGGCATGATTCCCCGGCCACGGAGAGCCAGCACGCCCTTCTACATATCTAGCCTCGATCCCGCTCGCACGCATTAGAGCAATTGCAAGGTATGCATAATCCTGACAAACACCTGTCATGGAATCCAAAGTCTTCAGTGCACTGTCGTCCCACTCAAACTCATCGTTTTTGTATTTTTGCACATCATAGCTAACGTTCTTGGCAACATATTCGTATATTGCTTTAGCTTTAGCACGTTCAGAATCCTTATCAACAGTTAGCTCTTCAGCAAGTTTAATGATTTCAGGCGCATCGGACTGAACTCCTCGGGAAGGTAATAGATCTCGTTTATCTTCAGCAGATGCGGTCACATCAAATTTGGCAAAGCCATAATAACGGAAAAAATCACTGTTTTCTTCTTTAATTTCTGGAACACTTAATGTTACTTCATATTCACCAGGTCCGAAACGCAAGTAAAAGGAACCGTTAAACTGATAGTTTTCCACAGGAATCACATCAAGTGCCTCATCATCACCCTTTTTGGTCGTTACATAAATATGGGTGGTCTCCGGTCCAAACTCAGCTTCAGGATCAATTGATCCTTTTACGGAATAGGTTCCTTCCGCTTCGTCCCCTCCATATTGCGGAGATTCAAGTGTCACCCCGCGCTCTTTATAGGCAGTATAATATTCTAGAGGTTGCATCACTCGTTCAGAGGCATTGTCTATATAAAAGGTAGATGCAAGTTGGTAGTAGTCTTCGTGTTCACCATCCGGGACCATGACTTCCAACTGGTGAAGTCCTTTTCCATAGAACAGTGGGATGTCCGTGGCAAACTGTCCATCTTCAACAGTGACCATATGCTTCCAAAGGTCAGAGTCCTTTTTCAACTGAAGCATAATAGTATCTCCGTCCGAAAGCCCAGAAGCTTTCCCACTGAAAGAGAATAGCTCGTTTTCCTTTAAGAATGAAGAATCTACATTGAACTGAAGGCCTGCATTATGTCCAAAAGGAGTTAAGGAAATATCATAGGTTGATTCCGGATTTACATTATGGACGGTAAAACTCGCAGTATCGTAATAGTAGTTTTCACGGTCTGTATCAGGAAGTTGAACGGTGACGCGATATTCTCCTTCGCCATTAAAAAAAGAAATGTTCTCTTTAAACTTGCCATCTTTTATTGGTGCATAATATTCCATTACATTCCCTGTAGGCCCCTCCTCATCAGAGCGCACCTTAATCCAAATGTACTCACTTTTTAATTCAGCGTGTTTTTCCACGGTTCCAGCAATCTCTACTTGACCGTTTGCACTGAATTCCTTGTACTCAGGTGTACTAAAAGTCGCTTGTATTTCTTCTGCATAAGTAGTTAGCTCAAGTGCTTCAAGCTCCAACTCCTCATTCTTTTTATCCACAAGTTGTTCATACTTGTCTTTCGCTGTTTCTTGCTCAGCAGGCTGATTTTCTTTCACGCTTGTATCTTTATCTGAACAAGCAGCGAGAATTAAACTGCTGCTCAAAAGCAATGCCGTCATATATCGATGTTTTACTACCATTATATCCTCCTCGGGACGGGTCTTTTTCGTCCATTTATGTTGTATCTTTTAGTTACGTATGGACGAGCTAGAAAGTTTCTGATGCTATCTTACTATTAAATTGGAAAACTTTGAATAGTAACGGCAAAACAATGGAGTGGTAGAATTAGCCATTTGAAGGTGGTATAGTAAAGCTATAGGTAAAATATTCCTTGGGGGTTAAACTATGATTGGAAAATTAAAGGAGACTATTGAACAGCTACCTGAAAAGGATGCAAAACCATGGCTGCACTTAATTCTGATTCGATTAGATCAATTAACGAAAATAGACGTTCCAAAAGAAGATATGATAGAAGAGATACAGCATATAGTACAAATGATTGACCACCAGCCACCACCTCAAACAGACTTTGACATGATTCATATTGCCGGGAGCGAATCTACAGCTGGATCGCTAAAGGTCGGATTGGAACGAAACCATATGGTGATAGGTTTTTGGGAGATGTTTGATATCGGTCCCTTAGGGGATTCAGCTGTTAGGCAAGAATGGCTTCAAGATAATATTAATATTTTCGAAGAATCTATAGAGGAAGAGTTTAGTAGGGTTTTTAAAAAAGCGATAGAAGAATTAAATCAAATTCCTCCACATATTCCTGTAGTTCTGTGGACAGCTGATAACGCGCATGAACAAATTTTCCATCGCTACATTCTTCACCACTTGCGTAACATTGAAAATGAAGTGGTTCTGATCAATGCAACCAAAGGTTATGGAAAACTTCAGCAATCCAAGCAATTCCAACCTGCCCATTCAGGTCAAATCATGCCGGAAACGTTGAAAGTTATTTTTGAAAATGATTCGAAAAATATTTTGTCCCTACATGCTAGAAACCAATTATCAGACGAGTGGCTTCAATTAAAAGAAACAAAAGATCTGCTTCGTCTTTGGAGGAGCGGGGAGATACAAGGGGTTCGAGAAGACTATATTGACCAAGAATTACTTCATTGTGCCCAAAATGTCCAAAAGGATTTTGCCAATAATGAGTTTGTAAAGGCAGCACGTATTATTGGTGAAATGTATGGTGAGTTAGAGGGAAGATTCAATACTGCGTTTTTAGAATATCGCCTTCGAACTCTTGCTTATAAAGGTTATTTCAATCTAAAGGGAATCCCGAAATCGATGCGTCACTATAGCGTCAGGTTAAAAGATAGAGAGGGGGAAAAGGCATGAAAAAAGCATTATCCTTTTTGTTTGTGCTTATTTTATTAGCAATTGGGGCAACAGTGGTGTTTGGTCAATTCAAAGAAACCTTTAGTTTTAATTTCAATACTACCCCAATTAAACTAGAAGAAACAGTGAGCGGCAGTGAAGCAAACAATATAGAAATCCGTGCTACATCTGCGGATATCAAAGTGGTTTCTGTGGAAAGGGAAGACATCAATGTGAAATTATCCGGAGATGTTAGTGAGAAAAACATGGACAAATATAAAACTTAAAGTTAAGGAAATCGACGGAACTATACAAATTGAAGTCGAACAACCCAACATGGAATTTCAAATTGGTACCAACATCACAAACTTAAAACTCGAAATAGAAGTACCGGAAAAAACTTATACAGAGTTATCCACTTATTCCACATCAAGTGATATTCAAATGTCAGGGTTACACGTGGATTCCTTGAGAACAGAGGTGACTTCTGGGGATATTATGGTGGAAGGCATTACCATAACAGATAGTTATTCAATTGATCTGACAAGTGGTGATGTTCGCATTGAGAACACCAAAGCCAAGTCCATAACTATTGAAGGAACAAGCGGTGATATCACCTTCAAAGAAGTTCTTTCCGATGTTCAAGTGGATACGACATCAGGAGATATCAATGTCTGGGGTGTTGAAGGGAATGTAGACGTCGAGACTACATCTGGGGATATTGATATAGATAATGAACGAGTAACAGGTAATATCGAGGTGGAGGTGACAAGTGGAGACGTGAGAGTACAGTTCGACGAAAATCCTACCTCACTTGTAGTTGACTTTAAAGGACAATCAGGAAAAGGTACAGTGAACTTAAATGGAATGCTTTATAAAGAGAAAAGTGAGAGGAATATAGAAGGGCAAATTGGCGACGAGGAATTTTTGCTAAAAGTAAGAACAACTTCAGGGGATTTTAGATTAAATTAATTAAGTGTTAAGGTGCAGATGAAGGCAGGTTGCATGCCTGTTTGAAGGTGCACCTTTTATATTACCTTGTCTGTCTTTACTTATCTGTTATCATGTATACTAAGCTGATAGATGCCATAACCGAAAGGGGCTAACACCTGATGAAATATTTTAAATCACAAATGAAGCAGCTTCTTAAAGACAATGATGAATTGCAGCAACGTTTAAGAGAATTGATGGACGAGCACGGCTTAGAGAAAAACTTTGCCTTAAAAGCTCTCTATCACTCAGAAGTCGCAGAAGGCGGAAAGTATCAAACAGATTACCAAGCGCTTGACGAACCGAAAAACTAAAGTGAAAAATTGATCAGAGCAGGCCCTATATTGGGATTGCTCTATTGTTCATTAAGTGAAAGTAAGATTAAAATAGAAGGAACTTATAAAATGGAAAGGTGTTTGGTACCAATGAACGCGGAATCTTTTTTTCCAAATAACATAAAAGCAGCCCTACAAAATGATCCTCCCGGTGAATGGATTCCGTCCGTTCCA
This sequence comes from Sutcliffiella horikoshii, assembly GCF_020524325.1. GTDB lineage: Bacteria > Bacillota > Bacilli > Bacillales > Bacillaceae_I > Sutcliffiella_A > Sutcliffiella_A horikoshii_D. Next base: position 54,897 of record NZ_JAIVKY010000011.1, read on the forward strand.
GTTAACTCAATCCGATTGCATTCTGGCTATCCTGCACCTCAATTAGTACCTTCCAAGGAATTAAAAGAAGCAGTAACTCAATTGCTTGAAGAAGAAAAGGACCTTCCGCTACATTACATAGGAAGTCCGAGAATCGATACGCTGAAAGACTGGGTACGGCAGAGACAGGATGTACGAGGTATGTATGCAAAAAATGAAGAGCTTTTAATCACAGCAGGCGCATGCCAGGCTATAGACCTTATTGCTCGTATTTTTCTAGATAAAGATGCAGTCGTAGTAGTAGAGTCACCAACTTACATGGAGGCACTGGAGATTTTTCAAAATTACACAGATAAGATTTTAACCATTCCGATTGATAAAGACGGTCTTCAAACGGAACAATTAGCAGAATTGCTTGCGGAGAGAAAGAAAAAAGGGCTTACTATGCCAACTTTCTTATATACAATTCCAACCTTTCATAATCCAACTGGTACCACAATGACAGAAGGTCGAAGAAAACAAGTTTTAGAACTAGCAGAGGAATACGATTTCTTGGTGCTAGAAGACGATGCATATGGTGAGCTTGGTTTTAACAATAATCCGAAGACACTTAAGTCCATGGATTCAAATGAGAGGGTTCTTTACGTCGGATCTTTATCAAAAGTGGTGGCTCCAGGCATGCGAATCGGGTGGGTACATGCGACAGAAAAATTCATCCAAGCATTATTCTGGTTCAAAAAAGATTTGGAGCATCCTTTCGCACAAGCAACCATGGCTACACTCTTGGAAAATACAGATTTTATATTACGATTGCGAAATTTAAGCGAGACATATCAAAAAAAATGCCAAGTGATGCTGGCTGCCCTCGAAAAGCACCTTCCAAGAAATGCATCCTGGTTTGTACCAGAAGGCGGTTATTTTGTCTGGGTGAATATCCCGGGTGTAGACACAGAGAAGCTACTTTCAAAAGCAACCGAAGAAGGGGTATCATTCCTTCCTGGCAAGTATTTTTTTCTGAATCAGACAGAAGGGGCGGAATACCTCCGTTTGTCATTCAGTTATGAGAGTGAGGAGAATATTGCAAAAGGTATTGAGAAGTTGGGGAATGTGATTGTTTCCAAGCTGTAATAAATTTGTTTAAGGGACGGCTCGATTGCTTACGAAGCACCGGAGTCGTCCCTTAATATATAATTCTGCACGATTTTTTGTATGAAGACAATTCCAGAGAGGAAATCGATTCAAAACTGTCTTCATAGCAAGGATGAAGACAATTCCAACGTTAAAATCCGCGTGAAACTGTCTTCATAGTAGGTATGATGACAATTCTAACGAGAAAAACACTCTGAAAAGGTCTTCATAACATTTTTATTATTTAAAAAAGGAACCTTATTTAGCCCACAAACGTAGACAATAGCAGATAACCTATTAAAATGTAAGAAGGTGGACCATTGGCGAAAGTAAAGTGGTTAATGTACACAGCTGCAGGATTGTTGATTGCTATTCCAACCATGTATGTTATTATATCGGATATTTCTTTTAGCTCTGTGACTAGTAACATTCTAATCTCCATAGCAATACTGTTGGTGATACTGGGTAAGTTTATTAGTGTAGTAGATAAGAAGAAAGAGAAAAAAAGATACGCGGTTGATATGGGGGCAATTATTGGACTTTCAATTGTATTAATTATTCGCTTCATTTAAACTTTGTTAAATATTCTTATTACAGAGGAGATGTCTAGATGAGCTAAGGGGGAGGATATTAATCTCCCCGTATTTCCCTCAACAACTGAAATATCTGCCCCCGGTGATGTGCCTCATGCTCTACTAGGTGATAAATGACCCACTCCGGTGTCACTTCATATTCATCAAGCAACCTAGCCCTACGCCAATCTTCCAAATTCATAGAACGAAAGTGCGAAAGCAAGGTCCCTCTCACTTTATTTAAACGGTGAAGATGCGTTTCAATAGAGTCTCCAACTACATGTACCAATTTCCCGTCAGGCCATCCATCCAATGGGAAATGTTCTTCTATTTCTGAGTCCCACGCGTCTTTTTCCATTACTTCCCCAAATAGCCAACCAGCTTCTACATAAGCAATGTGGTATAACAAAGATCCGATGGAATGTCTAGATTCTATTTTTCTATCAAGCTCACTTTGGCTAATTCCTTTTAATTTCTTAGTAAGGTTGCGGCGTACATCTTCTAAACACCATAGAGCACGACCAATCTCTTGTTCGTAGCCTGATAAAGATGTGATTTGCAATATTGTTTTGGTGGTCAATTTATCCTCTCCTTAATTATTTTATTTGCAAAGCTTTACCTTTGCCAAAACAGGATAATGATCTGACGGATATCCACCATCAGTACTATCTCTAATAATGCGGACAGTTAGAAACTCTACCCCGTTAGTACCAAATATGTAATCAATGGGATCCCCTTTTATTCCGCCCTCAAAAGCATGAAAAGTGAGGCTGCGTTCCTTTTCTTCTGCCGTAAAACAAGAATAGCAGCTTTCCATGGATGAAACTTCCGCTAATGGTTCACTATCCGGTACATCATTGAAATCTCCGGTTAAAATAACAGGCAAGCTTTTCGTGTTATCTTTACTACGAATCTCGTCACGGATTAGTTTCAATCCTTCTTTCCTCGCAAGTTTTCCCATGTGGTCAAGATGCGTATTAAAAAAGCGCAATACTGGTTGGGTTTCTCCTGTTGGAATAAGCTCCAGCCAAGAACAAATTCTTTCACAGTGTGCATCCCAACCCATACTTCCGATAATATCTGGTGTTTCTGATAGCATAAAGGATCCTTTTGAACCTATGGTGAAACGGGACTTTTTAACAAAGACAGCACTAAATTCTCCAACCTCTGTGGAAACGGTTCGATTGACTGCGTATACTTCATAGGACTCTTTGAATCTGTCTTTTAGCCATTCTAGCATGGGAATGGTTGCTTCCTGCGTGCCGATAACATCAGGCGTGTAAGCATTAATTGTTTCTGCAATCCAGTGTTTACGGTCATCCCAGTTAAATGGATCAGAAGGTACGATAACACGCAAATTAAAGGACATGACGGTATATGTAGGACCCATATCTAACTCCTCCTCAAAAGTATTCGGTAACAACTATTTCGATAAAACAATTAGAGTTCCTGCCATAGGATGGTTCTTTTACATATAGCAGACAAAACAAAAAAGCGCCAATTTCCATTGGCGCTTTTAATAGTATCTATTAACGGGAAGCCTTTGGTGGCTGGCACACGTCACATTTGCGTTGGTTATTATTCTTAAATTTTGTAAAAGTCTTTTCGAAGTTGCTGCCACACTCACATTTAAACAGTAACTTCTGAGAGAATCCGTGGTATTCAGTCGATAGCAATTTACTATCTGAATTCTTCTCAACAAATTCATTTATCTTTCCAATAGTCCATCGTTTATTCATTTCTTAACACCTCACATCCGTTCCTATTATAACATGGTCGAGGGTAGAAGGGACAGGCACTTCAACCCGATAAGTGTCAAGATACTTGTCCTTGAAATAAGCTAAAACTTCTGTGCATATAGTTAAGATGGAATAGTTTAAACTGAAAAGGTGGGACAACGATGGCTAAAGAATCGCGGACAATTAAGAGACCCAATTTTCTCATCCTGATGGTGGATCAGCAACGTTACCCAAGCATATATGAAAACGAAGAACTTAGAAAATGGCAAAGGGAAAACTTGCAAACTCAAGAGCTTTTAAAAAAGAACGGATTCGAATTTACTAACCACTATGTTGGGAGCACTGCCTGCTCTCCAAGCAGAACCACTCTATACACCGGACAATACCCATCCCTTCATGGGGTGACTCAAACAAGTGGCGCAGCGAAAACCTCTTTTGACCCAGACATGTTTTGGCTTGATCCTAACACCGTGCCGACTATGGGTGAATATTTTCGGGCAGCAGGCTACAAAACTTTCTGGAAAGGCAAATGGCATGCGTCAGAAGAGGATATTCTCATTCCTGGAACCAAAAATTCTCTGCCAAGCTATACCTCTACAGGCAGGCCGGACAAGAGAAATGTAGATAAATACCTCGCATCCAACCGCCTTAATAGTTACGGATTTGATGGCTGGGTTGGACCGGAACCGCACGGCTCATCCCCACGGAATTCAGCTAGCTCAGCAGCCATTGGATTAAGCGGAAGGGATGTCATCTATGCCCAAGAAACAGTAGAGCTCCTTCAGTTATTGGAAAATGAATGTCATAGGGATTCTTCCCCGTGGTTTGTGATGTGCTCACTTGTCAACCCGCATGACATTGCAATTTATGGCATTTACACAGAGCTAAGTCCATTGTTTAACTTTGAAGTTGATCCATCTGTACCTTTCATCCCGCCACCGCCGACTGCCAATGAATCACTAAGTACCAAGCCTTCCGCCCAAGAAAGCTATCGCGAAATTTACCCCAAGGCACTTCAACCAATCCGAGACAACGTATCATACAGACAGCTCTATTATTCCTTGCAAAAGAAAGCAGACCAAGAAATGGGGAAGGTTTTTAGGACCTTACAAGATTCCACCTTTTATGAAAATACAATTGTCATTTTTCTGTCTGACCACGGAGAGCTTCTTGGTGCACATGGCGGCCTTTATCAAAAATGGTATAACACCTACGAGGAATCCATCCATGTGCCATTGATTATCCATAGCCCAAAATTATTTTCCGGAAAAGAAACTACAGATATGTTAACAAGCCATGTCGATGTGCTACCGACCATGTTAGGACTCGCAGACATCGACGCAGAAGAGATTCAACAGCAACTTAAACGCGATCACACAGAAGTTCATCCACTAGTAGGGCGAGACCTGACGCCGCTACTCATGGGGCAAGACAAATTCTACCGTGCCAACGAACCGCTTTATTTTATGAGTGATGACGATGTTACCCAAGGTCTCAATCAAGTATCTGCAACCGGCGAACCCTATCATTCTGTCATTCAACCAAACCACACTGAAGCTATTATCACTAAGCTCTCTACAGGCGAAAATGGCACAAAGGAAATCTGGAAACTTACACGTTGTTACGATAACCCACAATTTTGGAGTAATCCGGGAGTTGAGAACGTCACAACCACTCAAGTTTCTCAAACATCTACAGGTGAGCATGTGGACTGTTCATTGTGCATCACGACCACTAAAACGAGACCAGTTCCGGATCAATATGAACTTTACAATTTGACTAAAGATCCGTTAGAGGAAATCAATCTTGCCTATCCAGCCAATCGAACTCCAGAAACAATAGCTATCCAAAAGCTCCTGATGGTGGGCCTAGAGGAACAGTGTAAGCAAAAGAGGTTAGAGCCATCGAGTGGGGAAGTACCGGGGATGCCTTCTTGTAAAAATTAAAAAAAGCCAAACGACCTGGTAGCAATAGGTTGTTTGGCTTTTCATTAATTTGACTATTATTACTGCGAGCCCTTTTCCATAGCTAATTTTACTCCAAACCCAATCAACACAATCCCTGTAATAGATTCAATAACTGTAGTGGTTCGCGGTTTTTTCATAAATGCGCTAATCTGATCTACTAGATAGATGTAAAGGACAAACCAAATGGCTGTCAGGACAGCGTAGGTAATTCCCATTAGAAGGAACGGTCCTATTGTGCTTGTTCCAGAATCAACGAATTGTGGCAGGAAGGTCAGGAAAAAGACGGCAACTTTTGGATTCAGCATATTAGTCAAGAAACCTTGTTTAAAGTGGGATTGATTTTTAAATTTATTAGCAACATTGCTGTCCATTGGAATTTCGTCTTTCTTGTTGCGAAGTACCCAAATTGTTTTTACCCCTAGATAGACAAGGTAGATCGCACCAACGTATTTAAAAACAGAGAACAGAAATGCAGATTTAACAATGATTGCGGATAGACCAACCACGGCTGCAAAGGTATGGATGAGGATCGCGCAAAAGGTACCTAAAACGGTTTTGAATCCGCCAATTCTCCCGGCAGATAACGTGTTTTTCGTGGCGATGGCAGTGTCAGGACCAGGCAGAAGGATAAGTAAGATACTCATAAAGACAAACAGAAAAAAGTTTTCCATAGTGAAAACCCCAATCTCATTGAAATTTATTAAGATACATTGTAACAGATATCAGAATATTTTAAAAAGTATTTTTATGGGCTTTAGGGACAGGCACTGCGACCCTTAGTGGGTCGCGGTGCCCCAGTTACCCACTAACTTGCTCCAACACTTTTCTACTGAAGTCCTTCATTTTTGATTCCAGGAGAGGCTCAAAGTTATCGACGGCTTTTTGGGCGGCAGTTACGGCTTCTGCCTTTTTTCCGAACTCCATAAGAAGGAGTGCTTGGTAGGATTCTTTTATATATAAAAATGACAAGTCAATAGGATGGTGAAGGTCAGGCATGATGAACAATTCTATTGTTTGATATGCCTCTTCATAGCGTCCCAAATAGTAAAGGGCTTTAGCTTTTTCTAAATTCAACCAAGGTGCATAGAAATCCACTAATTCTAAGGAAGAAAAGCAATCTTCAATTCTGGCAAGTGCCTGTTCGTATTCTTTCTTTTCTGCTATCAAATCCATAATGGCGAATAATTCACAAAAATAAATGGAGGAGTCGTGATCTGCAAATTCTCCGTATTGCTTTAACTTTCTTAAATAATACTCTTTTTTTTGTATATCTCCCTCCATCAATGCATGTGCAGCGGCGAGACGGTAGAGGTCATCTGTCAAATAAAAGATACGTTTTTCTTTTGAATAGGCAAGTGCCTTTTCCATCGTTTCAACTGCTGCTTTGGAATTCCCGACTGCATATAAGTACACGGCTTCCGTATAATCAAGATCAAGTCTTGCCATCGGTTCTATGTAGGCGTGCTTGGCTTCAATTTCTACTCGTTCATTTATAAAAATACGTAATGCTTCTTGGTAGTTATGTTCAGAAAATGCTATAGATGAACGAAAAATCCCAATGGACGTTCGATTGGAGGAAATGTTCATCTCGTCAAACATGTCAGAAGCTGTCTTAAGAAGACTTTCCCAACCAGTACGTTGTTGCCGTTGCAGAGAATAGCTATATATCTCTAAAAGTCTTGCACTCTCATATCCATGGTTAAGCTTATCTAAGTGAGGTTCGATTTGTGCGATAAGTTGCGAATATTTGTCAGTGAGTTCTAGCAATGGTACATTGAAAATCTTTTCAGCACGTTCTAATATTTCTCTCAGTTCTTGAGAATGGCCCTCCCCTAATAATTCTGATCTCTCCACACCAAGCTGATGAGCAATATAAGTAAGACTTTCCATGGATGGATTGGCCTTGTTATTTTCAATCAGGCTGAGCATTCCTTTTGTCAGCTCTGTCCCTGCCAATGCTTCCAACGTCATCTTCTTTTGTTTTCTTAATTTTCGTATCCGATTTCCGAGCATAGAGGTGTGCCTCCTTTTTGAAAAATATATTTGTTTAATTATATTAAACTTTTTCTTGAATTGGAATACCTTGGTATGGTAAGATTTGTTTAATTAAATTAAACTTTTATTAAAACGGGGTGCTTTTAATGGAGGAAAGCTTAAAGCTGAAAAGAGCAACATATCATCTGTACACCTTTATGATTAGTAAATTAATCTCCACCTTTGGATCACAGGTATATGCATTTGCCATTAGTTTTTATATTTTGCAACTTACCGGGTCTGCAACAAGCTTTGCAACTAATCTTCTATGTAATATACTCCCACGAACACTTGCAGGACCATTTGCTGGAGCCATCACGGATCGATATTCTAGAAAAAAGATTGTTATTTTCTCACAAATAGCCACAACTCTTGCCATCACAGGACTTCTCATCTATTCCCTAACATCAGGACTCTCCCTCATAGCAATTTACACAACAACTAGTATACTTTCTTTGACTTCCATGTTTTCTGGAATTGCATTTACTTCATCCATCACAGGATTAATTGATCAGGCTCGTATTCAAAAAGCAATGTCAATGAACCAGATGGCCATTTCTTTTGCAGCTATAGGAAGCCCTGCTGTCGGCGGGCTTTTGTATGGAACAGTACCGATTCCTGTATTCCTTATAATGTTTATTGTTGCCTCTATCTTTGCCGTAATTTTGGAATCAACGATGAATTTCCGTTTATTTTCTGAAGTTAAGGCGAGCGGAGAGGAGGGGGAGAAGAAGGAATCCATGATGCAGAGCATGAAAGCGGGTTTACGCTACTTGCGTGTGCAAAATTCAATTTTGCCCATACTCTGGATACTTTTACTTATTAACTTTCTTTTCGGGGCTTATGAAGTTGGGTATTCCTATATCCTGATTGATAATCTGAAAATGGAGTCTCAGCATTTTGGTTTCACACAAGGAGCATTTTCGCTTGGCATGTTGCTAATGTCGATTTATTTTTCCGGGCGAAAAGAAGTGAAATTTCCGCTGCTTGTTTCCAAAAAGGGAATCCTAGGAATGGGAGCGGTTATGGGGGCGATTTCTCTTCCGCTGTTGTTGTCGATGTCATACTGGATAATGTTCTCTTATTATATGTTTCTCATGTTCAGCTTCGGTTCACTCATAATTATCGTAAATACACCTTTGCAAGTGATGCTTCAAAAGACCGTTGCTGACGAATTCAAGGGGCGTGTATTTTCCATTATTGAAACGATGGCGATGGCGCTAATTCCTCTTGGTATGGTGATTTACGGGGTATTGTATGATGTCTTTCCGGGGGAGTGGATCTTGCTTTTATCCGCTGGAATGCTTATTGTTATCACGCTGATTATGGCGAGACCGTCTGTAATTCGAAAAGTGCATCCAGAGATTGGTGAGAAGCAGGAGGAGGTCCGTTCTGTGGAAGCGGGGAGTGTGGCGCAGTAAACTAAGAGAGTATGAAGACATCAGATGGGGAGAATTAAGGTCGGCGAGGTCTTGATAAGTGGTATGAAGACATCTGATGGCCAGAATGGAGGTCAGTGAGGTCTTGATAGGTGGTATGAAGACATCAGATGGGGAGAATTAAGGTCGGCGAGGTCTTGATAAGTGGTATGAAGACATCTGTTGGCCAGAATGGAGGTCAGTGAGGTCTTGATAGGTGGTATGAAGACATCAGATGGGGAGAATTAAGGTCGGCTAGGTCTTGATAGGTGGTATGAAGACTTCTGTTGGCGAGAATCCAAGTCAGAGAGGTCTTGATAGAGCGTATGAAGACTTCTGTTGGAGAGAATCCAAGTCAGAGAGGTCTTAACCAAGACCTCTCGCCAATAAAAAAACATTTATCACTTCTTCAAACTACTATACACAACCAACCGATCGGAATAATTCCTGCTTTCCCGGTTAAACGTCCCTGTGCAGGTAATCAGGTTTAAATTGCTCTGAAACGAATAATCAAAAATTGCTTCAACAGGAGACTCATTCTCAGGGTAAGTTTCTATTCTATCCACCACATATGTCAGTGATTCCCCATCAGCACTAGAAACAATGATTTCGTCACCGGCCTCTAGATTCTTCAGGTCAAAAAATACAGCAGGGCCGTTACGACTGTCGACATGGCCGGAGATGACGGAGTTTCCACGCTCTCCCGGCATGGGGCCTTCATTGTACCATCCGACCGTTTCAAAAGATTCGGGTACTCCCATTTGACCGTTTTCGATAACGCCTACTTGTTCAACAAGTGCATCGACTCCGATGGAGGGGATTTCAATTCGGTGGGGCTCGATGCTGATGGATTCATCTTTAATGACTTTCCCGTTTTCGTTCGTGGTTTGTGTACGGGGAGGGAGGGGAGTCTTTTGATTGGCAGGGGCTGCTGTCTCCGTTGATGCAGTTGTTTCGCTTGTAGTCTCTACCTGTGAAGCTTGTTCAGAGGCTGTCTCCGAATTGTTCTCAGCACTACATCCGATCAGTAAAAGAAGCATGAATGATAAAGCGGTTAGTAGTCTCATAGTTATACTCCTTCTTGAAAATGATAGTAGGAAAGAGAGGGAAAAGCCCCTCTCTTCTTAGCTAAAACTATTATTCTTGTGTAGCTTTTCTTCTATATGCAATGATTTGTGTTAAGACAATCGCGGAGATCAGTCCAGCAACAGTCCAAGCGATAGCAGCGTTCATTCCACTGTTTGCTGCACCACCCATACCTGCTGCAGGCATGTCAGTCGGCATGTCTTTTTCAAAGTTCTCTGGGAATTGGTCCACAATTGCACCAGACATCATTTCGCCTACACCGAACATATGCGCATAAGATTCACGAATTGTGTTGTAAGTTGTTTCATAGTCTGCTTCATTATAGCTGTTGAAAGCTAGAAGTAGCTCATCAACGTGCATTTGCAATCCTTTTTCAAGGTCTGCGGCTTTTAGACGGCCTTCTGTAGCTGTGTCTAAGAATGCAGCTTGTTCTACTTTATACTCTTCCAACTCAGCGATTGCTGCTTCACGGCCTTCTTCATTTTCCTCACCAGTTGCAACTACATAATCTACGAAATAACCGATATGGCTACTCCAAATTTCTTCAAATGCTGCTCCACCTTCTTCACCGTAAACTGATGCTACGGCAGCAGATAGGTCAGTTGTGTTTTCATTTAAAGCACCTGCAGCATTTTCAAAATCACCAGCTCCATCAATTCCTTTTTGCATCGCAAGTACTGCTAAAGCAGCGTGCTCGGCGAAAAGGTGGTTCAAGTCAGCGCGTAAGTCAGCTGCTGGAGTGTCAACACTAGTATTCTCAAATTTATCAGGGAATTGGTCAGTGATTGCCCAAGATAATCCTTTACCAGGTGCGTACATGTGCTCAATTGCGTGACGCATGTTTTCGTATGCTTTTTCAAAATCACCAGCGACATAGTTGTCAAATGCCCATACTAATTGCTCTACATGCATTTTTAAACCAGCTTCAAGTTCACTTGCCTTTAAGCGACTTTCTGTTGCAGTGTCTAGAAACGCTGCTTGTTCTACTGTATATTCATCTAATTCGGCTAACGCCTGTTGTCTGCCTTCTTCATTGTCTTCTGCTGTTGCTGTTACATAATCGACGAAGTAACCAATATGGCTGCTCCAGATTTCTTTAAATGCTGCACCGCCTTCTTCACCATAGACAGAAGCGACTGCTGCGGACAAGTCATCTGTGTTTGCGTTTAATGCGCCAGCTGCTTGATCGAAGTCTTCCGCTCCGTCAATTCCCTTTTGCATGGCTACGACTGCCAAGAAAGCATGCTCTGATAATAATGCATCCAATGACGCTCTCAAGTCAGATGCCGGGGTGGAAACAGATGCGTGTGGATGATGATGTTCTCCATCGTGTGCACTTGCTACTTGAAAAGTTGGTACTAATAATCCTACGCTAAGTGGTACGGCTACGATTGCTTTTTTCCAGTTCATGTTCTAAGCACTCCTTTTTAGTTGGTTTCATTTACCTAACGGAGCGGATCAGAAACTGGATCACTTTTTTTGAAAAAAATAAAAAAGTCTCTAATTTTGTATGTATAATGGGAATTAGAACTAGTCAAAAAATACATATCGTGGGAGTAATACCATGAAGCTACCTATTTCACAATTAGATGTCAACAAACTGACGGATGAGCAGATGACCGACCTGCTTTTTAGAAATATAAAAGATGACAATAGAAGCGGTGACTGTATTTTTGTTCCGGGGAGCAGCAAGGCAGTCGATTATCGGTTGCCTCCAGCCATTGAGCTTTATAAGAAAGGAAGAGCAGGGAAAATATTATTTTCAGGTGGAGTAGTTTGGGACGGAAACCAGCTTAGCGAGGCGCAGCTCTTGGCGGAGAAGGCAATGGAATTAGGGGTGCCATCCGAGGATATTCTTATCGAGAACCAGTCCCTCCACACGAAAGAAAATGTGCTGGCTTCTTTGCTTGTTTTAGATAGAGCGCTTCATCTACATAAAATAAACCGGTTGCTTGTGGTGACAAGTCATTACCATATGAGGCGAATGAACCTTAAACTCAGAACCTATATGCCCGATTGGATCGACTATTCTCTTTGTCCAGTTAATGATAAAACTACACGAGAAGACAACTGGTTCCTTAACCCCTATGGGAGACAACGGGTAGAGGCGGAGTCTGCTAAACTGATCAGTTATGTGAAACAGGGGATTGTCATAGATCAGGATTTGGAATTTACAAATTACCCATAAAAGCGAACATACATTGAACATCAGGAGGTAAACATTGAAAAAAAATATAACGTTTCAATTTCCAATTGAAAAGCAAGATTACAACGAATTATTCCGGAATATGCCGTATTTTAAATCTATTAATAAAATGGCCACTGTGGGGAACTTGATTGCCCTTTTCTTATTTTGTGGTTACAACATGATTGCCAACCTTCAGATTGCACAAGATGGCACCCAATATCTTATTTTAAATATTGTGACCGTTGTAATTGGAATTGTCATGTACTATGTCATTCTTTTCTTGATCCGCTTATTGTTCAGAAAGATTATTGAAAGTAGAAGCAACAAACTTCATTCGTTATATTTTAAATCCAATAATACATATCAGGTTGGGTTCGATCCCCGATTTGATGCATTTGTACTTGGTAAGGAAAAGGTGAAAATCCCTGTCGACCAATCTTTAAAGGTCATTGAAACCAAACGTAATTTATTGTTTTATGTGGGCAAAGGAAAAGGAAAAGATGATAAGTTTTTAATTTCAAAAGCGGGTTCATCTGATCAAGGGCTAAAACTTGAACGCATCACGAATATGTTACAAGAGAAGGGAATCGTCATTAAAACTGCAAAACCAATCTAATACTACCGGTTTTTGAAAATATCATAAACCAATCTAGGCGTTTTTTCATACTATGGTGTTGAGGTGAAATTATGGCTAGAGTTAAGTTTACGGAATCAGATGTAGCGTTAGTGGCAAGGATGATGAGAGCGGAAGCAGAAGGTGAAGGCAAGCAAGGAATGCTTTATGTCGGCAATGTTATAACCAATCGTGCGGTAGCAGATTGTTTGGACTTCAAAGAAGTAAGAACTATTCGTCAAGTCATTTATCAAGTACAGGGAGGAAATTATTCATTTGAAGCGGTTCAAAAGGGTAATTTATTTTATAACAGAGCAAGATCGGTTGAAAAAAACTTAGCGAGAAAGACGTTGACTTCTTGGAGAGAGCATCCAGCAAAATACGCTTTATGGTATTTCAATCCATACGCACCATGTCCTCCAACATGGTATGACCAACCTTTTGCCGGTCAATTCAAGCAGCATTGTTATTACGAACCGATTGCAGGAACATGTGCTAGTGTTTATACGTAAACAACATATCATTACTTATTAGGGGACTCTTTGGCAAATACGAGGAGTTCCTTTTTTAATTAGGATTGAACTTTTTCCTGTTATTGGGTTTGTTACGTGAGAATGGTAGAATTATAGAGGTGGTTAATATATGGAATGGGGTGTGGAATCTGACTATTAATTTCGGGTATGCGGATAACATTGTTGAGTTGCTTTGTATCTTGCTTGCATGGGGATTGATTGCTATGCTTGTTGCCCGTATTTATCGTGGGCAAGATGCAGAAGAACGTCCAAAATTATGGAAGATAATTATTGTTGTTTTATTGGGGTTATTTTCATTTACCTTCACTTTACCACTTTTTAATGAACCATTTTCCATTGCGATTCTGCCGCTTGGAGTATGGATATTATATGGGGTTTTGAATAGAAAAGGACGTTGGGAAGCCTACCGTAAATATGCATGGATGGGATTTGGAGGCAACTTCATTTTTTTAAGTACGGCATTACTTTCAATCGGTTTAGCTGCTGTGTTCTATCCGGACGATGAGGTTCGGACGTATCTTACAGATGTTTCAGAAGTGCAGTTGTTGGTGACCCATCCTTCTGGAGAAGATTTGACAATAAATGAAGAAAAGTTTGATGACTCCCTAGCTACTTTTAAACACGAGCGCTCGAACGTCATTCAATGGTATGAAGAAATAACAGAGCAGATGTGGCCAGAAGAAGAGAGTGAAGAGCCAGTCGAAATTCAAGAGAAATTTCCTTATCTGTTAACAGGAGTAAAAACGAAAACCGGTGAAAAGATTCAAGTTTATGTGGAACATGACGGAAAGGGATTGCTTGTTACCACGAAGAAAAAGCAGCATTACTATAGATCAAAGACGGCTTCCTTTTTAGAAGAAAGGGGGAATGCTGAATGACGAAAAAAGCAATCTTAGTGTTATCTATTATAATGGCACTGGTAACAGTCGCGATTATTATGTACATAATGATGACACCCAAAGCTTTCTATTCAGAAAACGAAATTATTGAAAACATGGATTTTCGTATGCAGGAAATGGAAATCCAAGACGTTATGCAATTAGATGAAAAAACTTATTTCGTTCCCCTCTTATCAAATGATGGTGAATCCTATGGTTCGAGCATATGGGTTTGGAATGGTTGGAAATGGGAATGTGTTGGTGCAGCGACTGCTTCGGAACCTCAAATAGTAGTAAACGAGGGGAAATCTTATATTTATTGGAATGTTCATCCCAAGGACGTGGTACGTGAATGGGAGTTCTATTTGACTTCTGAGCGGAATTATTCTGTGACGTCAGTAGGGGATGATAATCAATTGGAGGTTTACAATCCGAAAGTCCAAATGAAACATTCAGTTGAATCTGGAGAAAAAAGTTACGGGTATATTAAATTGCCAAGTGAATGGAAAGAAGTGATTGGTTCCTTTGATTTGTATCCAGCTGAAACGGGTTTGATCCCTTCCAGCCATTTATATATGTATCGATGGCAAGCTCATAATGGCGAGGGTGCACCGGTTCGTCTTGAGCATACGTTCCGCCACGGTGGAGGAGGCTCTTATGGTGGGGATTATGTTAGACATATGTCACAATTAATTCCAGAGGAAATGGAATAGGGTTGAAAGTATTAATAAAGATTTGAGGTAATAAAAATGTTTCAACAATCAAGCAAGCAATATTATATTTTGGTGTTTCTTTTATTTATTTCCGTCTTTTATGGATTTCAGAAGCATGTGGAAGAAAAAAAGCAACAAGAGTATTTGAATCCGCATCTCAAAGAAATGGTATGGGATCTGCAAGTGGAAACGCATACTACTTCCCATACTTTGAAATCACTTATGAGTGAAAATGAGATTCCATACGCACAATGGTTACAATTAAAAGAGGGCTTCAAAGCTATAGAGAATACTAGTTACGAAATAGAAAAGTTGGCCAAAGCGATTTATCCAAGACATGCTGATGGTTTACAGTTTGCGACTAAGACTAGTGCAAATTTAATTACAGGAGAGCTCGGGTATTTAGAGGACACCTTTCTAGAAGAAGACATGGATAGATTGGATATAGTCTCTTTTCCTAAGGAAGTTGAAGCGACACTCGTCCGCATCCAAGATACTGCCAATGGGTGGAGTGAAGCGACGTCTCCTTTTATTGGATTGCCGAGCAATTTGTTAAGCCAAACAGATTGGGTAGAGATGTTGAAAGAGATGGAAGATGATTCGATTTCGTATCAGGATGGTTATTGAATATGCAACATTGGTGATGTGATGGTGAAGGTTCTATACACCTGAAGCAAGGTATAAATAAGAAGAACGGTCAAATAGAAGAGCTCTATACGCCCAAATCATCTTGTATACAAGTATAGCTGTCTAATAGAAGTGATTAAACAGCATTATAAAATAACAGAATATTAAATCAATGAAACTTTTAAGAAAGGAAATCGTATTATATACATAAGATCCAAAGGAGGAGTCTCACATGATCTGGTTATTTATTATCGTACCAATAGTGCTGCTAATCGGAATCACTATTTATATGGATAAAAAGAATAAAGGAATGGGTCAGGCTCCGGATGTGAACAGAGGCAATCAAAATATTGAATCAGAAACAACTAGATATCAGTTCAACCAACTTAACAATCATGGTGGAGGAAGCGATGGCGGGGGATCAAACTAAGATGGAGTACTCCAAGCAAACAAACCACCAAAACCTGAAAATCTTGAAGGCTTCTAAAGATCCTTTTGGAAGCCATCTTAAGCTTTCTGTCATACTTCCAGATGGAATTATAGTAATTAGGTGGGGGCTTGCTGACGAGGATTATCTAAGAATTAGAGATATCATCAAAGAGAATTATTTTGATAGCTTAGAAGCAGGGTATCAATATGAATTACTCCCCTACGTTGTTGTAAGCCTCGACAAACCAAATGGTAAGCAAAAATTTCTCGCAAACCTCCGTTGTGTACAGGGCAATAAGGCTGCAAGAATTGAATTTGAATGCTCACAAAGGTTTGCTGGCAATATAGAGTGGTTTAAAAAAGAAGTAAGGTGTATACAAGATTTGGAGCATCTGAAATGGGAAAGTTTAATATAAAACAGAAGGGACTCCCCCTTCTGTTTTTACTTTACCGCCAAACCGGTATATTATCTAAACCACCTAATATACTCCTCCATCAACTTAGGCAAAAATCCTTCAAATAACTTCTTTCTCCAAAAGGCATCCGCTGTACGTTGAACTGCTGCACTATGATTTGGATATGGATGAATGACATTGGAAATGCTGCCGATTTTCTTTTTAAACTGCTTAGAAAACACCACCTCTTGCATCCAGTCACCAGCATGGTTTCCAACCGCATGGGCACCAATTATGTGGCCTTTTTTATCCGTGATGATTTTTACAAAACCAGTTGTCTGGTGATCTGTTACGAATCGATCAACTTCCGATAAATCAACCTTGTAGACGTCATAATCCAGTTTTTGTTCTTTTGCTTCTTCCTCTGTTAAACCTAAATGAAATACTTCCGGTGAAGTGTAGGTGACCCATGGAACATTAGAATAATCTATTTTTCTCCTCAATCCTATAAGTGCGTTTTGGACGACTAGCTTACCCTCCATACCGGCTACATGTGTAAAAGGTAATGTTCCATTTACATCACCTACAGCATAGATGTGAGGGAGGTTCGTTTGCAGGCGTGCATTCACTTTTATATGCCCACGATCATCCGTTTCTACATTGGCATTATTTAATTGAAGTTTGTCAGAGTTAGGTGTTCTGCCTGTTGCAACGAGTATTTCATCTGCTTCAATAGAGATTTCCTGTTCTCCTTTTTCCACCGTTAGATGAACAACTTTCCCGTTTGGTCCAGGTTCAATAGATTTGACTGTAGCATTATAGAGTAGCTTCATTTCTTTAGAGAGAACATTTTTCATGAGTTGCTGTACTTCTTCGTCCTCTTTTACTAAAATACCATCAGACCTCTCAACAACCGTCACATCACTTCCTAGTCTCGCCAACGCCTGAGCCATCTCAATTCCTATTGGACCGCCGCCTAATACTAATAGCCTTTTCGGTAATGTGGATAAAGAAAAGATAGTTTCATTGGTAATAAATCCATTCTCTTTTAAACCAGGAATTGGTGGGATAAAGGGCCTTGAACCTGTAGAAATTACTATTCTCTTCCCATGAATGATTTCTCCATTATTGATAATCACTTCATTCTTAGAGTGAAAAGCACCCATTCCAATATAAACATCCACCCCTAGTTTTCGGAATCGATCGGCATCATCATGCACTTGAATATGGTCAATGGCTTCCTTCACTTTTTTCATGACAGCTTCCATCTGGATATTCTCTGAAACTTGAACGCCGAACTCTTCAAGGGAACGGGCACTGTTTATACGGTTTGCAATCTCAATTAAAGCTTTGGATGGAACGCAACCGAAGTGTAAACAGTCACCCCCAGGCTGTTCTTCTTTTTCTATTAAGGCAACCTTTGCTCCTAAAGAAGCTGCGCCGGCCGCTACCGTTAATCCTCCCGCTCCTCCTCCAATAACTATTAGATCATACTTTTTCATGTTGAAAATTCACCTCTCACCCACCATTTTTGGTAAAGCCTAATTTCCCTCGGACTTTTTTACTGAAAATTAAAGGAAGTACACTAATTAAAACAAAAACGATAACTGCTATGATGATGAGAAATTTATTATCGCCGACAAAACTAGATCCAAGAAAATTATAAGCAAAAGTACCTGGAATAATCCCAATTACTGTAGCCAAAATAAAATGCGACAGCTTGACTTTGGATAGCCCTGCTAAGTAACTTATCAGGTCAAAGTTGAAAAGAGGAATTAAACGAAGCAAGAGAACATAGAAAAACCCATTTTCCTCCATTTGCGACTGGATCTTTTGGACTCTCACATTCGAAGTTTGATTTTTAATAATTTGTTTGCCGAATTTTTTTGCAACCAAAAAAGAAACGATAGCCCCTAGTGTTGCACCAATGATTGTATATATAGTCCCCCAAATTGCCCCAAAAGCGAGTCCTGCTGCTAGAGAGAGGATAGAGGCAGGGAACAAGATAAGTGGGCGAATTGTATACAAGATGATGTAAATAAGGGGTGCAAATATACCAAAGGATAGAATCCATTCTCGAATTCCTTCTGGACTGATATTTAGGTAGTTGTGATTGATGAACAGCAAGGAACCTACTAATATCGCAAGAAGTAATCCTTTAATCCAATTTTTTTTCGCCATGGAATCCTTCCTCTCGGAGTAATCTTACTTTCTATTATTAACTCAACAGCCCATTGATGAGCAACAAATAAGGTTTCAGCAGTCAGTACTTTCTATTTCCGGCCACAATGCCGCATAAAATAAGTGCAACCCCTGCCCATTGGTACAAACTGATTTGTTCGGATAATACCCATGCTGACATGATTACTGCAACAGGGAGTTCAGAGGCTGTAAGGATTGTCCCTAGGCTTGGTCCCACATGTGGCATTCCGACCGAAAAGAGTAAGGGGGGCAAAACGACACCAAAAATACCTAGTATGAATCCATAAGGTGCTATTCCAATTACAGTTGGTAGGTCCACTAAAAATAATGGGGGAAACAATAAGAAAGTTACAATTAAGCCCCCAGTCGATAAGAGAGCACTTTTTTGAATAGGATTAACTTCTTTACCTATAATTCCGCTTAAAAATATAAAAATAGAAAAAGTAAAAGCAGCAAGTATTCCCCATAAAGTACCTTGCAAAGAAATGGTTTCAACACTTTCCCCAAATAGACCTGCAGCCAAAACGGATCCAGAAAGTAAAATCACAATAGATAAAATTTTACCTGAGGAAGGGCGATGCTTATAGAAAATCCATTCAATTAATGTCCCAATCCAGATGAATTGAAACAAGCAAATGATGGCCAAAGAAGCTTCAAGCGTTTGCAAGGATTGGTAGTAAAGCAGTCCTGTTAGCCCCATGGGTATCCCTGCTAATACAATCTTCAGTGATTGAAGACTACGTAATTTTTTCTTTTGGATAAATAATGTAACAATCCAAATGATGATAGCCCCAACTAATACTTGACTGCCTGTTACCTCAGCCATGCTATAACCTGCAGCATAAGCAAGCTTCACGAATGTTGATAAGATCCCAAGACTGCAGCCACCTAAAAATACCATGAACGCATAATGCCAAGTCTTCATAATAGTTACCCTCTTTCAATTAAGTCTTCGCTGTGAATACAAAAAAGCCACACGATTGTCCTAAGACAATCGTGTGGCGAAAATAGAGTGATCTCTAGAAAAATCCACAAAAAAACATTTTATTATTTAACTTCTCAAAGAAATTATACTGAAAAAATGGCTTCCGTTCAATGATGAAATTTTGCTTTGAGAACAACACATTAAA
Source organism: Sutcliffiella horikoshii (assembly GCF_020524325.1). Lineage (GTDB taxonomy): Bacteria > Bacillota > Bacilli > Bacillales > Bacillaceae_I > Sutcliffiella_A > Sutcliffiella_A horikoshii_D. Next base: position 74,528 of record NZ_JAIVKY010000011.1, read on the forward strand.
AGTTGTTTTCCCAGTAAAATAGGAGCAGAGTAAGGAGTAACAGGAGGGGACGGAAAAGATGAATTATAAAAACTCAATATCAGATACGAAACTAAAAATGGTCCAATTAGAAAGAGAACTAAAAAGGCTGGAAAATTTGAAAAGAGGCGAAGATGTCAACACATTACATGACAGATTAATAAGAATAAACAAAGACATCGACGCGTTGATCCTTGAAGCAAATAAGAAAACAGGAAGAATTAATGAGGGAATGATGATTTGAATTAGGTTTCTTACTAGCCTTCTAAATTGTGTAAACGTACATAAGTTTTAGTATGACGTGAACATAGTGGAGGGATATATGGATACGGTTTATCAAATAAACGAGAAGCTTAAGAATATGATAAGCAGTCTTCTCAGTGCCCAATCGGATAATGGTGCCTGGTATTTTTGCTTTGAAGGAAGCATCATGACAGATGCTTATATGATTATTCTAATTAGAACTCTTGAAATCACAGGTGAGGAAGTAATGGTGAAGAACCTGGTAGAGAGGATAAAGTCCAGGCAATTGCCGAACGGAGCCTGGAAAGTTTACCCTGATGAGGAGAGAGGAAATATGAGTGCCACAATAGAGGGGTACTTTTCTTTATTGTATTCTGGATACGTTGCGAAAGAAGCTAGTAATATGCGAAAAGCGGAGCGCTTCATACGAGAAAATGGAGGACTTGCAAAAAGTGATTGGCTGACCAAAATGATGCTTGCTTTAACAGGGCAAATTAAGTGGCCGAGTATTATAAAAATTCTGCCGATAGAAATAATGTTACTTCCAAAGTGGTCCCCCATCACGATCAATCAGCTTGTAGGGTATGCAAGGGCACACTGGATTCCCATTCTTATCTGCAGTAATCTGAACAAATCGTTTGGTAAAATTAAAACCCCCAACATATCTCATCTTCAAGAAAGTATAAGTGATTCTGAAAATGAACGGATTTTGGAGGAAATGCAAAATCTCCAACTTTATTTTAAAAATGCTCTTAAAAAGCTTTCAGAATCGCCTGAAGTCCTCAAGAAAAAAGCCTTTACCAAAGCGGAAGATTATATTTTGGATAGAGTAGAAGAAAACGGGACTATGTATAGTTATTTTAGTGCAACATTCTTTATGGTTTTTTCGTTACTTGCACTAGGTTACGATAAAAAACACTCCCTCATCCAAAATGCTATTCAAGGGATGAAGTCCTATTTATGCAGGAGTGCCGACCAGGCCTTTATTCAGAATTCCCCCTCTACGGTCTGGGACACTGCCTTGCTAACTGCAACATTGCAACAAGCAGGAGTCCCTCATCAACATCCTTCCATCATAAAAGCAAGCAACTATTTATTATCAAGACAGCATCAGAAATACGGTGATTGGGCCATTAAAAATCCAGACGTTACTCCAGGCGGATGGGGTTTTTCAGATATCAACACCTTTGTCCCTGACATTGATGACACGACAGCTGCTTTGAGGGCTATCACCCCATTAGCAAGAACTGAAAATCTTTTCATAGAACCATGGGACAGAGGAGTAGAGTGGGTCTTGTCCATGCAAAATGATGATGGTGGCTGGTCGGCTTTTGAGAAAAATACGGATAACTATCTTTTGTCTTTTATTCCTTTTAAATATGAAGACAGGGTACTTTTTGATCCTTCGTCTGCTGATTTAACAGGGAGGACATTATACTTCTTAGGAGAGTATACGACCATTCCTAAGGAATCTGAAATTTTTCAGAAAGCCAAAGAGTGGTTCAAACGCAATCAGGAAGAGAATGGGTCGTGGTACGGAAGGTGGGGAATTTGTTATATTTATGGTACATGGGCTGCGATTACAGGCTTGAAAGCTATAGGCGTATCAAATGATGATCCTATAATAAGGCGTGCTGTGAAATGGCTTATTTCCATACAAAATGAGGATGGCGGCTGGGGAGAATCATGTGCAAGTGATATAAAGAAACGCTATATTCCTTTACATGAAAGTACTCCTTCTCAAACTGCCTGGGCATTAGATGCCCTCATTTCCGTAGCAGAAACGCCAACTCCCAAAATAGAACAGGGAATTCAAGCACTATTAAGCTTAATGGAAGCAGATGATTGGAGATGCACATATCCTACAGGTGCAGGAATTCCAGGCGGGTACTATATTCACTATCACAGCTATAAGTATATCTGGCCATTGCAAGCAATTAGTCAATATAAGAATAAATATGATATATAAAGCATGATGTAAGGAAGTAAGGTGATTCTAACAAACAGAATCATCTTTTTCTTTGCTCACACTTTATTCACATTTTTGGAGTAGAATAAGGGTTAGTATTTTTATATAGGAGTGTTATGGATGAAAAATCCTTTTATAATAATTGCCATACTAATAGCGGTGACGTTAACAGGCTGTACAAGCTCTGATATTTCATTGCCGAAAACAGAGAATGATGAGTCTGTCATGTATATAAGCCACTTAAAAGAAAATGCCATTACAGCACTTAACCTTTCAACAGGTAGTGAGGAAAAGGTTAGTCTACCATTCCGTTTTTCGTCGATTGCGGAAATGGAATCAGGTGTTTATTTGGCTTCTGTCAAAGAAAAAGAAAGCCTTTATATAATTGATACAACTGAAAATAAAGTTTCTCCATACATGGAATTAAAAGAGGGAATTATTGATCTAAAGTATAATAGCGAAAACGGAATTCTTTACACAGCAAATGGAAAAACCAACAATATACAAGTGATAGATATTGAGAAGAAAGATATTCTCAAAGAAGTAAGCGTGGGAGAGTATCCGTCTAAGATGGTACACCATGGAGAGCGGCTGTTTGTCCTTGCTTCTAAGAGCGGGAAAGTATATGTAATAGACACTTCTACCAACAACATTACGAACTCGTTTTCGGTGACTGAGAGGCCGGAAGGGTTGCACTTTGATGGGAAGAATATATGGACAGGTGGCCATGGTGATACCGGTGAAATGAATGAAAAAGTATTCGCTTATGATCCGGAGACAGGACAAGAAGTTAAAACTGTAACAACCGGGCTAATGCCAATTCAAATTTCACAGGTAAGTGAGAAGTCTTCTATTTATGTGCTCAGCCATGGGGATCACAGCCTGACAAAGTTCAGCGCTGACACTTATGAAGTGGAAAAGAAAATTAATGTTGGGGATAACCCGAGTTTTATGATTGCAGATGAAACTCACTTATATGTATCAAGCCTTGATGGTGATGAGGTTATTGTACTAGATAATCGTACCTTGGATGTTGTAGACAAGTATGCCATTGAGAACGGTCCTTATCTGTTGTTCAAAGGAGGCGATGGGAAATGAAAAACGCCTTTTGTGTATTAGTGGTGGATGATGAAGCGGATATGAGAGAAATGCTTGGTATGTATCTTAAGAAGGAAAACTATCGAGTGCTCCATGCGGAAAACGGAGAAGAAGCAATCGATATCCTTTATGACCATGAAGTGGACCTGATTATCCTTGATGTGATGATGCCAGTCATGGATGGCTTTACTGCTTGTAAAAAAATCCGTGAAAAATATATGATGCCGATACTGATGCTTACAGCCAAAAGTGATGAATGGGATAAGGTGAGAGGGTTGAAGCTTGGAGCAGATGATTATGTTATGAAACCCTTTAGTCCCAAGGAGCTTTTGGCCAGGGTGGAGGCATTACTGCGCCGATCCAATCAAGCATTCTTTGATGTGGTCTCCCATTCTGAAATAACGGTGCAGAAAAGTGCTCGGCAAGTGCTTGTTGGAGGAGAACGGGTGAACCTTGCTCGAAGGGAGTTTGACCTCTTACTATTCTTAATGGAGCATGAAGGGCAAGTGTTTTCAAGAGAACAGTTGCATGATGTCATCTGGGGGCTGGATATGGAAAAAGGTTCATACCGGACCGTCGACACTCACATTAAGACGTTGAGATTTAAGCTTAAGGATGCAGGAGCAAAAGTAAAAACGGTGTGGGGCATCGGGTATAAATTTGAAGGTGAGGAAGAATGAAGCCATTATCTATACGGAACAAAATTTGGCTTACCATCACTTCTGTTTCTGTCCTAACCATCATACTGGTGGTGGTCGTGTCCTATTACCTGTATCAAACATTGTATATTGAAAAACAAACAGAAACTCTGTTAAAACAAGGACAAGCTTTGGAACAATCCTACTATGAAAATAATCCTGAGAATTTTTCAAAGAGGTTAGACTGGTTGGATAATAGCTCTGATACTTCTGTCATTTTTACAGAAGACCCGATGCTATTGGCGAGTGGTGCACCTTTTGACTCGTTTGCAGAAGAAAATCTAATCACTTTTTCCGAAAGACAGGACTTACTGAAAGGGAAAACACTGACCTTCACGAAATACCATACCGGACTGGACCAAGAAATCAGTGCGGTAGTTATTCCATTAAGCGTGGAAAATAGGTTGAAAGCTGTCATTTTTCTCTATATTCCTTTAACGGCTATTGCTGAGGCCTTTGAGCCAATTAGAAATTTTCTATTGGTTGGAGTGGTCTTAGTGATTTTTCTTCTAATTTTAGTTGGAACGAAAATGACAAATAGAATTGTACAACCAATAAAACAGATGGAGAAAGTGGCAAAAGACATTGCCCAAGGGGATTTTTCCAAAAGGTTATTGATAAAAGGCGAGGATGAAATTGCAAGCCTTGCAAGGTCCATTAATACCATGTCATCCAATCTTGATGAAGTCGACAGGAACAGGCGTGAATTCTTAGGAAACGTTTCCCACGAATTAAGGACGCCAATCAGCTATTTAAAAGGGTACAGTGAAGGATTGGAAGAAGGAATTATTCCAATACAAAAGTTTGCAGAAACCGTCAAAAAAGAAACAGATAGAATGGATCGTCTGGTTCATGATCTTTTGGATCTTGCTCAGCTAGAGGGAGATTCGTATCCGATGAACAAGGAACCGGTCATATTGGCTGAACTGGTAAAAGAAGTGTTAGAACGCTTTCGCTTAACACTGGATGACAAGAGTCTTGTAACAGAGGTCCAACTTGATGATGTGGTCGTTGTAAATGGGGATTATGGGAGACTAGATCAAGTTATGGAAAACCTTTTGAGCAACGCTATCAAATTTTCTTCTGCTAATAGGAAGATTAGAATTCTTGTCAAAGAGAGAAAAGAGACAGGGGTCTTGGAAATAGAGGATGAAGGGATAGGGATTCCGGAAGAGGATATTCCATATATTTTTGAGAGGTTTTATCGAGTAGAAAAAGCCAGGACTAGAAAAAGTGGCGGAACCGGACTTGGACTCTCCATTGTTCAGCAAATCATAAATAAGCATGAAGGCAGAATTCATGTCGATTCAAAGCGAGGAAAAGGCACAGTAGTGATAGTGGAAATTCCATTGTTTGATTTTCAATAATCCTTCATTCTTTCTTCACAATTACCTGCCAGGATGTAAGCATACGAAGAAAAGTTGAAGGAGTATGCTTATGGAAACTACGTCTAATCAAGATAAGGGTAAAAATCAAACCAGAAATGGCCTCTATCAAACCATGTGGAGATGGCATTTTTATGCTGGAATTATTTTTGCTCCTTTTTTAATCATCCTGGCATTTAGTGGTGCCGTTTACTTATTTAAACCTCAGATTGAATCCTATATGTATCAAGATCTTTATTATGTGGAGGAGACAAAGCCGACAACTTTGTCTGTCAATGCACAGGCTGAAAAAGTCCGTGAAGAATATCCCGATGCTTCCATTAGTGGAGTGTCCATTTTGGAGGAAGAAAACCGTACAACTAAGTTTTCTACTATGCAAGATGGCCAACCTGTCAGTGTATTTGTAGATCCATATTCAGGTGAAGTTATGGGGGATCTGCCAGTTGAAGAAGAATTGATGACTATCTTTGTGAAAATACACAGTGAACTACTTGTAGGAGGGACTGTAGCGAACCGTATTGTTGAGCTTGCGGCTTGCTGGGCCATTATTCTTATCCTAACAGGGCTGTATATTTGGTGGCCGCGAAACCGTGCCTCCATTTGGGGGACCTTTCTTCCAAGATTAAGAAGCAAAGGTCGGGTGTTCTGGCGTGACATGCATGCGGTACCAGCATTCTGGTTATCTATTGGACTTTTAGTCTTAATTTTGACAGGGCTGCCATGGTCAGGTGTTATAGGAGAGCAAATCAATCGAGTAGCAACAGCGACGAATACCGGATATCCAGCATTCTCTTTTAGTTTTGGACCGAAGCCAGAATCCGTTACTGTCACAAAGGATGTTGCAGAAGATGTGCCGTGGGCTGCTGAGAATGTTCCAGTTCCTTCATCGGAAAATAATCGATATGTACCATTAACTCTAAATGACGCCGCAGGGATTGCGGAAATGAACAATGTTCAAAAGCCATATTCCATCTCCATGCCACAAGGGGAGACGGGAGTGTTTACCATTTCTACTTCCCACTCCAAACCTTTTGACAATGCCACGTTGCATGTCGATCAATACAGTGGAGCGGTACTGACAGATGTTAGGTATGCGGATTATGGATTAATGGGGAAAGCCATCACGCTCGGTATCGCCCTCCACGAAGGCAAATTATTCGGCTTGGCAAATCAGCTGGTAGGTCTTCTACTATGTATAGGACTTATTGGAATGATGGTAAGTTCTCTTGTTATGTGGCGAAAAAGAAAGCCAGAAAAAGGCTTAGGTGCTCCAGGTCGACATGTAGATATCAAGATAAAAAGGGCCGTTACCATTATCATGTTGCTTCTGGGACTTGTCATGCCGTTGGTAGGAATCTCTATAATCGTGGTGCTTTTATTAGATAAGCTTGTATTTGTTAGAATAAAACGTTTAAAAGCCTGGTTAGGGTAAGAAAGGTGTCTTGATTAAAATGAAGAAACTATTGTTAGTTGTTGTTCCGTTCTTATTATTGTTGGTCGGGTGTTCAAGTGCACCTGAAGAGGAAACCTCGATGGAAATCGTAGAGGTTGAAATGGAACTTCCCGAAAATATGACAGAACAAGAGGAAGTGGCTGTTAAGACGCTCGTGACACAAGGCGAAGAAAAAGTGGAAGATGCCAAAGAAGTGCAATTTGAAATTTGGAATGTGGAAAAAGGCAAAGAAAACAGTGTCCTGCTTGATGCGGAACATGTTGGCGATGGGGTTTACGAAGTGAAGCATTCTTTTGAAGATAAAGGTGTTTACCGAGTGCAATCCCATGTGACAGCTCGTGACATGCATGTGATGCCTACTAAGCAATTAGTGGTAGGGAATCTGAGTCAAGAAGAAATTGACGCTATCTTGGAAAGTGAAGTAGAAGAGGAAGAGCATGAAGATCATGGACATCATCATTAAAAGAATCGAGGGGACAGGCACGCAGACCCACATTTTAAAATGTGGGTCGCGGTACCTGTCCCCTGTATTGATTACCAAGGTACTTGAGAAGAGTGACATTTGAAAATGCCAAGCCATTCAGAAAGTGCACATCCTGCTGTAAATCCAGAATTTCCACTCTTCCAATCGCTACCTGTGGACGTTGAACCAATTGTGCTGCTGACATTTGCCGCCTCTGCAGTATGTAAAGAGTCGGATGCGACAAAACTTCCAAAAGTAAGTGCGAATACCGCCATGATGGCAATTGCAATTCGACCGAATTTCTTCATAGTATCATCTCCCTCTATTATTCATTAATTCCAACTTGTTGGAATGTTACTACTATAACAATCTACCTCTCGAAGTTCAACACTACAGATCCCTAAAAATTTTCCATTCTTATAGGAATAAATGAATTTTTTTCAGCAGAAATACTTTACTATGTTAATAGAACACCGCATTAATATGTAGTGATCTAAGAATCTGGTGGAGGAGGACACTTACATAATTCAATACTCTCTAATTCTAGCAATCAATCGTTGTCGTAGCTGCAGTTTGATTTGAACAAGTCATTCAAAAAAATATTGTGGTTGGGAGAGATGGAAAGATGGTAAAAGCGTATCAGAAGATGTTGGTATTCAGTTTTACTTTGATGCTTGGTATGGTATTGTCCTTAGTTACGGCTGAAGAGGCTTCGGCATATAACTGGACAAGAACATTAAGTGAAGGTTCCAGTGGTTCCGATGTAAGGGAGTTGCAAATACGTGTAGCCGGTTGGGCAGCGGATTCCCCTCAACAAACATTTGTAAGTGTAGATGGACAGTTTGGGGCAGGAACAAAAGCTGCAGTCATACGTTTTCAACGTGCTTATGGGTTGACGGCCGATGGAGTAGTCGGGCCGCAGACGCAAGCCAAGTTAAATGAATTGGAATCCCCAAATGGAACAAAACACTTCAGTTACAGCGAATTTTATTCTAAAGACGGAAGCGGGTTTAACGGAGGGAATGTATCAGCAACAACCGTTCGCGAAAATGTACGTCGTATGATGTACAAGCTGGAGGCAATCCGAGTGAAAATTGGCAACCGTCCAATGAATGTTAACTCCGGCTTTAGAAGCATCTCTCACAACCGCAATGTCGGCGGAGTTTCTAATAGCCAGCATACGTATGGGATTGCGGCAGACATTAGCGTATCTGGTGTGAGCACAACGACTGTTCGAAACGCTGCTAAGAGTTCCGGTTTTAGCGGGATCTACAGCGAAGGCAGCTTTACACATATGGATAGCCGAGTGGAGTACCCTTATGGTACGCAGTCTTGGTGGTGGGAATAAGTAAGAAAAGGGGCTTATCAAAATGATAAGCTCCTTATTTTTATCTCTTTAAAGTTGATTTATATACTTCTGAAACTACCAATTCATCTTCTACCAGAATATATGGGTGTGTTTCTAATAGGATTTTTCTAAGGTATTTAGGCATTTTTGTTCTTTCATAAGCACATACCAACGGAAAATCGAGTTCATTCACAGCTTTGTCCACAATGCGTTCAAGGTCCTCGATAATATGCAGCGGGCCTTCCATCGTTGCCCACTCTACATGTGCCCACGAGCGGAACGGAAGCTTGTCGTCTACTAAATTCTGAACAGTTTTTACAAAGTAATTATATATCGCAGGAGGATGATAGCTTCCACTTGAAAAGTAGAAATCAAAATTATTCACCCATTGGACTAACTTCATTTGTTCTTCTGATAGACGGGTAATCAAAATTTGATGAAGCGTTTTGTAAATTCGTTGATTCTCAATCAAAATAACATAATCTCCAGCAATTACTCCTGATTGGACAAAATCTATTAGCTTCTCCAAGTATTGTTCTTTTCCATTATAGGAATAAAGAATATGAATGTCCCTTTGCTCTTTAAACAAATCGTTCATTCTGCTTTTCAAGTGAATCACCCCTTCATATTTTAATAGTTTTACTACTTACTATCATACTAGAGATCATTTGAAAAACGAATAGTGATAAAAAAGATTATTTTATTGGTGAAAAGCAGGAAAAATAAACCACTATATGGAATTAATATGGGTTGTATTATAAGCATAATGATTGTAATTGGAAGGACTACAATGAAGGAATTGCAAAATTAATTGAAAGGAGTAGATCTCAGTATGCCATTTATAGTAATTACTTTGATTTTATCCATCTGTTTGGGGATTTTCCTCACCCGAAAGTATGAAAATAGAGTGTTGATTATTTGGGGACTTATAACCATGCTTTCCATTGCTCCATTTTTCAGCTGGATTGTTGCCATGCTTGTTGCAGTTAATGCAGGAGATGGATTTGCAGGGGTTGCAATCATGTGGTTGATGGTTCCCATTCTTTTTTTGATTGGAGTGGGGATGTTAGGTGCTGGAGTGTATAAGAAGGTGACGGGGGAGAACCTTTAACTAAAGAATGAGAGAACTGTAAACACTGATAAACATTAAGTAGCAAGTAGGGGATGAATCCAATATTAAATCCTAAAATACGTTGGTTAGTTTCTTTGTCACTGGCAATTCTCACTATTTTTTTAGTATTAAAAGGTCTCCAACTTTGGTCATACGGATCAGATGTTGATGGTAGTGGTATTGGAGTGTTTTTTCTAGGACTGGAGATTAACGACAGAGTATTAGAAGTGAACATCCCAACTTATGCAATCGGGTTCTTTATTGCAGGTCTGTGTACATTGCTATTGAGCATAACTATTTTAACAAGATTATTATTTAAATCAGGTTCACGGACGCCAATTTAATAACCGGGGGCATTTCATTTATGAAGAAGAATATAATCATATTAATCTTTCTTATTGCTGTTGTTCTCTTGCTGCACTCCACGCCCCATACCGCACTAAGAACCTACGTCTTTTTCAGTGGCTACCCAATAGTCGCCCTGACAACGGATATAGTGGATGATGAATATCATAACCGAGTGGATAAAGAAAAATTTGAAAAATTAAACGGGAAAGCATATACCTTGACCAAACCGCCTATTGAAAAAGCGACACAGGGGGAATTGAGGAATTACCTTGTTAGGAAGTTTGGTATCTTTCATTTTGTGGAGTTTATTGGAGAAGTGTGATAGTGAAAAAGGTAGATAAAGATACGGAGCAAGGTTAAAGTTGCGGTTGGAGTTTAACGAAGAGGAGGACCGTATGAAATATACTGTAACCATAATTAGTAAGGTGTCAGTGAGTATTGGTTTTATCTTATTAGCTCTTTTTATTCTTGAATTTATCGGTGAGTTCACATCCAAAATGGAAGGTGTTTATTATAGTCTGGGAATTCCATGGCGGTATCCAATGTTTACCGCTATATTAGCATTTGGATTAGGAATGTTTCTTGACCGGGGAAGCAGGAAATATGCAATGGCCGGATTTATGGGGCTTGCTGTTATATTCCTCAGTTTAATCACCATTTACATAATCGTATTTTTAAATTTTGCTAGTGTAGGTGGTTAATTGAAGTACTAATAAATTTTCTTGTAAAGCGAGAGGCATATGCATCGGGGGATCTCCGATGCTTTTCTTTTGAGTGATTTTTGGATAAGGGTGATAGCATGAATTCTTGGAAATATCCCTTTCTACTGATTGCCGGAATCGGCATATCTTATTTGGGGAGTTGGATTTACTTAATCGCACTAAATATATCAATATTAAATTTGACAGGCTCTGCAGCGGCTGTTGCGGGGTTATACATAATCAGGCCAATAGCCATTTTACTAACCAATACGTGGGCCGGAAGTGTAGTTGACAGGGTAAATAAAAGGAAGCTTATGATCTGGGTGGATGTAGCACGTGGGGGATTGGTGTTCCTTATTCCATTTATAGACTCCCTTTGGACTATCTATTTTATTTTGTTAGTGATCAATATGGTCGGAGCATTCTTCGGACCGAGTTCATCTGTATACATAACGAAACTTATTCCGGTCAGCGAACGTAAAAGATTTAACTCATTATTAAGCATGACAAGTTCAGGCGCGTTCCTTTTGGGGCCGGCAATAGCCGGATTCTTAATCATGTATGTGAGTACAGAGATATGCATTTTTATGAACGCAGTGACTTTCTTAGTATGTGCATTCTTCATTTTTTTGCTGCCGGATGTGGATGAGAAGGTTGAAAACAAACGGGAACCAATCCACCTGCAAACTCTATTGGGGGATTGGAACGTTGTCAAAGAATTTTCAATGAAAGCAAGATTTTTTATCACCGTTTATCTCCTGTTCCAATCAGCGATGTTACTTGGGTTTGCTTTGGATTCGCAAGAGGTGACTTTTACCAAACAGGTCTTGGAGTTGTCCGATCGTGATTATGGATTAATAGTAAGTTTAACGGGACTCGGTGCATTGGGCGGTGCGTTTGTGTCGGCTCTGGTAGCAAAAAAAGTATCATTAAAAGTTTATTTAGGAGTTGGGATGCTTCTAACTTCCGTCGGATATTTGGCCTTTTATGCCTCTTACGACTTTTTTACTGCGACGGCTGCATTTGTATTCCTCGGCTTTTTCATGGCTTTTGCGAATGCAGGGTACGCAACATTTTTCCAGAACAATGTCCCTGTTGATATCATGGGAAGATTCGCTAGTATCGTAGAGATGTTCCAAGGGATGGTGCAAATTGCTCTCACTCTATTACTTGGATTTGCTGCTGAGGTGTTCTCTTTGCAACTGGTTTGTTTAGTATTTTCGGGTGTATCTACCTTGTTTGCACTAGTTTTATTACTTACGATTTTAAGACCATCGAAAGCTAGCTATTTTACGGAAGAGGTTTCCGTTTAAGGGGGGATTAGAGTGACTAATTTGTATTTCATTAGACATGCTCACTCGACTTACACACCTGATGAATTAGAACGCCCCTTGTCTGAAAAAGGTATGCAGGATGCGGAGAAGATTCTTGCTGCTATCAAACCGGACATTATTGAAGTCGCGGTTTCTAGTCCTTATAAGAGGGCAATTCAAACTATAGAAGGTGTTGCGGAGTACTTTAATCTGGATATTGAAATTTTTGAGGACTTGAAAGAACGTACGTTGACAGGTAAGCCCGCCGAAGATTTTACAGCTGCCATCACAAAAGTCTGGGAGGATTCAAACTTCGCATGGGAAGGCGGCGAATCCAATATGGAGGCTCAGGCAAGAGGTATTAAGGTCGTTCATCACCTGTTGGAAAAGTACGAAGGAAAAAACGTGGCGATCGGAACACATGGAAACATTATGGTTTTAATTATGAATCATTTTGACAAGCAGTATGATTTCTCGTTTTGGAATGGGTTGGACATGCCGGATATTTATAAGCTAACTTTTGATAGAGATGTGTTGGTTGGGGTAAGGCGGTTGTGGAATTAAGCTGCAAATTGAGGGAGTGTGGGAGATATATGTTATTACATACATCGGTTTTTGGAGATGGAGAACCAATCGTTTTTTTACATACAGGCTTGCAGACGGGGATGACTGATTTTGAGGAACAAAGGGAGTATTTCCAGTCGGGATTTAAAGTGATATTGCCTGACTTAAGAGGTCATGGGAAATCCACATCACAGGAGCTGTCTAACTATTATGAGGATAGTGCTGCTGATCTAAAGGACACGCTTGAACACTTAGGAGTGGAATCTGCTCATTTAGTTGGCTGTTCCATTGGTGCTTTGGTTGGGCTATTCTTTGCGAAAAGATTTCCTGAAAAGGTGAAGACCTTGACACTTTCTGGGATGATGGCGGAGAAACCAGCTAATTGGTCGGAAATACATCGGAATATGGTGGAACAACAAAATAGCCTTTTGGAAAATGATCAAATCACAGCTTACTTTGACCAACTTCATGGTGGAGGTTGGAGGGAGTTTATTAACTTGTCTGAGGAAATAGATTCCTATCCCTTTGGAGAAACAGCTGATCTGAGTGGACTTGAGATGCCAACGTTGATCATGGTAGGAGAGGAAAACGCTAATGAAACAAAGGGGGCCATCATTGCCCCACTGTTAAATAAGCAAATCCACGTATCAGTCATACCATTTGCTGAACATCTCGTTCATTCCGAGCAACCGGAGGTCTATAACCAAATTTTGAACGGGTTTTTGGGGAAATATAGTGTGTTTGGTGTAGGTAATTAGTAAAATGAGCTTTTAAGCGCATGGTGACTACCTCCACTTGATGCCACAGCAGGGTGCCAGCTTGATATATCAAGAAATCTGGGAATATATCAATAATTTTTAAGATATATCAATAAAACTCAGGATATATGAAGAAATTCTGAGATATATCAAGAAATTCTGAGATATATCAAGAACTCTAGGGATATATCAATAAATCAACCAAGAGGGTGTGAGAGATCATTGAATCGGCCTATTCAACTAAGAGCGCTTAAAATGGAAGATTTTCCTGTGATGGTAAAGTGGAGCAAAGATAATGCATTTTGCCTCGCGAATGGCTGGGAAACTGGTAGAAGCAAGGATGAACTTTTTTCATGGTGGCACAATTGTGTTCATAACCACTCTCGTGACTTTTTAAGATTAGGCATCCAATATAAATCAAGATTAATTGGCTATGTAGACTTGGCACACATTGATGCTAATAGCGCAGAGCTTGGCATCGCCATAGGGGAAAGCAAGGTTTGGGGACATGGAGTCGGGACGGAAGCATTGAAGCAATTAATGATCCATGCAACCGCAAAGTTTGGCATTCAACTTTTTGATGCAGAAACACATGAAGCCAACACGCGCTCTAGAAATATGTTAGAGAAATTAGGATTCACAGAGTTTAGTAGAATTGGATCTAATAAATACATGGGAAAAGAAAGTCAGTTGATTCAGTACAGATATAACAAGGGGGAATAAACAGTGGTTCAAAGAGAAAGAGTGATACCAAAACACATTATTTCAGCAGCGACAGTTGTTTTGAATGATAAGAATGAAGTTCTTTTAATTAAGGGTCCACGCCGTGGATGGGAGATGCCCGGCGGACAAGTGGAAGAGGGGGAGTCACTGAAAGAGGCTGCTATCAGGGAAACGAAGGAAGAGTCGGGAATCGATGTGGAAATCGTGAAATTTTGTGGGGTTTTCCAAAACGTCAGTGGCTCCATATGTAACACGTTGTTCTTAGCTAGGGCGGTTGGCGGGGTCCCTACTACTTCACCGGAGAGTCTGGAAGTTGGTTTTTACTCAGTAGAGCAGGCGTTGGAAATGGTGACTTATAAGAATTTTAAAGAGCGGATTGAATATTGTTTAAGGGAAGAAATGATTCCGTTTTATATAGAGTTTAATTAATTGTGGTTATCAATATGAAACCAATTCCACTTGAAGAAATTCCAATTGTAATAAAAGATTATGTAAGAAACATACATTCTATATCTTTCCCTCGCCAAGGGTGTACATCTGATGTTGGTATCATTCAAAGTGATATCGGTCTATACGCACTAAAGCGAACCAAAAAACCACAATTCAATTCGTGGCTAAATAAAGAGATAATGGTATTAAGAAGTTTAAATCAGGAAACCTCATTGCCTGTTCCAAAGGTTGAGAAATTTGTAGAGATAGACGGACAATCTTGGGCTTTAATAGAGTTCCAAGAAGGGGAAACCATCAGGGCTGCTTTAACCAAAACCCATCATAAAGGGAAGAGGGAAGAGTTGTTAATAAACTTCGGCAAAGTTGTGTCTGATATTCATGCTACCCCGTGTCCAGAAACCTTAAAAGACGAGAAAGTTTGGTTGGATGATATGCTGAATCAAGCAGCATACAATCTTCAAAACTACGAGGTAGATGGTTCGGAAGACTTGCTGGAAAAAATCAAGGAAAACCGACCTGGTAATAGGAAGCAAACCCTTATCCATGGCGACTTGACGGTTGATAATATATTAGTACATAACGGAGAAGTCACAGGAATTATTGACTGGAGCGGCGGAGCATTTGGTGATCCAAGGTACGATGTATCTTTGGCAATTCGGCCAAAACCCCACATTTTTGAGTGGGAGTCGGATAAGTTACATTTTTTTGAAGGGTATGGGAGCAACATTCTGAATAAAGGGGATTATGATTATTTCATCAACCTTTATGAGTACTTTTAAAAGGGGAGTGTGCAATGAACCTAGGGGAGCCAATTGCTTCTGGAAACACTGCAAATATTTATTTTTATGAAAATAAAATCATCAAGATCTTTAAGGAGCACCTACCAGACACCGAACCTGAATATGAGGCTCGTAAACAAAGGGTTGCTTATGAAAATGGCCTTTGTGTTCCCAACATAATCGATGTGAAAAAAGTAAACGGAAAACAGGCAATCATCATGGAATATGTGGAAGGGAAAACACTAGGTGAACTTGTCACAAGAAACATGGATCATGTAGAGTCCTTCCTACAAATGTCCGTGGATATTCAGATGAAGGTTCATACTGTGCTTGCTGAGTCGTTAGAACCTATGAGTTTAAAACTTAAGAGGCAAATAGAATCTGTTAAAGGATTAGATGAGCAGATTAAGAAATCGTTAATCAATAAATTGGCTTCAATTAACGTCGAAAACAAGCTGTGCCATGGAGACTTCCACCTCTATAACTTGATAAAATCAGAAGATGAGGTTTTCGTCATCGATTGGGTCGATGCAAGTTCCGGGGATCCACGGGCAGATGTATGCCGAACCTATATACTTTATTCCCAGGTTTCTTTGGACATAGCTGAGTTGTATTTGAAGCTATATTGCGAGAAAAGTGGTTGTAGTCGTAAAGAAATATTGGAATGGGCACCAATTATTGCGGCAGCGAGACTTTCTGAAAATGTCGCTACGGAAGATTCGAATAGGTTAATGAATTATATATTAATGGAGGAGCATAATCATGAATAAAGCATCTTTAGACTACTGGAATAATTTTTGGGAAGGTCATGAAAAGCCGGAAAGAGTGACAGCTTGGCAGTTCGGTGGCAGTCCGGACTACCTCGCGCAATTAGTGATAGATGGGATAAAGAAAGCGACCTGTTCAGGTTATGTCTTTTATGAAGTGGAGAATGAACCTTTACCAACTACGGAAGATTACAGTGTGGTTATGAACAGTAAAGACGAACCCGTTGCCATCATTAAAACGGTAGACGTGCAAATCATGCCGATGAATGAAGTACCGGAAGAATTTGCGATTTCAGAGGGAGAAGGAGATCGTACATATAAGTACTGGTGGGAGGCACATGAGCGATTCTTTACAAAGGAGTTGCGTGAAATCGGGAGAGAGTTTTCCGAGGATATGCTGTTGGTTTGTGAGCGATTTGAATTGGTGGATGTTAAAAGATAAAAATGGGGTGGTTACATGGATGTCAAATATTATTGTGACGGTGAGCTAATCTATGAAACTCACACATCTGACTTGAGCGGACTGATGATGGCGATTGAAAAATCAAATAGCATTCATTTCGAGAACGATGCCTATTCATTTGACGCCTTTTTCTTGAATCATTATGAACAAGAAGGGATTTGGTTTGAGGAACTGGTGGTGTATTTGGTGAATAGTTAGCTCTAAAACACCCAAAACGTACAAGGTCCTTATACAGAGGGGGTGTGGTGGGTTCAATGGAATGGAGAATTTAAAAATGCAGGGAAAACCTCGATATACGAAGAATTATTAAATAAAATACACGTTCAATTTAGGGGAGATATTTATGAAAAGGGTATACGAAACAGAGCGCTTGATATTAAGGGTACTAGACTCAGGAGATACTGAACAATTAAAACGTATTTGGGGAGATGAAGAGGTAATGGGCCTCTGTGCAGGTGCCACCCCTCATGACATGCTCCCCAGAGTAGTAGAATATTATGCAAAGTGTCAAGAAGAAAAAGGATTATCTGTTTACGCGGTTGTGGAAAAAGTTTCAGGAAAAGTCATTGGAACAGCCGGCTTTAATGTAAAGGATTCCCTAGAAAAAGTGGAATTAATTTATCATTTTGCAAAATCTTACTGGGGAAATGGTTATGCGTCTGAAGCTGCTTCGGCATGTGTAAATGTGGCTAAGTCTAATAATTCTGCTAGGTGCTTATTTGCTTCTGCCGATCCAACAAACAAAAGCTCACTAAAAATATTGGAGAAGATTGGGTTTGAATTCAAAGGACTTAAATGGTTTGACGAAACCAATCAAGAAGAACCATATTACGAAATGGTGATAAAAGATAAAAATCCTCATATAATGAACGAAAATTAGGATAGCAAAAAAACATGTAACAGTGTAAAATTATCTCAAATCAATTCGATTAAATTTATGTTAACAAGGGGAAATGCACACAAATAGAATACAGTTGACTGTCGTTGCAAAGAGTTTATGTTATTTTTTCAGAATATTAATAACACGATAAAAGAGGTTGATGTTAGTTGACGATGGATACAAGAGATTTAACTGTTAAGGAACAGACTATTTTCCCTCATGTTGGCAATAAAATAAAAACAGAAGATAGAGAGATTGCGATAATTGCACGAATGGAAGAGCCGCTTGTCGTTGTGCTTGCAAATGTTCTTAGCGATGAAGAGTGTGATGAGCTGATTCAATTGTCCAAGGATAAGATGAAACGGTCTAAAGTTGCGAATGGCCTTGAAGTGGATGCTATTAGGACGAGCAGCAGTACCTTTTTCCAAGAAGGGGAAAATGAGCTTGTGGCTAGAATTGAAAAAAGAGTTTCGCAGATTATGAATGTGCCTGTGGAACACGGAGAAGGCTTGCAAATCCTGAACTATCAGGTAGGACAGGAATATAAGGCGCACTTTGATTTCTTTAAGTCTTCCAGTAAGCCAGTTAGTAATCCGCGGATTAGCACGCTTGTCATGTACCTAAACGATGTAGAAGAAGGCGGGGAAACGTATTTTCCTAAGCTGAAATTATCTGTTTCTCCGCAAAAGGGAATGGCGGTTTACTTTGAGTATTTCTATGATGATCAGGAACTGAATGAATTGACCTTACATGGTGGCTCGCCTGTTATTGTTGGGGATAAATGGGCGGCAACGCAGTGGATGAGAAGGAAGAAATACTAGATTCGGGACGCTAATCTCTTTGGAGGTTAGCGTTATTTCATAATCATATGTAAGTTTGACCTCAAAACAGGGTTCAGCAACGACTTTAAAATGGCTTTTCACAAAATACTGTCGGTTGTGCCATGAATACTGTCCAAAACCTATCAAATACTGTCGGGAAAATTTAAATACTGTCCAAAACCGCTTAAATACTGTCCAAAACCGCTTAAATACTGTCGGAAATCACTATAATACAAGCCGTTCGACAAATCCTCCAAAAATCCCACACAACCACCCGGAAACTTATCCATCAACCAATACGTCATATAAAATAAACCGAAAAGGACTGATACTAAAGTGGATTACATCACACACCTAAGATCAATGGTAGGAAACGAAAAAGTAATTATGGTGGTTGCTGGAGCATTTGTTTTTGACTCAGATGGAAAGCTCCTTTTACAACAACGTACAGATAATGCACAATGGGGGCTGCCAGGCGGCTTCATGGAGCTTGGTGAGAACATAACTGATGCGGCAAGAAGAGAAGTCCAAGAAGAAACAGGTCTTCATCTAGAACAACTCGAGCTGTTTGGTCTCTACTCCGGACCAGAGTACGATAAGACATTCGCTAACGGAGACCAGGTCTCATTAGTACAAGTGCTTTTTACTTGTAATCGATATAATGGACAACTCGTAAAAAGTAATGATGAGTCACTAAAAAATGAATTCTTCCATCTACATAGTTTACCAGAAAATATTTTTCCCGAGCACCAAGTATTCCTTGATCACCTTCTGACAAAACATAGTCGCCCTATTGTGAAATAAAGGAGAGGTGGAAATCAAATGCCTATATCAGCTTATTACCGTAAGTTGCGTGAAAGAGTGGGGACCGACCTTCTGCTTCTCCCGAGTGTTGCCGCAGTCATCCAAAATGAAAAATCGGAAATATTGTTTCAATACCCTAGGAACAGTGAGTACTGGAGTTTGCCGGCTGGTGCCATTGAGCCTGGAGAGTCACCATATGAAGCAGTAGTGAGGGAAGTATGGGAAGAGACAGGGCTTGAGGTAGAGCCTACCCACGTAATGGGAGTTTTTGGCGGGAAGGATTTTCGCCACACCTATGCAAATGGAGATCAAGTGGAATACCAAGTAACAATATTTGAATGCAAAATAGTCAGAGGTACCTTGGAAGCGGTGGATGGAGAGTCGGAAATACTAAAGTTTTTTAATGAAGACAATATTCCAAAACTCGTGTTGCCTTATCCAGATTGGGTATTTAAAGCAAATTTAGAACGGGGGTGTTAGTCTTGAACAAAAGTGCGTCTTTATTAGGAATTTGCATTGTTTTTACTTTACTGCTAGCTGCGTGTTCTATGGAGGAACGGAAAACGGATGTTGTGAACGAGGATATAGAAGAAGCTGAAGAGGTCATTGACCAAGTTGTGATTTATGAGATGGAGAGCTTCTCGGTAGTCAAAGTCGATTCGGAAAAGACGCTAACAAACCAAGAGAATATAAAAACTATTCAAGATGCATTCTTGAATGCAAACAAAGAACCTGGTGTAGCTGATATGTCAGATCCTCACTATAAATTGAGGTTGGGTGCGAACTCATACTACCTTTGGATTCACAAATCCTCAGGAACAATTATGAACAGGAAGGACACCCATATCATATATTCTCTTTCCGAGGAAGCGGCACAAGGTGTATATAAATTATTGGATAATATGTACGGGAAGGATAACAATGACCAATAAATTCATACTATAAATTTCCATAAATACGACACATCTCCCAGCAACCTTACCAACTATATTTTAGTAAAATAAGGATATAAAGATAAATCCTAACAGGTGAAAAGAGGAGATGTAGTTGGAGTCTAAGCTGAATTCTAAAAAGTTTTTATTCTATTTTTTCGGTGGATATTTATTCTTGATTGTCGCGCTCATCTTTTTTTCTTCTTCGGCAGATCTTACTGGTGGAGGTAGCACGGAAGATATTGTGCAGTCTTTTGAAGAAGGCATGGCGCATACAGAGAAAAAGAACGAGGAGAAAGCGAAAAAAGAGCCGTTATGGGATGTGCCGAACCATATTGCTGCACCAATCCTCATCATGGCTTCCATACTCGATATTGTGATAATTCTCCTTTGGGCGCGTAACGAGAACAGAAAGCGAGAGGCTCAAGAAGCTGGGATTATTCCAGAGAAGAAAAGATGGACTGATAGCAAGTGGTTCTGGCATATTATAGCTTTGGGAATTGTGCAGCCGAAAAATGGTAGAATAGTAGTGAATTGGCGCAATCTAGTGGCAGCTTTTGTGCTGTTGACTGTATTGAAATTTGCTATTCTAGACCAACTGTAAAAGGGGAGGTATCTTCTATGAAAATCGCATGCATTGGTGACAGCTTAACAGAGGGGAGGCCTGGCGTTTCCTTCTTTAACATATTAAAAAAGAAATACCCTGACATAAGGTTCGTCAACCTTGGAAAGGGCGGGGAAACGGTTAAAAGTTTACATACAAGGCTGAGCAAGAACAAATTAGATCAAGATTATGATCTTGCCTTCCTATGGATTGGAGTCAATGATATTTACTCTAAGCTTTTAAAAGTACAAGCTCAACCAATCACGAGAAATTCAGAAGAATTCCAGGAATTCTATGAACAAGTGCTAGAGTTAGTATCTCAATCATCAAAAAAAATTGTGGTTGTGTCACCTGCTGTGATCGGGGAAAACATCAACTCTTCCAACAGAGGATTGCTCAATCTTTCTATGATTATAAAAGAAATTTCGCAAGAGCATAAGAATGTTATATTCATTGATTTGCACCAAGCTTTTACTGAGCATTTAGATACCTTACATACGACAGATTACCTCAGCACTGGGCTAGGCAGATTAGTGAAGGATGTATTCTTTTACAGAAGCCCAAAGCGAGTAGACCGATTGGCAGCAGAAAGAGGACTGCATTTGACTGTTGATGGTGTTCATCTGAATAGTAACGGTGCTCTAATTGTAGTAAATGAATATGGGAAGGTTATTGATCAAGCTCTTACTAAGTGATTCCAAATGGATGTGCTAGCTCCATATTTTCTGCAAACTTTTTGGGTAAACTACTTGCATAGAACTCAAAGGAGGTTATGGCATGAAAAAAAGAAAGCTACTAGGAGCACTAACCATGGCAGCGGCCATCACACTATCCGGCTGTGCAGCAGGTGATAATGAAGAGGCAGCGCCAAATAATAATCAAGCTAACAATGCAGAAGAAGAATCCCACGACGGTGGTCACGGTGATCACTCCGAAATGGATATGTCCGGTTCAGGTGAAGTTCCTGAAGGTTTAAAAGAAAAAGAAAATCCAACTTTTGAAGTAGGAAGCACGGCTACGATTACTGACGCGCACATGCCAGGTATGGAAGGTGCCGAAGCGACGATTGTGGGAGCCTATGAAACAACTGTTTATTCTATTTCTTATGACCCGACTGATGGCGGAGACAGAGTGGAAGACCATAAGTGGATTATCCACGAGGAAGTGAAAGATGCCAAAGAAGAGCCATATCAAGTTGGCGATGAAGTGGGAGTGAATGCCGACCATATGGAAGGCATGCAAGGTGCTACGGCAACTATTGACTCTGCTGAAGAAACAACGGTTTATATGGTGGACTTTACTCTCACTGACAGCGGAGAAGAAGTGACAAACCATAAATGGGTGACAGAGAGTGAGTTGTCCAAAGAAGAATAGGGAGTGAAAAAGCTTGAAATGAGGTTTATTAATCGACCTTTTTCAAGCTTTTTTCTTTAGATATATTAAAGAACGCAGTGACTCGTATAATGAAAATGGAGACTAACAGAATAATAAATGGTCCTTTAAACCAATTAGCATTTTCAGGTTCGTGGAAAAAAAGAAAATAAAGTGTGTGCAACATAACGAGTGTATATAAAGCAGTAATTTTTTGCTGAAGGTATTTCCATGATTTTTTTCCGAGAAGTTTGATACTCCAGTCATTAGAAGTAATTGTGAGTATTAAATAATAGATGAGAGCCAATATGCCAATTGTATTGGCAAGGGCAAAGCCCGGGTGCAGTATCCAAGGCTGTCCCGGTGGGGTGAAAATAAAGAATAAACGCTCCAGATTCCATTCCACCCAGCCATCCAGAATGATGAATGTGTGCAACAAGGCATGGATAGCAGACCAGATCCCAAGGGGTCTTCTCAAGCTGATTTGCTTTTTCAAAGGACTATAGAAATGCGATAGTGGACCCATTATCAAAACGATACCAAGCATAAATAGGGAAACATCTGCAAACGCTCTGTTCCATGAGTGAAGAGGCTCAAAATCATTCCTTGTTTGAACTAATATAAAGCAAACTACAAACGAAGATATCCCCTATAGTAGCATGTTGTTTAATTAATCTAATAGATGCCGTCATTTTTCCACCAACCAATCTTATGCATTCAGCCCCTATCACTCCACCTATACCCAACTCCCCAAATGGTCTCAAGGTACTTATCTACTTCAAACCCAGCGTTACGCAACTTACTTCGAAGGTTTCGGATATGCGAGTCAATGGTTCGGCTCTCCGTCTCAGCGTCAAACTCCCATAGGGACATAATCAGATGTTCTCTTGAAAACACTTTATCTTGGTTTAAAAGGAATGTTTCAAGTAGAGCGAACTCTTTTGGTGTAACAGGAATCTTTTCTCCGTTATTTTCTACATGAAAAGAAGTAGTGTTAAGAAGCAGTCCATTAAAGCGCAGTGAAAAAGCAGGGGCCTCTACCACTTTTGTCCGTCTCATCACAGCTTCCATTCTTGCGATAAGTTCTTCCTCATTAAACGGTTTTGCTACATAGTCATCTGCTCCACCTTTAAGGCCCCTTACAATATCATCTTTATCGTTTCTGGCAGTAAGCATGATGACAGGGACATTGGAAAATTCTCTAATTTTTATTAAGCTGTCCCACCCATCCATGTCTGGCATCATGATATCTAATAAAACAACATCCACTTCTTCCTTTTTTAAAAATGTTAGTGCATCTCTACCTGACTGATAGGGAATGCATTCATAATGATGAGGAGTCAGGTAAAGTGTTAGCAGGTCAAGCATTCTTTTTTCATCATCAATCAGTAGAATTCTTGTCATCTTCGATCTCCTTCCATACAATGGTGACGGCAGTTCCTACATGTTGTTTACTAGTAATAGACAGGGTTGCGCCATGAGCTTCCACGAGTTCATTCACGATACTTAAGCCAAGTCCGACACCACCTGTCAAGCGAGAACGCGATTTCTCCACCCGGTAAAAACGATCAAGAATATAAGGGATATCTTCTTTTGGGATACCTATTCCTTCGTCATCTATAATTAGAAGGCATTCGTTCCCTTTTTTACTTAGTTGAATCGTAGTGGTGGAGCCTGTTGATGAATATTTCAGCGCATTGTCCAACACATTCAAGACAATCTGTTCAAAACGTCTGGGATCTATGAGTGCTTCAAAGTTTTGATTGGTTTCAAACATCAAGTGAATTCCGGCATTTTCAAAGGCAGGCCGTGCTTTTTCGTAAATCGGCAAGATGAATTTTTCCATGTCCATTCTTTGTGGCTGGATCGAGAAAGCGTTTTGATCCATTTTTGCCAGTTCAAATAAATCTTCGAGCATACTTGAAACACGGTTGGATTCTTCATGGATAATATTAAGGTATTCCAGCCTGGCTGATTCCTCAAGATTCGGTTTTCTTCCAAGATCGGCATAACCTTTAATATATGTTAACGGAGTTCGTAGTTCATGAGAAATGCTTGCGAGAAATTCTTTCCTCTCCTTCTGCAAATGATTCAAGTTGTTGGCCAATGATTGAATCGATTCGGCCAATTCTCCAAGCTCATCTTTTGTTTTTACAGGTAATTTCACTGAAAAGTCACCATCGCTAATCTTTTGCGTAGCATCTTTCATTCTGATTAGTGGCTTGGTCAGCAATTTAATGAGGAAAATATTTGTAATGAGTAAAAAGAACATGATAATAACAACCGCTATGGCGAAGTGATGATTCAATTGCTGTATAACCTTCTGTAGAGAGTCGGTACTTTTCAGCATATAGACATAACCTGTAGAACCGTTTTCTGAACGAAAAGGGGATACAGTTGCAATAAATCGTTCTTGTTTCCAGTCGTCTTGGACCACGCCATCTCGAGTCGGTGAAGCCGATTGATTTATGTAATGTGGCAAGTTTCTTTTTTGAACAGATGAGTCAATTAGAGAGGCGTCCCCATCTAATATAACGACTTCTGTATCCGTGTTAGACTCCATCAATACAATATGTTGGAGTGTTTCAGGGGTAAAGGAGGTTTCCAAAACATCCCGGTGGCTGTTTCCCCTAGCCAACAATGAATCCAATTCCTCTTTTACTAGCGAATCTACCACATGACGATGCAAAACCAACATGGATACGGATTCAATAATGAGTAGACATATAAAAAACCATAAACCTAGTTTAGTAGAGAATTTCATTATAGTTCACCTATATCTTAAAATGTATGTACCTTCAGTTTATCAAGAAACTATAGAGAAAGTATGCAGAAAAACTAAAAAACGCGCCATCAACATGACGCGTTTAGAAATTGTATATTAGTGGCTAAGCATTTCCCTGCAAGCAGCAGCACAACGTCTGCACGCTTCGGCACATCTTTGGCAGTGATCATGACTATGCTTGCTGCACTCATCCGCACATGCCTCGCATATTTCTGCACACAGGCTGCAAATCTGTTCCATAAAAGGACTGTTGGATTGAATTGCTCTCGCTGCAAGTGCACAAATATCCGAACATTCTCTATCAAGTCGAATACATGCGGCCATCATGTTCACATCTTTCTCATTCAAACATGCATCAAAGCAGGTGTTACACGCCTCCATACAAGCAAGGCACTCCTCTAAACATTTTTGGTGTTGTTCATTACTTAACATAATTAAAAACTCCTTTCAAAAGTAGGTTCCGTATTTGTTTACCCGTCATAACAGGATAATAACTTAATAGTGGAAACTCCTAAGAATCTGCAAGGTTTTGTAACAAAATGCGAAAATGGATTGTATTTACAGTTAGTATTTGAAATAATCAGAAATATAGAGTGTGTAAGGAGTGGGTTGTAATGAAAGTCAAAAAATCTATAGAACCAGTTGTGAAAAATATGGAAGTACTCAATTTAACAGGTTATCGTGTATTATGTGCAGCGGAAGAGTATGCTGTGGAAATACCTAAAGCTTCAAAGCTACTAGAATCACGCTTGTCTGAAATTAATAACGTGAAAAATAGAGATATTCAGTTTGGAGCTTTCATTGTAGACACCAAGTCAGAAGAGGAAGATGGATACTGGGTGGCAGTCGAAGTGGAGGAATTTGAAGAAACCCCTGAGGGAATGGTCACGCTGACTGTTCCTGCACAAAGATATGCAGCAGCAAAATATGATGGGGCAAACACTGGAATTTTTAATGCATATGAAGAATTACATAGCTGGGCAGCAGAGCAAGGGTACATAAGACGTAAAGACAAATGGCATATTGAGATATTCAAGTCTTGGGACGACCCCAATAACTTAGTAGTGGAATTATTAGATACGGTTGAATAAAGGAGGAAGTCAAATGACCGAGAAATTATGGAGAGTAGGGACGACATATATTCCGGTTGCAGATGTAAAAGCTTCTGCTGATTGGTATGTAAGTAAGTTGGGAGCGGAAATGAACTACCAAGATGAAGACAAAGCAATTATTAACCTCGCAGAGCAAAGTCTGTTTCTGGTAAAAGCAAAAGAAGGTCAAACCTCGAATTTTATAGATGCAAGTGGAAAGGTGCGCTTCTCTTTAACATTTGAAGTAGATGGTCTAAGCGCATTAGAGAATATGCACCATGATTTCGTTAAGCAAGGAATCAAAGTAGGCGAGATAGAAAATAGAGGTCACATGGGAAGAAATTTTGTATTTGAAGATCTCGATGGGAATAAATTTGATGTGTGGAGCGAGCTGAGTCTGAAATTTAAAGAAAAATATTTTAACAAACTCTAACGATTCAAGACAATTTTTTTAAAGGATTTAATAGTATGGAAAAGATTAATTTTGCCAGCAGGGAGGAGAGTCTACTTTCTTCAAATGTGTGAAGTAAAGAAGGGTTATTCCATATGGATTTGAGGGCATCTTTAAGAATGCGTTCCGCTTCTTCGGCTGAAGAGACTTGGCAACGAACCGTTTGATAGAGAAATACCTCATATTGGTCATAAAATACTTCAAAGGCAGATTGATCTTTGGCAGTGATAATTTCGAATAGCTGTTGTTTGTTTATTTTCATAGATATCTCCTATACTATTTAATATAGTACATTTATACCACTTTTAATAACGAGACAAACGATATAATAAACTTGGATGTGCTAAGAGCAAAGGTTCTGCTTAAATAATTGACACAGGAGTGAACTCATATGACAAATACTTCTACTAGTGAAAAGAATCTATCATTCGAACAAACAGAAGAACTGATTTCCTTATTAAAGAAGCGGTTTGACAAAAACATTCAACGCCATGAAGAAATTGAATGGGATAAAGTTCAGGAAAAGTTAGAAAATAGCCCAGAAAAACTTTGGTCACTCTCTGAAATGGAGCGTACCGAAGGGGAACCAGACGTCATTGGTTATGATAAGGAAAAGGATGAGTTTATATTTTGCGATTGCTCTAAGGAGAGTCCTAAAGGACGAAGAAGTGTGTGTTATGATCGTGCGGCACTAGAGGCAAGAAAAAAGTTTAAGCCTGAAAATAGTGCCATAGATATGGCAATTGAAATGGGCATTGAAATGTTGACAGAAGAGCAATATCGCGAGTTACAAAAACTTGGAGAATTCGATCTAAAAACTTCCAGCTGGGTGCAAACACCGGATGAAATTAGAAAGCTTGGCGGTGCACTGTTCTGTGACCGTCGCTTTAATCACGTCTTCTTGTACCATAATGGAGCGGACTCTTATTATGGTGCACGGGGATTCCGTGGGATGTTGAGGGTGTAAGTAAAAAGGTTATTTTAAAAAGACGCAGAAGGTAAAATCTTCTGCGTCTTTTATTTTTTACAAAAAGATTGGAAACTTTTTCATCTGTAAATCGTATATAGACGAAAGTGAATAAACAGTTAATAGTAAGGAGGCATTACATATTAATTGAAAACAATAGTCAGCAAAATATTAATAGTAATAATCGTACCAATACTTTTCGTCCTCTGGTTTCATCACCATAAAGTTATGGATGAGGACTATACTAAACTAACAATTAGAATGCCAAATCAGGGTGTGACTGTCATTGATGACAAGGAACGAATTGAAGAAATTATCAATGCTATTAATGAAGGTCCACGAAACTTCGGTACGGAAAAACCTTGGTACAATTATGAACTTGCCAGCCTTATTTTTGAAAAAAGAAGTGGAGACAGCAAGGCGCTTCATTATATGACAGAGAACCAAAATATAAAGATTAAGTTTGGTGAGATTAATACGGATCTAGTATTTGAAGATTTGTACGTGAGTGAAAATGCAACAGCAGCCGTTGTGAAAGATGTTCAGGAAAAAGTGATACTAGAACATGGAACCTCGGAAACATACACCACTAATGGGCAAACGTTTGAAATTATTCCTTATCATCAACCTTATATAGACTTTATGGAAGAGCTTGAAGCGACGAAAGGTGATCGGGAGGAACTGTTTTCAACACACGTTGTGAAGCCATTTAGTAAAGAAATTTATGGGTATGAATATTCCTCCAGGGATGATCCCTTCTACGCTCCACCAGTCAATACGGATATCCTTAGACAAATGATTGTACAGCTGGATGATCAGTATGAGGAGATTAGTAGATTTATAAAAGAGGGGTTAGAGGACTCCACCGCTTTACTGACAGGAAGCGAAAAGGTCAGAATCTATCTTCAGCCACACAGTCCGGATTTTAATTACTTAGAAATGGGTGGGGTTGTGGCGTTTGCTGCGGATAAAGATGTCATGGTTCTGCAAATCGATCCGCGAAAGTACACGGAAAAAAGCATTAAACAAACTATTGCGCATGAATTCCACCATGTAGTAACCATGGAAGTTTCCGACTGGTCCTATCGTAAACAACATCTCTTAGACCGGGTAATCATGGAGGGGAAGGCGGACACTTTTGGAAAACTGGTGTATCCGGACTATGATGTAGCATGGATTGAACCTCTAAGTCCTGAAGCGACGGAAAAAGTTTGGAGTTTCATTGAAGAAAATAAGGGTTCCTATGAAATGGAAGATGTGACGGTGCTACATATGGGACAGCCATCATCTGGCATTCCTAAATGGTCTAACTACAGAATAGGCTATCGGATTATGGAAGATTTCTTGATGGAGAATCCAGAACTTACTCTAGGGGAATGGACCGAGATGAGAGCGGATGAGATTTTGGAATTGAGTGGATTTGGAGCGGTGGATTAGGGCTGAGCTGAGTTGAATGTGCCGGCTGTGATTTTAGACCGATTTGAGTTGATATAGAAGCGAAGAGTGTTTCTCAACTCCCAAAATGTTGCAAAGAAAGGGAAAACGGTAAGAGAGGGCTTCTCTACACCAGAAAAGCTGCAATGAAGGGAAAACGGTAAGAGAGAGGGCTTCTCTACGCCCGAAAAGCTGCAAAGAAAGGGAAAACGGTAAGAGAGAGGGCTTCTTTACACCAGAAAAGCTGCAAAGAAAGGGAAAACGGTAAGAGAAGGAGGGGAATCTAAATGGGTGATGCTATTTTTCAATTTGTTGTTGTTGGACTGATAATAATAGGGAGTATTTCTTTTACTCTATTTATCAGAAGACTGCTTATTAATGCATCTTATAAGAATCAAAGATTAAATAATATTGAACAAAAACTAGACATTATCATAAAGAAGATGGATAAAGATAAGTAACTTAAAGTAAAGAAGGAGGGTCATTTATGAATTTCAAGACTAATATGAGATTGGTTAATTCGCGGAGATACTTCCTGTCTTTTAGTATCATGTTCGCCACCATCCTCTTCATCTCAGGATGCTCTCAATTCGAAGATCAAAAAGACCCTACCATTGCACTGAATACAGATTCAGACTACCATCAAACCTTCGAGAATCTAAACCTAGGTTACATCTCAGATTTCGATTTTCACCTCCCGGATGCAGATAAAAGATGGGTAAATATATGGGTAGAGAGATACATAGACGGGGTCAAAGATTCTGAGCCAATAACACAGTTATCCTACGGTAATAGCCCCAATAATTTGGAAGAGGGAAGTCTAGGTTTTGGGATGATAAATCCTTATGATGAAGATACACTAGTATTTTTATATGCACCTGGTGTAAGTACGCATCCTTCTATTATTGAAAAAGAAAAGAGTACTAATAGTATGAGTTCTTGGGAAAATGCCATTGGAGAAGACAAAGTTGCATTAAAGATAGGAGAACCCATCATTCTTGCTGCTTATAGACAGACGGAAAAAGACTCGATTTCAAGTATTGATTTTCAAAATGAAGAATCCATTAACAGAATAATAAAAGAGGACGACATGGTAATATTACTAAAAATAGTAATTGAAGAAAGCGATGCAGTGGGGAACTAATACAGTAGAGCCCTTAAAAAGCAAAGGGGAGAACACCTATGATAATAAGACATTTAACTCCAACTGATGCAGAAAGTTATAGAACCATTAGGTTGGAGGCATTGAAAAATAAACCGGAAGCATTCAGCTCCAGTTACGAAGACGAAGTAGATTTTACTGTTGAAAAATACAGAAATAGATTTAGCAATGACCACACCTACACCTTTGGAGCTTTTAAGGGAGAAAATTTGGTCGGTACGGTAACCCTACTTTGTGAAACCAAAAAGAAAATTAAGCATCGAGCTACCATAGTAGCAATGTATGTCATGCCTAATCAACGAAAATTAGGCGTTGGAAAAGCACTCATGAACGTAGCTATAAACAAAGCGAAAGAATTAAAGGAAATTGAACAAGTCTATCTGACAGTGACAGCAAGCAATGAACCTGCAAAACGTCTATATGAATCCCTGGGGTTTGTGACTTATGGAATAGATAGAAATGGATTGAAAATTGATGACACCTATTTTGACGAGGAATTGATGGTCTTGGAGCTCTAATTCTAATAAGGGGAGAACAGGGGGAGTAAATGAGGATTTTTCTTTTAATAAGTTTGTTGATTCTAGCTGGATGTGAGAGTGGAACAAAAGAGGTGACAGTAGAGAAGGAAAAAGAACTAGTTCTGAAAAATAATAGTGTGGATACTTTTTCAGTCAATGGACAGGAATTTGAAATTCATCCGTGGTATGGATATTATGTTGAGTATTTGAACGAGGAATATAGCTCAGCTGAAGCAAGGAGTGACAATTTCCAGAAGGTTGTTGGAAACCCTTTGAGTAATGAAGTATTGGGATATGATTATGGTTACCAGAATAGCATATACTTTAAGCCACCTTATAATAGAAACAAATTAAAAGATTATATTGTAAAATTGGATGAACGTCATAAAGAAATTGTAGAAATTATTAAAGAAGCTTTGACTAATTCAACCTCCCTTCTTTCTGGTGGGAATTATAAGATATATCTGGCCCCGTTTAATTCGGACGTGGATACAAAAGAGTTTCATGGGGTTACAGGATTTGCGGAGAAGAATGCGATGATTCTCATGCTGGATCCATATAATATGACAGAAAAAAGCATCAAAGAGCTTATTGCCCATGAATATCATCACTTAGTGTACATGGAAATCTCTGATTATAACACACGCACGGCTCATCTTTTAGAAAAAGTTGTTATGGAAGGGAAAGCGGAAACATTCACCAAAATTCTCTATCCCGATTACGAAGTTCATTGGATAGAGCCATTAAGTAATGATGAAAGAGATAGAGTCTGGAGCTACATGGATGAGAACAAATACTCCATTAGTGAGGAGGATTACAGTGTGCTCAACAATGGTAGCATTTCCAAAGAGCTTCCTAGTTGGTCCAACTATAGAATGGGCTATCAAATAATGCAGGAGTATTTAAAGAAAAATCCTGATTTACCGATAGAACAATGGACAGTAATAAAAGCGGTAGAGATTATGGATGGATTAGAATTTGAGAGCGAATAAATATTGTGTTAAAGGAACTTGTCTCACACCAAGAGATAAGTTTCTTTTTGTTTTAAAACAAAATAAATTTATTGATAATCAATAAATAATCTGGTAATATACTGTTAATTAATGTAAAGATAACGGGTGCGAAGGGGGATGAGAAATTGAAAAAAGTATCATTGATTACCACAGTTATGTTGTTAATTTTATCTGGATGTAACCAATACTCTAGGGCGGATATTCCAGCAGAAGGAACTTTTCATTTGGCTCTTATCAATAACACCGAAGTTGATGTCTACGGATATGAGGTCAGCTATTCCCAAGATGGAACACACAGAGGGGGAAGTGGTGGTGGTCAATATGCTGATAATTCCAAGATAAAGAAGGGGGATATGTTCACGCTGGACTTTAATCATGTAAATTTTCTCCCGGACAAAGAGGTTACTTTTGTAATAACGGTCTTTACAGGAGAGCATCAAACGGAAAAAGTAACGTTGAGTTCCCCGGTTACCACCATGCTTTCTAATTTGGAAAGTATTTATTATGTAGAGATCACGGGAGACAGTACAAAAAATCTTAGCGTACATTAGGTGATGAACCAGTGATAAGGTATAGAAAAATTTACATAATTTATGTTTTATTCATTATTCTTTTTACATCAGCATGTAATACATCGAAAGAAATCAATGAATACATGAGAGAGGTAGAATCAACCAATCTATCAGGTGAAACTATCGATGGGATTGAATTGGGTATGGATATTTCCAATGAAACATTTCAGCAGAAATATGGCAGAGCAAAACCGGACCCAGATAATCAGCATTATTCTGCACAAGGCAGGAAATATGATCAATATTGGATTAATGGACTTTTGTTGGGGGTAGATAGAGAGACCAATGAAATTTTATCTATAGGTAGAATAAGTAACCATCCTTCCTCAGCTGAGAACAGAGTTGAGTTAGGGGACTCCATGGAGAAAGTTATCTTGGAGTATGGAGACCACTTTTATACATACAATGATTCACAGCAAAGTATCTCTGTCATTGGGTATGTGGATCATTCTAACAATCTCCACCTGTCAATTAATCATTCTGAGAACAGAGTAATTGGTATTAGTTTAAGCTATGCGTTTGATAGGTTGCTTTGGGAAAAATAAATGGAAAAACTGTGGAACTAAATTAGTGTGCATTTCGTATAGGTAATGAATATAATTTTCATAAAAGAAAGTTGAGGAAAAGATGAACACTAAAAAGAGATTCAGTTTTCGCAAAGCATTTAAGTATATATCAATAGGCTTAATTAGTATGGTTGCACTCTGGGTGGTGTTTCATCAAGTAATGGTTTTATTCGAGAAAAACAAATTCGAAGCCACTGGGCAATTGGTGGACGTGGATGGTAACAAAATGCATGTTCATGCTGAAGGTAAGGGTCCGAATACTATCATTCTACTTCCTGGATTGGGTACATCAGCTCCAGTGTTGGATTTTGAACCGCTTATGAATGAATTAAGCAAGAGTAACAGAGTGGTAGTCGTAGAACCATTTGGTTATGGATGGAGCGAGAAGACAGATAAGGATAGAACGGTAGAAAATGTGGTCGAAGAAGTAAGGGCAGCGTTGCAGGAAGCGGAAATTGAAGGCCCTTATATTTTGATGCCGCATTCTATTGGGGGAATCTATAGTACGTACTATGCCCATACATATCCTGAGGAAGTAAAGGCCATTGTTGGAATTGATCCAACACTTCCGGCTGCCGTTGAATATTTTGATGTACCTGTTCCGACTATGCCTGGTTTCCTTAGGGCCGTAGCTCCGAGTGGTATTGCAAGGATTGTGGTTGCGGGGAATGAGGAGGATTTTTTACCATTGGCAGAACAAGGGACATACTCTGCTGAAAATCTTGAACTAACGAAGACTTTAACTGTCTGGAATGGCTACAATAAAAATATCATCATGGAAGCAAATGAGATTAGTAATAATATCGAAAAAACGATTAACATGACGTTACCGACCGATATACCAGTAATGATTTTTACACCGAAGGACGAAAAGGTAAACCCTGCTGGAAGGTCTACAATGACTTTTTATGAAAAACAATTAGAGAATGTAGAAAAAAATAAAATTGTTCCTCTAGATGGCCATCATTATTTACACTGGACAAATGCGGAAGAGATGAGTAAACATGTTGGGGAATTTATTGGAGGAAGTTAAGATACGGGGGTAATAAATATGGCCAAACAGAGAAAGTGGCTTATAGCAGGGGCGATAGCAATTGGCTTAGTGTTTTCCCTTTTTACTTTTACTTTATTTAAAGAAACCCGAGGTTATGCGCAGTATCATTCTGAGTCATTAATGAATGATACTTCCCGGCTGATAGGAAGTTTTCAAAGGAAACAAGAAGTCCTTCAGCAAATAATCCAAACAAGAACACTGACAGAAACGCAGGTAGAACTTATTCGTGAAGACAGTTATATTCTTATAAACTATTATGAAGACTATAATCGCTTGGCTATGAACCTTGATCGCTACGAAAATAATGGATACTCCATCGTAGAGGCGGCTTTTGTAACAGAAGCAGTCTTTAACCGTAAGATAGCAGAAATTCAAGGGACAGATCAAACGAAGATAAAACTGAACAATGAGTTTCTTGAAAAAGTAGAGTTTCTAGTCGCATTCAATGAACGTTGTCTCAAAACCTTAGGAAAACATGTGCGGGGATTTGTGATTACAGATACTTCTATGGAGACGACAGAAGAGAGAGATTCGCTCAGTAGAAATGGAATAAAAGAAGACTTTTGGGTGGAGATTTTGAAGCGTTTGGATAGAGAGGCTTTTGAAAAGCAAAGTGATATGGAGAGTTTAATAAATTAGTGAGGGTAAACGCTTGGATACTTGGTCCATGCGTTTTTTTTTATAAAAAAAGGTTACATAAGTCTATCTGTCTAGTTCTTTCCATCTATAAATTGTCTGAACGTGTAGAAAGAAAGGAGTTTTTCCTCATTTACAGATTATTCAATAAACTCTAGTATGAAATATGTAGGGTCACTAAATATATGAAATGAGGAGGAAATTATGAAAAAGATCAGTAAAACAGTATTAGCGTTATCTTTAACAGGGGTTATGACAATTGGTACGTTAACAACAGGAACGCTTCCAACAAGTGCGGTTGGAAATGGTCCCAACTATAATGGCAATGAATCTATCCAAACCTCCATCCTTACTACATATGATGAGTTAGTAGAATACTTACTAAAACAAGAAGCAAATCAACAGGCGATGGAGCTTGAGGTTATTGGAGAAACAGTAAAAGGTCGTGATATTTACATGGCCAAATATATTAAGAACGAGGACAACCCAACGATTCTTTTTTTGACTCAGCAACATGGAAATGAGCAATTGACAACAGAGGGTGCGATGGAATTTATTAAACATCTTGGAACCGGGAAAAATCAATCGGTATTGGATCATGTCAATATCCTTGTGATACCAATGTTGAATGCAGACGGCGCAATGGGAGATGTGAATTTTTCAACAGATGATTACATTGCAGACGGAGACCGTCATTTGACGAGAGCAAATGCTAATAACTTTGATTTAAATCGTGAGCATGATAAAGCGGTAGAAGCGATGCAACCTGAAGCGGCCGCTCTTCATACAAATGTGTTGGAGAAGTATGACATTGATTACTTGATTGATTTACATCATCAAGGAACTCAGAGTGAACGTGATGGGAAACTTGTTTCCGGGTCTATTTTACATCCGACAAGTCCTAATGTTGATCCTGCTGTAGTGGAGCAGTCCAAGCAATTAGGGGCAGTTGTGTTCCATGAAATTGAGTCAAAAGGCTGGGGGCATCTTGGCAAGTACAATGGTGGGAATACAGACAACATTGGCCGAAATGGAATTGCATCGAGATATGATATCGCGACATTATTGTTTGAAATGCGCGGAATGTCAGACCATACAAATCCATCCGCTATTCTTGGTCAGAAGAGTAATGGATACTTGATCAAGCAGACGGTGAATACGCTTGATTCAACAGTTCAAGCCATTGCTGATGGATCGATTAATACTGTTGATACAAGCTTTTGGGAAACGCTACCTTTCCAGACTACAAGACAAGGTGAGGAAAGCGACGAATAAACAAAAGAAAAGCTCGGGGCGCTCCGAGCTTTTCTTTGTGATCTTGACCAATGAAGACTTGAGTTCCTAAACTTTTTGGGGCCAGGAGTCTTCATAAACGTTATGAGGTCCTGGCCACCTCTGTTTTTCGGTAACAGAATTCTTCATAGTTCTTTTGAAGACCGGAATTCAAAGATTTTTAGGTGATAGATGTCTTCATCAAGGTCATGAAGACGTCAGTGCTAAGATTATCTGGAGACAGAAGTCTTCATCAATCACAACCCCGCCGAAAGATGAATCTCCCCTTCAGGTAATTCATTCCCACTTTGAGGTTCCAATGTTATCGCGATGGTATCCCAATCTTCCGTTGTCGTCTCTCCAATGTTATGGAACACATACCCTTTTCCTTGATCATCTAGGGTGAAGTCTCCTGCAGGTATTGGTGCGCCGTCCTTCAAGAGCCACACCTGATACACTTCGTTCCCGGTGAGTTCAGGTAAATCCTGTGTCTGAATCATGACAGATAGTGCCTGATCCTGTTGGAAAATTGCTGCAAACCCGCTGCCAGCAGCAGCTGATGGCTGCAATGTAACTACGCTATCAGGTTGTTTCAGTTCTTCAGCAGCCAAGTCTCTGCCTTCACCGTTTTGCATCATCAAATAGCCGTTTCCGACCAGTGAAAGCAATAGCGATGCGGCCAGCAATGTAGTAAGCCAAGGTTTCCCCGAAGCTGTATTTTTACTAACCGGTGTTTCAACTTCCTTTTTAGAAGAAATAGGTGTTACAGTAGCTTTTTCTGGTTTCACATCTTCAGCGAATACATTATCTAAAATGCGCTTCTTCATTTCCGGTGGGGGTGAGGCCTGCTCTGACACAAGGGCAACATCTCCTAACAGATCTTGAAGTTCCATTAATTCTTCCTGACATTCGGGACAGGTGGCTAAGTGCTGTTCAAATTCTTCTCTCTCTGTTTGTGTTAGGTGGCCATTGAAATAGTCCAACACTAACTCACATTTCTGACTCATATACTCCCCCTCCTATCTGCAAGTAACGGTTTCAGTTTCTTAAGCGCCAGCCGTATCCTTCCTTTAACAGTACCAAGCGGTATGCCGGTCAACTCGGCTATTTTTTGCTGGGTATACCCCTTGAAATACATATAATGAACCATCTTCCTTTGGTCATCTGATAAAGTGGAGACTGCCTCTCTGATGACTGTTTGCTCTTCTTTCCACTCTGTCTCTTTTTCGGTGGAGTCGGTAGATTGCAAGAATGGTTCCACATCTTCTATCGGGGCGCTTTGTGTCTTCTGTTGCTTGCGAATAATATCCAAGGCTTTATTACGGGCGATGGTGAACAGCCATGATCGGAACTTACCTTTTGACTCATCGTAGATTCCTGTTCCCTGCCAAATCTTGATAAAGACATCCTGCATTGCTTCTTCTGCAATGTCATGATTATTCGTTATTTTCAATAAAAAAGAATACAAAATCTTTTCGTACCTGTCGTACAGTTCTTCCAAAGCGGACTTATCTTTTTGCCTAATCCGCTCATACAGAAGAGAGTCCTTGTTCTGCATAGGTTTTCTCCTTTTTTATGTGATTATCTTTATTATATCTTTAATTATCTATTTAAAAGAAGAAATAAGGCTTTCCTACTTTCCTAACGTTGGAAAACGGGATTTAGATCAGTTTTATCAGGAAAGAATCATTTGGAAATATTGCTCGCTTGACTCTGCCTCCCACGTAGCGTACTTTAGTATATATTGCAGTTTTAGATACACCGGAGGAATGGTCATGCGTGTAAAGAAAGTCTTGAATAATAATGTGTTGATTGCTGCCCACCCGGAGTACAATGAAGTAATCCTGACAGGTAAAGGAATCGGCTTTGGGAAACGTACCGGAGAAGATATTTCCGTAGAAAGCGCAGAAAAATTCTTTGTACTTCGCGATCAGGAAGAACAGCAACAATATAAACAGTTACTTAGTTATGTCGATGAGTCATTCATCGGTTTGATGAATGAATGTATAGAGCGGATTGAAAAACGGTTTGAGGTTCGGTTAAATGAACATATCCATGTTGGATTGACGGACCATCTTTATTTTGCCGTGAAAAGAATTCAGCAAGGGTTGGATATAAAAAATCCCTTCCTGACGGAGACGGAACTCGCCTACCCTAAAGAATATACAGTGGCACTTGAAATTGTGGAATGGTTGAATGAAAAGATTGGGATTTCGGTTCCAGTGGGAGAAGTAGGTTTCATTACCCTACACATCCATAGCGCGTTAACAAATCGCGAATTATCTGAGGTCAACAAACATACCCAGCTGATCAGCAGAATGGTGGATGTGATAGAGGAATCTCTGAAAATTTCCGTTGACCGGACAGATGTAAACTATCTTCGGCTCATTCGTCATTTTCACGCGTCGATTGAAAGGGTGCAAAAAGACGAGAACCGTCCAGAAAATCAGGAAGCGCTCGCAAAAGTGTTGCAAGCTGAATATCCTGTGTGCTACAATCTAGCATGGAAATTGATTAAGATTATGCAGCAGAACTTACACAAGCCAGTCCCAGATGCTGAGGCAGTATACCTGACCCTACATTTGCAAAGGCTTGCAAAACAATAAATATCCAAAACACTTTTTTCACGTGTTACTGGTCATGCAGGCATGAGCGGAAGAAAGCGTAAACGAAGAAACACGGTAGAAGTCTATCTACCTCTCCTTCGTGTACCTTTTCTTTTCACTCATGCCTTTTTGTTTTGCTTCCGTTCAATAACTGTATAAACAAATATTTTAGGAGGAACACATATGTTTAAGAAATCATTCGGTTTACTGCAACGTATCGGGAAAGCCCTCATGCTTCCTGTCGCATTGCTTCCGGCAGCAGGAATCCTGCTTGCATTCGGTAATGCCATGCAAAACCCGAACTTAACTAGCCGCCTCGGCTTTCTAGAGGCAGATTCAATCGTGCTATTGGCACAAATCATGGAACAGGCGGGAAGCATCGTATTCTCCAACCTGCCACTACTCTTTGCAATTGGGGTAGCCATCGGGCTTGCCGGAGGAGACGGGGTTGCCGGTCTTGCAGCAATGATCGGTTACTTAATTATGAACGTTACGATGAGTGTAATCAGTGGAGTTACCGCTGATCAGGTTGGAAGTGACCCTGCACTTGCGAATGTTTTAGGAATTCCAACGCTACAAACCGGGGTATTCGGTGGTATTATAGCCGGGGTGCTCGGTGCCTATATGTATAATAAATTTTACAATATTGAATTGCCATCATACTTAGGATTCTTTGCTGGTAAGCGTTTCGTTCCAATTGTGACGGCAGCTTCCGCACTTGTACTTGGGGTGGTTATGAACTTCATCTGGCCGTTCGCGCAAGAAGGATTAAATACATTCTCTTACTTTATGACAGAGTCAAACCGTACGTTGGCGGCATTTATTTTCGGTGTCATTGAACGTGGATTGATTCCATTTGGCTTGCATCATATTTTCTATTCTCCATTCTGGTTTGAATTTGGTTCTTATACAAATGCGGCAGGAGAATTGGTTCGTGGTGACCAACGTATTTTCATGGAGCAGGTAAAAGACGGTGCTGAGCTTACGGCTGGAACGTTCATGACAGGTAAGTTCCCGTTCATGATGTTTGGTCTTCCAGCAGCAGCTCTAGCAATCTATCACTGTGCACGTCCTGAAAACAAGAAATATGTTGCTGGTATCATGGGTTCAGCGGCATTGACATCTTTCTTAACAGGTATCACAGAACCACTTGAGTTCAGTTTCTTATTCGTAGCACCAGTATTATTCGCAATTCACGCAGTGTTTGCAGGTCTTTCCTTCATGGTCATGCATATTTTAGATGTGAAAATCGGGATGACATTCTCCGGTGGTGTCATTGACTACATTCTATTTGGTATTCTTCCAAATGCGACAGCATGGTGGTTGGTAATTCCTGTTGGTCTAGTATTCTCGGTTATCTATTACTTTGGATTCCGTTTTGCGATCAAGAAGTTTAACTTAATGACTCCAGGTCGTGAGGAAAAAACGGAGGAAGCTGAAGCTGGTTCCGGTTCTGTTGATGAACTGCCATTCGGAGTATTAGAAGCACTTGGTGGAAGAGAAAACCTTACAAATCTAGACGCTTGTATCACTCGTCTTCGAGTAAGTGTAAAAGACGTGGAACAAGTGGATAAAGAGCGCCTGAAAAAATTAGGTGCAGCGGGCGTTATGCAAATCGACCGCAATATTCAAGCGATTTTCGGACCTCGTTCTGAAACAATTAAAGGTCAAATTCAAGATATCTTAAGTGGAAAAACGCCAGTGAAGCAAGAAGTGGCGACAACGACTGAAAAGGAATCTGCGGATGCTGGGGCAGTTGCTACTTCCACTTCAGCTGAGTTTAACGTAGTAATGCCGATGACTGGTAAACTACTACCTATTTCTGAAGTACCAGATAAAATTTTCTCTCAAAAAATGATGGGTGACGGTTTTGCCATTGAACCAACGGACGGTAAAGTAGTATCACCTGTTGCAGGGAAAATTGTGAACCTGTTCCCGACAAAACACGCAATTGGCATTGAAACGGCTGATGGCCGCGAAGTCCTTGTGCATGTGGGAATCGACACAGTTAACCTAAAAGGAAAAGGCTTTGAAAGTTTAGTAGAACAAGGCGACACAGTAGAGCAAGGACAAGCGTTACTAAACGTAAACCTTCGCATTGTGTCAGAAGAAGCGACATCCATCATCACACCAATCATCTTTACAAACTTGCCTGCTGGAGAAGCGGTTGAGATTAAGGATGGTAGTGTAAGAGTTGGGGAAAAGGGTCGAGTAGAGATTCGATAGAAGTTTGATGAGGACCGCTTAGCGTGTGAGTGCGCTGAGCGGTTTTTTCTATGTCTTTATGGAGGTGTGTTAGTGACGATGGGAAAACTCACAATCATCAATGAAAAAGTCATAATAACCTCTGAAAAAGTCATAATAACCTCTGAAAAAGTCATAATAACCTCTGAAAAAGTCACAATAACCTTTAAAATAGTTACAATAACCTAATATGAGTATCTTTCTACTTACTATATACCTATAGAAATTCGCGTAAGCCTCCTGGTTTAATTAGGTAGTTTTACAAAACAAGTATAAATACCCAATTCCTTGTAATGTTTTTGTTGTAAATTGTCAAATTCAGTCCTTTCAGATTATTTCTAAACTAACAATTCTCCTTATAATTAGAAGAGTATGACCACTAAATTTCAAAAAGGAGCTGTTTGGCTTGAAACAAGCTTTCCGACAACTAGGGAAAAAAGTGTTGGCTGCAACGATGGCTGTATCATTGCTTGCAACACCATCTATGTTCAATTCGGTGGAGGCTGCACCTAAAGGACCAAAAACCGGGGAACATGATGTGGAACTAAGAGTGATGGGGACAACAGATATCCACACACATTTATACAATTATGACTATTATAAGGACGCGGAAGTCCAAGACTTTGGACTTGCGAAAACAGCTACATTAATTAAGCAGGCGCGTGCGGAAGCGGCGAACACCATGCTTTTTGATAACGGTGATTTAATTCAAGGGAATCCTTTAGGGGACTATAAAGCTAAGGTGGATGTTCTAGAAAAAGGTGAGGTTCATCCAGTATTTCAAGCTATGGAATTACTAGCTTACGATGCGGCCACTCTTGGAAACCATGAATTTAACTACGGTATGGATTTTCTTGATACGGTATTGGAAGGAGCTCCATTTCCATATGTGAGCGCGAATGTATTCTATGATGATGGGGCGGATAACAGCGAGTATTATGTAAAGCCATATGAAATCATTAAGAAAAAATTCACTGATAATAAAGGAAGAAATAAAGTTCTTCGTGTTGGTGTGACGGGTGTGGTGACTCCACAAATCACGCAATGGGACAAAGCACATCTTGATGGAAAAATTGTAACAAAAGATATCGTTCAGTCTGTAGAAGCAGTCATTCCTAAAATGGAAAAAGCAGGAGCTGACATCATTATCGTTTTGGCACACTCTGGGATTGGTGATACAGAGTATGTAGAAATGGAAGAGAATGCTACCTATGATTTGACGAAGGTGGAGGGTATTGATGCCATAATCACAGGTCACAATCATCTTAAATTCCCTGGAGACTTTAAGGACCTTCCTGGTGTGGACACTGAAAAAGGAACCATTAATGGTGTGCCTGTCGTGATGCCTGGCAACTGGGGCAACAATTTAGGAATCATGGACTTGACGCTTTCTAAAGTGAAAGGTGATTGGAAAGTGACAGATTCTGCTTCAACATTAAGGAATGTAAAAGATGTGGAAGCTGATACAGCCATCCTAGAAGCGGTAAGAGAAGCACATGAAGGAACGGTAAACTATGTTCGTACAGCAGTTGGGACCACAACAGCCGACATTCACAGTTACTTTGCATTAGTGCAAGATGACCCTTCTATCCAAATCGTAACGAATGCACAGAAATGGTATATAGAGAAACAACTGCAAGGGACGGTAGATGAGGGAACACCTATCCTTTCTGCAGGAGCGCCATTCAAAGCAGGCGGAAGAAACGGAGCAGGCTATTATACGTTCATCCCACAAGGAGAAATTGCTATTAAGAATGTAGCTGACCTATACTTGTATCCAAACACTGTAGCAACTGTAAAAGTAACAGGTGCTGACGTAAAAGAGTGGCTGGAAATGTCTGCAGGTCAATTTAAGCAAGTCGATGCAAACAACAACAGTGAGCAATCATTGATTAATACAGACTTCCCAACTTACAATTATGACGTCATTGATGGTGTTACGTATGAGATTGATGTGACAGAACCAGCGAAATACAATAAAGACGGGGTTATTGTGAACGAAGAGGCAAACCGTATTAAAAACCTAGAGTATAACGGGGAACCAATTGATTTAAATCAAGAGTTCATTGTTGTTACAAATAACTATCGTGCGAGTGGAAACTTCCCGGGAGTACGCAATAATACAGGTGTGGAAATGTACCCAGATGAGAACCGTCAGGCAATTATTGACTACATCTTAGAGCAAGGTGAAATTGATCCATCAGCAGACAGAAACTGGACATTTGCTCCAATTATCAATTCCGTTAACGTAACATTCGACTCCTCACCTGATGCAGTCGATGCACTACCCGAAGAAGGCACCATCCAATACGGAGGAGCCTCCCAAAACGGCTTCGCTAAATATAAGCTTACACTACCGACAGCTGAATAATAGTGGAAAAGGGGGGGACTTTATCGCTTTAGAGCGGTGAGGGTCAGACCCCTTTTTTGACTCCTTTTCTTTGCTTTTTCATCCCTTTCATCCAAGTCAGTAGTAGTATTAGCAAAGGGAGGATAAATTGAAATGGAACATGAAGATAGGTTGGGACTAGTTCCAATCCAATATAGATGTGTTGAGGAAGGTCTCTTGCTATGATAAAAGAGCTAACTAAAGCAATACCGCCAAGTAGGAATATTATAAACTTATCTTGGAAAATAGGAAAGATATAAGATATTCCCTTTGCTCCGGAAATGAAGAATATAGACACTTTTACAAATCCCACAATGATAAAGGCAAACGCAGTCAACAACTCCAGATGTTGGATAATACCCAAAACCTCAATCATTTCTAGTGATTTTACTAATGGGTAGGTATAGAGGGAGGAAACCTTTGCCCCAAGGATGGCAATTATCAATTGGGTAATGGAAATCAGAAGGGCCCCGCTGAACACAATTGAGATCCATCCGTATTTAATTAGTTTTTGATGGTCATTCAGAAACGGAAACAAGACTAGAAATACCACAATTTCACCGTAAGGGAATGTAATATATTGAACCCAGTTGCTTAAATCCAAAATCTCCAAGTCAATTAGTGGACTTATATTCTCCCTCATCGTCACCCCTGACATGAATGAAAAGAAAAAAATCAATGCTATTAGAAGCATGGTAAAGACAAACAAAATCTCCGATGTCCTGGCAATTGCCTCAAGACCTAGAATTGCCGCATAGCAGATGAGGTAGACAGAGACAAGCACAATAATCCAATGATCGATATTGTAAAAAAAGGTCTGGGCGATAAAATAGACGAAATCTTTAAGTACCCTTATGGCAATGTAAAGAAAATAGAGGCTGTACAATAGTAAGGCAATTTTCCCAAGTACTTTTCCAAAAGCCATTTCCAGAAGTTTATGAAATTCAGGCCACCCATTCCTTTTTAATAAGTAAGCATAGAAAAAGAAAAGGAGGACGCCTGTGCTGGCTGCTCCAGTGTTTATGATCCAGGCATTTTCCTCAGCTTCCAAGTTGAGTCCCAGAACAATGGAAGACCCGAGCAAAAATAAAGTCATCAAGGTAAAGAACTGATAAATGGATAT
Organism: Sutcliffiella horikoshii; assembly: GCF_020524325.1. Taxonomy (GTDB): domain Bacteria; phylum Bacillota; class Bacilli; order Bacillales; family Bacillaceae_I; genus Sutcliffiella_A; species Sutcliffiella_A horikoshii_D. The sequence continues at coordinate 118,475 of NZ_JAIVKY010000011.1, forward strand.
CTTGGTAACGTTCATAGAAATTTCATCCTAACTTTAATCTAATGATATGGCATCTCCGGACCTCGTTATGGATACATCCACCTTTACTTCAAATAGAGTGTTTGGGAAAATACTTTCCCACTCGCCTTCAATTTTTCTCCATTTGCTCGGGGCGGCAAGGTAGATTTGTTTACCAAATCCTACATAATCCAGTCTTTCTTCCTGACTCTTTCCGATAAGTTCTGTTATGGAGGCTTCTAATTGTTTTTTTATTTGGGATTTAAAGAGATCCATGTTTGGATGCTCGAAATTGGTTTTGCAAGTGGATTCAATAATCCTTCCATTCGATTTAATTTTTATGGATATCTTGGGTATACTTCCATTCCAACTTACATCATATTTAGTTTTTGATTTCTTTAAATGGTAGGAAAAATAACCAGGACCTTCCGGACAATTTGACTCCAACGTACCTTCCCTGACTTTATCCATTAAAAATAGGAAATGTTGGCTTTCTTCAGTACTTAAGAAATCAATCAGTTTATCTTTCTTGAAATAGGACATCCCATTGATCTCTGTTTTGGTCTTAGGTTGGTAGGATGCGGTATTATCTTTGGATATTCCTTCCTCCACATCTCCTGCCAGACTGATATAAGGAATGACATTATTCACAACCGGATAATTCAGCAGAAGGTTCTTAACGCGGTTTGGGTAGACTGGGGTAGCAAAGGACGCGTAATTCTCAATGTTTTCTATCGTATCCACAATGCCTCTTGAAGATACTTTTTCAAAGGGTCTAAACGTTGCAAGGATATCATTGGCACTTACCGCCTTGCTGACAAAAATAAAGATATTAGAAGAAATAGTTTGTTCTAAGAACAGGTAATTAATTACATCATCAATGCCACGTTTTTTAGCGAGCTCCTCGCTTATCAGTATGACTTCTATATCATCCATAAATAAATAGCGTGAAAAGGTTTTGTGGAGTTTTTGCATTGCTTCTGTAATGGTTCTCCCGCTTTCCTGATACAGGATATATCCTAATTTATCCGAAGCACTGTCTTTTACGGCTGGTGCATCAATGGCTTGTACAGTTACGAGAAACTCCTCATCTTTTATATCTACTCCAATAGCTGAAATAATGATTAAGTTTGTAATAAGGGAGTCTTCTGCATTTTTTCCTATTATTAAGCTGGTACCTAATAAAAACATAGAAGTAATGATAGGTAGTAGGTTTTTTTTCCACAAAATATTCATCAACCTTTACTTTTTTCTCATGGGCTCCTCTTTAGACAAGGATTTATCATTATTCACAATGTGTTCAATTGGTAAACGGAAAATAGCATCCTTTTGGTCTTGTGGATGGAAAGGAGCTATAGGTGATAGATACGGCACACCAAAAGACCGAAGGGAACAAAGATGCAATAAAAGTACGATGAGTCCCACTAACACGCCGTACAATCCAAGTATAGTTGCCAGAAAAATAAACCGAAAAGTCAACCGTTTGTAAGCAAGAGCTAAGCTGTAAATAGGTACGACACTAGAACATACATAAGATGCAGCAAGTACTACAAGTGTAGCTGGTTGAACAAGTTGGGCCTCAACAGCTTGCTGACCCAATGTAATAGAAGCGAAAATAGTCACTGTCAGTACCACTCCAGCAGGAAGACGGAGTGAACCCTCAGTGATAATAATGATAAGCCAAAAAAAGATAAACACTTCAACAATGGTTGGAAAAGGAACAATTTCCCTTTGAGAGATAAGGCCAATCAGCAAGCTCGAAGGAATAAGTCCTGGATGATACAAAGTAAAGGCAATATACAGACCCGGGAGAAGTACGGAAAGCATGAAGAAGAATAACCTTCCTAATCTTCTTGTTTGGGTACTTCTATTCAATGTGTAATAGTCGTCTGGTGACTGAAAGAATTGGATAAACACAGAGGGTACGATCATTACGAACTGTGTTCCATCTACGACTATAGCAATTTTCCCTCCAAGCACTTCCCCACATACGACATCCGGGCGATCAGTTGAAAGGGCCAAAGGAAAACTGGAATTTGTATTGTCCATAAAGGATTCAGTCAAAAAGTTAACATCAAGAACTACAGGGATGTTTATCTCATCTAACTTCTTTCTTACTTCGTCTAGAATTTCTTTGTCCACTACCCCTTCAATAAAGACCATGGATATAGAAGTTCGTATATTTGGATTCATCACTCTTTCTACTCGTAGCGATGGGTTTTTGATGGTCTTTCTTATGAGAGAAAGATTGAACGTACTGCTTTCATTAAAGGCTATGTTAGGCCCTGTCTGAGTCCGTTGAGCTTTTGGTTCAGGGGCACTTCTTTCTGGCCATTTAGCTGTATCAGCCAATAGGCATACAGCTTCTTGCTCTACAAAAATAGCTGTATTCCCATCTAAGAGCATATTAACTACCTTATCTCTACTTGTTTCTGTATTAATGTTAATACTTTGAATTACTTGAAGTCGAAGGTAGTCGATAACTGAAGGGACAGGTTGTTCTTCTTTTATAGACATTGTTCCTATTGGTGATAGTATGTATTCCTCCATTTTCGAGGTATCATTAATTCCGTCCAGATAAATTAAATGAACTTTCTTATTAAAATGTGGCAAAACAAGCTCTCTTTCTAGCAAATCAGAACTGTGGCCTAATTGGACTTTAATCATCTCGATATTATTAGAAATAGATTCCGTCAGTAAAACCTTTTTTGAAGTCTCCATTCAATAACCTCTTTACCTCATATTTCCTACTTATACCTTGCCATAGTTCTTTGATAAATATTCGCGAGAGGGGAGGTTTTAATGAAAAGTGCTTTTTAGGGGAAAAAGAATCAAGGCCTGCCTCCACAAAAGGAGTCAGGCCTTAATCGATTCTCGCCCAAGAACAATTATCTCATCATGATCGATGCTCTTTACATCATCTTGGAAAATGAGTCTTGTATGAAAACGATAGCTTATATGTTCTGTCGAAGGTTCCAATGGATTTGGAAGTTGATAACAAAATGGGTATTCTGCCTTTTCATTTGCATTCATGCTTTTGGACATGAGAATGGTGGTAACAGCATCCACTGTTTCAACCGTATCTCCTTGAAATTCTTTTACAAGGTCACATTCTAACCGCTTGATGTGTTGCTTTGCCCAACCGCCTTCCACGTGAAAGGAGCCTATTACTTTTTCACCTGGATTTAACTCACTATTATTTAGAACCAAGTCTACATAGGGAGAACCTATATTTAAGTAGCTCATTACTTTTTTTATCATATAGCATTAACCTCCGGAAAAAGTGGATACTAATTTTTGTATATTAAAAGTACGAACAAGTGGAGCAAAAGGTTTCACCTATATTTTCATATGTAAAGATACATACCCAACTTTAACAGTAAAAAGGCCCCATCCTTGAAAGAATGAAGGCCGCCTATACTTTAAAATAACCACAGTCCAACTAACGTAGCTACAACCAAACCTATTATGACTGGTACAAAACTCCGCCGCACAAGCTCCATGACAGGAACCTTTGCAAAACCAGCAACTGCCACAAGAGAGGACCAGGCAATCAAGGTTCCTCCGCCAACCCAGACAGAACCCATTTGTCCAATGGCAGCGAGTGTGGCAGTTTCCACACCAACACTCTCACCAAGGGCACCAGAAAGCGCTCCAACAAGAGGAAGTCCTGAGAACCCAGAACCATCTAAGCCTGTTATCATTCCAATAAGCAAGATCCCAAATCCTGCAATAAAAGAACTTTCCGGTATATAGGACTGCCCTGCAAGTATGAGGTCAAACAGGAAAGAAGGAGTCTCTTCAGCAGGTGTGCCCAGGATCCTAGAAGCCAGTTCCCCGCTACCAATAAAGAAGAATCCTGCGATGGGAATAACCGGTCCCATCGCCTTAAAGGCAAACAAGAAACCTTTGACGATATTGTCACTGACCGTTTGAAGAGAGGTTCTAGCGTTAAGGAAGAAAGACGCTCCAATTAACAGTATCAGCGAAGCTCCACCAATAAGTGCGGCCCCTGCTCCACCTTCTAGTGATGGTAGCACATCTGAAAACTTCGCCAGAACCATATAAATGATGATGGCTAGAAACGTTCCTGGAACTAAGATAGCAAACAGCGAGCTGTATTTGTTTTTAGTGACAGGGCCGCCTTCTGACAGTCCTTCCGTGTTTCCGCCCTTATTTTCTGAGGCATTCCATTTTACTAAATGTTCATTTGATGGCCGTGCGATAAGTTTTCGGATTGAAAGATAAGCAAGAGTGATAGCTATCACTCCTGTTATAAGCGATAAGATGAATCCACGATCAGCAACCGTACCAATATCAACTGCGGCAGCGGTCGCTGTTAAGGAAGGTGCTATCTGAATAATGTAGTCCGATGATAACGCCATCCCTTGGCCTGCTAATGAAATGGCAATAGCTGCCCCAATCGGCGGAAGTCCTGCTCGAATCGCAACTGGAATTAAAAGTGCACCAACAAGCGGTACGGCTGGAGTCGGCCAGAAGAATAGGGAAATTGCGTAAGTGACAAACACAATGACCCAAAACGAGATGTGCCCGTTTTTCATCACCCGCTGAAAAGGAGTAATCATTTGTTCATCGGTTCCCAAAGATTTAAGGGAATGTAGAAGTGCTGTCATAATGGCAATAATCAGGAAAATATTGAAAAGCTCTCCTGCTGCAATCAAGCTGGCATTAAATATGGTTTGAAGTCCAAAGATGAATGAACCACTGAAGATCCACCCAACTAAAAAAGTTACGAGGATGGCCGGAACCACCACATTCTGCCTGAATAGCATTGTAAAGATAATAACGAGTGTACCAATCAAATACATCCAATGTGCTGCAGTCAACTCCATCTAAACCAAGCTCCTCTCTAAGGCGAACAAGCCTAAGATGTAAAAAATATATCTGTGTCATTTAGCCTATGTTGGAGGGTGGGCTTTGGTGTTGAACGTGAAATCTACATCTGAAAAATAGAAATATTATTGATTATTAGACAGAGGTTTATTCACCTATATTGAGGAATAGAGTATAAAGAGGTGATAAACGTTGAAGAGGGAAGAGTACAAAAAATATGACGGACTTGGACTGGCAGAATTGGTAGAAAAGAAAGAAGTCAAGCCTATTGAACTGTTAGAAATGGCGGTCAGTGAAATTGAGACACAAAATCCCCAACTGAATGCGGTTATCCATACGATGTACGAACAGGCAAGATCTGCAACAGAGATGATTCCAACAGGGCAGTTTGCAGGAGTACCTATACTATTAAAAGATATAGGGCAGGAAATTAAAGGTGAACCGAAAACGCTAGGATCTAAGGCTCTAAGCAAATATAGATCAAAGACGGACTCCGAATATGTTAGTCGGTTAAGAGAGAGCGGCTTTCTGTTTATAGGACAAACAAATGTCCCAGAGTTTGGCTTAATGGCAATAACAGAACCTGTTGTATACGGTCCTGCAAAAAATCCATGGAAACTAACTCATACCCCTGGAGGTTCAAGTGGGGGTTCTGCAGCAGCGGTGGCATCAGGGATGGTACCAATCGCAGGAGCAAATGATGGAGGAGGTTCCATTCGTATTCCTGCTGCATACTGTGGTCTATTTGGGTTAAAACCTACAAGGGGAAGAACACCTGTAGGTCCGCAGCTTGGTCGGTTTTGGCAGGGAGCGGCAGTTGAGCATGTGTTGACAAGGACCGTAAGAGATAGCGCAGCAGTCTTAGATGAGTTAAAGGGAGCTGAGAAAGGAGCAGCATTTTCGATCCCAGACTATAGCGGAAGTTTCTTGGGTATCATTCAACAACCGATAGAGAAAAAGCTCCGTATTGCTTACTCTACAAAATCGCCAATTGGTACAGAAGTTCATCCTGATTGTGTAGAGGCAGTCACAAAAACTTTAAAATATCTAGAGTCCGAAGGTCACAGTCTTGAAGAGAAAGATGCACCAATAGATGGGAAGAGAGTTGCCACAAGTTATCTTTCCCTCTACTTTGGAGAAGTTAGCGCCATGGTTTCTACCCTAGAGGAGATCCTTGGAAGGAAAGCTACTTTAAATGATGTGGAGCCTGCAACCTGGCTGCTTGCCCTCATAGGTAAATCCATGTCTGCGCAAGAATTCGTCCTCAATATGAGGGAATGGGATGTTGCAGCATATGCAATGGAAGAATTTCATGATATCTATGATTTATATTTAACACCTGCCACTGCCTTTCCTCCTGCAAAAATTGGAGATCACAAACTTAAGCCGCTTGAGAGTATTGCTCTGCAAGTGACGGGGAAATTAGGGTCTGCTGCTATCCTAAAGAAAATGGGTATTGTGGAACAACTTGTACAAGAAAGCTTAAAAAGAGTTCCTTTCACGCAGCTTGCAAACTTGACTGGGCAGCCGGCTATGTCGTTACCAGTACATGTGACAAAGGAGGGTCTCCCAGTAGGTGTCCAGTTTATGGCAGGTCGCGGAAAAGAAGACTTACTTCTTCAAATGGCAGGAATCATAGAAGAAACAGAGCTATGGATAGGGATGAAAGAGTTACTTTCCACAGCTACCAAATAGTAGAAAAGAGTGGGAGAACCCGTATTAAATATACATGGACGGGTTCTCTTTTGACTTGTTCTGTCCTACATATAATCTATTTTTTCACTTGCATCCTTTTCTCAGAAATGATGTCACAAACATTTTCAAACATCATCTCCACGCCTTTGTTGGTAGCTTCAAAGTTAAATGCTTGATCCTCCTGTATCCCTAAGCTTTCTGCTTCCTTTGCTACGTCTATGTTCGCCCCCATGAAGATGAACTGCCAACTGTATTTTTCTTCTTGGTGGCGAATTAACTCTTTTACTCTCGGATAAGTGAACTCTACGCTTGAATTTTCCATACCGTCAGTAGTAATGACGAAGATTACATTCCTTGGCCTTGAGGCTTTCTCAGTACGTGACAAACGGTTTCCAACATCCAGGATAGTTCTTCCGATTGCGTCCAAAAGGGAGGTAGTGCCTCTAACGTAATAGTCTTCTCTTGTTAATGTTACATTCTTCGCATCCACACCGTTCCATAGAGTTTCAACCTCATCGTCAAAAAGTACCGCGGTGACAAGAGTTTCTTCTTCGTGTCTACATTGTCTCTCTAAAAATGAATTAAATCCTCCAATCGTGTCCTTTTCCAGGCCACCCATTGACCCGCTTCTGTCCAATAGAAAAATAATCTCAGTTAAGTTTTTATTCATTTTTATCATCCTCCTTCATGCTATAATAATAGCTAACAATATCCATAAAATGGTCGCCTTCAAAGCGACATTTGGAGGTAGGGGAATGGTAGATAAGAAGTTTTTGGAGGAACTCGAACAATTTATTTGGCAGCATCAAATTCATGATGTGCTTGAGAAAAAAGAATACAGCTGCTACAAAGAATCACCTATTCTACATGAAAATAGTGATGTGTTTGAGATTGAAGAGTTCATTAAAAACAATAAGAAGCCGACTTTGCAACAAGTCCTGTTTCAGTATATGGACCGCAATGGCGGAACAGATGCGGAGATATATAAAAAGGCCGGTTTGGACAGAAAACACTTTTCTAAAATAAGAACCAACGCAGAGTATCGTCCCAAAAAAGCAACGATTCTGGCACTGGCTTTTGCATTGGGACTTGATGAAGAAGAAACAGAAGACCTACTTGGTGCCGCAGGATATTCCTTATCCGGAAATGATATACCAGATCTTGTAGCCAAATTCTTTCTGATGAAGGGAATCTATGACCTTGCAAGAATGAACGAAGCGGTTGATGATATGAAATCGAAGAGTTTAAGAAGTATATAGAAGAGCGGAGACACAGCTTGCCAGACTAAGGGGCTGTGCTTCTTATTGTGTGTTACAATCTACTTTAGAAAGTCGAAAACCACCCGGAAAGGAGAGCACCACATGAACATAAATGTAGATAAAAAACTCATCCAAGAACGATGTGGTTCTGTTTCCCTAAAAAGCGGGGAGGCCTTTCGAAGAGCGGATAAAGTGAAAATAGAGGAATGGACTAACGATAGGTGTGTTGCTGTTGTTACGACCTCTGAGGAATTTCGTGTTGTCGTAACGGCGGATGGATCGGGAGATTTTCATACAAGCTGTACTTGTCCAAAGCTAGCTTCCGTAAAAACAGAATGTCAGCATATTGCAGCTGTGCTCTTAACGATTAATGAAAACACTTCTTCACAACATAACCTGTCAGAAGAAGTGTTCCGTCTATTCCAAGCAGATAAGAAACCTACAAGTGGCAGTCAGCTTCATTTCGAAAAAAGAGAAGTGGTAGACGTAGCTTTCGCCATAAAACCAGTAGTAAAAGAAAAGGATAATTTTCTGAGTATAGAGCTTTCGTTGAACCAGAGCGTTGTTCAAAATCCGCGTAAACTATTACATGCTATAAAGAATCGAAAGAAAAGTGACTTGTTTGACCCAAAGGTTCAATGCTTTAAAAAAGAAGCGGATGCTGTTATTCAACATTTGATAGCCATTCTAGATGATGAAAAAACATTTATGGAGGAAATGGAGATATTGCCCCAAGCACTAATTCTTCCACCTTCCTCCTTTAGAAAAGTTGCACCGCTTTTACAGCATGTAGATGTGTACATACATCTTAATAAGCAAGCATACGAAGGCTTTAAATTAATAAAAGAGCCCCTTTCCCTTCATTTTTCTTTTACAGAAGATAAGGCAAATGGGGTTCTATTAAAGGTTGATGGGCTAAAGACTTTATTAGTCTTCAGAGCATATAATACAGTTTTTAAGGATGGATACTTTATTTCCTTAGATACGGATGACTGCCGTCGACTTGCTGAATTGAAAAGAATGTTGGATGCATCAAGGACAAACTCCATCCCTATTGCTCTAAATCAGGTACAGATGTTTGTTGAGAAGGTAGTGCCGGGCCTACGAAAACTTGGAAAAGTGGAACTTGATGAAAAGGTCGCCCAACGTTTTGCAAAAACCCCGTTAGTAGCAAAACTCTATCTCGATAGAGTGAAAAACCGGCTTTTAGCAAGTTTAGAGTTTCAATATGAACAGGTGATGATTAATCCTTTAGATCCAAGAGAGGATCGCATGAACACCATGATTATCCGCGATTATGATAAGGAGCAAATGATTCTTGATTTAATGGAGGACAGTGAATTCGGAAGTACGGAAGAAGGATACTTTCTGCACAACGAAGAGCTGGAGTATCAATTTCTCTATCATATGCTGCCTAAATTGCAACGTTTTGTACAAGTGTATGCAACGACTGCTATTAGAAACCGGATTTTTAGGGAACCAGCTAAACCACAAATACGAATTAGAGTAAAAAAAGAACGGACCAATTGGCTTGAATTTAAATTTGAAATGGATGGCATACCAGAATCGCAAATCAGGGAGCTTTTAGGTGCATTAGAGGAAAAAAGAAAATATTATCGTTTGAAGAATGGCTCATTGCTATCCTTGGAAACGAGGGAATTTGAAGAGATTCAACGTTTCTTGCAAACCAATCCAGTGCAGAATGAGGATTTAGAACAGGGTTTGAATGTGCCTATTATTAAAGGCTTTAAGATGATAGATTCCGTAACAGATGAAGGTGTATTTTCCTTAGAGGAAAGTTTCCGAGAGTTTCTGGACGAAATCCAAAATCCAAGTGGTGACAATATTCCGGTTCCAAATCAAGTGGATAATATCTTAAGAGATTACCAAGTACATGGATACAGATGGATGAAAACATTGGCTCACTACGGTTTTGGTGGAATCTTGGCAGATGATATGGGGCTTGGGAAAACCTTGCAGAGTATCACGTTTATCCTCTCAGAGATACCTGATGTCCGCCATAAAAAATGTCCGGTATTAATTGTTACACCTTCCTCATTAACCTATAACTGGCTTAGTGAAATCGGAAAATTTGCTCCAGAGATTAAGGCTGTCATTATAGATGGAACACGAAAGGAACGCGAGCAGGCTTTTTCACAGTTAAAGGAAGTGGATGTTGTCATTACTTCATATCCTTTGTTGAGACGTGATATTAATCTTTATGCTACTAGCTTGTTCCATACGGTGTTTTTTGATGAAGCACAGGCCTTTAAGAACCCAGTTACTCAAACGTTTCGAGCAGTGAAAAGAGTGGAAGCCGATTATAAATTTGCTTTAACAGGGACTCCTGTCGAAAATTCTCTTGAAGAGCTATGGTCCATTTACCATGTTGTCTTTCCTGAGTTGTTTATGGGATTGAAGGAATACAGCAATTTAACAAGGAAAACCATTGCGCGTAGGATCCGGCCATTTATGCTGCGACGCGTAAAGGAGGATGTACTTTCGGAGTTACCTGAAAAACTGGAAAGTCTCGAGTCAGTGGAGCTTTTACCTGAGCAAAAGAAGCTTTATGCGGCTTACCTTGCAAAGCTCCGACATGATACATTGAAGCATTTGAATAAAGACACCTTGAGGAAAAATAAAATCCGGATACTGGCTGGGTTAACAAGGCTACGTCAGATTTGCTGTCATCCCACGCTTTTTGTTAACGGATATAAGGGTAGATCGGCTAAGTTCGAAATGCTCTTACAGTTGATTGAAGAGTCCCAGCGCTCAGGAAGAAGGGTGCTTATTTTTTCTCAGTTTACTAAAATGCTGGAGCTGATAGGAAGAGAGCTTGCCTATCAAGGACTGTCCTACTTTTACCTTGACGGCCAAACTCCATCAGAAGAAAGGGTAGAGCGCTGTGAAAAGTTCAACTCTGGGGAAAGAGACTTTTTCTTAATTTCGCTAAAGGCAGGAGGGACTGGTCTTAACCTGACAGGTGCCGATACAGTTATCTTATATGATCTTTGGTGGAATCCTGCAGTGGAAGAGCAGGCGGCTGACCGTGCCCACCGAATGGGCCAAACGCAAACGGTTCAGGTGATAAAGCTTGTAGCAAGGGGAACAATCGAAGAAAAAATGAACGAACTGCAAGATAAAAAGAGACATTTAATAGAAGAAATTATAGACCCTGACGAAAGAGTTCCAAAATCCTTAACGGAGGAGGACATTCGAGAGATTCTTTCCATTTAGGGGAGGTTGGTGTGTAAGCATGACAGAAAAGAAAAAAATGTATGAAGTAGATTTGTATAAGCCTATTCAAAAGCATTTTGTGAAAGAAGGCTATGAGGTTTACGGGGAAGTCAACGACTGCGATATTGCGATGGTGAAAGGTGAAGCGATTGTTGTTGTAGAGCTAAAGCTGACTTTAAATGTTCAGCTGCTCATTCAGGCGACGAAGCGTCAGAAGCTTACGGACCTTGTTTATATAGCAATACCAAAGCCATCTCTTAGCAGGCGTTCAAAACGTTGGACAGATCTGTGTCATTTAATTAAGCGGCTTGAACTGGGCTTGATTGTGGTGTCATTCAGTGGGCGAGGCAAGCGAGTGGAGGTTATATTTGATCCAGTTCCGTTCGACCGAGCCCGAAGCATGCGTCAAAATAAACGGAAGCGTGATGCATTGGTCAAAGAGATGGACGGTCGTTCATCTGATGTCAATCTCGGTGGCAGCAGCCGAGTAAAAATTAGAACTGCTTATAAAGAGAACTGCGTCCAAATTGCCTGTTATCTTGAGAAGTATGGTCCTCTATCGCCAAAGGCTTTGCGTAATTTAGGAACTGGCGAGAAAACCTCTTCCATTTTAACAAAGAACTATTATCGCTGGTTCGAACGGATAAAACGGGGAACATATGTGATCAGTGAGAAAGGGAAGAAGGACCTTGGTGATCATACTGAGCTTGTGGAGCACTTTTTAAAGAAAAATGGAATGAGTTAGAGACCCTTTTGCACTTTTACATGGAGGGTCTTTTTATATTAGAGTTTAGTATTACGGGAGGGGGGGGATGGATACCTGTAAGGGGTATATGAACGGAAAATCAGGCGGAAATTAAAGGTAATCGGGCGAATATAGCGAGGAATCGGGCGAAAATCTCAATATACGGGCGATAATTACGATTATCGGGCGATTTACAGGTACAATAGGGCGATTCGCAATTTCCACTCCCCTAAAAAGATGTAAACAACCGAACATACCCCCAACCTCAGTCCCCAGACCCTAACAATCAGGACTTTTGCACCTGAACAGAACACATGTTTTCTTGTAAAATAGCTAAAATGTGATGTTGCATAACCGAAGATTTCAAAAATCCCAACTCATCACCAATTCAGAACGTCAGACAGAGGTGAAACAAAACATGAATGGAACTGCACATGCAGCCATAGGGGCAGCTACAGGTTTCGCAGTAGCAAACACGTTGCACACAACCTCGACTACCACTCTTATTTTAGTCAGCTTGGGGACCATATCTGGCCTTGTGCCAGACCTAGATATTGACGGGAAACTTCGTGGAAGAATAACGTTATCCCACAAAGTGACGAGGTTAATTGCTCAAATCATAGGAACAATGATGATCCTATACAGTTTATATGAAGGAACCCTAGAAGAAAAGTTGAGGGGAATAGGAATTGGAGTGCTTATGATTCTTATTTCTTCCTTAATAAAACAAAGACATATGCTGACCATCACTGGTGCAGGGGTAATACTCGGAGGGGTTTCCCTGCAACAAATGTGGGTGATACTTTTTGGTGTCTATATCATAATAGCTTCCTTGGTGTCCCACAGAAGTTATACCCACTCCTTACTTGGTGCAGCATTTTTCGCTTACATAGCTTTAAAGTTAGAACAATCTCTTTCTATCGACGGAGTATTCTTAACATGCACCGTTTCCTATATAAGCCACCTCGTAGCCGATTTAAAAGTATTACCCTTTAATAAAAGAGGGATTAAATTATTTCTCCCATTGTCATCAAAGGATATATAAAGAAGAAAGGGCCGATTCCTTATATAGGATTTTGGACCTGGTTCCTAGGGTAGTTTCGTATTCACAGGTATAAGTAATATAGTAGTACTTTTTTTACTTTAGAGCAGGCCTGCTCTTTGCAGAATCAAATTTTATTTCGGTAAGATGGCCGATATAATTCCGTTAGTAAATTGAGAGTAGTAGAAAATATTTGGAAACACACAATGTTAAAATTAACCTATTGACTAGTTCATATGTCACTGTATATTCTAAGAAATGGATTTATACTTCTATATCGAGTATCCAAATTCGACCATCCTTTTCTCTTAATGGTATAATTAATTTATATATATGTGTACGTGTTTAGCATCAAAAACAAATGAAAGTGGGAGTTGCGGTGAGCTTTAAGAAAAAACAATTTGTCGGGTTGGGAATTACAGTAGTTTCGCTTGTTTTGCTATTATCTGTAATTTTATTAATGACCAATTCCATGAAGACAAATATGCTGGAAATAGTAGAGGACAGGTATTACAAAGTAAACAAAGCAACTGATATAAGGCAATTGTTCTATGAAACAGACAGACAGCTGCTGTTTGTTATCAATAGGGATGCCGAGGAGGATATTACTGATAACCTAGAAAGTATGGCAGAAAACAGAGAAGCCGCAAGGACCAACATCCTAGAATTGGAAGCTGTTTTAGATAGGAGCCAAACAAAAGCGTTAATAAATAGTATCCAAGAACGTTACAACTCCTATTGGAATATGGAGGAACAAATTGTTACCGAAATTAATAATGGTGCTTCAAATGAAGACCTGCAAGAAATCTATGTCTCTCAACTAGATACAAGATCAGCACTTCTGCAAGACATATCAGATTTTAAAGATTTGCAGGAGTCGTTTATGCAAGATACGTTATCTACCGCAAATGAAACCTATCAAAACCTTACGATTATAATGATAGCCGCAGTTATTCTATCGTTAATAGTAATAGTCGTAACCACGCTATGGGTAATTCGAAGCACCAACAGTCGCTTGGATGAAGTGAAAAATGGAATAAAGAATATTAACTATAAGGACCTTTCTGCTATGCCACGACTAAGCACAGATATTAAGGATGAAATTGGAGAAATATCGGTCGCTTTTAATACGATGGCTTCTTCGATTGAAACTTATCATAAGAAGGAAAAACAGTTCACAGAAGAAATCGGCAAACAGAATTGGGTGCAAAAAAACTCTGCAGATATTATTAATTTGTACCACCGAAATGTTTCCACAAACTCGCTTGCAGAAAAGTTCATTGCAACCTTGACACCTCTCATGGATGCAAAGCTTGGTGCTTTTTATCTGTTGGATGGAGAAGGAAAAGAAGAATCGTATAGAAAAATTGCGACATATGCCGACGGTGCAGAAGATATTGGTGGAGAAGCATATAAGCTTCGTGAAGGATTGGTAGGGCAGTGTGCTTGGGACAAGAAGGTGATTATCCTTGAAGATGTCCCTGAAGGTTATTCCGTCATAACGACAGGAATAGGCCATATTAAACCAAAGAGCATAATCATTGCTCCTGTCATCATAAAAGATGAAGTTATTGCTGTCATTGAAATGGCGACACTTACGGAATTTACAGAGACACATCGTCAACTTTTAAATAAAGTGCTCGAAACGCTTGGTATTGCTATTACGAACATTTTAGGAAGAATGGAAGTTGAGCGTCTGCTACTTGAATCACAAGCGCAGACAGAAGAGCTCCAATCTCAATCTGAAGAGTTGCAGGCTCAGTCAGAAGAGCTACAAACCCAGTCAGAAGAGCTTCGTATGATTAATGAACAGCTTGAAGAACGCTCTCGTGATGCAGAGCAGAAATCCGCAGATCTTCAAAAAGCGAAAACCGAGCTTGAAGAAAAAGCGAAACAGCTTCAACTTAGTTCCAAATATAAATCAGAGTTCCTAGCAAATATGTCCCATGAGCTTAGAACACCACTAAATAGCATTCTACTTTTATCCGAAATGTTGGCAGAAGATCCGGAAGACCAGCTGACAGATGAACAAAGGGAATTCTCTCGTGTCATCAATTCTTCTGGTCAGGATCTGCTGAATCTAATCAATGATATCCTGGATCTTTCTAAGGTCGAAGTGAAAAAGCTAGAAGTGATGTTTGGAGAAGTGAATGTGGAAGAGTTCATCAACCGATTGGAACTCCAATTCACCCATATTGCAAAGCATAAAAAACTTGATTACGAAATTGTTAGAGGCAATCAGTTACCGGATGTGTTTTTTACTGATGAACAGCGTCTTCAACAAATTGTTAAAAATTTACTTTCTAATGCCTTTAAGTTCACCGAACAAGGGAAAGTATCCGTGAAGATTGAAAAGGCTCCAAAAAGGGATATTCTAAGAGCGAATGTCAATGTAAAGGCAGACACTTGGTTGAAGATTTCCGTGGAAGATACTGGAATAGGTATTTCCAAGGACAAACAGTCCCTCATCTTTGAAGCATTCCATCAAGGCGATGGAGCGACTATGAGAAAGTACGGTGGAACCGGACTTGGCCTTTCCATCTCTAAGGAATTTTCCAACCTATTGGGAGGCAGTGTATTTGTGGAAAGCGAAGAGGGAGTAGGGAGTGTATTCACTCTATTAATTCCTAGCCTGCCAAAAGGTATGCCTCAATTGAAAGAAGTAGAGGCAGCTTGGCAAGAAGTAGCATCCACTACCGAAACAGAGTTGTTAGAAGAGGAAAACATGGTTCTAGATATGGCGAGTAAAGAAGAAGTCATCAGAGAGCCGCAAACAGTAAAAGAGGATGACATTTCCAATATCCTGAAAGGAAAGACGGTTGTGGTGGTAGATGATGACCATCGAAATGTCTATGCCCTTAACAATGCCCTGAATAAAGAGGATATGAACATATTAACAGCAGAAAACGGTTTGCAATGCCTGGATATTCTGCATGAAAATGAGCATGTAGATATTATTTTAATGGATATTATGATGCCGGTCATGGATGGTTATAAAGCTATCAAAACGATTCGTAATCTAGAAAGACATAAAGACGTTCCAATCATTGCCCTCACAGCGAAAGCGATGAAAGGTGATCGAGAAAAATGTCTGGAAGTGGGAGCTTCGGATTATATCAGCAAACCACTTAAACTAGATCAGCTTTTATCTGCGATGCGAGTTTGGGTCGCGAAAAATTAGGTTATAGACAAAAGGGACGGTTACGATATGTTGGATACAAGTAGCCGTCCCTTTTTGCAAGATACGAGATTTTGGAGGCAAGATTACAAGTGGACAAGCAAGACTTGGAGTTAGATTTATTCTTAACCGCAGTTTATCGGCTTTCGGGATTTGATTTTCGAAAATATATGATGTCTTCCATTATGAGAAGAGTGGAAAATAGATTAAGGCTGGAAGGGTTGAAAAACATCACTCAGTTAACAGAAAAAGTGATACACCACGATGTGTTTTTGAAAAAAGTATTAGATGATTTCTCTATCAATGTAACAGAGATGTTCCGGGATCCTTCCTTTTTCTTATCCTTCCGAGAAAAGGTAATTCCTCTTTTAAGAGATTTACCGGAAATTCGGGTCTGGCATGCAGGCTGCTCATCTGGAGAGGAAGCCTATTCCATGGCTATCCTTTTGGAAGAAGAGGGTATTGGGCATAAGTCGAAAATCTATGCAACCGACATGAATGAGAAGATACTGGAGAAAGCACAAAAGGGAGTCATCCCTCTATCCAAAATGAAGACCTATACGAAAAATTATATGCAAGCTGGCGGTAAAACGGCCTTTTCCGAATATTATCATTCTGATCATCAGTTTGCTTACATTAATGAAGACTTGTTGAATAGAATTGTATTTGCACAGCATAATCTTGTGACAGACCGTTCTTTCAATGAGTTTCATATAATTATTTGCCGTAATGTATTGATTTACTTTAACTTGGAGCTGCAGCATAATGTGATTCAATTGTTTCAGGAGAGTCTTGGAGCTGAAGGTTTCCTGGGGCTTGGGAGCAAAGAAGCGTTGCGTCTTGATGCACATCCTGGTTTTGAAGAGTTTGACTTGTATGATAAGATATACCGCAAAAAAACGGAGAGCTAGGATACTAATCCTGCTCTCCGTTTTTTATATTTAGGTTATCTAAATACATTGATTTCCCTTCCAAGCGCTTCGCTTGCCTGCGGGCGGTCCGTGAGCCTCCTCACTGCGTTGCGGGGTCTCACCTGTCCCTTCCTCCCGCGGGCGTCTGCGCGCTTTCCACTTCAATCAATGGATTATATTAACTGTATAATTCTATTCTAAGTTTATTATCTTGCCTGTATCATTACAACGCACATATCGTCTGATGCTCCTTTTCGCATGTCATCAGGTAAGATTAAATTAATAGGTTCTGGAATATTTGGTAGATCCCAGAGTTTTGACGCAGATTTAATGAACTGAGGGTATTGGTTCATACCCACCTTTTCCATCGTCTCTACCACACCATCTGTGTAAAGCATGATTTGAACAGAATCTTTGTAAGTGATCTTTGTCTTTTTAACATCCACGTTCTCGAAGAACCCAAGGGCGCATGTTCGATTAGACAGCTCCACTACTTCATCTTCATCAATGAGAGCAAAACCAGCGGGATGCCCAGCATTTACATATTCCATTGATTTTTCATTTGTATCGATGACAAGGTAAATAGCTGTAAAATAATATGGAATCTGCTGATTGCGTAAATTCAGCGCATGCATCCATCGATTCAATTCACTGATAACGAATTCAGGGTCTGCACATCCTCTGATAGAGTCTCGCAGTACAGAAGAAATGAACATGCATACTAAGGAAGCAGAAATTCCGTGTCCCATCATGTCTAGCAGTATGACCGCATATCTCGAATTGTCTATCTTATACCAATAGTACATGTCTCCTGCCAGTTTATAAGCAGGAATATAGGAGGCTTTCACAACAAATCTGTCTTCGATGATGGGTTCACTTAGAAGACTGTTTTGTACCTGTTGTGAGAGATCCAACTGATTTTTAATCTTTTCTGCATGCTTTTTATTTTTGTCTTTCTCCTGTTTCAGTCGAAGGACCACCCGGATACGCGCCAAAAGTTCTGTCTTGTTGATTGGCTTCATTACATAATCCAAGCCACCTGCATCCAATGCTTCTGCTACTTTATTAGAATCTTCTAGTGCCGTTACAAAAATGACAGGGATGTCTTTCAGGTGTGGAATAGTCTGGAGAGTTCTACACGCTTCAATACCATCAATTTCAGGCATCATGATATCCATTAAAATAATATCAACGGGCATTTTAGGCGACGCGGAATAATCATTATGTAAATATGCAAACATTTCATTTGCTGAAGTGAAGGATAAGTAATCTCTATATCCCGCTCTTTTTAAGATATTTTCTATAACGAATAAATTTACTTGGTTATCATCGACAATCAGTATGCCCATATCCTTTTCTCCTCTATCTTTCTAAAATTGTAAACACCCCACATATTAATACCCTTTTCTTAAAGAGATAAAACCTTTTCCCGAACATATTTTGCGTGAATGCTTGGCCATGTTTTGTCTGGTAGGTTTTAGGGTAGTTTGCTTGTTAGGAAGGTTCTTTAACTACTAACTCTAGAGGTGATGTAATGGAAACCGCAGTTCGTTCCACCAAAGGTAAGTTACTGACTAAGGAAGATATGACAAATGAGAAAATTGTACCCGAATGGGTTGTGCAAGAATATAAAAATTTCCGGGAAGTTGTAACAAATAAAACATTTCCTTGTTATTTTGGAATGAGTGCAGAGAAAAAAGGGGAACTTCGCTATTCCTATATTAGTCATGATAATTGGAACCATTTGCCGGATACTTTAAAAGAATTTAACGCGCTGTTTGATTCAGAGAAACCACTCGTTCGACATGGTCTATTTCTTTTTGTGGAGCCAGAGAAAGAAGAAAAAACTATACCATACTATCGGGAGTATTTCTGGGATATTTTGCAGTTTTTACATATGAAAGACGACCAGCCATGGCCTAAAGATTATCCTACAGACCCAGATCATCACCTGTGGGCCTTTTCTTTTGCAGAGGAGCCGTATTTTGTCTTTGGGAATGCTCCTGCCTACAAGCAGAGAAAGACTAGAGATTTAGGAAACAGTCTTATTCTGGGGTTTCAGCCAAGGAGAATATTTGAAGGACTTGAAGGTACGTCTAAGGGTGGTATCATGTCACGTGAGAAGGTAAGGGAGCGAGTGGAGAAATGGGATCAGCTCCCAACACACCCTAATATCAGTCATTACGGAGATCCAGATCATCGAGAATGGAAACAATATTTTATTGGAGACGATGCAAAGCCTATGGAAGGTAAATGTCCTTTCTCCATGATGAAAAATAAGTAGTATACAACTAACGACATTGACGTTCAGAATATTTTATCTTCTACATTAATTTTCTGTTATGATAGATATAGATTATCCGAAAATAACGTAGAAGGTGGCTGGCAAGTATGGACGCTGCTCAGAAACTCATTTTGTTTTTAGAAGAAAATCACGATCAATTTATCCGGAATTGGCGAAATAATAGTGTTATTTCGGAAGATGACATATACAAGGAAGAAGTAGAGCGAAACGGCAGGCAAATGTATCAGCTTATAAAAAAAGCCATTAAAGATCCTTTGACTGAGGAAGAAATCATCCAGCTCGCAAACAAGACGGCGCATGAACGAGTCCAAGCTAATGTAAACATCAGCGAGTTCGTTTTCAATGTGAACACGGGCAGGAGTGAGGTGGTGAAGTGGGTGTGGAATTCAGGCCTTCCAAGTGAGGAACTACAACCTTTCATTGATCAAATAAATGCCCTTTTTGATAAGTTTTCTTACCTTGCAGTTAGAAAGTACACGCAAATTAAAGAAAAACAGTTGGAAGAAAAAGAGCTATATATTAACCAAACACATAAAGAGAGACTTACTATCCTTGGGCAGATGAGTTCAAGTTTTGTCCATGAATTCAGAAACCCGTTAACATCTGTTATCGGGTTCACGAGGCTTTTGCAAAACGAACTTCCTGATCATCCGTATTTGGAGATTATGCGCCATGAACTGGACCAGCTAAATTATCGTATTTCTCAATTTTTACATGTTTCTAGAAAAGAATTGATTGAGAGTAAGAGAGAAGAAGTGAATCTGTCCTTCCTGTTGCAGGAATTAGTAGAATTTTTATATCCTAGTTTATTAGACGGAGATGTGGTCATTCAACTCGACATTGATCCATCCATAAACATGGTTGCAAATAAAGATGAATTAAGGCAGGTTTTTCTGAACTTGATTATTAATTCTATCGATGCGTTGCAGCAGATAAAGGAAGGACCAAGAACCATTTCAGTGGTATGTGTGGAAAATGGGGCATTTACCGAGTTATCCATTACTAATAACGGACCAAAAATTGAAGAAGAAGCGATCCACGCTATTTTTGAGCCGTTCTTTACTACCAAGGATTTAGGAACAGGCATAGGTCTGTATATTTGCAAAAAATTAATCGAAAAGCATAATGGGGAAATATATTGTCGATCGGATGATGACAAGACCAGCTTTGTTATTCGTTTACCCAACACTTTAAAAAATGAAAAATCCTCCTAAGCTCAGTGCAGGAGGATTTTTTTGTTGACAAGGGTTAAAATATGTATTATCTTAATAACAACACTTTAACACCTAAAAGCGTTTAAGCGTTTAAGTGTGTTAGCGAAATTTAGCCGAGTAGAGCTTAGTAGTTAAATAGATTGATGGCTATGTATAAAAGTAGTTTTCATTATTGCAGCAGAAAGAGACTGGATGGTTGGTGAAAATCCAGGTGTAGTGAAGATGAAGTACAATACATATTATTTTATAGCTATCATTACAGATGAGTGGGCAATCATTATTTTTGCCAATTAGGGTGGTACCGCGGAGCTTCTTCGTCCCTTGTTTTGGGGATGAAGAAGCTTTTTTAGTGCAAATTAATAGGTAGGCAATCTTACTTTTTATTGGAGGGAACATCATGGAGCAGCAAATACAAAAAGGAAAAACACACATTAGCGGACTTGCAGCTCTTAGCTTAATAGTAAGCATAATCGCTATCATTTCTATATCATTATTTATCTTCAAAGCAGAGCCTCAAATACCCATTTTTGTGAGTATAGTGGTCTTAATTTTATTTTCCATAGTCAAAGGCCATTCCTGGAATTTTATTGAAACAGGCTTGAAAAATGGATTAAAGGAAGGACTTACCCCCATCTTATTATTTATTCTAATTGGAATTTTAATTGGGGTGTGGATGTTGTCTGGTACCATCCCGACGTTTATCTACTACGGAGGCCAGGTCATCTCCGCTTCATTCTTCCTTCCGAGCGTGTTTATTATTACCGCAATAATCGGGATCAGCATCGGTAGCTCTTTCACTACTGCCGCGACGGTCGGAGTAGCCTTTATCTCGCTTGGAACAGGCATGGGGTTTAACCCGGCCATTGTAGCAGGAGCAATCATTTCGGGGGCTCTGTTAGGAGACAAGATGTCCCCACTATCAGATACAACGAATATAGCTTCTGCGGTATGCAAGGTCGATTTGTTTGAGCATATCCGTCACATGCTATGGACAACCATACCGGCAACGCTCATTTGTTTGGTGGCATTCGGAATCCTCTCTATAGGTAATGGCAGTGGGCAGATTGGAGATTTTGCAGAGTTGCCTAAGGTTTTAAAAGAGGAAGGTATGGTAAGTATTTGGGCATTAATCCCTGCTGTTGTCATGTTTGGAGTAGCGCTTAAACGTGTCCCTGCCATTTTTGTCATGATAGTCGGCATTATCGTTGGTTCTGTGATGGCATTCGTTCTTCAGCCAGGCGTTCAAGTTAGCCAACTTATGGATGTGATGCAAAATGGATATACCGGGGCAACAGGGGACGAAGCGATAGACAGTATTCTGACCAAGGGTGGCATCCAAAGCATGATGTGGTCGGTATCCCTTGTATTACTTACCCTAAGCATGGGTGGATTAATTCAACAGTTACGTATAATGGAACGCTTACTAATCATGATCCAATCATTTGTATCGTCCACTGGAAAATTGATTTTTGCCACCGTTGCAACAGCAATTGGAGTAAACGTAACAGTTGGAGAGCAGTATATGTCCATCATTTTGACTGGACAAGCCTTTGAAAAGGAATATGAGAAACAAGGAATTGCACCTAAAAACTTAGCTCGAGTACTAGAGGACGCAGGAACCGTCATTAACCCATTAATTCCATATGGAGTAAGTGGTGTGTTCATGGCAGGGGTGCTTGAAGTGCCTGTGTTGGATTACTTGCCATTTGCCCTCTTTTGCTTGGTTAGTCCGCTATTAAGCCTGTTTTATGGTTTTACTGGGATTAGTATTAGGAAGAGAGAACAAGCGAAAGCTTAAACAAAAGAGCGAGCAGTCATCAATGGCTGCTCGCTCTTTCTTTTATAGTCAGTATTGCAAACGATCGATTTCTGCAAATAATGGTTTGTTTTTATTATATAACTCACGGTAGAGGTGGTAGTATTCTTCGTACATGGCCACATTTCGGACTGTCGGCAATACCTCATGCTTAATTGGAATGGAGGATTTAATGGCTTCAAGGGATTCCACTTCTCCTAGTGCAAACATGCCAAGCCAGGCAGCGCCCCACGCCGTAGCATGTGTACTTTTTGGTAAAATGACAGTTTTGCGAAAAATATCTGCTGTCATCTGTACCCATAAAGGCGAACGAGCATAGCTACCGCTGACCATCAGCTTTTTAGTAGGATTTTCTTTTTCGTGAAGAGTCTCATGAATCTCATACATATTAAAGATTACACTTTCCATCACGCTTCGAATCATGTCAGCACTTGTATGCGAGAGGGTGAGGCCCATCCAGCCACCCTTTGCTTTAGCGTTCCACTTTGGAGCACGTTCTCCATTCATATGTGGCAGAAAAAATAGCCCGTTAGCCCCTGCGCTTGAAGTTGCCGCAAGAGCCTCGAGATCTGATACTTCCACTGTTTCTTTTTTGGTTAAGGAAGAGAATTGTCTTGCAAGCCAATGCATCAAAATTGTACCATTATTCGTTGCACCGCCAACAATACGACTTTCTTTCGTGAACGCATATTGAAAGGTTCGTTGTTCAGGGTCAATTGTTTTTTTTGTGGTGAATCTTCGAATAGCCCCACTGCTACCAATTGTTAAGGCAGTTTCTCCATCCTCTGTAGCGCCGACACCGATATTGGCAAGCACACCGCCACTGGCTCCGATGATAATGGGGGTAGAAGTATGTAGAAGCAATTCTTTTGAAATATCAGCCTTAAGTGGTCCAACTTGTGTTGTACAGGGAACCACTTTGGAGAGCTGGGACTCATTGATACCTGCTATGGCAAGTGCTTCTTCATCCCAATGGAGTGTATGGATGTTGAAAAGCCCTGTTGCAGATGCAATGGAATAATCCACTTGCCATGTCCCGCACCATTTGTATAAGATATATTCTTTTATAGAAACAAAGCGTGTTGCTTCATAATATGGCGTGTATTGATTCTCTTTCATCCATACAAGCTTCACAAAAGGTGACATGGGATGAATGGGGGTCCCTGTTTGCTCATATAAGTCCTGGCCGTAAGACTCCTTCATGATGGCAGCCTGGGGATAGCTTCTTCCGTCAGCCCAAGTAATCACGGGAGAAATCGGTTCGTTATACTCATTTATACAAATTATACTGTGCATAGGAGCAGAAATGCTTAGACCAATAATATCGTCTTGAGTGATTTTTATTTTACTGATAGAAGTGGAGATGGCATGACGCGCAGCACTCTCGATCTCCAAAGGATTTTGTTCAGAGTAATTAGGCTTCGGGCGATAAGTAGAATAGGCTTGCTCTGATTCAGAGACCACTTCTCCGTTTCTATTAAAAATGACAGATCTGGTCGTGGAGGTGCCAATATCCAATCCAATGACATAGTTGCTCATTATGTGCCACACCTCGCTTTATCGTAGTATCTTTATTTTAATCGTTGTGAGTAGTTAATATCAATCAGTTTGGAAAAGATAAGAGTTATTTCAGTATAGGAATTGATTAATGTGATTCTTGAAGTTTTATGGTTCTAAAGTCACGTTTCTAATCAGTTGTGCACAGTCAATTGCCATGATAGACGGGATATACACATGTTTATCCACATTATCAACAACATTCTGAAAATTTATCCACAAAATACTATTCAGAATTAAATAATTTGTTTATAGTGGTATAACAGGTTGTACTTTTTGTTAACAAAATAAATATTGCGAACAATTTGTGAACTCCATTGTAAATGATAGTAAATGGTTGTATAGTAAAGATAGAAAGTAAGTGAAAAACTTCACAAACTTTCTAAAGCAAAAGTAAGAGCTTGCCGGCTAAATTTTTTTACAGGTTATTGTGAAAAACTTCACAAACTGAATTGTAGGAGGAGTAAATCATGAAATGGTTACGTGGACCGAAAATGGCAATTCTTTGGACAGTTTTAAGAGTTTGGTTGGGGGTACAATGGCTGAAGGCCGGTTTGCCGAAAATAGGAACATTTGATGCAGAAGGATTTTTACATGGCGCAATCGTAAAAGCAGAAGGAGCGCACCCAGCGGTACAAGGTTGGTACGCAGGATTTCTTGAAGATGTAGCGTTGCCTAATGTTGGTTTAATCAACATCCTAATCCCATGGGGTGAAGTGCTGGTGGGGGTAGCACTCATACTTGGCTTAGCAACATTGCCGGCACTGTTGGCAGGGGCCTTCATGAACCTGAATTTCTTGCTTGCCGGAACAGTCAGCACAAACCCCGTATTATATACAATAGCGATTTTACTAATTGCAGCAGGCACAGCAGCTACCTTCTACGGGCTAGATCGCTTTGCGGTTAGATATATCAAAGAGAAAATGGAAGAGCGGAAGATGAAACGTACCGGTGGAAACGAACAAAAGACAAGGGATGGCGGTCATGCAGCGGCTCATTAATGGAATGAAGTTGAATGGAAAAGCAACGTGAGATGTTACTAAGTAGTTCGGTTTTTGTGGAGAAACATCGCAAATAGAACATAAAATATCATACCTTTTAACATGGGAAATAGCAGGACTGTTTTTATTGATATATCAACATTTTATAAGATATTCACAACAAAATATCATAAGAAATAGCACCCATAATAACAACTTGACAATGGCTATTGTCATTGTTCGAATTAGGGTGCTATTTTACTTGTAATTTGTTGTGTATCAGTCTATTGCGAAAAAAATCAAGGATTTATAACATTATATGGTAAAATACACTTAAAGATTGTGAAAATTTATTTATTAGAACTAACGAGGCAGGGATTTTGAAGATGGAGGTATTAATGAAAAGAGAGGAAATTATTAAATTTGTACAAAACACTTACACAGGTACAGTTGTAAATAACAATTGGGGTGAACAAGGAATATTTTATAATCCTGACTTGAAATTAGCCAAGGGAATATACATACTAACAATCAAGGACAAAGATGGACCTAACGACAAAGCCTCTAACTTAAATAGGGAAGATGTATATCGCTTAAATTTAGGGATTAAAAAAACTTCGTTTATTGAATTGTTTGGTTTCGTACCGCAACGTCCTACTGCTGGGAATATTGTTGAAATGGATTATGACTTTTCAATTGTAGATGAGATATTACCTCATCCTGTTTATGGGTGGATGTCTTGGATATCTGTATTAAGTCCATCTGAAGACACTTTTGAAAAAATTAAACCGTTTATTAATGAAGGATATGATTTAGCTGTTAAAAAGTATCAAAAAAAGAAGTTGTAAAGAAATGTCTTATTAAAGTAACGCTCTTATAATTAAATAAGAACAACACATTCATTAACAAAAAGCTTGGGATAACCCAAGCTTTTTGTTGTGTTGTGTTAATTGTATTTTTATTCACTTGCTATTTACGTTGCGTAAACGTATGTATTTTGGGTTGTAATTTTATGTTTTCTCCACATTATCTGAACTACTTAAGATGATATTTCAAAGCATATGGGACCGGAGGGTAAGTGCTTTTTTGTTGATAAAAAGCCGGGCATGATCTGGTTTAATCAAGCCCGGCAATGTGGAACTATCTAAAGGTATCCTTCTTGCTGTTCCGTTTAATTCCAGCTGCTGATGCGCGAGCTTGTGCTTCTAGGATTTCATTATCCGCATGCTGCTCGTTCGCGAATTCTGCATCTTGTGCAGCTTTTTTCATGTTCTTAGGTACTTGTGGAAGTGATGATTTGTTCTTGCCACCAGATTGATGTCCGCGTGAACGTCCCATTCGAAACCCTCCTAAGAAAATGCGATAGACATAAGGTACAAGCGCTTTTAAGTCCTTTATGCCTTCTTGAATAGGTTAACCTGAGAAGAGGAGGGTGATGTGAGGGAGATGTTGGAGAGGAAGAGGCGGACGGGATATTTGTAGCTGTACAGAATGTGGGATTTTTTGCGAATCGCCCGATTTTCTCAAAAATCGCCCGTAATTTTAAATTTTCGCCCGATTCCTCCAAAAAATCGCCCGTAAATCTTAAAAGTCGCCCGTAAAATCTAATTATCGCCCGATTATGGTCAATAATCGTCCGATTCAAAAATCGAGCAAGTCAAGTCCTACGAACGTGCCTCTGCAAATGAAAAACCCTTCCCCTTAGAGCGTAAAAACCCTAAAGGGAGGGTCAACCAAGTCAAGAACTATTCTATCTGCGTCTCTCCGTATATCCGCCTACTCGGTCTGCCATCTTAAACTCACGAGAGTAGGTAACTTCCTGTGTTTTGCTCAATGTAGTTTTCGTTTTTTCACGACGCTTTTTATCATTCACCAAGAATCCCTCCTTACTATCTGCATACCAACAGTTTTGGCTAAAAGGTGGGAAAATATACTAAAAACGCCTGCCCAATAACATAGGGCAGACGCAAAATTATTATGCTTCTTTTAACTGATGCTCTTCATGCAGCACTTCGTGTCCTGTGCGCAATTTGTATAGTGTATATTGGTCGCGAGAGATTTCGTACAGGTTGTATATATCTTCTCCGCCGTTAATTTCATCCAACAGGCTTTTGCGTGTTTCGTTTGCCAAAACGACATAAGGTAGCTTTTCAGCAGCTTTGGTAGAACGAACATTCACCTTGCGGATGCGCATGAAAATGGATTGAATATCGAGTTCGTAAAATAGTTCCTCGAAGAATTGATCTTTGGCAGGCTGATTGTAGCCTTTGCCATGGTATGGTTTGCCTAGCCAAGTGCCTAGGAAGCCAGCTCCGTCTTGCACGTCGAAAAGATTGATTGTTCCAATTGGAGTGCCCCACTCATCAAGAATGGTACGTGAAATCAATTCTCCGCGTTCTTCTGCTTCGATAGTCTGTTTTGTAAGGAAAAGAAACTCATCGTAGCAATACGCTTTATGACGCACAAAAGGGAAGACTTCAGGGTGCACCATTAACTCATAAAGAGTTTGAGATTCTTGGAAATCACGTTTTTTGAGCATGTCTAACCCTCCAATTGAGGGCAGAACTGTCACGTTCACGTGAAGACTGGCCCACCCTCGAAATTTTTTAAATTACAAAAAATTTCGGGGTGGGAATCGAACCCACTAGAACCAGTTTAACTGGTGGCGCACCATTTGCCTTCCCTAACATTTTAAACACAAATTGTTAGTTGATTTAATTTTGTTTACCTACGTATCATACTCGATTTTATTTAAAAAAGAAACAACTTTTTTGTTAATTTTTTTGGTAAATTATTTCACCTTCAACCATTGTCATGACAGGCTTTGCGAGGAATTGGAACGGGTGATGTGACCATAGTACCAAGTCGGCATCTTTTCCTGTTTCGATACTCCCAACCCGGTCAGAAACACTAAGGTTTTTAGCCGCAGTAATGGTGATACCCTCTAGTGCTTTTTGTTCATCTAAACCTTCCCTCACTGCCAATGCCGCACACATGTTTAAGTATTGGACAGGGGTGTAAGGATGGTCTGTTGTAATGGATACCTCAACACCTGCTTCTGCTAATGCCTGATAGGTTCTCCAGTTCTTGTTTTTTAGTTCAATCTTGGATCTCCTTGTCATTGTGGGACCAACACAGACTTTCATGTTTCGTCCTCGCAATTCGTTTGCGATTAGATGTCCTTCTGTACAATGCTCAATCGTAAAGCGTAGATTGAATTCATCGGCAAAACGGACAGCAGACATGATATCATCCGCCCTGTGAGCATGGATGCGAACAGGAATCTTCTGTTCAAGTGCCATTACAATCGGCTTTACCCGAAGGTTTTCGGGATTGTCGTAATATTTTGCTTGATAAAAGGCTTCGCGAAGCATGCCCATTATCCCCATACGTGTAATGGAATCCTTATTGCCCTGACTGTGAATGCGCTTCGGATTTTCTCCAAACGCAACCTTGAGACCTGCAGTTTCCTGAATGATCATTTTGGAAATGTTGACACCATGAGTTTTGATTACCGAGGTGGTTCCACCAATAACATTCGCACTACCTGGCATGATGTGAACGGTTGTGATTCCATACTGGATGGCATCTTGGAAACCAGGATCAAAAGGGTGGACACCGTCGAGCGCACGAATATGCGGAGTCAACGGTTCGACTGTTTCATTGGCGTCATTTCCTGCCCACCCGGTTCCTTCATCATATAAGCCAAGATGGGTGTGCACATCAATAAATCCAGGGAATAAAAATTTTTCCTTACATTCTATCACTTTCCCATTTTCAGGGACTGCTAATCCTTTGCCAATCATCTTTATTTTGCCATTTTCGGTAATCACATCTCCGTTGTAAATTGGGGGTGATGTGACGGGATAGACGGTCGCGTTTCGAAACATAACGATTCCCATAGAAGACTCCTAATTTTCTGTCATTACTTTGATTGTAATATGTCGGACAGAGCGTCATCAAGATGGGAAAATAAAAAAATATAGCCCTTATCCTCTAATTTTGCCGGCAGCACCTTTTGACCTTCCAGTACGAGCACACTCATTTCTCCAAGAGCCACCTTCAGAGCGAAACCAGGCGTTGGGAACCAGTGTGGGCGGCCCATCACTTTTCCGAGCGTTTTACCAAAGTCTTTCATTTGTTTTGGCTGGGGCGCAACTACATTCACAGGCCCTTCTAACTCTGTATTTTCCAAACAAAAAGCAATCGCTCCAACTACATCTCTGATATGAACCCAAGACATCCATTGTTCACCAGAGCCGATTTTACCGCCAACGAACATTTTGTAAGGCAGCATCATCCTTGGCAGGGCACCTTCGTCTTTATCCAAAACAATGCCAAAACGGGTGAAAACAGTGCGGACACCTTCAGTTTTCACATGCTCCGCTTCTTTTTCCCAGGCGTAGACAGTCGAAGCAAGAAAATCTGATCCGGGAGTAGTGTCTTTCTCGGTAAATGTCTGTGTTTGCGAGGTACCGTAATAGCCAATGGCACTTGCATTCACCAAAACTTCCGGTTTCTTTTGCAGTGAGCCGATAATTCGATTAATTTCTTTCGTGGAAGAAATGCGGCTCCCAATAATTTTCTTTTTCTGCTCTTCCGTCCAGCGACCACTGTTGATCGATTCGCCAGCTAGGTTAACAAAAGCATCTATTCCATCCAAACTTGTTTCCGGGGAAGAAGAATCTTTTAGCCACTCTACATAGGTGACCTTTGCTTTTTCCTTTTTATTCGAGGTGTTTCGCGTTAAAATAAAGATAGTATGTCCTTTATCAATTAAATTGTCTGTCAGTGCTTGACCAACAAGCCCCGTACCGCCTGCAATGGCAATCTTCATCTATATCACCCTCCATAGAGAATATCTTACATACTATATTAGTTCTTTTCCCTAATTATCCTTTATTTAATACGAAGCAATGTGCTAAGAAACGGAGTGAGAGCCGAAATGGGTAAAATAACAAAAATATCGGTACAGCAAAAAAATAAAGAAAGATTCAATATTTTCCTGGATGAGGATTATGCGTTTGCTGTGTTTGAAGCGACACTATTGAAGTTCCAGTTAGTAAAAGGCAAGGAACTAGATGATCTGGATATAGAAGAAATCCTCTACAGCGACCAAATCAATAAAGCATATAATGCTGCTGTCCACTATCTTTCGTTTCGAATGAGGACGGAAAAAGAAATTGAAGATTATTTGAAAGAAAAAGAATATGAACCGTTTATTACTAAAGAAATTGTCGTAAGACTGAAGGAGCAGGGCTATTTGAATGACAGGGAATTCACAAAAGCTTATGTAAGGACTCAGGTGAACACGACCTTGAAAGGACGGGGCATCATTGAGAAGGAATTGCTTGAAAAGGGTGTAAACAAAGATATTATTGGGGAAGTGCTTGAAGCAGAATACAGTCAGGAAACAGAGCTTGAACATGCGATAAAGCTTGTCTTGAAGTATGCACCCAAATATAAAAAAGACTCCTTTAAGATCATGATACAAAAAGTGGAGCAAGCATTAGTGAGGAAGGGGTACGCTTTTTCCATTATCCAAATTGCGGTGGATGAGGCGGAACTTGAGGAAGACACATCAGAAGAGTGGGATGCAATCACGAAACAGGCAGAAAAATACCACCGAAAGTACGCGAAGCTTGAGGGGTACGAATATAAAATGAAAATGAAGGGCGCCTTGTATAGAAAAGGGTTTGGAATGGACTTGATTGACCGCTGGCTCGAGGAGAACGAACTTTAATAAAAGGGTGAAAGCAACAAAATGGTAGAACATTCTCTGATAAGTGTACAAGGTCGCTCGGGAAATGTAGAAGCTAATCCGGGAAATGTAGAAGGTCCATTCAATATGGTAGAACAATTAAAATTTGAGGTAGAAGTATGAAAAAACCGTCTGGAACAAACCTCGTCCAAACGGCAGCCATCAAATCATATCTGTATCTCCAACTTGTCATCCTGAGCAACAATCATCTCCGCAACTTCTCTGGGAGATTTCAACCTAGATTTGTCCTTAATATGATTAGTCTCATCCCAAAATGGCGTGTCCATTCCGCCCATATAGGTTGCGATGACATGGACCTTTCCTTCTAATTCCTTTTGAAGGCTTTCTGTAAAGCCGCGGACTGCGAACTTGCTTGCAACATATACACTTTCATTGACTTTCCCTTTTTGCCCGGCTGTGGAGATGATATTCATAATTTTTGCATCACCTCTCTTCAACAAATGAGGAAGCAGTTCCTTCGTCAAAAAGATCGTACCAAGAACGTTTGTTTGAATCGCTGTCTCAATCTCATCAAATCCCAACTCTATTAAAGGGCCGAAGCATCCTGCACCTGCATTGTTCAATAAATAGTCAACAGTATGCTCGGAGGTAATTTTGCCTACAGTATTCTTAACATCTGCTTCATTGCTTATATCCATCTGGTAGGCGAAGGCCTGTGCTCCCAGAGATTGAACCTCTTCTTTTACTGCCTCCAAAGGTTCTAACCTTCTGCCAGTTAATATAATCGTGTGACCCTTTTTAGCGTATGAAAGTGCCAATTCCTTGCCGAGCCCTGTACCAGCCCCAGTAATTAGTATTGATCTCATGTAAATCACCTTTTCATAATAGCTTTTTGTAATGGAAGAATCGTGCTATTCTTAATTTATATAGATTTTTTAGGGGGAAAGCAAGTGGAACAGGAAAAGCGCTACAGTCAAATGACACCACATGAATTGCATCAAGAAATCGCGACACTTAAAGAAAGGGCGCGAAAGGCCGAGCAACTCGGTATTGTCAATGAATTCGCCGTATTAGAACGCAAGATCACAATGGCCAAAGCTTATATGCTAGATCCAGATGACTTTAAATCAGGAGATGTATATGAAATAGAAGGTGATCCAGGCGTTCATTTTAAAATCACATATATGAACGGAGTTTTTGCATGGGGATATAGAGTGCACGGCGGTACCACCAGCAAGGAAGAAGAAGGATTGCCAATATCCATGCTAATGAACGAAAAAAGCAAAGAAGCGTGAGGCCTCTTTGCTTTTTTGCTCTTTTAAGATCTTTTTCTTGTTTGCACTTCTAAGACCTGGATATTCTGAGCTTGTTGCGTTTCACCGTTTACTTGACGGAACGAGTGCTTGGAATGTGCATTTGGCTGCGGAAACGGATGGTCATTTAACGTAAAAGGATTACTGCGTGATGGCTTGTGATTTTGTTTTGCCATGATAACAACCTCCTATTAGTTAGGGTAACTTCGAAGTTCTTAGCGAAGGCTAAAAACACGAAAAAACCTTATTTACAAAGTTTAGAATGTATCTTCTTCTCTGGCACCAGAAGCACGCATTCGCTCCTGTGGATGCGTATTAATCGTTCCATTAGCACGCTTTGAAGCATATTCAGACTTTGCACGACCTTCCCCTTCAAACTTGTTGTCGTTAGGGTTTGGAAAGTTTCTCGCTTTGTTCCTCATGCGACTCGCCTCCTCGGTAAATGGATGCTGGAACCATCAGTGAAATAATCAATGAAAGGTCAACCCAACATCTATCTTTAATATTGGATTTTAGAAGTGATTATATGTAATGATAAGCATAGTGAAATAAAACCAAAATGAACGGAGTGTTAAGATGGAACAATATTTTGAACGATTGGCAGAACGACTGATGGAAAAGAATCCTGCCTTAACATATGATAAGGCGAGAACTTGGGTAGAGCTTTTGTGGGAAGATTTTGAGAGTTCCTATGCAAAGGCAGGATATGAATATAAGGGTAAGGACATGACAGAGAGAATGGTCATACAAATCATTGACCGACATGGAGATAGACTTCACGAATTCTTTTCGAATAATCCCAAATACAAGCATCTCTTGAATGCGGATGATCATTTGACCCATTAAAAAACCGCTCGGCCCATCGTTTGGGCGAGCGGTTTAGTCTATATTTGGGATGATTTCTAGTTTTGTTCGCAACTTTTCCTCGCTGAAAATCCATCCTGTGTAGGAGCTTATAATATTCAAGTCGTGGTCCAGTTGTACGATTGCTACAAATGGATAATAATCTTTGCTTCGGTACCTCAGATCAATGAATCGAACCTCATAATGGTCATCGTATTCTTCCATCTCCCATCGATATACAGGGGAGAAGGAGAGAAAGGCAGAAACATTGTCGTCGAATTTTGCCGCTTCAATAATCGCGTTTTCCGGTAACGGTACTTTTTCAAAAGTATCGTGGATGAAAATCTGATACTTGACCGCTCGAGCCACGTAAAAGTTATCTTTAGTGGTGATGGCAAGATGCCATTGATTCCAATATAGTGTCGGTGAAATCAATGTCTGCTTCACACTTGGGATGATTTCCCGCACTTGTTGCAACACTTTTTGCTGCATTCGATATCGCAACACATAATAGGCAATCAATATTCCATATATCGCTAAAAATGTGTATCCTGGGTGAAATCCAGCTCCCCATAGGACAAGTCCGGCGATATGAAATCCAAATATGACTGGGTCAAACGTATTAATAATCCCGAGTGCCACCCATCTTTTTGTAAAAGGACGGAGCGCCTGTGTCCCATAAGCGTTGAAAATGTCGACAAAAACATGAAGGATTACCGCTATAAATGTCCAAATCCATAAGTAAAGAAAATTAGCTTCTGGAATGAACAAATAAATGGCCGGTGCTATTAATAATGGCCAGAGGCACACTGCCGGAATAGAATGGGTGATTCCACGGTGATTTCTTATATATGTCGCATTATTTCTGAATTTTAGAATGGTATCCGTGTCAGGAGCCTGTGAACCAATTATTGTTCCAAGCATGATAGCTGTTGCTGTTTCAGGGTGACTTGCAATAAATGGATCAATGGTAGCCATCGATCCTAGTGCAATCCCCATTACAACATGTGTTCCAGTATCCAATGGTCGGCCTCCTTCCGGTTTTTTCGGCGAAACGGATGCTTAACTCTTTTCTATTTAGTCTGATGCAAAAGGAGTGTTTTCAAACATGATAACAAAACAGTTGCATATTTTCATTCAATATCCTATAAAGGAAACAGTGACTCTTCAATACGAAGAAACGATGCAGCGGGTTCTGCATGCAATGAATCAAATGGGGGCAAATGATTATCACTGGACAATAGCCAGTTCCGAAAAAGGAGCAACCTATTATCGTGAATCTTTTTTCCTTCCAACTGAATCACATTATTTTGCCATGAAAGCATTGCGAGGTTCCCAAGAGAGCAATGTTTTTCATGAACTGTCCCAATATATTGATACAGAAGCCGGCGCGGTTGAATATATCGGCTTGAAAATATCAAGCTAAAACATGGAGGTTTATTTTGAAAAAAGAAAGTACCCATCACGAACGACTAGATGACTTTGATATATATGGTTTTCAAGATGATTTAATTACTTGGTTTGAACGGGAGCAACGAGATCTGCCATGGCGTAAGGATCAGGATCCCTATAAAGTATGGGTATCAGAAATCATGCTCCAGCAGACGAAAGTGGACACAGTTATCCCCTATTTTAATTCCTTTATTGAACAATTCCCAAACATCCAAAGCTTGGCCGAAGCGGAAGAGGATAGGGTCCTAAAGGCATGGGAAGGTCTTGGCTACTATTCTCGTGCCCGGAATTTGCAAAGTGCGGTAAGAGAGGTTCATGAAAGCTATGGAGGAATTGTGCCGAATACACCTAAGGAGATCTCCACTTTAAAAGGAGTGGGTCCTTATACTACAGGAGCCATCCTTAGTATCGCTTATGGTGTCCCTGAACCTGCCGTCGACGGAAATGTCATGCGCGTATTATCCCGGATCCTTTTGATTCAAGATGATATTGCCAAGCCCAAGACTCGGAAAATTTTTGAAGAGGTCATTCGGGATCTAATTTCAAAAAAGAACCCGTCTTTTTTCAATCAAGGTTTGATGGAACTCGGTGCAATGGTCTGCACACCAACTTCACCTTCCTGTTTGTTATGTCCGGTTCGTGAGCATTGCCGTGCTTTTGCAGAAGGAGTTCAACGAGAACTTCCTGTGAAAACAAAAAAGAAGTCAACGAAGAAGGTAGCACTTGTGGCAGGTATTTTTAAAGATAAAGATGGTCGCTTTTTGATCCATCGGAGACCAAATGAAGGTTTGTTGGCAAACTTGTGGGAGTTCCCTAATTTTGTGAAAGTGGATGAGCTTGGAACGGCGAAGCAGCAGTTACAGCAATTTATGAATACGGAATATGGGTTGAACGTGGCACCTGGGGATTATGTATGCGATATTAAGCATGTTTTCTCCCATTTAGTGTGGGATGTGAATGTGTATGTGGGAAGTTGGGATGGAGAACTTCTTGAAGAAAGTAATCTTGTCGCGGTTACAGCAGAGGAAATGAAAGAGTTTGCCTTTCCTGTCTCTCATCAAAACATGTGGAAGGAATATCTTAAAACTGTAGAGTGAAAAAATGGAGGATCAACCTTTGTCGGTTGATCCTTTTTCGTATTCAGTCGTAACTAATTCTAGTACCGTGTGTCCAATCTGCTTCATGACGCTGAAAACCGCCACGTGCTTCAATTTCCTTTACAATCTCTCTGTGAATGCTCTGACCCTCGGCATTTAAATAAGGGACCATTTGTTGCAAGGAATGGTGAAAATAAGCTAGTTCGCTGTCTTTCCATTCTGTTTTGGAATGCATGGATAATTCGGTCATGTCACGTCCGACGTACATAGCATTCTGCCTCCTTTTTGGCAATGTCTATGCTGTTATTGTTTGATGATTCAATAAGGCTTATACTGAAAGATATTATATATAGTTTCCATACATAAAGGAGTAGAGAAAATGACAAATAAAGTGGCATTAGTAACAGGAAGCAGCCGTGGAATCGGAAAGAAAATAGCGTTGGAGCTGGCTAAGGACGGTTACAACATTGTCATCAACTACAATCGCAGTAAAACAGCTGCGCAGGAAACAGCAGCCGAAATAGAAGCACTCGGTGTGAAGGCACTGACAGTGAAGGCCAATGTCGGCCAACCTGAAAAGATCAAAGAAATGTTTGTGAAAATTGATGAAGAATTTGGCAGACTTGATCTCTTGGTGAGTAACGCAGCTTCAGGTGTGCTGCGACATGTGATGGAATTGGAGGAATCTCATTGGGATTGGACGATGAATATCAACTCCAAGGCGTTGTTGTTTTTAGCGCAGGAAGCTGCAAAAAGAATGGAGAAGGTCGGCGGAGGTAAAATTGTCAGCATCAGTTCCTTAGGCTCTATCCGTTATTTGAAAAATTACACCACTGTTGGAGTATCTAAGGCTGCCATAGAAGCTTTGACTCGTTATCTAGCTGTAGAGCTTGCTGATAAGAATATTGTCGTAAATGCAGTTTCCGGAGGAGCGGTGGATACAGATGCATTAAAGCACTTCCCAAATAGAGAAGAGTTGCTTGAAGATGCAAAGAATAATACACCTGCAGGACGTATGGTAGAGCCTGATGACCTCGTGAATACGGTCCTATTCTTACTATCTGACCAATCAAGCATGATTCGAGGACAGACAATTATCGTGGATGGAGGAAGGTCTTTACTCGTCTAAAATATACAGAAAATATTTTTTAATTTTTTTGTCATAGTTTTCTTCCGAAATGGTTATCTTAAATTTCGTGGAGGTGATAAACAATGGCAAACAACAACCAACAAAACCAAGCTAAAACAGCTTCTGGTACAAGCATTCAACACGTGAAACAACAAAATGCTCAACAAAACCAACAACAACAATACGGTGCTGAGTATGCGAGCGAAACTAGCGCGCAACACGTGAAACAACAAAACGCTCAATCCGCAGCGAAAAAGAACCAACAAAACCAACAACAACAATAATTAAGCAATATCACGAAGCACTCCTTATCAAACCGATAGGGAGTGCTTCTTCGTTGTGGAGGACGAAATTCCTTGTGGGGTCTGACCCCTTTTCGTTCGTCATATTTAGACAAATTCTTCTGGAGGAACTAGCCTTCGACGCTAGGGGTGATTTTCCTGTGGGGGTCTGACCCCTTTTTAAAATTTTTTTCACTCGACAAAACTTCCCTCTGCTCAACATATGTAGTCAAAGGGATTGGGGGGCAGGGGCAGAATGTTATGAGTAGAGGGTATGGTATTTGGTAAGGAGGAGAATTATGTGATGGATAGGTTTGATGTGGCGGTGGCAGAGCAGTTGAAGACGATGGATAGGCTTTTGTTGCTTCAAGGGGAGATTGAACGAAACGAAAAGGTAATAGAGCAGTTGGAACAGTTGAAGGAAGAAAGGGAAAAGATAAAAAAATTAAAAGAAGATATAGCAAAAATGAAAGAGGAATTGGCTGAAATCCAATCAATTTTTGAAATGCAAACAGAAGAAGCAATTAAATCGTTTCACTTGCAGGAGTCAATCTAAACGATTATTTTAAGATAAAAACAGAGTATAATTAGAACGGTGGAGCTATCTTCTTTTCATAAAGATGGCTCTTTTGTTTTAAAATCTCACGGGAACCGTTATAATAGTAGAAAATGGTTTGCTTTTAGCTGAGAAGTGCGGGCATAAAATAGAAAGAAGGGGAAGAGGAATGGGTTGTCCCAAAGAAGGTGAAACAATACAAATACATAGCTATAAGCACAATGGTCACATTCATAGAGTATGGGATGAAACGACTGTGCTTAAGGGGACGCAAAACCTGGTTATTGGTGGAAACGACAAAACCATTGTGACAGAATCGGACGGTAGGACCTGGGTCACAAGAGAACCAGCAATTTGTTATTTTCATGGAAAGCATTGGTTCAATATCATCGGCATGATCAGAGAAGATGGAGTGTACTATTATTGCAACATCAGTTCACCCTTTATAGCGGATGATGAAGCGTTGAAATACATAGATTATGACTTAGACATAAAAGTGTTCCCGGATATGACGTTTATTTTGTTGGATGAAGATGAGTACGAGAAACACCGTAAAGAGATGAACTATCCAGAGGTAATCGATAAAATCTTAAAGAGTAATGTTCAAACGTTGATCTCATGGATCAGACAGCGAAAAGGACCGTTTGCTCCGGACTTTATTGATTTATGGTATGAGCGTTACCTCACCTACCGAGGATAGTCCCATACAAAAGGCAACTGGTAACTTGATATGCCAGGCCTTTTTTGTTTTATGGCGAGTTAAAGCACCATTAATCAATGAATGTTCTCTAGCTGTTGATTGGAGCACAGGGCGAAGACTCCTGAGGGAAATAGCGGTAGCTTGAGACCCCCTAACGAAGTGAGGGAGGCTCAAGCACCGCCCCTAGGAAAGCGAAGCCCAGTTGAAGCCCAGTGCGGAAATCAACAGCGGCGTATTTAAGAAATACATACATGTTTCAAATTGAAAAGCAGAAGCTAAATAGAAAGTTAGCAGTCATCATTTGGGAGGAAGTCAATTGGATAGTATAAAACGGTACATGCAATTTGTGAAACCATATCGGTGGCAAATTGTCGGTACCATACTTATAGGAATGCTGAAGTTCGGATTGCCATTATTAATTCCTTTATTATTAAAATACGTAGTAGATGACATATTGCTTGTAGACGGGCGCTCAGCAGAAGAGAAAACGAACGAGCTTCTCATGATCATGGGCGCAATCTTTGTGACCTTTTTGGTGTTAAGGCCGCCGATCGAATACTACAGACAATATTTTGCACAGTGGACAGGCAGTAAGGTCCTATATGATTTAAGGGACAAATTGTTCGACCATATTCAAAGGCTGAGCCTGCGTTTTTATGCGAACAACCGGGCAGGGGAAGTTATTTCAAGGGTCATTCATGACGTGGAACAGACCAAGAATTTTGTCATAACTGGTTTGATGAACTTCTGGCTCGACCTTGCGACCATCTTAATTGTCATCATCATTATGTTCCAAGTCGATATCACGTTGACGCTTGTATCCATCATGCTGTTCCCGTTCTATGGATTCTCAATTAAGTATTTTTACAGTCGTCTGCGTCACCTCACAAGGGTACGTTCACAGGCACTTGCAGAGGTTCAAGGTCATTTGCATGAGCGAGTTCAAGGAATGCCTGTCATTCAAAGTATGGCGATTGAGGACTACGAGCAGGAGCAGTTTAAAAAACAGAACACGAATTTCCTGCAAAAGGCATTGGATCATACTAGCTGGAATGCAAAAACCTTTGCAGTAGTGAATACCATTACAGATATTGCGCCGCTTCTAGTAATCGGCTACGCGGGCTATCAAGTTATCAATCAGGGGCTGACGGTAGGGGAGATGGTCATGTTTGTAGCCTATATTGACCGCCTTTATAACCCTTTGCGCCGCTTGATCAACTCGTCTACAACATTGACGCAATCCATTGCATCTATGGACCGAGTGTTTGAATTTGTGGATGAGAAATATGATATTACAGATAAGCCAAATGCTGTGGAATGTATGACCGCACGCGGTGAAGTCAGCTTTGAAAATGTTTCTTTTCAATATGAAAAAAATGAAGAGTATGTTTTAAAGAAATTGTCGTTGCATGTCCGGGAGGGTGAAACCATTGCCCTTGTAGGGATGAGCGGTGGCGGAAAGTCGACCTTGGTAAGCTTGCTGCCACGATTCTATGATGTGACAGAAGGTAAAATCAAGCTTGATGGAGTGGACATTCGTGATGTCACCGTTCAATCGTTGCGAAAGCAAATCGGGATTGTACTGCAGGACAGCATTTTGTTCAGTGATACCGTTCGTGAAAATATTGCGCTTGGAAAACCGGATGCAACGATGGATGAGATTATTGAAGCGGCCAAAGCGGCCAATGCCCATGAATTCATCTCGAACTTGCCGGAGGGTTACGAAACGAAAGTGGGAGAGCGAGGTGTGAAACTTTCTGGTGGTCAGAAGCAGCGTGTGGCCATTGCACGAGTATTCTTGAAAAATCCGCCAATCCTTGTAATGGATGAAGCAACATCTGCGCTGGATCTTGAGAGTGAACATCTTATTCAGGAGTCGCTGGAACGTTTGGCGGCCAACCGGACAACCTTTGTCGTCGCTCACCGATTATCAACCATTACCCATGCGAGCCGTATCGTACTGCTTGAGCACGGTGAGATTGTGGAAGTAGGTCCTCATGAGGAATTAATGAGGAAAAAAGGTCACTATTATAATTTGTTTACGATACAAGAGATAAGTTGATTTTGTAAGCCAACCTTTAGCGGAAGGAACTTTCTGTTTCTTCTGCTAGGGTTTTTTATTTTTCGAGGAAGTTTTGGTGTACTTGCGGGATTTGCAGGGGGGTGTCTGCCGCAGTTAGGGGTTCTACCATTTAGTGGCGACCTTATACCACTTTAGTGGTATTGTTCGACCGTTTAGAGCCTACCTTCTACATTTCCCAAGCCACCTTCGACAATTATGCAATTTTTCCATAAAAAAAACCTCCCCGCTTTCAACAAAAGCAGGAAAGTGTCCTATTCTTCTTCATTTGCTCCAATTTCAAACTCATTATCATCCACATGGTATTTTTGGAAGCTGTCAATCAACTTATCTAAATGCTCCAATTGGTCGCTGTAATCAATAATCTTCGAAACAAGCGGGAACAAATGGTACCAGACCTCGACGTCACCTTCGTATTCACACCAATTATCTTTATGGACCATAAATTCGTCTATGAATTGCTGCTTATTAAAGCGTTCCTCTTCATACATTTCTGAAGTGTTATGCTGCTTTATTTTCCCGACGAATTTTAACAAGATCTGTTCGTGCAGGTTAACCAAGTGGTCCAGCTCTGCCTTTATGTAGTGCTGATACTCTACCGGCATATGGTGAAGTTCGTTCTCGAGACGGTGAAGCATTTTTAATGTAAACAATGCCCGGTTACTTGTAACAATCAACTGTCTGAAAATAACAAGCTTACGTGCTTTAGAACTTGAATTTTTCAAGGTAGGAAAGTAAGTTCTCTCTTCTTTATATAGCATGAAAAGTTGTTCAAGTTTTAACACTCGTTGATGCAACATCTCGATGTCCGTTTTTAAAAGATGATGTTCCGTACCGTGACGCATGTTGATGCGGATCCACTTTATAATGTCTTCTGTCGTTAATTTTACCTTGTAATACAGTCTTGTTTCATATTTAGGTGGTAAGAAGATCAAGTTAACTAGAAATGCACAAAGGATACCAATCATGACGGTCGAGAAACGTACGAGCGCAAACTCAAAAAAGTTCTCCCCTGGATTTTCCATGATCGCGATAACGGTCACTAGTGCAAGTGGTATAGTGTTTTCAATTTTCAACTTTAAGTTAATTCCAATGACAAAGATGGCAGTCAAACCAATGATGAACGGGTCATGTCCGAATAGTAAAGAGAAGATGATGGCTAAGATTGCCCCAATCAGGTTTGCCTGAACGTGCTCGATAATGGATTGATATGATTTATAGATGGATGGTTGGATAGCAAAGATCGCTGCGATTCCTGCAAAGAAGGGCGTGGGGACATTGAGCCACTGTGCCACAAACAGTGCTAGGGTTATCGCGATACCGGTCTTGACTATACGGGCACCAAGTTTCATTTTAAAATAAGTCCTTTCTTGTCTTTCCGAATTTTATAGCCTATTCTTTCAAAAGTTAAACACTTAATAGTATATGTCGACAGCGTGGTATTCATGTTATTCGATAATGTACTATACACGGTTTCCTTATGTAGCGCAAGGGGAAATTTGACAGAAAAAAGCCCGCAAATTGAAGTTTGCAGGACATTTTAATTTTAGAATTCGCTCTTACTTTGTTGATTTCCGTTTCAGGCGCTTCGCTTGCCTGCGGGCGGTCCGTGAGCCTCCTCGGCTTCGCCTGTGGGGTCTC
Source organism: Sutcliffiella horikoshii (assembly GCF_020524325.1). Lineage (GTDB taxonomy): Bacteria > Bacillota > Bacilli > Bacillales > Bacillaceae_I > Sutcliffiella_A > Sutcliffiella_A horikoshii_D. The sequence goes on from NZ_JAIVKY010000011.1 coordinate 160,079, forward strand.
ACCTGTCCCTTCCTCCCGCGGGCGTCTGCGCGCCTTTCACTGCAATCAACAATGTTACTACAACTTACTAAGCTTTTTTCTAGAAAAAAGCCCGCAAATTGAAGTTTGCGGGCTGGTTGAATTAAGAGATCATTCTGTGGAAACTGCTGGGTCGGCCTGTTCTTTGACAGGGTTGACTTGCAGGAAGTAGTCTGCAGGGTTCTCGAGCATTTGCTTGACTTCTGCTGCTTCTTCTAGTTGGTGCTGATCTAGCAGTGATTGATGATAGATGGAAAGTAGCTCCACAACATCCTTCAGGCCAGCTGCATTAAGTGGTTCGATATTCACTTTTGCACCTTTAGCGATACGGCGTTGAAGTGCTTCTTTTGTCAATCCCATTTCCGGCTGGTGACGAAGGTAGACTGCTCCACCTGTCATCCCTGCGCAGATCCATGGGCCAGGGTCGCCAAGGACAAGGCCACGGCCATTTGTCATGTACTCAAACGCAAAGCCTTTAATGTTGGCGTTAACTCCAAGGTTACCATGTTCAACAGCTGGGATAGGAGTGGTAACTTTCCCGCCGATGATCATATCAGCTCCGGATAGACGGATACCTGCACGGGCGTCAGCGTTCCCTTGGACGACAAGCGCGCCTTTTTGTGCGCCGTAGCCAAAACCTTTTCCGACAGAACCGTTATAGAACTTGCCGTCTTTACCTTTATATTTAAAGACGAAGATGCTGCCGCCAAATGCGGTTTTACCGATACCGTCTTGTGCGCCACCCTCAACCTTGATGTTGATGCCGGTGGAGTTGTAAGCGCCAAGTCCGTTTCCTGGGATGGATCCTTTGTTATAGCGAAGCTCTACTTCAGGTAACTCCAGGTATGATCCATCCAAACGTCCGCGTACACGGTGGCAGGATACACGGCTGCCAAGGACACGTTGCTCTGCAGTTACCGCATCAAATTGACGGGATTCATGCAGGTCGCTTTCTTGGTAATCTAGATATTCGGCACCAGCTGCAACAAGAAGCTTTTCTTTTTCCATACTTGCCGCCACTTCTTTTTGTGCAAGTTGTGGTACGTCTAACGTATGAAGCAAGTTGGAAAGATCCAGCGATTCCAATCCGCGCGTCTGCTCGAGAAGGTCAGATCGGCCGACGATTTCCTGAAGGTTATCAAAGCCCAGAGACGCTGTTAATGCTTTCAGTTCGTCACCAAAAGCAGTGAACAGGTTCATCAAGCCTTGTACGGCAAGATCTGATTGTCTAGGAACAAAGCGACGAAGACCGTGGTCTTTCGCTTGTGCTTCAGATTCGATTTGTGTTGCAATTCCAACGTGACATGTATCTAGGTGACAACCGCGGCATGTTGTACAACCGATGGCGATCATGGAAAGAGTTCCGAAACCAATACGGTTCGCCCCTAAGAGCATGACCTTCATGCAATCCAATGCACTCTTGATTCCGCCGTCCGCCCAAATTTCCACTTTGTTGCGGAGACCGGATTCAATCAATGCGTTATGTGCAGCTTTTACACCAATTTCAACTGGTAAGCCTACATATTGAAGGGCATGGATTCTCGCTGCCCCTGTCCCGCCGTCAAAACCACTGATTGTAATGATGTCGGCACCAGCTTTGGCTATTCCGACTGCAATTGTTCCGATGTTTGGAACAACCGGTACTTTCACGGCAACTTTCGCCTGATCGTTGGCTGTTTTCAGCTCGGCAATCATTTGCGCCAAGTCTTCAATAGAGTAAATGTCATGGTTGTTGGATGGAGAGATTAAATCCGATCCAATCGTTGCATTACGTGCTTCGGCGATTTTTGCTGTAACTTTAGATCCCGGTAGATGTCCACCTTCACCAGGCTTCGCTCCTTGACCAATCTTAATTTCTAATAGGTTGGAGGAGTTAAGAAGCTCTGCATTTACTCCAAAACGTCCTGATGCAACTTGCTGCCCTCGCGTTTTTGGATATTTTCCAAGCATATCTTTGATTTCGCCGCCCTCACCGTTCAGGCTGACCATGTTCAGTTTATCTGCTGCTTCGGCGTAAGCTCGGAACGCAATCTCATTCTGAGAACCAAAGGACATGGATGCAATGACGAATGGCAAGTCATGTGCCCCAACCCCGATATTCACCTTTTCTTTTGCAGGTTGTTTGCTTGAAACTCTTAAGTCAGTTAAATGACGAATGGTAATAGGGTTTTTCGTTTCTTGCTCATCCAGTTTTTCACGATAGTCATCGTATGTTCCGTTCTTGGCCACGTCTCCGATTGCTTTCCAGATACGAGGGAAGAGGTGGAACGACTTGCCTGGACGTGCTTTCTCATCTTCAAAGTCCACTGCGCGTTCAGCAGCATCTTCTTTAAGTTTTGTAAAATTAAAGCCAAGTTTATCAGAGCCAAGGAAATTGACTATTCCAAGTGCATCTTCAACCTCTTTATGAAGGCCGATTGCCGAGAATAAGCGACCGTAGCCTCTTAATTCATGAATTCCAATAGTTGAAATGACTTTTTCCATTCCTTTAGTCAGTGCTCCAAAAAGGTTCACAACAGGCTTTGTTGTCTCATCACTAACTGTTCCAAATAGTAGGTATGGACTGATGGCATTTGCGCCAAGACCGATTGCTACCATCACATCATGAAGGGAGCGGATGGCACCGGAACGAAGCAATAGTGCGCATTTGCGGCGGTATTGGTGTTGAACCAACTCTTCATTAATGGCTGCTGTCACAAGATGCGGATCCAACCAAAGCTGGCCATCCTTGTGTGCTTGGGCATCATCAATAATCAATAAGGTTTTACCGTCTTTTACGGCTTCCACTGCTTCTGCTTTCAAACGGTCTAATGCAGAGATGATGTCTTCATCAGATCCACAGGTAGCATTCACGTAATATGTCAGTCCTTGTGTGTGGAACTGGTTTACTACTTGGTCGTAAGATGGCTGCCCTAGTTCTGCGGCGCAATCCATGCCAACCTGGCCTTCTACTAATAATGGAGAAAGAAGTTCCATTGTGTAGCCATTCGGCACTTCGTCTTCTTTTTGCAGGGCTGGACGGGCGCCAAGAACCGTTCTTGTGGAAAAATGTTCTGTCTCACGGTCACGGTCGATTGCCGGATTCGTTACAACCGCTACGCTTTCTTTTATAAAATCAGCGATATTGTTGCGGCCTGGATTCATGGCTGCAAGCGGCACGTCATGACCAAGGGAACGGATTGGTTCTGCCCCTTTTTCCGCCATCTGTTCAATCAACTGGATGTGCTCACGGTCCCAACCGAAAGCTGCATAATGACCATTATGAACTTTTGCAAGAGGAGCAGTAGATACATAGGTATCAAGTTTCGGTGCATTCAGACGTTCAGCGAATCCTTTTATAGCAAACTTTGCGTTCATACGCTGATAGATTTCTTCTTGATAGGCATGATAGTCATACACTTTAATTGTATCGCCATCCCATTTCAACCCAACTTTTTCACCAGGAGAGAAAGGCTTTGGCTCTGCTGTGTATTCTGTTGTCGGAATGATCCCTGGTTCTGATGAAAAATAATACGAAGTTTCTGTTTGCAACATCCAAACCGGACGCAAGCCAAGGGCATCTAGACTGAATACTGCTTCATCTTTGTTACGAGAAATGATCCCTGCAGGTCCTTGGGCAAAATGCCCCCAAGTTTCACGTACATATGTGTATAGGTCCTGTAAATGAGCAGGATAGCTCTTAATTTCATTAACAATCGGTGGAAAGACGATATCAAGTGCTTCAAAAAGTGTGAAGCCATCGCGTGAAATCAACGTATCGATTGTTCTGTTCAAGTCCTGAGAATCACTTCCGCCATTTGTCAATGGCACGCCGACCATCGTCGCTTCGTCACGAAGTTTTGCAATTGTATTGATCTCACCGTTATGGCCTAGGACGCTAAATGGTTGCACGCGAAAAAAGTTTGAAAGCGTATTAGTAGAATAACGGTTATGACCAAGTGTCATCGTAGACGCAACAAGCGGGTTAGCCAGGTCATGATAGAATTTTGGCAAAATATCGCCTGCACCCATTACTTTATAGACAGCATGGTAGTTCGATAGGGAGGCAACATGTACGTCATCATTTTTTTCAATCTCAATGGCAGCATGGAACAATTGCGCTTGCGTGCAATCTTCTTTTTCTGAAACTAGAGCAATCTGCCAGAACACGGGATCTTGGATGATAGCAATTGGACCCAATGCTTCAGAAGAAGTAACAGTATCAGAAGCAAAAACTAGTTTAAGAGATTCTTTTTCTAAAATACTCGTAATCTCGCTTTTCACTTGGTCTACATCAACATGGTGATTGATGAAGAAGTGACCGACTACAAAATCTTCACGATCTACAAGGGAAGTTTCCTCGCCGACTTTCTCGAGTTTTTCTTTCCAAAGTGCACGGGGGATATCGATATGAATGCCGACACCGTCGCCTTCACCGTTAATGAAACCGGCACGGTGGTTCATTTTGACTAGAGCATCTATACAGTCGTCGATATTTTTCTTTGTTGGGATTTTTTTCTTTTCAATAGCGGATACAATACCACATGCATCGTGTTCTGCGTTGTGAAAATCTTTAAATGTACTTGGACTCCAATTTTTCATATGGATTGGCTATTAACTAGGGATATAAGTGGGGACCCTAACTAGCCATTCACCTCCTGTGGTTTGATAGTTTGATAAGAATAACCTGTGCAGTTAAATAGTAGTAGCTATACGTTCTGCGTGAGGTAAGCTCAGCGGTTTTCTTATAAATAGGTAAAAAGTGAGGAAAAATAAATAAGGGAATTTTCAGACTTTAAATTATATACTAACATTTCAAACAATAAAAATCAATTTTTTATGCAAAAAGTTGAAGAGGTCATACAATTGGAGGGGGAGAAAAAGTGTTTATTTGTAAGCGTTTTCAAGTGTTGTTATAGAAAAAGACAGCGCATCTGTGTACACGCTGTCTTGTATATTTATGCATTCGCTAATTCTTTGAATGCGTGTTCAACTGCATCTAGTGTCACTCTTACATCTTCTTCGGTATGTTCGGTTGTTACAAACCAAGCTTCGTATTTGGATGGCGCAAGGTTGATGCCTTGATGAAGCATAAGTTTGAAGAATTTTGCAAACTGCTCGCCGTCTGTGTTTTCCGCCTGTTCGTAGTTGACTACCGTTTCGTCTGTAAAGTAGATGGTTAGTGCTCCTTTAAGGCGGTTGATGGTAATGGTGATTCCGTACTTTTCTGCTCTTTCGAGTATACCTTCTTCTAGCAAGCGGCCGATATGATCGAGGTGCTCATACACTCCCTGTTTTTGAAGTACTTCCAAGCATGCAATTCCGGATAGTATGGATGCCGGGTTACCTGCCATCGTTCCTGCTTGATATGCTGGGCCTAGTGGCGCAACCTTCTCCATGATCTCCGCGCGGCCGCCGTATGCACCAATCGGTAGTCCACCGCCGATGATTTTTCCGAGCGCAGTCAGGTCAGGTGTAATTCCAAGCATGTCTTGCGCACCACCATACATAAAGCGGAATGCTGTGATAACTTCATCATAGATAACTAGAGCGCCAGCTTGATGGCTGATGTCGTTAACAGCTTGAAGGAAGCCAGGTTTTGGTTCAACGATTCCAAAGTTACCGACGATTGGCTCCACAAGTACGCCAGCAATCTGGTCTCCCCATTTTTCCATCGCTTCACGGAATGGCTCAATATCGTTAAAAGGAACCGTGATGACTTCATTGGCAATGCTCTTTGGTACTCCTGCGGAATCAGGTGTTCCAAGTGTTGCCGGACCAGATCCTGCTGCAACAAGAACAAGATCCGAATGTCCGTGATAGCAGCCGGCAAACTTGATGATTTTGTCGCGACCTGTGTAAGCGCGTGCCACACGAATGGTTGTCATTACGGCTTCTGTACCGGAATTGACGAAACGAACTTTGTCCATTCCAGGCATCGCTTCTTTAAGCATTTTCGCGAATCTCACTTCATGGGGAGTAGGAGTTCCGTATAGGATCCCGGTTTGTGCCGCTTTTGTTATAGCTTCTGTTATATGTGGATGGGCATGACCGGTGATGATCGGGCCGTATGCTGCCAAGTAGTCGATGTATTTGTTGCCGTCCACATCCCAGAAATAAGCTCCTTCCGCGCGTTCCATTACTACCGGTGCACCGCCGCCAACCGCTTTATAGGAACGTGACGGGCTGTTCACGCCGCCGACGATATGTTGCAGGGCTTCTTCATGTATTTGTTGTGATTTAGAAAAGTTCATATTTAATTGAATCCTCCTGGTTCATTTGTTTGGTAAAAGAAATGATACGTTATTTTATCATGAAAGGTGTGGTGATGTAATGGAGAATGGTTAGTGAAGTCATCGTAGAGACCTAACGATGCCAAAAAAGGAAGGAAGCGAGGAATTCTGTCATCTCTTAATCCCTACCACCTACAGTTACAGCAGCCCATAGTTTTTTAACCCCACATTTCGCCCTCAATAAGCAATCAAGCAATTCCCAAAGCTTCCCGTTTGAGTGTTACCCCTCACTTGTAATACACTAGTCTTTATGAGCTTTTTTCAAAAAAGTAATCTTCAAATGTTCATTTATATAGAAAGGAAGTAACCTAGATGCATAATGTCATAGAAGTAGATGCACTTCGCAAAGAGTTTAAAGCATATTCTAGTCGTTCTGGTTTAAAAGGAGCATTCCGCGACCTTTTTACAAGAAACTATAAAATAGTGCCAGCCGTCAACGATGTTTCTTTTACCATCAAGCAAGGAGAAATGGTTGGGTATATTGGGGAGAACGGTGCAGGAAAGTCGACCACCATTAAAATGCTGACTGGGATTCTTACCCCGACAGCCGGAACTGTCCGTGTTAATGGCATGAACCCTCATAAAGAAAGGGAAGAGTTTGTTCGTTCCATCGGTGTTGTGTTCGGTCAGCGCTCCCAGCTATGGTGGGACATTGCGGTTCAAGAATCTTTCCGTCTGCTGAAAAAAGTATATAAGGTCTCAGATGAGGACTATAACGAGCATATGGACCATGTCATTAAAACGCTAGATATCGGCCATCTCCTAGACAAGCCGGTACGAAAGCTTTCGCTTGGTCAACGTATGCGTTGTGAACTGGCCGCGGCGCTCATTCACAATCCGCCACTGCTTTTCTTGGACGAGCCGACAATCGGCTTGGATGTGTTAGTAAAGCTAAAAATTCGTCAGTTCTTAAAAGAGATTAACGAAAAATATAAAACAACCATCCTACTAACTACACATGACATGGCAGATATTGAAGCGCTTTGTGAACGAGTGGTCATGTTAGATGAAGGAAAAGTCATTTATGATGGTTCTCTTCAAAAACTTCGTAACAACTGGGGAGAAGGCAAGCAAATTCGATTCCAGTTCGCTCAAAACGTGACAGAAGAACAACTAACGCCGCTGACACCAGATCTTGAAGTACTCTGGAAAAATGAAGGGAAAGAGACGATTTGGAGCGCGGTGGTTTCGAAAGAGGAAGAGGAAATTTCTGAACTTATCGGCAGGGTAGTAGGTCAATTTGCCATCACTGACCTGACCATTCAAGAGATTTCTACAGAGGAAATAATCCGCAATATCTATGATAAGGGGATGGTTGCCGGCACGGATCCAACCTCCGAAAAGCAGCCGGTGTTGAATCATGGATAAATATATTGAAATGATACGCATCCGCTTTTTGATGATGCTGGCGTATCGAACGAACTATTACTCTGGTATTTTGATCTATAGCATTAATATAGGTGCCTATTATTTTCTTTGGCAAGCAATTTATAGTGGAAAAGAAGATATCCAAGGCATCTCCACCATCCAAATGACAACCTATGTCGCTGTCGCTTGGATGGCCCGGGCATTTTATTTTAATAATATTGACCGTGAAATCGCACAGGAGATAAAAGAAGGTAAGGTTGCCGTCGAATTGATAAGGCCGTATAACTACCTTGGCATGAAAACAATGCAGGGTCTTGGAGAGGGGATTTTCCGCCTGGCATTTTTCTCAGTACCAGGAATGGTCATTGTGGCACTCGTCTTTCCGTTAGAGTTCTCCGCAAACTTTGCCACATGGGGGCTTTTCGGTATCTCCATCATCTTTAGTTTTATCGTGAACACCCAGATAAATTTACTAACTGGAATCATGACGTTCTTTCTATTTAATAATGATGGGTTGATCCGTGCCAAGCGTGTCGTCATTGATCTGTTTTCCGGGTTGCTGTTGCCAATCAGCTTTTACCCATTATGGGCACAAGATATTATGAGTTTCCTGCCGTTCCAGGCTATCAGTTATATTCCGAGTATGATCTTTACTGAAGGAATAACAGGAAATGCGGTATTTCAAGCCTTGTTCATGCAGGTGATCTGGGTATTTATTCTTATTATACCAATTCAATTGCTATGGAATTTGGCGAAAAAACAACTAGTCGTGCAAGGAGGGTGAGGAATGTTTTATGTTTCGATGTTTTTTCAATACATTGGCCAATATATAAAAACACGGTTCCAATACAGGGCTGACCTAGTGGTAGAAATCCTCTCCGACTTGTTGTTTCAGGCAGTCAATCTGGTGTTTATCGTGGTTGTCTTCGGCCATACGCAATTTTTGAGCGGTTGGAGCAGGGAAGAAATTATCTTCATTTATGGGTTCTTTTTAGTCCCATTTGCACTGTTTTCCGCGTTCTTTAACATTTGGGACTTTAATGAAAGATATATTGTAAAAGGAGAAATGGACCGCATTTTGACAAGGCCGATCCATAGTCTGTTTCAAGTGGTGCTTGAGCGGATGGAGCTTGAGTCATTATTTGGGGTGTTTACAGGAGCAGCTATCATGATTTATGCAGGTAGCCTACTCGATCTAACTTTTGCTTGGTACGATTATTTTCTATTAATAATCTTTGTGCTGGGTGGAGCCCTTGTCTATGCGGGAATCTTCATCTTGCTTGCAAGCATCGGTTTCTGGTCAGATGCAAGAACATCGATCATGCCAATGATGTACAATATCGGAAACTATGGAAGGTACCCTGTTGATATATACAACAATGTTATTCGATTTGTCTTAACATGGATACTTCCATTTGCCTTTGTCGGAGTTTACCCGTCTGCATACTTCCTCGGCAGGTCCGAGTGGTATGGTTACGCATTTATGACTCCGTTTATCGGTGTTGCATTTTTTATTCTGGCAGTATTCGTCTGGAATGTCGGAGTGACGAAATATAGAGGTGCAGGGAATTAGAAATAGTGGATTGAAGCGAGTGCCTGCAGCGAAAAGGAACGATTAAACTTTATACCAACAAAAAAGCATACCTGTTCTTCCGGCGCGTATATTGTACTAATGGCATGTCCGCGCATTGGAGGAATAGGATGCTTTATTTATTTATCGTCATCTTCATATTCATCGCTATTTTCATAAGTTTTTCCCATGTGTTTTCTTCAGAAAGCAGAAGCATTCCTTATGTCTCAAAAGAAACACTATTGCTGTTACTGTTGATATACTCGACACTGTTGCTTTCGTTTGGACTTTTATATACGGTATTGCATATTGAAGGACACCCGGTCTTGTTGGAAAGGGGCGAAATAATTAGCGGAAGCTACTTTTCCATTTTCTTTCGCTCAGTCTATTTCAGTGCCATCACCATCTTGACGGTAGGGTATGGAGATATTACACCAATAGGTATCGGTAGGGCCATTGCGATGACAGAGGCGTTGATTGGCTTTGTCATGCCTGCAGCCTTTGTGGTCCGGGTTGTCCTGCATATGGACGGGCGTGAGAGATAAACTCTACTAATTACCCTCGTTTAGAAAACGGTTGGACAACGCAGATATCGGTTCCGGACAGTTGGCGTCAACGTTTAAAGGAGTCTCTATGGACTTCTGGTTGACGCTGATTTTTTTATGGTGTTCTGTTACTGCACCTTCATGAAGTACCTCTTCTTTCTTCATTTCACTTTCTCCATTCTATAATGATTTTTAATTAGTGTAAGTCATTTTAGAAAGTATATGTATGCTACCTCATTTCTTGATAATTCTTCATTCTTTCGATAGGCTTAAAGAAAGAGTATTAGATTAAGGAGGAGTTTTAAGATGACAATAGAAGTTGGCAATAAGGCACCTGATTTTTCGTTGCTTTCCAATACAGGGGAAGCAGTGACCCTATCAAGTTTTCAAGGCAAAAATGTGGTTCTGTACTTTTACCCAAAAGATATGACCCCGGGATGTACCACGCAGGCGTGCGATTTCCGTGATATGCATGAGGACTTCTCGAATCTTGACACGGTAATACTTGGAGTCAGTCCAGACCCTCAATCTAGGCATGAAAAGTTTATTGAGAAGCATGGTTTGCCGTTTATGCTTTTAGTGGACGAGAATCATGAAGTGGCTGAACTTTATGACGTATGGAAGCTGAAGAAGAATTTCGGCAAAGAGTATATGGGAATTGAACGGTCTACCTTCATCATCAATAAAGAAGGTGAACTAGTAAAAGAGTGGAGAAAAGTAAAAGTGAAGGGCCATGTGGAAGAGGCTTTAAGCTTTATAAAAGAGAACTTATAAGAGGAAAAGCCTTTTTTTAAATAATTAAGGCAAACGTCTAACTACAAAAGGCTCATAAGTGAGTATTTTATAGTGTAGGGCATACCTCCTCAAAAGTTGACGTGATTAGAGTGCGAGCATAAAGCTTGCACTCCTTTTTTATGATATGAATTTATGTATTATGGGTAAAGTAAAGAAAGAACAATATGGACAAGGACGTTAGCTTGATAAAGGATACATAGTATTAGTATTATTTTAAAAATTGGTTATTTTGCGCGTATTCCTTGAACCCTTCCATCTCTCAAGTTTTTTTATTATACTGATAAAGGATTTTTTCCTATTATTTTTTGAAAATTTAATAGATTGAGAAAGGGGATTTTATCATGGAAGCAACTCAAAAGAAACGCGGCTTCGTTATGCGTGCTCTAGACAGTATTGAGCGCATTGGTAATAAGCTACCTCATCCGGTTACGTTATTCGCGATTTTCGCGTTATTGGTAATTGTCGCTTCTGGAATTTTTTCCAGCATGGGTGTACAAGTGGACGATCCTTTAAACGAGGGAGAAGTTCTTACTGTCAAGAATCTAATGAGCTCAGAAGGAATTGCTTATATCTTTGAAAGTGCCGTTACAAACTTTACAGGATTTGCTCCACTTGGGACAGTTCTTGTAACGATGATTGGTATCGGTATTGCAGAAAGATCAGGACTTATCAGTGCAGGTCTTCGCGGCTTGGTAACATCTGTTCCCAAACAACTGATGACAGCTGCTCTAGTATTCGGAGGCATAATGTCTTCTATGGCGGCAGATGCTGGATATGTTGTATTGACACCGCTTGGTGCAGTACTTTTCGCAGGACTTGGAAGGCATCCACTTGCTGGACTTGCAGCAGCGTTTGCCGGTGTATCTGCAGGTTTCAGTGCAAACTTGCTGTTAACATCTCTTGATCCGTTATTAGGGTCTTTAACACAAGAAGCCGCAGCAACGGTTGACCCAGAATATGCTGCAGGCATGAACTACATGATGAACTTCTACTTCATGTTCGCTTCTGTATTCGTTCTAACTATTATTGGTACGTTCGTTACCGATAAAATTGTTGAACCTCGTCTTGGTGAGTATAAGGGTGCTTATAAAGGTGACGTTGACTTCTTAAAACCTGAAGAGAAAAAAGGATTATGGGCTGCATTGTTTGCTTTCATCGCAACTATTGCAGTAATGGCTTTACTAGTTGTACCTTCTTGGGGACCACTACGTGGAGACGGCTCATTCTTAGAAGCGCCATTCTTCCATACATTAGTACCAGTAATTCTAATTATGTTCTTCATTCCGGGACTTGTTTATGGAATGATCACCAAATCAATTAAGAATGATAAAGATGTAGCTAACCAAATGTCTGACACAATGGCAACCATGGGTGCATACATTGTACTGGCATTTGTAGCTGGTCAGTTTGTTGCTTACTTTAATGAAACAAACCTTGGCCTTGTTCTGGCGGTAAATGGTGCAGAACTCATCCAAGGTATCGGTTTTGATAGCGAAAATCGATTCATGAGTATCTTATTAATTCTTGTGTTTATGATAGTAGCTGGATTCATCAACCTGTTTATCGGAAGTGCTTCTGCTAAATGGGCAATCATGGCGCCGGTATTCGTTCCAATGATGATGGGTCTGGGGTATTCACCTGAGCTTACTCAATTGGCATATCGTTTAGCTGATTCGACTACAAACGTCATCTCACCATTAATGCCATACTTCGCAATCGTTATCGCGTTTGCGCAAAAGTATGATAAAAAGGTGGGGATTGGTACCCTAATCTCTACGATGATTCCGTACTCTGTGTTCTTCTCCATTGTATGGGTTATCATGCTAATCGTTTGGATCCTTACAGGCTTACCGATTGGACCGAACGCACCAATTGATTATGTAGGGTAATGAAAATGAAAACACCTGCTTGTCCATAATGGACTTGCAGGTGTTTTTTTGCTATAAGGAAAGTAGAAGCTTAAAAATGAAGAATAGGGGATGGGAGCAAATGAAAATCTATACAAAAACAGGCGATAAAGGACAAACTTCATTAGTCTATGGTCAAAGAGTGGATAAAAATCATGTGCGAGTAGAAGCATATGGAACATGTGATGAAGCAAACTCGATGATTGGAGTGGCGATTGCCTATCTTAACGACGAAGATTTCAGTCGTAAAGAAGCATTGTTGAAATCCTTTTCCAATATCCAGACGATCCTATTTCATGTAGGAGCAGAACTCGCTACACCGGCAGGGAAAGAAGTGAAATGGAAGCTGACAGAAAAGCATGTTAAAAATTTGGAGGACGAAATGGACGAGCTCGATGCAACACTTGCTCCTTTAAAAAATTTCGTATTACCAGGTGGTTCAAAAGCAGGAGCGGCATTGCACTCCGCACGAACTATCGTTAGAAGAGCAGAAAGGTCTGCTGTAGGTTTGAGCGATGAACTTTCTCCGAATGTACTTGCCTATTTGAACCGTCTTTCCGATTACCTTTTTGTTGTAGCACGCTACGTAAACAGTCAGTTAAAGAAGGAAGAACCAGTTTTAAAGCCAGAGGTTTAAAATCTGTATAACTTCATATAGATATAAGTAATAACATTGACAAAAATATCAATATCACGGTACACTAATTATAAATATTATAAAGTAATAATCTTTATGAAAAGTGAGGTGCATGACTGTGGCAAACGAACAATTAAAAGAAGCGCTAGAAACGCTAAAACAAACTGGAGTTCGCATAACTCCACAGCGTCATGCGATTTTAGAGTACCTTATTCAATCTATGTCCCATCCGACAGCTGACGATATATACAAAGCACTTGAAGGAACGTTTCCTAACATGAGTGTCGCGACTGTTTACAACAACCTGAGAGTTTTTCGCGAAGTTGGTCTTGTAAAAGAATTAACCTACGGAGACAACTCCAGTCGTTTCGACTACGTGACAACCGACCATTATCATTTGATCTGTGACGAATGTGGCAAAATCGTCGACTTTCATTATCCAGGTCTTGACGAAGTGGAAGCGTTGGCTGCCCATGTTACTGGATTCAAAATTGCTCGCCATCGCATGGAAATATACGGAGTTTGCCCTGAATGCGACAAAGGATCTCATTAACCTCTTGCATCTGGGAAAACAACCAACATAAAAAAGCTGATAGGACTTAGATCCTATCAGCTTTCTTTTTTGAGTTATAATCCTCATTGAATTCTTTTCCTTCAAGAGAAGGATCCATCGTTAACGGTTCGTTACAATACATGCACATGTCGACACGGCCAAGAACTTTAGTATGCTTCCCACAGTTGGGGCAAACTACTTGTACGGCCTTTGTCGAAAGCATGCCGATCCAGAAATAAACAACCGTGGAACCAACGATACATAAAAGACCCAATAACATAAACAAAGTCATGACCAACATGTTTCCTTGAAAGAATATTCCTATATACATAACGAAGAAACCGATAAAGACAAGACTGAGTGCAAAGGTTCTTATTTTATTAATTTTACTAGAATATTTACGAGCCATGAACACTACCTCCTAAAACAATATAATAGCACATTTTATCCAATAATGGAGTTACAGTCACAGACATGTTGAATTTATAAGTTGACCGAATGTTCTGGATTAAAATTGAGAAAAAGGACTTTAAAAGAAAGTGTCGAATAATAGGGAGAACCCTTTAAATATGGAGGTCTTAAGATGGAAGATTTACTTCGTCCTATCTATCAAGAACGCGCAAGTCAATCAAACACGCAAGGAATATTAATGATAGAAAAGAAAAACCCCGTCAGCCCAAACACAGATAAATTTGACGTTATACTATTTATGGTAGTAAAAGAGCTTGATGAATCCTTATACGTCAAACACTATGAATTGCTTCAAAAGAAAGCTGCCCTTTACATTGCAAGTGAAAAACAACTCGAAGAATGGATAACGCTTGGAACCAACCGGAGAGTCATCGACTGGATTATCAACGGGAAAGTGCTCTTTGACCGAAATGAGTTTATCTATGCGCTAAGAGGTAAACTACTCGATTTCCCTTTGGAAGATCGCAAACTGAAAATAGGTTTAGAATTTGCCAAACTGATAAGAAGATATCTTGAGGGTAAAGATTTCTTTGATTCGAAACATTACATCGACGCCTATAATCATATCGTCCACTCGCTTCATCATTTGGCAAGACTGGCAGTGATCGATCATGGTTTCCACCCAGAGATCACCGTTTGGAATCAAGTAAAGAAAATCGAACCGGAAATCTACAAATTATATGAAGAACTAATTCAAGGCGATGAACCTATTGATAAAAGACTGGAACTGCTTTTCCTTGCTAATGAGTTCATGATCTATTCCAGAACAAGAACCGGAGCCAAACATTTAATAGAAGTATTAATGGAAAAAGAAGAAGCTTGGTCTTACAATGAAATGCTGCACCACCCTAAACTCCAAAAGTATTCTGTGGATTTAAGTGTTCTGGTAGAATACTTGGTGGAAAAAGGCTTCCTCGAAGTGGAAAAGAAACAAACCAAAGGTAACGGTGTTTTTCACCGCCTTTATCAGGTTGCCCCAGAGAAATCATAACTAATGAAGTTACGCTTAAGGCTCCTAAGGAAGGATAGTTTCCATAGGAGCTTAAGCTTTTCTTACCCCTTTGAAAATTATTTAAAAAAAGTTTAAAAGATGTATTGACGATGTTTGTCGTTACATGGTATATTATTATTCGTCGCCGCAAGAGAAAAGCTTAAACGCGACAATGAGAAAAAAGAAATTTAAAAAAGATGTTGACTTAAAACATCAAAACATGTTATATTAATAAAGTCGCTTCTGAGCGACAAGGTGATTGAAATGATCTTTGAAAACTAAACAAAACAACAGCGTCATAACGTCGGTTCTACGGAACACGACAAAATGATTTTAAGTAAGACAAGCTAGCGAATTTTGAGCAAAAGCTCAGACTCTTTATTGGAGAGTTTGATCCTGGCTCAGGACGAACGCTGGCGGCGTGCCTAATACATGCAAGTCGAGCGGACCTTTCAAAAGCTTGCTTTTGAAA
>NZ_JAIVKY010000012.1 GCF_020524325.1 Sutcliffiella horikoshii
CGCTTAAAAGAAAAAGAAGTAGAATCGGCTTCTCTTCTTAGAGTTGCACAAAAACAAAACAAAAACACCTAGAAGAGTGGGGGCCTTGACAGTTTCGTTCATATCAGGAGGCTCAAGCATCGTCCCGCGGAAAGCGAACACCTGGAACGCAAGGAAACAGGGAGTCAGTTAGATAGATAGTGAAGATACCTAACCACTCTGTTGATTGGAGCAAATGGCGAAGACTCCTGCGGGGGAGAAACGGTAGCTTGAGACCCCACAGGCGAAAGCCGAGGAGGCTCAAGCACCGTCCCGCGGAAAGCGAAGTCACTTGCGGAAATCAACAGGGAGTTTACTCATATAACTCATATACTGCATCACTTCCTCACCACCAACAACACCAAAAACGCCATACTCACATACCCAAAAAACGGATACAAATGCTCAATCAAACTGCCATACCCAATCTGACTAATCATATAAATAATACTCACCAACACAATCGTCACCACATACCTCGACACCTTCAACATACTCTCCAACTGCCGCTGCAACCCAAAAATATCACTCACAACCGACGTGAAAATCTCTCCATAAATCACAAAAACATAAATGCCAAAAAACGAAAGCATGCTCAACTTCACTACCTCTGCCATCGGTATCTCAAACGTATGGAAATCAGGAAGCGAAGCAATCGATATATGACAAGTCAATAAAATAAAACATAAAACCAAGCCACCAATAAACCCGCCACGCTTAATAACCCAATCATCCTTCGCTTCCGTTGCCAACGGAACCAATACCGGCTGTGCCATCGCAAGATTAAAGGATACATACATAAACGGCGCCAACCATCCCTTTAAACTACTCTTTACAGGATCCAGACTCAAAAAAGATAACCCATTCTCAGCAATGGAATTTCCTGCAATGATAAAACTGAAAATAATCATCACCGGCACTACAATTACGTTGACCCCGACCAACCCTTTTACTCCAAAAAGGACAACACCAACCGAAAGCACAACCGTAATGAGCAAACCAAGCTGAAAGGACCAGCCGAGTTGTTCCTCAAATACTGCACCTGCTCCAGAAAGCATCACGGCCCCCACACAAATCAAAATAACCAACATAAAGAGATTGACTACCGTCCCCGCAGACATACCAAATAAATATTCATTAAACTCTTTATAAGAATTTGCTTTGATTCTTTTGGAAATCAGCATCATTTTTGTTCCAAGCCAAATAAATAAAAACCCACTCATCAGTATCGTAATAAAACCTATCCACCCATATTGCGTAAAAAACTGAACAATTTCTTTACCTGTAGCAAAACCCGCACCTACAATGGTGCCTACATACACTGCCCCTATCTGACAAGCACTAAGCCAGCTGCGTTTCACGATTGCCACACCCTCTTCTCCCATATACATACCACCAAAATAAAACCAGCTTGTCACATATATATGAGACAAGCTGGTAAGAAAGAAGAGAGAATTGTACGAGCTGATAGATTATACGTTTACTTTTTCCACTCTATGTTGATAATTTCCTTTAAGTTTAAAGTAGCCCAGTAATGGATTTTCTAAAAGAATCCTTTCCAATTCTTCGGTTTCCACGACAGCCACTTTATCAGATAGACGAGCTAAAACTTTGATGTCAAAAGGAATTTCTATTTTTCTATTCTTACTAAAAAGCACCCATTTAGACGAATCCAAATCTTTCTCTTGATTCTCCAGGTAAGCTGGTTCTGAATAAACAGGACGGCTAATCTGAATGATGTCTTCCAAGATAGCACTGGCTGTTGGATACTTACCTGCTCCAGGTCCTTGCAGCTGAACATTTCCAACAAGATCAGTCTCGATGGAAACCGCGTTTTGTACCCCCTCGACCTGATAAAATGGGTGTTCGCTAGAAATCAACACCGGCTCCACCTTACACTGAACTCCTTTTTCACCTTTAAACAACGTGACAATATGCCTGAAGCGTAAGCCAAGTTCATCAGCACTTTCCACATAATCTGCAGTTATTTCTGTAATACCCTTTCGAAAGGTTAATTGCTCATCTGGTTTTTCACCATAGATCAGCTGACTCAAAACCACCCCTTTAAAAAATGCATCATACCCTTCAATATCATTGGAAGGATCAGCTTCTGCATACCCATTTTCTTGTGCTGCAAGTAACGTTGCTTCAAAAGAATGGCCATCTTTTCTCATGCTGGATAAGATAAAGTTAGATGTTCCATTTAATATTCCTTCCACTTTTTGAATTCGATTCACCTGCAAAAGCTGCTTCACAGTCTGAATAACTGGAATACCACCTGCCACCGTTGCCTCAAACCCTACCGTAACCCCATTCTTTTTGGCAAGGGCAACAAGCTCCTTGCCATGATGAGCAAACATTTCCTTATTCGCGGTCACCACGTGAATACCTTTTTCCAAAGCTTGAGTTAAATAGGTGCGTCCGGGCTCACATCCTACAATGGCATCTACTATTACATCCAGTTTTCCAATAGTTAATATTTCTTCGTAGTTTGTCGTAAGGAGAACTCCATCCTCACGAGATTGTTCATGTTTTTCTATATTCTTCACAAGGATTGCCACTACCCTCACACTTTTCCCCAATACCTGCTCTAACCTAGATTGGTGAGATTTAATGGAATGATGAACTCCTTTACCTACTGTACCGAATCCTAGGATCGCAATATTTAAGTGAGACATTCTGTCACTTCCTTTCTTTCTAATACGTTCTTGACATGATGTCCCCATTTTTCGAATTCAACAAGAAATCCGTCATGCCCGAATCTTGTCTCCACATGGATATAGGCTGCATTTTTATTTCGTTTCTTTAATTCCTCTACGAATGCTTCTGCTAATAATGGTGGGTAAAGAAGATCGCCACAAAAACTGAGCATACAAACTTTAGCCTCCACTTTCTCTAGCGCGTTTTGCCACCCACTTCTTTGAAACCCGAGATCATATTGATCCATTGCCTGAAGGAGAATAAGATAGCTGTTTGCATCAAAACGGTTAGAAAATTTCTGCCCCTGATATTTTAAATAGGAATCAACCTGATATTCTATGTCCATTCCGTCTTTCTTTTCCCTGTTAAACCGATCATTGAATAAGCTTTCTGAACGGTAGGTGACCAACCCTACCATTCTCGCTATCTCCATCCCTTTAATGATAGTACCTTCCGAGTAGTTTCCGTTATCCCACAGAGGATCGGATTTTATCGCATGCCTGCCTATTGAATTGTATGCAAGGGCATAGTCTGTAAAATATGGTGTCACCGCCATTGGAATGAGAATCTCTGAGAAATGAGGATATAAGTGCCCCCATTCGAGCACCTGCATTCCACCAAGCGATCCTCCCATAATCGCCTTTGCATGATTGATTCCTAACTTTCGCAAAGCTAGATACTGTGCACGCACCATATCCCTAATCGTTACGGCAGGAAAGGAAGCGCCGTACTTCCTTTTGGTTTCAGGGTTTATGCTACTCGGCCCTGTACTCCCACCACAACCGCCAAGAACATTCATCGTTATTACTTGGTACCTGTTCGTGTCCACATATAGATTAGGACCAATAAATTCACTCCACCATCCGGGATAATTTTGAGTCCCGACAGTACTTTGATTTCCGGATAAAGCATGGCAAACAACTATTACCTCCCCCTCCGGATTTCCTCCCCTCTCATATGCTATCTCCACATCCGATAGCTTTTTCCCATTATCTAAAAGCAGCGTTCCGATCGATACCTTTTTGGTATGTTCCGTTTGACAGCTCACAAATCCCACTCATTTCTATATGTTTTGACTGACTGCAGCTTGTTTGGACTTACCAGTAGCCACCAATAGTGCTTGATCTAAATCATTTTGCAAATCCTTTAGCGACTCAATTCCAACAGATAATCGAATCAAATCTTCTGTCACACCGGATTTAATTAAGTCGTCGCCTGTTAGCTGCTGATGTGTGGTGGAAGCCGGGTGAATAATCAAAGATTTTGCATCTCCGACATTTGCCACATGTGACCAAAGTTTAATGCTATCTATTGCCTTTCTTCCTGCATCTTTTCCACCTTTAATTCCGAAGTTTACAATGGAACCATTTCCTTTACCCAAATACTTTCTTGCAAGCGTATGCGCTGGATGATCTGGTAGTCCGGGATAGGAAACCCACTCTACCGCGGGGTGATCTTGTAAGTATTTAGCTAATTCCAAGGCATTCTCATTATGCTTTTCCACTCGTAAATGCAAGGTTTCAAGTCCTTGTAAAAGTAAAAATGCATTTTGGGGACTTAAGCATGCTCCAAAATCTCTTAAAAGTTGAACTCTTAGTTTAACGGCGAATGCAAGATTTCCGAATGTCTGTGCATATTTGATACCGTTATAACTTGCATCAGGCTCTGTGAATCCAGGGAAGTTTGGATGGTCCCAGTTAAAGTTCCCACCATCCACCACTACACCGCCGATAGTTGTTCCGTGGCCGCCAATCCATTTAGTGGCAGAGTGGACAACGATATCCGCTCCCCACTTAATAGGATTACAAAGGTACGGAGAAGCAAAGGTGTTGTCGATAATTAGTGGTATATAGTTATCATGTGCCACCTTCGCTACTGCCTCTACATCAAGTACACGCAAGCTTGGATTTCCAATGATCTCTCCAAATATCGCCTTCGTTTTCGGTGTAATCGCGTTGCGGAAATTTTCCGGGTCTGTTGCATCTACAAATTTCACCTTAATACCGTACTTTGGAAGTGTTACAGCAAAAAGATTATAAGTTCCGCCATATAAGTTTTCTGCAGCCACAATTTCATCGCCGGCATGGGCAATGTTCAAGATCGCAAAGGCAATTGCTGACATCCCAGAGCTAGTAGCAACAGCTGCTGCCCCTCCTTCAAGGAGAGCAAGCCTTTTTTCAAGCACATCTACCGTTGGATTCATGATTCTTGTGTATATATTGCCAAATTCATTTAACGCGAAAAGATTTTGAGCATGATCGGTGTTGTCGAAAACATAGGAAGTTGTTTGATAAATCGGTACCGCCCTTGAACCTGTCGTTGGGTCGGGCGTTTGTCCCCCGTGCAATAATACTGTTTCCACATCATAGTTTGGTTTTGTCATCCTACATTCCTCCAATTTTCTATTTTCCACAAAATAAAAACCCCTTCCTAAGAAGAGGTTTAATCATCCTCCTCTTATCTCTCAGGCTACTTTGCCTGCAGGAATTAGCACCAACTCAAGAAAATGAATTCTTGAAGGTTGCCGGACTTCATAGGGCCTGATCCCTCAGTCACTCTGGATAAGAGTTATTTAGTTGGTTAATACGTTAAAACATAATAGTTATATAATCTACGATATTTCTAAGGAGAAATAATTATTACTAAAACTTTTTGCAATTATAACAACTGTAGCGCACTAAAGTCAATAAAATATTCTGAAATTTTAAACTAGATTATGATTCCCATAAACTTCCTGAAAACAAACTACTTGAAAGTCAAAAAAGGTCAAAGTATAATAACCATACAACCTTTAAAGGTCAAAATAAGTCAAACTTTTATCAAAGGTGAAATGTTTCCCTTTTAAAATATTGGGGCATATCACAACAATACGAGGAGGTAGCATGATGATGAAATGTCAAAAGTGTGAAGTAAACAACGCAACCATTCAATTTAAATTTCGTTCTAATAATGAGCAGACACAACTAGTCTTATGCTCTTCCTGCTTTGAAGAAGTAAGAGCACAAATGACATCACCGACTCCCACCAATTTTTTCTCTGACTTTCCATTCGGGAATGGATCGTCCAATGAAGAAGGTCATGTTAGTGGAACAGCTCAAAACCCACCACTAGGAAACAAAAAAGGTGGAAGCATTCTTGATGAGCTAGGTAAAAATATAACTAACATCGCAAAAACTGGGCTTATCGATCCTGTCATTGGCCGGGATAAAGAAATTAAACGTGTAATTGAAATCCTAAATAGAAGAAATAAAAACAATCCTGTCCTAATCGGGGAACCAGGTGTAGGTAAAACTGCCATCGTAGAAGGACTAGCCCTAAAAATTGTAGAAGGCGATGTCCCTTCAAAATTAAAAAACAAGGAAATTTATTTGCTCGATGTAGCCTCCCTTGTCGCAAACACTGGTATTCGCGGTCAATTTGAAGAGCGTCTTAAACAAGTAATTGCAGAGCTGCAAAAAAGAAAGAACGTCATTTTATTTGTAGATGAACTTCACCTTATTGTCGGTGCCGGTTCTGCAGAAGGCTCTATGGATGCAGGTAACATTTTAAAACCTGCATTGGCAAGAGGAGAACTCCAGTTGGTCGGGGCAACGACATTAAAAGAATACCGCCAGATTGAAAAAGATGCAGCACTTGAACGCCGCTTCCAGCCGGTGACCGTGAAGGAGCCGTCTACGGATGAGGCATTAAAAATCATTAAAGGGATTCAATCAAAATATGAAGAATATCACCAAGTTTCCTATTCCGAAGATGCAATTAAAGCATGTGTAGAATTATCACACCGCTACATTCAAGATCGTTTCTTGCCTGACAAAGCGATCGACCTTTTAGATGAAGCAGGTTCAAGAAAAAATCTAACTTTAAATACCATAGATACGGAGCAAATTGATGCTCGTCTGTCTCAAATCGAGAAAGAAAAGAAGGACGCATTATTGAAAGAGGATTACGAAACAGCTGCCAAATTAAGAGATGAAGAAGAAAAACTCGAAGAAAAAAGAAATTCCAACGATCATGTAGATTCTGAGCGTGGCCAGGTGACATTGGAAGACATCCAACTCATCATGGAAGAAATGTCAGGAATTCCAGTTGGTAAATTGCAAGTCGATGAAAAGGCAAAACTGAAAAACCTTGCAATAAACCTGAACAAAAAAGTCATCGGACAAGAAGAAGCAGTTAACAAAGTTACAAAAGCAATCCGCAGAAGCCGTGCGGGTTTGAAAAGAAAAGAGCGTCCAATCGGTGCTTTCCTATTCGTTGGTCCTACAGGGGTTGGGAAAACTGAATTGACCAAATCACTCGCTGAAGAGCTCTTTGGAACAAAAGACGCCTATATCCGCTTTGATATGAGTGAGTTTATGGAGAAGCACTCCGTTTCCAAGTTAATCGGCTCCCCTCCTGGCTATGTTGGTCACGAGGAAGCAGGTCAACTAACAGAAAAAGTCCGCCGAAATCCTTACAGCATTATCTTGCTTGATGAAATGGAAAAAGCTCATCCAGACGTTCTACATCTGTTCTTACAAGTAATGGAGGATGGACGACTTACAGATAGCCAAGGTAGAACGGTAAGCTTTAAGGATACGGTTATCATCATGACTAGTAATGCCGGAGTGACAGATAAGAAAATTTCGGTGGGCTTTGAAAAACAGGCCGCTCCTGATACAAGTACCGTTATTGAAAACTTGTCCAATTACTTCAAACCGGAATTTTTGAACCGTTTTGATAGTATCATCGAGTTCTCCCAGTTACAAAAAGATCACTTAGTAGCGATTGTCGATATTATGATTGGTGAATTATCGAAGATGCTGAATTATGAGCGTGGTTGTGAACTCACCATTTCAGATGTGGCAAAAGAGAAATTGTTAGAGCTTGGATATAACCCTGCTTACGGTGCAAGACCACTACGCAGAATTATCCAAGAGCATATCGAAGATCCAATTACAGACTTACTATTGGATGGCGATACTCTTGATAATATCCATGTTGATGTTACAGATGACCAGATTATCGTAACCGGCAAATAACCTAAAAAAGACTGTCCAAAGCGGGCAGTCTTTTTTGAATGATATATAACTATAAGATTCCGTTGATTTCCGTTCCAGGCGCTTCGCTTGCCTGCGGGCGTCTGCGCGCCTTCCACTCCAATCAACTAAGGTACTTTCATTAATCAAAGATGGGATTAATGAAGACAATTTGGCTATCTAAATTCCGTTATGATTGTCTTTATAGATATGATGAAGACAATCTTGTAGGGGATTTTGTGTTGAGATTGTTATCATATGTAGGATGAAGACAATCTGATGTAAAATTTTATTATTACTTTGTCTTCATTGCAAGAAAATGACACACAAAGTTATATGAAAAGGCATCTAACCAATTTAACAGAATAAGCATTATCGTATTGTTTACTTAATTTTCAACTGTGAATTGGAGCAAATGGCGGAGACTCCAGCGGGGGAGTAACGGTAGCTTGAGACCCCTGAAGCGTTGTGAGGAGGCTCAAGCACCGTCCCGCGGAAAGCGAAGCCATTTGCGGAAAGGAACAGCGGCGACTAACGAATAACTAATCTTTTTTTTTCTTATATTTACTTAAATATCAAGTTCTTTGTTCAGGTCGAGTCCTAGTCCTCTTCTGTAGAAGCGAAAACCTCTGCTTTTGAATTCAGGTATATAAAACTTCATTTTTGAATTCCCTGAGTTCCCAATAAATATCAAATTGTACCTTGTGAAACCTTCGAGGGTCAACAAACTAAATGTTTCCCTACGTTCATTGTCCGGATCTATAATGACATCCACTATCTCCTGCTGGATAATTTTTTCATTCATAATGGAATTGGCGTTCTCCACTTTAGTTTTCGATTGACACGCGGATACATTAAAAAGCAATACAATGGAAAATACTACATGAAACATACAAGCCACGATACTAACCTCCCACTCTTATCGTGACCCTCAGTCTACTCAATATGTGATTTCCAACCATTTGTTACAAAACTGTAATCTACTCTAGATTGTACTCATTTAAATGAACAAAGCTAAAACCCTGTTCTAACAATGCCAGCACTGCATCTTTTACGCCTTCCGCTGTCTCACTTTGTGGTTGGTTCATATGTAATATCACAATGGAACCAGATTGTGCTTTTAACATTTCCTGCGATACTTCCTCTTTTGTAAAAGTTGCGCCACCATCCCCAATGACATCAAAGTTTACCACTTGCACACCTAAGTCTTCTGCTATTTGAACGGCTGTGTCATCATAAAATGCCGTACCTGAGCGAAAATATTGTGGGACCTCTCCTGTTATCTCAAATATTTTCATTTGATTATCCATTATTTCTTCCACTATTTCTTCTTGGGAAGAAGTACTGGAAATTCCCCATGCACTTCTTGGAGTAACGGAAAGCGGCTTATGTTCTGTACCATGGTTTTGAATGGTGAATAAGGGATTTGCTGCCAGCTCCACAAATACCTCATATTGTTCATCAATCCACCTTGCATTGACAAAGAGATCCGCTTTAATGTGGTTTTCGATTAGGAAGGTTATTAATTCTTCATCATATCCGCTTCCATTTTCACCGCCGCAAGCATCCAAAGTAAGGGCTATGACTTTTTCCTCTGTATTTAATCGTGTTTTAACGCCAGATACATACTCGGAAAATTGCGACGATTCACTATACACTTGTCCATTTACTTCTAAAGCAAGGTCCTGCAACTCTTGTTTTTGTTTGTCCTTCTCTAAGCTTTCACTATCTGGATTTTCACTTAAATCTTCTGCTGAAACCACTTTTTGTGGTTCTTCTTGAACCGCGTTACTATTACTCTGTTCAGTCACACTTGTATTTACCTTTGATGCACACCCCATTGTAACCATAAGAAGAAACATGAAAACCACTGACTTTTTCCCCATTTAACTTCCATCCCCTGTATATTTCGACATTATACTTCCAATAAAACAACGATAAACTCCAAAAAAAGATGACCAGATGAAAGACTCACTTTGTAAATAAGTGAGCCTAACATCTAGTCAGCCTATTTCCTTTTTCTATGTTGTAGGAATGGTTTCTGTAAGTGGAAAGGCTTGTACTGCTTTTAGCGTAATTTCTTTTTCATCAAATGGAACGGATTCGTTTCCAATCAACTGATAATTTTCATGGCCTTTTCCAGCAATGAGGATGACATCCCCATCACCTGCAATCTCAACTGCTCGGATGATTGCTTGTTCGCGGTCAGGGATACACTCAAAGTTCTCATGGACGGCTCCTGCAGCCATTCCCTCGACAATTTCTTCTCCAGGCTCATCCAGCGGATTATCTGTAGTAAAAATGACATATTCCGATTTTTCAGTTGCTATTCTCCCCATTTTAGGGCGTTTATCTTTGTCTCTTCCTCCACCTGTACCGATGATGGAGATAATTTTTTGTTTAGAGAACATGCGGATACTGTCTAAAGCTTTGCCGATTGCATCCTCTGTATGTGCATAATCGATGATAACATTTCGCTTGTCACCAGTCTCAAGTGTCTGCATACGTCCACTAGGTGGGGTAGTCTCTCTTAAATGGTTCAAGATACGGTCAAACGGCATACCTTTGTCCCATAGAACGCAAATGACGGACAAAATGTTATAAACGTTAAATTCACCAACAAACGGGATTTCCAATTCGAATTCACCAAAATTAGTTTCAAGTATGAAGCTTGTTTTATTTTCAAAAAATTGTATATCTCTCGCTTTAAAATCGGCATCATTCTTAATTCCGTAGGTGATGATTCTAGCACCTGTCATTTGCATATAGTCCTTGGTTGCATCATCGTCCACGTTTAGGATTGCTGCTTTGTCCTTGCGCATGTCTTGGCCTAATTGTGCAAAAAGCAGACCTTTGGCATTTTTATAATGCTCCATCGTCCCATGAAAGTCGAGATGATCTTGTGTTAGGTTAGTGAATACACCGTTTTGGAATTCAACGCCTGCAAGACGACCGAGTATAAGACCATGTGATGATACTTCCATTACCACATCTGTCACACCGGCTTCTACCATATCTTTAAGCATTCGTTGCATCGTTAAAACATCACTCGTTGTATTTTTACTTTCAAATTTCTCTCCATCAATATCAATCTCAATGGTACCGCTTAGCCCAGTTTTATATCCTTCTTTTCTCATTACATTATTGATAACACTTGAAACCGTTGTTTTTCCATTTGTCCCTGTAACTCCGACAATGCGAAGTTTAGTGGATGGATAATCAAAAAATGCATTTGCCAGCTGACCTAATGCGCGCTCTGTGTCTCGAACATGCACATAGCAGATACCTTCTAATAATTGTTCTGGCATATCCTGAACGACAATCACACTCGCACCTTTTTCAATTGCTGATGGTATGTAGCGGTGTCCATCCACCGTGTAGCCTTTTATACAAACAAAAACGGAATCTGTCGTTACTTGTCTAGAATCAGAAAAAATATTAGAAACGGATAATGGGAAATCACCGAAAACTTTTAGTGTAGATACATTGGAAAATAATACATTGGTTCTCATAACAGTCACTTCCTTTTCTGATACTAAAAATGTTAGTAATAGTATCTTCATAAAAATCTTTATGTAGCTTACCGATTTTTACTAATAATTTTAAGAGTATTTAAATCTATTTTGGTTAAAGTATACCCTTTATTCTACAAAATTTGCGGTAAAAGTGAAAGAAAAAGCTGCCGGAGAATTCGACAGCTTTATCTCTTATAATGCTTTATCATTCACTTCATTTAAATAGCTTTCAATCTCTCCGACAACTGATTCTACGCAACCATCCTCAAATGGAGATCGTAGGCCTGCAAATTTAACTAGATCGACAAATGATTTGCTACCACCTTGTTTGCATAGTTCCAAATAAGAGGTCCATGCAGATTCAGGATTTTCTTGTGAGAGCTTCCAATATTGCAGGGCACAAATTTGGGCAAGTGTATAGTCAATATAATAGAATGGAGTACGATAAATATGACCTTGACGCTGCCAGAATCCACCTGATTCTAAGTACGAGTTACCATCATAATCACGGCCTGGGAGGTATTTCTTTTCAATCTCTCTCCATGCTTGATTTCTTTCTACAGGAGTTGCATCTGGGTTTTGGTATACATAATGTTGGAATTCATCTACTGCTACGCCATACGGCAAGAAGGAGATTGCTCCGCTTAAATGAGAGAACTTATATTTTTCTGTATCCTCTTTAAAGAAGAGGTTCATCCAAGGCCAAGTGAAGAATTCCATGCTCATGGAGTGAATTTCACACGCTTCATAAGTTGGCCAGTTATACTCCGGCACATCAAAGTCACGGCTCATATAGACTTGGAATGCATGTCCCGCTTCATGTGTGAGAACGTCAATATCTCCACTTGTTCCGTTAAAATTGGAGAAAATATATGGTGCCTTATATGTTGGAATATAGGTGCAGTATCCGCCGGCTTCCTTCCCTTTTTTCGCAACAAGGTCCATTAAGTTCTTATCAATCATAAATTGGAAGAACTCTTTCGTCTCTTCAGAAAGCTCTTCGTACATTTGTTTCCCATTTTCGATAATCCACTCAGGTGTTCCTTTTGGTTTGGCGTTACCAGTTTTAAATTTAAAGCCTTCATCATAATACTTCATGGAAGCTAAACCGATACGCTCCTGCTGTCTTTCAGTAAGTTTTTCAACTAAAGGAACGATGGAGTCTTTTACTTGATCTCGGAATTTAGCTACCATATCCGCATTATAATCTGTACGGGTCATACGCGCATAGCCAAGTTCCACGAAACTATCGTAGCCGAGCTTCTTTGCCATTTTCGTACGAACTTTGACTAGTTGGTCAAAGATTTCGTCGAACTCTTCTTGGTTCTCTTGGAAGAAACCAAATTTTGCTTCACTTGCCTGCTTGCGAACATCACGATCTTCTGACTCCGTATATGGATCTAGTTGTGCCAGTGTCAGTTCTTCTCCATTAAAGTTAATCTTTGCAGAAGCAACCAATTTTGAGTATTTTGTCGAAAGTTTATTTTCAAGCTGAAGGTCTTCGATAATTGCATCATCAAATGTCTTCAATTCACATTCCGCCAAAGCAAAAAGCTGTGTGCCCCATTTTTTCTCAAGCTCGTTTCTGAATGGAGACTTAACAAGCGCTTTATAGAATTTTGTATCCAATGATTTCGTTAGCGGTTCGATTTCATCCAGGAAATCCTGCTCTTCTTTGTAATATTCATCGTTCGTATCAATAGAGTGACGAATATAGACTAAGTTAAAATCAGTACTTAACTGGTTTCTAATATCGTTTATTTCCTTTATAGCTTCTTCCTGCATTTCAACAGAACCTGCCGCCTCAAACCTCTCTACAGCAGCCATAAACCTCTTCTCCACCTCATCCATATTAGGACGAGAATAACCAAACTCTTCAAATCTCATATGTATAATCCCCTTTACAAACAGACTTCACCTTTAGTAGTATTCGACATAAATCAAGAAATTCCTTGTGGGGTCTGACCCCACAAGGGAATTTTTTTTACAACAAAACCAAAACAAAAAATCCAAAAA
This sequence comes from Sutcliffiella horikoshii, assembly GCF_020524325.1. Lineage (GTDB taxonomy): Bacteria > Bacillota > Bacilli > Bacillales > Bacillaceae_I > Sutcliffiella_A > Sutcliffiella_A horikoshii_D. The sequence continues at coordinate 13,268 of NZ_JAIVKY010000012.1, forward strand.
AAAAACCGACCATTGTAGGTCAGTCTTTTTGTTGGGCGTTTAGGCCGAGTTTTTTGATGAGTTGAATGGCTTGTTCTTTTTCTTGTTGGGTGAGGCCGTCCACTAGGGTGTGGATGTGTTGTTCGTGTTTTGGGAAGATTTCATTCAGAAGTTGCTTACCTTCGTCCGTTATTTGCGCGTAGGTTACCCTTCTGTCTTTTGGACAAGCTTTGCGGACTAAGAGTCCTTTGTTTTCCAATTTATCGACCACATATGTGATACTGCCGCTTGCCAATAATATTTTTCCGCCGATCTGCTGTAATGGTTGTTCCCCTTTGTGGTAAAGAAGTTCTAACACTGCGAATTCGGTAGGGTTCAGTTTAAAGCTTTGGATAGATTGGTTTGCTTTGTCGTTTAGTGCACGAAACGCTCTGGATAGGACGATAAACAATTTCAATGAAGTGTCGAGCTCGTGTCTTTCTGCCATAATAGTCATTCCTTTTTATAAAAAATATCTTGAATTAAGACTAATGGTATAGTAATTGACGTGATTCGTCAAATGAAATTCAAGAAAATGTAAAATCCATTTAATAAATCCTTCTTTTTGAGAACTTGTATCTCGAGATAATATTGGTACAATATTCGTAGAACATAAAAAAAGAAAGGTCTCTTTTGAAGATCTTTCCATTTAAATATATTACAACTCTTTTGGACGAGAAAGGATACATATGATGTCAGAAGTTTTGCTAGGAAGTGTGTTGGCAGCCATGTCAACTGGCTTAGGGGCTATACCCATTTTATTTTTGAATAATTCATTTACTCACAGATGGAGAGATTCGCTCCTTGCATTCACAGCCGGTATAATGATGGCCGCTGCAACATTGAGTTTAATACCAGAAGCACTGTCTTACGGAGGAGTCGTACCATTAGCTATTGGATTGCTTTTAGGGGTAATCACATTGACTTTTTTAGAAAGGTCCATTCCCCATATTGATTTGGAGCATAATCGTAAAGGGATTGCTTTTGACCAAAAAGCAATGCTGATTGTTGCAGCGATTACCCTGCATAATATACCTGAAGGGCTTTCTGTAGGGGTAAGCTATGCATCAGATGCAGCAGACACTGGGAACTTAATTGCGTTTGCAATTGGATTACAAAATGCACCAGAGGGGTTTTTGGTTGCTTTATTCTTAATTAATCAGAGGATTACTAAACTGAAGGCCTTTATAGTTGCAACTTTAACCGGGGCTGTAGAGATACCTATGGCATTATTAGGATTCTACCTCACTTCAGTGGTCTCTTCTCTTGTACCATATGGTCTAGCATTTGCCGCAGGAGCAATGCTTTATATCATCTATAAAGAATTAATTCCCGAAAGTCATGGGGACGGAAATGAAACGACCTCAACCTATGCATTCATTGTCGGACTACTTTTTATGATCTTTTTAACACAAATCTTTTAACCGTTCCTTTTGGGCGGTTTTTTTTATGTATTATTTTTTTTCATAGATTATTTCTTGGTATTGGTAAATCAGCTTATCTAAATCTTGGCTACATTTAACTGTTTGTTCACTTATATAACCAGTTTTATTGGCTACTGCTATCATTGTATCCCTTTTCTCTTTAATAAGTAATAACAGTTGATCTACATACCCTTCATAAGACAATGTGACTCGCCCCTTCTCTATCAATTTCCACATTAGAAATTATTACAATAATTTCTATAATTGTAAATAGAATCGCAAAGTTAGACATAATTTTCATGGAATTATTTTTTAGGCATTTGTGAAAAATAGGACAAAGTATCTAGGGAGAGTAGAGTTCAACTCCCTTTTATACATTTATCAGGTGCGAATTTTGTCGAATATCAAAATACATACTTAGACAAGTGGGTGCAGAAATGAAAGTAATACTAGTTGTAGTATTGAGTAACATGGTTATTTTTTGTTTCCCTTCTGTAGAGTCTTCTGCTGAAGTTCATTCTAACAATAAAGTAGCTATTGTTATTGATGACTTTGGCAATAACATGAAAGGCACCGAGGAAATTCTTCATTTACCCGTTCCATTGACTGTTGCTGTCATGCCTTTTCTTTCTACCACAGAACAAGACGCCGAAATGGCCCATCGCTTAGGTCATGAGGTTATTCTTCATCTTCCCATGGAACCCTTAAAGGGGAAAAGAAGCTGGCTTGGGCCAGGTGCCATAACATCTAATCTAACTGATAAAGAAGTTTATAAAAGAGTCAATGATGCTATTGATTCTGTTCCTTACGCAGTAGGGATTAATAATCATATGGGTTCTAAGATCACTGCCGACAAGCGGATCATGAGAATTATTTTAGAAATCTGTAAAGAGCGAAACTTATATTATTTGGATAGTAAAACATCCAAGAAAAGTGTTGTAGCAGAATTAGCTACCGAATTGGGTGTTCCATTTCTTGAGAATGAATTATTCTTTGACGAAGTTTATACAACTAATCATATCGTAAAGCAAACCAATCAGCTCATCAAAAAAACGGAAGTGGATGATGAAATCATATCCATTGGACATGTGGGCCTTGTCGGGGAAAAGACTGCAGGGGTGCTAAAACAATATATCCCTAAATTGCAGGAAAAAGCGGAAATTGTTACACTGTCTAACATTTTAATTGATAAAGAAATCTTGCTGCACTGAAGAATATATTAACAAAAAAGAGCAGCTCCGTAGGAGACTGCTCTTTTTCTTATTTTTGCACATCAATTTGATCGACATGTGTGACTCGGAATTCTTTTTCGCCGAGCTTTTTCACTAACTTATTCACTTTTTCTTGTGGCAATTCCGCTGGTAGATTGACAATTATTCTACGCAGATATTTTTCACCATTATCAAGTGTAAGCATTCCGTCGATATTGACGTCCTTTAACATGGAAACAAGATCCTTAATCGCTCCTTTGTGCTCAATGGTAGCGATAGTAAGGGTATACCCACCTGTTTTCATTCCAAATGAGTCAGCCAGGACATCCATGACGTTTGCATGTGTTAGTATTCCAAGAAATTCATTCTCCTCATTCAACACAGCGATAAACGGTAGTCGTTTAATTGTGAAGAATGCTTTAAAGAATGAATCCTCTTCAAAGATAAAAGCATCCTGGTTTTTCACCAGCACTTCTAGTGAATCGTCCGGGCTTCCTTTTTGTTCATAAAGATAATCCAATAAGTGCACCTTATATACCAAACCTAAGAATGTATTCCCGTCATTGGTAAGAATGGGTATGCACCTGTAGCCTGTATCCTTTATTTTTTCATAAGCTTGTTTAACCGTGTAAGTTGGTTCACAGTACTCCACATCATGCTTTGGTACAAAATTGTAACGCACCTTCATATTTCTCACTCCTTAGGCAGTTTATCTCTAGAATATGTATGTTATAAAACTACTATAACAGTAGCACATTCAACTTCCAAGGTAAAGAAAATTCATAATATTAACACAACTCACTCATTAATGCTCAACCTATTTTGCTGCATTAGCGGCCACTTGTACCGCATCCCATACTGTAGCAAATGGAGGGGCATAACTTAAATCCAACATCGCAATTTGATTTGTCGTCAAACCGCAAGTAATAGCTGTCGCATAAACATCAAGCCTTTTCGCAATGGATTCATCTTTCCCAACAAGCTGAGCCCCCAGGAGCTTCTGCGACTCTTTTTCATATACCAGCTTAATATGGAGGGTTTCTGCTCCAGGATAATAGGAGGCATGGTTATTTGTTTTAACCACCACTGTTTCAATATCTATATTTTCCTCCTTTGCTTGCTTTTCGGTGATTCCAGTCATAGCTGCCGTCCATTCCAGAATTTTCACCACATTTGTTCCAAGGATGCCAGCAAATTTTGTTGGTATTCCAGCAAGATTGTCAGCAGCGACTCTCCCATGTTTGTTAGCTGTTGTACCGAGTGCTATGTTTACAGGCTTATTTAAAAGAAGGTGATTGCTTGTTGCACAATCCCCCGCTGCATAGATAGATGGAATGCTAGTTTCTTGATGGGAATTAACAATTAGAGCACCGTTTTCAAGCATATCTAAGCCTAGCTCTTTTATAAATTCCGTGTTCGGTTTTATCCCTATATTTACAATAACCGCATCCACTTCGTATGAATGTTTGTCTGTCAAAATGCTTGTTACTTTTCCCTTTGACATTTTCAATTCTTTTACTTCTTCACCTGTTCGGATTTCAACTCTATCTTGTAGGGAGTCCGAAATTATTTTAGCCATTTCCTGATCATAATTTGGTAGGATCTGATTTTGCAGTTCTATGACGACTACCTCTTTACCAAGTTCCACCATAGTTTCGACAAGCTCCATTCCTATATATCCCCCACCTATGATGCCTACCTTTTTGATATTTTCCTTTTGATAGTACTTACGCATTTCTATTCCATCATTCAGTGTCTTCAATGTATGTACATTACTTGCTTCTTTAGGGATAAAAGGTGGAACGATTGGTTTGGCTCCTGTTGCAATCAATAATTTATCATAGTGGACATATGTTTCTTCGCCTGATTTAAGTTTTTTCACCTTTACCCTTTTGTTTGAGTGATCAACATTTGTCACCTCATGATGGATATGCACGGCAATTTCTCGTTTTTCAAATTCTTCTACCGTTCTAGCTAACAGATCCTTATGAGATTCTGTGACTCCAGATATGTAATATGGCAGTCCACAGGCTCCATAAGAAACATGTTCATCTTTCTCAAATACGCTGATTTTTATCGTTTCATCAAGTCTTCTTAGTCTAGAGGCGGCACTCATTCCCCCTGCAATGCCCCCAATGATCACCACATGCTCCATCACGTTTTCCTCCTAAATCCATCTCTGTTTTCATACCATTATATTCCCTCATGGCAGATAAAGTAGTCATGCAACATAAGAAAAAAAACTTTAGGTGGTCAGGGATTCACCGCTGTTCCTTTCCTCAAATGGCTTCGCGTTCCTAGGGGCGCTGCTGGAGCCTCCTCGGCTTCGCCTTCGGGGTCTCCACCTACCGCTATCTCCCTCAGGAGTCTTCGCCATTTGCTCCAATCCACAGCTAAAAATTACGAAAACGGAACGTCAATGCTTTTTCAGTTAACACGGTTAGATGCATTTTCAAAGCCCCTTGGTGAATGAAATCATCTAGTTGATTGGAGTAGAAGGCGCGTAGACGCCCGCGGGAGGAAGGGACAGGTGAGACCCCGGAAGGCGAAGCCTGAGGAGACTCACGGACCGCCCGCAGGCAAGCGAAGCGCCTGGAACGGAAATCAACTGTATAATATACTTTTCCCATATAAAAACAGATGACCCTGCAAACGCAAGGTCATCTGTTTTTTATTAGTTATTTACTTCCTCTTTTTCATAAATTGGTACCCAACCTTCTGTCGTAACGAAAATTCGAACCGCAACTACTTTACGATCCTCCATTAAGGTGAAATAGTGACGAACATTAGGAGGGACAGAGATTAAATCGCCCGGCTCCAATTCTACATCAAAGAAGGAACCATCTTTTCCTTGAATAACGAATATACCATGACCACTGACAATGAAACGAACTTCATCATCTGTATGATGGTGCTCTTTATTGAAGTTCTGAAGAAGTTGCTCCAAGTTTGGTGTTGTATCAGATAAGGAGATAACGTCTTGTGCCTTGTAACCTCTTTTCAAAGAAATCGCAGCAATCTCGTCTTTGAAAACTGTCAGGATTTCTTCTTTGTTTTCATCTGATAAAGAAAAGTTTTCCTGTAAGTGTTGCGGGAGTTTTGCAATGTCCCAGTTTTCGTAGATTACTTCATTATTATTAAGGAAGCTTTTTACCTGTTCTTTTCCACTAATTCTTTCATTTGTTTCGTGTAATCTGATTTCTGCCATGTTAAACTCCTCCTAAATTTATATCACTATTAAAAACCGCTGTTCCTTTCCGCAAATGGCTCGCTTTCCGCGGGACGGTGCTTGAGCCTCCTCACTTCGTTGCGGGGTCTCAAGCTACCGTTACTCCCCCGCTGGAGTCTTCACCATTTGCTCCAATCCACAGCTAGGGAAACTATTGAACTAACTTTTCTAACTAAGATTCAAATAGATACTTTCGGTTGTATTAAGTTTTTCACGCTTAATAATTTCAAATGATAGGAGAATAGAAACTCCCAGGCTTCTAGGTATTTTTTTGCTTCAAAGGCGGTTTTGCCCCATACAGTAATTCCATGATTCCTGATGAGGACAGCTCCAGCATCTCCATCTATATATTGAGAAAAATCGTCTGCTAGAGCTGGTATATCCGCATGGTTTCTTATGATTGGGATGCTTACTTCTGCATCCTCTTCCCAAATACCAAATGCTTTAATGATTTCTTGTCCTTTAAACCGAATCTCACCATGGTCCCCATACAGCTCAGAGACGACATTATTATCTACTGTATGAACATGCAAGGAACAACCTGCATTCGTCTTTTGGTATACCTTTAAATGAAGCAAGGTTTCTGCTGAAGGTTTCAAGCTTGTATTTTCGACAGCTTTACCTAGTTCATCTACAAGTAGGAAATCTTCTGAGGTTTTCTTTCTTTTATCCTTGCCGCTTGAGGAAACCAAGAATTGCAGTGGGGTATCTGATACTTTGATAGAAAGGTTTCCACTTGTACCAAAGAACCAATCACGCCCTGCTAACTCTTCCTTAACCTCAGAAAGCTCTGACCATTTCCCCAAAAATTGACTCATGCTGTCACCTCCCGTTTTTTCAAAATGTCCATCACATCAAAAAATGTTTCGAATGGGGAAAAGCTGATGGAATGTTCCTCACATTTTTTAATCAAAAAGTCTCTAGCAATCACTTGATCAGAAAGCTTAGCCGCTTCTAAGTCTGTAATGGAATCACCAATCACTATTTTAAAAGTGTCTGTTTTGGCAAGCTTCCTAATAATTGATGGCTTGCAGCAGCCACAATCATTGTTACACTCCGAATCACATGAATGCGGCCAAAGGATGTTTATTGTTTCTCCAGAAAAATCGGAGTGATTGCAGTAGATGTTCGCTTCTTCTACCAGCCCATCTAAAAGTGGTTCTACAAAAAAATCAATGCCGCCAGAAACAATATAAAGAGGAATATCTTCTTCTTTTGTAAAAGCCACAAACTCTTTGAAGCCATCACGAATCTCAGCGTGAGCTAAAATATATTCCGTAATAACCTTTTTTTTCTCAGAAGGAAGAAGGGAAAACATTTTCCCCACCCCTTCCTTGATGGAGATCTCTTGGGATAGTACCTTATTTTTAATGTCGTCCCATTCTGCTGGGGCGAATTTCTTCATGATGGCAATGATATTGTCACTGTTGGTGATGGTTCCATCAAAGTCGCAAAATATCATCGGCTTTTTAGCTTTCATGTTGTAACCTCCACACTTCCCCACTGCTTCAGTGCTACCTCTAACTCAGGATGTTTTTCGGCGTAAGATGCCAGTGATTCCCCAGCCTTTACCGCATCAACTGCTTGACGAAAAGCTTTTGCCCCGGCTGCCCCACCAAGCTCATGTCCGTGGACACCGCCTCCTGCATTAATGACCGCATCATTTCCAAAGTCCTGATAAAGGAGCGGTACAAGTCCTGGGTGTATTCCAGCTGATGGTACAGGCAAAGTCGTTTTAAACTGATTGTCTGCTACTGTTAGGGCATCACGAATTCCAAGCGCCTGTTCCTTTGGCAACGCAACACTTCCATAAGGCGATGGGAATAAAGAAAAATCAGCTCCGGCATAACGTAAAAGTTTTCCTAACAACAATTCATTAGAAACGCCATAAAATTCTGAAGGGGTAAACGCTCCGCTAACTGCCGGATGTGCCATAATCGGAATGGATACTTCCTTTTCTTCAGCTAAACTTTGAAGTGTATCAAGTCCATAAGCAAAAACATTAAATAGCAGAAAATCAGCACCCAATTCTACCGCTCTTTTTGCTTTATCTTTAAGTTCTAACGTACGGCCTGTCAGGTTTACCGCATATCTTGCTCGATGACCTGTGTCTTCTTTCACTTCCTCAAGTATCCTTTTGCCTTCGGTAATCCTTTTTTCAAAAGGGGTAAGGTTGTTTTCAAACAATATTTCATCATCCTTGATGAAATCCACTCCCCCGAGTGCCTGATTCCTCAACTGATCCGTAAGATAATCAAGGTCCCTGCCAATTACCCCCTTGAAAATGCTCATGACAAATGGTCTATGATGAACGCCAGTAATGGAGCGAAGCCCTTCGATTCCGAATTTCGGTCCAGGATATGCTAGCTTCAAGTCACTGCTAAACTCAAGGTCAATCAATTTTATTTCGCCATCTAATGACAGCTTGCCAAATACCGTGGTTAAAATGGCCGGAAGGTCGTTGCTATAATTGAAACTTGGATAAGCAATTTGGATAATCCCGCGTGTTACCCCTTTTCCTAAATAAGCATCCACCCTGTCACTTGACGAGAGCTCTTTCACGCTTACGACTCTACCTTTATGCTTTTTCAGTTGTTCCTGTTCAAGCTGCGGGAGGTCCGTCCAAGATCCGATTGTAAGACCGAGCGCGATACCTTCCGCTTTTTTTTCAAGATTCCCTTTATGATCATGAACCAGATAGGTTGCTAGAATTTCCGACATTATGTACACCCTTTCTAACGATGATAAAAAATAAAAAACAAAAAACCCCTTCCATAAGAAGAGGTTAGTCTATCTAACGTCCTCTTATCTATCAGCTTTATGCTGCAAGATTTAGCACCGTGCTTAACTGAATAAGTCGGTTGCCGGGTTTCATCGGGCTAGTCCCTCCACCTGCTCTTGATAAGATTGGATTATTATAAAGTTCAAATTATCTAAATACTAAATTCTAGTTGAGATTATGCCATCATTTTGAACTTATGTCAACAGACTATTCAGAAAATCTTTAACTCTCTGATTCGTTGAACTGCTTCTTGTAATCTTTCTGTACTAGTTAACAAACCGACGCGAACATAACCTTCCCCATAGGACCCAAAGCCAATACCAGGGGCTACCACCACATGTGCTTCTTCAAGCAGCTTATCTGCAAACTCTTCGGAAGTATAGTCTTCCGGAACTTTTAACCATGCAAAAAATGACCCATTTGGCGCCTTTACTTCCCAACCAATTTCCTGTAACCCATGAATAAGGACGTTTCTTCTTTCCTCATACAAATCTACCAACTCTTGTACACAGGTTTGTTTATCTAACAAAGCAGTTGCAGCCGCCTCTTGGATTGCGCCAAAAATACTTACATACATATGATCCTGCAAAAGATTGATAGCTTTAATCACACTTTCATTCCCCACTGCAAACCCCACTCGCCAGCCTGCCATATTAAAAGTTTTCGACAAAGTATAGATTTCAATGCCGACATCTTTCGCACCGCGGGTCTGTAAGAAGCTAAGTGGTTTTTTCCCATCAAAGCCGATAGCGCCATAGGCAAAGTCATGAACAACGCAAATACCGTGCTCACTTGCAAGCTCTACAGTTTCCTCAAAAAAAGCAGAATTCGCTACAGCTCCTGTCGGATTATTGGGATAATTGAGGAACATAAGCTTCGCAGCTTTTAAGACTTCCGGATTGATATCTTCATAGTTTGGTAAAAAATGATATACTTCTTTTAATGGCATATATTCCATTTTAGCTTTAGCCAATGCTACACCAGACCAATAATCCGGATAGCCTGGATCTGGGACAAGTACGGTATCCCCTTCATTCAATAAACATTGGGGGATTTCCACAAGTCCAGCCTTGCCACCAAAGAGGATGGCCACCTCAGTTTCTGGATTTATGTCCACATCGTATTCTCGTTTATAAAAAGTTGCGATCGCTTCTTTAAAAAAATGATGACCCTGAAATGGGGAATATTTATGATGATTCGGTTTTTCTACAGCTTCCTGTAACGACTTTACAATATGTTCAGGAGTCGGCTGGTCAGGGTTTCCTTGTCCAAGATTAATAACATCATGACCTTGTGCTACAACTTTCCCCACTTTTTCAACCAATGAAGCAAAGAACTGTTTAGGCAGTGTATTTAATAATTCAGATTGTTGAAAGTGTTTCATCTTTTTCACCTACTTAAAAAATTCTTGAAATCCTAGTCACAAATCATATATTGTTAAATTCAACTTGTAAAGTATTTTTTCAACGGGGGGATAAAAATATGAAATGGAAAATAGCTTGTATTCAATTTGATGTAGCCTTCGGTGATCCCGAAGCAAATATAGAAAAAGCATGTGAACTGCTAACTGTGGCAGGAAAGGATCGACCAGATATCATAGTCCTTCCTGAACTATGGTCCACAGGCTATGACCTCGGGCGCCTTGATAAAATTGCGGATTCCGGCGGTTTTGTTACGACTAAATTCCTTAAATCTGCTGCAAAGGAACTGAAAACTCACATTGTGGGGGGTTCTGTCGCCAAAAAAACGAACAAAGGTATTTATAATACAATGATTACCGTCAACAAAGATGGTGTAGTAGCAGGCGAATATAGTAAATTGCATCTTTTTCGCTTGATGGACGAGCATCATTTCCTCCAACCTGGGAAGACAGATGGGATGTTTGAGCTTGATGGTGAAACATGTGCAGGATTCATTTGTTATGATATCCGTTTTCCTGAATGGATCCGAGCGCATACTACGAAAGATGCAAAAGCGATATTCGTTGTTGCTGAGTGGCCGTTGGCAAGGGTCGATCATTGGCGAACCCTTCTTATTGCGAGGGCCATTGAAAACCAGTGCTATGTAATCGCATGTAATCGTTCTGGTGCTGATCCTAAGAATGCTTTTGCTGGGCACTCGATGATTATCGATCCTTGGGGGGAAATTGTGGCAGAGGCTGGGGAAACGGAAGAAATCATTACAGCTGAGATAGATTTGGCTAAGGTTGAGGAAGTAAGAAAAAGAATCCCAATCTTCGAAGATCGAAGACCACAATACTATTAATTTATTTTAGTTGATGGGTTAGTCACCGCTGTTTCTTTCCGGAAATGGCTTCACTTTCCGCAGGCAAGCGAAGCGCGTGGAACGAAAATCAACTGTATTATAAATTCTCTTACTCTTCCAAAACAAAAAGGACTCCGCAATGGGAGTCCTTTTCTATTTGGCTAGCATTATTTTGTAACGTTAGCAGCTTGAGGTCCACGAGCACCTTCAACGATTTCGAAAGAAACTTCTTGACCTTCTTCTAAAGTTTTGAAACCTTCGCCTTGGATTGCGGAGAAGTGTACGAATACGTCGTCTTGACCTTCAACTTCGATGAATCCAAAACCTTTTTCTGCGTTGAACCATTTAACTTTACCTTGTAACATGTTTGTTCCTCCTTGTGGTTTACCCACGTAAATATTACTATTCTTGCTCTTTCAAACATTTCAAGACGAAAACGTGTTTCTGACTTTCCATATTCACGAACAAAAATAATAGTTTAATAATAACAGGTGCCTATCATTTTTTCAAGGTTTTAACCAAACAATTCATACAATTCCATTAAATTCTTTAAAAAATCTGATAATGGTCATAAAAAAGATTATTAAAAAAACTTATTGACAATTTTCCCTTCACCTTGTTATTATTTTCATCAAGCAATAATTTTCACACAATTTTATACATTCACAATTTATTGATTGTGATCTCTTATCAAGAGCAGGTGGAGGGATTTGGCCCGATGAAACCCAGCAACCGACCGTAATACTGTTGTGAAACAGGGCGTTACACATTTGTGGACGCCGAACGTAATCGTTCATAAGGCACGGTGCTAATTCCAGCAGAAATTATTTCTGGCAGATAAGAGGGGAGAAGTCTACTCTTCAAGCCTCTTTCTTATGGAAAGGGGCTTTTATTTTTAAATAAATAATTGCCCCGTAATTAATCAATCATTTATCACGGGGGTTATAAATATGACAATTACAGCAACTACTGAATATGAGCCGTTAACAGAATCTACCGCAATTGCACTGGCAAAAGATCTTGAATTCTTTAAAGAAGGTGCACTCTTACATTGCCGAGAAATCGGGGATGGAAATTTGAACCTTGTCTTTCACATAAGGGATGAAAACAATACAGGGATAATTATTAAGCAGGCATTGCCTTATGCAAAAGTTGTTGGAGAAAGCTGGCCATTGACCCTGCACAGGGCAACAATTGAAGGTAATTATTTGAAGAACGCCGCCACGTTGGTACCTAACCTTATTCCGAAAGTCTATTATACAAACGAGGCTTTAGCGATAACAATCATGGAAGACCTTTCCCATTTGGAAATCGTTCGAAATGGTTTCTTAAACGGCAAGGACTTCCCTCTTCTCTCAAAACATATTGGGGAATACTTGGCGAAAACACTGTTTTACACTTCTGATTTTGGGTTGAATCAACAAGATAAGAAGAAACTTCAGCAGGCATTTACAAACCCTGAGCTTTGTAAGATTACGGAAGACCTAGTGTTTACAGATCCTTTTTATGAAAGTGAGACGAACGATTATGAGCCTGAGCTGCTTGGTTCTGTAGAGGAAATATGGAATGATGTGGAATTAAAACTTGAAGTGGCAAAGCTGAAATACACATTTTTGAGCAACGGAGAAGCACTTTTACATGGTGACCTCCACACAGGAAGCATTTTTGCTAGTGAAATTGATACAAAAGTGATTGACCCTGAATTTGCATTTTTCGGACCAATCGGCTTTGACGTTGGACAGTTCTTTGCCAATATCCTCTTACAAGCAATCACTAAAGACGACAGTAACAGGGCTAGTATCACCTCCCATCTGTATCAAGTGTGGGAAAGATTCACGTCCACTTTCTCAGATTTATGGAAGACACAAAGTGTGGAACACTTCACACAAACACCAGGATACTTAGATTTCTTCTTGAAAAAAGTTTTTACAGATGCTATTGGGTTTGCCGGATGTGAAGTTATTCGACGCACCATTGGCTTGGCGCATGTAGCCGACCTTGATACAATCCAACCTTATGAGCGTAGAATTTCAGTAAAACAACAAGCTTTGTTACTAGGGCAAAAATTAATTAAAAACGCAGCACACATCCGTAACATTCAAGATGTTGAATCACTACTTGATAATGAATTAAAAGGGAATGGATAATTTATGACAATCGCGACAAATCTACCTCTTTCTGTAGAATGGAAAGACTCCTATATTCGTTTATTAGATCAACAAAAATTGCCTCAAGAGACTGTGTTCATTGAGTTGCATACCATTCATGATGTCTATGATGCCATTGTTACCCTTAAAGTAAGAGGGGCACCTGCAATCGGCATCACAGCAGCATACGGGCTTGTCCTCGCTGCAAATTCCTATAACACGGCTAGTTTAGCTGAGTTTCAAACTCAGTTGAAAAAGGACCGGGATTACTTGGCAACATCCCGTCCTACAGCTGTCAACCTTTTTTGGGCTATCGACCGTCTTATCCAAGTGTCTTTGCAAGCATCATCCGTAAACGAAGCAAAAACAAATCTGGTTCATGAAGCGATTCAAATCCAGCTAGAGGATGAAGCTACCTGCAGACTTATCGGGGAACATGCTCTTTCCTTGTTTCAAAAAAATGATAAACTGCTGACCATCTGTAATGCAGGATCCATAGCAACCGCCCGTTACGGGACAGCGCTAGCTCCATTTCATTTAGCAAAAGAAAAGAATTTTCCTTTAAGTGTTTTTGCCTGTGAAACAAGACCAGTCCTGCAAGGGTCTCGACTAACTGCTTGGGAGCTTCAGCAATCCGGTGTAGATGTAACGTTAATTACGGATAACATGGCAGCCCACACCATCAAGACTAAAGAAATCTCGGCTGTTATTGTTGGGGCTGACAGAATTACTGCCAATGGGGACACCGCAAACAAAATTGGTACCTACGGACTTGCGATTTTAGCTAAAGCATTTGGCATTCCGTTTTATGTAGCTTCACCTTTATCGACTTTTGATTTGTCAAAGGAAAATGGAGAAGAAATTGAAATTGAGGAAAGAAGGCCTGAGGAAATCACTCACCTTGGAGGGAAGCAAATAGCTCCAGATGGCATTTCCGTGTTTAACCCGGCATTTGATGTAACTCCAAATGAACTGATAACCGCCATCATTACCGAAAAAGGCATCATCAGAGGCGACTATCTAAAATCCATCCCTGAACTCTTTAAAGATTGATAGATAATATTTAATTACATTAAAATTACACTTACTGTTGATTTTCGTTCCAGGCGCTTCGCTTTCCATGGGCGGTCCGGAAGCCTCCTCGGGCTGATGCCCTGCGGGGTCTTCCCTGTCCCTTCCTCCCATAGGACAAGGAAAGCTCCTTCAGCAATTCATCGCACGAAGAAAATGCGATAACATTTTCGAGGAGTCTTCTCGCCTTCCACTTAAATCAACAAGGTAATCTTATTTGCAGGTTTACTTTAATAGTTGTTGGGGCATATTAATCATTACTTTTTGAAGTATCATAACTAATTCTGTCTTTAAGTCGATTGAATTAAAGCTTTCGTCTATACATTCATGCCAGAATTCTAAATCTCGTTAATTCTACGTTCATAATTTAGTTATCCCCTTTTAACCTGGATCAATATCTCCCAAAACCAGATAGTTTTCTATAATATTTTCAGCTGTGGATTGAAGCAAATGGCGAAGACTCCTGCGGGGGAGTAGCGACAATGTTGAGACCCCGCAGGCTTGTCGAGGAGGCTCAAGGTCGCCCCGCGGAAAGCGTAGCCATTTGCGGAAAGGAACAGCGGAGTTTATCAAAACAACTAAAGATTAAAAGAAAATAAATTATCTTTAACCTTCTTTATTTCGCCCACATTTCTGTTGGGTTTAGTTCGTATATTCCTGCTTCTCGGTACATGTAATGGTTGATGATGAATTCCCTGCGTATCGTCGCATAGTCTTCGTGAAATTGTTTTATGTGTTCATTGATTTCCTTTTCACTGTACTTCTTCCCCATCTCCAAGTCTTTGAGGATATGTTCAAAAATAATTAATTTCTTCTTCCGTTGCGCCGGAATGGTTTTTAATTTTCCATCCTTGGCAAGGAAATTCTGCAAGATCTGTTCTCTCTCTTTTTGCTCTTCCATCGTCCTCTCCCCTTTTCCGCTTCTTTCTAAGACGATAAAAAGACCTTCACTATGTTGTCTTAACGCCTTTTGATTCAAGTAATAATAAACAGTGTTCTTTTCTCTTCTTTCATACACAGCACTTACTTCTTTTAACTTGGTAATATGATGGGAGATCGTCGGAGGTTTTACCCCTAATCTTTCTGCTAATTCTTGTCCACTTAGAGGTTCTTCGGTCGATAATAAGACCAACAGTTTAATTCTAGTTGTATCCCCCATCACTTTGTAATAGTTGACGAGTTTATCCAGTTGCAGGATAATCCACTCCTTCACCTTCGATTAGATGTATATCTAATTAGATGATAATCTAATCGAATGGTGAAATCAACCTTTTTTCTTATCTTTGTTTAAAATCGAACCTTTTTCTTCCGGGCTGATAACATTTAGTTTGGTTAATACCTTTGTATAAAAAATAATTTTATTATTTTTCCCCATTTTGTTCATCTCCAGTTTTGCCCTTGAGCAACATTTTTAGTTATAGTAAATTATATGAAGAAAATGAAAAATTGATACATGCTTGCAACTTTATGAACAAAAAAATACGATAGCTTAATCACTATCGTACAAAGTTTCCACATTATTTCTTTTTAAGCTCTATAGCAATACGCCTTCTAATTTTAATAGTTCTTCTTTCATCCCGATTTTATCTCCAGCATACCCTACCAGGTCTTTATTCTTACCAATGACGCGGTGGCAAGGAATGACAATAGGCAGTGGATTTCTTCGGTTCGCTTGTCCAATTGCCCTGACTGCTAAGGGTCTGTTTATTTCTTTAGCAATGTCCTGGTAACACTTCACTTCTCCATACTGGATTTTGCTCAATGCCTCCCAGACTTCCTTTTGAAAAGTTGTCCCTTCCAAATGAAATGGTAAATCAAACGCAGAGCGGTCACCCGCAAAATATTCTTGAAGTTGGAATGTAGCCAATTCACATAATGGATCATTAGGTGTGTAATTGTATAAATTACCTTCCTTATCCTTTTGAAGAAATTCTTTATCAAACTCAATTCTAACTAGTTGTTCTTCATGACAAATAACATATATAGTGCCTATTGGAGTTAGAACGCTACTGTACCGGTACATAAATAGATTCCCTCTTTCTTCTTGTCCGATTTAATGAACGGTAGGTGACCCTATCGGCAATTTAATATGGAATGTAGTACCTTTACCAAGCTCACTGCTGACTTCAATGGTCCCATTGTGTTCCTCTACAATTTTATAGCTTACCATAAGACCAAGTCCTGTACCACGTTCCTTTGTTGTATAGAAAGGCTCCCCAAGCTTTTTCAGCTTATCTTCCGGGATTCCTGTTCCTTCATCCATAATGGAAATTAGTATCTGCTCCCCTTCTATTTTTTCAAGGCCAACAGATACCGTCCCTCCCTTAGGCATAACTTCAATGGCGTTTTTTAATATATTTATAAACACTTGTTTTAGTTGATTAGGTTCACAATAAATGTCCGGTAACCCATCCTCAATGGAAGTAATAAATTGAACGTTTTCCAAAGATGCTTGGGCACTTAACAGATCCAATGTTTCCTTCATGATGACAGTCGCATTTTTTCTTTGATACGAAATCGCCTGTGGCTTTGCCAATACGAGGAATTCCGTAATGATGGATTCAATTCTTTTTAACTCAGAGGTGATCACATCAAAATACATGGTATATTGATCTTCTGCCATGCTGTTTTGTAAGAGCTGGATAAATCCTTTAAGTGCAGTCATCGGGTTTCTTATTTCATGAGCAATTCCTGCGGCTAACTCGCCAACGACGGTCAAGGTGTCTGACTTTCTAAGTTGATCTTCCATTTCCCTTTTTTCCGTTATATTACGGAAAATCGTCATGTGCAACCCTTCAATGACGTTTTTCTTGGCAGAGTATTCAATGATTTGCGCTCCAAGCTCCCCATCCAAGCATACCTCTCCACTTAACTCTTCGCTTTCCGGGCACTTTTTCCACTGTGACTGAATTTCCTTCAACTGATCATGTGGAATATACCAATGAAGGGAGTTGTTCATTAAATCTTCTTTGGACAAACCTAAAATTTTGCTGGCATTGGGATTGGCATCAATAATATTACATTTGTTGTCCCAAAGAAGTATGCCATCCATGGCGTTATTAAAAATCTTTCTGAATTTCTGTTCGCTCTCTCTTAAATCTTTCTCCATTTTTCTTCGTTCACTGACGTTCCTGAATATTATCATGTTAAAACCATCAATGATGCCTTTATTCGCTGTGAACTCTAATAGCTTCTTCTGTCCGTTTGGCATATGAAACTCAAGTTCTTCTCTTATTTCTCCCCTTGCACCGAACTGTTTAACAATGGAAAATACTCTTTTATCATTTTTGGGAACGAATTCGTGAAGCTTCGAGCGAACCAAATCATCCAGTGGTAATTCAAAAGCTCTGCTTGCAGCAGGATTGGCCCGTTTTATTTGCCCATTATTATCTACCAATACGATCGCGTCCAATGCGTGTTGAAACATTTCTCTGAAACGCTCTTCGCTTTTCTTCAGTTGTAGCTCCATATTTCGTTTTTCCGTTACATCTCTCATTATTGCTAAATAGTAGTCATCATAAATATTAGCTGTAATGGTGACTTCAAAGGTCTTACGCTCACCTGTATGAAGAACTACCGGCAATTCTCCCCTAACCCGACCATGGTTATCTAAAAGATTCCAGATCTTCGTCATTTTATATTGAAATCCGTCTTCCACAAAATCATCCAACTTTGATTGTAAAAGGTCTAATTTCGGCATGGCAAAATTAGAGCAAAATGCAGGGTTTACATCGATAAACAACCCATCTCTGTCAAACACCACAATTCCGTCCACTGCTCTATTTATTACATCATGATACATTTGTTTACTTTTGCTAGATTCTTTTTCTAGTTGTTTTTTTGTGGATATGTCACGGATGATACATATATCCAGTCCACTTTCATCCGGGTTACGAACAGCGGAATATTCCACAAATTTTATTGAACCGTTATCCAACCGCACAATCAATTCATTTTTCAATTCTCCTAATTCATTTAACTGAGCTTCCTGATATTCTACTTCCTCTTTTGGCATTAACTCTAGGAAATCATGCAACTTGCGCTGTAACAATTCCTCTTTAGGCAATTCAAAAAGTTCACATGCTTTTTGGTTCACTTGAAAGAATTCGACATTTTCATTGAATAAGATTATTGCATCATTGGCATGTTCAAATGTAAGTTGCAGAAACCTGTTTTCCTTTTCCAGCTTTTGAAGCTTGGCAGTTAGCGTTTCTATTTCTGCCTCCAACTTCCTGGTTTCTTCCTTCACCATGTGTTGGATCATGATCTTCCCCCACTTATCATATATTTAGATTCTTTTCTCAAAGATTATTGTTTTAGACAACGGACAAGTAACTAGGAACTAGGAATACATATTATTAATCAACCACTCTGTAATCTTCTACATCCTCCATCTAAATTCCTTTGTTCTACATTTAACGCAATAAAAAAGTCATTTCAGAAATCATTTTGTAATAATTCCAGATTTCCTGTTGATAATGGAAGAGAGGAAAGATTTACTAGCCCTAGAAAAAAGGCATGAAATCGTTACCCACCATATTTAATTATGATAAACTATATTAGTTATAGAATTTTTCACTAGGAGTTTGATGGATTTATAATGAAAATAATTGCCACAACATTAAACGCGAAATATATCCATACCAATCTTGCCATTCGCTATTTGAAAGCTTATGCAGAACCGGAATTTAAAGTAGATCTAGTAGAATATACGATTAAAGATCCTGTTATGAATATTGTATCTGACCTCATCCAAAAGAAACCGGATGTCATTGGTTTCAGCTGCTATATTTGGAACATAGAAGAAACAATCAAAGTGATGAGTATGTTGAAGAAAATCAACCCGGAGCTCATCCTCGTTCTTGGTGGTCCAGAGGTGACCTATGATGTGAGTGAATGGCTTGACCGCTTAACGGATGTTGATTTTATCGTACTCGGCGAAGGTGAAATCACTTTCAAGCAACTGCTACAAGAGCTGCAAGGTGAACGAAACTTCGAGTCCATCACTGGGCTGGCTTATCGAGATGGAGACGACAAAAAAATCTCCGCTCAACGAAATAAAGTAGATTTAAAAGAACTGCCATCTCCATACAGATTTGACGAGGACCTCTCTCAACTTGGCAAACGTGTCACATACTTTGAAACAAGCAGGGGCTGTCCTTTTAGCTGTCAGTTCTGTTTATCATCCATTGAAGTAGGCGTTCGTTACTTTGATAGGGAAAAAGTAAAAGAAGATATTCGCTTCTTGATGAACAATGGAGCAAAGACGATTAAATTTGTGGACCGCACCTTTAACATCAGTCGAAGCTATGCCATGGAAATGTTCCGCTTCTTAATCGATGAACATCTTCCGGGCACCGTTTTCCAATTTGAAATCACAGCTGACATCATGAGACCGGAAGTTATTGAATTCTTGAACAAGGAAGCTCCTGCAGGACTGTTCCGCTTTGAAATAGGTGTACAGTCGACCAATGATTCCACCAATGAACTTGTGATGCGCAAACAGAACTTCGCCAAATTATCGCGTACTGTCACCATGGTTAAAGAAGGCGGAAAAATTGATCAACACTTAGATTTGATTGCCGGGTTGCCTGAAGAAGATTACCACTCTTTCAAGAAAACATTTAATGATGTATTTGCCCTTCGCCCTGAAGAGCTTCAACTTGGTTTCTTGAAAATGTTGCGAGGTACCGGATTAAGGATTCGCTCGAACGATCATGGTTATATCTATATGGACCACGCACCATACGAAATCCTTGGAAATAACATTTTAAGCTTTGATGACATTATCCGAATTAAGCAAGTAGAAGATGTTCTTGAAAAGTTCTGGAACGATCATCGAATGGATGCCACGGTGGAGCACTTGGTTACCCATGTATTTGAAACACCTTTCGATTTCTTCCAAGATTTCGGCGCATATTGGGATAAACAAGGTTGGTCCAGAATCGGTCATCAACTTGAAGACCTTTATAAACGTCTAAATTCCTTCCTACAAGAAGAAAAAGCTCTATCAGTATCTGTAGTGGAAAGCATGATGAAATACGATTACCTACGTCACCAGAAATTCAAGCCTCGTAAACCTTGGTGGCAGGATCGCCTTGAAAAAGAAGATAGAAGCAGTATTTACAAGCAAGTGATTGAAAATCCTGCAATATTAGGTAATCAGTTTTCTGCGCATAACTTAAACGAAAAAGACCTATATAAACATACAATGATTGAAAGTCTTCAATTTAATCTGGCACATTACCTTCATCATGGTGAGATCATGGAAGAGGAAAGCTATGTATTAGTCTATTTCAACCAAAACACAAACAAAGCGGAAATTTACCCTTTAGATTCGAAAAAAAGAAAAACTGCTAGCTGATTTCAGCTAACAGTTTTTCTTTTTATTCTTTTTGTTGTTTGATTCTATTGCATTTTCAAAAGCTTTCGCAGCATTAGGGTCGCCAAATTCAGGACCAAATTCCTCGTTTAAACTGTCTTGAGAGATAGCATGCTCCGAACTATGTGCCTGCTTTTGCTTTTTCTTTTTTGCATCCATTTTAATAAGCCCCCTTATTTTCCTTGTCTGCCATGTTTCGAATTACGGTTTGCTCCACGGATCATATCTTCTTTATCATATGCAGCAGAGAATTCCGTATCAGGTAAGCTTTCTTTTGGTGTTTTGTTATTATTTTTAGCTGCATCATGAGCAACTTTCCTTTTTGCCAATGCCATCACCCCCGTGCAATTAGATTGCCCCTTTGTTATTTTTCGCATTCTTAACTCAATCAAAACTACTCTGTAACTTACTTCGTACATAGTTATTTATTTTAATGAAATGCTAAAACTATATATAATCCGGAGGTGTAAGGAATGTCAGAAAAAGATAAGTCATTGGAAGTCCCATATATGGAAGAAACGATGCCGCATCAAATCAGCTCCCCTTCCTTCAAAGGCTCCAATATAAAAATGCAACCGCCATTTGTTAACGAACATGGTGTAGTCATTGGTGACAGCAAATATAATTCTGAAGAATCCCCATTAAATAACTGGAGTGACGACATGGATCCCGCCATCATGGCTGGTGACCAATGGGTCCACCCAACAAATGATATCGGATGGAACTCTGCTGAAAACAGGGAGCTCGTTGAAAAATCCAAAAAACCTCAAGGCTTCCCATTTACACATCAAGACAAAGATGTTAGTTATGACAGAGACTAATTGATAATTTCCGTTGGATGAGTTTTGAGGAGAGAGGCGTCCTCTCTACTACCTTTTGGGGATTTCCCCTGCCAGTTCGGTCGGAGAGATCAGCTCCTTTTGACCTTTCAAACCTTTAGAAGGGGAAGCGAAGCGCCTGAAACGGAAATCAACTGGCATTTATAATTACCAATCAAAAAAGAGACCAATTCAGGTCTCTTTTTCAAATTGATTTTTTAATTTTACCCGATAATAACTCGTTCTACCGGGTAACGGTAGTTCGGTGGTTTTTGTTTGCTTTCAAGGATGAATAGGAATGTTAGCAATCCCACTCGCCCGATGAACATCAAGCAGATAATAATAAACTTCCCAACCGAAGATAAATCAGGTGTAATTCCCATTGAAAGCCCCGTTGTTCCGAAAGCAGAACATACTTCAAATAAGATCTGAATTAAAGCAAACTCTTCGGTGACGCTCAGGATAATTACCGCAGAGGAGCAAATGAGTATAGCAAGAAGAAGAACAACCAGCGACTTAATAATATCTTCTTCGTGTATTTCTCTTCCAAAAATTTTAATATTTTTATGCCCTCGTGCAAAATGGAATAAAAACAAAATATTCAACGCGAATGTCGTCGTTCTGATACCACCACCAACGGAGCTTGGTGATGCACCAATGAACATGAGTCCACACATTACCAGAAGTGTGGAAAGACCGAAATCACTCACATCCATGGTAGCAAGCCCACCACTTCTTGTAGTTACGGACTGGAATAACGCATAAAACAAAGATTCGTGCCAACTCATCCCCTTAAAGTAAGCGTTAGATTCCAATATGATGATAGCCAGTGCACCTAAAGTAATCAAACAAGCAAACGTGATACTTGTAATTTTTGTGAATAAAGAAAAGCGAAATCTTCCGTTTTTATTCATGATGAATTCTTTTACTTCTACTAAAACCGGAAAGCCGATTGCACCAGCGGTAATTAAGAGCATTACAATGAATTGGACAAAATAATCATTGGCAAAAGGGATAAGTGATTGACCTGTTATATCAAATCCACCATTAGTAGTGGCACTTACGGAGGCAAAGAAACCATGAAAGAAGGCTTCCTGCCATGTATCATAATAGGACAAGAAATACGTTCCTAAAATGAGTGCACCCAATAATTCAATTGAGAGAATTAAAACAAGAATTTGTTTTATCAATTTTACAATACCTGAGAGGTTGGACTGATTTTGGTCAATCATCATCAACCTTCTCTCTTTCAGCCCAATTTTACGTCCTAGGATAAGCCAGATAAAGGTTCCGACCGCCATAACCCCTACACCGCCAAATTGCAGAACAAATGCCAAAATAAATATTCCAGGCACTGTAAAAGTATCCACTGTATTCAATACAGTCAATCCCGTGACACTAACTGCACTGACTGCGGTAAAAAGAGCATTAATAAAGCTCCAGTCCACACCGTCATACCTTGCTATAGGCAGACTAAGTAGGCTAACTGCAATTACTACAGCTATAAAATAAAAGCTCACAATAAGCTGAGCTGGAGACAAACTATGTACTTTCTTACTTAGAAAACTTTTAAATTTAATCATAAATACCCTTTCACATACAAAAAAAATAATTTATTTCTGAAATTGGAGAAAAGCGAAGAACAATATTAATCCCCACTTATATTACAGTATTTGTCTAATACTTTCCAGTATTGATTAGAAAGAATATCTCATACTAACTTTACAGCTTTCAAATGAAAAGCTGAACATAAAAAGGAGTGATAAAAATGGCACGTAGCAATAAATTACTCGTACCTGGAATCGAGCAAGCTCTTGACCAAATCAAATACGAAATCGCACAAGAATTTGGTGTATCCCTTGGTTCTGACACTGCTGCACGCTCCAATGGATCTGTTGGTGGAGAAATCACTAAACGCCTAGTAGCACAAGCACAATCTCAGATGAATGGTAAATAATTTAATAGGAATGGATAGAACCCAGAGTAAGATACTCTGGGTTCCTCTTATGTAGACGCTAGAAGTATTATATTTTTAACAACAAAAGTTACCTGTCGTTCCTGTTGCCATTCCCCTTTTTTTCTTCTTTCCTGTCCGATTGCTCTTCTTCCCTTTTTTCTGTCCTATCTTTTCGCTCTTCTTCCCTTTTTCCTTTTGTTTCTTCTTCTTTCCTATCTTTCCGCTCATCTTCCCTTTTTTCTTTCCTATCTTCTTTCGCTTGTTCTCTCTCTCTTTTCCGGTCGTCCTGTTCCTTCTTCCAATCCTCTTGTCGGTCTTTTTTCTCTATTTTATTCTGATCCTGCCAATCCTTACGCTCTTTTTTTTCCGCTTCTTTTTCGCTCTTCTTTATTTCTACAAAGCTTGGCGGACCACTATTCTCTTCTTTTGCATTAGCATGCTTTACTTCAAGTGGTTTTTGGTTTAAAGGCATAGTAGGTAAAGGTTCTGATTTGGACGTATCTTCACTGTCGACCAATTCTGTTTTTTGTTCTTTTTCCATGTATTTCCCCGGAGAAATACCTTCTTTTAAAGCCTCCGAACGGTCTTCAATTGTCGTTTCCAATGTAGTAATACTGATCTTATCCTCTTGAACTTTTTGGGATATGGCTGTTATTTTATTCTGCATCAACGTTTTCCAGCTAGATTTTGTTTCATTAGATAATACAGAAGCTATAAGAACTTCACTATCTTCATTAAGAAATCCTTTTTGGCGAAAAATGTCAAATATTTGCGATGAGACGCTTGTGATATCTTGCTTCTCCCAATTTTTCAGTTGCTTGATAATATCTTCGCCTTCTTTATTGTAAGCTTCCATAGAAATAACCTTCATATCTTTGTTTATGCCCAGTTCAATACTTGGATTGACGTCAACGGAAACATACGCATACACTTGGTTACTTGCATATCTAGGGTACAGAGTCAGAGCCAATATGATAGCAGTCATAACACTGATTATGGCCAACTTTCCGCGTAAAGCCGAAGCAAATCTCCCTTTTTTTGCGGTCTCTGCCCTATGCAAAGGAAAAAAAACGATTTCCTCCCCTAAATCTACTTGCCCCTTTTGTTTTCTCGATTTCAAAAACTCACCCTCAGGGGTCAGAATGGTGACATGTTCATCATGAACTTCGAGCACAATCCCTTTTTTCACTCTTAATCGCCCCTTTTAAATAATCTTTCAAATATATATAATCCCCCGATAATATAATGGAAACTGCAATAATGTATTTTCGGTTGCGTTCTATTGTTTTTCTACTCACATCGACCAAGCCTTCCAACTGTTTCATTGGCAGCATTTTCTTTTCGAATAAATGGTTTTTTAGGTCTTGGTTTTGAACGAGAGTGTGTGCAACCTCTATGGCATTCTGTCTTGCATCCGAATGTTTTGGAGAGCATTCCAAAAGATCTGCAAAGCTAAGGCCAAACTCATTTAACACCGTTTGATAGTACTTGATCTCTTCTCTTCGATGTTCTTGATCGATTTGTTTATTGAATTCCTCTACAGATAATGTAGCTTCTATTTTGTTTGAAGCATAATCGTCTTGATCAACTTCTTGTTCAGACATTGTAACGGTAGAGTTTTTGCTCTCTTTTCTTATATAGTCGATAACTCTGCGCTTAATGATCAGGTCTGCAAAGGAAATCAAAGAGCTGCCTTTGTCTTTGGAATACTTTTCTATCGCTTCATTAAAGGCGATCAATCCGATACTGAATTCGTCATCCGTTTCACTTATATACCTTTTACACACGGATGACACTGCTTTAGCGATAAAAGGTTTATATTTATTAATCAGATTATTTTGTAGTTGAATATTGCCAGCTTGTATTTCCAGCACTTCATCTTCAAGAGTCTTTGTGCGTCGTTTGCCGAATTTAAAAAGTAGGCTCAGCACCGGCTTCACCTCTCCTCCTGCTTATCTTTTAACATATTATATAAATAAATGAGTTCATAAGCATGTATTAAGAAGGAGGCTTTTTCATCTATAGAAAAAGTCACCTGTCTATATATAAAGGTGTACTTTTATCTATAAAATGTCAATGTAAAAACCTGTTAAGACTGGTCTGATTGTAATAATAAGTTAATAAAAGTAACATTATTCCATTAACCGAAAATTCAGAGGTTTTTTTCTTTCATTAATTTGTTGCTTTATATGTCCATTTAGTCGTTTTTTTAGCGTTATTCCCTGTCCTCCTTTATTGCTATGGCCAATAATCATTGACTAGTCACTTAAATGTTACGTGAATGTTTCATTCTTTTCGGGGGAGAGACAAAAAATAATTTTAGAATACTTCGAAATACCCACTATATTTTTTAACTAGTTCTTTCGTTTCGGTATGGTTCCATAATAAAAAGAACCAGCAAATAAACGCTTGGACCCATAGAATTAATAATTTTTAGTTGATTGGCTAAACGCCGCTGTTCCTATCCGCAAATGGCTTCGCTTTCCGCGGGACGGTGCTTGAGCCTCCTCACTTCGTTGCGGGGTCTCAATCTACCATTATTCCCCCGCTGGAGTCTACGCCATTCGCTCCAATCCACAGCTAACGAAATATGCTTTTTCAGTTAACCTGGGTAAATTCCGCAATATAAATCTTTAGGATAATAAAGGCCTTGGTTGATTGGAGTGGAAGGCGCGCAGACGCCCGCGGGAGGAAAGGACAGGTGTGACCCCTAAGGAGGATCACACCTGTCCTTCCAATTGCGTTGGTTTATGATATATGAATGTGTTTCATCTGATCGTATTTATGTTCGTTGTAGTACTTTACCATTATATCCGCTGTTATATGGAAAGATGGGCAGTTTATTTCAGCCTCATCAAGTATCTGTCTTGCTTCACTGCAATCGAAGCTGCCTTTCCATGTGAAATAATCCAGAGCCTCCCGTTCCACTTTCAGCCACTTTCTCGCTGATGGAACACGAAGGAATGTTTTGGCCAATGGCAGAGGAATCGATCCAGTAGGTGCCTTTTTAAGAAGTTTTTCCATCAGAACTGTATAGGCTTCTCTTATTGTAATCGGCTCAGGGTTGGTCAAATGGAGGGTTTTACCTAGCGCATTCTCTGCATGTGTCAGATAGCATGTGCTTTTTACAATATAATCAATTGGAACAACATTGAATTCTGCTTCTCCTTTACCCAAATGAGGGATTAAAGGTGAAAAACGAAGGGAATGAAGAAAATTTAACATTAGATACGGACCATCAAATTTCGTTGTTTCCCCTGTTTGACTATGGCCTTTTACTATCCCAGGCCGAATAATCGTAATTGGTAAATGTTCTTTTTTCCTATCCACTATTATTTCCGCCAAATATTTTGTTTCCTCATAATGATTTTTAAACGAAGCCTCATGTATCAATTCCGTTTCCAGCAGCTTTCCTTCCCTTTTTCCAGCGATATAAGCAGTACTGAAATGGATGAACCTCTCGAGATTTGGCAAATTCTTTAACCACTCAACCACTTGCTTTGTTCCGTTGACATTCACTTGATAGGCAATTTCTTTTTTTACCGCTAAATCATAAATCGCTGCAAGATGATAGACATAGTTCGTTTCTTTTTGTACAAGTTTTTGGTCTTCACTACTCATATTTAAATTTGATTGTGTAATATCCCCTTCAATAAGGTGAAACCTTGTTTGCGGAAATTGTAGTTGATAGGATTGGATGATGGGCACAGAAACGCTTTTTTGAGTCGGAAGTACTAATAGAAATACATTATAGACATCCTTTTTTGTTTCTAACAATTCACGCACAAGTTCTTGGCAAATGAACCCTGGAAACCCAGTAAAAAAATATCCATTCACTTAAAGACACCCCTTCCAATATTTATCATACTTATCCACTACAATAAGGATAAACTACATCAGAGCACCTGAATAGTGCTTTTGTCAAAATTTTAAGATAATTCGGGTGATATAGCATGCACACAATGTGGAAAGGTTCCATCAGTTTCGGATTGGTCAATATTCCGATAAAAATGTATTCTGCCACCGAAGATAAAGACATTAAGCTAAGAACATTGCATAAGGAATGCCATAGTCCTATTAAATACGAGAAAGTCTGTCCAAACTGTGAAAAAGAAGTGGAACAAGATGACTTAGTAAAAGGTTATGAGTATGTAAAAGGAAAATATGTCATTTTGACTGATGAAGAACTAAAACAGTTAAAAGAGGAACATGAAGATAAAAGTGTAAAAATCATTGATTTTGTAAAACTCGAAGATATTGATCCCATCTATTTCAACCGCTCCTACTTTCTAGGACCCGGTGAGAATGGGAGTAAGGCTTACTCGTTGTTACGGGAAGCGTTGGAAGATTCCAAAAAAATTGGGGTTGCTGAAATCACTATCCGCTCCAAGCAGCAACTTGCCATCGTCCGTGTTTATAAGGATTGCCTTGTAATGGAAACGGTGCATTATCCCGACGAGGTCCGTAATGTTGGTGATGTACCTAGCGTACCAGAAAGAAAAGAAGTGGATAAAAAAGAGTTGGATACTGCCATTACCTTGATCGATCAACTGACTACAGAATTCGATCCTGAAAAATACCATGATGATTACAGGGAAGACGTACTTAGACTTGTACAAGAAAAAATCAATAAAGAAGAAGGAACCACCACTCCTAGTGATTTAGATAAAACGAATGTTGTGGACTTAATGAGCGCATTACAAGCAAGTATCGAACGAACGAAAGACCAGGGTGGTAAAACCGTTAAGAAAAAGACCGAGACAAAGGCGGACGCTACTGAAAAGAAAACATCCAGTGCCCAGCCTAAAAAGCGGACAACCAGAAAAAAGAAAGCATCTAGCTGATAAGTTAGATGCTTTCTTTTAACTAAGAATTATTGATACGAAAGGAGATAATATCATGATCAAACCGATGCTGCCCACACTTCACCGAAATCCCCCTCAAGGGAATGATTGGGTATATGAGGTGAAATATGATGGATTTCGTTGCATCGCCTCCTTAGACACCAACAACATCAATCTCCAAAGCAGAGGCGGAACGGAACTTTCCCCCTCCTTCCCCGAAATCGTCCATTTCTTAAGAGAATTAACCCTAAACAACCATTGGAAACAAATGCTTCCTTTAACTATAGACTGTGAACTTGTTGTGTTAACTTCCCCACGAAAGGGTAATTTTCAATTGATACAAAAAAGGGGCAGAACGAAAACGAAGGAAAAAATCAACGCACTGTCCAAAGAGCACCCCGCTACCCTCTTAGCCTTTGATTTACTGAAACTTAAAGGAGAAGTTCTGCAAACGGCAAAATTCTCAGATCGAAAGGAAAAACTCTTTCAGCTTTTCAAACATAGTGGATTGCCTCTTACTCCAATTGTGAAAAACAGTTCAAGACTTCAGTATATTCCATTTTCCACGGAATCTGAGGAGTTATGGGCCAAAATTAAGCTGGAACAAGGGGAAGGATTAATTGCTAAAAAAATCAACAGTACATACACCTTAGGCAAGCGCTCAACAGATTGGATTAAAGTAAAAAACTATAAAACGGTAACATGTTTTATCACTGCTTATCAAAAGGATAATGGTTACTTTCATATTGGTGTATTCAAAGGTGAATCAGTACAGGACCTTGGACTGTTCTCACATGGTCTAACCTCTGAAGAGAGATCTGCATTGATTGGAGTCATCAAGCAAAACAGTTACAAAGAAGATGAAAAGTTTGTTTATGTAAAGCCAGGGATCTGCGTTGAGATATTTTATCTTGAATTATATCAGAGTCAGCTTAGACATCCGGAATTTAAGCGTTTTCGCTTTGATACCGATGTACAGGAGTGTACCGCAGAGAACTTATCGAATCCACCTTTGCCGCCTTCTGTTTCCATTACCAACCCAAACAAACCGCTTTGGGAAGAACCATTGGTGACAAAACAGGCCTATATTGATTTCCTATCTCTTTGCT
Source organism: Sutcliffiella horikoshii (assembly GCF_020524325.1). Classification (GTDB taxonomy): domain Bacteria; phylum Bacillota; class Bacilli; order Bacillales; family Bacillaceae_I; genus Sutcliffiella_A; species Sutcliffiella_A horikoshii_D. The sequence goes on from NZ_JAIVKY010000012.1 coordinate 42,525, forward strand.
CTCCTTACTTACTTCCATTCTTAAAGGACCGAGCTATCACAGTCATCCGTTTTCCACATGGTATGTCTGGAGAAAGTTTTTATCAGAAGAATAGTCCTGATTACGCACCTTCATTTGTGGAAACTCATGTTGATCAAGACATTAACTTTATTTTATGCAACAATATGGAAACCTTAATTTGGCTAGGCAATCAGCTTGCATTGGAATTTCATGTGCCCTTTCAAACTGTTCTTACAAGTGAACCAAGTGAAATTGTTTTTGATCTTGACCCTCCATCCAAAGAACACTTTTCCACCGCAATAACAGGAGCAATGATGATGAAGGAAATTTTCGATCAACTTGGACTTCAGTCCTTCATTAAAACGTCAGGAAGAAAAGGGCTTCAAGTATATATCCCTTTACCTGAAGGAAAATTCACCTATCAAGAAACAAGGCAATTCACTGAGTTCATTGCACATTATTTAGTTTCAAAAGAGCCTGCCCTCTTTACAGTAGAACGTTTAAAAAAACATAGAGGAAATAGAGTGTATGTGGATTATGTGCAACACGCAGAAGGCAAAACAATTATTGCTCCTTATTCATTAAGAGGGAATGATGTACCAACAGTCGCCACACCATTATATTGGAAGGAAGTGAAAGAAGATTTACGGCCAGAAGAATTTACACTATTCTCTGTACAGGAAAGGTTAAAAAGACTTGGTGATCCTTTTCAAGAATTTGAAGCAAGTAAGTCAACTCAACCGTTTCAAAACGTACTCTCTTCTTTAAAAGGTTTGCATAAATCTAATGGAGATAAATAGTAGTTACTTCATGTATATCAAGCTTTAATAATGGAAAGGATGGACACTAAAAAAGGAAAAGGTGATTGTCGTGCAAGCCTTTGCCGTAGTCCATCCTATTATTGAATTAGATGACAGTATCATTATTGAATTTTTAGATGAAACCGAGCCGGAAGATAGCCGAAGATACCGACTGTTTTTAGGAAAACAAACACTGCATGTATCTAAACTTATTGTTTTCCGTCCAACGCTTGAGTCCTGGCAGGATATTACATCCATGCTTTCTACGTTCTACCTTGCTTCATTAAGAACTAAACTGCTGGAACAGACCGCAGATTATCTCGATAAACGTGATGCAATATCATAATGGAGATTACAAAATATACAAGATAAACAGTAAACTGGTGACTCCAACAAATACAGAAGCGATAAAACCCGCTATAAAAGGTTTCCATCCTAAACTGCGAATGCTTTTCCACCTAACCTGAAGACCTACGCCTGCCATGACCATAACAATCAGGAATTTCGCAAGAGACCCCATATACCCGCTGAGTGCTTCTGAGATCATACCGGTAGAATACATTCCGCTCATGAATAAAAAGCCTAAGATAAAAACCGGAAAGGCACCTTTCAAACTTTGTGTATTGTCATTTCTGCGAACCATAATAAATGAAATGGCAAGTACTAGAGGCAAGATAAACAGGGTGCGTACAAGCTTTACTGTTGTCGCTACTTCGCCCACCTCATCCCCAAGCAAGTATCCTACCGCCACTACAGATGAAGTGTCATGAATCGATGTACCTGCCCATATCCCCATTTGCGTAACGGATAACTGCAGCCACTGCCCAAGAACAGGATAAAGGAACGTTGCCAAAATATTAAAGAAGAAGATGGTAGAAATGGCATATGCAACGATTGCTTCTTTTGCTCGCACTACACCTTTTACCACCGAAATGGCTGTTGCCCCACAAATACTAGTCCCTACACCAATCAATAAGGCTAACATTTTATCTATTTTCATCAGTTTACCCACTAATAAAGTGACGCCTATTCCTCCAGTAACCACTAACAGGATTACTAGAATAGATTGAGCGCCAATATCAAGGATACTGCCAATACTTAAGGTTGCACCTAAAAAGATAATCGCTACCTTAAGCCACTTTTTAACAACTACCGCTATTCCTATATTATATTTTTCATGAAGTTCTATACTGTTCCGGATGATGATTCCGATTAGTAAGGCGAATAGTACTCCACCGATTGATGGGAAGAATGCGCCGAGTAGTTTGGCTGCTATTGAGATAATTAGGATAAGTAATATACCCGGAATCAATTTATAGATGTTTGTTTTATTCATCATTTAACCCCTAACAATTCTAAATGCACACTTCTCCTATTTTAAAGAATATAAAAAAGCCTGTCGAGAACTTTCGACAAGCTAAGTAATTTATATGACACCGCTGTTGATTTCCGCTAAAGCTAGAAATCTAAGTACTATGCTTCTAAACGGTGAAAGTGTTTACGGAGGCCTTCTCCCAATACATTGAACGTGAGAACAGTGAAGGCAAGCGCCAGTGCAGGGAAAAAGGGAATCCAGAACGCACGTAACAAATCTCCTCTTGCCTGACCAAGCATCGTCGCCCAATTCAAACTTGTGTTCTCAATAATACCGGAACCATAGCTTAACTGAACAAACTGCTGGGTAATGAAAATACTAAAAATTCCAAGCTGTCCAATCAGCAGTGCTATCCTCCCCATATCAAGGAAAAACTGAACCACCAAGTCAGGCAATGCATTAGGCAAATAATACGTGGTAAAAAGAGTGAGCGGAGGTACGCCGACAGTAATACCGGCTTCCACATAAGGTGTCTTCTTGATCATATGAAAATGACTTTGTAAGATTGTCCCGACCCTTCCCACTTCAATTGCTGCCAAAATGACAATTGCCCAGAAGAAGCGGTGTTCATGAAAAAAAATGATTGGTAAGCTCAAAAGAATAATGGCAGAAAAGATGACCGGCAACGCAGAAAACATTTGGTTCCAGCCTTGAAGAATCCAATGGAATGGGCCCTTTTTATTTACCGACATTAATGCCAAAAGTATTGCTATCACATAGCGTAATACTGCAACTGCTAAGATTAATCCAAGAGTTTCTCTTGCCCCGACCACAATGATGCTTAATAGATCCCTTCCCTCTTTATCAGAACCTAAAAGAAAATCGCTTGAAGGTTCATATGGCGCGGTTATCACTCCAGAGTCCGTGAAAATGATTCGTTTTGACTCTAATTCATTATCTATAAAAGGAAGGTAAGGACCTATTAATGTTAGTAAGGCCAATATTAAAAAAAAGCTACTTCCTAAGATCAATGTCCAATTACGTTTCATCGTTTTCGTTCACCTACCTTGGTTCAAGTTTCTTCATAAATATGATGGAGAGGACCTGCGCGGCAAATACAATTATCATAAAACTTAAACCGAATCCGATAATAAGACCAGATTCATTCACATAGCGCATACTCCCAGATAACGAGCTTTTGACATCCAGTGCCTGAAACATTCTATAGGCAGCGCCCCTGTAATCCAAAAACCATTCCACGATTAGAAGATTGGATAATAAATAAAGCATGACCGCCGGAAGATTGGACATGATCGGATAGAGGCTATTTTTAAGCATATGCTTCCATAACACTTTCTCTTTTGACAATCCTTTGGACCGGGCCACTTGAATATAAGGTTTTCCTTTTTCGTTTCCAAGTGTTGCTGATGTGATTCTTGCAACATAGAGCATTGGGTACAATGCAACCAACACCCCTGCTATTAAGAAACTAAACCAATGCGAATGGCCAAACAATTTTATGAAAGGTAAATGAAAAATAATAACCCATTGTAAGCAGAGGATCAAAAAGAAATCTGGTATAGATTGGATGAGCCACGTTAACCCTTTTCCAAAAACATTCCACCCGTTATTTCGATCATAAAAGTCAAAAATTCCTTTTAATATTCCAAAGATAATCGTTATGGCACATGCGGAAACAATTACTTTCAGACTTCTTCCTAAATGTGGCCATAGTTCCTCTTCAGCTGGTTTATTATATCTGGTCATACCTAAGGTGTTATTGTCTTTTACATCCTTTAGGAATATAGAAATATTGTGTTGATATGCTGCCCAAGAAAATTCATACCCGTATTCCAACGTTTGAGCCCTTCCTTGAACATCAATATCAGGCTGCCTTGGGAATAAGACTGCCAAGATTAGTAAAAATGCAATAAATAAAAAGAACAAAAATGACTTTGTTATCTGCCAAACTACCCCCATGTTTTCCTCCTCCAGTAATCCAACGAAATCCGAAACACTTTCAATATAGTAAAATACTACCACTATTCAACTTGTAATTCTATAAGAGTTTTAATTATTCTGATCATTCATGCACTTAGGCTAGCCGTTGAAATCTGACATACTTCGTAGTAATATAGTGTTTTATGATAGAGTCCCTAAAAAAATGATTGCACCCACCCTAAGGAGGTTTGTGCCTGTGAATAAAACAATTGACTGGTTCACCAATGTCTGGACTGCCGACTATTGGACGGATATGAATTTCTGGATGGATATGGGGGTTTCCCTGCTTATCCTTCTATTGTTCCTTTTATGGAGAAAACTGTTTACCAAGTATTTCTTTAAAGGTATTTTGGCAGTATCTAAAAAAACACCTACGGATCTTTTCACCTACATTGTACTTGCCTTTAATAAGCCAGTAAGAATGTTCTTTGTGATATTAGGTATATTCTTTGCATTGAAAACAGCACCATTTACACTGATGGAAGCTGAAACATTAACTAAACTGATGCGCTCTTCCATTATTGCCTTGTTTGGTTGGGGGATATTCAATTTCATTCCGTATTCTTCTAATCTCTTTACCAACCTCTCTACTAGATTAGAATTTGAGGTAGACAAAATTGTCATGCCTTTCGTAACAAAGGTTTTGCGATTTATCCTTATTGCATTAGTATTTAGTATTGTTTTAGAAGTATGGGAATATGATGTTGGCGCGATTGTAGCCGGTCTGGGTCTTGGTGGACTTGCCTTTGCATTGGCAGCACAAGAGTCTATTAAAAACTTATTAGGTGGATTTATCATTGTAACGGAAAAGCCTTTTACAATGGGAGATTGGATTAAGACTCCTAGTGTAGAAGGGGTTGTAGAGGATATCTCATTCCGCAGTACACAAGTGAGAACTTTTGCTCAAGCCGTGGTTACGGTGCCTAATGCCACTCTATCAAATGAACCTATCACAAACTGGTCTAAAATGGGGAAACGTCAAGTCACCTTTAAACTTGGCGTGCAATACGATACTAGCCGGACAAGTTTAGAAAGAGTGGTTCGAAGAATTGAAAATATGCTACGAAACCATGAAGCGATTGACCAAGAAACGATTCTAGTCCGATTTGATAGTTTCGGAGCCAGCAGCCTGGATATTTTCCTCTATTTCTTCACCAAATCCGTCATGTGGGCCGAGTATTTAGAAGTAAAAGAGGACATTAATTTTAAAATTATGGAAATTTTAGAGGAGGAAGACGTAATCGTCGCCTTTCCCACAAGAACACTCCATATCGAACCACAAGAAGAAAAAGAAAAAATTAAACAATACAGCCTAAGAGGCGAAAAGGCATAACCCATACTTTTGGGTTATGCCTTCTTTATTGTACTCACCTTTTTGCTTGGTACATCATAAAAAAAGTAATTGTACTCAGTCATCAACTCAGTCGTTGTCATCCCGTCCAACACCAGTGAATCATAAACACCAATTAGAAGAAGTTTATTTATATAATACTCACGTTGCTGCTCTAACGCCTGTTGGAGTTTCCTGCTCATTATTATTCACTTCCCTTTCATAGGCTTCATTTAAAAAGGTAAGGTTTTGGTCTATTATCCTAATTACTTAGAATATACCCAATAAATATTGATACAGGATAAAGCGAATGTAAATTATTCTTTAAGTTTATTTCCTAATAAAATTTTGCCACTCAGGAGGAAGCAGATCTCTATATTTAGGGTAGAAATACCGATCATCTATCAGCAGTATAAAACCAGTATCTTGTTCACTGCGAATTAACCGTCCTCCTGCTTGCTGCACTTTATTCATACCTGGATAAACGTAAGCAAAATCAAATCCGTTCTGCCCTTGCTTTTGGAAATGGTCCTTCATTACATTCCTTTCAAGAGAGATTCTGGGCAACCCTACCCCAACAATTCCAACACCGTTCAATCGGTCCCCTTTCAGGTCGATTCCTTCTGAAAATATTCCTCCCAGAACCGCAAATGCTATAAAGGTCCCTTCTCTTTCAGGATCGAATCTCTCTAGAAACACCGCCCGTTCTGTTTCTGTCATGACAGGCTGTTGTACAAGTGTTTCAACGGAATCTTCCAATGCGAACCTCTCATACGCTTCAAAAACCAAAGATAAATACTCATAAGAAGGAAAAAACACGAGAAAATTCCCTTTTTCTGAATGAAACACCTCTCTGATTACCGCTACAATAGGTTGTATGGAATCTTGTCTTTCTTGATACTTGGTAGATATGTTTTTGGCATAAACCTTAATTTGATCAGGGTGAAATGGTGTATTAATCGATATATAATAATCATGTTCCTCCCCGCCCAAAACGGTTTGAAAGTAACCTAGGGGATGAAGAGTTGCAGAGAAAAACACGGTTGCTACTGCCTTGCTTGTCAACTCCTTGATTGTCGCAGAAGAATCCATACAAGCAAGCTTGACTAGGACTTCACTCTTAAAGATTGTTACGATGGTTTTATATCGCTCGTTAAAGACTTTTGCAATCCTTAAGAAATCTTGTCCTGCAAAATAAGCTTCCATTATCTCTTGGTGCGCCATCCCTGACGGATTCCGAATCAACCACTGTTCACATGCTTCCACAGCTTCCACTAGTACTTCCATTATGTGTGACGGCTTGTCATCAAACACAAACTCGCTTGTCGTCACTAATTCCTTTTTCCATCGCAATAGTTCGTCATTGACCTTTTTGGTCTTCAAATATAACTCTCTATCCAATTCTTTTACTTCTCTTGCAGCCTGGAGAAAAACTGATTTAGACAAAGAAGCAGATAGCATCTCCCGTGAACGGTCCACTAAATTATGCGCTTCATCGATTAAAAGGATCGTCTCCTTATGAAAATCTCCCCAACGTTGTAGCCGCACCTTTGGATCAAAGAAATAGTTATAGTCACAAATTACTACATCAGCAAACATCGCAAGGTCTAGCGAAAACTCAAAGGGACAGAGCTGATGTTTCTTTGCATATAACTCAATGATCTTTCTATCCATCAACCGCTCGTTCTCTAAAATATCTCTAATTCCTTCTTTCAGCCGATCATAATAACCATCTGCAAAAGGACAGAATTCCTTTTGACATATAGTCTCTTCTTGAAAACAGATCTTTTCCTTTGCAGTGATCGTAACAGTTTTAATCTCTAAGCCCTTTTCAATAAGTAGCCTAAATGAATCTTCTGCCACCATTTTTGTGACTGTTTTGGCAGTCAGGTACATTATTTTCTCTTGCTTTCCGTCCTGCAGGGACATAACCGATGGAAATATAGTTGCGATGGTTTTCCCAATCCCTGTTGCCGCTTTTGCAAATACCCTCTTTTCTTCACGTACCGTTTTATAAACGGCTTTTGCCAAGTCTCTTTGTCCGGTTCGGTAAGACTCATACGGAAATTTAAGGTTGGAAATGCTCTCCGTCCTTGCTTGCTTCAACTTCCATAAATGCTTTTGAAAACTAAGGTATTCTTTTGCAATTTCCTCGACAAACATAGTCAGATCATTTAACTCAAACTGCTTCTCAAAAGTCTTTTCGTCCTTGTTCTCTCTTTTTGCATACACCATGTGAACGGTTATATGGTTTAGTCCATTTTTCAGGCAATAAATGTAAGCATACATTTTCAACTGTGCCCAGTATGCTTTATAATCCTCTACCGTAACTGAATTCAAGTCCCTTGCTGTTGTTTTTATTTCCTCTATGATGACCTGATTTTCATTGCGATAGATTCCATCACATCTTCCTTCTACATGAAGCTCATAGTCTTCTACTTGCAATTCAATAGAAAGATATACTTCTTTTTCATAATTATCTCCTCTCTCCGCTTGCAACCGTTGATGGGTCCTTGTGCCCTCTTGCATAACATTGGAGCCTGTAAATCGCGAGTCTATGCTTCCGCCCATCATGACAAATTCTACAAGTTTTCTAACCGATACGGACAATTTCTTCATCATATAACCCCTGAAATCTCATTTTTCTTAAGTATAACAAAAGAACTTCTTGTCTTATGCATAATTACCACGTTGTCATAGGAAAATATAGTAAATCGAAAGATTATTGCTTTAAAGGTGGTGAAGAATACCATGCCGAAACATGCTCCGCTTACTTTAACCACAAGTCTTGAAGAAAACCTTCTGCATTTAAGGGAGAGGTTCGTACATTCTGAGGATTTCATCATGGAGTACCTCCACCTGCAAGATGAGGAAGCTTATATAGTTTACATTGAAACAATCATTGACAAGAAACTCATACAAGAGAGAATAATAAAATCTTACAAAGGAGGCTTTCTCCACAATAAAGAAAAACAAACACTTTCGTTAGTCAAAGAAACAAACAGTATAAAAGAACTAACTCAAAGTTTACTTGAAGGCAACTGTATTTTGCTTAGTGAAGGTTCCGATCTCGCATACATTTTTGAAGTGCCATTTTCCAATGATAGAAAAATTAAAGAACCGGAGTCTGAAGGAATTATTCGTGGGGCACACGACGGGTTTGTTGAATCTCTGACTACCAATATTTCTTTGATCAGAAAACGAATACACAATCCAAATCTTAAGGTCAAATACTTTTCTATTGGGAACGACTCACATACAAAAGTCGGGATAATCTACCTGGATCATATAGCAAATAAAAAAACAGTTGCATTAATAGAGCAGAAGTTACAGGAGATAAATATCGATGTTGTCTTGGCACCAGGCTATATCGAGGAATTTGTAAGCGAGAATTCTTCTATTTTTCCGACCATGCTAAGCACCGAAAGAGCAGACCGTACTGTTGCCAATTTAATGGATGGAAGAATAGCCATTATGACGGAAAGCAGTCCTGGTGCGCTAATAGCACCTACCACTTTTTTCACCTTTTATCAATCCCCTGATGATTACAACAGCAGGTGGTATTTTGGTTCCTTTATCCGTTTTCTCCGAATTTTAGGATTTTTAATATCGATCGCTCTGCCAGCATTATACATAGCCATCGTGTCGTTTCATTTCGAGATTTTGCCGACAGAAATTGTATTCTCGATCAAATCTTCCTTGGAAAACGTTCCGTATCCTCCACTGATCGAGGCTTTAGGCATGCAGATTACCTTAGAGATTCTTAGGGAAGCATCTATCAGGCTGCCGAGCAGAATTGCCCAAACCATCGGGGTTGTAGGCGGTTTGGTTATCGGGACGGCGGTTGTAGAGGCAAACCTTGTTTCCAATACAATGATCATCGTTGTTGCCATAACAGCCATTTCATCCTTTATCGTGCCGATTACAGAAATGGGCTCTACCATACGATTATTGGGTTTCCCGTTTATGATTATGGCAGCCATGTTCGGATTAATTGGAATGAGCTTTTTTTTTATGTTCCTGCTTATTCACCTTTGTAAATTAGAGTCCTTTGGCACGCCTTATTTCGCACCATTCTCAACAATTAGATGGTCAGAAATGAAAGACACATTAGTGAGAATTCCATTACCACTATTTAAAAAGAGACCAAGTGATACGATGCCTCAAAAGAATAACAAGAAGGAATAATAAGGAGTTTTTTTATGCAAAAGGGTAGTACAGTCAGCATCAGTCAAGGTCAATTGTTTTTTCTTATCATTCAGGCCCAAATTGGGGTTGGCATACTTTCCTTACCATTTGCTGTCCATAGCACGGCCAAAGGCGATGGCTGGATTTCCACTCTTTTAGCAGGTTTTGTCATTCAGCTTTGGATGATGATTTCATTAACCATATCAAGGTGCTTTCCTGAGAAGAATTTCTTTCAAATTTTGCGACATTTGTTAGGCAGATATTTAGGTAGTCTCCTTATTCTTTCTTATACCCTGTATTTTACAGCGATTGCAGGCCTTGTCGCTGTCTTACAAACAGGATTGATAAACAAATGGATTCTCCCCCTGACCCCTTTTTGGATCATCTATTTATTGATTATTATTGTTGCTGTCTATTTGGCAACAGACAATATTTTAATCATTGCTCGTTTTTTTGGATTATCGACCGGAGTCATAGTTTTCTTCATTCTGCTTGTAGCAACCGTCTATCGAGATGCAAATATAGCGTACATATTACCTATAGGTCAAAGTGGATTTAAGAATATAGTTCTCGCAATTAAGGATGTATTAATCGCCTTGACAGGTTTTGAACTTATTTTATTGATCTACCCTATGATAAAAAGCAAACAGAAAACAGCCAAAACGCTTACCTTTGCCAATATAACAACGGTTGCCATTTATAGTTTTCTTGTTTTTACGAGCTTAATTATTTTCAGCCCTCAAGAGATAACACTGGTTCCGGAACCTGTCCTTTACATGTTAAAGGCTATTTCATTTGAAGTAATCGAGAGACTTGACCTTATCTTCTTGTCCATCTGGGTTATTCCAATGACCAACTCTTTTATCATTTACTTGTATCAAGCAAGTAAGGGTTTAAAGGAGTTGTTTCATACACAATCTCACGCACCATTTGTACCGATAATTGTAATACCAATTTTCATATCAGGTTTCTTCCTGCAAAATAAATTTTTAATAGAAGACATCAATAAGGTATTCCAATACATTATTTTCCTGTTCGCCTTTATACTGCCACTCATTTTCTTACTGATTGCCTTGATTAAGAAAAAATTGCAGAGGGGGAAAAGTTATGAGTCGTCGTAACCTTCGGAATATAGCTTGTGTTTTAATGACGTTGTTACTTTTGACAGGATGCTGGGATCAACGTTTATTAAAAGATTTAAAATTAGTTTTTACCGTCGCATTTGATGCAGGAGAAGGAGATGAAATCATTTCTCATGTTGCCATCCGTGAAACTGAAAAGTTAAGTGTCGGAGGAAAACCTGGGCAAGCAACAGTGGCAGTGGTAGAAGGTAAAGGAATAACATTAAGGGACACTCGATTAAGTTTAAATAAACGTACTCCTGGAGAATTTTCACCTAGTAAAATGAGAGTGTATTTAATGGGGGAAGAACTTGCCCAAGAAGATATCTATTCCATCCTTGATATTTTATATCGTGATCCTAAAGCTCCCCTCGGTGCAAAACTAGCCATCGTGGAAGGAAAAGCAGAAGACATCATTCACATGAAAACAATTAAAGAAACCTTATTAACAGAAGCTATTTCAGATCTATTGATAACGGCAGAGGACAATACCATCATCGTAAATGAAACGGTCCAAACTGTTTGTCCAATCATGTTTGATCCAAGTGCAGACTTTTCCCTACCTGTAATAAAAGAAGTTGAGACCCATGATATTGAGGTTATTGGTATGGGATTAATCAGCGACAGAACCTATACAGGAGTAACGCTTGACACTGAACATTCAACCAACTTACTTTTGCTTGCGAATAAAAAGGAGAAAATAGCTCAAGTGAATATGATGGTCCATCCAGAAGAGGAAAATCCTCAGAATCGTTATATGACCTTAAGTATTTCAAAAGCTAAAAGTAAAATAAAGACAACCGTAAACTCCCCTACCGATATCCAAGTAACGATAGAGATGAAAGTAAAGGGTGCCATTGCAGAGTATCCAAAAAATCATCTAGTGGATAAGAGTAAGGTGAAAGAACTTGAGGAAAAAGCAGCACAATATTTGACCAGTCAATCAGAAGAAGTGATAAAGATCATTCAAGATGCCAATAGCGATGTATTAAGAATCGGCCAGCAAATTAAGGTCCATCACAATACAACATGGAAAGATATTAAGTGGCGAGAAGTGTATCCGACAATTGAAATTGTTCCGAATGTGACGGTGGAAATAACAGGCACCGGTATTATTAACTAGTTAAATTTAAAAAACCGCCTGTTCCTTCTTTAGCATAAAACTTTAGTTAGTGGTTAATCGCCGCTGTTCCTTTACGCAAATGGCTTCGCTTTCCGCGGGACGGTGTTTGAGCCTCCTCACTTCGTACGCTGCACCCCTATTGTTGGACACCTCATCTAACAATAGGAGGTGTAGTCCAAATGACTATATTCACTAAGGAGGAAAAACTCCTTGCCGCAAGACGTTACTTGGATGAATTATATAGTTACCGCGAATTAGCTAACCAACTTGGAGTAGACGACTCTGTACTCCGATATTGGGTGATGTTAGTAAAGCACCACGGTGACCAAGCATTTGTGTTTCCCTATACAAACTATTCGCCAGCCTTTAAACTGAGGGTAATTCAATTTATAAAGGAATCGAATTATTCTATTCGAGAGGCGTCGGCGATTTTCCACATCCCAGATTCTTGTATGGTTCGTAGGTGGAAACGTAAGTGGGAGACATGTGGAGATGCCGCCTTTAATCCAAAAGAAAAGAGGCCATCTACTATGACTTCCAAACACAATAAAACATCCAATAACGACAAAGCTACCAACCCTTCCATCGAAGAGTTGAAAAAAGAATTAGAATATCTTCGTATGGAGAATGCGTATTTAAAAAAGCTGAAAGCCTTAGTTCAGGAAGAGAAGTCACCAAAGAAATTAAAGCGAAAGTAATATATGAACTAAGGCATGAATTTCCTGTAAATCAATTGGCGAAGGTAGCTAATATATCTAGAAGCACCTACTATTTCATTGTTCGAAGCTGGGAACAACCTGACCCTGATCGTAAGTGGAAAAGACGTCTTGCTTTCATTTACCGTAAGCATCAAGGCCGTTTTGGTTATCGTCGTATTACCGATGTCCTGCAGGAAAAAGGCAATATAATTAATAAAAAGAAAGTGTACCGTATTATGAGAGAACTAGGCCTTCAATGCATCGTTAGGATGAAGAAGTACAAGTCTTATAAAGGAGAAATAGGAAAAGCTGCGCCAAACATCTTAGACCGTAATTTTAAGGCCGATAGGCCTAATCAAAAATGGGTCACTGACGTGACAGAGTTTAAGTTGTTCGGGCAGAAATTATATCTTTCTCCTATACTTGATTTGTTTAATGGCGAGATCATAACTTACACTATTCAATCAAGGCCCACTTATGAATTAGTAGGAAACATGTTAAAACAAGGATTAGAACGGCTAAATGAAGACGATAATCTTATCCTTCACTCTGACCAAGGGTGGCATTACAGGATGCCTAAATACAAAAGGACTTTAAAGCAAAATAATATTACCCAAAGTATGTCTAGAAAAGGAAACTGTTATGACAATGCAGTAATAGAGAACTTTTTCGGAATCATGAAATCCGAATTATTGTACTTACAAGAATTTCATAGCATCGACCATTTTAAGGAGGAGCTAGAAGAGTACATCCATTACTACAACCACCTGAGAATAAAATCAAGATTAAAACGTAAAAGCCCAGTAGCTTATCGAGCTAGTTTTGAGCAAGCTGCTTAGAAAATATGTGTCCAGTTTTAAGGGGTCAGTACATTCGTTGCGGGGTCTCAATCAACCGTTCCCCCCCCCCGCAGGAGTCTACGCCATTTGCTCCAATCCACAGCTGAAAATTACGTAAACGATACGATAATGCTTATTCTGTTTAATTGGTTAGATGCCTTTTCATATAACTTTTTGTAACATTTTCTTGCAATGAAGACAAAGTCAAAAGAAAATTTTACATCAGATTGTCTTCATCCTACATATGATAACAATCTCAACACAAAATCTCCTACAAGATTGTCTTCATCACATATATGAAGACAATCTTAACGGAAAATAAATCTCCAAATTGTCTTCATTAGCCCCATCTTTGATATATGATATACCCTAGTTGATTGGAGTGGAAGGCGCGCAGACGCCCGCGGGAGGAAGGGACAGGTGAGAACCCCGGAAGGCGGAGCCTGAGGAGGCTCACGGACCGCCCGCGGGCAAGCGAAGCGCCTGGAACGGAAATCAACAGTACTATATGCTACCTTATTCTATAAAAATAAATAGTGAGGGGCATTAGAAGCTCCTCACTATTCCTTGTACGATTCGTTCCCATTGTTCTTCTTTTGGGATGCTTGCTTCATTATCCCCTTTTTGGAGACCGTAGTCGCCAAACTGAGAATGATTTCCGCCTTGAATGATAAAGGTATACATCTGTGATGGCAGCCGTGAATCAGCATTTGTTAATTTTTCCTCATCAATGACACCATCAAGTTGAGCTTCAAAAGTAATGACATCTCCCTTGAATGATGTTAAATCATCATCTTCTGCAGGGTATGCAGCCATTAATATCAGGCCTGTGACTTTTTCAGGGTTGTTTTTCACATAATTGGCTGCCATTGCCCCGCCAAGAGAGTGACCAGCAACCAGCCACTCCCGATCGTTATACTTCTTAATGATCTTATCTGCTTTATCCGGATTTAGTACTGCAAGATGCAAGGGCATCTTCGCGATAATAAAAGGAACTCCTTCTTCTGCCAACATTTTGCCTAATGGGGCATATGCGGCAGCTTCCACTCTTCCACCAGGATAGAAGATGATCCCAGCTTCATCATTCTCTTCAGTTGGAAAAAATGATATCCACCCACTATTCTCTTCTACCAATACTTCTTCAGTCGATTTCATACTCTCTTGATTAACTAATTTATAAGGTGTTGCAATTAAAAAGAGACAGGCTGCAGCCGCTACACCAACAATAATCCCTAAGGTAACTAAACTGGTTTTTTGCCATTTTTTCATCTTTGTACCTCACCATAATAGATTAATGTCTATTGTATGAAAACAAAGAATGGAAAGCAAATTTCTATCAATTATTTTCTAAAAGTATCGCTCTCACCGGACTTCCGTCAGCACCCTTGATTTTTAAAGGCAGGGCAATGAGCTCGTACTCTCCTTCTTTGATTTCACGTAAATCAATACCTTCTAAAATGCAAATGTTAGCTTGGTGCAAGCTATGATGGATGGGTAGCTCTTTACTATTCAAGACATCTACACTAGGAAGGTCCACACCAATTAGAGGTACATCCATTTCCCTCAACAATTCCACCACATCTAAAGAAAGGGTTGGTATTTGTTCAGGAAACTCGTCTTCCTTCCCCCATGCATCCGTTTTAAAGAGGATTCGTTTTGCATGATGCCGACCTATAGCTTCCTCTACATGCTTCCGTTCAATTTTATGATGCCCTCTCACATCTACCACGACTGCCGGCCCCTTGAAAATAGAAAGGTTCAATTCATGCATCCGCTTTCCCTTGTCATCAAAATGATATGGCGCATCTACATGTGTAGCTGTATGAACACTCATTTTTACGCTACCGACATTCACCGATCCCGTATGCTGCTTGGACCAGTTTACCTGATAGTGAAACGGAGTATCCCCCGGCCAAGTTGGTGTGTTCTCATTCAGTGGCCTTGATACGTCATACATTCTCATGGTCTTTCCTCCTTAAGCAACTACTTCCCGTTCGTTGGAGTATTTTTCATAATGTTTTTCATCCATAATATTTCGTAGGATCTGTACCGTCTCATACACATCTTTATAAGTAGAATACAAAGCAACTGGAGCCAGTCGGACAATATTCGGCTTACGGAAATCTGGCACCACTCCAAGCTCCTTCAATGATTTACAAATTCGGGCTGCTTCCGGATGTTCCAAACTCACATGTCCTCCACGGCAAGCATCATCCATCGGATTTGTCAGTGTGAACCCGTATCCGGAGAGCTCTTGGTCGATTAGTTCCATCATTACTCTCGTTTGGTGGAGTGATTTGTTCCTGATTTTCTTCATCCCAATTTCTTCAAACATCTGTAAAGAACCAAGCAACGGGGCCATGCTGAAGATATGAGGGGTCCCAATCTGATACGCTCCACTTGTAGCTGCGGGTGTAAACGTATGCTCCATATCAAATTGCTTTTGCTTGTCAGAACCAAACCAGCCTGTTAACCCTGGTGTTTTATCAAAGTGTTTTTCATGGACAAACAATGCCCCAACACCACCTGGACCGGCATTTAAGTATTTATAATTGCACCAATAGGCAAAATCTACTTGCCATTGATGAAATTCATGCGGAATGGCACCCACAGAGTGACATCCATCCCATCCGACGATCACTCCCTTATCATGAGCCGCCATTGTAATTTTTTCAATATCAAACAACTGGCCGCTTCGATATAAAACGGTAGGCAAGATGAGAATGGCTACTTCTTCATCCAGCTCTCGGATGATATCCTCTTCACAAATCGTATGACCATCCCTGCTCTTCACTCTAATGAGCTGCTCATCCGGATTAAAACCTTTCAGTTTCAAGATGCTTTGAATCGCATAAATATCGGAAGGGAAATTCAACTCATCTGCTACAATTTTAGTTCGTTTTCCTTTTGGATCGTAAAAAGTCGCAAGCAATTGATGAAGGTTTCCGGTAGTAGAACCTGTGACCATCACTTCTTCCTTTTTCGCACCAACAAGCGGCGCGCTTAACTCCCCAAGTTTTTCAGCAAAATAAAACCATGGCTCCTCACCGCTAGTCCAACCATCTATGCCATGATTTTTCCAGGAATCTAATAAACTGAGAAGGGATGATTCTGCCCTTTTAGATAAAAGCCCCAGCGAATTTCCATCCATATAAATGGAACCTTCTTTTATGTAAAACTCATCACGATACCTCTTTAATTCATCCTCTTCATCCCATCTATCAATCATATCCATCGTAAGTGTCATCACATATCCCCCTTTGCATATCCATTACATTATCTCACTATTCAGTTAAGCGGGACAATGATTTATTATTACTTTTAGCTTAAAAGAAAGATTGATGTATAGCTGTTAATTGGAGCAATAGACGAAGACTCCAGTGGGGAAGTAACGGTAGGTTGAGACCCCGCAATGAAGGAAGCCACTGAAAAACTGACATCTCATGTAAATGGTGATTTCTAGCTGTTGATTGGAGCAAAAGGCGAATACTCCTGAGGGAGATAGCGCTAGGTGGAGACCCCGCAGGCGTAGCCGAGAAGGCTCCAGCAGTGCCCATAGGAAAGCGAAGCCATTTGCGGAGATCAACAGCGGTGTCCTTACTACATCTTAAACTAATGACATTTTCAGTGGCTTCCAACGAAGTGAGGGAGGCTCAAGCGCCGTCCCGCGGAAACGAAGCCTTTTGCGGAAATCAACAGCGGCTTTCCAAAAAAAGAGACTCTACTAATAGAGTCACCTAGAGTACATTTTGAGTTAATTGATAAAATATATCCTGCATTCTCTTTTCCGCAAGATCATTGACAATATTTCTAGTTTGCAAGGAAGGATTACCATTAATTCGGAAACTGTAGTCAAGAATTTCTGGATGCATTTCGGAATACATAAACTCAATCTTTACTTTATGTCCTTCTGATTCCATCATCAGTGTGCATACTTTGTTGCCCATAAATTCTGTGATTTTCACGACGGATTCCTCCTTCTCTCCATTCACAACACTTACTATTTCTACAGTAACGGACAAATTCCCTTTAACTTTCAGCAAATTTTTTGAATTTTTTGCAAAAAAATAAGCGGAAAAGGTATCCGCTTAAAAGTTCTTTTTTAGGTAGTTATTTATTCTTCTAATTTCTCGATTGTTGCCGAGTGCATGGGTGACACCCCAGATGTTTGTTTCTCCTTCTTCTTTGGTCACTTCATTGAGTGAAACGTCCAAATCATGAAAGATCCGGTGTAAGTATTTCAACGCCATTCTGTCATCATTTCTTTCCACAAGCATGATAAGGCCATTGGCATTTTCCATGTCATTCCACACCTTTGAAGGTGCAAATCCCTCTGTTTTCATCCAGTTCACGCTGGCTTTCAGCTCTTTCCAATCATCAGATGTTTTCAAGTCGCGGAGATTGACTGTGTCAGCCCCTCCCCAACCAGTTACATTATTCAAATATTTATGTTGTTCTTTCAAGACTTCTAGTGTACTAACTTCCCTGTTTTCCTGATATAACACCGCATCTTCAAATTCTTGATGCTCTATTTCCTGCACACTTGCAAGTGTCGTGGAAGAAAATAAGGAACCACCATCTACATAATCATAATAATGATAACCAACAACCCCTATAATGGCCACCAGCATAAAAGTAGAGATAAATTTTAACAAAGTCTTCACTCCCGATCTGTCTTGCTCTATCTAACCCTTTGCTTTGCCCTCTTGCCCGTTTATTGGTACGATAAAAGAAAAAGCCATAGGTGAGAAATGATGAATAAAAAACTTATTATCTTTATTATCGTCTGTATGCTAAGTTTGTTAACAGCTTGTCAGGAACAAAAAGAAACAAACGAAGCAAATGAGGCAGGCCCATTGGACGGATTGTTTGCAGGAAGTGAACTTTCTTATGAAGAATATACCTTCATTATGGAATATATCGTAGATCGCGCTAAAGAAATGGAAATAGAAAATAAAGAGTTGGAAAAATGGGTGATCCGCGCTATCGGTGATGAAAGGCTAATGAATAAAAGAGACCTCACCAAAGAGGAAGCCTTGGAGAAAGCAGAGTATAACCAGAAGTATTATGAAACATATATGAGTGTAGCCGAAAATAAATACAATGTGACCGTTACAGAGGAAGAACTAGATTCGTGGATATCGAAAGGGCCGGACCAGAGCGATATTCCTCAGCATAAAGCTTATGCCGAAGCTTTAGGTTTGACCCTTGAAGAATTAAACCACGATTATGATAGAGACTTATACGAGCAAACAATGGTAATGGAAAAACTCCAACTTGTTTTACAAAAAGAATATGATACCTCTGATGTTAATGAAATAAGAGATGAATTTAATAAAGAAGTAGAGGAACAAATGAAATAGAACGGCCCTTATGGGACCGTTCTATTTCATTTCCGATGATAGATAAGATTAGTGAACTGGGCCCGCTTATCTTTGTCCCGATACACCTTCATCATTTCCATTGAAAATATGCAGCATATCAGCCAGATCAATCCGACTGCATAGCCTGCCAATATGTCACTTGGATAATGTACTTGAAGATAGACCCTGCTTATACCAACAAGGATGATAAGGATACCTAAAAGAGATATCGCAAGCATTCTCGTTTTAAAAAACCGCTTCTCTCTACCAATCAAATAGATGATAAAACCATATAAGATGAAACTTCCCAACGCATGCCCACTCGGAAAACTATATCCACTCCCATCATACTCTGGAGCCAATGTAGGCCTTTCGCGCTGGAAAAAGTACTTCAAGACTAATATAAACAATCCTCCACCAGTGATGGCAAGAAAGAAAAACACAACACCGAGTACATCTCTTTTTTTCAACCAAAGGAATAAAACCGTAAGCACGCTCGCAGCGGTTATCCACCAGACAGATCCGGTTTCCGTTACCAACCTTAACATGTTAGTCAGTGTTCCGCTTTCTATCAATTGAAAATAATCCATGATAACATGGTCAAATGTAAACTTCTCCTGCTCCCATACATCCTCTGCCAATTCAAGGAACAAAGCTGTGGCGGAAATCATGAGTACTATCCCTGCAAGTATAAGCAAACCAGGCGCCCATACTTTACTTAAATCAATCTGATCCTTCCAATAACGCACTTCCTCTTTTAAATTCATCCAATCCCCTCGTTTATGTGATAAGTGCCTATTACCTTATTCCACTTCAGCGACTGGGTAAAACTTTTTAATAGGCCTGACGAATTCCAATAAAATAAAAGAGGCCACCCGATGACATCGAGCAGCCCCTATCAATTTATTACTTATAAACTTTTACTTGAACCTCTTGTACACCAAAGTTAATAGCATCTTGCTTGTCCGGAATGAAGATATCAATTTTGTTTCCTTTGATTGCTCCACCAGTATCACCAGCAATTGCCTCACCATAACCTTCAACCCAAACTTTAGATCCTAAAGGAATAACATCTGGGTCAACAGAGATAACTTTCATATCAGGGTTTTCCAACAAGTTGATTCCTGTTGCAGTGATACCAGAACATCCTTCACAACTTGCAGTATAAGCAGTAGCTGTCATTGTTAATTCTTGCGCTACTTCTGGATCAGCCGCTGTTTCTTCTTCTTCTTCTTCTGCTGGTTCCTCAGTTGGTGCTTCCTCTGCTGGCTCCTCTGTTACAGGCTCCTCAGCTGGTGCTTCTTCTGCTGGCTCTTCTGTTACAGGTTCTTCAGCCGGTGCTTCTTCTGCTGGTTCCTCTGTTACAGGCTCTTCAGCTGGTGCTTCTTCTGCTGGCTCTTCTGTTACAGGCTCCTCAGCTGGTGCTTCTTCTGCCGGCTCTTCTGTTACAGGCTCTTCAGCCGGTGCTTCTTTTTTTACAGGAGCTTCTGCAGGAACTGGATTTCCATCAACATAAATTACTAGATCGTCCCCTGCATAAATTAAATCAGGGTTTGAAATGGAATTCCATTCTGCTAATTTTTGATAAGTAACACCTTCATAGTTCTGAGAGATTCCCCATAGCGTGTCACCTTTTTCAATTTTGTAGCGTTCAGATAAAGCCACTTTTAATTGATCTTGTGGATGGATTACGTCACTTGATAGACCATTCCACTCTTTAATTTCTTCTACTGATATATTGTTCGCTTTAGCAATGTCCCAAAGCGTGTCGCCTTTCTTTACCGTAACTTCTGCAGCAGAGGCATTTGCACCTAAACTAAACGTACCTGCAAGGGCCGCTGCCGTTACCAAAGAAACCATGCTCTTTTTCATACTAAATACCTCCTATGTATTTGACTCAGTGTTCTAATCATAACATGGTTCTGGTAGTTTCAAAGAACAGTAGAATAACATTTAGGTTACGTAGATAACGGGTATATTAAGGGATTATTACGACTTTTCCTTATATTAGAAGTATAAGGAAAACTATTCTAATAGAGGATTATTACACCACAAAAATAGAGCCCAGCTTGGAATTTCTCCAACGTTGAGCTCTTTCATCAAGGTTTACTTCAATTTTGTAAAAGTAATTTGATACCAGCCACCTTCTTTGATAACCGGCTGCATTTTTTCCACTTTAAGCTCTGCCGCATCTGCGAGTTGTTTGAGATCATCCTCGGAAGGCAGAGGGTATAAATTATCGAACGCGGTAAAGAAGCTGTTGAACACACTGGAAAACTGACCACCATGTTTGGAGTTGTGTATAGGAGACACCACAGATAATGTTCCTTTAGGAGGCAACCACTCACTAATCTTCTTAAACAACTCCGTCCGATCATCAGGAGATATATAATGAAGGATGTTGTTTAACATGACAAAATCCACCTTATCTTCTGGAGACCATTTATGAACATCCTCACAAACAATTTCAACCTGTTTTTGCTTTTGACAGTTTTTACTCGCTTCCTCTGCTACATCCTCATTAAGTTCGATTCCAAGCATCTGCGCTTTCGGGAACTTTTGCGAAAGCTTTAACAAATAGCCTCCGCTACCACACCCGACATCTACCACCGTATTTGGCTTGGCTTTTTTCATTACCTTCATCACTCTAGGAATAGCCAGCTGCTCTAAAAGGGAAGAGGTTTGCGCAACAACCATTCCATGTTCTTTTTGATTAAATTGTTCTTTCTTTTCTGTCTTCATCATTTTTGGGTACTTGATTAAGGTCGGAATATGAAGTTCCATCATCTCTTTTAGAAGCACCCCGGTAGACCGAGGGTTATGTTTACTCGAAGGAACCATGAATTTTTTCACGGTTTGGTAACGCTCCTTCGATTTCTTTTTCAAATATCCTATCACGCCGCCTACTTCTACCCATCTTTTCAATAGGTCTTCTTTTAGTTCGTGTTCTTTCGCAACTTCCATGATTGTCTTAGGTTTTTTAAATGCTTCAAATAAATCTAGCTCATACCCAACATAGGCATGCCAACTATATAGGAAGGGTAAGTTTCGCTTCATATACCCTCGTGCTTTAAAAAGTCTCACATATTCACTTATCATACCTATGCTTCCTCCTTATTTTTCCATGGGTAATCTTCTTCTTCCGTAAAGAAATGACGGCGGTCTATCTTCCGTTCATCCCGTTCCTTCCTTTTAGGGACTACTCCAGACTGAATGACCCTGTCCACTATGGATTCCTTCCAAATTCCCAAACCAGAAATATTCAGCATATGTTTAATATGAAGAACGGGATCATTTGTCAGCTGATCCATAACTTTGCTTCTCCACGTCACAAAAGACTTGAGCGGTCGGGAATAAGCCAAGGCGGAAAGATGACTTAATTTCAATACATGACGGACCCTTGGTCTTCTTACATCTTCATAAAAAGATAGATAATCCGGGGAATGATTATCTTTGTCGTACATCCAACAGAGGAGCTCTCCAAGAACGTCTCCATCCTGAATCGCCAAATTCATTCCCTCTCCTGCCATCGGATGCACGCTATGTGCGGCATCTCCAAGCAAAGCTATGTTGCCTTTCACATAGTTTGAAACATGATAATGTACCGGGATCATAAGCTGAATTTTTTTCCAAGAATCTATTTTTTGCACGAAACCATCCAGCTCCGGGCAAAGTTCTAAGTATTTTTGGTAAAAGGATTCTAGCCCTTCTTCTATCATTTGTTTATATGACCCCTTTGGAATTAAATAGACGCTGCGTACTAGATTATCCGGCAAAGGGAAAAGTCCTAAGAAGGTATCATCTGTAGAGATGATCTTCCCTTCTGTCATGCTTTCAGGCCTTGGAAACGTGACAGTCAAAAAATGATGGTCATATTTCTTTTCCTTTTTCGGCACTTCCATCATTTCACGGACCTTGGATTTCCGCCCTTCTGCACTAACATAATAATCTGCTTCTAGCAGTACCTCTTCCTTATCCATTCTCACCTTAGCCTTGGTGCCTTCAAAGCCCATAAACCGGCCAGGCTGTATATATTTAAAGGAAGGATATTTCTGTGCTTCCTCAAGTAGAATCGTTTTTAAGGTTTCATGGGGGATCATCAATGCATAGTTATACGGGTCCGGAAGTATGTTATAACTCATTGATTGGATAGGCTGTTTGGTTTTTTTATCGAGCTTCTTCTTCTCTATCAACTCAATATGGTTAATTTTATGTCCATGTTGCAACACCTTTGGAAGAATGCCATTTTTCTCAAAAATTTGTATCGTCTTTGGCTGCACTAATTCTCCCTTGTACATGTGGGGGCTCCCTTTCACCTGTTCCACAACCGTGACACCAACACCACACTTCGCAAGCTTAAGCGCAACCGTCAAACCGCCAACACCGCCCCCAATCACCAACACATTCGCCTTCAACACCATCACCACCTATACTCATTTCATTCCACTAAACCAACAAAGCAAAACTTGACAACTCTCTGGAGGAGAGAGGTTTATGAAAAAAAATCCTTCAGGGGGTCAGACCCCTGAAGGATTTTTGAGAACGATGTCGAAGCGACGTTGCGCCGCTTGAGGGAAAGCTTGAGAGGTAGCGCTTGAAGGATGGCCTTTGCAGCGTAATCGCAGCTTGATGTCAGCAATAAAGGCCCTAAAAACGGAATCGGGCGATTTTCAGAAATTACGGGCGAATTCTGAGATTTACGGGCGATTTCGAACCACTTTCGGGCGATAATTTGCGTTTACGGGCGATTTTTCAGATTTACGGGCGAAAATAGAAAAATACGGGCGATTCCCTTTAATTGTAAAAAACTCACACCCAAAATCGCCTCCAATTTTCAAAAAATCCAAAATCAAAAAAACAACCTCTTCGGCCCCATCAGCCGAAGAAGTTGTTCCCTTCCAGAAAAACCAACATTCCAACAAACCCCTTATCTGTATCTGCCGCCCCCAGTAGAGCGTTTCAACGCCTCGATGTCCTCTTCAACGGACCCCCAACGTTCTTCCACCAGTGCCTTCGCATCCGCAATACCCTGATTATAATAGTAAGGCCCCAGTTCCTTCATAAAGATGTCCAGCAGCAGATCGGCACCTAACTCGCCAATCTCTTCGTCTCGCTCTTCTTCGAAATATGCCTGGATCCTGCCTATCATTAGATCTTTTATTTCTTTTGGAATAGAGATCAATTTTAACACACCCTTATGTACGTAATTAGCCGCTTTGTTCTGTTGCTTCTAAAAGAGGCTCATACATCATAATAGCATGATTTTCTGTTACATATTGGTCATCTATCTCTTTTCCCGTAAGGTTCAATACTTTGCGATGGATGATGTTATGGCGCAGATAACCTCCCCAATAAGCAGAAGTGATGCTGTGGTCTTTTTCATACACCTTGTATTTGACAAGTGGAAGATTCGCAGACCTCCATTCACCAACCAAGAAGTCTCCTTCCATTCTGACCTTTAATTGAAAAGCTTGGTCTGTATCATTTCTCACCTGCAAATCCAGATAATTATAGGAGCAAGTTGCACCACTGCCAAAAGGTTGCGTTCTCCTAGAATCAGGAAAGACATCAAAACTGTGGCGATATCGTTCTGTCACAGTAAGCGGTGTGTGCAATGTCATCCAATATATAAGGTTTGACAACTGACACAAGCCTCCTCCAAGACCTGGCTTAAACGTGCCATAAAAAAGAACCATCCCATCAACATACCCTTTGCTCTTCGTCGGTTTGCCAATCAACTTCCAATAGGAAAAAGTTTCACCTGGTCGAACGACAACCCCATTCAGTTTTTGAACAGCAATCTTCAAATTTATTACCTTGTTGTGCTGGTACCACATATCCACGTTCTTTAGTTTTCTAAGCGTCGGCGTTTTATGTAAAAAAACTTGATATGGCAATTCTTCCTCTGTCTTCTCCGCTGAATAACTCTTATTTCCTGTCTTCCATTCTAACCACCGCTTAAGTATGTAAAATTGAGTTCCAAGCCAAATGCGCAATTTCGACCTTTTTTTTGGTCGCAAATCCACATGATTCATTACATAACCTCCTCCAAGTTTCCCCTAAAAGATTAGACGGAAAACGCCTACCATTTGTTTCAAAATATTCCAAAAATATTTTTACATTATTTCTCAAGGATATTTTCCCCGATACATTTAACACTAATGTTAGATCTATATGCTCTATTAACCAAAAATAAACGAACCAACTTAAAGCAGGTGACTAACATGGAACCATACCAACAAGCTCAGTCGTCTTCCTTACAAGAAGGAGATGTCGTATACCTTTTTTATCGAAATCCTCATACACAGAATGTAGCATCGATCCAACAGGCAAGCGTTATGGCAAATCCATACGAGGAGGGGCAACTTTCCATCTTTCTCTATGATACGTACTATCCATTGTCAGATGAGTTTGTCTTTTTCACTTCATTAGAAGAAGCAGAAGCATTATATAACGATTATTTTGGTCCAACATTCGAATAAAAAGGGGGGCAATACATGAAACCGTTTGTTCCACAGCTTGTATATATTGAACCGCGAGCCCTTGACTATCCACTAGGAGTGGAGTTAAAGGAAAAATTTGAATCAATGGGTCTTGAAATCCGTGAGACCACTTCCCACAACCAAATAAGAAACCTGCCTGGAGATAATGATTTTCAAAAATACCGGACAGCTAAATCCACATTGGTTGTAGGAGTAAGGAAAACATTGAAGTTTGATTCATCCAAGCCTTCCGCTGAATATGCCATACCTTTTGCTACAGGTTGTATGGGTCATTGTCATTATTGCTATTTGCAGACAACCATGGGAAGCAAACCTTATATCCGAACTTATGTGAACTTGGATGAAATCTTTGATGCTGCTGATAAATACATGCAAGAACGAGCACCTGAAATCACGAGATTTGAAGCGTCTTGTACTTCCGATATAGTAGGTATTGATCATTTGACTCATTCTTTAAAGAAAGCGATTGAATATTTTGGTAAATCTGACCATGGCTTGCTTAGATTCGTGACAAAATTCCATCATGTTGATCATTTACTTGATGCAGATCATCGTGGAAAAACAAGGTTTCGTTTCAGCGTGAATGCTGATTACGTCATAAAGAACTTTGAACCTGGAACCTCTTCTTTGGATTTGAGAATAGAAGCCGCCGCCAAAGTAGCAGGGGCAAACTATCCTCTTGGATTTATCGTTGCACCAATTTACTTGCATGAAGGCTGGGAAGAGGGATATAAAACGTTATTTCAAAAGCTGTATGATAAACTTCCCGCACATGCGACTGAAGACCTCACCTTTGAATTAATACAACACCGATTCACTAAACCAGCCAAGAGGGTCATCCAACAAAACTATCCGATGACAAAGCTTGAGTTAGATGAAGCAAAGCGCCAATATAAATGGGGGCGTTATGGAATTGGGAAGTATGTATATACGAAAGATGAAGCAACAGAGATTAAAGAAACCTTGTCTGAGTATATCCACTCTTATTTCCCTCAGGCTCGGATTGAGTATTTTACGTAAAGAAACGGCCCACGATCATGTAAATCGTGGGCCGTTCTTCACATTAGTACTCCACCATCACCGACAACAAGTAATGGTAAATCAACTTTTCCGTGTTTTCAATCGAGCTTGCGTGAGTTCGCTCAAAAGCATGGGATGATTCTATTCCAGGGCCAATTAGTCCGTGGATGATGTCGTGACCGGAACGAATGGCAGCAGAAGCGTCTGAGCCGTAATACGGATAAATATCCACTTTGTAATCCACTTCGTTTTTCTTTGCGAGTTCAACAAGATGTTTTCTTAGTCCATAATGATATGGTCCGCTGGAATCTTTTACGCAGATAGATACTGTGTATTCATCTGATGATTGCCCGTCTCCGAGTGCCCCCATATCCACCGCAAGGTATTCCACAGTTTCTGGGGTGATATTAGAGTTACCGCCATAGCCGATTTCTTCATTATTAGAAATTAAAAAGTGTGTAGTATATGGAAGGGTAATTTTTTCAGACTGAATGAATTTGATTAGTTTTAGTAAAATAGCCACACTTGCTTTATCATCCAGATGCCTGGATTTTATGTAGCCGCTCTCTGTAATTTGTACCCTCGGATCGAATGAAACAAAGTCTCCTACTTCAATTCCAAGTGCTCTAACTTCGTCTGCATTGGTGACTTTTTCATCGATGCGAACTTCGATATTGTCATCGTTTCTTGGTGCATCTCCGGCATTTTTATATACGTGAACAGAAGTTTGATGCATCAGGATGGTTCCGGAATACACTTTTCCTGAAGAAGTTTCAATTTCGCAATATTCCCCTTCAACGGAGTTCCAGCGAAATCCACCTATGGTAGTAAGCTTCAATCTTCCGTTGGATTTTACCTCTTTAACCATCGCTCCTAATGTGTCTACATGGGCTGTCAGCATGCGATGTTCTTTGTCATTGGTTCCTTTAATGGAAGCAATTAAGCCTCCCTTTCGGTTTCGTACTGTTTCTACCCCGCACTCACTAAGGTACTTTTCAACAAAACCTATTACTTTCTCGGTATTGCCTGAAGGGCTAGGAATCGAAACAAGTTCTTTGATTAAAGAGAAGGTTTCTTGTACATTTGATTGATAAGTCATTGTGACACTTCCTTTGCTACTAATATTTACCTCTATTAAGCATAAGAGAAAATCCTTGTCTTGTATAGTCCGGTGTCAAGGTAATTTTAATCCTATAATCAGGCAACTGATAGACAGAAAAAGGCATTTCAAGGAAGAAGCATTTGATTTTACGGAAAATATAGTATACTGTTGGTAATTACTATGTTTGGAATAGGAGGGGTCAAATGAATGAAATCTCCAAGAAACTATCACAATTCCTTCTTGAAAAAAATGTTGCCTCCGGTTGGTCTTGTGTAAATGATACGATAGATCAAGGCTACAATAGTGCGTTTATATATGATTTTATCCTTCGTGACGCCATGTATCGCATTGGCGAGATGTGGGAGGAAAATAAAATTTCTGTTGCTCATGAGCATTTGGCGACAGGCACATGTGAGCTGATATTAACAAAATATCATTTGGAAAAATTAAATGATAGACTTATAGAAGAGAACTCCCCTTCCCCACGTGCCATGTTTTTCTGTGTTGAAGGTGAAGAACATGATTTGGGATTGAAAATGGCCTCGTCCCTATTTGAAGAATATGGTTGGGATGTGTATGATCTTGGTTCGAACTTACCATTGGACTATGCAGAATACAGCCTAAAAAAATGGCAGCCAAATGTTGTATGTATTTCTGTCTCCATTAGACATCACCTTCCTAAACTGAAAGAAACAATTGAAAGACTGCAAAATATCAGCCCTGGCACCACTTTCATAGTTGGAAGCCGCTTGCATGCGGAATCTGCCTTTCGGTCATGCTGTACTGCGGAAACTCTCATTGCTAAGGATACATCCTTCCTTTTTCAATGGTTGGAAAATTATAGAAAAGAAGCCGGAATGATCAATAAAGGAGTGCTTCTTTAATGTACCGGATTCCCGTCCCATATTTTAAATTGACTGAGGACTTTGAAATTATGAATGTTTCCCAGTCAGTTACCCACATTTTCTATCCAGTAACATCCTTTCTAGACTTGGTGGATTGGGATAGTAAAACAAAGTTTAAACAAATAAAGACCAATCCTTCACCAGGAGTAATGGAACTTAACTTAAAAACAACAGACTCACCTACAACACTGTTCACTGTATATTTTCATTATCATCAGAAAGAAAAGATTATTCATTTGGTTTGTATGAATGAAACATCTGCTTTTCAACATGTCCAGTTGGAATTTCAACAATGGCGTAAGCAACTAGAAAATAATGATTGGAATGAAGTTGTTGAGACAAACGCACAACCTGATATTTCCACTAAATTCCATAAAAAGCAAGCAGAAAGAAAGATCTCCACAATCAATGATTTACTTGGAATTATTCAAGATGATTTATCAGAAGTTGGAAAGTTAGAATATATTAAATTAATACAGTCTGAGCTAGAAGATATTAAAGGTCTTCTCCGCTCTTAAATAAATAGAATAACCCCCGCCAAATAATTGACGGGGGTTTTCTGTATGCCTATTGTTCATCCGCTAGAAAGTTTTCGATAGCCATCTCCAGCTTAGTCATCTCTTTAAGCATAGCAGCAGCATATTCTTCTTTATAGAACTCCTGCTTTTTAATAATTTGAAGCAATCCCTTAACGAAAAGGATTGGATGATACGAATCGATCTTAAGCGTCTCGTACTTATCTTCATACTCGAAATGGATGTCCTCGAGTTTCACTTGTAAATTAGCAATACGCTCTTTTGCTTGGAGCAGTTCTTCATTTAGCAACTGTAACTCTTTCTCTTCTTGGCTTTTTTCCTGGATAGCATGGAGACCCGCATCTTCACTGCGTTTCCGGTCCCCCACTTCTTGCTTTATATATATCTTCCACTTTTTATTGATCGCATGAAAAAGCTCTTTACTATCGCCTATAGATCCTGATTGCCCCAGAAACAAATATCCATCTTCATTAAGAGAATGATGGAACGACGAAATAATCCGCTGTTGTTGTGTGGGCTGAAAATAATGCAATACATTTCTGCAACTGATAAAGTCTAAATTATGAAATCCAGGGTCTTTTGCGATGTTGTGAGGAGCGAATATGATATTCTCCCTTATCGATTTTTTCACCACATAAAAATCCTGCTTCTTATCAAAATACTTATTAAGAATGTCAGATGGAACATTTTCAAAAGCCGTTTCAGGATATACTCCCGCACCAGCAATCTTTACAGAATCATAATCCAAATCCGTAGCGTAAATCTTGAATTCCATCTCCATTTTCGCATTCATTGATTCTATCGTCTCTTTTAACAAGATCGCTAAAGAATAAACTTCTTGTCCAGTGGAGCACCCTGCAATCCAAATTTTCATCTCATTTTCAGACAAATCCAGCTTCTTTTTCAAAATGGTTGCAAAAACTTGTTTTTGGATGAGATCAGCCAATTCACTATTCCTAAGGAATTCTTCTGCACTACTTGTTGGTTGCTTCAAATCTTGTAAGTTTTGACTTAACATATCTAGTCTCCCTATTAATTGTTCAACTGCTTCTCTATATCTTTTTTCTATTTTACCAAATTTCAAAAGAATTCTGTAAAAAATTTTTCCTACAAAAATCGAGTTTTATTTTACAAGCTTGACTTTAATCAGATATATTGTATAATAAGAGATTGGGTACACACCCATCATATTAGTAACTTGATATAGAAAGGAAGAACGTTATGACATTCTTAAGCAATACCAACGTGTCACAAGGATGCACTGGCGTTCCATATAGTTTTTTCACAGAGGCTTAATCGATCTGGCACGGCCTAGGAGCCGTAAGGACGTATGAGAGGTAGGGCTTACGTTGTTTAAGTAAGGGAAACTACCATGGAATTATACCGCGGCAAACGAATATAATACTTTTATGTCATTTATAAATCATGTCCATGTAGCAGGACAACTTATAATGCTTGTGATGAAGCAAGTTACTAATTGCGCTATACATCATATAATTAGCGCCTTTAAACGAAATAAAAAAGAAAAGCAAGTCGTCCCTCGTGATGACTTGCTTTTCTTTTTGTGTACTGAAATTTGAAACTTTTGTAAATCACCTGTATAATAATATGCTGATTGTCAATTATGCTCGGAAAATAACTATATTTGTAGATTTTTTTATAGATTTTAAGGAGGAATTAGATGTCTTTCACAAGCTTATTCATGGCCGAAGAAGAGACAAGAGATAAAGAAGAAATCAAACAGGAACTGGATGATTTGGAATTCCAAATGTTCCGCATGAAAGAAAACATGAAAGAAATCGCCAAAAAGTGGCAAGTAATCGGCATCGATCAAACAAAAGACGATAACTGGGTAGTCGTTTACACAAACTACGATAATAACTCCTGTAAGATTATGCTTAATGATTGCGAATCGGCTTATCGAGGCCAGTGGGATTTCTCCATTCAGGCCACGTACAAAGAGGACGATACCATTTTTATAGGCGATATAAAAGGACCGGAAAACAAAGGATATGGTTCTATCTGCATGAATTATCTTAAAGAAGTTGCCAAGGATCAAAATATCCATTCTATTATCGGGGACATCGCAAAGCGTGATTGGGACCATGTAGACCGTTTAGTTCATTTCTATGAAAAACATGATTTTCAAGTGGAAATAGATGAAAAAAATATGTCTGGTGAAATAGTTTGGCAACCATACTAATTTAAAAGGAAAGGGACGATTGGAATGACCGTTCAAGTACTCGGAAAGACTGTAGATGATCAGACACGTTGTATCCATTACCATTCTCTTAAGGACATTATCGCCATTAAATTTCATTGCTGCGGGGAATATTATCCTTGCTATCAATGTCACAAAGAGCATGCAGATCATCCTAATAGCATCTGGCCAAAAGAGAAGTTCCACACCAAAGCTGTTGTCTGTGGAGATTGCAAATTCGAGATGACGATTCACGAGTACTTAAACAGCCATTCTATATGTCCAAAATGCTCTTCCCTATTCAATCCAGGATGCGAAAACCATCACCACCTATACTTCGAGAAAAAGTGATGGTAAGTGAAAAACCACAGTGCTAAACTGTGGTTTTTCACTTATACCGTTTTTAATTTATGACACTTACATGTCGCCCCAATAATTTCATATCCTACTACCTTGATTCCTTTATTCATCAAAAATCGGACACTTATGTTCTTTTCCAGATGACTGGATGCAACGATTATTACACTTTCCCCTTTTAATTCTTTATAATTTCTCTGTAGATAGGCAACAGGAATATTAACAGCATTTGGGAATGTGGTATGGACATAATTAAAATCCCTTACATCAATGATTTTAAATGCATCAGTTTCCATAATTTCTATAGCCTTCAAGCATTTCACACCAAACACAGGCACATACCTTTTATATAAATAAATGAAAATAGCAGTTAGTACCAAGCCGAAAGAGAGTATCAACGTCTATTCCTCCAGAGTTACAGGTTGTTCGATAAGTATATACTCCCACGGGTATATAGTCAACTTCAAGGCATTACAAAAGGTGAATCAATGCGTCCCTTTACTTTTTAGGTTCATTGACTCACCTTTAGATTTATTAACGTTGTAAAATAAATCTATACAACTATAAACACTTTTTATACTAGGTTATACTTTATAACGAGGAGTGATACAAATTTCACCGCTAATAGGCAAAGCTGTTGTTCCTCCAGTAGCCCGAATAGTATCAAAGCGTCCAAGTGTGAATGTAGTACACCCTCCTGCTGGAATAGCCAAATTACGAACAATAACTCCCCCCGTACCGTCTGTAGCAGCACCTCTTACAAACTCAATAGTTAAGAGAGAATTCCCACAATTTCTGATAGTTCCAGATGCTAATAAAAACTCACAATTATTAGCATTGGTAGAATAAACTACCGCTGGAGATCCAGCTACTGTAAACTCACAGCAAAGCTTATCTTGTACTAAACATTTTTCGTGACAACAACTAAAACAACAGGAGTCTTTATGACCCGACTTACATGAACATGAACTCATCCAATAACCTCCAATATAATAATTACCTGATATTAAGGCTTTTAAGACAAAGGTCTTACCACCTCTTCTTTAGTAAATGCGACAATATTATTGGATGTGTATCAGACTCCGTATTTTTTTCGGCCTATTTTTATTCCAATGTTTATTAAATATTTTCATAAAAACCATGCACTTCTTAAGTACATATAGGCGTATGGGTGCATACCATATCATAAATTTAGCCTGAGGGGGAAATGAACAATATGAAGTGCAAAGAAATATCAAGTCCTTATTGTATTAAGGTCCCTAAAATATATGATTGGATTAATAAAACCGCCTTCATTAATCTTAAAGAAGAAATTTCGCTTGATGACAAAATAGAGTCTGATTTTTTGTGTTGCGAATTTCATATTCCTTGCTCCTCAGAAAAGAAAACCACATTATGGACATCATCAGGTATTCGACGTATCGGAGGTTCCATTTGTATTACATTTTGCGGATGCGGTCCGCTTGAGGTATTTATTAATGATAGGAAAGTCAGCAGCGTACTAGACGGAAGTTCGTATATCGCTACCTTTTCCGACATCCGTTCTGTTGAAGTACTGTGTAAAGGGTCTAAGAACAACGAAACATCCTGTTCAGGGGAGTTTAAGATCACTTTGCACTATGATTCAGGATTAGATTGTCATTTTACTTCTTACAAAGATATAGCATATGTTGACTGCTTTTTATCCGACTGCAATGGTAAACCGATAGGAATTGAAGACAAATGCAATCTAGATTGTCATGTATTAACACAACATGATCAACGAACAGATATTCATTTGGAAACTAAAAAAGGTGATATCTCCTTACAAAAAGTGGATTTACTTAAACGAGGCTATATCACCGTTCAAGCTTTTAATAAAAAGAACCAATTATGCCTTCAGTGTACGTTCCCTTTTTCAAAAGTGGAAACTGTTTTCCTTTGCGCCCCACCTGGTACTGAAATAGAATGCGAAATAACCTCAGTTGATTGCAAAGCATACGTTCTTCCTTCTTCTCACAAGAAAAAATGTGTTGATGTAATTATTACCCTTTTAATTTGTCAAAGTATTATCTCGGTTGCAGATGTAAAGTTAGAGATTCTTGCAAACACTTGTGAACCTCGACAAGATATTACTGAAACTTGTCCAGCACCTGCTTCTCCCAGAGACTGCTCTGTTTTACTTTCCAAACACCTCCCCTCTTAATGAAGGATGGTGTTTGGTTTCATATATTACTATTTTGACAGACAGAATAAAAAAAGCACATTCATTATGAGAATGTACTTTAATCGATGATCTGAGAGGGATTCGAACCCCCGACCCCTACCCTGTCAAGGTAGTGTTCTCCCACTGAACTATCAGATCTAGTATGCGACTGTAAATATTATTATAGATAGTCCATTCTTGTTTGTAAAGAAATTTGTAATAAGAAAAACCGCCAAAACGCAGACGGTTATACTTCCATTCTTTTTTCTTTCCTTCCCGAAGCAAAAGCATCAATCATTAGTATAATGGCTGTAACTGTATGCAGCACCCAACCAAGCAAAAAAACCCAGCCTAAACAAGAAGCAACAATCCCCCAAATACTACCGTGAAACTTCTGCCCTTCTTTTGCACTAAACACTAACGTAATGATATGTAAAATC
Organism: Sutcliffiella horikoshii; assembly: GCF_020524325.1. Lineage (GTDB taxonomy): Bacteria > Bacillota > Bacilli > Bacillales > Bacillaceae_I > Sutcliffiella_A > Sutcliffiella_A horikoshii_D. The sequence continues at coordinate 76,551 of NZ_JAIVKY010000012.1, forward strand.
AACATAAGGCCCAATGGAGAATAACCAAACCCCATCACAGTTAGACCCCCAAGAACAGGAATAGCCAAAAACGCCTCCATTCCACCTGTAACCCACTTTAACGTAGTAGATGGTTTCACAAAATCACCTTCCTTTCCTATATTTCAAGTATATTCTTTACTCCCCAAAAAACAACCAGAATATACGTTCGTATTTTTATTGAATATAAAACATACGTTCGTATATAATAATGGTAAGGAGCTGATGATAATGAGCCGAATGCTCGAATGGTATATGAATTCAAGAAGACCTATTGAAATAATCTATATGTCCAAAGATGGATCTATCACGCAAAGATCCTTACTGGTGTTGGACATTAGTAAGAATAACGTAACGGCATTCTGTTACCTCCGCAATCAAAAAAGAACGTTTCTGTTAGAAAATATATTATCCTATCGTCCCTTAATAAAAACGTACAAGAATGAGGTTATATAAACGTTTCTCTTGCACACTTTTCCTCATATATGATATTCTATAAAGAAACACATTTTTACAGGAGGGAGATATTAATGAGAGAAGTAACACTTACAGATATTTTTACACACCCTATTACACAGAAGTACTTGAAGCGCTCCGGAGTTGCACATGCCCTTGAAGTGGCCAACCATGCCTTTCATTTGGCCTTTAAGTATAATGTAAGCGTAGATTTGGCTACGAAAGCCGCCCTTCTGCACGATATTGGACATTATGAATGGTATCGCCAAGGAAAATGGGACTATGAGCTTTACAGAGAAAATGATATCCATGCAATTAAGGGAGCAGAACGTGCCCACAAGTTATTGATTCGCTTGGGAGAAAACCCGCAAAATGCTAAAAAGATTTCTGTTGCAATCCTATTGCATACAGATTCCTACCTGCCTGAAATTGACGTCAAGAGAAGTCCTTTACAAAAAGTAGTGAAGCTTGCAGACGAAATGGATGAGGAAAAAGGCGGAAACCACCACTATAAACAAATTGATAAATCCACTGCGCTTGAAAAAATTAACTACCTTGATCAACTCGTCGAACATTACCTCCCAAAACAACAACTATCATCACCTTCACAGGAACAATCAATGTAATCTATAAGAGGTAGCCGATGCTGCCACCTCTTCACTTGCAAATTTTTGAAAACCTTTACTTGGCAAGATAATATTCATACCCACCTACCACCCTAAATCCAGTATTCTCATAGAGCTTTATTGCTCCTTCATTTTTCACGTCCACATCCAACCTTATAGCTTTTTCAGGATATCTAATTTTAATGTCGCTTACTATTTTCTCAATTATCGCACGGCCGTAACCTTTTCCCCTATGGGTCGGAGTAATCGCATATGCGCTTAAATACAATGATTTCTCTTCATGACTTACTGTTATTGTCGCGATGGGAGTGGTATCTATATGGACAAGAAATAGCTCGAATCCCGGATTTAGAGTATTACGTTCAATTAGGCTTTTCAAATTTTCATCCGTAGGCGCAACATCAAATCCGTCCGATAAAAGTCTCAATATTATGGCTGTTTCAGAAAGATTGGCTTTTTTAATGGACATGTTTTGCAGAAGACAATCGTATTTTTTGTGGTATTTTTCATGGTACTCCATGGTGAACTTAGAATACACGTAGGTCGCTTCCATTTTTAACGCAAGGTGAATTGCCGCGTCAGACATTGCAGGACAAACAAAAAGCACTTCGTTTGCATCACGTGCCGATGTGATTTCCTTTGCACTTTCAAGTAACCCGCTAAACATCCCTTGGTTTCTGTATTGTGGATGGATCATTCCCGCAAGCTCCATCTTTTTCGGATCAATGAAAGAAAACAACCCTAAAAACCCAATTAATTCTTCTTTCTCCCGTGCCAAAATTAAATAAAGATGGGTGCAGCCCCCTTTTTGAAACATAGATAAATTTATACTGGTACTTATTTCAAAGCCATCAAAAGATTCGCATGTTTCCAGGAGTTCAACAACTTCTTGATATTCCTTTTTAGACAGGTTGTTTGTTTTTGTTATTTCCATCGTTTGCCCCCATTTTTTTCATGCTTTTCTAAAACACAAAACACCCATATGACATTATATGAGTGTTAAAGGCAAAACGTAATAATCCGATGTTAATCTGTAACTTTTTCCAAGTCTTCCACAATTTCTTCTAACGGCACATCCAAGCCACTATAGGACTCTCGTACAAATCCTTCTTTATCCACTAAGAAGATACTTGTACTGTGCATATATTGATCCGAACCGTCTTCTTTTGAAGCCGGCACCATAAACGATACATTCGCAAATCGCTCTATCGTTTCCTGGTCATAACCTGTGACAAAATCCCATGTCTGATAATCAGCTTCATACAAATTCCCATATTCCTTTAAAGCTTCCGGGGTATCCTCCTCAGGGTCGATGCTAAATGAAACAATTGGCACTTCAACTCCCGCATCTTTCATTTCTCGCTGCACCCTTGCCATATTGGCCGTCATCGGAGGACAAACCGTATCACAGTTAGTAAAAATAAAATTAGCTAACCAAAATTCCCCTTCATGTTTAGAACTGGTAAAGGTCTGTTTATCTTGATTTACTCCATCAAGCTCTCCAACCTCAAGTTTCATTGAAAATTCTTCATCTAAATTAACTTCACTGCTTCCACAACCAGCCAGAGAAAAAAAGATTACAAATGATAATATTGGCCAAAGTCTTTTCAAGGATATTCCTCCAAACTCATAAAAAAGTGTCGAGACCATTATAGCCCGACACTCTTATGAAATTCTAGTTAACAAATTGTGAATCAATGAAATCTTTAAAGTCAGGCTTTTCCTTCAAGAATTTAAGTTCAAATGATGAGTTTGCAAATTCCTGCACCACTTCTGCATCTACTTCATGAGTGAAGCGAATTCTTTCCCAAGCAGAATCAATCACTTCTTTTGAAAGTTCTTGGTTCGTCAGCTCCTTAATAGAACGGATTGCTATTTCTTTTGCTTCTTCTGGGTTTTCCGAAATGAAGTCCACTGACTCTTGATGCGCATCCACTAAACTTTGTACAAGCTCTTTATTTTCATCAATCAGCTTCCCACTTGTTACAAAAATGGTATTTGGTAACGTAGTACCGAAAGAAATTTCACTACTATCAACTAAAATGTTAGCTCCATGCTCGATGGACAATAAGGAAGCCCATGGCTCAGGAACTGCTGCTGCATCAACACTTTCCGCTTCAAACATTCCGGCATATTGTGCAGGATTTCCAGTAACATGCTTCATACTTCCGCCAATACGAGCGGAGGAAAGACCGTAGTCTTGTAAGAATGTTTCCATTTGAACGTCATGCGTACAACCAACTCCAGGCGTGATAAACGTGGCACCATCAAGCCCCTCTACAGAAGTAATGCCACTTTCCTTGCTTGCAATGATGACCGTTCCACCAGAAGAAGCTCCAGCTACCACTTTCACATCTGCTCCGCTCACATAATTGTTCATTGCTGGACCAGGACCAACTAAACCCGCTTGAATGTCCCCTGTTTTCAATGCCGTCATAAATGCGCCACCATCAGGGAAGGTCTTGTATTCGACTTCATACTTGTCGCCCAAAGCTTCTTCGTACAAAGCTTTCTCTCGAGCAACCATTGCTGGCACGTGATCAATATTAGGAAAATATCCAATAACCACTTTCTCTTTGCCATTTGATCCACTTGTGCTGGAACCGCAACCAGTAAGGACCCCCATTGCTAATAAAAATAATGCACTAATAATTAACCAACCTTTTTTCATTTCTTTTCCTCCCATACTCTTAATTTATGAATCTAAGCCCCAGCGTTTGATGACATTTTTCTCGAAGCGCTGGAAGATAACTAGATCAACCACTGAACCGATTACACAAATGATGATAATAACGCCGAAAACCAAGCTCATTTGACCGAAATCAGCTGCATATTTCAACGTGTATCCTAACCCAGGCCCCATACTCAGTAATTCTGCCGCCATGAGAGCACGCCAGGCAAATGCCCATGCAAGCCTCGCTCCTGTCACCGCGTATGGCACGGATGCAGGTAAAATAATCTTCCAAAACATTTCCACACCGCTTGCTCCCATGGTGGAAGCAGCTTTTATATATAAAGGCGGGACACTTTTAATTCCCATTCTCATATTAATTGTCATAACGAGTGTTCCGCCTAAAGTTACGATAAAAATGATGGCCGTTTCATTAAAACCAAACCAGATAATTGCTAAAGGCAACCAAACAATACTAGGTACACTTTGCAGTGCAAGAACAAGCGTCCCAACCGTTTCATCCGCCGTTTTCGACTTGGCAAGCCAAATCCCTAGCAGAGTTCCGATAATGAGTGCCAAAAACAGTCCCACTCCGAGGCGCTTAAAACTAGCCCCTAAATCATAGAGTAATGTTTTGTCCATAAACCCTTGGTATAGTGCGACTGCTACATTTGTTGGTTTTGGCATCACTGCTGGTGACCACCCAATAAGCAACACCACCACTTCCCAAATGATAAATAAGGAGGCGAAGAATATGAGGCGTTTTACTCCAGCTTTCATCGTCTCAACTCCTCCTCTACAACCTTATCAATCTCCGTTTCCAACATTGCGCTGATTTGTGATTCTAGTAATGCAACCTCTTCATTTGTCCGTAAGCGAGGACGGGGCGCATCTACTTTGATGTCTGCAATAATAGTTCCAGGTCTTGTTCCCATCACAAGAATCCGATCTGAGAGTTTAATTGATTCATGAATGCTATGTGTGACAAACAATACGGTTTTCTTTGTCTGCAACCAAATCGTTTCCAGTTCTTGTTGAAGACGCAAACGCGTTTGTTCATCTAATGCGCCGAACGGTTCATCCATTAATAGAACCGTCGGATCCATGGCTAAAGCTCGGGCAATAGATACTCTTTGCTGCATCCCACCTGATAATTCATGTGGATATTGTTTGAGGTTACTGCCTAGCTGCACCATTTTTAAGTAATGAAGGGCTTTCTTTTCTCTTTCTTCCTTGTCTTTCATATCACGGATGGCAAAAAGGACATTTTCTTCCACGTCCATCCACGGAAACAAAGCAGCCTGCTGAAACACCATCCCTCTATCTTTTCCAGGCTTTGTAATGACTGATCCCTTCAGTCGGATTTCTCCTTCTGTTGGTTTAAGTAATCCGGCCACCATAGAAAGCAAAGTGGACTTCCCACAGCCAGAAGGCCCTAGAATGGAAACAAACTCCCCCTCTTGTATGTCAACATTTATAGATGAAAGTACTGTATTATCAACATTTTGTTGAGTATATACTTTTGTAATATCTGATATTTGTAAAAACAACCTATGCACCTACTTTACACTTTTCACATAATCCTTATTAGTTTAATCGGATTAATTGGATAAAATATATTATATAACGTATGTGAAAAAGGTCAATATATTGACAGAAAATATTTTTTAATTTTCACCCTTTTTACTGGAGTGTAAGTTGTCGACACTAGAGCTTAACATTCAACAAATTGGATACAAATATGATATGATAAACGATAAAGCGCTTACCACAATATAGACAAAGGCATCACAGGAGGTAATGAACAATGGGTAAAAATGTTGGGCGTATTGAAGAGTTCACCCTTTACAGCAACGAACTTAAAGAAGAAATGACACTAATGGTATATACACCAGCTAACTATTCACCACTTTATAAATACAACATCCTTATAGCCCAGGATGGAAAAGACTATTTTACACTAGGACGCATCGGAAGTACCACCGACAAATTGCTTGCCGCAAACGAAATGCAAAATACTATTATCGTCGGTATCCCATACAAAGACGTTAAAGATCGTTGGGAAAAATACCATCCAGACGGAAGCAAAAACAGTGCATACATTCGCTTTCTTGCACATGAATTGACTCCATATATCGATGAGAAATATCCATCCTATCAAATGGGAATGGGACGAGCTTTAATTGGCGATTCCTTGGCAGCAACTGTTTCTTTAATGACCGCTTTGTCATATCCACATACATTCGGAAAAGTCATTATGCAATCCCCATATGTGGATGAAAAGGTCCTGAACAAAGTAGAAGACTTTAACCAACCTTCCTTCCTTTCTCTGTATCATGTAATCGGCACAAAGGAAACGGAAGTACCTACTACAAATGGAGAGAAGAAAAACTTCATCGAACCAAACCGTGCACTTCACACAATAATGAAAGAAAAAGGATTCTCCGTTTATTACGAAGAATTTGAAGGCACACACACCTGGACCTACTGGCAACCAGACCTAAAACAAGCCCTTCCAAAAATGCTTTCGTAATTTTGTAAGATCTTTCTGTAGTTTGGAGTGCATGATATGAGACTCCGGCGGTGGAAGCAATTGAAGAACCGAAATGTTAGGCACTTATTTATTACTAGCTGTTGATTGAAGCAAAAGGCGAAGACTCCGGCGGGGAAGGAACGACAATGTTGAGACCCCGCAACGAATTGAGGAGGCCCAAGGTCGCCCCGCGGAAAGCGAAGCCGTTTGCGGAAATCAACAGTGGTGTCTACACATCATCTAAAATTAAAAAATCTTCCACTGACTTCAAGCGCAAGCGAATATCCTGAACCGGAAAACTACAGTAGTTGCACACATACTTATAGTTATTTAAGAATGAACGGGAAACTTATCTATTCTTTTGAAAAAAATTGCGATAAAATAAGAACATAAGTTACTATATTGCAAACGCTAACAGGAGGGATATTGGATGAAATATGGAATAGCTATTTTTCCGACAAAAAAATTACAAGATCTCGCAAATTCATTTCGAAAACGTTATGACGCTCACTATGCACTAATTCCGCCGCACGTGACTTTAAAAACAGCTTTCGAAATTGATGAAAATGATATGAAATCAGTGACCGATGAGCTTGGAGCTATCGCAAAAGACACGACACCAATCCCTTTAAACATCTATAAAGTGAGCTCTTTCGCTCCAGTAAACAATGTTATTTATCTTAAAGTCGATCCTACAGACGAACTGTTATCCTTACATGAAAAGCTTCATTCTGGTAAAGGATATTTCCAGGATAATCGTGAATTTTCCTATGTTCCTCATATAACCATCGGACAAAATTTATCAGACGATGAACACTCTGATGTTTTAGGTCAATTAAAAATGACCAATATCGAGCATGAAGAGATGGTTGACCGTTTCCACCTTCTCTATCAATTAGAAGATGGCATGTGGACGGTTTATGAAACATTCCGCTTTGGAAAGGATTGCTGACCCTTGCATGTACAAGTTGTAGACTCAGAAAAAGAACTACAGGATGCTTATTCTGTCAGAAAAACGGTTTTTGTAGAGGAACAAAATGTGCCTCTTGAAGAAGAAATTGATCGATACGAAGAAGACTCCGCCCACTTTGTACTGTATGACGAGGACCAAGCAGTAGGTGCTGGTCGCTTTAGAATTGTAGAAGGCATAGGCAAGGTAGAACGAATTTGCGTCCTTCCTTCTCACCGCTCGTCTAAAGGTGCAGGGCGTCTTATCATGAATACCATTGAAGAATATGCCAAAACAAAAGAAATGCATGTATTAAAGCTTAATGCGCAAACACATGCGGAACCTTTTTACGCAAAACTTGGTTACGAAACGGTTTCCGACATTTTTATGGATGCTGGAATCCCTCATGTGACCATGACGAAAAACATCTAAAAAGATATCTCTCCAAGGGGAACCTGCCGAGAGATATCTTTTTTATTTTCATACTTTCTCCCATCCTTACTAATACTATTGTCAAGGACCCAACATAAAGGATGACATAATCATGATGATGGACTACGGTCGTATTGCAGTAGAATTGGTAATTGGTTTCTTTGCACTTTTTTTCATCACCCAGATGCTCGGAAAAACACAAATCACCCAAATAACTCCTTTTGACTTTATCTCCGCGCTTGTTCTAGGGGAACTGGTAGGAAACGCTTTATATGATAATGATATTGGTGTGATGAAAATCATCTTTGCATTGGGAATGTGGGGTATATTGATCTTTTTACTTGAAACGATTACACAGAAAATAAGGAAAACAAGAGGAATATTAGAGGGAAGACCATCTATCGTGATACATAAAGGAGTCATCAGCAAAAAAGAATTAAAGAAATCTAAACTAGATATAGACCAACTTAGACATCTGCTCCGCTCAAAAGGGGCTTTCTCCATTCAAGAAGTAGAATATGCCATACTTGAAACAGACGGGACAGTGAGTGTGTTAAAAAAGCACCAATATGCTCAGCCTCTAAACGAAGACATGAATATTCCTTTAAAAAAGGTCACACTCCCTATACCGGTTATTTCTGATGGAGAAATTTTAATGGACAATTTAGATGAATTCAACCTGTCTGAGCAATGGCTGCTAAACGAAATTAAAAAAATCGGCTACCATACCCCACAAGACATTATCTTTGCCGAATGGGAAGAAGGAAAGCCAATTTATGTGATGCCTTATTCAGAAGAAGATGCCACGACCAATTGATTACTGCGGACTATAAGCTCCACACGCCCTTCTTGAATCAATTTGGTTAAATATGCTGTCACCGCCGTTCGGAACAACATAAATGAAGGCACACTGCGGATGGTAATCCCTTTTTCCGTGCAAGCTAATGTCACTAATTGTTCAATGGAAATGCCGTCCTTCTCTTGATCCACCAGTGAGTATAATAACTTTTCGATTTGGTGGTGAACCTGTATGTTTTCCTCAATAGTAGGATGAAAATCTTCCTCATAACTCCCGTGTCCTGGTACCGCTCCTATACAAGGGAGTTTTTTTATTTTCTCTAGGCTTTCTATGGTCTGTTTTGCGTCAACAATAAAAGGAATGCCATGTTTATGTAAGACTTCCACACCAAAATAGCCGTCAGCGGCAAACAGAATATCCTTAACAATCACGCCTATTTGATGGTAGCTGTGTCCTGGCAAATCCACTGTTTGAAAGCGGGACTCCCCAACTTTCACCTCACCTGCTTCTTCGAGAATTACATCCACCTTTATCGGCTTTCCTTCCAAAAACTTGTTACGCCATTCTGGGATGGGATTCACACCGTGAAACAGGTATAAGGGCTCTAGCATCGGTTCTTGAAGGATGGCGGCTTCAAACTTCGGCGCAATGGTATAGACCTTTTGCTGACCTTGCAAATACTCCGCTCCTCCATAATGGTCGGCATGTGCATGTGTGATGAAAAGATGCGTCAATGGAAGCTCTTTGCTTTTTAGAATTTTAAGCACTTTTTTCATCGCCTGTTCTTCTAGTCCAGCATCAATGAGCATTCCTTCTCTTTCTGAAAATTTTACATAACCAATATTGACGGACCCTTGAAAATAATAAACGTTACTTGTTATTAGATGAAGCTCCACGTTACATACACTCCCTAAATTTTGAACTATTATATGGTTTCGTGAAAGAAACGTCCTTTTCCTGTTATGTCGGCCAATAATTTGTCAGAAATGCCAGAAGCCTGCTTCTCTTTTTTTCGATTAGCCTGATTGTGCTGTAAATTCTTATGGATTTCTTCCCATGATTGCTGGGGGTCTACCTTATAAAAAGTCGGCCTAAATACAGGATCAAGTTTAATTCGTTGTTTTTCTGAAACAGTTCGGTTCGCATATTGTGTGTAGGTATCCATTTGCACTGGTAAAACATATCCCATCACATTTCTCCCCTTCCCTATTCTACCTATAATTTTCCCTGTTTTTTCATAACACAAACTTCCTTTGACTCGTGTTCTCTCTATATAATATGTGTTAATATGGATAAGATTGACGGTTATAAAGGAGTCTACACGTATGAAGTCTGCTGTTTGGAAAGAACGAACATTACATATAAAAATGATGGCAAGAGAATTGTATCAAGAGGTGTATGACGCCGGTGTAAAGGGCGATCTCACATGCAAAATCTGCGGTGAGAATGTCAAGCTCTATTTAGGATTAAGGAAAGAACCCCATTTTTATCACATAGATGCTTCTATAGCTCATGAAGAAGAATTGCCGAAGACAGAAAAAGTGGTAACACCTAAACAAGAATATGTGGAACGGGATGGATTTCGTTATCCTAAATCCAGAACGGTTATTGCGGAAAAAGAAAAGCCGGTGGAAACATGGAAAGCGCCAAAGCCGCTTACACATCTTCCTATCTTTATTAAAGAACATACGAAAAGCCATTCAAATATAAGTGGGTTTTTCCATGGATTACAAGAAAAAAATATCTTTCTAGATCCCGCCCAGCAAGAAGCTGTTTCGACAGTAGATGGTCCCTTGCTAGTACTAGCAGGTGCCGGCAGCGGTAAAACAAGGGTATTGATTACTCGCGTCGCTTATATGGTCCAAGAGGAGAAAATCGATCCAAAATCCATCATGCTAATTACCTTCACAGCCAAGGCTGCCAATGAAATGAAGGAACGACTACGCCTATATGAAGCACCGGGTTCAAGAATGTTTGCTTCTCTTCTATCCGGTACGTTTCACAGTATTTTCTACAGAATGCTTCAACACCATCACCCCGAACGCTGGAACGGCGAAAATTTATTAAAATGGGATTGGCAAAAGGAGCAATTTTTAAAGCAGGCCGGTCGCAAGCTTGGTTTGGACGAAAAAGATTTTCCATTTGATCAGGCCATTCAGCAAATAGGCTATTGGAAAAACAACATGCAGACACCCAAGGGGATTAAACCGACCAGTAAGCTTGAAGAACAGTTTCAGAGTTTATATCAGGACTATGAGGACTGGAAGCGTGAGAAGAATGTATTTGATTTTGATGATATGTTACTTGGATGCTATGAACTGTTATTAGAAAATCCAGCTCTGCTAGCGAAATATCAGGAAAGATTTCAATATTTTTTAATTGATGAGTTTCAGGATATTAACAAAGTTCAATATGAAACAATGAAACTACTGGCCAAAAGCGGGAATATCTGTGCGGTCGGGGATGATGATCAGTCCATCTATGCATTTCGAGGCAGCAGTCCTGATTACATCTTGAACTTTCATCAGGATTTTCCATCTACACAAGTCGTCACGCTTTCTGAGAACTACCGATCAACGCATACAATCGTTGCCTCGGCCAATCAGGTAATTGATAAAAACAAACACCGCAGAGTGAAAAAGATGATTGCTCAACGTGATAATAAGCACTTTCCTGTACTATTTTATCCTTACGATGAGGAAGAGGAAGCTACCATTATTGTTCAAGATATGAAAGAACAAATAGAGCAAGGGGCCACTCCTAGTGATTTTGCCGTCCTATACCGGACCCACAGTGCAGCACGCGCAATCTTTGAGAGGCTCTCACAATCCGGCCTCCCATTCAAGCTTGATCAAGATTACGAAAGCTTTTATAAAAGAAGGATTGTTAAAGGTATTCTGGGTTTCCTGCGATTAAGCCGCGATTCCAATGATGTACATGCGTTAGCCGATATCTTGCCAGCCTTATTCCTTAAGCAATCAAACCTCCAGGATGCCAAAGCCATCAGTATTTTAGAAGATTGCAGTTTAGTAAAATCATTGAGTAAGTTGACCAATGTACAGCCTTTTCAAGCGAAAAAAATCAAACGAATCATCCCTTTATTTAAAACCCTTGCCAATGTCTCCCCTTCTGTCGCACTGGAGATGATTGAAAAAGACATGGGCTTTGATGATTACATTAAAAAGCGCGGCAACGAAGGGAACGCCCTGGAAAAAGGATCCGATGATATACGCGACTTAAAGGTGGTTGCCCGCAAGTTCAAAACCATTGCTGAATTACTTGAACATGTGGAAGATATGATAGCCAAGACAGATGAGATGAAAAGGCTCAGCAAGCAATACTCAAATGCCATTCACCTCTCCACCATCCATCGATCAAAGGGTCTTGAGTATACGAACGTTTATGTCCTTAGTGCGGTCGATGGTAGCCTTCCTCATGACTTTGCCTTAGAATCCTATCGTAACGGCGAGCTGCAGGCACTTGAAGAAGAACGTAGACTATTGTATGTGGCAATGACAAGAGCAAAGGAAACCTTGCAACTATCCGTCCCGATGAATCGCCGCGGAAAAAAAGCCTACATGACAAGATTTATAAAAGATATTCTCTAACGAAGAGCGCTAATCCTCCTTCATTTTCAGGATTGCGCTTTTTCGTTTTGTCAACAAAAATCAGTAGAAAAAACTTTATTTTTTGAATAGTTAAAAAGCACGTTTTAACTGCTCCTATCTGGGTATGTACCCTTTATAGATGAGTTGAAAGGGGTATAATCTTTTGAAAGCATTGGATCCTCACCATAACTGTTCCATCAACAAACTGTCCGACGAATCTCTTCAGTTTGCATATGATAACGCGAAGGCAGAAAATCTAGACGGTGATTTCATTCAACTACTCGAGGCAGAATTACTTAAACGAAAAGAAGGATGCTTGTCCTAATTATGCTCCATTTTCTCTGTGAAAAATGATACTATTTAGATAATATAGATAATTTTTATGAAATGGGGTAGTACGATGGCCAATGTCACACAGGAAGAGCAAGATTTAAAATATACTTTTCACAGAAAAACAGCAGTTAACCTATTCAACGAAGTATGGGATCTGATGGAAAAGCCGGCACGTACTTCAGAAGAAGATTTCCAAATGATACATAAAGCCCATGCCTCCCGCTTCCACTGGGGCGAAATCGGCGAACCTGTCAACTTCTCCCGAGGCGAATGGCAAATCTCAAGAGTCTACGCGGTTCTACGACGGGCAGAACCTTGCCTCGTGCATGCCAAAAGAAACCTTGATATTGTTTTAGAGCATGGCATCAAGGACTTTGACCTAGCATTCGCATATGAAGCTCTAGCTCGCGCCTACAGCATAAGCGGAGATGCAGTAGCAAAAGAAAAATACCTTAGACTGGCAAAGGAAGCTTCCACACAAATTGCAAAAGACGCCGACCGCAATGTTGTGTTAGCGGACTTGGAGACGATAAAGTAAGTTCTTCAAGTTAATTGATTTTTTAATGATCATGATTTTCCTAGCTGTTGATTGGAGCAAAAGGGGTAGACTCCTGAGGGAGATAGCGGTAGCTTGAGACCCCACAGCGCAGCGAGGAGGCTCAAGCACCGCCCCTAGGAAAGCGAAGCCATTTGCGGAAATCAACAGCGGCGTTTGACGCGTTCAACGCAACAAAAAAACATCTGCCCTACCCACTTTTAACGTGGAAGGCAGATGTTTTTTACTTCTTCTTCTCATTCAACATCTTCGAAATAGTCCCCATATCAACCGGCTTATTCCCATTAATCAATGTATTAACAATCTTATCTTCCAATTCCTTAGGTACCTTCTTATTCGCCAACGTAGCTACACGAGACACCAAATTACGCACCGTCTGCTCGTCTTTGAAATTTGCATTCTGCATAGAATTAGCAAGCTCAAATACGTCCTTCATGCTTACGCCCGTCTTTTTCTCAATACCCTTAAAAATATTATTATCCACCAAACATCCTCCTCTCGGATATATCACATTGTATGTGAGAGAGCCTATCGGTGTGCCTCTTATAATTCATCACTCACTACTGTGGAGGTGGACAAACAGAAAAGCACGGGGACAAATCCCGCACTTTCCTTATTCCCACTAATTACATATTAATAGAATTTAGATGCACCAACGATGATCAAAAGAATGAATAGAACAACGATTAAAACGAATGTGCCGCCTTGGTTGCCACAACCGTAGCCATAGCCAGCGCCACCTACGCCATAAGGATAGCCTCCATAGTAACCCATAATCTCGCACCTCCTTAATGAAGATTCCCTATTACTATATGTACATTTCCTAAAACGGTATGGGCGCTTTTACAGGCAATGTTCTGTTTTGTGAATTTTTTTTAGCGAAGGGGAGATTTGGAGGTCAGTTGGAGGTCTATTGGAGGTCTATTGGAGGTTGATGTTTGTCATGACGCTGGGAGAAAGATGGACTTTTTCGCGGTTGGTCATTTCCCAAGGTCTTGTAAACTAAACTGTGTAAGTAAAAGAGCGTACGACTTTTACTTCGCAGTTTAGTTTTTTTCTTGTTAAAATTATTTTAACTAACTGGGGGGATGATCGGTATGACCAAGAAAG
>NZ_JAIVKY010000013.1 GCF_020524325.1 Sutcliffiella horikoshii
CTTTCTTGGTCATACCGATCATCCCCCCAGTTAGTTAAAATAATTTTAACAAGAAAAAAACTAAACTGCGAAGTAAAAGTCGTACGCTCTTTTACTTACACAGTTTAGTTTACAAGACCGGAAAATAAGCCACTTGGGGGTTGTGAAAAACCATTCGGACAACTTCCCCCTTGGTTCAGACATTTTATTACCTATTTTGGTGGGGGTTCGGACATTTACAGATGGTGTTCGGTCAAAGATTGGGGTCCTTTGGACATTTGAAAAATTCGTTCGGTCAAATCCCTCAAAACTTCGGTCAACTTTGGTAAATCTTTGGACAACTTCGCGAAATCTTCGGTCAACTTTCCCAAAACTTCGGACATTTGATCAAGCCCCCTATCAATTTAAAAAAAAGCTGCCCAAGGGAACTCTCCCCGGACAGCCAGACTTAAACCTACATAAACACACTCTTCTCAATCTCTTTCATCTCATAGAAATATCCCTTCATCTTCATCAACTCATCAAATGTACCTGCCTCCACGACACGGCCATTCTCCATGACAATAATCTGGTCCATCTTCTCAAGACCCGTCAAGCGGTGACTCACCAGCACGAATGTATCCTCAGAGGCCACCTCAAAAAGCCTCTCAAAAATCGCCGCTTCTGTTACGGCATCCACAGAAGAAGTCGGTTCATCCAAGAGCCACAAATTTTCGGCCTTCAACAATGCACGCGCTATAGCAAGCCGCTGCTTCTCCCCGCCGGAAAGGTTCTCCCCTTTTTCTAGCACCTCATCATCTAAGGAAAACCCGTCAAGTTTCACCGCGCCTAAAGCTTCCAACATCTTCTCATCACTCAATCCACCTTTGGCAAGCGCAAGATTCTCCCGAACAGTACCGTAGAAAAAGTGATTTTCCTGCAGGACGACATTCGTCTTACTCCATAAGTCCTCTTGTTCCACTGAAGCATAATCCCACTGATTCAACGAGACCGAACCATCCTCTGCCTCAAATATTTTCAACAGCAACTGCAACAACGTCGATTTTCCTGAACCACTTGGGCCAACAATGGCCGTCTTTGATCCAGCAGGCAAACTGATATTCACCTCATCCAGCGTCAAACGTGATTCTCCCGGATAGCGGAAGCGAACATCCTTCATATCAAAAGAAAACGCCTGCTGTTCAGGTAGCTCCACAATGGTCCCAGCAGACGCGGCACCTACAGCCGGCGCCACATCCACCACATCATCCAACCTAACTGCAGCCCTTCTACTCTCCTCATAATGATTCGGAAAAACAGCCATCGGCGCGGCATTTTCAAACACAGTCAAGGAAATCATCACAAGCATGGCCAGGAACAATCCTTCAAACTGGCCTTCCACGGTCAGGTATGCACCAAGTGCAAGCAATGTCCATGAAACAAGCAGTGTAATAAACGTGTTCACCGATTGATTGAACATCGCCTGTTTTCCTTCTCGCTCCTGCTCCGCCACATAAGAACCCGCAGCTTCGGCAAGCATCTTCTCTTTTACATCCAGTTGCTGATAGATCTTCAAGTCACGGAACCCGTAAAACAGCTCCGTCACCTCTGTTGAAAGCGCCCCTCTCTCTTCTCTGACACGACTTTGCAATCGACGTTGTCCCACTGCAAAAATAGCCGGTACGACAAAGCCTGTCAGAATCAATCCGACGAACATCACCAATGCCAGATAAATAGAGAAAAAGGAAATGAAAAATATTGTGCTTAAAAAGACGAGGACCAACACTACCGGTGGGTAGAACACACGTAGAAAGAAGTTCTGCAGGCTTTCCACATCCCCCACAATCCGTGCAAGCAAATCACCGCTTCGGTATTTTTGGAAAATTTGTGGCGCAAGCGGCTCAATTTTTTTATAAAAAGAAACACGCAGATTACTTAATATCGTAAATGTTGCCCTGTGCGAATATAATCGCTCGCCGTAACGGCTGAAGGCCCGCGCGAAACCGAAGAGCTTCAACACTGCAATCATTACCGTTAAGGTATAGATGGGCGGAGCCAGGGCCGCTTTGGAAATGAGATAACCACTAGAGGCAAACAGCCCAACCGCCGTAATCCCCGCTGAGAACCCGAGCAAAATGGATAGAAATATGTCTTTTTTCTCCAACATGACCAGCTTTACAACATGTGCTAATTCTCTCATCCCGAGCTCCCTCCTTGCTGGACAGACACCATTTCACGATAAGCCGGCACCTTTTCAACCAGCTCCTCATGCTTCCCTAGGGCGACCAATCTCCCAGATTCCAGCAGTAAAATGGTATCTGCCTGTTTAATCGTATGCAATCTGTGGGCAACCGTAATGACCGTCGACGTTTTGGCCAGCTCCTTCATAGAAGCCTGCAAAATCCGCTCCGTCTGTAGGTCCAGTCCTGTTGTCGGTTCGTCAAACAGGATTACCGAAGGCTTTTTCAAAAAGGCCCGCGCCAACGCCAATCGTTGCTTCTCGCCACCAGACAACCCTCTCCCCGCTTCACCAATTTTCGTTTTGAAACCTTCTGGTAACGATTCAATCAACGGTAGGATACCTGCTTTCTCAGCAGCATCTCTTATCTCTTCTTTTGTCGCTTCCGCCTTCCCGCCAATCGCAATGTTATCGGCAATCGTTCCTGAAAAAAGATACGGATTTTGCGAAATATAGCTGACGCGGTCAAACCACGTCTTTTCCTCGTATTCATATAATGGCTTTCCGTCCACCAACACTTCCCCTTCTGAAGCGCGAATCAACCCTGCCATCAGATTGAGCAGTGTCGATTTCCCGGCACCACTTCGCCCAATCAAAGCAAGCTGTGTATATGGTGGGATATCTACTGATATATTTTCTATGGCAAAGCCTTGGTCTCCATACCGGAATCCGAGGTTTTTCAATTGTATTGCAGGAGGATCCAGATCCTTTTGAAAAGAAGCGTCTCCCCATTCAATAGGTGTTTCCTCTTCTGCCAGCTCATCTGTCACTTTTTTCGCAGCTCCCATACTTCCGCGTCCTGTATGAAAGGCGCTTCCAAGCTCCTTTAAGTAAAGGTAGAACTCAGGCGCTAATACCAATACGAAAAAGGCAGTAAAGAACGTAACATTTTCAAAAACAACAAGCTGCAAACCTACTTCAAGCGCAATCAATCCAATGGCAAGCATTGAAATAAATTCCAGCATCAGCGAGGATAGAAATGCGATTCGCAACACTTCCATCGTTGCGTCCCGGAAACTTAAACTACTGTTTTCAATTGTTTCTTGCTGTTTGGCTGAGCGACCGAAAAGCTTTAATGTCGTGAGCCCTTGCAAAGTATCCAGAAACGTTCCAGAAAAAGCATTTAGTTTTTCTATCTGCTCTTCTGATTTTTTCTTTGTTTTCAAACCTACCACAATCATAAAAATAGGAATGAACGGAGCTGTAATCAATATGATCAAACCTGTGTTCACATGTTGGCTGAATGCCGCAATCAAGATCATGATTGGGATGATGCTCGATTGAATGACCTGTGGTACATACCGGCTGAAATACGGATCGATCTCATCCACCGCATCCATCATCACGCTCACCTTTTGACCGGACTGGCCCTTAAGAGAAGCTTGAATCGGACTGTTGGAATATTTCTGAAGCAATGCAATCCGGAAGTCGCGCTTTACTTTTGCAGCAAGCTTCACACCTGTTAGACCGCTCCAATAGGTCAAAGCCGCTCGTGCAGCCAATACTACTAAAAGTCCCCCTAGGAATGGCAAAATTTCTTGAAACGTGTGGTCCCTCAGGAACACGCGATCCACGATAGTCACGAAGAAATACGCCTGCCCGATAACCGTAGCCCCTGTCAGAATGGCGATCAGAATTAGTGTCATCCTTGTGCTTCTATGAGATTTTGCAATCGTTTTTAAATCAGTCATATAGATAAATCCCTCTTTTCTGTTAGTGAAAATCGGATTAAATTAGTAAGTTAGTGAAGAATTTCACATACTTTACAGTTAACATTATATAACATGCCCGGTGGAATTTCCTCTTTTGGGATTGACCATTTTATGACAAAAAATTCTTTTCACTCTTAACTTCTACCCCACTCCTTCACCGCATAAAATTAATTCATCCAGAAAAAAACATTGCATTTCACACTCACCTGTTGTAAATTAATAAAATAATTAAATTGTTCAGATAATTAAATAGTGAACTTTCTTATCCAGAGAGGTTGAGGGAATGGCCCGAAGACACCTCAGCAACCAGCAGCGTCCGTTAGAACGGACGTTGAAAAGGTGCTAATTCCAGCAAGCTGTGATGCTTGCAGAGATGAGAAGAATGAACTTTCGATAGAAAAGTCTTCTTCTTATAGAAGGCTTTTTCTTTTTATCCAATAAAGCATTAAAGCCTCATCTCTCTGGAAGAAACGTTTGTCACTTACCATATAGGAGGCCCTCCCATGTATAAAACGGAAACGAAGCTTGTGCAAATTGGAAATCGCTCAGAAACTGCCACTGGAACTGTCAATCCACCTGTTTATTTTTCCACTGCCTATCGACACGAAGGTATTGGGCAATCAACAGGATATGACTATACAAGAACCGGAAATCCAACGCGACATGTGTTGGAAAAAGCCATTGCGGATTTAGAGAGCGGCGACCAAGGGTATGCCTGCAGCTCCGGCATGGCGGCAATCCTGACCATCCTTTCCCTATTCAAGTCCGGTGACCACCTTATCGTCTGTAAGGACTTGTACGGCGGCACGTACCGCCTTTTTGAAGAAGGCTATAAAAAATGGGGACTGTGTTGTAGCTATGTGGACACAACCGATCTTTCAGAAATTGAAAAAGCCATTACCTCCCAAACACAGGCTATCTTTGTAGAGACTCCCACCAATCCCCTGATGGTAGAAACAGACTTAGAAGCAGTCTCGGAGCTCGCGAAAGCGCACGGACTCCTACTGATCTGTGACAATACGTTTTACACTCCTGTTCTATTAAATCCCATAAAATTAGGCGCAGACATTGTCATTCACAGCGCGACCAAATATCTTGGCGGCCATAATGATGTGCTGGCAGGGCTCGTTGTCGCAAAGGGCAAAGAGCTTTGTGAATCCCTTGCGCTTCACCATAACGCGGCAGGTGCGGTACTCAGTCCGTTTGACTCCTGGTTATTGATCCGAGGCATGAAAACCTTATCCCTTCGCATGGAACGGCATGAAAAGAATGCGCAGCGAATTGCGGATTACTTGAATCAACACGACGCGGTTACCGATGTATTGTATCCAGGAAGGGGCGGCATGCTCTCCTTCCGCATTCAAGACGAAGCATGGGTCAATCCTCTTCTCCAAAACTTGAACCTTATTACTTTTGCCGAAAGCCTTGGCGGCGTGGAAAGCTTCATCACCTATCCTGCCACCCAGACGCATGCGGACATTCCGGAAAAAATCCGCCTGGAAACCGGTGTTTGCAACAGGCTCTTGCGCTTTTCAGTCGGCATTGAAGACGCGGAAGATTTGATTCAAGACTTAGAAGCGGCGCTGAAAGCTGCTTCCATTCAAAAGGAGGTCCTGTCATGAGCCATTCTTTTCAAACAAAGCTGTTACACAACAGCCACAAGTTTGATAAAAGTAACGGAGCGGTGAGCGTGCCCATCCAACATGCCTCCACTTTTCATCAGCCTGATATCGATTCCTTTGGCAAATATGACTATGGACGCTCTGCCAATCCAACCCGGGAAGCACTCGAGGAGACAATCGCACACTTAGAAGAAGGAACGCGAGGCTTTGCTTTCTCATCCGGAATGGCTGCCATCTCCACTGCTTTCCTCCTTCTATCACAAGGAGATCATGTCCTAATTTCAGAAGATGTTTACGGCGGAACCTACCGAATGGTGTCTGAGGTGCTTACCCGCTACGGAGTGGAGCATACGTTTGTGGATATGACCGATTTAGAAAAAGTAAAAGCAGCCATTCAAGCCAACACCAAGCTGTTTTACGTAGAAACACCATCCAATCCGTTGTTAAAAGTAACGGACATCACGGCTGTGTCCACCCTTTCCAAATCAATAGGTGCATGGACATTCGTCGACAACACTTTCCTGACACCAGCCTTGCAAAAGCCGTTGGAGCTTGGCGCCGACCTCGTTCTGCACAGCGCAACGAAATTTCTGTCCGGACACAGCGATGTCGTGGCAGGCCTTGCGGTGGCGAAGGACCCAGTGCTTGCCGACCGTTTAGCCTTTTTGCAAAATTCCTTTGGCGCGGTGCTTGGTGTCCAAGATGCATGGTTGGTCTTAAGAGGGCTCAAAACATTGCATGTAAGGCTGGAGCAGTCCCAAAAATCAGCCTACAAAATTGCCAGTTACCTAGAAAAGCATCCTGCCGTTAAAAAGGTTTATTTTCCAGGATTGACGACACACCCTGGCTTCACCCTTCAACACAGACAGGCGCAGGGACCTGGAGCTGTTCTTTCTTTTGAACTGCACAGCGAGGAGGATTTGCGAAAATTTGTCGGCAAGGTAGAAATTCCGGTTTTTGCGGTGAGTTTAGGAGCGGTAGAGTCCATCCTTTCCTTCCCTGCGAAGATGTCTCACGCGGCAATGCCGGAAGCAGAACGATTAAAACGGGGCATCTCCAACTCTCTGCTCCGCCTGTCGGTAGGACTGGAAAGTGCGGAAGATTTAATAGAAGACTTTGAACAGGCAATTCAACATACCATTACAGAAGCAAGTGGAAACGAAGAACAACGGAGGGTATATCATGGGAATCTTAGATAGTTTACAACAAGACAAAATTTTAATTGCAGACGGTGCGATGGGCACCCTCCTCTATTCTTACGGTTCTGATTGTTGCTTTGAGGAATTGAATCTTTCGCAGCCAAATCAAATCTATAATATACACAAGGCCTATCTGAATGCCGGCGCCAATCTTATCCAGACCAACACGTATGCAGCCAACTACCACAAGCTGGAGCGCTATGGGTTGCAGGATCAAGTGAAGGAAATAAACAGTGCGGCTGTCAGGCTGGCGAAAAAGGCAGTGGCGGATCACCCACGAGCCCATGTGGTCGGTACAATCGGTGGTATCCGCGCCATCAAGCCTGAAGCGATTCCGCTTGAAGAAATCAAACGCACCTTCCGCGAGCAGCTCTACTGCCTGCTGCTTGAAGGGGTCGATGGCATTTTACTAGAAACCTTTTATGACCTGGAGGAATTAGAGACGGTCCTGCAGATTGCTAGAAAAGAAACGGACCTGCCGATAATCGCGCAAGTGTCTTTGCAAGAGGTTGGTTATTTGCAGAACCGCGTGCATATCACGGATGCCTTGAACCGCTTGGAATCGCTTGGTGCTGATATCGTCGGACTGAACTGCCGCCTTGGCCCATATCATATGATTTCTACACTAGAAGAGGTATCGATTCCAAGGACTGCTTATCTTTCGGCTTATCCGAACGCAAGTCTCCCCTCCTATGTGGACGGGAAGCTTGAATATGACAGTGACGCGGATTATTTTAAAGAAACCGCACTTGCCTTTCGCGACCAGGGCGTACGGTTACTCGGCGGTTGCTGCGGGACGACGCCTGCCCATATCCAGGCTTTCTCCCAAGCACTCCAAGACGTGGGTCCTGTTAAAGAAAAACAGGTGAAACGAAAAGAAAGAACCATCGTTATCCCTTCCAAAAAGAAGGAAGTGCCAACACCACTTTTTGAAAAAGCAAAAAAACAACAGTCCATTATCGTGGAGCTCGATCCTCCGCGCAAACTGAACACAGATAAATTCATGGCTGGTGCGAAAGCCTTGAAGGACGCAGGCATTGATGCCCTGACTTTGGCAGACAATTCCCTTGCTTCCCCACGGGTTTGCAACACCGCACTAGGATCGATCGTGAAATCAGATATCGGCTTGCGCCCGCTGATCCATATCACCTGCCGAGACCGAAATCTGATTGGTCTGCAATCACACTTGATGGGACTACACCAGCTCGGCATTCATGACGTATTGGCAGTAACCGGCGACCCAACAAAAGTTGGTGATTTTCCGGGAGCCTCGTCTGTCTATGATGTCACGTCGTTTGGTCTCATCAATATGATCAAACAGTTTAACCAAGGTGTCTCCCTTACCGGAAAAGAACTTGGCGAGCGCACCAGTTTCTCTGTCGGAGCTGCCTTTAATCCGAATGTCCGCGTCATTGATAAGGCAGTTGAACGGTTGGAGAAAAAAATAGAAGCCGGTGCGGATTATTTCATCAGTCAGCCTGTCTTTTCAGAAGAAAAATTACTTGAAGTCCATCAGGCTACCAAACATATTGATGCCCCTATCTATATTGGGATCATGCCGCTCACAAGCAGCCGTAACGCCAACTTCCTTCATCATGAGGTGCCAGGGATCAAGCTGACTCCACAGGTACTTGAGGTGATGAATCGTCATCAAGATGATCCGCAACAGGCAAGTCTTGAGGGGTTGAACATTGCGAAAGGGCTGCTGGATGCCGCACTTGAATTATTTAAGGGCATCTATCTGATTACGCCGTTTATGCGCTATGAACTAACAGTCGAGCTTGCCAACTATGCCAAAAAATACGGTCCGTTCCATTCATCCAGGAGGGTTCAAAATGTCTAAATCTATCACACTGCTAGAACAACAGCTGCAAAAGAAAATACTGATCATGGACGGCGCGATGGGAACGATGCTGCAGCAGGCAAACCTTACGCCAGATGACTTTGGAGGCGAAGAGTATGACGGCTGTAACGAGAACCTGAACATTACCGCACCAGATGTCATTGAACGCATCCATGTAGAATATTTGAACGCCGGTGCCGACATCGTGGAAACGAATACGTTCGGCGGAACAGACCTTGTGCTTGATGAGTACGGGCTTGGCTTTAAGGCCTACGAGATTAATAAACTTGGCGCGGAGATTGCCAAGCGTGCAACCGCTCAAGTTTCCACCCCGGAGTGGCCGCGCTTTGTCGCTGGCTCCATCGGGCCGACCACAAAAACACTTAGTGTTACGGGTGGAACCACTTTTGATGCCCTGACAGATTCCTATGAGGAGCAAGCACGTGGGTTGTTGGACGGAGGTTCCGACTGTCTTTTAGTAGAGACGAGCCAAGACTTATTGAACGTAAAATGCGCCTTCCTTGGGATCCAGCGCGCTTTTGAAAAGACAGGCATTACGGTCCCTGTCATCATTTCCGGAACCATCGAACCGATGGGCACCACCCTTGCCGGTCAGGCAATCGATGCATTTTACGTTTCGGTAGAACACATGAAACCTCTTGCAGTCGGATTGAACTGTGCGACCGGCCCGGAATTCATGCAGGACCATATCCGGACCCTTTCCAACTTGTCCAAAAGTGCGGTCAGCTGCTATCCAAATGCAGGCTTGCCGGATGAGGAAGGACATTACCATGAAACCCCACAGTCCCTTGCGACCAAGCTTGGCGGATTTGCAGAACAAGGCTGGCTGAACATCGTCGGAGGCTGTTGCGGTACAACGCCAGATCATATTCGTGCGATTGCGGAAGTTATGAAGGATTATAAGCCTCGCGCTTCTGCTTCTGTCCCAGACCACCACAGCGTCTCGGGGATTGAGTCATTCATCTATGACGACCCTTCCCTTCGTCCAATCATGGTCGGGGAGCGCACCAATGTCATCGGCTCCCGCAAGTTTAAGAGACTAATTGCAGAGAAAAAATTTGAAGAGGCTGCAGAAGTGGCGCGTGCCCAGGTCAAAGGCGGCGCCCATGTTATCGACATCTGCCTTGCCGACCCGGACCGCGATGAGCTCGAAGACATGAAAGCTTTCGTACAAGAAGTCGTGAAAAAAGTGAAGGTCCCGCTTGTCATCGACTCCACCGACGAACAGGTCATTGAGGCCGCGTTGAAATATTCACAAGGAAAAGCGATCATCAACTCCATCAACCTTGAGGACGGCGAGGAACGCTTTGAGGCAATCATTCCGTTGGTTCATAAATACGGGGCGGCGCTTGTCGTAGGCACCATTGACGAAGAAGGAATGGGCGTCAGCGCTGAACGGAAGCTTGAGATTGCACAGAGGTCCTATGATCTTTTGGTAAACAAGTACAAGATATCCCCCACTGACATCATCTTCGACCCGCTTGTCTTCCCTGTCGGTACAGGTGACGAGCAGTATATTGGTTCGGCGAATGCAACGGTGGAGGGAATTCGGTTGATAAAAGAACACTTCCCTTCCTGCCTGACGATACTTGGCGTCAGCAACGTTTCTTTCGGGCTTCCACCTGTAGGACGCGAAGTGCTTAATGCCGTATACCTCTATCACTGCACACAAGCTGGCCTGGACTATGCAATCGTTAATACAGAAAAACTGGAGCGTTTTGCATCCATCCCACCCGAAGAGGTCGAGATGGCGGAAAAATTGCTGTTTGAAACAACTGATGAATCGTTGGCTGTGTTTACGGATTTTTACCGAGGCAAAAAGAAAGAGGCAAAGTCCAATATTCCTGATATGCCGCTTGATGAGCGACTTGCCTACTATGTGGTGGAAGGGACCAAAGAAGGACTTCTACCAGACCTCGAGCTTGCTCTGACCGCCTACCCTACACCACTCGAAATCATCAACGGCCCATTAATGAACGGGATGAAAGAAGTTGGCCGTTTGTTCAATGACAACCAGCTGATCGTTGCGGAAGTCCTCCAAAGCGCAGAGGTCATGAAAGCCTCCGTCGCATTTTTGGAACCGCATATGGAAGCAAATGATACCTCCTCTTCTAAGGGTAAGGTACTGCTCGCAACCGTAAAAGGCGATGTGCATGACATCGGAAAAAACCTGGTCGACATCATTTTGAGCAACAACGGATATGACGTGGTCGATCTCGGAATCAAAGTGACTTCCACCGACTTGATTCAAGCTATTAAAAAAGAAAAGCCGGATATCGTTGGATTATCCGGACTGCTAGTAAAGTCCGCTCAACAGATGGTGTTGACGGCGCAGGATATGAAGCAGTCCGACATCTCGATTCCTATTTTAGTAGGAGGGGCTGCGTTGTCTCGGAAGTTCACAGACAACAAGATTTCCAAAGAATACGAAGGGCTTGTCTTGTACGCGAAGGATGCGATGAACGGGTTGTCTCTTGCCAACCAGCTGCGTTCACCTGAAGAGTTTGAAGTGTTGGTTCATGAGCAGGCTGAGAAACAGAAGCGGTTGCGTGAGGCAGCGGCGGCTGCAGCGAGCGCGGCTGTTGCTGCTGAGGACAGCAGTGCGGTGGCGACGGCCGTTAAGGTTCGTTCCAATGTTTCAAGGGATGTTCGCGTGTTTACACCAAGTGATACGAAGCGTCATCTGCTGCGTAACATTTCCGTCTCCCATGTGGAACCGTATATTAACATGCAGATGCTGATAGGCCACCACCTTGGAGTAAAAGGGAAGATTGAGAGATTAATTGCTGAGAAGGATGAGCGCACCTTGCAAGTGAAGGGTGTGGTAAATCAGTTGCTGTCAGAAGTTAAGCTGAATAAACTCATCACCCCAGCTGCGGTATATCAATACTTCCCGGCTCAGTCAGAAGGCGACACTCTGTTCATTTATGACCCGGAAGACACCTCTAGAGTGATTGAGCAATTCGATTTTCCAAGACAGGCAAAAGCACCGCACCTCTGCTTGGCCGATTATGTGAAGCCCCGTGATAGTGGCGTCATGGATTATGTGGGACTGTTTGCCGTAACCGCCGGCCGGGGAATTCGCGAACTTGGTGCGGCTTATAAAAAGGAAGGCCGTTTCTTGGAAAGCCATGCATTGCAGGCTTTGGCACTTGAGACTGCGGAAGGTTTGGCCGAACTCGTCCACCAGCAAATGCGCGACCGCTGGGGCTTCCCTGACCCTGTTAGCTTTACGATGAAGGAGCGTTTCTCTGCCAAGTACCAAGGTCAGCGATTCTCGTTTGGATATCCGGCGTGTCCGAACCTGGAGGATCAGCAAAAGCTGTTTAAGTTGATTCAGCCGGAGGATATTGGCGTGGAGCTGACGGACGGCTGCATGATGGAGCCGGAAGCATCGGTGTCAGCGATTGTGTTTGCGCATCCGGAGGCTAGGTATTTTAATGTGTTGTAGGTTGGAATCCCCGCGTGGTGTGGTTTAATTGCGCGGGGGTTTTTTTATTGAACAAACGTTTGATTAAGGCATGACTGAGGTGGTATCACTTTTTATTCTAATTTAAACAAACATTTGATTAAGTGCCGTTTTGACAGGCATACCAACGGATTGCGGATTTAAACAAACGTTTGATGGGTGATTGGGATTCTTTTGGTAGCGGGGATGATTTTTTGAACAAACGTTTGACTAAAGAATTCGGTTCTTTCCCTTGTCAAAAAAGATAAGGACCACCAAAAGTGATCCTTCCCTCCCAAATACTAATATCCAAACTCCTCATTAGCAAACACAAGATCTACTAAAACAGGACTCATTCCCTTTTTATATATAATAGACAATTCAGCTCCTGAGATAATGTCATAATTAGGTGCCGTCCCGTAAGCAACCCTCAGGACAACCGGCTCCTTCTCTCCTTCTATCAGAAACTCCACGGAATTCTTATCTACTACTCCAGTTATGACAGCATTGGCTTTAAACATTCCGTCTGTTTGAATTTTCAATTCCTGCCCTATCAGGACATATTCCGATGACATGTGGTTATCTTTCTTAATTTTATGTGCGGACATATTGAACTTCTTGGCGATACCCCACAGCGTTTCCCCTGCTGCTACGGTGTAAAATGCCTTTGATACTTTTTCCTGAGACTCTACAACACCATGATTAGAAGCAGGGATGATTAACTGCTGCCCTATGCGAATTGTATCTGTTGTGAGGTTATTCTCCTTTTGGATGGAACCAACTGTTACATTGAATTTTTTACTAATGGAGATAAGCGTATCCCCCGCAATTACTTTATATGAAGTGGCTTTCGTACCAACCTTCAGCACCTGTCCCACTTTGATCAAGTCCGTTTTCAGGTTATTTATTTGTTTAAGTTCCGTGACGGAAAGACCATACTTCTTCGCTATTGAAAATAATGTATCTCCAGATGACACTTCATGAATTGATTTCTTGTTTTCCACCACTTCTTTAGAACCAGATCCACTTAACTGCAAAACTTGCCCCACTTTTATGATGTCAGACTTTAGACCATTCAACTCTTTTAACTCTTTGATGGACACCCCATACTTTTGAGCTAGTGAAAATAACGTATCTCCAGGTTTCACTTGGTGTACCGCTTCATTCGCTAGCACCTCACCTCTAGCATTAACTGTGATAAACGCACTAACCGCAAGTGTTCCAGCTAGGACATAACTAACAATTTTCTTATCTCTTTTCCCCTTGTTAATCCTTTTTTGCGTCTCAATTCTCTCTTTACGAGACCTAATATTCTGACTTTCCACCATAATCCCCCTCGTTTTCTACCAATATATTCTTTCGTTTGAAGTATTTTGTCGAAATCAAAGAGACATTTCGTAAAGTAGTCTTTGATTATTAGGGTGGGGAGAAAAGTAGGTATAAAAGTAATGTTCATTGTATTTTAGTGGGTTTTTGATGAGTAAATTTACTCAAACGATTGTAGTTTGTATTGTTATTTGATTGCGGCTTTGGTCATGAAGGGAATTTTGCGGGGATATCCATCGAAACGGACCATTTATCCATTGTAAAATGAATATATCCACCGTAAATACGATATATCCATTGTTAAATTGTTTTATCCATTGTAAAACGGATATATCCATTGAAGAAAAAAAGCGGCTGCTTAAGTGCACACATTCCAAGATAGTTGGGGGAAAGTGGGGTATTTAAAGAGCAAAGTGGCATGAGTAGCGCATTAGATAATACCATTGCCTTCATTGTCCGATCGATATCAATAAATCTCAAAATATATCAAGAAAAAATGAATTATATCAAGAAAATCTATCCACTTATCAAAAAAAATCAAGATATATCAAGAAATCTAGCATTATATCGAGAAAACCCTACCAGCGGCCGGCCAGTCAACACGCCACACTCCCTAACTCCCAAGCCTACCATTCCCACCCATACAAAAAACCCCCGGCCATCCACTCTCGCACCCGGCCGGGGTCTCCACAATAACACCTATAATTTAAACTTCTTAATCAACTCACTCAGATCCTCACTCATTGCAAGCAACTCTTCCGCTGAATAAGCGATACTACTGATTGCTTTCACCTGCTCGTCAGTGGAGGCCGCAATTTCTTCTGTACCTGCAGCAGACTGCTCCGCGATGGCGGAGATGCTTTGAACAGAAGCAAGCACTTCCTCCTTCGAATCATTCATGGCGTTCATATTGGCCATAATGTCCTCAATGAATCCAATGATGGTACGGATGTTGGTCGCGATTTCTCCGAATGACTCGCCAGTGTCCGTTACAGCAAGGCTTTGCTCGCTTGAGATCTTATTTGTTCTCTCCATCTCCTCCAAAATCACATTGGACTCTTCTTGAATGCTCGATATAGTCTCTTTAATGTGGTGGGTCGAGTCGGCGGTTTGTTCGGCTAGCTTTCTCACTTCCGTTGCCACTACCGCAAATCCACGGCCGTGTTCGCCGGCACGAGCGGCTTCGATACTTGCATTCAGTGCCAACAAGTTAGTCTGATTAGAAATTTCATTGATAGTATGCGTAATTTCCTCAATACTTTTAATCTTCTCCGTGAACTGTGTCATCAGCCCATTTAGGCTCATCACAATTTCCGTTGATTCATTTGTATGTCCCTGTAACACACCAAGCTTCCCCAAACCTGTTTCATTTGCAGAAATAATCTGCCCAGACAGCACCCGAAGTTCCTCTTGCTTGGATAACACATCTTCAATATTATCCGCCAGGTTTTGCGTACGAGAACTTGTTCCCTCTAAATCGGTTGCCTGTTGAACGGCACCTTTTGACAATTCCTCAATCGCACGGTTCATTTCTTCACTTGTTGCAGAAACCTCTTCTGTGACTGCACTCATGTCTTCTACAGATGCTTTCACTTTTTGAGAAGAATCGGCCACTGTTCCAATCATCTCGCGCATGTTCACAAGCATTGTTTTAAAGGACGCTGCCAACACACCGATTTCATCTTTGGAACTAACCTCAATATCCCCAGTTAAATCTCCATCGGCAACTTTGGTAACCTCAGAATTCAACCTCAATATTGGCCTAGTAATATAACGCGCTAATAGAATGGTTGAGATACTTGCCACCGCAATAGCGACCAACCCTACTATTACAATTGTTCTCAGAATGCCATTGGCCAATTGAAGCATATCTTTTTCCAAGAATACTCCGCCTATTTTCCAACCGGTTTCATTGATGGTGTTAAATGCCATCACTCTTTTTTCCCCGTCATATGTATACCTTTGGACACCTTCCGCTTCCTCTTTGTACATGTTATCTACAAACGGCAGGTCCTGATCCAATAGATTTTCCCCATTCAAAGTAGGATGCACCAATGCCACACCATAATTGTCCAAAAGGATGCTATATCCGCCATATCCTAATTCTTTTTGTGCAACTAGCTCTTCTAACGCAGTAATGTTAATGTCTGTTGCAAGGACTCCCTGCACCACTCCATTTCCTGTTACTGCTTTTGCCAAAGTGATGACTGCTTCCCCTGTACTAGAATCTGTATAAACATCCGTATAGATTACTTCACCAGGGCTTTGCATAGCCTGCACATACCATGTGCGCGAAGTCGGATCGAAATCTGATGGGAGTTCCATGTCCGGAGACGAATAAAATCCTTTTTCCTTGGTTGCCAAGTAAAGTACCTGCATGTCAGGATAATTCCCTAATACTTTACTGAACCCAGCTAACATTCTCGCCTCATTTGCTTCGGACCCATCTACGAGAAAATCATCAACTAATGAGGTGCTTCCATAGGAACTAAGTATTTTAGAATAGTTATCTAAGTAAATATGAATAGTTTCTTCAAGGTCTACCATTGCAGCTTCCGCGTTTGCAACGACTTCATGCTCTATTTTGTCCTTTGCTTGACTATATGTAATAGCCCCTACACTGGCAATGATAATAAATATAAGTAATAAAAATAAAAATACCAGTTTGCCTCGTAATGATGTAAACATATATATGACTCCTTTGTTTTTAACAGATAAATACTTTATCGACATAGGATGTTAATTGTTAAGAAACAAAGGAGAAGTCAGTATTTTCAAAAAAATATCAATAAAGCCGCGCCGTCACAAGCGCTCCCATTCCAACTACGATAAATAAAATGCTTAGGTACACAGCTAGCATACCTACTTCCACCGTTTTCACGCCAAGGAACCCAAGTGTCACGACAATTGCTGCGCTTCCTATGAACACCACATACAGGGCTCCCAAAAAATAGCGTTTCATCAATAACATACTACGCTCATCAAATTCCGGTAATTTCGGCTTTCTTTTTTTGCGGTAAAATATGAACAATAAAACAATGACAAGACCTCCCAATGTACCTTGAAACATGGATAGTAGGAGGCTATAATCAAAAACCCCTTCTTCCCTGCCAATTATATAAATCCCCAAAGCTCCGCCAATCTGCATGCAAATCAAAATCACTACAAATGCCAACCAAAACCACTTCTTATTAGTCTTCATTTTCCTACTCCCCCTTTTTCTCCTCTTCTAGATAAAACATTTCCTCAATCGGCACATCAAAATAGGCAATTAGTTTGAGGGCCAATTCTAAGCTTGGGTTGTATTTATTTTTCTCAATGGCATTAACCGTTTGCCTGGTGATTTGCAGATCTTCGGCCATCTTGATTTGGGTGATTCCACGTTTTTGCCGAATTTCTTTAATGTGATTGATTACTGCCACGGGCGTCCCCTCCATAAAAGGTAAAGATATCTTTACATACAATATAAACAAAAAAAGGAAATATGTAAAGATACCTTTACACACTTCCTTGAAAAAATTTACACCGTTGCTTTCCGCTCCATCAGGTTCAATCCAATCCCCATAAAGAGGACACCCATGCAAAATAATACCGAAGCAGGTAATAAAAATTGCGACAAGGACCAATCCAGTAAGGTTGCTCCCTTCAACATTTCCATCCCGTATGTCATCGGAATCAGTTTGGACAAGGTAAGCAATGCCTCGGACTGAACGATTTCCAGTGGCCAGTAGGCGCCGCCAATCATGGCCATACTCACGGATATCAACGGGATGACAGCATCTAATTGCCTTGGATTGGTGGCAATCGCGCTAATCAGTATTCCTAGGGACACAATCGCAAACAAGAATGGAATGACCACTAAGAGAATCATTGGATATCCACCTTTTAGATCCACTCCCAATACGAAGTGAAAAAAGGAGAAAACTAAAGCCAGCTGTGCGTATCCAAGTAAAAAACTGAAGCTAACATGCCCCAAATACAGCTGGACTTTTGTTAACGGAGACAAGATCATTCTGTTCCACATTCCATTTCTCTTTTGCTCCAAAACTGTACTAACTGTATAGGTAACAGTGAAGATAACAAAGAAAAGTGAGAATCCGAACAAAGCCTGCAGAGAGGCATCATAGACAAATTCACTCTCTTTAAAAGATTTTTCCGAAACGGCATATAATCCGCTACTTTCTTCTACTTTTTCTCTTAATTCCTCTGGTGTTGCATGGAGTTTCTCAGCTGCGTCGGAAAGTGTTCGCTCTGACTGCACCACGTTCGCTACATGCGCCTCAATCAGGGTGGTGTTGGGAGTTGTGGCACTAAGATAAAGTTTGTAGCTATCCCTTTCTAATTGTAACCCCATGTCAATGGTACCCTTTTCGAGTTTTTCTTTTACCGCGGATTCTTTTTCGGAAACAAAAACGGTATTCTCCGTCTCATTGTTCAGAGCCCTAATCATTCCTGTTTGTTCCGCATCTGTAAGATTTGTAGAAAATACAGGGACCTCAACCGGTTCCGCTTGATTTACCTGCCCGAGTGCGAGTGCGAATACAAACGTGAGGATAATCATTCCGATCACCGCATAGGGCTGTCTTCTAAAATATTGTAAATGGTTGATTAAGATGGCCCTCATTTAAATCAACCTCCTTTTTGGGAAAATAGGAATGGCGATCAGGAGGAGGGCGATACTTACCAATGCTAAGCGGAATAGGTTACCTGTGACCGCTGAGAGCTCCCCGCCACTTAATATTTTCAGATACCCCTGCAAGGCGGCACCATTGGGTGTAAAGGATGCAATCGTAAACATTGTGTCGGATACCTCATTCCAAGGGACAAAGCTTCCACCCAAGAAAGCAAAAACACTGACAAGGAATCCCGAAAACATCGTGGATACCCGCTGTGTTTCAAAGCGGTAATTCAAGGCGGTGATCAACACGGCCATGGAGCCGACCACAAAACTGAAGAAAAGTGTAATCGACAGGAAGGCAAGGAGATCCGGCCATATCACCTGATAAATCAAAGCGGCCAAACCGTACAAAGCACACAATTGAAGGAAGCAAATAAGCACTGCTGAAAACCACTTACTGGAAGCGTACATCCAAGGATTTGTATTGGTAAGCAGGATTCGGTCATACACAAAAGTGGCTTTTTCATAATAAGCATAGCCAGCTACAAAGGACACGACATATAAAGCAAACATCGTACTCATCCCCACAGCAAAATAACCAAAGGAATCCACTGGCACCTTTCCGTCCACTGTTACTGTTTCACCTGTCACCTCAGCTACTGCCTCAAATTCAGGTGGAGCCTGGTTGATTTGTTGGGCCTCTTGCGTTAACACCGTTTGCAAACGCATCTGGTCAGTAAAATTCTCTACAACATCTGAGAGCATATTTGCTTCCAAACCCTTACCTTCGTTCAAATAAAGCTCCAATTCTTTTGTTGTTTCCTGGTTGAAAAATTGACTTTTCCAAGTCTCCAAGCGAAGGCCCTCTGAAAATTGCAGAACCCCAGCGTATTCGTCATTAGCCAAAGCCGTGTCTAGGTCTGTTTCTTCTTTTACTTTTAGCAAATCTTGAAGTTCCTCTTTCATTACCGTATCCACGAGCAATTCTGGCAGGGAGGTCTGTTCGGCAGCTTCAAGGATTGGCGTTCTGGCTTGGTCAGGAATATTTTCCGCTACCATCCATTCGTCAAATTTTGCTAACTCAGCAGGGAGGTCGCCTTTGTCAATGACTGCAACCTGCGCATTGAGAGTAATATCTTCATCAGAGTGCCCCCCTAATGCAAACCCAAGAATCGTTATTAACACAAACGGCATCGCAAGCAAAATCAGGACTTCTTTTTTGTCGCGGAGCAAGTGAAGGAGATCTTTTTTAATAAATGCACTTAACACGTCGGCGCCCCCCTAATCCCGAAGCTTGCGACCGGTCAGATGCAAAAAGACATCCTCAAGTGTCGGAGCTTTTATTTGAATGCCTTTAAGCGGACTTTCTGTTTGCTTTGCCGCATCAAAAACATCTTCAAGTAAGTTAATCTTCTTTGGAGCAAGCAAGATAATTTTTTTATCAAGCGTAGTGATGGAAGAAATAGCTGGGATGCTCTCCAACTTCTCAATAAATGCCGGGTTGACCTTTTCCACTTCCACCTCGATGGTATGCTCAGAGGAAAGGATATTCTTTACTTCATCCTTTGTCCCGGAGGCGATCACTTCGCCGCGATCCATGATGTAGAGGCGCTGACAAAGAAACTCCACTTCCTCCATGTAATGACTGGTGTAGAGAACCGTGATCCCCTTTTCTTCGTTCAGTTTTTTCACCGTTTCCAAGATGTAATTTCTCGATTGCGGATCGATTCCAACAGTCGGTTCATCCATGATTAAGATTTCCGGTCTGTGAAGTAGTGCCACTGCAATGTTGAGTCTACGCTTCATCCCCCCGGAAAATTGCTTTACCGGTTCTTTTTGACGCTGTTCAAGACCGACCAACGTCAGGACTTCTTCTATTCTCTGTTTCAATTCGCTTTTTGGCAGTTTGTAAATCTTCCCGAAGAAGCTCATATTTTCATAGGCAGTGAGTTCCGGAAAAACGGCGATCTCTTGCGGAACGACACCTAGGATTTCTCTAAGGTGCTGCGGTTGTTCTTTGACGCTTTCCCCTTTAAGTAACACATCCCCGCTTGTCGGTTTAACGAGAGAAGAAAGCATGGAGATGGTGGTGGATTTGCCGGCTCCGTTTGGCCCAAGCAGTCCTACTGTCTCCCCTTTTTCTAAGTATAAGTTGACGCCTTTAACGGCTTGCGTGTTTTTAAACGTTTTGGTTAGTTGAATGGCTTCTAGCATTTTGATGGCCCCCTTTGTTACTTCTACTATACTATCGGTACGGGGGAAGTTAACCTGAAGAAGGTCATTAGTTTGTGGGGGGCGGGGTGACTTTAGTCACTATTGTGGGTGGGGGCGTATAGACGCAAAAAAAAGCCCGAATGGATTTTCGAGCTTTACGCATGCTTCATTAAATTCTCTTGGTGCTTTAAACCTTTCCGCATCCTCACCATCTTCACTCCAGCCCCGGCATTCTCTAAAACAAAGCCTTCCGTGGAAACCGGCAAATTCCACTTCTCCATCACCGCTTGCTCTGCACATGCAATGACATATGGATGCCTTAGTGCATGCTGGTGTAGGATTTGTCCGAACGTCATGGAAGGAATCATCACGTTCTCCACCTTGATTCGAGCTAAAAGCATCATTCCTGCATACAGTTGTTGCTTGGCTTCCCCTGCATTCATCACGATATACGAAGGGTTCCCGAGTTTCTTAATATTCACCAGAATGGAATAGGAGATATTGTGCTTAGTAGCATAGTGTAGAAGAAACGCGATGCCCCGCATTTTTTCCTCAAAGTTGCTGGTACTGATATCAATGACAAACAGCCATGATAGTTGGGTTGTCCGTTCGTACACTTTGGACTGGAGGCTGTTCATTCTAGCCGTTGCCTTCCAATGAATCTGTCCGAAGGGATCGCCAGGCACATAATCCCGTGTGCCAAGCACTCTGCTTTTCTCTTCAAACAGGGAACTTCTACTCGGCTGCTCTCCCTGCTTCTTAGGAGAGATTTTTTCAAGCCCCGCTACCTTCTCGTTTCTCGGATAGACGATGACCTCAAACTGCATTTTGTCTCTCGTCTGAAGGTATACTTTTCCCCATCCAAAGAAAGAATTGATTTCCATATCGAACAGGTGGAGCTGGGCCACGCCTCTTTTCACAGCTGTGAAAGGAAGTACGACCTCCCATTGACTCCGCCCTACCTGTTGGAACTTAAAATATAGCTGGTTCATATGTATTTGTTCTTCCCCATGTTGAAACAATATGTTTTTGTCCGTTCCCACTCTAAGCTTTCCGAAAAATATCGGAAGTAAACTGTTGTGGGTGATCCGAAGTCTCAGCATCCCCTCATCTTCAGTGAACAGCTTCAATTTTTCTTCCAGTATGTGGATCTCAAGCTTTTTGGCCACATGGGTGAGGTAGTAAAAGTTCCCCCACATATAAGCTAATATAGCGAAAAAGAGGAAAATTAACGGAGTAGATCCTAAAAAGATGGATGTGGACAGCAGGAGAAAAAGAAAAGCATTCATAAACCGAAGCCCTCTTTCGTTCTCTATTTGTTGCACCCAGCCACTCCATTCATCATTTGAATAGGTTCCGGACTTTTTACCCCTGACTCGTTGTTTTATCCGTTGAAACCGCGTTTCCATATGCAAATCATATTGGTTTAGATCCATTTATCTTCCTCCTTTTATTGGCTCGGGGTGACTTTAGGTGTCTGGGGGAGGACGTGCCTTCAGATCGGGCTAAATGGAGCGCTCTATAAGACGGAACGTGCTGTGTTACTTCCGCTGCGGGCGTATAGACCCCTTCTATTTGACCGAACACCCTGTTTCTCTTCCGCTTCGGGCGTATAGAGCCCTTCTATTAGACTAAACGCTCCGATTTATGGGAACATAGTTTCACACCAGCCTACACAACCCCATTCCGAATCGCAAAAATTGCAAGCTGCGTGCGGTCTCTCAGCCCAAGCTTCTGCAAAATGACCGTCACATGATTTTTCACCGTTCCAATAGACAGATGCAAGGCTTCCGCAATTTCTTGGTTATTTTTCCCCTCACCGACTAGCTGTAAAATGGACCGCTCCCGGCTGGTCAACTCGACCATCTCCACACTGGAGGATTCCAAGGGGCGGTTAATCAACCTCGGCACCACCTTCCCAGCTACAGCGGCATCGATGGAAATCCCGCCATTCAAACAGCTTTCGATGGAGGACAAAAGACTCGCCGCATCCGCATCCTTTAAAAGATAGCCCAATGCCCCAAGCTTTAACGCTTCCATTGCATACTCGTCATCTGCAAAAGTCGTCAGAATAAGCACTTTCGCTTTCGGGTCACGCTGCCTGATGACCTTTGTCGCTTCAATCCCCGTCATAACAGGCATCCGTACATCCATCAGCACCAAGTCCACCAGATGTTTCTCATAAGCATCCACTGCTTCCTTTCCATTTGCGACCTCAGCCACAACACGAAACGAAGGATGCTGTTCAATCATCATTTTTATTCCTTGCCGAACCAACGCCTGGTCCTCCGCTAGCAATATATTAATCACTTAATATGTAACTCCCTTCAAAGGAAAAATTCCCTTCACTGTAAAATATCCCTCTGTAACTTCCCGCTCCATCCGTCCGTTCAGACCCTCCATTCGCTTTCGCATATTTTGCAGTCCAAATCCTTCTTCCACAGGCCTTGAAACCTCCATTTTATTCTCCACCTTCACCTGAAAGCTGTGCTCTCCGATGATCTCAAGTGTAATGGAGATTTCCTTCGAATTCCCGTGCCTCATCGCATTGGTGAGTCCTTCTTGCACAAATCGGTATAAAACAATATTCTGATCATTGGTCAGTGGCTGTGAAAGCACACCCCTTTTAGTCGTCAACTGTACCCTCATCTGACTTTCCGCTTCTAATTTTCTAATCAAATGAATTACCGATGAGATTCCTTGCTCCTCTTCCCCTTGCAAAGCCTTTACTGCTTTTCGCATCCCATCCAAGCTTTCACGGGCCAATTGTTTGGATTGCTTCACAATGGCTGCAACCTTCTCTTCCCCCGCTGCCTGCTCCGCCACTGCCAGCTGCATCATGAGTGCTGTCAGCTGATGGCCCACAGAATCATGAATATCTCTAGCAATTCGGTTCCGCTCCTCGACCCTGGCAACCTCTTCATTCTCAAGCACCTGTCTTTTCAGAACACGATACTCCACCAACAAGCTTTTCCACTCTCTATCAAACTTCTCATTATCACGGTAGTACCGATGGATAAACGCCCCCACTCCAATTAACATGATGAAAAGAAATAAGTGATAGTAAAATAGCTCAGAAACTGCTAGAACGCTAAGGGTGAACATAACTGGCAAGAGAACAGCCATTGTCGTGAGAACTGCCTGTTTGGTAGTGGAAGATTGCATTCCTTCCAGCAAAATAAAGTAGACTAACAGCCAAGGCAACACATCAAACGGCTTCATAATAAAGTGTTGCATCAATACTACGGCCCCAGTTGCCAAAAAATATGCCACCCATTTCGCATTCCAAATAGGCATGGAAAAATAAAGCCCCAAATACAGTCCAGCAGCTAAAAGATAGGCAGCCAACAGTGTGCCTGCTAGAGAATAGTAGATTGGTATGATTAAAAGAATTGCGCATACAAAACACAGTTTTACCCAAATTAAACTAATTCTGCTACCCATAAAACATTCCCGCCTTTATTTTATGTGAATTCTTGTTGTTCGATGAATTCTCCTTTTGAACAAACGTTTGTCTAAAAAATCTTCTTTAACTTCTTCATTGCCGCTTCTGACGTAAAGCTTTCAAAATGGTTCATCAGTTTTTCGGCTGCCTCTTCCCTCTTCAATTCCGACGCTTCAATTAAGTTTCTGTCACACCAATGCTGCATCGTTTCATAGGAAGTACTGCTCCACCCATTCTTTTCGCCATTTTCGTCCTGCTTTTCTTTCGTCCCCGATACCACAATATCTAAGTTGCCTTGCAGCTCCAATAATGCCTGGTCGAAAGCTTTCTTCTTTTCTTTTTCCTTCATTCCAGCTTTTGCTCGCAGTACTCTCGTATCAATTCCCTGGTTTTCTGAAATGAGGCTGAAAAGGGTTAAAGCTTCACGGGACACTTCTCCTTTTTCAAATCGCTTCTCCATGGTTTCTTGGCTTGCAAGTGCAGCAAGCATCAGCGGAAGTAGGTACTTAGAAATGAACACCGCTTTTTTCTTAATGAATTTTCCATAAGCCGCCACCCCATCTGCGGCAAATTGCGTCCTCCAAATCCACGGATCTTGCTCCGTGTCAGAATGCCACGCCTCTTTTGGGGTCATGCTTCCGAGCGATGGGTAATCATCAAATAACGGCGCAAGCGGAAGTAAGCCCACTTCCTTAATCACGGCAACGGCCTCTTCATATGTATGAATGGTAGTAGTTTGTGTAGTCATTGTAATCCTCTCCTTATATTTTAGAAATTCTACAAACACCGCAAAGAGTCCTTTAAAAATTTTCCAAATATACCTTGCATTACAAGATAGCTACGCATATAATGAGAGTATCATGTAATACAAGATAGCCGCAGCACTTTGTCACAGTACCTTGTTATACAAGATACCGAAGCAAAATTACCCTTTACCACAACCAAAGTAGGTGAACACATGGCAGCAAGAAGCCAGCTATTAAAAGGAATCCTCGATGCCTGTGTGATGGCGATTGTTGAGGAGAAAGCAGTCTACGGGTATGAACTGTCCCAGCAACTGCAAAAAGTCGGATTACCGGACATCAGTGAAGGCACCATCTATCCGGTGCTGCTCCGACTCCAAAAGAACGGATTCATCATAGGGGAAATGCGTCCTTCCGCTTCCGGACCGAACCGTAAGTACTATTTTCTAACGGACTCCGGAAAAGAAGAACTGGAACGAATCTCAAGCGAATGGATGCTGATTGCAGGTCCTGTAAGTCAATTATTGCAAAGAGGGGAAAACGAATGAGAGATACAAAAAGATTGATTGAAGAGAACAATGAAAAACGGAAGCTGTTGAGTGATGATAACTTGGGGTTATATGAGGATTTTCTTGTCTATATTCGCACCGACCTGCGAGTGGCGGAGCGTGAAGGCGAAGAACTATTGATGGAACTACTTGATCATATGCTAGAAGCACAACATGAAGGGCGACCTGCAAAAGATTTGTTCGGGGAAGATCCTAAAGTATATGCAGATGAAATAATTGAAAGCTTGCCAAGCGAAAAGAAACGCGAAGCCATTCCATTTATAACGACGATCCTTTGCAACCTGTTAGGCTGGGGAGCAATCAATGTCGGCCTTGTTTATTTAGTCCTTTCCCAATTCGTTGATGTGAAGGATTCTGTCTCGCTTAGCAGCTTGCTGACCATATTTCTTCCCATCCTTTTTTCCACCATTCTTGGTATTAAAGTAATCTTTAGTTTGGTAAGATCTACTTTATTCCAAGAAAAGAAAAGCTCTAAAAAAGCATACTGGAAAGCAGGATTATATGGAGGCGGGTCTTTCGCTGTTATTTTACTGATTGCATGGTTAATTCCTGACTTCGGTCCGAAAGTGCAAATTGTATGGTGGATCGCTATAATTGTAGGCCTTGTCTTAATTCTTTCAGGAAAGTTCGTTCAACGCCAATTTAACACCCATTAAAAGAAAGGAGCAAACAAGAAATGAACCAATTACCTTTATCTAAGAAAAGCCAAACATTCATAGAAAATCTACGGATCTACCTATTTTCCTGCGGCAAAAAAACAAATGAAATTGACGAGATTACCGATGAGTTAGAAGTGCATCTATACGAGGCGGAAAAAGAGAACAAGAGTGTCGAGCATATCATCGGAAACTCCCCAAAAGAATACATGGAGCAAATCTCGGGCGAAATGTCTTTTGATATACGGGGCTGGGCTAAGTATGTTCCAATTATCATACTTGGGGCTTTTTCCGGCATCGTCCTTAAGGACATTGTCTTTGGCGGGTTTCAATACTCGTTGGTCGAGCTGATTGGTTATCCGTTAGTATGCATTGTTCTGTTACTTGCCTATATGTGGACATTCAGGCATATTTCCAGCCATACTTTCTCCAAATCAAAGGAGTATTTTTTCTTTGGTTTAGCAAGCTTTCTATCGACGGCAATGTTTGTAGGATTAATGTTCCTGCCAAATTATATCGATTCACCGATTATCATGCTTGGCTATTACGGCAACCTCATTGTCGCAAGTATGGCCATCTCGTTTTTGATTGGGATATCGATTTGGAGTAAAACGGTTGTTTCCATTGTGCTTCCCATCTTCTACATTGTTCCGGAATATTTGGTGGGCTTTGCCGACTTATCGGTAGAAAACCAACTTTGGATCAGCAGTCTGATAATGTACGCATTAATCGGCGCATATTTATACTTCGAGCTTAAGAGGACATCCACCTCTGCAAAATAAAAACTGGGAGCTGCGCGTGTTAAATTGCGCCAGCTCCCTCTCTATTTCATCGATTCCGCTTCCACCCGGTCCATATACTCCTGAACAACTTTGTTGTTGCTCTTCTCGCTGCCAAGCTTCAGCATTGCACGCCCCACGAAATTGACTCCTTTGTTATGCCCAGCATAAATGAACCGTGTATGTGCCTCATCCACCTTCTCCAGTGTAAAAGACAAGTTGATTTCAAATGCCTTTCCAAGTACAAAAGCTATTTGTTTATGTTTCCTCTCAGGCTTGTCCTCATAAGCAAGCGTCTCCACAATATACGTTTCCAACCTCTTGCCCTCGCGATATGTTTGCTGGTGTTTCGCCCCAACCTCTGTTTCTGTTTTTTCTATCAGCGTGTGCTCCTCCACTTTCGGCATCGTTCTTTTAATATTTTTGTCGTAGAACAATTCCCATACTTTTTCAATAGGGACAGGTATCACTCGTTCTTCTTTCCATTGAATCATTTGTTTTTCAGCTCCTTTCCTGACGCCAAGAAGGCATCGATTTCTTCTGTTTTTTGTTGCAGCTCCACCATTTGGAGTCGTATGGTTTCTTTCTTTTGAATTAGTAAGTCTTCTAGATGCGCAAACGATTCATCTTCCATCACAGAAATCATCTCCTGGATGGTGAACCCGAAGCTCCTCAGTTTCACTAAAAGTAAGGCCAGAAAATAACTGCCATCGTCGTAATATCGGTAGTTATTTTTCGGATCGATATAGGCGGGCTCGATCAGCTTCACTTCCGCATAGTAGCGCAGAGTCTCCTTGCTAAGCCCGGTCATCTCGGAAAATTCACTGACTTTGTACATTTCTTGCCCTCCTTTGTTTAGTTTAAACTGTGTGGTGCACCACATGGTCAAGGGAGAATTTAATTTTGGAGTGTTTTGAGTTAGTTTTAAGCTAAATACAGTCAAAATAACACGTTTTGATGCATCTTCAAAAGCGTTCGGTCATTTTGTTCCGTGGTTCGGACACTTTTACCCCTTTTTTATGACAGGTTCAGTCAATTGAAGGTATACGTTCGGTCAACTTTCTCAGGCCATTGGACAATCCAAAATTTCGTTCGGTCAAAATCGCAAAATCTTCGGTCAACTTTGGAAAATCTTTGATCAAAAACCGAAAATCTTCGGACATTTGGTCCCCAGACCTCAAAACCATAAAGATAAAACCTAGTTACCGAAACCCACTTTTTAAAAAAACACCTAAGTGCAGCAACTAGCGCCCCCTTAGGTGTTCAACATCACTCTTGGCCTTTCAATTCCACCAAAGTATACTCCTCAGTATCCAAGTCATATTCAAAAGAAATGGTATACTCTTTTCCTTCCTCAAACTGGCCACAGAACGCTTTAGCATCCTCTTCGCTCGTCGCTTCATAATGATAAGTCAACCCATTATAATCAGTTTCGGTAACCGAACAGCGATAAGCACCGTTCTCAGCTTCCGTCACTGCCACACTCTCTACTGTAATTTGCTCCTCACCAGAAGCAGAAGGAATATACGTGTACATTACAAACGTTGTAATGAGCAGCACCGTCCCGACCACAAGCGAAATGCGTCCTTTTTTCTTTTCCGATCTTACAAGCGTCGTAAACACACCAAATCCGATTAGGCCAAAGCTAATCGCAAATAAAACTAAACCTAATATATACATCTCTGAACCCCCGTTTCTATTCTCTACTTCCCATTATATATCAGACAACCCGTATCATTCATACTTTTTCACGGAATCGATTAGTTCCTCAATTTGAGATTCAGTAAGTGGATCATGCATGTTCATCACTTGAAAAGTTGCACCATCTTGCGTCCAAATTATCACCTGAAGGTCCGACCTTGACTGTTTAACGGAGTAATCAATTCTATCACCGTTTGAGGTTTCAAAACTTTTCCGATAATGGATTGGACCGAAATCAAACCCATCAGGCATGTCAAAATAGATATTAATGGAAATCAGCTCATTTTCTGCTTCCTTTCCAACATATTTTAGTTCCACACTTCTACTAAAACTCAACGGTACTTCTGTAGCAAAAACCTTTTCAGGCTCAAAAGGCAAGACGGTCAAGTAATAGGCTGGCTCTCCCACTTCATGGAAAACATTAAGTGTTTCTCTCATCTCGGCAGATAAGCCATCCT
Source organism: Sutcliffiella horikoshii (assembly GCF_020524325.1). Taxonomy (GTDB): domain Bacteria; phylum Bacillota; class Bacilli; order Bacillales; family Bacillaceae_I; genus Sutcliffiella_A; species Sutcliffiella_A horikoshii_D. Next base: position 28,552 of record NZ_JAIVKY010000013.1, read on the forward strand.
CTTTACCACCGGGAAGGAAATTTTTTACCCCCACAATCAATACCAACGCAATAATCACAGAAACAACTACAGAAGGTATCCACAATCTCCCTCTTTTCTTCTCTCTCTTCATTCCTCTCAATTCCAGCTCCAACCGCTCGCGCGTCTCTTCATCCATCAACAAATCAGGTCGATTCTTCAAGGGTTCCAACCATTCTGTATTATTTTTCATAGAAGATCACCCCTTCCGTATCATGACCGATGGATTGTTTCATTTTTTGGAGTGCCCGGTGGTATGTCACTCTTACCTTAGATTCTGTCCACCCGAGTATCTCTGCGGTTTCCCTTACAGAAAAATTCTTTAAAGCACGTAATATGACGACCTGTCTATAATCCTTTTTTAAGTTACTTAAAGCTTGCTGTAATACTTGCCAATCTGCCCCTTTATCAGCTACGTCCGCAGGGGATATTCCGCCACCTGACTGCTCCCTGCGCCACTTTTCAGGCAACAACCGCTGAAACTTTCTCTTCCTATAAAAATCAATCGTCGTGTTTCTGGCAATTGAAATAATCCACGTTCTCGTAGTGGACTTCCCCTGAAAACTACCTATGCTATGTAACGCCCTCATAAACGTTTCCTGTGTGAGGTCCTTCGCCTCTTCTATGTTATTGGTAAAATAAAGGCAATATTGGTACACATCCTGGTGATATGGCTGATACACATCACGGACAAATGCCTCCCTGCTCTCCCCCAAATGGACTCCCCCTCTGCACATCTTTATCTAATAGTCGATTGAGTTATTGTTTTGTTACAAATTAATTTTTCATTTTTTAAACTAAAAAGAACGACCGGCCCATTTGTATCCAATAAACTTTCTCTAATTGGTTTATTGCTTTTGTTAATCCTCATGTGAATGTGATCATCTTGTTGATTGAAGTGGAAGGCGTGTAGACGCCCGCGGGAGGAAGGGACAGGTGAGACCCCGCAACGGAGTGAGGAGGCTCACGGACCGCCCGCAGGCAAGCGAAGCGCCTGGAACGGAAATCAACCGTATTATATGCTTTAACTTAAAAAAACCCCTACCACTCCAAGCAGTAAGGGATCGAAATCCTATCATTCAAAAAAATACTTCCTAGTCCGCAACTGCACATTCAACACAATCCCGACCGCGATCATATAAGTCAGAAGCGAACTCCCACCATAACTGAAAAACGGCAATGGAATACCTGTAATCGGGAGCAGTCCAATTGTCATGCCAATATTCTGAAATACTTGGAAAGTCAGCATGCCGATGACTCCCGCGCATAAGTAAGTACCATACGTATCATGGCATTCCATGGCGATGAAGGTAATTTTATAGATCAAGAAAAAGAAAAGAGAAATAACCACCGTTGCGCCCATAAATCCGAACTGACTGGCGATGGCGGCAAAGATAAAGTCCGTGTGTGCTTCCGGCAGGTAGACATTCATCTGGCCGTAACCTGAACCTGTGTATTCCCCTGACCCGATGGCAAGCAAGGATCTTACCAACTGAAAGCCTTGTACGTCTTGATATTCATAGGGATTCAACCATCCGTAAAAACGGTCGAGTTGATATTCAGGGATTAGGTACGTATGGAAAAACGTTGGGTGTGCAATGAAAATATATATGAATAATGCCATGAACCCTAACGCTGCTCCAACAAGCGAAAGGATGATACTCCATTTGATACCCGAGACCAGAATCATGGCTGCGATAATCGCACAGTATACCATGGTTGTCCCCATATCCGGCTGTTTCGCTACAAGAAATAACGGAATACTGGAGGCTGCGATTATTTTCCCAAGTAGCAAATAACTGTCACGCAATGTGGCTACTTCATACTGCGCACGGTGGTCGGCAATAACTTTACTCAAGACTAATATAATGGATATTTTCATCAATTCGGATGGTTGGATATTACCAAGGCCAGGCAGTGTGTACCAACTTGTTGCCCCTTTAATGGTGCTGACAAGGGAGGATGGGACGTTGAACTCCAGGCCGAGTAACAGCACTACTCCCATGCCATATGTAATCCAAGCCAGGTTTCGTAAGTAGTCAAAATGTATCAGCAGAGATATCCCGATACCTATGGCTCCGACGACGAACCACATTAACTGCTTTTGCATAAAGTTTATGTTCTGCAACACTGGAGGCAGTGTAGGTTCTACGCTCTTCAAAGCAAAAAGGCTGGCTACTACCATAATCCCCATAAGAAAAATCAACGTGGTATCCAACTGAGGTTTATAGTCTTTTTCCACTGTTTTCTCTCCATTCTCTGTTTAAACTTTTTCTTTTTTGATTGTTTATATTATTATTTAAATTATTGATATGTTTAATAATAGAATAACCTATAAAGCATATTAGAGAAAAACATAAAGGTCAATCCATAAAATTATGGATAATGCATGTGAAAGTGGAAAAAGGGGAAATTAGAACTAACTTATTTTAGGAGGACTACATACTTTGTTTATTGCGTTAGCTTTTTTCTTATTTATGTCTTTTTTCTTGTCCGGAAGCGAGACAGCACTGACAGCTGTTAACAGGATGAAAATCCAAATTAGAGCGGAAAACGGGGATGTTGCTGCCCAGAAACTATTGAAACTGATTGAACGCCCTGATCAGTTTATTACAGCAATTCTTATTGGAAATAACATCGCCAATATTATGTTACCGACACTTGTTACACTTGTTGCCATTAGTTATGACTGGAATGTAGGAATTGCTACCGCTGTATTGACTGTCGTTCTAATTATTTGTGCAGAGGTCGTGCCAAAATCCATTGCAGCTACTTTTGCTAATAAAGTTGCTTTCATTGTTGCACCTGTTATTTCTATTCTTCTTTTCGTTTTAAAGCCCCTTATCTTTCTACTTTCTATTTTGACTAACTTCATCATCCGCATTCTTTCGAGGGGAATGGTCCAAGAGGCGACTCTTTCCAAAGAAGAACTGAAAACGATGGTAGATATCGGAAGAACGGAAGGTACATTTTACGAAGAAGAATCGCAGCATATTATCGGTGCCATCGACTTTTACACAAAGGATGTCCGAGATGCGTTAAAGACACCTCGGATAGAAATCCATGGGTTGCCGTGTGATATTTCTTTTGAAGACGCGAGAAGCTTTGTTATGGATAGCAGTTATACACGTTATCCTGTCTATAAAGATAATATGGATAACATTATCGGTGTGTTTCATGCTAAATTTTTATTGAATTGGTCACTAAGACCGGAATTAGAAATCAAGGACTTTATGGACACTAGTCCGCTGTTTGTCGCAGAATCCACCTCTATCGAAAAAGTATTCAAAATGATGCTCAAAGAGAAAAAGCACATGGCGATTGTTATTGATGAGTACGGTGGGACGACAGGTATAATCAGTCATGAGGATATTATTGAAGCCATGATCGGACAGGAAATAGAGGATGAAACGGATGAATCCGGGGAAATTCTCATTGAAGAATTAACGGACACTCAAATTATCTGTCATGGAAAAATCGCCATCAGACGATTTAATGAAGTGTTTAAAACAAAGGTACCCGAAGAAGAGGACACGGTTGCCGGGTTTCTTTTCAAAGAGCTTGGCCATATTCCAACAGAGGGTGAATCCCTTGAATATCATCACCTTCACTTTGACATTTTGAAGATGGAGGACAATGTCATCAAGCAAGTGAAGGTAAAGAAAAAAGCTAATTAAACGTAAAGAGGGTGTCGCTCTTCTTCATGGAAGAGCGACACCCTCTTATTTATTATGACTGTTAATGCTGATTTGAACGTGCATGTAACTGAAGGCCGACTTGCTTTACCTGATGATTTTCCATTTCAAGTACTGTCCAAATGTTCTCACCATGTTTAATATGTTGCTCTTCATCGTCTTCAAGATCTTGCAGCATTACCTGCATCCAACCGCCAATTGTATCTATATCATCCTTCTCATCAAATATTACCCCGAATTGGTGTTCAATATCTGTCAACAAAACAAGGCCATTTATATGATAAAGATCTGTTTCGATTTCTTGAATATCCGGTACTTCATCTGCATCAAATTCATCGCGAATTTCCCCGACGATTTCTTCGAGGATATCTTCCATCGTGATGATACCGGCCGTACCACCGTACTCATCAATAACTAGAGCGATATGAACCTGCTCTTCCTGCATTTTTAATAAGGCATCTTGCAGGGAGGTCACCTCATGAATTAGTGGAAGCTCGTGAAGGAAGTCTTTCATTTCCCCTGCTCTACCCGCAGCGAAGTTTGTCAGCATTTCCTTTACGTTCACAAATCCTAGAATATTATCTTTGTCCCCATCTTCTGTAACAGGATAACGGGTGTATTGGTGTTCATCCAATACGCTGATAATTTCATCTTTAGACATGCTATTTGATAAAGTGACGATTTGCACACGCGGAATCATGATGTCCCTTGCAACCCTCTCGTCAAAAGTGAATATATTTTCCATGTAGGATAGTTCTGTTTGATTAATTTCTCCACTTTCAAAACTTTGCGTCATAATGATTTTAAGCTCTTCTTCTGAATGGGCCTGCTCATGACTTGCAGGCTGTACGCCGAACATGCGAAGTAACACACGCGCTGAACCGTTCAGCGTCCAGATTAACGGGTACATCAGCTTACCGAACCAATATAAAGGTCTCGCAATAAGCAATGTCATTTTTTCCGCAAACTGAATCGCAAGTGTTTTCGGTGCAAGCTCCCCGACTACTACGTGCAAGAACGTTACAAGCGAGAAAGCGACCGCAAACGAAACAACTGTAGAAACGGACGCAGGTACTCCCAAGCTATCGAATAATGGATACAGAAGTCTTTCCACCGTCGGTTTACCTAACCAACCGAGGCCTAAAGCCGTAACCGTAATACCGAGCTGACACGCGGACAAATAGTAATCCAAATCCGCAATAAGCTTTTTAGCTACAACCGCTGTCTTATTTCCTTCTGCAATCAATTGATCCACTCGGGACATACGCACTTTTACCACCGCAAACTCCGATCCAACGAAGAACGCTGTTAAACCTATTAACAAAGCCACTAAAAGTAAGTTCATAATTAATATACTGTCAATATCCAATTGTTTCCCTCAAAAAAAGGGATTCACCTCCGAAAATTTCCACTTTTATTTTTTCTACCTTTACCTCTAACTATTCCACCTAATTTTAGATTAGAACTCTCCCCCAATCTGAATATAAAAAAGCCTCCACCAAAAACTGGTAGAGGTTTTATTTGTAAAGTTATTTAACCTGTACCTAAGTGGCAAAGGTCTCGCAAACAACATATTAAATGTTGCCAGTTAAGCCGGTGACTTTAATTGTCACGGATTGACGACATAACTGTCAGCTACTCCCCTTTGGAGTATTATAAGCTCTTTAAAGCAGAGCGATAGCTTAAACTCATAAACTATCAAGAAAAATTCTATTATAGTTTCTAGGTAAAGTCAATATTTGTAGATTAGTAGAAAAAATCCCTACTCCCTTGAAAGGAGTAAGGACTTGGTATATGTTACTGTTTTTGCATTCCCGTATAGATATAGATGGCATCCCTCAGAAACTCAGCAGTACCGGGCTGTTCTTTATCATAAAAAGCAGTAAATCTCTCATCATCCACATACATCTGAGCAAGCCCTGCATGTGCTTCCTTGGAATAGGAATCCCAGTAAAACCCTAACCACTGACGGTGCAGGTCTGCCGCTCTTTGTGCAAGTTCTCCAGCAGGATCGCCGGTTTTGAATGCTTCGTTTAAGACTTTCAGCACCTCTTCCCCAAGCTTTTCACCCTGCTCATACTGATTTTTTGACATACCTTTCAGCTTGGCATTCGATTTATCCATTGTCTCGTTGCCATATTTACCGCGTACCTCCTTGCCGTATTTCGCTTCGTTTTCATCTATCCTATTCTGCTTGAATGCTTCAAACTTCTCTTTATCACTCATGTTAATACTCCCTTCTTTCGCAGCCAGGGTCCGGTCTACACTTTCAATAAGGCCCTCCAGCCGCTTTTGCTTTGTCAGAAGCTTGTCACGGTGTTCTTTAAGTGCTTTGACTTCATTAAAAGATGGAGCGTTAATGATTGTTTGAATGCTTTCAAGGTCCAATTCGAGCTCCCGATAAAAAAGGATTTGCTGCAGCTTATCCACTTCCGCCTGCCCGTAGATTCGATACCCAGAAGCACTGACTCTCGCCGGCTTGAGAATCCCAATTTCATCATAATAACGCAGCGTCCTGCCTGTCACTCCAGCCAATCTTGCTAATTTCTGTACGGTGTATTCCATCAATGATCACCTCCTGACAAATTCAGTGTACACCTTGACGTAGCGTGAAAGTAAATACGTTTTTCAAAAAAATAGGCCAAATTTATTACAAAGTAAGTTAGAATATTCTGCATTTTAATTCTTTCGTCTTATATCTCATATTTGTCATTACTTTTATAATTAAAACAGAAATAATATTTCAACTTTTCAATTATTTTTTGAAATATTACTTCAACATTTATGTAAGCGTTTACCAAAAAACAAAAAAAGAAAGCGAGGGGCTACAAATGAAATTAGGACAAGCATGTAAGTACATAATGATTACGGTATTATTATTTTCTTTCACTCTCCCTCTTTTTACAGGGAAAGGGAGTGCTGAAATGATGCAGCAACCAAAGCATGAGATGCGAGCTGCCTGGATTGCCACAGTCCAAAACATTGATGTGAAAGCAGGGTTGAGCGAAGCAGATTATACAGCATGGGTACAGCAAACACTTGATTTTCTAAAAGGTAAAAATTTTAATACGATTATTTATCAAGTAAAACCTACCGCAGATGCTTTTTATCCATCTGAAATTGATCCTTGGTCTAAATATGTGACAGGAGGGGCACAAGGAACAGACCCTGGCTATGACCCGCTCCAAATTATGATTGATGAATCACATGCTCGAGGTATTGAAGTGCATGCATGGGTAAACCCGTATCGTGTGACAATGCCTTTTGAAACATTAGAAAGCTTATCAGAGGAAAATGTCGCAAAAGAACATCCTGATTGGGTAGTGAAATACGGTTTTCAATACTACTTGAATCCTGGCATTCAGGGAGTGCAGGACTACCTGCTTTCTACCGTTGAGGAGCTTGTAGCGAACTATGACATAGAAGCGGTTCATATGGATGACTACTTCTATCCATACCGCAGAGCTGGTGAGGAATTCCCGGATCAAGCGCAATTTGAAGCAGACCCGCGCGGTTTTGATAATATCGGGGACTGGAGACGCAACAACGTAAACACACTAGTATCTGCCATCAATGACACAATCAAAGAAACAAAGAGCTGGGTGCAATTTGGAATCTCCCCATTTGGTGTGTGGAGAAATATTGATATGGACCCGACAGGAAGTAAAACACAAGCTGGCCAAACAAACTATGATGATCTTTACGCTGATACAAGACAATGGATCAAAGATGGCAGCATCGACTATATTACGCCGCAAATCTACTGGTCCCGAGGTCTAGCAGTAGCTGACTACTCCATTTTACTTGACTGGTGGAGCAACGAGGTCGAAGAATATGCCAATAATCATCCAGTAAACCTGTATATTGGAACAGCGGACTACAAGGTTGGGGACAACTTCGACCAAAACTGGTATGACCCATACGAACTACCTGGACAAATTCTAGACAACCGTCAAGATGAAAATGCGCTGGGACAAATGCACTTCTCCCTTAGACAAATTATCAGAAATAAACTTGGCTATGCAGATATCCTCACCAATGAAATCTACACAGAACCTGCACTTGTACCTGCAACAGCTTGGAACGGCGGCATGCTTCCACAAAAGCCAAACACGGTGAAAGCAGACAAAACAGATGGTAGTATCACTTTAACAATCGATGATAAAAAGCATTCCGATGCGAGAAAATATGTTATCTATCGCTTTGACGGTCTTCAAGAAGGAGATTATAGCAACCCTGCGAATATCGTGGATGTTGTGTATTCTACGGAGGGTGTGACTACATATGTGGACAACACTGTAGAAGAAGGAACACAATATACGTATGGCGTTACTTCTGTTTCTAATACTGGAGTGGAAAGTAAGGATGCGAAGATTGTGAAGGTTGTAAAATAAAGAGATCTTGAAGAAAGCGCTTGGTGGGCTATGCTATGTAGCTCGCCAAGCGCTTTTATTTATTCCACCGTTACCGCAGTTCCATATGCGATAATCTCGGATGCATTCGTCATCACGCTTGAGGTTTCGAGCCGAACACAAATAACGGCGTTCGCCCCTTTGCTTTTCGCATCCTCCACCATCCGGCCAATTGCCTTTTGACGAGCCTCCTGCATCATTTCGGAATACTCTTTGATTTCACCACCGACAATCGTTTTTAAACCTGCCAACAAATCTTTTCCGATATGCTTTGACTGCACGGTACTTCCTTTCACAAACCCTTTCAGATCCACGATATTTTTCCCCGGCACCGACTCAGTAGTCACTATAATCATTTTTGTCATCCTCCTCTTTTTCTTTTGCACGCTCCACTATCAGCACAATGAATAGTGAAATGAGTGCAATTACATAAAATATGTAAAATAAAACTCCTAACCAAATATTAATGACAAGCAGGGCCAATCCCACCACTTGCCCAAGTAACGCTACAAGCAACAGTACCTTCTTTAGGGTTTCAATCATTTTCATCCCTCCACCACTACTATTCACCACCCAAAGAGAAATTCCTTGTACCATTGACATTATATTTTTACGCATCACTTTTCATACATGAATGGGACATATTTGCTCATTATAAGACAGAATGCCACTTTAAGGAGAGATAAAAACATGCAAAATCAACCTACCCAGCAAGGATCAAATATGAATCAAAATCAAATGCCGCCAAACATGAATATGAACATGGCTGGCACACAAACCCCTTCTACCAACCACGGGGGGCATGAGTTGTACGACGCACATGAAGTGATTGCCGGCATCATCAGTATGCTCGACCAATACCAGATGTATGAACAGCACATCCAAGATCCTGTACTGAAAGATATCCTGACACGACAAACAGCTTTTGTTACCCAAGTGTATAATACAGTAGTGGAAAGCTTCCGCACCGGTCAAAAGCCCACCGTTTCCACTCAAGTGTATAAAATGACCCAAACACATGACGTGGTGTATGGCATCCAACCAACTCAACCGAAAAAGCCAAACCAATCGGTGAGCGACCTTGCAGACAATGGCCTTTCCGCCTATATGCTAGGTCAAACAAAGGGCCTTGCGACGCTACTTGCCATGACGGCCCTTGAAATGACCAATCCCGTCCTGCGCCGAGTTATTGCCGACAGCGTTCCAAACTTCATTGAAATGAGCTATGAAATTTTTCTATATCAAAATAAACATCAATACTACCAAGTACCACAGCTTGCTATGCAAGATATGAATACGATGCTGCAAAGTTATGTAACGATTTCGAATCAGGGGAATATGCCTCATTAAGAACAATATCGCTAATGCGACCTAAAACCACGTCCCAAGACTTTAATCTCTTGGGACGTTTTCTTGTTTTGAAATATTGGCCTTGGCAAAATCTCTTCTTTACACTACCTTTGACTATTTCAGTAAAATCCCTTGTCACCAAGTGCTTCATAACACTGATGAGGACCTCTCTCCTCCTGATTTCTCGCCACTGAAGTCTTCATAACGGCAATGAGGACCTTTCTCTTCCTGATTTCTCGTCACTGATGTCTTCATAACGCCGATGAGGACCTCTCTCCTCCTGATTTCTCGTCACTGATGTCTTCATAACAGCAATGAGGACCTTTCTCCTCCAAATTTTCCATCACCGAGGTCTTCGTCTTGACGAACATGAGTTGCTCTGAAGCTTTCCACAATTCGATTTCTTAAACAACAAGAAAAACCGATGCAAGCCACAAGCTTGAACCGGTTTTTTCCTATTTTAAATTCTTCCCAATGTATTTCACAATTTTACGCAGCTCTGATACAGACGGTCTTCCAAAAGGACTTGTCTGCCTTTGTTGATATAGAAGCTTGCCTTTTTCGTCTACTAGAAAATATGCTGGTTCCCCGTGTACCCCATGGTCTTCATATGGCGCATCTTCTCCATGATAATAGACCCCATATGCCTCTAGTGCTTCAAGTTTTGGATCTGATAAAACAGGCATAGTCAAATCATATTCCGACACCATTTCCTTTAGTTTTCCCACTTCTTCTGTGGCAATGGCCAAGACATGTACTTTTTTATCCTCAAAATACCCTTTGCTTTCCTCTAGTTCCTTCAATTCATTCTGACAGACAGGACACCATGATCCGCGGAAAAAAACAATCAAATGCCATGCCTCATGCTCCTTTTGGTGAGCATCAAACGAGAAAGTCTCCCCTGTTGTTTGAGCTAGTTTAAATTCAGGTGCTTTGTCCTTTAATTTAAGATATCCCATATTCGTTTCCTCCTTTTATTTCAAATTTAAAATGCCATCTAGTGAATCAAATGTGTAATCTGGTGCTAATCCCAATTCTTCTTGCGGCAAATGATTTCTGTTAATCCAAGCAGTATGGAAACCAAAGTTTTTTGCCCCGCTAATATCCCATCCGTTGGAAGACATAAACAGAACCTCTTCCCTCTTCACCCCTATCACTTTCAGGACTCCCGTATAGGAAGCGGGTGTAGGTTTATACTGCTTAGTGTCATCTACACTGATAATATGGTGGAAAAACTCATTCATGCCTGCTTGTTCTACCAAAGGCTCCAGCATATCCCGTGACCCGTTCGAGAAAACTGCAAGAACCTTCCCATTCTCTTTAAGCGTACTTAATACATTCTGTACTTCATCATAGGCACGCAAAGAAGTATATTGCTCAAAAAGTGACTCCACTTCTTTGTTAGAAAACGGAATGGACAATTGCTTTAATGCATACTTCAAAGAATCTTTCGTTACGTCGGAAAATGTTTCATAGTTCCCCATCAGTTGGCGGAGAAACGAATACTCTAACTGTTTTCTCCTCCATATTTCACTGATTTCTGTTCCTTTTCCATCAAATAATTCATCCGCTTTTTCTTTTACAGAATGAACATCAAATAACGTTCCATACACATCAAATACGTAAGTTGTAATAGTTGGGGGCAACTCTAACACTTCCTTTAAGGTATTCTCTTTTTAAAATTCCCTCTTAAATAGAATATAAACTGTTTTATGTGCTCTAAAAAACACACCACCGGCATATAGGTGGTGTGTTTTCTCATCCCGATTATGTTTAATTCCTCAACGTAGGCTTGGTCAGCTTACAAGCAGGATAGCTGATTGACGGAGCATAATAGGATAACTTTCTCATAAAATAGCAGGACTCCGGGAAGTGGTGTTCGAGGAATCGCAGTGTACTTTGATTAATGAGTTCGTCGTCCAAGTAAAGCTCCAGTACTTCGGCCACCAGATTATTAAACTTCACCACTTCGATCGACACTTCCTTCGCGAACCGCATCTGCGCAGGAAAGCCAGGCTCTGCGAAATGAAGGTAGCCTTCCATCATGTCATTTTTTACGATGAACTGCGAAAACTTCCCTCTCACTTGATTAGCCCGTTCGACCAGTGCAAATTCCACACCATCCAGCATCCTCAAAAGTAAAGAAGCGTGCCCTAACTGATCATCCAACCACATACTTAACAATTCGAGGAGAGTCAATGCAGGATAGTCTTTGCCCTCGATGTAGCTTTCTAGTATCCTCAAGTACTCCCTGTTTTCCATAAGCGTTCCGTTCAGATAGGTTGGCGTCAGATTCAAATTCACCTTATTGAAAAGTCTTAGGTTTAATAGATTTCCCTCAAACAAGTAGTACTTGTAAGCCACCTCATTTGCCATTTCCGATAGCCTAATCATCGGACCAGAATCTACAGGTGCATCTTTAGGAACCTTCCTCAGCTCCTGTTCCACTTTTCCAAAAGTCTCTATAAATGTTTCCGCCTGCTTGACCCATTTCTTTTCTTCCGAAGATAGGTAATCCCTTATAAAATAGGCATGGTCCTTTAAAATTCCCAGCCAGAATTCATGCTCTTCCCACGGGGTAATCGGTTCATAGCTCATTCTGTCCCCCTCCTCTTTATACAACTTATTTAATAGGAGCGGTTTTCATGATAAGGAAAAGCGCAGCCTACTCGAAAATAAGCTGCGCCATAACTTGATATTATTTTTTGCTTCGTCTATAAAGATCCATCGATTTATGGCCTTCATCAATGATTGCTACCATCTCATGAAGCCTTTTCTCCTGCGTTTCTGCCCTTTTGGCACTGTAAACATATCGCGCCCAATCCTTTTGATAGCCATATGTCAGTTCGTTATATTTCGCCAATACCGCCTCATTATTTTTCAGGAAGCTCTTTATATCATCTATATGAGCAATGTAATCATCGACACACTGGCTCTTTGCACTCGTCTTCTTGGTCGCTTTCTTAGGGGAGGATTTGAATCCAACCACCGTGAAAACCTCATTTAGGCTAACCATTCTCGAAAATTTAAGCGTGCTGTTTGGCAGATACTTTTCTTCATCTAAGTTTAGCTCCGCATAAAAGCTGTCCCGCTCAATGTATTCCGGGTAAACTGAATTCCCTTTTTTAGGATAGGCAACATACATGTAGCCGTTATCTTGCATCAGTTGCTTTTCATTAACGATTGTGGCGTACTTGTTAAAGTCATCCATGGAGAACATGAACAAGAAGATCAAATCATACTTGTCCTTTTTAATAGAAGTATCGTAGTCCAGTCCTTCAAACTCCCCAGTATTTTCAGGTAACTGCAAAAATAACCGGTTCTCATATTTTTGCAGATTCAGTTTATCAACAATGGTTTTTTCAGCATTCATCTCTCTTACATCCCCCTTTGCTTCCTTACATTTCTTTCTACTATTATAACAAAATCGTGGATGGTTAAACCCTGTTTTCCAGTTTGCTCACTTGTTAACAGAGGTATGACTTTAATCATACTTTTAAATCTCCCCCTCCCCCCTCTTATAAGCTTTTGCGCTTGCCATTTCTTGTGTTACAATATTGACTATCATAAATGTGGGGAAAACAGCTGAAACAGCCCGCTCCCCCGGCATTCTTATATAAGGAAGGTTGAAAAACTTGGAACATAACCCAGCAAACTCGAATTTTATTCGAAATATTATAAAAGAGGACCTGGAATCCGGCAAGCGCAACCATGTCATCACCCGCTTCCCTCCAGAGCCAAACGGTTACTTACATATCGGACACGCAAAGTCCATCGTCATCAACTTTGACCTTGCTGACGAGTTTAACGGAAAAACGAACCTGCGCTTTGACGACACCAACCCTTTAAAAGAAGACGTGGAGTATGTTAACTCCATTAAAGAAGACGTAAAATGGCTTGGCTACGATTGGGACGGACTATTCTTTGCATCTGATTATTTTGAAGAGATGTACAATCGTGCCGTTCTTCTAATTAAAAAAGGCAAAGCGTATGTGGACGACCTGTCTGCTGATGAAATTCGCGCTTACCGCGGGACTCTGAAAGAGCCAGGAAAAGACAGTCCTTATCGCGACCGTTCTGTGGAAGAGAACCTTGATCTATTCGAGCGCATGCGCAAAGGCGAATTCGGCAACGGAGAAAAAGTTCTTCGTGCAAAAATTGACATGAAGTCACCGAACATCAACCTGCGCGACCCTGTCATCTACCGCATTTCTCATACAACCCACCATAACACAGGTGACAAATGGTGCATCTACCCGATGTATGCTTTCGCACACCCAATCGAGGATGCGATGGAAGATGTGACTCATTCTATCTGTACGGTGGAGTTTGAAGACCAACGCCCACTATACAACTGGGTCGTAGCGGAAACGGAAATGGCTGGAACACCTCAGCAAATCGAGTTTGGCCGTTTGAACATCACAAATGCCGTAATGAGTAAGCGAAAGCTGCGAAAGCTTGTGGAAGAAGGCATTGTTGATGGATGGGACGACCCTCGTATGCCGACAATTTCCGGACTGCGCCGTAAAGGATACACACCTGAAGCAATCCGAGCATTCGTTCGTGAAACAGGTGTTTCTAAAGGCTCCGGTTTCGTTGACTCGCAAATGCTGGATCACTTTGTTCGGGAAGATTTGAAATTGAAGTCCCCTCGTACGATGGGTGTTGTACGTCCATTGAAAGTGGTCATCACAAACTATCCAGAAGGACAAGTGGAAATGCTGGATGCGGAAATCAATCCGGAAAATCCGGAAATGGGAACAAGACAGATTCCATTCTCCCGCGAGATTTATATCGAGCAAGAGGATTTCATGGAAGATCCGCCAAAGAAATACTTCCGCCTATTCCCTGGCAATGAGGTTCGTTTGAAACATGCTTACTTCATTAAGTGTGAGGACTTTATTAAGGATGCGGACGGAAATGTGGTGGAGATCCATTGTACGTATGATCCGGAAACGAAGAGCGGCTCTGGTTTCACTGGCCGTAAAGTAAAGGGTACCTTGCACTGGGTGGAAGCGTCGCAAGCGGTCCCTGCTGAGTTCCGTTTGTTCGAGCCTCTGCTATTAGATGAGGAACCTGAAAAGGAAGTTGAATCTGAAGTGGCAGATGTTGCTGGCACGGAAGAAGAGTCTTCTGTTGTGGAAAAGTCCTTCCTTGACCATGTAAATCCGAACTCCATGAAGGTATTGAATGGCTTTGTGGAGGAGAACATGAAGGGTGTGGCGCCACAAGAGAAATTCCAATTCTTCCGTCATGGCTACTTTAATGTGGATCCGAAACATACGACAACCGATAAGCTTGTGTTTAATGAGATTGTGTCGTTGAAGAGTTCGTTTAAGTTATAGAGTTGAGTGATTGATCGATTGATTGATTGCCCCCGTTTTGAGAACGGGGGCTTTTTGGGTTTTTTTTACCACTTATTCTACGCAAAATTTGCCGAGGTGTGTCGAATGGCGGTTATATACTCTAAAGTGGTTGATAAAGTAAAAAGTTGGTTGATATAGTGAAAAGTCGATTGAAAAAAACGTAACTTGGTTGATAAATCATATACTTTCGGGCTTCAGGCAGGAATTCATGAATTCTGAGGCGAAATAGAGAGGGAATATCTATGAAAAGGAGCCTACAATGATAAAAAAAGACAGAGAAAAGCCACTCAGGTTGCTCGCGCATGAAGCGGCAATGCGAAGAATCCCCAAAACCCATCCAAAACACCCTCAAATAGAAAAAGAATTCTACCGGTTACACTATGGGTACAAAGGCGAACAAGCAATGGACTACTTTTCATCCTTCTTACCACATGAAAATTATAAAGTTTTGCATGGACTCCGGATTCCAGACACAAAAGGCCGCCACTTCCAGATGGACTCACTCCTTATCTCACCTACTCATTGCCTCATATTAGATTCTAAATATGTTTCAGGAAAAATGGAGTTTGATGAAGATACCGGTAGTCTGATCCGTCATAATGAAACAGGACAAGAAAGACTTGGAGACCCTTTTGCACAGCTAGCCCGTCACAAAATTCAACTCTCCTCTATCATCCAAGACCTTAAATTACCCCGATTACCTATCTATACTCAAATCGTCATAACACATAAAAACGCTACCCTATTTAAAAAATCTCCCATCATCTTAAAAAACGTAGTCTTTCACACAAATCTCCCAACCAGAATAAAAGAAATTGATAACATCCAAACCCATACTTACTTTTCAAATAAGGACACTAACAAACTCGTCAAAACACTAATAAAAATTCATCAAGATGAGGATTTCAACTTGATGAATCACTATGGACTTTTGCCTACTGAGTTTATTAGAGGAGTGATTTGCCCTAATTGCTCCCATGCACCTATGCATAAAACCTATCAAAGATGGGTGTGCTTAAATTGTAAGCACATAGATAGAGACCTAATAAAGCAGACCATAAAGGATTACCCTTTGCTTGGGTTTGGGAATACGGTAACAAACAGGAAGTTCAAAGAATTTATATGTCTGCATTCATCAAGTATCTCTTACAAAGAGCTCCAATCGTTAAACCTCCCCCAAAAAGGCAGCAAAAAAGCCAGAATATACTTTATTGAATAAAAACACAAAAGATCCCCGCGAAGATAACCTCTCCCCGGGGGTCCCTCAACATGGCATATTACACAAACCATCTCAAATAAACAATAAACCCAACGATAATAACTACAAACAGCGCGATATAAATGTAAGTGAGTCGTCTTACATTCCCCTCTGATTTCTTCTGATAATCGTGATCTCCATTTCCCGCTACCTGAAGTGTTGCAAACAGTCCGCCAACCAAAACTAACACTCCTAAAACGCCTAATGCCAACATCATATGCTCTCTCTCCATTCAAAAACTTCTCTACACTTTGAACGGTATCCTAAAACTGAAGGCTTTTCAATTAAACTACCTTATTGCTCCCTCCATAGTCCAAACCTCCCATACAGCATGCCACCCCTTACGTTATACTGATAAAATACATAATTTGTATAAATCACTAGGATACGGTTTGAACAATTCCAAATTAAGGTATTAAATGTAAGTAAGTTTCCGTAGAAAGGATAGGGGCAACATTATGGAACGTTTTCTTAGTACCATTCAAACCTTTTTCTTCATGATTCTATTTTTAGCAATAACTATCATTACAGGAATTTCGTCATTTGATTTTTTCAAGGACGGTAGCATTCTTTATGGGCTTGCGCTAGGCGTGCTATGCCTATTCTCCGTAGGTTTTGTGTGGTTATCCATTAGTAGTTTACTATCTAAAAAGGATTAGAAAGGAGACATATATATGGGGTTTGTCGCTGTTATGGCTTTAATCTTCACCGTCCCTTTCATCTGGCTCGCATGGTCGGCCATAGATGTAGGGAATGGAAAAAGAGAAAAGATAGATTGGAAAAAACCTAGTATTCTGCTATTCATCATAATAGCTCTCGTAGGTGCGATGAATTATTACTTTTATCACACCTATCAACTGCCCTTTTGGCCAAACTTTTTTGAAGGCATAGTAGGGCTTACCGTTACTGGGGCTATTGTACTCATCATAGCGATCGTCAATATTATTGTCAGCATCACGCATAAAGGAGCGCCAAAATCTGTTCATAATCCCAAAGCGGTGTGGGCCTTTGCTGGTATATTAGGAGTTGCCTTCTTATTATTATTTTCGTGGGTCTACCCTACCGCTCAAAAAGCTGCCTATGTTCACAAAATCGAAACAGCCATGCATGCACTAGCAGAATCTGAAACAGATAAAGAAATTACCGTTCTTTTCATGAACTCGGAGAAAAATTGCGTCAGGCGCAGGACGCAGAGTTGTTCAGATGAAGGATACCAAAACTACTTCTTTGTAAAAAATAACTTAGAGGAAGAAAAAGAGGTTCAGGTCCGGATCCGTGCACTGAACGCCGAGCAGGAAGAGCTAAAAGTCGTAGATTCCAACATCATGACCCTTGGCGCAGGCGAACTGAGACTAGTGGAAACCGAAGAAACAAACGATAAAACAAGTATCTGGAGCAAGTCTACCTTCGAAACAGATTACCAAACTTATTATTACGAATATATGTATCGATTCCGAGACATTTCGGAGTAATAAATTTAAGCCAATCGCCTAACAATGACGATTGGCTTTTTTATCTCCTTAAAGGTATTAAATTCCAATTAAAAGGCATCTTAATTATTGGCGACGAACCCAAATAATATTAATTTCAGAATATTATTGAAAATTAGGTGCATATTTCTTTTTATTCTGCTGATTATTTATTATAATTACAATGTAAGAATTGATGTTGTCTCATTTTGTAGTTTCGTACGTTGTAAGGCAAGATAGTGTGCTATTTACTCTTCTCAAAACAGAAAGGGGAAAAGATGTATGGACAATGAGAACGTTGGAAAGTGCCCGTTTACGGGAGAAAGTAGTTCCGAAAAGCCGATCAGAGGCACAAAAAACAAAGACTGGTGGCCGAATCAACTAGATTTGCATGTGCTTCACCAGCATGACACGAAGACAAACCCACTAGGGGAAGATTTTAATTATGCAGAGGAATTTCAAAAGATCGATTATGCAAGCCTGAAAGAGGACTTACATAATCTTATGACAGACAGCCAAGACTGGTGGCCGGCAGACTATGGTCATTATGGGCCGTTCTTTATCCGTATGAGCTGGCATGCTGCAGGTACATATCGTCAAGCAGATGGACGCGGAGGCGGCGGAAGTGGCTCTCAGCGTTTTGCGCCGTTAAACAGCTGGCCGGATAACGGAAACCTGGACAAGGCACGCCGTTTGCTTTGGCCGATTAAAAAGAAATACGGCAACAAGCTCTCTTGGGCAGACTTGCTCGTTTTTGCGGGAAATGTTGCGATTGAATCCATGGGTGGAAAAACAATCGGATTCGGTGGCGGCCGTGAAGATATTTGGCAGCCTGAGGAAGATGTAAACTGGGGGCCTGAGAAGGAATGGCTTGGCGACAACCGTTATTCCGGCGAGCGTGATTTGGAAAATCCACTTGCTGCCGTGCAAATGGGATTGATCTACGTTAATCCAGAAGGACCAAACGGCGAACCAGATCCGAAGAAAAGTGCCTTTGATATTAGAGATACATTTAAACGCATGGGTATGAACGATGAGGAAACCGTAGCATTAACGGCCGGCGGACATACATTCGGGAAAGCCCATGGTGCTGGTGACCCATCACATGTGACAGAAGAGCCAGAAGGAGCAGGCCTTGAACACCAAGGTTTTGGTTGGAAGAGCAGCCATGAAACCGGCCACGGCGCTTTCACGATCACAAGTGGAATTGAGGGTGCATGGACACCAACCCCGACTCAATGGGATATGAGCTATTTTGATCTATTGTTTGGTTACGAGTGGGAATTGACAAAGAGTCCGGCTGGCGCCTACCAATGGGCTCCGATTGATCCGGATGAAGAGCATTTAGCTCCAGACGCTCACGATCCATCTAAAAAAGTAAAAACAATGATGACGACAGCGGACATGGCGATGCGCATGGATCCAGAATACGAAAAAATTTCCCGTCGCTTCCATCAAAATCCGGATGAGTTTGCCGATGCTTTTGCACGCGCATGGTTTAAGCTGCTTCACCGTGACATGGGGCCTCGCGACAGATATTTAGGACCTGAAGTGCCAGAGGAAGAATTCATTTGGCAAGATCCGGTTCCAAAAGTGGACTACACATTAACAGATGTAGAGATTGAGGACCTTAAAGCTAAACTTTTAAATTGCGGTCTCTCTGTCAGTGAGCTTGTAAAAACAGCTTGGGCTTCTGCCAGCACTTACCGTCATTCGGACAGACGTGGTGGCGCTAACGGTGCCCGCGTTCGCCTCTCCCCTCAAAAGGACTGGGAAGCAAACGAGCCAGAGCAGCTAGCAAAAGCCATTCAAGTATTAGAAGACCTCCAAGGCAGCCTAGACAAAAATGTCAGCCTTGCCGACCTTATCGTACTTGGCGGAAGTGCAGCCGTTGAAAAAGCTGCCAAGGATGCCGGCTTTGATGTAAAAGTTCCATTTACACCAGGTCGTGGTGATGCTACACAGGACCAAACAGACGAAGAGAACTTTGAAGTGTTGGAGCCTGTATCTGATGCATTCCGTAACTACCATAAGAAAGACTACTCCTTGAAACCGGAAGAGTTTATGGTGGACAAGGCTCAGCTTATGGACCTTTCTGCAAAAGAATTGACTGTTCTTCTCGGAGGATTGCGTGTTCTTGGTGCCAACCATGGCGATACTAAGCACGGAGTCTTCACGGATCGAGTAGGTACGCTCACAAACGACTTCTTTGTGACCCTGCTTGATATGGGTGTAGAATGGAAGCCAGTAGAAAGAGAAGGCTACTATGAAGCGCGTGATCGTCAAACTGGCGAACTCGTCCGTACTGGAACAAGGGTAGACCTTGTCTTTGGTTCCCACTCCGTCCTTCGTGCGCTTGTTGAAGTGTACGCACAAGACGACAGCCAAGAAAAGTTTGTAAATGACTTTGTGGCTGCATGGGTAAAAGTGATGGATGCGGATCGTTATGATGTAAAAGTAAATAAATGATACAAAAAAGCCAGATGGAGATTAAACCCTTCATCTGGCTTTTCTTTTATTCAGCGGTCTTTTTTTCATATAGCTTAATCGAGCTGCCGCCTGGTCCATATGCGATTCCGCTATTTTTCCAGCCGTATCTCTCATAATAGTCATCTAAATCTGTTGTTAGGTATAGGTTCTCATACCCTTTTTCAGCCGCCACGGTTAATCCATGCTCCAAAAGCTTGGCACCTATCCCCTTCCCTCTATGCTCCTCTGCGACATAAAGGCAAGCCAACCATGGACACAAGTCCTGACGGCTATTTATATCATTTCTTAAGATCGCATACGTACCAATGATTTCATCACCTTCAACTGCCACATAAAACCGTGGTATATCAGAAGAGGTTGTAGCAGAATGGAGGATTGCATCTTCATAGAACTTAAAATTCTCCTCGCTCCCCCATTGCTGCCAAAAAACTTGGATGGCCTTCTCCAATAGTTGATTCTTGTTTCTTAGTTCGATAATTTGCATTGTTATGCTCCGTTGGAAAGTATAGTATTGCTATTCCACGCTATCTTTTTGCTCCGCATAGAACTCATCAATCGCACGAAGCCAGTTTGTGCGAGCTATTTTAGCAGCCGTTTCTGCATCTCGATTCTCAAATGCTTTTAGCATGGACTCGTGTTCTTCTATTGAAGCACCTGTCAGTATAATGGACTGATGAAAATAGAGACGCAGAACATGTGCCTGGAGATTTGATACTGAGTTAGCCAGATAAGGGTTCTGTGCACTCTCTACAATAATGTTATGGAATTGCTCATCCTGCTTTAAAGCAGAATAAAAGTCTCCTTTTTTTATGGCATGAGCGAACGCAGTATTAATCTCTCGTAATGTATCGATGGCATCTTCGGTAATTAAGGGGGTTGCAAGTTCCGCCGCTAACGCCTCTAAAGCCCCTAATGGAGGCAAAATTTTCGTTATGTCTTCTTTATTTACAGAGGTGACTTGCGTGCCTACCCCTGGAAACATTTCCACTAACCCTTGAACATTCAAAAGTTGCAGGGCTTCTCGTATAGGCGTTCTGCTAACACCTAAAGCTTGTGCAAGTTCCGCATCATTCAGCTTTTCTTTCGGTTGAAGCGTTCCGTCGATGATCCACTCCTGGATTTGAGAAAAGGCGCGCTTTTTTGCAGATACACGAGTGGGTGATGAATAGTTGGAAGGTATGGGCATTATGATCAACCACCTTTATAAATTTCACAACAAAACATTGAGTCAATTAAAAGTTATCTATTAAAAGTGTATAGTAATCTGCTTTTAAATACAATATATTGCATTTAACTAGTCGACGTAATATATTGCATAAATATTTTGCATGTGTTATCTTGTGGTATGCAATATATTACCTTACTAAAATAATTTTCTATATATTTATGTGAGAGCAGCCAGATCATGAAACCATCAGGAGGACTTAAGATGACAAACAAAATGCCTTTTTCATTTGTACTAGCCATTGGTTTTATGCTTTTTGCATTATTCTTCGGTGCGGGAAATCTAATATTCCCAGCCATGCTAGGTCAATCCGCAGGGACGAATATTTGGTCTGCTAATGCGGGCTTTATCGTAACTGGTGTTGGCTTACCTTTGCTTGGTGTACTGGCTTTAGGCTATTCAGGGAAAAGCGATCTTCAGTCCTTAGCGAGCAGGGTACACCCTGTTTTCGGACTTGTCTTTACCGTGATTTTGTATCTAGCCATTGGACCTCTTTTTGCCATCCCGAGAACGGGAACTGCTTCCTTTGAAATGGGAATCAGACCGTTCTTATCAGAAGAAAGCAGTAGCCTTGGGTTATTAATTTTCACCATTCTATTTTTTGGCATTACCGTATTCTTTTCTTTGAAATCTACTAAAATAGTGGACATTGTAGGAAAAGTTTTAACACCCCTATTACTTATTTTCATAGGGATTTTAATTGCCACGGCATTTATTTTCCCAATTGGAAGCTTCCAGGCTCCTACAGAAAATTACGTTGATGGTTCCTTCTTCAAAGGATTCCAAGAAGGCTATCTGACAATGGATGCCCTTGCTGCCTTTGTATTCGGTATCGTTGTCATCAATGCTGTTAAAGCAAAAGGTGCGACAACAAAGAAGGAAATCATGATCGCTGTCACGAAAGCAGGCAGTATTGCGGCAGGACTTCTTGCCATCATCTATACTTCCCTATCCTATATTGGAGCTTCAAGTGTGGAAGCACTAGGATTATTAGAAAATGGAGGCGCGGTTCTATCTGGTGCATCCAATCACTTCTTTGGCGCTTACGGTGGATTATTGCTTAGCTTAATCGTTATTGGCGCTTGTTTAACAACAAGTATCGGTCTTATCATATCTTGTTCTTCCTATTTTAATAAACTGTTGCCAAACGTTTCTTACAAAACTTTTGTCATTGTCTTATCTACAATCAGTGCCATTTTTGCAAACGTAGGCTTAACTCAATTGATTGCCGTATCCGTACCGGTGTTAGTTGCAATCTACCCATTTGTTGTCTGCTTGATGGCCTTAACATTCTTACATTCATTCTTTAACGGAAGAAAAGAAGTGTATCAAGGAAGCATGATTTTTACTTCCATTGTGGCATTCTCTGATGCGTTGAAGGCAGCAGGTATGAGCATTGTAACGGTTGAAGATCTTTTTGCTACGATCCTTCCTTTATATGAAGTAGGGTTAGGTTGGATTTTCCCGGCGATTATCGGTGGATTGTTAGGGTTTATTTGGGGGAAGGTTAAAAAAGAACACCCACAACGTGTACAGCTTGAGAGGGAAGCAAGTTAATTTTTAATACAGAAAAGACTCAACCATAATCGGTTGTTCAAGTGCATTAAAGTTGGTAACTAGAAAACCCGTTAAAATCAAGGAATAACGGGTTTTTGGCACTATATATAAGTTACATTAGTGTTGGTAACTAATTTTAGATTAATAATCGGACTTAACATTAATGTTGGTAACTAATTTTAGTGGTGGTAACAGCACTTTTAGGAATCGCCATTGACACATCTCTTACTTGTGAAACCGCCCTTAACTATTGTAAAGAAAATAAATATAAACACATTTATCTGTGGACAATCAGGATATTAAATACGGATCTCATTTATTTACCAACCACTCAAAATGTTAATAAGATAAGTAAAAAAGACCTTCTTTGTTGCTCTCTAATATCAAACATTAATCTTCCCACTCTAGGCAATAAAGATAGTTTCTTTCATGTTTCTGATAATGTGATGTATTCTTTTAGTTATCCAGCCTAGATGCCGGATAACCCATCCTTTAGAAGCAGCCTTATTATCATGGACTTGAATAAACGGTTTATAATTTTACTAGTTCCTTGTCCCGCCATCTGTTACGGGGTAATAATTAAAGTAGTACAAAATAGAGAGAAACGATTGGATTAGGAATAATTTCTGATTGAAAATGAGGGTGGACTGATATTTGAAATACGATTTTATTTTAATTGTAGGAATTGGTCCTAACTTCATCAAAAAAGACAAGTAATATATTTCACTTGTCTTAAGTAACTATTTTAATTTTTCATCAAGTTTAGTGTCCATAGCATCTAAGTAAAGTAGCATTTCGTAAAGGTCATTGAATATGTTATCCACCTTATACTGTTCATCGTTCTTAATAGAGTTTAATATGAGAAGGACTTTTTGTTTTAACTCAATTACAGACAATTTATCAAGTATGTCCAAAAGTTTATCACCTCTTTAATTTCCACACTATAATTTATATGATGCGATTATCTCGCTAGTAATAAACTGTTTATGTTTATTGGCATATTTAGGTTTTAATCCTGCCTTTCGTATAACCTCCCACTCTTTAACAACGCTTTCGCTTAGCGTTAGTTTTTTTACAGCTTCTTTAATCCTTCTCATTTGGAATTGCTCTATGCTTTCTAAACTATTTTCCAGAAGCAACTTAGTTTTCGGTAACTTATGCATATATTTGTATAATAAATTTATTCTCCCCATTCTTCTCCCTATCTCATTTTTTGTAACACGTTGTATTTTTAGTTCATTTAAAATATCTTTAACTATGGACTTTGCTAGTTCGGCTAACTGTATATCACGCTGCTCCCAGTCAATTATGGATTCTTTATTTTTTCTCCTAATCTTTTGGGGAGAATGTTCTTTAAGCCATTCTTTATCATTCCTATATAACCACATGTAGAGATTTGATTTATTTTTTCTTAGTTCTGAAATTGAAAGACCCGCATTAATTAATTTCAGCCATTGTTGCTTATATTCTTGCTTTTTATCACATGATAAAAACTCAGCATGATTATTTATCTGAGTATCTTTTTGCCATTGATTTATTACAGTTTTCGGGTCTACACCCAACAACTCTGCTTTTTTTCTTAAAGATAAATCACTCTGGTTGATTTCCTTTAGTTTTTCCCTCCATACATCACCAAATTCTTTTATTCTTCCAATACGATGTCGGTCTTCTGGAACAATATCAGGTCCTTTCCTCGAATAAGAAAAACCACATGAACATCTGAAAGTTCCTACTGGTTGAGAGGATTTGCTATCCCTTGTAATTTTAACAGTCGTAATTTTATCCTCCTTATAATGTTCCGCTCCTTTGTTTAGACATGGCCATGGACCCACACCAAAAGGATTATAATCGCCGATGTTCATTTTTGTTAATAGGGATTCTACTGTTTCTCCTAAAAAGCTAATAAGTAATATATGTCTCAGGGGGTGGCAAGATCCTCTAGGTTTTCTTAGTACTTTATGTAGCCAGGTATCCTCTGCTCCGATACTAATATTACTTTTCCATTCCTTCAAAACATTATCACCATAGTAAATAGTGAAAGAAGGTATTAATTTATCCCATCTAATATTTCCAGATAAAGTTAAAAGCTCCATTTCTCTAAGTTTGCTTACATAAAACACCCTTAATTTTTCCGGAGTTAATGCAGTAAATCTAGGTTCTAGGAGAGCATAGCTTTGTTCTGCCACAGTTAGAAGATGATTAAAATCATCTCCACTATAGGCAGTCCTATTTGAGTCATTAATTTCGATGCTATTATCTAATGTAAATAAGCTATGCTTATTAGTTCTTTTTCTTAAATCAACCGTTGACTTTATTAAGAATTTTTTGTGAATATGACATACTAAGACCCCATCTAATTGATGTGTTCTGTGCCAATATGCTTCCCCATACATTTTCGTTTCAAATTTAACACAGTCTTCACAATAATAAAGACTTTGTTTACTTTTAATACTACTTGCAGTTCTTCCTAACAGCATATACAAATCTGATCCTTTTCCATTTACCATTTTATTAATTAGAGTTGTATATCTGTTTATTGGAATCCAAGGCTTGTAATAAGGTAATATTGTATGGTTATTAATAATATCATTAGATGTAAAGGAATGGTGAGGAAGGTTATTTAATAAGTTTGAAATACTAGATGGAAAAAATAAAGTGGAACAAATTGTACTTGATCCAAAACTCTCATTTAATGAATGTTTGAAATTTTCGTTTCCTGAATATTGGTGATATCTTGCTATCACACTATAAAGTAATTCATCTTCATATAACTTAGGAAAGAAGAGCATAATTTACTCCTTAAATTAGAATATGCTCATTGTTCCCACAACATATCGTTTTGAATCTCCTCATAAAACTTACTTTGAGGTTTTTATACGTTTCTCTCAAACAGGACATTAATTTCATCTTGAAATGTTTCATATATTTTCGTGCAATCCTCCATTTTTAACCCTTTAGGCATATAGAATTCAAACTATCTATCATATCCATCTTTCCATGCCCATCGAGAACTTTCTCCTACTAGAAGTTGTATCTTTGTGATATACATATTTACTTCCTGTTTTAAAATTTGCCTTTTCTAGTACTAATAGAGGTTTGTATAACTCAGGAAAACTTATTGACATTTAACCATTTCATTAAGAATAAAAAAAATCCCGCTTAATAAGTAAACAGGATTTTAATCAGTTTTCATTTCAATTATTAATATTTTTAAAAAAATATTAGGCTTTATTTTAGGCTGTTTTCGCATATTTTGTTACTTTTTCGAAATTTTAAAATTTCCGTACTAAACGTCACTGTCGTGCTCCTTTCCTGCATTAAAAGGAACTACCTTCTATTTCCAGAGCAAAAAGACGCTAAAAAGTCCAAATACCGACTTTTTACTAGTATAAAGCCACAATCTTTACGAAAAGAGCCTTAATTTAAAAGTGTCGACGGTGTACATTATAAGTCTTAAATAACTAGCTCTATACTTAGCCTACTATCTTTGCCTTTTACCCAATTATAACTATCTATTTCTCCTAGCACATAGTTCAAAAAAACAGATAGCTCTACATTTTCTGAAATCAAAACAATTTCCTTCAATAAATCCCTGAATAGATTCACTGATTTTCTTTCTCTATGATGTTCATACTGCGAGTCCATAAAATAAGATTTCAAGGTTGTTTTTATATCTTCTATTTTTAAAGACTTACTAATATTATTTATGAACTCTGGATAGATTTTTATAATTTGCAATAATAAGTTAGGTGTATCCTCCCATTCTATTGGATGCATTAATATTAAATTCTTCATAATCGATTCTTCATTTTGTTTTATTATTTCCTTACAATTATATAAGTTCTTTTTAGAATACTTGTTTAAAAAATATGCAGCTTTATTCGCAGAATTTCCATCTCTATTGAACAAAACTATTTTTTTAGATTTCTCATGAACTTTATCCATTATTGGTAGTGCAGCAATTGCTATATGTGGTTTAAGATAATCCATTTCATCTAAATGATTTTCAATAATAAGATATAAATCTTTTCTATATGCACTTAGCATTGCAACAAGCATTAATAAGTCTCTAGGTTGAGAAGTCCATAACCCAATGGTAATTTTATCAATTTTATTTAAATCAACTTTAATTATAGCATTCTTTATTTTATTTTCATCTACGGAAATAATGCTACAAATTAAATCATAGATATAACTCCATTCTCTTCCAATCCCATTCGTAATACTTTCTGTTAAATCTTTTTCAGCTATTCTATCTGAAAATGCTTTTAAACGTTCTTTCTGCTCTTTACTTCTTCTTGGTGCAGTAAAAATTTGATCTCCCCAGAATATATATTTAAAGGTATAATCAAGTGAATTTATTGATTCGGTGAAATTGCTTTTAAAGTTTTTCTCAAAACTATCTAAAGCAGAATCATACTCTGATATCGCATACTCTTCATCATAATAATACAGAGCTACTAACAGGCTCGTTGTCGAATATACGTTATCCAATGGACAGTTCTTTAATGCAAAAGTGATTTCAGTTTTTGGTAGGTGTGTTTTTAAATTTTCTGCCCATTTTTTAGTTTGACCAATTCTTAATCTATCTAAGAACTTAGCCCAGACATACAAACTCGATGCATTCGGTTCAATATCAGATAAATTTTTAATAAAAGATTCTATGTTTAATGCGTTAACAAATTTCTTTTTCAAATCCTTATCTTCATTATAAAAAGCATTTAACAAGTTGCTGTTTGCATATGCTGTTATATGATTAGTGTTTTCTATAATTCTTTCGAATTCTAAACGGTTATTCTCGTAAATATACTTAAAGTTGTATTTATTATTTCTACCTAATATACTTTCCATAATAAAACTACCATATCTAATACTTTCGCTATCTGTTTCACCAAACCATCGATTTAGTAAATAAGCGATTATCTCTTTAGTAAATATTTTCTTATGGAATTCATAAGTGATATTAAATGCCCTTGTTAAATTTATAAATAGATTGATCCCTTGAAAACTAATTTGCTCATCTAATATCTTATTTTGTATAAATTTAATAAATTTTTCTTTATCTTGAGAATCTGATTCTGAATAAAATTTGATTACTAATCTACATGCCATTTGCAAATGTAATGTTCTATAACCAGTTTCTCGTATAATCATTTTTTGCTTTTCTAAGAAACTCAAATTACGCTCAACCTCTTGGTGAGATTTTCCCCACCTATTGCTAATTTCAACTAAATTTTCAATCGATATTTCTTTATCAATACATAGCAGCTGATACACCGCTATTAATACTAATGTAATATCGCTTCTTCCTTGTTTCTTTATTATAAAAAAATTGTCACTTATGCTATTCCAACCGCCTCTTAGATAAAAATTAAATAACCAAGGAGTAGCCTCTTTTTTCGCTTCTTCTAATAGGTAATCATACGGTGTTTCCATGTGTAAATTACCTATAGTAATATCCTCCCGTATATTATTTAAAATTGTCACAATAGCCTTTTCATTTACTTTATAGTGAATGTATAAATCTTCTATGGCTGACTCCCTAGAAATTATTATGTTTTCGAGTTCTAAATCAACATCACTAGAAACTGTCATAGTTATAATTAATTTTTTATATTCGTTCACTTGATCTATTAATCTTTCGAGTAATAATTTATCTATTTGATGCGCATCATCTATAATATAAACCGTTTTATAATTCGATTCGGGCAAGTTTAATTCAAAATCGACAGACTCATTTATTAACTTTTTAACTTCCCAACCTAATTTTCTAAAATCATTTGCTAATTGATAACTCATTATTGACTTCCCAAAGCCCGGTTCACTTTTAATAATTGCATAGCCTATTGTTTCTAGTCTTTTACTAGCTAGATTAATTTGAGGAAACCTTGCACAAGCATCTACATCCGTTGGCCTCAATCTATAACCTAATATAGCATTTTCGATGCCTTTCTTATTATTAAAATCTACTTGCTCCCACATACATTTTGAATTATTTGGTATTTTATTCACTAAATAATTTACCGCTTTAGATGCAGGGAG
The DNA here is from genome assembly GCF_020524325.1 of Sutcliffiella horikoshii. Classification (GTDB taxonomy): domain Bacteria; phylum Bacillota; class Bacilli; order Bacillales; family Bacillaceae_I; genus Sutcliffiella_A; species Sutcliffiella_A horikoshii_D. Next base: position 57,434 of record NZ_JAIVKY010000013.1, read on the forward strand.
AGCTATAGAACCTGTTGAAAAGGGAGAGATTCTAAAAACTTTACTATCTTTATAATTAGGCTTTAAAGCTTTCTCTACGAAAACGCTATCACTTTCAGAATATCCCAATATAACTATATCTAGAAAATAATCTTTTTTTATAGATTTTATTATTCTTATTTCGTCCTCTGTAATATTACCATCTTCATTTGGTAACAACCAACGAGCTTCTAAATCCCCTACATCTCCATGAGGTTTAATTAATTGGACTCTATTTGAATTAATTGAAGTACCATAAAGGCGTTCCCAAGATGTTTCAAGTAAATCATCCCAGTTTAAAGAGATTACTAACTTTATGTATCCATTATGGATTAATTTACAAATTCCTTCATGAACTTCCGAAGTCTTTTTATTATGATGATCATTAATCGATTTAAACTGTTGTTTAAAATAAAATAATGCATCCTCATTATTTTTAATAAACTCAAATGAATGCATAATCTTCTGAGTATCTGACCCTATAATATCTTTTGCATCAATATTTTCATCAAATCCCATTTCTATTTTTAATTCTTTAAATTTATCAATCACTCTCCAAATAAAAGCAGGAAATTGTGCATAAAGTGGCATACCTGATTCATATGAACCTCCTGCACCAATAACTAGTATTGCACCATGTACTCTCATATCGTCAGCTAATTCATCTAAACAACTCGTATAATCCATACAGTTACCTCCATAGGTATAATACCTATTTCATATTAAATCCAATATAGTGTAATTCTGTTAAATGTTATTATATTCTATCACATCACTTATTTTTCCTACAAATACCCTTAATTCTTCTAATCGTTTTTAATGTTATTTCAATTCCAAATAATAAAAGGGGCACCTTTAATGGCAAGTGTTGCCTTGAAATAAAGTTTGATTAAAAATATCTCACAAACCAGCATTTTACGGTAAATAATAAGAATCCATTTTGAAAAAAGATTGATCAAAATGGATTCTTATCCAGCAGATTTAAGGTTTGTTTTTGTAAATTTACACCAATTTTATTTTATTCAACAATCGCGCCCGATTGTGGAAGACTTGAATTCAAGATATATAAAGAATATATCTTGCCGGAAAAAAATATCCTTAATGAAATATTGATAGATTATTTCTCCCATTCGTGTCTAGAACACTATATAATAAAGAATCCCGCCAACCTTCTTTTATTAACAGATCCTCACGAATTCTACCTTCCTTTATCATTCCCACTTTTTCCAAAACTTTTGATGAGCCTACATTTCTTTGGAGGTTTCCGCATCAATTAACCATTGGTTAACTTCATCTGGAATTTCAGCATCTTTAGAAAGATATTCATAACCGATTATGTTTTGGTCCTGATTTTGTTCGATATTACATCCACTTAAAAGTAATAAAGAAAGCATTAGTATTACACTGAAGCGTCTCATACCATCCCCCTATTCTCATTGAATTAGACGAAACCCCAACTATTTTTGTTTCGGTGGTATTCAATTAAACTCCCTTTAATGGAATTAGAAACAATTTCGAATCTATATAATACCACAAATTTCCCAATTATCTTTTAACTTACAAATGGTACGACAATTAAAGGTGTAAATTCAATAAAAAAAGTAGTCCATTTTGGACTACAATTTAAAGTTTTGTACTCCAAAACTGAACTACTTATGGAAAACCCTCTAAGCCTTTAAATGTGATAAATATCATGACACTCAACGCAATTTTCCCTCTGATTTGGTTGTTTGTACCTTACAAGTAACTTGAAATTCATTCTAAGGTTTTTTATCTTATTTTGCTCTTAATAGTAACAAGGTGTTGGACAGCTTGTACCTGATTCTGTAGCTACGTTAATAGTATATAACCTTTTATATCAAGAACTTTTTACTGATAGAACTATAAGTTGTAAATACTTTTAATAAAGGACAAGATAAAAAACCGTTTACAACTCTAAAAATAAAGTTGAAAACGGTTTGTTAGATAGATAGTGTTTAAGCTTTCTTTTGAAGTTTAACTGATATATCACTAATTCCCAATGCAATAAAACCATTCAACATTACTAATAGTGCATAAAAAATGTCACTACCATTTGCTTCTGAAGACAAAAGGAACCCGCCAATAAAAATTAAACTACCGAATATTGTTATTATTCCCAAAAATGCTAGTATACTTGCTAGTTTCATGACTTGATTCACCTCTAGTTCTAATATATTCATAAAGTAATTATATCAAATCAAGAAAATTAGTAGTACCTGTATTAAATGTTTGAATATTATTTACCTACTGTAAAGTTTTTCTCAAGTATATATTCTCTATCAGTTTTTGTTATATCAATCGAAGCTGCACCTATACTAATGCTATTAAAAACAGATTGCCAATTTGCTCCATAGTTTCCGGCTAAAATTTCTGGGTTTCCATAAGAACTTGATGCATAATATACATCTGTTCTATAAAAACCATAGTATTTAGCAGTCGAAGAAGGTACTTTGTATACATTACCATAAACACTATATTTACTTAAGCTCAGGTCTTTGGAATGCCAAGAACCACTTACACTCGAGTATGTATATTGCTTCGCTAAATCTGATCCTGCTTTCTTAGTTCCAGTTCCTCTCCACGCTAAACCTACATAATCATCATACCCATTTGACCCATCAGGGAAGTCAAAATTATAATAAAATCTATATTGATATTTATTGTCTATTTTTCCGATATAGCTTATAGCTAAATTCCCTTTAAAACATCCTGTTAGGATACGACATTCATTAATTGCTGAAGGAATGCTCAATATTGAGATTGAATCATTTGCTAAATTACCATCAGTATTTAAATCGATTACTTGCTCAGATTCAAGTTCATAATTCTCATCATAGTCTTTAATTCTTAATTTGTAACTAGTTGATTCAGGTGCCTTCCCTCCTGATGTAACAATATCAACTTTGGTTCCATATACAAGTGTAAGAATATCATGACCCATAAAGTTTAATATAGTATTTAATTCTTCTTCTTTTAAGTTTTTAACAATTGCCCCATCTACAGGTTTTACTCTTCCATCCTTAAGTTTTTCAACAGTTAGAGTTTCATTTATATAAAGTTCTTCGACCACTTTACCCTTCCAATCAATTCCCTCTTTTTGAGCAGCAGAAATGTTAGAAAGTGACCCGAAAAAGATTGCAAACCCTACAAAAAAAGCAAATAAAAATCTCTTCATTATTTTTCCCCCTAAGTTATGATGATACTATAAGCCAATCTTGCTTCAATCTTATAATCTTGATTCTCTTTTAATCATTAATCCTTCCTTTCTCCATTATTCTTTATAGTAAAGAGCAGTAACGCATTTAAGCTAAGTACTCTCTTACTAATGAGGTTCTTGTTCTTACTTTTAAGTAGCCTTATAGCACAACTAGTACTTAAGTTACTTTATTTCAAATTTTTGTACAAATTCCATCATCTTTCTTATTTACAGTTTATTAGTAATTATCTTTTATTTACCTTTAAAAAACTCTATATCCCAAAAATTTTATTCTTTTAAGAATATATAAACTTATACAAAGTGATTTGTAATTTATAACTTATAATTCTCCAAGTACAAACTATATTTATAGAATAATAAAGTCCTATTAGATAAGGTGTATAATTTTATAAGTAATATTTTTACATTTAGTGTATACTTGGTATAATTAAGAATATTATTAATCTAACTATTAATAACCGTGTTATCGATATTTAGAAAGGAGGAAATTCCATGAATTTTGAAATCAAAAACCAGGATGAACATTCCCTTTCAACCGAGATATTAGAACTTCAAGAAGAAGCCAAAAAGCATTTAGCAAATTCAAAAGCAGATAATACAAAGCGTGCGTATCGAAGTGATTGGACCCGCTTCTCCAAATGGTGTGAGAAGAACGCATTTTGTGACCTTCCGGCTACCCCTGAAACCTTGGCCTATTACATTACGTATCTAGGAAAACACTCAAAGCTTCTTCTATTAAACGAAAAATGACAGCTATCTCCCAACGCTGGGTATTCCAGTCCTACGAAAGCTGCCCTTGTGAGAGGCGTTTGGGATGGGATTCAACGATCCATTGGAGTTAAAGAAGAAGGAAAAGAAGCACTTTTGCTGGATGAATTACGTCAAATCATTCAAACTATTCCCCAGGATAAGATTATTGGTGTTCGGAACCGTGCTTTGTTGGTATTAAGCTGGGCTGTTGCATTACGAAGAAGTGAACTGGTGACTTTAGATGCGGAAGATATTTCAATTACTCGGATGGATTAATTCTTCATTTAGTTACAAGTAAAACCGATCAAAAAGGAGAAGGGCAACAGCTCGTGGGACCTCCCCCCTCAGCTATACAGTATACCCCTTTTTGGCAAAGTAAAGCACTTAACAATACCTTTCATCATTATATCTAAATCTTCTTCCATTAAATGGATCTAAAATACAAAAAGAGCACCGTTTCTTCTTCAAGAATGGCGCCCGATTGCCGAAGACTCGATTTCGAGATAACTTGTATATGTTCTGCGATTAAGTCCTAGATTTAATCTCCAAATTTATAAGAATCCATTACATCCCAATCTGTTACTTTCCCATCTCTCATTTGATACTTTATTAATAAAAACCCGCCGGTATGACCATCATCAAATGGTGCAAATATCCATTCATGAGATAAAAGTTTAACCCTATCTTCTCTGAATGACATAATTCCTCCTAGAACCGGTTCATATGGAATGAGTTGTGTTTGTTCTAACAACTGTTCTTTTATTTCATCTATTTCACCTTCAAAGCCTAACTCCAAAAGTTTAATCTTTGATTCCTCTGGGAAAGCATTAGGATCTAGAGGTTCATCCACTATTACGACTACGTCCCCTTCAGAATTAGCTTCGGATTTTAATTGTTCTTCTAATTTATTATTTTCAGATTCTAATTTAGAAACGAGATCCGATGTCTGTTCATTGCTTTTAGCATTTAGATATAAAAATATGGTGCTGGGTATTAGTAATAGAAGTATTAGCATAGTACCAAGGACAGGAAAAAATATTCTGTATTGATATCTTTTTCCATAACCCTGTGGATTCTTTGTATTTAATAGTATTTTTGATTGGAGATCTTCTATAGGGGCTAATTTTTCTTCTAAATGATGGTCCAAACTTTCTTTTATTAATTTCTTATTCAAACTTCATCTCTCCTTTCATTATTAATGTTCACTAGTTTAATTTTTAATTTCTCTCTTGCACGATGAACCCTAGACTTCACAGTGCTTACTGGACAATTCAATAGAGAGGAAATCTCCTCCATGGAAAAATCTTTATAATAGTAAAGTAAAATTACCTCCCTGTACTTTAAAGGGAGTTTTAAAATTTGTTCCCCTATTAAGTATTTATCATTATTTTCTACTACAAGTTTTTCAGGAGTATTTGAATTAATGATACTGTGAAAAGAGTTCATTAAGTAATTTTTCCTACACGTGGCACTTCTTAAATAATCGTAGCAACGATTTATTGTAATCCTATATAAATATGTCTTATAGGACGAATCTCCTCTAAATGAGTCCCAATGTTCAAATACATTAGCAAAGACATCTTGAATAATATCTTCGGCAGCCTGCTTATCTTTAACATATGAATAGGCTAATTTAAGAAGTTGTTCGCAATAACTTTCCATTAATTTACTAAATAAAATGTTCATATCCATGATATATGTTTTTTTATTTTCTGCCACATCATCGTTCCCCCTTAATTCTCAGTTAAATATTTGACGTTTATAGAGTGACATAGGTTGCACAAATTATTACCGCTTTCCTAACCGTAAGTATTTTATTTACTATAAATCAAAGCCCCCATTCATGCATTAGCTGAAATGGGGGCATTTAATATTAATCTTCTGTGAATCACTAATGATTAGTTACCATTCTTTTAACGGGTTCTTCTACTATTTCTAACCAGTAGCACCAATCACTAAAACTTCCATCAAATTGATAGTAAACTTCTTGTACTTGTTGATACTTAAATACAACATTATACAGTTCACGGTTTAGTTCGCCCATAAGATATGTAGAAGGTGACCCAACCTCTCCAGTGAAATCCTTGAAGTCTATTACTACCGTCCCTTTCTCATCTATTGAAACACCATTAAGCATTCCAGCTGTTCCATCGACAAAGACACTTTCTGGGTTATTACCTTTAATTAACTCTTTAATGTCATTTTCCAGTTCAGAAAACCTGCTCCCATGAGTATTTAAATCGTAACCAAAATCCTCTCGCTTCACTATATAATCTATTGTTTCTACTTCTGAGTTTGACATTGCTCTTAACGCAGTAACACAAGTTTGGGTTCTACAGTCAGCTGCTCCTGTATAACTATGAATTCCGTTAGTAATAGTTTGTCCCACTGTTCCATGTTTTAGTAACCATGTCACATCTGGTCCATACGTGTGAAATGCCGCTTCTACATATGGGGCTTCCATATTCGTGCTCCTGACTTCATACAATGTGGATCCAGTAGCCTCTACATCTGTCAAAATTTTATCATTTGTACCGGGACTTGCGTTTTTCATTGCATTCAATAATTTTGTTGCAGAATTTGTTGCACCAGGATAATGCATTATCCATGTCCCTCCCCTTGAAGGGGTGGTTCCACTACAATCGAATGTCGTTGCATTAGAGTGAATGGGTACATGTATCCTTGATCCCCAATTGTTGGAGCTTGTTGTATTTGTAACATAATCGTTGGTACCTACCCTAACCGTATAACCCATTGCTTGTAAGTCTTTTGCAGTTTCAGTAGCAATTTTTGATGCATTAGCACTTTCCTGGTAGTTTGAACATCCGACTTTCTCAGGGGAATGTTTGGCAGGAGACAAATAAACCTTATATCCATTACTTTTTCCAACTGGATTATAAATTGTGTCAGCATACGTTGACCATGGACTTGTAAACAACAAAATAAAAGCAGTTACAGAAATGATTAAAAACTTCTTCATAAAACACCTCCTATTAATATACTTAACTTAAATTCTCTATTAATCCAAAATATTCCTTCTCAAAAACTGTTTAAACTAAAATATTTTTCTAAACGATAGGTCTATTCACGTCGATCCTCTTGTGCTGTTCAAAAAAAGCAAGGTGTTCCCCACACCTTTAAGGGTAATACCGGCCAGCAAAGCTGTCACTGCCTACAATATGTTATCCTTCATCTTTGACACTAGAGCACTTAACCATGTTCCAGGTTGGCGCCCTTTTCTGGAATAACTAATAAGCTTTTTATTAGCTAGTAATGGTAACAATTATTTATTATTCTTCATCAATGTCATCTTCAAATTCAGAATTCGATAAAATAAATTCTTTTAAGTTAAGAGCTATTTCATCTACTTCTTCCGTTTCGTGATACCAAATATAAACTTTGTTATCTATTACCATATCAACAATCCGAAAACATAATTTGTCTCCTGTACCATCTTCACCAATAGATATTAAATCATCCTTCATTCCCTCATCTCTTACTTCTTGATTTTGTCTTACAATATCATCCCAGGTTCTTTTTAAGTTTTTGGAGTCTTTAATAGGGAATAGAGTCCATTCACCAATTTGAGCATTGTTAGTTAATTTAAAAAGGTCTTTGTATTGATTAGGGAAGGAAACACCTAATTGTTCTTCTGCTGATTTTATATTTATATCCGTAACTCCAGGTTTACTTGTTTCGATTAGATCGATTACATCGTTCATTAATATACCATCCCTTTAAATTCTTTTTACATAACATTTCTCGTTTTTTTCTTCAAATACCTTCTTGAGCTATCCTGTCTTAAGATTAAAGACTAAAAAAATAGACTGCTAAAACAGTCCATCGTTGTTCGGTTCTTGCCCCCTTTAGTTGAACAGGAATTAACTCAATTGCTTGTTAAAAATACTTTCCCTTTAGTTATTTTAGAAGATTCAACAACATTTATAGCCTTTTTTACATCCGACAAGGCATACTTAGAATCTACTTTCATTAAGTGGAATTTTTTATCAGCTAATAACCTTATTATATGATTAAAAGTTTCTTGCCATTTATCTACAGACACATTTTCATTCCAATTCCGTAAATGAAATATATTCGCATTCACCTTTGCTTTTTTTACAATATCTGCCCAGTTCACTTGTATCCCTGATAAAAGACCGATGGAAATAAAGTTTCCATTGGGGTGGACACTAAAAGCCAAGTCGTTTCCAGATGAACCTCCAACGGAATCAATAGCAGCATCTGCACCTATTCCATTTGTTAATTCCATAACTGTTTCATAAAGCGAAGCTTTAGATGTATCTATCACATGAGAAGCACCGAGATGAAGTAAGTCTTCTGTATATTTATTATTTCTAGTCACTGCAATCAATCGAAAACCTAAAATCTTTGATAATTGAGCAAAAATATGCCCAATAGAAGAACCACACGCATTAACCAATAAAACATCATTCGGTCTTAATTTTAAAACTTCTGTACAAACCACCCATGCTGTAATGGGATTGATATACATCTGTGATGCCGTAAAATCATCAATTGAATCAGGTATAGGAACTGTATTTTCTGCTGATGTCTTAACAAATTCTTGCCACGTACCTTCCCCTCTTAAAGGTAAAACTCGTTTACCAATAAGATGATGAGAAACTAAAGGGCCTACATCTTCTACAACCCCAACTCCTTCATAACCAGGAATATTAGGTAATGAAATTCGATGAGAATAAGACCCTCTAATCGGGATTAAATCAGAAGGATTGATAGGGCGTGCCAACATTCGAACAAGGACTTCATTATCTTTTGGGGCTTCAACGCCTTTATATTCAACTTTCAAAACATCTTTAGGGCTACCAAATTCGTAGAATTTAATACATTTTGCATCCAAAACTATAAGTCTCCTTAACATAAATCAGATTTATTTAATTATATCACCTTCAACTAAACTGCCCTTTAACTTAATACCAATTATTTCAAATATACTCAGATCTGACAATCAATTTTTAAGATGAAAAGGACGCAATATTAGATATTTGTGCCCAATTTTTGTTTAATGGCCAATAAAAAAACGAGCGCAAATCCACTACAGAAATGCGCCCGTTTTGTTTAATTTCACTGTTTTAATACAAAACCATATGTCAGTTCATAGGGACTACAAACAACCAAAAATATTGATTGTTAATAAAATGTAAATATTGGGTAATTATCGTTCAGTATCATTCCCTCTACTTACATTATAATATTATTTATTAACGTTTTATAGACTACACTTTTTAAAATCCCTACACTATACTGTTATACATAAATCTAAAGATATAAGGGGTGTATCAATATGAATGACAAGAAAGATGTCTTAGATAATGGTCCTTTTTTCCATGGCACTAAAGCAGAACTGAAAATTGGAGATTTATTAGAGCCACAACACTTATCAAATTACCAAGATAAAAAATCTAACTATATATATTTTACTGCAACATTAAATGCTGCTAAATGGGGTGCTGAATTAGCAAGATCTAAATCAAAAGAGAGAATTTATATTGTAGAACCATTAGGTGACTTTGAAAATGATCCGAACTTAACTAACAAAAGATTTCCTGGAAACCCAACACGTTCTTATAGGTCTAAATCTCCTTTGAAAATAGTAGCTGAATTAAGTTCATGGGAAAGACATTCCGATGAAGAAATAAATCATATGCTTACATCACTAAAAAAGTTAGCTGAAGAAGGAAAAAATGTAATATACGATTAATCCTTAAAATCTATAAAGTCATGACTCAAGAAAACCAAAAATCAAGCCCCTCAATCTTTGAGGGGCTTGATTTCAACAACCTCGCCCTAAAAAGGAAAATGAGCGCTGACCCTTATTCAAGAATCGGGAGTTTTTTGAATAAGAATTTTCTTTAAATATTTTTACTTCAGTAATATATATGTTTCAGTAAAGGCTTTTTATAAAACGTCACTTACTTATTTGTTACCGAGTTGTTCCGCCAAACCGATTAGAAGTCCTTCTATTCCACGAATGTAGCAGAGTCGATACGAGTCCTCGTACTGAACCACTTCGCCAACAAGCTGAGCACCATACTTAGTGAGTCTGGATACCATTTCGTCAATGTCTTCAACGGTGAACATAACGCGTAGATAACCGAGGGCGTTTATAGGAGCAGTCCGGTGATCTGATATAGTAGGTGGGGTGAGAAATTGCGAAAGTTCAAGTCGGCTGTGGCCATCTGGGGTAACCATCATAGCAATCTCTACGCACTGAGAACCCAATCCGGTTACGCGACCAGCCCATTCACCTTCGACAGTGGCTCGCCCTTCGAGGTTCAAGCCAATCTCCTCGAAGAAAGAGATTGCTTCATCAAGGGATTCTACAACGATGCCGACATTGTCCATTCTTAGTAATTTGTTTTTTGCCATAGTCTCATCTCCTTATGTGTAAAAATTTATTATTCGGTCATCTTCGTAGATCATACTATTAAAAAGTTACAAATTCCTTCCAAACAACAACTTCGACTTCCCCACAAAATATTCCTACCTTGTACTCCACTAAATGGCCCGTTTGTGGAACAAATGAAAAATTCATTCTTCAACTAAATGCCCGTTAACTGAAGATACTAAAATTTACTGGCATAGTTGAAGGGGGCGGCAGCTGGTTCAGCAAACTCTCCTACATAATGAAAGACTCGAAAAATAAAATGAATGACTAGAATACCAAAATAAACAAATCCTTTTGATGTGGATTATATTATTCAGCCAATACTTTTAATCTTTCAATAAGTGAATCTAAATTAGAATTTAATATTAATTCTATATGTCCTTCATAGGCTCTAGTTAATTTATTGACACCATAATCTATCATTGGCATTCCCATCTTTATTTTTCTTTCTCTAAAATAATTTTCTGCACTTTTTAGTAAATCGTTGAAAGAAGTTATATTTTGATAAAATGTCAATAATGTAGCGGAGTCATCTATGTTTAAATAATCAGAAACATCTTCATATAATTTTTCCCAGTTCAATGGTATGTAAAGAGGTGCCATAATTATTCCTCTCACTTGGTTTCTACCTTTTAGTTCATTAATATTAATTTCTAAATTGTTTAATAACATACGACAACTTACTTTTGTACTTTTTATAGGTATATCAGGTACTAAGTAATTTACAATAATATTTGCAAGCTGACCATTGTTTTGGTATTCATTTTTAATTTCAATTTTTGTTTTAATATTCATATTAATTAATAGTTGATTTACAATTTCCATACCTACGTCATAATCATTACTTTCGTTGTTGCCTTCTTCGTGTTTCTTCTTTAACTCAATTAACTTTTCAACTGTATAAGATTCTTCATCACTGTCTATTACGTCATGATGTATCGGACACATTAATATGAGATTATCAAATCCTCGCCTCTCATCATTACTCTGATTTGGATCATATCTTGGTCCTTTTTCAGACCTGGCTTTAATGTGTCAAATTCTACCAGTTACTTTTTCTTCTTCAATCAATTTATTTATACATTTCGGAAATGCACATCTGTTTCCTGAAACAGCAAATAATCTTTTAACAGTACTTGGTGTTGGGATGGTTGTCATTTTATTCCTCCTCTTGCTCAATAAACATATTAAAGCCTCATTTGTATAAGATTTACTCATCTATTGCTTTATCCCAAAATTAACTCTTGCTTAATACTAGAATTAAAGGTTGGTGACTTTTATTTACACTCTTTCACAACCTCTTATAATTTTAACATAAATACCCATTTACTGTTTTTATTTTTATTCACTAATCTGGCCCTAAAATAATAAATAGGCGCTCATCCTTGTTCCTGGAAAGCACCCGTTGAATATTATCTATTAACGTTATATGTTTGATCCCTAACTACTACAGTTTCAGGTACAAAACGAATGAAGATATTTATAGGATCTTGATACTTGAATCTAGGATCCCAGTCCTTTTCCTTTGATCTCAAATATTTTGCAAATAACCGTTTTCGAATAGAATTCATGTGTGTGGATAAACGAAAATGAGTAGATCATTTATTAAAAGGATCTACTCGTTATTTGTTTATTGTGTTGGTAGTCAATTGGTTTAATTGAGTGGGATGTATTATTTCACCTATTTCTTTTCACCATTAAGAAAAGCTTGGTTATATTTTTTTCCTAGCAAGTATCCTGATATGATTCTGCTTGCCAAATGCCCACATTGCATTACATCATTGATATCTAACACATTATTTTTTGTATTAGCGTGGGCTGCAATTTTATTTCTTTTTTGAACTACTTTCCCGGCTTCTTTCTCCAGTTCGGAAATATCTAGATGAGATATTACTTTAATTAATTTCCTTCGAGCTGTAACTGCTCCTAACAAGGACTTATGAATAGATTTATAAATTTCAACATCGTTATTTTTTCCCTGATAAGATTCATTAAAAGTATTTTTCAAAAAGATATTCATAATATTTTCTATTTCTTGTTCAAATTGATGAGCATAAACTTTTGTGTATAAATGATTGACAATCAATTCTATTGCTTTATAGAATGTTAAATATGCCTCTTCATATAACTCTAAATCGGTTAATCTTATACCCCGAGCAAAGTACTTTATAGAATTGGTTACTTTCTTCTGATCCTCATTCTTAAGATCATTAAATGCTGCTTCAACAATTTTTAATTTTTGAAAATTCCTATTTGAATTTGTAACATGTTCTATCTCAATAGGTGTAGAAAATTCATAAATATCTTTTAGGTTATTGATAGCTAATAAATCATATCCATATAAGAAAGATAAGAAGTTGATAATATCAAAAATTTTATTTTCTGCTTCATCTTCACTTTCCCCATATACGTTTATTTCCAAAAAAAGATCTCCAGATTGAGGTTCCCAATTATAATTTATTGCTCCATTCAATACCTTGAAAAATGTATTCTTTGTTAATTTTAAAATAATACTATCATCATTAATATCTAGTAATTCAAGTGTTATACCATAATTAGCTAACAAAAAAATTCCCCTTTCACAAACTATCACTCAAAGTAATACGATATTAAATCCTTTAATTGCTTAATAGTCTTTATTTTTACTATCCCATAATGCATTATAATTGCTTTACTATACTTAAAGCTGAAATGCCTCACCAAAACATAACCAGGTGTAATCGAGGTTATCTTTTCATAAAACCAAAAAATAATTATTTCATTACATAAATTGTTTCAAAGTAATTTTCTCTACTGTCCTCATTTAGTCAAAAAGAAAAGGATTGCCAATGCAACCACTTTCTTAAACACTAACACCTGTTTTAAACTGACTGGGTAACAGACTTCAGTCTATAGGTACTAAAATATTTTCTAACAATATCATCAATATTATCAAGTACAACACTTGAGTGTTCAGCAATCAGTTTCATTATCTCAAGTGAGCCATGTGATACACCTTCCGTTATATATTGACCTAAAGATTTGCCTATAACTAACTGAGCAGTAGCATCTATATGTGGCGATACTCCATATTGATATTCTACTTGCTTTCCTGTCGCTACTGACTTGCCATAGAGTACAGGTGGAAATTTAAAGCCATCTTGTAGTGTATTCATTATAGCAACATCTATAATTTCACCATCTAACTCAATCCATGAATGGTCAAAAATATAATCCTCAACTTGAACTTCACCAAGTCTTATAACTGGATTATAACCTTTCTCAGTTAGCAGGATATGCACAATTGCAGAAACTAAATGACAACCCCCTTGATAATCATACTCAGCTATAAAATCAAAAGCACCTCTAATAATTTCTTTAACTTGCTGCTCACACTCATAATTATCAATACCTACCCCCCAGTTTTGGCGCCAATTCAAACAGCATTTCTTATATTTATTACCACTTCCATATGTACAAAGGTCGTTTCTACTTAGATTCAAATATCTCATCTCCTATCTAATATGAGTCCTCTCTAACTATAGAAGCATAAATATGCACGCAGTACACCTTTCGTTTTTCCTAGCCTAAATCATACTATCGGAATTATTATAAGGTTTATATTTCGACCAAACTTATCATGAAAATCCAGAATTAACATTCTCTAAATTAGAGCTCCTATTCCTCTTTCAAATACTTACTTCTCTCCAGGAGCCCGTTATTAGTCATCTTCTGTTCACTTGTTCGTAACTTCTCTAAAACTTCCTCGATTCTTTTTTTTGTTTCATTTGAACATTTCCTGTATGACCTACGAAAAGCTAGTATACTATCCACAGTAACATTTATATAACCTGATGACTTTAATTGTAAGTAAATACTAGGAACATGACGTATTTGATACTCCTCAATAGTTTCTATTGAAGACTCCAATTCAGAATAAGTTTTAGGTAATTTCTCTTTATGACTAACAATTTGATTTCTATCTTTTAGGTCTAGATTTCTTAATATTGTACCTTTTCTTATTCTGGATGGGGGATTGGAATTATATGCACTTCTAGTAGCTTCCTTAATTTTGTGTTGTAATTGCTTATCCAAATGTGCAAAATTTAATCTCTCACGGACTGGAGGAATATTGTCATTTAGCCATTTCAAGTCCCTCTTGTAAAGCCAACTATACTCTTTATTAGCAATCTTTTTAATTGCAACTCTAGTAATCTTAGGATATAAATCTTTCAAACGCATAATTTTTGCTCTATATTTTTCTCTACGCTTATCTCGGGAAACACTTGCGACTAACAATGAAGTGTCAGGTAAATCAGTAGGAGCACATTCCCTATATGCTAAATTTGTCTTTTTAAGATTTCTAACTAATCTGGCTACTGTGGAATGTTTAGAATTCAGTATCTCCGCAATCTTTCTAACATTACTTCCTTCGAGATATAGTTTAATTACTTTATTTCTCCAAAGCTCCCCCATATTAGTTACATTGTATTTCTTCCCATCACTATCACTAATACCGTCGTAATATTTCCTTGTATATTTAAAACCACAAATATTACAAGTAAAGCTGCCAATAGTAGTATTATCTAAAAAGGTTCTTCTACAATTGACCTTTGGCTTTTCTTTTTTGTTATATGTAGGACAAACGGTATTATGGCATGGCCACGGCTCTGATCCAAAAGGTAAGGAGCTTGTATCCTTGTTTTTTAAGAAGTTCTCGACAGTCCCAGCCAAATAGCACATTAACAGAATATAAATTATTGAGAAATTTGCCATGTATTGGGGATTTAAGAATTTGGAGGTTAAAGTCTCTCTTTCTATACCTAATGAGAATAAACAATCTTCATGATACTTTTCAAATAAATCTTCAATTAGTTTGGTCTTATCTATAACCCCTTTATTACTAATATAATTTTTATTGCCAAGAAGCAATAATATTTTGGCAAATAATTTCTGACTATCCATCCTATTGTACTGTTTAAAATATTTTACTTCCGATAGTAACTTAAGTTTAAAATTAAAAATGGTATCTATTTTGACTTTCTTAATACATGAATAATCACAACACGGCTTTATAGTTAAGGAACTTGCATATTTATTAGTAAAGTATTTTCCACACTCTAAACATTTTTCAATAAGGTTTACATGATGGAGAGGACAAAAGTTTATAAAGGATAATTGATGGTGTAAGTGAATATATGCTTCTCCATATTTTTCAAAATCCTCTTTTATACATATAGGACAATAATTAATTACTTTGTTTACTAAAGGAAAATGTTTTTGTATATCTATTCTATTAGCGTAATTGTAAGAGCCGGTTTTTCCATACATTATATCTTCATTCACGTTAATTAATCTATCCTCAGGTAAAAATGCCCTGAGAAAAGGAAACCATGTTAAAGCAAGAATATACTCTTTATTATAAAAATTCCCATAAGGCATTTTATTAAGTAAGAATGAAATATTTCTGGGAATTGTACTTACTTTTTCAGAATTTAGATTAAAAAGCTCTATTTTTGTTTGTTTAAAATCCGAATTACCAGACCGAACATGATATCTATATACAACACTACGAAAATCTTCATCCGGATAAGGGGTAGGAAAAAACAATAACTTATTCATATAGCCTCCCGATGCTTAGATATATTTAAGAAGTTCATCACAGTCTACTGCTAGATTTGCCTTTTCTAATGCTTCCTCTGTAGACAAATTATTTTTATAACCTTGTTTCACAATATATCTAATATCACATTCTTCAAGGATAGGTTTAATTTTTCTTGTTCTCTTTTTTTTATTATCTAAATTATTTTCTCCTTTTTCTTCAGAGGAAAAAGGAGTAGTTGTTTTTAATGCTAGTTGAGCTAATTGAGCAAACATGTGTTGTTCTTCTCCCATTCCCTCGCTTGCATTATATACCTGATAAGCCAACGATTCAGCCACTTCTAGAGTAGGGGTAAGATTTGTAGCAAAACTAATCAATTCCTCTAAAATTTGTTCTTTACTTCTCAGTTGTTGAGCTCTTGAATGGTTTTTTTTAATTTTTCCATAGAGATTAATTTTGAAAGCAGCTTGCTTTATATAATCATTAAACTCTTCCCATTCTGGTTCAACATCTTCTATACTCTCCAAATCGGAATAACTCCCCCCTCCCTTTCTTATTTTTTCAAAGAGAGGAAATAGCAGTCTAAGGCTTTTTGATGCAACTTCATTTAGAAGTGAAGGTGTGATTATTTCTGTGTTTTCATTCAGTATTGCTTTTGATTGTAAATGCATGAATAATTTTATTGCTATATCTGGTATTCCTAAAGTGTAATAATACATAACCTTTTTTAAATCATCTGAAAGTGGTGTATATTTTTTAGTGTATTGTAAATCCCAAAGAGCATCGATAAACTCACCCCATTCCCAACTATCTTCTAACATAAAGCTTGTAATATTTTCACTGAATGTATCTGGAACACCTCGACGAGCGTTAGCTAATGATTTTTTAAATAGGTACATTGCTTTAAATGTACCTATAACTATTGTAGGTATTCCTATGGTATTTACTAATTCGGTGAAGAAGTTAATCATCCGCTCATCCCCGCCAGAATGAGCCTTATGTACGTTTTGTATCTCATCAATAATCAATACACCTAGATTTATCTGAGCAGCAACTTTGACCATACGCTTAGCCAAATTATCAATAGTTCCTCCTTTTTCTCCAAACTTTTCATAAAAGTTACTACCTAATAAGTCATCTACAGCAGAATAGAAATTTCTAATGCTCCCAGTGATTTCCCACTTGGACATTCAATTTTTAACCAAACTACTTGTGTCATAAGTAATTTCTTTCCTTTATAATCACGGTGATGAATAACTTGTGGGAATAGATTGTTTAATATTCGTTCATAAATCTTACTTTTTCCCATTCCACTTAACCCGATTTCCGCAAGACTTTGAGCTGTTTGAATATTACCTGCTAAATTACTACCTTTCTCATCTATTCCTTTTTCAAGTATCTTGTCCCACCCGATAGCAAACTGACGATTATACACAGCATTAAGCGGGTTTCTTGATTGATAGCCAATCTTTATCATGTTGTATAAACCTCTGTACTTTTCATAATGAGCTGGTAAAGGAGTCCAGAAACTCGGTTTTATTTGTTGTACCAATTCTAAACGATCTTCAATATCCAATTCCAAGAAACCTTCTTCAAACTTGGGAACGGAATGAAGCCTATCATAAAATCCATCTATATCTACTCGGTTAGGAATAGCTTCAATAAACGGGTTCCCTTGGTTTTCCGGTACAATTTGACTTTTATATGTTGCCATACAATGGATTCCCTTAAGGTTTTGTTGCCCTTCATTCCAAAGATTCATTACTTCTTCTCCTTGCTTTATTTTTCTTAGTAAAGACTTGTTGAATTTTAGAATTCTCATCAGCTTTGACTACCTCTTTACCACTTGGAAATTCTATCACTTCTCTTGAAATGTTGTTTTTACTATCTTTATTTGTATGGTTTATTGCAGTCCATGCATTTTGGCTACCTATTGATTTGCCCTCCTGCTTCTTATTCTCTCTTTTATTCTTTTGACGCTCGTAAAAACTCAACTCAGATGTTGTTTCTTTTGTAGTTGCAATAGCCTCGTCAGCTAGATTTTCTGAAAATGCATGAAATTCTGCTAAATGTTGTTTTTCTTCCCTTTCTTTTATTTTGATTTGGTTTCTTTTATATTTCATAATTTCTTTGACCTCTTCTAGATGTAGACCATCATAATCTTTATACTTCGCAGTAAGATAGCATTTCTCTATACGCCCATTTTTTAAACGAATAAAAATACTACTTACATTACGAGGATCATAACAAATAGTAATGGTATCTTGACCTTCTATACACTTTTCCTCAAACCAACCTTCCTTTATTGCAATTTCACAAGTGTAATACATATTTGCAAATTTAATTCCATGTCTAGTAACAGGAACGCTTTCTTTGGGTAATAGGTTATAACGAAGTAAATCACGTCTAACCTCATGTAGTAGATTTTTTCTTTTCCCCCAATTCCAAACTGCGAGTGGAGTTAACTCCACTTCATCCTCAAACATTTCCTTTGTAACAAAATATTCTTTATTAAGGGCGCTCTTATTAAAGGCTATAATTTGTAGTATCATAAATTGGGTAAACTCATATATGGTCAAAGCCGCATTTCGTGTTGGGTCAAACTCGCCTCTTTCCCTTAGTTTTGCAGGCTTTGCCCCTGCATGGGAAAGCTGTTCTCTTATTTTTTTATTGGTTATACGAAAGTGCTGTTCCACAAATGGTTTCAAATCACCTCGATAAGAGGGGGCATTAGCAACATCAACATTTATATTTACTAGATTTTCTGTCCATTTCCCCTTTAACTCTCCTCGATCCCCCACTAAAAACTTTGGTAAATACTTGCAAGGCCAATCGCTTTCTTCTATCTTAATACCATATCGCCGACAAAATTCGACTTTATCACTAGCGGAATTTTCTAATGCAACCATCTGTTCTATTTTGGAAGCATGTAATAAGCTAGCATGAAACCCTACAACCATACGACTATACACATCCTTTACTATATAAAGTGTAGGTGTACCAATAGTTGTCTTTCTATCATTTGCCACCAATATAATATCTGCTGGAGTAGAATCTATTTCATACAAGAAACCTACACCTTTCGCCCGTTCTGTTGCATCACCTTGTAATGGCCTTACATCCATTTCAGATTTCCTTCTTCCATGTCTATTGGCATACTGTATTCCTAGTGTGTATTCATTGTGATACCAGTAGGAGAACTGTCGTAAAGTTGGTACTTTTTGAGGTTCTATTATAGGGACCATAACACCATTTTTACGGTAATACCCTGCATTATAATGTTCCTCGCACATATGTTGATGAGTTGCTGTCAGGTCCATTTTCCTTTCTATATGAAATTTTTTAATTGCTTTCTTAAATATTTGTTTATCATAATCTTTCACAATGTAATCATTTCCATCTGCTGATTTTGGTCCTGGTTTCTTTGTGAAATTTCTTGGTTCCCCTGGTGCACCGCAATCAAAGTAGTTTCGCAACAAAGCGTTTTTTGTTTTACCATAAAACCAGTATCTTTTAAGAAGTCTATATAATTCTTTTTTGGACTTCCCTGTTTCTTCTACAGTCTTGTGTATTAATTTCCCTCTTAATTTTGGAAGATAGATATCGGGTTCTATATTTGCAATATTCTTGATAATTAACCAGTTGCTATCTCTTTGTGCACCATATTTCTTTAAGTAGTTTTCATCAGGTGAAATCAACCTTGTATCTGGTTCTATTTCAAGTACTCTTGCTCTATTCTCATGAATTTCACTTAATAATTGGTTAAATTCAAGTGAGTAAGGAAACTTCATTTTTTTATGATCAGTTATGTTTACTACAATAATGTCTATTCCATCAGGACTAATCCAAAGAACTCTCAATAGAATAGGTTGTTCCGTTTCAGTTTCAAAATTTAAAAGTTCAATTATACTATTTTCTACAATTAACATTTCTGAAGTCTCCTTACTAACCTATATTTTTATTTATTGATTCTCTTTGCTTTTCCAAGTTAAATATAATTAATGGATGGGAATCCTTTATTACCATATTCATATTGGTTCCCCATTTTTTTGTCGAAAGCATGTGTTTCAATATAAACATACTTGTTCCACTATCTATTCCAAACTCACTATCACACCTTAGACACAATTTGCTAATCGCAGTTTCCCCATCATCATTGATAATTTTCAGAAAGAGCGATTCACCAATAAGATCAATTAGTTCTTCATCTACTGTTGGTCTTGTACTAAGATATCTAGCTTCATACATCCATTCCACATTAGAAATTAACGTTTTGGGTAATTTACTATCCAAAATTATCCCCCAATTTATATCCTGTTCTGCAAAGTATCGCCTCTCAATCTCAAACAACTCTAATGTCCGCTTAGATAATTTAGATACAGGCTTTACCGTTCGAACCAAGTCAATTAATCCATTAGAAGTTTTTAATGTAATAACGAAATCGGTAGTCATAACCACTGGTACACCGTCAATATTTGCATGCTTAATCCCTAATTGTTCAGCGATTTCTTCTGTCCTACTAAGTGGAAGAAGGGGGAATTGTTCTCTAATATCAACGACTTCCTCTAACCATTCTAGGTAATAAAGGTACCTCCTCTCATGTTCGGATAATGTATGATGGATTCTGTTAGTTTTCCAACCTAAATGACGTGTAACCCATCCTTCCGAAGCAACCTTATTATCATGAACTTGAATAAACGGTTCGTAATCTTTACCAGTTCCATGTCCCCGGCCATCTCTAATTCTATTTTCTTGAAATTTTTTTATTCTTTGACCACGATTCATTTTTTCGTCTCACTTTCGCATAGTATGTTGAAGAGAATATAGACTCTATATATAGAGTCGGTATTTAGACTCTAAGGCAAAAATAAAAACCCCCGCATTAAGCAGGGGTTTTAAAAATTTAAGAATTAATATTTTGATTTTTGGTACTAACATATTTATCACCTTTAATAAGTGTGTTATAGAAAAATGATCTAATCAAAACAAATCATTCTTATTTTACTTAGTTTCCAAAAATCTATTCTAAAAGATATTTCTTTATAAAAAATTTGTTACCTAGTTACCAACATTGTTGTCCAGTTACTTACTATTATGTTTAGTTACCGACATTATTGTATAGTTACTAACAATAATGTCGGTGAACACGGTTGAGTCTTTTTAATGTCTTATTATTCCACCGTAACGCTCTTCGCAAGGTTACGTGGCTTATCTACGTCACAATCTCTGTGAAGTGCTGCGTAGTAAGAGATCAACTGCAACGGAATAACAGAAACTAGTGGAGATAGCAGTTCGTTTACTGGTGGTACAACGAAGCTGTCTTCTTCTGTTTCTAGGCCTTTCATGGAGATGATACAAGGATTCGCACCACGTGCTACTACCTCTTTCACGTTACCGCGGATGGATAAGTCCACTTGTTCTTGTGTGGAGATGGCGATAACTGGTGTACCATTTTCGATTAGGGCGATTGTTCCGTGCTTCAATTCTCCTCCAGCGAATCCTTCTGCTTGGATGTAGGAGATTTCTTTTAGTTTCAATGCACCTTCAAGACCTACATAATAGTCCATTGTACGGCCGATGAAGAAGCAGTTTCTTGTAGTTGCCAAGAATTTGCGAGCGATGTCTTCAAGCTCTTCTTTTGCATCACATAGAACTTCCATTGCGTTTGCAACGATACCTAGATCTTGCACTAGGTCGAATTCTAGCTTGTGTCCTTTCGATTCCGCTAGTACTGCAGCGAAAATGGACAGAACGCCAAGTTGTGCTGTGTAAGCTTTTGTAGAAGCTACTGCAATCTCAGGTCCTGCGTGAAGTAGCAATGTGAAATCTGCTTCACGAGATAGTGTAGATCCTTGTACGTTTGTAACAGTAAGTGCCGGGTAACCAAGCTCTTTTACCTGTACAAGTACTGCTCGGCTGTCCGCTGTTTCTCCACTTTGAGAGATGAAGATGAATAGCGGCTTTTCAGATAAAATTGGCATGTTGTAGTTGAACTCACTTGCTACGTGTACTTCTACAGGTACTTTCGCAAGCTTTTCAATCATTTGCGCTCCAACAAGACCTGCGTGGTAGCTTGTTCCTGCTGCTACGATGTAGATGCGGTCAGATTGGTTAACAGCATTGATGATGTCAGCGTCAATCGTTAACTCGCCGTTTTCGTTTTGGTATTTTTGGATGAGCTTACGAATTACTAATGGTTGCTCATCGATTTCTTTTAACATGTAATGTGGGTATGTGCCTTTTTCGATATCACTTGCATCAAGTTCAGCAGTGTATGGCGCGCGCTCAATGATTTCACCGTTTAGCTTTTTAATTGTTACCGCTTCTTTCTTCACGATAACCATCTCTTTGTCCATCAGCTCAACGAATTGATCCGTCACTTGGATCATCGCCATTGCGTCACTTGCCACTACGTTGAAGTCACCTTTGCCTACTCCAACCAATAGAGGGCTCTTGTTTTTTCCAACATAGATTGTTTCTGGATCTTCGTTGTCCAATAAAGCAATCGCGTAAGAACCTTTAAGGATGGAAAGAGTGCGACGCATCGCTTCTTCCACATGCTGTCCTTCGTTTGCAAATTTCTCGATGATTTGTACAACTACTTCTGTATCTGTTTCACTTACTAGTTCTACGCCTTGTAAGTGTTCGCGTTTAAGTTGTGAATAGTTCTCGATCACTCCGTTGTGTACAAGTGTAAAGCGACCAGACGTGCTTTGGTGTGGATGCGCATTTACTTTACTTGGTACACCGTGAGTTGCCCAGCGAGTGTGACCGATTCCAGTTGATGCTAAAACGTCATTGTCCACTACTCCGCGAAGGTCTGCAATACGGCCTTTTTCCTTGAATACGTGTACGCCGTTGTCGTTCATAACAGCGATACCAGCAGAGTCATATCCACGGTATTCAAGTTTTTCTAGACCTTTTAATAGAATTTCCTTTGTATCCTGTGTTCCGATATATCCTACGATTCCGCACATAAATAGTTTCCTCCCTAGAGTTGCAGGGACAAGAAAGCACACCATAGTAAGGGGACAGTCTTGCCCCCACATTACCTATAAAATAATTTGGTAATCATAGTAACAGTCTTTGTACATAAAGTTGCCTTTATGCTTTAAACTGTTCCTGAGTCGGTTGTGATTGGCAACCGGGAGGCATCCGCCGATAGATCGATAAACCTCCTCCTCGTCAACTAAGCATTGTTTCGTCCGTCGCTTAGTTCAGGCGCTTTGTGTATCTAGTTATTTGTTGTGTAGCTTTGATGCTCCTTTCCATTCTTGAATAGCAACAAATAATATCTTACCTTCCATACCCCAATTCGTCAACAATTATGTGGATTATTTCCAATTACTGCAAAGCTGGGGGCATTTTGACTTATGAAGCTAGTGTGTTCGGTTAGTGAGTTAGCTCAGGTGTTGGATTAGACATTAGACGGAAAATGACAATTTTGGTGGCTAAATTGAGCAAATACACCGCTTTTTGATTGGTTAAAAAAGCATTCAGACACTTTTACATACGGTTCGGACACTTCCGCAAGGTTTTTGGGGTGGGTTCGGACATTAATAGGAACTGTTCGGTCAAAAATTTATGATGTTTGGACATTTCAAAATTACGTTCGGACAATTATGTCCAAACTTCGGTCAAAATCGTAAAATATTTGGTCAACTTTGCCGAAACTTCGGTCAAAAACGGCAAAACTTCGGACATTTACAAATTCCAGTGCATGCATGCCCCAGCTTCAACCTCTCCCCACATCGATAGTATGAACTAAACGTTTACAAGTCAGCATCAATGCTAACCAAAATTCCCACACCATATAAAAAAGATATGCATCCACCGCTTCATGAGTGCGGTATATGCATATCTTTCTCGTTCAATCCAACGTTTATTCCGTGCCCATTTCCGCGCGCACAACTGCTGCGATACGTTCTACGTACTCATCGCATTGCTCTTGAGTTGGTGCTTCGGCCATGACACGTACAAGTGGCTCTGTACCGGAAGGGCGCACAAGGATGCGGCCGTTGCCGTTCATTTCCGCTTCAACTTCTTCAATGACAGCTTTCACTTTCTCGTTCTCTGTTACACGGTGCTTGTCCGTTACTCTTATGTTCACAAGAAGCTGAGGAAACTTGGTCATTTCGCCAGCAAGCTCAGACAGGCTCTTTTTTGTTAACTTCATAATGTTCACAAGCTGAAGGCCTGTTAGCATGCCGTCTCCTGTTGTGTTGTAGTCAAGGAAGATGATGTGGCCGGATTGCTCTCCACCAAGAAGGTAGTTGCCGTTTTTCATCTCTTCTACTACATAACGGTCACCTACTGCTGTTTGTTTAGTTTCTACATTGCTAGCTTCTAATGCTTTGTAGAAACCTAGGTTACTCATGACAGTGGATACTACTGTGTTATGGCGAAGACGACCTTGTTCGCTTAAGTATTTTGCACAGATAAACATGATTTGGTCTCCGTCGACGATTTGTCCTTTTTCATCGACTGC
The DNA here is from genome assembly GCF_020524325.1 of Sutcliffiella horikoshii. GTDB lineage: Bacteria > Bacillota > Bacilli > Bacillales > Bacillaceae_I > Sutcliffiella_A > Sutcliffiella_A horikoshii_D. Next base: position 81,936 of record NZ_JAIVKY010000013.1, read on the forward strand.
AATGATGCGGTCTCCGTCGCCATCAAATGCAAGACCAATGTCTGCACCTTTTTCAAGCACTAATTGTGCAAGAGCCTCAGGGTGAGTAGAACCAACGCCGTCATTGATGTTTAATCCATTCGGAGAAGAACCCATCGTGGAGATGTCCGCCTCAAGATCTGCAAAAAGATGTGTTGCATGAGAAGATGTCGCACCATGTGCGCAATCCAAGGCAATATGAATGCCAGAGAAATCCTCGTCCACCGTTTGTTTTAGGAACTGAAGGTATTTTTGTCCACCTTCAAAATAGTCGTTCACTTGTCCAAGGTCAGCACCGACCGGACGTGGTAGGCTATCTATCTCTTCGTCCATCAATGCTTCGATTTCCGCTTCCTGATCGTCAGACAGTTTGAATCCGTCTGGACCGAAAAACTTGATTCCGTTGTCTGCAACCGGGTTATGAGAAGCAGAGATCATTACACCAGCTTGGGCACCCAATGCTTTTGTCAGGTAAGCCACACCAGGAGTCGAGATCACACCTAAGCGCATGACTTCTGCACCAATGGAAAGTAATCCTGCCACTAGCGCTCCTTCAAGCATGTGTCCTGAAATACGCGTGTCACGCCCAATCAGCACTTTCGGACGAGTTTGGTCCTTTGTTAACACATATCCTCCCAAACGTCCCACTTTAAAAGCCAATTCAGGTGTTAATTCTGAGTTCGCTACACCGCGTACTCCATCCGTACCAAAATATTTACCCATTTCGTAAATCTCTCCTTTTACTACTCATTAGTTTCTTCTATTAATCTAAACTTTACATTTCTTTTTGGCAGGTCCCACGAAACGTTTTGTGGACCGTTTATTTCAAGAGGGGCTTCATGGTCCCCAGCGGTCAAATCGGTTACGTTAATATACATTTCCATATCGGAACTTTTGACGCCATCTAGGATACTTGGTGCACCGAGTACGGTAAGATCCATTACGCCGGTTTCCGGTTCAATGAACTCTATTTCCAAACCTTCTGACAGTCCGATTTGTTGTATAGGGACATTTGTAAACGTCTTTTGTTCTTCTTTTTCCACTTCCACGTTAATCTTCACCTTCTCCGGTACAACGCGTTTCACGCCATCCGGTACTGGTACATCAACTTCAATGGTTGTACTCTCTGTAATCTCCGTCAAATCCAACTCTATATTATCAATGAATTCCAACTTGTCAATGGCGCTCTTCGGACCATAGACTGTTACTTCATTCGGTACTGCTTCTATCTTGGTAATACTCAGGTCTTCTTTTAATGACCCTTTGCGATTTATTTTCAACGGAACTGATTTAAAAGGACTGGTAATCGGAACATTCACATCTACCACCGGAGGGTCAATTTCCACATTTAACGTGTTTCCTTCTCTGTCGTAGACTGTCACACGCGACTGTTGCTCAATAGACTCATTGACGCCCTTAAGATCCACACGTGCTTTTACCAATGCGATACTTTCAATTAATTCACTAGATCCTGTTACTTTTACTATATTAGGCTTTACAATTGGTTGTTCTGCCTGATACCCTTCTTCCATTTGGCCTCTGTTAATAAAATCAACGTCCACTGGGAAATCCTCTGAGATCCTTTCATGGATGGTAACGGAAGCTACTGATGGTTCAATTCTCACTTCTAATCTGTCAGAAAGATTCCGAGACTCCAACGTTACTTCGTGAGTTCCGATACCTAAATTAGAAAGATCTGCAATAATTTCGAAATCCTTCTGCAAGGCTGTCGGTTTTACAGATGCTGTCGGACCCTCAAGTGTAACCGTAACACTTTGTGGAACACCGGATACCACCAGGTTCTCCCGGTCATAAAACGTTTCAACCGGAACATCCGTCACAGTTTGCACATCCGTAGACCCGGAAAAAGGAGAAGGGGGAGAGTCTGCCTGCTGAGTGGAACTATTCTCGATGCTGACTGACATGTATAGCATAAAGGCCAATAACAATGCGATAATTTTCATCACCCAACGGTTATTGATAAACTTATCCATCCTTCTGCCCCCTCCACTGCCAGCGATTCGATGTAGTGGTTTTCACACTTGTATCCAATTCCTTCTTTAATAGCTCGCTGAATAATTCAGGTTCAAGATCTCGGTGCAATTCACCGTTCTTCGTAACAGATATACTCCCAGTCTCCTCTGATACGATAATGGTGATACTATCCGTTACTTCACTTATTCCAAGGGCTGCTCTGTGCCTTGTACCCAGTTCCTTTGAAATAAAAGGGCTCTCAGACAATGGAAGGTAACAAGCTGCTGCAGATACTTGGCTCTTCTGCAAAATAACCGCTCCATCATGAAGTGGTGTATTTGGAATAAAAATATTAATTAAGAGCTCGGATGAAACTTTTGCATGCAACGGAATACCCGTCTCTATGTAATCACCCATCCCGGTCTCTCTTTCAATCGAAATCAACGCTCCAATACGACGCTTAGCCATGTATTGCACGGATTTAACGACTGCTTCAATCATTTTGGCATGCTCTTCCTCATCATCTATACCGCTTCTTGAAAACAATTTCCCTCTACCCAATTGCTCCAAGGCGCGACGAAGCTCTGGCTGAAAAATAATGATAATCGCCAGGAATCCCCATGTCAAAGCTTGGTCCATCAGCCATTGTAAGGTACTGAATCCTAAAAAGTTACTAAGAATTCTTACCACGACAATCACTGTTATTCCTTTTAATAACTGGACCGCCTTTGTCCCACGGATGACCATGATAAGCTTATAGATCACAAACCAAACGAGTAAAATATCTATGATATTTGCAAGATAACTTAAATATGGCATATCCCCAAAAGGTATTTCAAAAGGCATCCTCACACTTCCTTTAACAGTACAAGATTTATGTATCAAGTACGAAAACCGTAACCATGTTATTATAGCATATTTTTAATAATCAGGTAGAAATGGCCTTTTAATTCATGTTTTGCAACATTATTATAATCTCCTTGAAATATAAAAAGATGCTTGAATTGTTTCAAGCATCTCGTTTGGTTATTACTTTTAACAGCTGATCTCCGTTTCAGGCGCTTCGCTTTCCTGCGGGCGGTCCGGATGCCTCCTCGGGCATGCGCCCTGTGGGGTCTTCCCTGTCCCTTCCTCCCGCGGGAGTCTTCGCGCCTTCCACTGCGATCAACTAAGTTATTGCTTAGTCATTAAAGACGTTAATAGCTTTTTTGAAGCCGTCTTTCATGGTGTACCAGATCCATTCAAATGCCTGGTCGATTTCTTCAATTTCACCTGTTACTTGGCCGGCAGAAGCGAGGTAATTTTCGCCGTTGATGACTGTCACATTCCCTCTGACTTCACCTTCCACACGAATGTTTCCGTTCTTTACAACAACATCCCCATCCACCACCTTGCCTTCCGGGACAATGACGGTATTATCCTCTACTACTAGATTGGGCTGGTTGGTGAATGCAAACTTTTCTTCCTGCCAACCTCCAAATAAACTTCCGCTCATTAAAATAAAGAAAATGGCAGCTGCTACAAGCATTGGGTGGGAACGCAGCCAGCGATTCCATCCAATGGTCTTCTTTTCTTTCGGTAAACTATTCATCACTCTTTGCGTGAAATCATTTGGTGCAGATATATGAGAGGTGCTTTGCACAAGGGCAATCGCCTTCTCCAGCTCATGGAACTGCTGGTAGCATTCCTTGCAGTCGTGGAGATGTGCTTTTAGCTCTTTTTCTCGTTCTTTTTCTAGATCACCATCTAAATACTCATGCATATACTGGACGATATGTTCCGGACATTTATTCATTGTTTATAACACCTCCAGAATTAAACATGGCGCAATTGCTGTCTCAGCGCTTCTCGCCCTCTATGGATTCTAGTCTTGACTGTTCCGACCGGAACTTCTAGAATCTCACTGATTTCTATTAATGATAACTCGTCAATGTACTTTAAGACAATTACCGATCGGTATTTATCTGGAAGCTTCAGTATCTGGCGCTGGATTTCTCCTTGCAGCTCCATCGTTTCCACTTCCTCTTCAGGCAAGGCAATATCTGCTGCAACCTGAGAATACATCGTTAAACCTTCTGTACCTGCTACTTCTGCATCTAAATAATAGTCCGGCTTCTTTTTGCGTATGCGGTCAATCGTCAGGTTTGTTGCGATCCGATATAACCAGGTCGAAAATTTGCGATTCACATCGAAGCTGTTGATGTTAATATATGCACGTATAAAAGCCTCTTGTGCAATGTCTTCTGCTTCATGCGAATTGCCGATCATTCGATAGACCAATTGATAGATCTTGTCTTTGAACAATTCCACAATTTCCGCAAATGCATCCTGATCGCCTTTTTTTATTTGTTTTATTCTTTTTCTGATTAGTTCTTCCATTCCGTTCCCCCGTTGTCTGGCGGTCGACTAGTAATACGTGCTATCGCCGTAAAAGGTTTCATTTTTCTTTATAAAATATATTCTAACAAATATTTACTGAAATTGGTTTGAAAAAGGATAAAAGAGGGTAAAAACTACTAATTAGTTTTTTTGAAGCCTAATGAATAAGGGGTGTTGTATAGTGGCCGTCCATGCTACCGTCCATTTACAAGAAGCAATTGAGAGAAAAAGAGAAGAAATGATTCGACTTTCCTCAACTAACCATCTTCAATCTAAGGAAGTAATTGATGCGAGCACCTCGCTTGATTCATTGATAAATCAGTACCTATACTTACAAATCAAACGAAAACCAGCAACTTCTTAATTAGTTGCTGGTGTTTTTTTGTAATAGGAAATTGTTAGCTGGTGATTGGAGCAAAAGGCGTAGACTCCTGCGGGGGAGAAGCGACAATGTTGAGACCCCTGAAGCGTTGTGAGAAGGCTCAAGGTCCCCCCGCGGAAAGCGAACACATTTGCGGAAATCGACAGCGGAGTTTAGCAGATTCTATGATTATAAAAGTTTTTCCCCAAACAAAGATCCCATCAACGCGACAGCAACCGTGGCTGTTTTGTTACGCTCGTCTAAAATTGGGTTCACTTCCACAAATTCAGCTGAAGTTAAGATATTTGCTTCCTCAAGCATTTCCATTGCTAAATGGCTTTCGCGATAAGAGATACCCCCAAGTACCGGTGTTCCCACTCCTGGTGCATCATGAGGGTCTAGTCCATCAAGGTCCAAGGATAAATGAACTCCATCTGTATGGCGCTCCCTCAAGTAAGCAATTGCCTCCTCCATCACGGCAGCCATACCCATACGATCAATCTCATGCATCGTAAATACTTTAATTCCTTTTTCCTTGATTAGTACTTTCTCGCCTTCATCCAGTGATCTTGCACCAATGATAACAATATTCTCAGGCTTAATTTTAGCATGGTCTCCGCCAATGGACGTTAAAGTAGAATCACCAAGACCTAAGCTCACTGCAAGCGGCATGCCATGAATATTACCTGATGGGGATGTTTCACCCGTATTCAGATCTCCATGCGCGTCATACCAAATGACCCCCATGTTGGAATAGTGCTTCGCAAGGCCAGCAATGGTTCCGATCGCAATACTATGATCTCCACCGAAAACAAGAGGAAACCTGCCATTTGTAAGTACTTCATCAACTTTGGAAGCCAGGTTCTCACTCGCTTCCGCAACCGCTTTCAAATTTTTAAGATTACTTTCACTATTCGCCGTTCTTTCTCTACTGCCAATTTCAATATCTCCCAAATCTTCTATCGTCTGTGTTAAATTTTCTAAACGTTCTACTACTCCTGCATATCTAATCGCACTAGGACCCATATCCACTCCGCGACGTGTCTGCCCCAAGTCCATTGGTACTCCAATAATGCTGATATCTTTCTTCATGAATCGTGTCCCCCTTTATGTAATCTACTTCTATTGTATAGGGAAACTATAAGATGACTCAACTCGACATAGTTTTGAATATATATGCAGTTTGGAATAGTCGGATTATTACTATTAATAATGTGGATAGAACCTGTAAACTGTCTTGCAGAGTTAGGTAATCTAAAACTGAGACTGAGAATAAGCGGCCATTTTTACATTTCGCCCGATAAGTTGTGATTTTCGCCCGTAAAATTTTATTTTCGCCCGATTCACTTTTGTGGCCCTCTTAGACTTACGTTACAAGAGAAACCTTTTCGTGCTTCCTTTTACTAAAGCCCCTTCTAAAAGAGCATACAAAAAAGCCATAAACCCAAAGGTCTATGACTTATACTTTATTAGAAAGTGGAGCCTAGCGGGATCGAACCGCTGACCTCCTGCGTGCAAAGCAGGCGCTCTCCCAGCTGAGCTAAGGCCCCTTATGTAGTTATAATAAAGCTTTTGTATAAGTTATGTGCCATGAAGGACTCGAACCTTCGACCCTCTGATTAAAAGTCAGATGCTCTACCGACTGAGCTAATGGCACGTTGGCTGGGCTAGCTGGATTCGAACCAACGCATGTCGCAGTCAAAGTGCGATGCCTTACCGCTTGGCTATAGCCCATTAATTATAGTTCTTTCTCTATGTACCACATACCCAAACTTCGGTAATAACTAACTTCACTTATTATCTCTGATTTCAGGAAGTTTATACATTTCTTCAAACAAAAACTCCGGAATTTTCATTTCGAAGTTAAAATGGTGGAGGGGGGCAGATTCGAACTGCCGAACCCGAAGGAGCGGATTTACAGTCCGCCGCGTTTAGCCACTTCGCTACCCCTCCAAGGGATATGGTGGAGGATGACGGGATCGAACCGCCGACCCTCTGCTTGTAAGGCAGATGCTCTCCCAGCTGAGCTAATCCTCCAATGTAATATTAATTTCTAAGGACAGTTATTTGCTGACGCAAAAAACTTAGTTATTTTCACTGTCGTGAAAAAACTTTGGTGACCCGTACGGGATTCGAACCCGTGTTACCGCCGTGAAAGGGCGGTGTCTTAACCGCTTGACCAACGGGCCAATTTTTTTGTATAAGCTTCCAACCGGGCTCGAACCGGTGACCTCTTCCTTACCATGGAAGTGCTCTACCTAACTGAGCTATGGAAGCATGGCTCCACCAGTAGGATTCGAACCTACGACCCTTCGGTTAACAGCCGAATGCTCTACCGCTGAGCTATGGTGGAACAATACTAGCCTGGCAACGTCCTACTCTCACAGGGGGAGATCCCCCAACTACCATCGGCGCTGAAGAGCTTAACTTCCGTGTTCGGTATGGGAACGGGTGTGACCTCTTCGCCATCATTACCAGAC
>NZ_JAIVKY010000014.1 GCF_020524325.1 Sutcliffiella horikoshii
GAGTTGCACAAAAACAAAACAAAAACACCTAGAAGAGTGGGGGCCTTGACAGTTTCGTTCATATCAGGAGGCTCACGGACCGCCCGCAGGCAAGCGAAGCGCCTGGAACGGAAATCAACTGTAATATATATTTTCCAATCTAATAAAAAAGCTAACGGCGACGTCTGGGGTTAACGGACGGTGCACATTAGCTAGAAAGGAGTGAGGAATGATGTATCCTCGGATTATGAATGGTTCTCAAATTGGAACTGCCTGGTTTGGAACTCATATTGTTCTTATAAGATGCAATTATTTAACCAATCAAGTGGTAGCCGTTTTTAAGAGTGACCACGCCCCATCCGAACCAACTGCTAGCAGCTGCGCTGAAACTTTGTCCAGATACCTTAGCATAGGTTATACCTTAATTGGAGCTTATCCCCTTGATCATAAAGAAATCCAATATGTCCTTCAATATCGCTGACTGTTATTCGTTGTACCAGGAAATGCCGATCGTATTAACTCCAGCATGTACGGCGATGGCAGTAGATAATGGAAAGCGATTAATTGGAATATCCGGATATTTTCCTTTCAGGTTGTCTACTAGCGCGTCCGCTTCCCCTATGTTTGTTCCGTGTAGGACAAACAGTTCTTTTATAGTTGAACTCCCGTGTGCTTCATCTAAGAAATCGATTATTTTCAATAACGCCTTCTTCTGTGTACGAACTTTTTCCGCGACATCTAATTTTCCATCTTTAATTTGTATGATCGGTTTTATTTGAAGCAGACTTCCTAGTAATTTTTGAACACCTGACATTCGTCCGCTTCGGTGCAATTGTTCTAGACTGCCTATCAAAACGTATATATCACATTTCGTGGCTAAATCATTTAAATGCTCTATAATCTCTTCATATGATTTCCCTGCTTCTTGTGCCTCGATTCCCTTTTTCACCATCGAAGATAAGGGAAAGGATATGACCTTAGAATCAATGGTGTGAACAGGAATATCCACTAGATCCCCAGCCTGAGTACTAGAGGAGACAGTCCCGCTCAGATGACTGGATAAATGCACGGAAATAATTCGATCATATGATTCTGCCAATTTATTGTACAATTCAACAAATGCCCCTACGGAAGGTTGCGATGTTTTGGGTGGAGTGTTACTTTGCTCAAGTTTTGTGTAGAAGTCCTCTAAAGATAAGGTCACTCCATCAAGAAATTCCTCTTCTTCAAAGTAGACTACCATTGGAATGCTGTAAACATCAGGATGATTTGTCAACATCTCGTCCAAATATGCTGTGCTATCTGTAACCCATGCTATTTTCTCCATTAAAAACTCCCCCTGTCCTCTATCTTTTTTCCTATTTTATTCTATTATTCTGATAATAATTCTTGCAACCGTGGGAATACCTTTAGAGCAGTGTCATAAAAAACTGCTTGATGATAGTCTTCTGGGATGATTTCTTTTATAAACGAGAGATAAGCTCCGACGGTAATTAGTGGCCAGTCTGTTCCAAACATCAATTTTTCGTAATGATCGCAATAATCCAATGCATGTAAGAGGTGTTGTAGAAATCTCGTTTTCTTGTGGCGGTTTATTTCCTGATTTGTGCCAACAATCAAACCTGAAAGATCAGCATACATATTTTTATTTTTATAAACGACTTCCGCACCATCCAATACCCATGGATCCCCGAAATGTGCCATCACAAACGTCACATCCCTGTTAAACACCGCCACTTCGTCTAATGTTAATGGATGAGAATACTTTAATAGTCCTCTTTCTGAATAAGTATCACCAGTGTGGAACACAACCGGTTGATTATATTTGGCAGCCAGCCGATATACGGGGGAATATACTTCATCGTATGCATAAAAAGGGTAGTAACCCAAATATATTTTCATTCCTACCACATTTCGCTTCTGAATTTCTCTTTCTAAGCTTTGTAAGTTTTCCTCCTGCAATTTATAGGGATTTATCCCGGGACAATAGCCCATGGTTGGAGGAATGGAGGTTGCCAGATTCAATCCCATCGGTGTATTACTTTTATAATCAGGGAATGCATTTGGTTCTGTCTCTGTGACCCCCATTGCTACAGCCCCTACCACGTTATAATCCTTCCATTCATTAAGAAGTCCTTCGTATGTATAGGAGAGTCTAGATATGCTTTCCGCGGTGTCCTGAAAGCTCTTTATTTTAGAAAAATGGACATGTGCATCTATAATCTTCAATAAGTTACTCCTTTCTTTGAATAGTGATATTATTATTTATTCGATAGTAATACAGAAAAACCCTTCTCTATTTTCAGAAAAGGGTTTGCTTTTATACTAGCTTTAATATTGTAAACTTATTCTTCATCCTACAAAAAAAGCAGTGAATTTATTATAGTAATTTTTCAATATCATTTTTCATTTTGGATGGAGAGGTTGCCGATGCAAAGCGCTCCACTACTTCTCCGTCTCTGTTAACCAGGAACTTTGTAAAATTCCATTTTACTGCTTTAGACCCCAATAATCCCTTTGCATTTTCTTTTAAATAGTCAAATAGTGGGTGAGCATCCTCACCGTTCACATCTACTTTTGAAAACATCGGGAACGAGACACCATAATTCAATTGACAAAATTCATTTATGTCTTCTTCTTTTCCAGGCTCTTGGTTTCCAAACTGGTTACATGGAAAGCCCAGCACCATAAACTTTTTGTCCTTATATTCTTTATAGAGCTCTTCTAACTCTTCAAATTGTGGTGTGAAACCACATTTGCTTGCTGTATTGACAATCAATAGCACGTAGTCTTTATATTCTGAAAGCGGTACTTCATTTCCTTTAATATCTGGCGCAGAAAAATCATAAATAGATGCCAATGCATTCACCTCATTTTTCTTTTTATTATGGATGAAGGTGTTTCCTCTGTCCATTAATTGTGTGTTCATTCACTTAGAACAAACCTACCGCTTTTCCTTCTTCATCAACATCCATCTTCAATGCTGCCGGCTCTTTCGGCAGTCCAGGCATTGTCATGATGTTTCCTGTTAATGCTACAATGAAGCCTGCGCCAACGGAAGGCTTCAGCTCTCTAATGGTTACAGTGAAGTTCTCTGGTCTTCCTATCATTTTCGCATCATCGGTTAGTGAATATTGTGTCTTGGCCATACATACTGGCAAGTGCCCCCATCCTTCTCCAACTATTTGCTGAAGTTGCTTCTGGGCAGCGGGCAACAATTCCACACCTGAACCGCCGTATACATTTTTCACAATTGCCTCAAGCTTTTGTTCAAGCGTATCTTCTGATTGATAGAGCGGTGTATAGGCAGGCTTTTTAGTCTCCATTTGTTCGAGTACCGTTTGCGCTAATGCTACACCGCCATCTCCTCCTTGTTCCCATACTTGAGTAAGGGCCATAGGAATATCATTTTCTTGACACCAATTTTTCACAAACTCTATTTCAGCAGCCGTATCTGTAATGAATTCATTAAGAGCTATTACATATGGCAGGCCAAACTTTTCAACTGTTTCCACATGCTTTTTTACATTTTCAATCCCTATTTTTAGTGCTTCCAGGTTCTCTTCTTTTAATTGATCTTTAGATATACCACCGTGCATCTTAATGGCACGAATCGTAGCTACAATAACCACTGCTTCGGGGTTAAAGCCAAGTGCAGGCGTCTTGATGTGCAGGAATTTCTCCGCACCAAGATCTGCTCCGAACCCTGCTTCGGTAACCACATAATCCCCTAATTTTGCTGCCATTTGTGTCGCAATCACACTATTACATCCATGAGCTATGTTGGCAAAGGGACCTCCATGAATGATGGCGGGCGTATGTTCCATCGTTTGAACAAGGTTTGGCATGCAAGCGTCTTTTAGAAGTAACGTTAAGGCACCTTCTACTTTTAGATCTTTTACAGTCACTGGTTTCTTTTCCATGTCATATCCGATGACAATTCTAGCAAGCCTCTCTTTTAAGTCAACTACATCTTTTGCTAAACAGAATACGGCCATAATTTCAGAAGCAACCGTAATATCAAAACCATCTTCTCGTGGAACACCTTGTGTTGGCCCTCCCATACCGATGACTACTTTTCTAAGCGCACGGTCATTGAGGTCAAGAACCCTTTTCCAAGTAATTCTTCTGGTATCTATCTTTAAATCATTTCCTTGATGGATGTGGTTATCAATCATAGCAGCGAGCGCATTATTTGCTGTTGTAATGGCATGGATATCCCCTGTAAAGTGAAGGTTGATATCTTCCATCGGCAACACCTGTGAGTACCCTCCGCCCGTTGCTCCACCCTTCATTCCCATTGTCGGTCCAAGTGAAGGTTCGCGCATAGCAATTATGGTTTTCTTCCCTAGCTTGTTAAGCGCCTGTCCAAGACCCACTGTTACAGTCGATTTCCCTTCTCCTGCAGGGGTGGGATTTATTGCCGTAACTAAAATCACTTTACCGTTTTGTTTATTATGTAAACGTTTTGTAATGTCAAGTGAGAGCTTTGCTTTGTACTTACCATAGAGCTCTATTTCATCTTCTTCAATATCAAGCAGACTTGCAATGTCCATAATCTTTTTCATAGAAGCTTGCTGGGCAATCTCAATATCGCTTAGCACAGCTGTCTTAGTATGCTTCATTCTTCATTCCCCCGATAAATGATAGACTTTTTTGTTTTTTTGCAATGCTATTATTGTACCACTATTTCTGAAAATTATGGATTGGTTCTGCTCTTATTATTTTGCCTGAAAAAATTTACATAAAATTTGAAAAACTTTAATTCACCCCTAATATAAGGGTGCTAGAATTTTTTTGTAGGTATTATGGTTAGGAGGGTTAAAGATGAGGAAAAAAGGTTTAAAAGTCATAATATTAACTGCTTCTTATGGAAACGGCCATCTACAGGTAGCTAATTCTCTTTACCAAGAATGCGTAAACAGAGGCCTTACGAGTGTAAAAATATGCAATCTATATGCAGAGTCCCATCCGTTCATTTCAGAAGTTACAGAAAAACTTTATACAAAAAGTTTTACGTATGGGAAGCAATTCTATAAACTTTTTTATTACGGAACGGATATCATTCAAAATAAAAAGATGCTTCGCTGGTATTACCAGTACGGTTTCAAACGGCTTACTTCCCTTATCCAAACAGAACAGCCGGACATTTTAATTAACACCTTTCCCATTAATGCCGTACCTGAATTCCGTCGTCGGACAGGAATAGTCATACCCACTTTTAATATCATTACTGATTATTGCCTGCATAGTCTTTGGCTCCATGACGATATTGATAAATATTATGTTGCTTGCAATGAATTGAAAGCAAAGTTACAATCACGAGGCGTGATGGACTCTAAAATTGTGGTAAGCGGCATCCCCATCCGTCCTGCCTTTTCACAAGCATATGACAAGAAGAATTTGTATGAAAAATATCAAATAAATCCTGAGAAAAACTTAATCTTACTTATTGCCGGTGCACATGGTGTGCTGAAGAATATTAAAGAAATATGTGAAACACTTCTCTTAAGTACCAATCATCAGTTAGCGGTAGTGTGCGGCAAAAATCATTCATTAAAAAACGAATTGGCACATTTAACTACTAGATATAATGATAGGTTCCATTGCTTCGGGTATGTAGAAAGAATTGATGAGCTATCCAAGCTTGCAAATGTAATGGTTACAAAGCCTGGTGGTATTACTCTCACAGAGGCTACTGCCACTGGCACCCCTCTTATCCTTTACAAGCCTGTTCCTGGTCAGGAAAAGGAAAATGCACTATTTTTCTCACAAAAAGGAGCAGCCTTGATAGCTAAAAACCAAGAAGATTTGTTGCTTAGAATTGAATCTTTACTTGTAGACAAACAGAAACAGTCCTCTCTTCAGTTATCAATAAAAAAACTGAATCTGCCAGCATCTCAAGAGGTGATTATGGAGGATATTCTCAACGAAAGCGAGAAGATATCACAGATTAATTTTTCCTCTACTATTAGATCCCAGAAAAAAAAGCTTGGAAGCTGATAATTAATGCTTCCAAGCTTTTTATTTTATTTTATTCCGATCCACTATTGCTTTTTGATTTTGCACCTTTACTTTTATAAGGTTTGTTGCTTTTGGCTTTGTTGGCTGCTTTTTGCCATCGGCTCCATCCCTTCTTACCTGTTCCGCGGCCAGTTCCTCCGCCTTTGCTCTTTCCACTACTCATTTGTTTCACTCCTATATATATAACAACTAAGATTATAAATTCGTTAAACATCTAGCTTACTACATTAGAGTGATTAAGCAAAGGTTTTTTATGTGGTGGAGTGCTATTCTCCGGTTGTGTATACTTCTTCAAACGGTTGAACTACCACAAAGCCGCTTCCGGCGAATTTCATTTGGATCGATTCACCACTTCCTCTACCTAAAAAAGTTTTCAATTGTACATCTGTAACAAACTCTGGCTGGAGGTTTCCTGACCAAGCTACCGTTGCATTCGGATCTGTATAAACAGGCTGTCCTGGATATACCATTAAAGTTAGCGGCTCATAGTGCGAGGTAAAGGCAACCATGCCACGACCTTCTAACCTTACATTAAATAGTCCGCCTGCCATCATGCCTGCCACTCTTCTCATAAGCTTAATGTCCCAATCCAACCCTTTTTCAAAAGCAAGTAGGTCGTTGCCATTGATATATATGTTGTCACCTTCGAGATCAAGGATTGTAATTTTTTTACCCTGATCAGCAATATACAGTTTCCCCTTCCCAGAGGCCTTCATAAGTTGTGAACCTTCTCCGGTAAGGGCTTTTTTCATCAGTTTACCTAAACCGTGTTCTAACATTCCTTCACGTTGAAACTTGATGGAACCCTCATAGGAAATCATTGAACCCATTTTGGCCCAAATATCTCCATTAAGATTCACCTCAAGTATTCTTTCCGTCTCTAACTCAAATAGACCTTGCCCTTTATCCTCTTGTTTACTTTTTTGAATAAATTGCTGAATGGAATACTTAGACATAAAAAAATCGCCTCCCTATTTTTTCTGCAACTCAAATACCCACATGAACGTTAACGCTTGCTTTAAAAAGCGAGGTAAATTAGTAGTATCTAGTTTTTTCGCTTCTTCCTTATATACGGGCATCCCGTCCAAAAGTTCCCAACCATTTTCAAGAGCAAGGCGTTCAAACTCCCATGGCATCATAGTGTTGCAGATTGCTTCTTTTCCATATAGCCTTTGATAACTATGTGCCCTTGGTCCGGCAGTTGGCCCTAACAACCCCAGAAACAATTTCCCTCCTGGCTTTAAAACTTTATGAAATTCATCTAATACTTGAAGAGGCTGTTCTACCCATTCAATAGAATTAATGGCCATCACGGCATCCATGGAATGATTCTGTAGCGGAAGTTCCGTCAAACTCCCTTTTTGAAATGTGATGTTAGTATGTACCCGTTTTTGCACAGCTCTTTCTATCATGGCTTCTGCTATATCCACTCCTGTTACGTGGTACCCGTTCTCAGCTAACAAGAAAGAACCAAAACCATCTCCACACCCTGCATCCAAAACATGAGCTTCTTGAGTTAACCTCTCTTTTATAAAAGGAATAATCGTTTTCCTGCTGCCGTTTAACCACATATTTTCACTGTTTTCATGCCAAAAATCTGCTCGCTCATTCCAAACCTTCTCTGTTTCTTCATTCCAGTTAAATTTCTTCATATGAAAGAATCCTCCCCATTTGAAATCTCCACTAACTACTTTGCAATCGAATAATTTTATTCTACAAGGAAACGCTACAATCGTATAGAGAAAGGAGGATCTACTTTGAGCGAAACATTTGTAGCAGTTCAGAAAAATGGCGATGGTGATATTACAGGGTTTAAAACATCCAGCGGCAGAGTTCTCTCCTATCAAGAAGCAATAAACGATGTAAATCAGGGCACTGTCCTTGGAGCAAATGTGTTTAAGGGTAAAGACGGCGAGATGTATATAAGAGGAAACGCCGACGGAGATCCAACAAACAACTTGGATAACTTACCGTTATATTAATTTAACAGAAGGAGCCAACCATCATGACGAAGAAATATAACAAAGGCGGCAGCCAAAATCAGAACAGCCCTACAAGCAGTTTTACATCCGGGAACGAAAAAGTTGCCGGGGATAATAGCAAAGGCAATAAGCGTAATAAAGATCAAAAAGATAAAACGGAGCTATAAACTTGAGAGCTGTCCATTTGGGCAGTTCTTCTTCTTTTTTCTCCACATATTCATAAAATCCTATATAATTTCATTAAGAGTTAGCCTATTGAAACTATAAAGGAGCTTTTACTATGTATATACCTAAGCAATTTAGAAAGGAAGAAACAAACGATATTATCCAATTTATCCGTGCAAACAGCTTTGGAGTATTATTCTCTCAACATGAAGGATTGCCAACTGCTACACATTTGCCATTCATCATATCTACTAAAGAGGATGGCAGCATTACATTACTTTCCCATATGGCAAAGGCAAATCCTCAGTGGAAAACACTGGACTCGAAAGATGCACTAGCAGTATTTAACGGACCTCATGCCTATATTTCTGCTTCCTGGTATGAAGAAGAGAATACTGTTTCCACTTGGAACTATGTAAGTGCACATGCTCAAGGGAAAGTAGAAGTAATACATGACGACCAGACGCTACTACATATCTTGAAAGAAGCAACAGATTTCTATGAAGAAGGGTTTGAGAAACCTTGGAAATTGGAAGATAACCTGGACACTGTCGAAAGTATATTAAATGGAATAGTAGGATTAAGAATAAAGATAGAAAACCTCCAAGGTAAATGGAAATTGAACCAACATCATTCAACCGAGAGAAAAGAACGTGTCATCCAACAGCTGAAAAAACAACCACACTATGACTCCATTGAAATAGCTAGATTAATGGAGTTGGACCTTCAACTCAACAAGAAAGAATGATCTACAATCAGATCATTCTTTTTGTTTTGGGGATATTCGCCACTCTAGCTGTTGATTGGAGCAAAAGGCGGAGACTCCTGAGGGAGATAGCGCTAGGTGGAGACCCCGCAGGCTTGCCGAGGAGGCTCCAGCAGTGCCCCTAGGAAAGCGAAGCCATTTGCGGAAATCAACAGCGGTGTTTACAAAAATCCTAATATTTATTTTAAAATACGCAAAAGAAATATCTTCCATATCCCCGTTAAAGTGTTTATAATATTCTCTTGTTAGTGCTTTCATTCGGAAAGGACAAGGAGGTTGTAAACAACATGATTGAAGTAAAAAACATCAGCAAGCATTACCGTTTGTTCGAAAGAGATCCAGGACTAACTGGTGCAGTAAAAGCTTTATTCAAAAGAAAATATATAAATAAGACAGCAGTAAACAATATTAGCTTTACCATTCCAAAAGGTGAAATTGTCGGATACATCGGTTCTAATGGAGCCGGAAAATCCACCACTATCAAAATGATAAGTGGTATTCTCACGCCTGACGAAGGCTCTGTCATAGTGAATGGCATCACGCCTTATTCAGATAGAACCAAAAATGCTAAAAATATCGGAGCAGTTTTCGGTCAACGGACACAGTTATTTTGGGACATTCCAGTCCAAGAATCTCTTGAACTACTAAAACATATCTACGAAGTTCCACAAGAAGTATATGAGAAAAATCTTGCGAAGTTTAAGGAAGTGTTAGATTTGGAAGCGCTTTTGCCGATTCCGGTCAGACAGCTTTCTCTAGGGCAAAAGATGCGTTGCGAGCTGGCTGCAGCCTTTCTACACAATCCATCCGTTGTTTATCTTGATGAACCAACCATAGGCTTAGATGCATCCGTCAAAATAAAGATTCGTCAATTCATTAAACAAATGAACAAGGAACATCAGACCACGGTCATTCTAACCACCCATGATATGCAAGATATAGAAGAGCTTTGTCATCGTATCATCATTATTGATAAAGGCAGTGTCATATATGATGGAAGCCTTCTTTCTCTTAAACAGCAAACAAGATTTAACCGTACAATCAAGCTTGAAATTGATTCCAATGACTTCTTCACCCTTCCAGCTGTCTTGAAAGCTTCTGTTCATTTAGAAATACCGGAGGAAGATCATCATTTTTTGCTCCATTTTAACAACACAAAGATTTCTGGAAGTGAAATTATGAAAGAGATTATGCGAGACTACCTCGTTCAAGATTTTACGATAACAGAACTTGGCATCGAGAAAGTGGTACAGGAAATTTACGAACGGGGGCCGGAACATGCTGAAGTACTTGGAGCTGTTAAAGTCTCAAATTAAAGTCGAGACCGCCTACCTTGCTTGGTATTGGGCGGATGTTGTCTCCACTTTGCTCCGATTGGTCATTATGTATTTTTTCTGGGTGGCTGTTTTCCAAAATCGAACCGAGATCTCTTCCATTTCCTTCGAATCCATGATTACATACGTAGTGATAGCTATGATGCTAGAAAACTATGTATCTGGTGCAGGAAATGAGATGGCCAGAAATATTAAAAATGGCGATATAGCGTTGGAGTTATTAAAGCCTTATGATTACCTGACTAAGTTAATCTTTATGGACCTTGGTTCTAAAGCAAACAGCTTTGTACGAACGACCATCCCTATTTTTCTTGTAGCCATTATTTTTATTGGTATTGAAGCACCTCCATCTTTCGAGGTTGCTATATTGTTTTTGGCCAGCATGGTGGTTGGAATTTTAATCGGGACTCAAATTGACCTTATTATTGGCGTGTTGGCGTTTTGGACAGTCAATGTGTGGGGAGTGAGAGTGTTACGAGAGGCAATTGTTAAATTCTTTTCAGGAGCCCTCATTCCACTTACTCTATTTCCGGGTTGGTTTCAGGAAGTGAGCAGCTTTCTGCCGTTTCAGTCCATGATCTTCGTACCTGTAGCAATATACACAGGTCAAATAAAAATGGGTCCTGATGCTTTCATTGCTTTTGCAACCCAATTGTTTTGGCTAGCTATCTTATTTGTCGTTGTCCGAGTTGTTTGGACGCAAGCTGTAAAAAAAGTAACCGTGTTTGGAGGGTAGCCTATGTGGAAAAAGTGTAAACGATATACATTCTTATACGGAAAATACTTTAGCAATCACTTAAAGGTGATGATGGAGTATAAAGCAGACTTTTTCATCGGATTGTTCTCTGTCATGGTCCAACAATTCACTGCACTCTTCTTTTTGAAAATTGTATTTGACCATATAGAAGTCCTGAAGGGCTGGACTTTTTATGAAATTCTTTTCATCTATGCCATTGCCTTTTTAGGTCGCTCTATTCATCATATTTTCTTTGATAATTTATGGACGCTCGGATGGCAGTATATTCGGTCGGGTAACTTTGACAGACTTCTGCTAAGGCCAGTCAATCCCCTTTTTCAAATTGTAGCGGAAAGGGTACAGCAGGATGGGTTCGGCCAGTTAATCATAGGTGGGATTGTTCTAACAATCGCTAGTGTAAATTTAGAGATTGAATGGACAATACAGAGCTTGCTTTTATTATTAGTTTTCATTATCTCAAGTGGAATTTTATTTGTAGCCATTAACCTGTTTTTCATAACTTTTTCATTTTGGATGGTAGACAGTCTTCCTATTGTCGTTTCTGTGTTCCAGTTAAGTGAGTTTGCAAGATACCCTTTGACTATTTATCCAAAGGCTGTCACATTGATCATCACTTGGCTGATTCCATATGGATTTACTGCGTACTACCCCGCAACTTACTTTTTTGAAAAAGAATCCGTGGTCGCAATGGCTCTCATAACCCCTGGTATTGCCTTGGTTTCATTTGTTATTGCATACTGGTTCTGGAACAGAGGAATTCGGGCATTTACTAGTACAGGGAGTTAATAACCAAAGTAAAAACATTAGTATTGGTGGAACGCCGCTGTTCCTTTCCGCTAATGGCGTCGCTTTCCGCGGGACGGTGCTTGAGCCTCCTCGCTGCGCTGTGTGGTCTCAAGCTACCGTTATTCCCCCGCTGGAGTCTCCGCCATTTGCTTCAATCCACAGCTGGAAATTAGGTAGACGATACGTTAATATTTTTTCAATTAACTCGGTTAGATCCCTTTTTATTAACCCTCGGTGAATGAAGCCACCTAGTTGATTGGAGTGGAAGGCGCGCAGACGCCCGCGGGAGGAAGGGACAGGTGAGACCCCGGAAGGCGAAGCCTGAAGAGGCTCACGGACCGCCCGCAGGCAAGCAAAGCGCCTGGAACGGAAATCAACTATGTCATATGTTTTTTAAAAATGAAAAAAGCCCCTCTTGGTGAGTTGGCTTTTTTTGCTGTTTATTTATCTCAACCTCAAAAGTTGTTTTCTGTTATTAAATAGTGTCGGGTAAGATAAT
Source organism: Sutcliffiella horikoshii (assembly GCF_020524325.1). GTDB lineage: Bacteria > Bacillota > Bacilli > Bacillales > Bacillaceae_I > Sutcliffiella_A > Sutcliffiella_A horikoshii_D. The sequence continues at coordinate 12,293 of NZ_JAIVKY010000014.1, forward strand.
AATCCCAGCATGATGCTTGTGACAGATGCTGTGGTTAGTAATAAAAAGACGATAAGTAATTGAAATTGAACTGCTTGAATGGGACTAGCTCCAGCGATGATCTGACCGCTCATCATTCCCGGCAACTGGACAAGTCCAATTGTCTTCTGACTTTCAATCGTTGGAATCATGCTTGCTTTAATGGCCTGTATCAACTGGGTATGTATCGCCTGTTTGGTGGTCCCGCCAAGGGAAAGAATCAGGTCGATTTCGTCCTCTCGTGCTTCTATTTCAGAAAGGAACCTATTGAGAAATAGAATGCCGAGTACCATTGAATTACCGATAATCATACCGCTTATCGGAATGATATACTGTGCAGTTGCAGGAATAATATTGAATCCAATTAAGATTCCTTGTGTCAGCACTTCAATAAAAATGAAAGTAATGGCCACCTTCCATGTGATTCCTTTTATCGGGGTCTTCTTTCTTGCAACATTTTGAACAGCGGCCCCAATAATAATCAGTACCATTAAAATGATAAAGAAGTATCCATCTGATTCAAAAACGAACGTCAGCAAGTAGCCAACGATAAATAACTGAACAACAGACCTGATTACAGCAATTATCGTGTCTTTTTCCAACCCAAGTTGAAATGTTTTAGAAAGGACGATTGGAATAACTACAAAAATAAGGGCAATTGCGAGAGTAAAAGCGCTCATTTCAACTCCCCCTTAAGAAAAGCTTGAACATGTTCGTTTGTTGAGTTTTTGATAGCCTGACTTTTCCCTGCTTCTAATAATTCTCCATTCCATAAGATCCATGTATAGGTTCCGACTGTTAAAGCCTGATTCAAGTTATGGGTTATCCATATTATTGTGGTGCCGTACTTTTTGCTTACCCTTTGAATTAATTCATCGATCTCTTTTTGTGAAGTTTGATCCAATGAAGAAGTTATTTCATCCAACAGTAACACTTTCGGACGATTCACAAGTGTCCTTGCAATGGATAACTTTTGTCTTTGTCCACCTGATAAATCCTTCACATTCTGATGCAAATGGCTTTCTTCGAGTCCGACTACATTTAAGATGTTGATTGCCTCTTCCTCTTCAAGAGAGCGCTCTTGCAGCCTTAAAGGTAGTGATAAATTATCAAAAACATCTCCATCAACCATCGGTGCACTTTGAAGGGCAATCCCAACTTGCTTTCGAAGTTCTGTCGGTTCATAGTTATTTAGGTCTTTACCATTTATGATTATTTCACCCGATGTAGGAGTTAAAAGCCCGTTAAGCATCTTCAACAAAGTGGTCTTTCCCGCCCCAGAGGGTCCGACAAAGGTAGTGATTTCTCCTTCTGTAATGCCACCAGAAATACCTTTAAGAATAAGTTTATCATCCGTTTTGAACTGCACGTCCTTTAACTTTATGGCCTCCTTCAACGGTACCCCTCCTTTCCATTTTATAGTACATACTATACCCTTGTTTCTAAAAAAAATAAGGCCGAGCAGCACAAGCCCCGACCTTTAACATTATTAAAAAGCTAGAAGACAAATTGCAATTTATCTTCTTTCAACTCTAATGAAGCATTAAATACCTTTTCTCCTTTTTTAAAACCTTTGATTTCCGACGTTTTTCCTTCTGTTAAGAGTTTTTTCGCATTTGATGCAGAGATGGTTTTTCCGAGTATTTTCTTGGAAATGGTGAAGTTGCATTTATTTGAAGTGTAGTTTGAGCATCCATAAAACGAACCTTTGTCCACTACATCTCCATTGCACTTTTTACACGAACCGACCTTTGTTCCTACTCCGGCAGAACCACGTCCCTTGCGCTTTCCTTTTGAATATTTGAATTCACTAATATCCATTCCTTCAAATGACCATTGCGCGCTTTCATTCTTTGCATCCTCTATCAATTTTATGGAAAGTTTCTTTGCCTGTTCCATGAATTCCTCAGGTGATGCTGTACCTTGACCAATTTCATGTAGACGTTGCTCCCATTTTGCAGTCATTTCGGGACTCGCTAAAATACTAGATCCAATCGATTTAATCAGCAGCTTTCCTTTATTAGTAGCGAATACCTGATTTCGTTTGACATCAATATATTTTCTATCCTTTAATACACCGATTATCCCGGCGCGTGTTGCTTCTGTTCCAAGGCCCTCCGTTTTATTCAGAACCTTGGTGAGCTCTCCATCTTCTAAATGTTTGCCGGCTGTCTTCATCACCGTAATGAGTTGTCCTTCTGTATAACGTTTAGGAGGCTGGGTCTTTCCTTCTTTCACTTTTACGTCATGAACACGCCCTGATTCTCCGTGTTCAAGGGAAGGTAGATCTTGTTCATCTTCATCTGTTTCCTTTTCTTTTTTATTCCCATAAATGACAGTCCGCCAACCTGCCTGAACCTCTTCTTTTCCTTTTGAAAGAAACGTGGCTCGTCCACCTACTAGTGTATGTATCGAAGTGTAGTCAAAAATCGCCTTATCGTAGTGTGCAGCGATGAGGCGTTTTACGATAAGTGTATAAATTTTCTCTTCATCCGGTGACATTTTAGATGGATCTGTCACCTGCTCTGTTGGTATGATGGCGTAGTGATCTGTTACCTTTTTCTCATTCACCACCCGTTTATTATTCATGACGGATGAGAATGGAAGCGGAAAATAATCTTTAAATGCGTTAAAAACACTCAATTTTTGCAAGGTTTCAGGAAACATGCCTGCTTCTTCCTTTGTCACAAAGCTAGAATCAGAACGAGGATAGGAGATGATTCCTTTCACGTAAAGTTTTTGTGCAACCTCTAATGTTTTTTGTGGAGAAAATTTATATAGGCTATTGGCAGTAGCTTGTAAAGACGAAAGGTTAAAGAGAAACGGCGGCTGGAATTCTTTACGTTCTTTCTCGATGTTTTCTATTTTCGCTTCTTTTCCTTTACAGAACTGCACAATCTTTTCTGCTATATTAGCATCGTCAAGTCTTGACTCTTCTTCCTTATGCCATTTACCTTTATATTTCTTTCCATTCATATCAAAAGTGGCCAGCACTTCCCAAAACGGCTTTGATACAAAGTTTTCAATTTCGAGCTCCCTTTTTACAATCAACGCCAATGTAGGGGTCTGTACTCTTCCTGTAGAGAATACATCAGATATCCCCTTTTGTTGCAGAAGCAAAGTATACGCTCGGGAAGCATTCATCCCCACCAGCCAATCGGCACAAGATCTACTTAGGGCTTCATAATAGACATTTCTTGTTTCATGCTCCTCTAAAAGGTTCTCAAAACCTTTTTCAACAGCCTTAGGAGTTAAAGAGGAAATCCATAGCCGTTTTAGTGGTTTATGACAATTGCTTACAAGGAGAATGATACGTATGATTGCCTCGCCTTCCCGTTCCGCATCACCTGCCATAATTACTTCAGAAACTTCAGGGTGATGTACTAATTTTTTGACGGTTTGAAATTGCTTCCATTTGGATTTGGTTACTTTGTGTTGGAATCTTTCGGGTATGATTGGGAGAGTTTGCAGGGACCAGCGTTTCCACGCCTTATCGTATTCTTCCGGAGTCAACAGTTCACACAGATGTCCAACAGCCCATGTAAGCAAGGCACCTTTTGGGAACATCGGTTGTGGGGGAATCTCAACATAGCCATCCTTTTTCTTGTAGGAAAATGGAGCAGCAAGCTTCAATCCTTGATCTGGCTTTTCAGCAATAATTAATTTCACTACATCTTCCACTCCACTCTATAAATAAATGTAGGAAAAGAGGGTGCATCCCTTCTCTTTTCCTACATTTATTATAAAAGCAAAACATTTGTTTGTATAGTTACACGGTCACAATATTTTTTCTGGGCACTATGTTCTGGACAGTTATTAATGGATATGCACTTTGTTGAGTTTCTCCAATTATGAGGTATTCATCAATTTTTAGCGCGAAGGTGTCCATGAAATAAATAACTTGTAAGGATTCCTGCAAATTATTGTAGATGGTCTCCTCATCTAGTGAATACAATTGGAGATTCGTTTTAATCCGCAATATCATTTCCCTACCTTCAAATTTCGTCCGCAGCATAGCTTATCCCTCCTTTACCTATATATATGAGAGGAATAAGAAAATAAAACAGGTACAAAGTTTGAAACCTTGACTCTTATAGAGGAAATATTGTATATTGAAGTTGTCATTTAACCGCTTTCTTTTTAGTTGGAAATTGGTTGTGATAATACAATTTCACGGCACATTTGTGCGCTATTTTTAGGAGGAAAAAGAACAATGCAAAACGGTAAAGTAAAATGGTTCAACAACGAAAAAGGTTTTGGATTTATCGAAGTAGAAGGTGGAGATGACGTATTCGTACATTTCTCTGCAATCACTGGTGAAGGTTTCAAATCCTTAGAAGAAGGCCAAGAAGTTTCTTTCGAAATCGTTGAAGGAAACCGCGGACCACAAGCTGCTAACGTTTCAAAACTTTAATCTAAAGTTGTAAAAACATATATGAAAAAGGGAGAGACCATTATTTGATTGATGGTCTCTTTTTTCGGTTAATATTCAAAGTCTGATTATAAAATTATCTCTTCTCCATAGCCTATTAAAACAACTTTAGTACTTTCTTCTTGTGCAAGTAATTCAGCAAGCTCCCCATCTCTTCCAATCATATTTCCTACAACTGGAAAAGCTTGAATAAGTTGATCAAAAGTCTCTACAGAAGTAGCTGATTCTCTACTTGGAAAAGTATGACTTGGAATAACGTATTTCACATCCAATAAGTGGCGGACGGCATATGCTGCTTCCGCAGGACCCATAGTAAATTGTCCAGAACATGAGAGTATAGCTATTGATGGTTCGTATACAGCCTGAAATAACTTCATATCCAACATTAATGCTGTATCTCCAGAAAAATATACTGTTTGATCATCTAGAAAATTTAAAATATATCCAGCAGATTCACCTGCATAAATCGGCAGACCTTCTGTTTCTCCATAGCTAGAGGTATGTTTTGCTTGAACCATGGTTGCTTTTAGATCACTAAATGCAAAGGAACCTCCAAGATTTATTGGATATATGTTTTGAAAACCTTTTTGCATCAGAATCATTGCCAGTTCATATTGAGCAATAACTAATGCATTTGGATTATACTCTCTGAATTTTTCCAGTCCGCTAACATGGTCAAAATGACCATGGGTTAACAGAACGCCTGCAATGGATGATAAAAACTCTTCTGATTGATATTCTTCCGGACACCCTGGATTCATATCAAAAAAAGGGTCGATTAAGTACTTTTTACCGTTTGCTGTTGTAAAAACGTACATTGCGTGGCCTAAACGTAATATTTTCATTGCCGCCCTCCTAAATGGATAATTTTACCTATAACATACTTCTATATTATAAGTGACTTATAATCAAGCACACAATGCTTTTTATAATTTTCTGTAAATTATTTTGTTATATAAATAATATGAAGTGAATATCTTTTGCCTCTTTTACCTATTCTAAAATAAGAAGGAGGCTGTATAATGGATAAACAACAATATAACAACAATACTGAATTGCACACAGGATATAATGATTTGTCTCAAGTTCAGGTATCCATCCAATCTGCAGAAAAAATGGTGGGGTCGGCTACTATGAGCCTTGATCCTGAAGCTATGGATCATGCAGAAAGAGCCATTTCTAATGCTAGATCTTTACTTAACGATGCAAAAAGTGCAGGAACGGGACTTGATACCGATTTTCTTCAAAATTGTGAACTATCCCTTTCTCAATGCGAACATCAGCTTTCTGAAGCACGAAAATAACCGCCTAAATGGGCGGTTTTTTTTGTTTTATTTCTTTGTCACCGAGGTCTTCATATCAGCGATGAGGACTTCCCTTGTCCTTTTTCCTTGTCACTAAGGTCTTCATACCGGCGATGAGGACTTCCCTCGTCCTTTTTCCTTGTAACAGAGCTCTTCATACCGGCGATGAGGACTTCCCTTGTCCTTTTTCCTTGTCACTAAGGTCTTCATACCGGCGATGAGGACTTCCCTCGTCCTTTTTCCTTGTAACAGAGCTCTTCATACCGGCGATGAGGACTTCCCTCCTCTTTATTCCTAGTCAGTAAGGTCTTCATCACGATGATAAAGAATTATCCACTATTGTTATTTCTTAAACAAAGAAAAAACCAGCCGGTAAAGCGCTATATCATTTGCGCTCCACTAACTGGTCTCCTAGTTTCTTGATTTCAGCACCTACTGTACATTCACTGATACAAAAAGATTGAGCATGCGTCTTTCCATAATCTTTACGCAACGTTTGCTTAACCAGACACTCCGTACAGTACGTATCTAAAATTTCACCAACTTCCAAAAGTATCTTTTTTCGATTAATCATTATTTATTGTCACTCCTATATATTCACACTTGCAGTTTACTTTCTATTGGTGTTCCTTCTAATGCCTGTTTGGCCAACTGATGTGACTCTGTATTGTCTTTTCTTGAAACAGGTTTAAATACTGGCTTGATTTTAAGCTCCTTCAACTTTCCCTCTATCTTATCTAGCCAACGATTAAAGAGGTCATCATAACATGGCCATTCCCCAGAAAGCTGATTCAAAACGACAAGGGAGTCGCCCTTAAAAGTGACTTCCATTGCACGAATTTCAAGATTCTCAAGTTGTTGAACCAGAAAATAAAAAGCAGCATACTCCGCTTCATTGTTGGATTCTAATTCTTCAAGCCTTGCATTAATTCTGTATCTGTAGTCTTTTCTATTTTGATTATAATAAACCACATTTCCGATTCCCGCCAGTTTTGTGTCTACGTCGTATCCACCATCAAAATAGGCAACAACATCTGAGATCCCTGTTTCACTCTGCTTAATCCACTTGTTAATTTCTTTTTTCGTCCATTCTGAACCATCCTGGTCAAAGAAAGAAAGACGCTTTACTCTCCCCGTCTTTTCTATATCTTCAGCAAGCCTAAGAGCCAGCCTAATATCAAGTTCATCACTTTTAAAGGTGGTCTCAATGTGCTTTGGAGTATGGTAGTGCCATTCTAAAGTCAATTTCATTTTGTGGGTATCCCCTTTACTACTAAGTGATTCTTACTTATACCCGTTCGCAGTAAAAACATGGGCATTATGGCTTTAATACTTTGTTATTATTGTGTATTCTTATCTTATCACAGGACATATCGAAATATGTTCGTGTAACACTTTTTTAATAGGCAGGGGAATGGAATGATTGAAGTATACATTGACGGGGCAAGCGCTGGGGACCCCGGTCCTTCTGGAGCTGGTATATTTATTAAAGGGCATGGTGGAGCTGAACAATACAGTATTCCGCTTGGAATGATGTCAAATCATGAAGCAGAGTTTCATGCATTGATCGAAGCATTGAAAATATGTACGAAACAAGGCTATCGAATTGTTTCTTTCCGTACTGACTCTCAGGCGGTGGAGAGCGCGATGGAAAAACGATTTGCAAAAAAACAGCAATATCGGGTGCTGTTGGAGGAAGCTTTGCGCCTTTCTGATCAGCTTGAATTATTTTTTATAAAATGGGTGCCAAGTAAAGAGAATAAGGTGGCTGATGAGTTGTCAAGGAAGGCGATACAGTTTAACAATAATTGATAGTGTGGTGGAATTTGAGTTCTCTGTTACTGTTTGAGCTATTAGTGTGCTGCTTCGGGCACTGAGACGGCTTCTCTCTTACCGTTTTGCGTTTTGATGAGCTACTTCGGGCGTTGAGACGACTTCTCTGTTACCGTTTTAGGTTTTGCGAAGCTACTTCGGGCGCTGAGACGACTTCTCTGTTACCGTTTTGCGTTTTGGCGAGCTGCTTCGGGCGCTGAGACGGCTTCTCTGTTACCGTTTTGCGTTTTGATGAGCTACTTCGGGCGCTGAGACGGCTTCTCTGTTACCGTTTTAGGTTTTGCGAAGCTGCTTCGGTCGTATAGAACGCCTCTATATTACCAAACAACCTTTTCCAATCCTGCTTCAGGCATATAGGATCCCTCTATTTTACTAGAAACCCTCTTACCAAGCTGCTTCGGCATATAGAAGGAGCCATTCAACTTCACGCCCCCAACAACAAAAAAACTTCCCCATAAAATCAGGAAAGTTCTCTAAATAATCTTCTTTTCCTTAGCCAATTCAAAAGCTGCACGTTTGGAGTGAATCTGTTCCTGTTTAATCATCTCCAAGAATGATACAAAAAAACTTCCATCAAACTGCTTTTGGGCTTTTAGTGTAATTTCTATGGCTATGTTGACTAAATAGTCTGAGCTATCTGTGTAGTGCTTTCCAAACTCTATAAAACCAAGAGAATCTTCTCCGAATTTAAATCCCCTTGCGGTAAGTTGTTGAAGGTAATCTTCTGTACTCCATGATTTGTTCAAGTTTATCCATCCTTTTGTACGTCCCCTTCTTCAATTTTACCGCAAAATTTGTCGTTTGCCCATTAAATTTTGTCCCAAAGTTCCAATTTTTTCTTTTTAGGCAACAGGCGCATACCAAATAATGCGAGAGCAATACCGAATAAAGCTCCTCCAACTACTTCCTCCGGCTGATGCCCCAGCCGTTCTTTTAAACGCTTTTCCAATTTGTCATGGACATTCTCATCAGGTTTTCCCTCAAGTCTATCCAACTTTTCAGCAAGGTCATTTACCGCAAGAGTAATCTCTCCTGTTTGTCTTCTCACTCCCTGTGCATCATACATAACGATTAGCCCAAAAATGGCAGAAAGCGCAAAATCTATCGTTTTAAATCCCCTTTTCATCGCAATGATAGTGGCCAATGCAGATACTCCAGCCGAATGTGAGCTCGGCATCCCTCCCGTTTCAATGAAGGTACTCCATTCCCATCTGCCTGTTCTAAGAAATTTTATTGGAATCTTTAAAAATTGTGCCAATAAGATGGCACTTAAAGCAATTTTAAGTGGTCGGTTCAAACTAATCACCTCTTGAGTAGTTTGAGTTATTTTTGATATCACAATACAACATAATTTTTAGCTGAAAAAGGAAAACTACTAACGGAGGTGAGAAGCATGAGTAAAAATAAATCAGCAAACAGAGGCAAAAAAGCACCTGGGGTAAACCCTCAAGGATATGGTCAAGATGCGGAGTTTGCGCAGGAAGTAAATTCCAAGCTTGAAAATAAAGCGAGAAAAGATAACACAAAACGCTAAAGAAGAGAAGATGACTTGCTCATCTTCTCTTAACAAACTTTATCAATAAAACCATGCAAATTCTTGAACTCGAGCTCGTCAAATTTACTTGCGACTTTGTTACGATCAATCGTGATGGTGGCGTCATGCAATTCACATGAAACAGGGACATCACACTTGATTGTAGCAAGCTCCCTTGATAGGTGCAACAATTCCAAGCTGTCTTCAAATTTCTGACGTTGACTTTTGGTAAGGGCTGAGAGATTTTCTAAAATCCCATCTACTGTTTGATACTCCATCAACAATTTTGTAGCAGTCTTTTCTCCAACACCTTTAACTCCAGGGTAGTTATCACTGCTGTCCCCCATTATGGCTTTTAGGTCAATGAGTTGTTGTGGCGTAAGGCCTTTTTTCTCATAAAAGCCATTTTCGTCTAAGACTTCATAGTTGCCGTAACCTTTCATTAACAACGCTACTTTAATATTTGGTTTGATTAGCTGCAAGACGTCTTGGTCACCAGTCAGAATGATGACTTCTGCTTCTTCCCGATAAAGTTCTGCAAGGGTTCCTAAGCAATCATCAGCTTCAAAGCCTGCAAGTCCAATATTGGGAATGTCGAACGCCTCAACCACTTCTTTAACTAGATCAAATTGGGGAATCAACTCTTGTGGCGGTGCAGGTCTGTTTGCTTTATAGTCATCGAACATCTCTGTGCGGAACGTTTTGCTTCCCATGTCCCAGCAGCAGACAACATGTGTTGGTTCGAACGTTTCCATGGAAGTAATCATATGTTTAACAAATCCCTGAATAGCATTCGTTGGGATTCCGTTGGATGTATACATGAAGCGATTATAAACACTTGTTGCGAAAAATGAACGGAATAATAAAGCCATTCCATCTATTAATAATACTTTTTTCATAAGGACACTCCCTCTCTATTCCGATTTTTTATTATAGCATAAATTAGAGTTGGAGGACAGGCACTCATAAATAGGTTGTGAGGGGCAAATGTTCAAAAAAAAGAGGTCAATTAGTCAAAAAAGGAGATGATTTAGTCAAAAAAGGAGATGAATTAGTCAAAAAATCCGCTCAATTAGTCAAATAACCATATCAATTCATCAAGAATCCATTTATCTCCTAATTAATAAAGCCATCACCCCTAAAAGTGATGGCATACATACTATTGGTTTTTCTTATTAGTCATTTTAGCTGCTTCGTATTCCGCATAGGAAGCAAACTCTGAATCCATGTTGCCTTTTTGTTTAACGTTATTGTTGCGCTGTGCATTGGCATTACCTTTTTTCGTACGTCCCATTCTAAATCTCCTCCTTCATATGGTGGATCTCTTATAGTTTGCGCAAGAGAAACCCATTTCAGTGAGGGTAAATTTAGTTCTTTATTTTAGAAATTGGGTTGTCTGTGTAACTTATCCAATCACTCCAGCTACCGGCATACATCTTTACTTTTTCATAACCAGCTTCTTTAAGTGCTAAAAATGTCGGGCAGGCAGTTACACCAGATCCGCAGTAGACGACAATTTCTTTCGAAGGATCCAGAGAAGAAAACCTTGCTTTCAACATTTCCGTCTCTTTCCATTTTCCATTCTCTACATTTTCCATCCAGAAAAAATTAAGTGCGCCTGGAATATGGCCTGCAACCTTATCGATCGGCTCTTCAACCCCCTTATAACGGTTAGGTTCTCGCGCATCAAGAAGATATGCGGAACCACTTTCGAAGGTGGATAGTTGTGATTTGACCTCATCCATATCCATTAGTAATTCTTCTTCTACTTTAAACGTAAATGTACCGCGCTTTTCTTGTGAAGGCACTTCTGCTGTTACAGGATAACCTTGCTTCACCCATTCACTGTAGCCCCCATTCATAATCCCAACATCCTCATGGCCCAACATTTTAAGCAAAAACCACAGCCTTGAGGCCATCGCACCGTTTTGGTCATCATATAGAAGGACCTTGCCTTCATCATGAACTCCAATGCTTTCTAGTTTCCGATGAAGTTCTTGAAAATCTGGCAACGGATGTCTGCCCCCATGTGAACGGACTGTACTGGATAAATCTTTATTCAAGTCCATATAGTGCGCCCCTGAGATGTGATGTTCGTTATATTCTGCCCGGCCCTTATCCGGTGCCGGAAGATGAAAACGACAATCAATGACCGTGAGTTCATTTAAATGTTCTTTCACCCAATTTACCGAAACAATATGCTTCATGCTTTCCCCTCCGCATGTTAGTTACTTCGAGAAACAAATTCCTCTACCATTTCTTTTGTTACCAGTTGACGCTGAGGTGCAATTCCTTTTCGTGCAAGCTCGTTTATTCTTTTCGTTACCTCATTAATTTTTTCAGTTGTATATGGTTTCTTTTGACGGCAAAGTACAATTGCCTCTTCTATGTATGCTTCTCTTTGCTGCTCAAGTTGCAAAAAATTCATTACAACTTGATTTTGTTTTCTAGAATGCTCACTTATAGCTTTATGTACGCTCATGGTTGTTCCTCCAATTTATCTGTTCTTTTTTCATTAATTGTATTATGTTCTCTTTCGGTTGCCAACAATCAAATTTATAATGCGGCTTTGTTTCAAAGCCAAGTCTACTGCAACGGTAGATGGTATGAGTAGTTAATTTTATCACTTGATAATGTTTACAGGTAGCACAAGCATGAAATCGATTTACTTTTGTAATCTCACTCACCCTCTATTCCCAGCTGTTGAAAAAACAGCTCCTCTAATCTTTGAACGTCTACCCTTCCTTCTTCTAGGTGACCCAAAAAATCTTCTGAAACAGCAATAAAATTATTCACCTTTTCATTAAGATGTGTAACCAATGGGTCAGCGGGTACTTTCTCTTCTGTTTTTAGGCAAAATAAAAGGGATAAGTCTTCGCTGGTAAATGTGTTGCTATTCTTTATAAGCTGTTCAAATTCAATGGTTGCTTTGCCGTTGTTTATAACCTGTTCTAACATCAAAGATGCTCGGACAGCGTGAACAAGATAAGATGCATCATTCTTTTTGCTCCATGCCTGGAGGTTGTTCTTAGCCATGTTTACATAATGTAATGCAAGCACTTTTTTGGAGTAATCTTGTACTATAGTGCCTTTTAAAATATCCATGGCTGAGTCCAACTCTCTATATACAATAGGAGATAACATCCATTCAAAAAAGGACGGATTGGACTTTCCGGCCAATACCAATGCCTTTTTCAAGTCCCAGCCCTGAATGTCATACACGTCACCTTTTTTGGTAATCGTATCTTCCTTCTTAAACAACGAAAGGTATTTTTTTAAGGGAGCAATATAGATGAACCTGATATCAAAGTCACTGCTTTCGGTAGCAAAGCCATATGCCCTGCTACCTGCTTCACAGGCATAAAGGATTTTTACATTATGGTTTTCTTCAATATTTATGAGTATATCCTCTATACGGTTCACCTTTCTCCCTCCTTATTTTTTATTCTGCTGTAAGTTTTCTAGCGTTTGTTCCAAATGTGGGATGTCTTGTTCTTGTTCAAGTGCGGACTGCATTCCATCATAATAGTCCGCAAGTTGTCTCAGGATATACTTTTTGACCTCATCAAGAGCAATCTGCATTTCATTGCTATAGTGGTGATTTAATTCTTGCGCGCTGTCTTTTAAGTATGTGTCCATCAATGGTGACAGCTGTTCTTCTAGAAACAAAGCCATCTTTTGCTTTTCATTTTTCTCGAAAAAGGCTTTTGGATTTCGGTAGTAACCTATTGTTTGTTTTTCAAGCTTTGAAGAGATGGAAGGAAACGAATTTATTACCTTAAATGGTTTAAAATCCTCCGCTTCCAAAGCTCGCAGGGAAAGCTGAGATTCTACCCGTTGTGCCTCCGCTTCCAATTCCTTTTGCCAGGAGTTCAGACTCTTACGAATAAAGTTCTCCGTCCGCACAGTAGTCGCTCTAACTTCTTGGGAAAGATTGTGAAAAATGTCTGTCACAAGTTCATGCAGGCAACTGATAAGCTGGGATTTCATATTTCGTCCGTCTTCCCTGATTACTGCAGGGTTGAAGCTTTCTTTAAAGAAATCAGAAAAACGCAATAATGTTCGTTGCTTAATGTAATATACCAGCTCGTTTATTTCTTGTTCGAGCAGCGTATAGAAGCTATCCGTTACGTACCCTTTAATTTCGGCTTCTAGCTTTTCTTTGTTGCTAGCATATAAAAGCTGTAATTTTTCTTTTTCTTCTAATCCAAGCTTTGCTTGTTGAACGAAATGTTCAAATAAAGCTATTGCTCGGTTTAGATCAGATTGTGCCGCATGATGACTCATCTCAACCAGATCAGACTGAATGAAGTCTGAAAAAGCTTTTTCAAAATCATTCATCAAAGAGCTTTCCAAAAATGGATGTTCAAATGGGCGGTCTTCTTTTTCTTTCAAGGCGAGAAGACTTGAAATTGGATACAATCTTGGATGACGAATTCCATAAGCAGTTAATTGCTCTTCCACATAATCGCATACTAGTTCAAGCTCTTCCTCATTATTTGCAAGATCTGCTGCATTAACAAGGAAGAACATCTTATCCATGGCAAAAGCGTCTTTTACCCTGCCCAGTTGGATCAAAAATTCCCTATCTGCTTTTGAAAATGCGTGCTGATAATAGGTGACAAAAAGAATGGCATCCGCGTTCTTGATGTAATCAAACGAAACATCAGTATGTCTGACATTGATAGAATCCGCCCCTGGTGTATCCACTAAAGTTAGCCCTTGTCTAGTGAATGGACAATCATAGAACACTTCGATCCATTCCACAAAACAGGATTTTTCTTCTTGTGCGACATAAGCTTCAAACTCATGAAGTGTCACCTGTTGGAGCGTTCCCAATTTCAACTTCATATTCTCCCAACCTGTTAAAAAGGCTTTAAGAAAATGAAAATGCGTCTTCTTATTGGAATCCAGTTCAAGATGCTCATTTTTCGCTATCATGCTCTTGATTGCTGGAATGGCTTCTTCCAGACCAGTTACATCTATATTAAACATTTGCAAGGCCTGTTTGACATCTTGTACAAGCTGGTCTGTTGTCTTCATTTGTACACTAACCGTTCCATGCGGATGATCCTTCGTTACAGGTGAGATCTTGTTAATGGAAGCCGTTGTTGGGTTTGGGGAAACAGGCAGCACCTTTTCTCCAAATAATGCATTTGCAAGAGAAGATTTACCTGCACTGAATGCGCCAAACAACGCAACTGTAAAGGTCTGGTTTTCCATTTTAACTGCTCTTTTTTTCAAGTCATCAACAATAGTCTGAAACCCGTGTATCCCTTTCAATGCGTTTGATGTCTCTTGTAGTCCCTTTACTACCACTGCAGGATCACTTTTATTTATAGTATCTTGAAACTCTTCTTGTTCTTGCATGTCATTTTTCTGCTTACTTGTAGTGGTAGGCAATTCATCTCCACGTACTTTTTTATAGGAACGATTCAGGTATTTGGCAATAAGGTCTCCTGTCTCACCTTGACCCAAAGTCACAGTTGTCTTAACTAAAATACTGTTAAGTTCTTCATATTGTTGTTCAAGTTTCATATGCAACTGAGTAATCGCTTCTTGAGCCTGGTGGGCCGCTGCTAATCTTTCCACTTCGATTGTTAATTCTTTTGTGCTTTCTTGCATTTGTTTCTCGAGCTTTTCAAAGTATTCTTCCATAAACCTTTGTACTTGTTTTTGGTATTCTAACTTGATGGAATGAGCTAATTCTTTTGTATATTGCAAAACTGCGGTTCCGGTATGACCAGCACCAGGTTTGATATGGGTGGCAACAAACGCTTCCGAAACAGGAACGGTTAGCTCTTGGACTTTATCAAAGATGGCAGGAGAATAAAAATTTTGATCTTTTAAAAAGGTAATAATATGTTCATGAATGAACTTCTCCACTTGGGTTTTCACACGTTCGCTCAAATCATATCGAAACGCGGCACTTCTTTGTTCACGTTCCTCTTGTGTTTTTTTCCCAGCAAACAATAGCCCCACCTTGAATCCTTTTTGTTGCGATTCAAGATAACGTTCGGCTAACTCCCTCATCTCAAAAGGTGTGATATTGGCATTATCCAAAATCCGTTTAGTCTGATTAATAAATTCCTCTTTCATTTCAGCCGTTTCAGATTGGATAGTTGTAAGTTTACTTTTTCTTTGACTTAAAGCCTCTTCTACATCTTTTGGCAGTTCTCCTAAGGATTGAATGGTTTGCTCATGCCTCTCCATTTTTTCTGCCTGCTGTTCAAGCTGCCATTCTTTATGTTCATCCATTACTTGAATGAGCGCTCGCTCAATTGTCTTGGGCAGGATATCCAACTTGTCTTGTCTTAAGATTTGTATTGTTTCTTTTACAATGGCAAGGTCATTGAGCGGATGAGTGGCATCTTTCAGGCTTGTAAAATAGATGCTGGCAGGCATAATGCCCCAATCCCCAAAAGATTCCATAATTCTTTCGTTGTAGGTAGAAAACGGAATTTCTTCCTCCCGATGCTTATCAATCTGATTAACAATTAAATAGATTTTTTTATCCTTGTCTTGAAGTTCTTTAATAAACTTAAGATTCACTTCAGACTGGACGTGATTGTAATCCATCACATAAAAGATAACGTCTGCCAAATGCAAAGCAGATTCGGTGGAAATGCGATGTGCATCGTCTGTAGAATCTACCCCTGGAGTGTCTAATATGACCATATCCGCAGGAAGTTTTTCAAATGGATACTGATAAGCAACGGATTCTACTTGGTCTCCGTTTTTACAATATGCTTTAACATGCTCAAAAGAGACAGGTGGAAGGATCTCAAGTGATTCACCTTCAAAAAAATGAACATGCGCAAGCTCTTCGCCTTTTCTAATTTGAACGACATTGGCAGAAGTGGGTATAGGACTCGCCGGCAGGATTGCTTCTTCTAAAATCTCATTGATAAAGGAAGACTTCCCCGCTGAAAAATGTCCGCAAAATGCAATGCTTAATTCTTTCGTTGTTTGTTTATGTAAAAGTTCCGCCACTTTTCTGGCACTTTTAGAATCACCGTAACGGTGCAGCTTCTCTAACATTAGCTGCAGTTTTATATGGAGCTGAGTTGCCTCCTGTTCTTGTTGCTGAATTTGTTGCTTTGAATTGTTTGATCCCATTTCTACTGTCCCCTTAGTTGTGTGTATCATTTCTCCGCTTCTTAAGTCTATTTTACTTGATGTTGCAGTATTTTCCCACATAAGACGCTATATTTATTAATATTTTTGTTCAGGCAACATGTGCATGATTTTTAATAGGCAAACATGCAAAAAACAGGGCCTCCTACATGTATGGATGTAGAAGACCCTGTTATGTATTATTTAATTGATCTTGGCTCACATGTATGCTGTAAAACAACTTTCATTAATACGGAATACGCTACCACAGTAGTACCAATCAACAATAATGTCATGTTGGTATGTCCCCCTCGTTGATAGTGATAATTATTATCATAATCATACCAGCTTATCGGCTAATTGACAATGACTTTCATTCCGATTCCTTCTGAAAAGTAGGCGAAAATCGATTTCGATCCTCCATATATGTCGCATAATTGGTTGTTGTTTCTGCTAAAGCCTTTTCTTCAAGCGGAATTCGTACACTTAACATCCAAGCGTTTAGAATAGTGAAGACTAAGGCCGTGTAAAAAGCATGAAACATCAGTGGGATCAGCATTATCTCTATAACAACTATTGTATAGTTAGGGTGACGAAGAAACTTGTATGGACCTGTTTTCACAATGAAAGCATCTGGAAGAATCAACACCTTTGTGTTCCAAAACTTCCCTAAGGACTGGATAGACCAAACCCGAAGTGATTGTGTCAGGATAAATAAAAAAAGGATTGCCGGCCAAAAAGGACTTAATGTTCGGTCGAACAAGATAACTTCTGTTAAGAAACTTAGTAAAAATGCAACATGCATACTGACCATGTATTTGTAATGCTCTTTGCCGTATTCTTTAGCACCCATCGATCTAATCCATTTCTCATTTCTCCTTGCAATTCCTAGTTCTACGACTCTTTGTGTAACAATAAATGCAAAAAATAATGCAAAGATCATTTTTACTTCACTCCCATTCTAATAACAGCATTTCGGAACTAAAACCAGGTCCAAGTGCAGCTGCAATCCCTTTTTCTCCTTTTTCCGGTCCCTTTTCCATGATTTCTTTTAATACATACAAGACGGTTGCAGAAGACATATTTCCAAATTCTTTTAACACTTGTAAGGAAGTATTCAGCTTTTCTGCCTCTAATCCCAAACACTCTTGGTATGCTTCCAATACTTTTTTTCCACCTGGATGTAAGACAAAATGCTCCAGTTCTTCTAGTTTTATGTGATGGTTATCTAGAAACCTTGTGACATTAGGCGCTAGCCAGTTTGTGATGATAACAGGAATATCCCGAGAGAACACGACATATAGTCCTTCATTCTTAATTTCCCACCCCATTACATCTTCTGAATTCTCCATTAACGTAGACTGACTTCCTAACACTTTAGGATAAGTTCCTTTTTTGTCTATCTGCACTTCGTCTCCAACCATGAGTACACAGGCAATACCATCGGCAAAAAGAGAGGTTCCCACTAGGTTACTTTTTGAACGGTCATTTTTTTGAAAGGTAAGACTGCAAAGTTCCACACATAATACAAGCACCTTCGCTTTTGGAAAGGCGAGGCAATACTCATAAGCTCTTGAGAGTCCCGCAGCGCCACCAGCACAACCGAGTCCCCAGATTGGTATTCTTTTCGTGTAAGGGGAAAACGGAAGGATATTCATGATTCTAGCTTCAATGCTCGGTGTGGACATGCCTGTAGTAGAAATATAAAAAATAGCTTCAATATCTTCGTATGCTATAGATTGTGAGAGTGTCGCAGAATTGTGTAAACATGCATTGATTGCCTCTGCTCCATACGCTACCGCCTCTTTTATGTATATATCATTTTTCTCTTGCAACGTATGGGGTTCCCTGAACCATTCAACGTCTCTCGCAAAGTGGCGTTTTTCTATTTGGCCATTCTGAAAAACCGTAAGAAGTCGATTAATATCTTTAAAAGACTCTTCAAATAGTTCTTTCGCAAATTCGACCACTGTATCTTGTTGTATAGGATATTTGGGAATGGACGTTCCAACAGACAATATTTTTGGCATAATTCGAGCACCTCATCCGGATTGGTACTGTTACTTTTTCCAGAATTTATATAATTATACCAAGGAAGATCTTTTTAAGAGGGGACAACAGAAAAAACCTTCCCAAACTAGTTTGGGAAGGTACATGTCATGTCGTTTTAAAGGAGTTGTTGTGTTGTGCATTTTTATTATAACGAATACCGCAAAATTTAACACTATAAATAATTGGAAATCACTTTTTGTAGAACTTTGCCATCCAAAGCTCATCAACATACTCTCCATTAATAAAGGCTTGTTCTTTTTGATTTCCTTCTTCATGAAATCCATATTTTTTATAAAGTTGGTAGGCAACTTGATTAGAAGAGAAGACAGTTAACGATAATTTTCTGATATGTTGTTCACACCACATATCCGTGTAATCCATGATTTTTTTCCCAATGCCGAGTCCTTGTGCTTCTTCAGCAAGCCACGTACGGAATAAACCTGTATGTCGCTTCATTTGGATTTCGCCACGAATAACGCGCGCAATCCCGACCACTCTTCCATTTCGTTCTACCCCAATATACATGTTTTCCTTTTTCTTCATATCACGGATGAAAAGCTTCTCTTCCTCTGGTGTTCGAGGGACATCCTTTTGTATGTATTGACCAGCAGCAATAATACTTTCCACTGCCGTCACAATATCTCCTGCATCTGATTCTTCTACCGGCCGTAAAGTAACGCTCGACTCATCTTTCGCTGTAAATTCAAAACGTAAATCTAACATGATGTTCCTCCTATAAACTCTTTAGGTACTACATCCTACTTCATTTATCTTTATTCTTCAACAAAAAAACCTTTATCAATCATGAAATTGCAGAAATTTGTTGAAAAATAGGTTGGCATTTATGGTATGATTAATTTGAACTATTCAGAAGATTTGAAGGAGGTGCCAAATGTGCCTTTCAGAGAGCTTAACACAGGTTTTTGACAGGACTTTAGACTCGTTTAAGACGGTTATTCCGATAGAGTTCACCTTTGATCAACCCCGTTTATATACGGAAAACCTAACAAATGTTACGTACGGTGTGCTTATTATGCTAACTGGTGACATTCGAGGTCAGTTGATTATCCAAGGAGACCAACTCGCTTTTCAGCACATCGGAGAAATGATGTTTGGCATGCAGCTAGAGGGTGAAATGCTTCAATCATTTACAGGAGAGCTTGGAAATATGATTGCCGGTACCCTTTCGTCAAAAGTGGCGGGAAGTGGCATCAATATGGATATCACACCTCCTGACGTATTGAGCGAACAACAAAAGGAGTTCCATTTAATGCACCGCTTACATACTCCTGTTTATTTAAAAGATACACTGCACATGCAAATCATTATGGAGTTAGAAGAAGCTTCATAACCATTGGACCCTCCTAAATGGTGGGTTTTTTTGTATTTATGGAAGATAAAAAGACCAGAGTTCAACCCCTGGTCTTTTTGGTATCTATCATGTTAATTGATAAATTTTAGTATACTTATCTTCCAAATACTTAATGAGGTGGTCCGCATTCAACTCTTCCCCTGTTACATCTTTCAAGATTTCTAATGGTTTTTTCAATTTACCATGTTGATGTACTTTTTCTGTTAGCCATTCTTTAACCGGTCCAAGATCACCGTTAGCCAATAGCTCATCATAGTTTGGCAGATCTTTAAGCATTGCTTGTTTAAATTGAGCTGCGTACATATAACCTAATGCATAGGAAGGAAAATATCCGAAACTTCCACCCGACCAATGCACATCTTGTAATACACCTTTGGCATCATCAGGAGGGGTGATACCAAGATAGCTCTGATATTTTTCATTCCAAGCCTTTGGAAGGTCCTCCACTTCCAACTCATCGTTAAAGAGCGCTTTTTCCAATTCATAGCGAATCATAATGTGTAAAGAGTACGTCAATTCGTCTGCTTCAATTCTGATTAATGACGGTTTGGATTCGTTAATTGCAAGGTAGAATTCTTCAAGACTAATGTCATCAAATTTGCCGCCTGCATAACGTTGAAGGCTTTCATAATGACGCTTCCAGAAATTTTCATGTCGGCCTACAAAATTCTCATAAAATAAGGATTGAGATTCGTGAATCCCCATAGATGTTCCGGTGCATAACCCTGTCCCTTGAAGATCCTTGGAGATATTCTGTTCATACAATGCATGTCCACATTCGTGAATGGTTCCAAAAACAGCCGTTCGGAAATCCTCTTCGTCATATTTAGTCGTAACACGTACGTCTCCAGGGTTCAATCCAATTGCAAATGGATGGACGGTTTCATCCAGTCTGCCTGCATCAAAGTCATACGATAACTCCTTTAATATCTCTAAGCTGAAATCGCGTTGCTTGTTTTTTGGAAATGATACCAGCAATTCATTTGCCCTTGGTTGAACAGAAGAATCTGCAATATTTTGAACAAGAGGCACAATTCTTTCTTTAAGCTTAGCAAAGACCTCATCCAATTTCTCTACCGTGATTCCCGGTTCGTACATATCTAATAATGTATTATATTTGTTTCCTTCGTAGCCCCAGTACTCTATGAATTTTTTATTGAAACTGACCAATTTTTCTAAATAAGGTTGTAAAAGAGAGAAATCCGATTTTTCTTTTGCTTCTTCCCAAACGGACTCAGCTTTCGTTGATAAGACTACGTACTCTTGGTATTCTTTTGCTGGCACTTTCTTATTTCGATCATAGTTCTTTTTGCTTTCTAATAAAGAGGCTTTTGTAATGTCATCAAGTTCATTGAATACATCTTCATTCAGCAGCTGGGTTAAATAGCTTGCCATTTCTTCTGATGTTGACATGTTGAATACTTCAGAGGACAAGATTCCGATGACGTCTGATCGACGATCCACTCCTTTTTTAGGGGCTCCTGTTCTAAGGTCCCAGAAAATAAGAGACAGTGCTTCGTTATAACTATCCATTTTGTTGATATGATTTACGTATTCTTCTTTTACTTGGTTGATTTCTATCATATGTATCTCCCCCAATTATTTATAGAGTGCTGCACACCCCTGGTGATCTCCGAAAACGGCTTCGCTTTCCGTGGGGTGCTGCTGGAGCCTCCTCGGCAAGCCTTGGCGGTCTCCACCAAGCACTATCCCCCACTGTAGTCTTCGCCATTTTCTCCATACACCAGCTATATGTTACTCTGAAATATTAATATCGCTGATAAAAATAAAAATAGAGCTACTTTTAAGAATACACAATTTTCACACTAGTTGGCAACAGGTTTGGAGGAGATGATGATGAATTATGTAAGTAAGACCTCAAAATAAATTTGGTTATTTACTTTACTGCCGCTGTTGATTTCCGCAAATGGCTTCGCTTTCCTAGGGGCACTGCTGGAGCAACCTCGTCTTGGCCTGCGGAGTCTTCGCCTTTTGCTCCAATCCACAGCTGGAAATAACACGGACTTAATGTTAATGCTCTTACAGTTAACCCGAATGGATGGTTTTTATTAACCCAGGGTGAATGGTAATACCTTGTTGACTGAAGTGGAAGGCGCGTAGACGCCCGCGGGAGGAAGGGACAGGTGAGACCCCGCAACGGAGTGAGGAGGCCCACGGACCGCCCGCAGGCAAGCGAAGCGCCTGGAACGGAAATCAACAGGTCTATAAACTATCTTTACATTAAAAAAGCACCGAATTAAGCTTCGGTGCTTTGGTTGTTTGGATATTATTGTGGTACTGGGCTGGTCGGTAAGACACCTTCAACTTTTGCACGTACCGCTTCCGGTAATCCAGTTGGCAGGTAGACAGTAATTTCTCCGCTATCATCTGTCGTACGGATAAGTCGGCCCATTCCTTGACGAAGGCGAAGTAGCATATACGGAACATCCAATTGCATATATGGATCCTCAAGTCCTTTTCGCTTGGCGGCAAAGACTGGATCATTTGGTGGAAATGGCAAGGACCAAATAACAACATTAGATAATGAAGGTCCAGGTATATCCAACCCTTCCCATAAATGATAAGCACAAAGAACAGCACTCTCTTCATTTTGGAATTCAGAAACCAGTACACTTATTTCCTTTTCCCCTTCATATAGGAATGGATAATCCTTGTTATTGACATTCTCAGCTTTGAATCTTATTAATTCCTCTTTGGTCGAAAATAACACTAGCGTTCTTCCGCCATATCTTCCAATGGAATCCATGGTCTTGTTGAATTTCGTATGGAAATCATCTTCGACCTCTAATGAAAGTTTCATATTTTCCTCGTAATCAAATGGAGAATTAATGGAAAAGGATAAATAATCTCCTATTCCTAGTGAAGACGCCAGATAACTGAAGTTCTCATTGTCAGATAAGGTTGCAGAAGAGAAAATAAAAGGAATCTTCTTAGAAAAGACATTTTCCCTTAATACTTCTTCCACTGTTTTTGGCATAACAACAAGTGTCAGATCCTTATTTGCATGTTCAGCCCAAGCTATCACATCTTCTTTTGATAAAAGCAACTTCAGTAAGAATTCAATAGAATCCAAGTATTCCTCCACTATGTGCAGCTGGTAATGATCTACCGTGTGGAGTTCCCCTTCAAATACAAGCTGATTCCCTATCTCTTCTATTTTTGCTAGAAGGTCTTTGGCACTCTTCACAAGACGGGTATCCATTGTGATATCTTTACGGTCAGAGCCCTCTATGCTTGTCAGATTGTCTTCCAGCATATCAAAAAACAGATCGTTGGCCTGTAAAGAATCCTCTACTAAATAAGCAAACTCTTCCCTTAAATCGTTTCCTAATAAGCGGGTAAGAATTTCTTCCACCTGCTGATTTTTGATTTTATACGTTAATGCCTTTTGGGCAGCAAACTCCAGTAAATGCCCTTCATCAAAAACGACACTTGATGCTTCAGGTAATAATGGAAGTTGCCCTTCCCTTTTCCTTTTTTCAAATGTCCACACATGTTCCATATAGAAATCATGTGAGCAGATTATCAGGTCTGTTGATTTTCTGTAATGATCGCGGGAAAGAGTTTGTCCACAACGATGACGTTTTTCACAACTGAAACAGTCCTGGAACGTATCCCATCCGACCATGTCCCATTCTTCGTCATTCAACTTTGCGTAATCTTTACGATCTCCATAAGGATGGAAAGACTGCATCGCTGCAGGTTTCGTGACAAAGCTTGGTAGTGCATCATACACTTCATCTATGTTGTCGTTATCATATTTGTTTACTGCATAATCCAATTTGTTCAAACACAAGTATTGTTCCGGAGATTTCGCTAGACGTACATCCATTGTAATGTCCAGGACCTTTGAGAGTTTTGCTATGTCCCCTTCTTTTTTGACAAGTTGTTCAATCAAAGACTCATCGGCACAGGTTATGATAGCAGGTTTCCCCATATATCTCGCATAACAGATTGCGTATAAAAGGTACACCATCGTCTTCCCAGTTCCTACACCAGCTTCCGAGAAAATCACCTTTTTCTCTTTAAACGCTCTCTCCAGTTGGAAAGCCATAAAAATCTGTTCATCACGCAATTCAAATCCAGCTTCAGGTAGGATGTCGTAAAATACATCCCCGATCCATTCGTTCAGGCGATCAAAAAAAGCATCCCCTTTGTTCATTGTAAATGGCAGACGATTGTTCATTCTATGTACCTCCGAGAAAAAGTTTGCATCTAGTCATTATCTACTAATAAGGGGGTGCTTGTCAAGCGGGGCATTGGGAGTCTCATTATGAAGACTTCTCTTACTCGTTTTCCTCTTCAGTTGGGTCTTCATACGCTCGATGTGGACTTCTGTTCCTCGGATTCCCCTTCAGTGGGGCCTTCATACGCTCGATGAAGACTTCTCTCACTCGTTTTCCGCTTCAGTGGGGTCTTCATACGCTCGATGAAGACTTCTCTCACTCGTTTTCCGCTTCAGTGGGGTCTTCAACGCTCGATGAAGACTTCTCTCACTCGTTTTCCGCTTCAGTGGGGTCTTCATACGCTCGATGAAGACTTCTCTCACTCGTTTTCCTCTTCAGTGGGGTCTTCATACGCTCGATGAGGACTTCTGTTCCTCCGATTTCCCCTTCACTGAGGTCTTCATACGCTCCAACACTCTCGTTGCCGGCTTCACCATAGACAACTGCAAATAAAAAACCCCCAAAAAGGAGGCTTCTTTTAGTTCTTTGTAATATGGATGATCTCATCATCAAGCAGGGTGGCGTACAGCATTGCTTTTGTATATTCATCACGTGCAGCGTTCATTCGTTCTACACATTCATGATTATCTAGCAGGTTTTCAGTTGCAAGGCGCTGATAGCTACTTTCCAATGCTTTGGAGATCCTCATAAAATCATTCACATGCAAAGGCATAGAAATCCCTCCAAACAGTATTGATAGAAGTATTCTATGCCCAAATTCTGAAGTTTATTCATTTGGGATGTATAGTAATTTTATAAGCTTTGTTTAATCGGCTTTACTTGAAGAACGATCTTTGGAAGCCTTTTTGTCGCGTTCTTCCTCTTTTTCATATTTAATATCTTCAAGGGGAAGCTCATCAATCGGCATGACAAGTTGATCACGGTTTTTTTGATTCTTTTCTTTTTCCTTAAAAGCCTTATCTTTCTCATTTCTCTCAAGTAGTGTTTTTTCTTTAGTCTGATCTCTCAACACCATCACTCCTTTTTAGGAGTAATTCCCTCTACCTGATACCGATAAACGTTTTTATCCTTTTCTAGGCGGACGCTTGCCCCAGTATTGATAAAAGTCTGTTTTGATGAAACCATTAAACAACTTACGTTTCTTGGTGGCTTTCTTTCCATAAAAGCTTTCAAATCCTTCGTGGGAAGTCAGCATATAAACAGACCAAGTATCTAATTCAGCGAAAGCCTTACCCATCTCACGGTACATCTTCTCCACTTCTGGTCGTTCACCAAGGCGCTCTCCATATGGAGGATTTCCGATAATAACACCGTACTCTTTTCTTGTCGTAAAGTCTCTAACTTGCATTTGTTTAAAATCAATTAATTCTCCAAGTCCCGCTTCAAATGCGTTTTCTTTGGCAATTGAAATCATGCGGTGGTCAATATCATATCCTGCTATATCTAGCGGCTGGTCATAGTTAGCCTTGTCTTCCATTTCCACGCGTGCCTGACTCCAGAGGTCATCGCCAATCCAATGCCAGTCTTCTGATACAAAGTCACGATTAAATCCAGGTGCAATATTTTGCCCAATGAGAGCAGCTTCAATTGGAATCGTACCGGAACCGCAAAAAGGATCTACAAACGGCTTATCAGGATGCCAGTTTGTCAACATAACTAAAGCTGCTGCCAATGTTTCTTTTAGTGGAGCCTCTCCTTGATCCGCACGATACCCACGTTTATGTAGACCGATTCCGGAGGCATCAATGGTGATTTGCGCTACATCTTTTAGCAAGGCAACCTCAATTTTATAAACTGCCCCTTTTTCATCTAACCATGCAGACTGTATATTGTAATGTGCCTTCATTTTTTCCACTACTGCTTTTTTCACGATAGCTTGGCAATCTGGCACACTAAAGAGCTTGGACTTTACCGACTTCCCAATAACAGGAAACTCGGCATCTTCAGGTAAATAATCTCCCCACGGTAACGCTTTTGTCTTTTCAAATAGTTCTTCAAAAGAAGTGGCTTTAAATTCTCCTACCACCACTTTAATTCTGTCTGCTGTCCTTAACCATAGGTTTGCCCGGCAAATAGCCATAGCGTCTCCCTTAAAGATAACCTTGCCATTATCAACTGTACATTCATATCCTAAATCTCTTACTTCTTTTGCCACAAGTGACTCTAATCCCATTGCAGCAGTCGCAATTAATGTGTAGTTTTTCATAGTATGATTCACCCTAACTAATATTCAAATTCTCTTATGTATTATTGTCATAATTCTACTTCCCATATCCCATCTATTAAATAAAGCTCCCCTGGCAACAGGAGAGCTTATGTTACATAATCATAGTTGGATGTGACATTCAATCAATAGTGATTTGTAAGCCATGTTCTGTTCCTTTGTACTGCAAACGGATCGCTCCTTGTACGCAGGTGGTAACCATCTGTCTACAGAAACTTTAAAGTATCTGTCCCTCTCATCGTTTAGTTCCTTAGAGAAGGTGCCCCTACCATTATTTGGGTTTCTCGCTCGAGGGGTTTACCTCGTTCCACTCTTACAATTTCTTGTAAGACTACGTCACTGTGGCACTTTCAAGGTATTAACACCATATCTAAAAGACTTAGGTGCGTTCCCTGCCGTTAGCTTCGTCCGAAAACCAAGCTACCCTAGCTTATTTTTTCGCTAGGCACGAACACTACAAGCATCTCAGCCTGTGCGAGCATGGACTTTCCTCTACAGCCGAAACCGTAGCGGTTACCCAATCACTATTGATGTCAGCAAAATATAGTATAGTAAATTTGAGCGATGATTGCAACTGTTAATTACTGTCAGTCGTATAATTTACTTCCGAAAACATGCTTTTCTAGGTTCGATAATCTTCTTAGGATATCGAAATTAGTAGATCCGCTGTTTGTATTTGTTTGCTGGGGTTTTTTCCCTGCTTCTTCGACTTGTCTTTTAAGCCTAGCGTTTTCTTGTACAACCAAGTCATATTCTTGATAAAAAGTTTCATAATCCTTTATAACGACATCTAAAAACTTGTCTACATCTTCTGCTTTATAGCCTCTCATGCCTGATTTGAACTCTTTTTCTAGAATTTCTTTTGACGTTAATTTAATTTTATCTGATAGCATAAGTTCCTCACCTCTATGCGAGTGCCCAATATTTTAATTGTAGGGTCACTTCTCAATTTCTCTGTTCTAAATTTACCAGTCTTGATTGTTACTGTATTGTTCTTCTTCCACAACAAGTTGAAGTTCGTAGCTGTCAATCGTATATATAGGATAATCTGTCTGAGCTGATTTTTTACGTGCCATCTCTATTATATATTGAGGACTACCTGGTCCCTCTTCATCGTATACCACCAATAAGGCGTCCGACTTATCCACCACAAACTGATTTTTTAATTTTAATTGAAGTGGGGATTCATATTTCTTTTTTGTAATAGAATCAATATGATTAGCTTGCGACAAAATAGACTCATAATACTCTTTATTTTGTTCGCTCCATTTTTCTTCCTGTTCCAAAAACGGTGTAAATACAGCAAGTTTCAAGTTAGGAAAGTCCGCCTGAAGTTCATAAACAACTTCTGCAGCCCAAAGTTCCACACCTAACTGCCCGCTGATAACAACCCATTCTAACTCATTATGCTCTTCTAGTAAAGCAGTCAAGCGTTTCTGTATCGCTTTTTTTAGGAATTGTATGGCAGGATCTTCCTTTTTAAATATCTGCAGTTCCTGGGGTTTATACCCTGTAATTACTAATACTTTCATAAGCACCTCTACTTAAAATAATAAATAGAAAGCATGAAAAGCGCAAGTGTTAACCGATATGTGAGGTCAGACCATTTTATGTAATCGAAAAAGAACTGACTTAAAGCCAGTTCTCCTTCGACATTTATCAAGCAAAGCAAGTAAAAACTTGCTTATCTTCCATAGCCATAAGGCTTACATTGACCAGGCATTCCGCCAGGTCCCATTTGTCCCATTCCAGGACCTTGTTGTGCTCCCATTACTTGACCAGGCATTCCCATTTGACCATATCCAGGTCCTGTTTGCGCTCCCATCACTTGACCAGGTTGACCACCCATTCCAGGTGCTCCACCCATTCCAGGGCCACCAGGGCCACAATTGAAGTGTTGGTGTGACACAGAATCTACCATGGAATCCGTGTGCGGGAAATAGTGTTTGTGTTGGAACTGTTGGTTGTTTACATATGTTGTGTGTGAAGGATGAATGTGAGGAACCTCAGTAGTAGAATAAAGATTTTTTACACAACATTTTGTTGGATGGACGATTGGTGCCATCGAGTTTGGTGCCATCATGTTAGGTCTGCAGTTGTACATACTTTCGATCTCCTTTCAATTTGTTTTTCTCTTTACATTAACAAACTATGAAAGAAGTGAGATACATGTACTAATACAAACACCTATTTTCTTAATTTAAATACATTTGCCTACCATTTTTATAGTAAAATCGTGTAGATATTATCCTTTAAATTGGAAAGTCCAAATAACGTAAGGCCGATAACAACAAAAAACAAACATAAAATAAATCTAGACAACGTGCTCTCTCTCCCATATTTCTAATAGTAATTTTGTCATTCACAATAGTTAATTTTACATGGTAAAAAGCACGTTGACAATATATGTTTTGCAGAAATTTAGACAAAATGTGAAAATATTTTCAATTTCTCGATTTATTTTTAAGTCGATTAATTCTTTTCTCAAAATCAGCTACAATTGTACTATATTTTTTCAAAGATTTATCACTTGATGACTTATAAAACTCTAACGATTTTTCAGCATAAAATAAAGCAAGAATGTAGTCTTTTTCTTTATGCTCGAGTATTTTTGCAATTTCTATTCCAGCCGATTCCTTACACAGATTATTCTCATCAGCAAAACATTTTTGAAATAGTATTATTGCCTCTTTGTAGTTCTGTTCCTTTTTCTTTAGCATTCCTAAATTAAAGGTGGCTTGGGGAGAAGAGTCGGAAATATTGTTATATAATGCTTTAGCTGCTTCCTTCTCACCCAATACGTCATACCAACGCCCTATTTCATACTCTTCCATTTTATCTCTTTGCTTGCTATCCACTAAAAGGAGACCTGAAAGATGGGCATACAAAGTAATCAAGGTCAACACATCCCATTCATTGTGTTTCATTACTCCCTTTATCCCTTGCATTTCGTGTGTTTTTACAAAATCAAAATAAATCATCGGTGCTAAAAATCCGGGTATATCATCTTTTCGCTCAATCTCAAGGATTTCTTTTTCTACATTTGCAAGCCTTACCGATTCTAATTTATTCTTCCATAGTCTTCTAGAAGCATGTAACAGGTCATAATGTCCAAAGGCAGGAAGTTTCGGGACATGCTCCCGAATAAGAGTATGCCGTGTTTTTACTTGAGGCCAGTCAAATGCCTTACCGTTGTATGTCACGAGTGTCGTATAGTCGACGTTCTCAAGGAAGCTCTGATAAAGGGCAACTTCATTTCCCGGTCCAGGTAAAAGGTGTTGCCTGACTATCACCTTATCACTTAGCACTCTTGCATATCCCAGCAGAAAGATTGTTGTCCCCGTCCCTCCACTGAGTCCTGTGGTTTCCGTATCGAAGAAAAACAGATCATTCACCTGATGACCTTTTGCAGACAACGGATGCTCTACACTAGATTCTTGCCATTCATCCATAACAGGCAATAGATCCCCCAGCCGATACTTACCATGCTTATAATCTAAATCATACTCCACCTCACGGATAAGACAGTACTCACCATTAGCATAGTATGGTGTGACCCCAAAGGCTTCCCATTCTTTTAAATTTGGAACACTAGAAAGAGAAGTGGCAGTCTGATCCTGGTCCCTTGCATTCTCACGTTCCTCAGACATTGTCTCAGAAGCATTGGTTTGGAGATGCTTTTTCATTCTGTTCAATTTATTTTTCATGCTCATATGCTTTCCCTCCTTTACACAAGCTTTTGAAGCAGAGAAAGTGCCAATTCTTTAGAGTCTTCATCAGGATAATCTGCACCTATGCATGAAGGACAACCAGAGCGACATGGGCAGTTTCCTATTAGGTCACCCGCTCTAGTAAGCAGCTCGTCTATATAGTCATACGCTTTTTCACTTAAGCCGACTCCTCCAGGATAGCGGTCATAAAAATAAACCACTGGCTTCTCATCGTGAGTTGATTTGACTTGAGGGACTACTTGCATATCCATTGGTTCACACATTAATAACAGCGGAGTTACGTGTTTCAAGGCATGAGCGATGCCCAATAGACTCTTTTCTAAGTCATCACCTTTTAGACGCTCTGTAATCTCTTCTTCAAGCGTAATCCACGTGGCACTTGTTTGCAGCTCTTCTTCCGGCAGGTAAATCGGTCCTGAACCGATATTTTCATGAGTTTCAAATTTTATCTTTTTGAAAATAGTGGCCATTGCACGCACTGATACATCACCAAAGGAAATCGTGCCTGCTTGATAACCGGTCTGTTTGTCCACCTCAAGAACATCCAGGGATACAGCAAGATTGGCATCGGTGAAGTAATCGACATTAACCTCTCTTACAAATGCTTTCTTCTCTTCCCAATCCAGTTTTTCTACTTGATATTGAACTCCCTGGTGCAAGTAGATCGCTTCATCATGAAGCAGCGTCATCGAACTGAAACGGTCCATTTCTCCAATCACCTTGTTAGCAGGTTCTGATGATTGGTCAATGATAATCACATTTTCCTGAGAGGCTGAACGCAAACTGATGTTATGTGCAGGAAAGGCATCGTTCATCCAGTGCCATTTTCCTCCGTTTTCGTGAAGTACTCTTTCTTCTGTCAAATAATCTAAAATATCCTCCAGTTCCACTCCATCAAACGTATCTCCTTCTTTAAATGGCAGCTCATACGCAGCACACTTTATATGATCGACAAGTATGACAAGATTGTTCGGATTGATTCTGGCTGATTCTGGATTGCTTTTAAGAAAAAACTCCGGATGTTGTATGACATACTGATCTAACGGATTGGAGCTCGCCACCATGACGATCACCGCTTCCCCCTGCCTGCGTCCTGCACGGCCCGCCTGTTGCCAAGCACTTGCAATCGTTCCAGGATATCCTGTCATGATACATACCTGTAATTGGCCAATATCCACACCAAGTTCGAGGGCGTTTGTACTAACTACACCATATATCTCACCGTTTCTTAAGCCTTTTTCAATCGCTCGTCGTTGAGTTGGAAGGTATCCGCCCCTGTACCCTTGGATGGACTTTTCACCAAGTTGATTTTTAACCAACTCTTTAAGGTATGTTAGCAATATTTCTACTCGTACCCTGCTTTTGGCAAAAACGATGGTTTGAATCTTCTCTTGGAGAAACTCTGCCGCAAGCTTTCTTACCTCTAGCGTTGCGCTTCTCCTGATATTCAGCGGTTTGTTTACGATTGGAGGATTATAAAAGACGATGTGCTTTTTACTGGATGGAGCTCCGTTATTATTGATTAATTCAAAAGACTCTCCAGTAAGCTGCTGAGCGAGTTCTTTCGGATTCGCTATTGTTGCCGATGTACAAATGAATGTAGGGTTGCTACCGTAAAACTTACAGATACGTTTTAACCTTCTTATCACATTAGCTACATGGCTTCCAAACACACCTCTGTACGTATGCAATTCATCTATTACGATATATTCCAGATTCTCGAAAAGAGAGACCCATTTCGTATGGTGTGGAAGGATGGCAGAATGAAGCATATCTGGATTTGTAATAACTACATGCCCTGCTTTTCTTACTTTTTGTCTAATAGTAGGAGCCGTGTCACCATCATATGTATAACTGTTGATTGGCACACCCATTTGTGTAATAATTTCATTCAATTCACTCTTTTGATCTTGCGCAAGTGCTTTTGTCGGGAACAAGTATAGAGCCCGTGCATCATTGTTTTTCACGATTTTCTGAAGGACCGGCAAGTTATAACATAATGTTTTTCCTGATGCTGTCGGAGTGACGGCGACAAAATGCTTTTTATCGGTTGCAGCCTCAAACGCCGCTGCTTGATGCGTATATAAAGAGTTGATTCCTCTTTCGGTTAGGGACTTCAACAAACGTTCATCTATTTGTGTAGGAAACGGAACAGTTTGCGCTTCTTTTGGTTGGACTGTTTCCCAATGTACGATATTTTTTGCTATTGATTCCTCACTTTTCATCCAATCAATCACTTCATATATGGTTTTTCTCCATTTCATTACCATTCACCTCATTATCTACTCTCTATTTTAGCGAATAAGCGTTCGGTTCGTAAAGTCCAAAAAGAAAAACCAAGCACACGTAAGGCACTTGGTTTCTTTTGACTATATTTACATCTTCTGATTTTGACTGTAGTTATTGATGACTGCTAGCACTTTGGTGGATTGTGTCATGCTGCTGTGGCATAAAGGACATGTTGGGGTGTCACTTTCGCTGTTCTTGAAGTTATCTCTCATCCAACCGTTGCAATCCTCTGATTCACAAACCCATACTTTCGTTTCCTCGGTAACGATTTCTTCTACTTCTCTTCTTCCAAAAGCCATAGTACCACTCTCCTATCTTTTGAGGTGGGGCGCAGTTTATCCTCACTAATATACTCTTAGTATGCCAATATACGAGGAAAAAATAAGAAAAAAATAAAAAAAGCATCCTCGTCATACAATCTCTTCCAATAAATTATAACATATATCTAGTAAAAAAGCATGCTTCAGTCCATTTTATTCACAAAACGATTTAACCATTTTATACTCGTTTTTGCGACAATTTGCGGAACATTTTTGGATCATGCATAGATTTTTTTATCTTAAGGAACCAGATTGCTTCCATCTTTTAAAGAACAAGCCAAAGTAAATAAGGACAATTGCCAACAGTACACCAAAACCTACGTCTTGCCACAAAGATTGGGTGTCAAGAGAAAAGAGGTCTTGCAATCTCTTCGGTACAATTCTTTGAATATACGAAATCTGAAGAGAACCTACGATGACATAAATCAAAGCAATTGCCAAGAGGATAACACCGTCAATAAGTCCTTTTACAAAGGTATATTGACTGCTTTTTCTATAAAAATGTGTTCTAGAGAAATACAGTAGAAGCATCGCAACAAGGAAGAGAACCGCTTCCCACAAATGGAATCCTTTTGAGAAGCTAACTAACGTTCCGAAAACAAGAATGAAAAATGTAAAATAATACGCTCTTTTCACCTTATCTTCAATGGCTCTTGCCAAAACAAGTAAAGTGATACCGATAGTAATAGAAAACTGTTGGGAGACTTGCATCATTTCCATGGATAAGAATTCATTGGCAATGGTAATTTTGCGGACGATAACAGGAATGACCGGAAATAAGACCAATAATACTCCCACTATAAGTACCCAAATGGAAAGAATTCGATGGCATAGTATCGACCAAGAGTGCTTTTCTGGAAGTAGTGACTTCCATGCTTTCTCCTTGAACATGAAAGTGAAAAAAATAACCGAACTTATGAGAAAAGGGACAACATAATACACTAACCTATACAAAAGAAGCAGTGCTACTAGTTTCTCCTCATACACTCCAAAAGAAGCAAATCCGACTAGAATAACAAAATCAAATGCACCCACCCCACCTGGCACTGTGCTTAATACACCTGCAATGGCTGCCATAAAGAATATGGTAAAAGTAATGAGTACTGGGACGTCTAAATGTAACAAAACGGAAGTCTGCCAAAACACGATTCCTGCAAAAAACCATTCTATAATAGAAACGCCTATCAGGGTAAACTGTTGTCTTGTATACAAGCTTCTCGTAAAATGGCTTGCAAAAAATATAAAAAATATATACCCACTCATGACAAGCAGAGGCAGTTTCAAAATGGGATAGTTTAAAAGTAAAGTGGGATCTGACCATTCATACATGACAATCCACCAAGCAAATATAGAAAGTCCGCAGAGCATATAGGGAAGAATTATGGTCACACTCTTTAGGAGTAAAGGGAAGTTCCCTGCATATTTGCGATAGTATAACGTTCTCAATCCTACCCCAGCAAACCCACCAAATCCCATGAAATTCGCAAAGGAATTAGATGAGAATCCATAAATCGCAAGTTTTCTTGCAGGTATTTGCACTTTTAATCCCCTAGAAATGAATAGATCGTAAAATATCATGGTAGAAACGGCCAAAACACCTAGTATTATTAGCCAAGAAAATGAAATAAATCCAATGTCCCCGATTTTCTCCATTACAAGGGTCATGTTGATGGATTGAATCTGTTTTTTCCCTTCAATATATAAAACGATTAAGATCGATAATGGAAAGACAACCTTTATTACTTTTAAAAAATATGTATTTTTTAATAACTGCATAACAAACTTCCTTTATATACTTCTTAGTTCCAAAAATATCATAGATTGTACGCGCTTACCATGAAAATATTGTCGTTTTCTCCTTCACTAAATTTGTAACCCATGTAAGCTGGGTTCAATATAGTAATGATAAAGAGCAAGAAAGGAGAATTTCCATGAAAGACAATAAGGATAATCTTCCTCAGAATAGGCCTTCACAAAACAATCTTATGACTTCCATTGATGCATTTTTCAGCAGCTCACCGATAAAAGGAATGCTTCAGCAAATGGATAATTTTTTTGGCCATGCATTTACAGAAGCTTCATTGCCAGTGGAAACACAAGAAACAACAGGAGAGTTTATCGTCATTTGTAAACTTCCGGGAATTAAAAAAGAACAAATTACAATAGAGACCTTTGATCGATACTTAACCATCGGAGTCAAAAATGAAGAGCAGCTTGAAACCATTGATGAAACAACTTCTTTTATCAGCAACAGTTATTCTATGAAGCAGCAAAAACGGACCATACCCGTTCCACCTTATGTAAAATTAAATGCCCTTCAAGCAAATTACCGAGACGGCCTACTCCAAATCCGCATACCAAAGAAAAACATCAAACAAATTAAGATTGATGACTGAAAAAATCAGAAAAACTGCCCTGTCCTATTAAATATTAAAACTTAGTTTTTTGGTAATCGCCGCTGTTCCTTTCCGCAAATGGCTTAGCTTTCCGCGGGACGGTGCTTGAGCCTCCTCACAACGCTTCAGGGGTCTCAACCTACCGTTACTCCCCCACTGGAGTCTCCGCCATTTGCTCCAATCCACAGCTAGAAGTTTCTAGAACGAAAGGTTACATTTATTTGCAACTATTTTGTTTAGGGGCCATTTATAAAACCCTATGTGATTAGAGTCATCTTGTTGATTGCCGTGGAAGTTGCGCAGACTCCTATGGGAGGAAGGGACAGGGAAGACCCCGCAACGAAGTGAGGATGCTTCCGGACTGCCCATGGAAAGCGAAGCAACTGGAATGGCAATCAACAGTTAAATGCAATTTTTGATATTCTTAAAAACACCAAAAGCAGTCACCGCTGGAGTGACTGCTTTTGGTTTAGTTTTTATGGGATTTTGATCCGTACTTTGCATTCTCCTCAGGAGTAGAATCCATCTGGATGCTAGCCAACTCCTTTGATACCTCTTGTTGATGCTGATTAGACGGATATTTATTTTTACGTTCTCTATTATCATTTCTATTTGTCATCATTACGCCTCCAAAAAATAAAATTCCCTACCTTTATAGCTTGGTTGGAATCATCAAATTTATGATTGGAAATAAAAGTCCAAATATAAACTACATAAATCCACATCCACCACACAAGATAACGACTAGGAGGTGTAAATGATGAGCAAACAATATAAAAAAGTGTATGCAAGTCCATCCACTTCGCCATCACTTGTTATAAAAACGAACCTGGATAAAGAGCAAAAAGAAGAAAATCCATATTACAGCTCCTCCCTTAACCACCAGGAAGAAGAAAAATTGGACAACTACTTCTTTGAACAAGATCCAAAAGGAGATTACCATAAGTAGTGTGGAGAGAGAACCTTCTCTCTCCTTTTTCTACAAACCTGGAGGGATAAGAGTGAAAATGCGAGTGTTATCTAAAAAAGACGCAGAACAATTTCAACGACTTCGTCTAGAGTCATTAATAAAAGAACCCACTTCCTTCGCTTCAAGTTATGAAGAAGAACAACACAGAACATATGATGATATAAAGACACGCATACCAGAGAATCAAGATTCCTTTATTTATGGTGCATTTGTAGAAGAAATTCTTGTTGGGATGACCGGTTTTCAACGTGAGGACAAAATTAAGTTCAAACATAAAGGTTTTATCTGGGGCGTATATATCACTGAAGAATATAGAGGAAAAGGATATAGCAAACAGCTGCTTGAGAACACCCTAACAAAGGCGAAAAACATACAAGGATTAAAGCAAATTCAATTAACGGTGGCCGCAACTAATAACTCTGCAAAAAAATTGTATGAAAGCTATGGATTTGAAACTTTTGGGTATGAGAAAGGTGCTTTATATGTAGATGGCTTTTATTTAGATGAAGAGCACATGGTTTTACATATATCAAAATAAGATGCCTTCAATAGGAAGGCATCTTTCTTATGCTTTAAATGTGGCCGTAAGACCTTTAAACATATTGTTAAGTTGGTTCACCGTATTCATCATTTGACCTGCAGTGTCCATCATTTTTTTCATATCAACATTGCCGTCCTGCCCTTTAAACTGATTCATAAAGGAATTCACTTGAGATGTTTGAGGTTTCGCCGATTGTCCTTGTGTTGGATATGGATTCATAAATGGCATGCCCATTTGATTTGGCATAAAATTACCTGACGGCCCTACACCCTGTTGTGGTATTCCTTGTTGTGGATAGCCGTTCTGACCCATTCCACCAAACGGCATACCTTGAGCAAAAGTATTCTGTCCCATACCGCCCATCTGCATTGTTTGCGGGAAAGCATTTTGACCCGTATTATTCATCATATTAAAAGGAAAAGCTGAATTTTGCATCCCACTTCCTGAAAACGGCATGGTATTCATATAGTCAGGAACCATCCCCTGTTGATTCATCCATCCTCCGTTCATTACCTGCTGTGGATACATTCCTTGCAGGGATCCGACGCCTGCATTAGGCAATAGATTATTTAAAAAAGGAAGCTGACCTAACATATTCATATTCCTATTATGTGATAAATGTCTAGGCCTCGCATACATTCTCCTAAACATTCAAACCCCTCCTCTTTTCTAGCTATAAATAACGTATGAAAAAACATGGGAAAGGTGCCTATTCCACTTTGTTAAACGAGCTTTTATGAACTTGCCACAATACTCCAATTTTGTCCCAATTTGTCGGAAGTTTCATTTTTTCAAAAACAAGAAAAATTTATTTTGCATGCTATGATGGAATTAACTTCAAAGGGGGGGATTGGATTGGTACTTGAAGAGTTGCGTCATAAATTTATAAGTTGTAAAACCTATGAGCCAATGGAGCATAATGAGTTAATGGACTTTGCCAGACAGCTGTACCTTAGAGGGGAATTAACGATTGGTCAGTTCCGCAATCTTATTCGTGAACTCGAGTCAAAAGGTGCTGTTCCGCCAAATACATTTGAAGACATTCTAAAAGTAACATAATAAGCAGTACTATAAGGAGACCTTAATAGGTCTCTTTTTTCATAAGATATTTATAATACAGTTAATTTCCGTTTCAGGCGCTTCGCTTGCCCGCGGGCGTCTGCGCGCCTTCCACTCCAATTAATAAGGTATTTGCATTCACTATTCACTGTAAGGTTTTATTATACAACTAATGAGTTAACTTTTATAAAACATTACCGTGAAGTTCTTGTTGTTTCTAGCTGTTGATTGAAGCAAAAAGGCGGAGACTCCTGAGGGAGATAGCGCTAGGTGGAGACTCCACAGGCGTAGCCGAGGGAGGCTCCAGCAGCGCCCCTAGGAAAGCGAAGCCATTTGCGAAAACCAACAGCGGCGTTTAACCAATACTAAAGGTTTCACATTAATAGGACCAGGCAGGTACTGCCCAGTCTCATTTATAAGCCAATGCTCTAAAGATTTGCGTAATGAGAAGTGCGATTACGTGGAAAGCTATGAAAGAGAAAAAGGAGGGATATAGATGAGTCGCGGAAAAAACTTTAACCATAAGAAAAAAGGCCACGAACCTACAATTGGTGCACAGCCAGCTGAAAAAAAGGTATTCGAAAAAGTGGAATATGCAATTGAACCTGTCGCCACTGCTGAAGAACGACCTGTAACAAACAAAGCTCAAAAAGATCGATAAAATGAAAAGCCTGATCTTCACTTGATCAGGCTTTTCATATAATTCTACATATTTTTGGAAATTGTATCATTCAATACATACCGAATGGACTGTATCATGCCTTTAAACCGCTTTTCACGTGTATCCGGATAAAAGCATTGTACTGCAACCATATTTATATTTTCAACCGTGCTATCAATTTGTTGAACATGTATATATTTAGGTTTTTCTGACAGTATCCAGTTTTTAACCGTACTTTCCCATTGTTCGACAGTCGCAAATACTTCATCTGCATAGGGCTTAACTGTTAGAAAAAAATCAGGTTCTTGTTTACTAGCTTTAGCTTCCACAAAATTTTCTTCTATCCTGTCCAATTCCATTAAAATTTGTTTTGTTAATTCCCTTACACTATTATCATTGCCAGACATTTTTCGCTTCACCTCTAGCAATACATTACCATATCTTCTTATACAGAGTAAGCACTCTGCCTAAAGTCAATGGATTTTGGAGAATGAATTTTCAACGACCGTTGCTCACCCATCACTTTTTCCACTTCATCCAGTGTGACATGCAGCCTCTTAATTTGGTGTTTCATGACTTCTTCCATCTCTTCTCGCTCTATTTTAAGTGAATTTGACATTGTCTCTTCCAATACATCCATTTGAAGCATCATTTCATTGAACAAGTCCGCAATCTCATTTCTTGAAACAACTACATTGGACATACAAATCCCCTCCATACTTTGTTAGTTAATATGTTCTCCGTTCATCCTCTACTCCCTTCCTGTGCGACAAAACTAGAAGCAATTCGTCAAAGAAAGTGTTTATTTGCAAAAGACCTCCCATTTTTCGCATGATTGATTGCCTATTTGTAAAAAATATAAAAGTAAAAAATACAGTATTAGGAGGTTGAACCATGTCTAAACAAAAGAAAAATCAACAACCACGTAAAAATCAAGTGGAAAGCGCACCAGGACAAGAAGATAAAAAATTAAAAGGGCCAAACCGCCCTTCTACCTGATCTCAACCATTAAAAAAACAGCTCCTTTTCCGGGGCTGTTTTTTGCCTATAACCACTTCTTAAGAGCAATTAAGCTATGCATCTGATGCTGTTTATGAATAAACCATTTCGTTATCTCTTTCTCTTCTCCATTAGTGTACGGTATCATTTCCCTCCATTTAGAAAGATGCCTTGCCTCTCTAAAAACCCAGTCCTCTTGAAGGGAAGGCTGATGCGGAATCACGGGATATACCGCTCGGAGAAAAGGAGTCTCACGAAATATCTCTTTATGTACATACTGCTCATAATCATACCGCGATCCTGTAGGTTCGGTGTACTCTGAAAAGTCCAGAAATGATTGTGATAAAGCCGGGTCAAATAATAGATTTGCCAACTTCTTTCCTAAGGCAATCCTATTATGGAGCTTTTGAAAGCCATGAACAGAATAGCCATATAATTTCCCCTTAAGCGTTGGAAAAATTACACAACTGAAATGACCAAGATCTTGAAAGGCATATACTCTAGTTCCAAAGACCTTTCTTTTTAATTTTCTGTTATGTAAAACCGGTTCTTGTATGAGATTTTGTTCATTAATAATGAGGGAAGTCATCAACCTTGCAATATCCCTTTTCTCCCAAAAATACTCCCATTCGGCTTCCATAAAACAGGAAACATGAAACTCTTTTAATAAATGAAATAATGGTTTGTTATATTCTTTGGACAACTCATATACTAATAATTGTGGGTACGCATCATTAAAGATCATCCAATTTGCTAATTCATAGGTCATAAAAATCGGATATCTCTTCTGCCATTCTAATGCAAGCTTGAACCATTTCCCCTCCAGGTCCGTCATATTCCAGCCAGCATTACGAGATACCATGCTAGCCAAAAAGGCCCACCGGATTTCATTGTTTTGACCATAATAAGCTTCATATGCTTTTGTCCTAGATATATTGTCAACATTGTATTTCACTGTATTTTTTCTAATAGTAGTGATAAAATTATTTTCTTGAAAGGAGTACTTGTATTTCAATCTTTTTTCTCGTAATTCCTTATAGAGAGTTAAATCTTTCACGTACATATTCTCCTCCTTTCAAACAAAAAGTGACAAAGTTTACAAAAAGATGACGTTTTTTACTAATATAAGATTAGTTTTAGTCTAGAGGGGGAAATTTATGACTATACGTTACCCAAATGGTAAAGTATTTCAGGCAAGCAGCAATTCGCCTTCGAAAAAGACTGGGCCAACATTGTATGGCAACAGAGGAATGAGTTTAGAGGATGACCTTCATGATTCCAATATGTATTACCTCCACCAAGGAATTGCTGTTGTCCATAAAAAGCCGACACCAATTCAGATTGTCGATGTGCACTATCCAAAACGTAGTGCCGCCGTCATCAAGGAAGCATACTTCAAACAAGCCTCTACTACAGACTTTAATGGAGTATATAAAGGAAGGTATATTGATTTTGAGGCAAAGGAAACAAAAAACAAAACTTCCTTCCCTCTCCAAAACTTCCATGAGCATCAAATTCAACATATGCGTCAAGTTGTGAAACAAAATGGAATCTGTTTCGTCATATTAATGTTCAGTCTTTTTAATGAAGTTTATTTGTTGCCCGCCGATAAATTATTTCATTATTGGGATAGGAAAGAATCCGGTGAAAGAAAGTCTATTACAAAAGAAGAGGTCGAACGGGATGGCTACTTAATTCCTCAAGGTTATCAGCCAAGAATCGATTATATCAAAATAATAGACATGTATTATTAATAACCCCGGAATTACTGTATGTGTGAAGAAAGGCAGGTCTGAAACATGACTGAGAAGTATCAATCAAGAGAACAAAGACGAAAAGCTATGGAAGAAGAACGAAGTGCGAAATCCGGCACAAAAAAGAAAAGCCCTAAGAAAGGTCTCTTTAAAAAAATATTCTTATCCGCACTTATTATTGGAATTGTAGGATTAATAACTGGTATAGGAACTTTCGCTTACTATGTCCAGAGCACACCGCCACTGGATGAGACACTTCTTAAAGTCCCTGTCCCTTCTAAAGTCTATGGGATGGACGGCGAGCTTGCTGCTGAAATAGGCGGGCATGAAGCTCGGGAATATGTAGAATCCGATGAAATTCCTGATCTTGTAAAAGATGCCTTCTTGGCGACTGAGGATGTTCGTTTTTACGAGCATAATGGAGTGGATTACAGACGTTTGGCTGGAGCAGTATTGGCGAACGTAACAAGAGGCTTCGGTGCTGAAGGTGGTAGTACCATTACTCAACAGCTTGTAAAATTATCATTTTTATCCACTGATAAAACTTTAAAGAGAAAAGCACAGGAATTCTATTTGGCTTATCAACTAGAATCCCGTTTTACTAAAGATGAAATTTTGGAAATGTACTTAAATCGTATTTATTTTTCTAATTATGCTTATGGAATTTCCAATGCTGCACAGAATTATTATGGAAAGTCACTTGACGAGTTAGAATTGCATGAAGCAGCGATGCTTGCAGGACTTCCACAAAGTCCGAACAATTATAATCCTGTTACAAATCCTGAAAATGCTGAACAACGACGTAACATCGTCCTAACTCTTATGGTGAAGCATGGAAAAATTACAGAGGAAGAAGCAGATGAAGCTAGAGCAATTCCAGTAGACTCCACGTTGGCAGACGATGTAGAGAAAACGAATTACTCAAATAAATACAATGCGTTTATTGATCGAGTGATTGAAGAAATCTCTGATCAATTAGGCGATGTGGATCCACAGGCAGATGGGTTAGAGATTTACACAACGCTTGATGTAAATGCACAAGAACAAGTGGAATACATCTTATCCGACGAAAGCGGCATTCCACATCTGGAAAATGAAGATTATCAAGCAGGTATTGCTTTAATTGATACCCAAAGTGGTGAGATTCGCGCAATTGGCGGCGGTAGAAACCATATGAAAACAGGGACCAATTATGCAACAGATATAAGAGTTCAACCGGCATCAGCAATTAAGCCAATTCTTGACTATGCACCTGCTATTGAATACTTAGATTGGTCCACCTATCATCAAATTAATGATGAACCGTACAGTTACTCCTCTGGAACAGAGATTAATAACTGGGACAACAAGCATAAAGGGTATTTAAGCATGAGACAGCATCTGGCAGATTCTCGAAATATCCCGGCATTAAAAGCCCTTCAAGAAGTCGGATTGGATAGAGCAAGAGACTTTGCTGTGAAGCTGGGCATACCACTTGAAGAAGAAATAAATGAAGCATATGCTATTGGCGGATTTTCGAATGGGATCTCCCCTCTTCAGATGGCAGGAGCTTATAGTTCATTCGGAAGCGGCGGAGTCTATACTGAACCATTCGCTGTGACGAAAGTTGTCTTCCAAGACGGTACTAGCGTCAACCTTAACAAAGAGTCAGAAGTAGTGATGAAGGATTCTACTGCATTCATGATTACAGATATGCTTAAAACATCTGTACGCAGCGGATTAGCCACTGCAGCTAATGTACCTGGATTGAATATTGCAGGTAAGTCAGGAACAACTAACTTTTCTAAAGAAACAATATCAGAATATGGCATTCCTGAAGGCGGAGTTCCAAGCACTTGGTTTGCTGGATACACCCCAACCTATACTGCGGCAGTTTGGACTGGATTTAGACGAACTGGAACAGATAACTACCTGCGACCGATTGACGGCGTAAATCAAGATCAATATTTATCTAGGATTATCTTTAAGCAATTAATGGAGAACATATCCACGACAAGCGAAGATAAAGCAGACTTCCCTGTTCCAAACAGTGTTGTTCGTGTTCCAATTGAAAAAGGAACAAATCCTCCATTGAAAGCAAGTGAGTTCACACCATCTGACCAAATTACGAATGAGTATTTCGTAAAAGGAACAGAGCCAACAAAGGTTTCCAAAGAATATGATAAGCTTCCTACCCCGTCTGGTTTTACAGCAAAGTTTGACGAGGAAGCAAATGTCATCAATCTAAATTGGAAATATCCTGAAGAGCGTTTAGAAGGTGTGACATTTACTATAAATGTAGCTGTTAATGAAGGGTCTCCTCAACCTCTGACGGAAACAAAAGATCTCGGTTTGGTTGTAGAATCACCAGATCCTGGTGCTACCTTCACTTTTGAGATTATAGCAGTACAGGATGAAAACACTGAAAACAGAAGTGATGCAGCAACACAGACGATAACGATTCCTGAAGCAGTCGAAGAGGATGATGGAATTATTCCAGAGATTCCTGGTGACGGCGAAGAACCTCCGGGCGATGGCGAAGAGCCTCCTGGTGATGGCGAAGAGCCTCCTGGAGACGGTGAAGGACCTCCGGGTGATGGCGAAGAGCCTCCGGGTGACGGCGAAGAACCTCCTGGTGATGGCGAAGAACCTCCTGGAGACGGTGAAGAGCCTCCGGGCGATGGTGAAGAAGCTGATGATGCAAATACACAGAGCAATACAAACCGTAATGGACAACGTGACGATTCAGAAGATAACGATTAACATGAAAAGGGCTACCATCGGAGGTAGCCCTTTTTGTATTATTTTTGCTCAAGAGCCTTCATTTTGTAGAATAGCTTGGCGCTTTCTGTGTATAGCTGTTGAAGCTGAATAAATGCATGATACATTTCAGGTTTCTTTATGACAAACTCAAGCCGCTCATCCACATTCATCGGCTTCCATTTCAACTTGTCCACTTCATTTTTCCAATCCGTTATACTTCTTACAGGTTGACCATTCATCCAGAACAACATTTGCAAGAACCACGCAATCGGATGGATGACTTGTTCCCTTGCTTCCTTTCGGTCCCTAATTTCATGGAGACTAATTAAATGACGCTCTTTCTCTTTCCATCTATTGAGTATAAGCGGTATAGAGTCACTTGTCTTCTCCCAAGGCAATAGATGCGGCGCTGCTCCCTGGTAATATGCTATATCATATTTGAATGGGATTTCAATGATATCTTCCAATTCAAAGGTCTTTATGGAGATAGAGTTTTGATTTGAATAAAAATGGGGATGGAGAAAGGCTTCTGGTATCTTCATTAGCCCACCTTCTTTTTCATTCTCTTCTTACCTTCTCTGCACATCTCAAGTAACGGACAGCTTTCACATTGAGGGTTCTGAGCTTTACAGTGATATCTTCCGAAGAAAATAAGTCGATGATGCGTATCAGACCACTTTTCTTTCGGTATTTTTCTCATTAAAGTTTTTTCTACTTCTAAAACGCTGTCTTTCCATTTGCAGATTCCTAAACGTTTGCTCACTCGTTCTACATGCGTATCCACTGCAATAGCCGGAACTCCAAAGGCAACAGATACAACCACATTAGCTGTTTTTCTGCCTACACCCGGCAACTTAACAAGTTCATCCCTCTCTTTGGGTACTTGTCCATTATATTCTTCAAGAAGGAGTT
The DNA here is from genome assembly GCF_020524325.1 of Sutcliffiella horikoshii. Taxonomy (GTDB): domain Bacteria; phylum Bacillota; class Bacilli; order Bacillales; family Bacillaceae_I; genus Sutcliffiella_A; species Sutcliffiella_A horikoshii_D. The sequence goes on from NZ_JAIVKY010000014.1 coordinate 56,760, forward strand.
GGCATAAGCTTCTGATATTTTTAGCTTTATTTCGATAAAGGCCAATAGATCGGATATCTTGCTGCAATTCCTCCAGTGTAACTTCAAGGTAGTCCTCAGGTTTTTGATATTTTTCAAACAAGTTCTTTGTAACTTTATTTACAAGTGCATCTGTACACTGAGCGGACAACGCAACTGCTATTACTAATTCAAATGGGTTTTTATGATTCAACTCACAATGGGCATCTGGAAACATTTCCCCCATCACATCTACTACTTCTTTTATTTGTTTAAGATTTAACATTCCATATGTCCTACCTTTCCGAAGATGATAGAAAAAGGAACACGCAATTCCTCATTACGTGTCCCCTTTTGTTAATCAAGCCAGTTATAGAATGGAACAGTTGAATTGCTTGATTTATTTGGTGGTACTGATGTTGGCTTTTGTTGATTCTTACGAAACTTCTTGCCATACTCATTGGCTTGATTGATTGTCTTGATGCCATTTTTCTTCCATTCAAAAAGAATCCTATCGATATAACGAAAATTCAACTTGCCAGAAATGACAGCCTCTCTTAATGCAGCTTTAATGATAGTTGGATCATGGTGATCCTGATCCATCCACATATTTAGAGATTCACACTCAAACGGTGATAAAGGCCTTCCAAATTCCTGCTCAAACACTGTATAAAGGTTCATTTCTTGTTGTTGGCTTAAGTGTTGTGAGGCTTGTTTGTTTTGGTCCATCATATAGGTAATCATTTTTTCCCAAAGGGGTTGGAGAGAATAGCGTTCGTATTTGATGGAGTATTCATCCATTTCATCACTGATGGATACATACCCTTTTTGAAGTAGATGACGCAGGATTTCCATACATTCTGTAGGGTCAATTGTCATCTTATCTGCGATTTCCATAGGGGTCGGAAAAATAATACCACTTTCTACGAAAGAATGTACATGTAGAAGAAGGATAAACTCTTTTTCATTTAACCCAAGATTTACGTAATTGTTTAACAAATATTTAGGAACGGACAGGTTGCCCTCTTCCATGAATTGAATAAATTGCTCTTTTTTCATCTGAGACACCTCTCCGATAAGTATAACAAATTTCTCGTGATTCTTCATAGGTAATATATTTCAATGTGCTGTTGAACTGTTAAATATTTAAAGTTCAATGCATTAGAGATGAAGTTTTAACATTAGTAGCATTTCAAGACCTCTCTCATCCTTGTTTGATGCAACTGAGGTCTTCATCCACCTTCTCAGGACCTCCCTTAGCCTTGTTCGGCGAACTGAAGTCTTCATTCGCCTTCAGGACCTCTCTTAGCCCTGTCCGGCGTGACTGAAGTCTTCATTCGCCTTATCAGGACCTCTCTTAGCCCTGTCCGGCGTGACTGAAGTCTTCATTCGCATTATCAGGACCTCTCTTAGCCCTGTCCGGCGTGACTGAAGTCTTCATTCGCATTATCAGGACCTCTCTTAGCCCTGTTCGGCGTAACTGAAGTCTTCATTCACCTTCAGGACCTCTCTTACCCCTGTCCGGCGTGACTGAAGTCTTCATTCGCCTTATCAGGACCTCTCTCACTGTTGTTTACGGCAACTGAAGTCTTCATTCGCCTTATCAAGACCTCTCTCATCCATGTTCGGGTAAACTGAGGTCTTCATCCACCTTCTCAGGACCTCTCTTAGCCCTGTTAGGCGTAACTGAGGTCTTCATCCGCCTTATCAGGACCTCTCTCCGCCGTGTCCGACGCTACTGGGGTCTTGATCAACTTCGGAGTCTTGAAACGAAACTTTCCTTACTAAAAAGTTCATAAAAACAGTCACCCGCCTTTCGAAGCGGGTGACCATTATATTTATTATGGATATAGACGGTTTAATAATCTTGGGAATGGGATAGCTTCACGAACGTGCTCTGTTCCACTAATCCATGCAACTGTACGCTCAAGGCCTAGTCCAAAGCCGGAATGAGGCACGGAGCCGTATTGGCGAAGTTCTAAGTACCACTTGTATGCATCTGACTCCAGATTGTGTTCTTCTAATCGTTGTTTTAATAAGTCGTAGTCATGAATACGTTCTGATCCACCGATGATTTCTCCGTATCCTTCAGGTGCGATTAGGTCTGCACATAACACTACATCGTCGCGCTCAGGGTGTGGCTGCATGTAGAATGGTTTGATTCCTGTAGGGTAGTGCGTAATGAAAACAGGCATATCGTAGCTCTCAGCAATCGCTGTTTCATGAGGTGCACCGAAATCATCGCCCCACTGGATATCATCAAATCCTTTTTCATTTAAGAATTTAATGGCATCATCGTATGAGATTCTTGGGAATGGGGCTTGAATTTTTTCAAGCTTTGATACATCTCTATCCAGAATTCCCAATTCCAATTTGCAGTTTTTCACAACAGATTGAACGATAAAAGAAACATATTGCTCTTGAACAACCAAGTTGTCTTCGAACTCATAGAACGCCATCTCTGGCTCAATCATCCAGAATTCGATTAAATGACGTCTAGTTTTAGACTTCTCCGCACGGAACGTAGGTCCAAATGAGAACACTTTACCAAGCGCCATTGCTGCTGCTTCCATGTAAAGTTGTCCACTTTGAGAAAGATATGCATCTTCGTCAAAGTACTTTGTTGCAAACAGTTCAGATGTTCCTTCTGGAGCACTGCCTGTCAAGATTGGAGGATCTACTTTTGAGAACCCATTATCGTTAAAGAACTCGTAAGTCGCACGAATTACTTCATTTCTAATTTTCATGATGGCATGTTGTTTTTTAGAACGCAACCATAAATGGCGGTTGTCCATTAAGAATTCTGTTCCATGATTTTTTGGAGTGATCGGGTAATCAACCGCTTCATGGATTACTTCTACCCCAGTTACACCAAGTTCGTAACCGAATGGAGATCTTTCGTCCTCGCGCACGATTCCAGTTACATATACAGAAGTTTCTTGTGTGACAGATTTTGCGGCCTGGAATACAGATTCCTCTACTTCTGCTTTTACGACTACCCCTTGAATGAATCCGGAACCGTCACGTAATTGTAGGAATGCAATTTTCCCGCTTGATCTTTTGTTGGCAATCCAAGCACCGATGGTTACTTCTTCTCCAACATGTTTATGTACTTCAGATATTGTTGTTTTCACTACTTTATTCCCTCCAGCATTGTTCTTGCAATATAATTACACTTTTATGTACATATCCTCTATTATACAAGCCTGTAATATGGTAAGCAAACACTTTTCCTTACATTCTATAAAAGAGGAAGGCTAAGTAAAATTACTTAGCCGCTACTTTCGCCATATATTTTGCGATTCGTTCTACAGCACTTTCTAATAAATCAAGACTTGTTGCATAAGAAAGACGAACATAATCATCCGCACCAAATCCGGAACCAGGAACAAGTGCCACTTTTTCTTCTTCTAGTAAAGCTTTTACAAAACTGTCTACATCGTTAAAGCCAGCCATTTTTGCAGCTTCAATCGCTTTAGGGAAGAGATAGAAAGCTCCTTGTGGTTTTAGGCAATGGAAGCCAGGAATTTGATTCAGTTTTTCAAAAATGATATTCAATCTCTCTTCAAAAGCTTGACGCATTACTTCTACATCATCCTGTGGTCCTTTATAGGCAGCAATCGTTGCATATTGGGAGATGGATGTGGGATTGGACGTACTATGGCTTGCTAAGTTTGTCATCGCGCTGATAATAGTTTGGTTCCCTACAGCATATCCAATTCTCCATCCTGTCATAGAGTGGGATTTAGATACTCCGTTAATAATGATTGTTTGCTCTTTCAATTCTGGAGAAAGTTGTGCAATTGATACGTGCTTGTTTCCATCGTATAGGAGCTTTTCATAAATTTCATCCGATACGATTAGAATATTATGTTCTAGACATACTTTCCCTAACTCTTCTAGCTCTTCCCTCGTGTAAACCATACCAGTTGGGTTACTTGGAGAATTTAAAACGACTGCTTTCGTTTTTGGAGTGATGGTCGCTTTAAGTTGCTCAGCAGTGATCTTAAATTGATTTTCTTCCTTGCCTTCTACATAAACGGGTACTCCTTCAGCAAGCTTTACTTGTTCCGGATAGCTCACCCAATAAGGAGTAGGAATAATCACTTCGTCTCCTTCATCAAGGATAACTTGGAAAAGTGTGTAAAGAGCGTGCTTAGCACCAATGCAAACAATCACTTCGGATGGTTTATACGTTAATTCTTGGTCTCGTTCCAGCTTATTAATAATTTCTTTTTTTAATGCAGGTAGTCCGCCTGATGGAGTGTATTTAGTAAAGCCTTTATCCATGGCCTCTTTTGCAGCATCCATTATATGTGCTGGTGTATTGAAATCAGGCTCTCCTGCCCCTAAACCAATGACATCATGACCTGCGTCTTTAAGTTCTTTTGCCTTGGCCGTAATTTCCAAAGTTGTGGATGGTGTTAATGTTGATACCCTTTTGGCTAATTTCATTTTTACTTCCTCCCGCTACCATTAAAAGATTATTCGTTGAAAATATTCTCCATTTTCGAATTTCACGTAATAAAGATTATATTGATCATTGCTGTCTTTAAATTTAATTTCCCACAATGGCGTGTTTTTCTCCATTGCAAGGGAGATCGAGATAATCTCTTTCGGCTCCCTGTCTGTTTGAAGATAGTTCAATACTTCTTCTTTTGGAATTCCGTCTTTCATCTTCATTGTATGGACAATTTCCTTGCTTTCTTTCACCCACACAACAAGATTTTCCTTGTCACTGTCGGTTCCTTGTACAATAACATAGGAGTTTGTTCCATTGTATGCCGCTACTTCTTCCACTGTTTGTAGCTCTGCCCCTTTTTGGGCAACTGCCACCCCTTTTTCTAACTCGTCTTTAACGGGTGACATGGCTGTTTGATATATAGAGATAAATTGCCACAAAATAATGATGGCAATCATAATAATGCTAAAAATAATCCACTTTTTCATTTCATCACTTCTTTATGTACGATATATTGTGAAAACTGCTTTTTCTTTATCTTCTTGGTCTAAAGCCAAGCCAAACATAAGGTTTTCTCTTTTTAATGTTCTGTTTAGTGTATCCACGATTTTATATAAATCGGATGAATTCTCTACTGTCACAGTTGACAAGACCTCAATTTTACTTTCCATCCCAAAATCCTCCTGCGTTTAAACAATTTTTGTTACTTATACTGACCTGTATTGCTGGTTAGAATATAAGTACTGAATCACCTATAGTGTTCAAACACATTATAACAGTTTCTATTCAGTTAAGTACATTGATGTACGTGAAAGTATAAAATTTGCTTCTATCCCACACCAACTTGATGGGTGAATCTTTCTGATATGGAAGATTCACCCCTTTTTTATATCTCGTTAACTCCGCAGTTGATCTCCGCAAAAGGCTTCGCTTTCCTAGGTGTGCTGCTGGAGCCTCCTCGGCAAGCCTGCGGGGTCTCCACCTAGCACTATCTCCCTCAGGAGTCTGCGCCTTTTGCTCCAATCAACTGCTATAGACTAATTTAAATTATTCATGATGGCAAAGAAGGAGTCTTTTTTGACAATGGCGTTAGGGATGGCTTGTAGGAAGGTGGTGCCGTATCTTTTTTCCACCACGCGTTTATCAAAGATGAATATCTCTTTTGGACCTTCTGCTTCTAAAAAGCGACCTATCATTGCTTTGAATCTTAATACTGCTATTGGTAATGATACATCTGTGAATGAGTTGCGGCCTTGTCCCTCAACCGTGGCAATTTTAGCTGCCATCACAGGTTCATCCATTGATTTAAACGGCAGACGCATAACCACGAGTGTATCTATCTTTTCACCTTGAAGTTTAACCTCTTCAAGGAATCCATTAGTCACAAGCAGTATGGCCTTCTCAAAATTGGCTGCAGCTTTTAGTATTTTTTGCTTTCCACCGGACTGGCTACTTTGACTGACCACTACTGTATCTTCTGCATTAGGGAGAGATTTGATTGCCTGGTAAACTGCAGTCAACATCTCTAGGGATGAAAATGTAACCAGAATCCTCCCTCCCCTATCTTCCAAAAGCTCTAATAGTTGCATGGCAGCGATCTCGTTGAATACTTCATTTTTCCCTCTTGTAATTACTGGCATGTCTGTCGGAATAAATACACCGGGATAATTAGTTCCTGTGCTTTCAACAGAAATCGTCTTAGGATAGAAGTCTGTGAGTCCTAACTCCTCGAGCATATAGTCAAAGTTCTGGTCCACACTTAACGCTGGTGAAATAAAAAGTACACTGCTTTTTTGCTGATAAAACTTTTCAGCAAGTTTATGGGAAACATCAAGTGGCTGTTCATAGATGGTAACAGAATTCTTTGCTCCTTTTGTGTGAACATCAAACCATGTCAATCCATGGTTTTCCACACTAAATAATAGAGCATGGAAGGTATCCCTCATTTGCTTCAAAACTGTTGATTCAGCCTCTTTCTCCAACGATAAAAGTACTTCTGTCAACTTCATATACAGCCTTTGGGCAGCTTCTAGAACAGCATACCACCCTGGTGATTTTTCCTTCAACACATCATATCTGTATATTACTCTTGATTGCCCCTTCTTTGTTCTTAGAAGGCAGTAACTTCTTATCAATCTGAAGGCCTCGTCCAGCTCTTCTTTTGCCTGTTGAACGACAGGGCTTTCCTTTAGTCTAGATAATGCAAAATATAAATCCAAATAACTGATTTCTTTCCCAATGAACCTGCTTACACTTTGGTGAAAAAGGCTGGCATCCTCTACAAGAAAATGATCCATTTGCATGAATGCTTCTGGTTTCCAAATTTCCTTTGCCAAGAACATGTGATTAGTAAAGATGACAGAGGCGCTTTTCACTCGATTCTTTGCTCTTGAATAAAAACAAAGATCATCCTGTGAGTCATCAGGGGTAACTCCGTATGAGCAGTTGATGGAATCCCAAAGCAACCTTCCCCCAGAAGAAAGAGAAAGTTCTTCCATATCTCCTGTTTCGGTTTCCGTTAACCAAACGAGAATTTGTGCCTTTGTTAAAACAGCATCATAGTTATCATCCGCTTCTCCTAGCACTGTCACTAACCTGGACAGGCTTAGATAATAATACTTCCCTTTTATTTCTGATAAAAGAAATGCTGCATGTCTATTTTGGGATAATAATTCTTTTTCAAGTTCCTGTTTCGTTTCTTTTGTTGCAGAACTGACTACTACTTTATTATTATTTTCCAGAGCAAAAGCAAGTGCACCTAACGTATGCATTTTGTTAGAGGCTGTAATTTCTAATAGCCCATGTTGCCGAACTTCAAGCAGGGCAGCCAATTCTTTATCAATGGGATTTAGCAATCCCTTCACTTGCGTTAGCATCGCACTTTTCACTTTTGCTAGTTCTTCCATAGGCTGTGGTGATAATTTTCTAACAGCTAGTTTTTCATCATAGAGAACATGGTTATGAGAAGCTGACACACCTTTTTGTTGAAATAATAGGTGAATATCACTTTTCATGGTATGTAAAAATGTATGTAACTGGTTGATCGTAACGGAAGGAAGACGTTGAATCTTCTCCAAGAGTTTCAAAAAAATAATGGCCGTAGCTTCTGCGTCACTGTCTGCTCTATGTGGATTAGCATGATTCAATTCATAAAAAATCGATAAATCCGTTAATTTATAGCTTTTCTGTGTTGGCAATAAAATCCTAGCCAATTCCACTGTATCAAATGTATTACCTGAAAATGTCGGATGGCCGCTTGTTTTCAGCTCATGTTGTAAAAAAGAAAGATCAAAAGGTACATTGTGTGCCACTAACGATGACCCTTGTAGCATTTCACACAGCATAGGAGCAATTTGTGCAAATGTTGGTGCCCGATCGACCATTTCCTGATTGATATTGGTTAGTTGTTCAATAAAAGGTGGAATGGTACATTGAGGGTTCACAAAACTTGCAAAGCGCTCGACTATTTCACCATTTTCTATTAAAACAGCGCCAACTTGTATTATTTTGTCATTTTTCTTGGGAGTATTCCCTGTCGTTTCCAAGTCAAGAACGACAAACCGCTGTTTCATTTCATTCCACCTCATTACTTCTCTTCAACATATATAAAAGGTACCATAGACATCAACTGAAAAAAATATGTATTTTTATTTTTCCCATGTTTAAATAGAAAAACCCCCTGTTTTGAGGGGGATATCCATAAAAACAGTTGATTTGCGTTCCAGGCACTTCGCTTTCCATGGGCGGTCCGGAAGCCTCCCATTGGAGTCATTGTGCCTTTCACTACAATCAACAGGTTGTTGCAATTTATTTATAACATCACTGTAGCGGCTGGTTCTGTGCCTAGCATTTCAATAATTTCGTTGTATTCGTTCATGACCGCGACTTTTGGCTGATGATCTTTTACTTTTTCCTCCGCCATCATAGCATAGGATATGACGATGATAACATCTCCTTCTTGCACAAGTCTTGCAGCTGCACCGTTTAGGCAGAAGTCTTTTCCGCCTCTTTTACCAGGTATAATATATGTTTCAAAACGAGCACCGTTATTATTATTTACAATTTGCACTTTCTCATTTGCAGCCATACCAACTGCATCGAGAATGTCCTCGTCAATTGTAATACTACCTACATAATTTAAATTAGATTCTGTTACCCTAGCTCGATGTATTTTTGCATTCATTAGTGTACGAAACAATTTCTATTCCCCCTTAGAGTATGAAAAAACAATGTTGTCTATTAGCCTTGCCTTTGAAAATTTCACTGCAATCGCAATGATGATGCTCTCCTCTTCCTTTACCTTCTCCAGTTCTTGAAGGGTCGGGTACGCGTAAATTTCCACATATTCCACTTTGTGTCCTGTATGAAGGAGAATATATTCCTCCACCTCTTCTTTTACGGTGTGGACATCCATTCCATCTTCCAGTTTCGCCTTACCAAGTATAAGTGCTTTATACAGGGATGGAGCTTTGCTTCTTTCCTCTTCACTCAAATACACATTACGGGAGCTTTTTGCAAGACCGTCTTCTTCCCGGATTGTTCTCACTCTGACCAATTCAATTGGTAGATGGTAGTCATTTATCAAACCGTCGATGACGGCAACTTGCTGTGCATCCTTCATGCCGAAGTATGCGGTGTCTGGTGTGACAATTTGAAACAGTTTCATGACAACGGTCGCTACTCCGTCAAAGTGGCCTGGACGATGTTTCCCACAAAGAACATCTACCCGTTGTTCCACCTTTATGATCGTTGTACGATTCTCTTTGTACATTTCTTCTACCGAAGGGTAAAAAAGATAGTCCACCCCACGTAAATTTGCAATCGCTTCATCCCGTTCAAAGTCACGTGGATAAGCGTCAAGATCTTCATTAGGTCCGAATTGCAAAGGGTTTACAAAAATACTTAACACGACGATGTCATTGTTATCACGAGCTTCTTTTAGTAAAGTTTGATGCCCTTCATGAAGAAAACCCATCGTCGGTACGAAACCGACTTTTTTCCCTTGCTGTTTTTCTATTTTAATGACATGTTGCATGTCAGAAATTTGCTTAATGATTTTCACGTTTCTTATCCCCCATATAATCGATGCAACGTTTCTTCTTTCATCGTAAAACTATGCTCCGGCTTTGGAAACATATTTTCTTTCACCTCATGAACATACTGTTGCAGACCATCTTTCATTAACTCTTGGGAATCCACATACGATTGCACAAATTTCGGAACGCGGTCTACCCCATATTTCACGACATCATGGTAAACGAGAACCTGACCGTCAACATCAACACCTGCACCTATCCCGATCACAGGAATGGTAAGTTGAGCAGCTATATCCTTGGCAAGTTGCTTTGGCACGCATTCTAAAACGAGGGCCATTGCTCCTGCCTCTTCAGCTGTTCTTGCATCTTGAATCATTTTCTTGGCACTTTCCACATCTTTCCCTTGCACTTTGTAGCCTCCAAGAACTCCTACTGATTGAGGAGTCAGTCCTAGATGTGCTACCACAGGTATTCCGGCACTTGTCAAACAGGAAATAACATGGAACACTTCTCCGCCGCCTTCTACTTTCAACGCATGTGCCCCTGACTCCTGAACAATCCTTTTGGCATTCAAAAGGGTGTTTTCCATGGAAAGGTGATAGGACATGAACGGCATATCTGTTACAACAAAAGTGGATGATGCTCCGCGTTTTACTGCTTTGGTGTGGTGAATCATGTCATCCACGGTAACAGGTACCGTAGATTCATATCCAAGGACTACCATGCCCAGGGAATCTCCCACAAGTATCATGTCCACTCCCGCTTCTTCTGCGAGCTTGGCAGATGGGTAGTCATATGCCGTTAACATGGCTATTTTCTCTTTGTTTTTTTTCATTTTTAAAAAGTCCGATGTAGTTTTCATTTTCCGTCCTCCTTTTTAATAAGGGGAGGAAAAGAACCGAAAAAAATCCCTCTTTTGCGCATGCGAAAGAAGGATGTTGTGTATAGCTCAAAAAAATCATTCAGTTCAATCCCTCTGTCCCAGTCCTTTGGATCAAGGCAGATATTTGGTTAGTTGTTAAGTTTGTTAAGCTTGTTAAGTTTGTTAAGTTAACTTGTTAGTTGTCAGGTGCAGTTCATTAATAGATACTGCCCAACACCACTATTATAGTGCATGTGGTGTAAGAATGCCATCATTTAATCGCTTCCAATTTGTATATCCGCTGAGTGTATATAATGGATGACTTCTTGGTCATCTTCAAGCATTAACACACCGTCTTCTGTTATTCCCTTTGCTTTACCTTCAAGGCTACCTGTTATCGTTCGGGCAATAATTCTTTTACCAATACTGATAGCATAGGACTCCCATAAGAGTTTTATCGGATAAAACCCATGCTGGAGATATTTCTGATACAAATTTTCAAACTTCACAAGTATGGTTTGGATAAGCTCTGCACGATTGACCTTTTCACCGAGTTCTATGGACAAGGAGGTTGCAATGGAATGAAGATCTTCGGGGAAATGTTCCAAAGATTGATTCACATTTATTCCCATGCCGATGATGACTGAATTAATTTTATCTGCTTCTGCCTGCATTTCAGTCAAGATGCCGACTGTCTTTTTCTTATTGATCAAGATATCGTTTGGCCATTTAATATCCGGACGCAAGCCTGTGACCTCTTCAATCGCCTGCGTAATGGCAACTGCTGTCAATAAAGTCAATTGAGGCGCTTTGGCAGGCGGCAGGTTGGGACGTAAGATCAGACTCATCCAAACACCGGTATATTTCGGTGAATACCAGGCCCTGCTTAATCTCCCTCTTCCAGAGGTTTGTTCCTCTGCCACAACTAATGTTCCCTCAGGTACACCATCATAGGCTAATTGATGGGCAATTTTTTGGGTGGAGGTGACGGAATCTTCAAAATGAATTTTTCGTCCCAGTGTATCCGTTTTTAACCCTAGAGAAATTTCATTGTGGGATATTTTATCGGGAATTGTTTTTATTCGGTACCCTTTTCTTCTTACCGCCTCAAGCTCATAGCCTTCCTGCCTCAAGTCTTCAATATGCTTCCAAACGGCTGTTCTTGAGCACCCTAACTCTTCGCTTATCTTTTGGCCGGAAAGGAAATCACCTTCAATTTCGGTAAACATTTTCAATAGTTTGGATCGTATTTCTGTAGCCAATTGTACACCCACTCCTTCAAAGCCACTCTTTCATTTTCTGTTTCCCCATGAAGCAAAGCTATTTCCATGTCTGATAGTATCTCGGAAATCCACTTACCTCGTTTTCCTCCTGCCAGTTCCATTAGGTCATGACCGTCGAAAACAATATCTTTTAAACTGTAAATAGGTAAATTCTCATATAACGTCTCTATATTCTTTTTTGAGGATTCTTCTTCCAAACCTAGCACGACCATCACTTCGTGAACTTCTAGTGACCGTTTAAGTCCTGCTCTGTATACAGAATCTCTTTGCCATCCTACTTGTTGGACCTTTTCCATTAGCAGTAGATTCTCCATGACTGACTTGTTAATCTTCTTAGGAAGTTTCCAGCTTGTTATAAAATCATCTACTTCTTGTGCGTTGAACTTTAAACTATGGACCAAAACCGTCCAGACGGCAGAGCGGTTTTTTAGATGCTGTAGCTGCAGATCTCCAAGCTCCAGCAATTCTTTCTCTTTCCCATCCAGCTGCGGGAGGAATGCATGAAGGCCTGTAGTAACCAAAAGTTCTATTCCAAACTTAACCCCTCGTCCAAGTAAAAGCTTTTCCATTTCTATCGTCTTTCTTTCAATAGAAACATTCTCAAGCAACGCTTTGTCTTCTTGGATTCCTAAAAAGGTGGCTGCTTCTAAAGAAAAGGACAATTGACTTGCAAAGCGAACAGCCCGAAGCATCCTCAGGGCATCCTCCCTGAAGCGATCTATAGCCTTACCTACAGTACGAATAACTTTCCTATTAATATCCTTTTCTCCTTCAAACGGATCAAGAATTTTGCCAAATTTGCTCATAGCAATCGCATTCATCGTAAAATCTCTTCGTTTCAAGTCTTCTTCTAAGCTCTTCACGAAGATCACTTCATCTGGATGACGATTATCCGTATAGTTTCCATCTGTACGGAATGTTGTCACTTCATAGCTTTCCTCGTCAGACGTGAGGACAATGATTGTTCCATGTTCCGCACCGACATCTACCGTCTTTGGAAAAATAGCTTGTATTTCTTTTGGAGTGGCAGAAGTGGCAATATCGATATCCCCTATCGCTCTGTCCATCAGGGTATCACGAACAGAGCCTCCTACAAAGTAAGCTTCATGTCCGTTCTCTTCTAAACGCTCTATGATTTCGATTCCTTGTTGGAAGGCTCTGTTCATCGTTACTCCCCCGTTTTCATGCCTCTTGCTTAATCAATTGCTTATACATATCTTCATACTGTTCCACTATTTTTCGTGAACTGAAATGTTCTTTTACCCGTGAGATGGCATTTTCAGCAAACTCTTTATGAAGTGTTGCATTTTCCAATATTTTTACTGCATTTTGCGCTATATCTTCTACATCTCCAACATCACTTAAGAACCCGGTTACTCCGTCGTCTATTACTTCCGGAATTCCACCAATCTTGGTTCCAACAGAAGGAACGCCACACGCCATTGCTTCTAATAACACCAGACCAAAACTCTCTTTTTCTGATAAAAGAAGCATAAGGTCGCTGATAGAGTATAGGTCCTCAAGGTTTTCCTGTTTTCCTAGGAATAGTACCTTATCTTTTAATCCAAGTTCTCTCACTAGATTACAGACTACTGAAATTTCGGGTCCATCTCCGACAAGCAACAGCTTTGATGCTACTTGCTTTTCGATAAGATGGAATGATTTCACTACATCTTGAACTCGTTTTACTTTTCGGAAATTGGATACATGGATTATTACCTTTTCATCGTTAGATATACCATATTGTGTCTTTAAGTCTTGCGTATCTTTTTTAAAATAAACCCGTTCATCTATGAAGTTATAAACAGTTTGAATGGCCTTTTTTGGTTGCAGAAGGTCATATGTCTGTTGAACGAGTGACTCAGATACAGCCGTTACCACATCCGAACCCTCTATCCCAAAACGAATCATATCATTTAACGATGGATCATAGCCTAAAACCGTGATATCTGTTCCATGCAAGGTGGTCACTATTTTCAACTGATCATCCGTCATCTTTTTAGCCAAATAAGCACAAACGGCATGTGGAATAGCATAGTGAACATGCAGCAAGTCTAATTGTTCCCGTTTTGCTACTTCAGCCATCTTACTTGCTAAAGCCAAATCATAAGGCGGGTATTGGAAGACAGAGTACTGATTCACCTGTACTTCATGATAATAAATATTGCTATATACTTTATTTAATCTAAAAGGCATACTCGAGGAGATGAAGTGGATTTCATGCCCCTTTTCCGCCAAAAGTTTTCCTAATTCCGTTGCAATTACCCCAGATCCCCCTACCGTTGGATAGCAGGTAATGCCTATTTTCAATTTCAATTAAATCCCACCTAGTAAATCATAGTTTAAGACAAGTGGTCCTTTGGCAAAAAAACCTTCTGCGTATATGGAACCAATTTGCTTGCCATATGCCCTTTCGCGGCTGATGACAGCGTCCACATACCCATTGGTAAGCGGCGTATCCACTCCATCCTTATCTTTTTCAAATTGACTTGTATAAGCTTGAAGCGCAGCTGTCTTTTTATTTATTTGATCTGATATATCTATGTAAAACTGAGGTTTATTCATTCCATTTATTTGATAAAAGTAAAGATTATCTGGTTTATGTGCCTTTTGGTTCTTACTGTCTTCCACCATTCTGACACCAGAAGAAAAGACTGCCTCTTCCACTAACTTGGCGCAATTCCCATGGTCAGGATGTCGATCCTCATGATATGGGGCAAATACAATACGTGGTTTGTATGTTCGAATAACAGAAACAATTTCGGTTATGTATTCTTCTTTCATAAATAATCCTCTATCTGGCAGGGAAAGTTGAATAAGTTCATCAAGTTCCAAAATATCTGCGGCCTTGGAGGCTTCATTCTGTCGGATTTCAACTGTCCCATTAGAAGATTTCTCAGCATGAGTCAAATTACAAATACCAGTTCTGTAGCCTTTTTCTTTTAGTTTGGCAAGTGTACCTGCCATCCCAATTTCAACATCATCCGGGTGTGCTCCAAAAGCCAGGATGTCCAATGGTTCAGTCATGGTTTTCCGCCTCTTTACCATGTACAATCTCTCTCCAGCTAAGCTCTCCTCTTGCAAGGCCGTGAATTAAGATCTCAGCTGTTCCCATATTGGTTGCAAGTGGAATGGAATAAACGTCACATAAGCGAAGCAATGCTGTCACATCCGGTTCATGTGGTTGTGCAGTCAATGGATCACGGAAGAAAATCACCAAATCCATTTTATTTTGAGCAATCATGGCACCAATTTCTTGGTCCCCACCGAGTGGCCCGGACTGAAATCTATAAACCTTTAGGCCGGTAGCCTCTGCAATTCTAAGTCCGGTTGTACCTGTCGCGAAAATTTCATGTTCTTCCAATATCGTTTTATAAGCTGTTGCAAATTGTATCATATCCGGTTTTTTCTTATCGTGTGCAATTAATGCTATCTTCATGACAGTTCCCCCGTTACTCGATAATATTTTCCAAGCCGTACACTAACTCTTCCAAGTTCATAATGGTTTCCACAGACAATTTAACTCCAGACATAAAGCTTGCTCGGTTGTAGGAATCATGTCGGATTGTTAAGGATTGTCCTTCTCCCCCAAACATTACTTCTTGGTGTGCTACAAGACCGGGCAGTCTAACACTATGAATGTGAATTCCGTCTTTTGTTTCTGCACCTCTTGCTCCTTTGATTGTTTCCTCTTCTTCAGGATGTCCTTGACGTTTTGGCTCACGCGTTTTGGAAATAAGTTCTGCCGTCTTGATCGCTGTGCCAGACGGAGCATCCAACTTTCTGTCATGATGCAATTCCATAATTTCCACATCTTGAAAATGCTTCGCTGCCATTTGAGCAAACTTCATCATGAGGATGGCTCCTACAGCAAAGTTTGGCGCAATGATGACACCGACTTTTTTGGATGCTGCAAGGTCTTTAAGCTCTTTAAGCTCTTCTTCATTAAAGCCAGTCGTGCCAACAACAGGGCGAATTCCGTATTCGACCGCAAGTTTTGTATTGATCTTTCCAATTTCAGGAGTGGTAAGGTCAATAAGTACATCTGCTTCCACTTCTTGGAAACACGCACTTGGGTCATTGTAAATTGGCGCATCTATGTTAGGAAACCCTTCAACATCAGAAAGTAGTTTACCTTCATTCACTCTGTCAAGAACACCTACCAACTGAAAGTGTTCTGTATTATGTATTAAATCCACGGCTTCTCGTCCCATTCGTCCACGTGGGCCCGCAAGAATAATCTTGATGTTTTTCATTATTTCCCTTCCTCCTCAATCCTTGTCCATCTATCTTTATCTCTCGTTTGAAACTTTTTCATCACACGGTCGTGTGCTTCCTGTAAATCTATGTTAAGAGAATTGGCGAAGCAGATCATGACAAACAGCATATCGCCTAACTCTTCTTCTACCGTATTTTCCTTCTCTGTGCTTTTTTTCGGCTTTTCTCCGTAATAGTGATTAACTTCCCGGGACAACTCTCCAAGCTCTTCTGTCATCCTTGCAAGCATCGCTAACGGACTGAAATAACCTTCTTTAAATTGGGAAATATAAGTATCAACTTCTTTTTGCATCTCTTGCATCGTCTTTTCACTCATGCACATGTCACCTCACCCTATCATGTTAGCTAAAACCTTATCATTTGACAAATGATTGAGCTTGATTCCTTGTAACACGCAACACTCTCCTGGCGAATGTAGTGCAAGGTGTGACACTCCGGCGGGAGATAGCGGTAGACTTGAGACCCCGCAGGCTAAGCGAAGCCACTGAAAAACTGAAATCTCATGTACTTAAATGATTTCTAGCTGGTGATTGGAGAAAAAGGCGGAGACTCCTGAGGGAGATATCGCTAGGTGGAGACCCCGCAGGCGTAGCCGAGGAGGCTCAAGCAGCGCCCCTAGGAAAGCGAAGCCTTTTTCGGAAATCAACAGCGGTGTCTATATAACATTTAAATAATAGACTTTTTCAGTGGTTTTGGCGAAGCCGAGTTATCATGAACGAAACTAGCTCCTTACTCGTAAAATCGTAGGTTAATTTGGTTAGAATGTTTACTGAAAAAAACAAACCAAATCAGAGCTACATTACGGAAGGAGCT
>NZ_JAIVKY010000015.1 GCF_020524325.1 Sutcliffiella horikoshii
CCTCTCAGGTCGGCTACGCATCGTCGCCTTGGTGAGCCGTTACCTCACCAACTAGCTAATGCGCCGCGGGCCCATCTGTAAGTGATAGCCGAAACCATCTTTCAATAAAGAACCAGGAGATTCCTTATATTATCCGGTATTAGCTCCGGTTTCCCGAAGTTATCCCAGTCTTACAGGCAGGTTGCCCACGTGTTACTCACCCGTCCGCCGCTGACCTTTCAAAAGCAAGCTTTTAAAAGGTCCGCTCGACTTGCATGTATTAGGCACGCCGCCAGCGTTCGTCCTGAGCCAGGATCAAACTCTCCAATAAAGAGTCTGAGCTTTTGCTCAAAATTTGCTAGCTTGTGTTACTTAAAATCATTTTGTCGTGTTCCGTAGAACCGACGTTATGACGCTGTTGTTTTGTTTAGTTTTCAAAGATCATTTTCCGTCGCTCCGTGGCGACTTAATTACTATACCATGTTGTGTGTTTCTCGTCAACATGTTTTTTTAAGTTTTTGTTGCGAGCATTACAGCGAGTTAACAAATCGTGTTTTGCAGCAACGAATAATAATATACCATGGTAACCGTAACACGGTCAACTACTTTTTTAATATAATTTTAAATTACTATTTTAAGAGGACTTTCTTCTATATATAGAAGATATATATGCAACCTTTTATAGGTATGGTACCACCTCTACATTTCCTCAAACATTCTTAACAGAAAAAAACCCTGCCATATTATAGCAGGGTTTTTGCAAACCAGACTTTCTATTAATCTATTCAACCAAGAAAACAAAGTACATGATGAAGATCACAAACAACGCATACATGATCGGGTGAATTTCTTTTGCTCTACCTTTCATGATCATCGTGATTGGATAGAAGATAAATCCTACAGCGATACCTGTTGCGATGCTGTATGTTAGTGGCATTGCGATAACCGTTAAGAATGCAGGTACTGCAATCTCAAATTTATTCCAATCAATTTTTCCAAGTGCTGATACCATCAACACACCTACAATGATTAGCGCTGGTGCTGTTACTGGTTCTGTGATGACAGAAAGCAGTGGGAAGAATACTAATGATAATAAGAATAAACCTGCTGTAACTACAGATGCGAATCCTGTTCTGCCTCCAGCTGCTACACCAGAAGATGATTCAATGTAGGAAGTGGTAGTGGAAGTTCCAAGTACCGCTCCCGCAACTGTTGCTGCAGAGTCAGCGAAAAGTGCTTTTCCTGCTCGTGGAAGCTTGTTGTCTTTCATGAAGCCTGCTTGGTTTGCTACGGCTACAAGCGTTCCTGCTGTATCAAAGAAATCTACGAATAAGAATGTAAGGATAACAACTAGCATTTGAATGGTGAAGATATCTCCTAAACTAGCGAATGCTGCACCAAACGTAGAATCAATACTCGGAACTGCTCCGACAACCGCAGAAGGTGTATCAATCAGGCCAAACAACATACCAACTACTGCTGTAACGACAATCCCGAAAAAGATACCGCCTTTAATGCCTCTTACCATAAGAATAACAGTAATTACTAGACCAAAGATTGCTAGTAGTGTATTACCGTTTGTTAAATCTCCTAGTGCTACAAGTACTACTTCGTCTCCAACGATGACACCGGCATTTTGAAAACCGATGAATGTGATGAAAAGTCCAATACCTGCTCCGACCGCATATTTTAATTCTGCTGGAATAGCATTGATGATTTTTTCGCGAATACCGAATAGTGTTAAAAAGATAAAGATAATACCAGAAACTAATACCCCTGCTAATGCTGTTTGCCAAGGGATGCCCATGCCAAGCACTACAGAGTAAGCGAAGAATGCGTTAAGACCCATTCCCGGTGCAAGTGCGATTGGGTATTTTGCATAGAGGCCCATGATCAAGCAACCAATTGCTGCGGATAGTGCAGTTGCTGTAAAGATTGCGCCTTGGTCCATGCGAAGCGCATCTGGATAATCCCCCACACTTGCCAGTGAAAGCATAAGCGGATTTACTACCAATATATAGGCCATTGCCAGGAATGTCGTTAGTCCTGCAATGGTTTCTGTCTTGTAGTTTGTACCGTGTTTTTGAAACTCAAAATAATTCTTCATGCAAAAATCCTCCTCAAGATAATTCGTACAAACAAGAAAACGCCCCTGGCATAAACCAGGAGCGTACACAATTAACTGACGAGGATAGGAAGAAGCGATAACATTCATCTAAAAAATTCAGATACATGTACCACCTAGTTCCTATTACCTCGTAGTCAAGCTGTTTACGGTAGCCTGGTAGAAACTTTTGGGCCATATTCCCAAATTTATACGAGATTTGAACTATAAATGTATGATAATTTCTGTTTTTATATTACCAAGCTCACAAAGATTCGTCAACATAAAAAACGAACATTCGACAAATAATTTTTACCAATGTTCGTTTTTAACCCAAAACAGAAGCCGACCAGGCAATCCCGGTCGGCTTTTTATTTATTACTCCCACTCAATCGTTGCAGGTGGCTTAGATGTAATGTCATACACGACGCGGTTGATGTGATCCACTTCGTTTACGATACGGGTGGAGATTACTTCTAGCACGTCCCAAGGAATACGGGCCCAGTCAGAAGTCATTCCATCAATGGATGTTACCGCACGGATACCGATTGTGTAATCGTACGTACGTTGATCTCCCATTACTCCAACACTGCGGATATCTGGTAGAACCGTGAAGTATTGCCAGATATCACGGTCAAGACCCGCTTTTTTGATTTCTTCACGAAGGATATGATCGGATTCGCGAACGATCTCTAGCTTCTCATCAGAAATTTCACCAAGAACGCGGATACCAAGACCCGGGCCTGGGAACGGCTGGCGCCAAACGATT
The DNA here is from genome assembly GCF_020524325.1 of Sutcliffiella horikoshii. GTDB lineage: Bacteria > Bacillota > Bacilli > Bacillales > Bacillaceae_I > Sutcliffiella_A > Sutcliffiella_A horikoshii_D. The sequence goes on from NZ_JAIVKY010000015.1 coordinate 2,853, forward strand.
TCGTCCGGAATACCTAGTTCTGTCCCTAATGCACGAACCTCATCTTTGAATAATGTGTTCAACGGCTCAATCAATTGGAACTGCATATCCTCAGGAAGTCCTCCCACATTGTGGTGGGATTTGATTGTTTGTGCAGTTGCTGTACCACTCTCGATGATATCTGTATAAAGTGTACCTTGCGCAAGATAGTCGATGCCCTCTAATTTAGAAGCTTCATCATCAAACACATAGATAAATTCGTTACCAATGATTTTACGTTTTTGCTCAGGGTCAGAAACACCTTTAAGCTTGTTAAGGAAACGGTCTTTAGCATCCACTTTGATAACATTCATGTTGAAGCCTTCACTGAAAGTTTTCATTACAGCATCCGCTTCATTTTTACGTAATAGACCGTGGTCTACGAAAATACATGTCAGTTGGTCACCGATCGCTTTGTGAATTAACACAGCAACAACAGAAGAGTCTACTCCGCCACTTAGTGCGCAAAGAACTTTCTTGTCGCCAACAACGTCACGGATCTTTTGCATTTCAATTTCAAGGAAGTTCTCGATGGTCCAGCTGTCTGTGCAACCACAAACGTTATAGACGAAGTTTCTTAAAAGATCGTTACCATATACAGAGTGACGTACCTCTGGGTGGAATTGAACTCCGTACATTTTCTTGTCTTCGTTACTGATTCCAGCGATTGGACATGCAGGGCTTGTCAAATCAACCGCGAAATCTTCTGGCTCTTTAACAACTAAATCGCCATGGCTCATCCATACAACTTGTTGTTCTGGGATATCTTGGTAGACAGCCGATTGATTGGATACGGTAGCAAGTGCTTTTCCGTATTCACGGTGACTTGCTTTTTCCACTACGCCACCGAAGTGCATTGTCATCAGCTGCATGCCGTAGCAAATACCTAGAACAGGGATGCCTAGTTCAAAGATTTCTTCGTCACAACGGAAGGAGTTTTCTCCGTATACACTGTTTGGTCCTCCAGAAAGGATGATTCCTTTTGGGTTCATTTTTTTGATTTCTTCTGCTGTAATCGTATGTGGATGTAGTTCGCTGTAGACACCGAACTCACGGATACGACGTGTAATTAGTTGGTTATATTGACTGCCGAAGTCAAGGACGACGACCATTTCTTGGATACCTTCCACCCGAATTCACCTCATAAGTTTATTATTTTTCGGAGCATATCTTTTCGTTTATTTTGACCTATAAAAGGAAAGATATGCCTTTGTTTTAAAAAGGTTAAATTGTTTAACTCCTGTGGATTAACTATCACAATTAAAGTTAAAATACCCTTTAAAACACAAAAAAACTAGAATCTTCCCCTCATATATACATAAGAAGGCAGAATTCTAGTTTGCTAGTGGGGATGTATATAGATATAAGTATCCCTACCAGTATTAGAACTGCCTTCATAGTCGGGTAGTTGACGGCAACCCGGTAGAGACTCTCGAACCGTATTATCGAGGATATATGAAGCCAATATTTTATAGTTGCATTAATTTGACCTTATTCTATCAGTGTGTTTCTACTAGGTCAAGATGATGTCTTTTTAATTAAATTTTCCCATAATTCCACCGATTTCTCCCATTCTTGCTCAGACGAATCGCCACGGTATAGCACGCGTTCGTAACGAGCGGTAAGGGACTGCATATCGCTTGTGCTGTAATAGTCGTCGATATACTTGGCATATTCGCGAAGAGTCTGGCCATCTTTCCGAATAAGACCGACGGCGTGCAATTGCCTCAAGAGTGCAGGATATGCTTTATTGAATGTACTTTCATCCTTTTTTCCTTTATAACGCAGGATATAGAAATACGGAATCCACCTATTGCGCCCTAAAAACAACAAGGCACCTGCAGCAACTAACGATGCCACGAAAAGCGCTAGTGGTTTCCAAGAGATATCTGCAAAATTCCACGTTCCATCATTAGAACCAGACGCTCCAGCAGCTTCTTCATCTTGCCCTGGATCAAGCTCAGGAATATTATTTCGGTCTGTTTCTGGCTGTTCCGGTTGTTCGATGGTGTCGTCTTCCTCCGTCGCTCCCCCTGTGTTTTCTTCTACAGACTGATACACAAAGCTATAAGGGTTAGAAAATCCACTAGTTGGTTCATATGTTACCCAGCCGACTTCCGGATAGTATACTTCCACCCAAGAGTGGGCGTTATTGTTTGTTACTTCAAAAAGCCGGGTGTTATTTTCAGTCACATCGACAAATTCACCTTGCGTGTATCCCTTCACCCACCTTGCTGGTATGTCGACAGCCCGTAAAAGTGCAACCATCGAAGTCGAGAAGTTGTCGCAATATCCTTGCATCGTTTCAAACAGGAATTGATCTACATAGTCTTGATCCCCTGTTGGAACGGCAACATCAGTTGTTTCATAGACAAAGTCATTGTTGCGGAAATACCTTTCTACTGCATTAACCTTATCAAAGCGCGAGGTGAACGACCCGGTTATTTCTTCCGCAAGCCCGACCACCCTGTCTGGCAAAGAGTCAGGCAACTGCGTATAACGCTCCATAAACTCTTCGTTGCTTTCCTCACCAGTTCCAGGCTCCGCTCCTTTTAATGCTTCTATATAATACCTAGGAAAATCATAGTTCACACGGTATTCTTCTAATTCAATTGGATCTCCACTTTCATCCAAGGTACGAATTTTTTCCGTACTGTCGTTCAGGCTAAAATTGACACCCTCTTCTTCTACTTGGATTTCGTTTAGTCCAAGCGGATAATTGATATGCGGATAGGTCTTCTCCATCGTCAATGTGGCAGAATAGGCGTCTGTCGCTACCTCATCACTCATCCAAGAAACCTGATCATTCTGTCCTCCATTAAGCTCCGCACGCTCTCCTTCCGTTGAGTCCCATCCTTTTCCGGTATAAATATCTTTCGTCTCCACACGCCAATAGTGAGTGCGCGTCAGCTCTGCCTGGAAAACAACGCTATCATCCGGAACAAAGGGACCACCAAGACGGGAGTCATTTTCTCCATACCCTATTTTACGCACTCCGCCACCTGTTCCTGGACCATCTCCATTACCAATAGCCTTCAAAAAAGGTACAGGATCGGGCCAAATAGGAGCAGCTTTAGGCGAGAAATAGCCAGCTGTGGCGGAAAGAAGAATGAAGATAATCAACGGAATCCCCCAGCCGATCAGGAGCTTACCGCTTCTATACACACCTTCCCGCTCTTTTAACCTTTCTAGATGGACAAATCCAACAATGGAAAGTCCCACCACAATCAACCGCATAATCGCTTCATTCCCTTGATAAAGTGTAAAAGTATCAAGGATTGCAACATAAGTAATCGTAAAAATAACGAATAGCAACATTTGTTTGCGGTACAAGATCCAGTAGATCACTAGATAGCTAACAAGCCATAGAAGGACAAACAGCAAGATACTTCTGAACATCCCTGTCATAGCAACCCAATCTTGTGCCCAAATGACATTCACATTGTAGTTCAGGTCATTCCATAGGTAAGAGAACCAATCTCTACTAAGAAACCTGCCATCCATATAGAGGATGTGAATAAAATAAAACATAAACCCCAAATGAACGAAAAAGCTTAAAATCGGAAGTATTTGCAAAAAGGAAAGTGAGAAAGAAATTAGAAGAAACACGATAAACACATACAAATTCGCGGTATCCGTCACATCCCCCAATGGCAGGATCCATTCTAAAAGGAGAATAAATCCAAACACATGCATGAGAAAAGCATAAACGTTCCGCTGATATGGGTTAGTTTTCGACATCGTTAACTCACCTCACTTATGATGTTACTTTTGGGCTTAGTGGGATAGACGGTCTTAATCAAAATATTCCTCCGCTTTAAGAGATCCATATAAGTAAGTTCTTCTTTTGTTAAACGAACTCCGTCATCTTTTGTCAGATGAACTTCTAGATGGAGGTGTCTAGTAGAGAGTTTCTCAAGACTTTCCACCATAGCTCTCTCAAGCTTCCCTGTGATAAAAAGGAACGTCACGGTTGGCTGGAATTTGCCGATTTCCATTTCAATCACTTTGGAAAAGTTTCTTTTACTGTTCGGTTGTATTTTCGCAAGGTGATAGTAGATTCCTGCAAACTGCTCTTCCCCGCTACGTAATGAGTAAACCGATCGATCTTCCCCAACGGACACAAGGCCAACCTGTGATCCATATTTAAGAATCGCTTTGGTCATGGCAGCACTGTAACTGACTGCACTTTCAAACGAGGCACTTTGCGAACGGTCAATAAACAACATTACATCGTGTGATTGCTGCTGCTCAAATTCCTTGGTCATAATGTCGTTTCGACGCGCGGTCGCTTTCCAATCTATCCAAGAGAAACGGTCCCCTGGTTGATATTCCCTGACCCCAACGGTCATGGACGTATCACGAACCATCTTCATTTTGGAGGAAGTGGACCCTTGATCAAATTTATTTTCATGTTGTCTATACGTCATTTCGGTAAAACTTGGGTAAACCAAAAAGGGTTGATCCAATTCTATAAATCTCTCTTTTTCAATCAATCCTAGGAAATCACCCGTCACCAAGCGTATTCCTTTCAATGTATGCTCTCCGCGAGGAACACGGTCCAGCGCATATTGAATGGTAATCGTGTTCTTAAACCACGGAAAAAGTATCCGTTTGGCCTGTTTGGTCTGCTGACAAAACAACAGGTCATTTGGAAGAACTTCTTCTACTAAAAGAAAGGCAAGCGGAACCGGCACTGTTCTTCTGAGAGTAATAGTTCCTATCAACCTATCCCCCGCTCTGTATTTTTCCTGATTGATCGTTCTCGAGACTTCAAAATCCTTAAGAGGATATACTAATATCAAAAAAGCATACAAGGCAAAAGGCAGGAAGCTGATGAATAAAAACCAGCTAACAAACCCGCCTTGGAACATAGCATAAACAAATGTGGTGGCTACCAACAACAGAAAAGAAACCAGTTTCCAAACTTTTTTAGCTTTCTGAAAAAATACCTTCATTATCTTGTCATCGACCTTTGAACCGGAATCGGCGTGCGGTCAATAACCTTCTTCACCACTTGCTCTGCCGTCATCCCCTCAAACTTCGCCTCTGATTTCAAGATGATGCGATGCGGCAACACATAAGGAGCCAAATATTGAATATCATCCGGCAGCACATAATCCCTTCCATGAATAAAGGCATAGGCTTGGGAGGCTTTCATCAATGCCACCGACCCACGCGGGCTTGCACCCAAGTAAACAGATTGATGCGTACGGGTACGGTTAACCAAATCAACGATATATTCTTTTACCGTCACATCCACATGCACTTCTTTTACCTGTTTCTGCATCGCCTGGAGTTCTTCCAATGTAATAACCGACTGCAGCTCATTGATCGGTTGTTTCTTTTCGGTCGTATGTAAAATATTCACTTCTTCTTGAGGCGTCGGGTAGCCCATGTTCATTTTGAATAAAAAACGGTCAAGCTGCGCCTCTGGCAATGGATATGTCCCCTCATATTCAATCGGGTTTTGAGTGGCCATAACGAAAAACGGGCTTCCTAATGACAGGGTGTTTCCATCCACTGTCACGCTTCCTTCTTCCATACCCTCTAACAAAGCGGCCTGTGTTTTCGGTGATGTACGGTTAATTTCATCCGCAAGAACAATATTCCCCATAATCGGGCCCGGCCTGAATTCAAATTTTAATTCTTTCGGGTTGTAAATGGAGCTTCCTGTTACATCGGAAGGTAAAAGGTCAGGCGTAAACTGAATGCGTTTAAAATTTGCCCCGACAGACTTGGCAAGAGATCGCACCATCAATGTTTTTCCAACTCCTGGTACATCCTCAAGCAACACATGCCCCCCAGCAAGCAAGGCAACAATACTCAATTCCGCCACATGTTCTTTGCCAATCATAACATTTCCAATATTGTCCAATATTCGTTTTACTTGTAATGGTGAAGTTTCCAAAATCCGTACCCCCTATAATCTATATTTATCTATAAATCGACATCAATTTGAACCTTAACCTACAGTATATTCGCTTTTCTGTCAGAAAAACCCTTTAATACCCATGCAAATAATTTCAATTTTCCCTATATATAGAATATCAAAAAAAAGAGAATGAATGGTACTAATCGCTCTCAGGGAAAAAATAGCAAACAATATCAAATTATAAAGAAGGAATTTCGGTTTCCGTGTAGAATTTTCTACATATAAGAGGGTGTAACCAACTTAAACATTTACCCCTATATCAAAAGGGTTAAACTTTTTTAATACTGCATCCCTTAAAATCTTCACAGAGCACAGGGTAAAACTCCTTGTTCTTAAAGGGGTGAGACAATGGAAGTGAAAGTGCAGCAATCCGAATTATCAAGCGAAATTGGAAGGTTACTGAGAAAGCACTTCGGAAAAGGACCCGAGGCTGTTTTTGTAACCATCGCATCACCTTATGTCATCATCTATCTACGTCATTTCCTTTCTCCCATAGAAAATATGTTACTAGAAGACAATCACACGCTGACTGTCGAAGAAATACGGGATAAAATGATGCGTAAATTGAACGAAAAAATAAAAGAAATCATCCATTCCGTCACGGGATTACCAATAAAAGAGTTTTACTATGACTGGACTTTCGAGAACGGTTCTGGCCTGTTGGTAGGAGTAGAGGAAAAAGCAGAGAGATTCATTGAATACAATTATCCCAACCGACGAGAAATTGAATCCATCATTGCCAAAATCAGCGCCGAGGCAGAGAAACATCCCGATATTACATACTCCCATATGTTGAACGACCGTACGTTGATTGTAATTAGAGAAGGCATCCTCGTTCAAATAGAAGAGCAACTCATTGAACTGGGATTTGAAGAAGCATTGACCCTCGCCAAACGGAAGCTGGAGAAAAAACTCCTATTCCAAGCAAAACTATCCTTTCAACGACTTTTACATAAGGATATCACCGAAATATTTGTCAACTGGGACTTCACGTTAGACAAAAGCATTATTGTATTTATTTTAGCACCACAAAAACATAACCGGCAGTAATGATCTAGGCATGGAACTAGACATAAGCCAAAGAGAAGGCGGTACCCACCTGCCCTCTCTTTGGCTTTTTTTATTAACAGCTTACCTCTCCGCTTATGGACAATCGCTTTACCCTTGGAGGGATGAAAGGATGGAAATCAAACACCAACTCACCATCAAAGACGATAAAGATATCATTAAAGTCAGAAGACTCGGAAGAGAAATAGCCACCAGTATGGGCTTTAACTATATCGATCAAGTCCGTATTACCACCGCTATCTCGGAACTCGCACGAAACGTAATTAAATATGCCGGAACCGGTACTGTATGTATTGAAGTGATTCATAAATACGCACCTGGGTTAAGCGTGATAGTTATTGATGAAGGACCCGGAATTACCAGCATCGGCAAAGCAATGGAAGACGGCTACTCCACTTCCGACAGCCTCGGGGCAGGCCTCCCCGGAGTAAAAAGAATGATGGATGAGTTTTTAATAGATTCCGTGACGGAACAGGGAACAAGGATTGAAGTGGTGAAATGGCTACGGGGGTAGTGGGTTATGGGGACAGGTTCCTCGACCCATACTCTTCTCCTATCCCACAATTTCCACGCTTTTTTTTGAAGTATATGGATTGTGATCAATTTGAAGTGATTTATTGAATACTTCTGAGCATTTATTCAATACTTCTAGTTTTTTTACACATTTCATGGCAGCTGGTTTCCTTAAAATTCATTCAAAACTCATACCCACTCTAAAAACTCCAGCCTGTTTCCAAAAGGATCACTTACATAAATTCTATTCGCTCCAGGAAGATTCTCGTCAACCGTGAACTCCACCACCTGTGACCTCAAATAACTTTTAAATTCTTCTATTTGGTGTACTTCAAATGCCGGATGCGCTTTTTTGGCAGGAACAAAAGGCTCTTCCACCCCTAAATGAAGATGTACAGCCCCTTTACTAAACCACACCCCGCCTCTTTTTCTAAGCGTCTCTGGCTTTTTCATTTCTTCCAAGCCTAAAATCTCACCATAAAATCTGCGTGCCTCATCCTCCAGTCCCTTTGGCATAGCAAGCTGGACATGATCGATTTTGTTGATAGTAAAAGACATGAAAAAACCTCCTTTTGTAAGACCTACTTTAATCTTACTCAAGGAGGGTGATAATGGAAATGACTGTTATTTTATGAATACCTATAAACTTTACTTATCACTCAAAAAACCTTTAACTTAAACCCAATAAAAATAAAAAAGTGATGCATATTTGCACCACCTTGTTAACTACTTTCCATCCAGTCCATAACGAGCCGCCATTTTTGTTTTGAATTCCTTTACCAGCCTTCTACAATAAAACAACTCTCTCAATGTTTTAGTCTGTTTTATTTGTTGTCTGATGTAATAGTATTCTTCTAACTCTTGCTTAGTTAATTTGCATCCACGCTCCCGAAAGGGGATAATGTCTCCCATTTGCATCACCTCTGAACCAATATATGCGGTGGAAGTGAAGAAAGTGAGGTTTTGCGGAAGCAGGGCGGCTTTTCGATCCACTTATCCCAAGCAACCCCATTAAACATTTTCCTACTATACTATTCAAAAATAGTCGATATTACTCGATGCAGTTTCAAGGCTCTCATCTCAACAAAAAAAATCAGCTTATACAAACGTTTGTTTAAAAATTACTATTCACTTAAACGCTATTCTATTTCCTCTATTTCCACTTCCAAGTTATACTCTTCCGCTAATTCCGTGAACAAAGTTTCGTGTTCATCGTATATTACACCATACTCTTCGTAGAGAAGATCTCCTTTTTCCATAAAGCTTTCATCCCCGTTATAATACCCTTCTGCATATGTAGAATAGGTTTCTAACAATTTTTTATGCGCCTCAATCAGTTTATCGTGCGATGGTTGCAACTCCTCCATTGTAATAACAATGGCCTCCGTATCTTCTACCACTTTTTCAAGCGCAGGAATTGTGGTCTCTACTAAGTATGTGTATGCTGGCTCTATATCCTCTTCCATAAACACAAATTCATCTGCCGCAATCTCCGCATCTACAGCAGCTTCAATAACTGGATTGCTATCCTCAATATAGGCGATCAGTTCATCCTGTGCATCAACCTGCTCTGTTATCGTATCTACAATTTCACTACAAGCAGTCAACACACTGCCCATTGCTAATAAACTTACTACCAGTAACACTCTTCTTAATATTTTCATATTTTCCATCTCCTTCCTTCAATATTTTAGCAGGGAATTAGGGGAAGATATAGACTTTTTTGCACTATTTTGAATTGGAATTGCAGTGGTGGCCGGATGAAGACCTTTCTGGTTACTTTTTTGGGGTAGAGACGTCTTCATAAGCTCGATGAAGACCTCACTGCCTCCGTTTTCACCTTAGAGACGTCTTCATAACCCTGATGAAGACCTTACTACCTCCTTTTTCACCTCAGAGACGTCTTCATAACCCCGATGAAGACCTCACTGCCTCCTTTTTCATGACAGAGGGGGCTTCATTCCCCGAAAAGCAACCCGCTCCTTCTACAACTCCACAAACCCAAAAACCTCTCTAACTTCCTTCTCTAATTCACCGATCAACTTAAACTTATCTTGCCTAGGGGCCAACGCCTTCACAATGCTTGCATAGTACCAATGCTGCTTCTCTTTCCCACGATTAAACCGCCCCCAAATCAAATCCCCATGTTCTTCAAGATCCGCTCGAATGGAGCGTAAATTGTGCAACTTATCCGCAACAATGACTTGCAACTCTTCCATCGATGCATCTTTCAACCCATCAATGGTGTGTTGTTTTCTTTCTTCCCATGAAAGACTTTTGTCATTTTCAGAAGCAGCCACCACTAAATCTGCTACACGGCCACCGAACTCTTTCACCAAGCTATCATAAGCGGCTTCCGTATCTTCCAGTGTGTCGTGCAAAATCCCAGCAGCAACCACTTCTTCAGAGCAACCCGCCCCTTGCAACATCATTCCCACCGCAAAAGGATGTGTGATATAAGGTATCTCCGTCCCTTTTCTTGTTTGGTGTTTATGTGCCGAAGCAGCGAAGACAATGGCTTTCTCTACTAAATTCATATATAACCCTCCCGTTATTTGTTATTTCCATATACCTTTCGAAAATAGTCGATATTTCCCGAATCAATTTCAAGCCCTTTATTACAATAAAAAAATTCCATTTGATCAAACGTTTGATTAAGAATTACTATTCGGTCTAAAACAAAATAAGATATCTCTACTTCTAAGTTTATACTGACTTTTTTAAAAAAGACACATGAAATCCAAAAGATTCCATGTGCCATCTCTATCAAACTATATTACTCTTCTCTTCCTCACAATCACCATACACCCTACTCCCACCACCAGCAAAATAAACCCGATAACATAAAAGTCATATAGATTAGTAGCGGTGTTCGGAAGCTTCTCTCCATTCGATTTCTTTCCTTGTTTTGTATTCTTACCATCACTATTACCTGGCATTCCAGGATTATTGACTTCACCCGGAACGGCAGGTTTTGCAGGTTGTCCCGGCTTTGGATTCACAGGCCCCGGCGCACCCGGATTACTTGGCACTCCAGGATTACCACCCGGACTACCTGGCTTACCCGGTTTCCCAGGTTTCCCCGGCTCTGAAGGATCCGGCTCAACCGGCCCATCCCCCACTTCACCTTTAGTAAAAGTCCAAATATCCGATGTAGTCATCCCAGTGTGCTCATCCTCCACCACGACATACCACCAGTAACGCTCGTTTTCCGCAAGTCCTTCCCAGACCATCTCGGCCACACTTCCGCTTGAAACAGCCTCTTGTTTGCCAATTTCCACTTCCGTATAAACGTTTACTGCAAAATAGTCTGTTGCCACTCGTTTTTCTTTTGGCTGAAGGTCTAACTCAAGTACAAACTCATCCTTCCCTGGATAAGTTTCCGTATCATAATAGTTGTACTGATCCAGGTACGGAGAGTACGTGTTCACGACAATCCGGTTATTATCTGTATCAAAGTGTAGCAAACGCATGAAGCCTTGTCCGCCTTCTGGGCCTGCCTGATAGTCGGCAAGCATTTGATAGACGTTACGGTCCGGAACTCCATCTCCATCATCGTCCACTTCATCAATCAGTGTCTGTGCTTCATGATAATGGCCGCTCAACACAGCAATGACATTCTCATTTGGAAGCACGACTTCCTCATACAACTTGTCGCCAAGCGGATGACGCACACCTGTTGCCTGCAAGTACTCGTGGAAATTCAAGATTGCCATGCGGTCTGGATGGGCAGCAAGCACCTCATTCATCCATGCAATCCCTTCGTCTTCCACACCCCAGCCAAGATACACCATGATATAGTCATTTCCGTTGGAGGAAATAAGGTCATAATGCCCGCGGTTATTTTTATAACTTCCGCCGTAATAAGGTTTGTCCTTAAAGCGGTCTTCTCCAAAGTATTTATAATACTGCGTGTAATCATTGGTTTTGTGATCCACATCATGGTTCCCGGCAAGCACGCCATACGGGATTTCACGCTCATCCAAAACGCCCATATACTGGTCCGCGTAATTCCATTGGGACTCTTGATCTGCCATATTCACGAGATCTCCCGTGTGGAACACATATTCAATTTTCATTTCCTCTTCCATTTCCGCTATCCATTCGGTTTGTCTTTCATAGATGTGCGGGAAGCTTTCCGAGTAATACTGCGTGTCTGACATCCAGACAAACGTATAATCATACTCTTCAGAGGAAGCTGGAATTTCATCCTGAACCAGGACGTTGATGTTGCTTGCTTTTACAAAATCAGCGACTGCGACTTCTCCTTGCAGGCCAAAGTCTTCCGTTCCAGCAATCTTATAATCTACAATCTCCCACTTGTTGGACGTGTGGTTCCAGGCATACATGGTCACTTTCCTGCCTTCAAGGGAGTTCCCCTTCCAAACAAGTTCGACCGTATCCCCTTCCTGAACAGAATCGTCCACCGTCACATCAAAGCGGTGATAAGGGAATTCTGTAGAAGAATCCGTGATGAGATATTCCCCGTCTTCGTTAGAAACAAGGGAAATATCCTCTTCTGTAAATGCTTCCTCGCCCTCTGGCACCATCGTTTGCGGCGGCTCGACTTCGTTGGCATTTTTAAAACCCTTCATGCGATCACCTTGAGTCACATCGTACTTATAGCCACCGTAAAAAGTAACATCTAAATCATCTTTAGTAGGATCCGACACCTTCACTTTTAAAGCAGGGTCACCATCCACTGGTGTTTCCGCATCATCTGCCGGGGATACCAGTTCCGGTTTCAACGGGTTTTCATTCACAACAGAGAAGTGCACCACTTTTACCGCTTCGTTTCCTATCTCATCGATCGCCACGACTTTCAACGTATGTTCTCCAGCCGAAAGTTTAGAAGATGCCGTTTCATAAGGTGTCACAATTTCCATGTCATCAAGCAGTACCCTCGTTTCTTTTACCCCGGCAATCGCATCAGTTGCTGTCACTTCGATTGTAAAAGCACCTTTGTATTCTTTCCCTTCTTCTAGGGACGTCGTGATGCTTGGAGCTGTGTTATCCACCATCACTGTTGTTGAGATTTCCTCATCCGCATCCATTGCAGAAACCACATGCTTCCCATCCGAGACGGAAGCTGTGTCCCATTTATAAGACTTAGACGGGGCCTGTTCCCCTGTCACAGTAAAAGTAAAATCTTCAAAAATACGGTCTGTCCCATCATCGCCCATATCAAACACTTGCGCAGGGTCATTTTTTCCCGCATCGCGCAGGATAGTTCCATCCGCCAAGACAAGGCGAACGTTTCTCAGGTTATAGTCATCACGATTGTCCTCGGACTCCAGATCAAACGGGGATGCCTTGTTACCCGCACGAATCGTAATTGTATTATCTCCAAGCTCGAGTTTGTCAGGGTTGATCGGAACCGTGATTGTCTGCCATTCATTAATCCAATCATCAAAAATATGCAGTACTTCATCTCCCATGGTTACCCCGTTCTGGAAGAAGGTATTGATGCCACTCACCTCAAAAGCAAAATATGAGGTGTGCTCGACAGCTTGGAAAGTTTCGCCTTCCACTTCCTCCCCATCTATCAAAAGCTTCACATCTTCCGGAGCATCGGAGCTTGAAGTCCCTTTCAAAATCTTCTCCCCAGCAAGAATCTCGCCTTCTTTTACATTCAAGCGGAGACTGGAGAAATCCAATTCCGTTGTGACATTCACCTTATAGGTCTCTGTTGTCACTTCATTCATGCCGTCCGAAATCTCGAAATAATATTCCACATACTCTTTCGCAATAATTTCAGGCGAGTACACCGTATAGTGGTAAAGCAGGTCATTGTAATCCTTTGTCAGGATGGCCTGTTTGAAGTCGGTCTGGTCGTTCGTCTTGTAAAATAAACGGACCGTCTTTACTTCCTTGTCATCCTTTGCATCAAGAACGATTTCAATATTCTCCGTCTGGTCGACTTCAGTTACCTTTGATAAATTTTCATAAGTTGGAGCTACCGTATCTGCTTCGATCTGAACCGTTTCCGCAGGCACCTGTGAAGCCTCCACCATACCAGGCGTTGCCGCTTTTTCCGCCGCACTTGTTTTGATCATTTGCGTGGAGCCATCTAGCGGGTATTGATAAAAGATACCCATATTGGCCGCTGTGTCCTTCACGTTCGGAACATCGTTGTAATAGGCGACCGCAAGCTCTTTTTTCGAGTTCGTCGCCACCACAAGTCCTCGCATTGAGCCATTGGCCATGCCGTCGCTGTAGATACGGACGATATTTTGATCTTCCACCAAATTCGAACCATAATTAGCATTAAAATCCGCCACGGTCTGCTCGCGGTTTTGTGAATTGATAATCCAGAATACAAGCGTTTCCTTGGATGGAATCACCACATCATCCGGAATCGAAGGCCAGACCACATCTGTTGCACTCTCCGCTCCGTAACGATAATAAAGCTTATAATCTTTAAAACTAAGATCCTGATTCGTATTATTATAGATTTCAATGAACTCATAGCCGTCCGCTGACCCAACATTCGTCGAATCCGGAACCACTTCCGTTACCAAAAATGGCGGCAGAGACTGATAGTCCACTTCAACTTGTTTTACCTCAACCGTAAACTCTTCTGTCTTGGAAACATTCCAACCATCTGAAGCCTCCACATAATAAACGATATCCTCTGAAACATCCGCTCCAGGTATTTCCGCCGTATAGACAGAAGACCCTTCAGACGTTGGGTTCATGGACAAGGAAGTAAATGTCTCGGCCCCTTGCTTTTTATAAAATAAAGTCGCAAAAGGTTTCGCCATATCGTCTGTAATGGTCGCTTCCATCTGAATTGGCGAGTAGGCAGTGCCATTAGTGACAGGCGTATGCTCTATCATAGGCGCTACCGTATCTTCCGGTATTTCCTCCAGCTCCACAGGGTTAGTAGGCACCTGACTTTCTTTTGCCGTACCAGGTGTCGGCGCAGCCAATCCTTCCAGTTTCAGCATCTCTGTTCCGCTAGACGGGAATAAATAATCGATTCCCGCTCCGTTATTGTCATTGTCACTGCCAAGATAACTTGCCGACACGACCTCCGCACCTTCTGCATCTTTGATCACAAGCGCACGATTTCCACCATTCGCAAAACCTGGGAAGACATCCTTGAACTCGACAACCTGATCTTCCACTAGCGTCAGGCCAAAGTTTTCATTAAACTCAGCAAGCGTCCTGTTTCCGGTGTTATACCAAAATACAAGTTCCTCCTGCGGCTCCAAAATGACAGCCGGCACCTGGAATGGAAGCTCACTTCCCGTGTCCGTATATTTATAGACAAACGAATAGTTTGCCAGATTCATCGGTTGATTCGTATTGTTATACACTTCAAAAAACTCATAGTAATCCGTCCCTCCCCCTTTAGAGTTCGGAGACAGCTCGGTAATAAGCAGTGGCAGTTCACTGTAAGATTCTGCTGGAATCTCCACCTCAATCGTGGACGTCTCCGTCGCTGATGTATTGGTACCATCTGACGCTTCGATGTAATAAGTGATTGGTCCATCCACCTTAGCAGCAGGGATTTCAGCAGTGTACATTGACGTTGCCTCTTGTTGTTGCATACTTAGACTCGTATAGCTTTCCTCTGATTCTTTTTTATAAAATATTGTTGCCGCAGTTACGCCTACGTCATCCGTTACAGTAGCTTGAAAAGGGATGGCAGTGAATCTTTCCGCTTCTGTTACAGTAGTGTGTTCAATCACTGGCGGTGTCTCATCAGCGACAGGAGTTTCCTCTTCTTCCACTGTCACCGGCTGCTCAGGAACTTGAACCGCATCAATGGTTCCAGGCGTTGGCAATGCAAGAACCGCATGCTTGTCCATCACCGTCCCGCTCACCGGAAACTTATACTCTATTCCCGCTCCGTTGTTATCATTCTCATTTCCTAGATAACTGGCAGAAACCAATTCCTTCCCTTGCTTATCCTTAATCACCAATGCGCGGTTTCCACCATTCGCAAAACCAGGGAAAGCATCTTTAAAAGGCACTACCTGAGCTTCCGTTAGCGCCAACCCATAGTTCTGATTAAAATCAGCAAGGCTTTTATCTCCAGTGTTATACCAAAACACTAGAGTTTCCTGTGATTCAATGGTTGTTACAGGGACTGTAAACGGTTTTTCACTTCCTGTATCTGTGTATGTATAGATAAAATTCAGATTCTCTGTAGATATTGCCTGGTCTGTATTATTGTAAAGCTCAAAGTACTCATAATGATCAGTACCAGCTGAGTTTGGAGAAATTTCTGTGATGAGTAGATGCGGGAGCAGGTTGTAATCCAGCTCTTCTGTGATGGTCTCTTCTTCTGGTTGTTGCACTTCAGTTGGTTCTTCTGGTTGTTCTGTTGATTCCACCACTTCTTCCTCTTTGGCAGGTGGAGTAACTTCTGTTTGTGGTTCATCTTCTACTGGCTCTTCCACTACAGGTGCTTCTGTAACAGGTTCTTCCGTTCTCTCTTCTTCTTCCACCGTTTGCACTTCAGGCGGCTGCGGATCTACCGAATCCTCAGCTGGCGGCTCTGTATTCTCAACCGGTTCACTACTTCCCTCCGGGTTTGGTACTTCAGTTTCCTCAACTGGAGTAGTTTCCGTTTTAGGTATCTCTTCCTCCGCATGCACCACTCCGCGCGGCACAACAGGCTGAAAACTCGTTCCCACAATAGTAAAAATCATCAATGACGACAGCAGCTTCCTACCAAACTTACGGTTCTCTTTCCTCATCACTAACCTCCACCGAACTTTTTTGAACATTTAAAATTTTACCGATGGATTGTTAAGCAGGTATGAAGGTGTTGTAAAATTTATGGAAAGTTGGGTGGTTTTGAGAGTCTACGAACATAATCGCTAATGCGACCTAAAACCACGTTCCAAGTAAGATTTTAATCTTTGGGACGTTTCACTCTCGGCCGGTTCTTACCCTTTGCATTTATCTTCAACCATTTAAATGAAATTTCATTGTTACAAAAGGCTTCATATTGGTGATGAGGACCTTTCTTCTCCGAATTTCTCGTCACTGCGGTCTTCATTACGGCGATGAGGACCTCTCTCCTCCTTTTTCCTCGTCACTGCGGTCTTCATACGAGTGATGAGAACCTCTCTTCTCCTTTTTCCTCGTCACTGCGGTCTTCATACGAGTGATGAGGACCTCTCTCCTCCTTTTTCCTTGTCACTGCGATCTTCATAAAGGCGATGAGGACCTCCCTTCTCCAAATTTCTCGTCACGGAGGTCTTCATCCCAAAGAATCCAGCATTCCATTATTTAATAATTTCTCAAAAAACAAAAAAACCGAATGACAGTGTCCATCATCCGGGTTCTAATATCTCACTTAACTACCGCTTCTCTCATTCTTTCCTCTACCATTTTGCCTTTTGTTAAGGTAACCTTTACATCTGAATTACTTGCGATGCTTTGGTCATGTGTGACGACAATTACGCATTTTCCTTCTTCATGGGCAAGCTTTTGAAGCAAGGTGATGATACTTTTGGCTGTTTCTTCATCCAAGTTCCCTGTAGGCTCGTCCGCAACGATCAAATCAGCAGACGAAGAGATAGCGCGTGCAATGGATACCCTTTGTTGTTGGCCTCCGCTAAGCGTCAGGACTTTTTGATTGGCCTGGTCTTTGGAAATGCCAACTCTCTCCAACAAATCTAGGGCGTATTGTTTTTTATTTGGCTGCTTCACGCCCGTTATTTCCATTGCGGTGATAACGTTTTGAATCGCTGTCATATAAGGAAGAAGATTATAGGACTGAAATACAATAGATACATATTGGTTTCGAAATTTGGTTAACCCAATTTTGTTCAAATCGGTTCCTTCATAAAGGACTATTCCGGATTTAGGTGTATCGAGCGCAGAAACCAAGGCTAGGAAGGTGGTTTTCCCGGATCCTGATGGTCCTACAATGGTATAAAAGGTACCTCTCTCAAATGTCATGTCCACATCTTTTAAAATATACTGTTCTATGGAATCTTGTTTATACCAGTAACTAACTTGCTGTAGCGATAATAATGTACTCATCATGTACCTCCTAGTCTTGATTCGTCAAAATTGCTTTTGGATTCATTCGAAGAACACTTAAGGCAGGAACAAGTGTTGAAACTAAAATGACAAGTAGTCCGATTCCGACCATCATGATAATGTTTTCAGCTGTAACGCCAATCGCTAGTTCTTCCATCGTTTGTACGTCCTGGTTCTGGGTCATGCCTCCAGGTCCCATTGCTCCCATCATTCCTCGCCTGTTGGTAAAGGATTGGGGTTCATTACTTTCTTCAGAGGCGGTAAGCTCTTGTTCTAGTAATTGGTTACCTACTGCTTCTGCCACATAGCTACCTGTCACCAGAGATAACCCCATCGCCAATACCGCTACCATCAATATTTCTACTAGGAATTGACCAACTAATTTTTTTCGTTTCTCTCCAATGGCCAATAAAACGCCCATCTCATATTTTCTTTCTCGTATGGTCATCATGACAATCAAGCCAAGAATAATTGAACCAGCAATCGTAACTAGTAATACTATCTTGTTAGAGAAGGAAGATACATTCTCAATCGGTCCCATCATCTGTTGATAGAGCTGGTCATTCGCATTTAAAATAAACGTATCAAAATCGATGGTGCCCAATTCTTTTGCTTCCGCAATAAATGCCTCAATGTTTAACGGGTCATTCATATAATAAATTGCCTGATTAATGATTCCTTCTTCACCCTTTAGTTGATTAGCTGCTTCTAGTGGTACATAGATAGAGTTATAAGGATTCATTGATAAGATTCTTTCTGCTTGTGGAGGTATTTCCGCACTAGTAGAATAGATACCTTTGATTTCAAGTGTTACCGTCTCCTCTGTTTCCACTGATGTAATGGAGATGTCATCGCCTATGGACCAGCCATTTTCAGAGGCTAGATTTTCCTCCACCAACGTGACCATTTTCCCTGCATCATCCGCTGTAAGGTGTTCTCCTTCTACCATTTCAGATTGGCCATCCATAAAAGAAGCAGCCGCATCACTAAATAACACGCCTTGAACATCCAAATCCGAATTCATACCTCCACCCATTCTGCCAGGCATACTTCCTTGAGCTTGATCTTCTTCTGTTGCACTTTCTTCTTCCTCCGCTGCGCCAATCGCCGTGAAATCAGTTGCCATGGCACTTGCCGTAGAGTAGAAGTTATACCCTTCCACATAATGAGATTCAATGAGTGATTCTGCATCTTCTATATCGATGGGAATGGGTTGGAACATCGCTTGCCTTCTTCGCTCTTCCCCACCATTTTCCACAAGACTTTGTCTGTCGACCGTTAACGTAACATCTCCACCAAGTTCTTTCCTCGCTAAGTTACTAGACTCCTCCGCAGCTGTCTGAATGGTTAAACCCGTTAATACAAATACAGATATAACAGCAAGTACGACGAGAAGAATCAGGCTTTTCCCTTTTCTAGCTGTTACACTCCAATACGCCCTTTTGATAAAATTCACTTTTTATTACCTCCTCTTTTTTTAAAACAAGCCATAGTAGGTATTATTCAAAACGAAACTGATTTGGTCCTTAAAAGAAACTGAAAGTTAGCTGAAAATTTTATTCAAAAGTCCATTATCCCGCTATATTGGGGTTACAATAAACGGTAAGAAGGTAAACGGAGAGAGGTACATTTTGATGAATAACCAAGAAATAAAAATACTGCTAGTCGATGATGAAAAAAATATAGTACAATTCCTTGAGCTTGGCTTATCAAACGAAGGATACAAGGTAAAGACAGCCTCAGATGGAATTATTGCGATGAACCTCTTACCAGACTTCAAGCCCCATGTCGTTATTTTAGATGTGATGATGCCTGGGTTAGATGGATTCGAGGTGTGTAATATGATAAGAAAAAGCGGTATCCAAACCTCCATCATCATGTTGACGGCACGAGATGAGGTTGACAATCGAGTTAAAGGGTTAAAAATTGGAGCAGACGATTACATCGTGAAGCCTTTTAGTTTTGAGGAATTATTAGCCCGTATTCAAGCTCGTGTCAGAAACCAATTCCCTGATCAGTTCGGTGAAGTTATCTACGGTCCATTTCGAATAGATGATAGACGGAGGGAGATCGAGTACAAGGGCAAAGGACTGGCCCTTTCCCCAACAGAGTATGAACTGTTAAAGTATCTCGTCTTAAATCACGGGATGGTGATGAGTAAGTTATTGATCTTAGATAAGGTGTGGGGATATACCTTTCAAGGAGAGGATAACATCGTGGAAGTCTATATCCGATCCTTGCGGGAAAAGCTTGGAGATAAACAGCATCAGCTCATTCGTACGATTAGAGGGGCTGGATATAGGTTGGATTTATTATGAAGCCTATTCAAAAAATCCTACAAACCCTATCCCCTTCCTCACTTCGGTATCAGCTTCTCTTTAAAATGCTTATCATCCTCTCACTTATATTAGTGGTGATTGGTTTTTTCCAATATATGGTCTTAAAGGACTTTCTTTATAAAAATGAAGCGGAACAACTTAGTGGGAAAATCATGTCTGTTCCGATAGGAGCGTTAGGAGAATTTTCCGACCCTCCCGGTGGCAGAGAGCGCCCTCATTTTTTCTTAGTGGAGAATATATCACTCTCCCTTATTCAGGAGGACGGAACGTATATTGACTTGTTGGATAACAATGGGTTGGAATCTCCACGATTCTCGGAAGCCAAACTGGAGTCCATAAAAGAAAATATAGGAGGCAGAAACAGAGCAGATTATCATTTGAACAAGGATGAAAACGGGACCGAACAGCTAGTCCTATTCCGGCCGGCCATGCGAAATCCAAACCGATTCCAAAATGGGGACGGCGCGATCTTACAGATGGGAATCAGCACCGCTCCCTTGCAGCAGCTATTATGGAAACAATGGCTAACCTTTATGATTCTATCCACTTTTGCGATAGCAGCAGGGATTTGGATTTACTTCTCGGCTATCAAAAAGACATTGGGTCCATTATCCAACATCGTATCATCTGTACAGACCATCAACGCCTCCAACATGGCGTACCGAATTCCACAGAAACAAGGACAAGAAGAAATAGATCTGTTATCCGAATCCTTCAATGACATGCTGCAACGCCTGGAGATATCTTTTGGACAAGAAAGAGAAGCAAAGGAACAAATGAGACGTTTCATCGCGGACGCGTCTCATGAACTCAGAACCCCTCTAACTTCTGTGCACGGTTACCTTGAGGTACTGCTAAGAGGCGCTGCCCAAAATCCAAACCAACTGACAATGGCACTAGATAATATGTACGGCGAAACGAAAAGGGTAATTAAGCTAGTCGAGGAATTGTTATTGTTGGCAAAATTGGATCAAGCACCAGAATTAGAGCTGCAATCAACCAATCTAACCGAACTCATCCGCGACATGAAGCCACAGCTAAGCATCCTGGCAGGAAAAAGAATGGTAACCTTTCATTTGATTAATGATGTGTACGCGAATCTGAACCCTGACAAAATAAAGCAAGTAATCTTAAACCTTTTTCAAAACGCGATTCAACATACAGATGCTGCGCAAGGCAGAATTGATATTCGGTTAGAGAGTTTAGAAGATGCTATTCAGTTAAGCGTCGAGGACAACGGTTCCGGAATTGATAAGGACAAGCTGCCGCATGTTTTTGAGCGGTTTTATCGAATTGATTATTCCAGAAATCGTGATTATGGAGGAGCCGGGCTCGGGCTCTCTATTACAAAGGCAATTGTAGAGGCACACCACGGTAGTGTGGATGTTGATAGTGCTCCGGGGGAAGGGGCTAGATTTATTATTTATTTGCCATTGGGGTGAGTCGTGAGGCAGAACCGTTTTAAGCTATCCCTATTTTGCTATAGCATGTAAAAATAGTCGATATTTATCGATTTAGATTGAGCCTCTATAAAACAATAGTAAAAAATCAATTGTACAAACGTTTGTTTAAAAATTGCTATATACGAATACTTTCTAATAAACACACAACTGATCTATCGTAAAAAATCATTTTTATAAGTGATAACACATAAAAATATACCTATTTTTAAATAAAATACGAACGATTGTTGTTTACACAAAGAAAAAGTTCGTTTATAATCAAACTTGTGTTGAAATTACTAATAACTATTTCATTCGTATATTCTTAGAGATATGGTCTAAGAGTTTCTACTAGGAGCCGTAAAATCCTAACTACGAATGGGTGGATTCACTCTGCCCATTTCTAGTCTGGATTTTTTGTTGTGTAAAAACCGAACATTACTATGAAAATTATTCTTTTAGGAGTGTGTCTCATGGAAAATGTATTTGATTATGAAGATATTCAGTTAGTACCAAATAAATGTGTCGTTAACAGCCGTTCTGAGTGTGATACTACGGTAACACTTGGTGGCCGTCAATTTAAGCTTCCTGTAGTGCCAGCCAATATGCAAACGATCATTGATGAAAAAATAGCGCTTTACCTTGCTGAAAATAACTACTTTTACATTATGCACCGCTTTGAGCCACAAAAGCGTCAGGCATTCATTGAGAACATGCATGCAAAAGGTCTTTACGCTTCCATCAGTGTTGGGGTGAAAGAAGAAGAATATTCATTCGTTGAAGAGCTTGCAGCAGCAAACCTTACTCCTGAATACATCACGATCGACATTGCCCATGGGCATTCCAATGCTGTCATCAACATGATTCAGCATATTAAGAAACACTTGCCAGAGAGCTTCGTCATTGCCGGTAACGTTGGTACACCTGAAGCTGTACGTGAACTGGAACATGCCGGCGCAGATGCAACGAAAGTAGGTATCGGCCCTGGTAAAGTATGTATCACAAAAATCAAAACTGGTTTCGGTACTGGTGGCTGGCAGTTGGCAGCACTTCGTTTATGTGCAAAAGCAGCAAGCAAACCAATCATCGCTGACGGCGGAATCCGTACACACGGCGATATCGCGAAATCCGTGCGTTTCGGTGCGACGATGGTCATGATCGGCTCCCTTTTTGCCGGCCATGAAGAATCACCAGGAGAAACGAGCGAAGTAAACGGAAAGCTAGTGAAAGAATACTTCGGCTCCGCTTCCGAATTCCAAAAAGGCGAAAAGAAAAACGTAGAAGGCAAAAAAATGTTCGTCGAGCATAAAGGTGCCTTACAAGATACATTAACGGAAATGGAACAAGACCTTCAATCTTCCATCTCTTACGCTGGAGGAACGACTCTAGACGCTATCCGTCACGTCGATTATGTGATTGTGAAGAACTCTATCTTTAATGGCGATAAGGTTTATTAAGAGAAGCATGGCAGCATAGTTGATCGAGTATGATCAACTATGCTGTTTTTTTGGTTCTTTTAAACACCGCTGTTGATTTCCGCAAATGGCTTCGCTTATCCAGAGGGCGACCTTGAGCCTCCTCGGGCTGCGCCCTGCGGGGTCTCAACATTGTCGCTACTCCCCCGCAGGAGTCTTCGCCAACTGCTCCAATCCACAGCTAGGTTGCTGCAAAAATTAACAGTATGCTTTAACAGAGCCTATATAATAAAAAGCCCCCTTCATCCATGGATGAGGGAGCTTTGGTGGCAGGTTACTTCGTTAAGCCTTCGAAAATAGTATTGATATTCCATTCCATCATAGCAATGTATGAATCTCCGTCTTCACCAGGCGCTGCTATGGAATCGGTGAATACTTTCCCCATAATAGGTACTCCTGTTTCCTCTGATACAGCTTCCATACTGCGGGCATCAATACTGGTTTCTAAGAATAACCCTGTAATATTTCTTTCATTGATGATATCTACAATTCTTGTAATCTGATCTGGAGTTCCTTGATTTTCTTGGTTGATTTCCCAAATATATTCTGCTTGGAATCCATATGCCTCACTAAAGTACTTAAAAGCACCTTCACTTGTTACAAGCACTCGTTGTTCTTCTGGAATTTCCGCGTACTTCTCTTTCGCTTTGTTGTGAAGTTCTTCTAACTTTGCAATGTATTCTTCTGCATTTTTTTCATACACTTCTTTATTTTCCGGATCCACTTTAATTAACCCATCACGTGCATTTTCTGCATATTTAATTCCGTTTCTAATATCCAACCATGCATGAGGGTCTTCTTCCCCTTCCTTACCTTTTGTTGTAAGAAACTTTGCTTCCACACCTTCACTCATGAGAAATACAGGTGCATCCTTACCGTCTTTCTCTGCCGTTTCCATCAACTTGGTAAACCATGAGTTTCCTTCCTCAAGGTTTAATCCGTTATAAAATACTGCATCGGCATCAGTAGTCTTCTGCACATCTACTGGAAGTGGATCGTACTCATGTGGATTAGAACCAATCGGTGCTAAGCTATGGATATCCACTAAGTCCCCGCCTACATTTTTCACAATATCATAAACGATGGAATACGTAGTTACCACTTGCACTTTACCTTCACTGTCACCGTTGCCATTTGCCTTTTCCCCGTTACATGCCGTTAATGCCATAATGGCAAATAATGAAACGAGAAATACCGATAATTTTTTCAACATCATTCGTTTCCCCCTACTCTTCTTTTTTTATAAAAATCACATCAATGCCGCACGTTTCTTTCTTGCTTTCACCATTTTCCATAGCAAACCATGCTTTGGAGAGAATAAAAATACCAACGTGAAAATTGCAGTTGCCGCAATAACAATGGTTGCTCCAGAAGCCAGATTGTAGGTGAAGCTAAAATATAGACCAACAATCGAGGAGATGACTCCTATTCCAGCGGCAAGGAAAATCATCACCCATAACCTGTCTGTCAGCAGATATGCAGCAGCTGCAGGTGTAATTAACATCGCAACGACAAGAACAATTCCTACCGTCTGAAGAGACGCCACAGTCACCATCGTAAGAAGTGTCATCAAAAAATAGTGAATGAAACGAACTGGCAATCCGTAGGCCGCTGCCATCGTACTATCAAAGGATGTAACCAATAATTCTTTGTAAAAAAGATAGACTGCCGTAAGTACAAACAATCCAGTACCAAGTGTGATCCACATATCCGAAGGACGGACTGCCAAGACATTCCCAAACAAAATATGATATAGATCCGTACTGCTTTTTAGCATCGTAATGATGATAATTCCAGCAGCAAACATCGCAGTAAACATAATTCCAATGGAAGTATCGTGCTTGATGCGACTGTTTTGGCTCACAAACCCAATGGCAATGGCTGTGAGTATCCCTGTGAACACAGCGCCAAAGAAAAAGTTGATGCCTAGAACATAGGAGATTGCAACACCGGGTAACACGGCGTGCGAAATGGCATCCCCCATTAAAGCCATCCCTCTTAGGATGATGAAACAGCCAATCACTCCACAAATAATACCTACCATAATGGATGTGAGAAGTGCTTTCTGCAGGAATCCATATTGCATTACCGCTTCGATAAATGCCATTTTCCTTATACCCCCATTTCCGTCAAGAAAGCAAATTGTCCTTGGTATGCTTTCTCAATTACATTGGATTGGAAAACTTCCGTTGTAGATCCATAACTGATTAATTCTTTATTTAATAAAACCAACTGATTAAAGTAATGTGTTGCTTTGCTTAGGTCATGGTGAACCACCATCACTGTCTTCCCTTGCCCGCACAGTTCTTTTAAGATCTTCACGATGGTTTCTTCACTCGCAACATCCACGCCGACAAACGGCTCATCAAGAAAGAAGACTTCTGCCTTTTGCGCAAGGGCTCTTGCTAAGAATACACGCTGCTGTTGACCGCCGGATAACTCCCCGATCTGGCGTTTACTGAATTCTTCCATTCCTACTCGTTGCAAGCACTCATAAGCCCATTCCTTTTCCTTTTTTCCTGGACGTTTAAATAATTTTAAATTAGGATAAGTGCCAATCAGAACAGCATCCAAGACGGTAATGGGAAAATCCCAATCAATGTCATTGCGTTGTGGAACATAGGCAATCTTTTTACGAACGTCCTTCACTTTTTGGCCTAATATACTTACATTCCCCTTATCCATGGGGATCAGGTTTAACAATGATTTGATTAATGTTGACTTACCTGCTCCGTTCGGTCCGATTATTCCTACTAGATTACCAGCATCTATTGACAAGCTGACCCCTTTTATAGCTTCGTTTCCATAATAAGAGACATGCAAATCTTGAATAGAAATAGCATTACTCATGAATAAATCCTCCTTATGTTATGCCTGTCTAAACATTTATGAAAATGTATCATTTAAAAATTCAGTTTGACTCTTAAAAACATATGCCACTTTATGGGGTTTTGTTACACGCATATATATTTGCACAAGCCATAAAAGTTGCACTAGCTCAACTTTTAAATTAAAAAAATTTATCCCATTAATAAATCGGTCAATAAATCTACCATCAGAAAAAGTTTACCTAATGCAAAATATATAGCCTGAACCATAAAAAGTCAACACGTTTGCGTAAAATATTTATAATAATTAGCCAAATTAATTTGTTCTAAAATCGTTGTTTGGGAATATAAAGAAGCAGATGGACAGATGTCCGCTTCCTCCAAAAATTGAAGAAAGCGACATACCCGTCCATCTGCTTTTTTACTTAAACCAGCCCTTCCACCTAAACCAAATATACAAGCCTATCCCCATGACTACCATGACTCCAAGGGCGATAAAGTACCCGTATCTATAGTTCAGCTCCGGCATATATTGAAAGTTCATCCCGTAGATCCCTGCGATAAAAGTCAACGGCGCGAAGATGGACGTGATGATGGTAAGCACCTTCATCACATTGTTGGCTTGATGGGAGTTCAAGGAAAGGTAATTATCCCGAATGTCCGCCGTCAATTCCCGGTTGGAGGTAACCATGTCAGAGAGCTTCAACAGATGATCATAAATATCCGCGAAATACTCTTTCCTCTTCATCACCCCATCCAGACGATGGGTATTGAGCATGCGGTATAGCAGATCCCGCATCGGGTTGATCGTATGGCGCAAGTCCAATAAGGAATACCTTGTATCAAACAGCTCTTCCATCAGCTGATTCATCGATTTGTCCTGCGTGTTTTCCTCAATTTTGTCCAACTGGTCCTCGAGCTTATATAGCAACGGAAAATAATTATCCACAATATCGTCAAGTATTTCATAGAACACATAATACTCATCCCAGTTTTCAACGTTCTTAGGCGGCTTGTCCAAGCTCTTCCACACCGCATCCACCTCTTTAGAAGGTGCCTGATGAAAACTCACCACATAATTTTCCCCTAAAAAGAAATTCACTTCCTCCTTATGAAGCTCGTCTTCCTTTTGCTGAATGCTGTGCGTCACGAAAAAAGTATGATCCTCATAATGATCCAGCTTCGGCCGCTGCAATCTATGTATGCAATCCTCTATCGCCAATGGATGGAAGTGAAACGTACTATCTAAATGTTTTATTTCCTCTTCCGACGGTTGATTGAAGTCAACCCAGATCCATTTATAGGCGTTTTTATCGAGGTTTTCGATGTTGATGTTTTTGGTGATCTGATGATCCCTTGTCATTCCGGCTATTCTTATCATTTGGCTTCCCCTCACATTCGTATAGGGTTTTTATACCCAGAATTGTGGGGTTTTAAAAGTGAGGGGATTGTAATCTAAATATAGGTTTCTACAATATTAGCATCTTCTCCAGCTTGTTTAGGGACAAGGGAAAAACTTTCTGGGATCTCCTTTCTAATGGCATCTAATGTAGTTCTCATCAGAATAATCGGTGTGGGTTTATTCACATCGAAGAATCTCGCCACATACATTCCTTTGTAATCGGAAGGGCTATTGTAAATACAGATTATGGGCATGGTATACTCTTTCATATCGATTTCGTTAAAAGAACTGATTAATTGGTCTTTTGTTTGCATAGTGATCCCCCTTTATGTTTTTACGTTCGGCAGCTGATGAATCGACTAAACTCCCATTTCTATTATCTAGTCTTTTATCAGTCTGTTTGCATATTCCAATGCTTTCAGATGGTTTCCAATCTCCATGTAGTGCTGGTACATTGTTTTTTCGTATGTTCGCAGCTGATGAATCTTCCCGCTCTTCTCAAGCATAGGAATGATATTCTTTTCAATAAACTCGTAATAGGCTCCCATTTCTTTCTTTTCTAAAAGGTTCAGCATTTGAAAAAACATGAAACTGCTGTGATCTTCAATCAACTTTGACAAATGTTTACCTTTTTCTATTAACTCTGCCAAATCCAAATCCGTATCAGCGATGTCATTTTGCAGGCTGCAATAGATATAACCTATTAAATTATTAAGGTACACCGGGCTCCGGGGATTGGCCTGCAATAATTCCAGCGTCTTTTTATAAAAATCTGCAGCCTTGTTATTTTCTTCTCTAAAAGCATACTCGTATGCCAGATTACTGAGCAGTGATGCTTTCTTTGTTTTTTCATTAATCATCTCGCATTGGGCAATTAGACGCTGGTATCTTGCCACCAATTCCTCGAAATCCCAGAGCTCATTTCTGCCCTCACTGATCAGCTTAATGGTTTCTGCGTCGATGACTTTTTTGTAGTTACTTGTCCTCCTGAAGTGTTCTAATGCCAACTCACTGTAATAGTAGGCTTTGACTTTCAATTGGAGGTTAAGATATGAAATAGCTATTTGGTGATAAAACTCCTGATTGTGGTAGTCTCTTTCGTTGATTTTTAGTAGATATTCCAGAGCTTCTTTGAAATTCCCGCTCAGGATTTTTGCCATACCCAACAGATGATGTAGCAGATTACATTCATAGGTATTCAGCTCTTTACGTTCAAAATTCATTTTTGCTAGCAGCTTGTTGGCCCTCGCTAAATCTCCTTGGTGCAGAAGATATCTTGCATGTAATAACGTGTATTTGTTTTTAATCGAATGTATTAGGAATAGAGGGTGCTTCTCAATTTCTGTTTTAAGTCGGTCCATCTCACTATTTTGCTGCATTATCATGCTGTCATGCCATTGGTCCAGCATCCGTTCATATTCATGCAGGGACTCCAGTTCATTTTCCAAATGGATACCTAATTTGTCACTGATCATGCTTGTAATTTCCGAAGAATACTGGGTAATCCCTCTCTCAATTTTACTTATATGTGTAACAGAACAGATTCCCCTACCGAGCTCTTCTTGTGTCAGTTCCTTCTTTTCCCGATGAAATTTAATTAGCATCCCTAAACTCACTGTCAACACTCCCGGATTTAGTTGTAAGTAAAATTATCTTTATCATACCGTTATTTTTTCATCAGAAAAAGAGTTGTTTTTTTAATTGTTTTATTTTTCTGTCACTTAAACTTACAAAGAAAGAGCCGTCCCGATACAAGGACCGCCCTTTCTAATACTTATTGAGTTAGTCCTAATGCTTTCTTAATTGATTCGATTGTTTTTCCTTCCGCTTCTTCTTCTGGGGTCGGTGTATCCAATACAAAATCATTTTCACTTAAATAATACTTCTCAAGAAGCTTAAAGTCTTTTGCGTCTGTTGTGCCATCGAAATTGATATCTGTGTCTCTATAGTCCGTACCCCAATGCTTTTCTAGCAAAATCGCATCATGGATATCTATTGCATTATCTTTGTTGACATCTCCTGGTTTCGATACTGCTGTTCTGTAGTCAATAAATTCTCCTATTACGATACCGTTAATTTTCCGTCCAGCTTCAAGCGGTGTATAGGTCGTGTAATGTCCAGGTATATCAATGATTACCGTATACTTTGTCTCTGTTACTGGTAATTTATCAAAATACACTCTTCCATTCGACTCCAGTCTTGCAGGATAAGAATTCCCTTTTGAATCTTCCACACTTATTGCCGCTCCTACCGTTGTATAATTTCTGCTGTAATCAAACCTTCCTGCATCAGTCAGGAACCCTTCAGCACCAATAAATCCTGCATCCACATTTGAGAAAGTTGGATAGATTGGATGTGCACCAATTCTCGTTGTCAATCGAGGGCCTCCATTTACCTGCATGGTACTGTTGGTGAATATTGATCCATATACAGGGAAGAATTCATTTGCATTCGTATCGATTGTAACCTCAAAAAGAGCTACATCTCCAGAAACACCTTCACCCGTAACGGAAATATCAATCACTGACTTTGTTGTTCCAGGCTTTGTGGTAGTTTCAACCAATTCAGATCCTTCTGGGAGCCCGTCGGCAAGTTTGAAATTCACCGGTGCATCCATATATTTGTCGTTATAATAGAAGGTCATGGAAAAGTCATGCGCTTTTTCTAGGTTGTTTGCATAGAAGGTATAGGTGATTTCATCTCCCATCTGGTACGATTCTTTATCCGGTTGGGCAAACACATATTGAGCTCCTTCTCTGGCATAATAAACGACTTTAGGAACAGCCGTGTTTCCTGCATAATCCGCTCCTAAGTATTGAATTCCCGTAATGGACGATGTATTAACATTTACCTCTCTAGAAAACTTTCCATTCTCATCGACTCCCACTCGAAAACTTGGTCCGTTTGATCCATACCACAAATTACTACTTGCTTGCGTTAGCGGAACGCCTGCAGATTGAGCCGCTTTCATCTCGTTATCCATTATTGTTCCTGAGATAGTAACCGTACTTTGACCTTCTGGCAGTTCGACAATTGGAAGATCTCCTGTCGGCATAGCGTTTGTATCGTCATACTTCACTATCGGAGCGCCATTTTCAAGACTGATCAGTGATGACTTTTCAAACTGCTTCCCATTCTTTGCCGTTCCAATCATTTTCACTTCATAGATACCATCTTCCGCTCTAACCTTCGTATAACTGATTGGCTTCTTCTCATGCCCGGTAAATGGGAAGTAATAACCGGCAAATCCTTGTTGAATGTAGTAATAGTAATCAATTGCTACCCCTGTTGCATTAGCGGATGTAATCCAGCCTAACTCTTCCTTGGTATCAGGATCTACGAGTACCCAATCCAATCTTTCCATTGGGGAATTCAAGATAAAGTCCAGGTCAGTCGCTTTTCTGCTGTATGGATTTTTCACTCGATCCGTTGATATGCTTGGTGTATAAACTTTAAAGAAACCAATGCCTTCTTCCACAACTTTCGCTCCAAATGGAATGCGGTTAATTTCTTTTGAGTCCTTTTCGTTCCTAATCACTATATACCCTTCGTAAGTACCTTTTTGAGCTGTTTTTGGAATGATAAGAGTAGCATTAAAGCGTTCTTCTTCATTTTTCTTCACTTTTATGGAGCTAGGGACATTCAACTTCACGCCGTTTTCCACTGCATCTAGAGAGCCTGACGCTGCAGCTCCAACATTATATTCTACTGAGATTTCATATTTATTGTTTTTGTTACTGTTATTGGTTATCGATAGGCCAGTCGTTTGTTCAATCGTTTCATCCCCCATTGGTACGAAGCCGAAGCTAAGTCCGCCAGTCTGTTCAGGGATAATTATTTCTTTTCCATTTTCAATAAATGGTGTTTCATCAAGTACAGAAATGAGCGTATCTGAGTGAATGGCTTGGTATGGATCCACTCTTCCAGCTCCTACTTCATAGACACTATATTGATTTTTTAGAGGATCTGCTGTATTCATCAATAATGATTTGATATCGCCTGGTGTATAATCAGGATTGGATTCCAGCAATAATGCTGCCACCCCTGCCACAAGAGGCGAAGCCATTGATGTCCCAGATAACCTCTGGTATGCATAAGAATAATCCGAAGTATCTTCCTTATTTTGAATAAACGATGGGACGGTTGAGAGAATATTGACACCTGGTGCCGTTACTTCCGGCTTGATATCATACAGCGTTCCGGAAGGTCCTTTTGAACTGAAAGAAGCGAGTTGGTCACCGCTGATTTCAGCCGTGCCCATTTCTCCAAGTGTAACCGTTGGAGAACCCTCTTCAAACAATTCTTTAACAGCTAGACCACTCTCATTCGTTAAAGAAAAGGTCGGAATGTTATTATTGTTTTCTCCCAGATAGTGAGGAATATGGCCTTCTTCAGGGTTTGTATTATAAATCACTACCCCGACTGCACCATTTTGTTTTGCATAATTCATCTTTTCAATCAGAGCATAGGATCCACGGACAACAAAAGCAACTTTCCCAGCTACATCTTTCCCATTGTAGTCAGCTGGTCCACCCTCACCCACATCGACCATTTCATAGCTTTTTCCTTTTAGATTGCTGAACTCATCTGTCCATTTGTTGGTCATTAACTGTAATACTCCATTTAGCTGCTGATCTGCTACTGTAAATCCTCCGTCATACGTTGTGACAAAGGAAGGTGCAGAACTTGCCCCCACCGTCAAAGCGAGTGCCGCCGCTCCAGGGGAACCAAGGGTACTGTTTCCTAAATCGCCTGAATTCCCTGCAGCCACCACCGCGGTAACTCCACTTAGCACGGCATTATTGACTGCAAGGCTGGATGCATCAAGCGGGTTGTTCGTCTGAGCTCCTAAAGATAGATTAATAACATCCATCCCATCTGCTACCGCGCGATCAACACCTGCTATTATCGCACTGTTCATACCGCTGCCATACGGGCCCAATACACGATAGACATTAAGCTCAGCGTCCGGTGCCACCCCTATCACTTTGTAGTCAGAATCATTGGTTGCCTGTCCTACAATCGTTCCAGACACATGTGTACCATGATTAGTGTAATAGGTGTTTCCTTGATTGATTTCTGGATACCCTTTTGCTGCCTTCCAATCTTCATATGTTGTTTCCATTGGATCATTATCATTATCTACAAAATCATATCCACCTTTATAAGCTGCTTTTAAGTCCGGATGATTGTAATCAATCCCTGTGTCAATGACACCTACCTTGACTCCTTCACCCGTAAATCCTTCTTTATGTAACTTATCAATGTTCAAAAAAGGAATACTCTCTACTTTTGTTGTTGAACCTTCTTCTCCATCAGTTTTTGGCGGAGGCGCTAGTTGTACTTCAAGCTCACTGTAAACCGCCTTGACCACTTCAGATTCAAGAAGGGTTTCCACTTCATTAGCAGGAAGTGTAATGGTTACTCCATTTAGTGCCGTTTTATATTCATATTTGATTTCATACGGAGCTTTTGAAGATTTTTCCTTCTTCTTTATTTTCGTTTCCAAATCTTTTTTGAATTTCTTGTGAGATTCTTCTACTTTTGCGGATGCTGCTTCTAATGAGATTTTTTCCCCTTTAAGGGATTTCTGGAATTGTTCAGCCTTTGCAGGGAGCTGATCAAACTCTACAATTACCGTAACCTCTTCATCACTGTCTAAATCTAGATCCCTAGAAAGCTGCAACCCTCTTAAAGAACGGTTCACTTCCAAGTTCTCCAAAGCTTCTCTTTGTTCTTGTGAAAGATTTGCTAAGATGTTTACTGCACTAGATTGAGATTGTGCATGTCCGATAGACTGAGAGCTAAAAGGTGCCATTGCTCCTACAATCAAACCGACACTCAAGGCTGCCTTTAAATACTTACCCCTGTTCATGTTCTCATCCCCATTTCATCCTGTTTGACTTAATTATAAGTCCTTCACTTTGGGACTGTCATTGGGGGGATTATTTGTTGTATTTCGATAGAGTTTGGTACTGATTTACATTTTGAAATTCAATAATATCAGGCATTACTTGTTGTTTAGATACTCTAATTAACACGAGTAGTCATTTAGGTCTGGGTATTTGGAATTATGATAATTGGGATATTATCAGTAAAAATCAAACAGGCACTACATGGAGTTATGGGTTATACACTAGAGGGAAAGGAGTGTCAGCTATGCCTTGGCAACAGAAAATTCCTCACTTAATGAATCAGCCCATCGGAGTCTCCTTTTTAGATGGTACAGGAACTTCAGGTGTCTTATGCGGAACCTCTAACGGAAAGCTCTTAGTAATGGAATACCTATACCATACACAATTCGCCATAAAGCAATATGATATGAATACGATTCAGGATATTCATGGGTATCCGGGGTGTTCGGGTCAGCGGTTTTGGGGATGAGGGTGTTTTTATTATGGAGTCTTACTATTTGAATTAAGGGGACGGTTACCCTGCTTCCTTAGACTTTAAAGAAAGCGCAGAACCGTCCCACCCGATTTTAAAGGTTTAAATAAGGGTGGAATCATTCTAAATGCTCTAATTCCTCTAACCTTTTGTTTGTTAGAAAACTAATCTGATAGATGTTATCCTTACTTTCTACCCAATAATCATAAGTAACCTCTGGTTCATTTTCAAACACAACACTAATATAATATGGGTTTCGGTGTTTAAAGCCTTCCTTACGGTGAGGAACAGTGGAAATAGTCCATTCCTCATCTGGATAATGCTCTTCTAAGTATGGTCTTAGTAATTGCACCTTCTTATCAATTTGCGCATCAATCCAAAAAGGACGAGCAACAAAAAATATACAATAAGCTACCATAGCCATCTGCCTTTTAGAAAGAGTGCCACAATTAGGATTGAGACAATTATGCCGCCGACAATCATTAATTCTATTATTTCTGTTGGATGCATTAGTTCTATCCCCCTTTACTAAGCCTCTCCTGTCTAAATAGTCATCTTCCAACTTGACAGGGCCAGCCATTTTTCCTGCTCTTTATAATCAGGCGATATTTTTCCGACAAGTCGCCAGAAAGAGCGGTCGTGATTGAGATGAATCATGTGGCACATTTCGTGTACTACTACATAATCAATTACTTTCATTGGAGCCATCGCCAACTTCCAATTGAACGTTAACTGTAATTGGGAATCACAGGTTCCCCATGTAGTCTTACTATCAGATATACGGATAGACCGGGGTTTTACTTTAAAGTTACTTTGATAGGATCTTACACTCTTCTCCACTATAGCTTTGCATTGCTGGTAATAAAATCTCTTTAAAGCTTGTTTTATCCTTCCGTCCTCCACCTGTTTCACATATACATTCACATGTTTTTCATCAAACACGACATAATCTTGTTCAATAGAACTATCTTGATAAACCTTTACAGGATAGGAATTCCCTAAATAAAGAACCCTCTCCTCCTGACTGTATTCCTTCTCCTGCTGCCCAAGCAGTCTGTCCTTCATCTCCTTTGATTTTTCTTGAATCAGTTCCCACTTTTCCTCCAGCAATTGAATCACTTTTTCATCCTCTGTACCCTTAGGAGCCTGGACTTCAACAATTTCATAAACGTCCATACGAATGGCAATGGATTTGCGATTTTTGTATTTTATCTCAAAATGGATGGTTTCTCCTGAATATGTATGTATCATTTTATCACCTTACTTCAATGTACTTTTCTAAGTAATTATATTAAACCTTGCATTTAAAAAGTAGCGGGGATTAACTCCTTATTAAGGGAAGCCCAAATAAGCATCTCCACATAACCCAAGAAATGAAAAAAAGCCTCTCATAAGTCAGTGAACTTATGAGAAGCTTACGTTAAAAATACCTCAATGCTAGTAAGTTGTTAGCAAACCACTCTCACTTTACCAACAAACCCACTCATATTAAGGGTTAAAGGGGAGATTACAACATTCCGTCCCTAAGGTAATGGTGTGTAATATCTTTAACTTGGAGTGCGTTAAGTAGTATATCAAGGGTTTGTTAAGTTCTGTCTGTAACATCTTTAACGCGAGTTTATTCTTTTTCATTGGATTGTGTATCAAAATGTTAGCATATTAAATCAGGTAGTAATATGCTGTTGTTCAAATGCACCATCGCTTAGATAATTTTCGCATTTAAAATAGAGGTAAATAGACAAAGACCCAAGTTTACAGCTTGTTATTTTCATCTAGGAAGCATAAAATTGCAGTATCAATAAATATTTGAATTGTCGAAACCAGATTTTAAATGACTTTCAAAAAACAAGTTCTAGTAAACCCTTATCTTCCATATTTATTATCCACTAGCCTACAGTTTCACCATGTTTGCTTTGAATCTACTTGAAGAAATCTTAGGAATACTTCGATTTAGGTACTCTTCAATTTCTAATTTATTTCTTTTTAGTAGAATCTCAATATTACTTTTATCTGCTAAATTTAAGCTGCGGAAGTTACTTCTCAGCCATCTACTTATACTAAATAGGCACATTCTATCTGTAAAACCTAAATCAATTAAGTTACAATGAATTCTACTGTTTACCCCGTATTGTATAACCTTACCTAAATCATCAAGATCCTCACTAATTAATATACCTTCTTCGGCTAATTTATTTTTAACAATTGTAATTATATTGGATATAGTCGGATAAATAACAGAATCGATAAATATCATTATTTTTAGTAAATCTTCCAATTCAACTTTTATTATTTCTGTAATCTCATAATACCATCTACCATTAATCCAATTGTCTAAAATGTTTTTTATAACATCTTTAGTAAGGGTTATATTTGTTTTTTCACTAAATTCATCTATATCATACTGAATGTGTTGTAGTTTAAATACTAGTTCTAGAAAATACTCAATCACATCTTGCGTAAAAGGAAGAGTGACTTCTTTCCATAGCTCATCTTTTAAGTCTATAACTTCTAGTATGTCCTCAAAAATACGGATTGAAGCACCACTTTCCTTCAATGTTCTTAATTGCTTTTTATTAAGATAGGGAGTTATTACTTTAGCTCTTAATGCGTAGATATTTTCAAGTGTTTCTTTATCTTCTTTATCTGATTGATAGTAAGAGAAGGTTCTACTAATAATGTCTTTTAATATTTCTGCTAAATTCTCATCTGTTACTTCCTCATATAATGAATCTATTATTGACTTATCAATAGAGTCTATTAACCTTTTAAATTCTTCATCTTGTGCTTCAATGAGTTCATTAGATAACAACAGCCTTTTATCTCTTAAAGTTATAGTAATACCGTTTATTATTTTGTACAAGTAGCCATTGACTGGTTCGATCTGTTCCTCATTTATAACCTCTTTTATATATTGATATTCGCTCGGGTTCACAGAAATAACAATACCTTCTGTTTCTTGCCCAGCTCTTCCAGCTCTCCCGACAATATTCTTGATGTCTCTCTTCCTAATTGTAACCTTTTTCTCTAAGTTGTAGTCAAACCTTTTAATAGTATGTAAAACAATAGTCTTAATGGGTAAGTTTACACCTTCAGCAAGTGTGCTAGTACAAATTACTAAAGGAATTATTTTTTCCCTAATGCACATTTCGATTATTTCACGAACGAATTGGGGTAGGTTTCCATGATGTATAGCAAAACCATAATTTATTGCCTTAGTAAGGATATATTCTTGTCCAAAAATCTTTTCAAAATATGTCGATATATCATACTCGTCTTGGTTTGAAATAGTTTTTGGACTAAGGAAAGCAAGTAAATCAATTTGTTTTATAACTTCCTCAGCTAAACCCTTAACTCCATCATCACCCTTTTGTGGAGAATAGATAGCAACAGACCCGTTGTTTAAGGATCGAAGCGCTATAGATACAGCTTTTGATTTATATGTTTTATAGTTATAAGTATTCATTCTATTAGTAGTAGGATTTCTAAATTTATAATCTTGATTGACACTTAAAATATTTTCTATGGATGAGTTTATCAAATTGTTTTTCTCCGAAAATATTTCTAACGCAAATGTTTTGTTTTGATCAGTTCCTTTTTCAATTAAAAAACCATATGTTAACTGCGTAGGTCTGTAACTTGATTTGATAATGGTATTTTTATTTCCACCTAACCAATTATTGATATTGTCTAAATTAGGTATTATTGCAGAAATATAAATATATTTTTTTGCTAATTGTTCATCATTATTTTTTTTTAATTTTGCTAACAATAATTCGTAACTCAGTCCTCTATGCTCATCATCAAGTAAGTGACCTTCATCACAGATTACCGTAGAAAATTGTGTATGGAGATTAGGGATATGATTCTCGATAGCCATAAATTTCTCTGGTGTACATATTAATAAGTCTACTTTATCTATTTCAGCCTTTTCATCCCTTGTTGGCCTATGACCACCATATAGAGTTTTTACAGTTATCCCCAAGGCACTAAAGTTTTCTCTAAACGAATGATTTAATTCTGATGCTAATGCTCTAAATGGAGCCAGTAATAATATTTTTCTCTTGTTGTTTATTACTTCATTATAAACTATTATTTCGCATAAAGAAGTCTTACCAGAACTAGTAGGCATTTGAAGAGAAAATGTATTATCTTGAAGTAAAATTCCTTTTTCCAAAGCTTTTCTTTGAGAAGGGAATAATACCCAGTTCCTTTCAAGCCTATGTGCTATAAAATCTCGCCAATTAAAATGGGGGTTAGCTCTAGTTAAACTACTCCAAATATTATTTGAAGTGAATTTTTCAACCAAGGATTTTGCCAATAGTAAAGGAGCGTAGCGATAAGGATCAGCATTTTCAAGTTCTCTCCTTAATTCCCTTATTAATTCTTCTAAATATAATTGTTGCCCAGTTTCCAAAAATAACTTTAACAAGTTCATATATGGATTTTCTATGTGTCTATTAACAGTTAGAAAACCATGTATAAACCTATCAATATCTGAGTCATAATCTTCAGTTTGAAATAGCTTTGATAATAATGTTGATGTTGTATAATAATCTGTTAAATAATATAGGGAAGATGCATAAAGTATATTTTCTGCATAATTTACGCCATGAAAAACCCCTCTAGTTTTATCTATTGAATACATTTCAATACCTTTTGCAATTAAGAGTAATTCATCGTGTTTATCTCTTGATTGGTAAGATTGACTCGTTAATGCTCTGAACATTTTATTAAATAATGTGATATAAAAATCATCTGTCCTAAGCAAAAAAGGATATTCTTTTTCTTGTCTATCTAATAAGTTTAAGTTTTTAGCATTCTTCCAAGAATTACTGTCTATAATCCAATCCATTAATATATTATTCATCTATGCCTCCATATAGGATGTCAATATTTTCTTATATGTCCCTTCATAAATACCCTTTAAATTCTCAATAGAAATTATTGTAACATCCGAATAATCCATAAGGTTAAAATGATATAAATCATACAGGTATAGAATTTCATTTTTTTGTTTACAATCACTTTGAACAATTTCCTCTCTTTTAACATTATTAAAAGAGAGTTTCCTACTGGTATCATCGTATGATGCTCCGAACCCTTCACATTCTTTCTGAATTTTCTTCCAATCTTTTTTATACATTTTAACTGATAAGTCTATTTCGCGATTCAATTCGTTCTGTACTATTCCGCTATCAATCACTGCCATCGCTTTAAAATGCTTTTTAAATGGCCCATATTCAGGATCAATTGAGTTAATAAATCTTTGAATAGATTTTTTTGCATCTAAGTCATTTATTCTTATATATTGTTCTTCTAACCATGAAAGCGTTATTGCCATTCTTTTAACATAATCGTCTTTAGAACCATTTATAGCATCCTGTAATGGATGGAATTCCCCCTCAGTTGCTTTAGATTTTATTTCAGCAGAAACTACTAAATCTTCATGAGATACTGTTCCTTCATTTTCAAATCCAAATAGTATTACATCAGTTTTTTTCATTGGTTCATTTCGATCAACTTTCCAAAGCCATTTCTTTGGACCAAATAAATCAATTTCTTTATACATATCAATAATTAATTGGTAGGTTAATATTTCACTAAATTCTCCAGACATTGTTTTTCCTGGGTCAGGTATAAAATTTTCTAATATTTTCTCAGCAGGTAACTCGAATTTTTTAATTCTCTCTTCTAAATTGTGGTCATGAATATAACATTTTCTATAATAATCTGGTAATTTTCCAAGGAGTTTCATTTCATCATCTAATTTTAATATTAGATAGCTGTCTTTTTCTTCTGATGAAAAGTGACACAAAAAATCAGACATAATAACCTTCCCCCAGTTACTTTTTTTCCTAAACTCTACCATCAAAAATATTAGAATATATTATTCATTTCAACTCTAATCTCAAGATCTGCATATTAACATGGATACGGTTACACACAAGTTACTTACCTTATCTAAAAAGGCAACTTCTAAAGCAAAGGGACGGTTCTGCTTCTTCCTTAGAGTTTAAAGGCAGCGCAGAACCGTCCCTTTGCTTTATAACAATTGAAGTCATTCTAAATACAATAATCAGGAAGAATTATCTTCATATTACAGACCCTGTAAAGAGAGAAGCATCTGATAAATTTGATAATTTTATGGAAAGTGCTTTGTGATAAATTATGGTGAAAGCAAAATTCAATATTTTACTTTCACTTATATAAGACTGTTAAAATACCCTTTCTATTGAGCAGTATCCTTGTACTGTACAGAAATTGTAAATTTTTTAAACATTAATTATATTAAGAGATTATGTTTCCGAATACCCTATTGCGCGAGTCATAATTTGATTTGTCTATGTTTGACCAAGCATATTGAGAAGTCTTAATGAATAGCTTTCTTATTACTCTCTTTATATCTACACTTAGGAAAGCCTTTGCACCCATAAAAAACTCCATACTTACTTTTTCGTTCTACAAGCGGTTTTCCGCATTTCGGGCAGTCCTTTGATATGTTTTCCGATAAATTCGCTACCTCTAGCTTCATTTTCTGTGTTGTAAACTCTATTTTTTTGACTTCAGCAGTTTGAATTGCATGTGCCATAACTGACTCTGTATTTTCAAGACATGATAGCATTGTCATCAAATTATCCGATGGTATCTCATTATTAATTGTATCGCGTGCTACTTTCACAGGCTTACAACTCCATACTTCCTTGTCTCCAATAATATATAGACGGTATTTAGCTCTTGTAGCTGCCACATTCACAATATTTTTATTTACCCAGTTTGCCGCCTTTACAGATGATTTATCGCAACCAAGCAAGAATATAACCTCATCTGTTCCTTGTCCTTGGAATGTATGAACAGTTCCGATATTTTTATCTTTTAACCATTTGCTTACACGTGGTTCACGTCTATAGAAATCAGATTTGCGTAGTGCATCAATCATTCCCTTCTTCACGGATGTGAATGGTGTAATAATAAACAATTTCGGTATATCACTACTGTCTTTCTTGAATTTTTCTTCGAGAAGCTTTAGAACAATCTGACCTTGTGACGGTACATAATGGTTCTTTTTGCCGGACTGTTCCTCACCTTTAACATTTATCCAATATGACTTATCCAAGATAAAGGTCT
This sequence comes from Sutcliffiella horikoshii, assembly GCF_020524325.1. GTDB lineage: Bacteria > Bacillota > Bacilli > Bacillales > Bacillaceae_I > Sutcliffiella_A > Sutcliffiella_A horikoshii_D. Next base: position 43,393 of record NZ_JAIVKY010000015.1, read on the forward strand.
TCACAGCTTTTTCCTTTGGTGGCGCTGTCTGCTGTTTCATAGTGTCATCATAAGAAAGGTGATTTGATATGCTATACATCGGATCTATACAACGTCTATGTACAGTAAGCGGACATCCAACCCACTCTTTTTCTTCATCTTCTCCGAGAAAAGTGCCATAGCTATTAATATAATCAGCAAAGCCTTGTACAGATATTTTCTTGTCCTTATATGGTGTAAGTAAATCAGATGTAAGAAGACTTTTAATCATGTCTGTTTCTTCCGTCACAACCGGCTCAATTTGCTTAGGATCTCCAACAATTATAGCTCTACTGCATCGCATCAAAGCTCCAACCGCCATCTGAGGTTGTGCCTGCCCTGCTTCATCCACAATAAGCGTTCCAAGTGTACCCGGACGCTTTATATCACGTAAGAAGGTCTGTGCAGACGCAAATGTAGTTGATATAACTGGGGTAATGAGAAATACATTCTGAATCAATGCTGGGAAGGCATCTATTCTGTCTTTCTCACTCATACGTTCATCACATTCATCATACATATCCCATGCGATCAAAAGATTGATTACATTTTGCCTAAACGATTTAGAGGAAATTACAAATTCCTTATGAAGTTTACAAGCATACAAGAACAACTTTTCACGCTCCCTGTTGTAATGCTCTGTAAACCAAGGATTTTTAACCTGTGCCCACGTTGATGCTCTCTCATCAAGCGATACATATCCATCCATAAAAGATGAATCAATAGGAGTAAGCTTCTCAGCACCTTCGCTATGTCTGCTTAAAAGATTATGATAGCTAGCAATTTTTGAAAGACCGTCTTTTTGCTTTTTCAAAACTTCGATCTCAATCTTTTTCTCTAATATCAAATTTTCTCGTGTAGAATCTTTCTTCAATCTTCCGAATAATCCCCTAGGTCTTGATTCCTCAAGTTCCATTACATATGCATAATTTTCTTTTATTTTTCTATCAAGATCATCCTCAGAAATATTCTCATTAGTCAATGGCAAAGACTTTGCATAGTCGCACAGGATTTCCAACTCTTTCTCAAGTTCTTTCACAATCTTAAGCTGTCTAAGAAAGCATTCTCTCTGCTCTACATATTTCTTTCGATGTTTCTCACGCACATTGTTAAGCTTATAATCGTTAATAAACTTTTTAAGTACAGATACACAGTACTTGTTTATATTAGCACGTTTTCCAAACGGAGCTGAAACAAGACCCCAGCAGTCATTTCTATTTAAGAGTTTATTAGCATAGCGCGTGAAATAAATATCACGCACTTCTTTTATTTCACCAGATACCTTTATTTGCTCAATATCTTCTGATTTTTCAACGTCAAACAAATCATGAACTTCATTCAATCCTGACGCCACCGATTCATCATCATCTTTTGAAGGTTCAAGACTCTTGAGAATGTCATCACTTTTAGGAAGGTCTGCAGTGATATTTTCAACAGCCGAATTATTACATGATGCCACTAACATTCCATATTGATTGATTTTATCATTCTTCAGCCTAAAATAAGATGGTGCATACTGAAAATATCCCTTACTAACCAACGGTCCCTGTGTAAATGAACACCTCTCATAAGCATCGTCCGGATCTGAATGTGCCGCTTCCGCTAACAGCTCAGCTCTTTTTACTATATTGCTAGATACGATTTCTTTGAGAAGTGTTGTCTTTCCAGTGCCAGGAGGACCATTAACAGAAAATATTTCCGTGTGTGCTTTTTCATCTATCGCAAGATTTACTGCCACCTGTTGCATAAGAGCAGGCATGAATTTAGCAGGCCACTTTCCTAATGGGGCATTTTTGATATTAAGGGTATTTTGAAAGAAATTCATCATCTTCTGACGCTCTTCCTTTGGAGAAATAGATATACAATCAGCTGGAATAATTCCTGCAGTTTTATTATGTGCAGACAAAATATAATTTATCACTTTACGCTCATAATCAGAACCCTCTCCAAATTTTCCTGATTTGATTTCATATATGAGAAAAACGATATCATCCAAAAAAAAGCTCTTACCTAAACTTGCATAATCTTCTGGATTTTCGTCTTTATCCTTTGCCTCATCATTCTTGTATCTGTCATAGATAAAGAGTCCTATATAATCAGCAGGAAGTTCCGGCGTTATTGTCTTCACATATGAATTATGAATATCTGTAAACACAGAAGGCAATACAGCAAATAACTCCTCTGCTTCCTGAAGCCAACTGTCATATTTTTTGGTCTCATCATCATAATCAATCGAGTTCAAAGAAAATCCATTGACTTTTTTATTCCATACAGAAATAGCCCACAAAAGTGGAGATAGCTGGAATGAATTCTTCTGATAGATGCCTTCCGAATCAGTTTTAAATGAGAACCATGCAATCTCGCTTCTTTTCGGATAGGCTATGTCTGGCTGTTCATCATGATTCTTCACAAATTTAGCAAGGTAATCAACCATGTCATTTCTTTTAATTCTACCAAAAAGGAATGACAAATCTGCCCCCTCGCCAGGAAATCGAGAAAATTTCTCCTTGTCGGTTTTTAATTTATCAGAAAGATCAATCGAAGGCACGTTTAGACTGGTAAATATTGAAATCTTGTCCAAACTACTATCAATCAGTTCACCTCTTGTAATCTCTTTTACTACTTTTTTATTGTCTTCACTCTCCTGTGGGATATCTACTTGATTTAAAAGTTCTATCGTCTTCCAATAATCAAGTATTTCAAGTACTTTCTTCTTCTCTATGTTTGTCATTTCTACTCTCCTAAACTGAAAAGATCACTACTATTACTTACTGTAATAGCACTTTCTTCTGATAATTAAATATAGTGTATTCACTCTCCTCTGTTATTATCCTAAAATTTAACGTTACTATTAATTATGTAAATAGATTTTCTACAAAATTCCTAATAAAACCTAATTTTACTTTTTTTCTCTAAATTCATTATATATCAAATCCATCAAATTCTCTTCAAATTCCCGCTATTGTTTCTAAACAGGACAAATCCATTGACTTCAATGTGAAATTCTACAATTTCCCTATACTCAACGTAACTCAAGAAATTAAAAAAGAAGCCTCCCACAAGTTCATTGAACTCATGAGAAGCCTCCGTTAATTTACCTCAATGTTAACAAAATGTGAGCATTTCACTCTCACCTTACTTAAAAACCAACTTATATCAAGGGTTTGGGGGCGTTATTACATCATTCCGCCCATTCCACCCATGCCGCCCATGTCAGGCATGCCGCCGCCAGCGTTTTCTTCTGGGATGTCTGCTACTACTGCTTCTGTAGTTAGGAACATCGCAGATACGGAAGCTGCGTTTTGTAGCGCGGAACGAGATACTTTGGTTGGGTCTACGATACCAGCGTCAAGCATGTTTACCCATTCGCCTGTTGCTGCGTTGAATCCAACTCCGATTTCTTCTTTCTTTAGACGATCTACGATAACAGATCCTTCTAGGCCAGCGTTGTGCGCGATTTGGCGTACAGGCTCTTCCATTGCGCGAAGGACGATGTTCACACCAGTTGCTTCGTCGCCTTCTGCTTGGATTTCTGCTACTTTGTTGTAGATGTTTACGAATGCTGTACCACCACCGGCTACGATTCCTTCTTCAACAGCAGCACGTGTGGAGTTTAGAGCATCTTCAATGCGAAGTTTGCGCTCTTTAAGTTCTGTTTCTGTCGCCGCTCCAACTTTGATTACAGCTACGCCACCAGCGATTTTAGCTAGGCGCTCTTGTAATTTTTCACGGTCGAATTCAGAAGTTGTATCTTCTAATTGTGCACGGATTTGGCCAACGCGAGCTTGGATCTCTTCTGTGTTGCCGTGTCCATTTACAACTGTCGTGTTTTCTTTCGTTACAACGATCTTGTCAGCGCGTCCTAATTGGCTGATGTTCGCAGTTTTTAGGTCAAGACCTAGTTCTTCTGTGATCACTTCTCCGCCAGTTAGTACTGCGATGTCTTGAAGCATTGCTTTACGACGGTCACCGAATCCAGGAGCTTTAACTGCTACTGCATTGAATGTTCCACGTAATTTGTTCACTACTAATGTAGCCAACGCTTCGCCTTCTACGTCTTCTGCAATCAGTAACAACGGCTTGCCTTGTTGTACTACTTGCTCAAGAACTGGAAGGATTTCTTGGATGTTCGTGATTTTCTTATCTGTGATTAACACATAAGGGTTTTCAAGAACAGCTTCCATTTTGTCAGAGTCTGTTACCATGTATGGAGATGCATATCCACGGTCGAATTGCATACCTTCTACTACTTCAAGCTCTGTTGTGAAGCCTTTGGACTCTTCAAGCGTGATAACGCCGTCGTTACCAACGCGCTCCATTGCTTCTGCAATCAATTGACCTACTTCTTCGTCCGCTGCAGAGATAGCTGCAACTTGTGCGATAGAAGCTTTGCCTTCGATTGGTTTAGAGATTGTTTTTAATTCTTCGATTGCTACAGCAACCGCTTTTTCGATTCCTTTACGAACGCCCATTGGGTTCGCTCCAGCTGTAACGTTCTTTAATCCTTCGCGGATCATTGCTTGCGCAAGAACTGTTGCAGTTGTTGTACCGTCACCAGCAACGTCGTTTGTTTTGCTTGCAACTTCAGCTACAAGTTTCGCACCCATGTTTTCGAATGCATCTTCTAATTCGATTTCTTTTGCGATTGTTACACCATCATTTGTGATTAGTGGAGAACCGAATTTCTTTTCAAGTACTACGTTACGTCCTTTTGGTCCTAATGTTACTTTCACTGCATCAGCTAGTTTGTCTACACCGCGAAGCATCGAGCGACGGGCTTCTTCACTGAACTTAATTTCTTTTGCCATGATAGATAGACCTCCTTAGGAAATTTAAAATTTTATAAGTAATGCGGCAACTCTCTGGCCGCTAGTTGATTATTTGCTTACTACTGCAAGTACGTCTGTTTCTTTAAGGATTAGAAGTTCTCTTCCTTCGAATTTCACTTCAGTTCCTGCGTATTTAGAGAAGATAACGCTGTCGCCTTCTGCTACTTCAAGCGCTACACGCTCTCCGCTTTCTAGTACGCGGCCAGATCCTACTGCTACTACTTTACCTTCTTGAGGTTTTTCTTTCGCAGAGTCCGGTAATACGATACCACTTGCCGTTTTTTCCTCTGATTGAACAAGTTCAATTACAATGCGATCGCCTAATGGCTTTAACATGAAAACAACCTCCTTGGTTTCATATGTAATATTTTTTATTAGCACTCTTATCACTTGAGTGCTAACACAATTATTATAATAATGAATCTGCTTCTGTTTTGCAAGTATCTTTATCTAAAAAATTTTCGACTTGCAACCCTTTTCATTATCTTCATGTGCTTGGAGGTTTAAACGTATTCTTTTCGTAAAATCGGCGCATTCAGGGAAACCTTATCGTTATAAGGACATATAGATTATATGGTACAATACGAAAAGTGAATAATGCATAAGAGGAGCTTAGTATGACAAAAAACTATTGGTTGGTCATTATTACATATGTCCTGATGCAGCTGTCCGGATTGCTTGGGTACCCGCTGTTGATCTGGCTTGGCGTCGGGGAAGGCATGGAGCGCGCCACCAGAGAGCCTTATCTCATCGGCGTCTGGGCATTTATCAGTTTTACGATAGGTTTGGCCATTGTTGCCTGGATACTCCGTAACGAATGGACCAAAGGGGATTTCCGAGGCGAAACGGCTTCCATCCCGAAAACAGTTCTTTGGGCGGCTGTTGGCTTCCCGCTTGCACTGATTGGGCAGGCTGTGGCGGCACAGATTGAGTTGCAGATTTTCGGCATTCAACCTGGCTCTGAAAATACACAAGAAATCATGGGATTTGTGACGGCATTCCCAGTCATGATTTTTGCCGTTGCTGTCGCTGGACCAATATTAGAGGAAATCATTTTCCGAAAGATCATTTTCGGTGCCATCTATAAGAAGTTTAACTTTGTCATCGCGCTGACGGTGAGTTCCCTGCTTTTTGCCGTGGTCCATCAAGATTTCAAGCATCTACTCATATACTTTGTCATGGGAGGCATTTTCGCTTTCCTATATGTAAAAACAAACCGTATCATCGTTCCAATCATCGCCCACGTTGCCATGAACTCGTTCGTGGTCACCGTGCAATATGTATTCCGAGATGATATAGAAGAAATGATGCGTCAAATGGAAGAAATGCAGAAGAACTTACCGAATTTCATTTCGTTCTTTTAAACAGCTCTCCGCTAGAGCTGAACTTACCTGGAGGATTTGCACATGAAAATAACACCATTACGAATGGTTTTCTTCTATGCGATCATGGGCAGCTTGTTCTTGTACCTGGCGATTGTTTCCGTGAAGGATACCATCTGGCACTGGCACACGGTTTTGCTGATGCTCATCGCCACCTTTGACTTTGGTGTAGCTATTCGGTCTTTTTTGCTACATCAGAAGATTAAAGAGATACAACAGAAGAAAAAGTGATTGGAGACTCGTACCTGGATTTGGGGTGCGGGTTTTTTTGATTTTTCTAGAATAGCTTTTGGGTGATTAGGAGGTTTGCATTTCTTGAAATGGTTTTAAATGCTTTTCCCCCTAATAAATGAAGTCATCTTGTTGGTTGTAGTGGAAGGCGCGCAGACGCCCGCGGGAGGAAGGGACAGGTGAGACCCCGCAACGGAGTGAGGAGGCTCACGGACCGCCCGCAGGCAAGCGAAGCGCCTGGAACGGAGACCAATAGTTTCTATATACATTAAATAAAACAAGCCCGCCCCTTCTCAAAAAAAGGGACGAGCCTGCCACATCTTAATTATTCATCTTCTCTTCCTGCTCCATCAACGCTGCCGCTTTCTGCGCTTTTCGATAAGAAACGCGAGAGATCACAATGCTAATCTCATATAGCAAAAACAACGGAACGGTTACCATCAAATGCGAGATCAGTTCTGGCGGTGTAATCAATCCTCCGACCACAAGCAGACCGAAGTAAGCGAACTTACGGATCTCCACCAAGAACGATGGTGTAATGAGGCCTAGCCTTGTTAAGAACATCACAATAACAGGCATTTGAAATAGTAATCCGAACGGTAAGGTCAGTTGAAACAAGAATTGAAAGTATTCGTTGATTCCGATTACCTGGTTAATTTCCAACCGGTCTGCAAGCCTACCCATGAAATCCACGACAAACGGGAATAAAATGAAGTAAGAGAAAGCTAGTCCGCTTAAAAACAGGAAAATGGAAATTGGTATATAGCTTAACGTTACTCTCCGTTCTTTTTCTAACAAACCCGGGCTGATGAAGGCCCAAAGCTGATAGAGTGTGACGGGGAACGTTATGATAAATGCAATCAAAAAGGCGAATTGCATAAAGATCTTGATGGGGTCTGTCATACGAAAGGCGTTCATCGTCAGCTCTTTCGCTTCATCTGTTTGCTGTAAATAGACAATGATCGGTTCGGCCAAGAAGAAGCCGCCGATTGCCGAAACGAAAAAGAAGGATGCTGTGATGATGATTCTTTTTCGGAGCTCGCCTATATGGTCATACACCGACATTTCTCTATCTAGCATATATGTTCATCCTTACATTACTTCGTTTCTTCTTTTTTCTCTTTAGCGTCGTCGTCATCGGCCAATCCTTTAGTTGCGTTTTTAAATTCGCGCAATGTGTTCCCTGCTGCTTTCCCAAGTTGAGGCAACTTGCTTGGACCGAAAATAAGTAGTGCTACAAATACAATAAGTAAGAGGCTTCCCATTCCTAATGATCCCATATTTGACACCTCCTCGAAATATTCTTATTCTACAACTTTTTTACTCGCTTGGATAGTGCTTGAGAAAATATACCAATGACTGCAGTTCCACCGCTAGATCAATGTGATGGATACGTATCTCTTCCGGAACATTGATACGGGCCGGTGTAAAGTTCAGTATGCCCTTTACGCCCTTTTCTACAAGTCTATCCGCTATTGGCTGTGCTACCGGAGCCGGAACCGTCAAGATGGCTACCGTAACATTCTCGGGCATTTGTTCTTCAATATCGTCTAAATGATAAACAGGGACTCCTCCGATTTCCGAGCCGATCTTAGACTCGTCCACATCAAAGGCCATCACTATTTTCGTATTATTGTTTTTCATAAAATTATAATGTAGGAAGGCGGTTCCTAAATTACCTACACCTATTAGAGTAACATATGTCAATTCGTCTTGGTCGAGCGTTTTCCTGAAAAAAGTTAACAAATATTGAACATTATATCCATATCCCTTTTTCCCCAACGCGCCAAAGTAACTGAAGTCCCGGCGGATCGTGGCACTGTCCACCTTTACCGCTTCACTTAGCTCCGCAGAAGAGACCCGCTGCTTGCCAGACGAATGCAAGTTCTGGATGAAACGATAATATAACGGCAGGCGCTTTGCCGTAGCCTGTGGAATTTTCATTTGTTCGTTATTCATTTTACTCCCCCATTTGTCGAACCTGTTTGCCTTTCTATTCTAACACGGAACGAAAACGATTACATTTCTATGTCTATACTTATTTTCCTGCCTTTGGGCCCTAAAGGTCGTTGCTCGAATTTCGGAGCTCGGGCCGAAACCGAATCGGGCGAAAATTTGGATTTACGGGCGATTTTCGAGTGGAATCGGGCGATTTTTCAGATTTACGGGCGATAATTGCCACTAATCGGGCAAAAATAAAAAAATACGGGCGATAATCTCGAATTACGGGCGATTCGTCTAAAACCAGCCCCTCCCTCAAAACCAGATACCCAAAATCTTGATGTAAACCCCAAAGAAAGATACACTTAACCTAGAATTACACGAGGTGAAGATGATGATTATTTTACAGGTAAATCAGCTGACCAAATATTTCGGCGCTGACCTTATTTTATCGAATATAAAACTAGAAGTACAATCCAAAGATAGAATTGCCCTTGTGGGACGCAACGGGGCAGGCAAATCTACTCTATTAAAAATCATATCCAATCAGCTATCCTTTGATTCAGGAGACCTGATTAAACCTAAAGGCGTGTCGATCGGCTATCTTGCGCAGGACACGGGCTTGCAGACTGAGCGCTCGATCTGGGACGAGATGCTGACCGTATTCACGGGCCTGCGCGAACTCGAAACACAGATGCGCACACTCGAAGCGAAAATGGGAGATCCCGCTTATTTTGAAGATGAAGTAGCGTATGCTCGCATTCTCAAAGAATATGACGAGGTGCAAGAAGCCTTCAAACAAAAAGGCGGCTTTCAATATGAAGCAGATATCCGCTCCGTCCTGCACGGACTGCGCTTTTCCGAGTACGATTACCAAACACCAATCGAAACATTAAGTGGCGGACAACGTACCCGCCTGGCACTAGCGAAATTGCTTTTGACCAAACCCGACCTGCTTATTCTCGATGAGCCAACCAACCACTTGGACATCGACACCCTTTCCTGGCTGGAGAACTATCTGCAAGGCTACCCTGGTGCCCTGCTGATTGTTTCCCATGACCGTTATTTCTTGGACAAGGTCGTCAACATTGTATACGAAATCTCGCGCAAGCAGTCCGCGAAGTTTATCGGAAACTACAGCAAGTATCTGGAACAGAAGGCAGAACAGTATGAACGTGAAATGAAAATGTTTGAGAAGCAGCAAGACGAGATTGCCAAGCTGCAAGATTTTGTCGCAAAGAACTTGGCACGTGCCTCTACGACCAAACGTGCCCAAAGCCGTCGCAGGCAGCTGGAGAAAATGGAAGTGATGGACCGTCCGAAAGGCGATGAAAAATCTGCCTCCATCATGTTCGATATCGATCGCCAGAGTGGCAACGATGTTCTAAAAGCGAAAGATTTGTCCGTTTCCTATGATACGAATCCTGTCTTCCGTCATGTCGACTTTTCCATGAGTCGCGGCGACAGTGTCGCACTTGTTGGGCCAAATGGGATCGGGAAGTCTACCTTATTAAAGACGCTTGTCCGAAAACTAAAGCCGCTCGAGGGTACCTTCTCCTTTGGCGCCAATGTGTCTATCAGCTACTACGATCAGCAGCAGGCAGATCTTACTTCCAACAAAACCGTTCTAGCGGAGCTTTGGGATGAATATCCTCAAAAAATGGAGAAAGAGATCCGGACCGTTCTAGGAAACTTCCTATTTTCCGGAGATGACGTGCTGAAGCCTGTTTCTACATTGAGTGGTGGCGAAAAGGCGCGGCTTGCCCTTTCCAAGCTGATGATGGAACGCTCAAACGTGCTGATTCTCGATGAGCCTACCAACCACTTGGACTTGGACAGCAAGGAGATCCTTGAGAATGCCTTGATTGATTATCCCGGCACGATTCTCTTCGTGTCCCATGACCGTTATTTTATCAACCGGTTGGCGACGAAGGTCTATGAACTGAGTACGGTTGGCGCAACAGAGTACCTTGGTGACTATGACTATTATGTAGAGAAAAAAGAAGAGGCGTTGGAGCTTGAGCGATTGGAAGCAGAGACGGCTACTTCTAAAAAGGTCACTTCAACCGCAACTACTGAGGCACCTGAGAAAATGAGTTACGAACAGGAAAAAGAAGCAAAGCGTCTCGAACGCCAGCGTAAACGCCGTGTGGAAGAGATCGAAAAAGAGATGGAAGAGCTCGAACAGAAAATCGAGAATAACGAAAGCGAGCTTTGCTTGCCTGAAGTTTATCAGGACCATGAAAAAGTGCTGGAGCTGAACACAGCGAATGAAGCGTTTCAAGAAAGGCTGCTTGCGTTGATGGAGGAATGGGAAGAACTTGTTTAAGTTGGTTAGGGGGATTAGATGAATAGATTTTTCTCGATTGTATTATTAATGGTCATTATTATGAACACAATTAGATACTTTTACTATATCTTTACCGGCCCGATTGAGGCGTATTATTTTGTCATGTTGGCTATCAACCTTGCAGGATTGTGCCTTGGGATTTACTATTTATTTTTCCAAAAGAAAAAACAGCGAAACTAGCAAAAAACCGCACAGATTGGACTGTGCGGTTTTGTTATATTCTCTATCTCGTCGCACTAGGCAAAGTGGAAGCCTTCCTCAGCATGCCCCAATTCGGCAGGAAAGCGAGTAGTGCCACAGCCACCAGCAAAGAAAAGTTAAGGCCAATCTTCCACCCTTCCATATCTACCAAAGCATCTAACAAGAAATCTCTCGTAGTCGGAAGAAGCAAAGCAATTGCAAGCAGCGCCAATGTTCCAAACCCGCCAATCAAACCAAGGCGATAAAAGATAGTGCCAAGCAAGAAGCCAATTGATAATAGGAGGAAACAGATGATCAAATCTATAAATAGTTGGTTATACCAGGTGTTTGCCAAAGTTGTCATCTCCACCGTATGGTAAGTGAGAAAGCTTCCGCTTGCTGCAATGCTTACAAGCCCGTCAAAAATGCTCTTGATGATGACATGAACAGTGGAAAACACCACTGCCACGACCGCGCAATAAATCAGAACACTGAGCAAGTATTGGTTTCTCGTCGCGCCAAACTTAATGCAATAAGGGAAGGTCTCTTTTGTTGTCAAAAATCCCGTAATCCCGCAGAAAATATAGATGGCCATGCTTGTGGAAACAACCATCGTCGTGTCAAAGGAAAGGACGATTAGGAACATGGCCGTCAAACTGAGCAACAGAATGGACCAAAACACCATAAACGAAAACCGCATATCCACAGCCAAGTAATAAAGTACAGCCTTCATATCTTTAAGCATATTGCTTCCCTCCCTGTAACTCTTCTTCTGTCATATATACCATCAGCTGCTGGATGGAGCTCCGATCTGCGTCCAAGTTGTGCCGGGCCGCTTCTTCCACTGTTAATCCTTCGCCGAATAAAGTAACCGTTTTTCTTCCAGCGAGGATAGACTCATGCAACACGCGTTTGCCTTGTGCAAACTCATCCACCGCTTCTTTTTTCCCTGACACCGTGATGCTTGAATCAAGAAGTTCTTCTGTGGATTTGTGGAAAACCAGTCCCCCACTTCTCATCAGGACGACTTCTTCAAACAGGTTACTCACCTCATCTATCAAATGTGTGGATAAGATGATCGTTCTCGGAAACTCTTCATATTCTTCTAAGAGCACTTCATAAAATTTAAACCTTGCCGCTGCATCAAGCCCGATATAAGGTTCATCAAGGATCGTGATTTTCGCTCTGCTGGCAAGCCCGATGATGATGCCTAGGGAGGATTCCATCCCTTTGGATAAGCCTTTCGTTTTAAGGGTAGGATTCAGGTTGAAGGTGGTGAGCAGTGCATTTGCCGTTTCCCACGACCAGTTAGGGTAAAATAGCGATGCTACTTTTAAAATATCTTTTATTTTAAGGCGTTTGATGAAGTTGTTGCTTTCATTGACGAGGCAAATATCTTTGGTGATGTCTCTATTGTTGAATGGGTTCTGACCGTTGATGAGGATTTCTCCTGATGAAGGAAGGGCATGACCCGCTAGCATTTGCATTAATGTAGTTTTACCTGCACCGTTCCGTCCAAGCAGGCCATAGATTTTGTTTTCCTCAAGCGTTATTGACATGTTATCCACAGCTTTTTTACTTCCGAACGATTTAGATACATTCTTTAGCTCTATTTTCATTGCTCTTCCCCCTTGCCGATCAATGTCGTTAATTCATCTTCTGTTATGCCAAGCTTGCTTGCTTCCTTTTTTAACGGAACAATATAGTCTTTAAAAAATGCCGCTTTTCTTTTTGTTAGGATAATTTTCTTTGCCCCTTCTGCCACAAACATTCCTACTCCCCTTTTCTTAAATAGGATTTCCTGATCGACCAACTGATTGATTCCCTTTGCTGCGGTTGCTGGATTGATCTGATAATATTTTGCAAATTCGTTCGTAGACGGCACCCGCTCTCCCTCCTGCATGCTGCCTTCTAAGATGCCGCTCTCGATCAGTTCGGCCACCTGCTGGAAAATGGGGATGTCACTCTTAAGATTTATTTCCATGATTATGATTCACCTACTTTGGGTTAACTGGTGTTTTTATTGTTATGTTGTTTGGTTCATTAGTTATGTAACTAACTATACAAGTTGGAGAAGGAGAAGTCAATGGGGTTATTAGCAATTTTTACAAATTTTGTTTTAGGGGGCTGTGGTGGGCTGGCATCTCTGTTACCGTTTGTGATTTTGCGGAGCAACTTCGGGCTCTGAGACGGGCTCTCTGTTACCTTTTTTGTTTTTGTGAAGCAACTTCGGGCTCTGAGACGGCCTCTCTACTACCGTTCTTGGTTCTGCGGAGCAGCTTCGGGCTCTGAGACGGCCTCTCTGCTACCGTTTTAGATCAGTTGCATTCATTTTGGGCGTTGATAAACGTAAAACCAGCCCCCCATTTAAAAGTCAGGTAACTTTGAAGATTCTATTTGCCCGAAGCAGCGTGCTGAGCAGCAAAAGAGTCTTATAGAAGCGGTCTATACGACCGAAGATCCTTATCGAGCTTCCCTTCCGTCTTATAGAACCCCTCTATACTACCGAAGCCACTCACCAGGCTCCCCTTCCGTCCAATAGAACCCCTCTATACGACCGAAACACCTCACAAAACCACCTTTCAGTCCAATAGACTTCTCCACATCCAACCTAACTTCCAAGTTACCAACACACCACCCTACCCCCAAACTCACATTTTGTCGAACAAAAAAGGTATCCTGCTGAAGCTTGTCGACTAGCACCACTTACCCACAGTCTTATACACATATCCACCCTTGTTTTATAAGTTATCAAGATAAATATCCACACTATCCACAAAAATACACAAAGTTATCCACATTTTTTATTCACATTTCGGAGGTTTATTTTAGTGGATATTTGGGTAACTATCCACATTTAATCCACAGGTTTGTGGATAACCGTAAACACACCGCCAAAAGCCACTCCCCTCAACAAAGCAAGCGCATCCAAAAGAAAAAGCCTCCTAACTGCACAAAGTCAGTTAAAAGGCTTCTCAATATCCAATCCTGGATTCGCATTCAGATCCATACCAGATCGTTTTCCTAATCGGTACATCACACTACCCACAGTCGCAATCATTGCTGCATTATCCGTACACAAGGATAACGGTGGGATTACGAGGTTCTTTCCTTCCTTATCCACAGCTTCCTGCAATGCCGCGCGCAGTCCTCTGTTTGCCGCTACGCCGCCTGCAAGCAACACTTGATTCACGCCGTATTCCTTCATCGCGCGAATTGTCTTTCCAACGAGCACTTCAATCACGCTCTCCTGGAAGCTTGCCGCAAGGTCCTCCGGCACAATCTCTTCCCCTTTTTGCTTGGCGTTGTGAAGGGTGTTGATCACTGCTGACTTCAAACCTGAAAAGCTAAAATCATAGGAGTCTTCCTCAAGCCACGCTCTTGGCAGCTTTATAGAAGGTGTCCCTTCCGCAGCCATGCGGTCTATGTGAGGTCCGCCTGGATAAGGTAACTGAAGGGTTCGTGCCACCTTGTCATAGGCTTCTCCTACCGCGTCATCACGCGTTTCCCCAATTACCTCAAAGGAACCGTGTTCTTTCATATATACAAGCTCTGTGTGCCCGCCTGACACCACGAGCGCCAGCAACGGGAAGTCTAGGTCTGCCACCAGTTGGTTGGCATAGATATGGCCTGCAATGTGATGGACGCCGACCAACGGCTTCTGGTGAGCGAACGCCAGCGCCTTTGCTGCGTTCACCCCGATCAACAGTGCACCAACAAGTCCCGGTCCTTCTGTCACAGCAATGGCATCTATATCTGCCATTGTCACGCCGCCTTGTTCCAGCGCTTCCTCTAGAACCACCGTCATTTGCTCCACATGATGACGAGAAGCGATTTCTGGTACCACTCCGCCAAAACGCTGGTGACTCTCGATTTGGGAGGAGACGATATTGGCCACGATCTCTTTTCCATTTTTAATAATCGCGACAGCTGTCTCATCACAGCTCGTTTCAATTCCTAATATTAGTTCGTCTTTTGCTTCAGTTATTTTCATATATTCACCCACATCACTAGTGCATCTTCATTGTTATCCACATAGTATTTTTTCCGAATCCCACCGTTTTGGAACCCGTGTTTCCGGTAAAGCCCCTGTGCCACTACGTTTGATACCCTTACTTCAAGTGAAACAGTGGTGGCTCCAACCATTTTACAATATTCCATTGCTTTTCCTAGTAAAAGATCGCCAAGCTTTCTGCCGCGACATGCTGGATCCACCGCAATGTTCGTAATCTGCGCTTCCCCCATCACAATCCAAATCCCGCAATAGCCGATTACCCGATTCTCTTCTTTCATGACGAGGTAATGGGCATATGGATTGTTGGTCAGTTCATAATAGAAGGCGTCCTTTGTCCAAGGTGTAGCAAACGACTTCAACTCCACCCGGTGCACGCCTTCAATATCGTAAACCGTCATTTTTGTTATATCAATCAATGAATTCATTACGCTCACCTATTTTTCTTTACTTTCCAGCCATTTCGCCTCTGCTTCTGCAAGCCTCGTATAATTCGGCACGAAGGAATGAGCATCCTCTGCGTCCCTTTTCATCCCAAGAAACGCAAGTTCGCTTGGTCTTGGGTTATTTTCGCTGACTTGTGCAAAATGTGCCAGTTCCCCAAGGTACTCTATGATGGTTTCCTTATGAAGGTGCACATCATTTCCGATGAACAACACTCTTTCCTGTTTGCCTTTTAACGCCTGCAGCCAGTCTGTCATCAGGATGTTGACATCTTCCACTTCCGTCGTCAACTCATCTTCCTTGAAACGATAAAGCCCTGTATACACCTGACCGCGTCGTGCATCTTGCAAAGCACAAATGCTTCCGTCAAAATAACGACCATTTGCCGCAACAAGCTCTAAACTTGAAACCCCAACAAGCGGAATATTTAGTGACCACGCCAGTGTCTTCGCAAGCGTCACACCAATCCTAACTCCTGTATAAGAACCTGGACCTTTTCCAACCACAATTCGCGTAAGGTCACCCGGCTTCACATCGCAATCCTGCATCAACTTCTCCACTGCCGGCATCGCGCGCAGTGAATGGTTCTTTTTCACGTTTGTCACCAGTTCCCCGATCACTTTATCCTCATCTACTATCGCAACGCCCAACACATAGGTGGACGTATCAATCGCTAACACTTTGGTCATTCCATTAACTCCTTACATATAGCTTCATATCTTTCTCCTTTGGGTGTGAGAACCATCTTTCGCTCATCATCGCCATGGTGATAGATATAGATTTCCAACCGTTCACTGGGTAAAAATTCTTCAATAAGATGAGCCCACTCGACAACCGTGACGCCCTCTCCTTCAAAATAATCGTCAAATCCCAAGTCCTCTTCACTGTCTGCCAAGCGGTACACATCCATGTGATAAAGGGGAAGACGGCCTTGGTACTCTTTTATAATGGTAAAAGTCGGACTGTTCACATTTCGCTTGATCTCTAGCCCTTTTGCCAAGCCTTTCGTAAACGTCGTCTTCCCGGCGCCAAGATCCCCCTCTAGCAACAGGACCTCCCCGCCTTCCATCAACTTGCCAAGCGCCTCGGACTTAGCCATGGTCTCCTCGGCTGAATGTGTCATAAGCTCCACTTGCAACATATCATCCTACTCCTAACCTCTATTAAAATGATTATATCCTTCTTTTTTCAATTCCTGCACGGCGCCGTCATGAGACTTCAAGAACGCTCGTCCTTCGCCACTAGAAACGGTACCTATTTTCGTAATCTTAATTCCGGCTGTCAGGCACTCCTCTTGCAGCTTATCCCAGTCCGACTCTAGAATAGATCCGACCAGTTCAAAGTCTTCTCCACCGGTCAAAGCCCACTTGAGGGCATTATCCGCATCATAACGCTGCAATTCCTCACTAATAGGTATTGTTTCCTTATTTATTAAAATATCTACCTGGCTCGCCTCTGCAATCTCCAGAAGCTCGCTTGCCAAGCCGTCACTCACATCGTTCAAAGAAACACGTTCGAACTTGCTTAAAATCCTCCCAAGCGCCACTTGAGGCTTCGGCCGCTGGTGGTACTCCAACAATATCTCAAACTTGTCGGCATTTTTATTATGTAAAAGAATATCCAATCCACCTGCCGCATCCCCAACCGTTCCAGAGACAAACACCACATCTCCTTCTCTCGCAATGGAACGAAGCAGCCTTTTGCCTTTTTCCACTTTCCCAATTACAAACACACTAAGTACCATCGTTTTGCCGGAAGTCGTGTCACCGCCAATCAGATCCATCTCATATTGCTCCCCAAGCGACTTCATGCCATCATAGATAGACGTCAGTTCTTCCTGCGTCCAGTTCTTTGGGATCGTGATGGATACAAGGTAATACATCGGATATCCTCCCATTGCAGCCACATCACTTATATTGGCCGCCAACGACTTATATCCAATATCAAACGGCTTCATTGTTTCACGTGTAAAATGAACACTCTCCACCATCGTATCCACACACACAATTTTCTCGAAGCCTTCTTCCACTCCGACAATGGCCGCGTCGTCCCCGATTCCAACCACCTTCTGTGCATGAAACAATCGCTCCGGCTGAATATCCTTAATAAAAGCAAATTCATCTGAAATGGACAAGCTCTTCACTCCTCTGCTTCCGACTGCTACCCACTATTATAGCGAAAGCACCTTCATAAAGAAAATAATTCTGCCAAGAAAAGCATCAATAGGTTTAACACTCCCATAAAAAGGATATGGACAAGAGAACGCTTAAATTTAGAGGAGGAATATAAGAAATGGCATACACAGATCGTGAAGCTACTCAAGACAGAGTAGAACAAAAAGTTGAAAACATGGACCCTGCTAAAAAAGATCAGATCCTGTCCGACTTCGATACCTTCAAGAGCTATTTAAGTGACAAAGTCTCCAAAGGAAAGAAAGTGGGCCTTGGAGAAGAACAACTAGCTATGGCTGCAGAAAAAGTAGCAGACTACTTGGCAAAGCATGAAGACCCTAGAAACAGTGAAGAGAAACTTCTTCAAGAATTATGGAAAGTCGGCGACAAAGACGAGCGCCACAAACTCGCACATATGCTTGTTAAACTAGTGGATTAATAGTACTAGTTTAAATATACTTATTCATTTAAATCACATGTTTTTATTAGCCACCTTTTAGGGTGGCTTTTTCTATGGGTAAAATTTCCTTATTAAAAAATTGATAAAAAAGAAGGAATTTGTCATAATTTATAGAATATTTAAACTTGGTTGCCGATATATACTATATAGGGGGCAAATACTAACTTAGGAGGGAATGCAATGCGCTTTACTAGTTTTTTCTTTTTTCTCATCATGGCTGTAGCATTAACAGGTTGTAACAACGGAGGAACGGAAGCAGATGCCGAAGAGGCAATCGGCTTAGAATACGCCTTCGAAAATAATGGACAAGAATTTGAGATAATCCACGTGTACCAGTTGTACGAGGCATTCTATGAAGAAGGGCTAAAAGGAGACGAGGCAACTGCACTGTACACTTCAAGCATCCTTGATGAGGTTGCGGATAAATGCTATAAAGGCGGCGAATTTGAGACAAGCGCAGATTACGCACTTGCTCCACCGAAAAATAGAATTGCTGTCCAAGATAATCTCAAAAGAATGGATACCCAAAAGATCAATGCTGCTATTAAAGACGCATTAACTAAGTCTTCTAATGAATTGCCTATTGAGGGAAGTAAAACTACTGTATGTGTATTCCCAACAGATAACAACGCACCAGCTACATTCGTCACTGCAGGCGTAGGAAAAATCGCCGTATTCTTTGATCGTAATACAACTGACAAAATGCTTAAAGCAGGTGTCGCAAACAAATACCACAACAGTTACTGGGTTGATAATCATTATAACGGCGAAACATTTACTGTTTTAGATAACCTTGTTATTGAAGGAAAAGGAACTATGTTCCAAAAACTTGTTTATCCTAATATTGATGTAGCACCAGTAGATGAAGAGTACAACAAAGATCTATGGACAAGAATTGAAGGCGAGCTTGAAAAAGAAGATGATAAAAAGACACAAGAAATCTTTAAAGGCGGAAGAAACGGATTACCAAGTCAATATGGGTACAGCGAAAGCTATAAAATGTTGCAATCCTATGTGAATGCAAATGAAGGTGCATCCATTGAAGACTGGTCTGCTGCTACTTCTGAAGAGATTTTGGAAGCACATAAGGCGAATTATAATTAATAGTAAGTAAACCGATAGAATGGAATAGGATGGAGCCTCGAGATGGGGCTTCATTTTTTTTGGTGGTTGTAGAGGATGTTGAAGAAGTGAACGGACAATTGGGGAGTCATCTTTTGTATATTTATGTCGAATGGCATTTATATGACATAAAGTGGCTTATAAATTAAAAAGTTGGATTATAAATAGAAAACTTCGCTTATAAAATCATAAAGTGGCTTATAAACGACAAACTGAATGAATAAATTCATAAATCGTACTAAAAAAGACAAAAAAAATAACGAAACCTAGTTTCGCATTTTAAAAGAATGGCGGTCCCGACCGGGATCGAACCGGCGATCTCCTGCGTGACAGGCAGGCATGTTAACCGCTACACCACGGGACCTTATTTGGTTGCGGGGACAGGATTTGAACCTGCGACCTTCGGGTTATGAGCCCGACGAGCTACCAGACTGCTCCACCCCGCGATAATAATATATGCTATTTTACAAAAGCACTTGCCTGGCAACGTCCTACTCTCACAGGGGGAGATCCCCCAACTACCATCGGCGCTGAAGAGCTTAACTTCCGTGTTCGGTATGGGAACGGGTGTGACCTCTTCGCCATCATTACCAGA
>NZ_JAIVKY010000016.1 GCF_020524325.1 Sutcliffiella horikoshii
AATGATGGCGAAGAGGTCACACCCGTTCCCATACCGAACACGGAAGTTAAGCTCTTCAGCGCCGATGGTAGTTGGGGGATCTCCCCCTGTGAGAGTAGGACGTTGCCAGGCAAATTTATGGGAAACCAGTGCTTAGTGCGCTGGTTTTTTTGTGTTGTTTTTGTATGTTTGTGTCGAATGACGATTATTTCGTCCGACTTAGTGGATAAATCGAAAAGTTCGCGGATAAACAAAAAGTTGGACTGTTATTTTAAAACGAGCCCCCTCAACCTCCCCGGCCCAGCCCCCCTCAAAAACCTCTTTTGAACAATTTTGACCAATTGACGTTTAAACACCTCCCAAAAGTGGAATTCTGTTTGAGAGAGACCCATTCTGAAAGAACCTACATCCAAAGACCATCCCAACATAAATAGACGCACGACAAACCAAACCACACAGAATGACAGTTTTTAGCGAAAGGTTATCTATTGAATTTTTTCAGAAGGTCTTATATATTTTACATATAGTCAAAGATAGTCAAGGTCAGATAGGAGGATAGCATGAGAAACATATCTGATGTCATTGAGCAATATTTGAAACAGGTGTTGGAGGGGAGCAGGGAGAATTCTGCTGAGATCAAACGTAGTGAGATTGCAGATAAGTTTGAATGTGTGCCCTCTCAGATTAATTATGTGATAAATACTAGATTTACGATTGAACGAGGATATTTGGTGGAGAGCAAGCGTGGGGGCGGCGGCTATATCAGGATTATTAAGATCAAGCCGCATGACCATTTGCATTTGATCGACCAGCTTATAGAACTGATAGATGTGAGAGTTTCCCAGGCAAGTGCGGAGGATGTTATCTTTCGGTTGGTGGAAGAGAAGGTGATTTCCGCTAGGGAGGCGAAAATAATGGTTAGTGTCATGGACCGCTCTGTCTTATATTTGGGCTTACCTGAGAGAGATGAGCTGCGGGCAAGGATGTTAACGGCTATGCTGACTACACTGAAGTACCGGTAGGGGGGATGAAAATGGTATGTCAAGAATGTAATGAGCGCCCAGCTGCTTTGCATTTTACAAAGATTATCAATGGTGAAAAATCCGAGATTCATATATGTGAGCAATGTGCTCAAGAAAAAGGCAGTATGTCGATGTTTACTGGTGGATCAGGTTTTTCCATCAATAACCTGATTGCAGGATTGTTGAATACAGAACACACCATACCAAATCCGAAACAGGAAGACATTGCGCCGCAGAAAATTTTACAGTGCGAACGCTGTAAGATGACGTTTCAGCAGTTTACGAAAATTGGGCGTTTTGGTTGTTCGGAATGTTATCATACCTTTTCCGACAAGATGCAGCCAATTTTAAAAAGGTTGCATAGCGGAAACACGGTGCATGCCGGGAAGATTCCGAAACGAATCGGCGGGAGCATGCATGTGAGGAAAGAGATTGATGCGCTTAGAGAAGAATTACAGGAACTTATTTTACAGGAAGAATTCGAGAGTGCGGCGAATACTAGAGATAGAATCAGAGAATTGGAAAGACAACTGAGTGAAAAAAGAGAGGGGGAGCAGTAGATGTCTCTTGAACACTTTTTAAATAATGCGGTCAGTTCCTGGATGAAACAGGAGGGACCGGATTCGGATATTGTCCTTAGCAGCAGAGTAAGGCTTGCCAGAAATCTTGAAAAGATGCAGTTTCCGACAGTGTCGAGCAATGAGGAAGCGCAGCAGATTGTGGATATAATGAAGCAGCATTTTGGAGAAAAAGAGTTTCAGAATCTTGGGGAGCTGGAGTTTCTTCTTATGGAGGAATTGAATGCTTTAGAGAAGCGAGTGTTGGTAGAAAAGCACTTAATCAGTCCACAACTGGCGGAGGATTCGGCATTTGGAGCATGTTTGTTATCACCGAATGAAGAAGTGAGCATTATGATAAATGAGGAGGATCATATCAGGATTCAATGCTTGTTTCCCGGACTGCAGTTGAATGAAGCGTTGCAGGTAGCCAATTCATTGGATGATTGGATAGAAGAAAAGATTGATTATGCGTTTGATGAAAAACGAGGATACTTAACGAGTTGCCCGACAAATGTGGGGACGGGGCTTCGTGCTTCCGTCATGATGCACTTGCCCGCACTGGTGCTGACTCAGCAGATGAACAGAATTGTTCCTGCTATTAACCAATTGGGATTAGTTGTTAGAGGAATTTATGGGGAAGGCAGCGAAGCTTTAGGTAACATCTTTCAAATTTCCAACCAAATGACACTCGGTAAGTCAGAAGAGGATATTGTTCAAGACCTTATGGGTGTGGTACAACAACTTATTTCTCAAGAGCGCTCTGCCAGAGAAGCATTAGTCAAAACTTCGAACATACAATTAGAAGATAGGGTATTTCGCTCATACGGGTTGTTGGCACACAGTCGTATTATGGAAACAAAAGAGGCGGCAAAGTGCTTGTCGAATGTGCGGCTAGGTATAGATTTAGGCTATATCACCGACATTTCTAGATCCATTTTGAATGAATTAATGATTTTAACTCAACCGGGCTTCTTGCAGCAATATGCAGGAGGGCCATTAAAGCCAAATGAAAGAGATGTTCGCAGGGCCAGCTTGATTCGGGAAAGAATGCGATTAAATAGATAAATTATTCGGGAGGCGAATGGATATGATGTTTGGTCGATTTACAGAAAGAGCGCAAAAAGTATTGGCATTGGCACAGGAAGAGGCGTTGCGCCTAAGCCATAATAATATAGGAACAGAGCATATCTTACTTGGATTGGTAAGAGAAGGGGAAGGGATTGCTGCAAAAGCATTGATCGCCCTTGGCTTGGGGCCTGAAAAAATTCAAAAAGAAGTAGAAAACTTGATTGGAAGAGGACAGGACAGTGGGCAATCAATTCCTCACTATACACCAAGGGCGAAGAAGGTAATTGAGCTTTCCATGGATGAAGCGCGTAAGCTTGGTCATTCCTATGTAGGAACAGAGCATGTATTGCTTGGCTTAATTCGTGAGGGAGAAGGGGTTGCGGCACGCGTATTGAACAACTTGGGAGTGAGCTTAAACAAGGCTCGCCAGCAAGTGTTGCAACTGCTTGGAAGTAATGAATCTTCCGGAGGACATTCAGGTGGTGCATCTGCCAATGTGAATACACCTACTCTTGATAGCTTGGCAAGGGACCTAACGGCGGTCGCGCGTGAGGGAAGCTTGGATCCTGTTATCGGACGAAGCAAGGAAATTCAGCGTGTGATTGAGGTGCTTAGCCGCAGAACGAAAAATAATCCAGTATTGATCGGGGAACCTGGTGTAGGTAAAACGGCCATTGCAGAAGGACTTGCACAGCAAATCGTGAGCAATGAAGTTCCGGAGATCCTTCGAGATAAACGCGTTATGACGCTCGACATGGGTACAGTTGTTGCCGGTACGAAATATCGCGGAGAGTTTGAAGACCGCCTGAAAAAGGTGATGGATGAGATCCGTCAAGCCGGTAACATCATCCTTTTCATCGATGAACTTCATACATTGATTGGTGCCGGTGGAGCAGAGGGTGCCATTGACGCATCCAATATCTTAAAACCGTCCTTAGCGCGTGGAGAGCTACAATGTATCGGTGCCACAACGCTAGATGAGTACCGTAAATATATCGAAAAAGATGCAGCACTTGAGCGACGCTTCCAGCCGATTACGGTGGATGAGCCGACAACAGCGGAGTCCATTCAGATTCTGACAGGACTGCGTGACCGTTATGAAGCTCACCATCGTGTATCCATCACTGATGAAGCGATCGAGCAGGCGGTTAAGCTTTCCGACCGTTACATCAGTGACCGCTTCTTGCCAGATAAAGCAATCGACTTAATTGATGAAGCGGGATCAAAAGTACGACTACGTTCTTTTACAACACCTCCGAACTTAAAAGAGTTAGAGGTAAAGCTTGAAACTGTTCGCAACGAAAAGGATGCGGCTGTTCAAAGCCAGGAATTCGAAAAAGCAGCCTCTTTAAGAGATACAGAGCAGCGTCTTCGTGAACAATTAGAAGAAACGAAGAAAACATGGAAAGAAAAGCAAGGTCAGGAGAATTCCGAGGTGACAGTAGAAGATATTGCGATGGTTGTATCTAGCTGGACCGGAATTCCGGTATCAAAACTTGCACAAACAGAAACAGATAAACTGTTAAACATGGAATCTTTATTGCACTCCCGTGTTATTGGGCAGGATGAAGCGGTTAAAGCCGTATCAAAAGCCGTTCGCCGTGCACGTGCAGGCTTGAAAGATCCAAAGCGTCCAATTGGTTCCTTCATATTCCTTGGGCCAACTGGGGTAGGTAAAACGGAACTTGCAAGAGCCCTGGCGGAATCTATCTTTGGTGACGAGGATGCGATGATTCGTATTGATATGTCTGAGTACATGGAGAAGCATTCTACTTCCCGTCTCGTTGGTTCCCCTCCAGGCTATGTTGGGTATGATGAAGGTGGCCAGTTGACGGAGAAAGTTCGCCGCAAGCCGTATTCTGTTATTCTTTTAGATGAAATTGAAAAAGCACATCCTGATGTGTTCAATATTCTATTACAAGTGTTAGAGGATGGCCGTTTGACAGATTCAAAAGGTCGTACAGTGGATTTCCGTAACACGCTTGTCATTATGACATCCAATGTTGGTGCTGACGCATTAAAGCGCAACAAATATGTCGGCTTTAATGTACAAGATGAGAACCAGAACTATAAAGACATGAAAGGGAAAGTGATGGATGAGCTGAAAAAGGCGTTCCGTCCGGAGTTCCTGAACCGAGTTGATGAAATGATTGTGTTCCACTCTTTAGAGAAGACACATTTGAAAGAAATCGTCACATTGCTATCCGAGCAGTTAACGAAGCGCCTGAAAGAACAGGATATCGATTTGGAGCTGACAGACGCTGCAAAAGAAAAGATTTCAGAAGAAGGCTACGATCCGGAATACGGTGCAAGACCGTTACGCCGTGCAATCCAAAAGCATGTGGAAGATAAACTTTCAGAAGAGCTGTTAAAAGGGAATATCGAGAAAGGCAAGAAAATCTCGTTAGATGTTGTAGACGGGGAATTTGTTGTCCGTGATGTGGAAAAAGTAAAATAAGGTTGCTGGTCGTTTGCATGGCTGTATAGAAGTGGAGGTAAGCCCGTTGTATAAGGGCTTTCCTCCTTTCTTATATTTTCCAATGGTTTAGATTAGCGTAAGATATGTGAAATAAGGTATCATGAAAGAAGGAAAACAATGGTATTTTCACAACACTCATTTCATAAAGATTATTGTTAACATAGAGAGGATTTTTGGATGGCAAAGCGTAAGACAAAGTTTATGTGTAAGGAATGCGGGTATGAGTCTCCTAAGTGGATGGGGAAATGCCCAGGGTGCAATGCATGGAATACGATGGTGGAGGAACTGGAAGAGTCCAGGACACCAAGGCGCGGAGGTTTTACGACGTCTTCTTCTACATTGGCAAGAAAAGCAGAATCTATCACAAAAGTGGAAAATATAAAGCAATCCAGGATATATACAGATATGGAAGAGTGCAATAGAGTGCTTGGCGGCGGTTTGGTCCAAGGTTCCCTTGTTTTAATTGGGGGAGACCCTGGTATTGGAAAGTCGACGTTATTGTTGCAGGTGTGCAGTCAATTAGCATTAAAAAAACATCGTGTCTTATACATATCGGGGGAAGAATCTGTTCAGCAAACAAAGCTGCGGGCAGACCGTTTAGGAGTACAGGCAGATGAGTTGTTTGTTTTATCAGAAACGGACTTCGAACTGGTTGCAAAAGCGGTGGATGATGTACAGCCGACCTTACTTGTTGTTGATTCCATTCAAACCGTTTATCATCCGGCTGTTACCTCCGCTCCTGGGAGTGTGTCACAGGTTAGAGAATGTACGGCTGAGTTGATGCGGATTGCAAAGACAAAGAATATTGCTGTCTTCATCGTAGGTCATGTCACAAAAGAAGGGTCTATTGCAGGACCCCGTCTTTTAGAACATATGGTGGACACGGTGTTATATTTCGAAGGAGAAAGACATCATACGTATCGTATTTTGCGTTCAGTGAAAAATAGATTCGGTTCCACGAATGAAATTGGTATTTTTGAAATGAAGGAAGAGGGTTTGACAGAAGTGAAGAACCCTTCAGAAATCTTTTTAGAAGAACGGTCAAAAGGGGCTGCAGGTTCCACAGTTGTAGCATCGATGGAAGGTACAAGGCCTGTATTGGTAGAAATCCAGGCGTTGATCTCTCCCACAGGTTATGGAAATCCAAGAAGAATGGCAACAGGAATCGATCACAACAGGGTATCACTTATTATGGCGGTACTTGAAAAAAGAGTGGGGCTGTTGCTTCAAAACCAGGATGCCTATTTGAAGGTGGCAGGTGGGGTAAAACTCGATGAACCGGCCATCGACCTTGCAGTTGCGGTCAGCATCGCTTCCAGCTTCCGTAACCAAACATCTGAACCAACAGATGTGGTGATTGGGGAAGTAGGGCTGACAGGTGAGATCAGACGGGTGTCCCGCATTGAACAACGTGTCCAAGAAGCTGCGAAGCTTGGATTCAAACGAGTAATCATTCCTGCGAAAAACCTGGGAGGGTGGACCATTCCGAAAGAGGTTAATGTGATAGGTGTCAACACCATCGAACAGGCTCTTCAATATACTCTAGGGGGATAGAGATGGAAGAACAACGGCAGAAAGAAAAAATAATGGCAGATACATTACAGTTTATCGCACCCGGAACACCTATTCGGGAAGGTATTAACAATATACTTCGTTCTCAAACCGGTGGACTTGTGGTCGTGGGATTCAATGACAAAGTGAAAGATATGGTAGACGGAGGATTTTCCATCAATTGTCCATTCAGCCCGGCCTATGTATATGAATTGGCGAAGATGGATGGTGCTATCATCTTGAATGAAAAAGGGACGAAAATCCTCTATGCTAATGCACAATTAACACCTAACTCCACCATCATTTCCACTGAAACAGGAATGAGACATCGAACAGCAGAACGTGTGGCTAAGCAGACTGGCTGCCTTGTTGTAGCCATTTCTCAGCGTCGAAATGTCATTACCTTGTACAAAGGTGATTTCCGTTATGCGCTGCGGGATATTGGGGTTATTTTTACAAAAGCAAACCAGGCGATTCAAACCCTTGAAAAATACAAAACCGTACTAGATCAGGGAATTACCAATCTGGGAGCTTTAGAATTTGAAGAACAGGTATCATTATCGGAACTTTTACAGGTGATACATCGTATAGAAATGGTACTGCGCATTAAAAATGAAATACTAAGTTATATTAATGAGCTTGGAACAGAAGGCAGACTGATTCGACTGCAGATGACGGAACTCCTAGCCCACATTGAAGAAGAAGCGATTCTCCTTATAAAAGATTATTGCGTGGATAAAGAAATGGATGCGTTCATGATTCTAAGGCGTTTGCAGGAGTTGGCAAATACGGATTTATTGGACGATGCCGTTATCTTAAAGATGCTAGGGTATTCTGGTTTTATGAATCCTGACGAAATTGTCCTGCCAAGAGGGTATAGAGTTTTGCATAAGATCCCGCGACTTCCTCCACTCGTCATCGAAAACTTAGTATGTAAGTTCTGGAATCTAAAGCAGATACTTAATGCTACAGTGGAAGAACTAGATGATGTGGATGGAATTGGTGAGGTACGAGCCCGGAAAATCAAAGAGGGATTGAAACGGATTCAAGATCAACTACAGATTGACCGACAAATGTAAGGCGTAAAATCAGGATTGTGACAAAATCCTTACAAAAGTAAATTAAAAGTTTTTTCGACGTTTTATTTAAAGGAAACTGTTTATAATGAATAAAGGGAGGTGAGGCAATGTTAAGGCGTACGGTTCAACTATTCTTTTTAATTCTTGGCGGAACATTGGGGATCTTTTTCATTCCCGAGCTGTTTTCTCTCTTGGATCTAGGGGATATTCCTTTTCTCACAAAGCCTTATACTGTTGCTATTTTAGGAGCAATTATATTTTTTATCCTTACTTTTTGGTTAGTGGATTATGTTGTAGGATTCATTAAATGGATAGAGGAATCTTTAGTGAAAGCGCCAGTTACCGATGTGTTATTTGGTAGTTTAGGACTTATTTTTGGACTGATTGTCGCTTATCTGGCAGTTATTCCTTTAGAGAGAATCCCATTCGTCAGCGCCATATTCCCTATTTTCATTACCATTCTATTAGGATATCTTGGTTTTCAAGTAGGCTTCAAAAAACGAGATGAATTGGTGAGTTTATTTTCTATCTCCTCAAAATTCGGGAAGAAAAAATCAGTAGAAGATGACGAATTAGATTTATCCTCTAAGAAGCTGAAGATCTTAGACACAAGTGTTATTATTGATGGCAGGGTTGCAGATATTTGCCAAACCGGTTTTCTGGAAGGGACAATCGTCATTCCGCGATTTGTTCTGGAAGAACTGCAGCATATCGCTGATTCATCAGATGTGTTAAAACGTAATCGTGGTCGACGTGGTTTAGATATACTAAACAGGATTCAAAAAGAATTAGCGATAAAAGTAGAGATATATGAAGGCAATTTTGAAGACATCCAGGAAGTGGACTCCAAGCTTGTGAAGCTAGCAAAATTGACTTCCGGTGTGGTCGTTACCAATGACTTTAACTTAAACAAAGTATGTGAGCTTCAAAATGTTGATGTGTTAAACATCAACGATTTAGCCAATGCGGTAAAGCCGGTCGTTCTTCCTGGCGAAGAGCTGACTGTACAAGTCATTAAAGACGGTAAAGAACATAATCAAGGTGTCGCGTACCTTGATGACGGAACCATGATTGTAGTAGAAGAAGGCCGTGATTATATCGGCAAACACATCCAAGTTCTTGTCACAAGCGTGCTCCAGACATCTGCCGGACGTATGATCTTTGCCAAGCCTAAACAACTAGAACGGGCAGCGTTATAAGAAAAACCTATGGAATACAAATACCATAGCTGATGATTGGGGCCAAAGGCGAAGACTCCGTAGGGAGGTAGCGCTAGGTGAAGACCCCGCAGGCTTTCCGAGGAGGCTTCAGCAGCGCCCCTCGGAAAGCGAAGCCTGGAGCGGAAATCATCAGCGGAGGTGAAAAGAAAACCTCCAATAACTTATACCCTCTTAAGCTAAGCTTAGAGGGTATAAGTTATTTTGTGAAAAAACAAGACCCACGGGAGAGTAAATAATGAACTATCAAGTAATCGTACTAGCAGCAGGACAGGGGAAGCGGATGAAAGCAGGAAAAAACAAGCAATTCATCGAGCTGGAGGGGAAACCTGTCATCATACATACCCTCTCTGTCTTTGAAGCAGACCCATGGTGCAAAGAAATTAAACTAGTCATCAATGAAAAAGAAAAAGATATATTCAAAGAACTTCTTACCCAATATCCAATACAAAAAATAAAAGAAATGGTCACTGGTGGAGAAGAGCGGCAGGATAGCGTGTATAATGGGCTTACATCGCTTCAATCAGCAGAAATTGTACTTGTTCATGATGGAGCAAGGCCTTTTATTTCTCGCGAAGTCATTCATAATCTAGTGAAAAAAGCGGCCGAAGATGGAGCTGCGATTGTAGGTGTTCCTGTTAAAGACACGATTAAACGTGTCAGTGCGGCCGGAGTGGTAGAACAAACGGTGGAACGATCCAGCTTATGGTCCATCCAAACACCTCAAGCGTTTCGTTATCCGATCCTAAAAGAAGCGCATGAAAAAGCAAAAACAGAGAACTACCTAGGAACCGACGAAGCAAGTCTCGTAGAACGTATCAATGTGCCGGTACACATCGTACAAGGTGAATACGAAAACTTCAAACTCACCACACCCGAAGACCTAATCCTTGCAAAAGCTTTTTTACAAAAATAATATTATGAAAATGTAACAGATCATATCAAACCGTAAACCCCTGTAGATTAGAGTGCAAGGTGTGAGACTTCGGAGGGAGATAGCGGTAGGTTGAGACCCCGAGCGTTGCGAGGAGGCTCAAGCACCGCCCCTTGGAAAGCGAACACCTGGAACGGAAATCTACAGGAGTTAATCAGACTAAATACATATAATTGGAGAGGTGCACTATGTTTCGAATTGGACAAGGTTTTGACGTACATCAGTTTGCAGAAGGCAGACCACTAATCATCGGAGGCATCACCATCCCTTACGAAAAAGGGCTACTCGGACACTCCGATGCTGACGTACTTTTACATACAATCTCCGACGCATGCCTAGGCGCAATTGGAGAAGGAGATATCGGAAAACACTTCCCAGACACAGACCCAGCATATAAAAATGCAGACTCCGCTGTTTTAATGGAACAGGTCTGGGCAATAGTAAAAGAAAAAGGTTACACACTTGGAAATGTGGACTGTACTATTATTGCTCAAAAGCCAAAAATGGCTCCCCACATCGAACCGATGCGCAAAAGAATTGCCGAATTATTAGAAGCGGACGTGGAACAGGTCAACGTAAAAGCCACCACCACCGAAAAACTCGGCTTCACCGGCAGAGAAGAAGGAATCGCCGCCCAAGCAGCAGTCCTCTTGATAAAGAGATAGTTTTTGTAAGACGTGATATCTAGCTGTTGATTGAAGCAAAAGGCGAAGACTCCTCGAAAATGCTACGCATTTACTTCGTGCGATGTTTCGCTGCCGAAGCCTTCCTTGTCCTGAGGGAGATAGCGCTAGGTGGATACCCCGCAGGCGTAAGCCGAAGGAGGCTCACGTCAGCCCCTAGGAAAGCGAAGCCATTTGCGGAAAACAACAGATGCGTTATAACAAAACCATAGAAAGAAATAGATACGAATCCAGCATTTTTATGTTAAAATAATGCTTAGTTTTAAAAACCGTCCGGGCACGAAAACCGACGGAAAATGGAGGTAACAAAACATGACAGTTCGCGTACGATATGCCCCAAGTCCAACAGGGCACTTACATATAGGAAACGCCAGAACCGCACTATTCAACTACCTGTTTGCACGCAGCCAAAACGGTAAATTCATCATCCGCATCGAAGATACAGACAAAAAGCGCAATATCGCAGGCGGAGAAGAAAGCCAGCTGAAATATTTAAAGTGGCTTGGAATGGACTGGGATGAAAGCGTCGATGTAGGTGGCGAATATGGCCCATACCGCCAATCAGAGCGTAATGACATCTACACTAAATATTATAATGAGCTTTTGGAAAAAGGGCTTGCCTATAAATGTTATTGCACGGAAGAGGAGCTGGAAGCGGAGCGCGAAGAACAGATTGCCCGCGGAGAAAACCCTAATTACTCCGGCAAGCACAGCAACTTAACAGAAGAAGAACAAAAAGCCTTTGAAGCAGAAGGAAGAGAACCAAGCATTCGCTTCCGCGTACCAAAAGGAAAAGAAATCAAGTTCCATGACATGGTAAAAGGAGACGTTTCTTTTGAATCCGACGGCATTGGTGACTTTGTTATCGTGAAAAAGGACGGAACACCTACTTACAACTTCGCAGTAGCAGTGGATGATCATCTAATGCAGATTTCCCACGTCCTTCGTGGAGATGATCATATCTCGAACACGCCAAAACAAATCATGATCTTTGAAGCATTAGGCTGGGAAGTTCCTGTGTTCGGTCACATGACATTGATTGTAAACGAAAGCCGCAAAAAATTAAGCAAACGTGATGAGTCCATCATCCAGTTTATTGAGCAATACGAGGAGCTTGGCTATTTACCTGAGGCTTTATTCAACTTTATTGCCTTGCTTGGCTGGTCTCCAGTCGGCGAAGAGGAAGTCTTCTCCAAGGAGCAATTTATCGAAATCTTTGATACGGCACGTCTATCCAAATCACCTGCTGTATTTGATACAAACAAATTAACATGGATGAACAACCAATACATCAAAACAATGGACCTGGATCGACTTGTCGACCTTTCATTGCCACATCTAGTAAAAGCAGGTCGTCTGGAAGAATCTATGACAGATGATCAAAAGGTTTGGGCAAAAGAACTTATCGGGCTTTACCAAGAGCAGATGAGTTTCGGAGCGGAGATTGTAGAGCTAACGGAAATGTTCTTCCAAACGCATATTGAATACGATGAAGAAGCAAAAGCTGTCTTGGCGGAAGAACAAGTACCAGAAGTGATGGTTGCGTTTCATAAAGAGTTGGAAACGATGGAGGACTTCTCCGTAGACAACATCAAAGCTGCAACCAAATCCGTTCAAAAAGCAACAGGTCATAAAGGGAAAAAACTTTTCATGCCAATCCGCGTGGCTACGACTGGCCAAACCCATGGACGTGATCTGCCGCAAACGATTCATCTATTAGGGAAAGAAACAGTCTTAGCGAGATTGTCTAAGCTAATTGGTTAACATTTTCCGTAAAACATAATATGATAGAACTACCATATTTAATAGCGAGATAACCATTAATGAATGTTGAAGAGGAGAGTAGAAAAGGTACATCCTTTCCAGAGAGAATCGCCATGGCTGCAAGCGATTCATGTGATGACTTTTTTGAAATGCACCTCGGAGTCTGTTGCTAAAAGGCCGTAAAGCCGAGTAAGTCACAGCGGCAACCTCCCGTTACGAGGCTTAAGTGGGGATGTGGGTCCTTATTCAAACCCATTTCCAAACAGAGTGGAACCGCGCCATAAGCGTCTCTGTGTCAATGACACGGAGGCGTTTTTATTTTTGAGAAAGTGGTGATCAAAATAGTATCACCTAATCCCCCTGTTGACTGAAGAGCAGGGAGTGAGACTCCGGCGGGAGGTAGCGGTAGGTTGAGACCCCCGAGCGTTGTGAGGAGGCTCAAGCAT
This sequence comes from Sutcliffiella horikoshii, assembly GCF_020524325.1. Classification (GTDB taxonomy): domain Bacteria; phylum Bacillota; class Bacilli; order Bacillales; family Bacillaceae_I; genus Sutcliffiella_A; species Sutcliffiella_A horikoshii_D. The sequence goes on from NZ_JAIVKY010000016.1 coordinate 12,783, forward strand.
CGCCCCGCGGAAAGCGAACTCCCGGAGCGAAAGGAAACAGGAAGTTAACCAAATCAATAGTAATATAAACGGGAAAAAGAAAGGAGGTTCACTCCATGTTTCGCAAACTAAAGGAAGACATAGAAGTGGTATTTGAACAAGATCCAGCCGCAAGAAATTATTTTGAAGTAATCCTTACCTACTCAGGTCTCCATGCCGTATGGGCCCACCGGATTGCACACGCTTTTTTTAAACGGAAAATGTTCTTCATCGCAAGAGCCATCTCCCAAGTGAGCCGGTTCTTCACTGGAATCGAAATTCATCCAGGTGCCAAAATCGGCCGCAGATTTTTTATTGACCACGGAATGGGAGTGGTAATAGGAGAAACCTGTGAAATTGGGAATAATGTTACTGTCTTCCAAGGAGTAACCCTCGGCGGTACCGGGAAAGAAAAAGGAAAGCGACACCCAACCATACAGGACAACGCACTGATTGCAACGGGTGCCAAAGTATTGGGTTCCATCACAATCGGTGAAAACTCTAAAGTTGGAGCGGGATCGGTTGTATTAAAAGATGTACCTGCCAACTCCACTGTTGTCGGCATCCCAGGGAAAATCGTCATACAGGATGGAGTGAAGGTGAAAAGGGATTTAAATCATCATGAAATGCCAGATCCGACAGGTGACAGGTTTGTGGAATTGGAAAACCAAATTGTCCGCTTGCAAAATGAACTGCTACTTTTAAAAGAGAGGAAGAAAATAGATGACCATTCATCTTTTTAATACATTAACACGCCAAAAGGAAAAGTTTGTCCCGCTTGAAGAGGGCAAGGTAAAGATGTATGTGTGCGGACCGACCGTATATAACTACATCCATATCGGAAATGCAAGACCGCCAATTGTCTTTGATACGGTAAGAAGATACTTAGAATACCGCGGCTATGAAGTGAACTATGTTTCTAACTTTACAGATGTGGACGACAAGCTAATTAAGGCTGCCAAGGAATTAGGAGAAGATGTTCCGACTATTGCAGAACGTTTTATCGAGGCGTATCACGAAGACGTTTCTGCACTGGGTTGCAAACAAGCAACTGTTCACCCAAGAGTAACGGAAAGCATGGACATCATCATTGAGTTCATTGAAGCATTGATTGAAAAAGGGTATGCCTATGAGTCTGGTGGAGATGTATATTACAGAACTCGCGAGTTTAAGGAGTATGGAAAGCTTTCACATCAACCGATAGAGGACCTTCAGCTTGGTACTCGTATTGAAGTGGGAGATAAGAAACAAGATGCGCTTGACTTTGTCCTTTGGAAAGCGGCAAAAGAAGGAGAAATCTATTGGGAAAGTCCATGGGGGAAAGGTCGTCCAGGCTGGCATATCGAGTGCTCGGCAATGGCTCGTAAATACCTTGGGGACACCATTGATATTCACGCAGGCGGACAGGACTTGTCCTTCCCGCATCATGAAAATGAAATTGCCCAATCCGAGGCTCTGACAGGGAAGACATTTGCTAAGTATTGGTTGCATAATGGGTATATTAATATTGATAACGAAAAGATGTCTAAATCCCTTGGTAACTTCGTGCTGGTTCATGACATCATTAAAAAGCATGACCCGCAATTATTGCGTTTCTTTATGCTTTCCGTTCATTACCGTCATCCAATCAACTATAACGAAGAGTTGCTTCAAAGCACCAAAAATGGTCTCGACCGTATCCGAACTGCATACGAAAACTTAAAGCATCGTTTGGACAATACAGCAGACCTTGCAACAGATGATATGGAATGGCTACAAAAAGTAGAAGAGTTTAAAAACGAATTCATCAAAGTAATGGATGATGATTTTAATACAGCAAATGCTATTTCCGTTTTATTTGATATGGCGAAGCAAGCCAACCTTTACTTAAACGGTAAAAACACTTCTGAAAAAGTGTTAGAGGCGTTCATTGCACAGTTTGAAGAATTATTTTCTGTGATTGGTGTGTCCCTTACTGCAGAGGAAGAACTATTGGATGAGGAAATCGAAAGCTTAATTCAGCAGCGTATTGATGCAAGGAAAAACCGTGATTTTGCAAGAGCGGATGAGATTCGTGACGAATTAAAAGCGAAAAATATCATCCTCGAAGATACTGCACAAGGCACACGATGGAAAAGAGGATAATAGCTGCAATGAGCAATACACAAGTAGATGCAAAGCAATTAAATAGTTTGGCGCTTGCCTATATGGGGGATGCGGTGTATGAAGGATACATCCGCCACCACCTTTTAAAGTCCGGGAAGATACGTCCAAATCAGTTACATCGGGCTGCAACAAACTATGTGTCTGCGAAATCGCAGGCACATCTGCTTCACCAGCTGATGGAGCGTGAATTTTTTACCGAAGAAGAACAAGGTGTAATCAGACGGGGGCGCAATGCGAAGTCCGGTTCGGTACCAAAGAATACGGACGTACAAACATACCGCTACTCCACCGCATTTGAAGCACTCATCGGCTATCATTATTTATGTGAAGACATAGACCGCATGGAAGAAATCGTGTTTACCTGCATAGAACTGGTAGACAGCAAGAGAGGTGAATAGAGATGACAAAAGAATTCATAATGGGAAGAAACCCAGTGCTAGAGGCGCTTAAATCAAATCGTGAAATCAACAAGCTATGGATTGCAGAAGGTGGTCAAAAAGGCTCAATCCAACAGGTTATCGCTATGGCTAAGGAAGCGAATGTACTTGTACAATTCGTTCCCCGCAAAAAGATTGACCAGATGGTGGAGGGAAATCATCAAGGAGTCGTCGCTTCTGTCGCTGCCTATGATTATGCCGAACTTGATGATCTGTATAAGGCTGCAGAACAGCGAAACGAAGATCCATTCTTTCTTATTCTAGATGAAATTGAAGATCCGCATAACTTAGGTTCCATTATGCGTACGGCAGATGCAGTAGGGGCACATGGCATCATCATTCCTAAGCGCAGAGCGGTAGGCTTGACTGCAACTGTAGCAAAATCCTCAACAGGTGCCATTGAGCATATCCCGGTCGTGCGAGTGACCAATCTTGCCAGAACGGTGGACGAGCTAAAAGAGCGCGGACTTTGGATCTTCGGAACAGACGCAAAAGGAACCGTTGATTATACAAAAATGGATGGTTCTTTGCCGCTAGGACTCATTATCGGCAGTGAAGGAAAAGGGATGTCCAGACTTTTAAAAGAAAAATGCGATTTCCTTGTCTCTTTACCGATGGTAGGAAAAGTTACATCATTAAATGCATCTGTAGCAGCAAGTCTATTAATGTATGAGGTTTTCCGCAAAAGATTGTCGGCAGGAGAGTAAGGAAGAATGGATATTCTACTGGTAGATGGATATAACATTATCGGTGCGTGGCCGGAGCTGAGGATCCTGAAAGATCAGGATCTCGCAATGGCCCGTGATATCCTTATTTCTCGAATGGCAGAGTACCAGGCGTATACAGGCTACAAGGTGATTATTGTTTTTGACGCGCATATGTCACAAGGAATAGAGACGAAGTACAAAAATCATCGCGTGGAAGTCATTTATACACGTGAAAACGAAACAGCCGATGAAAGAATCGAAAAACTTGCCATCAGCTTAAGTGACATCCGCACACAAATCCATGTGGCAACTTCTGACTTTACAGAACAATGGGCCATTTTTGGCCAAGGTGCATTGCGAAAATCAGCTCGTGAACTATTAAATGAGTCAGACGCCATTGAAGCAAGAATAAAAAAACGCGTAACAAAATTTACCAACGAAAAGCCGTCAAAACGCATTGAACTCGACAATGAAATTTCAGCAATTTTCGAAAAATGGCGCCGAGGACAGCGATGAGTGGTTGACGGTCAATTTATGACTACTGTATAATATTTCTATCTACTGATTCAGTCGGAGGGATAGGTGTGATAGTGAGCGATCCAAGAAATGCTAACAGGATATTAGAGCTTATGGAAGACGAACAGATGGTAGAACTTGTGCATTTAGGTGATAGTGAAGCGCTGGATTATTTAATCAACAAGTATAAGAACTTCGTTCGCGCGAAGGCTAGATCCTATTTTCTTATTGGTGCAGATCGCGAGGATATTGTGCAAGAAGGAATGATAGGTCTATACAAGGCAATCCGGGACTTTAAAGAGGACAAGTTGACTTCATTTAAGGCATTTGCCGAACTTTGTATCACAAGACAAATCATTACTGCGATAAAAACTGCTACAAGACAGAAGCATATTCCATTGAATTCGTACGTATCATTGGACAAGCCTATCTATGACGAGGAATCAGACCGCACATTAATGGATGTCATTTCGGGTGCTAAGGTAATGGACCCTGAAGAATTAATCATAAATCAAGAGGAATTTGATGATATAGAAGTTAAGATGGGAGAATTGCTTAGTGACCTTGAGAGAAAGGTTCTGGCTCTTTACCTAGACGGACGCTCCTATCAAGAAATTTCAGAAGATTTAAACCGGCATGTAAAGTCCATCGACAACGCATTGCAAAGGGTAAAACGCAAGTTAGAAAGATATTTGGAACTGAGAGAGATTACTTTATAAGTAGTTAATTCTCTTATTCATATGTGAAATGGTTGCGCCTTCAAATCACGTTGACTAATTATTACGCCTATGTTACATTTTTAGGGACATCTATGTTTTGGTGGTGTAACACATGCAAAGTAAGGTAGCACTTGCTTGCGCGACGTGTTCTTCCCGTAATTACTCAACAGTTAAAGGGAAATCACAAAGTGCAGAGCGATTAGAGATAAAGAAGTTTTGTAAGATTTGTAATGCTCACACCGTTCATCGGGAGACAAAATAGATCACTATCTGGGGTTGGAGGTTACATGGATGGGACGTTTGACTAACTTTTTTCGCGATGTAGCTCGCGAAATGAAAAAAGTAAGCTGGCCAAAACGCCAGGAACTAACTCGCTATACAATTACAGTAGTAACTACAGTATTGTTTGTAGCAGTGTTTTTCTGGGTTGTTGACTTAGGTATTTCCGAGTTAATCCGTGCTTTGATTAACTAATTACTAAAGAGCAAACAATAATTTTTTCCTTATTCCTTTTGCTCTTGAATAAGTAATGTTATATCATGGTATAATGTAAATAATACTTTCTGACAAAAAGCCCGTTCAACGGGTTTTTTCATTTGGAAAAAAACACCACGGTGTTTTAATAGTTTTACTGATTATAATAGGCGGTATTCTTGGTGTTAGCCAATTTCCCCTGTTGATTGAAGTGAAGGGTGTGAGACTCCTCGAAAATGCTAACGCATTTTCTTCGTGCGATGAATCGCTGCCGTAGCCTTCCTTGTCCTGAGGAAGATAGCGGTAGCTTGAGACCCCTGAAGCGTAGTGAGGAGGCTTAAGCACCGCCCAAAGGATTAAGCGAACACCCATAACGGAAATCAACAGGGAGTCCAACGGAATCCATTATAGTCTCAAAAATAAAATGCTAGAAAAGGGAGGGACGGACACAAGTCCTAAACAATGGAGAAAAACTGGTACGTTGTTCATACTTATTCCGGATACGAGAATAAAGTAAAAGCAAACTTAGAAAAACGAGTAGAATCAATGGGGATGCAAGACAAGATCTTCCGTGTCGTAGTTCCTGAAGAAGAAGAAACAGACATCAAAAACGGCAAAAAGAAAGTAACCAAGAAAAAAGTGTTCCCAGGATACGTTCTAGTAGAGATCGTCATGACAGACGACTCTTGGTACGTAGTACGTAACACACCTGGAGTAACAGGTTTCGTAGGATCAAGCGGATCCGGATCCAAACCAACACCTCTATTGGATGATGAAATTGCATTCATCCTTAAGAGAATGGGCATGATGGAGAAGCAAGTAGAAGTAGACTTCGAACTAAAAGAATCCGTAAAAGTAACAGAAGGACCATTTGCGAACTTCACCGGACACATCGTAGAGATGGACAAAGACAAGCACAAAGTGAAAGTTCTTGTAAATATGTTCGGCCGCGAAACCCCTGTGGAGCTTGACTTTACACAGATTGAAAAATTATAATGTAAAAAAACTTGAAATAGTTTCGTAAAAATGATATTATTTCAAAGGTCAGTATGTCTCTGAAATAGAGACTATTAATAAAAAAATATTCTTTATTAAATATATAAAGAATGAGTTGAGTGGGAGGGAGAAATCCCAGATACCACATCACGGACTTAAGGAGGTGTGTCTCGTGGCTAAAAAAGTAATTAAAATGGTAAAGCTACAAATTCCAGCAGCGAAAGCTAACCCAGCACCACCAGTTGGACCAGCACTAGGTCAAGCAGGTGTTAACATCATGGGTTTCTGTAAAGAGTTTAACGCTCGTACAGCAGATCAAGCTGGATTGATTATCCCTGTTGAAATCACGGTTTTTGAAGACCGTTCATTTACATTTATTACGAAAACTCCACCTGCTGCAGTTTTACTTAAAAAAGCAGCTGGTATTGAGTCTGGTTCTGGTGAACCAAACCGTAATAAAGTTGCAACAGTTAAGCGTGATAAAGTACGCGAAATTGCGGAGACGAAAATGCCAGATCTAAACGCTGCAAGCGTAGAAGCTGCAATGCGCATGGTTGAAGGTACTGCTCGTAGCATGGGTATCGTCATCGAAGACTAATCCCATTGCTTTTGATTTAACTGCTGTTCAGGGTTGCGGACTTTGGTTTATGGCCAATTCGCAACCTTTATTCGTGGGAGGTTATTCCGCTAAAACCACATAAGGAGGACGTTTAAAATGGCTAAAAGAGGTAAAAAGTACATCGAAGCTGCGAAACTTGTAGACCGTCAAACGGCTTACTCTGTTAACGAAGCTATCGAGTTAGTAAAGAAAACAAACACTGCGAAGTTCGACGCTACTGTGGAAGTTGCATTCCGTCTTGGAGTTGACCCTCGTAAAAATGACCAACAGATCCGTGGAGCAGTAGTGCTTCCTCATGGAACTGGTAAAACTCAAAAAGTCCTAGTTTTCGCTAAAGGCGAAAAAGCGAAAGAAGCAGAAGCTGCTGGAGCTGACTATGTTGGGGATGCTGACATGATCGCGAAAATCAACCAAGGTTGGTTCGATTTCGACGTAATCGTTGCTACACCAGACATGATGGGTGAAGTTGGTAAATTAGGACGCGTGTTAGGACCTAAAGGACTAATGCCAAACCCTAAAACTGGTACAGTTACATTTGATGTAACGAAAGCTGTTAACGAGATCAAAGCTGGTAAAGTTGAATACCGCCTTGACAAATCTGGTAACATCCACGTGCCAGTAGGTAAAATCTCTTTCGAAGATACGAAGCTTGTTGAAAACTTCACAACTATCTATGAGACTTTACTAAAAGCTAAACCGGCTGCTGCAAAAGGTACATTCATGAAGAACGTTGCTGTTACTTCTACAATGGGCCCTGGAGTAAAAGTTGATACTTCTACTTTCGTAGCTACCAAAAACTAACATATTGACACAAGATAACTAGACGGTTATAATAATCGTTGTGTTTATAAAATGATATTGTTTGTACCGTAGACAGTAGGTGCCGTAAGGCTTAATTTCCTACCGAGGTGTGAATTTTTACGATATAAAGCCTTGCGCTTTTAACGATAAAACTTCTGCCTCCACCTGCGTGGAGGCATTCTTTATGTACACCGGTCGGTATAAGTGGTAACCAACTTTTTAGGAGGTGTAACGATGAGCAAAGCAGTTGAAGTAAAAAAACAAGCTGTTGGAGAAATCGCTGACAAGTTTAAAGGTTCTGTATCTACTATCGTAGTTGACTACCGTGGACTTAACGTTGCGGAAGTAACAGAACTTCGTAAACAACTTCGTGAAGCAGGTGTTGAGTTCAAGGTTTACAAAAACTCTTTAACTCGCCGTGCGGCTGAAGCAGCAGACATCAACGGACTTAACGACGCATTAACAGGACCTAACGCTATCGCATTCTCTACTGAAGATGTAGTAGCTCCTGCTAAGATCCTTAATGACTTCGCGAAAAAGCACGAAGCATTAGAAATCAAAGCTGGTGTAATCGAAGGGAATGTTGCAACGGTTGAAGAAGTGAAAGCTCTTGCTGAACTTCCATCCCGTGAAGGTCTTCTTTCCATGTTGCTTAGCGTCCTTCAAGCTCCAATCCGCAACTTGGCTCTTGTTACGAAAGCAGTTGCAGATCAAAAAGAAGAGCAAGGCGCTTAATTTCAATCTAGCAAGTTAAGTAACAAAAACAAAAAACTTATAATATCTAAGGAGGAAATTAACAATGACACACGAACAAATCATTGAAGCGGTTAAAAATATGACTGTTTTAGAATTAAACGACCTAGTAAAAGCAATCGAAGAAGAATTTGGTGTAACTGCTGCTGCTCCTGTAGCTGTAGCTGGTGGCGGAGCTGCTGAAGCTGCTGCTGAGCAAACTGAATTCGACGTAATCCTAGCTAACGCTGGCGGACAAAAAATCAAGGTTATCAAAGTAGTACGTGAAATCACTGGCCTTGGTCTTAAAGAAGCTAAAGAAGTTGTAGACAACGCTCCTAAAGCTCTTAAAGAAGGTATTGCTAAAGAAGAAGCTGAAGAAATCAAAGCTAAACTTGAAGAAGTTGGAGCTTCTGTAGAAGTTAAGTAATTACAGGCTCTTAAAAAGGAAAGCTCGCTACGTGTTAGCGGGCTTTTTTTAAACGGTGCCACACTTGATGTAAGAACCGTTTGGTTACTGTCTTTTTCAAGGGTGCTAATATATGAAGTTGATTTGTTGAAAAGCTAGAGATAGCTATTCAGATAAGGAGACTAAATATGACGAATCATTATTATACAAACAAGCCATCAGTGGAAAGCAACCGTCAACAATGGAAATTTGATTTAAAAGGTAACAACTTTTCTTTCATAACGGATAGCGGTGTTTTTTCGAAAAAAGAAGTGGACTTTGGATCAAGGGTGCTGATAGAGGCTTTTGAAGAACCGGAAGTGGAAGGTCGCATTCTGGATGTTGGCTGTGGATATGGTCCGATTGGATTGTCTCTTGCAAAATATTATCCACATCGTCATGTGGACATGATTGATGTCAATGAAAGAGCTGTTGAGCTAGCCAAAGAAAACGGTTCTATTAACGAAGTGGAGAATATCACCGTTTTTACTAGTGATATCTATCAAAATGTCACTTCCACCGACTATGCGGCAATACTTTCTAATCCGCCGATACGCGCTGGCAAAAAAGTAGTTCATGAAATTTTGGAAAAAGCTTGGACGCACTTGGCGCCAAAAGGTGAACTGTGGATTGTGATCCAAAAGAAACAGGGAGCTCCTTCTGCAATGGAGAAATTGGAGTCATTGTTTGAGGAAGTGGAAGTTGTGACAAAGAAAAAAGGCTACTCCATCATCAAATCAAAAAAGGGTTGACTTGGTTTTTTTGTTATGGTAGCATTGTTTAATGCCAATATGTATTTTTCTGAGCACTAATAATTTTATGTATTTTGCATGTATAAAATTAGTATGCTTGGAAAAGATAGTAAAATCAATAGAGCGATTGTAAAAACGTGGTTTTCTGAATTGAAACCATTTTTTATTTTTCACATGGATTCTTTTAGCAGTATTGTTTCCATGTTGAATGTTTTTTTATGTTTGGCTTTGAGTGGTTTATATTTTTTAAACTACTATTAATAACGCTTGATACGAGGGGTGAATCAGTTGACAGGTCAACTAGTTCAATACGGACGACACCGCCAACGCAGAAGTTATGCTCGCATTAGTGAAGTATTAGATTTACCAAATCTAATAGAGATTCAAACATCTTCTTATCAATGGTTCCTTGATGAGGGATTAAGAGAAATGTTTCATGACATTTCCCCAATTGAAGACTTCACAGGAAATCTATCTTTAGAATTCATCGATTATAGCTTAGGGGAACCTAAATATTCTGTTGAAGAATCAAAGGAAAGAGATGTTACATACTCAGCTCCTTTACGTGTGAAGGTTCGTCTCATTAACAAAGAAACTGGTGAAGTAAAAGACCAGGATGTATTTATGGGTGATTTCCCGTTGATGACGGATACTGGTACGTTCGTTATTAATGGTGCAGAACGTGTTATTGTATCTCAGTTAGTGCGTTCTCCAAGTGTGTATTACAGCGGAAAAGTAGATAAAAATGGTAAAAAAGGCTTTTCGGCTACTGTTATTCCAAACCGTGGTGCATGGTTAGAATACGAGACTGACGCTAAAGATGTTGTATATGTTCGTATAGATCGTACTCGTAAACTACCAGTAACGGTTCTTTTGCGTGCTCTTGGATTCGGTTCCGACCAGGAAATCATTGATCTTCTTGGTGAAAACGAGTACCTTCGCAATACTTTAGATAAGGATAACACAGAAAGCACAGAAAAGGCATTACTAGAAATATATGAGCGTCTACGCCCTGGTGAGCCACCAACGGTTGAAAACGCAAAAAGTTTATTAGAGTCTAGATTTTTCGATCCTAAACGCTATGATTTGGCAAGTGTTGGAAGATACAAGATTAATAAAAAGCTTCATATCAAGAACAGACTTTTCAATCAACGTATCGCTGAAACACTTGTAGACCCTGAAACTGGGGAAATCATTGTAGAAAAAGGTACACTGTTAGATCGTAGAACTTTAGACCGCATTCTACCTAACATTGAAGACGGCATCGGCCTTACTTCTTTCCATCCGCATGGCGGGGTAGTAGAAGATGAAGTGCCAATGCAATCTATTAAGATATATGCACCGAATGATGCAGAAGGTGAAAAAGAAATCGTTGTTTTAGGCAACGGTTTTATAGAAGAAAAAGTAAAGCATATCGCTCCTGCGGACATCATTGCTTCTATCAGTTACTTCTTTGACCTTCTACATGGTGTAGGCGATACAGATGATATCGATCACCTTGGTAACCGTCGTTTACGTTCTGTTGGAGAACTTCTTCAAAACCAGTTCCGTATCGGTCTATCCAGAATGGAGCGTGTGGTTCGTGAAAGAATGTCCATCCAGGACACTAACACCATCACTCCGCAACAATTGATCAATATCAGACCTGTTATTGCATCTATTAAAGAGTTCTTCGGAAGCTCTCAGTTATCTCAGTTCATGGATCAAACGAATCCATTAGCTGAATTAACACATAAACGTAGATTGTCTGCGCTTGGACCTGGTGGTTTGACGCGTGAGCGTGCCGGCTTTGAAGTACGTGACGTTCACTACTCTCACTATGGCCGTATGTGTCCAATCGAGACTCCTGAGGGACCAAACATTGGACTAATCAACTCCCTTTCTTCTTTTGCGAAAGTAAATAAATTTGGTTTCATCGAAACTCCTTACAGAAGAGTTGACCCTGAAACGGGCCGCGTGACAGACCAAATTGATTACTTGACTGCAGATGAAGAAGATAACTATGTAGTAGCCCAAGCAAATGCCCGTCTTGGTGAAGATGGTACTTTCTTGGACCAAAATGTTGTTTCCCGTTTCCGTGGGGAGAACACGGTTGTTGTAAGTGAGAGAATCGACTACATGGACGTTTCTCCTAAGCAGGTTGTATCTGCTGCGACAGCTTGTATTCCTTTCTTGGAAAACGATGACTCCAACCGTGCACTTATGGGAGCGAACATGCAACGTCAAGCTGTACCTCTATTGCAACCGGAATCCCCGATTGTTGGTACTGGGATGGAGCATGTTTCCGCAAAAGACTCCGGTGCTGCTGTTATCTGTAAACACCCTGGTGTTGTAGAACGCGTAGAAGCCCGCGAAGTATGGGTGCGTCGTATGGAAGAAGTCGACGGACAACAAGTAAAAGGCAACCTTGATAAGTACAGAATGCTTAAATTCATTCGTTCTAACCAAGGAACATGCTATAACCAACGTCCAATCGTTTCCGTTGGTGACGTTGTAACAAAAGGAGAAATCCTTGCAGACGGTCCATCCATGGAAAAAGGTGAATTGGCACTTGGCCGTAACGTAATGGTCGGTTTCATGACATGGGACGGTTATAACTATGAGGATGCTATCATCATGAGTGAGCGTCTGGTAAAAGATGATGTGTACACTTCCATTCATATTGAAGAATATGAGTCAGAAGCACGTGACACCAAACTTGGACCGGAAGAAATCACGCGTGATATCCCGAACGTTGGGGAAGAGGCACTTAAAAACCTTGACGACCGCGGAATTATCCGAGTGGGTGCGGAAGTAAAAGACGGAGATCTATTAGTAGGAAAAGTAACACCTAAAGGGGTTACAGAACTTACTGCAGAAGAACGTCTATTACACGCAATCTTCGGTGAGAAAGCAAGAGAAGTACGTGATACATCACTAAGAGTTCCACATGGTGGTGGCGGTATCGTACTTGATGTAAAAGTATTCAACCGTGAAGACGGAGACGAATTGCCACCAGGCGTTAACCAATTGGTTCGTGCATACATCGTTCAGAAACGTAAAATCTCTGAAGGTGACAAAATGGCCGGACGACATGGTAACAAAGGGGTAATCTCTCGTATCTTACCGGAAGAAGATATGCCTTACTTGCCTGATGGAACACCAATTGACATCATGTTAAACCCACTAGGGGTACCTTCTCGTATGAACATCGGGCAGGTATTGGAGCTTCACTTAGGAATGGCAGCAAGAACATTGGGCATCCACGTTGCTTCCGCCGTATTTGATGGCGCGCGTGAAGAAGACGTTTGGAGCACACTTGAAGAGGCTGGCATGGCAAGAGATGCTAAAACAGTATTGTATGACGGAAGAACAGGTGAGCCGTTCGACAGCCGTGTATCTGTAGGGATCATGTATATGATCAAACTTGCGCACATGGTTGATGATAAGCTTCACGCACGTTCCACTGGACCATACTCACTTGTTACGCAACAACCACTTGGCGGTAAAGCGCAATTTGGTGGACAACGTTTCGGTGAGATGGAGGTATGGGCACTTGAGGCTTATGGTGCCGCTTATACACTACAAGAAATCCTTACAGTTAAATCCGATGACGTAGTAGGACGTGTGAAAACGTACGAAGCGATCGTAAAAGGTGAAAATGTACCTGAACCAGGTGTACCTGAATCCTTCAAAGTATTGATCAAAGAACTTCAAAGTTTAGGTATGGATGTAAAAATCCTATCCGGCGATGAAGAAGAGATAGAAATGAGAGATCTTGAGGAAGATGAAGAACAAGCTTCCGAGGGTATTTCCCTTGATTCAGATCAAGTAGAAGAAGTAAAAGAAACTGTCGCTAAAGACTGATGGCCAACAGTACTTTAAAGATAAGCATTTGGGTAGAACCTGTAGATTATAAGGGAGGTAGGCCCCTTGCTAGATGTTAATAATTTTGAATATATGAAAATAGGCCTTGCTTCACCCGACAAGATCAGATCCTGGTCTTTCGGGGAAGTCAAGAAGCCTGAGACAATTAACTATCGTACATTAAAGCCAGAAAAAGATGGGTTATTCTGCGAAAGAATTTTCGGTCCTACAAAGGACTGGGAATGTCACTGTGGTAAATACAAGCGCGTCCGTTATAAGGGTGTTGTCTGTGACCGCTGTGGTGTAGAAGTAACAAGAGCAAAAGTACGTCGTGAACGCATGGGTCACATCGAGCTTGCTGCTCCTGTATCCCATATCTGGTACTTCAAAGGAATCCCAAGCCGCATGGGTCTTGTTCTTGACATGTCCCCACGTGCGTTAGAGGAAGTAATTTACTTCGCATCTTACGTGGTAACAGAAACAGGCGACACTCCTTTGGAGAAGAAGCAACTGCTTTCTGAAAAGGAATTCCGTGCATACCGTGAAAAGTATGGTCAAACATTCCAAGCAGCCATGGGTGCAGAAGCAATCAAGAAACTTCTTTTTGATATCGACTTGGAAAAAGAAGTAGATACACTTAAAGAAGAGCTTAAAACTGCTCAAGGTCAACGCCGTACAAGAGCAATTAAGCGTTTAGAAGTATTGGAATCCTTCAGAGGATCCGGCAATGAACCATCTTGGATGATCCTTGATGTGCTACCGGTTATCCCTCCTGAATTACGTCCAATGGTGCAATTGGATGGTGGTCGTTTTGCGACTTCCGACTTGAATGACTTGTATCGCCGTGTAATCAACCGTAACAACCGTTTAAAACGTCTTCTGGACCTTGGTGCTCCAAGCATCATCGTACAGAACGAAAAACGTATGTTACAAGAAGCTGTTGACGCACTTATCGACAATGGTCGCCGTGGCCGTCCGGTAACAGGACCTGGTAACCGTCCATTGAAATCTCTTTCTCATATGCTGAAAGGGAAGCAAGGTCGTTTCCGTCAGAACTTACTAGGAAAACGTGTTGACTACTCTGGTCGTTCCGTTATCGTAGTAGGACCTAACCTGAAAATGTACCAATGTGGATTACCAAAAGAAATGGCCCTTGAGCTATTCAAGCCTTTCGTCATGAAAGAACTTGTAGAACGCGGGCTTGCACATAACATTAAGAGTGCGAAGCGTAAGATTGAACGCGTACAACCAGAGGTTTGGGACGTATTGGAATCCGTTATCAAGGAACATCCAGTATTACTAAACCGCGCACCAACTCTACACAGACTAGGTATTCAAGCATTTGAACCTACACTTGTAGAAGGCCGTGCTATCCGTCTTCACCCACTTGTATGTACTGCATACAATGCGGACTTTGACGGAGACCAAATGGCTGTTCACGTACCTCTTTCTGCTGAAGCACAGGCTGAAGCACGCATCTTGATGCTTGCTGCACAAAACATCCTTAACCCTAAGGATGGAAAACCTGTAGTAACACCTTCCCAGGATATGGTACTTGGTAACTACTACTTAACACTAGAGCGTGAAAATGCTGTAGGTGAAGGAATGGTATTTAAAGATACGAATGAAGCGCTTATCGCTTATTCAAACGGCTATGTACATCTGCACACTCGTGTAGCGGTATATGCAGGATCTTTAAATAACGAAACATTCACCGAAGAGCAAAAACAAAAGCTTCTAATTACGACAGTAGGGAAGTTGATTTTCAACGAAATCCTGCCGCCGTCATTCCCTTACATTAACGAACCTACAAAGTTCAACTTAGAAGTAAACACTCCTGAGAAGTATTTTGTTGAAAAAGGTGCGAATGTAAAAGAAGCGATACAAGCACAAGAAATAATCGATCCATTTAAGAAGAAAATCCTTGGTAACATCATTGCGGAAGTGTTCAAACGCTTCAAGATCACGCAAACGTCTGAAATGCTTGACCGCATGAAAAACCTTGGATTCCGTTACTCTACTAAAGCTGGTATCACAGTTGGTGTAGCAGATATCGTAGTTCTTAAAGAGAAAGATGAAATCTTAGTGGAAGCACAAACAAAAGTTGATACAGTTCTTAAGCAGTTCCGCCGTGGATTAATCACAGAGGAAGAACGCTATGACCGTGTTATCTCCATCTGGAGTGCTGCTAAAGATAAGATCCAAGGGTTGCTAATGGCGTCCTTGCCACGCTTGAACCACATCTTTATGATGAGTGATTCCGGTGCCCGTGGTAACGCATCTAACTTTACACAATTAGCTGGTATGCGTGGACTGATGGCCAATCCATCTGGACGTATCATTGAATTACCAATCAAATCCAGTTTCCGTGAAGGTCTTACGGTATTGGAATACTTTATCTCTACTCACGGTGCGCGTAAAGGTCTTGCCGATACAGCACTGAAAACTGCCGATTCCGGTTACTTGACTCGTCGTCTTGTAGACGTGGCGCAGGATGTTATCGTTCGTGAGATTGATTGTGGAACAGACCGCGGTCTACACATTACTTCTCTGAAAGATGGCACAGAAGTAGTAGAAAAATTAGAAGAACGTTTAGTCGGCCGTTATGCGAGAAAAGCTGTGAAGCACCCTGAAACTGGGGAAGTTCTTGTTGCATCGAACGATTTAATCACTGAAGACCTTGCAACAACCATTGTAGAAGCAGGTGTGGAAGATGTTTGGATCCGCTCTGTATTCACATGTGACACTCGTCATGGTGTATGTAAAAAATGTTACGGCCGCAACCTTGCGACTGGCTTAGAAGTAGAAGTGGGAGAAGCAGTAGGTATCATCGCTGCCCAATCTATCGGTGAGCCGGGAACTCAGTTGACGATGCGTACATTCCATACAGGTGGGGTAGCAGGAGACGATATCACACAAGGTTTACCGCGTATCCAAGAGATCTTTGAAGCGCGTAATCCTAAAGGTCAAGCGGTCATCTCTGAAATTGATGGTGTTGTTACTTCCATCAACGAAGGTCGCGACCGTCAGCAAGAAATCACTGTCCAAGGTGAAGTGGAAACGAGAAACTACACAGTACCTTACACTGGCCGCCTTAAAGTCGGCGTAAATTCAGAAGTATCCCGTGGTCAAGAACTAACTGAAGGTTCCATCGATCCGAAAGAACTACTGAAAGTGAAAGATATGGTATCTGTACAGGAGTATCTATTGCTTGAAGTTCAAAAAGTATACCGTATGCAAGGGGTAGAAATCGGTGACAAGCACGTAGAGGTTATGGTTCGCCAGATGCTACGTAAAGTACGTGTTATTGATGCTGGTGATACAGATGTACTACCAGGAACACTGCTTGATGTTCACCAATTCACTGATGCAAACGAACGTGTACTTCTTGAAGGCAGAACACCTGCAACTGGACGTCCGGTATTACTAGGTATCACGAAAGCTTCTCTTGAAACGGATTCCTTCCTATCTGCAGCTTCCTTCCAGGAAACAACTAGAGTCCTGACAGACGCTGCAATTAAAGGAAAACGCGACGAGTTACTAGGTCTGAAAGAGAATGTTATCATCGGTAAACTAGTTCCAGCTGGTACAGGTATGAACCGCTACCGCAAATTCGATCTAACGAAAGAAGTCGGCAAGGAAGAGCCTGTAACGGTAGAATAAAAGAAAGATTGTCGGGTATCCCCCGACAATCTTTTCAATGTTATTCGATAAAGTGTTGACATTCAAAAATAGAGATGGTAATATAGCAAAGGTGCTTATATAACCTGTTGCTTTGGAGGATATGTTAATGTCTTATGAAAAAGTGATGCAGGCAAACACCTTCATTGTTGGTACAAAACAAACGGTGAAGGCGCTGAAATCCGGAACAGTAAAAGAGGTTGTCATTGCAGAGGATGCGGATGTGATTGTCACACAGAAAGTAGTCCAAACTGCCAATGAACACAACATACCAGTCTTAAAAGTAGATTCGATGAAAAAACTCGGAAAAGCTTGTGGGATTGAAGTGGGTGCCTCCGCTGTTGCGATCATTCATTAAAAACTGTTTTTGTGAGTGCAGATTCGCAAAGACTTTGTTTTTTACCTAAAAATGAACCACCTGGATATGTGGTCTTAAAACACTAGGAAGGAGGAAATATTAATGCCTACTATTAACCAGTTAGTCCGCAAAGGACGTACAAGTAAAGTTGTAAAGTCAAAATCTCCAGCTTTGAACAAAGGTTATAACAGTTTCAAGAAGGCTCAAACTGATGTGTCTTCACCTCAAAAACGTGGTGTATGTACTCGTGTTGGTACAATGACTCCAAAGAAACCGAACTCCGCATTACGTAAATATGCTCGTGTTCGTTTAACTAACCAAATTGAGGTAACTGCTTATATCCCAGGTATCGGTCACAACCTACAAGAGCACAGCGTAGTATTAATTCGCGGCGGTCGTGTAAAAGACTTACCAGGGGTACGTTATCACATCGTTCGTGGAGCACTTGATACTGCGGGAGTTAACAACCGTATGCAAGGTCGTTCTAAATATGGTACTAAGAGACCAAAAGCACCTAAGAAGTAATAAACTTCAAACTGCTTAACATTAAGTTACCCGAAAGGAGGAAAATAATATGCCACGTAAAGGCCCTGTTGCAAAAAGAGACGTATTACCAGATCCGTTATACAACTCTAAATTAGTAACTCGTCTTGTAAATAAATTAATGATCGATGGTAAGAGAGGAAAATCTCAAGCTATCATCTATAACGCATTCAAATTAGTTGGTGAGCGTTCCGGACAAGAACCTATGGAAGTGTTCGAACAAGCTATGAAAAACATCATGCCTGTTCTTGAAGTTAGAGCACGTCGTGTAGGTGGAGCAAACTACCAAGTACCTGTAGAGGTGCGCCCAGATCGTCGTACAACTCTTGGACTTCGCTATTTAGTTAACTACTCTCGTCTTCGTGGAGAGAAAACGATGGAAGAGCGTTTAGCTAACGAAATCCTTGATGCTGCTAACAACACTGGTGCTTCAGTTAAGAAGCGTGAAGATATGCACAAAATGGCAGAAGCAAACAAAGCATTTGCTCACTACCGCTGGTAAGATCACATACTATCTGGAGCTGTTAAGACAAGTACTTAACAGCTTTAGGTATAAAATAAATCTAGTTACTTAGGAAGGAGAAATACACTATGGCAAGAGAGTTCTCCTTAGATAAAACACGTAATATCGGTATCATGGCTCACATCGATGCTGGTAAAACAACTACAACTGAGCGTGTTTTGTTCTACACAGGACGTATTCACAAAATTGGTGAAACTCACGAAGGTGCTTCTCAAATGGACTGGATGGAGCAGGAGCAAGAGCGTGGAATCACGATCACATCTGCTGCGACAACAGCTCAATGGAAAGGCCACCGCGTAAACATTATCGATACACCAGGTCACGTAGACTTCACTGTTGAAGTAGAACGTTCCCTACGTGTACTTGATGGTGCGGTTGCAGTTCTTGATGCACAATCTGGAGTTGAGCCTCAAACTGAAACAGTTTGGCGCCAAGCTACAACTTATGGTGTTCCACGTATCGTGTTCGTTAACAAAATGGACAAGATCGGTGCAGATTTCATTTACTCTGTAGGAACTATCCATGACCGCCTTCAAGCTAATGCTCATCCAATTCAACTTCCTATCGGAGCTGAAGATGAGTTTGAAGGTATCATCGACCTAGTAGAAATGCAAGCTTACTACTATGCAGATGACTTAGGTACTCGTTCTGAAGCGAAAGAAATTCCGGCTGAGTACAAAGACCAAGCTGACGAATATCGTCAACGCTTAGTTGAAGCAGTAGCAGAATTAGATGAAGAATTAATGATGAAATACCTAGAAGGTGAAGAGCTTACTACTGAAGAGTTGAAAGCTACTATCCGTAAAGGTACTTGTGACGTTAACTTCTACCCTGTAATCTGTGGTTCTGCTTTCAAAAACAAAGGTGTTCAGTTAATGCTTGACGCTGTTATCGATTATCTTCCAGCGCCAACTGACGTACCTGCAATCAAAGGTATCGTTCCTGACACTGAAGAAGAAGTAACTCGTGAATCTGGCGACGAAAACCCATTCGCTGCTCTTGCATTCAAAGTTATGACTGACCCTTATGTAGGTAAATTAACGTTCTTCCGTGTGTACTCTGGTACATTAAACTCCGGTTCATACGTTATCAACTCTACAAAAGGTAAGCGTGAGCGTGTAGGTCGTATCCTGCAAATGCACGCAAACAGCCGTGAAGAGATTCCTGTTGTATATTCCGGAGATATCGCTGCTGCAGTTGGTCTTAAAGACACAACTACTGGTGACACTCTATGTGACGACAAAAACCAAGTTATCTTGGAGTCCATGGAATTCCCAGAGCCGGTTATCCAATTATCTGTTGAGCCTAAATCTAAGGCTGACCAAGATAAGATGACAACTGCTCTTCAAAAGCTACAAGAAGAAGATCCTACTTTCCGTGCACATACAGATCAGGAAACTGGTCAAACAATCATCGCAGGTATGGGTGAGCTTCACCTTGATATCCTAGTTGATCGTATGAAGCGTGAATTCAAAGTAGAAGCAAACGTTGGTGCACCTCAGGTTGCTTACCGTGAAACGTTCCGCGGATCTGCTAAGGTTGAAGGTAAATTTGCTCGTCAATCTGGTGGACGTGGTCAATTCGGACACGTTTGGATCGAATTCGAACCAAACGAAGAAGGAGCAGGCTTCGAATTTGAAAACAAAATCGTAGGTGGGGTAGTACCTCGTGAATACGTACCTGCAGTTCAAGCTGGTCTTGAAGATGCAATGGCGAACGGTGTACTTGCTGGTTACCCTCTAATCGATGTGAAAGCTGCATTGGTTGATGGTTCTTACCATGACGTTGACTCCTCTGAGATGGCGTTTAAAGTAGCTGCATCATTAGCTCTTAAAAATGCAGTATCCAAATGTAACCCTGTAATCCTTGAGCCTGTCATGAAAGTTGAAGTAGTGACACCTGAAGAGTACATGGGAGACATCATGGGTGGTATCACTTCCCGTCGTGGTCGTGTAGAAGGTATGGAAGCTCGCGGTAACGCTCAAGTTGTTCGCGCAATGGTTCCACTATCTGAAATGTTTGGTTATGCAACATCCCTACGTTCTAACACACAAGGACGCGGAGTGTTCACAATGCATTTCGACCACTATGAAGAAGTACCAAAATCGATTTCTGAAGAAATCATCAAAAAAAATAAAGGTGAATAATTGATTTTCACCTAATCTTGTTTTATAAATAGTATGTAGGTTAATAAGTGGAAATCACTTGTTAATAACATATAAAATAAAAATTAATGAAATTCTAAGGAGGATATAACAATGGGTAAAGAGAAATTCGATAGATCCAAGACTCATGCTAATATCGGTACAATCGGTCACGTTGACCACGGTAAAACAACTTTAACAGCTGCAATCACTACTGTTCTTGCTAAGAAGAGCGGTAAAGGTGCTGCAATGGCATACGACATGATCGATGCTGCTCCAGAAGAAAGAGAGCGTGGAATCACAATCTCTACAGCTCACGTTGAGTACGAAACTGATACTCGTCACTATGCACACGTTGACTGCCCAGGACATGCTGACTATGTTAAAAACATGATCACTGGTGCTGCTCAAATGGACGGCGGAATCCTAGTAGTATCTGCTGCTGACGGCCCAATGCCACAAACTCGTGAGCACATCCTTCTTTCTCGTCAAGTAGGTGTACCTTACCTAGTAGTATTCTTAAACAAATGCGACATGGTAGACGACGAAGAATTATTAGAACTAGTTGAAATGGAAGTTCGTGACCTTCTTTCTGAGTACGATTTCCCTGGAGACGATGTTCCTGTAATCAAAGGTTCTGCTCTTAAAGCTCTTGAAGGAGACGCTGAGTGGGAAGAAAGAATCGTTGAGCTTATGGCTGCAGTTGATGACTACATCCCAACACCAGCTCGTGACACTGAAAAGCCATTCATGATGCCAGTTGAGGACGTATTCTCTATCACTGGTCGTGGAACAGTTGCTACTGGACGTGTTGAGCGTGGACAAGTTAAAGTTGGTGACACTATCGAAATCATCGGTTTAACTGAAGAGCCAAAATCTACTACTGTAACTGGAGTAGAAATGTTCCGTAAGCTTCTTGACTATGCTGAAGCTGGAGACAACATCGGTGCACTTCTTCGTGGGGTTGCTCGTGACGACATCCAACGTGGACAAGTATTAGCTAAGCCTGGTACAATCACTCCACACACAAAGTTCAAAGCTGAAGTTTACGTACTATCTAAAGAAGAGGGTGGACGTCACACTCCATTCTTCACAAACTACCGTCCTCAGTTCTACTTCCGTACAACTGATGTAACTGGTATTTGTAACCTACCTGAAGGCATCGAAATGGTTATGCCTGGCGACAACGTTGAGATGACTGTTGAACTTATCTCTCCAATCGCTATCGAAGAAGGAACTAAGTTCTCTATTCGTGAAGGTGGACGTACTGTAGGCGCTGGCGTAGTAGCGACTATCCAAGAGTAATTTTTGGATCTAACATAGATCTTTTTATAAGCCGGCATCCCGATTGAGGGGTGCCGGCTTTTTTGGTTTCGATATAGTGAATGAAGACAATTCTGAGAGAGAAAGCGGACCGAGATTGTCATCATAAGATGAATGAAGACAATTCCGAGAAAGAAAGCAGGCTGAGATTGTCTTCATAAGGTCAATGAAGACAATTCCGATAGAGAAAGCAGCATGAGATTGTCATCATAACTGCATTGAAGATAATTCAGCAGAAATTCCGCACAAGAGAGTCCCCCAAAAAATCACTTCAATCAAAGCAACCTCCACCATCATAAAACGTCTTTCTTCTATATAATTATCCGCCAATTCCAACTGGAAAAAACTGAAACAAACAAATTCCATTCCCACCTGTTGCAATAAACAATACTTCTCGTTATAATATGAAAAGTGCTCAGAGATATTTTTGAAATATAGTTGCATTGTCTATTAACACCATGT
This sequence comes from Sutcliffiella horikoshii, assembly GCF_020524325.1. GTDB lineage: Bacteria > Bacillota > Bacilli > Bacillales > Bacillaceae_I > Sutcliffiella_A > Sutcliffiella_A horikoshii_D. The sequence continues at coordinate 35,027 of NZ_JAIVKY010000016.1, forward strand.
ATAATAGGTAATGTTGGTCTTTGACTGCGATGATGTGAAAGGTTGCTGGCACACCCGGCCGCTTTGCCATGGCGAGTGTGACAGGTTAATTTTCACGGAGAATGTCTATCAATAATATAGGCGAAAAAAGGAGGGAAAAATAATGGCAAAAGAAAAGATTCGCATTCGTTTAAAAGCTTATGATCACAGAATTCTAGATCAATCTTCTGAGAAGATCGTTGAAACTGCAAAACGTTCAGGTGCAACTGTTTCTGGTCCTATTCCGTTACCAACGGAAAGATCTGTATACACAATCTTACGTGCGGTACACAAATATAAAGATTCTCGTGAGCAATTCGAAATGCGCACTCATAAGCGCTTAATCGACATCATTAATCCAACACCACAAACGGTTGACAGCTTAATGCGTTTAGACCTACCATCTGGTGTAGATATCGAAATCAAGCTTTAATCAATAAATTACTTAATTAATCTAGGAGGTGTGACTGATGACCAAAGGAATCTTAGGAAGAAAAGTTGGTATGACTCAAGTTTTTGCTGAAAACGGCGATCTTATCCCTGTAACAGTAATTGAAGCTACACCAAACGTTGTACTTCAAGTTAAAACTGTTGAAACAGACGGATACGAAGCGGTTCAGATTGGTTTTGCTGACAAACGCGATAAATTAGCGAACAAGCCTTTAAAAGGACACGTTGCTAAAGCGAACACAGCACCTAAGCGCTTCATTCGTGAAATCAGTGGAGCTAACTTAGAAGTTGGTCAAGAAGTCAAAGTTGATATTTTCGCAGAAGGCGATGTAGTAGATGTAACAGGAATCTCAAAGGGTAAAGGTTTCCAAGGCTCCATTAAGCGCCATAACCAATCTCGTGGCCCAATGAGTCACGGTTCCCGTTATCACCGTCGTCCTGGTTCTATGGGACCTGTTGCTCCAAACCGTGTATTCAAAGGTAAACTATTACCTGGACGTATGGGTGGAGAGCGCATTACTATCCAGAACCTTGAGATCGTGAAAGTAGACGTAGAACGTAACCTATTACTTGTTAAAGGTAACGTACCTGGTCCAAAAAAATCTTTAATCACAATTAAAAGTGCTATAAAAGCAAACTAATTGTTTAGGAAAGGAGGAACTACAAATGCCTAAAGTAGCATTATACAACCAAGCTGGCGCAAACGTTGGTGAAGTTGAATTAGCAGATGCTGTATTCGGTATTGAGCCAAATAACAGCGTATTGTTCGATGCGATCATTATGCAAAGAGCATCTCAACGTCAAGGTACTGCAAAAGTAAAAGGACGTTCTGAAGTAGCAGGTGGTGGACGCAAACCATGGCGTCAAAAGGGTACTGGTCGTGCTCGTCAAGGATCTATCCGCTCTCCACAATGGCGTGGTGGTGGTATCGTATTCGGTCCTACACCAAGAAGCTACAGCTACAAACTTCCTAAAAAAGTTCGTCGCTTAGCTATCAAATCTGCATTATCATCTAAGGTATTAGAAAACGAACTATTAGTATTAGAAGGATTAGCTTTTGATGCACCAAAAACAAAAGAAATGACTTCTGTATTAAAAGGTTTAGAAATCAATCGTAAAGCGTTGATCGTAACAGCTGACGCTGACGAAAACGTTGCTTTATCTGCTCGTAACATTCCTGGAGTAACAGTTGTTACAGTAAATGGTGTGAACGTGTTAGACGTTGTTAACCACGATAAAGTAATCTTTACGAAAGACGCTGTTCAAAAATTAGAGGAGGTGCTTGCATAATGAGAGATCATCGTGATGTTCTTAAGCGCCCCGTGATTACTGAGCGTTCTACAGATTTAATGACTGAAAAGAAATATACTTTTGAAGTAGATGTTAGAGCTAATAAGACTGAAGTTAAAGATGCTGTTGAAGCGATCTTTGGCGTAGACGTTGAAAAAGTAAACATCATGAACTACAAAGGTAAATTCCGTCGTGTAGGTCGTCATAGCGGATTAACTAACCGTCGTAGAAAAGCTATCGTAACTTTAAAAGCTGATAGCAAAGAAATCGAATTCTTCGAGGTTTAATACAAAAATAAAAACATCATCGAAAAGGAGGGAACATGATGGCGATTAAAAAATACAAACCAACCTCTAATGGACGTCGTGGCATGACAGTTTCTGATTTTGCTGAGATCACTACAGACAAACCAGAAAAAAGCTTGCTTCAACCGTTACACAGAAAAGGTGGTCGTAATAACCAAGGTAAATTGACTGTACGTCACCAAGGTGGTGGACACAAACGTCAATACCGCGTCATCGACTTTAAACGTGATAAAGATGGTATACCAGGACGCGTTGCTACAATCGAGTACGATCCTAACCGTTCCGCTAATATCGCGTTAATCAATTATGCAGATGGGGAAAAGCGTTACATCCTTGCTCCTAAGAACTTAGAAGTAGGAATGACTGTAATGGCTGGTCCTGAAGCAGATATCAAAGTAGGAAATGCACTACCACTAATCAACATCCCAGTTGGTACTGTAATCCACAACATCGAGTTAAAACCAGGTAAAGGTGGACAATTAGTTCGCTCTGCAGGAACTTCTGCTCAAGTACTTGGTAAAGAAGGCAAATACGTACTTGTACGTTTAACTTCTGGTGAAACTCGTATGATTCTTTCTACTTGCCGCGCTACTGTAGGTCAAGTAGGTAACGAGCAACACGAACTTATCAACATTGGTAAAGCAGGACGTTCTCGTTGGATGGGTATTCGCCCAACTGTACGTGGTTCTGTAATGAACCCTAACGATCACCCGCACGGTGGTGGTGAAGGACGTTCTCCAATCGGACGTAAGTCACCTATGACTCCTTGGGGCAAACCGACTCTTGGATTCAAAACTCGTAAGAAAAAGAACAAGTCTGACAAATTTATCGTTCGTCGTCGTAAAAAATAACGGGGTTGTACTACGGTTCAAAGGAGCCGTAGAGCAATCACGAAGGGAGGTTTCCACATGGGTCGCAGCTTGAAAAAAGGGCCTTTTGTAGATGATCATTTAATGAACAAGATTGAAAAGTTAAATGAAACTGATGGTAAGCAAGTTGTTAAAACTTGGTCTCGTCGTTCTACTATTTTCCCACAATTTATCGGACATACAATCGCTGTATATGATGGCCGTAAACACGTACCTGTATATGTGACAGAAGACATGGTAGGTCACAAGCTTGGAGAATTCGCTCCATCTCGTGCTTACAAAGGTCACGGAAATGATGATAAGAAAACAAAACGCTAATTAGAGAGGAGGCTTTTACATGCAAGCTAAAGCTGTTGCAAGAACAGTTCGTATTGCTCCTCGTAAAGCTCGTCTAGTTATGGATTTAATTCGAGGCAAGCAAGTAGGCGAAGCGGTAGCTATTTTGGCATTAACTCCAAAAGCTGCTTCACCAGTAATCGAAAAGGTTCTAAAGTCCGCTATTGCAAATGCAGAGCACAATTTTGAAATGGACGCAAACTCACTAGTTGTATCTGAGGCATACGTTAACGAAGGTCCTACTTTGAAACGTTTCCGCCCTCGTGCAATGGGTCGTGCGAGCCAAATTAACAAACGTACTAGCCACATTACAATCGTGGTATCAGAAAAGAAGGAGGGATAACCAGTGGGTCAAAAGGTAAATCCGATCGGTCTTCGTGTAGGAGTCATTCGTGACTGGGAGTCCAAATGGTACGCAGGCAAAGATTATGCTAACCTGCTACATGAAGACATCAAAGTTCGCGAATACATCGCAAAACGTCTAAATGACGCATCTGTTTCTAAAGTAGAAATCGAACGTGCTGCAAACCGTCTGAACGTTACTGTTCACACTGCTAAGCCAGGTATGGTTATTGGTAAAGGTGGTACGGAAGTTGAAGCATTACGTAAAGCACTTAACCAATTAACTGGTAAACGTGTACACATCAACATTTTAGAGGTTAAGAGAGCAGATCTTGATGCTAAATTAGTAGCTGAAAACATCGCTCGTCAATTAGAAAACCGTGTATCTTTCCGTCGTGCTCAAAAGCAATCACTTCAACGTGCAATGCGCGCTGGTGCGAAAGGTATTAAAACGATGGTTTCTGGTCGCCTAGGCGGAGCAGATATCGCTCGTTCTGAACATTATAGTGAGGGTACAGTTCCACTTCATACTCTTCGCGCTGATATTGACTATGGTACAGCAGAAGCTGATACAACTTACGGTAAATTAGGTGTGAAAGTATGGATCTACCGTGGAGAGGTCCTTCCTACGAAGAAGAAAACTGAGGAAGGAGGAAAATAATTATGTTATTACCAAAACGCGTAAAATATCGCCGCGAACATCGTGGAAAAATGCGTGGTAAAGCGAAAGGCGGTACAGAAGTACATTTCGGAGAGTTCGGATTACAATCTCTTGAAGCTTCTTGGATCACTAACCGTCAAATCGAAGCTGCGCGTCGTGCGATGACTCGTTACATGAAACGTGGCGGTAAAGTTTGGATTAAAATTTTCCCTTCAAAACCATACACTGCAAAACCTCTAGAGGTCCGAATGGGTTCCGGTAAAGGTGCTCCAGAAGGATGGGTAGCAGTTGTTAAACCTGGAAAGGTTATGTTTGAAATTTCAGGTGTATCTGAAGAAGTAGCTCGTGAAGCATTACGTTTAGCTATGCACAAGTTGCCAGTTAAATGTAAGTTCGTAAAACGTGAAGAAATTGGTGGTGAATCTAATGAAAGCTAATGAACTACGCGACTTAACCACTGCCGAGATTGAACAAAAAGTGAAATCTTTAAAAGAAGAGTTATTTAACCTACGCTTTCAATTAGCGACTGGTCAATTAGAAAACACTGCTCGTATTCGCGAAGTACGTAAGTCAATCGCTCGTATGAAAACAGTAGTTCGCGAGAGAGAGATCGCTTCTAACAAATAATCAAGAGGAGGTTCGCGAAAATGAGTGAACGTAACCAACGTAAAGTTTACACTGGTCGTGTTGTTTCCGATAAAATGGACAAAACAATCACAGTACTAGTTGAAACTTACAAAACTCACCCACTCTACGGCAAACGTGTTAAGTACTCTAAAAAGTACAAAGCGCATGATGAGAATAGCACGGCTAAAACTGGCGACATCGTAAAAATCATGGAGACTCGTCCATTATCTTCTACGAAGCGTTTCCGTTTGCTAGAGGTTGTAGAGAAAGCTGTAATTATCTAATATATAAGTTCGGATATTTAATTCCGAAGGGAGGTACCATGCATGATTCAACAAGAATCTCGTTTGAAAGTTGCTGATAACTCAGGTGCTCGTGAAGTGCTTGCTATTAAAGTACTAGGTGGATCTGGTCGTCGCTACGCTAACATTGGTGATGTTATTGTTTGTACAGTGAAACAAGCAACACCAGGAGGCGTTGTTAAAAAAGGTGACGTAGTGAAAGCTGTTGTAGTACGTACAAAGCGCGGAGTTCGTCGTAATGACGGTTCATACATCCGTTTCGATGAGAACGCATGCGTAATCATCAAGGATGATAAGAGCCCTCGTGGAACTCGTATCTTCGGACCAGTTGCACGTGAACTACGTGATAACAACTACATGAAGATTGTATCTTTAGCTCCAGAAGTTCTGTAATAAATCGAAAAGATGTTTGTCAAGGAGGTGCGAAAGGATGCATGTCAAAAAAGGTGATAAAGTTGTAGTTATCTCTGGTAAGGATAAAGGTAAACAAGGAGTTATTCTTGAATCTTATCCTAAGAAAGACCGTGTTCTTGTAGAAGGTATCAACGTGATCAAAAAGCACGCTAAACCATCTCAAGAAAATCCTCAAGGTGGAATCATCAACCGTGAGGCACCTATTCATGTATCAAACGTTATGCCTTTAGATCCTAAGTCCGGTGAACCGACTCGTGTAGGATACAAGGTAGTAGACGGTAAAAAAGTACGTGTTGCAACAAAATCAGGTGAACAATTAGATAAATAGAACGTTGAAGAAAGGAGGTACTTTTGATGAACCGCCTAAAAGAAAAGTATCAAAGCGAAATTATTCCTGCTCTAATGGGCAAGTTTAACTATCAATCTGTGATGCAAGCTCCAAAGCTTGAGAAAATCGTTATCAACATGGGTGTTGGTGATGCAGTAGCAAACTCTAAGGCTTTAGACACAGCTGTTGAAGAATTAACTTCTATCACTGGTCAAAAACCTGTTGTAACAAGAGCGAAAAAATCTATCGCTGGTTTCCGTCTTCGTGAAGGAATGCCTATCGGTGCGAAAGTTACATTACGCGGCGAGCGTATGTACGAATTCCTAGATAAGTTAGTATCTGTTTCCCTACCACGTGTTCGTGACTTCCGTGGAATCTCCAAGAAGTCTTTCGACGGTCGTGGAAACTACACTCTTGGAGTGAAAGAGCAACTTATCTTCCCTGAAATTGATTACGATAAAGTTAGCAAGGTTCGTGGTATGGATATCGTTATCGTTACTACTGCTAACACTGATGAAGAAGCTCGTGAGCTTTTAACATCATTCGGAATGCCATTCCAAAAATAATACCAGCGTGTGGTAGAGGGAGGCGAAAATGTGGCTAAAAAATCAATGATTGCGAAACAAAAGCGCACACCAAAATATAACGTGCAGGCTTACACTCGTTGCGAACGTTGTGGACGTCCCCACTCTGTAATCCGTAAGTTTAAGCTTTGCCGTATTTGTTTCCGTGAATTAGCTTATAAAGGCCAAATTCCTGGCGTTAAAAAAGCAAGTTGGTAAAACCCGATAATTGGGAAGGAGGTAAATTAAATGGTTATGACAGATCCTATTGCAGATATGCTTACTCGCATCCGCAATGCGAACATGGTACGTCACGAGAAGCTTGAACTTCCTGCTTCTAAAATCAAAAAAGAAGTTGCTGAAATCTTAAAGCGTGAAGGTTTCGTACGTGACGTAGAATTTATCGAAGACAACAAACAAGGTATCATTCGTATTTTCTTAAAATACGGTGCTAACAACGAGCGTGTAATTACTGGTCTTAAGCGTATCAGTAAGCCTGGTCTTCGTGTTTATGCAAAAGCAAATGAAGTACCTCGTGTATTAAACGGTTTAGGTATTGCGATCATCTCTACTTCTCAAGGTGTTATCACTGATAAAGAAGCTCGTCAAAAACAAGCTGGTGGAGAAGTATTAGCATACGTTTGGTAATAAATTTCTTTAAATGAACGGAGGTGTAACTATGTCACGTGTAGGTAAAAAACCTATTGAAATCCCAACAGGGGTTACAATTACAAACGACAACAACACAGTTACCGTAAAAGGTCCTAAAGGTGAATTAACTCGTACATTCAGCCAAGAAATGGCTATTACAGTAGAAGAGAACGTATTAACAGTAGTACGTCCTTCTGATAGCAAAGAACACCGTACAATCCACGGAACAACTCGTGCACTTTTAAACAACATGGTTCAAGGTGTTACAGCTGGTTTCGAAAGAGGATTGGAACTTATCGGGGTAGGTTACCGTGCGTCTAAGCAAGGTAACAAACTAGTTCTTAACGTTGGTTACTCTCATCCAGTTGAAATCACTCCTGAACAGGGGATTGAAGTGGAAGTACCGGCAAACACAAAGATCGTTATTAAAGGTATTGATAAAGAGCGCGTAGGTGCTTTAGCAGCTAACATTCGTGACGTTCGCCCACCAGAGCCTTACAAAGGTAAAGGTATTCGTTATGAAGGTGAACAAGTACGTCGTAAAGAAGGTAAAACTGCTAAGTAATACGGCATAAGCAGATAGAAAGGAGTGACTGCACGATGATTACAAAACCTGATAAGAATTCTACTCGTAAGAAAAGACACACTCGTGTTCGTGCTAAGTTATCAGGAACTGCAACTCGTCCACGTTTAAATGTGTTCCGTTCCAACCAACACATTTACGCTCAAGTGATCGACGATACTAACGCTGTAACAATCGCAAGTGCTTCTACACTTGACAAAGATGTAACAGCAAACGGTAGCAACGTTGAGTCCGCGAAAGCAGTTGGAGAACTTGTTGCAAAGCGCGCAATTGAAAAAGGAATCAAATCAGTAGTATTCGACCGCGGTGGATACTTATATCACGGCCGTGTGAAAGCATTAGCAGATGCTGCACGTGAGGCTGGTCTAGAATTTTAATCGACAAAGGAGGGACACTGATGCGTCGTATTGATCCAAACAAATTAGAACTTGAAGAACGCGTTGTTACGGTTAACCGCGTTGCGAAAGTAGTAAAAGGTGGACGTCGTTTCCGCTTTGCTGCTCTTGTAGTAGTAGGAGATAAAAACGGTAATGTTGGTTTTGGTACTGGTAAAGCTCAAGAGGTACCTGAAGCAATCCGTAAAGCAATTGAAGATGCGAAAAAGAACTTAGTTGCTGTACCTATCGTTGGTACAACAATTCCTCACCAAGTACTTGGAGAGTTCGGTTCTGGAGAAATCCTATTGAAGCCTGCTTCTGAAGGTACTGGGGTTATCGCTGGAGGACCAGTTCGTGCGGTACTTGAGTTAGCGGGTGTTCAAGACATCCTTTCTAAATCTTTAGGATCTAACACACCAATCAACATGATCCGTGCAACACTTAACGGATTAAAGCAATTGAAACGTGCAGAGGACGTTGCTAAATTGCGTGGTAAAACGGTAGAAGAACTGTTAGGATAAGGAGGGAAACAAAATGGCGAACAAATTAGCAATCACCCTCACTCGCAGTGTAATCGGTCGTCCACAAGATCAACGTGCGACTGTTCAAGCCCTTGGTTTGAAAAAGATGCACCAAACAGTTGTCCAAGAGGATAACGCAGCTATCCGTGGAATGATTAACAAGGTAACTCACCTTGTTACTGTGAAAGAGCAATAAATAGAAACGGTTTTTTAAATAAGGAGGTGCCACAATGAAACTTCATGAGTTAAAACCTAACGAAGGATCTCGTAAAGAGCGCAACCGTGTAGGTCGCGGAACTGGTTCTGGTAACGGAAAAACTTCTGGTAAAGGTCATAAAGGTCAAAATGCACGCTCTGGCGGTGGCGTTCGTCCTGGATTCGAAGGTGGTCAAACACCTCTATTCCAACGCTTACCTAAGCGCGGATTCACGAACATCAATCGTAAAGAGTATGCAATCATCAACCTTGATGCTTTAAACCGCTTTGACGAAGGAACTGAAGTTACTCCTGAATTACTTCTTGAAACAGGTTTAGTTAGCAAATTAAACGCTGGTCTTAAAGTATTGGGTAACGGTTCTATCGAGAAAAAGCTTACAGTTCGTGCTCATAAATTCTCCTCAGCAGCTAAGGAAGCTATCGAAGCAGCTGGCGGTTCAGTTGAGGTGATTTAATGTTCCAGACATTCTCCAATTTTATGCGCGTGGGTGATATAAGAAAGAAAATTGTCTTCACCCTATTAATGTTAGTAATTTTCCGTATCGGTACGTTTATCCCAGTACCAGGGGTGAACTCTGACATTTTGAAATTCCAGGATGAACTTAGTGTTTTTGGTATCCTGAATACTTTTGGTGGTGGAGCTCTTCAGAACTTCTCTATTCTAGCCATGGGTGTAATGCCATACATCACAGCGTCCATCATCGTGCAATTATTGCAAATGGATGTTGTTCCGAAATTTACGGAGTGGTCAAAACAAGGAGAAGCTGGACGTCGCAAACTAGCTCAATTCACTAGGTATTTTACCATTGTACTTGGTTTCATCCAGGCAATTGGTATGTCAATCGGGTTCAATACAATGGCCAGCGGTCAATTGATTACGAATCCGACATTCACTACTTATCTGCTTATAGCATTAGTGTTAACAGCAGGAACTGCATTCTTGATGTGGCTTGGTGAGCAAATCACGGCACATGGCGTAGGAAACGGAATCTCCATTCTGATCTTCGCTGGTATCGTATCTGCAATCCCAACCGGCGCAAACCAGATTTACGCATCTTTGATCCAGGATGCTGGTGATCAGTTGTTCATAAATCTTGTTATTGTTGCACTCATCGTTCTTGCAATCTTAGCTGTTATCGTAGGTGTAATCTTCATCCAGCAAGCGTTACGTAAAATTCCAATTCAGTATGCGAAGAAGATGGCAGGTCGCGCTCCTACTGGTGGAGGACATACTACACACTTACCTTTAAAGGTTAATGCAGCAGGGGTAATTCCGGTTATCTTTGCAGTATCCTTTATCATTACACCACCGACAATCGCATCATTCTTTAACGAGAATGCTGTGACAAATTGGATCATTCGTACTTTTGACTATACGAATCCAATCGGTATGGTTGTATATGTAGCTCTTATAATTGCCTTCACTTACTTCTACACATTTGTTCAGTCTAATCCTGAACAAATGGCAGAAAACTTAAAGAAACAAGGCGGATATATTCCAGGAATTCGTCCTGGTTTAAATACACAGGAATATTTGACAAAGATAATTTACCGACTAACTTTTGTGGGTGCATTATTCTTAGCAGCTATTTCTATCCTACCTATTATCTTTATGAGCTTTGCCGGTCTTCCTGCAGCAGTGCAGATTGGCGGTACTAGTCTACTAATCGTCGTAGGTGTTGCACTTGAGACGATGAAACAACTAGAAAGCCAGTTAGTGAAGCGTCATTATAAAGGTTTTATCAAGTAATGAAGTAATTGGGATAAATTTATCCCAATATACTTCACAAGATACTGAGGGGGCAAAAAGATGAATTTAGTTCTAATGGGACTTCCGGGTGCCGGTAAAGGTACTCAAGCAGAACGAATTGTCGAAAAGTACAATATCCCTCATATCTCTACTGGAGATATGTTTCGTGCTGCTATGAAGGAAGAAACTGAACTAGGCATGAAAGCTAAGTCTTTCATGGATCAAGGTCAGCTTGTTCCGGATGAAGTGACGATCGGTATCGTTCGTGAAAGATTAGAAAAAGAAGATTGCAAAGACGGCTTTCTATTAGATGGTTTCCCAAGAACGGTTCCTCAAGCAGATGCTCTTGAGCAAATGTTAGAAGAACTAGGTCGTAAAATTGACTATGTCATCAACGTCAATGTCGACCAAAGCATTCTTATGGAACGTTTAACTGGGCGTCGTATTTGTAAAGATTGCGGATCTACTTACCATTTGGTATTCAACCCGCCTGCAAAGGATGGCGTTTGTGACAAGTGTGGAGGAGAACTTTATCAACGTGCTGATGACAACGAAGAGACAGTGGGTAACCGTCTTGAAGTGAACGTTAAACAATCTAAGCCATTGCTAGACTTCTACGAGTCCAAAGGCTATCTTCGCAATATTAATGGCCAACAAGCGATCGATAAAGTATTCGCTGATATAGAAGAACTTCTTGGAGGTCAGGCGTAATGATCATCTGTAAAACTCCTCGTGAACTTGAAATCATGAGAGAAGCAGGTAGAATTGTCGCTCTTACACACCAAGAATTAAAAAAACATATTGTACCTGGTGTAACAACGAAGCAATTGGATGATATTGCTGAGAAATTCATCCGCAAACATGATGCAATTCCTTCGTTTAAGGGGTATAATGGTTTTCGCGGAAGCATCTGCGCTTCTGTCAATGAAGAACTTGTTCATGGTATTCCCGGCGATCGTGTACTGAAAGACGGAGATATCATTAGCATAGATATTGGTGCTAAGTATAATGGTTACCACGGTGACTCCGCTTGGACGTATGCTGTTGGTAACATATCCGATGAAACAAAGCGATTACTTGAAGTCACGGAACAATCATTGTATGAAGGCATCAAGGAAGTAAAACCGGGCGCTCGTCTCTCTGATGTTTCCCATGCGATTCAAACGTATGCGGAAGCTCACGATTTTTCAATTGTGAGAGAGTATGTAGGGCATGGAATTGGTCAAGACTTACATGAAGACCCACAAATTCCTCATTATGGACCTCCTAACAAAGGTCCACGGTTAAAACCTGGTATGGTTCTTGCAATTGAACCAATGGTCAATGCAGGCACCCGCTACGTAAAAACGCTAGCAGATGACTGGACTGTTGTTACTGTTGACGGTAAAATGTGTGCTCATTTTGAACATACGGTCGCTATTACAGAAACAGGCTACGAGATCTTAACAAAAGCCTAAGAGGTGATATTGCTTGATCGAATCTGATTCGACTTTGCAAGTAGGCCAAATTGTTTCGATTACTCAAGGCAGAGATGCCGGACAGTATGCCGTAATTATTAAAATTCTTGATGAGCGTTTTGTCGTCCTAGCGGATGGAGACAAGCGGAAGTTTGACCGCCCAAAGAAAAAGAACATTCATCATCTTGAATTTTTTGATTACGTGTCTCCAGAAGTTCAGAACAGTATGAAGGAAACAGGCCGTGTGACAAATGGAAAGCTGCGTTTCGCACTGACCAGATTTGTTAATGAGCTTGTTACTGATTTGAAGAAGGGAGAACTTAATTAATGGCGAAAGACGATGTAATTGAAGTAGAAGGTACGGTCATTGAGACTTTACCAAATGCTATGTTTAAAGTAGAATTGGAAAATGGTCATACTGTGTTGGCTCATGTATCTGGGAAAATACGTATGCACTTTATTCGAATCCTACCAGGAGATAAAGTAACGGTGGAGCTTTCTCCATACGATTTAACACGCGGTAGAATTACGTATCGTTTTAAATAAACCTATTTTAGCACTCCGTACTATCAGGGAGGTAATATAAGATGAAAGTGAGACCATCTGTTAAGCCGATCTGCGAAAAATGTAAAGTTATTCGTAGAAAAGGCAAAGTCATGGTTATTTGTGAAAACCCGAAACACAAACAAAAACAAGGATAACTTGAGGGAGGTGCGCATATATGGCACGTATTGCTGGTGTTGATGTTCCTCGCGACAAGCGCGTTGTAATTTCATTAACATATGTTTTCGGTATCGGTCGTTCTACAGCTGAGAAAGTTTTGGCTGAAGCAGGTGTTTCTGAAGACACTCGCGTTCGCGACTTAACGGAAGAAGAATTAGGAAAAATTCGTGATGTTGTAGATAAAATTAAAGTTGAGGGTGACCTTCGTCGTGAAGTATCTCTTAACATTAAACGTCTAATCGAGATCGGTTGCTACCGTGGTCTTCGTCACCGTCGTGGTTTACCGGTTCGCGGTCAAAACACTAAAAACAATGCTCGTACACGTAAAGGACCTCGTCGTACTGTAGCAAACAAAAAGAAATAATTTTAAGTAAGTAAGGAGGTAAGTTAAATATGGCACGCAAAACTAATACACGTAAACGCCGTGTGAAAAAGAATATTGAGCAAGGTATCGCGCATATCCGTTCAACATTCAATAACACAATCGTAACGATTACTGACTCTCACGGAAATGCAATTGGGTGGTCTAGTGCAGGTGCTCTTGGCTTCAGAGGTTCACGTAAATCTACTCCATTCGCAGCGCAAATGGCAGCTGAAACAGCAGCTAAAGCTTGCATGGAGCACGGTTTAAAAACTCTTGAAGTTACAGTTAAAGGCCCTGGAGCTGGTCGTGAAGCAGCAATCCGTGCTTTACAAGCAGCTGGTCTTGAAGTAACTGCTATCAGAGACGTAACCCCAGTACCTCATAACGGTTGCCGTCCACCAAAACGTCGCCGTGTTTAATTTGTCTGTATAGATTTTGTATACATGTCAATAATGGCTGATGATACAGTTTAAAAATATACAGAGATAATTAAATGTTGTTGTTGTGCACAATCGGGACATACCTATGGGGAATTTCGGTAAGACATTCTATGTCTTTCCGGGGTTTCGACGTTTTGAAGGAGGGTTATGAATGTTAGAAATCGAAAAACCAAAAATCGAAACGGTTGAAATCAGCGATGACGCCAACTATGGTAAATTCGTCGTCGAGCCACTTGAGCGTGGATATGGAACAACTTTGGGTAACTCCTTACGTCGTATTCTTTTATCCTCACTTCCTGGTGCCGCTGTAACATCTATCCAAATAGATGGTGTACTGCATGAGTTCTCAACAATTGAAGGCGTCGTTGAAGATGTTACAACAGTTATTTTGAACGTTAAGAAGCTAGCATTAAAAATCTATTCAGATGATGAGAAGACGTTAGAGATCGATGTACAAGGTGAAGGAGCTGTAACAGCTGCTGACATTACTCATGACAGCGATGTTGAAATCCTTAACCCTGACCTTCATATCGCTACGTTAGCGAAGGACGCTCACCTACGTATCCGTTTCACTGCAAAGCGCGGTCGTGGATATGTACCAGCGGACGGAAACAAACGTGAAGACCAACCGATCGGTGTTATTCCGATTGATTCCATTTTCACTCCAGTTTCTCGCGTTTCTTATTATGTTGAAAATACACGTGTAGGCCAAGTCTCTAACTATGACAAGCTTACATTAGATGTATGGACAGATGGTAGTAACGGTCCACAAGAAGCAGTAGCACTTGGGGCAAAGATTTTAACTGAACACTTAAATATATTTGTAGGATTGACAGACGAAGCGCAAAACGCTGAAATCATGGTAGAAAAAGAAGAAGATCAGAAAGAGAAAGTTCTAGAGATGACTATCGAAGAATTAGATCTATCCGTTCGTTCTTACAACTGCCTGAAGCGTGCTGGCATCAACACTGTTCAAGAACTTGCAAATAAGACAGAAGAAGATATGATGAAAGTTCGTAACTTAGGCCGTAAATCTTTAGAAGAAGTCAAGCACAAATTAGAAGAGCTTGGTCTTGGCCTGCGTAAAGATGACTAGTTTTTACTTGGAAAACTAGGCATCTTTATGTGTTTGAACCTTTCATGACTTTCTACAGAAGGAGGGAACATCAACATGGGATACAGAAAATTAGGTCGTACTAGCGCACAACGTAAAGCAATGTTACGTGACTTGACTACTGACTTGATCATCAGTGAGCGCATTGAAACTACAGAAGCACGTGCGAAAGAATTACGTTCTTTAGTAGAAAAAATGATTACTCTTGGTAAGCGTGGTGACTTACACGCTCGTCGTCAAGCAGCTTCTTACGTTCGTCATGAAGTAGCGAACGCAGAAACTGGTCAAGACGCAGTTCAAAAGTTATTCGCTGATATCGCTCCACGTTATGAAGAGCGTCAAGGTGGATACACTCGTATCATGAAACTTGGACCTCGTCGTGGAGACGGAGCTCCAATGGTTATCATTGAACTTGTATAATATATATTAGATGATAGTGGGTTAAAGAGGAGGTAACGAATCTTTTAACTTACTATAGTCAGTCATAAATAAGGGCGGACAGTTGTAATGACTGATCTAAGCCCTTTATTTTTTTGTCTATTTATATTAGAAGACTGTTTGATACACCGCTGGTGATTTCCGCAAAAGGCTGCGCTTTCCGCGGGGCGACCTTGAGCCTCCTCGGGCTGCGCCCTGCGGGGTCTCAACATTGTCGCTACTCCCCCGCAGGAGTCTACGCCTTTTGCTCCAATCACCAGCTGTAAATATCATTCAATATAGATTTGGAGATCTCATAAAAAGGGGTTAAAGTCTCGACTATCTATGAATTTAAACCAGTAACTCCCTGTTGCTTGGAGTGCAAGGTGTGAGACTCCAGCGGGGGAGAAAAGGTTGGTTGAGACCCCGCAACGAAGTGAGGAGGCTCAAGCACCTTCCCGCGGAAAGCGAACACCTGAAACGCAAAGCAACAAGGGTGTATAACCTAACCCATGCTCTTGAGCTATGTTGAGCAGTGGGTTTTTGTACTACCTATTTTCTTTTTTTGAAGGTTAAGTCTATATTAGAGAGAGTTAGTTAAGCGGAGAAGAGAGGAGTTGTATTTTCGATGGCCATCTTAGAAGTGAAGGGTTTGTCCTTCCGCTACGCAAACCAAGAAGAGGATACGTTAAAGAATATTAATCTTAAAGTGGAACAAGGAGAATGGACAGCGATCGTTGGCCATAACGGCTCCGGTAAGTCCACGTTAGCTAGAATCCTGAACGGCTTGCAGCTACCGACAGTTGGGTCTGTAATAGTTCAGGGGATAGAATTAACGGAAGAAACGATTTGGGATATTAGAAGGCAGGTAGGAATGGTCTTTCAAAACCCGGATAATCAATTTGTAGGTTCGACGGTAGAGGACGATGTTGCGTTTGGTTTAGAAAATATTGGCGTCCCCCGCGAAGAGATGATTTCCCGCGTGGCTGAGGGGATTGAAAAAGTAGGGATGGAATCTTTTTTAACCCAAGAGCCACATCAGCTCTCTGGAGGCCAGAAGCAACGTGTGGCCATTGCAGGTTTAATTGCGCTGCGACCATCGATTATTATTTTGGATGAAGCTACAAGTATGCTTGATCCTATTGGACGTAAGGAAGTAATCGACACCATAGAAGAGCTCAGGCAACAGGTGGGAGTAACGGTAATATCCATTACTCATGATTTAGAAGAGGCAGCGAGAGCAGATAAGATTATTGTGTTGAACGGCGGAGAAGTGTTTGGCGAAGGAACTCCGGATGAAGTTTTCCGAATGGGAGATAAGCTTGTGGAGATTGGGCTTGATTTGCCTTTTCCAATTATCTTGGCAAATAAACTGCAAGAGTTGGGTGTGGAGTTTGAAACAGACCCAACCAATAGGGAAAGGCTGATGGATGAGTTATGCAAATTACAATCAAGGATTTAGAGCATCGCTATCAGCTGAATACTCCTTTTGAAAGGGTCGCCCTTTATGATGTAGATATGATGATTCCTGAGAACTCTTACACCGCCATTATTGGTCATACAGGATCAGGGAAGTCTACCTTGCTACAACATCTTAATGGACTGTTACGACCTACAAACGGCACCATTCAAGTTGGCGATATCACGTTACATGCTAATAAGAAGGAAAAGAACATCAAGGCTTTGCGCAAAAAGGTAGGGATTGTTTTTCAATTTCCTGAACATCAGCTGTTTGATGAAACCGTGGAGAAGGATGTTTGCTTTGGTCCGCTAAATTTTGGTGTCCCAGAAGAGGAAGCAAAAAGGCGGGCAAGAGAGGCGCTTAAGCTTGTTGGACTGCCTGATAGGTATCTGGAATCTTCCCCGTTTGATTTAAGTGGGGGTCAGATGCGCCGGGTGGCGATAGCCGGGGTGCTTGCGATGCAGCCGGAGGTTCTAGTACTAGACGAACCGACAGCAGGCCTAGATCCACGAGGACGCAAAGAAATCATGGACCTTTTTTATAAACTGCATAAAGAGCAGAATCTGACCACCATCCTTGTCACCCACAGCATGGAGGATGCGGCAAAATACGCAGATTCTATCATGGTAATGAACAAAGGGACTGTTGGGTTAAAAGGGACACCAAGGGAGATTTTCGGCCAGGCGGAGGAAATTAAGAAGCTTGGATTGGATGTTCCAGAGACGGTCCTGTTTATGAAAGAACTGGGATTGCGTATGAATAAAGAATTCAGCCAAGTGTGTCTGACTGTTGAAGAAGTGGCAGAAGCGATCGCCTCCCGCTTGGAAAAGGGGGATGAGGGATTTGAATAATTTAATCATTGGTCGTTATGTTCCGGGGACCTCTCTTATTCACCGGATGGACCCGAGAGCAAAACTGCTGCTTGTCTTTATTTTCGTCATGGTTGTGTTTCTTGCCAATAATGTTTGGGGCTACGCGTTACTTGCGGCCTTTACGTTGACGATCGTGTTGCTTACTAAAATACCGATACCTTTTATTTTAAAAGGGCTTAAACCGATCATCTGGATTATCATCTTTACGATGCTTTTTCATGTTTTTTTGACGAAGGAAGGGACGTTGCTTTTTGAAGTAGGCTTTATTCAGGTGTACGAAGAAGGCATCATACAAGCTATCTTTATTTCTTTACGCTTTTTATTCTTGATCGCAATCACCACCATCCTTACCTTGACCACTACACCAATTGAGGTGACAGACGGGATGGAGACGTTATTTGGTCCGTTTAAAAAGGTGGGCGTGCCTGTTCATGAACTTGCCCTGATGATGTCCATTTCCTTGCGATTCATCCCGACCTTGATGCAGGAGACAGACAAGATCATGAAGGCACAGAGTGCTAGAGGTGCTGACTTTACCGTAGGGCCTCTGAAGGAGCGTGTAAAGGCGTTGGTTCCTTTGCTTGTCCCATTGTTCATCAGTGCGTTTAAACGCGCAGAGGAGCTTGCTACGGCGATGGAAGCGCGCGGGTATAAAGGCGGCGAGGGAAGAACAAAATTCCGCCTGCTAGAATGGCAGCTAAAAGATACCTTATTGATGGTGACCTTGGCCGTACTAACGTTTATCTTAGTTCTTATCCGAACATAATGGAGTTAGATATGATGAATAGATTAAAATGTATCCTAACCTATGACGGGGCCGGGTTTGAAGGGTATCAGATTCAGAAGGAGAAGCGCACAGTTCAACTGGAGGTCCAGAAGGCATTGTCCCGAATCCATAAGGGGACAGAGATAAAGGTTTCAGCTTCTGGCCGCACTGATGCAGGTGTCCATGCAGTGGGCCAAGTCCTGCACTATGATTCACCTTTAACCATTCCCGATGCAGCCTGGCAGAGGGCGCTGAATGCCCATTTGCCCAAAGATATTTGGGTGAAGAGGGTAGAGTCTGTCTCAGGGGACTTCCACGCGCGTTTTGATGTGGTAAAAAAGGAATACCGTTACAAGGTGAGCCTGGCAAAGGACTTTAATGTTTTTGACCGAGATCAGGTGTTTCATTATCCTTACTCGTTGGATTTGGCAGCTGTAAAGGAAGCGTGTGGATATTTTATTGGCGAACACGACTTTACGAGCTTTTGTTCTGCAAAAACTGAAGTAGAGGATAAGGTGAGAACCATCTACTCACTTGAAGTGGATTTGAAAGGCGAGGACCTGGAATTCCGTATTATCGGCAACGGCTTTTTATATAATATGGTACGTATTATCGTTGGCACCTTACTCGAAATTGGACAAGGTAAAAAATTACCAAGAGATATTTTTTTAATCCTGGAAGCAAGAGATCGGGGAGCGGCTGGAAGAACGGCACCAGCACACGGTTTATACTTATGGAACGTGGTTTATGATGACAACTAATCCTGGTGTAACATCTTCTTGACAATCTCGCAAAAAAGAGATAAGATATCACATGGTATGTATTTTAACCCCACGATCAAGCCCCGGAAGAGTTTCATCGTGATGAATAAAATATATTAAGAAATGAAAAATAAAAGCTTTATTTTTTTTAGGAGGGAAATTTAATGCGTACAACGTTTATGGCGAAAGCTAGCGAAATTAATCGTAAATGGTACGTGGTTGACGCTGAAGGTCAAACTTTAGGTCGTCTTGCAAGTGAAGTTGCATCCATTTTACGTGGTAAACATAAACCAACTTTTACTCCAAACGTAGACACTGGAGATCATGTTATCATTATCAATGCAGAAAAAATCCACTTAACAGGTAACAAGTTGAACGGTAAGATCTACTACCGTCACACAATGCACCCAGGTGGACTTAAACAAAGAACGGCTTTGGAAATGCGTACTAACTATCCTACAAAGATGTTAGAACTAGCAATCAAAGGCATGCTTCCAAAAGGAAGTCTTGGACGTCAGCAAGCTAAAAAATTGAATGTGTATGCTGGAAGCGAGCATCCACACCAAGCACAACAACCTGAAGTTTACGAACTTCGCGGTTAATTAATAAGGAGGGTATAACTTTGGCACAAGTACAATACTACGGCACAGGTCGTCGTAAAAGCTCCGTTGCACGTGTACGTCTAGTTCCTGGTAACGGACAAATCGTGATCAACGATCGTGATATCGAAAACTACATCCCATTCGAAGCTCTACGTAACGTTGTTAAACAACCATTGGCAGTTACTGAAACAGAAGGTAACTACGATGTATTAGTAAACGTTGACGGTGGAGGATACACTGGTCAAGCTGGTGCGATCCGTCACGGAATCGCTCGTGCATTATTGCAAGCTGATCCTGAGTTCCGTGCTACTTTAAAGCGTGCAGGGTTCCTAACTCGTGACGCGCGTATGAAAGAGCGTAAAAAATACGGACTTAAGGGCGCTCGTCGTGCACCTCAGTTCTCAAAACGTTAATTTTCAATTTCGAAAAACCCCTGGCCTATACGGTCAGGGGTTTTTTTATGCTGCTAACCTCCACCTATGCAGTCCTACTTTACATATCCCCATCAGATCATCTTTGTTGAATGAACCGGCCGTTAAGAATTTCTGTATGGTCTATATAGGTATATAACCATAGCATGTCTATATGGTGTGCATACACTGTAAGGAAAGGTGGTGAAATAATGGGACATTGTAGTAAGTGCTTCCAACATTCAGATAAATGCTGCTGTTCCTTCAAAAGCCAGAAGTCGGAGCAAGATCAATGTCAAGTTCAGATTCCTGTTCAAGTTCAGGATAGTGAGGCGACTCCTGTACAAGAAGGACAGGTGGTTATCCAAGATGGTCCAGAGGCTACTCAAAATGCATTTCAAGGTCCTCAAAATCAACTTCAAAGACATGGAAATCAAAGAAATGGAGATCAGACAAATGAAGGGCATACCAATATCTCTCCGTTACAAAATAATCAGTCCATTTCGACACCTATCGATGTTAGTGGAGTAAATGTAAATGTAAAGTGTGGTGATTTTATGCCTTTTCCGTACCCATTCCCATTCCCGGTGCATAAATGCAATTGCTGCCCGGATTCCCCGTTTTGTACAAAATCCTTTGATCATAAAGACTGTAGAAAAGACAAGAGAAAATCCAAAGAGTGTGACTGTTGTACTGAAGCACTCTCGGAATTTTTATGCTTTGTAAGAGACACACAACGCTCATTAGATGTAGAAGAGGGAGTTGACATTTATTTAGCAAGTGCTACAGGGTTAGGTAATCCTATAGACGACCAAATAATAACAGATGTAGAAAGCTGTTTCCTCATTAGATTTCGTGATGAAGGAGAAACAGGGCCGATAACAGCTGCACAGTTATGTAAAGTTGCAGGGTTAAGTGTGACAGAAGATGAAGAAGATCCTCCAGGTGAGCTATTCACTTTGATACAGGATTATATCAACAACCTGAATGCAGGTTGCTCGCAAGATAAAGGGAAATGTGACTGCTCTTGTTGTGCAAGTGCCATTGGAGAAGAATTGGATGCCGCCCGTAGATTTCCCCAACAGTTAACGGCTGAACTTTTCATTAATGGGGTAGATGCAGAATTAGCAGACTTGACGGTGCTTCTGGTGAAAGACTGCCTAGTTTATCTAACAAATACCACTGAGGACACAATATATGTTTTTTCACTTTGTGCAATTACTGCGGTTACAGTGAGTTAAAGGCTTAAAAAAGAGGGGCTAGAATTACGAAGCCTCTCTTTTTTATGAGGAAAAGGGTGTTTTTGCCGGTTATTCTTACTTATTGTCCTCATCTTTTTCTTCTGCTTGTTCGTCCTCGTTCACTGTTACGTTCACTGTTACATTTAAATCGTTTATAAAATCATCTTTCATTTCACTGAAATCCTTAATGAGGGACAAGCTCATTTCTTTCATGTCGTTTAAAAGTTTTTCTAAAGCTTCGCCACTTAAAGGTGTACTTTCTCCTTTTTGAACTTGTACCTGGGGCCCGTTGCCATTTCCTGAAGTGGTTTGACTATTTGTATGGCTATTATTATCTTTCATGTCTTTTCTCATCCGCTTAAGATTTTGTTTTAGCGTATTCATTTCGGCTTTTAAAGAAGCTTTAAACTCTCTTAATGTGTTTTCATCCATCTCATTTGTTGTAACAGAAACATTTTTAATATTGGTTTGTACATTTGCTGATTGCTGATTATTGCCCGCTTCTTCTGAACTGATGCTATTATCTGAACTATAATAAAGTATAGGTTTTCTTAACATCACTACTATCACCTCCTTTTATGATAATGCTTATATCACTATATGCAGAGATTGTTGCTCGTTCTATGAAATTCCCCCAAAAAAGGCGGATCTCAAATGTCCCAATATCTGACTTGGAAAAACGTACTCATTCTTTGTACGCATGAAAGCCCTCGCCCATTAGGAAACTAATCGGGAAAGGGTGTGAAAGAGATGACTGTAGTAACAACCTTCAAGGAAAAGCGCAGAGAAAAGCAGATGAAATATGAGCGCAAGATGCTGCGCGAGATTTCACTCGAGGTTTTACGGACAAAGGTGAAGGATTTTTTCTCGCCATACTTAAAGAACAAAAAACAGGTAACTGCCATAGAAGAGGGCTGTCTTGATGTAGCAATTGAAGCTTATCTTCTTGGTGCTTCATATAGTAAGTTTGGGTATTACGGTGAAAATGCAGAGCAGGTAAAGACGCGTTGCCATGTCGAAGAGAAATATCTAATTGATACCTTATACGATTATTTCTTGTACTGGGGTTCGATTGGTGACAATGATATGGTTCATGAATCTTTTTATATGACGTGCGACGCCTTTGTTGATTACTGGTGGCGCGAAGGATTTCATAAAGGAGAAAAAAGATACCGCATGAGGTTGCACTAATTAACATAAACTTCCCCCTTGTCCCATATAGTGTAAAGAGTGGACATGCGGGAGGGGTACATATGCAAAGGTGGAAATTCTGGGCTTTTCTTACGGTAATCTTAACGGTGACCGCCGTTTTTCAATATCAATTGTTTTCAAAAGACACATGGGAACAGTGGAGTCTGCCATTGAGCGGGAAGATTATCATCCTTGATCCTGGTCACGGCGGACCTGATGGAGGAGCCGTCGGTGGGGAGATATTAGAAAAAGACGTGGCCCTTGAAGTGTCCCGTTATGTGAAGGATTACCTTCAGGAGCAAGGGGCATTGGTATTGATGACGAGAGAAGAGGATGTAGACCTTGCAGATCCTGCGACAAAAGGATATAGCCGCAGAAAAGTAGAGGATTTGCGTAAGCGAATTGAGATGATTAACGAATCTGATGGAGATCTTTTTCTCAGCATTCACCTGAACGCCATCCCGTCACCAAGATGGAGAGGGGCACAAACCTTCTACCATGGGACGAAACATAAGGAAAACGAACGCTTGGCAAAGTTCATCCAAGAAGAGTTCAGGGTCAACCTTGAAAACACAGACCGTTATGCTAAATCAATGAATACGCTTTTTATCTTAAAAAACGCTGAGATACCTGGGGCTTTAGTGGAGGTTGGTTTCTTGTCCAACCCTGCCGAACGTGCATTGCTAAATACAGAAGAATATCAGAAATCATTAGCGGCTTCCATTTATAATGGAGTGATGCGTCATTATACAAATGAAGAAGAATTACCCGATCCCCCTCAATAACGAAAAAGGGGGATTTTTTATAGGCACATATCGATAAATTCATGTGGTCTATATGTTATACTAAAATTGTAAACGAATTCAATTCTGAAAATAGACTATTAACACATAAGGGTGGGGTCACTTTGTTAACAGAAGCTAAAGTAGTACAGTTATTAAAAGATCTACATGATCCGTTTTTACATAGAACATTTGAAGAAACAAACGCGATTCAAGAAATCTCCATCAAGGAAGAAAAGAATCATGTCAGTGTGAAGGTGGCACTTGCCAAGACTGGTACGGCAGAGCAAATGCAGCTCCAAAGTACCATCGTTAATCTTTTAAAAGAAGCGGGAGCGGCAACGGTTGGTCTGCGTTTCATGGAACTTCCACAAGAGGTAGTCGCGCGTTTTGGCGTGGAAGCTCCTAAAGAGGAAGAAACGCTGCTATCAAGCAACAAAACAACCTTCTTAGCTATTGCTTCCGGTAAAGGGGGCGTAGGGAAATCCACGGTTTCCGTTAACCTGGCAGTTTCATTAGCGCGTCTAGGGAAAAAAGTCGGCTTAATTGATGCAGATATCTACGGCTTCAGTGTACCTGATATGATGGGCATTACGAAACGTCCGGTCGTGCGCGGCGAAAAGATCATTCCAGTGGAACGCTTCGGTGTACAAGTAATCTCCATGGGCTTTTTTGTAGAGGACAACTCACCGGTTATTTGGAGAGGACCGATGCTTGGGAAGATGTTGAACAGTTTCTTTAATGAGGTGGAGTGGGGAGACTTAGATTACCTACTGCTAGACTTGCCTCCTGGAACAGGGGACGTGGCGCTTGATGTGCACTCCATGCTTCCATCCTGTAAAGAATTAATCGTAACGACTCCTCATCCAACAGCAGCATTTGTTGCAGCTAGAGCCGGGGCAATGGCGATTAAAACGGACCATGAAGTAATCGGTGTTATTGAAAACATGGCTTACTTTGAAAGCAAGAAAACAGGTGAGAAAGAGTATGTATTTGGAAAAGGTGGCGGAGACAAGCTGGCAGAAGAGTTGCAGGCGCCGCTTCTTGGACAACTTCCATTACAACAACCTGACTGGAATGACGATGACTTTGCACCATCCATCTACCAACAAGACCATGATCTAGGAAAAATATATTTGAGCATCGCTTCAAAAGTGGTGGAATTAGCGTAATAAAACAAGCAGACCCCGTTACATATGTGGGTCTGCTTGTTTTTTTATCCACCCTCTGAACCGCCGCCGGACTCTTGCCCGCCTTCTGAGCCACTACCACCTTCTCCGCCTTGACCACCGCCACCTTGTCCTTGCCCGCCTTGCATTTCTGAAGCGGCTTTTAGCAATAGGTCTTGTAGTTTGGCCTTAAACAAAGGACTCTCAAAAGTTTCGGTGATTACTTTTTGAAGGTGTTTTTTATATTCCTGCCCGCTCATCACGGTAATCATTTGCTTTTCCATTTCAGGATCTTGCAGAATCTGAACCATCATAGCCTGATATTCAGGATCCTTCATTAAATCCTTAATAAGCTTCTCATGCTCTTTTTGCATGCTCTTTGCAAAAGTCTCGGCAAACTTAGGATCTTCAAACGCCTTTTTCCAAAATTCTACGCCTTTTTCGCTGTCCAATGTCTGCTCAATTGATTTTGTAACGACTTCCTGATCCAAGACAAAGTTAGCTTTCATCTTATCATCAGCCATGATTTCTTCAATCGCTTTTTTACCGTCGTCTGTCTTTAATATATCAACAACCATTTTTTTGGTTTCGTCGTAATCCATTTGACCGCCTTTTTCACTCTCTGCACAACCAGTAAGAAGGAGGGAAAGAAGGAGTGGCGGCAAAAGGTAGCTTTTCATCAAGAAAACTCCTTCCAACATGTATTTCATACGATTAATATGTGACAAAGTTAATCAAATATACAAATTTGCATGGTACGGATTATGGATTTTTACTGGTTACATTGGTAAAATGTAAACTAGTGTCTTTAATCTGTGTTAAATGGAGGAAAAGAAAGTGAACAGTCGTAATTGGGTTCGATTATTTCTTTCCACGCTACTAGTCGGAGCGGTAACAACCGTTATTGTTGCGTTCATAGTCCGTTGGGATCAACATACAGCACAATTTGCAAATGGAGAATACCTTCAATTCCTATCCATCATCGCTTGGTACATTGGAGTAGGTTTGATATTCAGCATCATCAGTCAAATGGGTTTCTTTGCTTACTTGACCATTCACCGATTCGGTTTGGGGATCTTTAAATCCCTTTGGAGTGCCGTGCAATTGGTGTTGATCATTTTTGTTTTATTTGATCTTGTGTATTTCCGTTATATATCTTTTGCAAACGAAGGAGATTCCTTACTTCCTTATTTCGCATTTCCAATTTTTCTTTTAGTGTACGGCCTGATCGTAGCGTATGTGAAAAAGGCTCAAACCAATAAACACGCATTCATTCCTGCGTTGTTCTTTATGGTAGTGGTAACAACGATTGAGTGGTTCCCAGCACTTAGGGAAAATGAACCTGGTTGGCTGTTATTCATGCTGTTCCCT
This sequence comes from Sutcliffiella horikoshii, assembly GCF_020524325.1. Lineage (GTDB taxonomy): Bacteria > Bacillota > Bacilli > Bacillales > Bacillaceae_I > Sutcliffiella_A > Sutcliffiella_A horikoshii_D. Next base: position 60,772 of record NZ_JAIVKY010000016.1, read on the forward strand.
TTATTAGCATGTAATTCTTATCAGCTACTATTGTTGCACCGGTTAAATAAAACCTCTGCAGCAAAATAAGAAAAAACGGCGCTTCTCCGATTTGGGGAGGCGCCGTTTTTTGTGAGTTATTGTACTTCTTTGCTTTTGGCTTTCGTGTTGTTGATCAGTTCTGTTACGCTGCTTATTTCATATCCTTTTTCTTTAATGTACTGAATAATCTCTGGTAAAGCGTCCTCTGTTTGTTTGGCAGAGTCTGATGCATGAAGAAGAACGATATCCCCATTGCTTAAGTTCTTTGTCACATTGTCCACGATAATTTCTTTCCCCGGGTTGATCAGGTCATGAGAATCAACACTCCAATGTACCACAGTAAATCCGAGTGAATTGGCAATCTCAAGTACGCGCTTATCAAAAGCCCCTTTAGGCGGTCGAAGCAAATTGACCTTCTTGACCTCTAGCTTCTCAAATACATCCAAAGATTTTAAAATATCCCTCTTCACTTTCAAGTCTTCAAGGTCCCGATAATTTTCATAGGCATACCCCATGCTCCCAATCTCATGTCCATCTTCCACAATCCGTTTCACGATATCAGGATGCCTCTCCGCCCATGAAGCAGATAAGAAGAATGTCACGCCGGTTACGCTATTTTGTTTTAATAAATCCAATATGGGAAGCGCCTTTTCATCTCCCCAGCTAATATCAAAGGACAATGCGACCTCCTTAGTACTGCCTTCTCCCTTATAAATTGCACGTGGCCCATCCTTGGTCGAAAACACCGGCTGGTTAGAAAAGTTTTCTATATATAAAATCCCTGCAGTGAAGAATGCCGCCAAAATGATGATGGATAATTGCTTAAGCTTTCTTCCGTTAATAACATAGAAATTAGTCATGCTTAGCCCCCTTGTCCACAGTATCTACTCTCATAAATATTCAGTAGGACAAATCTTATGCAAAAAATATTTAGGAAAATGTTTCATAAAAACCGGTTTGGTGGAAAAAATACACTATAAAGTATTTTTTAGAGGTGAAGAAATGTTAGGGATGTTGTTAAACAATAAAGAAGTGAAAGAAATGGAATACTTGTTAAAAAGAGAACTAGAAGAACTCTTACACGACTTTGATGATCATCGCATTGATAGAGTAGTAAAGCATGCCATGGAAGAACGATATCAAATTCTATACAAAATGTTCACCCGTATCGCACCGCCAACAGAGTGTATGAAATATATCCGATCCAAAGCTGTCTTTAGAGAAAGGGAATCCTTATAAGGACATTATTAATTAGCCGCAGATACTGTGGCTTTTTATTTGTTCAACCAACACTTATATAAAGATGAAAGTACGCCAGGAAAACAAATAAAAAAAACTTTATAAAAGTAGTTGACGGTAAAAGAAAATCCGTGGTATATTATTATTCGTCGCTGCGAGATACATAAACGCTTGCAAGACAAAAAATAAAAAAACATGTTGACATTAACTTGCTCGATGTGTTACATTAATAAAGTCGCTTCTGAGCGGCAAGTTGATGAAAATGATCTTTGAAAACTAAACAAAACAACAGCGTCATAACGTCGGTTCTTCGGAACACGACAAAATGATTTAAGTAAGACAAGCTAGCAAATTTTGAGCAAAAGCTCAGACTCTTTATTGGAGAGTTTGATCCTGGCTCAGGACGAACGCTGGCGGCGTGCCTAATACATGCAAGTCGAGCGGACCT
>NZ_JAIVKY010000017.1 GCF_020524325.1 Sutcliffiella horikoshii
ATAAAGAGTCTGAGCTTTTGCTCAAAATTTGCTAGCTTGTCTTACTTAAATCATTTTGTCGTGTTCCGAAGAACCGACGTTATGACGCTGTTGTTTTGTTTAGTTTTCAAAGATCATTTACTCCGTCGTCTCTCTCAAGGCGACTTTATTATCTTACCAAATCAATTGGTTTGTGTCAACAACTTTTTTCATTTCTTTTTTTCGGTAGAAACGATGTCGTTTGTGACAACGAATATTAATATACCATCGCTAGCATACAAAGGCAATAGGTTTTTTCGATTATTTTCGTTAAATGATAATGTTGTAATAGTCTCATTATTCAGTGCTTGTTTCACGCTCTATTCAACAGCATCCCCTAATCACCAACACTTAACAAAAACGCCACGCTGTCAATAATCAGCGCGGCGTTACTATATGGAATTAGCGGTGTCTCATTTGCGGGAATAACAATACATCTCTAATAGAAGGAGAGTTTGTCAGTAACATTACAAGGCGGTCGATACCGATACCAAGTCCACCTGTTGGCGGCATACCGTATTCTAATGCCTCGATGAAGTCGTGATCCATTTCATGCGCTTCGTCATTACCTTGTTCTTTTTCTTTAAGCTGCGCTTCGAAACGCTCTTTTTGATCGATTGGATCGTTAAGCTCTGTGAAGGCATTTGCATGCTCACGGCCTACAATGAACAATTCAAAACGATCTGTAAAGCGTGGGTCTTCTGCATTCTTCTTGGCTAGTGGAGAAATTTCCACTGGGTGTCCATAAATGAATGTAGGTTGAATAAGCGTCTCTTCTACTTTTTGCTCGAAGAATTCGTTCAAGATATGGCCGAACTGCATATGTTCGGTAATTTGAATGCCGTGTTCTTTTGCATGAGCACGTGCTTCTTCGTCTGTCATCTGTTGCCAGAAGTCTACCCCTGTCGCTTCTTTAACTGCATCTACCATGTGCAGTCGCTTCCACTCAGGTGTCAGATCAATTTCGCTGTCGGCATACTGAACCTTCGTGCTGCCTAACACTTCCTTGGCAATGTGCGCAACAAGGTTCTCTGTCAGGCTCATGATATCCTTATAGTCCGCGTACGCTTCATATAGTTCAATCATGGTGAATTCAGGGTTATGGCGAGTAGATACACCTTCGTTACGGAATACACGGCCGATTTCATAAACTTTCTCTAAGCCGCCGACAATCAGGCGTTTTAGATGAAGCTCAATCGCAATACGCATGTATAACGTCATATCTAATGTGTTGTGATGGGTAATGAACGGACGTGCTGATGCTCCACCAGCGATAGAGTGCATCATTGGCGTTTCAACTTCTAAGTAACCATGGTCGTCTAGGTAACGGCGCATCGCTTGGATGATCTTAGAGCGAGCGATGAACGTTTCTCTGCTCTCTGGGTTTGTTATTAGATCAAGATAGCGTTGACGGTAACGCTGTTCCACATCTTTAAGTCCGTGATACTTCTCAGGCAGTGGGCGCAATGCTTTTGTAAGCAGTTCAAACGAAGTCGCTTTAATAGAAAGCTCGCCTACTTTTGTTTTAAAAACAAAACCTGTTACTCCGACAATGTCGCCGATATCTGCAGAGTTGAAGATTTCGTATGCTTCATCTCCTACTGCATCTTTACGGATGTATAGTTGGATTTGGCCGGTAAGGTCCTGGATATGCGCAAAGCCCGCTTTTCCTTTGCCGCGCTTTGTCATGATGCGACCAGCTAGCGTTACAGCAATTTCCTGCTCGTCCAATTGTTCTTTTTCGATTTCTCCGTATTGGTTAATCAGTTCTTTGGAATCATTTGTGCGCTCAAATCTAGCTCCGAACGGATCTAATCCTTTATCTCGGTGTTTTTGTAATTTTTCTCTCCTAACCATTAACTGGTCATTCAAGTTTAATTCTTCACTCATTTTATTCAACTCCAACTAGTAATTTATCTACTCCATTATGTAGCAGCTTTTCTTTTATCTATCATATAGACTTTCCAACTATAAATAAAGCTAAAACTGCCAGTAGCAACTTACTGGCAGTTCCATCGTGTTTTTGGGGTACAGTGGCCTGGCGTCGTTTAGATCACTTGGGAAGCCAGTGCTTCTTTTTCCTCAGACTCTTCTACAAGGTTATCAAGCAGACTTGCAAGATCCATTCTTGTGTTGCATTCATTAATAGAGTTACGAACTAATGCGTTGCCACGGATGCCTTTTAAGTACCACGCGGCATGTTTGCGCATTTCGCGCACTGCTGTATTTTCCCCTTTAAGGTCAATAAGACGGTCAAGGTGCAGCTTACACACGTCCATTTTTTCACGAACAGATGGTTCCCCGACAAGCTTTCCTGTTTCCAAGTATTGTACCGTACTGTAAATCATCCATGGGTTTCCGAGTGCCGCGCGACCAATCATGACACCGTCCACTCCCGTTTCCTCAAGCATTCTTTTTGCATCTTGAGGAGTTTGAACGTCTCCGTTTCCAATGACAGGAATGTTAACAGATTCTTTTACCTGCTTAATGATGTCCCAGTCTGCGTGTCCCTCATACATTTGGACTCTAGTACGGCCATGGACTGCTACCGCTTGCCCGCCTGCGCGTTCAACGGCACGGGCATTTTCAATCGCAAAGATGTGATCTTCATCCCATCCTGTGCGCATTTTAACCGTGACCGGCTTGTCGACTGCATCTACAACAGCTGCCACCATCTCATAAATTTTGTTTGGATCAAGCAGCCATTTGGCACCTGCGTCACACTTGACGATCTTTGGTACCGGGCATCCCATATTGATATCAATAATGTCTGCTGTCGTGTTTTTGTCCACGAATTTCGCCGCTTCCACAAGCGTATCTTTCTCGCCTCCGAAGATTTGCAAGCTTAGTGGTTTCTCACGCTCATCAATATAAAGCATGCCCATTGTTTTGGCATTTTTATAGAGAATCGCTTTATCACTCACCATTTCGGCACAGACAAGGCCCGCTCCAAATTCCTTAACCGTCAAGCGGAACGCGGCATTACATACTCCTGCCATTGGCGCTAAGACCACTTGGTTTTTCATGGTGATATCGCCGATTTTCAACATCAGTTTTTGACCTCCTCCCTGGTTAGTTCTGGTGGTTCAAGTTCCTTCACCGTGATATTCAGTTCCTTGGCAATCGACTGAACAAGCTCCTCTGAAGGAACGCGGTTTCCCCGTTCAACCTCTCCTAGTACAGAGACTGATATATGAAGATTTTTTGCAAATGATTCCTGGGTATATCCTTTCAGCTTTCGGTAAGCCCGGATACGTCTTCCCCACTTTTCGGCTTCCATACATGTACCCCTTCTCTATCTTGTTGTGCAAGAAGTTCTTTTCTATCTATCTCTATTGGCAGATCATTATTTTCCGCAATCTCCATTAAAGGAACAAAAACAAAAGCTCTTTCCCACATTCTCGGATGAGGGATAATAAGCTCTTCTGTTTCAATATTTTCTTGGTTATACAATAAAATGTCAAGGTCTAAAGTACGCGGACCCCAGCGGACCTCTCTTTTCCTGCCAAAAAAATGCTCGAATCCCTGTAATACCTTTAATAAATCAATAGGAGTCAACTCGGTTTTTACTTTAATTACCATATTTAAAAACTTGTCCTGTTCTGTATAGCCGACAGGATCTGTTTCGTAGATGGATGATTCCTTCTCTAATAGTATCTTGTCATGTTGATGGATTTTGTCCACTGCATCTTGAAGGTACCCGGCACGATTTCCTTGATTGGACCCCAGGGCAATATAGGCTGTATTCATTATGAGCGGCCCCTCGTAATTTCTACAGCGACAGATTCATAGTGTCCGGGAATCGGCGGGTCCGGCTTGATTGCTTTAATAGTACAACTTTTAACCAGTTCAAAGGACGACAGAATTTCCTCTGCTATTCTTTCCGCAACAGTTTCCACCAATTTGTGCGTTTCACCCTCGACTACTTTTTTACATGTATTATATAGATCTGCATAGTTCACCGACTGGGTAAGGTCATCTGTTTTACCTGCTTTGGATAAATCAAGCTCTACCGTCAGATCAATCATAAACCGTTGGCCAAGTTTCGTCTCTTCCGGAAATACGCCATGATAGCCATAGAATTTCATCTGATTCACATAAATTTTATCGATTGGTAAGCCCTCCCTCTAAAAGCATAGCATCCATCATCTTTGCCATACGTGCAATCTCTTTGACATCATGGACACGGACAATGTGACAGCCCTTCTGTATGCCAAGGCACACAGTGGCCCCGGTCCCTTCCATTCTCTCCTCGGCCGGAAGATCTAACACATGGCCGATAAATCTTTTTCTTGATGTACCAAGCAACAGCGGGTAACCAAGTGTATGGAAATGGTCGAGCTTTTGCATCACTTCTATATTGTCTTCAAAAGTTTTGGCAAATCCTATACCTGGGTCCAAGATAATGTTTTTATCTTTCACCCCGGCACGTTTGACCAATGTAATGCTCTCAAACAAATCACTGATCATATCCGGAATCAATTGGTGGTAGTCCCGCTCTTTCCTGTTTTGCATAAGGATGATCGGTACTTGAAGCTCGGCTGCAACAGCGGGCATGTCAGGGTCTCCCTTTGCCCCCCATACGTCATTGATAATGTGGGCACCTGCCTGTACTGCCTGCTTTGCAACTTCCGCCTTATAGGTGTCAATGGAAATAGGCACTTGCACTTCCTTCGAAATAGCCTGTATAACCGGAATGACCCGCTCCAGTTCCTGCTCAAGGCTCACTTTCTCGGCGCCGGGCCTGGTCGATTCCCCGCCAATATCAAGGATGTCCGCACCTTGTTCCACCAGTTCCTTTGCGCGCAGAACTGCCCTTTCCACTTCATTGTATTTCCCGCCATCGGAAAAAGAATCGGGAGTGGCATTTAAGATCCCCATGATTAAGGTTTTTTCACCCAGCGGCAGGTTATATCGTCCACATGTCAGCTTCGTTTGATATAAGTTCGTATTTCCCATTTTTCCAATCTACCTTCTTTACCTGTTGATAGGACATCAATTGTTGTTCGGTACTCTGTTTATACAAATCCTTCAGACAAGTGAGCCACGATGAATTCACCGTAGAAAATACTGTGTCATCCAGTTTAGCAATCTGTATTATTTCCTGGGTGGAATTAGTGATGAACACCTCATCGGCTTTAAAAAGTTCCTTTTGCAGAAACTTCCCTTCCTTTACTTCCAGGTTGATTAGGGAGCATAAATGAAGGATGAACTTTCGCGTCACGCCATTTAAGATCCCCGTCGAAATGCTCGGGGTATAGATTGTGTCCCCTTTTATCCAAAAGATATTAGAGACAAGGCCCTCTGCCACAAACCCTTCCTCTGTAAGAAAGATTCCCTCTACATCCGGCCGGTCTCCTAATTCCCTTTTACCTAGGAGATTATTTAAGTAATGGTGAGACTTTAACCTCGTATCACCTTCAGGAGTATTGCGTCTTCTGTTCAACATTACCGCATTCTTACTCGATGGATTGTGTTCAGGTGCGGGTCTTGTGAACAACAACAAGGACGGGGCCCGGTACATTTCAGTCGGAAGCCCCCAGTTACTGATGCCAGCCGTAACATTCAGCCGGATTACACCGTCCCTTAAACCGTTTTTCTCCAATGCTTCCGATACTAATTCCCGTAGTTGCTCATCTCTATGGTTCCACTCTATATAAACGGACTCTAATCCGTCCTTTAAACGCTTCAGGTGATCGTGAAACAAGTACGGGACACCATTATACGTACGGAATGTTTCAAAAAGCCCCACTCCGTACAGAAAACCATGATCCATGACAGATACATTTGTCTCTTCAATCGCCTGCCAGCTTCCATCCTTATAAACAATCATGTTATACCTTTTTGGATGAGTAGGTGGCAATGAAGTTGCGCAATAGTTCTTTTCCTACTGAAGTCATGATGGATTCCGGGTGAAATTGAACTCCTTCGATTGGCAGCTCCTTATGACGAATGGCCATGATTTCATCTTGATCTGTCCATGCGGTTATCTCAAAGCATTCGGGAAGTGTTTCTTTTTTTACAATCAAAGAATGGTATCTTGTCGCAACAAAAGGGTTTGCTAGTGTTCGGAAAATCGTTTTTCCATCATGATGCATTTCAGACGTCTTTCCATGCATCAATCTTTCAGCCTGTATCACGTCTCCGCCAAAAACTTGGGCAATGGATTGATGTCCAAGGCACACACCAAAAATAGGCTTTTTGCCGGCAAAATGCTTGATTACTTCTAAGCTAATTCCTGCCTCATTCGGTGAACAAGGACCAGGAGATATCATTAAAAATTCAGGGTCGAGCGCTTCGATTTCCTCAATGGTAATTTCGTCATTTCGCTTTACCACTAACTCCTCTCCAAGCTCTCCTAAGTATTGCACCAAATTGTACGTAAATGAATCATAATTATCGATCATTAAGATCATACTCTCACCTCTGCTCGTTTTTTTACCTCTTCTTCACTCAGCTCTTTTGCTTTCCACAGGGCCGCGGCTTTCTTTAAGGACTCCTTATATTCCCGCTTCGGCACAGAATCAATGACCACTCCAGCGCCAGCCTGTACATAGGCCATGCCGTCTTTGGCAATCATCGTCCGGATGGAGATATTAAGTTCCATTTCCCCATCATAGCCAATCCACCCTATGGAACCAGTATATACAGAACGTCTAACCGGCTCAAGTTCTTCTATAATCTCCATCGTCCTCACCTTTGGCGCACCAGTTATCGTACCGCCTGGAAAGGTCGCCTCGATAATATCAGAAATATTCTTTTCCTCTTTTAAAACGCCTTGAACATTGGACACGATATGCATGACATGGGAATACTTTTCAATCGCCATGAATTCATTCACTTCTACCGTACCGTATTCGCAGACCCGGCCCAGGTCGTTCCGCTCAAGATCCACCAGCATGACATGTTCGGCACGCTCTTTCTCATTATCAATTAGCTCTTGTGCAAGCCTTTGGTCCTCTTCATCCGTCATCCCCCTGGATCTTGTACCCGCTATCGGCCTCGTACTTACCACATTACCTTTTTTCTTGACCAAAAGTTCAGGAGAACCGCTGACCAGCTGGAAATCAGGAAATTGCAAATACCCCATATATGGAGAAGGGTTGATCTTTCTCAAGGACGAATAAACTTCCATTGGATGGGTCATAAGTGGTTCTCCCTGCCTGACAGAGAGATTCACTTGAAAGACATCGCCTTGTGCAATATATGCTTGAACCTTTTTCACCGCTTTTATGAAATCCTCTTCTGTAAAAGAGACCTCCCTTTTATCGACCGGTTGTCTCTTTGGCGTGTAAGGATAGATCGCTTCTTCTTCCATCGGCTGTTCCCATTGCTTTTTATATAATTCCAGTCTTGTTTTAGCGGCCTCTTCTTGTCCTTGTGGAGCATGGCTGATCAAATAGAGCACACTCTCTTGCTTGTCATAGACAAACACATCATCAAATAACAAGAAATATAGGTCAGGCAAGGCCAAATCATCCTCCGCGATTTGAGGCAAACGCTCAATGTACCTGACGCAATCATATGTCAGATAGCCGATCGCTCCGCCTGTAAAGTCAGGAAAACCTTGTAGTTTTTGAATAGAACGCTCAGAAATGACCTCTTGTAACAGAGATAATGGATTTCCAGTCCTCTTTTCTTTTTTCCCGTTGAGATAATCGATGTGCAGCTCCTGTCCTTTCCCTTGAATGGAGGCGATTGGATCGAGCCCGATAATATGATATCTCCCCCCACGTCCACTCTCTAATAGGACGTGATACGGCTTGTCCTTCGCAAGTGTTTTATATGTTGCAAACCATTGATTCTCATTTAACGTTAGCTTAATTCCTACAGGCACCTTTTGCATTCTTGCTGTCACGCTCCTAAATTGCATACTACCTTTATATTACATGAAAATTACACTCTGATGCACGATAAAAGAAAAAGGGAAACAGCTCAACATACTGTTCCCCTTAAGATAACCTATTCTTCAAATTGATATAATGGTGTGCTTAAATAGCGTTCCCCGTTACTTGGGATAATGGCTAGCACCTTTTTGCCTTTTCCAAGCTCTTTGGCTACTTGTAAGGCCGCTGAAATAGCAGCTCCGGAAGAGATACCTCCAAGCAACCCTTCTCGTTTAGCAGCAAGTCGTGCATATTCAAACGCTTCTTCGTTTTTCACGGTAATAACTTGGTCGTAGATGTTTGTATCCAAGATAGAAGGAACAAATCCTGCACCGATTCCCTGAATTTTGTGAGGTCCTGGTTTACCACCGGAAAGGACCGGAGAATCTGCCGGCTCCACCGCCACAATCTTAATACCCGGGAATGCTTCCTTTAAGACACCGCCAGCACCTGTAATGGTACCGCCTGTTCCAATTCCGGATACAAAGGCATCCAGCCCGTCGCTAAATTGCTCGACGATCTCTTTTCCTGTCGTATTACGGTGAATCTCAGGGTTTGCCGGATTATTGAACTGCTGAGGCATGAATAAACCTTTTTCCTTTGCCAATTCTTCCGCTTTACGAATCGCTCCGCCCATGCCCTCTGGACCTGGCGTAAGTACTAGTTCTGCTCCATATGCACGCAGGAGGTTCCTTCTCTCCAAGCTCATCGTCTCAGGCATAACGAGAATAGCCTTCAGCCCTTTAGCTGCCGCAATCATTGCAAGCCCTATCCCGGTATTCCCACTAGTAGGCTCAATGATCGTGTCGCCTTCTTTTAATTTACCTTCTTCTATCGCAGCATTCAGCATTGCTAGGGCAATACGATCTTTGACACTGCTGCCCGGATTCATAAATTCAAGCTTCAAATACACATCAGCCATGTCTTCTTCTACAATTCGATTCAGCTTTACGACGGGAGTCTTCCCGACTAACTCATCAATAGAATTTGCTACTCGTACCATTATTTTTCCCCCTGTCTTTAAAACTTAGTGTTTTGGTCGGATTAATCCCATTTAACACCATTAAATCTGAATTGTCAATTTATTTGGTTCGACCTATTGTGCAGAGGGAAGGTTCCACTCCACACCAACCTCATCCCAGAAGATGGACGCGTCTACTGATCCATCCATATGTTCCATCGCAAGGTGTCGACGAATCTGGTCTTTTACTTCTTCAAACGAATACGTGACGCCATCCATTTTTTCGTGCAGGTAAATAATGGCATACTTTTCATCAATAGAAATGGGTTCGCTCCACGTTTTCTCTTTTAAGTTTGCAGCTTCTGTCAAATAGACATTCGGGTAAACTTGCGATTCATGTGTTAAGAATCCAAGATCGCCTCCTTGGTTTGCCGTTAACTCATCCGTTGAAACTTCCATCGCAAGCGATGTGAAATTGGAGCCATCCTCTAATTCTTTTACAACAGCATCTGCCTCATCTTTCGTCTCGACGATAATATGCGAGAGATGAAAAGAGTCCTCAATCGTATAGAGCTGCTTGTTTTCTTCATAATAACTTTGCAATTCAGCTTCTGGTATGTTGACATCCTTTACAAGCAGTTCTTCAAGCAATAAACTAGAACGTATTTGTTCCTTCACCAGCTCTTCAGAGGTATTCGTATGCAAAGGAGAACGGCTGTACATCGTTTTGATCATTTTCCATTCTCTGTCGACAGACTGTTCCGAAACCATTACCTTATATTTCTTGGCTATTTGTTTGACCACTTCATTATTAACCATTTTCGTGAGCATTTCCTGCCCATACATACCTTCTAGTTCCTCTAGCATATCTTTTCTCGTAATGACCGTATCCCCTACCGTTGCGACGATATTTGCCTGACCGTTAACAAATGCACTTGCATCAGATGCCTCTCTTAAAGAGAAAGCCTGCTTTACCACTAAAGCTAGAGTGAGGCAATTGATAATCACGAGGCCAAAGATGATATTCCATACCCACTTTTGTTTTAATCTCCGCTTTTCGTTCATATGTGCCCCCTAGCCTTTTACTTGCTCCCTCATTGCCTCTAATTCCTCTTTACTGAAAAGATATTTGGCATTACAGAAGTGACAGTGCGTTTCTGCTTGACCGTCTTCTTCGATAATTTCTGTGATATCTTTTTCCCCCAAAGAAATGATCGCTTGTTCAAAGCGCTCTTTTGAACATGTACATTTGAACTCTATCGGCATAGTTTCGAGAACCTTAACATTGCCTTCTCCAAGGATTTCTGTCAAAAGTTCCTCTGGCGTTAAGCCTCTTTCAATCAACTTAGAAACAGGTGTCATATTATTGATTTTCTCTTCAATCAATGTGACCGTCTCTTCTGACGTACCTGGTAAGAGTTGAATGATGAAACCTCCTGCTGCAAGAATTGTGTTATCAGGGTTAACAAGTACACCCACCCCGACTGCAGAAGGCACCTGCTCGGAAGAAACAAGATAATAAGTGAAGTCCTCCCCAAGTTCTCCTGAGATCAATTCTGTTTGACCGGAAAAATGCTCTCTTAGCCCAAGGTCCTTTACTACAGAAAGTGTTCCGTTTGTTCCGACCGCACGCGCTACATCAAGTTTACCATGCTGATTCAAATCAAAGTGGGTTTGAGGGTTGGTAACATAGCCTCGAACTTGTCCCTTTGCATTGCTGTCGACTAAGATTACCCCAATTGGACCTCCGCCATCTATTTTTACGGTAAGTTTATTTTCACCCTTTAACATCGCACCCATCATGACGGATGCAGTCATTGCACGACCAAGGGCAGCAGATGCTGTTGGCCATGTATGATGGCGTTGTTGAGCCTCTCCTACTGTTTCGGTTGTTCTAATTCCATATGCACGTACTTGGCCTTCAAAAGCCAAGGCTTTTACAAGATAGTCTGACATGTTAGTTAGCTCCTTTCGTGTTTCAATCTTCTTTAGTATTTTTCATATAAATTAAATGCAATCCTTTTAACGTTAAAAATGGATCCACAATATCAATGACATCTGACTCATTGCCGATAAGGGAAGCAAGACCACCAGTTGCAATGACTTTCGGTGTGACATCACTTTGCCTCTTCATACGATTTACGATACCCTCAACCTGCCCAACATAGCCAAAAAGAATGCCCGCTTGCATCGCACTTACAGTGTTTTTGCCAATTACTCCATCTGGTCTGGCAATTTCAATTCTTGGAAGCTTGGATGCACGTGAGTAAAGCGCTTCTGTCGAAATGCTTATTCCAGGTGCAATTGCGCCACCCATATATTGCTTGTCCTCGTTTATGTAGCAATAGGTAGTTGCAGTCCCGAAGTCAACAATTACTAATGGGCTTCCGTAAAGATGTATCCCAGCCACCGCATTGACGATTCTGTCGGCTCCTACTTCTCTTGGGTTTTCATATTTTATGTTTAATCCTGTTTTGATTCCTGGTCCGACGATCAGTGGTTTTAGATGAAAGTATTTTTGGCACATTCTTTCAAGGGAGAACATGATTGGCGGAACTACGGAAGAAATGATGATTCCTTCAAAGTCTTTAAAGCTTAAGCCTACATGTTCAAGAAGGGATTTGAAGATCATCCCGAATTCATCTTCTGTTTTGTTGCGGCTTGTTTCGACACGCCAGTGATGTTTTAGTTCTTCTCCGTCATATACACCGATTACGGTGTTGGTATTTCCGACATCTAATACAAATAACATTTATATCCCCACCATGCTTTAAAATTAGTTTCATTATACTATATGGTAACCTAACTGACTCAATAGAAATAATTATTCCTTGGGAAATCATGATTCGACAAGATTCTGGTAAAAAAACTTAACTCCTGTTTCCTTTCGTTCCGGGGTTCGCTTATCCAAAGTGAGTGCGCTTGCTCACTTCTTGAACCTCTTTGAACGCCGCTGTTGATTTCCGCAAATGGCTTCGCTTTCCGCGGGGCGACCTTGAGCCTCCTCACTTCGTTGCGGGGTCTCAACAATGTCGCTTCTCCCCCTCAGGAGTCTTCGCCTTTTGCTCCAATCAACAGCTAGAAACTACAGTCTCATCCCTGCACTTCAGTCAACAGGGGATATTCCTATTTACGCTTAACATCACATAAAAAAGGTGCCTGAATTTTACTCCAGGCACCTTTTATTTATTCGGGTTTGTTTTGGTCGGTAGATTCAGTTTTGATGTCATCTTTCTTAGAGTTGATGTTCACTTTCACATCATCGCCACCGTCAGCTTTTACAGGAAGTTCTGGAAGCTTCCCTTTGTCATATAGGTGTCTGATTTGATCTGCATCAAGTGTTTCAACTTCTAATAGAGTTTGTGCTACAAGCTCTAGCTTATCACGGTTTTCCGTAAGAATCTGCTTGGCTCTTTCATAACACTCTTTGATGAAACGTTGAATCTCCATGTCAATTTGGTGTGCAATGGCATCACTGTAGTTTTGCTCATTTTGGATATCACGACCAAGGAAGACTTGCCCTCCTGAAGCCTGACCAAATTGCAATGGCCCAAGTTTTTCACTCATTCCGTATTCAGTAACCATTTTACGCGCTATTCCTGTTGCACGTTGGAAGTCATTATGGGCACCAGTACTTGCTTCGCCAAATGTGATTTCCTCTGCAACACGACCACCCAATAGACCTGTGATCTTATCCAATAGCTCTGGTTTTGTCATAAAGTAACGGTCTTCTTTTGGAAGCATAACTGCATAACCGCCAGCCTGCCCGCGAGGTACGATCGTAACTTTATGTACCGTATCAGCTTCATCCAATACCACACCAATAATGGTATGGCCTGCTTCATGGTATGCAACGATATTGCGCTCTTTTTGGGAAATTACCCTGCTCTTTTTGGCAGGTCCCGCGATTACCCTGTCGATTGCCTCATCAATATCCAACATATCAATATGCTTCTTGTCTTGTCTCGCAGCCACAAGTGCAGCTTCATTCAACAAGTTTTCAAGGTCTGCCCCAGAGAACCCAGGGGTACGCATCGCGATTGTCTTCATATTGATGCTGTCATCGATAGGTTTATTTCTTGCATGGACTTTCAGTACCGCTTCACGACCTTTCAAGTCGGGGCGATCTACCGTGATTTGACGGTCAAAACGACCAGGTCTCAATAATGCAGGGTCAAGAATATCCGGTCTGTTCGTTGCTGCAACGATGATGATACCTTCGTTCGCTCCGAAACCATCCATTTCAACAAGTAATTGGTTTAATGTCTGTTCACGCTCATCATGACCTCCACCTAGGCCTGCGCCACGTTGGCGACCTACTGCATCAATCTCATCGATGAAAATGATACATGGAGCGTTCTTTTTTGCATTTTCAAAAAGGTCACGTACACGGGATGCACCGACCCCAACGAACATTTCCACAAAATCAGAACCACTGATAGAGAAGAACGGAACACCAGCTTCTCCAGCAACTGCTCTTGCAAGTAATGTTTTACCTGTACCAGGAGGTCCAACTAGCAGAACCCCTTTAGGGATACGTGCACCAAGCTCAGAGAATTTACGTGGATCCTTTAAGAATTCCACAACCTCGACAAGCTCTTGTTTTTCCTCATCTGCACCGGCAACATCTTTGAATTTAACCTTTTTCTTCTCTTCGCTATATAGCTTCGCCTTACTTTTACCAAAGTTCATGACACGACTTCCGCCGCCCTGCGCTTGATTAAGTAAGAAGAAGAATAAGATAAAGATAATGACAAAAGGAATAATTGAAGTAAAGAAGGTTACCCAACCACTCGTTTCTTCCGCAGGGTCAACTGTCATTTCAATCTTCTGCTCTTGCGCGATGGATTCTACACGTTCCAAGGCACTTGCGCTATTAGGAAATACTGATACAAAAGTCTCTCCTTCTTTAGCGCCTTCCAACTTACCGCGTGCTTCATACACCGAACGCGTTGGTTGGATGGTGAATTCCTTCACCTTATTTTCTTCAAGATTCTGGATGAATGTATTATAGGTGATCGGTTTTTCGCTCGTGTTAGGGCTATTGAAAAAGCTCACAACACCAATGACCACTAAAAATATTAATAAATAAAAGATGGTATTACGAAATATTCTGTTCATCCCTTACCTCCTCCCACGATAGCCAAACTAAACCAATAGTAACATAGTAAATTAATCCAATTCAAGGAATCTGTATTGGGATAGCTTATTCTTCTACGTTAGAATAAATTTCAGGTTTCAATACTCCGATATAAGGAAGGTTACGATATTTTTCAGCAAAATCTAGGCCATATCCTACTACAAACTCATCTGGTACGATGAACCCTACATAGTCAGCTGTAATATCAGCTTTTCTTCCACTTGGTTTATCAAGAAGTGTAACAATCTTGATGGATTTCGCTTTACGGTAGCGGAATAGTTCCACTAGGTAGCTTAGCGTCAAGCCACTGTCGATGATGTCTTCAATAATAAGGATGTCTCTTCCTTCTACTGAAGTATCCAAGTCTTTTAGGATTTTCACTTCACCAGAGGAAACAGTGGAGTTTCCGTAGCTTGAAACGTCCATGAAATCCATTTCTAAATATGTATCCATACGTTTGATAAGGTCACCCATGAAAGGCATTGCGCCTTTTAACACGCCGATTGCCAAAGGAAAACGATCACTGTAGTCCTCTGTTAATTGTGCACCTAATTCTCTAACCTTTACTTGAAGTTCTTCTTCACTAAAGAGTACTTTTTCGATATCTTTGTTCATTTCTTTGTTGCCTCCCAAACTTTTTGACTCGTCTTGCAAGTTAATACTAAAACAGGACCCATCGTTTCCTCTGTCGCTTCAAAAGTGGAACGTTTAAGCATGGGCATCCACAAAATCTCATTGTTGGCATCGACGATTAAAGGCCATGTATCTCGATTGTGCAGAGGTATTTTACCTTCAATAAAAATGCTTTTGATTTTTTTGGAGCCGTTTGTCCCCTTCAGCTTGATTCGATCCCCGTCATTACGGGTTCTCGCATATAGTGGAAGGACGACCTTCGATAAATCAATCACCGCTTGATTTTTTTTGACATCCCGTGGTTTATCTTGTGTCCAAATCTCGCTGGTGATCATAAAATCGGTTGGCAGCTTTACATTACCAGGGACTTCAAGCATACGCTTGTAGGCTTTATCACATTCATCCTTATTAAATGTCAATGTGCATTCATTATAGGATTTGATAACCTGTAAGCCATTTGGGAAATGCAGCCTTCCAGAAGGGTGTTCACTTTCCAATAAGGATAATAAATTATCAATATGTATAGAGGAAAGAGATGGAGGAATTTCATTATTATAGAGATAGTTTAATATTAGTTGAATCCCACGCCTTTGTAAAGGTTTAGCCATGAAAAGCAAAGGTTTTCTGTCCAATACCACCCTATCGTTCTCTTTACGCTTAATAACGTCAATCCATTCCTTTTCCATTAATGCCCCTATGTATTGTTCACTTTCTTGTACCTGCTCGCTGAAAGCTTGGAACCTCTGATGAAGTCCGGGAAATTCCTCTTTCAAGATTGGCAAGATATGATGCCGAAGTCTGTTTCTTCTGTAAGCGTCCTTGTCATTGCTTGGATCATGCCTGAATGGAACTTCATGCGATGTTAAATATTCCATAATCTCAGATTTGGAGACAGTGAGGAATGGCCGTACAATTACTCCATCACCAAAAGTCCGTTTAGGAAGAATGCCCGCATATCCAGTCATCGATGACCCTCTTCCAAGTCTCATCAGAATGGTTTCCACCTGATCGTCAGCATGATGACCGAGCGCCAGAACGTCCGCGCCGTATTTCTTCATCACTTTTTCATAAAAACCATAACGGCATTCTCTTGCTGCAACTTGCACGGTGAGTTTTTTCTCGTTTTGATAGGCAGACACATCTATTTGTTCTGCTTCAAAGAGAAGACGTCTTTCCTTACATTGCTGCTTTACAAACTTCATATCCTCTTCGGATTCCGCCCCTCGGAACATATGATCGACATGGGCCACTACTAACTTCAAGCGTTTTGTTTCTTTAATAGAATCCAAATAATGAAGCAAACCCATAGAATCTGCTCCGCCGCTTACACCAACCACCACAGTCGAGTTGGCTGGCAGCAGGTCATATTTACCTATGAATGTCGAGACAGTTTCCCACATAATAGTGTACCCATTCCTTTAATCTACGCGTATAATTTCTATTTTATCCTACCATTTGACTTCTTCTCCTGCAAAAATAGATGCTTATCCAAAAACATCCATACTGCTTTATACCCCCAAACCCATCCTCGAAACGCTTATACCTACATTACCTGACCATATAAATAGAAGAAATATGCAAACAGTATGACTGATAAAAGCACGGCAGTTTCCATCCATCCTTTACTTGTTGCTTTCTTTGGAACAGGCTGACTTTGTGAGCTGCCAGTATTTCTAGCCGCTCGACTCGTACTAGCAGCAGGCCCTTGCTTGGCCTTGTTGCTTACCGGTCGTTGCGCCGTCCCCTTTGGAGTAGGGGTTGGGTTTCGCTTACTCATGACCGCGAGCATCCCTGTTTTCATTTCGTGTGCAGAGGAATATTCACCGGCTAACGCTCTCAACAGGACCACTTTATACCTTTTCAGCCAAGCATCTTTATCAATCTGCTCTTCAAGTTGCTTGCGCCCTCCCTCTCCGTTCTTTTGGAACTGTTTCGGGAAACAGATATGAATCATGATCATCGCCACAGCAAAAAGGTCGTAAGTAGCTTCTGCCTTTCTAGAACCCAGTCCCCAATAACCCCGATCAAAAAACTCCGTGAACTCTTTAATGGCCCGGCCATGCTGAGTTGTGCCACCTACATCGATAAGACGTACTTTCGGAGGGGTTGCCGTTACAATGAGATTATCTGGTTTGAGATCTCCAAACACCCAACCTTCTTGATGAAGGGTTTCAAGATCTGTGAGCAATTGCAAGGTTAATATACCAGCCCACTCCATGCCCCTTTTTTGGACAAATGATAAAAGAGGTTCACCTTCTAGGTATTCCATTACATAAAAAGAAAAAGACTGTTTCCCGCCTAGGTTTGGTCTCTCCCAATCATCTACATCTAACAAAGAAGGCCCCAGGGAGAACCCTCGGACCTTCGAAAAATGACGCAGGACGTTAACCTCAGAAGTGATGGACATGCTGTTTTCACTTATTTTTAATGCAGCTAATCCCTTTGAACTCCTAGTTAGATATACATACCCCGTCGCACCGTACCCGAGTGTTCTGACAATGGTGTATCTCTCTTTATGCCATTTTCCGATAATGGTCGTCCCTTGAGGCAGGTTACCTACCGGATTCTTCATAGTATTGTTCATCATCGGAAATCAAGCTCCTCAGGTTACGTGTTTCTTTAAAATAAGGAATGGCTTCTTGAATGGCAGGACCTGTTGGCGTGATCCCGCCTGTCGATAGTTTTGGAAAAATACTGGACAGCGATTCCAACTTCGGTGTCCAATCTAAGATCTTCTCCACTTCTTGGCGTTTTCCCGGGAAAACAAAGGCTGAAAACTGGTTATCACCAATTCTTGCATTCAAGCTAAGTGCCAAATCCAACAGTGCTTCCTTGACGGTTGGAAGCTTGGATTTCATGCTAGCACTAGTATCAACAAGAATCAGCACCTGCAGGGAAACCGTTTCACCCAGTTCATCTACGACTTCCATCACTTCCCCCCGTTTCTCAGGCGGAAGGTCCTCCATGGAAGTTTCTGAACCCAATATTTGTTGAAGTTCCTTATTAATAACCCCCTGTAAAGTTTGGGTCATCGCTTTTCTGGTCACCATCTGGACTGTCTGAGATAAGTTCTTGGCATACACAATTTGACTGACGCCGCCACCAGACATTGCGATCCCCTCTATCTCTTGCATTCCTCTTTCATCTATCGTATCCTCATCCATCACCCCAATAACATTTACTGTAATACCCTGCTCCTTCGCAAGGGCTGCCATGGCAATTGGGTCGTCCCCTGAATTTGAGCATCCATCTGTAATCAATAAAATTTGTTTTAACGTTCCTTTATACACGTTTCGTCCCCTCCTAATGCGTATAATTTACATTAGCCATCATGGACGAAACGGACTTAATTTATACCTTTTGTACGCAATTTACCTTCTAAGATGTATTCACCCCAAGCACTTCCTTTTTACTCAGTAATGATAGGGCAAACTTGAACTCTGCTAGTAGATAGATTGGCAGTTTAGAGAGTTGCCCTATTCGTTCCTTCCCGGACGATGCTTTATTCGGCATAGTAGCTGTAATCTTTTCTTTTCCATCCTCGTTTGTTGCTTTCATTCTGGATAAAAGACTAATCTCTTGATCCTTCACATGTCGGGCGATCACCGCCGGCGTGTTCATTGTTCTTTTCATCACAGTTCCGGCATTACCTAACTCGTTGGCCGTTCTACCCAGCATGATCTCCGCACTACTTACAAGTTTCAGAACTTGTCTCCCCAGCATATTCTTAGGACTGCCGGACACCACTTCAACATTTTTACTCTCCATTACCTCCACGATCTCACGACGGCCACCCATTTCTCTCACAAGACCCGTTACCATTTTAGATAAAGTTTTCAACATTTAAAGCGCCTCCTTCATTCCTTGGTTTTTGGATAAATAGTTATAGGCAGGAATGGCTGCCCATTTCGGAATATTCCTTTCTATTTTTGCTACCACAACCGTCATATCGTCCTGGATCTGACCAGATCTTGTCCGAATGACCTCCTCCATAATGATATCTGCCATTTCTTGCGGGTCGTCCGTTCTGATTTCGGATACTTTTCGCTTCATCCATAAATCATAGTTTTCTACATGTTTCGGGCCTTCAAAAATTCCGTCGCTCATCATAATGAGCAGATCACCAGCTTTCAACTGGGAACTCACGACGTCCACATCGAATTCTTGAATAATCCCCATTGGTAGATTACTTGCTTCAATTTTGATTACTTTATCTCCCCTCTTCACAAAACTTGGAGTCGAACCAACTTTCAAAAACTTAGCAGAAGCATCTTGAAGGTCAATCATTGCTAGATCGAGCGTAGTAAAAATCTCATCAGTCGTCCTTAATGATAGGACCGAGTTTACCGATTTGATTGCTACTTTTTCTTTGATTCCAGACTGTAGAATCTCTTGAAGCAACTTTAATGTTTCTTTGCTTTCATAGTGCGCGCGCTCGCCATTTCCCATCCCGTCACTAATGGCAATGGCGTATTTTCCATGTCCTAACTCTATCGTGGAATAGCTATCCCCTGATATCAGTCCTCCTCCTTTTGCGGCATGCGCCACGCCTGTGTCGACTACAAACGCTTTTGCAGAGCCGAATGATACATGACAGTATCCATTGTTATCCGCATTACACTCTTCTTTTTTAACGATAATATTCTCTCGCAATATATCTGAAAGCATCGGAGCGATGAGTTTTTCACACTCACCCCGCCCTTCGCAGTATGGAACGGTCATTTCAATATCCACATTCCCCTGCTCGACGCTGTAAATTTCGACTTGTTCAATTTCTATCCCGAATGCTTGGAGGGCATCTAATATCTGATCTTCCTGAACATAATGATTCTCCCTCTCTCGCTGAATCTCCCTTGCAAAATCCTCCATCACTTGTGAAACTCCCATCAATTGGTCCGCTACCAACCTCCTACTCTCCATTAATTGTTTTTTCAGCTTCTCACTCGCGTGGAACTGGGCCAGCTCGTTTTTGATTACGGTTTTTACTTTCTCTGCTTTGACGCAATGGCGATCCCACTCCTTTTGCAGTTTGACATTGAGACTGATGGTTCCTTCTTCTGTATCTTCCATTAAGTGAGTCATATAATCATAGGTTTTCTGGAAATTCTGTGTCCAACACTGCTCTTTTTTAAAGCAATTTTGACACGTCTTCTCTGTAACATTACTCAAAAAGAGATCCACTTCTTTTTCAGAATCAGGATGTTCAAATTGAAATTTTGAAAAACTGTTGGATAGCGCTTGGAAAACGTGTGAAAATTGTTCCACCCTATTCGCAGTTACATCACGGATCTTACGCATGTACTGCTGTTGCTCTGCTGTATGTTCGGCTGTGCCAGGAATGGATTTAGCTAGGTTCGCAATAGCTCTTTGCGGGGTGAGCAGAAAGAGCGCAACAGCAACCATAGACTCCATGATGGTAGGAACAAGCAGCGTCATCCCCTCCCCATAAATGCCAATTAGTAATGTGCCTAGAAGCAGTCCCACCGATACACCAAGCTTGTTTCCTTCCCGTAACAGCCCTCCTAACAAACCGGCAAAAGCCAGCAGACTCATCTGATATAGGTTCGATACAGTTGCGAGACTTAAAATGAGACCCGTCACCACCCCTACCGTCGATCCAATAGTGGCCCCGGCAACAAAAGCAAAGATTAATACAAGATAACGCGATAATATATGCTCAACAGATAGATCATAGGCTGTCCAACCAATGGTCCCTGTCAAAACCGAAGCGAACAAAATAATGAGACATATAATTTCCTCTGTTTTAAACGCCTGTCTCTTTTTCCTCATGGTGATGAGCGGCAGGCTCTGGAAGAAGATGAGTGTGAGGATAAATCCAAGTCCTGCCTCCACTCCGATCATCAGCCAATCATACGTCACAATTCCTGTTGTAAAATAAATCATCGTTGTCTTCGAGAAAAAGGCCGAGATGAAGACCAGGAACGGCATTGCCTTTAGAGGCTCCATCTTTAATGCTTGTGCCCCTTTAAAAAGGAGAACAAATAATATCATCCCCCCAAGCACATACACGGCGGTCATTGCTGAGATGGTAGCCGACCCAACCATTAAGGCAATCAATGTGAGCCCAGCCCGTTTCTTTTTCAAAAAATACACTGCTGCGAAAAATGGTAACGCAAACGGTGTGATTTCATTAAGGATCAGGGCTCGTCCGAGTAAGAACCCGATAAAGACTAAAAGAAATCCTTGGTGAAATAGAATGGTCGAAAGTTTCGTTTTCGTCGTATGGATCGACTTCATAAATGATTTTCGGATTTTACCAAACTGAAGATTGGAAACCGGTTCCCCCAAATCTCTTTCTAGTCCCTGCATGATATCCACTCCCATATTTTATCTATTGGGGTCATTATACAAGCTCAAAAGGAAAAGATTTGTCAAAAGAACCGTCAGGAACCAAAGAAGTGTTCGACGGATTACAAGGAAAAGAGGGAAAAGCTGTCATGAAATCATCGCATTTGCTAATGCCCCTCATCAGTTTTTGTAAATTCTCTAGGTAATTGCTAGGATAATGTTCTAATAATTCTTACATTTTTAAAACGTATTGACATATGCATGATAAGTTAGTATGATAATTCTTGTGTCTTGTGAGAGATTTACTTTTTGAATCTCACTCAATCCTTATAATTTTGGCGGTGTAGCTCAGCTGGCTAGAGCGTACGGTTCATACCCGTGAGGTCGTGGGTTCGACTCCCTCCGCCGCTACCAACTTTATAAGGCCCATTGGTCAAGCGGTTAAGACACCGCCCTTTCACGGCGGTAACACGGGTTCGAATCCCGTATGGGTCATAGTATAAAAGCTGCCACAGCTTCAGGGAATACCTGAAATTGTGGCAGCTTTTTTGTGTTTGCGTACTTTTAAAAAATGGTTTTGGGTAACTTTGTTTTGATTTTTGGGTGGATCCATTCATAATAGCTGTTCCAACTAACTAAATTTAGAGTGATTTTTCGTTTATCCATCGTAAATGGAATATATCCATTGTAAAGCCGATATATCCATTGCAAATAAGTTATATCCATTGTAAAACCGAAATATCCATCATAAAAAAGATATATCCATTATAACAACTTAAAGAAACCCCTTGCTAAATGCATAACCTAAGTTGATTGCAGTGGAAGGCGCGAAGACGCCCGCGGGAGGAAGGGACAGGGGAGACCCCACAGGCGAAGCCGAGGAGGCTCCCGGACCGCCCGCAGGCAAGCGAAGCGCCTGGAACGGAAATCAACTGTTCTACAATTTTCCCCCTGCAAAACAAAAAAACACGCCCCACAAAATCCGGGACGTGTTCAAACGTTACGTTTTTATATATGAGATTTTCAGCAGCAAGTTACTTTCTACTTGCTCCACGACCTCCACGTTTTGATTCCGTGTTGCGCTTCAGGGAAGATAAACGATCTTCACTATCTTTCAAGAATCTTGCCATCTTCTGTTCGAAGTTTTCCTTTGGTTTGAATTCTTCTCTTCTTCCTCGTGGTGGGCGTTGATTTGAGCGTTGTTGATTGTTGTTCGGACGTTGGGACGGTGCCGCAGAACGCGGTTGTGGCTCACGGTAAGTGTCGCTCGCCTTCTTGATGGATAGGCCAATTTTGCCATCCTTCTCCACGTTGATTACCTTTACTTGTACTTCGTCACCAACTTTAAGATGGTCGTTGATATCCTTTACATAGTTGTCTGCAACCTCACTGATGTGGACAAGACCAGTTGTTCCTCCTGGCAATTCAACAAACGCACCAAAATTAGTTATACCTGTTACCTTTCCCTGTAACTTGCTGCCTACTTCGATTGACATAAAAAAAATGCTCCTCCTTAAAATCATAAAAAATAAATCACTTTACCTACCATTATACCTAGAGCAAAATTGAGGTGTCAATATGACGACTAATCTGACGACGAATCATCAGGCATATTGAAGATGATTTCATCCTCTTCTGACATGAAATAATCTCTACGTGCGATCTTCGCAATATAATCATCATCGTTCAGTTTTACAATTTCCTCTTCTAAACGCTGTTGTTCTTTTTTCAGTTTTGCCAGCTCTTGTTGAACAACTTCTTTTCTATCTTCTTTTTCTTGAAGAATAGCTCGTTGATCTAAGAGTGTTTTCCCCATTAGTATTCCAAAGACTAATGCTAAACAAAAGAATAATGATAAACGGCGATAAAGTCCACGGCGTCTTTTCTGTTGTTTCAACTGCTGGTCCTGTTTTTGTTTGGAATAATCGGAATGGATTTTTGCTACCTTTTCATCTTTTGCCGCGCTCATCTTATCATTCCTCTCCTAGCGCTTTTTCCAAAAGTTCTTTACTCTATTTATTATACTATGTTTCCTATTCTTTACTAGTGTGAAAAACCCTTCAAGTTTTTTAAAAACAATGTGTAAATATTTTTTTACAACATTCGGGACCAACTTCCATACTAGCATAAGAATCCACTTGAATGGTAATGAACAAATTTTAACAATCCGCCATATAATCAAAAGCAGAAAGCGCACTGTCGAGTAAAGAAACTTCCAGATACCTAATAATAATACGATAAGTGCTTGTACTAATAGTTGAATGGGCTTCACTATCAGCATTCTTACCATTTTTTCCAAGAATCGATACAAGTTGATGACAAGTTGTATGATGGATTCTAGTAGGCTCAAATAAAAATACCGGAATAAGCTTTGATAGGCTGCAAAACCACACACGAGCGCAATGAGGATATAAAATCTAATTTCCCCCTCATTGACCCTTAATAATACATAAAAACCGATAAGGGCTTGCAAGAGCCAAAAGAGGATGTCGTGAATAAACACGACCCACTTGGCTCTTTTTTCCCGTTTCAGAAAACGTCCATACGTATCAATGGCCGCTCCAAGCCATGCCCCCATCCCTATCATGGCAAGCATTGTATAAAGCTGGGTGGTAAGTGTCATTTGAACAACTTACTAAAGAACCCTTTAGCTTTCTCCGCCTGTTGATCATCTAAATAAATGATTTCCATGATCTTACCTTTGATAGAGACGACGCCGCTTTCTACATCAAGGTTTTTCATTTGAAGGTTTTGACCCCTGACAGAGAGAAATCCCATGACGGTTTCGAGAAGAAACTCTTCGTTATCAAAACTTTCCACTTGCTTTACACCTGTGATATCCAACATTCTGCGGCTTCTCATCACGATGTCTTGCTCTTGGACAGTCTGCTTGTTTCCTTGATTCGGATCATAGTATTGGTTCATATTCATCCCTCACCTATCTAGTACTTGAAGATAGTACATGTATATGAGAGGGATATATTTTTAGAACAAGCCTGTCCGTTACTCTTCTGTTTGTTCCACTCTTTCTTCTTTTACAATCGTATACATCATGGCTGCGTCTTCTTTTTTGGCATTCTCTTGTATGTTATCAATGGAAGCAGTGACGATCTTTTGCCCAAAGTGAATTTTCAATTCATCTCCTGCTTTTACGTTGCTGCTGGCTTTCGCTTGTACATCGTTGATATAGATACGCCCCTGCTCTGCTACTTCTTTAGCAAGTGTACGACGCTTGATGATTCTTGATACTTTCAAAAATTTATCCAAACGCATAATGTTACTCCCCCTATAATATCTGTCTGTTAAACACCGCTGGTGATTTCCGCACTTGGCTTCGCTTTCCACGGGGCACTTGCGGAGCCTCCTCGGCAAGCCTGCGGAGTCTTCGCCATGTGCTTCAACCACCAGCTGGGATATCTGAATAAAAACAGAAAACCTTCATCAATTTATAACCCGTTCTTTTTCGCTTCTTCCCAAATAGCATCTAATTGTTCTAATGATAGATTCTCGAAGGAGTGCCCTAATTCCTTTACCTTCTTTTCAATAAAAGTAAACCTGCGGTAAAATTTGCGGTTGGTTAGGGCCACCGCTTCTTCTGGGTCTATTTTATAGTATCTTGCAATGTTGACGAGGGCAAAAAGCACGTCTCCGAATTCTGCGGCCACAAGGTCAGAACTTGAATCCTTTGCTAGTTCTTCCTGCAACTCCTCGATTTCCTCATTTACTTTATCCCACATTGGGGCAACATCATCCCAATCAAACCCTACTTTTCCGGCTTTTTTCTGATATTGGAATGCTTTTGTAAGATTAGGCAGCCCTTTTGCAACGGAATCTAGAATGGACTGCTCGGCCCTTTCTCCTTTTTCCTCGGCTTTAATTGCTTCCCAATTGGTGATCACATCGTCTGCATCTTCCACAGAGGTGTCGGCAAATACATGTGGATGCCTGCGAATCATCTTCTCGTTGATCCCTTCTATCACATCTTCTATGCTAAAGTACCCTTCATCCTCACCGATCTGAGCATGTAGCATCACTTGTAAAAGAACATCCCCAAGCTCCTCAATGATTCCATCTGTGTCTTCCTCATCAATGGCATCTAGCAATTCATATGCTTCTTCAATTAAATATTTTTTCAGGGATTCATGCGTCTGTTTCTGATCCCACGGGCAGCCACCAGGACCTCTTAAAGTCGCAATGGTTTTTCTAAAAGAAGAGAATTGTTTGTAAAGAAGCTCCTCCTCTTTGACTGCTGGAACATAGACACTTGTCAGGTTATTGATTTCTGCCACCCTGTCGAGTTCGTACAATGGCACCTCTGTAATCTTTTCCATGGAAGATCCAGCTGCCGTTACAATGGTCACGGGATAGTCATCAGGCAACATCTCCATCAAGGTGAGCTTCACTTCTGATGCAATGAAGGCATCATATACCTGGCAGAAAATCATCGCCTGGGTCGGTTCAATCGCCTCTTTTACAATGGAGGTTGCATCGTGAAACTGAAAACCTTCGATTGGATCAAGTCCGACTGCTGTAAACATCGGATCAAGGAAGCTTTGTCCCCCTTTTATATCAAGTGTAATACTGCCTTCTTGTTCTTTTTCGAGCAAAATCTGCACGGTCTTCTCTGCAACAAGCGGATGGCCAGGAACAGCATACACAATTTCCTTATCTGCACTAAGATTGATTAGCTTTTCTGCTATTCTTTCATACACCGTACCGAATGTGCCTTCTTGTTCATAGATGGCATCAAACGACTCGTAGGTCAGCCCTTCCCGTTCAAGCTCCTCAATGACAGGATGCTCTTTTGTTCGAAGGAAAAGGTGGTCCGCCTTCATTAATTGCTTATACACTCCCATCGGAAGCTGTTCGAGGTCCCCTGCACCAAGACCTAAAACCTTTATCATATTCATGTATGAACACCAACTTTATTATTATTTTAAAAGCTTCACCAGCTTTTTTCCTAGCGGAAGAAGCATAAGTTCTTCTTTTGTAAAAAAGTGATTCTTTATTAAAATTAATAGGTAGGTGAGTCCGCCAATCACTACTCCCACAATGCTCTGGATAGTGGCTAGCACTCGGCTATCGCCTATCAGTGAATCTGTTAGAAGCAGATAGACTGCCAAAACAGCAGACATCAAGGCAATACTAACAAGCAAAGGAGCGGTTGGCATTCTCTCAAAAATAGAGGTGCCTGTTTTCTTTTTTAGCACTAGGACCATCATGACGGCGACCAAACTGAACGCCACCAATGTACTGATCGCCGCTCCCAATGTGGAATGGGCGGGTATCAATAACATATTTAACAAATATTTAAAGCCTATCCCGATCCCTACAAAAAGGGCGGGAAGATAAGGGTTGCCAAGGCCCTGCAAGATAGCTGCTGCCGTCAAGGCCAGACTGCAAAAGAGAATCGATAAACCAAGTACCAATAGAACTTGGTATCCATTTTCATTAGAAAACAGCATTATATTCACTGGTTTGATAAGCCAAGCAAGACCTACAGCGGCCCCTGCTCCCACTCCAATGCTGACACGGATGGAGAGACTTATTTTTTCTTTCACTGCTTCTTCCTTCTCCTTGGAGAGAATAATATATGGGACAAGAGATAGTGAAAATGCGGTCGCTACCACCGTTCCAAGCTGGATAAGCGGCTGTCCCCTGTCATAAACCCCTTTAAGCTCTTTAGCACTTTGCTGATCGACACCCGCTTCCAACAGCCCGGCATAAATGGTAAACGCGTCCACCATCTGAAAAAGGATCAGCAACAGCGAGCTGATACAAATGGTAAAGCCTTGAAGCATCAGAACCTTTACAATAGACTTCGAAGTTGGAACCATGTTTGAAGGTGCAACCGTATGTTTCTGTTCTCTTTTCCTTTTTTGGTAAAAGGCCAACAGAACCAGGACTGCAGCAAATCCACCAATGACAGAACCGAATATGGCACCTGCCCCTACTTCATAAAGGGAAAACCCAGCGTTCACGAGTAAGTAAGACAGCACAAGGATGGTTCCTACTCTGATTACCTGTTCACTGACTTGCGAAACGGCTGTGGGCGTCATCTCCCCAAGTCCCTGAAAGCTTCCTCTCCAAACAGAAACCAAAGGCAACAGCAAAAAGGAGAAAGCGACAATTTTAATTAATACAGAGAGTTCCAGATCCCCCATAAAAGTTGCTATGTGGGGCGCACCGAGGTACAGCAACAGGAAAAAACTCACACCCAAAAGCGTCAAGAAACAAAAGGACACCCAGCGTATTTTGCTTGCCGCCTGTTCCCTTGTGCTTTCAGGATGTTCTGCAATAATTTTAGAAATGACAACCGGAAAGCCATATGTAGATAAAATGATAGCCACCCCGTAAAAGGGATATACCTGCTGATAAATATAAAAGCCAACATCTCCTACGATATTTTGGAAAGGGACGCGATATGCTGCACTGAGGATTTTGATGATTATTCCTGCAATAGTAAGGATCATGGCGCCTTTCCAGACCTTTTGATAGGAGTGTGGTGATAAATCATTCATAAAAAAGCCCGCCTTAAAGGTATTCGTACAATTGTATAATTATAGCATATGTTGAACAGAAAAGATGAAAGCATTACGTCCATGATGATGCGCTCTAATAGAGAATTAAGAACAAACCGATAACTTACTATCCAAAAAGAGCGAATTACTGTCCATTTAGACAAGAATACTGTCCAAATTCTTAAAATACGATCTAAACTGCCCCATTTACTGTCCAAACTCACGTAAATACATGCCAAACGACAAACATCCTCATATTTCGACAACCAACTACTCCCGCTCTTGTACCTGAACCCTTCATTTCTACAAAAGGTAGACAAAAGAAAAGAAGCAACAGACAAACGTGTCTGTTGCTCCCACTAAGGATTATTGCTCCATCTGTCTCGCAAGGAAGCCCGCAGCTGTTTCAACAGCTTTTTGTTCCACTTCTCCAAGCGACTTATCTTTGGACATGATCACCACTGCCCCAATTGGATCACCGTTTGCCACGATAGGTCCAATGGTATAAGAAGAAAGTGCTTCTACGTGTCCATCAACAATTGCCAGCTGCTGTTCATCCGTTTTTAATACGGAATTGCGATCCTCCATGGATTTCTCCACGACTTCGCTGATGCTTTTGTTCAGGTATTCCTTTTTAGAACTCCCAGCGACAGCAATAAACGTATCGCGATCACAGATTAACACCGGGTGTCCTAGGCTATCATAGAGAGCTTCGGCATATTCTTTAGCGAAATCGCTAAGCTCACTAATTGGAGAGTATTTCTTTAAGATAACCTCTCCGTCCCGATCGACGAAAATCTCAAGCGGGTCACCCTCGCGAATACGCAGGGTTCTTCTTATTTCTTTAGGAATTACAACGCGACCGAGGTCATCAATACGACGTACAATACCAGTTGCTTTCATTTCTTAGGTTGCCTCCTTCATCCGATGATAAAAAGAGATGAGTTAAATTGGTGGAATTGATCAATATGTCCTGCTTTTGAAGAATTCACCATTCGTTGAAGTTAGTATCCTACACTCAGGGAGTTATATACATGTTGGAAAAGTTTTTTTCTGATAGTAAATTCCCCCAGTATTTATATAGACGTTTCTTCACAAACTCAAACCTATGAGGAAGCATTCACGCTTTCTTTTTTCACTTTTTCTAGTCCTTTTATCATGGAAATGGCCACTTGTATCCATTCCTCTGTTGCAGATCGCTTCGTCTGGATGACAATCTTCAGGTGCTTTCCTTCCATTCCAAGGCTCACCATTCTGCCGAACTCATTTCCTAATTGGAATAGCTTTTGTCCATCGATAATGGCGCTGGCTTCCTCAGAAAGAAGAATGACCAACTCTTGTTTTGTTTGTTTAATGGAATCCACTTTTTCTTTTAGACCATAGACTCTCATTTCTGATACTTGGAATAAATAGTCGACCTCTTTTGGATAGTTTCCGAAACGGTCCTTCATTTCATCTTGTAGCTCTACAAGGTCCTCTTTTGACTCTAAGCCGCGGAAACGCTTGTACATATCAATCTTTTGCTTACTGTCCGGGATGTAGGACTCAGGAATGTACGCATCAAGCTCCACGTCAATGGAGATTTCATGCGCTTTTTTCGCATCTTTTGGACCTTGGCGCTGCTCGATTGCCTCTTTAAGCATCTGGGAATACATATCAAAACCGACAGAATCGATAAATCCGTGCTGTTGGGCACCTAGCAGATTTCCGGCTCCACGAATGGAAAGGTCACGCATGGCAATCTTAAATCCTGAACCAAGCTCTGTGAATTCTTTAATAGATTGCAGACGTTTTTCCGCTACTTCTGTTAGTACTTTATCTTTTCGATACGTGAAATAGGCATATGCCACACGATTAGATCTTCCCACACGTCCTCTAAGCTGATAAAGCTGGGACAATCCCATTCTATCTGCATCAAAGACGATTAATGTATTAACATTTGGAATGTCCACTCCAGTTTCGATGATGGTTGTACTGACAAGCACATCCGCCTCACCTTCAAGAAATTCAATCATCACAGACTCTAGTTCGTTTTCTGTCATTTTCCCATGCGCATAGGTCACACGCGCTTCTGGAACAAGCATGGAAATCTCATCCGCTTTTCGCTCGATATCTTCCACTCTGTTATATAGGAAATAAACTTGACCGCCTCGGGCCAGCTCTCTTTCAATCGCTTCTTTTACCAAGTTCCCGTTATATTCCATCACATATGTTTGAACAGGAAAACGGTTTTCCGGTGGAGTCTCAATGACAGACAAGTCACGCACCCCAAGCATCGACATATGTAATGTCCGCGGAATCGGCGTGGCAGTTAACGTAAGCACATCAATATTGGCTTTAAGCTGTTTGATTTTTTCTTTATGGGTAACCCCAAAGCGCTGTTCTTCATCAATAATCAACAGACCAAGGTCTTTGTATTTAATGTCTTTGGATAATAAACGGTGTGTCCCAACGACAATGTCCACCGTTCCATTACCAAGCCCTTTCATCGTTTCCGTCTGTTGCTTTCTAGATCGGAAACGGCTTAACAGGCCAATATTGATAGGGTAGTCTTGGAATCTTTCCCTGATGGTTTCATAATGCTGCTGTGCCAAAATGGTGGTTGGCACCAAAATGGCTACTTGTTTGCCGTCTGTAATCGCCTTGAAAGCAGCCCTTATGGCAACTTCCGTTTTTCCATAGCCGACGTCTCCACACAGCAATCGGTCCATCGGGCGGGTTTTTTCCATATCCAATTTGATTTCATGGATGGATCGCAACTGATCTTCTGTCTCCTGATAAGGGAAGGTTGCTTCAAACTCTCTTTGCATTTCTCCATCTGGTGAGAAGGCATGACCGACACTCGCTTCTCTTTCTGCATAAAGCTTAATCAGGTCATCTGCAATGTCTTGGACAGACGACTCCACTTTATTTTTGACCTTCTTCCAATCGGTCCCACCAAGCTTATAAACTTTCGGTTCTTTCCCTTCAGAACCTACATATTTTTGGACCTGATCTATTTGCTCAACAGGCACATAAAGTTTGTCAGAGCCTTGATATTTAATATGAATATAATCTTTATGAAGACCATTAATATCAAGTGTTTCAATTCCTAAGTATTTACCGATTCCGTGATTGATATGGACAACATAGTCCCCTACATTTAATTCGGTATAATTTTTAATACGTTCCGCGTTGGATAGCTTTTGTCTGTTTTTAGGCTTCTTCGCTTTCTTTTTGAAAAGCTCTTCCTCTGTGATGACCGCAAGCTTTTGCATCGGTAATTCAAAACCTGACTGCAGATCTCCCTCCACAAGCTGGACCTCTCCATGGGCAAAAGCCGATCCTTTGGAAAGCTTTCTTATATCCATCTCATAATCCGCAAACACCGTCTCTAGCTTCTCCATCCGCTCTTGGTTGGAAGCAAGGACCACAATGGCATAGTTCGCCTTCCTCCAGCGCTCAATTTCCGATTTCAACAGATGCATCTGCCCGTGAAAGTGCTGCATACTCTTAGAAGACATATTAATTAAGTTTTCCGGATGCGTATGCGGCACTGCTCGTAAGAAGAGGGACAAATATAGGAAAGCCTGCTTTTTGCTATGTACAATCTGGGCAAAAGAATGAGAAAACTTTAGGTCATGCACTGCTTTTCCTTCTGCCAATAGCTCTACAAGCCACTCTGCTTCCTCTTTATCAAGGCTTTCCGCCGTTTCATGGATTCTGCTGATTTCATCCATGATGACTAAGCCACCCTCAGGAATGTAATCTAGTAAACTAGCTGGTGAACTGTAAAAGAATGAAAGATATTTATATAGCTCTGAAAACACTTGTCCGTTGCGTATTTGTTCTAGTTCATAGGAAATATTTTCTGTTAACAACTGTTTTACATTATCATTTTTCACCTTTTTAATCGTTTTCGCCAGTTCCTTTTCAAGAACCTCCCTGCCATTTTCAAGCTCTTGATCCGTAAGAAGCATCTCCGTTGCAGGTCCAATCGTCACCCTATCCATATGCTTTTGAGAACGCTGATCCTCTACCGTAAAATAACGGATGGACTCGACTTCATCATCAAAAAGTTCAATGCGGACAGCATATTCTTCCGTGATAGGGTAGATGTCTATGATTCCTCCTCTGATACTGAAATCTCCAGGCGTTGCCACCATTCCTACGCGCTGATATCCGAACCTGACTAGACGTTCTGCTAAGTTATCGAGTTCGAGTGTTTTTTCTACTTCAATGGTCAACAATGTCTGCTGCCATTTTTCTTTAGATGGGAGTATTCTTTTTAACCCTGCGATGGGTGCGATAATAATCCCATTATTTCTAGTAGCCCAATGGTTAAGGGCCTCTACGCGCTGTGCTTTCAATTCCGGACTAGCAATTCCGATTTCCGCCGCCAACACATCGTTTACAGGGTAAAGATACAGTTGATCCTCCGGCAGGAAGCTTGCCAAGTCGTCATACACTTTTTGGGCATGAAATAAATTATGGGTGATAAGCAGAATTGGCGCCTTTCTTTCTTCATATAGCGCCGCAATTAACATCGACCTCGCCGAATTAGAAATTCCGGAAATCAACTGTTCTTGCAAACCTTCTTGAAGGCCAACCAAAACCGACTGGAAATCATCATTTTCACTAAAATATGGAATAAAACCCTTCATGACAAACACCCTCCCCTCTCTTTGATTAATGTTTTATAGTCTTCTTTTTTATCAGTTAGTATCTCAGACGCAAAAAGGCTTTGGTGTCTCACCAAAGCTAATTTATCTGCTCTATTGTATGAACCGTTCTTGTTCATGCCAGTCAGGGTTCCGGTCAAGCGCTTCCTGGCAATCCTCACAAATCGTTTTAACATGTACATCACCATTTTGTTGATATGCTATCATTTCATGTCGTTCTGTATCTGACAGTTGATGAAACCCCAGTTCTTCTGAAAATACCGATTTGGAATCGATGGTGCCGACCTTATAGCCGCAATGCCTGCAATGATAATGGATAGCCATCCTTTTCCCTCCACTTTTCTACAAGACCTAAAAATGGCCCCTTTTACCAATAGTATGAACAGTGGGTAACATTGTTATACAAGGCGTGTTGGGTTCAAGAGTCTCTAAGGAAAGCTACCTTAACATTCTATTACTGATTAAAAGTGTTCATTACTTGAAGAAATTCTTTTGACAGGTTTTCTTCACAAGCTTCTGCCGCTTTCTTCACGCTGTCATCAATAGCCGGACGCTCTTCTGTGTGGAACTTCCCAAGTACATAATCCGAGATGGACGGTCCATTTTTCGGGCGATCAATTCCCATTCGGATACGGTTAAAGTTTTGGGTTCCCAGGTGCTGTATTAAGGACTTAATACCATTATGCCCTCCAGCACTTCCTTTTTGGCGGAGACGCAGTTTTCCAGCAGGCAAGTCCAAGTCATCATAGATTACCACCAAATCCTCTACATCCAGCTTATAGAAGTCCAATAACGGGCGAACACATTCCCCCGATAAATTCATATATGTAAGAGGCTTCACTAATAGTACTTTTTCGCCGTTTATCGTGCCTTGGCCAAAGATCCCTTTAAATTTAGATTGTGTCAAAGGGATGTTCCATTTGTCTGCTAATTCATCTATTACCATAAATCCGATATTGTGCCTTGTTTCTTCATATTGACGGCCTGGATTTCCAAGCCCCACAAATACTTTCATTATTTTTCCTCCTGAAACGTCTTGCTCTTTACCAAATAAGGATTGCAAAAATTTCTTCATGGATACCTCCCACAAACCTATTCGCTATCTTTCATTTTACTTGAACATGTGGTGAAAAGGAAATGAGAAGGGGTCTTGTCGATTAAAACAACTTTATATTACTGGAATTAAGAAGCCACTGGGTTGTTAACGGGCGCTATACGACAGTTTACCGCTTTTCCTTGTGCCTTCGGGCAAATATAATTTGTAACAAGAGAAAAGACGTAACCTTAAAGGTTACGCCTCCTCCTCTGTGCTTTCATTGTTTTCTCTACCTTCTACAAGCTCAGGCTCGCCTGGTTCTTGTTCTTCGCCAGGATCGATTTCCTCTTCTTGTCGTGGAGGTAAGATGGAAGCAACCACTTCATCATCTTCATGATTGAAGCTATATTTACCTGATTTTAAATCGCCAATTGTGATATTTTCGTTCACGTCAAGTTCCGTGACATCCACATCAATAGATTCCGGGACATCGTTTGGAAGTGCTTTGATGGATACTTCATGGAGAACTTGTTGTAAGACTCCTCCATCTTTCACTCCTTTTGCATCGCCTGTAACGTGAACTGTAACATCTACGTCAATCTCTGATTTAAAATCTACTACATGGAAATCCAAGTGGACGAATTCCAAGCTTTTCAACGGGTTAATTTGATAATCGTAAAGCATTACTTTGCGCTTATCTGATCCGATTTCAAGCGAAATGATGCCGTTTCGTCCTGTTTCACGAATCGTTTTAATAAATTCTTTACTATCGACAGTAATAGATTTATTTTCTGTATCATTCCCGTAAACAACCGCTGGAATTAGTCCTTCCTCACGGATTTTGGTTTTTGAAGATCCTTTGAATTCTGTACGTTCATTTGCATGTAATACTGACATTCTTATCACCTTCCTGGGAAAATAAAATACTTGTCTCTCATTCAATTTCCCCAATTTACGGAAGGTTAAACATGATTCTTACGATTAATCAAACAAAGTACTAACGGATTTCTCTTCATGCACACGAATAATCGCTTCAGCAATAAGCTGTGCAACCGATAGTTGTGTAATTTTTTCTATTTTCTTCTCTTCTGGTAAAGAGATGGTGTTTGTGATTACCAACTCTTTAATTTTAGAGTTTTGAATACGCTCAATCGCAGGGCCAGATAGTACTGGGTGTGTACAGCATGCATATACTTCTTTTGCTCCATTTTCAATCAGGGCATTTGCCGCTAATGTTATGGTTCCCGCAGTATCAATCATGTCATCGATTAAGATTGCCGTTCTTCCTTCGATATGACCAACAATGTTCATAACCTCTGCAACATTTGGACGAGGTCTGCGTTTGTCGATGATCGCAATCGGCGCTTTCAGGCGATCTGCTAGCTTTCTTGCTCTTGTTACCCCACCATGGTCAGGAGATACGATTACAAGGTCTTCTAGTTGTTTGCTATCGAAGTATTCCGCCAAAATAGGAACACCCATTAAGTGGTCAATCAGGATATCAAAGAATCCTTGAATTTGCGGTGCATGCAAATCAAGCGTAATGACGCGGTCTGCTCCAGCAGTTTCTAAAAGGTTTGCCACTAGTTTAGCTGTGATTGGCTCACGAGCACGCGCTTTACGGTCTTGTCTTCCATAACCGTAGTATGGCATTACAATGTTTATTGTTTTTGCAGAAGCACGTTTAAGTGCGTCAATCATGATAAGCGTCTCCATTATATGTTCGTTTACAGGAGCACTTGTAGATTGGATCACATACACGTCACAACCACGGATGCTTTCCTCAATGTTTATTTGTACCTCACCATCACTGAAACGGGCAACTGAACATCTTCCGATTGGAACACCTACATGTTGAGCAATTTCTTCCGCTAAGGCTGTGTTGGAATTTAACGTAAAAATCTTTAGATTAGAATCTGCATACTTTGGCATGATAACTTGAACCCTCCGCTAGGTTTATTATTTATTGTTAAGTTTTTCTACGTAGTTTTCTTTGTTTACTTGACGAGCGCGTGCGATGGATAGTGCTTCTCCTGGCACATCTTCTGTGATGGTGGAGCCTGCTGCAACATAGGCATTTTTGCCGATCGTCACAGGTGCCACCAAGTTGGAGTTGCAACCAACAAACACACCATCTTCAATTTTGGTTAAGTATTTCTTTTTACCATCATAGTTGACAGTGATAGAGCCGCATCCAAGGTTGACGTCCGCTCCAACTTCCGCATCTCCAATATAGCTAAGATGAGAAGCTTTGCTTCCGTTTCCGAATGTTGCTTTTTTCACTTCCACAAAGTTACCGAGCTTTACTTCGTTTCCAATCTTAGAATCAGGTCTCACGTGAGCATACGGTCCGATATTTACATCGTTTCCAATTTCGCTGTCATGTGCCACAGATTGGCGGATAGTTGTACGGTCCCCAATTTGACAGTCTTTAATCTCGGAGTTCGGTCCGATGATGCAATCTTCCCCAATTTTCGTCTCTCCTAAGATGACGGTGCCAGGGTTGATAACAGTATCTCTGCCAATCACTGCATCTGCTGAGATATACGTATTATCTGGATCAATGATGCTTACTCCATTGATCATATGTTTTTTATTAATTCTTTTTTTCATGGTTTTTTCAGCCTGAGATAGTGCCACTCTATCATTGACTCCAAGTGTTTCATCAAAGTCTAATGTTTGGTAGGCAGAAACGATATCGCCTTGTTCTTTTAGAATTTCAATGACATCTGGAAGGTAATATTCTCCTTGCACATTGTCATTAGAAACATTTTTAAGCGCTGTAAAAAGAGCTTCATTGTCGAAGCAGTAAGTACCTGTATTGATTTCTGTCACTTTACGCTCATCTTCGCTGGCGTCCTTGTGCTCCACAATTTTTCCAACATGTCCTTCGCTGTTACGGATAATGCGTCCATAACCAGTAGGATCTTCTGCATAAGCTGTCAGAATGGTCGCCTTCGCTCCGGTGTTTTCGTGCAGATCAAGCAGTTCCTGCATCGTTTCCGGTGTAATAAGTGGAGTATCTCCACAAATGACCAGTGTTACGCCTTTTTTATCTTGCAACATTGGTGCGGCTTGCATGACTGCGTGCGCAGTTCCCAACTGTTCTGCCTGAAGGGCATACTCGCTTCTTGATCCAAGATGGCTCTTGACTGTCTCCGCTCCATGTCCAACCACTGTTACAATTTTCTCGAAGTTGAGTGCAGAAACATGATCAACGACATGTTGAACCATTGGTTTGCCACAAACAGGGTGTAACACTTTATATAATTTGGATTTCATCCGTGTACCTTGTCCAGCTGCTAATATTACGGCATATCGATTTATCATAACGGCCTCCATTTTCACCTAATTATCCATTACGAATATATCCTAAAACGGGGACCATTTCAAGGAAGTACATGAAAGTACATTTATTTGTCAAAAAAAGGCCAAAAGAAAAAACAGGCCGCATAACAGCCTGTTTCACCTTCTATCGATTAAGAAGCGCCTGCTTCTTCGTATTCTACTTCTAATTCGCCTAAGCGGTGGTACTCTGCTAGTACCGCTTCCTGGATTTTCCCACGCGTCCCGGAATTAATCGGGTGCGCGATATCGCGGAATTCTCCATCCGGCGTACGTTTACTTGGCATCGCAACGAACAAGCCGTTGTTTCCATCAATTACACGGATGTCATGAACAACGAATTCATGATCTAATGTAATAGATGCGATAGCTCTCATGCGACCATCGGTATTTACGCGGCGTAATCTTACGTCAGTTACTTCCATTCTGTTCACCACCTTTTGTCCCAATAAAAAACTTAGTATTATAAATTCTCTAAATTTTCTAGAATTCCTTCTTATTTTCAAATTTTTTTTGAAAATTTTGGGCAAATTGGTGTAAAAAGAACAGATTCTATTTTACTAGAGCGATAACTTCTATTTCCACAAGTACATCTTTCGGTAAACGGGCAACCTCCACACAAGATCTTGCAGGTTTATGTGTAGAGAAATACTCTCCATACACTTCGTTAATTTCTCCAAATTGATTCATATCTTTAATGAAAACAGTGGCTTTCACTACCGTTTCTAAGGAAGCACCAGCTTCTTCTAAAACTGCTTGCAAGTTTTTAAATACTTGGTGAGTTTGTTCTTTCACATCCCCTTCAAGTAATTCTCCACTAGGCAATAACGGTATTTGACCTGAACTGTAAAAAAGATTGTTGACGATGATCCCCTGGGAATATGGACCTATCGCTTTTGGAGCGGCATCTGTATGAACAACTTTCATGATCTTACACACCCTTTAGTTTATTGTAATATTTTCTTTCACATGCCGAAGATAATTGCCTTGCTGCACTTCTATCTGTCGGTCTCTTTCACTTACCTTTTCCAACTTCGCCAAGGATACATAGTCATCGACCAGGCGTTCTTCAATGTTTTCAGACTCTACTAAGATCCCTATCCCCGCTACGTTAGCTTGAAACTCAGCCAGTAAGTTCACCATTCCGCTGACCGTCCCGCCAGCCTTCATGAAGTCATCGATAATCAAGACATTTGAACCCGTTTCTAAGCTTCTTTTTGCCAGCACCATCGTCTGGATTCGTTTGGATGAACCTGAAACATAATTAATGCTCACAGTAGAACCTTCTGTCACCCTACTGTCTCGCCTTACAATAACAACTGGCACATTCAAAAAGCTTGCCACTGCATGTGCAAGTGGAATCCCTTTCGTCGCCATCGTCATCACAACATCCACTTTTTTATGACTGAATGCTGTTGCGAACATTTTTCCGACTTTATTTAACACTTTCGGATTTCCAAGTATATCAGTCATATATAAATAACCGCCCGGCAGTAATCTTTCCGGCTTTGCGATCATTTCACACAATTCTTCTAGATAAGCAGATGCCTCTTCTTGACTTACATATGGTATATACCTCACACCGCCAGCAGCACCAGGAACCGTTACAAGCGTTCCAATTCCCTGCTGTTCGAATGTTTGTTTGATGATTCCAAGATCTTCACTGATGGAAGACTTTGCAGACCCGTACCGGTCAGCAAAGAAGGAAAGCGGAACCAACCCTTGTGGATGCTGCAGCAAATAATGTGTCATGTCCACAAGACGACCACTTCGACGTAATTTCATGCTTTTTCCTCCTAAAATCCGAATATTCTAATGTAAATATAACATTAATATCCGGATTTAATCAAGACTGTTCCGCTCGCCAAGGATTCTGACGGCAAACACTTGATCACAGAACCCTCTCAGTCCATTGCATATGCGATGCATTCTTGAATCATATTGCACAATTCCGAAGACAGTTGGACCACTTCCGCTCATCAAAACAGCATCCGCTCCGAATTTCTTCATCTGCTCTTTGATATGGGCTACTTCTGGATAAAGCTTTAAAGTAACACTTTCCAATACATTTCCAACAAGCCCGATCATTTTTTCATAATCATTTTCATGAATGGCAGCAAGCATTCCTTCTACATCTGGATGCTCGACCTTACTAAGATCAAGGTTGTTGTACACTTCTGCAGTTGATACGCCAATTGTCGGCTTCGCAAGTACAATCCAACTGTGAGGAGGAGCAGGAATATGTTGAACAATTTCTCCTCTTCCTGTTGCAAGAGCAGTTCCGCCATATACACAAAATGACACATCAGAACCGATTTCTGCTCCAATCTCAGCCAATTCATCTAAGGAAAGTCCCAGTTTCCAAAGCCTGTTCAATCCCCTTAGTGTTGCAGCTGCGTCACTGCTCCCGCCAGCTAATCCTGCAGCAACAGGAATCACCTTTGTTATTCCGATGGAAACCCCTTGCTTTACGTTGAAACGTTCTTTTAACAGGGCTGCTGCTTGGTAGGCCAAATTTCGATTGTCGTCCGGGACATACCGATTATGAGATAGAATGGTGATTTGACCATCTTTTCGCTCTGACAGTTCAATACGGTCAGCTAGGTCGATCGTGGTCATAATCATTTTCACTTCATGGAATCCGTCTGGACGCTTATGTAGCACATCTAGCGACAAGTTTATTTTCGCTGGTGCTTTTTCTAACAGTCTCACTTTCTTCACCTTCTTTATTCGTCTCCAATTATCTATGTATTGTACCATATTCCTTGTCAGAAATATCTCCATGATTGGGAAATATTATGTTTTCAAAAGTGATCTGCTTTTTCCGCGTTGCCAAAAAACCGAAGTGGCTTTCACTTCGGTTCTTCATTTATCTATTTTTGTTTATTTTGGACAAGTTGTCGCTCTGCCAATTCTATTGCACGTTTTACCATGTTCCCGGCATCCTTGGCTTTGATTCCGCCCCAGCCTTCGCTTTGTACGACATTATAGAAACCAAGTTCTTTTGCCAGTTCTTCTTTAAGCTGATGAGACATTATGCTTCGTCTTCTGCTCATGATAAAAGCCCTCCTCATTGATCGTTGAACGCGACAATATTAGTATTGGAGGGCTTTTGTTTTTTTATAAGCGGTTATATATGTATTTTAGAGAGAAGTGCATTAACGACCGCTGTTGATTTCTGCGCCAGGCTTCACTTTCCGCGGGAAGATGCTTAAGGATCCTCGGAAAGCCTGCGGGGTCTCAACCAATCGTTACTCCCCCGCTGGAGTCTCAGCCTTTCGCTCCAATCACCAGCTAAGGTGTTTTTGGGCAAAATAAAAAGCAGCAAACAAATTTGTCTACTGCCCACTTATGGCCATATTGCCTTCTTCAAAAAATGTAAGTTGTACCGTCTCTGTGAGGACATCTGCATAGCTGTAGGATACACGTTCAAAAGCATTTTCGTCTTGATCTAGTTCTATTACAAACACTGATGGATAAGTTTCTGCTAATATCCCTATGCGCTCAATTGTCTTTCTACGACCACCGTTAGCACGAAGAGTTAACTTTTTACCTAAATTAGAATCTAACGTTCTTTTGATATCTACTAACGTTTTTCCCATTTTACTCCACCTCACTATACTATAGTTAGTGTAACATAATTTTAACAAAAAATCAAATAAAACTTAAAATTATAACAACCGTAAAAGCAACCTGTCAATATATTTCTGTCTACAATTATCTTCATATGTCTACATTTACTATGCGCATATAAGGCAAGAATTATGTATAAAATCTTAAATTACCTTTATATCCTTAATTAGAAGAGGTTTCTGGTTAAAATTCATCAGGCGAAATTACGACAAAAAACCCTTAACTTCAAATCGTTAAGAGTCATCATCTTCATCTTCTTTATAAGGTCTAAAAGGCATCCCCGTTCGTAAAACTCCTCTTGTTTCAATACCGCCTAGTCCCTTATCCCCTGTTAATGTATTTTTCAACAAATCCCATACATTTACGCGTTCCATAAAAGGAGTAAAACATATTCTACCCACAATATAAACTGGATCAAGCGCATGGATATTCACTCGAGAAGGTGAACTTGCAAAGTTTGAGCCTGCCTGTATTAGCGATTCGAAGTGGGACTGGCACGCCCCTGCAAAAATGACTAACTGATCGAGGTTCGGTTGAATCCTGCGGGCTTCTTTCACTGTTTGCACAAAGTGCCAAGAATGGCGATATGCTTTAAGGTCGCTTGCTTTCCCCTTACTCTTGGAGTATGCATCATGACCGGTGATGACCAAGATGTCCGGGCGGTACCTTTCCATCAATTCGGTTATTTTCAAAGGCATTTCTTTTTCATTCACATGCACCCCGTTGACAGGGACGCCGATTCTTTCGTAAAGCTCCAGGCATTTCTTCAAATACAGAGGATCGCCATCCAAATGCAAGACCTTTCCCGGCACTTGAAAATAGTTTTGCTCTGTACTATAGCCACCCGTTGCCTCGTATTCATTTTTTTCCCGGATCAGCTGGTAGTCCTGCTGCAGGAGTTGCAAAGATCTATTGACCTTGGATTCCGCCCGTTGCTTCCTGGTCATCTGCTCTTTTCCATCTACCACTTTCAGATCTTCGTAAGGGGCATCTGCCATCAGCCTGACATCTTCCCCATATAATAAAACAACTCGCTGTTTTAATTCATTCTCATGTATATCCATCACACGAAACAATAGGTCATAATTATAAGATTTCCGTGCAACAATGTCTCCAATTTTCAGCATCTTTTTTTCCCTCCAACTGGGAGAAGGCATTTACCCCAACGGTCTATCTAACCTAGAGTATGCACGGTACTTTATGTGTGTGAGCACTTTCCTTGGTGTGATGGAGCTTACGAGCGCATTAGCCCGAATTCATTTTCAGGGAATTATAAAAGCTGCCACATCTTGAGGGAATACTTGATGTTGTGGCAGTTTTTTTGTGTATTTTTTATTAATTTGGGACAAAAACCATTCATATTAGCTGCCTTTGTCACTTTATTATCGGGTGAATTTTCGTTTATCCATTGTAAATTGATTTTATCCATTGTAAAGACACTTATATCCATCGTAAAAATGATTTATCCATTGTAAAAGAGTTATATCCATTGTAAAAATGATTTATCCATTTTCGAATAATGAATATTCAATACTGAATGCGAACCCCAAGTTGATTGGAGATTGCCCGCGGGAGGAAGGGCCAGGTGGGAACCTCAGGCGAAGCGAGGAGGCTCACGGACCGCCCGCAGGCAAGCGAAGCGCCTGGAACGGAAAGCAACTGGATTTCATAAAAAAACGACCCTATTCAGGCCGTTTCCGTTTTAAACAGTGGGAACAATTCATCACTCAAAACACCGAACTCTTCAATGGAAAGAGTCTCCCCGCGCCTTTTTGGATCGATGGAAGTGTTGGCAAGGGCCGCTTCAATCCCTTGTTTCTTTGCCTTCCCATCTGGCAGGTTGCTTTGCAAATTATTTAAGATTGTTTTTCTTCGTTGCCCAAAACTTGCGCGCACTACTTCAAAGAAGAACTCCTCATCCTTCACACGAACAGGCGGCTCCTCACGGACGACGAGACGGATGACCGCGGAGTCCACATTAGGTTGTGGCACAAAAACTGTTTTTGGAACAATCATGACCGTTTCCGCTTGCGTAAAATACTGCACTGCAATGGAAAGGGACCCATATTCCTTCGTACCAGGTTTTGCAGCCATGCGCTCTGCCACTTCTTTTTGCAGCATGACAGTAATGCTTTTAAGCGGTAACCCTTCTTGTAACAGCTTCATGATGATAGGGGTGGTGACATAGTATGGAAGGTTGGCGATCACTCTTACTTCTTCATACATCTTTAACTCTTCACCAATCAGTTCTGTTACATCTGCCTTTAGAATATCTTTATGAATAACAGTAACATTTTCATAAGGAGAGAGGGTGTCTTCTAAGATCGGCAACAGTCTTTGGTCGATTTCAAAAGCGAAAACTTTTCCGGCTCTTTTCGCGATTTGTTCTGTTAGGGCACCAATTCCCGGACCAATTTCAATGGCAGCTGTCTTTTCTGACACTTCTCCATACTCCACAATATTCCTTAAGATATTTGTGTCGATTAGGAAGTTTTGTCCCAAACTCTTTTTAAAAGAGAAGCCATACTTATCTAATATTTCCTTTGTTCTTTTCGGTGTGGCAATATCTTTATGCATTTATTGCTCCTCCTGGTCTATTTTCGTTACTGCTTGTTTTAATCTTTCTAATGAGATATGGAACATCTGCAGACGCTTTTGCAATTGCTTGCCGTTTGTATAGCCGATGTTCAGTTCTACACCGAGGCGCTCTCTTCTACTTTTAGCTTGTGGACCTGCAGCAAGTCCGTAATAGACAAGGGCTTCAAATGGTATCTCTTCTGTTTCTTGTTCGTACTCTTGATGCAAGCCTTCCAGCGCTTCTTGAATGTCACGCACTGTGGCATGCTCTACCCCTATCCCTTTGCCGTTTTTGCCCCTGGCCTTATCTTTAGGCAAAAATGCATGTTTACAGCCGGGAACAGCCTGTCTGATGGCATGGCGTATTTTATCACCAGGATAGTCAGGATCTGTGAATACAATGACACCTCTTGTGTCCTGAGCATGCTTGATACGATTTAGTATCTCCTCAT
Organism: Sutcliffiella horikoshii; assembly: GCF_020524325.1. Taxonomy (GTDB): domain Bacteria; phylum Bacillota; class Bacilli; order Bacillales; family Bacillaceae_I; genus Sutcliffiella_A; species Sutcliffiella_A horikoshii_D. The sequence continues at coordinate 43,173 of NZ_JAIVKY010000017.1, forward strand.
TTATTGCCGAACCACCTGTTTCAATGGTATCAGCATCAACAGCCCGCTTAATGGCGACCGTATCATCTTTTCCTTCCACCACAATAATTTCTTTTATTTTCATTTTTTCCTCCAAAAGAGTGAAACTTTTCTTCTATGATAAACGTCTAATGTTATGAAAAGTAAAAACAAACAATAGTATGTATTCTACTTTATTTTGTCTTTTATTACTAATATTTATTTTAACAGAAAAAAGCAGAGGCATGAAGAAACCCCTGCTTGAACTAACTATCACCTATCATTAATCAAGTATCTTGATTTTCACTTTTTTCCTTCCCCAACGATAAGCAGCATCTTTATCAGAGAAGAAAACATCGATTTTGTGGCCTTTGATAGCGCCGCCAGTATCTCCAGCAACAGCATAGCCATAGCCTTCCACATAGACTTTTGTCCCTAAAGGAATGACACTTGGGTCTACTGCAATTACTTTCGCTCCCGGATTTGTTCGTAAGTTAATGCCCGTACTTGTCACACCGCTACACCCATTACAAAATGCTGTGTAGGCTGTAGAAGAAACATAAAACTCTTTAGAGCTTGTTTCTGTACTACGTGACACAACCTGCTGAGGTTTCGGTTGTGGAGGTGGCGGAGCTTTTGTTCCGACAGCAACGATGCGATCTAAAGATTCTTTCACCGTTTCTGTTTTCACCAATTCACGGGAAACTTCCTTGCCGTTCTCTAATATGACTTCATAATGATTTGCAACGGTTCCATTCTCACCTTGCTGAACCACTTGCTCTTTCCCCTTATCAAGGGAACTATCATTTTGTGTTACAACACCAAATTCAATAGGCTCTTCCACTACATCGGTGACTTTTTCAACTCTAGTAATATTAACTACAGTATCTTTTGCTACCAATTCTTCTAGACTAGGCTCCACTCGGTCAAGATCATTTACTGTGATATCGTGCTGTTCTAAAAAGTCAGCGACCGTAGTCGAAGTAGACCATACTTGTTGTTTTTCTCCACCGACATCTAAAGTCACTTCAAATGCCTTTTCAATGGCGATGACTAGATTGTCTTTAAGTGGGGTATTTAAATCTTGACTAACTTTATCGTGCTCTTTTATATCTATATCTCTTTCTGCTAAGAAATCTTGTACTGTCTCTGCTGTCGTATACATTGCGTGTTCCTTATCATCGATGACAAGTGTCACTTCTTTCGCAGGATCCCAAACGATCTGCATGGAATCGCTGACAACGGTATCCTTAGAAGGCTCCAATTTGTCCTCTGGATGGACTTCTATGTCCAACTCTTTTAGAATATCCGCTACAGTTTTTGCGTGCGTGCGCACCGTGACTTCTTCACCGTCCACATTCACTGTTACAGCAGCCTTTGTGCCATGAAAGACACCAAAGCCAAGTATGGTTGAGAAGACTATGAAACTAGTTAAAGTAATGGCCAGTTTCGTCCTACTCAACTTACCAGAAAACAGTTTTTTCATGCTATTTAACATGTAAAAAAACGCCTCCTTCTCCTCGAATGGATTATATAGACAGTTATGTAACTTGTCAACCCTTTCCATCGGCTCGACCGTAATGTCTATTATGCAGAAAATTCTCACAAAAGGGAAGTGAAAACTATCGACACGATTATCCTATGAAGAGAAGAAGTTAGGTAGAACTTATTTGTTTTTCCCCGAATTGGACAAGTATCCGCCATTTTTGACAAGTTTCTTTGTCAGTTTATGCCGAATAATTTCTTAGCATTTGCTGTTGTTTTTTCTGCTACTTCCTCTATCGTTAATTCTTTCAATTCTGCTATTTGTTCTGCAACGAGTCTCACATACCCCGGCTCATTTCTTTTTCCACGATATGGATGGGGCGTCAGATAAGGGCAATCTGTTTCAATCAGAAGTTTTTCCATCGGTATCTCTTTTACCACTTCTTTTGGTTTTTTTGCATTTTTAAACGTGACAGGCCCGCCAAAGGAAATATAAAAATTCATCTCCATGCATTCTTTCGCCACTTCCAAGCTGCCCGTAAAGCAATGCATGATTCCTCCCACTTCTTTGGCATCTTCCTCTTTTAAAATTTGCACCACATCCGCTGTTGCATCCCTGTTATGGATGACAATAGGAAGTTTCACTTTTTTCGCAAGCTGGATTTGTTTACGAAACACCTCTTTTTGTACCTCTTTCGGCGATTTATCCCAATGATAGTCAAGCCCCATCTCTCCAATAGCCACTACTTTTTCATGGGAAGCAAGATCTTCTATCCAAGCCAGGTCTTCTTCTGTCATATCGATCGCATCAACCGGATGCCAACCAACCGCTGCATAAAGAAAATCGTATTTTTCCACTAGCTCCATTGCCCTGGTGATCGTTTTCCGGTCAAACCCCACCACCACCATGTTCGTTACCTTTTCAGCTTGGGCACGGTCAATCACTTCTTGTAAATCTTCCTCATATTGATCTGCATTTAAATGCACATGTGTATCAAATAACATGAAAAACACTCCCGTAATATATTGGTTGATTTGAGAATTAAATCCTTTTCCTGAAATAATATAAACAAATAGTATTCAAAAAAAGAAATAAAGAGGTGCAACCCGTTGTTACACGTGAAACACCTCTTTCGTTCTAAAATTATTTTATCCAAAAACTAATTACTTTACTTTAGCTCCTAAAGGTAAGGACGCGTCTACAGAAGCTAAGGACAAAACGCCATCCTTTTCGCCTGCTAGGATCATTCCTTCTGATAACTCTCCGCGTAGTTTAACAGGCTTCAAGTTCGTTACGCAAATAACTCGCTTTCCAACTAACTCCTCCGGCTTATAAAACTTTGCGATACCGGAAACTACTTGTCTCTTTTCATATCCAAGATCTAACTGAAGCTTTAATAACTTGTCAGCCTTTTTCACTGGCTCACAATGAGTCACTTCCGCTACACGCAAATCAATTTTCATAAAATCATCAAACGTGATTTCTTCGGATGCTGGCGGCGCTTCTTCTGTCACTTTTCCCTCCACCTTTTCGGCCGGTGCAGAAGGTTGCATCACTTGTTTAATGTGCTCTACCTCTTCTTTTACATCAAGGCGAGGGAAGATAGGGTCTGCTTTCACTGTCTTCGTTCCTGCAGGAATCTGACCGAATGCGGATAAACTTTCCCAGGTAGTTAGAGACTCATTTACTCCAAGTTGCGCGAAAATCTTCCCTGGTGTTCTAGTCAAGAACGGTTTTAAAAGGATCCCGATGAAGCGCAATGATTCTGCAAGGTGTGCCATAGCAGATGCCAGTTGTTCTTTTGTCTCATCATTTTTTGCCAGCACCCATGGTTGTGTTTCATCTATATATTTGTTCGTTCTGCTTACAAGCTGCCAGATAGAAGATAACGCCACAGAGAATTCCATGTTTTCCATCGCATTTTCATACTGCTGAACCGTGTTCACTGCAAGCTCACTTAACGTCTGGTCAAATTCTGTTACATTACCGTTATAAACAGGAACTTCACCGTCAAAATACTTATCAATCATGGCAACCGTTCTGTTTAATAAGTTTCCAAGGTCATTGGCTAGGTCAAAGTTTACTCTTTCCACGAACCCTTCCGGTGTGAAGACACCGTCCGCTCCAAATGGAACTTCTCTTAACAAATAATATCTCAATGCATCAAGGCCGTAACGGTCAATCAAGGTAACAGGGTCCACTACATTCCCTTTTGACTTGGACATCTTTCCATCTTTCATTAGAAGCCATCCATGTGCAAAGACCTTCTTTGGAAGTGGCAAGTCCAATGCCATCAACATGATCGGCCAGTAAATGGTATGAAAGCGAACGATTTCTTTTCCTACAAGATGAACATCTGCAGGCCAATATTTCATATACTTCTCATCATTATCCGTCCCATAACCTAGTGCTGTAATATAGTTGGACAATGCATCAATCCAAACATAGATAACATGCTTTGAATCTCCAGGAACTTTTACTCCCCAGTCAAAGGAAGTTCTAGAAACAGCCAAATCCTCCAAGCCAGGTTTGATAAAGTTGTTCACCATTTCATTTTTTCTGGATTCTGGTTGGATGAACTCTGGGTTTTCATCGTAATATTGCAGCAGGCGGTCCACATATTTACCCATGCGGAAGAAGTAAGACTGCTCTCTCACCAATTCTACCGGGTGGCCACTGTCCGGACTTTTTCCTCCTACCACTTTCCCATTCTCATGAATAGGATCGACAAGTTGATGTTCTCTGTAATACGTTTCATCCGGAACAGAGTACCAACCTTCATATTCATCCAGATAAATATCGCCTTGATCTAGTAACTGTTTAAAGATTTTCTCTACTACCTCTTTATGGCGGCTCTCCGTTGTACGAATGAAATCATCATAAGATATATCAAGCTTTTCCCAAAGCTCTTTAATTCCGGACACAATATCGTCTACGTATTGTTGAGAAGTAACACCTTTTTCTTCCGCTTTTCGCTGAATCTTTTGTCCGTGCTCGTCTGTACCTGTTAAGTACATTACATCAAAGCCCTTTAGACGCTTATAACGGGCCATGGCATCTCCCGCCACTGTCGTATATGCATGACCAATATGTAAATTACCACTCGGATAATAGATAGGTGTTGTAATGTAAAAAGTTTTTTTCTCGGCTACCATCAAAAATTACCTCCCTATAATCGAAACATATAAAAGTAGAAAACTCCCGCCCGATGGACGAGAGCGATGATCGTTTTCAACTTCCTATATATATCAACATCATAACCTTATTTTTATACCTATTATACATGGTTTAGGTGAGTATTGTTAAGGATTGAACAAAAACTTTTTATCTCCTCTTTTATTTCCACTGCACTTGATTGAGTGTTTCCTATCATTTCGACATTTGTCGAAAAGTTTGTCGAATAAACTAGTTGAAATTTGTCGAATGATGTTTATAATTAAGTTAGTATTCTATTGAAAATTAGTAAGTAATTGTAAATGTCAACCTCAGACAGATTCCAGTAAACCCTTATTACGAAGCTCTTTTTCCGCTTTTGGAATACATTTTTTAAAAGAAATACAAATATTTTCAAACATAATTCTTGACGTATTTTGTAAATATTGTTATGATGGAAACACGTTAGATTTGTCGAATAATGACGAAAATGATAGATTAATAATACTAAATAATACTTATAATTTGGAGAGGGGTATTTTTCTTATGAAATCTACTGGTATTGTACGTAAAGTTGACGAGTTAGGCCGCGTGGTTATTCCTATCGAGCTTCGCAGAACTTTAGGAATTGCAGAAAAAGACGCTTTGGAGATCTATGTGGATGACGAAAAAATCATCTTGAAAAAATATAAGCCTAACATGACTTGCCAAGTTACTGGTGAAGTTTCTGACAACAACCTTACGCTTGCAGATGGAAAAATCATCTTAAGCCGTGAAGGTGCAGAAAAAATTATTCAAGAGATCCAAAACAACTTACAAGCAAAATAATGTTATAACACAGAAAAGAGGGTGCCGTGGCACCCTCTTTTTATTATGCAAAAGTCCATGAAGACACTTTTGATGAGATATTAGATCCTAAATTGTCTTCATAAGGCCGATGAAGACACTCCTGATAAAAAAAACCCCTTCAAACTGTTTTCATACACGTGATGAAGACAGTTTCAAAGAAAAAATCCATGCCTCAACGTCTTCATAACACCTACCCACAAAAAAGCCAGCACCTCATAACTTAAGTACTGGCTTTAAATCTTATTACTACTCAACATGAAATGCTTGGTATACTTCTCTTTTTGGTAAGTTACGCTCTTTGGAGACTTGTTTGATTGCTTCTTTGGAGGAAAAGCCTTCTGCCTCCATCACCTGTTGGACATGCTCTAAAACCGAAAGGTCCTGCCACCAGGATTCTGTGTCATCCTGAACTTCTTCACTACTTCCTTCTATTATAATGCAACACTCACCCTTAATCCCTTGCTCTTCATAAAGAGCCAATACCTCAGAGATGCTCCCTCGTGTGAACTCTTCAAATTTTTTCGTAAGTTCGCGGCTCACAACGATGGACCGGTTGCCAAGAATGTCACGCATCAAGTTGAGCGTGTCTTTCAAACGATGTGGCGATTCATAAAGAATAAAGGTATCTGTGAACTTTTTCAGCCGCTCCAGTTCCTTTTTCTTTTCCTTCTTTTGACGATCAAGGAAGCCATAAAAGTAAAATGGCTGTGAAACTAATCCAGATGCAATTAAAGCTGTTAATGCTGCGTTTGCTCCTGGCAAAGGAACGACATACAGCTTTTCTTCGAGTGCTTCTACCACTATTTCATAACCAGGATCTGATATGGACGGCATGCCTGCATCACTCACAAGGCCAATGTCCTTGCCATCTTTTAAAAGGTCGACTATTTTTCTGCCGCTTTGTTCTTTGTTGTGTTCGTGATAACTGATCAGAGGAGTGGTGATCTCGAAATAGTTACATAGTTTTTTGGTGTTGCGTGTGTCTTCAGCTGCTATGTAGTCTACTTCCTTTAGCATCCTTAGGGAACGATAGGTGATGTCTTCTAGGTTCCCGATGGGTGTAGGGATGAGATATAATCTTCCTTGAGTGTATGATTCGTTGAAGCTATTTTGTTGCCATAATTCCATAATGTATCCCTCTTTTATTATTAAACTTGTTCTTCTCCAAAAAGCATTTTCCTTACTTCTGGGGTGTATTCGCCGTTTTCACCGTACACCAAAAGTGGTGGAAGAATCTTTAAGTCGGGATTTCCATCCTTGATTCCTTCTATTAGTAGTGTATTGGCGGGTTTTCCTAGTTTGGAATGAACAAATTGAAGACGCTTTGGTTCTATCCGATATTTTCTCATAAGAGAGATAATATCTAAAAGCCTGCCTGGACGATGGACAAAAGCAACTTTTCCGCCTTGTTTCGTAATTTGGCTGCTGACCCTCACCACATCTTCAAGTGTGCATTCTAATTCATGCCTTGCGATAGCATAGTGAATATTGCTATTTATCTTTTCTTCTTGCTCTGTTAAAGGAAAGTATGGAGGATTGCACGTCACCACATCAAATTTCTTGTTCTCTAACATTGCCGGAAGTTCCTTAAGATCCTTGTTAATAACTTTTAGACGATCCTCTAATCCATTATAAGAAAAGCTTCTCTCGGCCATGCCGGCAAGTCGCTCTTGTATTTCTACTCCTGAAATGTTGCCTCTTGTCCGTTTACTTAATAAAAGCGGTATGATGCCATTCCCTGTGCACAGATCCATGATGTTTCCTTTTTGAATAGGAACATACACAAATTGTGCCAACAGAACCGCATCCAATGAAAAGGAAAACACAGAGGGACTCTGTATGATCCGCAAATTCTCCGCCAACAAATAATCCAGACGCTCATCTCCTACAAGCTCTACCATCAAACAAAACCCTCTCGTACCATAATCTTTCCCTATTATAACGCAATCCGATCCAAAAACATAAGAGCCATAAAGATTTACTTTCCCATAAGTAAGATGTGATTTCTATTGATTGGAGTGGAAGGCGCGCAGACGCCCGCGGGAGGAAGGGACAGGTGAGACCCCGCAACGAAGTGAGGAGGCTCACGGACCGCCCGCAGGCAAGCGAAGCGCCTGGAACGGAAATCAAACGTACTACGACAAACAAATAAAAAGCCGCCACCCCGTTACGGAGAAGCGACTCTCTACTTCTTATTAAGAAAAGACAAGCAAAACATACAATCCCCTTCTTTGCGTGGACTGCCGAAATTCAGGTTACAAATATGAAACCCTTCCTGATAGAGCCTGGCTAAATTATCATAACCCTCGCCCACATCCGTCTGCTTTTGCTCCTGCTGCTTTTTCTTGCGTTTATGTTCCGGCATGGGAGCCTGTTCCTCCACAGCCGTCATTTGCTCAAGACGTTTGCGGAGGTGGCTGTTTTCCACCAGCACACTGTTATTCTCTTCAATAATCAGGGCAAGGTGTTCTTTTAAGTCTCCAAGCTGTTTATATAAATGTCCGATCTGTTCTTCCATATTGCTGACAGAATCAAATATTTCCTTCTTGTCCAAGTTTTCCACCTCTTAATCTGTGGCTTGCGTTGAAACGGCTCCCTCTTGAAGTAACTCGTCTAGAGAAAATTCGACCACTCGGTCCTTCCCGGACAACTCCACTTGAAGCACGCGTTCGAGTATATTCAATCCGACCACTCGGCCTACCCCATTTGGTGTTTTAATTACTTCATCCAAATCTGGTAATTGTTCTTTGGCGGACTCGTATTCGTCATTTTCATACTTTAGACAGCACATTAGGCGACCACATAGTCCAGAAATCTTGGAAGGATTCAACGACAGGTTTTGATCCTTCGCCATTTTGATGGATACCGGTTCAAAGTCTCCCAAGAATGTGGAACAACAAAGCATCCGTCCACAAGGACCGATCCCACCCAATAGTTTGGCTTCATCACGAACACCAATTTGTCTAAGTTCAATTCTGGTACGGAATATGGAAGCAAGATCTTTTACAAGTTCTCTGAAATCCACACGTCCATCAGCGGTGAAATAAAAGATAATCTTATTTCGATCAAATGTGTATTCCACATCGACTAGCTTCATGTCCAGTCCATGATCATTTACTTTACCGAAACAAACATCAAACGCTTCGTTTGCAGCCTTTTTATTCTCTTCTACAATAAGTCGGTCTTTCTGATCAGCAATGCGGAGTACTTTTTTCAATGGCAGTACGACATCGTTTTCGTCGACTTTCTTTTGACCGATGACAGCCTTTCCGAACTCCACTCCTCTTACTGTTTCCACAATGACAAACTCATTATCCTTTATATCAAGCCCATTTGGGTCAAAATAGTATATTTTCCCTGCTTTTTTAAAACGAACTCCCACTACTTCATACAAACTAATATCCCTCCTGCAAGTTTAACGCTAATTGTTCCATGAGAAGGTGCGGATTCACATTCGATGCCAACCGAGACTTACTTTGTAATATATAGGTCAATTGCTCGGTCACTCTCTGTTGAGTCGTCTGGAGTGCCAACTTTTGAATCAACTCTTTCTCGTCGACAAACACCAGCTGCTCCTCTTTGGATAACTGAGCATACAGCATATCTTTATAAATAAATAGCATTAAATCCAAACCTATCTCCAGTTGCTTTCTATCGGAAAAATGGGGCATCCATTTTTCTTGTATAAATAGCAAAGATGCCTGAGGACGATTAAATATTGCTTCATACAATTTTATCACTAAGTTTCTAGCCAGCGCAAACCAATCATCTCGACATAATTCTACTGCTTCCTCTAAACTGTTCGTTAAGGACGCCGCTGACTTTGCTAATGGCAGTGAAATATCTTCTGCTATAAGCTTTGCTACCAGTCCTTCTGAAGTTAATGCGCGAAATGATAGGGGCTGACACCTGGAAATGATGGTATTTAACATTTGATTGACGTTTTCCGTCAATAAGAAGGCAAACGTTTCTTGATTCGGTTCCTCCAAGAACTTTAATAAACTATTGGCAGCATTTGTCGTCATCTTATCTGCATGCTCAATAATATATATCTTTCTCTTAGACTCTAAACCGGTTTTCGTGAATTCCTCTTGCAAGAATTGAATTTGTTGCTTCTTAATAGAGTTACCGTCCGGTTCCACGACATGGACATCGGGATGGTTCCTAGAATCTATCCGCTTACAATTTGAACAGCTTTGACACGGATTGACTCCTTGTAAGTCTTTACACAACAAGCTTTTTGCAAATAGATAGCTGACTTCTTTTTTTCCAGTACCCTTCATTCCATCAAGCAAATAAGCATGGGCTATCCTATTCCGCTCCAAACTGTTTGTAACGATTCTTGCAACGGTAGGCTGGTTTTGTAGATCCGACCAACTTTTAATCACTCTTTATCACTCACTAACCTACATATATAAATTGATGAGCAATCCTTTAATCTCACCAATACTGCTTAATATGTTTAATCTTGATTCCTCTTGGCTCATGACCTTTTCTGTCAGCCCAAGAAGTGCTTCGTCCACCTGCTTTACCACTTGCAGATGCCTAGATTGTCCATCATTTGTCCAATGGTGGGATTGGTTCAGTTCCATTCCAAATTCAACCGCTTCTTCCATAAAACGTTTTACAAGTGTTTTATACTTGGCCAAGTCTTGGAAAGAGCGAGAATTCCCCAAGCGGTCACCTACTAATTCTATATCGTTCATCAGTAACTGCAACTGTTGGTTATGCAACTTGCTGGAGTGTCTTTGCAAGACCTCCCCAAAGGCAGTGGCGGCAGCAGATCCGCTTCTCATATCCATCCTTGCATTATCTATGTTTGTTCTAAGATCGGTTGAAATTTTCATGATTGCACTGTCCCTTTCCCCTATCGTTTCCTGGAACTTATCTGAAAAAAGCAGCCTTTCAGCCGCTTAACGTTAGAATTGATGAAAATGCTCAACAGGCAAGACAAAGACCGTTGCGCCGCCTACTTCCACCTCTACCGGGTATGGAACATAGGAATCTGCATTTCCACCCATAGGGGAAACAGGTGCAACCAATTGCTGGCGGTGCTGGCAATTGTCTTTGATGATATCCAATGCCTTCTGTACTCGAACGTCTTCCGTACCAATCATAAACGTTGTATTCCCAGACTTCAAAAAGCCGCCTGTACTCGCAAGTTTTGTTGCACGGAAGTTATGTTCTACCAAAGCATTCATTAAACGATTACTGTCTTTATCTTGAATAACTGCCATGATCATCTTCATATAAAGCGCCTCCTTTATTTTACCATTAATTATCTTTCACTTCATTATTTCGTATTTGGTAATTTATTTTTATGATTGGAATTAGAATCCGTGTTTGGAAATATAGGAAATTAGAATTTCTCTCACCTGGTTGCATACAGATTCGAAGTCCATTGACGCATCCACTACCGTCATTCTTTCTCCATACTTTTCTTTTACAAGGTTATATCCTTCTTTTACTTTATAATGGAAGTCTAGTTTTTCTTGATCTAAACGATTTATTTCCCGATTATTATTCGCTGTGATTCGCTTAAGTCCTGCTTCCGGCTCTATATCAAAATAGATCGTGAGTGATGGCATCATTTTTTCTGTTGCAAACTCATTGATGCTAAGCACGTCTTCCACTCCAATTCCCCTTGCATACCCTTGATAGGCAAGAGAACTATCGATAAAACGGTCACACAGGACAATCTTATTTTCTTTTAAAGCAGGTATGACCCGCTCCACTAAGTGCTGGCGGCGAGCAGCAGCATACAGCAATGCTTCTGTTCTTGCATCCATTTCTGTGTTGTTACAATCTAAAATAACATTACGTATCTGCTCGGCTATGGCAATGCCTCCGGGTTCCCTTGTTAGTAAGATGGGATAGTTCCGTTCCGTCATTTCCGCTGCCAACTTTTGAATGACAGACGTCTTTCCTGCACCCTCAGGTCCTTCAAATGTAATAAATAATCCCTTCACAATCCTGTTACTCCTTTATCTTCTTATATATATAAATATAATTACTTTTAAACGCTTCGCTAGCTTGAAATCTTGCACCGATATGTTGGAGGGCCTTTATGTATTCCACCGTGGAGCTTGTAATCTTCTCCCCGTTAAATAAAAGTGGAATTCCAGGAGGATACGGCACAATCGCTTCGGCTGCTATTTCACCAATTGCTTCCTCTATCGGACACTTTATGCTTTGATAGTCCCCTTGTTCACTGAAAGGAATGGAAAGTTCACTGATCTCAGCTGGAAAAGGTGGAAGTGTAATCTGTTCCTTTTCCAAACCCCTTTCTGTTTCTTTGGATACAGCCCGGACTATTCTCTCTATCATATCATGTTTTTTCTCATTAACCGCTAGTGGCAAAACAATTAATATATTCTTAGGGTCTGCCAGCTCCACAAAAAGGCCTTCCTTTTCTAAAAGAGTGGAAAGTTCGAACCCGCTCAGTCCGTTTGTAGAGCGTAGTGTAAGCTTTAAAGGGTCGACAAGTAAACGACTGTTACTAGGCGTAACCACTTCTATCTCCCTTACCTTCTTCAGCTCATGCTCGATACTTTTAATATCATCTACAATCGCTTGTTTTTCCTGTTGGGACAAACTTGCAAGATAATATCTCGCCATATCCAATGATGCCATTAATGGATAGGATGGGCTGCTCGACTGTAACATCTTAAGGTAATGAGAGACTCTTTCCTTCCTCACTTTCTCTCCCTGTACATGCAACCACGAACCCATCGTCATAGCTGGCAAAGTCTTATGCGCAGAATGTATGACCACATCCGCTCCACTAGACAGCGCTGATTTAGGAAAAGGTGCCCCCAACAGAAAGTGGGCCCCATGCGCTTCATCCACTAAAACAGGAATATTATAACTATGTACAGCCTGTACGATATCCTCCAAATCTATTGCTACCCCATAATAATTCGGGTTGGTTAGCACAACAGCCGTTATCCCTTCTATCGTTTCTAGTGCCTTGTATAGATAAGGTAAGTCGACAGAGACAGCAACCCCCAGATTATCATCCACTTCACACGGTAAAAAAACAGGATCTGCTCCTGCAAGCTCCAATCCATTCAACACTGACTTATGACAATTTCTCTGAACCAGCACCTTGCTTCCTCTTTTGCATGTTGCTAAGATCATGGCCAAGTTACCTACTGTCGAACCATTCACCAGAAAAAATGTCTCATCAGAACCATACAAGTCACTCGCCAAGCGCTGAGCCTCATCTATTATGCCTCCTGGATCATGCAGATCATCCAACCCTGAGATCTCCGTCGCATCCAACTTCAATATATCTTTAAAATAACCCCTTGCTTCCTCAGGAAAAACAGCACCAAACTTATGACCAGGAACATGTCCAGAAAATGGTGAAGCCTCCCAATGGCTCTTTAATCCTGAAAACAAAGGTGTCTTATTCTGATCTAACATTTTTACACCCTCTAATTAATCGTTTCACTTCCTCCATTATAACGGATAGAACTTTAGACTTATAGTCACTCGGTAATCAAGCAAGCCACTGAAACACGAATATCATATCTACCCAATGATTTCTAGCTATTGATTGGAGCAAAAGGCGAAGTCTCCTGAGGGAGATAGCGCTAGGTGGAGACCCCACAGGCATAGCCGAGGAGGCTCCTCCAGCAGTGCCCCTAGGAAAGCGAAGCCATTTGCGGAAATCAACAGCGGTGTGTAAACTACACCTTAATTCAAATACTTTTCGACGGTTACAAAAAATAAAAGCCCTAATTTTCAGGACTTTTCATCTAAGTAAACTATTGAATTTAAAGGCTCTTTTTGGGTGAACAGGAATTGACACTACGAATAAATTTTTGGAATGGTGATTTTCCTCAATTGTTGCAAATAGAACTTATATTGCGGATCTTTCACATCAGTCTGAAGCATCGTACCCTCACACTCCGTACAGATAAACGACGTGTACAAATGGATTCCCTTTTCTTTCTGTTCTTCACAAACAATACACGTTTCCCCAAATGATGAATGAATGGCTGACTTCATGTCTCTTTCTCCACCTCCATCCACTATTCTAACCAGATCTAAAAATTGTATACTACTTTAGTAAAATCCCAGCCTACCAATCTCCTACATCTAGTGTATGTAAAGCCTACTAGTCTGTGTTTGTCTTTGAATAAAAAAAGATGGGGGATTTGTTGGGGTGGGATTGTTTGAGCTGACAGGTTTTTGGTTTAGGAGCCGCGTTTTATAGTCCAACTTTTTGTTTTATCCGCAACTTTTTTGTTTTATCCAAGAACTTTTCGATTTATCCGCTAAGTCGGACGATATAACCGTCATTCGACACAAACCTACAAAAACGGCACACCTCCATCCACCAAAACAACACAAAAAAACCAGCGCCTAATCAAATAAGCACTGGTTTCCCATAAATTTGCCTGGCAACGTCCTACTCTCACAGGGGGAGATCCCCCAACTACCATCGGCGCTGAAGAGCTTAACTTCCGTGTTCGGTATGGGAACGGGTGTGA
>NZ_JAIVKY010000018.1 GCF_020524325.1 Sutcliffiella horikoshii
GTATTAGGCACGCCGCCAGCGTTCGTCCTGAGCCAGGATCAAACTCTCCAATAAAGAGTCTGAGCTTTTGCTCAAAATTTGCTAGCTTGTGTTACTTAAAATCATTTTGTCGTGTTCCGAAGAACCGACGTTATGACGCTGTTGTTTTGTTTAGTTTTCAAAGATCATTCAATATTATGGAGCGGGTGATGGGAATCGAACCCACGACATCAGCTTGGAAGGCTGAGGTTTTACCATTAAACTACACCCGCAATATTCAATATCGGGAAGACAGGATTTGAACCTGCGACCCCTTGGTCCCAAACCAAGTGCTCTACCAAGCTGAGCTACTCCCCGTTTACTTTAAAAGTAATGGCGCGCCCGAGAGGACTCGAACCCCTAACCTTTTGATCCGTAGTCAAACGCTCTATCCAATTGAGCTACGGGCGCTTTGTATAAGTTGTTTATTTGATGTCCCTCTCAGAGGCGACTTAACTATAATATCAAATCCAGTATTTCGTGTCAACACTTTTTTAAAAAATATTTTTCAGTGTTTTTGGTGCGGCCGAGAAGAGTCGAACTTCCACGGGGTTGCCCCCACTAGGCCCTCAACCTAGCGCGTCTGCCATTCCGCCACGACCGCGAAAATGAATGGCTAGTGTAAATGTATGGTGCGGGTGAAGGGACTCGAACCCCCACGTCAAAGACACTAGATCCTAAGTCTAGCGCGTCTGCCAATTCCGCCACACCCGCATACATTTTATAAAGTTGGCTGGGCTAGCTGGATTCGAACCAACGCATGTCGCAGTCAAAGTGCGATGCCTTACCGCTTGGCTATAGCCCAATGAATTCGCTTCGTGAATTTAATATCGACACTTTAAAATCCACTTCGCTCTCAAAGTATATAGGGAACAAAGTCCCTCTGGTGGAGGATGACGGGATCGAACCGCCGACCCCCTGCTTGTAAGGCAGGTGCTCTCCCAGCTGAGCTAATCCTCCAGATAGAAATGGGAAACAAAACAAGAATGTTTTGCATCCCACTTTGTAGTGACCCGTACGGGATTCGAACCCGTGTTACCGCCGTGAAAGGGCGGTGTCTTAACCGCTTGACCAACGGGCCATATTAGATGGCGGAGAAGGAGGGATTTGAACCCTCGCGCCGCTTACACGACCTACACCCTTAGCAGGGGCGCCTCTTCAGCCACTTGAGTACTTCTCCATTTGGCTCCACCAGTAGGATTCGAACCTACGACCCTTCGGTTAACAGCCGAATGCTCTACCGCTGAGCTATGGTGGAATAATGTTGCGGTATGTCGGATAACGTTGTCTTTCGTCGCAACCGACTGCTTTTATTTTAATAAGCTTGTACTTAAAAGTCAAGTTTTTTTGGAACAAAAATGATATATTATCATAATTGCCAACGAGCCGCTTTTTAAAACAGCGACTAGAATAATTTATCATATTTTATAACTGCGTGTCAACACGCTTTTCTATTTCTCTTAACTTCCCTCTACATTTTCCACATCTATACTTGATTGTATTCACCCTTCTTACTCTTTTATATTGAAGGTGACAATCTCCACACTCGTATATACGAAAAGTTTTCGGCTTGGATCCTTTGGTTTGGATTGGTGTGCAAAATCTTGGAGCACCCACTTTTTTCAACAATAAACGAAAATCAGCATCTCGGTGCTTGTATCCTTTACCTTGAATGTGCAGGTGGTAATGACATAGTTCATGTTTGATTATACCTACTAGCTCGTCCATGCCTAGTGCATCGTAATACTTTTTATTGATTTCAATGTTGCTAGTGGAAGTGAGGTATCTTCCTCCGGTTGTTTTCAGGCGGTGATTGAATGTTGCTTTGTGAAGGAATGGTCTGTTGAAATACTTTAGTGAGATTTCTTCTATTAACTTCTGTAGATCTTTGTCGTCCATTTTCGTCCTCCACCTTTCATTCGAACCCTCCCCATTATACTGCATAGTATAGAAAAAAATAAGTCATTTATGTTGGGCTGGTTTCTATAAGATTGTTGTTTTCGCTTTGAAGTTTTGCCGTTCCTTTTCGCTGCAGGCACTCGCTTTCCGCGGGGCGGTGCTTGAGCCTCCTCGCTGCGCTGTGGGGTCTCAAGTCTACCGCTATCTCCCGCCGGAGTCGAGTGCCTTCCGCTCCAATCCACTCATACACTTACTAATTATCAACAATCATTACCTTAACCGCCCCTCATTATGAGCCTTCAAGTAAAAGATTGAAGGGGGTAGTGAAAAGATGCCGACTTGGTTTAGGAAGCAGATGCAACGCGCATACCTGGAGAAAGATCGATATCAGATAAAAATGTTGAATCAGTGCTGGTTTTTCTATCATAAAAAGAATAGCTGAAGAACAAAATCGCTAACGCGAGCTAAAACCACGTCCCAAGAGCATAATATCTTGGGACGTTTTCTCGGTTTTGGCATACATTTTAAATATTGACGTCAGCTGAATCTTCCTTTTGCTCTCCTCTTTGACTATTTCACTACAATTCTTTGTTACCAAAGGCTTCATATTAGCGATGAGGACCTCTCTTCTCCTGATTTCTCCTCACTGAGGTCTTCATACGACCGATGAGGACCCCTCTCCTCCTGATCTCTCCTCACTGAGGTCTTCATAAAGCCGATGAGAACCTCTCTCTACCTGATCTCTCCTCACTAAGGTCTTCATAACGCTAATGAAGACTTCTCTCCTTCTGATTTTTCGTCACTGAGGTCTTCATCCCGGCAATCAAGAATAATTCCCTACAGAATGAAGAAAACCCCCGAACAGCAATATCTTACAGCTGTGCGGGGGCTATTTTATCTTCTTATACTTCTTGCTTTTGTGGTTGCAGCATCGTCAAGGAAACGCGCCCTTTGTTTACTTCTACTCCGTCGACCCAGACTGTGACAATATCACCGACAGAGACAACGTCAAGCGGGTGTTTTACAAAACGATCGCTAAGTTTTGAGATATGGACAAGCCCATCCTGCTTCACGCCGATATCAACAAAAGCTCCAAAGTCCACGACGTTTCTGACTGTTCCTTCTAGTTCCATTCCCTTTTGAAGATCTTCCATTTTCAATACATCCTGCTTAAGAAGCGGGGTAGGCATATCATCACGAGGGTCTCTTTCCGGTCTGATGAGAGAATCGATGATGTCCTGTAGTGTGATAGGACCGATGTTTAAATCCTCAGCAAGCTTTGCGACATCTACATCTTTCAGCGCCTGCTGCAGCTTTTCCGTTCCGATGTCTTTTTCAGACGTTCCCAGTTGCTTCAATAACTTTTTAACATCTGCATACGTTTCCGGGTGAATGCCGGTTCTGTCTAAAGGTTGTTTTCCGTCTATAATTCTTAAGAAGCCGATACATTGTTCATAGGTTTTCGCCCCAAGCCTTGGAATGCCCTTTAGGTCAGACCTGCTAGCGAACTTTCCTTCTTCTTCCCGCTTCTTCACGATATTATTGGCAACCGTCTTTGATAATCCTGCTACATATTGTAATAGAGATGAAGACGCAGTGTTCACATTCACGCCTACTTGGTTTACAACTGTTTCTACAACAAAATTCAAGGATTCCGCTAAGCGCTTTTGCGCCACGTCATGTTGGTACTGACCCACTCCAACCGATTTCGGGTCTATCTTTACAAGCTCGGCCAACGGGTCTTGCAGTCTGCGGGCGATTGAAACAGCACTTCTTTCTTCTACTTGAAGGTCCGGGAATTCTTCTCTTGCCAGATCAGAAGCGGAATATACACTCGCCCCGGCTTCATTAACGATCAAGTAAGAGATGCTCTTTCCGCTTTGTTGGATGACATCTGCAAGTAGTTGCTCTGTCTCCCTTGAAGCCGTTCCGTTTCCGATTGCCACTACTTCAATTTCAAATGTGGATAGTACGTCCAATAGCTTTTTGATGGACTCTTCTCGTTTCTTCTCTCCCGACGTATGCGGATAGATTACACTTATATGAAGAACTTTGCCTGTTTCGTCGACTACCGCAAGTTTGCAACCTGTTCGATAAGCCGGGTCTACCCCTAATACCACTCGTCCTTTAAGAGGCGGTTGAAGAAGGAGGTTTCTTAAGTTCTCCGAGAAAATATGGATGGCCTGCTCTTCCGCTTTCTCCGTCAGCTCTTTTCTGATTTCGCGCTCAATCGCCGGCTCAATCAATCTCTTATATCCATCTTCAATCGCTTCCTTTATGAGAGGTGTAGCAATGGAAGATTCACGTTTGATCACTTGGCGATTAAGGTAGTCAACGATTCTATCTGTTGGTGCAGCAATAGAGATTCGTAAGACTTCTTCTTTTTCCCCGCGGTTCACTGCTAAAATTCGATGAGGTAGTATTCTAGAGATCGCCTCTTCATACTCGTAATACATAGCAAAAACTTCTTTTTCGTCTTTTTCCGCTTTTTTAACAGCCGATACGACCTTGCCTTGTTTATAGGTAACGTCGCGGATATATTGGCGATAAGTCGGTTCATCTGAAAAGGTTTCCGCAAGAATATCCTTTGCTCCTTCTAACACCTCTTCAACGGTAGCAACTTCTTTTTCCTCCGAAAGAAAATCTCTAGCTTTTTCCTCTAGTGATGGAGAGGACGGGAATGTGAGGAGCCATTCGGCATAAGGTTCCAATCCCTTCTCTTTTGCAACGGTCGCTTTGGTGCGTCGTTTTTGTTTGTATGGACGGTAGAGATCCTCCACCTGTTGTAGTTTGGTTGATTTTAGGATGCTAGCTTTCAGTTCTGGTGTGAGTTTCCCTTGTTCCTCGATCAGTCGGGTAACTTCTTCTTTTCTATTTTCAAGGTTTTGTATGTATTGCCATTTTTCCATGATAGCTCTGATTTGCACTTCGTCTAGAGAACCTGTTTGTTCTTTACGGTACCTGGCGATAAAAGGAACGGTGTTGCCTTCTTCTAAAAGTGCTATTACTTTTTTGGCTTGTCCTTTTGTCACTTCTACGTCTTTTACTAATAGGTTGACCAATTGCTCGTTTTTATCGTTCCATTCCAATTTTGTAGCCTCCCAACATATTAACCCATCTTCTATTTTAGCAAATTATTCGGACAAAGAAAAAAGACTAACATGGAAATGTCAGTCTTGGACTTGAAAAATCGCATTATCTTGTTGATCTCCGTTCCAGGCACTTCGCTTTCCATGGGCGGTCCGGAAGCCTCCTCGGGCATTCGCCCTGCGGGGTCTTCCCTGTCCCTTCCTCCCATAGGAGTCTTCGTGCCTTCCACTGCAATCAACAGAGTTTCCACAATCAATTGCAAAAAGCTAGAATTCAATCTCCCTAGTGGATTTCACCTGAGATGATGGTTACGTCGTCCATGCCGTTGTCTGTGAACATTGCGGCTATTTCCAGCAATGAAGTGGCAGATGGGATATCTTTGATGTACTTTTTTACAGATGGGATATTCAAACCATCTGAGTAGATGAAAAACTTCATATTGGAACTGTAGGGAAACCGATGAGTTTTAAGTGTTTGAGGTCTTCCAGATAAGTAGCCTTTGACTGGAAGTGGGTAAATCAGCTTTTCTGTCGGAGGATATAGGAAAAATCGAATATTCCCAACACAGCTGTACACAACTTCTTGCTGGTCATAGTTGACTTTCAGCACTGATACCGCTGCACCGCGCTTATTTCTCATCGCTTCGTTACAAGCTTTCATGATAACGGAAACGTCTTCGGTTTCATGGTCTTTGGCAGCGGAAATGACTGCTTGTGAAGCATCGTGCGCATATTCACCGCTACCTAAGCCATCTGCTACCACACAAATAAAATAGTCGTCCGTTGTATTTACGTAGTAGCTGTCCCCACAAAAATACATTCCGTTCTTCGCATTTTGGTAGGCATTCACGTTCGCTTTTTCATGTTTAAACTGTTCAATCATGAAAAAATCTCCGTGTTTGCATTATCTTCCATAAATGCTTGTTTCAGCTTAGTCAGCGCTTTGCGTTGCAGTCTTGATACATGCATTTGCGAAATACCCAACTTTTCCCCTGTTTCTTTTTGACTCATATTTTTAAAAAATGTGCAGTCGATAATTTGTTTCTCTCTTTCTGAAAGCACATGGAATATTTTTTGTAATAGAAGTTGCTGATCCACTTGATCATATCCGACATCCTGGTTCCCAACGATGTCGAGAATGGTTACCGTGCTTCCATCCGAATCAGCCTCGATGGCATTATCGACAGACAGAGCTTGATAGTTTTGGCTCATCTCCATCGCTTCTAGCACTTCTTCTTCGGTAACTTCCAAGTAATCGGCAATTTCGAATACTTTTGGCGAACGCTGAAGTTCATTTGTCAGTTCTTCTACAGCCGACTTAATTTTCGGTCCAATTTCCTTGATTCTGCGAGGAACGTGGACGCTCCATGTTTTATCTCGAAGGAAGCGTTTAATTTCTCCGATAATCGTCGGAACGGCGAATGCTTCAAAGCTTCGGCCAAAACTTGCATCAAAACGCTTCATGGCACCGAGCAATCCAATCATCCCTACTTGAGAGAGGTCTTCATGAAAGGCTTTGCCTCTTGAATATTTTCGAGCGATGGATTCAACAAGTGCAGTATAATGCTCAACTAATTGCAACTGCGATACTTCACAACCATCTTGTTGGTACCGCTCTAATAGCATATTAACATCCAGCTTACTGGACGGAGATTGATTCCGCATCCCTTTCCACCTGCTCTCCTTGTACATACTTTGTCATGAAGACTGTAACGCCCTGATTGCTGTGCACCTTCACATCATCCATCAGCGTTTGGATTAAGAATAATCCTAACCCTCCTTCTGGCAAAGTTTCTACTGGTTGCGACTCGGTGTATGGACCTAATTCTTCCCTTACTTTGTCGAAATCAAAGCTTTGTCCATTGTCAGCTACCACTAACTCGAGTCGGTCTTTGTAAATACCGAATCCGATTCGAATATTACCTTTTTCATCTTGCTTATAAGCGTGCTCGACCGCATTGGTGCAAGCTTCACTTAATGCGATTTTAATATCTTCAATTTCATCGTATGAAAAGCCCATACGATTCGCAATCCCAGATAAGGTAAGTCGGATAACTCCGACGTATTCAGCCTTTGCTGGAAAAGACATTTCTATATAATCATAAGCCCGGTTCATTGTTCCCCCACCTTTAAGTGAACTTATTTAACGACTGCCACATGCAGCCTATTTTATTTCCATGATTCCTGCTAAACCTGTAATGTCAAACAACCTCTTCAAACGATCCGATAACCCTACCAGACGAAAGACACCGTTGTTTGCCTTTACGGTTTTAAAGAAACCTACAAACATCCCTAAACCTGTGCTGTCCATATAATTAACACTAGATAGATCAAATACTAGTTCGCCGGAAAAACCTTCTAATAACGGGGCAACCTTTTCCTTTACTTTAGGTGCAGTATAGGCATCTATTTCCCCTTCTAAGACGACAAGCGTCTGATTTAAATCTTCTTTTATCTGAATGTCCATATTCATTCTTTCGTCACCTCAAACATGAATTAGAATTCCATTTTTAGGTCATCCCAATACTAAATACCCGCTTCTCAAACATTTAAACCTTTCTTTTTAAAATAATTAAGGTAAAGTCATCTCTGAGCTGAAAGTCTTGGATTTTCTCCAAGTCTCTGTATACAAGCTCCACAATGGCTTGAGGAGGTAAGTGAATATACGACCTGATCAAATCTATTATTTTATCAACCTCGATAAATCCTTCATCCGTACGGCATTCTGTCACTCCATCAGAGAAAAGGATGACCATATCATCTACTTCTATTCTCTTTTCATACTGTTGGTAGGTTGCCAGTCTGTCGATACCAAGGACAAGCCCCCTGGCATCAAGCTCGTAGAATTCATTTTTCTTCGCATCAAAATACAACGGTGGTTCGTGCCCCGCAGAAGAGAATGAGAAGAGGTGTTTGTGAAGGTCATACATTCCGTAGAACATGGTGATGAACATGCTTGCATCTACGTTTTGCTCCACCACTCTATTTAAATTGCCAAGAACATAACTTGGAGCAACTCTAGTATCTGGTAAACTATCCATGGCATATTTAATCATGCTCATACACATCGCAGCCGGGATACCTTTACCGATGACATCCGCAATTGCGACACTAAACGAATCTTTCTCGTTATGAACAAAATGATAATAATCCCCGCTCATATGTTTCGCAGGAACACTTATCGCACCAATCTC
Source organism: Sutcliffiella horikoshii (assembly GCF_020524325.1). Classification (GTDB taxonomy): domain Bacteria; phylum Bacillota; class Bacilli; order Bacillales; family Bacillaceae_I; genus Sutcliffiella_A; species Sutcliffiella_A horikoshii_D. Next base: position 8,201 of record NZ_JAIVKY010000018.1, read on the forward strand.
CACTGAATCCGTTTCAGGGATTTTCGTCTCAAGTAGTGTCTGCTGAACATTCGCTGCAATTTCAATCTCCGTCTGAATCTCCTGTTGTCTATGGCGGAGACTTTGGTGCTCTCTATAAGCAATCCCATATCCGATCATCACTTCAAGTAGAAAATCCAAAGAATGCAGAATATTATCCGGTATATCAGGAGAAAGATCTTGCAGCATCGCTTTATGCACACTGATAATTTCTTCGGGGGAAATTTTCTCCCCAAGTATTCTGCGACTGAATTCCTGCCCTTTATAGAGAGCTTCCTCTGACTGGCGATTCAGGTAAGCTGAGAGTATTTCTTTATATTCTGATTCTAATTTATCGTAATTCATGGGTTATCCCCCCTTCTAGCGAACCCACTTTACAGCATGGATTGTCGTTCCTTCCCCAGAAGAAGAATCAATCTGAAACGAATCCATTAACCTCTTTACTCCAGGTAATCCAGCTCCTAGGCCCCCTGATGTGGAAAAGCCATCTTCCATCACCTGTCGGATGTCAGAAATTCCAGGACCATCATCTGTGGCAACCACTTTCAGTCCTCTTTTTCCATACTCATCCATTTCCTCGATACATATTTGACCTGTACCTGCATACAAATAAATATTTCGAGCCAACTCCGAAATCGCGGTAGTTATCCTCGCTTGGTCTACTGTGCCGAATCCGAGATCTTTGGCAACGTTTCTACCCATTTGCCGGGCAGCTACTATATCCCATTCGTTTCTTATTTTTACACAGGATTGGACAGTCATCATTTACTCCCCCAGTTCCTGTTGTAATTTCTCTAGACCCTTTTCTAAATCTAATGCCGTGAACACTTCGTCCAATTGGATTCCAAGTTCCACTAAAGTGATGGCTACAGCAGGTTGAATCCCTGTTAGAACGACTTGCGCTCCCATAAGTTTCGACATGCTGATCACATCTCCAAGCACTTTTGCAATAAATGAATCAATCATATCAACGGATGTCAAATCAATGACCACTCCATTTGCACCTGTTTCATGTATTCTATTTAGAAGATCCTCTTGAAATTGCAACGCAGTTTGATCATCTAGTTCCCATTGAATTGAAATTAATAAGCAATTGTGAAGCTTTAAGATAGGTATTCTCACTCTTCATCCCCCGCAGTCACAATTTGTCTGTTTGTCATTTCAAGCGCTGTTTCAATCCCTTTTTTCAGGGAGTTCTTCGTAATAATCTGATCTAGGTTAATTCCCAGATTAACAATAGTCTGGGCGATTTCAGGGCGAATTCCAACCAATAAGCATTTTGCACCCACAAGCCGTACCGCTTCTGCAGCCTGGATGATGTGATGTGCAACCATCGTATCGACAACTGGAACACCTGTGATATCTATTAACACCACTTCCGCACGGTGTTTCACCACACCTTGAAGAAGGTTTTCCATGATTTGTCTTGCTCGTTCTGTATCGATTGTACCTACAAGCGGCATGACTGAAATTTTATCAAAAACCGGGATAAGTGGTGCAGCCAATTCTTGCAAGGCGATTTTCTGCATCGATACAGTATGCTCCCAAGAACCTGTGTAAGATTTTAAAATTTCATTATTAACCGGACGGAGCCATTGTTCAAAATCATACATTAACGAAACTTTACGGCTGTCTTCAATTTCTTCCGTCATGCCTTCGTATACGATTTTCCCAAATAGCGATAAACCCTCTGTTACATATACAAGCGGCCATCCGAAGCGAACGATCTTTTCAGCAAAGTCCGTCAACACATTTGATAGGTCGTCTGTGTTTTTGCTTATATTATTTAATAGCAGGTTGATGTATTCACGGCTTGTACTCAAATAGACTTTATCAGAGATAGCCTTGAATTCCTTCTTCTCGCCAATCTCGTCCATTCCCTCGATCCAGCGATTGAAGATCGTTTCGCGATTTTCCTCAATGTAATTAATTATCTCCTGATTCATTATCCCGGCTCCTTTTTCGGTAATAGATATATTTATAAACTCGTCAAATAATTATAGCTATACTAATACAACTATAAATTTTAATTGTTTTAAAAGTCAAATATGTTTAATCCCATTTCACCCATAATTGTGGTTTATTTACCTAATTATGGTGGTATCTTTTTAGAAATGAGTACGGAATTCGGATAACACCGCTGTTGATTTCCGCAAACGGCTATGGGTTCTTATCTTATCCTGCTCTTGCCAAAATAAAAAAGCTACTCACGCGCTTGTGAATAGCTTCTTATCGATAAAACGAATTCAAATATTAAAAGTCAATAAGTCCTAAGCTTATTTGAAGCGCCTCATCCACTTTGTCCATCATCTCTTCGTCAAGATGAGTAATTTTGTCCGTTAACCTTTGTTTATCAATTGTTCGAATTTGTTCGAGCAATATAACAGAGTCACGTTCAAAACCATAACGCTTCGCATCGATCTCTACATGTGTTGGGAGTTTGGCTTTTTGGATTTGAGCAGTAATGGCAGCTACTATAACGGTCGGGCTAAATCGATTTCCGATATCATTTTGGATGACAAGTACTGGTCGAACGCCTCCTTGCTCAGACCCAACAACCGGGGATAAATCAGCAAAATAAACGTCACCGCGTTTGACAATCAAATGATTACCCCCCGCTTACTAAGCGTTCAACCGTATGCTCCGCCTCATATTCAGCCAAAAAAGCTTCAGATGCAATGTTTAGATTGATTTTAGACATTTCCATGTAGCCACGTCTCATGGACTCGCGAATCTGACGCTTTTTGCGCTCGCGAAGATACATCTTTGTTGCTTGAAAGATTAATTCGTTTCGATTGCCGTTTTCTTGTTTTACCAAACCATCTAATTCCGACACTAAGTTTTGAGGTAATCGAATCAAGATTTCAGTTGTTGCGCTGGATTCAGACACAGCATACACCTCCAAGAACTACAGACACATAATACTATTCCATATTCCATAATACCATCATTGCCGTTAATTGCAAAGTCCATTTAGCGAATTCTTCTCTATTATCACTATATGATCCCTTTTTTATGCAGAATATTACCATTTACTATTCTAATGGTTTGTCTGCAAATAGTTTCTCACTTCCATTATACTCCCATTACGCCAAAACATGCGGGGTACACGGTAGCTGATCATACAAGGAACCTCGTAGTTAATGGTGTCAAGCTTGGCAGCCACATCGTTAGAGCTGATTTTCTTCCCATCTTGTTCTCCTATAAGCGTTACCTTGGTCCCAATTGGAAGTTCATGAGGCAATTTAATCATAAACTGATCCATGCAGATCCTTCCAACAATTGGAGCAAGCTTTCCGTCTACAAGAATGTTCATTCCCTGCAATTTTCTGATCCATCCATCCGCATAACCAACTGGCACCGTTCCGATCCACTCTTCTTCTTTTGTCGTATAGGTGGCTCCGTAGCTGACGCTTTCGCCAATAGATAGTCTTTTTACATGTACGAGTTTCGTATGAAGAGAAAAAGCCTCTTTTAGCGGAAAAGGCAGTTCTGGTTCCATTTCCGGAGATGGCGTCAATCCATACATCGCTATTCCAACTCTGACCGCGTTGAAAATCCTCTTTGGAAATCGTAGCGTTGTAGCACTGTTGCCACAATGGATCATTGGAATCCTGTATTTGTTTGTAATTTGGTTTAACAACGTGTGAAACCTCTCAAACTGTCGTTCCACATAATCCGATTGCAACTCATCCGCGGTGGCAAAATGTGTGTAGATTCCTTCAGTTTGAAGGTTCGATGCTTTTTCTATTAGCTCTAGAATTTGCGCGACTTCTTCTTTTGACCGCGCTCCGATTCTTCCCATGCCAGTATCAAGCTTCAGGTGCAGTTTAACCTCTTTTGACCCTTGATATGCAGAAGTTGCTTCTTCTACCCATTCTTTTTGGAAAACCGTAAGCGTGATATCCTCTTTTGCAGCAAGCGGCAGGTCCGAAACCCTTGAAGCACCGAGCACAAGGATCGGTGCCGTTATACCTTGCTGCCTTAAGGACATAGCCTCATCCAAAAAAGACACAGCAAGATACTTCGCACCAGCTTCCAACGCCACGTTTGCAACCTGCGCATCTCCATGTCCATACGCATTCGCTTTTACGACCGCAATTACCGTAACATCCTGTGTCACATGCTCCTGTATCGCCTGCACATTCTCATAAATACAATCCAAATCTACCTCAACCCACGTATCCCGATGAAAGCTCGACATCTTCCTAAGCACTTCCTTTACCTATCTACAACCACAAATTAATATGTACCTATCATACCCAAAAAATCCCCGAAAGTCATGCGAAGAGGGACCCCTTCGACACGGAGAGCGAAAATCCTGTGGGGGTCTGACCCCTTTTCGCAAAAAAAATACAGGCCCGTCTGTAACGGGCCTGCTGGTTTGGTTTATTTGATGGCTGCGCCTTGGACGGAGCGGGCGACCATGAGTAGTTCTTCTTGGGTGAGGTCTTTGGATGCTAGGGTGAAGTCTACGCCTTGGTAGGTCCATGTTAGGCTGTTTTCTGTCATGGCACCGACTGTGAAGCCTAGGTCTGCTGGGTTACCATTGACAAGCTGAGATGTCGGAACTTCCGAATTACGGGCCTTTTCTTGGATTAATGTGAAGGTCTTTGTGCCTTCATATGTCATTACGACACGTTTTCCATTCGCGGTTTCCACGACCGTTTCTTCTTTAAGGTCCGTACCTGCAGGTGTATCTAACGGTGTCATAGCCGAGAACTCATCCGACTCTTCGGTAACAGGTCCAGATGCAGGCAGCTCTAAGCTTGCACGGGCACCAGTCATATTCTTTTTCACATCAAAAGCATCCGCATCAAAGCTTGCATTAAATTTGAAGTCAGAGAATTCCACTAACACCAACGGCTTTTTATCCGGATCCATCACCTTTACTGAAACTGGTGACAAGTCTTTTTTACTTAGTGTAATTTCCTGTGTTGGAAGAAGCTTATTATTTTGATAGTTTGTTTTCGTTTCAAATACATAATGTTCTTCTGTTGCGGTGAACGTTGCTTCTGGATCATTTTTGATGTCATTCACAAGCGATTCGAACAGGTAAGCTTGGCTGCTGTTTTGCGGCCATTCACTGTGGAAGCGGAAGCTCTTGTTCAGCGCTGGCGTTAAGACAAATACACCTTCGTCATTGCGGATAATGATCTGGCTTTGATCTTTTTCTGCATTTTTCAAATTCACTTTGTAATAGTTCGGTTTGTTATGCCCGATTTGCACCTCGTACACTTGTGGCTCCGCGCCAGTTTGAAGGGTCATTTTCGCATTCGATTCATACCCCTTCATCTCTTCTACTTTCGCACTCAGAGAAGCAGTTACATCTTCTTGAGATTTCGTACCGCACCCTGCGAGAACAAGGATACTCACAAGGCCAACCACTACCAATAGCCATGCTTTTCTCAAATTATTCATCCCCTTTGCCTTCATTACATGATTATCTTAGAGAAAAGTGAGAGTGCAGAGATACCGGACCAACCCTTCAAAAGCAGGTAGGCAGAACCTCTACTTGTACACCTTGTCTCCTTTCTGAACTATGTATATGAGCAAGTTTCGGGGATTATGCAGACTAGCTTGACAAGCTTTCGATAATTACTTGGGCGATGGCATAATGTTCACTGTGGGAAATGGACAAATGGACATGACTGTCTGCCATTTCAGGCTCGGAAAAGTACGGCTTCCCTTTCTCCGTTGACACAATAGTCATGTCCTGAAAACTCAATTCCTTCCCTATTCCGGTTCCTTTTGCTTTGGAAAAGGCCTCCTTTGCCGCAAAACGACCTGCAAGGAACTCGACTTTTCGTTTGTCATTTAGTGACAAGAACCTCTCTTTCTCTAACGAGGTGAGAATACGGTCCACAAAGTTTGGCTGGCGGTTCATCAATTTCTCAATGCGACCAAGCTCCACAATGTCTATTCCAGTTCCGGTAATCATACTTTGACCAACTTCTTTCATATAGTAATGATATATTTTCTGATTCTCCTAAAAAGACTTTTAGGTGTTAACATGATAATCTGAAAAGAGCTATTTAACGTAAAAGGAGTGAAGAGGATGTTCGTCCGAACGGAAAACTTTCGTACTTTTAGAAGATTATATCCTATTATTACCACAATTGTTGCCATCCACCTTATTCTTTGGCTGGTTGTACAATTTTCTCCTACCGTCCTTAATCTCACCATCGGATTTAACCTGTTTATATGGCAAGGAGAGTGGTGGCGGCTTGTTACCCCTATTTTCTTACACGCCAGTCTGACTCACTTCTTATTTAACTCCCTGTCGCTCGTCCTGTTCGGACCTGCCGTAGAGCGGATGCTAGGAAAAGTGAAATTTATTACCTTCTATTTGTTAGGTGGAATTATAGCCAACGTCGCTACCCTACTATTAAAACCTGACATATACAGTCATCTTGGTGCTTCAGGTGCCATCTTTGCGATTTTCGGTCTCTATTTTTATATGGTATTCTTGCGACCAGACTTATTGGATCGAGCCAATTCACAAGTCATCTTAACCATTTTGGGAATAGGACTTGTAATGACCTTCCTGAACTCCAATATCAACGTAATCGCACACTTATTCGGTTTCTTTGCCGGTACCGTGTTAGCGCCGTTCTTCCTCGGACGAGGGCCGGCCGCATCGCCTAGATCATTGCGAGCTATTTTTCCTAATATCGGTAGACCCAGCGCATCACGAGGTGGAAAACAAAATATTTTTTGGATCGTTTTAGGCGCATTAGTTCTGTTTGGCGTTCTTTCAAGGTTTATGTAAGTTTCAAAAATAAAAGCAAGGGTTGTCACTTCACATGACATCCTCTTGCTTTTTTTTATAGGAATACCACTCATATATCTGTTCGCCGTCAAGCTGCTCCACATCCACCACTTGAAAATTCTTGCCTCCAAGACCGGTTTTAACGGAAGCTTTGATCGTAAAAAGCTTTCTTTTCCCCTGAAAAAATGATTCCCTCAGCTCAAAAGACTGGATTCTTTTTTTCCGGACAAGGACAGTGTTTTTACTTAAATGACGATAAGACAGTTGAAGTTGCTCATTTTGTGTTGCCCATCCAGCAGTATGATATTGGCTGTAACCTAAGAGTCCGGCAACCACTACAGACAGAAAAGCTAAGTATCCATAGGGCTGAAAAAAGTAGGCAATTGGAATGGACAACAATGCCGCAGGGACCATTAAACGGATAAGATACCGAATCACCGACCTCTTTGGCAGACCGTGAACCTCTTGTGTAAGAAGGTACGAAGGGACGAACTCCTTCAAGTGCGCTTCCACTTCCGAAACTTTCAACAATGGAAAAAGGACCGTGGAAAAGTCTGACTCTTTCCCTCCTGAGCTCCCTGCGCTCTCTACATAAACGGTGGCAAATCCGAATGGTTGTCGTAGCAGGTTTTGTGAAATCCTAATCGCTTGTATTTTTTTCAGAGAAAGAGTCAATTGCCGTTTTTCGATGATTCCCCTGGAGATTAGCAGCTCATCATCTTGCTTGATAACGGTGAAATTACCGTATTTAAACATGGTCATTACGATAGAGATGAGCCATGACAAAAACAATACAACAAAAACGATGGAGGCAATCAAATACACACTTGTCTGCAAGACCATCCCAAAACGGTCGATGATATCCTCATATGGCACAAACTGATCAAATTGGGAAGTGAACGCGATAACTGCTGATAGCACAACTCCGATACCACCGGAAGTTGTTCCAACTATAAAAAGCGTCTTCCAAGATGCTTTATAGGTCGGCTGCTCTACAGGTTCCGTGCTTATTTCCTGCTGAACAGGCAGCTTTGGCCCATATACATCACCGATTTCGTCTTTATTTTTGTAATACAACAAAGCTTCTCTCAGCCTGCTTGCTTCTTCCTTTGTCACAGCCGTCAAACTCGCTTCCGCTTCTGTCCCGCCACCTGCTGTTTCAATTTGCACCTTCACGAGACCAAAGATTCGCTGGATAATCCCTTCCGAAGTATCCAAGGTCTGAACCCTTTCTTGCGGAATGAACCGGCGCTTTCTCACGAAAACACCGTATTCCATGCGTAGCTCCCCATCTTCTATCCAATAGTAAAATCGATACCAAGAGACCACACCGATTACGATTAACCCTGTAAACCACAAGACCATTACAGCTATGTAAATAATGCTGAAAAAACCTTCCCCTGAACTACTTCCAAAGAATACGAAAATAATAATCGGAAACAAAAGTTCACGCAGTTGTTTAAAAAAAGCTACAACGATGGCTGCAGGATGCATCCTCTTTTTTTCAGACATCATCTTCTGTCACCCTCGCAAGCCTTGATATGTAATCCCTGACTTGATCTGCCTGCTCTTCATCAAGAGCCGGTATTTCATGAATGGTTGCCGCGGTGGAAATCAGCACCGTGGAGAGGTGGAACTTTTTCAAAATCGGCCCCTGCCGTGTATCAACATGCTGCACCCGAACCATCGGCACCAAGGTTCTTTTTTTGATAAAAATGCCATGCTGCAAGTCAATTTCATGCTCATGTACTTCAAATCGCCAGCGTTTCCACTGCATCGATGGGAAAATAATGACGTTAAATAAAATAATCAGTACAACAAAAGCTCCCGCGATTAGCAATGCCCACCAAGGGAGATCGAATGAACGTTGTATAAACCAAAATCCCCCAAAAAGCAGGACATAAAAGATGGAATTCAGTGCGGCGGAGATCCTCCATACCGACAAAGCTTTTCTATCTATCATCTGTTTAGGCTCCGGCCTCATGTGCTCTCCCTCCAAAATACAATCTAATTGTCGCTTTTCCTAGTATACTATGGATGCCCTCTGTTGGAAAATTCTATTTAATCTTGAAGGAGGCGCCGTCGATTATTTCTATTTCAGCATAACTTTTTAACTCTTCCATCAGCTGAAAAAGTGCTTCATCTTTTTTCTTCGCCTCTATCATGCAATGGATTTCTGGTACACTTCCTTTGATGCCTTGGAGAAAATCCATGAACATTTTCGGATCCACATAATCGGCATGGGCACGGAAGTTCTTTTCGTCCCTTGGGCTTGAAATGTGCATCTTCACAGGCAGCGGCGAATGCTCCCAAGTCTGCACCACTCGTCCCCAATCTTTTTCCCACCCCTCTGCTTCCTCTTCAAAATGGGCAAGGTGATGATGGTAATCAAAAACGAGCGGCACATTTAATTTTTCACAAACATATAAAGCATCCCGCAAATGGAATGTCGTATCATCATTTTCAAGAATCAGCATCTCCTGGATAGGTTGCGGAACAAGCGCAAAGTTATGGATAAACTGCTCCAGCGCCAACTCCCTATCATCATATCCTCCACCAATATGGAGAACACAACGGTGCTGGGTCGGAACCCTCATCCCTTTTAAGAGAGAACGGTGCATACTTAGCGTCTTGATGGTCTGGTTGATGATTTCCTTTTTCTTAGAATTGAGCAACACAAAATGATCCGGGTGGAAGTCTACACGCATAGGGTTTTCTTCAATATAGTCACCGATTTCAGACAAGATTCCTTTCAGCGGACGCATGAATTTCCAGTCTTTGACCTCTTCATGGTTTGCGAGCGGAATCAGTTTCGAGCTGAACCGGAAAAAGCGAATATCATTTGCGACATTGTGTTTGAGTAGACGCAGGCAGTTTTCTAAGTTTTCGATGGAAATGCGTTCAAGTTTTTCGATTGCTGCTTCCCTGTCCTTGATTTTGCTGAACTGGGCAAAGGTCATCGTTTTGGACGGGGAAGCGTTGGTAAGCTGCATGCTCATGGCGACGTAGCCGAGTTTTACGATGGTCATGGCGGTGTGGGCCCTCCTTTTGGGTCGGATTTATTTAGAGGTAGTATGCCCAAGTGAGGGGAGATTTGTTCTTTTTGGGGGTGAGGTGGAACTTAAGGAGGTGGCGGGGGTGTAGATTAGGGGAACTGGAATTTATATGGGTTCTATAGGACATTTTTCCGGGATTGAATGGTTGTTCGGGCGTATAGAACTCTTCTATTTGACCTTTCAAACCAATTTCGTAGCTGTTCGGGCGTATAAAATCCTTTTATTTACAGTTCTCCACAATAACAGAGCACTCCTCACCCACAACAACAAAAAAGCCCGAAAACCAACCAGGTTTCAATACCAGTTAGTTCTCGGACATTCTCAAATGTTAATTATACTCGTTCTTTACGAGAAGAACGTTTGTAGCCTTGGCGCTTTGCGTTTGCGTCTCTTGAACCAGAACCGCCGCCTGGCTTGCCGCCGCCACGGTTGTCGGAGCGTTTGTTCCAGCCGCCTTTACGGTCGCCGCTTTTTCCGCCACCACGGTTACGGTCGCCGCCACGGCCACCACCGCCGCCGCCACGTCTTGAGTGCATTGGTGCTTCTTCAGTTAGACGGATTGGAGTTTCGTCCGGCTCTTTTGTGAACAATTTCAGAGCTGCAGATACAAGTGTTACTGCATCGTGCTCTTCTAATAGTTGTTCTGCTGCATTGCGGTAGAAACCAAGGTTTTTCGCTTCAACAGCTTGCGTTAATTTTTCCATGGACATTTTTTGTTGACCTTCTAGCGCTTCGTCTAGAGTTGGTGCTTTCATTTTGTCCATTTTACGTTTTGTTACACGTTCTACATGGTGCAAGTAGCTAACTTCACGAGGGCTAACGAATGTGATCGCCAATCCGCTCTTACCAGCACGACCTGTACGTCCAATACGGTGAACATAGCTTTCAGGGTCTTGCGGGATGTCGAAGTTGTAAACGTGTGTTACACCAGAGATGTCTAGTCCACGAGCTGCTACGTCTGTTGCAACAAGTACATCGATGGATCCTTCTTTAAACTTGCGAAGTACGCTCATACGTTTCGCTTGAGAAAGGTCACCGTGGATTCCTTCTGCAGAGTATCCGCGCACGTTCAATGCATCAGACAGCTCATCTACACGACGCTTTGTACGACCGAAGATGATTGCAAGCTCTGGAGATTGAATGTCAAGAAGACGAGTCAATGTGTCGAACTTCTTCTTTTCCGGAACTTCCACATAGTATTGTTGGATGTTAGAAACTGTTACTTCTTTCGCTTTTACCTTTACACTTACAGGCTCGCTCATGAAACGTTCAGCGATTGCACGGATAGGTGCAGGCATTGTAGCAGAGAAAAGTAATGTTTGTTTCTTTTCTGGTGTTTCAGCAAGGATTTTCTCGATATCCTCGATGAATCCCATGTTTAGCATTTCATCCGCTTCATCAAGAACAACCGTGTTCACATTTTGAAGACGAAGAGTCTTACGGTTGATATGGTCAAGTAAACGACCTGGAGTACCAACTACGATGTGAGGGTTCTTTTTCAATGAACGAATCTGTCTGCTGATGTCCTGGCCTCCGAATACGGAAAGAACACGAGCACGTTTATGGTAAGAAGCTTTATAAATTTCTTCAGCAACCTGGATAGCTAATTCACGAGTCGGTGCGATAACGATACCTTGGATAGAGTCGTTTGTCACATCTACATTTTCAAGCAATGGAAGACCGAATGCAATCGTTTTACCTGTACCTGTTTGAGCTTGACCGATAACGTCTTTACCAGTTAACGCAACAGGAATTGTTTCCGATTGGATAGGGGTAGCTTCTTCAAACCCCATTCTGTCGATAGACTTCATTATATCTTCTGATAAACCTAATTCTTTAAATAACGCCAAATTATTCCTACTCCTTTATCTATACAAATTAATAAATTAGGCACGCGTCAGAGCGCTTGCCTAATCTTTATAAGTAGACATTATTAAACACATTACCTGTTATCATAACACTTCGGTCACTAAATAGCAATAAAGGTTAATGCCAACTTATAGGAGGTTACGCTTTCAATCGCGCTCCTCTGCCGAATAAATCGGCAAAATATTTTTCTTTCCGGACCAATTTGAGCAATTGCAGAACGCTTACTATTAATTTTCTCTTTTTAAGAACTTTGTATTCCATTGAAAATAAAGAATTACTTAATTGCTTCAATAACTTCTTCTAGCTTCATGCCACGTGATCCTTTAACCATCACCATATCACCGGACTCTAAAAGCGGCAGCAGTTCGCGCGTTAATTCTTGTTTGTTCATGAACGGTTTAACATGTGAAGGTTCCATTACCTCCTGGGCACCTTTGGCAATCTCCATGGCGAGGGCACCGAATGTGAAGACATAATCTACATTTTTACCTTTTACATATTGGCCAATCTCATGGTGAAAAGTCTTTTCCATGTCACCAAGTTCAAGCATATCACCAAGCACGGCAATCTTTTTCCCATACCCGTCCAGGCTTCCCAATAAATCCAATGCAGCTCTCATAGAGGTAGGACTCGCGTTGTAGGCATCGTTGATTACCGTCCATCCGCCGGAAGTTTCCACCACTTCATTTCTCATTCCCGTGATGACAAGTTGCTCCAAGCCTTTTTTGCGATTTTCCTCAGACACACCGAAAAGCTCTCCGACGATGATGGCAGCAAGGGCATTTGTCACATTGTGGGCACCAAGTACCGGGATGAAGTACTCTGTTTCTTCTATTATAAAATGGGTGCCTCTCCCTTTTAACGTAATGTCTTTTGCTTGGTAGTCATTGTTAGCCTTTAAACCGAATGGGATAACGTTGCTGTTCCCACCCACTCTGTCAGTTAAAAGCGGCTCATCTCCATTGATGATCAGCTTGCCATCTTGCTTAAGGCCGGCCGCAATTTCAAGTTTCGCTTCTGCGATCCCTTCACGTGAACCAAGGTCTTGCATATGGGACTCTCCGATATTTGTGATAACGGCAGCATCTGGCTTGGCTATGTTAGATAGCAAATCGATTTCCCCTCGACCGCTCATCCCCATTTCCAACACTGCGACTTCCGTATCCTCTTTCATAGAAAGGATTGTTAACGGCAAGCCAATATGGTTGTTGTAGTTTCCAGCTGTCTTATGCACACGGTAGGTTGTTTCTAAAACAGAAGTGACCATATCTTTGGTTGTTGTTTTTCCGTTACTTCCAGTAATACCGACAACCTTCATACCAATTTCATTTCGATAACTGCTTGCAAGATGCTGCAATGCTTCAATGGTGTCGTCCACAATTATCAGGTTGAGGTCTGCTGGCGGCTCAGATTGGTCCTTTTGCCAGAAGGAAGCAACTGCCCCTTTTTTCTCGATTGCGTCGCGGACAAATGCATGGCCGTTAAAATTTTCCCCAATAATCGGTATGTACAATTTCCCGCTCATGTCTTCTCGTGTGTCTTTTGAAACACCTTCTATTACGATATCGCTGTAATCTGAAGAGATTGGCTGGCCTTGTGCCATTTCTTGGATTTGTTTTAGTGTTCTTTTAATCATTGTGGGTCCCTCCTATTCTTTTTACACAGAGAAGGGGCTGACATCACTTGTTTAACCTCTTCTCGTGATGACCCAACCCCTGCCTGTTTAACTGCATATTGTGTGTATGGTTTAACTTCCTGTATATTTCCGCTCCAGGTGTTCGCTTTCCGCGGGACGGTGCTTGAGCCTCCTCGGCTTCGCCTGCGGGGTCTCAACCTACCGTTACTCCCCCGCTGGAGTCTCACACCTTGCACTCCAATCTACAGGAAATATTCTTATCTATTAGAATGTATGCTTAATTTTTTGTTTTTCTTCGTGGCGTTGTTGTGCGTATCCTACTAGTTTTTCGATTAGTTCTGGGTAGGATACATCTGTATGCTGCCATAATAATGGGAACATGCTGAATGGGGTGAAACCTGGCATCGTGTTGACTTCGTTGATGTACAGTTTACCCTCTTTTGTTAAAAAGAAGTCTGCGCGCACAAGCCCTGCGCCATCAATTGCTTTAAAAGCAGTAATTGCCATTTCTCTTACTTGTTCATAGATGTCATCACTGATTTCTGCAGGAATGATCATAGCCGTATCGCCATCTTCGTACTTTGCTTTGTAGTCATAAAACTCTGTTTTAGGAGCGATTTCTCCAACCACAGAACATTCTGGCTCATCGTTACCAAGTACGCCAATTTCGATTTCACGAGCACCTTCCAAGCCTTGTTCCACGATAATTTTGCGGTCATAATCAAACGCTTCGCGGAAAGCTGCTTCTAGTTCTTCACGGTTTTTCGCTTTGCTGATCCCAACACTTGAACCTAGATTCGCAGGCTTAACAAAGCATGGATATCCAAGCTCAGATTCTACTTTTTCATATGTCGCATCGGCAGCCTTTTCCCACTCAGAACGAAGGAAGTGTGCATAGCCCACTTGTGGCAATCCTGCTTGGTCGAAAAGGTTTTTCATGATAACTTTATCCATCCCAGCAGATGACGCTAACACACCGTTTCCTACATAAGGAAGGTTTAGAAGTTCGAGCATTCCTTGAACGGTTCCATCTTCCCCGTTCGGACCATGTAATAGAGGGAACACGACAGTTGGTGTTTCTTCCCTTTCTTCTTCGTTCGTCAATGCAAGAGGTGCGATGGTTGTGCCGCCCTCTTCCAGCTTTAATTGGTGAACGCTTTCTGCCGGCCCATTCAACAAGCCACCGCGTTTCCATTCTCCTGATTCCGTTATGTATAACGGATATACTTCGAATTTATCTGTATCTAAAGCCTTTGTCACAGCCAATGCTGTTTGTAAGGAAACTTGGTGTTCCGCTGATTTCCCGCCGTATAATAAATGCAATTTTGTTTTCATATTGCTTCCCCCTCAAAGAGATGATCTATTTTATATTTTTAATTTAAATGTCCTTACTTCAATTATTTCATTATAGCACCTACATACAAGAATTCGAAACTGCTTCGTCCATTTAAGTAGGTGGAAAAGATAAAATCTTTTTCCTTAATATATGAATGTCATTCCACTGGGGTGTAAAGTGCAAACCTAAAAGCCTAGATTATTTTCGACAAGGTTCTTTTCCTAGGAAATAAAATGCCGACGATTCTTGTCATTATTTCCTGTTTTTTCGTAAAAAAAGAGAGCGGGGGTGATCCGCTCTCTTGTAGCTAACCTACCATGTAATTTTAGTCGCCTTTACTTCTTTTGGTGTAACGGTGTAAAGGTGATCATCGATATAGAGAATACGTTGGACCATGTTCTCCCAGTCTTCGTATAGCGTGTTTTCTTGCTGATGGGTTATTTTAGTGTGCAAGGTGAATCCTTTTTCCGGGTTGATTCCATATACCATCGCCCCTTCAAAATCGAGGCGGTAGCTGTCATCCTTTTGGTTTTCGTTATACTTGATGATTGGAAACGCGAAAATATCTTTATCCTTATTAAAAAGAAGTGCTTTATGATCGTAATTTAAGGGCGAATGGGTAGATTGGCCGCCAATAACCTCTGTATGTTTCTCCAAAGGGTTAGTCGGGTCACTCACATCAAACAAGGAAATTTTCACTCCGTTTGTCACTACCCTTGTTCCCCATTGGTCTTTTTCCAACTTCGTATCATAGCCAAAACCAATCAGGTGATTTTCATCATACGGGTGCAGGTAATTACTGAAGCCAGGTATTTTTAATTCACCAAGTACTTTCGGTTCGTTGGGATTACTCAAATCAAAGACGAAGAGCGGATCTACTTCCTTAAACGTCACCACATACGCTTTATCCTGCATGAAGCGAACAGAATAGATGCGCTCGCCCCTTGCCAAATCCTCCACACTGCTGACGACATTCATTCCTCCATCTAAAATAAAGAGGTGGTTGCTTGACGGGGAACTTTCATCCCATGCCTGCCCTTTTGTTGCCGCCACTCGGAAATGCCCTTTATATTCATCCATGGAAAATTGGTTTAAAAGGTGACCCGGGATTGCTCCATTTGCCCGGAATTCGACAGTCATGCCATCAACGGCAAACTTATAAACTTCCGTACTTTCATTATTTGCCCAGTTAGGCCCATACCCATAGTTCGGCACCGCAACATATAGGTTTTCTTTTGACATATAGATCTGATTTCCGCTGCCGACATAGGTTGTAATGGACGCATCATCTTGAGGTTGATTCAAATCGATGGTGGCTATCGTCATAAAATTATCTTCTGTGGAATCAGGGAAATAACGAATATCCTCAAAAGGGACACCTTTTAATTCTCCTTCTTCCTCACCTTGTGTATCGGATACTCGCGGTCTTAAATCTGCCTCAGGGTGCTCTTCAAGCATCCAAAAATCTGCGTACTTATTAGTAATCAAATAAACATGGTTATCAATCTTCCTGCTGGAAACATAACCCCCTTCTACGGTGACTGTTTTTTGGACAGTTGGGTTAGATCGGTCCGTAATATCATAAATGATGGCCTTCGTTGCCTCATGCATCGGCATGATCATATCGCCTTCACTACTTTTACTTTCGCCATAGCCGCCATACATCATTTTTTCATCCCAATAATGACCGATGACCACTAACTGATTGTCATCCAAAAACAGCTGATGGGGATTAAAGTCTTTATATCGGAGCTCTGTCAGGACAGTCATTTCTTCCACAGGTTCTGCCTTGGTAATCTTCAACTTTTGGTCAGTTACTTGATAGATAAAATCGCCATCTGTTTTTACGATGTCTGCTTCATCCACTCCTTGAACCTGGACGTTTGTTTCGGAATGTCCATCTGGACTGCCACTGCCACTAGATTCTTCTTCCGCTGCCATATCGGCATTTGCAGCGCCATCGCTATCGTCAGAGCTTGATGTTGATTCCTCTCCACTCCTCCCAAAACTAAAAAACTGTTTACTTTCTTCCCGCTCTTGTTTCATTTGTTCGATACGTGCGGCAAACAATGAATTGAGCTCTTTGTTGGAGGAAACCGTCGGCAATTGTTTCATAGCCGTGAATTTAATTTTCTTTTGTTTTCCGAGCGTTTTGCCGTCCACCGATTCAATATCCCCGCTGATATGAAGCTCATAAGGTCCTTTGTTTGGGTCATAGCCGCCTTCTGGAGGAGAAACTGTGACGAAGTCTTTTGAAACATCAAGATTTGCATCTACCCTGTTTCCGTCCTTGTCCGTCACATAAATGGAATCATTTTCTTTGATGCTTTCCTGCTTAAACTCTTTGGTAAAAGTCAGCAACCATTTTTTATCTGACAGTACGGTTTGCGTGTCTTTTGTAGAGTAAGGATTGCCGGTGCCATTGACTGCAAAAGGTTCTCTCGATTGATAGATGAATGCGAATATGATGGCCAAGCTTACTATAATAGAAGAAAAGATAATTACCTTTTTTTTCATGCAATTGCCCCCTTTTATACCGTTAGACGAGGGGGATGTTAAAAAGTTACATTGTAGGGAGGAAATAAAAACACAAAAGCCAGCGGACTATCAAACTCATCCGCTGGCTCCCCGAGTATCCATATCACCAAACCTCTATGCCATTATCTTATCCTTCAGCTCATCCAGCCCGTAACGCCCGACAAACTTGGCAAACTGCTCACGTTTCTTGCCTTCTGCTGCATATAAATCAATCAACCTATCGATCATTACATACAGCGCGTCTTCCTCCAAGCCGCCTGCAAACAATACTCCTGTTCTGGCATCGAGGCCCTTTGCTTTGCCGCCGACATAGAGGTCAAATCGTTCACCGTGTTGTTTGATTACGCCAATATCATTAACTAACGGCTCGCCACAGCCGACCGGACATCCCGTATAGGCAGGCTTTAACGTGAAAGGAACGGGTCTTCCGGCAATACGGCGGTTGATTTCTTTTGCCACAGGCATCCCTTCCTCCAGCTCTCCTTTACAGAAGTTGCAGGTGCGAAGGCTTTTGACATAATTGCCTACCGGGTAGCAGCTCAGACCGACGCTTGCAAAGTCGGCCCTTGCTTCTTCCAATTTGCTCTCCGCAACGTCCACATACAATTGTTGAAAGGTGGTGACTTCTAACTCCTGGTCGTCTCCCATATAGCGCGCTAACATTAATAGCTGTTTGCCATTCAACTTGGCGCCAAAATCTATTCCTCCGTTGACCGCGAGCTTAATTAGTTTTTCTCCCATTGTTACAAATCCCCTTTATTCTGTGATTTCCAACACATAAGGGAAGGCATAAACTTTCCCGTCCAGTTTGAATTCTGCCCATAGTTTATACATGCCAGGCTTGCTAAAGTGGGCCTCAAACACAGGTTCTTCTCCTTCGCGCGGGTGTACGTGGATAAACTCCTCTAACCCTTCATCCACTACAACCACATGGCCTAAGGCACCAAGATAATCTTCAGGCTCTGCTCCTTCAATCTCAAAAGAAAGGACCACGTTTTCTTTTACGGAAAAATTGTTCACATCAAGTGTTACAGAATAGCCCTCTTGTTCCTTCGTCCATTGTGTTTCTGGCTCTAAATGAACATGAGCATCCTCATGACTGTCATGTTCCCCTACCATTACTGGGTGGGCTTCATTTACATACTCCAGTTCACTCGGCTTGATATCTACAAACGCTTGATACATGCCTTCTTCCAGATCCGCATGTGCAGTGAAAACACCTTCAGATACCTTTTCTGGATGTAAATGTTGAAACTGTTCAAGGTCTTCACTGATTACAATTAGATGCATCAATTTTTCATGATTCACTTCAAGGCTATCCATTGGGTTACCATCAAGGTCTGTCAAGGTAATGGTCATTTCTTCACCATCTAACTTAACGTCTGCTTGAACTTCACTAGTGGACTCGCCTTCGTGGTCTTCGTGCCCACCTTCATGTCCTTCTTCTTCATGCTCACCATGTTCCTCTTCCTCACCGTGCGCCTCTTCACCTTGATGTTCCTCATGACTGCCTTCATCACCTTGAGATACATCTTCCCCTGCATAAAACGAATATGCCGTGTAGCCTCCAACCACCAACAACAGATAAACAAGCGCAGATCCAATCCATTTTTTCATCATGTTCCCACCTTATTAAAGTTTCACTTTTTGCAATCTGAGTGCATTCAGTACAACGGATACAGAACTGAATGCCATCGCAGCGCCTGCCACCCATGGCGCCAAGAATCCTAAAGCCGCAATTGGAATTCCCATGGAGTTATAAGCAAATGCCCAGAATAGATTTTGTTTGATGTTGGTAATGGTCTTTTTACTCATGATGATGGCATCAGCAATGCTGTTCAGGTCACCGCGCATTAATGTGATGTCAGCTGCTTCCATCGCAACATCAGTTCCGGTTCCGATTGCCATCCCAATATCCGCTGTTACCAATGCTGGGGCGTCATTGATTCCATCGCCGACCATTGCCACTTTCTTGCCTTGCTTTTGAAGCTTCGCTACTTCTTCCGCTTTTTGTTCTGGAAGTACTTCAGCAATGACTTGATCAATACCAGCATGTTGGGCAATCGCTTTTGCGGTGCGTTCGTTATCACCTGTCATCATGACTACTTCGAGACCCATATCTTTCAATCGTTTAACCGCTTGTTTGGACGTATCTTTGATAGTATCTGCTACAGTAATAATGCCTTTGTACTCTCCGTTCACCGCGATAAGCATCGCCGTTTTACCATTCGTCTCAAGCTCACGAACCATATCTTCTGCATGCTCGACAGCTACATGGTGCTTGTTCATTAATTTACGCGTACCAACCACTACTGTGTTTTCCCCTACGACCGCTTCGATACCGTAGCCGGGTATTGCTTCAAAAGAATTCACAGAGTCAAACTCGATACCTTTTGCTTGGATGCCTTCCACAATCGCTTGTGCTAATGGATGTTCGGATTGTTTCTCGGCTGCTCCCACCATTGCAAGGATTGCCGCTTCATCTTCCCCAGCTTCAAGCTTTACATCGGTTAGCACAGGCGCACCATTCGTTACCGTCCCTGTTTTATCCAAAACAACGGTGGTGATTCTGTGCGTTTGCTCTAAATGCTCGCCGCCTTTAAAAAGAATGCCAAGTTCTGCTGCACGGCCAGATCCCGCCATGATGGATGTTGGCGTTGCAAGGCCAAGTGCACATGGGCAAGCAATGACGAGAACCGCAATCAAGTTCACCAGTGCTTGCGCAAAGTTTCCTGGGTCGACGATAAAATACCAAACCAAGAAAGTCAGTACTGCGATTCCAACTACGATAGGAACAAAGATGCCGGAAATTTTATCTGCAAGGCGTTGAATTGGTGCTTTAGAGCCCTGAGCCTGCTCTACAATTCGAATAATTTGAGCAAGAGCCGTTTCTTTGCCTACTTTTGTTGCTTTCATTTTCAAGAAGCCGTTCTTATTTATAGTAGAACCATAGACAGAGTCTCCTGATCTTTTGTCGACAGGAATGCTTTCTCCTGTTAGCATGGACTCATCTACCGCTGATTGCCCTTCCACAATTTCACCATCAACAGGTACTTTTTCCCCCGGTTTAACAGAAACGATATCTCCTACCAGGACCTCATTCAATGGGATTTCCATTTCTTTTCCATCTCGTAAAACAAGGGCCGTTTTTGCCTGAAGTCCCATTAATTTTTTGATTGCTTCGGAAGAGCGCCCTTTCGCTCTCACTTCAAAAAGCTTTCCTAAAATAATGAGGGTGATAATGACTGCACTAGCTTCAAAATAAAGCTCGACCATATGGGCTCCTGAACCGATGGATTCAATCGATAAATACAAGCTGTACACATACGCTGCAGTCGTTCCGAGTGCCACCAGTACATCCATATTCGCACTTTTATTCTTCAGCGCTTTATATGCACCAGTGTAGAATTGCCAGCCAATGAAAAATTGAACAGGGGTCGCAAGTGCAAGCTGCACCCATGGATTCATCAGCATATCAGGTAAATAAATAAATGAGGTGAAGGAAAAGTGACTCACCATGGCCCATAGCAATGGGAGTGTCAGGATTAATGAGAAAACAAATTTTCCTTGTTGCTTTTCTAATTCCTTTTGACGGAAGTTCTCAGCACTTTCACTTTTCTCTACTTTTTCCGTAGCACCGTATCCTGCTTTTTCGATGCGGGCAATGATATCAGACGGCTTTAGCTTGGATGGGTTGTATTCCACCGTTCCGCTTTCTAATGCAAGATTCACGTTGGCTGAATTTACCCCCTCCATTTTCCCGAGCACCTTTTCAATTCGGCTAGAACAAGCCGCACATGTCATGCCGGTAATAAGAAATTCTGCTTTTTCTTTCACCACATCATAGCCAAGATCCTGAATCTTTTTCTCTATTTCTTTTTCAGATACTTGTTCAGGGTCATAGGTGACAGATGCATTTTCAAGGGCTAAGTTTACATTGGCCGTATCCACTCCAGCCAGTTTGTTCAGTCCTCTTTCCACCCTTGTGGAACATGCCGCACATGTCATGCCTGTTATCTGCATTCTCGTTTCTTTTTTCTTTTGATCACTCATCTTGCTGACCTCCTTTATACCTATAGGGGGTATATTATTATCTAAATAAAACGTGCTGTTCCCGGAAGAAAAGCACGTATCTGACCAGATGGATTATGCTACTTCATAACCTTCTTCGTCGATTGTTTCCTTAATTTTATCTACTGTTACTTGCTCGCTTTTGTATTCTACTGCAACAGTTCCAGATGAAAGATCCACTTTAACCGAATTCACACCTTCAAGTTCCCCAACGCTTCCTTCCACCGCTTTTACACAATGACCGCAACTCATACCATTTACTTTTAATGTTACTTGTTCCATTATAATCTCCCCTTATTTCATCAGTCTTTTAACTGTTACTAACAACTCATCTATCACTTCTGTATCGCCATCTTGAATTCTTTCTACGATACAGGATTTCATATGTCCCTCTAAAAGCATTTTGCCAAGGCCATTTAGAGCAGACTGTACTGCCGAGATTTGAGTGAGCACATCATCACAATAGGTGTCCTCTTCAACCAGCCGTTTCACTCCACGAACCTGACCTTCGATACGGTTCAAGCGTGAGATTAACGCCTTCTTTTGTTCTTCAGAATGGTGACTTTTACGCTCACCTTTATCTGTATGGCAACACTCTTCATGTACTGTTTCAACTGGAAGGTTTTCCATCGTTCTTGACCTCCTATCCCATATAAAGTAACATACCCCTATACGGTATGTAAAGAGATTGAATTTATAATTTTAAAATAATTTCAGAAGAGGTACATTACATGTGGAAAAATCAAGTATTAGAATGGTTTGCAGCAGTTGGGCCGTTTGCCATCCTACTTAGTATTTTAATCAATACCATCATAAGCATACTCGCTTTTATGCCAAGCGTTTTCCTTACAGCTGCCAATCTGGCATTCTTCGGCTTTTGGTGGGGAACGCTCATTTCATTTTTAGGGGAGTCGATTGGAGCAGTCGTAAGCTTCTGGTTGTACCGAAAAGGCATAAAGAAATTTGCCCCTGATGCGTTGATGAAAAATAAGTGGCTCGTCAGATTACAGGAGACTGGTGGCAGGGAAGCATTTTTGTTAGTTCTCGCTTTACGATTATTCCCATTTGCGCCATCTGGACTTGTGACGCTCGCTGGGGCAACTAGCCGGATTAGCTTGGTCGGGTTTGCTGTCGCCAGCACGGTCGGGAAGATTCCTGCTTTGATGTTAGAAGCTTTTTCTGTTTATCAGGTACTGCAGTGGAATACTGCCGGGAAGGTCATCTTGGCTTTGGTTGCGGTTGGAGTTGTCGTGATAGTATTACGCGGGCGTTTGCAGAAGTAGCAGCGAAAGGCAAAGGAATTGAAATTGGTTAATCGGCGCTGTTCCTTTCCGCAAATGGCTTCGCTTTCCGCGGGACGGTGCTTGAGCCTCCTCGCTGCGCTGTGGGGTCTCAAGCTACCGTTACTCCCCCGCTGGAGTCTTCGCCATTTGCTCCAATCCACTGCTAGAAACCAAGTTGAACAAGCGTTATTAGTACTTCAGTATCCTGGATTAGATAGCTTTTTTGACTATGGTGAATGAAGTCACCCAGTTGATTGGAGTGGAAGGCGCGCAGACGCCCGCGGGAGGAAGGGACAGGTGAGACCCCGGAGGCGCAGCCGAGTTATCATGAACGAAACTAGCTCCTTACTCGTAAAATCGTAGGTTAATTTGGTTAGAATGTTTACTGAAAAAAACAAACCAAATCAGAGCTACATTACGGAAGGAGCTAGTTA
>NZ_JAIVKY010000019.1 GCF_020524325.1 Sutcliffiella horikoshii
TGATTTGGTTTGTTTTTTTCAGTAAACATTCTAACCAAATTAACCTACGATTTTACGAGTAAGGAGCTAGTTTCGTTCATGATAACTCGGCTTCGCCTGTGGGGTCTCAAGCTACCGTTTCCCCCCGCAGGAGTCTCTCACCTTGCGCTTCAGGCAACAGGGGGGGAATCTTATTTATTTTTAAACCACTAGCAAAAAGGAAGGCAGCAAGATATTCTCTCACTGCCTTCCTTTTGTTTATACGGCTGTATTACTCACCAGATACGTATGGTAGTAATGCCATTTGACGAGCGCGTTTGATTGCGATCGTTAATTTACGTTGGTATTTAGCGCTAGTTCCTGTTACACGACGAGGTAAAATTTTACCACGCTCAGAAACGAACTTCTTTAGTACATCAGTATCTTTGTAATCGATATGAGTGATACCGTTAGCTGTGAAATAACAAACCTTACGACGTTTGTTACGTCCACCTCTGCGTCCTCCTGCCATTTTATTCACCTCTTCTTTTTTAGATTTTTCGGCTTATGCAGCCATTTTTATAAAACGATTCCTTCTAGAATTAGAACGGCAAATCGTCATCGGATATATCAATTGGTTGGCCATCGTTCTTAAATGGGTCGTCATCAACACGAGTATAACCTTGGTTGTTGTTATTGCTACGCTGTTGGTTCTGATCATACCCAAAGTTAGGTGATGAACCATAGCCTTGATTTTGATTTGGATTAGGACGGGATGCATTTCCTGAACCACCGGATCCCTTAGGTTCTAAGAACTGAACACCTTCTGCCACTACTTCCGTTACGTACACACGTTTTCCATCTTGGCCTTCATAATTACGTGTCTGCAACCTGCCATCCACTCCAGCCAAGCTACCTTTTTTCAGGAAGTTTGCTGCGTTTTCAGCTTGTTTTCTCCAGACAACACAGTTGATGAAGTCAGCTTCGCGTTCGCCTTGCTGATTCTGGAACGTACGATTGACTGCCAATGTAAAGGTAGCAACCGCCACTCCACTTGGGGTATAGCGCAATTCAGGGTCTTTCGTTAAGCGACCTACTAATACTACGCGATTTAACATCAGAACCACTCCTCCTTGAGACGACGTCCATAAAGAGGACAACTATTATTTATCTTCTTTTTTAACAACAATATGACGGATGATGTCTTCGCTGATTTTAGCAAGACGATCAAACTCTTGAACTGCAGCTGGCTCAGCAGCTACGTTTACTAGCATATAGTAGCCGTCACGGAAATCATTGATTTCGTAAGCTAAGCGGCGTTTGCCCCACTCTTTTGATTCAGATAGATCTGCACCGTTGTCAGTTAGGATCGTATTGAAACGTTCTGTAAGAGCTTTTTTAGCGTCTTCCTCAATGTTTGGACGGATGATATACATGATTTCGTACTTGTTCATCACAGTCACCTCCTTTTGGTCTAAGCGGCCCTTGGTGGGCAAGGAGCAATCAATTATAAATAATCATTACTCACAAATTAAGATTATACCAGAGGGGCTGGATTTTTGCAACATGTCCTAATAGAACGATTGAAAGAGGGTGCAATTTCGTTTTGGCACGAACTCACATAATTTTGGCACGAACTCGATGCATTTCGGCATCAACATGCCTCATTTTGGCATGAACTTACCAACAAACTAAAAAAGAGAGGGAAAGTCCCTCTCTTTTCGAACAAATCTTATACGTTAAAGCGGAAGTGGATAACGTCTCCGTCTTTTACGATGTATTCTTTTCCTTCTAGGCGGACTTTACCTGCTTCTTTGGCAGCTGTGTGAGAGCCTGCTGCAAGTAAGTCTTCATAGGATACTGTTTCAGCACGGATAAATCCGCGTTCGAAGTCGGTATGAATGACACCCGCACATTGTGGAGCTTTCATGCCTGTACGGAATGTCCATGCACGAACTTCTTGTACACCTGCAGTGAAGTAGGTTGCAAGACCAAGCAAGTTGTAAGCAGCACGAATCAGTTGATCTAGACCAGATTCTTTAATGCCTAGCTCCTCAAGGAACATTGCTTTTTCGTCTGCATCTAGTTCTACTATTTCAGACTCGATTTTCGCACAAACTGTGATAACTTCTGCATTGTCTTTTGCAGCAAATTCACGTACCTGTTGCACATATTCGTTGTCAGAAGTGTCGGCTACATCGTCTTCGCCAACGTTTGCTACGTAAAGGACAGGCTTGCTTGTTAATAGGTGCATGCCTTTTAGGTATTTTACCTGCTCGTCCGTTACTTCTACTGTACGTGCCGGCAGCTCATTTTCAAGCGCTTCTTTTACAAGCACAAGCACTTCGTGCTCATATACCGCTTCTTTATCTTTTTGTTTCGCCAATTTTGCTACACGCTCAAGACGCTTATCTACTGACTCTAAATCAGCTAAAATAAGCTCAAGGTTGATAGTTTCGATATCATCAATCGGGTTTACTCCACCAGATACGTGAGTGATATTGTCGTCAGCAAAACAACGAACCACGTGACAAATTGCGTCTACTTGACGGATGTGAGATAAGAACTTGTTTCCAAGCCCTTCTCCTTTGCTGGCACCTTTTACGATACCGGCAATGTCGGTGAATTCGAAGTGTGTTGGTACTGTTTTCTTCGGATTTACAAGTTCTGTTAATTTTTGCAGACGCTCATCTGGAACATCTACGATACCTACGTTCGGATCTATGGTACAGAACGGGTAGTTGGCAGATTCCGCCCCCGCTTGTGTGATTGCATTAAAAAGCGTTGATTTCCCTACGTTTGGAAGACCAACGATACCTGCTGTTAAAGCCATTTTATCCACTCCTAACTTCCGTTAACACATATTTAAACCTCCCACAATTATAGATAGAATGGGAGGAAAAGACAAGTTTATTTGAATTCCAGTCGCTTTGACAGCCGTTGTTGATTTCCGCAAATGGCTTCGCTTTCCGTGGGGCGACCTTGAGCCTCCTCACAACGCTTGGGGGTCTCAACATTGTCGCTTCTCCCCCACAGGAGCCTTCGCCTTTTGCTACAATCAACAGCTAGATACTGGAGAACTATTATTCTTCACTTCTTACCAATATTTTCTTTATCTTCCTTGTAAATTCTTTTCTCGGCATGAGGACGGTGTGGTCGCAGCCTTCGCATTTGATGCGGATGTCCATTCCCATTCGTACTACTTTCCATCTGTTTGTTCCGCATGGGTGTGCTTTTTTCATTTCTACTACATCATTTAATCCGAATTCTTTATCTGTCATGTTTCTACACTCCCTATTTTTCTAGCTTAATTGGAAGCATGCCCGTTTTGCTTTGGTTCCCGGTTATAGAGGACCAGGCGTGGAAAAGGAATTTCAATTCCCGCTTCATCCAGACGATTTTTGACTTCCTTCCTAATCGAACGTCCGATATACCAATGCTTCATCGGCACAGTTTCACATGTGATCCTGAGTACAACCTCGGAGTTGCCTAACGTTTGAATGCCAAGCAGCTCTGGTGGTTCTGTCATTTCCACATATCTTCCCGGCATTTCTGCAAGCAATTCTTGAATTACTCGCTCCGCTTCTTCTATTTTTCCTTCATACGCAATGCTTACATCCACTACGGCAACGCTGTTATGAATGGAGAAATTCGTTAGTTCTACAATACTGCCATTAGGCAATATATGCAATTCCCCTGTCCAACTTTTTATTTTCGTGGTTCGAAGGCCAATCTCCTCCACATACCCTTCAAATGTGCCTGTTCGGATATAATCCCCGACAGAAAATTGGTCTTCGAATATAATAAAAAAGCCTGTAATGATATCCCTTACCAAGTTTTGTGCCCCAAAGCCGACAGCAAGACCGACGATTCCGGCTCCGGCCAACAGTGCCCTAACATCAATATGAACTATTTCTAAAATCATAATAAAAGCGACAAAATAAACCACGTAGGTTAATACATTTTGCAATAGTTTCAGAAGGGTGTTTTCTCTTCGTTCCGATATACGAATTGGCCCTTTTTCTCTTAGTTTCACAAAGTTTTGAATCAGTTTTTTTCCAATTCTTATAATCATACCTGCTACAAGGATGATCAGAAAGATTTTGAGCAATCCTTCCCCAATCAAAACCCAAAGATCTTCATTAAAAAATGAATCTTTCATTTGATTTAGCACGCGGTTTGTCCATTCCATATTCATTTTACCTCGTTCTCTTCAATTGTTTACTCCTAGATTCCCCAGAAATTGCTATTTTACTAAAACAAAAGAAGTGTTCCCTTACTAGTTTTCTCGGTTTTTAATCGGATAAAGTAGGATACAAACGAGCAGATAGAGATTGATTAGTCCAAATAGCGGGTAAAGTATTGCTACGAGGACGGAAAAGCCCACTGCGGTGAAGGGAACCATTAATAAAATGAATAATAAGCACATAAGCCAAAGCGGAATTGGAACGACATTTCGAAATCTCGTCACTAACCCGAGCAACCCGGAGGCCGCCGTGGTATAGATTGCGACCCAAAGCAAGATGGTCATGAAGAATAGCATATAAAATGGGTAGCTCTGAATGATGGCAAAAAGAGGGATTTCGAAAAGACCAAGCTTACTTTGTACCAAAATAAGCGTTTGGTTATAAAAAAGCGAGATGACTCCCAAAATGACCCCGCTCCCTACACTGGCAATGATAATTTCCCCTTTGCCTTTTACTTCTTTCCCAATCGCAGATAAAACAGCAACAAGAGGAAGGATATTCAATGCTGTAAAGGTGAATCCTGCAGGCCAATTGCTTTGTTTCAAGACGGAAGTGGGAATAGCATCCGGGCTGTTTAGCACGGCATCTATCAGCACATAAGCTAAGGTCAATACAATGATTGGGATAATCACCACGTTTACCGTTACCATCCCCTTGACGTCGTAAACAAACAACACAATCAATAAGAAGCATATGATCGCAATTCCGCCCCAATATGGAATAGAAAAGACCTGTAATGCCGCTCCACCTCCTGCAAGCATCACGACTGTCGTAGTAAATAAGTAAACGACCATTACTATATTGTATAAATACGATGCTCTCTCTCCGACAAGCTTTTTTAGAACGGGGGAGAAATGTTCAGACTGCTCTTTGCTGCTGATTTGCAGGATCACATAGCACGAAATGATAAAGAAAAGGGTAAATAAAAGAATGGCTAGTCCGCTTTCCGAACCGAAAAATTGCCAAAGTTCCCGGCCGGATGCATACCCTGCGCCAATCACTGTACCCAATATTAAAAACATCCAGCGAAACCCGCTTTTCCACATACATGCAACCCCCTAAAATATCCAAAAATTAAAAAAGTGGACGTATAGTTTCCCATAAATAGTCGTATACTGTTACTACTATTAAGAAGGAGTGGAACCTATGAATCTTAAATCTAATTTTTTTGAGAAGAAGGGAGGCAATATTCGTATTGCTCATGATGAAGTAAATGCATATAAGGAACTTGCACTTACTTTACACTCCAACCTTCCTACAAGCCTTGTGTACCGCCCAATCGTCATTGTTTGCATTGGTACAGACCGGTCAACAGGAGATTCTCTGGGACCACTAGTCGGTACAAAGCTTCATGATATAAAGCTTGACAATGTTCATGTATATGGAACCTTGGACGATCCTATTCATGCCGTTAACCTAGAAGAGAAGCTTGCATATATTCAGACAAAACACCTTACTCCTTTTATCATTGCGATTGATGCTTGTCTTGGCAGGTTGAAAAGTGTTGGTCAAATTACGATAGGGGATGGCCCTGTGATGCCGGGGGCTGGAGTCAAAAAAGATTTGCCGCCAGTAGGAGATATTCATATTACAGGAATTGTAAATGTTAGTGGGTTCATGGAGTTCTTCGTTTTACAGAATACGAGATTAAGTCTGGTGATGAAAATGGCGACTGTTGTGGCACAATCCATTCAAGAATTAGATAGATCCATTGAACGGAAAAATTTCCTTTCATCTGCTGCCAGGGAAACTGAACCGCCATTCATTCAAACGCAAGAATAGAAAAAAGGCCGACCAATAGAGAATCGACCTTGCAAGAAAGATATATTTTACAGGATAAAAAAGTATTGAATAAGTACAAGTGCGGCGGCCACTAAAATTCCTGGAAGCAGATTAGCCACTCGAATCGCGGTGACACCTATGATATTCATACCAATCGCCATAATCATAACCCCACCGGTAGCGGTAATCTCAAAAATGAGTAACTCCAATAAATCTGTTGGGACAAACCGGTCAATTTGAGTAGCAAATAAGGCGATGCTTCCTTGATAAATCATGACCGGGATGGCGGAAAACAGGACTCCGATTCCTAAAGTCGTGGTCAGAACAATACTAGTGAAACCGTCAATGATAGATTTTGTGTACAGCACTTGATGATCGCCTCTAAGTCCACTATCCAATGAACCGACAACCGACATTGCTCCGATAACAAAGATGAGCGTTGCCGTTACAAACCCCTTTGATACGGAGCCCTGCTGTTTTGACCCCATCTTACGTTCCAACCAATTGCCGACATTGTTCAGCTTTCGGTCCAGGTTGATCCATTCGCCGATTACAGCACCTACTACTAGACTAATAATGACAATTAAAAATTCATTACTCTTAAAACCCATCTGTGCTCCAAGTAAAAATACCGCAAGTCCAATAATTTTCATCACCGTTTCTTTCGTATTTTCCGGAATACGTGTGAAAATTTTCCCTATAAATGTACCGAGCACAATACATATACCATTAACAATGGTTCCTAATAAAACCACTCTAAAGCCCCATTTCTATTAAAGTAACGCCTATCCAAAAAAGCAAACCACCATGAAGTGATCTGCTTTTTATTCTTCTGTATGAGCTAATAACTCCAATAATCTGTTCAGGTCATCATCAGAAAAGAATTCAATCTCAATTTTGCCTTTGTTTTTCGTGCGTTTGATAAAGACAGAAGTACCAAAACGCTCCCGCAATACTGATTCGTGGTCCTTAAGGAAGATATCCTTTTCCTCAGGATCCTTTTTCGTTTCACGTGGAACACTTTCATTTAACTGCTGAATCAATTGTTCTAACTGACGCACATTTAAGTGCTCTTGCAGCACTTTATCAATGACCGCTTTTAACTTTTCTTTCCTTTTGAGTCCCAATAATGCACGGCCATGTCCCATGGAAAGTTTTCCATCATTCATCAGCTCTTGAACAGATTTTGGAAGAGATAATAGACGAATATGATTTGCGATATGTGGCCTACTTTTCCCAAGCCTGCTAGCTAACTGTTCCTGAGTCAGTTCCAGTTTTACCATCAAGGATTGATAGGCAGCAGCTTCTTCAATCGGTGTAAGATCCTCTCGTTGCAAGTTCTCCAATAGAGCAAGTTCCATCATCTGCTGTTCGGTTAATGAGCGGATTACTACAGGAACTTTGGACAGTTTTGCCTCTTTTGCAGCTCGAAAACGTCGTTCCCCAACGACAATTTCGTAACCTTTGATGCTTTTGCGAACAATAATCGGTTGAAGGATTCCGTGTTGCAGGATGGATTCTTTCAATTCTTGTATTGCTTCAGGCTCAAAGTATTTACGGGGCTGGTAGGGGTTTGGTCGTACTTCCTTGATACTGATTTCCTGAACGGCTTCTTCCTTGGAAGCTTCAATAGAAGGAAACAGCGCATTTATGCCTTTACCTAATCCTTTACCCATGTGTCACCACTTCCTTTGCTAATTCTAAGTAAACTTCCGCTCCACGTGATTTCGGATCATAAATAATGATGGGTTCTCCATGGCTTGGCGCTTCACTCAAACGAACATTACGAGGGATAATGGTTCGATACACTTTATCTTGAAAATACTTTTTCACTTCTTCAATTACTTGAATACCTAAATTTGTTCTGGCATCTAGCATGGTAAGCAAGACACCGTCAATCATAAGTTCTTTATTTAAATGTTTCTGTACGAGTCTTACCGTATTTAATAGCTGACTTAATCCTTCGAGTGCATAATATTCGCATTGTACCGGAATCACAACTGCATCAGAAGCTGTTAAAGCATTGATGGTTAATAAGCCCAAAGATGGGGGACAATCGATGATTATGTAGTCAAAAAGATGCTTCACATCATCTAATGCTCTCTTTAAACGCACTTCTCTTGAAATAGTTGGAACTAGTTCAATTTCAGCACCTGCGAGTTGTATGGTTGCTGGGATGATGGAAAGGTTCTCTACCTTTGTTGGGAGGATGGCCTTTTTTGCTTCCACATCTTCTACTAAAATATCATAAATACACTGATGGACTTCTGCTTTTTCTATTCCCACTCCACTTGTGGCGTTTCCTTGTGGGTCCACATCTACTAAAAGCACTCTTTTACCAATGTAGGCTAAACAAGCACCTAAGTTAACGGATGTAGTCGTTTTTCCAACTCCACCTTTTTGGTTAGCAATAGCAATGATTCTGCCCATGCTGTCACCTGCCTTCAGAAAAGAACATACTTTTTATTCGTTGGTCTGTAGATCTCCGCTGTTAATTTCCGCAAATGGCTTCGCTTTCCGCGGGGCGACCTTGAGCCTCCTCACTTCGTTGCGGGGTCTCAACATTGCCGCTACTCCCCCGCAGGAGTCTTCGCCTTTTGCTCCAATTACCAGCTAGAAACTACTTTATAGTTAAAGATTCTACTTAACAAGACTTTTCGTTTCTCATTTATTTTATCATGAATTGACTGAAATTTAACTTGTTTTTGAGAATAATTATTGGGAAGAGGGTGTGGGGGAAAATGTCGAAGAATGTTTCTCGGGAAATAATAGGCTTGGATGCAAAAAAAGATGGCTTCGCTTATTACTTATCTGGTTGTAGCGACTAGTAAGTTTACTAGATTGCTAGGTTTGATAAATAACGGCGAGGGCCATCCTTGGAATGGAATTATTTTTTCGGTATGCGGATTGTGAACTGGTAATATTCTTCGGTTTCTTCTTCTTGAGAGTCGAGCTTGATGCCGCTGTCGTTTACCATCGTAAGTGATTGGCGGATCGTGTTCATCGCAATACGCATGTCTTTACTGAAGGCTTTCCGTTTAGCCTTTGGTTTTGGATTTGCAGCTTCCAGCAGTTTTACCACGCGTTCTTCTGTTTGCTTGACATTCAATTGCTTTTCCAAAATTTCAGCAAGAACAGCCACTTGTTTTTCCGGAAGCTTTAACGGAATAAGGGCACGTGCATGACGTTCCGTGATTTTTTTCTGAAGAAGTGCATCTTGAATTTCGGAAGGCAGCTTTAAAAGACGTAGCTTGTTTGCCACAGTAGATTGCCCTTTTCCTAAGCGCTGTGCCAAAGCTTCTTGTGTCAAACTATGCAATTCCAACAACTTGGAATAAGCGATTGCTTCTTCAATTGCCGATAACTCTTCACGTTGAAGGTTCTCAATAAGAGCCACAGAGGCTGTTTCTGCATCGTTAAATTCTTTTACAATGGCAGGTATGGTCTCCCATCCTAGCTTCTGAACCGCTCTCCAACGGCGTTCTCCAGCAATGATCTCAAATTTACCCTCATCAAATTGACGGACGACGATAGGTTGGATAATTCCATGCGTCCGGATGGTCAGAGATAACTCTTCTATTCTTTCATCTACAAAAACAGTACGTGGTTGGTATCTATTCGGAACAATGTCCTTTACAGCTACCTGCATAATTTTTTCATGATCAGTCTTTTCTACTATTTCCTGTTCTTCTTTTTCGCCAATTCCAAAAAAACGAGAGAACGGAGACTTCATAGTTCCACCACCTTATGGATAGAATCCCTATTAACGTAATTCGCTTTTCACGTTAATAAGTCCTGTTTTTCCGATCAAAATGTTTCACATGAAACACGTTTTACATGCAAAGGGTATTTCTACTCTAATGGTTGCTTATTAGGTGTACCTGGTTTACGAGGGTACTTCTTAGGTGTAGATTTAATCTTATTGATGATAAGGATATTTCTTTCGCTTTCCTCTAAAGGCAATGAAAAAGAATGCACCTTTTCTAGTTTTCCGCCTAATATTTGCAAAGCTTTTTTTCCTTTTTCAAGCTCTTCGCTAGCGGCCGCAGCTTTCATCGGCACAAACATACCGCCTTCTTTAACAAGAGGCAGGCATAGTTCACTTAGCACCGATAAACGTGCAACAGCTCTTGCCGTGACAAGGTCAAATTTCTCGCGATAGTCCGCATTTTTTCCGAATGTTTCCGCTCTGTCATGAACAAAATGAACATTTTTCAAACCAAGCTCATTAGCAAGATTCTGTAAAAATGTAATTCGCTTATTCAGAGAGTCCACAATGGTAACCTTTAAGTTTGGAAAACATATTTTCAGAGGAATGCTTGGGAAACCGGCCCCTGCTCCCACATCACATAGAGATAATTCTTGGTTCAAGTCAACATAGAACGATGCGGTAATGGAATCATAGAAATGTTTAAGATAAACCTCTTCTTCGTCCGTGATGGCAGTAAGATTCATCTTTTCATTCCATTCGACCAACAGCTTGTAATATGTATCAAATTGAGAAAGCTGTTGAGAAGAAAGGGAAATCCCTTTCTCCTCCAACAGGGAAATAAATTGTTCTTTATTCATGTGTTCGTATCCTTTCTATCGTTGGATTTACTCGTTGGATACTTTGGCGATACGACCTTGTTCCAAATAAACAAGCAAAATAGAGATGTCCGCTGGATTTACTCCTGATATTCTGGATGCCTGAGCAACAGATAAAGGACGTACTTCTTTTAACTTCTGCCTTGCTTCGTTTGCAAGTCCGTGGATGTCATCATAATCAATGTTTTCTGGTATTTTCTTATTCTCCATCTTCTTCAAGCGATCCACTTGTTGAAGGGATTTTTGAATATACCCTTCATATTTCACCTGAATTTCCACCTGTTCTGCAACATCTGGAGCAAGCTCTTTATCAGCTGGAACCATCTGATGAATATGATCATAGGTCATTTCAGGACGCTTCAAAAGGTCTGCTGCCCTGATGCCGTCTTTCAGCTCGCTGCCGCCAGCTTCTCTGATGATGGTCTGAACCTGTTCATTCGGTTTAATGATGATAGATTGCAGACGTTCTTTTTCTGCTTCGATTTCTTGTTTTTTCGCTTCAAACTTTGCAAATCGTTCCGGGGAAATAAGCCCGATTTTATGACCGATTTCCGTTAAACGCAGGTCTGCATTATCATGACGCAAAAGCAAACGATATTCCGCACGAGAAGTAAGCAAACGATATGGCTCATTCGTTCCTTTTGTCACCAAATCGTCTATCAATACGCCGATATAAGCATCGGAACGGCTTAAGATAAGATCTTCCTCACCAAGGGCACGTCTTCCGGCATTAATACCTGCCATGATCCCTTGCCCGGCCGCTTCCTCATACCCCGAGGTCCCGTTGATTTGTCCTGCTGTATAAAGGTTTTGAACTCTTTTTGTTTCAAGTGTCGGCCATAATTGCGTTGGGACGATGGCATCATATTCAATGGCATACCCCGCTCGCATCATGCGGACATTTTCAAGGCCTGGAATAGTCGAAAGAATTTTACGCTGTACATCTTCCGGCAGGCTTGTAGAAAGTCCCTGCACATATACTTCTTGCGTATTTCTTCCTTCTGGCTCTAGGAAGATCTGGTGTCTAGGCTTATCGTTGAACCGCACCACTTTATCCTCAATAGACGGGCAATACCTAGGCCCGGTTCCCTTAATCATCCCAGAATACATCGGGGAACGATGAAGGTTATCATCTATAAGTTGGTGAGTTTCTGCACTAGTATAGGTTAACCAGCAAGGTAGCTGATCTGTAATGTACTCGGTTGTTTCATAGGAAAATGCACGCGGCACTTCATCGCCCGGTTGTATTTCCGTTTTACTGTAGTCGATGGAAGCACTATTTACACGTGGAGGTGTTCCCGTTTTAAAGCGTACCAAATCAAACCCAAGCTCCTCTAAATGCTCGGAAAGCGTTATAGAAGGCTGTTGGTTATTTGGACCGCTTAAATATTGAAGTTCTCCTAGTATAATTTTTCCGCGAAGAAACGTTCCTGTCGTGATTACGACCGTCTTAGATTCGTAGATGGCACCTGTTTGCGTGATAACACCCTTACACACACCGTCCTCGACGATTAACTTTTCGACCATCCCTTGCAACAAAGTGATATTTTCTTCATTTTCAATGGTCTTTTTCATTTCATGCTGATAAAGGAATTTATCGGCCTGTGCTCGCAATGCACGTACCGCAGGACCTTTACCCGTATTCAACATACGCATTTGAATATGTGTTTTATCGATATTTCTTCCCATTTCTCCACCAAGCGCATCAATTTCACGCACGACGATTCCTTTGGCAGGACCGCCTACAGATGGATTACACGGCATAAAAGCAACCATATCCAGGTTGATGGTTACCATTAACGTTTTCGCTCCCTGACGAGCTGCTGCCAGGCCTGCTTCTACACCTGCATGACCTGCACCAATTACAATTACATCATAGGAACCTGCATGATATTCCATGTGTGTTCCCTCCTATTCTAGGCTCTCCTCACAAATATTTACGAGAGTAGCCGTTATTTCCCTAAGCAAAATTGTGAGAACAGTTGATCAATCAGGCTTTCATGTACTGCATCGCCGATGATCTCACCAAGTATTTCCCACGTTCTAGTTAAATCTATTTGTACTATATCTATTGGCACGCCGCTTTCCATTCCCACTATCGCATCTTCGAGTGCTTGTTGGGCTTGCGTGATCAATCCGATATGACGAGAGTTTGAGACATATGTCATATCGCCTGCTTCTAAGTCCCCTTGGAAGAACATTGACGAAATGGCTTCTTCTAGTTCATCAATTCCTTGTTCCTCTTTTAAAGAGGTGGAAATGACAGTGTGATTGTTCGCAAGTTCTTTCACTTGCTCTATATCAATTCTTGTCGGCAAATCCGTTTTATTGACAATAACAATGACATCCATGCCTTTAACCGCTTCAAACAACTGCTTGTCCTCTTCTGTTAGGTCATCGTTATTATTTAAAACAAGCAAAATTAGATCTGCTTTTTTCAACACTTCTCTTGATCTCTCGACACCTATACGCTCTACAATATCTTCTGTTTCACGTATACCTGCAGTATCTACCAAGCGGAGTGGTACACCACGGACACTTACATATTCCTCAATCACATCACGCGTTGTCCCTGGAATATCGGTTACAATTGCTTTATTTTCATGTACGAGGCTGTTAAGCAAAGAGGATTTCCCGACATTTGGCCGTCCGATAATCACGGTAGAAAGACCTTCTCTTAATATCTTACCCTGTTGGGAAGTTTGTAACAGCTTTTCCAGTTCTTCTTTTACATAAGTGGACTTCTCAAGCAATAACTGATGCGTCATTTCTTCGACATCATCATACTCTGGATAGTCGATGTTTACTTCGACATGCGCGAGTGTTTCTAAAATTTCTTGACGAAGTTTCTGAATCAGTTTGGATAATCGACCTTCCATCTGACCTAGAGCCACATTCATCGCACGATCTGTTTTCGCACGGATTAGATCCATCACGGCTTCTGCCTGTGAAAGGTCAATACGTCCGTTTAAGAATGCTCGCTTTGTGAATTCTCCAGGTTCGGCAAGCCTTGCTCCCCTGCTCAGTACAAGTTGAAGTAATTTATTGACGGATACTAGTCCGCCGTGGCAGTTTATTTCTACCACATCTTCTCTTGTAAAAGTTTTAGGCCCTCGCATAACCGAAACCATTACTTCTTCTATTATTTTATCCGTTTTTGGATCTACGATATGTCCGTAGTGAATGGTATGAGAGGCAACATCATTCATTTTCTTGGAGGATGGGGTCACAAAGATTTCATCAATGATTCGGAACGCTTCATCTCCGCTCAGGCGGACAATGGCGATCGCTCCTTCTCCCATTGGAGTCGAAATAGCTGCTATCGTGTCAAACTCATACATATCATTCACCTCATTTCTTTTTATTTCTTCTATATCAATGTAAAATAGTTCGTCCTTTAACTTACTAAGGTTAGCATAATTTTTGTGTCTTTTAAAGTATTCCTGTTCGACAGTTATCCACAAAAATTTCCCGAGCGGTTCATTTGTCATCAATTATTTTAACTTATCCACATGTGAATAACAATAAACAAATCTCGCACATTTGTTTCATCAGTTTTGCCGAAGT
The DNA here is from genome assembly GCF_020524325.1 of Sutcliffiella horikoshii. GTDB lineage: Bacteria > Bacillota > Bacilli > Bacillales > Bacillaceae_I > Sutcliffiella_A > Sutcliffiella_A horikoshii_D. Next base: position 14,142 of record NZ_JAIVKY010000019.1, read on the forward strand.
TTGTATTAGCTAAAACCTCTTCAAAAATTTTAGAATTCGCTTTTCTTTTTAGCCGTTCCTTTCCTTCCTTTCCAGTGAAGACTTCACTCGTTCTTTTTTCTTGTCACTGAGGTCTTCATCACGTCCATGAGGACTTCTCATCTCCCATTTTCTTGCCATTGAGGTCTTCATCACGTCCATGAGGACCTTTTTCATCCTTTTTTCATGTCACTGAAGTCTTCATACCGGTGATGAGGACTTCTCTGCTCCTTTTTCCTCATCACTGAGGTCTTCATCACGTCTATGAAGACCCCCCTCGTCCTATTTCCTCGTCACTATAGGTCTTCATTACGACGATGAAGCATTGTCCTGACGAACCTGACGACAATAAAAAAACGGCTGGCCCTTATTGTTAGGGTCAGCCGTTTTTGTTTTGGATTATCTTTTTGCGACTTTGTTCTTTTTTGCTGTGATGACAAGGGAGCGGTTCGGTTCTTTTCCTACGGAGTAGGTTTCTACTTCCGGGTAGGCAGAGATGATCGAGTGCATCACTTTGCGTTCAAAAGAAGGCATCGGTTCAAGATGTACATCCTGTTTTGTTTTCATTGCTTTTTGTGCTAGCCGCTCTGCCAGTTGTTCCAGGGTTTCTCGGCGTTTCTCGCGGTATCCTTCTGCGTCGATGACAACATTTAGATATTGATTGGAATAGCGGTTTGCGACAATTTGCGTTAAATATTGAAGGGAATTAAGGGTTTGTCCCCTTTTTCCTATAATTAGAGCTGTTTTTTCGCCACTGATGCTAATGGAAATATTTCTACCTTCCACCTTTACATCAAGTTCTGCAACAATATTCATTTCAGTAAGAACTTTTTTCAAGAAATTCGTTGATTCTTCGATCGGGTCTTGCTTCAATTTGACGGTTACAACACTAGGTTTTGAGCCAAACAATCCGAAGAGACCTTTCTTGCCTTCGTCAACGATTGTAATTTCTGCACGGTCTTTTGATGTGTTTAGTTGAGCTAAAGCAGATTGGACAGCTTCCTCGACTGTTGGACCAGTTGCAGTTATTTCTTTCACTTTTTCGTTCCTCCTGCAGTTCCAGCAGCTGCTTCTTTTGCTTTTCTCAGCTCCGGTCCTTTAATAAAGTAAGTTTGAACAATCATAAAGATGTTACCCACTACCCAGTATAGGGAAAGTGCCGCAGGGAAGTTGATTGCAAATACAACGATCATGATTGGCATGACCCAAAGCATCATTACCATCTGCGGGTTGTTGTCCATACCGGCCATCATGATTTTTTGCTGGATGAATGTCGTGATACCAGCAACGACAGGCAGGATGAAATACGGATCTGGATCTCCCAAGTCAAACCACATGAAATTATGGTTGGCAATTTCCGTTGTACGAGTAATCGCATGGAAAAATCCAATAAGAATAGGCATTTGAACCAATAACGGAAAACAACCAGCAAGCGGGTTTACACCATGCTTTTGGAAAAGACCCATTGTTTCTTGCTGTAATTTCTGTTGTGTTTTTTGATCTTTGGAACTATATTTTTCACGAAGTGCTTTCATTTCCGGTTGTAAGGCTTGCATCGCCTTTGCATTCTTCGTTTGTTTAATCATTAACGGTAAGATAGCAAATCGGATTAATAACGTTACAATAATGATGGATAAACCATAGTCGTTGTTCATTAGTTCAGCAAAATACGTAATCAACCAAGATAATGGATAAACCACATATTCGTTCCAGAAACCTTCACTTTCATTGGTGATTGGCTGGTTGATTTCTGTACAGCCTGATAGTAAAGCTACAAGTCCAATAAGGGCCATTAGTAGCCATATTCGATTTTTCAACCTCTTTTTCCTCCTTTTTACACAAAAAAATGATTCCTTTTACATCCTATCATTTTTATCTGACAAATTGAATATATGTCACACTTCCAACACATTTTTCCTATTCCTTTAACACCGCTTTTGATTTCCGCAAATGGCTTCGCTTTCCTAGGGGCGCTGCTGGAGCCTCCTCACTTCGTTACGGGGTCTCCACCTAGCACTATCTCCCTCAGGAGTCTTCGCCTTTTGCTCCAAACAAAAGCTATAAACTTAGTAGAAAATAAAAAATTCTCTTATAGTTTATTTTTAGCAGATAGTGTCGGGAGTTTTCTTATTACGTGTTGAAGGCTTTTTTTAACTTCTTCCAATGACATGTCCGCAGCTGGTTTTCGAGCGATGATGACAATGTCGACGCCACCAGGCAGCTGTTCCTTTATTTCATGGACTGCTTGTCTGACTAGACGCTTTATTCGATTCCTTGTTACAGCGTTTCCAATTTTCTTGCTGACAGATAAACCGATCCGGAATACAGGCTGGTCCGCTTTCTGCACAGCATATATCACAAATTGTCGATTGGCCATCGACTTTCCTTTTTGGAACACATGTTGGAACTCTTTATTTTTTTTGATTCTTTGTTCTTTCCTCAATGTGTCTCCTCCTGCCTTACACAAATCCTCTAATTCGGTCTTATTTCAACATTCTTTCTCAAATCTGGTGAAAAAATAACCGGAATATGCCCGAAATAGTAAAAAAGACCACTGACAGTCAGTGGCCTTATGCTGATAATACTTTTCTTCCTTTGCGACGACGACGTGCAAGAACTTTACGTCCATTTGCAGAACTCATACGCTCACGGAAACCGTGTACTTTACTACGTTTACGATTATTTGGTTGAAACGTTCTTTTCATTACTATGACACCTCCCTGAGGATACTTCAAAATCTAAGTGGAAAAACACCTCTATATGATCGATAGACATTTATAAGCCGTTTTTCAACACCACTGGAAAGTCTTGCTTTCCTATAATATAAAATTTCTTTACAGACAGTCTTAATAATTATAGAGAATATACCATCGAAATGTCAACTTCCCAAATGTAAGTATAAATTCCCCAGCCTCACAAAGCAACCCTTTCTTTTTATATAGTAAAAACTAACAACAATAATCAATAGATCAAACCAACAACAAAAATAAAAAAGGTCTCAAAGGTGCCTGACCCCGAAAACAAATACTTAATCTTTTTAACACATTTCAATGCCGGGGTCTGGAACCTCTTCAGAGTCTGCGCTCCTTCCATTACGATTAACTAAGTTTTAACTTTTTCACTTTATACGTTCAACTTTTTTCTACCTGTGAATAACTTTTTTCGCTATTTTTCGTCATCCACAGCACTTATCGACAAGGTTTACACAGTATATTGTGTTGTGGAAAACTTTTCTCCACAATTTGTGGTAGTTGTGGATAATATCAAAAAGCAATTGCAACACAAGGATTTTTTTGATATTATTATTGTGTTTTCACTCTTAATAAATGGTTGACTGAAAATAGTTTTCCACAGATTGTGGATAAGATGTGGATAGTTATCCAAGGGTGTGCGTAAGTATTTGTCCACAGGTGTGGTTTTTTGTCGAAAACTACTTTTCTACTATATAATATCTTTTTCACAGTATACGAATGAATAAACATACAACGGGTGTTTTTCTAGCAGAGTGTTTGTTGAACAAAACTTGTACAGATAAGCACCTTTTTCTATTGTAAAAAGGTTGCCAGACACAAACGAAAGGGGGATTCAAGATGAAAAATATTTCTGATCTATGGGTCAAAGCACTAAGTCAGATAGAGAAAAAGATAAGTAAACCAAGCTTTGAAACGTGGTTGAAGAGTACAAAGGCTCATTCATTGCAGGGAGACAATCTCGTCATTACTGCACCAAATGAATTTGCTCGTGACTGGCTCGAGTCCAGGTATTCCGGTCTTATAGGAGAAACTATCTCTGATATCACAGGTGAAGAATTATCCATTAAATTTATTATTCCTCAAAACCAAGCAGATGAAGAGATCGAAATAAAAACTCCTCCTGCAAAGGTAAAAAAAGACGATGATATGATCGAAATTCCGCAAAATATGCTGAATCCGAAGTACACTTTCGACACATTCGTCATCGGTTCTGGGAACAGGTTTGCCCATGCTGCATCTTTGGCAGTGGCAGAAGCTCCAGCGAAAGCCTATAATCCTCTATTCATTTACGGGGGAGTTGGACTAGGAAAAACTCACTTAATGCATGCAATCGGACATTATGTGATTGAACATAATCCTGCAGCAAAAGTAGTCTATTTATCATCTGAAAAATTCACCAATGAATTCATTAATTCCATCCGGGATAACAAGGCTGTCGATTTTCGCAATAAATATCGAAATGTCGATGTATTGCTTATTGATGATATTCAGTTCCTTGCAGGAAAAGAACAAACTCAAGAGGAATTTTTCCATACATTCAATACATTGCACGAAGAAAGCAAACAGATTGTCATCTCCAGTGACAGGCCTCCAAAAGAAATTCCAACATTGGAAGACCGCCTGAGATCCCGCTTTGAATGGGGTCTGATCACAGACATTACACCACCAGATTTGGAAACCCGTATTGCTATTTTACGTAAGAAGGCAAAAGCAGAAGGGCTAGATATTCCAAATGAAGTGATGCTTTACATTGCCAATCAAATTGATTCCAATATTCGTGAACTCGAAGGTGCTCTCATCAGAGTGGTTGCCTATTCTTCCTTGATCAATAAGGATATTAATGCTGATTTGGCAGCAGAAGCACTGAAGGACATCATTCCGAGCTCGAAGCCTAGAGTGGTGACCATTCATGACATTCAACGGACCGTTGGAGAAGAGTACAATGTGAAATTAGAGGACTTTAAAGCAAAGAAGCGAACAAAATCGGTTGCTTTCCCTCGACAAATCGCGATGTACTTATCAAGGGAACTTACGGATTATTCCTTGCCTAAAATAGGAGAGGAATTCGGAGGACGAGATCATACGACCGTTATTCATGCCCATGAAAAGATCTCCAATTTGGTAAAAACAGATACAACTTTGCAAAAACAGATACAATCAATTGCTGATTCTTTAAAGAGTTAATTAAAAGTTAAATAGAGCAATAGTGGAAACTGTGTATAAGTGGTGCTTGGTTAAACACAGGTTATTCACATGTGGATATCTACGCTTTGTAACAGAAAAACGACTTATCCACATAATCACAGCCCCTACTATTACTTCTACTAGTTTTTTATTAATAAAATATATAAATAGACCTGCCCATTAAGGAGGATTACGATGAAATTTATTATCCAACGCGACAAGCTGGTTCAAAGCGTTCAAGATGTTCTAAAAGCAGTATCTTCCCGGACAACCATTCCGATTTTGACTGGAATAAAGATTGTCGCTACAGAAGAAGGAGTTACTCTTACAGGAAGTGATTCTGATATCTCCATTGAATCCTTCATTCCTTGTGAAGAAGATGGATCTGAAAATGTGGAAGTAAAAACAGCTGGAAGTGTTGTGCTGCAAGCCCGATTCTTTAGTGAAATCATTAAGAAACTTCCAATGGATACTGTCGAAATCGAAGTACAAAATCAGTATGTAACGACCATCCGTTCTGGTAAATCAGAATTTAACCTAAATGGTCAGGATGCTGCAGAATATCCTCATCTGCCTCAAGTTGAGGAACAAAACGTCTTCCGTGTCCCAACAGATCTACTAAAAAATATTATTCGACAAACTGTCTTTGCGGTGTCCACCTCAGAAACACGCCCTATCTTGACAGGTGTAAACTGGAAGCTTGAAGACCATGAACTTACCTGTATTGCAACAGATAGCCATCGCTTGGCTTTACGCAAAGCAAAGGTAGAAGCGGAGAACGACATTACGTGCAATGTTGTCATTCCAGGTAAGAGCTTGAATGAATTAAATAAAATTTTAGATGATACGAATGAACTGCTTGATATCGTTGTAACAGAGAACCAAGTACTGTTTAAAGCTAAAAATATCCTATTCTTCTCCCGTCTGCTTGACGGAAACTATCCGGATACTTCCAGATTGATTCCTGCAGAAAGTAAAACGGATATCACGGTAACAACAAAAGATTTCCTACAAGCGATTGATCGTGCGAGCCTACTTGCAAGAGAAGGACGAAACAATGTAGTAAAGCTTGCTACTTTAGAGTCTGACACGCTTGAGGTTTCCTCTAACTCTCCAGAAGTAGGAAAAGTAGTGGAACAAGTACAAAGCAATTCCATCGATGGAGAAGAGCTGAAAATTTCTTTTAGCGCAAAATATATGATGGATGCACTAAAGGCCCTTGAAGGCAACGAGATATTAATTAATTTCACTGGTGCAATGAGGCCATTTGTCATCAAAACATTACATGATGATTCCATGCTTCAACTTATCCTGCCAGTCAGAACGTACTAATAAACACAGACTCAGAAAGCTGCTAGTGACCATTCCTAGTGGCTTTCTTTTCTATATGGAGAAGTTCTAGTACAATAGGAAATAGACAATAAGGGAATAGTAAAAGAAATTCTAATCCCTAAAAAGAAAGTGAGCGCGAAATAATGACAGAAATTCAAATTTCAACAGAAATGATTACGCTTGGACAATTTTTAAAGTTGGCCGATGTCATCCAATCAGGTGGAATGGCAAAATGGTTTCTTTCTGAATATGAAGTGAAAGTGAACGGAGAGCTTGAAGACAGAAGAGGAAGAAAACTGAAAGTACAGGATGTAATTGAAATAGACGGTCATGGAAAATATGTCGTTGTTTCCTGATGAGTTGGTGAGACGGATTGTATATTGAAGAATTGACGTTGAGACACTATCGCAATTATGAAAGCTTGCATGCTGTATTTGAAAACGGTGTGAATGTCATATTAGGTGAAAACGCACAAGGTAAGACAAATGTGATGGAATCTATCTATGTATTGGCAATGGCAAAATCACACAGGACGTCCAATGATAAAGATCTTATCAGATGGGACGAAGAGTATGGTAAAATAGAAGGTAGGATACATAAACGGAATGGAGAGTTGCCGCTGCAACTTGTCATTAGTAAAAAAGGGAAAAAAGCGAAGATTAATCATATTGAACAAACCAAATTAAGTCAGTATATCGGAAATATGAATATCGTTATGTTTGCACCTGAGGATCTTACGCTTGTAAAAGGTAGTCCTCAGGTGAGACGACGTTTTATAGATATGGAGCTTGGTCAAGTATCACCGAGGTATATGCATGACCTGTCGAGGTACCAAAAAGTACTTCAGCAGCGTAATCATTACTTAAAGCAGTTACAGACAAGAAAGCAAAAAGATGAAACCATGCTGTTTGTATTGACTGAGCAACTTATTGAATTGGCTGCGAGCGTGACGGAAAAGAGGCAGGAGTTTGTAGAATTGCTGCAAAGCTGGGCTCAGCCAATTCATAAAAGCATCAGCCGAGATTTAGAAGAATTGACTATTATCTACAAACCATCCATTGATTATGTATCAGAAACAACAAACTTGTCGAAAATGATAGAAGCATATAACGAAAAGTTTGATAAAATAAAAGATAGAGAAATTGAAAGAGGCGTTACACTATTTGGTCCCCATCGTGATGACCTGCTCTTTCAAGTGAACGGAAAAGATGTCCAGACATTTGGATCACAAGGACAACAGCGCACGACAGCTCTGTCGCTGAAGCTTGCAGAAATAGATCTCATTCAATCCGTAGTAGGGGAATATCCCATTCTGCTCCTTGATGACGTATTATCGGAGCTGGATGATTATAGACAGTCCCATCTCTTAAACACCATTCAGGGAAAGGTCCAAACCTTCGTCACCACAACAAGTGTGGATGGAATCGACCATCAAACCTTGAAACAAGCGGCTACATATGAGGTGGTTTCAGGAACAATCAAGAAACGAAATTGAGGTGAAGGCTCATGTATTTGCATATTGGAGAAGAAGTGATGGTGCGCGCTTCTAAAATCATTGCTATTTTAGATCGCAGGCTCCTGCAGTCCGACTGGAAAGACACCTTGCCGGAAGTAGCGGACAAATCCATCAAAAATATCAGTAAACATGACATCAAATCAATTGTGATTACCGAAGAGAACATATACCTTTCTCCATTAGCCTCAACAACCTTGAAAAAAAGAATGGATACCTCAATGGAGGAGTTCCTGTTATAGATCAAATGTTGCCCATAAGGACAACCAGTCTATTGTGTAGAAATAAAAAGTGAAGGTGATAGATATGACGATGGACCAAAAAGAATTGCAAGAAAACAGCTATGATGAAAGTAATATACAGGTACTAGAGGGCCTTGAAGCCGTAAGAAAACGACCAGGTATGTACATCGGTTCCACCAGTGCCAAGGGTCTCCATCACTTAGTATGGGAAATTGTCGATAACAGTATCGATGAAGCATTAGCAGGATATTGCTCAGAAATCAATGTAATCGTTGAAAAAGATAACAGCATCACTGTAAAAGATAACGGCCGTGGTATTCCAGTCGGAATTCATGAAAAAATGGGCCGTCCAGCAGTAGAAGTAATCATGACGGTACTTCATGCAGGCGGAAAATTTGGCGGTGGCGGTTATAAAGTTTCCGGGGGTCTGCACGGGGTTGGTGCGTCTGTAGTAAACGCTCTTTCCTCCGAGCTTAAAATCTATGTTCATCGCGACGGAAAAGTTCATTACCAAAAGTACAATAAAGGGGTACCAAATGAAGATCTGAAGGTGATTGACGAAACAGACATCACAGGTACGATCATTCACTTTGTTCCCGACGAAGAGATTTTCACAGAAACAAAGGAATATGACTATGATACGCTGGCACACCGTCTTCGTGAGCTTGCATTCTTAAATAAAGGAATCCGCATCACGATTGAAGATAAGCGTGAAGAAACGCCGAAAAAGAATGAATACCACTACGAGGGCGGTATCGCTTCTTATGTAGAGCATTTAAACCGTACAAAAGAAGTTATTCATGAGGAAGTTGTTTTTGTAGAGGGAGAAAAGGACGGTATCTCCATCGAAGTGGCGCTACAGTACAATGACAGCTACACAAGCAATCTGTACTCTTTTGCCAACAATATCAGCACCTATGAAGGTGGAACTCATGAATCTGGCTTTAAGACGGCATTGACGAGAGTAATCAATGACTATGCCCGTAAGAACAATATATTCAAAGATGCGGACAGCAACCTGACAGGGGAAGATGTTCGTGAAGGCTTGACGGCTATTGTTTCCATCAAACACCCTGATCCACAGTTTGAAGGCCAGACGAAAACTAAATTAGGAAACAGTGAAGCAAGAACGGTTACGGATTCTGTTTTTACCGAAAAATTCGAAGGCTTCCTGCTTGAGAACCCTTCTGCAGCAAGAAAAATTGTAGAAAAAGGTTTGATGGCCTCCAGAGCAAGAATGGCAGCCAAAAAAGCAAGGGAACTAACAAGAAGAAAAAGTGCATTGGAAATCTCGAGTCTACCAGGTAAATTGGCAGACTGCTCCTCTAAAGATCCATCTATCAGCGAAATATATGTGGTAGAGGGAGATTCTGCGGGAGGATCCGCTAAGCAAGGCCGAGATCGTCACTTCCAGGCAATCCTGCCTTTGCGCGGTAAGATCATTAACGTAGAAAAGGCGCGTCTTGACAAAATTTTATCCAACAATGAGGTTCGTGCCATCATCACCGCACTTGGAACTGGAATTGGAGAGGATTTTGACATTTCCCGTGCCCGATACCATAAAATCGTGATCATGACGGATGCCGATGTCGATGGAGCTCATATTAGAACGCTGTTATTGACATTCTTCTACCGCTACATGCGCCAAATCATCGAACATGGATACATCTACATTGCCCAGCCACCACTATACAAAATTCAGCAGGGTAAAAAAATCGAGTATGCGTATAATGACCGTCAGCTTGAAGAGATTCTTGCGACCATGTCGGATCAGCCAAAGGCCGGTATCCAGCGCTATAAAGGATTAGGGGAGATGAATCCTGAACAGCTTTGGGAAACGACTATGGATCCAGTTTCTAGAACCCTGTTACAGGTAAGCCTGCAGGATGCCATCGAAGCGGATGAAACATTTGAGATTCTAATGGGCGATAAAGTAGAGCCACGAAGAAACTTTATTCAAGACAATGCCCGTTATGTAAAAAATCTGGATATCTAATTTTAGAATCCAATAAAAAAAGCGGGGTAGTGTTATACCGAGCTACTGAAAATGAAAACTAAAGTTCTGATGGCTTCTAGCTGGTGATTGGAGCAAATGGCGAAGACTCCAGCGGGGGAGTAGCGGCAATGTTGAAACCCCACAGGGCAAAGCCCGAGGAGGCTCAAGGCCGCCCCTCGGAAAGCGAAGCCATTTGCGGAAATCAACAGCGGTTGTTAACCAAAATCAAGAGCTTAGTTATAATTCAATGGCGAGGTGTCATGCTATCCTGTCTTTTACATAGAGAAGAGCGAAAGCGAATGTAGTCATGAACTCACATTTCGCAAGGAGGTTCGTTATTATGTCTGAGAGGTCCTCAGTTAAAGAAATAAATATCAGTCAGGAAATGAGAACATCCTTCCTGGATTATGCCATGAGTGTAATCGTATCTCGTGCCTTGCCGGATGTACGAGACGGATTGAAACCTGTACACCGACGTATTTTGTACGCCATGAATGATTTAGGAATGACTTCTGATAAAGCTTATAAAAAGTCCGCACGTATCGTAGGGGAAGTAATCGGGAAGTACCATCCACATGGTGACTCAGCGGTTTATGACACGATGGTGCGTATGGCACAGGACTTTAACTTCCGTTACATGCTGATTGACGGTCACGGAAACTTCGGTTCTGTCGATGGCGACGCTGCAGCTGCCATGCGTTATACCGAGGCAAGAATGTCGAAGATCTCCATGGAGATACTTCGCGATATCAATAAAGACACCATTGACTACCAAGATAACTATGATGGTTCCGAGAGAGAGCCGATTGTACTGCCTGCACGTTTTCCAAACTTGCTTGTAAACGGTGCTTCCGGTATCGCGGTTGGAATGGCAACCAATATCCCGCCTCACCAGCTGGGAGAAATTATTGACGGGGTACTTGCGGTAAGTAAGGACCCTGACATTACCATTCCAGAGTTAATGGAAATCATACCTGGTCCAGACTTCCCTACAGCAGGTCAGATCCTGGGCAGGAGCGGAATCAGAAGAGCGTATGAAACGGGCCGCGGATCAATCACGGTTCGTGCGAAAGTGGAGATTGAAACAAAACCGAATGGCAGAGAAGTCATCCTTGTACATGAACTTCCTTACCAGGTGAATAAAGCAAAACTTATCGAAAAAATTGCGGACCTTGTACGTGATAAGAAAATAGAAGGTATCTCTGACTTGCGCGATGAATCAGACCGTAATGGTATGCGTATCGTCATGGAAGTCAAAAAAGATGCAAACGCTAATGTCCTTTTAAATAACTTATACAAACAGACTTCCCTTCAAACAAGCTTTGGTATCAACCTGCTTGCACTAGTAAACGGGGAGCCGAAAGTATTAAACTTAAAACAATGTCTGTATTATTACCTAGAGCATCAAAAAGTCGTAATCAAGCGCCGTACGGCATTTGAACTGCGTAAAGCGGAAGCAAGAGCACACATCTTAGAAGGTCTGCGAATTGCCTTAGATCACTTAGATGCTGTAATCACTTTAATCCGTAGTTCCCAAACGGCGGACATTGCACGAGAAGGCTTGATGACCGAATTCTCTCTATCTGAGAAACAAGCACAAGCTATTCTAGACATGCGTCTACAACGTCTAACCGGCTTAGAGCGCGAAAAGATTGAAGAAGAATACCAAGGGCTTATGCAGCTTATTGCGGAACTAAAAGCGATTCTTGCAGATGAAGAAAAAGTACTTGAAATTATCCGTGAAGAACTAACAGAAGTTAAAGACCGTTTCAACGACACGCGTCGTACAGAGATAATGGTTGGCGGCTTTGAAAATATTGAAGATGAGGATTTAATTCCACGTCAAAATGTCGTGATCACTCTTACGCATAATGGCTATATTAAACGTCTGCCTCTTTCGACTTATCGCAGCCAGAGAAGAGGAGGTCGTGGAATTCAAGGGATGGGAACCAATGAGAATGACTTTGTTGAACATCTATTGACCACGTCCACACATGATACGCTATTATTCTTTACAAATAAAGGGAAAGTGTACCGAGCAAAAGGTTACGAAATCCCAGAATTTAGCCGTACAGCAAAAGGAATTCCAATTATCAACTTGCTTGAGGTGGAAAAAGGAGAATGGGTCAACGCCATTATTCCGGTGGAAGACTTTGTAGATGACTGGTATTTATTCTTTACAACTAAGCATGGAATATCCAAGCGATCTCCGCTATCTCAATTCGCCAATATCCGTAAGGGCGGTTTAATTGCACTAGGATTACGAGAAAGCGATGAGTTAATCTCAGTAAAATTAACTGATGGAACGAAAGAGATGATCATTGGAACGAAAAACGGAATGCTCATTCGCTTCCATGAAACGGACGTACGATCCATGGGTAGAACGGCAACGGGAGTAAAAGGAATCTCCATTTCCGAAAATGATGAAGTGGTAGGAATGGAACTTCTTGATGAAGGCCTTGATGTATTAGTCGTGACCAAAAACGGTTACGGTAAACGTACTCCGGCCGAAGAGTACCGTGTCCAAAGTCGTGGAGGAAAAGGAATTAAAACATGTAACATCACTGAGCGTAATGGTGAGCTAGTTTCTGTTAAAACCGTAACCACTGAAGAAGATCTAATGCTGATCACAGCAAGTGGCGTCTTGATCCGTATGTCTGTTGACGGAATCTCACAAATGGGTCGAAACACCCAAGGGGTGAAACTGATTCGTCTTGCAGAGAACGAATTTGTGACAACAGTCGCAAGAGTGGATAAAGAAGACGAACCAGAAGATGGTACGGAAGATACAGAAATGGAAGAAGGAAATTCTACAGAAGAAGTCGAAGAATAAGAAGAGCAAAGTAAATGATCAACTCTAAGAGAGGAGCACTTTCATGTGTTCCTCTTTGTTTATAAGGAGAGAGCGTTCATGTTAGTGAAAACCGAACAGCTGGTCGAAGGATGTATTCTGGCACAAGAAATAAAAGCACTCACTTCTAAGCCGATTATGCCAAAAAGAACCGTCCTGACAAACCAACATATTGAAATATTAGAATCTTTCTTAGTAGAAAAAGTAGAAATAGAAGCATTCCTTTCAAACGGCCAGCCATTTAATCCCCAACTGTTAACCATGCTTGAAGAAAAGCCAAAAGAAGATTCCTTCTTGCAGATGTACTTTAAAGCAACCCAAGCTTACAAAAAAATGTACGAAGCATGGGGATCAGGAGCGCCGATTGATTATAGTGAGGTTCGAAAGACAATCATCCCGTTAATTGAAAAATCTCTTCACTATCAAGAAGAAGTCTTTTCTCTTTATCATTACACAAATGAAGAAGACTATATCTACCATCATTCTGTGGCGGTAGCCATCATAGCTTCTGCAATTGCAAAGTCACTTGGCTATAAAAAGAAAGACATCATTCAAGTTGGCATTGCAGGCTTTTTAATGGATTGCGGCATGTCACGCATTGATCAGAAAATCTTGAAAAATGTTGCGGTCCTGAGAAAAGAGGAGTTTGCGCAAATAAAAGAACACCCTATTTTCAGTTACCAGATGGTTAGTAAACAACCAGTGATACAAGATGAAATAAAACTAGCGGTATTGCAGCATCATGAACGCTACGATAAAACAGGTTACCCTTTTGGCCTCTCAGAAGACAAGATACACACCTACACGAAGATACTGGCAGTAGCAGACGTATTTCATGCAATGACATCACCAAGGAAGTACCGAAGCAAGCAGTCACCATTTAAAGTGATCGAGCAACTAAAACACGAAACTTTTGGTAAATACGATCTGTCTATCGTTCAAGCGCTCACTTCAAACGTGTGCAGCTTCAGCATTGGCGACAAAGTAAAGCTTTCTAACAATAAAATTGCAGAGGTTGCTTTTATAGACCCGCAATATCCATCAAGGCCGATGGTGAGAGAAATCGACTCAGATCAATTCCTCACCTTAAATCAAGAATTGGATATCTATATAGAAGAAGTTTTAAAATAACTCGATTTCTAGTTATCTCAGTAAAGAAAGAACGAGGGGAATCTGCCAGTTTTCCTTCGTTCTTAGCATTTTAGAAAAGAAAATAAAAATATATTAAAAAAGTAATTGCATCCTTATTCTACCCGTGCTATAATCAATCAAGTCAGCAACGACAACGAGTTACATCTTACATAACTATCGAAAAAAGATAATAAAAAGATGTTGACTCAAAACGAAATAAATGATATATTAGTGAAGTCGCTTTTGAAAGGCGTCAACACAAAAGAGTTCTTTGAAAACTAAACAAAACAACAGCGTCATAACGTCGGTTCTTCGGAACACGACAAAATGATTTAAGTAAGACAAGCTAGCAAATTTTGAGCAAAAGCTCAGACTCTTTATTGGAGA
>NZ_JAIVKY010000020.1 GCF_020524325.1 Sutcliffiella horikoshii
CAAACGCTTAAAAGAAAAAGAAGTAGAATCGGCTTCTCTTCTTAGAGTTGCACAAAAACAAAACAAAAACACCTAGAAGAGTGGGGGCCTTGACAGTTTCGTTCATATCAGGAGGCTCACGGACCGCCCGCAGGCAAGCGAAGCGCCTGGAACGGAAATCAACAGGATTATAAGTTTTCTTATCTTAATAAAAACAGAGCCTCTACTAAGCAGGCTCTGTCTCATCTCTTTTATTTTTATAATAAAATCTTCCCGTCGGATACACTCCCAAGCAAAAAGTCACTTTCCTCATTTCCGTAAAAGCTTAAATGATGCAGTGGTCTTGTCATCGCCACATATAACAGCTTTACGTCAATTTCGGTTTTGGTGAACACCTCATCAAGCGTACACAACAGCACAGCGTCAAACTCCAGTCCCTTGGCCAACTGGGCATGAACGATAACGACATCCTCTTGGTTGATTTCCTCATTTTCCAAGAGCAATTGCACCTTTAGGTCTGTGTACTTGCGAAGCATCCCCTCGATTTTCTTACATTCCTTCTCGGTTTTTCCGATCACCGCAATTGTTTTTCGACCATCTTTATATAACTTTTCTATTTCAGCCTCTAACATGCCTGCCTTTTCAACTGCACCACCAGATGTAGACCATTTATGGAAGGCTGGTTTCGCACCATGCCTCACCACAGGCTCCACTTTCGGCAGTTCAAAAGGCAATAGCTTTAATATGTCATTGGCCGTTTCCATGATTTCCACTGTTGTACGATAACTTTTTTGCAACGTGGTGTAAGCAGCCCTCGGGAAAATAGCTTCCTTCACCTTGTTCCAATCCTGAATGCCACGATAAGAATGGATACCTTGCGCCAAGTCTCCCACGATGGTAAACACATCAGTTTCCAACGCACTTTTTAAAGCAGCCAGCTGAAAATAGCTGTAATCCTGCGCTTCATCAATGACCACATTTCGAGCACGCAAGTCCTTATCAATACCGTACAAATGGTGCTGCAAATAAAGTAACCCTGCCAAGTCTTCCAGTTCATACTTCTTTTGCCTATGTAACTTCACTTGATAGTCCACAAAATACTTGATTTGGTAGTCATCCAAATAATCATTTGCATACTTCGCAAAGGTAGCCCGATCTGTTACCAGCTCTTTAAAATAATGAAAAAGAGTGTGCTTTGGAAGCTTGCGGATGAAGGCGTTAACGGCGGTTCTGGATTCCCGTTTTATCTCCTCTATCATGGCATCCTTTTTGTCCATTGCTTTTGTCACATAGCTTTTTCGTTTAGCAGGATCCAGGTTCATGTTGAATAGGGCTTTGTCGAGCTTGTTGTCGTAGAATCTCTCCACTTTATGCAAGAGTACTTTTTTCTCCGTACGCACATAGTTTTGCAGTACACTTTTCACCTTTTCTACTCGGCGATAATACGGGAGGTAGGTATATTCGTTGCGAATCAAGTTTTCCATTTTTTCAGCGGTGTAGAGTTTGAATTTAGAAGTCAGGTAGAAATCGTCTGTTGGAATGAGTGTTTCTAAGATATCAGATAAATAGCGGTCCATGATGTCCTTATATTCTAGCGAACCTTTGAAGCTTGCGAGCCATTGGACCATTTCAGGATCCTCATATTCATGGTTAATGAAGCCCATCAATTTCTCGGACGGAGGTCGCAATTTCACTTTTTTGCCGATGCAGCTTAAGACAAAATCAATAAAAGTCGTCTGTAAAATCCGGTCCACTCCAAGCTCTGGGAGCACTTCAGAAATATAGTCGATGAATAGATTGTTCGGTGCGAGGATCATCAGTTGTTCCGGTCGGAATTGATCCTGGTAGGTGTAGATAAAATAAGAAATTCTATGAAGCGCAATGGTCGTCTTTCCGCTTCCTGCCGCTCCTTGCACAATAATCGGTTTATTTAAGTCGGCGCGGATGATTCGGTTCTGCTCCTCTTGAATCGTTGAAACAATATCGGTAAGTCGGTTGCTGGAACTGCCGGAGAGCGATTCTTGTAATAGCTCGTCCGTCGTTGTCAAATCAACATCTCTTATGTCTTGGAGTTCGCCGTCTTCCATAATGTATTGACGTTTTAAGGAGAGGTAGCCGTCATACGTTTCCCCTTCCGCCTCGTACTCCACTTCTCCAAGTCTGCCGTCATAGTAAAGGTTGGCTATCGGAGAGCGCCAATCAACAATGATCGGGTCTTGGGTTTCTCGATCAAATAATGAGGCCTTTCCAAAATAAAGGACCTCCTCTTCTTCCTTGCCGGCCCGTTTGTAGTCAATCCTGGCAAAGTAGGGCTTATGGTAGATTTTCTTGAGGCTGCGGATCTCTTCTGTCGATCGCTGGAGCATGTTCGCATTGGTAAGCATGTTCAAATAACTTAAACTACTGTCTGAAAAATCAGTTCCATCCAACGCTTCTTTAAAACTAGATTTAAACGATTCCTCATCCAACTCTGTTGCTTTGATGACAATGTCCATATATTTTTTGGTAAAGATAAGCCGTTCCACTTCCTGATCAAAATCAGGGTGTCTTTTCTTCATTTCTGCCAAACTCTTCACACTCCCGAGGTTTTTGTAGAGACGCAAAAAACCATGAACTAGAGTTTCTCTCCATTCATGGTAACTATCCCTTAAGGAACCTTTTCAAAGTACGCAACGGTTTTCTGTTCTTTTTTGCCGGAAAAATAATTATAACCGCTTACAAAACAATTTGCAATTTTCCATCAGATTTACTACTTTTCCTTGTCAGCTAGCATTTTTATATGTAAACTTTTGTTGTTAGTTAGTTTACATATAAATTAAACAGTAACATTGTTGATTGTAGTGGAAGGGACAGGGGAGACCCCTGAAGCGTTGGAGGCCACTGAAAAACCCAATAACCTATCTTATGGGTAATTTATAGCTGTTGATTGGAGCAAAAAGCGAAGACTCCTACAGGGGAGTAGCGACATTGTTGAGACCCCGCAGGGCATAGCCCGAGGAGGCTCAAGGTCGCCCCGTGGAAAGCGAAGCCATTTGCGGAAATCAATAGCGGTGTCTTAACAAAATCTAAATTCAAAGACTTTTTCAGTGGCCACAAGCGTTGGGAAGAGGCTCCCGGACCGCCCGCGGAAAGCGAAGCGCCTGGAACGGAAATCAACAGTTCATCCAAAAACTCAGTAGGAGTGATTACTTTGACTTGGAAACAGCTTGCAGAAAAAGTGGTAGAGGGTTATCACATAACACCAGAGGAAGCCTTACAAATTTTAAACGAAGATGACGACAACGTGTTAGAAATCATCCAATCAGCCTTTCATATCCGCAAACACTACTACGGAAAAAAAGTAAAACTGAACCTGATCATTAACGCCAAAAGCGGCTTATGCCCAGAAGATTGCGGCTACTGCTCCCAGTCCATGAAAGCCGACACAGAAATTGACAGTTATCCGCTTGTCAGCAAAAAAATCATCGTCGACGGTGCGAAAGAAGCGAAGAAAAATAAAATCGGCACCTACTGCATCGTCATGAGTGGCCGAAAGCCTACAAATCGAGACGTCGACACTGTGGTACAGGCTGTTCAAGATATCAAAAAAGATGTAGATAACATGAAGATTTGCGCCTGTTTGGGTCTTGTAAACGACGCGCAAGCGAAACTCTTGAAGGAAGCCGGCGTAGACCGCTTTAACCATAATATTAATACAAGTAAAGGTCACCACAGCGAGATCACTACGACACATGATTATGAGGACCGCATCCGCACATTAGAAACATTGAAAAATGCAGGAATCTCTCCTTGTTCTGGTGTGATTTGCGGAATGGGTGAGACGCTTGAGGATATTGTAGAAATGGCATTTTCATTGAAAGAATTAGATGCCGACTCCATCCCAGTCAATTTCCTGCATCCAATAGAAGGAACAAAACTTGCAGGTATGGATGATTTGACTCCATTAAAATGCTTGAAGATCCTTGCGATGTTCCGTTTTGTCAATCCAACAAAAGAAATCCGGATTTCAGGAGGTCGAGAATACAATCTACGCACGCTTCAAAGCATGGGGCTTTACATGGCAAACTCCATCTTTGTTGGAGATTACTTGACCACCAGCGGACAGGCGTCCAATCAAGATCACCAAATGATCCAGGACCTTGGATTTGAAATTGAAGAAAATGCCTTTGAAACAGAAAGTCAGCAGTTTGCCGGCGTGTAAGCAGAGATAATAATCAAGGACAGTGGTACATTACGTGCCACTGTCCTTTTATTAAACACCTATAGAGAACTTTTCATTCATTAACGCAAGGCGGTAAGGAGACAATTCCGCTGTCATAATTTCGCTTGATACCGCAGGGTCGTTATTCATAAACCTCTCTGCTTCCGCTTCGTTTCTGGCCAAAAATATGACGATTCCAAATCCGGTTTCATCCGTCTGTTCAGTTCTTCCAGCGAGTACAACTACCCCTTTTTCCACATTCTTCTTTAAGTAGGTGAAGTGCCGAGATACGATGGTCTTTTCCTCCTCTGTCCAACGCTCCGGGTCATATAACCTTTCAGGCAACCTTAGTAAATAAATATACGTTTGCAGGCTCATGGATTTCCCCACTCCTTTCCTTCCCTTAAATTTCTACAAATTCTGAGGAAATCCTTTTTTCAGCCACGTAAAAGAGGGACAGTTTGCACTGTCCCTGAAAATGCATATTATTATCCATTCACAACCGTTCCGCCGTTAATGTGCATCATTTGTCCGGATACATAAGAGGAATCCTCCGATGCCAAATAAACATAGGCCGGAGCCAATTCAGCAGGTTGGCCCGGTCGCCCCATCGGAGAATCAGTACCGAATTCCTCCACCTGTTCTCCGTCAAAGGATGCCGGAATGAGCGGCGTCCAGATTGGTCCAGGTGCTACACCGTTCACCCTGATTCCGCTCCCCACAATATTTTCTGACAAGGAACGCGTCAACGCTACAATTGCTCC
This sequence comes from Sutcliffiella horikoshii, assembly GCF_020524325.1. Taxonomy (GTDB): domain Bacteria; phylum Bacillota; class Bacilli; order Bacillales; family Bacillaceae_I; genus Sutcliffiella_A; species Sutcliffiella_A horikoshii_D. Next base: position 4,945 of record NZ_JAIVKY010000020.1, read on the forward strand.
TTTGGTTGCTGAATAATCCATCAATACAGGCATTCCTTTATAGGCCACCACTGAAGCAGTGTTTATAATGGAGCTTCCTTTATCCAGATATGGCATGGCAGCTTGGATAAAATAAAAGTAGGAGAAGATATTTGTCTGGAACGTACGCAACAACTGCTCTTCGGAGATGTCCTCAATCTTCTCCTGTACATGCTGTTCAGCAGCATTGTTCACGAGAATATGTAATCCTCCCAATTCTTCTGCTGTTTGTTTGACTACATCTGTACAAAAGTCCTTTTGACCGATATCACCGGAATAGACCAAACATTTGGCGCCATATTGTTCGACCATTTGTTTTGTCTTTTTTGCATCTTCATGTTCATCAAGGTAGACAATACTGATGTTGGCGCCTTCTTTTGCATAGGCAATAGCAACCGCCCGGCCAATTCCGCTGTCACCGCCTGTGATGATGGCATTTTTCCCTTTTAGTTTGCCGCTTCCCTTATAATCAGGGTTGTCGCAGATTGGTTCTGGAATCATTTCGTTTTCGTCACCAGGTTGTTTTCCTTGTTCTTGTGGTGGTTGGCCTTCTGTTTGTACGGAATAAAATCGTTCTTCACTCATTTTCTCCACTCCTTTTTGGGTTTGTTAGACACGACGCTGTTACTTTCCGCAAATGGCTCGCTTTCCCTCTGGGCGACCTTGAGCCTCCTCACAACGCTTCAGGGGACTCAACATTGTCGCTCCTCCCCCGCAGGAGTCTTCGCCATTTGCTCAATCCCCAGCTGAAAATCTATTTCCAAATGATAAAGAGCAGCCTTTGTTTTTTCGGCTGCCCTTATGGTTCTTATCTATGGTTGTGACACCTTTTAGTTCGAGTTGTTTCCGCCTTTTTGGCCGATTTCTTCGAAGTGCTCTTTGCCATGCTCGTTCAGCGTCTTGTTACCGCCCTTTTGGCCGATTTCCTCGAAATGCTCCTGACCATGCTCCTGCTTTGTCTTCTCTCCGCCCTTGCGTCCGCGCTCCTCGTATGTCATTGTGGAGCTGTTAGAGTTGTTACTATTGTTATTGTTGTTAGCCATCTTAAATCCTCTCCTTTAAGTAATTTTTAAAAGATACTTAAGTACTGACCTACATCCAACCGTCTACTTCACGTTCCGCCTCTTCTCTTGACTTCCCGTGGCGTTCCTGAATTTTGCCTACCAGCTTATCACGATCTCCTTCAATTTGTTGAAGATCATCATCCGTGAGATTTCCCCATTTCTTCTTGGCGTCACCTTTCATCTGGTTCCACTTACCTTTCATGGTTGTCTGATTCATAATCAACATCACCTCCCACTTCAATTTGTGACATCTGATAGCTCGTCACTAGTTACTCCATTCCACTTCTACATAATTTAAAACCTAATTTTTGGAACAAACTCTTTTTCCAACTTTTGTACTAAATCAACTCTTCTCCAACAATTAAAAAGAATATTGGTTTAACATTTTTCTCGCTAGGGAATTACCTTCTGTGTAGACGTTGAAAAAAATAACAAAACTATATTAGGAGGAAAACCACATGTTATGGACAATCTTTGTTGTACTTTTAGTTCTTTGGTTACTTGGGTTCGCAATGGAAATTGGCGGGGGACTTATTCACATCCTTTTAGTTCTTGCAGTATTAGCTATCGTATTTAACCTATTCGGAAGAAGACGTGGCGTCAGGTAACGAATAGCCAATTATTAGTAGGAGTAAGAGGAGTGGCTGTAGGGTATACCTAACTTACAGCTACTACGTCAGATGTTTAGGAGGCATTTCACTATGTTATGGACAATCTTTGCAGTCTTACTTATTCTATGGTTACTTGGATTCTCTTTTGATATCGCAGGGAACCTGATTCACATTATCCTTGTTTTAGCACTAATCGCTTTAGTCTTTAACTTATTCGCTGGCCGCAGAAGGCCTTAGGTATATAAAAGAAAGAAAAAAGCTGGAAAGAATCAGTGTTGTCACTGAAACTTCCCAGCTTTTTTTGTGGGGAGATTACTTTGAAGCCGCTGTTGATTTCCGCAAATGGCTTCGCTTTCCTAGGGGCACTGCTGGAGCCTCCTCGGCTGCGCCTGCGGGGTCTCCACCTAGCGCTATCTCCCTCAGGAGTCTTCGCCTTTTGCTCCAATCAACAGCTAGGATATCTATGCTACTGCAAAATCCTTTTTGCTTCGAAGAAACGTTGGAGGCCGGTTATTATTTCTACTGCCAAGAAGATCAGGGTGGTCCATAGGACAATTGCGGGCAGTAGCATCATGAGGGACAGTAAAATAAAGCCTTCTGTTCGTTCCGCAAGTCCGGCCTGGTAATAGAAGGACTTCATTCCCTGCTTTTCAGAAACCGCACCGACCGTTAAGAAGACCGTTATAGAAAAAATAATAGAAACACTCAACAATAACAACGCCCACTGAATTTCCGGATAGACAAATGCCACTCCGAGGATGACACTGATCTCAACCAACCGATCAAACGTGACGTCCATCACCGTTCCCCATGGAGAGGACTTCGTTTTGCGGGCCATGGTGCCATCAACCGCATCAAGAAAGCCCGAAATCCACAGAACCAGTACTGCTATGATAGGCAGACCAAAATAGAAAAAAACTCCGGATGACACGCCGATACAAAAAGAAATGACAGTCACCTGGTTTGGTGTTAATCCGAACTTCAACAATTGCTCCGCCGTATTTGATATCAATGGTTGTACATACTTTCGGGCATGCGTATCAAGCATAAGAACCTTCCTTTTATAACGAATTTTTAAAATGTACTATATCTTGTTCTGCCTTCACCGTTACCCATACTTGTTGGGCTAGTTCTATGTTTTCCTGCGAAGGTAGTGTGATTTTTTGATGAAGGGCTTCTATCTGAATATCATAAAAAAGACTGCCGTGTTTTACTTTTTTCTGTACTACTTTACCTGCATAGGATTGATAGCAGTCCTCTGACAGTTTTTCCACTAAGGTTAATTTTTTCGAATGAACAAAGGAATCCTTTCCAATTAAAAGACCATCGGAATAGAATTTTGCCACAAATGGTGTTGCCGGCTCTTCATACACGTCCATCGGCATGCCAACCTGCTGGACTTTTTGCTCGGCAAATACGACAACCCTATCTCCCATCAGCATCGCTTCTTCTATATCATGAGTGATAAAAAGGCTTGCAATACCTTCTTCTTTCAATAAATTTCTCACCCATAACCTTAACTCGTCCCTTTTTTCATTATCAATGCTGCTAAACGGCTCATCCAATAACATAAGTTGTGGATTTGTTATCAATGCGCGGGCAAGTGCCACCCTTTGCTGCTGCCCTCCTGAAAGTTCATAAGGATAATTCTTTCCATATCCATCAAGTCCGACTTTCATTAGAAAATTAGTAGCCTGCTCTTTTCGCTCAGCTTTTGTCCCTTTTCTTTTAAAAGATAAACCTATCATGACATTTTCCAAGACGGTCATATGGGGAAACAAAAGAGGTTGTTGAAACATCATGACAATCGGCCGCTGATTGGCCTGCATCGAAGTGATATCCTTTTCCCCTATTTTAATGGTTCCCGTTGAAACGGGTTCAAGTCCAGCAAGGCACTTCAACAAAGTCGATTTTCCGCTTCCTGAAGGGCCGACCACACTGATAATTTCTCCTTGATCAATCGTCAAATCCATATTACTAATGATGCATTTATCTCCATAATTCTTCGAGATTTTTTCTATTACTATTTTTTCATTCAATCTAAAAACACCCTTTTCTGATAAGGAATCACCAGTCGAAACACTAGTTCAAACCCGATCATCACACAAATAGGAAGCAGTGCGAACACTATCGAAAAACTGGCAATGACTGCTTCGTCCACTGACGACAGGAACGGAAAATATAGCATAGCCAACGTCAAAACATTGCCACCACCAATGATGGAGGTTAGCGCGTATTGACTTAGGGAAATCACAAAAATTAAAAACACCATGCTTCGAAAGCTTGGCAGTAACTGCGGCAAGTAAATTTTATAAAGGATTGCCAGCTTGGTGCCTCCAAGGGAACTCGCTTGTTCCTCCCATTTCTGCCCCAGCCTTTCAAAACCAGACCTTAAAATTTTTATAGAATAAGGTACTGTTGGGATGAGGTGAACCAACACCACACCAAGCCATTGGTCCGCCAAACCTAGTCGTATCATGGTGATATGTATACCCATCGCAACCGCGAGGCTGGGAATGAGGATAGGGAGAAGAAGCACCACTTCAATGAGCGGTTTTCCCCTGAAAGTGTGAAAAGCTAGTGCCCTTGCAGCCGGTACAGCGATGAACAGATTTAGAAGAATAACAATAACCCCGATTAAAAGTGTCATTCCAACCGCCGAATAAAAGCGCGAATCACTCAGTAGGACGGTAAAGCCTCTGGCAGAGATTGATGTTGGAATGATTTCTCCCCACCGCCAAGCATACGATACACTTTTTACCAGCAATAGCAGGACAGGAAAAAAGAGAATAAACGCAAAAATGATATACGAAATGCTCCAGTTTCTATTCTTTCTCATCCTACATCCCGTTTCCTTTCATCAACCGATACCGTGATCTTGAGACTAAACTCAACAGAAGAACGAGCAGGCCGAAAATTATGGCTGTCACTGTCATCATCACAGCAAATGATTCCGGTCTCTTGCTCCAATCTCCCTGATAAAACCATTCATACGCAAGGACCGATACCATTTTCGGATATGTCGTCCCAAGTAAAAACGGCACTTCAAAAGCCGCCAAAATAAAGGCAAAGACAATCAGCCCCGCTTCCATCAGTACCGGAAACAACCATGGCCACTCCACCGTTTTAAACACATGCCACTTGTTGCCGCCAAGAGTCTTTACCACATTTGGCAGATCCCGGTTGAGCTGTGCATATACAGGCAACAGCATTAACACGACAAAGGGAATTTCTTTTAACGTGTACGTGAGAATGATACCAATTCCATAGCGGTCATTCGTCAGTACCGGAAACTGATCCGGACTATCTAAAATGGACAAGGCGTGCAACATAGTGGAAAACCAACCCGTCTGCGAGAAGAGCAGGATCATCATATATCCCCAAACAAAGTGAGGGAATAGCATTGGCAGCCAAACCATTGTCCGAGCCAAATGATTCTTTAAGGTTTCATATAGAAATTTTGTTAGTAATAGCCCCAAGAAAAGAGACAGTATTGTTGAAACAAAGGCAATCCTTAGACTGTATTTTAACGAATCCAGGAAAGCCTCGTTCTCGAATATTTTTATATAGGCATCCAAGGAAAAGCCGTTCAAGGTTGTCACGCTCTCCTGTGCCGCCATAAATATCCCATAAACGACAAGGCAGAATGTAAAAAGTAAAGCTGGAAGGAGTGCAAGACTCCAGCTATTGCTTTTGAACCACTTCATTGACCCAATGCTCCTTCAACCAATTCACATACTCTGCATCCACTTCCGGTAACAGGCTTTCACTCAATTTTTCCGGTGGCAGCACAGAAGCTCCACGATCCATATCAGCCAGCTTTTTCTGTGCGTCCTCTGGCAGCTTTGTCGGATCAAGCGCCATATTTTCTCCCCAATAGGTCGACTCGTATTTGGCGAGCTGTGCATCTGGGGACATCAAGTAATCAATCGCGACCATGGCACCTGCTTTATTTGGACTGTTAAACGGGATGGCCAGGAAGTGCGTGTTACCGATAGAACCTGATTCCAGCACAAAGGATTTCGTGCTTTCCGGGAATACACCGTCCTTGATAAGACTTTCCGCCCTCGCTTCGTTATACCCCATCGTCATCCACACTTCTCCTTGGCTGTATAGGCGGTCAAGATCCGTCAGCGTGGCTGGATAGGTTTCCCCGTTTCTCCAAAGGGAAGGTTGTATTTCACGGAGATAGCTCCATAGGTCTTCTTCGTGTTCTGTTAAAATCTCTTCATCGTAACCGTTCTCTAATAATTTCTCCGGTCCGCCCACCGCATCGTACAGGACATGTCTTAGGAACGCATTTCCTGTAAAATCATTTACCTCAGGGTATGTGAACTTTCCTGGATTTTCTTTTATCCATTCTTTCAGCTCATCAAAGTTGGCAGGTGGGGTCTGGATTTTTTCTTCATCATATTGGAAAACAAATTGCACTTTCCCCCATGGAGCCTCCAGCCCTTCTACCTCTGTACCAAAATCGTATTGGACGTCCAGACTTTCTGTGTCGACATAGTCCTGATAGTTTGGCAGGTTTTCACTGAAAGGTCCATAAAGCAGTTCAAATTCCTTGGCATTCTTGAAGTTTTCCCCGTTAATCCAAATGATGTCGATGGTCCCGTCTACTTTATTTGCACGCTTTTCCGTGGACAATTTTTGGAGGATTTCGTTGGTGTCCATCGGCACTCGTTCTAGCTCGATGTTGTGGGTTTCTTTTAATTTTGGTGCGACCCATTCATCCATATAGCGGTTAATTCCCTCATCTCCGCCCCACATAAAAATGCGGACCTTGGAGCCGTCGGCAAGCTCGGTGATTTCGCTCCAGTCTTTTTCTTTTAGTTGTTGGCCGGCGCTGTCGTTGTTGTTTGAGTTCGTGTTCGAGCAGCCAGCTGCTATTAAAAGTACGATTATTAATGATAATACCAGTAACCTTGTCTTTACCATGGACGACCCTCTTCTCTCTTTATCGAATATATCTATCTATATATATAACACTATCCTTTTATACTTTAAAATGTTGGTATGTTTATGGTGGGTTTGTGTTAGGTTTAGGTTCTTTAGGAACCTAACGTTTTAGGTGGGGATATGGATCACTTTTGGGGAAACTTTTACGTGGGAACGAGGGGCCTGAGAGATCATCTCACTTCCCTTTTGGACAAATGTCCGAAGATTTTCAGTTTTTGACCGAAGTTTTTACAAAAGTGTCCAAAGATTCAGGAATTTGACTAAACGAAATTTTCAAATGACCGAACGTCTCGAAATGTTGACCGAACCCGACTGTGAAATTGCCCGAAACATAGCCAAAAAGCTGCTGAAATTGTCCGAAGCAGCCACTTAATTGACCGAACGGTTTAAAAGCATCTAAAAACACATAAAAATCACCTGAAAAACCTTTCATTTTCCCCAAAAAACTAAAAAACGCATGGACCAACTCACCAAAAGAATCAATCCATGCGTACATCTATCCGAAGATACGTATTATTTTGTTAAAGCGTCCGTCAACACAGGGACAACCTGCTTCTTACGGGATACCACACCTTTTAATAAAGCTGTGTTGTTCTCAAGGGTCACGTTGTACGCTTTCTCCACAACCGGAGCTTGAGATCCTAGTGCAAGTGCAACAGAATCATTCTCCAAGATATCTGTCACAACAAGTAAGAATAAATCTAAGTTCTTGTCCGCAACTTTCGCAGTGATTACTGCTTCTAACTCTGCTTGTTTTGCAAGAACGTCGTTAGTGTCAACCGTGTTTACTTGTGCGATTTCCACTTTGTAGTCGCCCATTTGGAATTCTTTCGCGTCAAGAGAGATAAGCTGTTCTACTGTTTTGTCGCTAATGTCCGCTCCCGCTTTTAACATCGCTAAGCCGTACTCTTCTGCATTCACACCTGCGATTTCAGCAAGTTCTTTTGCAGCTTGTACATCTTGCTCTGTGCAAGTTGGGGATTTGAACAAAAGAGAATCAGAAATGATAGCAGAAAGCATCAAACCTGCAACCGGCTTGGAGATTTCCACTCCATTTTCCTTGTAAAGCTTGTTCAAGATTGTCGCTGTGCAACCTACAGGCTCTGCACGGTAGTATAATGGATCTGCCGTTTCAAAATTTGCGATACGGTGGTGATCAATTACTTCAAGAACGCGAACTTGATCGATATCACTAACGCTTTGTTGGCGCTCGTTGTGGTCAACCAAGATGACTTCCTTCACTTCATTTGCAACAGTTTCCACTAAACGTGGCACTTCACTGCTGAATTCTTTCAATGCATATTCTGTTTCACCATTCAACTCGCCTAGGCGAACTGGCTCTGCGTCCATACCTAATTGCTTTTTTAACTCTGCATAAGCAATTGCTGAACAGATGGAATCTGTATCTGGGTTTTTATGTCCTAGTACTAAAACTTTTGTCATGAGTACTCTCCTTGCGTATATGTTTTATCGAGCTAATTCTACTAACTCTTCCACTTTGTATATTACCTTAAAATATCTTCTGTTTCAAAATGAAATTCCAATATAAAAATCCCTTAACGAAAAACAGGAACTTTTTTACTATTTTTCATTTAATCCATTAAATGTACGAATCCTCACTGCCATCTAAGTGGACATTATTTCACGAAAATAGTACTAATCAAAATCTCCACAACCGTCATCAAGAGGAAAACTATTCATTTTAAAAAATCTGAATATTCTTATAAGAATTTGATGAATGCCATTCTCTTCCTTACTATTAATTTACGGAATACCTTTTGCATTCCGAAATAATAGTTTGCTAGGAGGAACAAGGTTGAAGAAAAACTTTCTCGTAAAAACTTCTATTGCAGGGATGCTTGTCTTTTCTGCTATGGCCCCAATGGCTCTTGCCCACGACAGATTAGATGAAACTGGTTTGTTAAAAGGGGAACGGACACTGTATGATGACTTGGCTGTAGCCCAGCTATATGGCAGCAAAAACTTGAAGCATCTTAAGGAAGTTGCTGCACCTGGAATGAACGTGATTAGGGAAGATGGCAAACAGAATACTTTTGCAGATGTATATTCACATAAAGGCTATGCCTATGTTGGCACCCATACACGCAACGGAGGAAATGGTGGAGTTAGGGTGTTTGATTTAAAAGATCCAGCCAACCCTAAGGAAATATCCGTATTTGCCCATAATGATATTCCTGGAACATGGCAGGAAAAAGTTATTGTAAAATCCGTTAGCACTCCTGACTTTAAGGGTGACCTTGCCGTGGTCAGTGTGCAGCAGTTGAACCGTAATAACCCGGATTCCAAAGGCGGTTTCCTTTTATATGATGTTACAAATCCAGCGGAGCCTGTGAAGCTTGGATTCTGGGAAGTGACGAAGCAGACGACAGGGACGCACGAACTGTATTTGACCACTCAAGGCAACCGCGCATTGGTGCTTGCTGCAAGTCCTTATGCAGATTATTATAGCCATGGGGAGTCTCGTGATTTCCAGGTGGTCGATGTATCGAATCCTGCTGAGCCGACAACTCTTTGGCAGTTTGACCCTCGGGAGCTTCCTGAAGTAGCAGAAGACTTTAACGGCTATCACTGGCAATCACCTGATGGCAAGACCCGCCCTGTATTCAATCACAGCGCCATTACGGATGATAACGGCCGCTATGCCTATGTTTCCATGTGGGATTTAGGTACGGTCATTTTTGATTTAAAAGATCCAGAGAACCCTGAATATCTCGGACGCACTGATTTCGCGGCGGATCAGCAAGGTTCTGCCCATTCAGCTGCATTGGCAAAAGGCGGAACAATACTTATTGAAACACGCGAAGTGTACCAGCCATTAAAGAGCGGATACGAAGCAGCTTTCGGTTACACTCGAATTTTCGATATTAAAGATAAAACAAATCCTGTGTTACTGAGCGAATTCAAAACAGATTTGACCTATGATATCCCAGAAGGTGCGCCACCTACCTATGCGACCTTCTCCAAAACGGTGCACGATCCAAAAGTTCACGGCAACACACTTTACTTGAGCTACTATGCTGGCGGTGTCATTGCTGTTGATATTACTGATCCAAGTGAACCGACAGAAATTGGCAGATATACTCCTGAGCGTTCTGATATTTGGGGAGTATTTGTAGACAGAAACTATGTCCTTGCTTCCGATATCGGGTCCGGATTAAAGGTTTTATTGAAAAATAACGGCAATAAGTCGGATAAATTTGTAGAATAACAGAAAGAAAGCGACGAATCCCATGAGATTCGTCGCTTTTCTTGTTGAATGGGAGTTGATTGAACCGAGCAGGGTTCGAGCTGATGCCATGTTGGGCCGAGTTCATGCCGAAACTTGGCGAGTTCGTGCGGAAACCAGCCAAGTTGATGCCAAAATGACCTTAGTTCGTGCCAAAACACCCCTAGTTCGTGCCAAAGTGGCAAAACACCCTATGCTAGCAAGGTTACTCATACTCTTCCTCTCTCAACTTTTCCATCCGTTCAATCCAGTCCTCAATTTCTGCATCTATGCGATCAAGCTCATTGTTTATTTCTATGTCCTTTTCAATAACGTATCCACTTCTGTGGTTTCCGTCGTAACATCTTCCATCTATAAGTAGGATAACTATCACTACTCTTCTTTTCCAACGCAAAATACTCAAAAAACACAAAAAAGGAACGCCTCCACTGAATGAAGACGCTCCCGTGTTTCCAATTCTTGTACTTAATCCAGTTGCCTAACAGCTGTGTCTTCCATCAACCTTTGCTGTTCACGATCTCCCACACATGGCTCCACCGTACGTGCTTCCTGGCTCTCTTTTTCATTCGTCAGCACCAAGATCCTGCCATTTTCCACATCTGTTGCATACATCGGTGCATCTCGGTCTGAGAGACCTAGTTCAAGGAGCTTATTGCCAACTCCCTTTGGTGCCTGTGCTTCATCTGGCAAAAGGAGTTTGTCGACCACAGAATCGTCTTCTTCTGATGTGATGTGTTCCACCCTTGTTCCTGTCGGGTAGTCGGATCCAATTTCATCACCAAGTGCCACCACGACAATCTCTTCCGCCCGGTACCCTTGGACAATCAATCCTTCCACTACATTTCTCGCTTTTATCTCTGTATCATATACACCTAATATCGTTTTTTTCATTGTCGTTTCCTCCTAGGAAAAATGATAGCTCTTTTCTCTATACATTCCCCCGTAGAAACAGTTGAAACACCCTTACAAAAATTTCCTAACACCTTATCCGAATTGAGCATGATGCAGTCTGCTGTAAATTCCTTCTGCTTCAATCAATTCTTCATGTCGGCCTTGTTCTGCAATGCCATCTTTGGTCACGACCATAATACGGTCTGCGTTTTTAATGGTGGCAAGACGGTGAGCGATGACCAGCGTGGTCCGGTCTTTGGAAAGCTCCGTCAATGATTCCTGAATTGCTCGTTCCGTTTCGGTATCGAGTGCGGACGTCGCTTCATCTAAAATAAGGATTGGTGGATTTTTCAGGAAGATCCGTGAAATGGCAAGGCGTTGCTTCTGACCGCCGGACAATTTCACCCCGCGTTCCCCAATGATGGTATCAAGCCCCTGTGGCTGTGTGGAAATGAATTCATCCAACTGGGAACGTCTTGCCGCTTCCATGATTTCTTCGTCTGTGGCATCAAGTTTGCCGTATGCAATATTTTCTCGGATCGTTCCGGAAAATAAAAACACATCTTGCTGCACAATCCCAATTTGACTTCGCAAGGATTCTAGCGTCAACTCGCGCGTATCAAAGCCGTCAATGAGAATGCTGCCTTCCTCTAGTTCATAGAACCGTGGCAAAAGACTGCAAAGCGTTGTTTTTCCGGCTCCTGATGGACCGACAATCGCCACTGTTTCACCCGCTCTCACAGTGAGGTTGATGTTTTTCAATACTCGCTCGTTGCCTTCATAACCGAACGAAACATTACGATAATGAATCTCTCCTTCTAGATCCGCATGGACTGCCCCTGGCGCATCCGCAATATCAGGTTCCGTATCCATGATTTCTGTGTATCGTTTGAACCCTGCGATTCCCTTTGGATAACTTTCGATTACTGCATTTATTTTCTGAATTGGTCCTAGTAATATATTAGACAGAAGGATGAATGCGACGAATTCCCCGTAGCTAAGCTCCCCGCGGATAACGAAGAACGTCCCAAATAGCAGGGTAAATAATGTGACAAGACGCATCAGCATGTAGTTTGCCGTGACATTCTGCGCCATTATTTTATAAGATGCAAGTTTCGTAGAACGGTAGCTTTCATTGTTCACCGCAAACTGCTTCTGTTCATGTTTTTCGTTAGCAAAAGCCTGTACCACACGGATTCCTCCGATGCTGTCTTCCACTCTTGCATTAATTTCTGCCACGTCACTGAACATTCTGCGGAACGTGCGTGTCATCTTTTTATTAAAATGGATGGCAAGGATCATTAACAGTGGAATGACCAAGAATGATAGAATGGCGAGCTTCCAGTTGATGGATAGCATGATGAAAAACGCCCCTATAAGGGTCATCAATGCGACAAAGACATCCTCAGGTCCGTGGTGGGCAACTTCTCCGATTTCTTCTAAGTCCTTGGTGAGTCTTGATATGGAGTGCCCTGTTTTATTGTTGTCGTAATAGCCAAAAGAAAGCTTCTGCATGTGCTGAAATAACTTTCTGCGCATGTCTGTTTCAATATTGATCCCGAGCATATGCCCCCAGTAGGTAACAATATAATGGAGTCCAGTATTGATGGCATAGATTGCAAGCAGCCCGATGCATGCCCAGACGATGAGGGTCCAATTTTCTTGCGGCAACAGTCTATCAATTACCTGGTTCACGGCAATCGGAAAGGCAAGTTCGAGCAACCCTACCAAAACGGCGCAGGAAAAATCCAAAATAAACAGCCACTTATATGGCTTGTAATACGAGAAAAACCGTCGTACCAATACTTCCACACCCTTTTTAAGTTCATTATGTATCTTACTCTGTTTATTTCGGTTCACTAATGATAATCGTTATCATTTACACTCTACTATACTATCGTTTCCGCATGAACGTCAATGTAATTTATGTAACTCATAGGGATGAACGAAACAACTCAAGGAGGGGGGAGAAGTATATTTTGAAAGGGTTTTAGCAAATTAGGGTTTTGGACTTTTGTTTTTTTATTGATTTTGAAGTAAAAGGAGAGGAAAATAGGGTGTGTCAAATAAACTGTGTAAGTTTTCTTAATCGAGGTACTTAACAGCTCTTCCCTTAAGATTATCATTGATTAATAATTGGTTCATCACTTGTGGCCAATTTTGGACGAAGCCC
>NZ_JAIVKY010000021.1 GCF_020524325.1 Sutcliffiella horikoshii
CTCCAATAAAGAGTCTGAGCTTTTGCTCAAAATTTGCTAGCTTGTGTTACTTAAAATCATTTTGTCGTGTTCCGTAGAACCGACGTTATGACGCTGTTGTTTTGTTTAGTTTTCAAAGAACTCTTTTTGTGCTTCTCTCGAAGCGACTTTATTATCTTACCACACACTCACGAATGAAGTCAACAACTTTTTAAAAATTATTTTTCGTTTATGTATGCGGTCGTTTGTGACAACGAAATATAATATACCATTTTTAATAAAGATAAGTCAACGGAAAAATAAAAAAAACCTCCCTTTTTTTATAGGAGGCAGTATTAACAGTTTATTAGACTTAACCCTCCACTAGAAAACAGGCAGTCTCTTCTTCTTATAATATATACATTTGAATGATTACCAATGAGATGACACCTGGTATTCCTAGCAGACCTGATACTGCGGCGGTAGCAGGATTGATTGGCACGTAAATGCCCATAGAATTTCCGAATGCATTTAAAAAGAATAAAAAGAGTGCACCAATCATTACTTTTACTAGCGCCTGTCCTGCAAAGCGCAACGGTTTGATAGGCGTCCCCACTATTAGTACCAGCAGGATCAGTCCGCATATCAACCCTATTACAAGTAACGGTTCCATATTATCCACTTCCTTTGCCAGCTTGTACTAAACTATATGAATGACAGATCGAGTTAAGAACTACCTACTTGAATAAGAGAAGAAACAAAAAAGCAGCTAAGGATCTCCCCAGCTACTTCTTTACCATACGATTTCGAACTTCCCTTAATAGAAAGAGATATTTCGCCTCTGCAATTTTCAATTGGCAGATGACTTCTTCAGAAGGATCGACGCTTTTATCAACCAAACTCTTTTGTTTGGACCACCGATTCTTACAGTCTTCTGTTGTTTCCATCAACTTGGCATCATATTGTTTTTTTAAGCGGTCTTTTTTTCGAAAAAACATAGGTTATGATAACCCCTTTGTCTGAGATCATGAATCGTTTCTTACATCTACCTTATATTTCCCTTCTTCCTTCAAGGGCTTTGGATAATGTTACTTCATCTGCATATTCTAAATCTCCTCCAACAGGAAGTCCATGAGCAATACGGGTCATTTTTATTCCGGATGGCTTTAATAGTCTAGAAATATACATCGCTGTTGCTTCGCCTTCAATATTGGGGTTGGTTGCAAGGATGAGTTCTTGCACTTCATCATCTTGCAATCGTTTAATAAGTTCCGGTATTTTGATATCTTCCGGACCGATTCCATCCATTGGAGATATTGCTCCGTGAAGGACATGATAGAGACCGTTATAGTCCCGCATCTTTTCCATCGCGATAACATCTTTCGTTTCCTGTACCACACAGATGATGGTTCTATCTCTTCTGTTATCCTCACAGATGTAGCAAGGATCCCTATCAGTGATATGTCCGCATACAGAACAATAGGAAAGGTTTCTCTTTGCATTCACTAATGCTTTTGCAAAGTCCAATACGGTATCTTCTTTCATGTTAAGTACGAAAAAAGCCAGACGAGCGGCCGTTTTCGGGCCGATACCTGGCAATTTCATAAAGCTGTCGATCAGCTTTGATATAGGCTCAGGATAATGCATAAAGGCCCTCCTAGAATAGTCCTGGCATGTTTAACCCTTTAGTGAACTGGCCCATTGTATCGTTTGTCAGCTCTTCCATTTTCTTAAGGGCATCGTTTGTTGCAGCAAGAACTAAGTCTTGTAACATTTCGATATCTTCCGGGTCTACTACTTCTTCCTTAATATTTACTTCGATGATTTCTTTTTGACCGTTCACTACAACTGTGACCATTCCGCCACCAGCTGTACCTTCCATTGTCTTTTCAGCTAGCTCTTCCTGTGCTTTCGCCATATCCTTTTGCATCTTTTGCATTTGTTTCATCATTTTTTGCATGTTACCCATTCCGCCGCCACGCATCATAATAAATTCCTCCTAATATGTTTTCATTTATTGGTTATTACTCTTTAATTTCTACAAGATCTGGACCGACAAGTTTCTTCGCTTCTTCAATGAACGGGTCATCTTGCGTTTCACTGCCCTCTTCATCATTTTTTTGTCCGCGAATAAAGCCTTCTCTGATCTTCAGCCATTCTTCTTCAGGAACAGCCAGCATGTCATATGAGTTTCCGGTAAGGTCCAGGATGATTTGTTCTAGGTTTTGCTTAACCGGTTCATCTGACGCCATCTTGCAATGTATCTCATATTTAAACTTTAACACAAAAGCACTGCTTGCTGCAGCTACAGGTTCACTGTCTGTCAATAATGCAGCATGGGAAACTTTATTTTGCTTGCGGAGTGCCTCCAGCAATTGTGCCCAGCTGCCTTTAATGCTCTCCAAGTCTCCTCTTGTTGCCTGCTTTAGCACTTCCTGAATGCGACCTGTTGCCGGCTTGAATCCATTTCTGGCGCCGCCGCCACTTCTTGCAGGTGCTTTGCTTGGTGCACTCGTTTTTGCCGCTCCTCCTGCATTTCCTGCCGCAAGCTCTTTTACTTTGCTTTCAAGCATGGCAATCTTTTTTTGCAAAAGATTTACCTGATCTTGATTTGCCGATTCCTTAGCATGGGATTCAAGCTGGCAAAGCTTCACAATCGCGACTTCCAGGTAAATACGCGGATGGTTGGTCCACTTCATTTCCTGTTGGCTTTTATTTAAGATATCAATCGTTTCATAGATTGTTTCTGCAGGGATTTCCTCTGCAAATCGTTGAAATGCTTGATCTACCTGTACCCTGTCGAGAATCTGTTCCAAGTTTGGCGCTGTTTTATATAAAAGCATGTCCCGGTAGTAGAAAATAAGATCTTCTAAAAATCTTGCAGGATCTTTACCTGATTGGAAAACCTGGTTCAAAGAATCCAAGGCTTCTGCCACATTTTTGTGATACAGACCGTTTACGATATCTGTCATGAAGCTTTGCGAGACAGATCCTGTTATGGCAAGTGCATCCTGGACCGTTAACACACCGTTGCTGAAGGAGATTGCCTGATCCATCAAACTGAGGGCATCACGCATCCCGCCTTCTGCCGCTCGGGCAATAATAGCCAGTGCTTGAGGCTCTGCTTCTATTTCTTGTGCTTGTAAAACAGTAGACAGCCTTCCAACAATCGACTCTCCCGTAATCCTTTTAAAATCAAAGCGCTGACAACGCGAGATGATAGTAAGCGGAATCTTATGGGGCTCGGTTGTGGCCAATATAAAGATAACGTGCTTTGGAGGTTCTTCTAACGTTTTAAGTAACGCATTGAACGCACCGATGGAAAGCATATGTACTTCATCTATAATGTAAACTTTATATTTTACAGAACTTGGAGCATATTTGACTTTGTCACGGATATCCCGAATTTCGTCTACCCCGTTATTGGAAGCTGCATCGATTTCCATGACATCTGAAATGGAGCCGTCTGTGATTCCTTTACAGGCGGAACATTCGTTGCATGGTTCCGCAACTGGTGCATATTCACAGTTTACTGCTTTTGCTAATATTTTTGCCGCACTTGTTTTTCCTGTTCCTCTTGGACCGGAGAACAAGTAGGCGTGAGAAAACTTCTGTTGAAGCAGGGCGTTTTGTAAGGTTTTGGTTATATGTTCTTGTCCCACGACATCTGAAAAGGTTTGTGGTCGAAAAACACGATATAAAGCTTGATATGCCACCAATATGCCCTCCTTCTTTTTTATCCTCTTTCATTATACCGTATGGCTTGTGGAAAATAAAATGTTTGTTCCATGTCTGTCGTTATTAATTACTTCTATATTGACCGTTCCATTCCGCTGCAGACACTCGCTTTCCGCAGGGCGCTGCTGGAGCCTCCTCGGCTTCGCCTGCAGGGTCTCCACCTAGCGCTACCTCCCGCCGGAGTCGATTGCCTTCCGCTCCAATCCACTAGTCTGCTTAACATTTTAAATATGAAAAAACTCACCCCATTAAATGGAGTGAGTTTGGTTTGTATTATTAAACTGCCGTGCACCTTCTGTCGATTAGTCACCATAAGCGTTACTCAAGCAGTTAGCTCGACCCAGGCAACCCTGCGGCACATGAGAGAGTCCGCTTAATGCTGCTTCCTTCCGGACCTGACATGGTTCACGGGTTCCCATTGCGCAGGACCCAGGTGTCAACACCACTTACTTGAGGCAGACCCTACAGTCTACTAACCTCGAGAAGGGATTCAGCCTCGCTAGAGCGGATTGCGAGTTCAGGGCACCGCTACCTCCCCGCTTAGCACGACAAAATTAAAACCATAAGTTGGTTGCGTCATTACCTCGACGCATAATTTAGTATAACGGGTATGTGAGAAAAATGCAACTGTCTGCTCCTGTAAATTATTAGGAGCTGGATTCACGGAGTTGTTGCTTCTTCTCTTTTTTCTGCTGCCGAAGCTTCCTGAAAAAGGAGGATAGCAGTTCCCCGCATTCTTCTTCCATTATACCATGTACCACTTCTGTCTGGTGATTAAAACGTGCATCTTGCAAAATATTCATCAGCGTACCCGCACAACCCGCTTTTGGATCCTTGGCACCGTATACCACTTTTTTGATCCTTGATTGGATGATGGCCCCGGCACACATGGGACATGGTTCCAACGTTACGTAAAGGATCGCTTCCTCTAAGCGCCATGTTTGCAGGGCTTCACACGCTTGATCAATCACCATAATTTCCGCATGTGTAATCGACCTTTGAGTGGTTTCCCTGAGATTATACCCGTTTGCGATGACTTTTCCATCATGCACAAGTACGGCTCCAATCGGTACTTCCTTAAGCGCCTCCGCTTTTTTCGCCTCTTCTATTGCCAACTTCATAAAATGTTCATCTTGCATTTTGGACCTGTCCCTTCTTTTACTCGCATATTTATATTCTCCACCTCTTTTCCATAGACTAATCTCTACGAGGTGATTTTACATCATGAAACAAACCGCCCTTTTAATTATTGATATTATTAACGATTTTAAATTTACACACGGAAGCATCCTGGCAGAAAAAACAACCAAGATTGTCCCAAATATCCAAGCAATTAAGGAAGTCATGAACAAGGAGGGACTTCCTGTTATCTATATTAATGACCATTATAACTTATGGCAGGCGGATTACGATAAAATCATGGATAAATGCAAGAACAAGTGGAGCGAACCAATCATGAAAGCATTATATCCAAGTGATGATGACTTTTTTCTGATTAAGCCGAAGCATTCCGCCTTCTTTGGGACGGCACTGCACACCCTACTTTCTCAACTTCACGTTAAAAAGCTTATTCTTACAGGACTTGCAGGAAACATTTGTGTTCTTTTCACAGCAAATGACGCCTATATGAGGGAGTTTAAATTAGTAGTACCAAGTGATGCTATAGCTTCTGCAGATGACCACGACCATACGTATGCATTACGAATGATGGAAAACGTGCTAAAGGCGGATGTCAGTCCAACAGCGAAGTTTCTAAACCAACAGTAAGGTTGCTTGCATGAATCTCTCGACCTGTTCATACATTGGTAAAGGATATTGAATAGGAGGGACGAACCATGCAAATACATGTAGTAAGCCAAGGACAGACGCTCAGCGGGATTGCACAGGCATACGCCACTACCCCGCAGGATATTATAGAAGCAAATGATCTTCCCAATCCCGATAGGCTCGTTGTCGGCCAGGCACTGGTAATCCCCATTGTGGGGCGTTTTTATTTTGTCCAGCAAGGGGATACCATTTTTTCCATAGCAAGAAGGTACAACACCACGCCTGAACAGTTAATTGAAATAAACCAATTAAACCCTGCCAACCCTTTACGCGTAGGGCTGCGTCTTTATATTCCTCCACAACCAAAAAGAGAAGCGGAGATCAATGCATATGTGGAGCCCCGCGGTAACACGGTATCTCAAGAATTACAACAGAGCTCGCGCAATGCCGCTCCCTATTTAACGTATCTTGCACCGTTCAGTTTTCAGGTGCTGAGGGACGGATCCCTAAAGGAACCACCGCTTACCAATCTGCCTGCCATTGCTGCAGAAGACAATGTCATCTTGATGATGGTGCTTACCAATTTAGAAGATGATGGGTTCAGTGACGAACTTGGCCGCATCATCCTGACAGACATGCAGGTCCAGAATAAATTCCTGGATAATGTCGTAGCTACTGCCAAAAAATATAACTTTAAAGACATTCATTTTGACTTTGAATATTTACGTCCGGCAGACAAGGAAGCATACAATACTTTCTTACGAAAAGCACGGGATCGTTTTAAAAAAGAAGGATGGCTCATTTCCACTGCCCTCGCACCAAAAACAAAAGCCGATCAAAAAGGAAAGTGGTATGAGGCCCATGACTACAAAGCACACGGGGAAATTGTCGATTTTGTTGTAATCATGACATATGAGTGGGGATATAGCGGAGGTCCACCAATGGCAGTCTCTCCGATAGGACCTGTTCGAGAAGTATTAGAATATGCCATCACAGAAATGCCCAGTGAAAAAATTATGATGGGGCAAAATCTATACGGCTATGACTGGACACTTCCATTTGTCCAAGGCGGAGAATTCGCTAAAGCGATTAGCCCGCAGGCAGCCATAGAACTTGCAGCCAACAATAATGTTGCTATTCTTTACGATGAAGAGGCACAAGCTCCCCATTTCAACTATACAAAAGAGGGCAAGGAGCACGAAGTCTGGTTTGAAGACGCACGATCCATACAGGCAAAATTTGACCTCATAAAAGAACTTAATTTAAGAGGGATCAGCTACTGGAAGCTAGGCCTGCCATTCCCGCAAAACTGGCTGCTGATCACCGATAACTTCAACGTCGTAAAAAACCCAACCGAGCGTTTCTATTACTACTACTGAGGACTGGGGCAACCCGGTCCTTTAATCTATGAGCAATAACTTAGTTGATCGTAGTGGAAGGCGGGAGGAAGGGACAGGGGAGACCCCACAGGCGAAGCCGAGGAAGCTCCCGGACCGCCCGCAGGCAAGTGAAGCGCCTGGAACGAGTATCGACTGTTACATCCACTCTCGACCTCCTTCAAATTCTTCCTCCACAACCCCCATATCTATGATAAAATGGTTATTGTCTGTCAAATTATTGATGTAGTCACATGCTTACAAAGGGGGCATCCTGGTGCAAGCAACACCATTTATAACAGTTGAAGGACCCATTGGTGTTGGAAAGACCTCACTTGCAAAAAAAATTGCAGAAGAGTTCCAATATCAATTATTAAAAGAAATAGTAGACGAAAATCCTTTCCTCGGTAAATTTTACGAAAACATCGACGAGTGGAGTTTTCAAACGGAAATGTTTTTCCTATGTAATAGATACAAACAACTAGAAGACATCGATCAGCATCACCTAAAGCAACACAAACCGGTAGTAGCTGATTATCATATCCTGAAAAACCTTATTTTCGCTAAACGTACACTAAAGGACAAGCAGTACGATAAATACCTTAAAATATACGATATTTTAACGGAAGACATGCCAAAACCAAATGTCATCATTTATTTAAATGCAAGTCTGGACACGCTACTAACAAGAATTGAAAAGCGTGGCCGTGATATCGAAAAGAAGATTGATCCACTATATCTTCAACAACTAAGTCTTGATTACGATGAAGAAATGGACCGCCTCGAAGAACTATACCCTTCCCTGCCGATCCTGCGCTTTAACGGAGATGAGGTTGACTTTGTACAACGAGATGAAGACCTACAGCGTATCTTCCAGCAGTTGAAAGATACCTTGAATAAAGGAGTTAACGTATAATGAATTTACGCCAAAAATACGGCATCCCTTCTAACGCGGTCATTACGATTGCCGGAACAGTGGGAGTCGGGAAATCTACGATGACGAATGCTTTGGCAAACGCCCTTGGTTTTCGTACATCTTTTGAAAAAGTAGACACCAATCCATACCTGGATAAATTTTACGCTGATTTTGAACGTTGGAGCTTTCATTTACAAATTTACTTTCTGGCAGAACGATTTAAAGACCAGAAAAAAATCTTTGAATATGGCGGCGGCTTTATTCAAGATCGCTCCATTTATGAAGACACTGGCATCTTTGCCAACATGCATTATGAAAAAGGAACGATGACACAGGTCGACTATGACACCTACACAAGCCTGTTTGAAGCAATGGTGATGACACCTTACTTTCCTCATCCAGATCTATTGATTTACCTAGAAGGAAGCTTGGATGATATCCTCGGCCGTATCCAAGAACGCGGACGCCCGATGGAACAACAAACGCCGATTTCCTACTGGGAGGAAATGCATGAGCGCTACGAGCGATGGATCAACAACTTCCACGCTTGCCCGGTACTTCGCCTAAACATCAACGAGTATGATGTTCTTAGCAATGAAGATTCCATCGAACCGATTATCGAAAAAATTTCCCATCATATGAAACAATCACAATTATTGAAAAAATAATATAATCATACAAAAGACCGCGGCCATTGCCCCGGTCTTTTTTTGTAAACCCTAGTTTTATGAGAAAACCTGTTGATTGAAGTGGAAGGTGCGCAGACTCCAGCGGGAGGAAGGGACAGGGGAGACCCCACAGGCGTGCCGAGGAGGCTCCCGGACCGCCCGCAGGAAATCGAAGCACCTGCAACGGAAATCAACCGTTTATAATTTTTATCAAAAAAAATAAGCTACCCTAAATGGGCAGCTTACAGATTGCCGAATAGATGACGTCGCTTCATCTAAGGCAATAAAAAAGTCGTTACTTCTCCATAATGTAACGAACATACTCCAGTTTATGCGCTATTGGTAAAAACTTAATTTAAAAATCAATGGCGGAGGAAGAGGGATTCGAACCCCCGCGGGCTTTGACACCCCTGTCGGTTTTCAAGACCGATCCCTTCAGCCGGACTTGGGTATTCCTCCGTATCGACAAAAAGTAATATATCATATTTTAGAAAAGGATGTCAACACGATACAAGAGAAGGATAGAGATTTTTCACTCTATCCTTCTAATGTTCACTATTTAGTCAAAATTTCTTTTCCACCCATATATGGACGCAATACTTCAGGAATGATGACAGAACCGTCCTCTTGTTGGTAATTTTCCATGATCGCAGCCACCGTACGTCCAACAGCAAGTCCAGATCCATTCAGCGTATGTACATGCTCTGGCTTAGCTTTTGGATCGCGACGGAAACGGATGCCTGCACGGCGTGCCTGGAAGCTCTCGAAATTACTGCAAGAAGAAATCTCACGGTATGTTTCCTGACTCGGGATCCATACTTCAATGTCATATTTCTTGGCTGCTGTAAAGCCAAGATCTGCCGTACACATGCTCAACACACGGTATGGAAGTCCAAGAAGTTGCAACACTTTTTCCGCATTGCCAGTCAACTTCTCCAGCTCTTCATAAGATTCTTCCGGCTTAACAAACTTCACAAGCTCTACTTTATTGAACTGATGCTGACGAATCAATCCGCGAGTATCACGGCCTGCAGATCCAGCTTCAGAGCGGAAGCAAGCACTGAATGCCGCATAATTTATTGGCAGTTGATCGCCACTTAAAATCTCATCACGGTGCATATTCGTAATTGGAACCTCTGCTGTTGGAACCAAGAAATAATCTTCTTTTTCAATCAAGAAAGCATCTTCTTCAAATTTAGGAAGCTGCCCTGTACCAGTCATGCTCGCACGGTTTACCAAGTATGGCGGTAACACTTCTGTATACCCATGTTCATCTACATGTAAATCTAACATGAAGTTGAATAATGCTCTCTCAAGTCTAGCACCTAAGCCACGATAGAACACAAAACGGCTGCCAGTTACCTTACCCGCTCGTTCAAAGTCTAAGACGCCAAGGTCATCCGCGATATCCCAATGCGCTTTCGCTTCAAAGTCAAAGTTTGGAACCTCGCCCCATTTACGAACTTCTACATTGTCATCTTCTGTTTCACCAACAGGAACACTTTCATGAGGAATGTTAGGGATAGATAAAAGTAGTAGCTCAAGCGCCTCTTCTACACCTCTCAACTCCTCGTCCAATTCCTTAACTTTGTCCCCTACTTCACGCATTTCCTTGATTAGGTGATCTGCATCCTGCTTTTCACGTTTCATCGTAGCAATCTGCTGAGAAACCTCATTACGCTTGCTTTTCAATTGCTCTGTCTGAACAAGAAGATCTCTTCTTTTCGCATCCAGCTCTTCAAAGCGATCAAGATCAGATAAATCTTCCCCTCTATGCTGAAGCTTACCCTTTATCTCCTCAAAATTCGCACGCAATAACTTCAAATCCAACATGTTTTAATTCCTCCTTTATTTACTTCCAAAATAACAAACAGGTAGTTCAACAGAAATCCCGTGAACACAAAAAACCCCCGTCCCCTAAATAGGGACGAGAGTTACATTCCCGTGTTGCCACCCTTGTTGAAAAAGACATCACGCCTTTTCCCACTTCATTCGATAACGGTAATAATCTTACCGAATTGACTTACTATGCCACTCATGACAATTCGGCCAAATGCTCAAGGATGGATTCGCAATTGTCATACATCGGTTCTCACCAACCACCGACTCTCTTAGAGTATGTGCAACCTGCTACTTTTTCCTATCAACGCTTTAACAATATTTTCTTATTAGATAATCTACTACAAGTTTCTCATACTTGCAATAGTTTTATACCCAGATTTATTTGGACTCTTTCACCATATTGACGAAATACTGTGTAATACGGTGGTCATCCGTCAACTCTGGATGGAACGAACAACCTAAGAACTGACCTTGACGAGCAGCTACGATACGGCCGTTATGCTTACAAAGAACCTCCACATCTTCTCCTACTTCCACAATATGCGGAGCACGGATGAAGACGCCGACGAAATCTTCAGCTATCCCTGCAATATCCAGTTCTGCTTCAAAGCTGTCGACCTGACGACCGAATGAGTTACGCTCCACCTTCGCATCCATAAATGCCAAGTGCGGCTCATCATAGCCAACAATTTCATTTGCAATCAAAATCAGACCGGCACATGTACCAAAAACAGGTTTGCCGCTTGCACCGAATTCGCGCAGAGGCTCCATGAATGAATACTTGTCAATCAGTCGGCGCATCGTCGTGCTTTCGCCTCCCGGTATGATCAGACCGTCTATTTCAGAAAGCTGTTCTGCTTTTTTTACTACAACCGCTTCTGCTCCAGATGCCTCGATGGACCTAACATGCTCCCGAACCGCACCTTGAAGTCCTAAGACCCCAACTTTCACCATACGTTAAAACTCCTTTACTTACCAGCCACGCTCTTGCATGCGATTTTCAGGTAATAGTGTAGAAATTTCGATGCCTTTCATCGCTGTACCCAATCCTTTGGACAGGCTTGCAATTAGTTCATAATCTTCGTAATGAGTAGTTGCTTCCACAATCGCACGAGCAAATTTCGCAGGGTTTTCGGATTTGAAGATACCAGATCCAACAAATACTCCGTCAGAACCCAATTGCATCATCAACGCTGCATCAGCTGGAGTTGCAATTCCGCCTGCCGCGAAGTTTACTACTGGAAGTTTACCAGTACGTTTGATTTCAAGTAGCAATTCAAAAGGAGCTCCTAGTAGCTTTGCTTCTGTCATCAATTCGTCTTCGTTCATTCCTACCACTTTGCGAACTTGTGCGTTCACTTTGCGGATATGACGAACCGCTTCCACGATGTTTCCTGTTCCTGGCTCACCTTTTGTACGAAGCATAGATGCACCTTCACCAATACGGCGTGCAGCTTCTCCAAGATCACGGCAACCACATACGAATGGCACTTTGTATTGACGCTTGTCCAAGTGATATTCCTCATCCGCTGGAGTCAATACTTCACTCTCATCGATGTAATCCACACCCATTGCTTCCAATACGCGAGCTTCTACGATATGGCCAATACGAGCTTTCGCCATTACCGGAATAGATACAGCTTTCATTACTTCTTCGACAATCGTTGGATCTGCCATGCGGGCAACTCCACCAGCTGCACGGATATCAGCAGGAACACGCTCTAATGCCATTACAGCAACTGCACCAGCTTCTTCTGCAATTTTCGCCTGTTCAGCATTGACAACGTCCATGATAACGCCGCCTTTTTGCATTTCTGCCATTCCACGTTTTACACGATCTGTACCTGTTTGATGTGTCATCGATAAGTCCCCCTATATGTATAAAATAATTTTTTCATAAAATGGAGCAAGTCCATATAATTTACTAACACGTTCTTTATTTTACCTTAAATTTTAGAAAAATCCTAATAAAATATCGAAAGATTACCCTACCACTATTTAGAAAGATTCGGCTTTTGATGTAACATTTCTTCTAGATGTAGTATTTCCCTGATAAACGAAATTACCCATAGGTCATCTATAAGGAAAATGCCTGAAAGTCCATCCTCTGTGAAGATGGGCCTTCAAGCATTATAAATCCTTTAAATTAAAATAATCCTTTAACTGCTCCAGCTACTGTGGACCAAAGATCGGAGAAAAATCCACCAACTGCACGCATGGATAATACAAACCAGTTCGCTTTTTCAACGCCTTCTTTTGTTACCAACTCTACTGTTGCACCTTCTTGACCGTTACCGAAAAGATACCCATAATCTTGGCCGCCTTCTTGTGTCACTTTCATCACACCAACGCTATCCCCTTCTTTTACCGGAGCTGTTAATTGCCCTTCTTCGTTAAGGATCTTTTCGTTGATTTCAAACTCAGGCTTAAAGTTATCTTTGTTGCCATCTTTAACAAGTGTCTTGAATGGTTCTTTTGTATGAATTTCTACTTTGTCTTCTTTCCCTTTCGTAACAGGAAGGATGGACTCGCCTTCAATTTGATACTCCCCAGGAAACAATTCTTGTACAGAATAACTACCGAAAGCATGCGTCATTAATTTTTTCGTTTCGATAAAACGGGAAATCTCGGTGGAGACTCCTTCATCGTTTGTTGTGTTCATTACAACAGATACTACTCTCATTCCATCTCTTTCAGCAGTACCGGTGAAGTTAAACCCGGCTGCATCTGTGGAACCTGTTTTTAATCCGTCAATACCTTCAAATTGTACCTTTAACTCTTCAGTGAACAACATCTTATTCCAGTTTGGCATATCAATCGCATCAGGTGTACCTTCTCTGAACACTTTGAATGGAATGCTTGCTGTTTCTAAGATCTCAGGATAATCAGTAAGTAGGCGGTGTGCTAGTCTTGCAGTATCCTTGGCTGAGAGAGTTGTTTCTGCATCTGCTGCAGTTCCCTCAGGGTACATCGGAACTCCACCTACTACTAAATCTTCATTGTTTAATCCTGTAGAGTTAACAAAATTATAATTTTCTAATCCTATTTCTTCCGCTTTCGCATTCATCATTTCTACAAATTTCGTTTCTGACCCTGCAATCGCCTCAGCCAGTGCAATGGTTGCTCCGTTTGCAGAATAGATTGCCATTGCTTCATAAAGTTCTTTAATCGTATATGGTTCTTGCTTTCTCATAGGGACATTGGATAGCTCAGGATACTTTTGAGATACAGATTGTGCATAGTCACTAAGAATCACTTCTTTTGACCAATCCAATTTACCTTCTTCTATCGCTTCAAGAAGTAAGTATTCTGTCATCATCTTTGTCATACTTGCAACAGGAAGTGCCTCATCTACGTTTTTTTGATAGATAATTTTCCCTGTACTAAATTCTATTAATATAGCTGCTTTCGCGTTTATATTCAGGAAATCATTTTCTTCTGCTTGAGCAGATTTACCAGGAAATATTGAAACCATAAGCGTAAGTACTAATAAACCGACGAACAATTGTTTAAAGCTTCTTTTCACCTTGTCTTACCTCCAGAATTTTTTCACATAGTCGTTATTTTATCACACTATGTCCAAAAAAAATAGACAGAGAAAGACTACTTCTTTCTCTGTCTATATATAAGACTAAACTCCTATACCCCTGCCTTAAACGGAATAGTTAGGGGATTCTTTCGTTATCTGTACATCATGCGGATGGCTTTCACGAAGCCCGGCACCTGTCATTTTCACAAATTGTGCATCTTCTCTTAATGCTTGTAAGTCTTTTGTACCACAATACCCCATGCCGGACCGCAGACCGCCAACCATTTGGTAAATAGTGTCTGCAACAGGTCCTTTATAAGGAATTCGTCCTTCAATACCTTCTGGAACGAACTTTTTATTATCTTCTTGGAAATAACGATCTTTACTTCCTTTTTCCATTGCACCGACAGAGCCCATGCCGCGGTACACTTTAAAACGTCTGCCTTGGAAAATTTCTGTGTCCCCAGGGCTTTCTGATGTACCACCTAACATACTACCCAACATAACGGCATGTCCACCAGCAGCAAGTGCTTTGACAATGTCTCCGGAATACTTGATTCCACCATCTGCAATGACGGAAACTCCGAGCTTGCGTGCCTCTGTTGCGCAATCATATACAGCAGTGATCTGTGGCACACCTACACCCGCAACTACTCTAGTCGTACAAATGGAGCCCGGCCCGATACCGACTTTCACTACATTTGCTCCAGCTTCTACTAAATCCCGTGTAGCTTCTGCAGTTGCAACATTCCCAGCGATAATATTCAAGTTCGGATATTTATCTCGTATTTTTCTCACTGTATCCAAGACACCTTGAGAATGACCATGAGCTGTATCCACTACAATTGCATCCACACTTTTTTGTACCAATTTCTCAACGCGGAGCATCGTATCTCCCGTTACACCGACTGCTGCACCAACCAACAAACGTCCTTGGTTATCTTTAGCAGAGTGAGGGAATTCAATCACTTTCTCTATATCTTTAATGGTAATAAGTCCTTTTAAAACTCCTGCTTCATCTACAAGAGGAAGCTTTTCAATCTTATACTTTTGCAAGATGCTCTCTGCTTCTTCCAAGGTTGTTCCGACAGAAGCAGTTACGAGGTTTTCTTTTGTCATGACATCTGAAATGGGAATAGAGAAATCCTGAATGAATCGAAGATCACGGTTTGTCAGGATACCAACAAGTTTTAGTTCTTCGTTGTTATTGACGATAGGAACTCCAGAAATTCTGTATTTCCCCATCAAATGCTCTGCATCAAATACTTGATGCTCAGGGGTTAAGAAGAATGGATCCGTAATTACGCCACGTTCAGAACGCTTTACCTTATCCACTTGTTCTGCCTGCTGTTCAATGGACATGTTCTTGTGAATAATACCTAAGCCTCCTTGACGTGCCATCGCAATCGCCATCTCTGCTTCTGTCACTGTATCCATCCCTGCACTGATAATCGGAATGTTTAATTGCAATGTTTCAGTTAACTTCACTTTTAAATCTACATCCCTTGGTAATACCTCAGACTTAGATGGAACCAAAAGAACATCATCAAATGTTAAGCCTTCTTTAGCAAATTTATTTTCCCACATGACAAAAATTTCCCCCTTCTTATTCTCGATAATATTTATAGTAGAGTATCAACTGGACAAAATACTGTCAAGGATAGTAACATAAGTTTATTTTTTCTAATTATTCTAACTATAATATTTCTCATGAGGACGTGGAATTATTGACAGCTCCATACTTGCATTTATTCTCCCCATTTCAATCAGTTGAAACCGCACAGAAATTATTAAAGAATTGTTATGGAAATCAACAGGTTGAACATTCCGAACAAAAAAGCTATCACAACGCCTATAGCTTTATTTATTATGTAGAGCATGGTCTCACATACCTTCAGCAGTCAAGCAATACTCCCACTTCCATAAAGCCAGTCCTCTTATTTTATGGAATGGTTCAATTGATAAAAGCTTGTCTATTAACCGTTGATCCCCTTTATCCGGAATCCACATCTGTCTTGGCACATGGTGTTTCAACAAGGAAACGAAAAAAACAAAGTTACGAGTTCATTCAAGATGAAGTGAAAATCCAAAAAAACGGACTTTTCTCGCACTTTAGCGACAAAATGTTC
Organism: Sutcliffiella horikoshii; assembly: GCF_020524325.1. GTDB lineage: Bacteria > Bacillota > Bacilli > Bacillales > Bacillaceae_I > Sutcliffiella_A > Sutcliffiella_A horikoshii_D. The sequence continues at coordinate 15,924 of NZ_JAIVKY010000021.1, forward strand.
CATGTGAAACAAATGGAAGGAACAAAATATTCCATGCAAGAGTTGTTGTTTGCTATACCAGAGTTAGAAAGGACCATAAAGATTACCAAGAATAAAACTCCCTTTCTACCCGTCGGAAAAATAAAAGAAGATGTTATTAAAATTCCTCTTACCATTCTAGATGATTACAAAATGACTCAAGATCGATTTAAACAATACTTTAAAAAACAGACTAGTTATGAGTTTGACTCACAAATAAGAGATCATCTTCTCTTTACATGCAGCAAGAATAAAGGGCCTCTTAGCTGTTCGCCATTATTATTTCACCTTGAGGAGGAGGCCTTGTTTATTCCTAGAAAAAAAGAAAAACTCACTATTTTTCCTGAAGTACTTAACCATTATTTAATTTTATACAATTTAAGCATGATATGCCGATACGAAACAGAGTGGTGGGGCGAATTGCTTCATACATTTACCAGCAGTGATTTATCCTTGATCCAGCAGTTTCTAGATACAACATCAGCAAAAATTCCTTTTTATCTTCATGAGTATTTGGTAGAGGCGTTTGGGATTAATTGAACGGGAGGGCGGTATTGAGTTGTTATGGGTGGGATTTTACTTGCGGAGTATAGATGGGTGTTGGTATGAAATGGGGGGCCGGGTATGAGTATGACCGGCCAGGTGATGGTAAAGGAGGTTTTCGTTATACAATGACAAATCTTTCTCTTATTTCCCCGTGTTGGCACCGTTCCTCCTCTACGATGACAAATCTTTCTCTTTTCCATGGATTCTGTCATCGTTCTGCCTCAACTCACTCAAAACAGAATCAGAAAGCACAAAAAACCAGCGCCTAATCAAATAAGCACTGGTTTCCCATAAATTTGCCTGGCAACGTCCTACTCTCACAGGGGGAGATCCCCCAACTACCATCGGCGCTGAAGAGCTTAACTTCCGTG
>NZ_JAIVKY010000022.1 GCF_020524325.1 Sutcliffiella horikoshii
GCTTCCACCTCGAACCTATCTACCTGATCATCTTTCAGGGATCTTACTTACCGAAGTAAAAGGAAATCTCATCTTGAGGGGGGCTTCATGCTTAGATGCTTTCAGCACTTATCCCGTCCGCACGTAGCTACCCAGCTATGCCTTTGGCAAGACAACTGGTACACCAGCGGTGCGTCCATCCCGGTCCTCTCGTACTAAGGACAGCTCCTCTCAAATTTCCTGCGCCCACGACGGATAGGGACCGAACTGTCTCACGACGTTCTGAACCCAGCTCGCGTACCGCTTTAATGGGCGAACAGCCCAACCCTTGGGACCGACTACAGCCCCAGGATGCGATGAGCCGACATCGAGGTGCCAAACCTCCCCGTCGATGTGGACTCTTGGGGGAGATAAGCCTGTTATCCCCGGGGTAGCTTTTATCCGTTGAGCGATGGCCCTTCCATGCGGAACCACCGGATCACTAAGCCCGACTTTCGTCCCTGCTCGACTTGTAGGTCTCGCAGTCAAGCTCCCTTGTGCCTTTACACTCTGCGAATGATTTCCAACCATTCTGAGGGAACCTTTGGGCGCCTCCGTTACTCTTTAGGAGGCGACCGCCCCAGTCAAACTGCCCACCTGACACTGTCTCCCAGCCCGATAAGGGCTGCGGGTTAGAATTTCAATACAGCCAGGGTAGTATCCCACCGACGCCTCCACCGAAGCTAGCGCTCCGGCTTCTCAGGCTCCTACCTATCCTGTACAAGCTGTACCAAAATTCAATATCAGGCTACAGTAAAGCTCCACGGGGTCTTTCCGTCCTGTCGCGGGTAACCTGCATCTTCACAGGTACTATAATTTCACCGAGTCTCTGGTTGAGACAGTGCCCAGATCGTTACGCCTTTCGTGCGGGTCGGAACTTACCCGACAAGGAATTTCGCTACCTTAGGACCGTTATAGTTACGGCCGCCGTTTACTGGGGCTTCGGTTCAAAGCTTCGCTTGCGCTAACCTCTCCCCTTAACCTTCCAGCACCGGGCAGGCGTCAGCCCCTATACTTCGCCTTACGGCTTCGCAGAGACCTGTGTTTTTGCTAAACAGTCGCCTGGGCCTATTCACTGCGGCTCTCTCGGGCTTTAACACCCTAACAGAGCACCCCTTCTCCCGAAGTTACGGGGTCATTTTGCCGAGTTCCTTAACCAGAGTTCTCTCGCTCACCTTAGGATTCTCTCCTCGCCTACCTGTGTCGGTTTGCGGTACGGGCACCATACTCCTCGCTAGAGGCTTTTCTTGGCAGTGTGAAATCAGGAACTTCGGTACTATATTTCCCTCGCTATCACAGCTCAGCCTTAAT
>NZ_JAIVKY010000023.1 GCF_020524325.1 Sutcliffiella horikoshii
CTTATGAGAAGCGGATTTGCCTACTTCTCAGCCTTACTGCTTAGACGCGCATATCCAACAGCGCGCTTACCCTATCCTTCTGCGTCCCCCCATTGCTCAAACGGAGTGGAGGTGGTACAGGAATATCAACCTGTTATCCATCGCCTACGCCTTTCGGCCTCGGCTTAGGTCCCGACTAACCCTGAGCGGACGAGCCTTCCTCAGGAAACCTTAGGCATTCGGTGGAAGGGATTCTCACCCTTCTTTCGCTACTCATACCGGCATTCTCACTTCTAAGCGCTCCACCAGTCCTTACGGTCTAGCTTCAACGCCCTTAGAACGCTCTCCTACCACTGTTCGTAAGAACAGTCCGCAGCTTCGGTGATACGTTTAGCCCCGGTACATTTTCGGCGCAGAGTCACTCGACCAGTGAGCTATTACGCACTCTTTAAATGGTGGCTGCTTCTAAGCCAACATCCTGGTTGTCTAAGCAACTCCACATCCTTTTCCACTTAACGTATACTTGGGGACCTTAGCTGGCGGTCTGGGCTGTTTCCCTCTTGACTACGGATCTTATCACTCGCAGTCTGACTCCCATGGATAAGTCTTTGGCATTCGGAGTTTGACTGAATTCGGTAATCCGATGAGGACCCCTAGTCCAATCAGTGCTCTACCTCCAAGACTCTAACACATGAGGCTAGCCCTAAAGCTATTTCGGAGAGAACCAGCTATTTCCAGGTTCGATTGGCATTTCACCCCTACCCACACCTCATCCGCTCACTTTTCAACGTGAGTCGGTTCGGGCCTCCATTCAGTGTTACCTGAACTTCACCCTGGACATGGGTAGATCACCTGGTTTCGGGTCTACGACCACGTACTCATTCGCCCTATTCAGACTCGCTTTCGCTACGGCTCCGTCTCTTCGACTTAACCTTGCACGGGATCGTAACTCGCCGGTTCATTCTACAAAAGGCACGCTATCACCCATTAACGGGCTCTAACTACTTGTAGGCACACGGTTTCAGGATCTATTTCACTCCCCTTCCGGGGTGCTTTTCACCTTTCCCTCACGGTACTGGTTCACTATCGGTCACTAGGGAGTATTTAGCCTTGGGAGATGGTCCTCCCTGCTTCCGACGGGATTTCTCGTGTCCCGCCGTACTCAGGATCCACTCAGGAGGGAACGAAGTTTCAACTACAGGGTTTTTACCTTCTATGACGGACCTTTCCAGATCGCTTCATTTACCCCGTTCCTTTGTAACTCCATGTTGAGTGTCCTACAACCCCAAGAGGCAAGCCTCTTGGTTTGGGCTAATTCCGTTTCGCTCGCCGCTACTCAGGAAATCGCGTTTGCTTTCTCTTCCTCCGGGTACTAAGATGTTTCAGTTCCCCGGGTCTGCCTTCCATACCCTATGTATTCAGATAAGGATACTGCTCCATTACGAGCAGTGGGTTTCCCCATTCGGAAATCTCCGGATCAAAGCTTACTTACAGCTCCCCGAAGCATATCGGTGTTAGTCCCGTCCTTCATCGGCTCCTAGTGCCAAGGCATCCACCGTGCGCCCTTAATAACTTAACCGTTGACCAATTTGGTCATGTGTCGATATCAGCGATGATATCTATAAAGAAAATTACTAAGAT
>NZ_JAIVKY010000025.1 GCF_020524325.1 Sutcliffiella horikoshii
AGCCGAGTTATCATGAACGAAACTAGCTCCTTACTCGTAAAATCGTAGGTTAATTTGGTTAGAATGTTTACTGAAAAAAACAAACCAAATCAGAGCTACATTACGGAAGGAGCTAGTTATTATGCAGGATACCATAAAATATGTAGGTTTAGACGTATCTAAAGAAAAAATTGCGGTGGCGATTGCTGAAGAGGGACGAGAAGCACCTAGATACTGGGGACTTATCCCACACACGAATGATGCCATTAGAAAGTTGATTAAAAAGTTAGGAAATAAAGAAAATCTTCGATTCTGCTATGAAGCTGGTCCAACTGGATATCCATTGTATAGATTGTTTCTTGCTCATGGTGTACATTGCGATGTCATAGCTCCATCTCTTATTCCAAAAAGGCCAGGAGAAAGAATTAAAACAGATCGTAGGGATTCCATCAGACTAGCTCAATTACATCGTGCCGGTGAGTTGACTTCTATCTATGTACCTAACTCGGAAGATGAGGCTTTGAGAGATCTCATTAGATGCAGAGAAGATGCCAAAGAAGATGAGCTAAGAGCCAAGCATCGTTTAAGTAAATTTCTTCTCCGTCATGATATTAAGTCGCCAGCTGGAGTTAATAAATGGACGGTTAAATACTACAGATGGTTAGATACATTAAAGTTTGAGAATGCATCGTTACGAATGGTAATTCAAGAGTACTATCATCAACTAAAAGAATTAACTCAAAGAATTAAACGACTAGATGAAGAAATTACCCAAGAAGCTACCGAAGGTAAACACGCACCAAAAATCCAAGCACTTCAAAGTTTGAGAGGAGTTGCCACTTTAACGGCTACAAGTATTGTAGCCGAAGTTGGATCTTTCAAGCGTTTCGCTACTCCTAGGCATTTCATGGCATATGTCGGATTAATTCCTAGTGAGGATTCAAGTGGAGATACCAGGAAGCAAGGCGAAATTACCAAAACAGGAAACCGTCATGTACGCCGATTGTTAGTAGAGGCTGCTTGGAGTTACCGGTATCAGCCCGCTGTCAAAGGAAATTTGAAAAGAAGGCAAGATGGGCTACCGCCAACGATCCAAGCAATATCTTGGAAAGCTCAAAATCGACTATACAAAAAATATTATCGATTAGTCTCAAAAGGGAAAGAAAAAGGCAAAACCATAACCGCAGTTGCCAGAGAACTAGCTGGTTTTATTTGGGCAATTATGCAAGAGGTTGAGGATGTGCCACACGCTCAATAAGTAACTTTTCTAAGCAAAAAGTGTATTATTAAGGAGCCTGAGAATAGGGCTCGAAGGCAAAGTTAAAAACCGGAAAGGAAAATCCACGCGCCTCCTCTGTGCTATATCTAAATAGATTAACGCACGCGCCGAGTTAGTGGAAAAGTCCTTTATACGGAAAGATACTATGTGAAAACCCACGAATATCAGGATGCTAACCGCAGTTGAATTTTTGCCTTCGTGCCGTGTTCTTACCTTCTTTAACAAGGAGGAGTAAGATTAATCCTTCTTTAGCTTGAAGATCGTCTCATCCCATGGAATGGCAGTCAAGGAGAGCACTTGACAACCATTCCATGGGATGAGGGGAAAGTTTGTAAGCTAAAGAAGGAGTTAACCTAGCGTAAACGCTAACAACAAACGCTTAAAAGAAAAAGAAGTAGAATCGGCTTCTCTTCTTAGAGTTGCACAAAAACAAAACAAAAACACCTAGAAGAGTGGGGGCCTTGACAGTTTCGTTCATATCAGGAGGCTCA
>NZ_JAIVKY010000026.1 GCF_020524325.1 Sutcliffiella horikoshii
AGGGTGTGTCAAATAAACTGTGTAAGTTTTCTTAATCGAGGTACTTAACAGCTCTTCCCTTAAGATTATCATTGATTAATAATTGGTTCATCACTTGTGGCCAATTTTGGACGAAGCCCTTTTCCCATTTCTTCTCTAATTCTTTAATACGTAAAAAGAGCAGCTTTAATAAAGCATACTCGTTGGGAAAGGCGCCTTTTTTGGTGACCTTTCTAAAGCTAGAGTGGATGCTTTCTACTGCATTTGTGGTGTACATGATTCTTCGAATCGCACTGCCGTAATCAAATAGTTGTTCTATATGGTGGAAGTTTCTTCTCCAAACTTCAATAGCGCCAGGATACTTATTCCATTGCTTTTCAAATACCTCAAAAGCATTTTGGCAGGTTTTCAAATTTGGGGCACCATACAAAGTTTTCAGTGACTGAGTAAATGATCGATAATCTTTAGTTGGAACATAACGAACAGAGTTGCGAATTAAGTGTACTATACAACGTTGAACCAATACTTCAGGGAAAATGGCTTTTGCGCCTTCCTCTAAACCACTTACTCCATCCATTGAAATGAAAAAGATATCTTCTACACCTCTGGCTTTAATTTCATCAAAGATTTGCATCCACTTGTGCTTACTTTCTGTTTCATTTAGCCATATTCCCAAAATGTCTTTTTTTCCTTCCATCGTATAACCAAGGATAGTATAGACGGCATATTTCCTAGTTTCATGATGATTTCGGATTGTTGTATACATACAGTCAACGAATAAAAAAGCGTAACAACTCTGCAACGGACGAAGCTGCCATTCTTCAAGTTCAGGAATAATACTGTCCGTGATGTCGGAGACCATCTCGTGCGAAATAGAAAAACCGTAAATTTCCTCAATGGTAGAGGAGATATCTCGCTGAGACATTCCTCGTGCATACATGGCAATCACTTTATCTTCCATTTCAGAAATATTCTTTTTTCGTTTTGGAATCAATAGAGGCTCAAAAGAGCCATCTCGATCACGTGGCACCTGTATATCTACTTCTCCTGAGCTTGTTTGAAGAGTTTTCTTCCCATAACCATTACGTCTATTAGGTGTATCTTTCTTCTGTTTACTATTAGATTCGTAACCTAAATGGTGATTCAATTCACCTTTTAGCATTGATTCAAACATAGGGCCAAAAATATCTTTTAAAGCTTCTTGCATATCTTGTACCGATTCAGGTTGGTAATTCTCTAAGATTTGTTTCGCTAAATCATTAGCTTTAGCATTACGATCTTTCTTGGTCATACCGATCATCCCCCCAGTTAGTTAAAATAATTTTAACAAGAAAAAAACTAAACTGCGAAGTAAAAGTCGTACGCTCTTTTACTTACACAGTTTAGTTTACAAGACC